>NZ_JBNAMQ010000007.1:0-2103186 GCF_049705385.1 Halobacterium sp. MBLA0001
CCGACGGTACGCCCGCGAGCACGGCGACGACCCGACAGACGGCTACCAGTCGGGCGCGCGGACAACCGAGCGCGTCCTGGAGTGGTGTTCGGACCTGGGCGTCGAGGAGCTCACGCTGTACGCGTTCTCCACGGAGAACTTCGAGCGCCCGCCCGACCAGCAACAACACCTGTTCGACCTGCTCGAATCGAAGCTCCGGGAGTTCGCGGACGCCGACCGCGTCCACGCCGACCGCGTGCGGATCCGCGCCATCGGCGACACCGGTCGCCTCCCCCAGCGCGTCCGGGACGCCATCACGTACGCGGAATCCCGGACGGCGGGCTACGACGGGTTCACGCTGAACGTCGCGCTGGCGTACGGCGGCCGCGACGAGCTGCTCACCGCCGCCCGCGGTGTCGCCGACGCGGTCGCCGCCGGCGACCTCGACCCCGCGGACATCGACGCCCAGGCCATCGAATCCCGGCTGCACACCAGTCCCGTCCGGGACGTCGACCTCATCATTCGCACCGGCGGCGACGAGCGCACGTCGAATTTCCTGCCGTGGCACGCCAACGGCAGCGAGGCCGCCGTCTTCTTCTGTACGCCGTACTGGCCGGAGTTCTCGAAAGTCGATCTGCTGCGCGCGATCCGCACGTACGAATCCCGGGCGGCGTCCTGGCGGCAGACCAGAGCGAAACGCGCGCTCGCACTGGTTCGCGCGCTCGGCAGTGAGGTGGGTGAGGCGCGCCGGGTCCTCGACCGGTTCAAGGGCGCGCTCCCGGACCCGCCCGAGGATGTCGAGGCGGAGACGCAGTCGGCGGACTGAGTGCGGCCGAGGGGGCGTTTCACCGCCCGAACCGCCGCTGGCGGTTCTGGTAGTCAAGCACCGCCCGCAGGTAGTCGCGTTTCCGGAAGTCCCGCCAGTTGACGTCCGTGAAGTAGAGCTCCGAGTAGACGGACTGCCAGATCATGAAATCCGAGAGGCGTTCGGCGCCGGTCTTGATCACGAGGTCCGGTTCAGCCGGGAACACGAGTTCGGACTCGATCACGTCCTCGTCGATGGCGTCGGGGTCGAGGTCACCGGCGGCGACTGCGTCGGCGACGCTCCGCACGGCGGTCGCGAACTCGTGTTTGCCGCCGTGGCCGACGCTCACTTGGATCGGGGCGTCGGCGCGCTCGTCGTCGTCGGGGCCCCGCACCGCGACCTCGCGGGGCGCAGCGACGTTTCCAAGCTCGCGTTCGAGCGTCGGGACGGCGGCGGCGTCGAGCACGCTCACGTAGACGGTGATGCGGTCGACGCCGGAGTCGAACGCCCACGCGTAGAAGTCCGCGAGCGTGTCGTACGCGCCGGCCTCCAGGAGGTCGCGTTCCGTGATGACGACCGCAGTGTGTGCGGGTGCCTCGGCGCTGTGGCGGCGCACGCGGGCGGCCAGATAGTAGTCGTACAGGCCCACGTGTCGGCCATGACGCGCCGCCGTGCAAAGCGTTGTGGGTCGCGGCTTCGGGGAAGTTAAGTGCGGGGCCGGCAAATCGGAGGCAGACGTGCATTGGAGCCTGCGGCGCGCACTGGCGTTCGCGCTGGTGTCGACGCTGTCACTTGCGGCCCCCGCGTTCGGCCGTGCAGCCGCAGTGCCGTTCGTGGCCGTCGCCGCCGGGGCGGCGGTGATCACCGACGGCTGGCTGTTCGACGTGTTGTCGACCGTGCGGGACCGCAACGCGGGGCGACTGCACACGCTCGTGGCGTTCGCACTGGCGGCGGCGATCGCCGCCGTGTTGCTGCCGGCGTTCGGCGCGCCCGCCGACGTGTTCGTCGCGGCCGTGCTCATCGTCGGCTACGGCGACCTCGGCCGCCGGCTCGTGTTGGCGGTGCGGGAGAACCGCACGCTGTCGATGTGCGGGTTCGTTGTCGCGGCCGCCGGCGCTGCCTTCGCGGGCCAGGCCGTGGTCGCCGCGAGCGCCGGTGCGCCGGTGGGACAGCCCCAGTTCGTGTTTCTGGCGGTGAGCGGGGCGCTGCTGGCGGGGATCATGCGGACGCTGTTTGCGCTCCGGGACGCCCCGCTGGTGTTGGGGTCGGTGGTCGTGGTGTTGTGGGTGGTCACGGCGCTGGCACCGCTGGCCGGCGTCCCGACGGTGGCGGCCTGGGAGCGCGTGCTTGTCGCGCTCGCGGTCACGACGGCGTTCGGGTGGGTGTCGCGTGCGCTCGGCGCGACGTCGATCGCGGGCATGCTCACGGGCGTCTTTCTCGGGTTGCTTGCCGTCGTGCTCGGCGGCTACGGCTGGTTCGTCGTACTCGTTGCGTTCTTCGCGGTCGGCAGCCTGGCCACGAAGTTCAAGTACGAGTTGAAGGCTGACCGCGGTGTTGCGGAGCCGAACGACGGCGCGCGCGGCACAGCCAACGTCTTGGGGAACTCGGCGGCCGCGCTCATCGCGTTGGTGTTGTATGCGGCGCACGCACACGTGCCGTTCGCCGACACGGCGTTCCTGTTCGCGTACGCCGGCAGCGTTGCGACGGCGCTGGCTGACACGCTGTCCTCGGAGGTCGGCGGGCTGTTCGACACCCCGCGGCTGGTGACGACGTTCGAGCGCGTCGACCCCGGGACCGACGGCGCGGTCACCTGGCAGGGCGAGCTCGCGGGCGTCGTGGGGGCGACGATCATTGCGGTGCTGTCGGTCGCGGTGTTCGGCGTGACGCTGCGGGGCGGCGGCGTGGTGGTGGCGGCGGGCGTCGCCGGGATGACCGCCGACAGCCTCGCGGGCGCAACCATCGAAGGCCGCGTGCTCACCAACCAGGGTGTGAACTTCCTGGCGACGCTGACCGGCGCTGCGGTCGGCGGTGCGCTCGCGCTCGCTGTCGGCGTCGCGTGAGTCAGGTGCGGGCGTCGTCGAGGGTGCGAACGCGCGTGGCAAGCGGCTGTTTGACGAACTCGTCGGTGTCGGCACCGATCAGCGACGCGACGCCGCGCTGAGCGGCGACATCGAGCAAGCGCTGGGTGATCGTGGCGTCCGCGACGACGACCGCCGGCACGGAGTCGGCGTCGGCGACGGCGTCGACGACCTCAGCCGCTGGGACCTCCCGGATGCGGGCGAGCGCGTCGTCGAGAAGGCGTGCGGTCTCGGTGTCCGCGACCGCGCTGGCGTGCTCGGCGAGCGTCGGCGGCGCGGCCGCCTCGGTGTCGTCGTCGCTGTCCGGAGAGGGCGCTGTGTCCGGCGCCGGCTCGGGGGTGGGCGCCGGCGTCGCGCTGCCGTCCGTGGCGGCGGTTTCGGACTGGGTGGTGGCGATCGGGGCGGCGGCCGACGCCGGGGTTTTGTTCCGGAGCGCGGAGTCGACGGTCCGTCGGGAGAGGTCCTCGACACACTCCCCCGTCGGGGCGCGCGCGACGAAGTCCAAGCTGCCGACCTGTCCGAGTTCGCGCAGGATCATGTCGCCGCCACGGTCGCCGTCGAGAAACGCCGTCGCGGTCTTCTCCCGGGAGAGCGCCGCGATGGCGTCGGGGATGTTGGTGCCTTCGACGGCGACGGCGTTCTTGATGCCGTATTTCAGGAGGGTGACGACGTCGGCGCGGCCCTCCACGATCACGACGGCGTCGCTGGAGTCGACGTTCGGGCCGGCCGGGAAGCCGTCGTAGTCGGTGATGTCATCGACGCGAACGCTCTCCCGGACCTCGTCGAGGATGTCGTCGGCGTTGATCGCGCCCTCGTCGAAGGCGGTCGCGAGCAGTTCTTTCGCGCGGTCGACGACTTCGCGGCGCTTGGCGGCGCGCACGTCCTCGATGCGGTCGACTTCGACGTCGGCGCGACACGGCCCGATGCGTTCGACGGCTTCGAGGGCCGCCGCAAGCGTCGCGGTTTCGACGCGGTCGAGACTGGATGCGATGGTGATGTCGCCAAACGACTGGCCGCCCTCGCTGTCCACGGAGACGTCGATGCGGCCGAGCTTCGCGGAGTCCTGGAGGTCGGGGATCGCGAGGTCGTCGCCGAGCAGCCCCTCGGTCTGCCCGAACGCGGCACCGACGACGTCGCTGCGCTCGACGACGCCGTCAACGACGAAGTCCGCGTGAATGAGGTATTTGGCGGTGTCTTCCATCGGTTTCGTGTTGCATTGTTGTATGACGGGGGTCGTCAAATACCTGTCGTGAGCGGCATGAAACCGGCGTCCTGGCAGCCACCCCCGGAACCCAATGATTAACCCGGGATGGGACGCGTACCATGATTCCATGCGAACATGGCGCGCGCTCGGCTGGGGTGGCTGTTTCGTCGTGTTGCTCGGGCTTGCCGTCCCGTGGTTCCTCTGGCGCAGCGACACGCTCGTCGCTGGCCTCCCGGTCTGGCTGTGGTGGCACATCGCCTGGATGGGCGTGACCGCGCTCGCGTTCGGGGCGTTCGCGCGCCACGACTGGGGGTTGTTCGTGACGGGTGAGCGACAGTGAGCGGCGTGGCCCTGGAGCTCGGCGTGGTGGCTGGCTACATGGTGGTGGCGCTGGCGGTCGGTCTCGTCGCGTACCGCGTCACCGACCGGGACGCCGAGGACTACTACCTCGCCGGGCGTGGCCTGGGCACTGGCGTGCTCCTGTTCACCACGTTCGCCACGCTGCTGTCGGCGTTCACGTTCTTCGCCGGGCCGAACATCGCGTACGCCAACGGCCCCGAGTGGATCCTCGTCATGGGCCTCATGGACGGCGTGCTGTTCGGGCTGCTGTGGTACGTCCTGGGCTACCGACAGTGGCTGCTGGGCAAGGCCAACGGCTACGTCACGCTCGGCGAGATGCTCGGCGACCGCTTCGGCTCCCGGGGCCTGCGCGGGCTGGTCGCGGGCGTCAGCATCTTCTGGCTGTTCCCGTACGTGATGCTCCAGCAGATCGGTGCCGGGGAAGCGCTGGTTGGCCTCACCGGTGGTGCGGTCCCCTACTGGGCGGGTGCCGGGTTCATCACGCTGTTCATGGTCGTGTACGTCGCCATCTCCGGGATGCGCGGCGTCGCGTGGACGGACACCCTGCAGGGCGTGTTCATGCTCGGCATCACGTGGGTGGCGTTCGTCTGGGTGGCCGCCGAGATCGCGGGCACCACCGGCGGGCTGGCGGGCGCACTCCCCGCCGAGTTCCGCGCGCTCGGCGGCGGCGCGTACTCCCCGCAGTGGATGCTCTCGCAGGCCATCGGCATCGCCGTCGGCGTCTCGATGTTCCCGCAAGTGAACCAGCGGTTCTTCGTTGCGGACTCCGAGCGCACCCTCAAGCGCACGTTCGCGATCTGGCCGCTGCTGGTCGTGTTGCTGTTCGTGCCGGCGTTCCTGATGGGCGCGTGGGCCAACGGCGTTGGGCTCCCGCTGCCCGACGGCGAGAACATCGTTCCCATCCTCCTCAGCGAGTACACGCCCGGCTGGTTCGCCGCGCTCGTCGTTGCGGGCGCGCTCGCCGCGATGATGTCGTCCAGTGATTCCATGCTGCTGTCGGGGTCGTCGTACTTCACGCGGGACATCTACCGGCCGTTCGTGAACGCCGACGCCACCGCCCGCCGCGAGGACACCCTGGGCCGCGTCGGCGTTGCGGCGTTCGCCGTCGCGGCGTTCGGCGGCAGCCTCCTGCGGCCCGGCAGCCTGCTTGAGGTCGGCTCAACCGCCTTCGGTGGGTTCGCCCAGCTCGCGCCGCCGGTCGCGTTGGCGATGTACTGGCGCCGGACCACGAAAGCCGGGATGTTCGCCGGCGTCCTGGGCACCCAGGCGTTCTACCTCGCGACCGTCTTCGGGCCGCCGGTCACGCTGGCCGGCGTCCCGATCATCGCGTCGTCGTACTTTGGGTGGTTCGCGCAGGTCGTCGGCCTCCCCCTCGGCGTCGTGTTGACCGTCGGCGTCTCGGCCGTGACGGCGCCCAGCGCCACGGAGAACGCGAGCGCGTACGTCGACGCGTTGCGCGCGGACTGAGTCAGTCGTCGAGGTAGTCGGCCACCCAGGCGTGGTGGTCCCGGAGCCGGCGCTGGCCGGCGTCGGTCAACAGCAGCCGGTCGTGGAGGCCGTCGCGTTCGCGCTCGATGATGCCCGCGGACTCCAGCTTGCGGATCACGCCCACGAAGCGCTGGGGGTCGATGCGGTCGTCGTGTTTGCGTTCGACGGCGCGCTTCACGGACTGCTGGGTGGGGGACCCCTCGCCAGCCACCACGACGCAGACATCGCGTCGCAGCCCGGACGCCAGCCACTTGCTCATACGCCCGATAGGGCGTGCCCGGCTATTACTGCTGGCGGTGTCGGGGCCTCGCTGGGAGCGCGGTAGCCTTTTGCCGCCGATGCTCCAAGCCGAAGGCATGCAGACGCACGTCGTCCCGGTCGGCTTCGACTACGACCGGCTGATCGCGCCACTGGTGCGCGAGCAGTTACAGGTCGACCGCGTGATTCTCCTGGAGGGGGCCGTGGGGAGTCAGGCGAACGTGGAGTACAGCCAGCGCATCTCCGAGAAACTCGAACAGGACTTCCGGAACCTACTGGGCGCGGACACCGACCGCGTGTCCGTGGTCGACGTGTACGACTACGACGCGGCCTTCGAGCAGGCGTTCGCGCTCATCGACGACGTTCTCGACGCCGACCCCGACGGCGAGGTGTGGGTGAACATCGCGTCGATGCCCCGCACCGTCTCGTTCGCGTTCGCGACGGCCGCCCACTCGATGATGGTCGAACAGCCCGAGGACCGCGACCGCATCCACACCTACTACACGGCCCCCGAGAAGTATCTGGAAACCGAGCTCGCCGAGGAGTTACGCGCCAGCGCCGCCCTGCTTGAGTCGGTGGCCGACGGCGACGTCGACGCGGACGCGGTCGACGAGCGCCTGACCGCGGCCCGCGATCTGCTCGCGGAGTTCGACGAGCGCGGCACCACCATCGGCGCCAAGGAGATCGGGGGCAGCCACATCGTGGAGTTGCCCGTGGCGTCGTTCTCGAACGTCAAGCCCTTCGAGGAGGTGATCCTGTTCACCCTCGGCGAGCACGGCACCTTCGAGTCGGTCAGCGAGCTGGCGGCGGCGCTGGCCGACGACCTCAACGAGGAGTACACCGACAGCTTCCGGTCGAAGGTGACCTACACCGTTGACAAACTCGGACCGGGCGGGAAGGGGTACGTCGAGCGCGAGGAACACGGGAAATCCTACCGGACGTGGCTGTCCCGCATCGGCCAGCTGTGGGTGCGCGCCCACGAGAACACCGGCACCGGGGAGTGACGGCAGGGTTATGCGGGCGTCACTCCAACCACGCGGTGTATGAGCAGTCAGTCCGGTGTCGTGGTGCATATCACGGCGGAGACGGTGTCGGGGTGGACGATGGCGTTGCAGAACCTCGCGAACCTCGTGCAGGACGCGAGCGTCGAAACCCCGCCGGAGGCCATCGAGGTGGTCGTCAACGGGCCGGGAGTCCGGTTCTTGCGCGCGTCAGCACCCGAAGCCGAGAACGTCGCGCAGATGCTCGCGGCGGGCGTCACCGTGGCCGTCTGCGAGCGCTCGGTGGCGCGCTTCGACTACACCAACGCCGAGTTCGTGTCCGGCGTCACCGTGGTTCCGTCCGGCGTCGCGGAGGTGCTGCGCGCCCAGGAGGACGGCGCACGGATGTTGAAGCTGCCGTGAGTCACCGGCGGTGCTCGGTGGCGTGGATGTGGGTGGCGAGCGCGAGGTAGGTCGCGAGCATGGTGAGCGCCACCGCGCAGGCGGCCGCGATGTCGTGGGCGTACAGGGCGTGTGGAGCTTCGGCCCCGAGTTCGGCGCGCAGGAGCGTGTGGTGGGGGCCACCGAGCACACCCAGGAAGTAATCGAGGAGGTCGTTGATGCCGTACCACGCCAGCGCCACCCCGACGGCGGGCACCGAGAACGTCGCGTAGCGGTGGACGACGAACGCCTCGACGGCCATCCCGAAGTGACTGAGCACCAGGAACCAGTACATGCCCCACCAGAGCGCGCCCTGGCCGTTCACGACGAGTTGGACGAACGGCGTCCACAGGCCGAGTTTGAGACAGCCGAAAAACGCCAGCGCGTGCAGCCAGTCGGCGTCCCAGTCGAGTTCGTACGCCACCAACGAGGCCGCGATGAACAGGGTTGCCATCGGGCTGTCGGGCACGAAGATCCAGGCCGCCAGCGGCGTGTCCGCGAGCTGTATGCGGTAGTACCAGAACCCGAAGACGGTGCCTGCGACGTTGATCGCGGCGATGACCCACGCCAGCCGGAGCGCAAGGTCCTCCAGTCGCGTCGGGAGCGGGGCGACGTACCACGGGAGCGTGTCGTCGGGCGTCGTCTCGGCGGCGTCACGAGTCGGCATCGGTACGTGGCGACGGTCGCGCGGTCGCCGCATAGCGCTTGCGGTCCGGGCGGGCGCCAGTGGCGGTCACACGGCCGTCAGCGCCGGGGAAGCCGGCCGCCGGAGCGAGCGGTGTCGGGGGCGTGCTGGCGGCGTGACGCTGCGTTCAGGTCGTTCCGCAACCGGCCCAATTAAGCACTCCCAAACCAACGGTATGGTATGGCAACGGAAACCGACCTCGAGGAACTGCGGCGCGGCAGCGAGCTGGTGAAACGCGGGTTCGCGAAGATGCAGAAGGGCGGCGTCATCATGGACGTTGTGAACCGCGAGCAGGCGCGCATCGCCGAGGACGTGGGTGCGGTTGCTGTGATGAACCTTGAGGCCGTGCCGGCGGACATTCGGAAGCGCGGCGGCGTGGCGCGGATGGCCGACCCGGCGAGCCTGACCGGCATCATCGAGGAGGTGTCGATCCCGGTGATGGGGAAGTCCCGGATCGGCCACCGCAAGGAGGCCGAAATCCTGCAGGCGGTGGGCGCGGACATGATCGACGAAAGCGAGGTGTTGACGCCCGCCGACGACGAGTACCACATCGACAAGCGCGAGTTCACCGCGCCGTTCGTCTGCGGGGCGCGCAACCTCGGGGAGGCGCTGCGCCGCATCGACGAGGGCGCGGCGATGATCCGCACCAAGGGGGAGGCCGGCACCGGTGACGTCAACCAGGCGGTCCACCACCAGCGCAACATCAAATCCGCCATCCGCAAGCTCGAAGGCATGGATTACGAGGAGCGGGACATGTGGGCCCGCGACCACGAAGCCCCCCGAGAGCTCGTGCACGAGACCGCGGAGATGGGGCGGCTGCCGGTGGTCAACTTCGCGGCGGGCGGCATCGCGACGCCGGCCGACGCGGCGCTGATGATGCATCACGGCTGTGACGGCATCTTCGTCGGTTCGGGGATCTTCGGCGCAGAGAACCCCGAGGCCATGGGCCGGGCGGTCGTGGACGCCGTGAACAACCACGACGACCCCGAGCGCCTCGCGGAGATCGCGTCGAACATCGGGGAGGGCATGCAGGGCGACCCGAACGCCGACCTGCCCGAGGACGAGCGGATGCAGGACCGCGGGAACTAGGCGCCGCGGCTACTGCGAGGTCGCGTTCGAGCCGAGCACGGCGGCCGGCTCCGTGAGTGCCGTCGTCGTCGGCCGCGTGGGATCGCCGCCGAGGTTGTGTGTCCGGTCGGTGACCGGCGTCGTGGTGAATCCGACGGTCGTATCCAGTGCATCGGTGAGCGGCGCGAACCGCGCCAGTGCGTCGGTGTCGGCCGCCGACCCGATGAGGATGACAGCGCCCCCGGCGTCGGCGAAGTCGGCGACCGCGCGGCGCTCAGCCGCCGTGAACGCGGTCGTGGGCGACGAGACGATGAGCGCGCTGGCGGCCGGCGTGCCGTCGTCGTGACAGAGCGCCGGCCCGGTGTCGTGGGGGAGGGTGGTGACGCCGTCCAGATCCACGCCGGCCGGCGACCAGCCTTCGAGGAACCGCTGGAAGTACGCCACGTCCTCCGCGGAGAGCGCGGCGTCGCTGCCGAACTGGCCGTGGCCGCCGTCGACGAGCACGGGCGCGGACAAGCCGTCCGCAGCGAGGCAGTCGATGAGCTCGGCGACGAACATCGAGACGTCGTGGCCCTCGTTGGTGGCGGCGCCGTCGGACTCGGCGGGCTCGAACCCCTCGTCGATGAGCGGGCCGCCGACCGCGGCGACGCGGGCGGCAGCATCGGCGGTGACGAGGGGCGTGCTGTCGGCCGACGTGACCACTGTCTGGCCGCCGGTCACCGCGACCGGATCGGGGAAGAACAGCGACTCGACGGATCGACTGTCGGGGCCGCCGATGGCGGTCGGGTCCGAGAGCTCCCACAGCCCGTCGCCGGCGGCCCGGGCTGTGGCTTCGGCCGCCCAGTAGTCGTCGTACTGGGAGAACGCGGAGGCGTAGACGCGCGCCACGCCGTCGGCGACGGCGCGGCGGTTGTACGTGGTGCCGTCCGGGAGCGTGAGATACCCCAGGAGGCGGCCGTAGTCGCCGCGCGCTGGCCCGCCCGCATCGAAGGACAGCGTGACCGTCTGTCCGCCGAGCGCGTCCCGTGCGTACGCGGTCGCGGCGTCGCCGCGGGCTTTCAGCGCGGCGGCGTCAGTGATGCCCTCGTATTCGGCGACCCGCTCGGTCGTCTGGCCGGTTTCCGGTGTGTCGATGCCGACGATGCGAACCGTGTCGGTCGTGCCGTCTCGGAACCGCACGTCGACAGTGTCGCCGTCGGTGACCCGAACCACGTCGACGGTGTACGTTTCGTCGGCGGTGATCGTGACATCGTCGGTCCCGTCAGTGCGAGCCGCCAGCAGCGACGCGTGGTCGTCGCTGGGGAACGTCGCCGTCGTCGGCGCGAACGCCGCGCCGGCGTTGTGCTGGTCGTCGGTGACCTGCGTGTCGTTGAACCGGATGGTGGTGTCGATGCCGTCGGCGAGGTCGTTGAGCGATGCCGTGGCGTCGTAGTTCTTATAGTCCGACTGGCTCATCAACACCACGAGCCCGCCGTCGGCGGCGAACGCCGCCAGCGCGTCCTGTTCGGCGGCACTGAACGGGTCGGCGGGGGACGTGACGACGGCCGCGGCGGCGTCCTCACGGGTGACCGCGTCGGCGATGTCGGTCGTCGCGGCGACCGTGTGGCCCGCGGTGTCGGCGCGCGCGGCCACCGCCGAGTGCGAGGCGCGGTCGTAGAACTGGTCGTGGCCGTCGTCCCAGTAGATCGTGCCCGCGTCGGCGTAGGCGTCGAAGACGTTCAGCAACACGTCCTCGTTGCCGTACGACCCGGCGTCGCTGTCGTCCGGGGCAAACGGCGCGGCGAACGCGACCACGGAGCCGTCGACGGCCATCAGCGGGATCGTCTCGCCGTCGGGGTACGCGGTGGTGTCGTCGTTGCCGTCGCGGTCGACGGTCGTTGCGGTCGGCTCGGCCGCGGCCACGATCTGGGCGTCCGGGAGGAATCCCGGATCGCCGCCGTCGGTGCGGGGTGCGGCCAGGAGGCCCGCCGACGAATCGAAGAGGAGTTCGTCGACACGGTCGTCGGCCGTCGCTGCGGTTGTGTCTGTGATGACTGTACGCGCCCGGGTGGAAGACCCGACTGTGACACCACCGAGGGAGATGCCAAGCCCGGTCAAGAACTGCCGTCTGTGCATTGGTGTGGATGTCTCTGTGTGGGCTGAGACGTGCCATCCGTCGTCGGCCCGGCTGCGATGCGCCGCCGCCCGGATACCAGTTACGCCGCTCCAAACCAACAAAAAACCCCGGTGTTTGGGTTGGGAATACGTCTCAAGAGCCGCTCATACATGTGTTTTCTTGACAATATAACTATAGCGGACTCCGGAGCGTGCCCGTGGCTGCCACCAGTCACGGCGCGCGGTCGTCACCATCGGCTGCCAGCCGTGTGGCACCGTCGCCGATGCGCGTCTGGTAGGCCGACGCAGCGACCCCCGCCGAATCGAAGCCGTCCACGAGCGCGGCGGCGACGCGCTTGCGGTCGCGCCGACGACAGACCGCCACAACGCCCGGCCCGGAGCCGCTGATCGTCACGCCGGTCGCACCGGCGTCGCGGGCGGCCGCGGACGCCGCCTCGTACCCGTCCATGAGTCGGGCACGCGCCGGCGTGACGAGTGCGTCCTCGACGCCGCGGCCGACCCGCTGTGGGTCGTTTTCACACATGCCGAGCGTGAGCGTGGCGGCCGACTCCACGGTGGAGACAACGGCCTCCATGGCCGCCGACTCGGGGATGACGCCGCGCGCATCGCGCGTTGAGACGGTCGTTTCTGGCAGGCAGACCGCAAGCGCGAGGCTGGCGTCGACGTGCTCGATGCCGTCCTCGCGGACGATGGTGAACCCACCGAGAATGGCGGGGGCGACGTTGTCGGCGTGCGCGACGCCGGACGCCGCCGCCTCCCCCTGGGCGGCCGCGCGAACGAGCGCGTCGTCGTCGAGCGGGCGGTCGTACAGCTCCGCGAGCGCGACGGTCGCGGCCGCCGCGCTGGCCGCCGACGACCCCAGCCCGGAGGACGGCCGCACGCCCTTGTTGATGTGGATCGCGGCCGGCGCGTCGAGCGCTGCGGCGACGACGCCGGCGGTGTTCTCCTGTGGGTCGGTGGGCACGTACTGTGCGCCCGCCCCGGTGACAGTGATTGTTGTCGTGTCGGCGCGCTCGACTCGAACGACATCGGCGGGCTTCGACAACGCGACCCCGAACACGTCGAACCCGCTGCCGAGATTCGCGCTCGTCGCGGGCGCACGCACCGTGACAACCATGCTGGCGTAACGTCTGCTGTGGGCGAGGAAAACGCTGACGGGGGGAACCAACGTCTCACACGGACGGCGGCGTGGCGGTCGACCGTAACGCTGACCCCGGTTGCCACGCGACCCCGAGGTATGATTGCTATCGTTGGCGGCGGCATCGCTGGCCTCTCGGCTGCGCGACGCCTCCAACAACACGGCGTCGACGCCCGCGTGTTCGAGGCGTCGGCCACCGTCGGAGGGCTGGCGGCCACGCACGAAACAGCCGGCGACCCCATCGAAGCGTTCTACCACCACCTCTCGGCCGCCGAGGAGACCATCATCGACCGCATCGAGGAGCTCGGGCTGGGCGACGACCTTCGGTGGCCCATCGGGAAGAACGCCTACTACGTGGACGGCACCGTCCACCCGATGGACACGCCCTGGGAGATCCTGGCGTTCCCGCATCTGTCCCTCTACGACACCGCCCGGCTGGCGATGCTGACACAGGAACTCGACGTGCGGGGCGGCCTGCCGTCGCGTGACACCTACGAGGACCTGACGGACTTCGAGCACGTCGGCGTCGAGCAGTTCCTCTGCGAGCACACGACGCGGGGCGTCTACGAGCAGTTCTTCGAGCCGCTGTTGGAAGCGAAGTTCGGGAGCCGGATGGACGACGTGAGCGCGGCGTGGCTGCTGGGCCGCATCAAGTTCCGGGGCGAGCGCGACCTGCTGCGCGGCGAGCCGTTGGGCTACCTCGACGGCGGGTTCGGCCGGCTGCTGGACGCGCTCGTTGAAGACGTGGGCCGCGAACACATCGAAACCGGGGCGCGTGTCACCGCCATCCAGCGCGACGACGCGGGCGATGTCACGGGCGTCACTGTCGACAGCGAGGCGGGCACCGAGCGCGTCGACGCCGACGGCGTGATCGTGGCGGCGATGCCCACCGTGCTCGAATCCCTGACCGGCTACGAGTGCGACATCACCTTCCAGGGAACCGTCTGCTCCATCGTTTCGATGGACGAGGCGCTGACGGACACGTACTGGCTGAACATCGCCGACGACGCGCCCTTCGGCGCGCTCATCGAGCACACGAACTTCATCGACCCGGCCCGCTACGGCGGCGAACACCTGCTGTACGTCCCGAAGTACGTCCAGAGCCGCGACGACGAGGTGTGGCAGATGAGCGACGAGGAGGTCCGCGAGCACTGGCTGTCGGGCATCGAGGCGCTGTTCCCCGACTTCGACCGCGAATCAGTGAACTGGGTGGAGACGAACCGGAACCCCCGAACGGCACCGGTCTACGAGCGCGGCTACCTCGACATGGTGGTGCCCTACGACCTCGCCAGCGAGGGCCACGACGACGTCTACTATGCGGGCATGGCGAGCCGCGCGCAGTACCCCGAGCGGTCGCTGAACGGCGGCATCGTCGCCGGCAACGAAGCCGCCGACCGGATTCTGGACGGCGCGTAGTCCCGCTCGGCCGACTGCACGAGCGGCGAACTCACACTGGTCTTTTTTATCATCGCTGCCGTCCGCCGCCGTATGGTCCGACGCAGCCCCGACGACGGTCGACTCTCCGAAACGTGGCGGGACGCCCTGCTCGGCGGCGTCGCGTCGATGCCCGTGACGGCCGCGCTCTACTGGCTGTCCGGTGGCGGCCGCGAGTTCCCGCTGGACGCCGTCGCGGTCACCGGACTCGTCGCCGGGTACCTGGCCGCCGGTCGCGCCGCCGACCCGGACGCCGTCGGCCTGCGTGCCGGCGTCGTCGGCGGCCTCCCTGGGGTCGCGTGGCTGCTCGCGGCGATACTCGGGGACGCGACGGCGCTGTCCGGGCCCGCCTGGTTCGAGGTCGCTGGTCCCGCGTTCGTCCTCGGAGCCACCAGCGCGGTCGCAGCGCTCGTGCTCGCGCTCGCCGCAGTCGTCGGCGTCCTCGGCGCGAGAGTCGGCGGCTGGGTCGCGGCCCGACGCGGCCGACGAGTCGACCACGCCGGGTGAGCGCCGATTCCGCGGGGTGTGCCGGCTACCCGTCTTCGGCGAGCGCGTGGTGGTAGTCGAGCGTGCGGTACGCCACGTACAGAACCGCGTTCAGGACACCGACGAAGCCGAACACGACATCGAGCCCGGGGAACGCCGTGAGGCCGTACCGGAAGAACCAGGTCAACACACCCCAGACGAGGAGGATGCCGGCGATGCGGGCACCGTCTTCGAGGTACGTCGTGACGGTCTCCGGGGAGGGCGGGGCTGTCACGTCAGGCTGGTCGCCCGAACCCCACTTAGCTCTGGTGGCTTCGACACGGCTGACCGGCGACAGCGCCGGTGGCTTCGAGGTCGTCACGACCCCCAGCCCGGTCGGGCGGCGGTGCTCGACTACTCGGCGAACGGGCTGTCCTCGGGGTCGACGTCGTCGGGTTCGTCGACACCGCCCTTCTGGATGCCGTCGTCGGTTTCGACGTACACGTCGTCCTCGAAGCCGGCGGCGGCGTTCTCGAAGTCGGCGTCGGCGAGCTTCTCAGGGGTTGCCGGGGCGTCCGGAATGCCGTCGGCCGGCTGGAACGCGCCCAGCGGGTTGTCGATGGTGATGTCGTGCTCGTCGAAGAAGTCGGCGTGGCGGTCGTAGTGGTCGCGGAGCTCGTCGCCGGGGAACTCCATCATCTCCGTCCAGCCGTGGTTGTAGAAGTCGAAGTTGGCGACGATATGCGTGATCTCTCGGGCCTGGGCCTCCGGAAGCCCGGACTGCAACGCGACGAGATACATCTCCATCGACGCGTCGAAGAACCCATCGAGGTGGGCTTCCCGCTCGTCGCGGCGCGACTCGGTCGCCTTATCGAGGAAGATGCTCGTGTGGATGTCGACGAGCTTGTCGTGGACGACGTCGCGCAATCCCGGCACTTCAAGCGCCTTCTGTGAGGCGAAATGGCGAAGGTTCTGGCGGAGCTTCATACAGGCCTGTACGGCGGCCGGACTCAAGAACGTCCCGACACCGGTGGCCGCGCGGTCACTCGACGTACGCCACGTCGGCGTCGCGGGTGGGTTCGGCGAACGGCACACGGGTGACTTCCTTGAGGTATGTCACCCGTAACAGTCCTGGCGTGCTGGTTGGTTGCACAACGGGATCGGCTTCCGCTGGACACGGCAGGCTGTCGCCGGCGCGAACGAGTGTGGAGACGAGACGATAATCCTGTGACATCGGTACTCAGTAGGCCCGCGGTGACCGCGGCACCTAGCCCTACCCCCCATACGTGGTCAGTCACAAAGACCGTTTCGGGTCCCGGGGGATCGTGGCACGGTCGCCCGGAAAAAACGCGGCGTGTGGTCGGCTGGCTGGCTACTGGAAGGCGATCTCGTGTTGGCGCTCGGCCTCGTCTTTCGGCACAGTGACGTGACAGACGCCGTCGACGTGCTCGGCCGTTGCCTCCCCGGGATCGATGTAGTTGGGGAGCGTGATGGCGCGCTCAAGACGATCCGGGCATTCCCGGAGCAACACGTTGTCGTCGCCCTCGATCCCCATCTGTGGGTCGGTCGAACGCTCGGCGGTCACGTAGAGGTTGCTCGCGTCGGCCTGGACCGTGATCTCGTCCTTGGAGAACCCCGGGACTTCGATCATCACGACGACCTCCGCCTCGGATTCGATGACGTCGACGTTGGGCGTGGCGGCGGGCGGTTGCTGGTCGATGGTGGCAGCCTGGCGCTGGCTGGCCCCGTCCTGCACCGGCTGCTGTTGGGGCATCTGGGGCTGCTGGCGGGGCATTCCCGCCGCGCCGACCGGTGCGGCCTGTTCGGGCGCGCTCCAGGTGGCGGCTGCACGCGGCGCGTCGTTGACGAGTCGGGGGTCGTAGCTCATTGGATTTCGGTGGTCGCGGACTCCGGCTGGCTCACTGGCTGGGGCGCGTCGGCGACGGGCTCCGAACGGATCGGCTGGCTGTCAGCCGACCCCATCAGCCGGGGCTGGTGGCGCGACTGGGCGCTGCCGAGCGCAACGTCGAGTCGCGGAACGGCCTGTGAGAGCTGCTGGGTGGTGAGACCGAGCCGGCGCGCGAGCGTCTCCACCAGCAGTTTCGTGTTCGCTGATTCGACGGACTGCTGGGGCTGGCCGCGCATCGACGGGGCGCTTGCCGGTGCGGTGAACTGGCTGGCGGGTGCCTGCTGGGCGGGCTGGGACTGCGACATCGGGGACTGCTCGAACGCCGGCTGCTGGGGCTGGGCGCTGGGCTGCTGGATCGCAGGCTGGCTGAACGCCGACTGCGCGGGCTGTCGGAACTGTGGCTGGCGCGGCTGCGACTGCTGGGCCTGCCAGGTACTGGGGGTCCGCTGCGCGTTCGGGTTGGCGGCGGCTGACTGGGCAGGGATCGAGCGCGCCGGCTGTGCGGATGGCTGCTGGGCATAAGGCTGCCGTGGCGCTGCCATCTTCGAGTTCGGGGCGCGTTCGGCCGGCGGCTGCTGGCGGGGCTGCTTGTATGGCTGTTGTGCGGGCTGCTGTGCGGCGGGCTGTTGCTGGGCTACCGGCTGCGGGCGGGCCATGGGCTGCTGTTGGGCGATGGACTGCTGTGCCGGTTGCTGTTGGCGGACCGTTCCGGACTGGGCGTATCGTGCGTCGACCGGGCGTGCGCGCTGTTGGGCTGTCGATAGCTGCTGCTGGCGGAATCCTGACTGGTCCTGCATTGGTGGTCCGTCTCCGGTGTGGAGACATGCGGACTGTCGTCGGGACAGGTAATAAACTAGCATTATAGTTTATCTGAATTATGCGCAGGAATCGACACCAGAGTGCAGAACTGGCGGTATAGAGGGCGTGGGAACGCTATATAGCGGTCGGATGGGCGGCGTGTTCCCCGTAACCCCACCCGGCGGAACGGCGAGGCGGCGGTGTCGTGTGCTGGCGCCGCGGCGTGGGACTGCTGGGGCGACGATACGGCGGAATTCCGGCCGGCGAGGAGATGGCAACCCACATTAACCCTGGAGGCGTGACCCCCCAGTATGAGCGCATCGTACGTGATCATTGGAGACGGCATCGCGGGCAGCTCCGCCGCCGAAGCCATCCACGAGGAGGCTCCGGACGCCGACATCACTGTCCTCACAGACGAAGGGGAGACGTTGTACAACCGGATTCTGATCAAGGAGTACGCGAAGGGCAAGCTCCCGGAGGCCCCGATCAGCATTCACGATCCGGAGTGGTACGACGAGCGCGACATCGACATCCAGTTGAACACGCTGGTCACTCGGATCAACCCGGACGCCCACACGGTCGAAACCCACGAGGGCACCGAGATCGAGTACGACAAGCTGCTGGTGGCGGCGGGGGGCACGCCCAACGACCTCCCCGTCGAGAACGCCGACGCCGACGGCGTCCATCACTTCTGGACGTTCGAGGACGCGCGCCGCATCCGGGAGCACGCCGAGGCGGCCGACACCGGGGTTGTGGTCGGTGCGGGCCTGCTTGGGATCGACCTGGCGGCGATCTGTGGTGGCCAGGACGTCGACGCCAAGTATCTGATGCGGGGGAACCGCTGGTGGCGGTACGCGCTCAGCGAGGCGGGCGCGGAGATCATCCACGAGGGGCTCCGCGAGAAGGGCGTCGAGCCCGTCTTCGAGTCCGGCGTGGATCACTTCGAGGTCGACGACGACGGCGCACTCGCGGCCGCCGTCGACGGGAACGGCGTCCGCCACGACGCCGACTTCGCCGGGGTGGCTATCGGCCTGGATTTCAACGTGGAGATCCTCCAGGACACGGACGCGACCATCGAGAACGGCGTCCACGTCGACGAGTACATGCGGACCGAGGTGGACGACATCTACGCGGCCGGCGACATCACACAGTACTGGGACACGATCCTCGACGAGCGCGCGCAGAACGGGTCGTGGGGGTCCGCGAAGCAGCAGGGTGCGCTCGCGGGGCGGACGATGCTGGCTGACAGCGGCCACGACGTGGAGATCGAGCCGTTCCGCTGGGTGTCGTCGTACTCGATCACGCACTTCGACTTCCCGTTCCTCTCGTTTGGCTTCCCGACGATCGGCGACGAGACCTGCGAGCGGTCCTACGGGGACAACGAGTGGCGGCGGCTGGCGTTCAAGGACGGCCAGCTCGTCGGCGGCGTTCTGATCGGGAACCTGGCACCGCAGTCGAAGTACAAGCAGCTCATCAAGGAGGAGGCGGTCGTGGCGGACCAACAGGACGTGTTGCTCCAAGACAACTTCGAGATGGACGAGCTCGGCGCGGCGACACAGCAGTAGCGGGCGTCGCCGGTGCTGTGTCGTGTCCGACGGGGCGTTTCTGTGTGGCGGATGGCGTGTGAACGGCCAATAGAGTTAAGTCATTGAACTATGTATGGTAACTTGGCACACGCGTGCCGGTGACCGGATGAATCCAACGATCCACGCCACGAAAGCCGAGTCCCCCGGTGCAGCCGCCACCGACGGCGGTACGCACGCACCCGTTCGGGACTTCGACGAACTGGACGACCACGCACAGGACACGCTGCACGAGGCCGCCACAGGCGGCGCGGTCCACCTCGACGACGACGACGCAGCGGCGTTCACGGACGGCGAGGTCGTACGGTTCACCAGCTACTACCGGATCACCGTCGCGCGCTGACTGGTCCGAGCCACACCCCTACCCCAACCGAAGCCGTTTTTCCCGTCCGCACCCCATTCCCCGGCATGAGCCAATCCGGCGGGAGCACGGACATGACACTCGCCTTCGAGCTGTCTGCACTCAAGCAGCTCGCCAAACCCGGGACCGCGTTCGCCGGCGCTCGCCAGTGGACCGAGTACGTCGGCGTGGTTTCCGACGAGCCGACCTACGTCGTCACCAACTTCACCCGCAAGCGGCGCATCCGTCAGGACTTCTTCTCCGGGCCGAAGAGCCGCGCCGACAGCCTCCAGTCGGTCAAAGAGCAGTTCGACACGGAGCGACACGTCTTCGTCGGGATCGACGACGAGGACCGCGAGCTCGCCGAGCGGGTCGACTGGGAGTATCTCACCCTGGAGGCCGCCGCGGAGAACGCCGACTGGGAGATCGCCGAGGCAGACGAGCCCGACCCGATGCCCGACGAGCCCGAGCGCGACGACTGGCCGTAGCCCCTGTCCGGGCGCGGTCCGCGGCGCTTATTCGGTGCCGACGCCAACACCCACACGATGACGGAGCCACGCGTCCCCGGAACGGAGCAAGCCGACGACGACTGGGTGGACCTGCCGTGTGGTGAACAAGCGCACATGAAGGATTTCGACATGGGGATGCGGAACTACGCGTGTGCGTGTGGCGACACACACGCCGTCGTGATGGATATGCATCCGCCGTCGCGGTGGGTGCCAGAATCCATCGTGGACGTGCTCAAGGACGCCGTTGAGCCGGCTGACGGCGACGACTTCGAGGAGTTCGGCACCCCGCACTTGATGGGGGCCGTGCTCGAAGAGCTGCCCGAGGATATTACCGCTATCGACGCCAGCGAGAACGGCAGCGTTGGGTACGCGATGTGTTGGGTGACGGACCTCGACGCCCGCGAACTCCACCGGGTCGTCGTCGAGCTCGTCGTGGAGCTGATGGACCACGCCGTCAGCCACGCCGAGGCGGAGTCCTCGAAGACGGAGTTCCAGGAGCAACTGGAGGCGTTCGACGTCGAGGAGTTCGTGGCCGTCTACCGCGAGCAGCGGGACTTCGAGGACGAGTACGACACGGCGGTCTGAATCGGGTCGCCGAAGGGGGCTACTGGAGGACAGCCATCACGTGGCCCGCGGTGACCTCGACACCCGCGGCGACGAGCATCGCCGCCAACAGGACGGGGTACGCCACCCCGAGGTGAATGATGAGGCTGTTGCTTTCCGTGCTGGTTGTGAGCAGCGCCCACACGAGGTTGTACGTGGTTGCGAACAGCCCGAGCAGCGCGCTCGCGAGGAGATCCCGTGAGAGTAGCCACAACGGCGGTGCGACAGTCGCGGCCACAACCAGGCAGAACACGGCGACAGCGCCAGCCACCAGCGCTGCATCCCGGATGCCGGTGATTTCCGCCGCCCAGTCCGCGGTGGTCGAGCCGAGGAGTTGACGACCCACCCAGAGGCCGCCATACAGTGCGCCGGCAAGCAGGCACGCGCCGAGCAGCGCACGGGGTGCAGAGCGGATGCGGGCGCGGTAGTGGTGAACGATCGCCGCGGCGAGCACGCCGGTGGTGGCGGCGAACAGATGGACGGTGAGCGTGGTTCCGACAAGGGGTGATGACCCGTCCGCGGTCACAACCGAGATACCGGTAGGAGCCATTAAAACCCAAGCAAGCAGGCACACGGCCGGTCGGGCTGCGTGGTGGTCGTGGCCGTCGCACTCGCGGCGGCGGGGTCGTGTGTCCGCTGGGTGGCTGGTCGCTGGAAGCCGTTGTTCTGGATCGCCGCGATACGGCCATCGTGGGTCGCAACGTCTCCACGCCCAACCGGGTACCGTGACACTGCAGCGGGGCCGTCACTGCTGGCGGAATCGTGGCTCGCCCAGCAGTCGCATGCCGCGTCGCGGGCGTCGGTGTACTCCCATGCGGCTTTATCGATCGGCAGGGGGTCACGGAGCTTGTTGTGGTCGGCAGGATCGCGGTGAACTTGGCCGACAACGTCGACGGCGTCGGTGTGATCGCTGACATCGTACAGTCGGGCGTGAAGCTGAGAGAACACGCGCCCGGAGGCGCGTTTCATGACGTGGCGGTCAGTGCCGATGATGTCGCCGTCGTAGTTGAGAAACCGAGGTTGGGCGTACGGGTTGTCGTTTCCGCCGCCGATACCGGGGAGATCACCGATGAAGTCGAAGAACTCGTCGACGCCGGATGTCCAATCACAGGCGGACTCCATCCAGGCCCCGGCGTCGGGTGCCGGGCCGGACGTGATTGCGATGTTCGTGGGTGCTGCGCGGGCCGCGGGGTCCGCACGAGCGGTGTCTTTCGATGCGTAATTGTACAGTGGGACCGTGGTGAGGTCGTCGCGGATGTCGGACGCGGGAGCGGAATCATCGAGCAGTGGGTGTGTGGCGGTGCGCTGGGCTTTGATCGTGGTTTCGGCGCGGGCGTGTTCCGCAGGCGTGCCGATGACTTCGGTCGCGGGTCGCGTGTAGCTAACGCCGCCGGCGGCGGTGATCGACGGGGAGAGCCACGCCGCTGCGATTGGTGTCGGTTCGAACTCGAAGACCGGGTCGCCGAAGTGTTCAGCGAGTGCGTCGCTGCGGAACGTGCGTTCGTGCAGGAAGGCGTCGTCGGTGACGCGCCGAACGGTGGTCGTGAGTTCGCCGCGCGCCGTGACCGGGAGGCCGTGCTTGTTGCCTGGCCTGTCGGCCGCGATCGGGGATTCATCAGGGACTGCGTGTGAGTCTCGTGCGGCCGCGATGGTGGATGCGGGGGCGACAGCTGTGGTGGCGAGCCCAGCTAGAACAGCTCGCCGTCCGATTCGTGGCTGAGAGTGTGCGTGATCTGGAGGCGTGTTACTTGTGTCCACGACCGGATGTAGTGTAATCAATTAAAATAAGTTTCCATTGAACAGAACAACTTATTGGGAGATACCGAGAGTGACTTCTGAGCGTTTTGCTACGATATTCGCAACTTGACTCCGATAGTCGAATAGATTCGTGTGTTTTATTACGATGACCGCACGCTAGCTGGGTAACACATGACCGAGGACAGCCGGACGATACTGCTCATCGGGAGCGGCCCCATCCAGATCGGCCAGGCAGCGGAGTTCGACTACTCGGGCGCGCAGGCTTGTCGCGCGCTCCAGGAGGAGGGCGCGCGGGTTGTGCTCGTGAACTCCAACCCAGCGACCATCATGACCGACCCCGAGATGGCCGACGCGGTCTACATCGAGCCCATCGAGCCCGACGCCATCGCCGAGGTCATCGAGCAGGAGGACCCCGACGGCGTCATCGCCGGGCTGGGCGGCCAGACCGGCCTGAACGTCACGGCAGCGCTGGCCGAGCAGGGCGTCCTCGACGAACACGACGTCGACGTGATGGGGACGCCGTTGGACACCATCTACGCGACCGAGGACCGCGACCTGTTCCGCCAGCGCATGGCGGACCTCGGCCAGCCGGTGCCGGCCTCGACGACCATCGCGCTCGGCGACGACGAGACGGCAACGGACATCGACGAGGGGGCGCTGCGAGAGCGCGTCGACGACGCGGTCGAGGCGGTCGGCGGGCTGCCGGTGATCGCGCGGACGACGTACACGCTGGGCGGCAGCGGCTCCGGTGTCGTCCACGACTTCGAGGCGCTCGTGGACCGGGTGCGCACGGGCCTGCGGCTCTCGCGGAACGCCGAGGTGCTGGTCACGGAGTCCATCTCCGGGTGGGTCGAACTGGAGTACGAGGTGATGCGGGACGCCGGCGACTCCTGCATCATCGTCTGCAACATGGAGAACATCGACCCGATGGGCATCCACACCGGCGAGTCCACGGTCGTCACGCCCAGCCAGATCATCCCGGACGACGGCCACCAGGAGATGCGCAACGCGGCCGTCGCGGTCATCCGCGAGTTGGGCATCCAGGGCGGCTGCAACATCCAGTTCGCGTGGCGCGACGACGGCACGCCCGGCGGCGAGTACCGGGTCGTCGAGGTCAACCCGCGCGTCTCGCGGTCCTCGGCGCTGGCGTCGAAGGCGACCGGCTACCCCATCGCGCGGGTCACCGCGAAGGTCGCGCTCGGCAAGCGCCTCCACGAGATCGACAACGAGATCACCGGCCAGACCACGGCGGCCTTCGAGCCGGCCATCGACTACGTGGTGACGAAAGTGCCCCGGTGGCCAAACGACAAGTTCCCCGAGGTGGACTTCGAGCTGTCGACGGCGATGAAGTCCACGGGGGAGGCGATGGCCATCGGGCGCACCTTCGAGGAGAGCCTGCTGAAGGCGCTGCGCTCCAGCGAGTACGATCCGAGCGTCGACTGGGCGACCGTCAGCGACGACGAACTCGCCGCCGACTACCTCGCCCGACCGAGTCCCGACCGGCCCTACGCCGTCTTCGAGGCGTTCGAGCGCGGGTTCACTGTCGGGGACGTGAACGACCACACGGGCTTCCGGGAGTGGTATCTGCAGCGCTTCCAGAACGTCGCCGCGGCCTCCGCGGCCGCGAGCGAGGGCGACGTTGCGACGCCGGCCGCGCTCGGGTACACGAACAGCGCGGTCGCGGCGTTGGCGTCGGATGGCGGTGACGTGGCCGTCGACGACGTGGCGGCGACAGCCCCCGAACGGACGTTCAAGCAGGTCGACACCTGTGCGGGCGAGTTCGCGGCCTCGACGCCGTACTACTACTCGGCGCGCTCGCAGGGATCGACGGGAAGCGACGTGCGGGCCGACCGGGACGCCCACAGCGTGGTCATCGTCGGGGGCGGCCCCATCCGCATCGGGCAGGGCGTGGAGTTCGACTACTGTACGGTGCACGCCGTGCGCGCGCTCCGCGAGGCGGGCATCGACGCCCACGTGGTGAACAACAACCCGGAGACGGTGTCGACGGACTACGACACCTCCGACGGGCTGTTCTTCGAGCCGATCACGGCGGAGGAGGTCGCGGACGTCGTGGAGGCGACGAACGCCGACGGCGTGATGGTGCAGTTCGGCGGCCAGACCAGCGTGGACGTGGGCGCGCCCCTCGAAGCCGAGCTGGAGCGCCGCGGCCTCGACTGTGAGATCATGGGGACGGACGTGGACGCGATGGATCTCGCGGAGGACCGCGACCGCTTCAATCGGCTGCTCGACGAGCGCGACATCAGCCAGCCCGACGGGGGGTCTGCGACCAGTGTGGCGGGCGCGCTGGAGCTCGCCGCCGAGGTCGGATATCCGGTGCTGGTCCGCCCGAGCTACGTGCTCGGTGGGCGCGCGATGGAGATCGTGCACGACGACGACGAGCTCCGCCGCTACGTCGAGGAGGCCGTCCGGGTCAGCCCCGAGAAGCCGGTTCTCGTCGACGAGTTCCTCGCCGACGCCGTCGAGCTCGACGTGGACGCCGTCAGCGACGGCGAGGACGTGCTGGTGGGCGGCGTGATGGAGCACATCGAGAGCGCGGGTGTCCACTCCGGGGACTCGGCGTGCGTGATTCCGCCCCGGGGGCTCGGCGACGACGTCCTCACGCGGGTTCGGGAGGTCACCACCGAGATCGCGCGGGCGCTGGACACGGTGGGACTGTTGAACGTCCAACTCGCCGTCCAGGACGGCGAGGTGTACGTCCTCGAAGCGAACCCGCGGAGCTCGCGCACCGTTCCGTTCGTCTCGAAGGCGACCGGCGTCCCGATCGCGAAGCTCGCGGCGAAGGTGATGGCCGGCGAGTCGCTGGCCGACCTCGACGCAAGCGAGGGCGTACCCGAGCAGTACAGCGTCAAAGAGGTGGTGTTGCCGTTCGACCGGCTGCCGGGGTCGGATCCGCGCCTCGGCCCGGAGATGAAGTCCACGGGCGAGGTGATGGGCACCGCCAGCGATCCGGGGATGGCCTACTGGAAGGCCCAGGTGGCGGCGTCCAACGCACCCGTACCCGGGTCGACGGTGGTCGTCGACCTTCCGGTCGAGGGGCTTGGCGAGCGGTTCGAGGTCGTGACGGTCAAAGACGTGCCGGCGGCGATCCGTCGCGGCGAGGTCGAGTTCCTCGTCAGCGACGACCGCGACGCGCTGACCGCGGCTGTCGAGGCCGAGATCCCGTACGTCTCCACGGTGGCGGCCGCGGAGGCGATGCGTGAGGGGATCGCGGCGGCCGACGGTGCCCGTGAGGCCATGCCGGTCGCCGACCGGCCGGTCAACGACGAGACGTGGGGGTGACCGGTCGCACGGGGTGAGCCCCGGCCGGTGGCGTGTTGAGCGGCGAGAAACGGGGGGCGCTGGGGCGGCCTCAGTCAGCGGTGGCGGGCGTGTAGGACGCGTCAGCCATCGCGAGCACGTCGTCGAAGAACCCGCGCGTGTCGTGGGGGCCGGGGTTGGCTTCGGGGTGGTACTGGCGGGTGAGAACGTCGAGGGGCGCGGAGTCAAGCGCCTCGGGCGTGCCGTCGTTGACGTTGACTTGCGTGACGGTGAGGTCGCCGGGGTCGGCGACGGTGTAGCCGTGGTTCTGTGTGGTCATGACGACGCGCCCGGAGTCGTGGTCGAGGACCGGCTGGTTGACGCCACGGTGGCCGAAGTCCATTTTCTCGGTGTCGCCGCCGAGCGCGCGGGCGACGATCTGTTGACCCAGGCAGATGCCGGCGATGGGGACGGTGCCGATGTACTCGTCGACGAGGTGTTCGGCCGCGTCGAAGTTCGCGGGGTCGCCGGGGCCGTTGGAGATGAACAGCAGATCGGGGTCGACGGCAGCGATGTCGGCGGGCGTGGCGTCGTAGGGGAGCCGGTGGACGGTCGCGCCGCGGGCGACGAACGCGTCGATGATGGAGCGTTTCGCGCCGCAGTCGACGAGCGCGACGGTCGTGTCGCCGTCGCCGTGGGTTTCGGCGGTGTCGACGCTGACGTGGGCGCCGATCTCCGTGCGGGCCGAGAGCCGTGGGCAGTCGGCGAGTTGGGCGCGGGCGGTGGCGGGGCTGGCGTCGGGGCCGGCGGCGATGCCGACCTGCATCGCGCCGCCGTCGCGGATGTCCAACACGAGGTCGCGGGTGTCGATGCCGTCGACGGCGGGCACGCCCTCGGTGCGCAGCCAGTCGGCCACGTCGTCGGTGAGCTCGCGGGCGACGACGGCGCTGGGGTGAACGCGGTCGGATTCGGTGCGTTCGGGACGGACGCCGTAGTTGCCGATGAGGGGGTAGGCGAACGTGAGCACTTGAGCTTCGTAGGACGGGTCGGTGAGGCTCTCCTCGTAGCCGGTGTACGCGGTGGTGAAGACGAGTTCGCCGCGCGCCATCCCCGGGGCGCGGGCTGTGGCTTCGACCACGTCGCCGGTTTCGAGCGCGAGGTACGCGTCGGACATTACGACATTGCCACGTATTCGCCGAGTATAAATCTTTTCTTCGTAGCTTAGTTACGAAATTCGTAACTCTTTTGCGGTGCGTGGCACAACACCAGTCATGGACGACATCGACCAACAGATCCTCGACACGCTGCGGCGCGACGCCCGCACCCCCTACACGGAGATCGCCGACGACATCGGCGTCAGTGAGGGCACCATCCGAAACCGCGTCGACCAGCTCGTCGACGACGGCGTCATCGAGCGGTTCACGGTGTCGACCTCGACCGGGAACGTCAAGGCGATGATCGAGATCGGGGTCGCGATGGACGCCGACACCCACGTGGTGGGTGACCGAATGGTCGAGTGGGACGCCGTCGACTTCGTGTGGCAGGTCTCGGGGGAAGACGACATCGTGCTCATCGTGGACGCCGCCGACACCAGCGGCGTCAACGATCTGATGCGGCGAGCCCGCGAGCAGGACGTGGTGGTGTCCACGCGCACGCGGCTGATCCTCGACGAGAAGCTGGGGTGAGTCGAAGCGCTATTAGGCAGGGTGGTCATGCGTGACAGCATGAGCGAAGCCGACCGAAGCAGCCCCGGGTCGGGGAAGACCGACCGCGAGGACGAGACCGCCGAAAACGCCACGCAGGACGTGATCGCAGTCACCCCCGACGACGAGCGCACGGGGCTGGCCAACCGCCTCGACGCGCACACCGGCGACGGCGTCCGGCATCGCGCGTTCACGTGTCTGCTGTTCGACGAGGACGGCCGCGTGCTGCTGGCCCAGCGCGCCGACCGCAAGCGCCTCTGGGACACACACTGGGACGGCACGGTCGCCAGCCATCCCATCGAGGGGCAGAGCCAGGTGGACGCGACCCGCCAGCGCCTCGCCGAAGAGCTCGGGATCGAACCACACCAGTACGACGAGTTGGAGATCACCGACCGGTTCGAATACAAGCGCCGCTACCTCGACGAGGGCCTGGAATGGGAGGTCTGTGCGGTCCTGCAGGCGACGCTGCACGACACCAGCTTCGACCGCGACCCCGAGGAGGTCGGCGGCGCGATGTGGGTCGACTACGAAGACCTCTACGAGAACCCCCGGTATTACCGCCAGCTCCGGCTGTGCCCGTGGTTCGAGATCGCAATGCGGCGGGACTTCGAGGGCGACGCCGACCCCGTCCCCGACGGCACCCGGGCGTAATCCACACACCACCGCGACTTTTGTACTGGCGTGCCAAACGCGAGCCGTGTTCGTCCTCACGAGGGAGGGCTATGACTCAGTGCTCGATCACGCACAGGCGGACACGCCCCGTGAGGCGTGTGGCGTGTTCGTCGGCGAGCGCGACGGCGACCTGCGGCGCGTGACGGCGGTCCGACGGGTGCCGAACGTCGCTGACGCGCCCCGCATGCGGTACGAGCTGGACCCCGAGGCGACGCTGGCAGTGTTCGACGAGGCCGCCGCAGTCGGTCGGGAGGTCGTGGGGTTCTATCACAGCCACCCGGTCGGGCCGGGCCGGCCGAGCGCGACCGACCGCGAGCACGCCCAGTGGCCCGACCGTGTGTACGTCGTGGCGTCGCTGGCGGCGCGGCCGCCGATACTGGACGCGTGGCTGTGGACCGGCGAGGCGTTCGAGCGCCAGGCGGTCGCCGTGCGCTAACGGAAAGCCGGCCGATCCCGTGCCGGTCGAAGCGTGGCCGCGACCGTCGGGTCAGCCCCGAACGGCCGTCCAGACGCCGACCACACCCAAGAGGACGGCGGGAATCATCGGGATCGTGAGGTAGGTGTCACGGAACCCCAGCCCGAAGCTGCCCGCGCCGGCCCAGTAGATGAACGCGGGCGCAGCCAGCCCGCAAACGGCGAGCGCGGCGACGAGTAGCCACTGGGACCGCTTGCTCATGTCGTCTGTACCGGCGGCCTCCTGGGGTTCGTGGGTCTGGACCATCAGTCGAGTTCGTTGTCCGGTTTAACGACTACTTTCCCAAAGCCCTCTCGGTTCTCCAGCAGTTCGTGGGCGCGGGCAGTCTCACGCATCGGGAGCACGTCCCTGATGCGGACGTCGAAGGTGCCGTCCCAGACGTGTTCGAGGGCGGCGTCGGCCTCGCCCGGCGTCGCCATCGTCGACCCGAGGATGTCCAGTTGGTTCCAGAACACGCGCTGGACGTTGGTCTCCGGGCGGCCGCCGGTGGTCGCCCCACAGGTGACCAGACGGCCGCCCTTCGCGAGAGAGCGCAGGGAGTCGTCCCAGGTCGCCTCGCCGACGTGATCGACGACGACATCGACGCCGCGCTTGCCGGTTCGCGCGCGAATTTCGTCGGCGAAGTTCGTCTCGGTGTAGTTCACGACGTGGTCGGCACCGAGCTCCGCGGCGTACTGGAGCTTCTGCTCGGTGCTCGCCGTCGCGAACACCTCGGCCCCGGCGTGGGCGGCGATCTGGACGGCGGCGTGCCCGACGCCGCCGCTGGCACCGAGCACGAGCACGGACTCCCCGGGGGACACGTCCGCCCGCGTGTTGAGCATGCGCCACGCCGTCTGGAACACCAGCGGTGCGGCCGCTGCCGTCTCCCAGTCGACGTGCTCGGGCACGGCGATCAGGTTGTCCGCCGGGACCGCCGCGCGCTCGCTGTGCACGCCCGGCACGTGCTCGCCGAGCACCCGAAACGACGCGCACAGCGCGGGCTCGCCGTGCCGGCAGAACTCACACTGCCCACACGAGACGCCCGCGAGCACCGCCACCCGATCCCCGGGTTCGAACCGGGTCACCGACGCCCCGACCGCCGAGACCACGCCGGCGGCGTCGCTGCCGGGGACGTGTGGCATCGAGAGGTCGATCCCCGGCATGCCGCGACGCGTCCACACGTCGAGGTGGTTGAGCGCGCCGGCGCGCACGTCCACGAGCACGTCGTCGGCCCCGAGGTCGGGCTCCGGGACCGTCCGGTAGTCGATCACGCCGGTGCCGCCGTGGCCGTCGAAGGTGACTGCCTGCATATCGGCGTGGTCGCTCCCCCACGGCAAAACTGTACGCCCCGGCGACACGCAGGCTCACAGTCTTATCACTGTGGCCGCCCACGTGGATGTATGGTCGACTTTCAGTCGCGGAACACGCGGCGCAACGATGACGACGACGACGACGCTGCGGAGAGCAGCGATGACGGCACGGCGGAGTCCACCCCCGACGACGAGGACTCCACTGACGCCCACCACGAGGACGACATCTCGCAGGTCGGCGTCGCCGTGGTGACGGTGTCGTCGTCGCGGTCGCTGTCCGACGACCCGGCCGGCGACGCCGTCGTCGCGGCCGTCGAGGCGGCCGGCCACGAGGTGGCGACGCGGGAGCTGGTGACCGACCGGTACGACCGCGTGCAGGGCGCACTCGACAATCTCACGGGACGTGACGACGTGGCTGCCGTGGTCACGACCGGCGGAACCGGCGTGACCCCCGACGACGTGACCGTCGACGCCGCCCGCCCGTTGTTCGACATGGAGTTGCCGGGGTTCGGCGAGGAGTTCCGGCGGCGGTCGGCCGCGGACATCGGCACCAAGATCATCGGGTCGCGGGCCACCGGCGGCGTGGTCGGCGGGACGCTCGTGTTCTGCCTGCCGGGCAGCGAGCACGCGGCCACGCTGGGGACCGACGAAATCATTCTGCCCGAGCTTGCGCACCTCGCCGGACTAGCCGGCCACAACACTGACGCATGACGGACAAACACCGCCTCCGAGAGCGCGTCTGGGACGACCTCGAAGACAGCGGCGTGGCGCGGTTCCCGTTCCCGCCACACGGCCGCATCCCGAACTACGCCGGTGCCGATGAGGCCGCCGCCCGCCTCACCGAAACGGACGTGTGGCAGCGCGCTGAGACGGTGAAGGCGAACCCCGACGCCCCCCAGCTGCCGGTGCGGCGGGCGGCGCTGCGCGCGGGGAAGACACTGTACGCGGCGGTGCCGCGGCTGCGCGACGAGGAGTGTTTCCTGCGCCTCGACCCAACGACCATCGACGACATCGACGCCGCCACGACGGTGTCGGGGATCGAGGAGTACGGCGACCCGGTCGGTCCCGGGGACGTCGATCCCATCGACCTCATCGTGTCGGGGAGCGTCGCGGTCACCGACCGCGGCGAGCGCGTCGGGAAAGGGGAGGGGTACAGCGACCTGGAGTTCGCGCTGCTGCGGGCGTTCGGGCGCGTCGACGACGACACCGCGACTGTGACGACCGTCCACGAGCGCCAGGTCGTCGACGACGCTGTGCCGACCGCCGCCCACGACGTGCCGATGGAGTACGTGGTCACGCCGGACCGAACGATCACCACCACCCACGAGGATGACACGCCCAGTGGCATCGACTGGGACGCACTGGACGAGCAGCGCCTGGCGGAGATCCCGGTGTTGGACCGCCGCTCGCCGTAGGTCCGTCCCACGGGGCCGAATTTCAAGTGGGAGCGCGCCGTACCTGGCATGTATGTCGGGTTCACACGACGACGGTGCCCCGGCGGCGCTGTCGGCGGCGCTCGACGGCTGCGAGGGCGACCCCGTCTGCGACCGCTGCCCGAAGCCCGCGGACTACTTCCTGTACGAACCGGGGCGGGTCGAGACGTTCGTCTGCTGGGAGCACGTCAGCCCGGTGTCGGCCGCCGTCGACGACCCCGCCGACGCCCACCCCGGGCGGCCGCTGGCGCTCTCGCTGTGAGACGCCCGTGTCACAGCCCGAAACCGTCGGGAGAAGAGTTAGGCAGCCAGCTCTTCGGCGACCGCGGTGGCGTCCAACAGGGCGGGATCGACGGTCAGATCCAGGACGCCCTTGATGAACTCGGGGACGCCGTCGCCCGTGTACGCGACGGTTCGGATGTCGGGGTTGTGCTCGTGGGCGACCGGGACCGCGGTCGCCTCGTTGCTGTCCGCGACCACCAACAGGTCGGCGTCCGCGACGCCGGCGTCTTCGAGGCGGTCGCCGGACACCACGCCTTCGAGGCGGGTCACGTCGACGCCCTCAGCTTCGAGCGCGTCCGCGATGTCGGTGCCAGCGCCACCGACGACGAGTGCGTGCATGCTGGTAGCTGGGGGCGGCGCGTTCAAGAACCTGCCGAGTCGCGGGGGCGGGTTACTCGTATTCGATCGTCGCCGGCGGCTTGTGGGTCACGTCGTAGACGACCCGCGACACCTCGTCGATGGTGCCGGCGATGCGTGACTGTAGCCGCTGGAGGGTCTCCCACTCCAGTTCCTGGGCGCGTGCGGTCATGCCGTCCCGTGACTCGACGGACCGCACGGCGACGACGTGGCCGTGCACCCGGTTGTCGCCCTTGACGCCGGTGGCGCGGCCGAGTACGGCGGCGAACGCCTGCCACGGCTCGTAGGCTTCGAGTTCGTCCTCGACGATGTGGGTGGCCTCCCGACAGACCGCGACCTTCTCAGGGGTGACCTCGCCGATGACGCGCACCGCGAGCCCGGGGCCCGGGAACGGCATGCGCTCGCTGATGATCTCTTCGAGGCCGAGGTGGCGCGCGACCTCCCGCACCTCGTCCTTGTAGAGGTCGCGCATCGGCTCCACGATCCCCTCGAAGCCGACGCGCTCGGGCAGCCCGCCGACGTTGTGGTGGCTCTTGATCGTGCCCTCGCTCTCGATGCGGTCGGGGTAGATGGTGCCCTGCACGAGCTGGGTGGCGTCGACCTCCTCGGCGACCGTCTCGAACTCCCGGATGAACTGCTCGCCGATGGCGTGGCGCTTCTCCTCGGGGTCGGTGACGCCGGCCAGTTCGTCGAAGAAGCGGTCGCTGGCGTCCACAACCCGGAGGCTGTCCATGTAGTCGAAGACCTCCCGGATCTCGTCGGTTTCGCCTTTCCGCATCAGGCCGGTATCGACGTAGACCGGCACGAGCTGGTCGCCGACGGCCTCGTAGGCCAGTGCGGCCGCCGTCGAGGAGTCGACGCCGCCGGACAGCGCGATGATGGCCGTCTCGTCGCCGAGCGCCTCGCTGATCTCCGCGCGGGCGTCCTCGACGAAGGAGTCGACGTCCACCATCAGTTCGTCACCTCCACGTCGGCGTCGCTGCCAGCAGGAGCCACGTCCGCCCGTTCGAGGACGGCGTCAAGCAGCCCGACGAACGGCGGGCTCGCCCGCGTCGGCCGCGACCGATACTCGGGGTGGAACTGCGTCCCGAAGAAGAACGGGTGGTCGTCGTGTTCGACGATCTCCATGCGGTTGCCGGCCTCGCCGGAGAACGTCAGGCCGTCGGCGGTGAGGTCGTCGATGTACTCGGGGTTGACCTCGTAGCGGTGGCGGTGGCGCTCCGTGCACGACGTGTCGCCGTACAGGTCGTGGGCCAGGGTTCCGGGTTCGATGGCGGTCTCGTGTGCGCCCAGCCGCATCGTCCCGCCGAGGTCTTCGAGGTCGTACTGCTCGGGCAGCAGGTCGATGACCGGGTACTCGGTGTCCTCGTCGATCTCCGCGGAGTGCGCGCCCGTCATCCCGAGAACGTTGCGCGCGTACTCCACGACCGCAAGCTGGAAGCCCAGGCACAGCCCGAGGAACGGCACGTCGTGCTCGCGGGCGTGCTGGATGGCGTCGATTTTGCCCGCCGTGCCACGCGAGCCGAACCCGCCGGCGACGACGATCCCGTCGGCGTCGGCGATGCGGCGCTCGTGGTGGTCGTGCATCTTCTCGGAGTCAACCCACAACACGTTCACTTCCACGCCGGCCTCCAGGCTGGCGTGCTTGAGCGCCTCGTGGATGCTCATGTAGGCGTCTTCCAGGGCGTACTTGCCGACGAGCGCGATGTCCACCTCACCGGTGCGCTCGCGGGTGACGAGATCCCGCCACTCCGTCGACCGCTGGGCGGCCGGCAGGGCGTCCTCAACCATATCGAACTGTTCCATGACGTACTGGTCGAGGCCTTCCTCCTCGACGGTCAGGGGCACGTGGTAGATGTCCTCCACGTCGGGGTTGGAGAACACGGCGTCCATGGGCACGTCACAGAACAGCGCGATCTTCTCGCGCACGTCGGGATCGAGGCGGTCCTCGCAGCGCCCGACCAGGATGTCCGGCTGGAGGCCGATCGACCGAAGCTCCTTGACGGAGTGCTGTGTGGGTTTGGTTTTCTGCTCGCCGTTTTTCGAGTACGGCACCAGGGTCACGTGCGTGAACAGGATGTCCTCGTCGTCCTGCTCGTGGCTGAACTGCCGGAGCGCTTCGAGGAACGGCATCCCCTCGATGTCGCCGACCGTGCCGCCGACCTCCACCAGGCAGACGTCGCTGCCTTCGGCGGCCTCGCGCACGCGGCGCTTGATGTCGTCGGTCACGTGCGGGATGATCTGGACGGTCTTCCCGAGGTAGTCGCCCGAGCGCTCGCGCTCGATGACGTCCTGGTAGACTTTCCCCGTGGTGACGTTGTGATCCGAGGTCATGTCCTCGTCGAGGAACCGCTCGTAGTTCCCCAGATCGAGATCAACCTCCCCACCGTCATCGAGGACGTACACCTCCCCGTGCTGGTAGGGGTTCATGGTGCCCGCGTCGACGTTCAGGTAGGGATCGATTTTCACCGCAGTAACATCGAACCCCGCGTTCGAGAGCAGTCGCCCGAGACTCGCCGCCGTGATGCCCTTCCCCAGCCCGGACATCACGCCGCCGGTCACGAACACGAACTTGCTCCCCAGAGAGGGGTCGTATTCGGTCTCTGTCGGCATACTGTGTGTGCGGCTGGCGCGGCAAAAACGGTTTCGGAGCGCACGCTGCGCGTCAGGAGGTGGCACAACGTGACTACGAGCGCCGTCTACTATTTCGGTGTGGCTTTGATTTCCGCGTTCCACCGGATGTCGTACGCCCGGTCTGCCGGCCACTTCATCACGCAGGTCGCGTTTACACCTTGGACGGAATCGTACGCGCCAGTCCACGTGGCCCCGTAGCCGCCGGCGTCCCCGACCCTCGTTTCTCTCGCCGCGTACTCGACTTCGCCGGCGTGCAAGGGGAATTCTATCGTCGGCCCATCAGGGCCAGGTGTAGCAGGTGTATTGAACGAAACGGAGACCGGCCCCTCGGTCGCAGTACTCGCAGGGTCGTATCGGCGCATGTCGTCCGAATCACGAACGAGATGGATCGACGGGCGGATGGCTTCGAGTTGGGAGGACGGTTCGGGCACTGCGCCACTCCAGAGCCACGCCCGATAGAACTGCTCACCGTCCAGTTGCAATCCGGGAATCCGGTATAGAACAACGAGGTGGTCGGACGTGAACGCGGGTTCGTCGTCTGTCCGGTGTCCGATCGCTGAATCCTGCCACGCACCGACGTATTCGAGTCCGTGATCGGGGTCGCTTGCTGCCAACCCCCAGATACCGTTTTCGCCGTACGTCTCCCGAGTGTTGTCAACCGCTACCGCAAAATCACTGCGCGACATCGGCCCAGATTCGGGAGAGAGCGATCGTTCAGTGCTCGCCGTGACCGGCTTCTTCGAAGGTAAACCGAACGCACTGCAGCCGGCTGTCATTGTGGCTAGTCCGATACCCCCGAGTGTCGTTCCGAATTGCCGCCGGGAACAGCAGTCGTCGTTTCTCATTTCCTAGCATAGATAAAAGGTCAATACGAAAGCGTGTCGGTTAGTGGACGACTGGACCAGCTCGAACTGTCTGATTCCGCCCCCGTCGGCGCTGGCGCTGGACTCCTGTTGGGTTCGACGGCGAGGCCACGACCGGTTCGACCGGAGTCGGTACGCGGCCGGAACCGGTGGCTCAGGGATAGCAGTGCGTGTAGCGGAATGGTCCCGTTCGCTGCCCGAGTTCCCGGATTGCGCCGGACGTAGGGCGGGGCGCTATCGACCCCGGCGATGCCCGATCAAGAACTCGCCGACCGTCGCGGCCACCGTTCCGTGCTTGCCGACGAAGAAGTGGTCGGCGTCGAGTTCGGCGACCGTCGTCTCGGGGTCGCTGCGGGCAGCCTCGACGACGGGCTCCCAGTCGGCGGTGGTGTCGCGGGTGGCGTACGCGACCTGGACGGGCGCGGGCACGTCCGTGAGCGCGGCCGCGGCGTCCAACCCCGCCGCGAGCTCGGCGGTGGGCGCGAGCAGCGACGCCGCCCACAGGTCGTGGTCAGTGGTCGCGGCGGCGAGCGCAGCGATACTGCCGCCGAAGCTGAACCCGAACACGGCGGTGTGGGCGTAGCGCTCGCCGGCCCACCGGATGGCGTTGCGGGCGTCCTCGCGTTCGCCCATGCCGCCGTCCCAGTCGCCGTAATCGAAGCGCAGACACGCCAGACCGTCCTCGACGAGCGCCGCCGCCACCGCCTGCAGCCGGTCGTCGCCGCGATGCCCGCGGTGCTGTGGGTGGGGCGGGCACGCCACGACGCAGGCCGTCGCGTCGCCGTCCGCCGGCTCGTCGAGGGTCGCTTCCACGTCCCGAGCGCCCGGCACAAGCACGGTCTCCTGATGCATGCAGCGGGGTTGGGGCTCCGAACGGTTAGCGCCACGGCTGTCTCCCGGCCGCGCCGGTAGCGTTATCAGCAATGACACAGATACACCGAGTATGCGCTGTGAGGGTGCACGCGCCCCCGCGTTCGAGCTGCCGGGCGTATCGGACGGCACACAGACGCGGTTGGGACTCACGGACGCGCTCGCGGACAACCGGGCGGTGGTGCTGTTCTTCTACCCGTTCGACTTCAGCCCGGTCTGTGCAACGGAGCTGTGTGCGATCCAGAACGCGCGCTGGTTCGACTGCACGCCCGGGCTTGCCGTCTGGGGGATTTCGCCGGACAGTACGTACGCACACGAGGCGTTCGCCGACGAGTACGCGCTCACGTTCCCGCTGCTCAGCGATCACGCGGGCGCGATCGCGGACGCCTTCGGCGTGCTCCAGGCGTCGGCCGAAGACCACGACCGCGTCCCCGAGCGTGCCGTGTTTCTCATCGATGCCGACCGCGTGATCCGGTACGCCTGGGCCAGCAGTGACCTCTCAGAGAGCCCGGATTTCGGGGCAGTGAAAGCCGCCATCGACGACCTCCAGCCGGACACCGCGGGCGTCGCTCCGCGAACCATCTCGGACGCCCACGACGACGGCACCACCGACGGCTGAGCCGAACGGAGCGCCGCCGACGGGGGGCTGTCAGTCGAGGAAGTCGGGTTCGGTGCGCTTGCCGTCGACCTCGCTGTCGAGGTGGGCACGGAACGCCGCGAGGTCGACGCCTTTGCCCTCGCGCTCATGGCGGTCCCGCACCGAAACGGCGTCGGCGTCCTCCTCGTCGTCACCGACGACGAGCATGTACGGGACGTTGTCGTCGTGGGCCTGCTGGATCTTCTTGCCGACCGTCCAGTCGCGGTCTTCGACCTCGACGCGGTAGTCGCCGAGCTCGTTTTTCACGCGGTGTGCGTACCCGAGGTTGTCATCCGTGACCGGGAGGATGCGGACCTGCTCGGGCGCAAGCCAGGTGGGGAACCGGCCGTTGTAGTGCTCGATGAGCACCATGAAGAACCGCTCGTAGCTGCCGTAGAGGGCGCGATGGATCATCACCGGCTGGTGGGCGTCGTTGTCGGAGCCGGTGTACTCAAGCTCGAAGCGGTCGGGCATGTTGAAGTCCAGTTGGACCGTGGGGCCGTCCCACGAGCGGCCGAGCGCGTCCTCGAAGCCGAAGTCGATTTTCGGCCCGTAGAAGGCACCGTCACCGGGTTCGACGTCGTAGTCGACGCCCTGCTGGTCGAGCACCTCCCGGAGTTGGCGCTCGGACTGCTCCCAGATGTCGTCGCTGCCGACGGACTTCTCCGGGCGGGTGGCGAGCGCAACCTCGTAGTCGAGGTCGAAGGTGTCCAGGACCTCCGTGATGGTGTCCATGAGCCGCCGGACTTCCGCCTCGATCTGGTCGGCGCGCGCGAACACGTGTCCGTCGTCGATGGTGAACGCCCACACCCGGCTGAGCCCGGAGAGCTCCCCGCGCTGCTCCTTGCGGTAGACTTTGCCGTCCTCGAAGTACCGCACCGGGAGGTCGCGGTAGCTCCACGACCCCTCGTTGAAGATGGTGGCGTGGCCCGGACAGTTCATCGGCTTCAGGCCGTACTCCTCGTCGTTGACGTCGAGGAGGAACATGTCGTCGACGTAGTTGTCGTAGTGGCCGGACTGCTTCCAGAGTTCCGTGCGGAACAGGTGTGGGGTTTCGACCTCGTCGTAGCCCATCTCGCTGTTCAGGCCCCGAACGTACTCCGAGAGCTCCCGCAGCACCGTCTTGCCGTTGGGATGATAGAGGGGCAGCCCCGGCCCCGTAACGTCCGGGATGGAGAACAAGTCCATCTCGCGGCCGAGCTTGCGGTGGTCGCGTTCTTTGGCCTCCTCGCGGCGCGCCAGATACTCCTGGAGGTCGCTCTCGGTGGGGAACGCCGTGCCGTACACGCGCGTCAGCGTCTCGCGCTCCTCGTCGCCCCGCCAGTAGGCGGCAGACGTCTCAAGCACCTCGAAGCCGCCGATCTCGCCCGTCGAGTCGACGTGTGGGCCCTTGCAGAGGTCCTCGAAGTCGCCCTGCGTGTAGAAGCTCACCGGCCCGTCGCCGGCCGCCTCCGCGTCCAGGATCTCGCGTTTGAACTCGTTGTCCGCGTAGTGCTCGCGGGCGTCCGCGCGGTCGTATTCGACGCGCTCGACGTCGAGGTCGTCGGCGATGATGGACGCGGCCTCGGCCTGGATCTCGTCGAGGTCGTCGGCGTCCAACTCGACGTTCGCGATGTCGTAGTAGAACCCCTCGTCGGTGTAGGGGCCGATGGTGAGTTTCGCGTCGGGGTGGTGTCGGCGGATCGCCTGCGCAAGCACGTGCGCGGCGGTGTGCCGGAGCACGTCGAGATACTCGTCGCTCTGGTCGGTGACGATCTCGATCTCGCAGTCCTCGGAGATCGGCTCCTCTTTGGCCACCAACTCGTGATCGATCTTGCCCGCAACTGTGTCACGGCCGAGGCCAGGCCCGATTTCGTGCGCTACATCCTCGACCGTCGCGCCGGACGCCACCTCAAGCGTGGAGCCGTCCGGCAGCGTCACAGTGACCGAACTCATGATATCACTGCTTCGCTCGGAGACATTCATAAGCTTGTTGTGACGGTGTGAACATGCCGCCCCACACGCGCGGAGCGGTCGCCGCGCGGGTGTCACAGTCGGCCGCTGCGCCCGAGCGGGGTGGAGGCACTGCACAGCCGATGCTGCGATCCATGCTACCGTGACTCTCGGAAGTGTTATCCCGTAGTCGGCCCAACGGTTGATTGCAATGGCATCCGGTAAGGTTGACTTCTTCAACGACACGGGCGGCTACGGTTTCATTTCGACTGACGCAGACGACGTCGATGACGACGAGGACGTATTCTTCCACATGGAAGACGTCGGCGGTCCGGACCTGGAGGAAGGTCAGGAAGTCGAGTTCGACATTGAATCATCCCCGAAGGGTCCGCGCGCGACGAACCTCGTTCGCAACGAGTAACGCCGCCGCCCGTCGTATCTGACGACGGCTGACGCTTCACTATCACTACTCTTACGCTCCGGCGTCGTGGCGTTCGATTTCGGAGCAGCAATCACCCACCCCACAGCCGGTGGCTTCGCGGACGGCTGGTTATTCTCGTGCGCCAGTGCCGGGGCCGTCGACAGCGGCGAGGTCGATGTGGCCGGCTGGCATCGGGACGCCGTCGAAGTCGTCGTCGGCCAGCAACAGCGACCCATCGAGGTCCGCGTAGTCGAGCAGCGGCGCGAGGTGGGCGGCCGCGGCGATGCTGGCGTTCGATTCGATCATGCAGCCACACATCACGTCCAGGCCGTGGGCGGTGGCGGTGTGGATCAGCCGCATGGCCGCACGGAGCCCGCCGGTCTTCATCAGTTTGAGGGTCACGATGTCACACTTATCGGCGAGCTGTGGGATGTCGCTGGCGACCATGCAGGACTCGTCGGCGGCGATGGGGAGCGCGGCGCGCTCGTGGACGAACTGCAGGCCCGCCGGGTGGTCGGCCGGCACGGGCTGTTCGACGAATTCGACGCCGTAGTCGGCCAGCCGTTCGATGTTCCGGACGGCCTCGCGGGGTGTCCATGCTTCGTTGGCGTCCACGCGGATCGTCGCGTCCGGCGCGGCCTCCCGGACCGCTGACAGCCGCTGTTCGTCGCGGGGCGTCCCGAGTTTCACCTTCAGCGTGCCGAACCCCGCGTCGACGGCCGCGCGGGTGTTCTCCCGCATCGTCTCGGCGTCGTCGATGCCGATGGTGTAGGAGGCTTCGACGGTGTTCGCCGGGTCCAATCCCCAGTACTGGTACAGCGGGCAGTCGGCGCGTTTCGCCACGAGATCGTGGCAGGCGATGGAGACGGCGGCTCTGGCGGCCGGATTGCCGCTGACAACGTCGCGCAGCCCCGCCTCGATGCGGGCGAGGTGCTCGGGGGCGTCGACACGTTCGACGACCGCGAGCAGGTCCGGGAGCACGGCGTCGACGGTGGCCGCGGTTTCGCCGTAGTGCGCCGACGGTGCGGCCGCGCCGACGCCGGTGGTGCCGTCGTCGTCGCTGACGGACACGGTCACAACGGTGGCGGTGTCTTGGGTGCCGCGGGCGATGGTGAACGGGTGTTCGAGGGGGAACTGGCGGCGTTCGAAGTCGGTGTTCATCGGATCGCCTCCAGGACGGTATCGGGGCCGAACCGCACGGGGTCGGTGGCGGGCGCGTCGATGGCGGTGGCGTAGTCGGCGACCGCGTCGTGGGCGTCGGCGTCGGCGTCGATGTGGCGAGTGTTCAGCATGCCGCCGGCCACGTCGCTGTCGCTGACCGGGGCGGCGAGTCGCTCGTAGCGCGCCGGGAACGATTCGATCGGCGGGAGCGTGGTGTCGTAGCCGTGGATCGACCCGCGGCCGGCCTCGTGGCAGAGCACGAGGTGGTCGGGGGCGGAGCCGTGGAGGACGCTCGTGGTCACGCCCGAGTACGCGGGGTGGACGATGCTGGCCTGTCCTTCGACGAAGACGTAGTCGTGGTTGGCGGCGGCGGCGGTCACCGCGTCTTCGACGGCACCGGCGGCGAAGTCGGCGACCACGCGGTCGACGGGCACGCCGTCGCCCTCGATGAGGATGCCGGTCTGGCCGGTGGCGACGAACCCCGCGTCGAGGCCCACATCGCGGGCGGCGGCGTAGAGTTCCCGGGTGGCGGTCATCTTTCCGACCGAGCAGTCGGTGCCGACGGTGGTGACGACCGTGGCGTCGACATCGCGTGCGGTTCCGTCGGCGACCCCGAGGTCGTCCGGTGGGCGGCGGACGTCACGGAGTTCGCAGCCGTGCTCGGCTGCGAGGCTGGCGAACTCGTCGTCGTCAGCGAGGAAGGTGTGGAGGCCGGCGGAGACGTCGGCCCCGCGTTCGAGGGCGGCCCGGACGTCGGGCCGCCAGGACGGATCGAAGCCGCCGCCGATGGGCGCGATCCCGATGATGAGCGCGTCGACGGCGGCGTCGACGGCCGCCATCGAGGCGACGATGGGGGCGTCCTGTGTGCCAGTAATGTGGTCGGCGACCTGGGTGCCCGCGGTGTCGCGGTCGAGCACGGCGGCCACGTCGTAGTCGGCGTACCGGAGCACGCCGACCGCGGTTTTCGCGCGGTCGGGGAACTGGCCGTGAGCGAGCAAGGCGACGCGCATGCCACGTGGGTGGCACTGGGGTGTGGTAAGTTTACTGCTGGGGTGATTCGTTGACGCCACAGACGTTACCCTTGTGAACACGCCACAGCGTATTTGATCGTGGGTGGTGTACTGACACGTATGGCAGCGACACAGCGAGGGACAACCGCGCTCGATCGGATGCGCAGCCGCCTCGAACGCGTCGACGTGACGTGTTCGGGCTGTGGCTACGAGGACGAGGCGGGGTGCTGGGAGTCCGTGACCGACGGGAGCCACATCCGGTACCGGCGCGTGTGTCCGTGCTGCGGGCGCAGTCACGACGTGACCTATCGGCTCTGAGACGCCGCTACAGCAGCGACAACGGGAGCGTCCAGAAGTCAGTGTGGGCGTCGGCCAGCGCGTCGGCGGGGTCGCCGGTGGCGTCGACGGCGGCGGTCGCGGCGGCGTCGAACGCGTCCAGCAGCGTGTCTTGGCCCACGACGAACAGCCGATCGGCGTCGATGTCCGCGAGCGCGCGCTGGCATTCTTCGAGGTGGGCCTGGATCTGTTCGTCGCGCAGTCGCTCGAAGCGCGCCTGGGAGAACCCGCCTTTCGAGTGGTCGCTTTTCACGTTGCTGGTGAACCCGTCGAAGGAGCGGCGGTCGCCGTCACGGTAGACGCCGACCGCGAACAGGTCCGCGCGCACCACGGCCAACGCGTACCGGCCGGTGGGCGCGAGCCAGTCGCGTTCGATGCGCGCCGTCTGGCCCCACTCGCAGAACGGCTCGGGTGGGTTCGGCGGGCGGAGCGCCGTGGAGACGATGCCGTCGCGGTCGTGCACGACGAGGCAGGGCGCTGCGCGCGCGACCAGGGGCGCGCGGTCTCCGAGGGCGTCCCGGAGCCGCGCCGGCGGGTCGTCGGCGACGTACGCCGTGAGCACGCCCTCCGGGCCGGCGTCGAGGCTCTCCAGGAGGGCGAGGACGCGGTCGCGGCGGCGGCCGGTGAGGGCGATGCGGTCGCGGAACTCGGGGGCGGCGTCGCCGGAGTCCGTGCGGTCGAGTCGGTCCTGGAGTTCCTCGATTTTCGTTTCCAGTTCGTTGGCGCGGCGCTCTGCCGCCTGGCGCTTGCGGGCCGCCTCGCTGCGGCGGTCGGCCTCGGCGTCCAGTTGCTGCTGGAGGGAGTCGGCCTCGGCTTCGAGGTCGTCGATCCGGGCCTTGAGTTCGGTGCGCCCGAGGAGGTCGTCGAGCATGGAGTGATCGCGGGGGGCTGCGAGTATAGGCGTTGCGCCGCGTGTCAGACGGCGCCGATGTCGAGCAGGCGGGCGGCGTGGTCGCGTTTCGCGAGCAGGACCTCCGAGAGCGTCGGCGGGTTGTCGACGTTCAGGTCGTCGAGGCAATCGGCGGGCACTGCAAGCGTCTGCTGTGGGACGTCCGCCTGGCCGTCGACCGCGAGGTGGGCGTCCCCGAGTTTCATCACGAGCGGGAGGTCGGTCCGGGAGACGCCGGCCGCGGTGGTGTACAGCTGTTCGTTGACCCGCTGGTGGTGCGACCGGTTGATGGCGGCCCGGCCGGTGTCCGCGGGTTCGACGTACAACCGTCCGAGGTAGTAGCCGCTTGAGAACGCCTCGAACATGCATGTGTATGTTTGTCACACTCACGGATAAGTGCATCGCCCAACCCGGCACAAATTGCTGGTTCAGCCAAGCAGACACCCTTTTCAGCGCCGGCGATCAACCAGGAACTGTATGGACTCAGGGGCATTGCTGGATCTGCTCGGCAACGAGAACCGCCGACGCATCCTCCAGTTGCTCGCACGCAAGCCCTGCTACGTCACGGAGATCTCCGAGTACATCGGCGTCAGCCCGAAAGCCGTCATCGACCACCTCCAGCAGCTCGACGACGCTGGCCTCGTCGAGTCCCGGGTTGACGACCAACGCCGCAAGTACTTCCACATCGCCGAGAACCTCCGCCTGGAGGTGCAGCTGTCGCCGTTCGGGTACGGCGCGAAGTCGGCATACCCCGCAAGCACGGACCTCGATCTGGCGCGGTGCCAGTACGTCTCGGTGCGCATCGAGGAGCGGGACTCGAACGCGGAGGTCAACGAGCTCGCCGCGAAGCTCAAGGAGCTGAACGAGCTCGAACGCGAGCTGTCGATGGCCCAACGCTGGGTGCAGGGCCAGCTGGCCGACGTGCAGGCGGCGCTCGGCGACGCGATCGGTGACGGCCCGGACCGCCTCTACGCCGACGTGCTGGCGGCGCTCGCCGACGACTCGCGGACCGCTCGCGACGTCGCGGAGGCGCTGGAAGCACCCGTCCCACTGATCGACGGCGTCCTGCAGACGCTGGCCGACCGGGGGTTGGTCGTGGAGCGCGCCGACGGCGAGTACGCGATCGCGGAGTAGCAACCTTTTCCTCCGGTGGTGCGGTACTGCGGCGTATGACAGCAGACCCAGGGGATCGCGTGCGCGTCACGCACGGTGACGCCAGCCACGAGGGCGTGTTGGTGCCGTCACCGTCGGACGACCATCTCGTCGTGAAACTCGACTCGGGGTACAACGTGGGCGTCGACACCGCCGACGCGGACATCGATGTCCTGGACGCCGACGCCGTCACCGTCGACGGCGACACCGGCGAGGACGCGGCGGGATCGACCGTCGAGTTCGACGACGACCTGCCGACGATTGCGCTCATCTCGACGGGCGGCACGATCGCGTCGACGGTCGACTACCGGACCGGCGCGGTCACCGCACAGTTCGACGCCGAGGACGTGTTGCGGGCGGTGCCGGACCTCGCGGGCCGCGCCAACTACCGGGGCCGCGTCGTCGCGAACATCCTCTCGGAGAACATGGAGCCCTCGATCTGGCAGGACCTCGCGGCGGCCGTCCGCGAGGAGATCGAAGCGGGCGCGGACGGCGTGGTCGTGATGCATGGCACCGACACCATGCAGTTCTCCGCGAGCGCGCTCTCGTTCATGCTTGAGACGCCGGTCCCGGTGGTGTTCACGGGCAGCCAGCGGTCCGCCGACCGGCCGTCCTCGGACAACGTGATGAACGCCGTCTGCGCCGTCGAAGCCGCGAAAAGCGACGTCGCCGAGGTCATGGTCTGCATGCACGCCACCGAGAGCGACGACCGGTGTGCGCTCCACCGCGGCACCCGCGTGCGCAAGACCCACACCAGCCGCCGGGACGCCTTCGAGACGGTGGGTGCGACCCCGCTGGGGTACGTCGACTACGACGCCGCCAGCGAGGCCGCGACCGCGGACGCCCGCGGGGTCACCGTCGAGGGCGCACACGCCGCCCGCGGCGACGCCACCCTGGACGTCGCGTCGGCGCTGGAGCCGGCGGTGGATCTGGTGAAGTTCACGCCCGGGATGAACGAGTCGCTGCTGGCGGCCTGCGAGGGCAGCGCCGGCGTGGTCATCGAGGGCACCGGCCTGGGCCACGTCCACAGCGATCTCACGGACACCATCGGGTCGCTGGTGGATGACAGCACGACGGTCGTCATGACCAGCCAGTGTCTCGAAGGGCGGGTGTGTGACCGCGTCTACGACACGGGCCGGGATCTGCTCGCGGCGGGCGTCGTGGAGGCCGGCGACACCCTGCCGGGGACGGCGAAAGTGAAGCTGATGTGGGCACTGGCGAACGCCGACGACCCCGAGGCGGCGATGCAGGAGTCGGTCGCTGGCGCGCTCACCACGCAGTCCCGCCCATGGACGGCATGAGCGGGGAGTTGACCGTCCGGCAGGCGAGGCTGTCCGACCACGAGGCCGTCACGGCGTTCACCAGCGACACGTGGGCCGAGCGCCGCGACAACGGCGACTACATCCCCCAGATCTTCGAGGAGTGGGTGGCCACCGACGGCCCCCGCCAGCGCACGTTCGTCGCGGACGCCGGCGACGACATCGCGGGCATCGTGCAGTTCGTGCAGCTGTCGGCCCACGAGGCCTGGGCACAGGGGATGCGCACGAACCCCGAGTACCGGGGGTCGGGGGTCGGCCTGCAGCTCGTGCACGCGGGCTTCGACTGGGCGCGCGAACAGGGCGTGACCGTCGCCCGGAACATGGTGTTCTCCTGGAACGTGATGGGGCTGGGGCACTCGCGGGCGTCCGGGTTCGCGCCGGCGACCGAGTTCCGGTGGGTGCACCCCACGCCGGACGCCACGGCGACCCCGAGCCGGGCCGTGACCGGTGACGTCAACGCGGCCTGGCGGTTCTGGCAGTCGAGTCGCGCCCGCGACCGCCTCCAGGGGCTGGCGCTGCACACCGACGAGTCGTGGGCGCTGGCGGAGCTCACGCGCGACCGGCTGGCGGCGGCCAGCAGCGAGCGCGACGCCCTCCTGGTGGTGCAAGACGACGCCGCCGGCACGGAGGGGTTCACCTTCCGGGCGCGGACCTACGACCGGGAGAACGCCGACGGCGTCACCGAGACGTGGGCGGAGTACGGCGTCGCCGGCTGGACTGACGCCGAGGCCTGCCGGGACATCCTGGCGGCGGTCGCGCGCGACGCCGCGCGCGTCGACGCGGATCGCACCCGGGTGTTGCTCCCCGAGGACGTGGGCATGGTCAGCGACGTGGCGGTGACGCGCACGGACATCGGCGACACGCCGGATTTCGTGCTGGCCGCCGACCTCACGAGCGACTACCGGGCGTAGTCACCACGTGGTGGCCACCACTCCGGGGTAGTCAGCGAGCACGCCGTCCACACCGGCCCGCCGGCAGCGCGTGGCGTCCAGCCAGGTGTCGACGGTCCAAGCGTTCACCGTCAGGCCGGCGTCGTGTGCGCGCGCCACGAGCGAGGTGTCCTCGATGCGGTCGACGGGCGGGTGCAGCGCCGCACAGTCGGTCGCGGCGGCGCGAGCCAGCCCGCGCTGGCCGTCGACGCACAGCGCCGCGCGCGGAACGCCGGGGGCGGCGTCCCGGGCCGCGGCGAGTGCGCCGTCGAAAAACGACGAGAACACCACGGGCGTGTCGGCGACCGCGGCGGCCACGCTGTCGACGAACGGCTGCCAGCGCGACTGCGGGGGGCCGTCGGTTCCGGGCGTGGTCACACACCCGGGGGATTTGAGTTCGACGTGCAGCGTGGTGTCGCCGGTGACGGCGTCGGCGACGGCGGCGAGCGTCGGCACGCCCGCCCCGGACCCGAGCACGTCGGCGTCGGCCAGCGCGTCCGGGGTGGCGTCCCACACGGCCCCGGTGGCGTCGGTGATCCCGCGGGCACCGTCGGCGTCGTCGAGGCGGTGGTCGTGGAAGACGACCGGCGTGCCGTCGCGGGCGGGTTGGACGTCGACCTCGATGCCGTCCGCGCGGTCGACGGCCCCGCGAACCGCGGCGAGCGTGTTCTCGGGTGCGACGCCGGCGAACCCGCGGTGTGCGAGCAGGCGCATCAGCCCCCACTGACCGGCGGGAACATCGCCAGTTCGTCGCCGGCAGCGATCGCGGTGTCGAGGTCGTCGGCGTCGACGGTGACGCCGTTGACGAGCACGTTGACGTGTGCTGCGAGGCTGCCGTCGGCGGCGAGCACGCGGTCGCCGAGCGCCGGGTAGTCGGCCACCAGCGCGTCGAGGGCGTCCTGTACGGTGGGGTCGTCGGTGGGCACGGCGACGGTCACGGTGTCGTCGCCCGCCACCTCCGAGAGGTCGGCGAACAGCTGCCACTCCATACCACTACGTCGTCGGCCGCCCGGCATATGTGCTGCGGGGTCGCCACAGCCCGGCGGCGTCGCCGCGCTTATTACGTGGGGCGTCGGCGTAGCCGTATGGACGGCGCCGAGCGCGTGCCCGGGCGGCTCGCGGTGGCGTTGACCCTGGTGGTCGCGGTGTTGTCCGTCGCCACCGGCGTCGTCGGCATCATCGACCCCGGCACGGGGTTCGGGCCGGTGGCGGAGTACGTGCCGGCGTGGGTCAGCCAGGCCGCCGGGTTCACGGGCGCGCTCACTGGGTTCCTGTTGGTGGTGAGCGCGGTCGGGCTGCGGCGCGGGCTCCGGGCGGCGTGGTACTCGACGGTGGTTCTGCTGCCGGTCACCGCCGCCCAGGGGCTGTTGCAGGCGACGCCGTACTCGGTGCCACTGGTGGTGGTGTCGGTGGGGTCGCTTCCCGTCGTCGGCGTCACCGCCGGCCGGTTCACGGGTCGCACGCCGCGGTCCACGAGCCAGCTCGCCGTCGGAACCGGACTCATCGGGGTGCTGGCGTACGGCACCGTCGGCACGTACGCGCTCCGCGGCGACGACGGCTTCCGGGCGGTGTCGACGGTGCTCGACGCGTTCTACTACACGCTGGTCACCGCCACCACAGTCGGGTACGGCGACATCACACCCACCACGCAGGCCGCGCGGCTGTTCTCGCTGTCCGTGCTCGTGAGCGGCGCTGCGAGCTTCGCGGTTGCGCTCACGACCCTGATCGGGCCGGCCCTGGAAGCGCGCCTCGCGAACGTCCTTGGACGCATGACACAACGCGACCTCGACGCCCTCAACGATCACGTGGTCGTTGCGGGGTACGGCGATCTCACGGAACCGATTCTGACAGAGCTCGACCGCGGCCCCGGCGAGTACGTCGTGGTGACCAGCGACGACCGGAGCGTGACCGCGCTGCGGGAGCGCGACCTGCACGTGCTCGTGGCGGAGCCGGCCGACGACGAGGCGCTGACGCGGGCGGGCGTCGACCGCGCTCGCGCCGTCGTCGCGGCGACCAACGACGACGGCGAGGACGCACTCGTGGTGTTGACCGTGCGGGAATCCCACCCGGATGTGGCGGTGGTCGCGGCCGCCAGCGACCAGGAGAACGAGGCGAAACTCCGGCGCGCGGGCGCCGACACCGTGATCAGCCCGGCGGTCATCGGCGGCCGGCTGATCGCGCAATCCGCGCTGGGCGACCACGACGCCGAGCGCAAGGCCCACGACGTGGTCGGGGACGCCGCCGACCCGTAGCCGGCCGGGTCACCCCATGTGGACGAGCGCGACGTCGGTGTCGAGGTCCGCGACGCGCTCGTAGGTGGGCCGCGAGAAGAACTTCGAGGCGGCCGACCGGTCGGTGCTGGCGCCGAGCAACACCAGATCGTAGTGGCTGTCGTTGCGTTCGATGAACGACTCCACGGACGACCGCGAAACCCGGGTTTCGCAGCTCGTGTCGACGACGTCAGTGAGGCTGGCGAGCGACGACTCCGCCCGGCGGCGGTCGCGCTCGGACTCGACACACGAGCACGCGCTGACCGTGCCGTCGTGGCCGGCGAGGCGCGCGGCGTAATCCAGCATCGCGTGTGCGACGTCGGACGCCGACCGCACGGGCACCATGATGCGCTTCCAGTTGGTGGTGTCGTCGCCGGCCTGCAGCGCCACCACGTCGACGGACGATCCGAACAGCGTCGTGACGAACGGCGACAGCCCGCCGTCGAAGTCGCCCGCGTCGTCGCCGGCGGCGAGCGGCGTCACGACCAGATCGCAGTTGGCCTCGTCGGCGGTTGCCAGCACGGTCTTGGCGGGGTCGTTGTCGGCGACCGCGACCACGACCTCACACTGCACGCCGACCGCCGTTTCGACCCGCGAGGCCTGGGTTTCGAGGCGCTGGGCGGCGGTTTCGGCGGCGTCCTGCTCGGCGGGCGAGGCGGCGTTCTCGACGCGCGCGTCGTCGTCGGGTGCGGTCCGGATGCAGTTGCGCCGCGCGGCCGCCACGTCCGCGTCGTCGACGATGTCGAGCAACACCACTTTGCCGGCGTCGTGGGCGGCCGCCAGGCGCGCGCCCAGCATCGCCGCCTTCGAAGCCCGAGGCCCGCGCATCGGGACGACGACGTGGTCGTCGGCCGCCGTGGTGTGGTAGAGGTAGCGGGCGCGCTCCTCGTAGACCTGTCTGCGCCAGACCACGAACACCACGGCGACCAGCGACGACGACAGCGCGACACCGGCCACGTACGCGACGCCGGCGTTCCCAGTGAACAGCGCGAGCAGCGCCGTCGAGAACGCCGTCGGGAGCTCCAGGCCCAGCAGCCACGTCGCGCCGCCGGTGGCGAGCACGGCGAGCGCCGCCGCCCCGGCGTCGACGCCGACCGCGGAGGGGGCCACGTCGTAGACGGCCGTGGCGACGACCGTGACCGCACCCCACCCACAGAGCGCGCCGACGGTCATGCCAGCCACGAACGTGACGGGGTCGGCGTACTGGCCGTCGGGGTCCGAGAACAGCGTGTACGTGCCCGACGCCAGCGGCGGGAACAACAGAAACGACACCGCGCCGATGGTGTTCGACAACAGCGTTACCAGCCCGACGAGCAGGGGCACGAACAACAGCACCGACGCGTGCAGGAGGTTGCTCGTGGTTTCCAGCCAGCGCCGGAGCTGGCGGAGTTCGCGCCGCTCGATGCGCGCAACACGGCGGCGCGCGGCGGCGAGTCGACGGCGGACCTCCGGGAGCACAACACCACAGCAGTCCGGTCGGTGACTGTTTGTGTGTTTCGCTCCCGCACGCCCGCGAGCTACGACAGGGCGACGACCGCGTCGAGGGCGATATCGATCGCCCGCGAGACGTTGTTCTGTGCCTTCTCGGGGAGTTCGTCGTCGCTGTCGGCGCCCTTCTGAGTGCCCGCGACCAGGTTGCCGTCGACGGTGCAGATCGCGCCCGCGGCGAGGCCGCGCCGCCGCGCCAGCGAGAACACGGTCGCGGCCTCCATCTCGATGCCCAGCAGGTTCGCGGCCTCCCAGTCGGCGACGTAGTCGTCGCTCTCGTTGTAGAAGGCGTCGTCGCTGACGATGGGGCCGACGTGGACCGTCGCCCCGGCGGGACCGTCGGCGGCTGCGGACTGCTCGTGGTCGCCGACACCCTCGGTGGCTTCGGCGGCGTCGACGAGCTCCGCGAGCACGCTGTACGCCGGGACCGCGGGGTACGTCGCGGACTCGTAGCGCTTGCTCGTGCCTTCGGCTTTGGCGGCGCCGTTGGCGACGATCATGTCACCGACCTCGACGCCGGCCTGGAGGCCGCCGATGGTGCCCACACGGATGACCGTCTGGACGCCGACTTTCGCGAGCTCCTCGATCGCGATGGCGGCGCTCGGGCAGCCGATCCCGGTCGAGCAGATCGTGAGCGAAACCCCCTCGTAGGTGGCGTTGACGACCTTGTACTCGCGGTTCTCCGCGACGACCTCGCTGTCGTCGCAGTGGCTGGCGATGCGGTCGACACGCCCCGGGTCCCCGGGGAGCAACGCGATATCAGTGACGTCGCCGTCCTCGACGAGCAGGTGGGGCTGTTTGGCCATACGCGGGGTTGTGTTGGTGGCGAGAAAAAGCCGTGGATCCGGTGGCGGTCAGAACTGGCTGTCGAGAAACGACGCGGCGTCGGCGCGCGTCGGCGCGGTGCGCGCGCCCTCGTGTTGGGCGGCGAGCGCGCCGCAGGCGTTGCCGAACTCCAGGGCGCGCTCGTGGTCGCCGCCGTCAAGCACCACGGCGACGAACCCGGCGGCGAACGCGTCGCCTGCGCCGGTCGTGTCCACGGGGTCGACCGCGAACCCGGGGTGGGTGACCGACCCGCTGGGGGTGTGGACGGTCGCGCCGTCGGAGCCGTGTTTGACGACGACGACGCGGTCGCTGTCGGGGGCGGTCGGGCCGCCGTCGTCGTCGAGAACGGCGCCGGCTTCGTTGTCGTTGACGAACAGGATGTCGGTGCGGGCGAGCGCGTCGCCGTAGTCGCGGTCGCGGAGCCGACGCCCCGGATCGAAGGAGACGGTGGCGTCGTGCTCCCGGGCGAGGGCCGTGAGGCGGGCGGCGGTGGCGGGGCGCTGGCTCGTGAGGTGGACGTGCTCGCAGTCCGCGCCGACCACCGCGGGGTCGAGGTCACCGGGCGCGACGGCCTCGTTTGCGCCGTCGTTGCCGAGCACCATGACCTCCCCACGGCTGTCCACCAGGAGGTATTTGACGCTCGTTTCGAGGCCGTCGACGACGCGCAGGCCGGCGAGGTCGACGCCGGCGGCCTGGAGTTCGCGCTGCGCGAGCAGGCCGTGTTCGTCGTCGCCGACGCTCCCGACGAGGCCCGCGTCGATGTCGAAGCCGGCGAGCGCGCACGCGACGTTGGCGGCGCTGCCACCGCCCGAGCGCCGCTGGGAGACGATCTCGGCTTCCCCGTCGGGTTCGGGGAGCGCATCCACGCGGAGCGTGACATCCCAGTTGACGTGGCCGGCGGCGACGACGCGGCTCATACCAGCGGCCAGCGGCCGCGGCGGCTAAAAGCCTGTGGGGTTGGCGGCGATGAACAACACCACGTTGTGCACGCCGGGACCGAGCCCGACCGCGGCCACGAGCCCGAGGATCGCGGTGCCCTCCTGGGGGCGGTCGCGGACCGACTCCGCGAGCAGAACGACGACGCCGGCCGCCAACGCCAGTTTCACGACCACGAACAGCCAGCCGCCGCCGACGACGGGCGCGGTCGGCAGCGCCCGCGCGAGCTCGATGATGGCGGTCGACAGCGGGGTTTGTTCGCCGTACCCCAGGGCGTCGACGCCGACGGCCGTCGAGGTCGCGTCGAGGGCGTGCCCGAAGACCGCGAGCACGCCGGCCGCGCCGACCGCGCGCGTGTCAGTGGGGCGGATGCGGGCCAGGAGCCGCCAGCTGCCGGCGGTGAGCACCAGCGCCGCGCCGACCGCGCCCAACGGCCACGCGAGCGTGAGCGTGCCGGCGGTCCAGCCACGCGCGAGCGCGGCGGTGATCGGAACGGCGGCGGCGACAGCGCCGACGCCAGCGAGCAGCGCTTGCGGCCGCGCGCCGAACCGGCGGACGGCCAGCCACGTCGCGCCGGCGGCGGCGGCGGTGGTCGCGTAGACGATGGGCGACCCGAAGACGGGGGCGACGGCCGACGGATACAGCCCGAGTTGGTGGCAGGCGTAGAGGCTCGATCCGGCGACCATCCAGGGCGCGAGCGCGAGCACGGCCCGTCCGTCGACGGTGGGCGGGTCGCGTCGCAGCCCCACGAGCACGGCGGCCGCCAGCGCCGCGACGGCGAGGAGGTGTGGCAGCGGCGGGAGCGCGAACCCCGAAGGGAGCACGGCGATGGTGTCCATACGGGGTGGCGTCACGCTCGCGGTGAAAGTGTTGCCTTTCGGGTCAGTCCTCGGCCCACGGTTCGGTGGTGCCGTCACCGTACAGCTCCCGCATCAGGGTGACGATGCTCTCGGGGGGGAACTGCCCGCGCTCGGTGACGATGGCGTCGACGTACCGCGGGGGCGTCACGTCGAACGCGGGGTTCTCGACGGCGGGCGCGCCGAGTTGGTGGCGGTCGGCGGCGGCCAGCACCTCGGTTTCGTCGCGCATCTCGATCTCGACGGTGTTGCCGGTGAGGGTGTCCGGATGCAGTTTCAGCGTTTGGGCCGCCACCATCACGGGCACGCCGCGCTCGCGGGCGACCACGGCGAGCATGCTGGTGCCGATCTTGTTGATGACCGAGCCGTCGGCGGCGATGGAGTCCGCGCCCACGAGCACGTGATCGACGGCGTCGAGGTAGCGACGCCCCGCGTTGTCGACGATCAGCGTCACCGGCACCCCCCATTCGCGGAGCTGGTCGGCGGTGATGTGGCCCTGCTTGCGGGGGCGGGTCTCCTTGACCACGGCTTCGATGTGTTTGCCGTCGTCGAGGGCGGCTTTCACGCACGCCAGGGCGTCCGTGGAGTGGCAGTGGGTCATCACGGTGTCGCCGTCCCGCAGCCGGTTGGCGCCGATCGCGCCCAGGTCGTCCTGGGCGCGGTCGAGTTGCTGGCGGAAGGCGTCGGCGGCGTCGGTGACCGACGCCCGCAGCGCGGCCACCGTCTCCCCGTCGGTGTTGCCGAGCACGTACCGGAGGGCGTTCGGGAGGCTCACCGCCGTCGGGCGGGTGTCCCGGAGGTGGCGGGCCGCCGCCCGAAGCTCCGCGCGGAACGCGGCGGGCGAGTCGGCGTCGCTGTCGGTGGCCTGGGATTCGAGCGCGTCGGCGGCCGCCCGCGCGATGGTTGCCGCGCCCCGGATCTCCATGTCGGCGATGTCGTCGGCGGTCGCCCGCACGTCCTCGGTGACCATACTCGGGCTACGCGCCCACGAAGAAAAGGGTTCGGCGACGCGTCAGTTCTCGTCGGTGTCGGCCGACGCCGCGCGCGCGTCGAACTGGTCGAGCAGGTCGTTGAGCGTTGACACCTGGTCGTCGAGGTCGTCGGCGCGCCCGGCGACCTCCGAGACCGACGCCGCCTGTTCCTCGGCGGCCGCCGACACCTGCTGGGACTCGGTGGCGGTGCGGTCGCTGAGGTCCGTGACCTCGTCGATCATCGTGACGACCTCCTCGGTGGAGGCCGCCTGCTCGTCGGTGGCGTCGCTGATCGACTGCACGCTGCCGTTTGCGGCCTCGACCTGGTCGCCGATGTCGTCGAGCGCCGCCAGCGCCGCCTCGATGGTCTCGCTGCCGGCGTCGACGCGGTCGCCGAGTTCGGACATGTCCGCGACCGTGTCCGCGACGTCGGCCTGCACGTCGTCGACCAGCGTCTCGATCTCCGTGGCCGATTCTTTGACCTCATCGGCGAGGTCCTTGACCTCGTCGGCGACCACCGCGAAGCCGTCGCCGCTCTTGTCGGCGCGGGCGGCCTCGATGTTGGCGTTCAACGCCAGCATGTTCGTCTGCTCGGCGATGTCCGTGATGACGCCGGTCACGTCGCCGATGGCGTCGACGGCCGCCTCCAGGGCGGTCACGCGCTCGACGGCGCTGTCGGCGGTCGCCTCGATGCGTTCGAGTTCGGCGACGGCGTCCTCGCCGAGCTCCTGGCCGCGCTCGCTCTCGGTGGCGGCCTGGTTGACCGTCTCGGCGACGTCGTCGGCGCTGGCCGCGATCTCCTCGACGGTCGCGGACAGCGACGTGACCTCGTCGCCGACCGTGCCGAGGCGGTCGCGTTGCTGGTCGGCGTCCGCGGAGATGTCCTGGACGGATTCGCTGACCTGGTCGCTGGCGCTGCGGATCTCCGCGGCGCTCGTGGACACGTCGGTGCTGGCGGCGTCGACCGCGTCGGCGATCGACCGCACCTGTGCCAGCGTGGCTTCCACGTCGCCCATCATGTCGTTGAACGCCTCGGCGATGTCCTGCATCGGCTCGCTGTCGACGTCCTCGTCGAGGCGTCTGGTCAGATCACCGGCCGCCGCGGCCGCCATCTCGTCGCTGTACTCGGCGGCGCGACGCTCCAGGCGCTCGTTCAACCGCTCCGAGGCTGCACGCGCCTCTTCGGCGTCTTTGCGCGTCTGCTCGGCGTCCTCGCGGGCCTCATCGAGGTCCGTAATGAGCGCCTCCAGGCGCGTGTGCATCTGTGAGAGTGACGCGCCGAACGCCCCGGGGAGGTCTTCGTCGAGCACGTCCGCGTCGAAGTTCTGGTCGGCGAGCGCGTCGGCCTGGCTGGCGGCCGTGGTGAGATACGTCTGCATCTCCCCGAACGCCCCGACGAGCTGTCCGAGCTCGTCGGTGCGGTCGGTGTCGGGGATCGTGGTGTCGAGGTCGCCGTCGGCGATGGCGGCCGCGACGCCCGCCAGCTCGTCGAGGGCGCTGGACGTGCGCCGCCCGACAGTCAGCCCGACCAGCAGCAGGCCCACGAGTGCCACCACGACGAGGCCGGCGAGGTTCTGCGTGACCTCCGACTGGAGCGCGTACGCCTGCCCGCGGGGGACGTGGTAGGTCAACACCCAGTCGGTGCCGGCGACCGGCGTGTACGCGGTGGCGTACCGGCCGTCGTCCATGCCGGTGCGTTCGGGTTCGGTGTTGTAGACGGTCTGACCGCTGCGCGCGGTCGCAACCGCAGCCGGAACGTTGCCCGCGGTGTCAGTGTACTGTTCCAGCAGCGCGCGGTTCCGGTTGTCGAGCGTGATGACGCCGTCGCCGTTGACGACTTTCACGTCGCCGGTGGCGATCGGGGAGTTGAACGACTGGGAGTGTTGGGCCAGCGACACGGTCATCACGAGCACCCAGCCGGGTTTGTCCGTGGGCGCAGTCATGGCGACCACGGGGGAGTCGTCGACCTCGTAGGGGTCGGAGACGGACACGTCGGTGGTGCCGTCCTCGATGGTGGACAGCCACGGCGCGTCGCCGGCCTGGAGTGTCGTCCCGGAGCGCGCGTCGTCGGTGCTCGCGACCACGGTGTCCTGGCTCGTGGACACCACGTGGATGGCGCGCACGTCCTGTTGGAGGGTTGCGAGCTGGCGTTCGAGCTGTGGTTTGACGTCGCTCGTCCGGACCGCATCACCCCCGATGTCCGAGGCCAGGAACGTCGTGGTCGATTCTTTCTGTGTGAGCCAGTCGTGCAGCGTTGCGGCCTGCTGTTCGGCGATACCCGACACGCGGCGCTCGGTGTTCTCGCCGACTGTCGACTGGGTTTGGAGGTGGATGTAGCCGCCGGCGGCCGCCACGATGATCACCACCACGAGCAACAACACGTTGAACTTCGCCGCGTAGCTGCCCCGGATGCGCGCGGGGAGCACGCGCTCGAAGAGTCCGCGGTCGATGTCGCTCACGCGTCACCACCGTCCGTGAAGTATCCGGATTTCAGCAGCTCGCGGGTCTCGATACCGGCGTCAGTGAGCTGTTGGATGAGGTAGCCGGTGACCGGTTCGAGGGCGGCGGTGAGGTCGACGTTCCCGGTGGCCCCGTTGTAGTTGAGTTCGCGGCCGGCGTCGATGAGGTCGGTCGCGCGCCCGAAGTCGCCGACGGTGATCGAGTGACCGACGCCGCCGGAGACGGACTGGAGCGCGCCGGCGACGGCGCGCGGAGTCGGGTCGCCGCTGTAGGACGCCGCGAGCAACGCGAGCGCGGCCGCGTCGTAGGCGTTCTCGGTGTACGGCTGCAGCGGGGTGGCGTCGCTGAGGGCGCGCCGGAGGCGCTTGGTACCGACGGTGTTGACGCTGTTGACGGTCGCGATGTAGGCGCCGTTCCAGCTGGGCGGCGAGGACGCCGACGCGAGCGCGGAGCTGAGCGCGATTTCGCCGCCGTATTCGCGGCCGACCAGCTCGTCGATGACGCCGCTCGAGGAGCCGGGCGAGCCGATGAACGCGACGGCGTCCGGGTCGGGCGCGAGCGCGTCGTCGACCGGCCCGCCCGGGGTGTCGGTCCCACCCTGATAGGGGACCGACGCCAGCAGGTCGGCCCCGAGGCGGTCGGCGAGCACGTCGGCCAACGCGGCCCCGAACGCGTTGTCGACGTAGAGGATGGTGGCCGTGTCGGCGGCGGCGTACATGTCGTCGTCGACGATCTTCGCCATGACGGCGGCCTGCTGGCTGTCGTTGGGGCAGGTGCGGGCGACGAACTTCTGGCCGTCGCTGCGGCCCGCGGTGGCGATCGCGGGCGCGGTTGTGGAGGGGCTGACGAGGAGCTGTGCGTCCGCGGCGGCCTGCTCGGTGAGCGCCGTCGTCACGCCGCTGAGCACGGGGCCGACGATCGCCAGGGGGGACTCGTCGGCGGCGAGCGTGGCGTACCGGTCGGCCGCCACCGACGGGTCAGCTTCGGTGTCTTTCGAGACGTGGACGACATCGCGGCCGTTGATCCCGCCGCCGCGGTTGGCGTGCTCGACGGCGGTGTCGATGGCGCGCTGGTGGTCGGCGGCGAGGGCACCGAGTGAGCCGGGGCCGGACAGCGGGAGCAGCGAGCCGACGGTGACGGGCTGGCCTGCCCCCCCGACGCCGGCACAGCCAGCGAGCCCGGTGGCTGCGGTGGCTCCGATCGCGCCCAACCACTCTCGTCTGGTCGTGCTATGCATACTCAATCACTGCTAACTGTCGCATTTCAACCTTCGGGTGGCGTTATCAGCGAAGAGAGCCACGGAATATTTCCACGCGCCGGGCTGTTGTCCGGGTATGGACCGCGAGACACTCGCCGCCCGCATCGACCACACCGTGCTGGGACCGACCACGACACGCGCGGACGTGTTGAGCGTGGTCGACGACGCCGAAGCCCACGGGATGAACGTCTGTATCCCGCCGTGTTACGTCGCCGACGCCCGCGACCACGCGTCCGCCGACCGCACCATCGCCACCGTGATCGGGTTCCCACACGGCACGCAGGCAACCAGCGTGAAGGTCGCGGCCGCCGAGCGCGCGCACGCCGACGGCGCGGACGAACTCGACCTCGTGATCCCCATCGGCCGACTGAAAGGCGGCGACCACGAGGCGGTGACCGCGGAGATCGCGGCCGTGAACGACGCCACGCCGCTGCCGGTGAAAGTCATCATCGAAACGCCGGTGTTGACCGACGCCGAGAAACGCGCCGCCTGCGAGGCGGCGGCCGACGCCGACGCGGCGATGGTGAAGACGGCGACCGGCTTCACCGACGGCGGGGCGACGGTCCCCGACGTGTCGCTGATGAGCGAGTACCTCCCGGTGAAAGCCAGCGGCGGCGTCGGGACGTACGCCGACGCCGCGGCGATGTTCGACGCCGGCGCGGTGCGCATCGGCGCGTCCTCGGGGGTCGACATCGTGGCGTCGTTCGCGGAGTAGGCGCCATCACTGGCGACCGCATGCCTTTTTGCTGCGCGCGGGCAACACATGTACAGCGATGGCCCGCTACCACATCGAAACATACGGGTGCACCTCGAACCGCGGCGAGAGCCGCGACATCGAGCGACGCCTCCGCGACGCCGGCCACCACAAGGTGGAGACGGCGGCTGACGCGGACGTCGCGATCCTCAACACCTGTACGGTCGTCGAGAAAACGGAGCGAAACATGCTCCGGCGGGCCAAAGAACTCGCCGACGAGACCGCCGACCTCATCGTCACGGGCTGCATGGCGCTGGCCCAGGGCGAGGCGTTCGCCGACGCCGACGTGGACGCACAGGTCCTGCACTGGGACGACGTGCCCGAGGCGGTGACGAACGGCGAGTGTCCGACGACGACGCCGGACGCCGAGCCGATCCTGGACGGCGTGGTGGGTATCCTGCCCATCGCGCGCGGCTGCATGAGCAACTGCTCGTACTGCATCACCAAGCAGGCCACCGGCCGCGTGGACTCCCCGCCGGTCGAGGAGAACGTCGAGAGGGCGCGCGCGCTGGTGCACGCCGGCGCGAAGGAGATCCGGATCACCGGCCAGGACACGGGCGTCTACGGCTGGGACACCGGCGAGCGGAAACTCCCCGAGTTGCTGGAGCGCATCGCCACCGAGATCGAGGGCGAGTTCCGGGTGCGCGTGGGGATGGCCAACCCGGGCGGCGTCCACGGCATCCGCGAGGAGCTGGCGGCGGTGTTCGCCGAGCACGACGAGATCTATAATTTCCTGCACGCGCCCGTCCAGTCCGGCAGCGACGACGTGCTCGCGGACATGCGCCGCCAACACGAGGTCAGCCAGTACCGCGACATCGTGGAGACGTTCAACGACACCCTCGGGGAGTGGACGCTGTCGACGGACTTCATCGTCGGCTTCCCGACCGAGGACGACGACGACCACGAGGCGTCGATGGACCTCCTGCGGGAGACCCGCCCGGAGAAGATCAACGTCACGCGGTTCTCCAAGCGCCCGGGCACCGACGCCGCCGAGCTGAAGGGGCTGGGCGGGCAGACGAAAAAGGACCGCTCGAAGGCGATGACGGAGCTGAAAATGGACGTGGTTGGGGAAGCCCACGAGTCGATGGTTGGCACCCGGCGTGACGTGCTCGTCGTCGAGGAGGGGACCGGCGACTCGGTGAAATGCTACGACGGCGCGTACCGCCAGGTGATCGTGCAGAACGCCACCGACCACGGACTGGAGCCCGGCGACTTCGCTACCGTGGAGGTCACCAGCCACCAGACCGTCTACGCGTTCGCGGAGCCCGTGGATGCCGCCGCGGTCGACGACGGCCCCGCCGAAACGACCGCGGACTGACCGTTCGCAGGCGGCGCGCTATTCGGGCGCGGTGTCCGCGTCCTTCCATTCGCCGAGTTCCTTCGGGTCGACGTGGACGAACACGTCGTCGACCTCCGGGATGGATTCGAGGTCGAGGATGAGGTCGGTCTCGATGTCGTGGGCCTCGTGCAGCGTCATCTCGCCCTCCACCTCGACGTGAAGGCTGACGTCGATCTCGGGGCCGACGTAGTGGGCAACCACGTCGTGTGCGCCTTCGACGTCCGGATTGTCGAGGGCGCGCCCGAGGATCTGCTCGCGGAGGTCGGCGGGCGGCGCAGCGCCGACCAGGTAGTTGACGTTGTCCCGGACGATCTCGTAGCCGGTGTGGAGGATGCCGGCGGCGACGACGAACGCCGCAAGCGGGTCCAAGACGGGGTAGCCGGTGGCGGAGCCGAGGACGCCGACGAGCGCCGCGCTGGCGGTGAGGATGTCGTTGCGGTTGTCGAGGGCGGTGGCGCGCAGCGCCGGGGAGCGATGATCGGCAGCGACGCCGAGGACGTACCGGTAGAGGGCGTATTTTGCGACTGCGGTGCCGACGAGCACGCCGACCGCGGGGAGGCCGGGAGTGGGGCCGTAGTCGCCCGCGGCCACGGTCGTGGTGGCCTGCCAGAGCACGGCACCGCCGGCGGCGAGCACGCCCAATGCGACCACCAGGGAGACGAACGGTTCGATGCGTTCGTGGCCGTGTGGGTGTTTGAAATCCGGGGGTTGCGTGGTGAGATAGAGACCGCCGAGAACCACCAGCGAGTACGCCACGTCGGCGAGGCTGTTGATCGCCTCGGAGCCGACCGCGAGGCTGCCGGTCGCCCACCAGGCAGCGCCCTTGGCCGCGACGAGCGCGAGGTTCGCCGCGAGCACGAGCGCACCGACGCGCCGGACTGCGCGCTTGCGCTCCATTGGTCACGCGTAGTGTGGCGGGCAGTATCGAGGTTTCGATTCAGTCGAAATCAACGAACACAGCCCCGGTTGGGGCTTCGGTGGCGTCCGGGCGGGCGAGAAACGCGTCGTGGAGCCGGTCGTAGGTGTCGTCGAGCGCTTCGACGATGACTTTCGTGTCGCTGATGACGGGCATGAAGTTCGTGTCGCCGTTCCAGCGGGGCACGACGTGGGTGTGGAGGTGGTCGCCGATGCTGCCGCCGGCCGCGCCGCCGCCGAGATTCAGCCCGGTGTTGAACGCGTCGGGGCCGAGCGCGGCGTCCAGGGCGTCGAGGGTTGCCTGCTTGAGGCGGGCGTGGTCGAGCAGCGTGTCGGCGTCGAGGTCGCCGTAGTCGCCCGTGTGGACGTCCGGGATGACCATGCAGTGGCCGGGGTTGTACGGGTAGTTGTTCAGCATCACGGCGGCGTGGTCGGTGCGCGCGACGACGAGGTGCTGGCGGGCGTGCTCGCGGCCGGGGAACGCACAGAACACGCAGTCAACGTCGTCGTCGGTCGTGTCGTCGCGTTCGACCCACTCGATGCGCCACGGCGCGAACACCTGTTCCATACGCGGCCCTGTGCGTGGCTGGGCAAGGAGTGTTTCGGTGCCGGTATCAACTATCTATCATGGTAACGATCCACACACATATACGTTCGGGAGGTGTAGGTACTCACACGGGACTCACCGATGGCGAGCAAAACACCGGGCTTCGAAGGGGTGACGGAGTACTGCGAGCGCTGCGGTCAGACCACGACCCACCAGGTTGCGGTTGAGCTCCGAACGGAGAACACGAACACCGAGAACGCCGCGTTCTCCCGGGAGCCGTACCGGGTCGCGACGTGCTGTGAGTGCGACGCCGAACACGCACAACGAATGAACAACGCCTGACGGCCCCGCCCGTCGCACGGCCCGGCTCAAGTGGCGGCTACGCAGTCACGACCTCGCAGCCGTCCTCCGTGACGATGAGCGTGTGCTCGTCCTGCCCGACGAGTTCCCCATCTGCCTCCTTCAGCACGGGGTACGACCGCACGATGTCCGCGCGTTCGAGGCGCGTCAGACTCATCTCCGCGCGCGCGCCGTCGAGCCAGCGGGCCGCGAACGGCAGCCCGTCGAACTGTTCGAGGTCGTCGAGCAACTGGCGCGCGCGCCGGTCCCGGACGGTCCCCGAGGACACCACCTCGTAGATCTCCGTCGCCGCACCCTCGGTGACCTTCCCCGTGCCGGTGGTGACGAACGGCTCGATGGCGACCACGTCGCCGACCGCGAGCTCGGCCCCGGAGTCGACCCCGCGGTTGGGGACCGTCGGCCCCGTGTGGGCGTCGAAGACGTCCATCCCGTGGCCCGTGAGGTTGACCACCGGGTTGTAGCCGTAGGCCTCGACGACGTCCTGGATCTCCGCGCCCAGCGCGCCCGTCTGGACGCCCGGCTCCACCATGTCGATGGCGGCCGCCAGCGACTCCTCGGCGGCCTCCACGAGCTCGGGAGTGCCCGAGAGGTCGACCGTGGTGGCGGCGTCCGCGATGTGCCCGTCGACGTGCACGCCGACGTCGAGGCACACCATGTCCTCGCCGAACTCGGTGTCGTCGTCCGCCCCCGGCGCGGCGTGGCTCGCCTCCTCGTTGACGCTGATGTTCACCGGGAACGCCGGCTCGCCGCCGAGCTCGCGGATGCGCTCCTCGGCGAACGACGCGACCTCCAGGTGGGTCGCCCCGACCGTAACGCGGTCGGCGGCCTCGGACAGCACCGTCGTGAGGATGTCGCCGGCCTCCACGTACTGCTCGTAGGCGTCCGAACCAACCGTCACGCTGTCTGTCATACCAGGAGGTTACCCCGAACGCGGCAAAGAGGTTGCGGGTTGGGCGTGTTACTCGCCGGCGGTGACCGCCGACACCACGTCGCCGGCCGTCATCGCCACGGCAAGCACCACCGCGAGCACGAACAGAACCAGGGTTGCGATCACGTTCAGCTTGGGCGCGGTGCCGTACGCCAACAGCGCGTACATCTCCGTGGTGAGCACGTCCGTGGTCCCGGACACGAAGTACGCGCGCACGAACTCCTCGAACGACCGCACCCACGCGAACAGGAACCCGGACGCGACCGCGGGCGCGATCGCCGGCAGCGTCACGTCCCGGAACGCCACGAGCGGCGAAGCACCCAGGTCGCGGGCGGCGTCCGCGAGCGTGTCGTCGACGGCCGCCAGTCGGGCGGACACCAACAGCACCACGAACGGCAGCCCGTAGACGGCGTGGGTCAGCACCGTCGGCACGAACCCGGGCGTGATCCCCGGCAGCGTGCGGATGGAGATGAGGACGCCGATGCCAAGCACCACGCCCGGCACCACCATCGGGAGCACGACCGCGACCCGGAACGCGTTCGAGAGTGGCACGTCGTACCGAACGAGCGCGACGCTTGCGGGCACGCCGACGGCCGTCGCCAGCACCGACGCCAGGGTTGCGATGGTGGCGCTGTTGGCGACGCTGCCCAACAGCGCGCCGTCCTGAAGCGTGGCCTGGTAGTGCGCGAGCGTGACGCCGGTGAACGGCAGGATCGTGGCGGCGTTCTCCGCGACGGACAGCGCGATGATGACGACCAGTGGTAGCCACAGCACCGCGAGCACGGCGACAGTCCACGCCGACAGCGCGTGCCCCAGGAGCCGACTGCGGGCCGACGGCGACGCCATCAGTGGTCACCTCCGGCCGACGCGTCGGTGTAGCGCGCGGCGACGCCGAACGCGGCGGCGATCAGCACGACCACCACCGTCGCGGCGGCGCTCGCGCTGGCGATGTTGAACGAGTCGATGCGCCCCGCGATGAGCTGCCCCACCAACAACACGGTGGAGCCGCTGAGGAACCGTGGCGCGACGAACGACCCGAACGCCGGCACGAACACGAACAGCGACCCGGCGACGACGTTGGGCAGCGTCAACGGCAAGAGCACGTCGCGGAACACCGCCCGCCGGGACGCCCCGAGGTCGCGGGCGGCCTCCAGCACGTCGAAGTCGACGGCCTCGATGCCCGCGTACAGCGTCAACAGCATGTACGGGAACTGGGCGTGGGCAAGCCCCACGACGATGGCCGGCACCCCGAACCCGAAGGCGTCGACGGGACCGACCCCCAGGACGGTGGCGATGTCGTTGAGGACGCCGCCGTCGCCGAACAGGAGATACCACGAGTAGACGCGGACCAGGTACATGGTGAAAAACGGCAACAGGACCAGGAAGAACACCACCCGCCGGCCGCGGTCGCGGCGCGCGAGCGCGTACGCCACCGGGTAGGCGGCCACCAGACAGACCACCGTGGTGGCGGCCGCGATGCCAACCGACAACAGCAGCGATGTGACGAACGGCGTCGACCAGAACGGCGTGGCGTCGACGAGCGCGGTGTAGTTGGCCGCGGTGGGGTGCCAGATGATCCGGGAGGCGTCGCTGACCCGCGCGAACGACACCGCGACCATGAACGACAGCGGCGCGAACAGGAGCGCGACCAGGAGGCCGCCGCTGGGTGCCAGCAGCGCCGCCAGGCGGGCACGGGGCGACCCGACGAGACGGCCGAGCACGGAGTCTGTGTCGCCCATCTCAGGCGGTCTTGACGCGCTCCCAGGCGGCCCGCCACGCGTCCTCGTTGGCGACGGCCTTCGACGGGATCATGTCCGCCAGGCGGGCCGGGTCGATCGCCCCGTAGAGCTCGGTGCGGCGCTCGGAGAGGTGGGCTGTGGTCTCCGGGTTGACGCTCGGCGCGTGCCCCTCACGGGCGAGCGTGGCCCCGGTCTCGGGGGCGATGTACTCGTTGACGACCTCCCACGCGAGGTCCGGGTGGTCGGTCTGCGTGGAGACCACGGCGGCCTCGAACCAGGAGAGCGCGCCCTCCGTGGGGGTCGCCATCTCGATCCAGTCGGTGCCGTCGGCGCGCATGTTCGTGACGTTCATGCGGCCGGTGTGGCCGACGTGGAAGTCGCCTTTCGTGATGCCTTTGACGAACGACGCGTCGCCCGCGATGTATCCCGAAAGCAGGGACTGCTTCTGGTCGATGAGGGCGTCCGTGACCGCGCCCAGCTGGGACTCGGAGAGGGTGATGCGGTCGCCGTCGAAGGCGTCCCGGAATCCGAGGTGGAGCGCCGCCGCGGACATGGCCTTGAAGTGGTTGTCGTAGAGCGCGACCGCGCTGCTGAGATCGACGCCGTCGATGCCGTCGAACAGCACGCTCCAGGAGGGGTCGTGGTCGGGGACGGCCCGCGAGTCGTAGCCGTAGCCGTAATACCCGAACCGGATCGGCACGCCGTACGGGGTGCCGTCGACGGCGAGTTGGGTGTCCATCGTGTTCTTGAAGAAGTCGTAGATCGCGGGGTAGCTGTCGAGGTCCGAAACCGGAACCGGGGCCGCGAGCCCGGCCGCCGCGAACTTCGGGACGTAGTTGTTGTTGGGGATGGCGATGTCGAACTGCTGGTCTTTCCCGGCCTGCCAGCCGGCGAACATCTTCTCCGAGGAGATCGACTTCGTGACGTTCACCGTGGCGTCAACGGCGTCCTCGACGGCGGCGGCCACGTCGTCGCGGGCGTAATGTTCCCAGGTGAGGACGTTGATCGTTGGGGTGCCCGTGGTGCCGCCGAGACAGCCGGCAAGCGTGGTGGCGCTGGCCGCAGCGCCGGTGGCGGCGAGAAACGACCGCCGGCCCACGGTCGAGTGGGGGTGGCCGGCGTCGCTGGTGGTGTCCGCAGGAGCGTCCGCGTCAGAAGCGTCAGGCTGGCGTGGAGACATGCGACTGTTCGACGGAAGTCGTGGTCGACTGAAAAACCGCGCGATACCCGCAGGTACCGCGGGAAGGCGGGGCCGCGAGTGGAACCGGCAATATCGACGGGATGCGTCGGCCGGATACCCCGGCCTGAGCTATGCCGGAGTAATGACTGCACGAGCGGGGGCCGAGACACCCCCATCTGGGGGCGGGCACGACGACGGGGAGGCGGCCGCGCTGGTGCGGCTGGACGGCGTCCGAAAGACGTACGGTGACACCACGGCGGTCGCGGATCTGACGCTGACGCTGCGCCGGAACGAGCTGTTCACGCTGGTGGGGCCGTCGGGCTGTGGGAAGACCACCACGCTCCGGCTGATCAGCGGCTTCGAGTCGCCGACCGAGGGCACCATCCGGATCAACGGCGAGCACGCGACCGGCGTGCCCCCGGAGCGACGCGACACCAACCTCGTGTTCCAACAGCACGCCCTGTTCCCGCACATGAGCGTCGCCGAGAACGTGGGGTACGGCCTGGAGAAAGACCCCGACGTGGGGGCCGACGAGGTGGCGCGCCGCGTCGAGTCGGCGCTGGACCTGGTGAACCTCACGGAGTCCGGGGAGCGATCGCCGGGCGCGCTGTCCGGGGGCCAACAGCAGCGCGTGGCGCTGGCGCGCGCGCTCGTCAACGAGCCGGCGGTGTTGCTGCTGGACGAGCCGCTGTCGAGTCTCGACCGCACGCTCCGCAAGCAGATGCAGGCGGAGCTTCGGCGGCTGAGCGACGCCGTCGAGGGGTCGTTCTGTTACGTGACACACGACCAGGAGCTCGCGATGGCGGTCTCCGACCGCATCGGCGTGATGCGGGACGGCGAACTCGTGCAGGTCGGCACCCCGGCAGCCGTCTACCGGAACCCGGCGTCCCCGTTCGTTGCGTCGTTCATCGGTGACACGACGCTCGTCGACGGCACCGTCGAGCCAGCGGCCGGGGGCGCGCCGGCGCTCACGGTCGGCGACTGGGTGACCGTTCCCGTGGCGACGGACGCGACGGGCGCGGTCACCGCCTCGATCCGCCCGGAGATGGTCGCCCGCACCGACGACGCTGCCGCCGACCACGCCTTCGAGGCCGTCGTCCGCGAACGAACCTTCCAGGGGGAGGCGGTCCGGTACCGGCTCGCACCCGTCGGTGCCGCCGAGGGCGTGACGCTGGCGGCGTCGATCCGCGACACGGACGCTCCGCTGTCGGCGGGCGAACGCGTCACCGCCGCGATCACCGGCGATCCCGTGGTGTTCGACGCCTGACGCGAGTCAGTGCCGTGCGGTCTGCATCGCGGCGGCGTTGTGTGCTGTGCCGCACCCGCCGTCGCGGTCCACGACAATGACGCCGGCTGACGCCCCCGTGAGTTCGCTGAACTCCTCGATGGCACGGTCGGCGGCCGCCTGCGCCCCCAGCCCGGCTTCGAGGTGCCGGACCGCGCGCCGCGAGAGCGTGGTTTTCGCGATGGCCTCGCCAGCGCCGGTGGCCGACGCCGCGCCCGCCGGGGCGGCGTAGAACCCGGCCCCGATCTGGGGCACGTCGCCGACGCGCCCGGCGAGCGCGAGCCACCGGCCGCCCGTCGAGGTCGCGGTTGCGAACCGGTCGCCGTCGGACGCCACCGCGCCCACGGTGTCGTGGTCGCCGGGCGGCGACTCGCGGCCGCCGGGGTCAGTGCGTCCGAACCGCTCCCGCACCCAGTCGCGGTGGTCGGTGGGTGACCCGTCGGGATGGGAGTCGAGGTCGTCCCAGCGGGCACGGGTGTCGGCGGTCCAGAGATCCGACTCGACGGGGATGCCGGTGTCGGCGGCGAAGTCGACGGCGTGCACGCCGCTCAACAGCACGTGCGGGGTGTCCGCCATGACCGCGCGGGCGACGGCGACCGCGGCCTCGACGCCGGGCATCGAGGCGGCTGCGCCGGCCGCGCGGTCGCTGGTCATCATGCCCGCGTCGGTGCGGATCACGCCATCCGATTGGGGTGTCGCCCCGGTGCCCGCGTTGAACGCGGGGTCGCGCTCCAGGACGCGAACGGCCGCCGTGACTGCGTCGACGGGCGTTGCGTGCGATGCGCCGGTGTCGGCTGCCGTCTCCAGGGTGTCTTGGCGGGGTGCGGGCGCGTCGGGGGGAGCCCCGGCACCGCCGTGAACGAGCACGCGCATGCGCTCCCGTACCGCCGCCAGCGGGGAGTGCGTTGGGGGTGGCGGCGACGGCGCAAACAGTAGTCCTTTTAGGCGTCTCGCGTGAGGTGTAAACGACAATGAGCTACGACAAGATCGAAGTCCCCGAGGGCGGGGCGAAAGTCAGCTACGACGAGGCCGCCGACGAACTCGACGTCCCCGACACCCCGATCATCCCCATCATTCACGGGGACGGCATCGGCAAGGACGTCGGTCCCATCGCCCAGGACGTGCTGAGCGCGGCCGCCGAGGCCACCGGCCACGACATCGAGTGGATGGAAGTGTACGCCGGCGAGTCCGCCCGGGAGATGTACGACGAGAACCTCCCCGAGGAGACCGTCGAGGCCATCCGCGAGCACCGCGTCGCGATCAAGGGGCCGCTCACGACGCCGGTCGGTGCCGGGTTCCGCAGCCTCAACGTGGCGCTGCGCCAGACGCTTGACCTCTACGCGAACGTGCGGCCGACCTACTACCTGGACGGCGTCCCGTCACCCATGAAGGCCCCCGAGGAGATGGACATGGTGACCTTCCGGGAGAACACCGAGGACGTCTACGCGGGCATCGAGTGGGAGGCCGGCACCGACGAGGCGGAGCAGGTGCGTTCGTTCGTCGAGGACGAGATGGACTTCGACGACGTGATGCACGACGGCGACATCGGGATCGGCCTCAAGCCCATCTCGGAGAAGGGCTCCAAGCGTCTGGTACGGGAGGCAATCGACTACGCCATCGAGAACGACCGTGACACGGTCACGCTCGTCCACAAGGGCAACATCATGAAGTTCACCGAGGGGCAGTTCGGTGACTGGGGGATGGAGGTCGCCGAGGAGGAGTACCCCGACGACGAGGTGTTCGCCGCGCCCGATTCGCTGTGGGAGGAACAGGACGAGGTCGACATCCCGGAGGACGCCGTCATGGTCGAGGAGCGCCTCGCGGACGCCATGCTGCAGTGGATGCAGCTGCGCACCGACGAGTTCGACGTGCTCGCGATGCCGAACCTCAACGGCGACTACCTCAGCGACGCCGCGGGCGCGCAGATCGGCGGCCTCGGCATCGCGCCGGGCGCGAACTTCGGGGCGGGGCGGTGTCTCGCGGAGCCGGTCCACGGATCCGCGCCGAAGCGCGCCGGCCAGGACAAGGCGAACCCGACCGCGCTCATCCTCTCGGGCCGCCTGCTGTTCGAGTACATCGGCTGGGACGACGCCAGCACGCTCGTGCGCGACGCCGTCGAGGACACCATCGAGTCGGGCACGGTCACCTACGACCTCGCGCGCCAGCGCGACGACGCCGAGGAAGTGTCCAGCACGACGTACGCCGAGGCCGTCATCGACCGCATCGAGGACCTCGCGTAACGCCGCCAGCGCCGAGCACCGACCACCGTGGGCCGGTTTTTTGAGCCGCCGTGTTTATCCTGGCCGACGCCCCATGATCGGGTGATGTCGTACGCTGTCGTCGGGTGTTCGGACTGCAACGCGCTGTGGGTGGTCGCGGGCCGCCCGGAGACCACCAGCTGTCCGCGCTGCGAGACGCGCCACCAGTTCGGGACGCTCAAACAGTTCGTCACCACCGACGACGAGGACCACGCCCGTGAGGTGCGGGCGTCGATCCTCGCGAACAAGGCGGGCTACGGGGAGGCGTTCGCTGACATGGACGGGTTCACGGCGCTCGGCGAGGACGCCATGGCGGCGGGCATCGACGACGACGACTACCTCGACGCGGCCGGCGTCGACGCGGCCGAGGCGGCGGCCGCCGGGGAGCGCGCCGAGGGCACCCGGCGCAGTCGCTCGCGACAGGACACCGTCAGGGCGGCGCTGCGGGAGTTGGACGAGCCGACGGAGCTCGAGGTGGCGGCGTTCGCCGCCGAGCACGGCGTCGGCAGCGAGTACGTCGCGGACGCGCTGGCGAAGTTGACGCGGGCGGGCGAGGTCGTCGACGCCGGGGACGGCTACCGGCTGTTGTGAGCGCGCCTAGCGCCCCAGGTCGGCGTGGGCCGCCGAGAGGCGGCGAGAGGCCAGCGCCGCCAGGAGGTTGATCTCGCCGGCGAGCGCGCCCACTGCGATGATCTCCGCGAGCGCGTCGGCGTTCGCGCCCGCGGGGTCGCCGCCGCCGCGGACGCCGAGCACGTCCAGTGCCTCGCGTTGGGTCGGGAGTGTGGTGCCGCCGCCGACGGTGCCGACTTCGAGGCTCGCCAGGTTCACCGACGCGTAGAGGGCGTCGTCGCGGGCTTCGACGGTCGTGATGGCGTTTGCGCCCTCGACGACCTGGGCGGCGTCCTGGCCGGTCGCGAGGAAGACGGCGGCGACGACGTTCGCGGCGTGGGCGTTGAACCCGAGGCTGCCGGCTTTCGCGGAGCCGATGAGGTTCTTGCGCGTGTTGGCTTCCTCGATGGCGGCCGGCGTCGTGTCGAAGCGCTCCTCGACCACGTCCTGGGGGATGGTCACGTCGGCCGTGACCGTGCGGCCCCGGCCCTCGACGGCGTTGATGGCGGCCGGTTTCTTGTCCGTGCAGAGGTTGCCCGACACCGCGACGAGCTCCGCGGGGGTTTCGTCCTCCACGAGCTCGCTTGCGGCCTCGGTGGCGATGGTGGCCATGTTCATCCCCATGGCGTCTTTGGTGTCGTACCGGAACCGGAGGTAGACGTTGTCCCCGACGACGTACGGCGTCACGTCGGTGAGTTCGCCGTGGCTGGTCGTCGATTCGGCGGCCGCCGCCAGGGCGTCGGTGTTGTCGTCGGCCCACTGGGCGACCTCCGCGCCCTCGGTCACGTCCGCGACGCGGAACACCGGGGCGCGCGTCATCCCGGTTTTGGTGACGCGGGCGTTCGCGCCGCCGGCCGCGGTGATCGCCGAGCAGCCGCGGTTCACGGACGCGACCAGCGCGCCCTCGGTGGTGGCCATCGGGAGGTAGTACTCGCCGTCGGCGGCGCCGCCGCTGAGGGCGACCGGGCCGGCGACGCCGAGCGGGAGTTGCGCGCCGCCGGTGAGGTTCTCGACGGCGGTGTCGGCTGCCTGATCGGCGTCGAAGGCGAACGCGCCGAGCGCGTCGGTGTCGGCGTCGGTTTCGCGTTCGAGGACCGCGCGGCGTGCCGCCGCGGCGGTGTCGGCGTCGGTCTCGTCGTCGAGTTCGTACAGCCGGAGGTCCCCGGCCTGTACGCGGTCGGCGAGGTCGCTGGCATCGTCGGGCATGCCCGGGAGTCGGCGGCCCGCCGCCCTGAAGGTTGTCCTTCGACACCGGGCACCGAACAGTGGGTTATATGAGTTGGTGATCGGCTAGCCGGGGTATGACAGTGACGGCGATGCTTTCGGTCGCCCCGGTGGACAGCCCCGGCGTCGATTTCGACGCACAGATCGCCAGCGCGGTCGACGCGCTGGAGGAGTTCGACGTGCGGTACCGGACACACCCGATGGAGACGACCATCGAGGCCGACGACATGGCGGAGTTGATGGCGGCCGTGACCGCCGCCCACCAGGCGGTCGACGCGCCCCGCGTGGGCACCACGCTGAAGATCGATCACTACCGCGAGGAGGACCTCGCCGTCGAGGAGAAAGTCGACCGCGTCGAGGATCGTCTCGGACGGACGGCCGCGAGCGACCGATGACCTCCCGGCGACGGTTCGTGGCGGCGGTCGGCAGCGCGACGGCCGCCAGCCTGGGGCTCGCCGGATGCGTGGGCGACCGGGAGACGACAACCGCGACAGAAGAAACGACAACCACGACAGAAGGGACGACAACCACGACAGAAGGGACGACAACCACGACAGGCGGAACGACCGCGACCCAGCAGGGGACGCCCCCACGGCTCAGAATGGGCGCGAGCGAGACGTACGTCAACGCCGTGTCGACGAGCGCCGGCAACTGGGTGAAAGACGCCGTGCAGTCGGAGTACACCGTCGATTTCGACTGGGTGGTGACCGAGAACGGCGTCACGGAGTTCATGCGCCGCGCGCAGCAGGGCGTGGACCTGGGGGCTGACGGCTACGTGGGCGTGACGGCGGCGGATCTGGCGCGCGCCGACCGCGAGCTCTCGGCGCCGCTGTTCGCGGCCTTCGACACCGACGCCGTCGACAACACCGACAACGTCCACGACCGGTTCTGGATCGACGGGACGGACCGCATGCTCCCCACGGGGGCGTCGTACGTCACGATCATCTACGACGAGACCGTGGTGGACGCCCCGGAGACGCTGGCGGCGCTCACCACCGAGGAATACAGCGACGGCATCCTGGTGCCGAACCCCCAGAACACCGCGACAGGGCTGGCGTTCGTGCTGTGGACCGTGGACGCGTTCGGCGAAGACGGGTTCCTGGAGTACTGGCGGCGACTCGCCGACAACGGCCTCCAGACCGCGGGGTCGTGGAACGCCACGTACAGTGCGTACTCGGGCGGGGAAGCGCCGATGGTGATGTCGTACAGCACCGATCAGGTGTACGCCAGCCAGGATCCGGACGTGGACATGGCGCGCCACCAGGTGGCGTTCCCGGGCGACAGCGCCTACACGTACGTCTCGGGCACGACGAAGTTCGAGAGTGCAACGAACCCGGCGCTCGTGGACACGTTCGCGTCGTTCATGCTGTCGGGGGACACCCAGCGCACCGTCGCCGAGAAGAACGTCGGCATTCCAACCGTGACGAACGCCAGCCTCCCCGCGGAGCTCCGGGAGTACGTTCACGTTCCGGAGGCGCCGATCGGCCACTCCGCCGAGACGCTGCGTCAGCACGCCGACGAGTGGCGGGCGGCGGTCACCCGCCAGATCGCCAGCCAGTAGGCGCAGCCGGTTCCCGAACGCCTAAGCCGGCTGCGGTGTGGCGTACACGTATGACAGCGGCCGCAGACCTGATTCTCTACAACGGCGACGTGCACGTGCTCACCGACACCGCGACGCCCGCGGACCCGACGCATTCGGCGGTCGCCATCCGGGACGGCCGCATCGTGGGGCTGTCCAACGATTACGACGCGGCGTTCCGTGCGGACACGGGCACCCGGGAGGTGGATCTCGGCGGCCGGGTGGTTGTGCCGGGGTTCGTGGACGCACACACGCATCTGGCGGTGCTCGGGAAGCACGGCGTCCACGCGGACCTCCGGGGGGCCGACAGCCCGGCGGCGGCGACAGCACGGCTGGCCGAGCGCGCCCGCGAGACCGACGCCGGCTGGGTGCTCGGGTTCGGGTACGACGACAGCCAGTGGAGCGCGGCGCTCTCGACGGCGGATCTGGACGCCGTCAGCGAGGCACGGCCGGTGGCGGCGATCCGGGAGGACATGCACACCGCGACCGTGAACGGCGTCGCGCTGGCCGAGCACGGCGACGAGATGCCGGCCGCGGACGTGGGTGAGGACGGCCGCATCGTCGAGGACGCCGTGGAGGCCGTCTACGACGCCACCGATCCGGATCTGGCGGGGACGAAACCGCTGATCGAGGCCGCACAGCGGGAGGCCAACGAGAGGGGGGTGACCGCTGTCCACGAGATGGTGCGGGACTCGCATGCGCCCCGGGTGTACCGCGAGCTGGACGCGGCTGGCGAGCTCTCCGTGCGGGTGCGGCTGAACTACTGGGCGGACCACCTCGACGCCGTCCTGGAGACGGGGCTGGTGACGAACCACGGCGGAGGGATGGTCACCGTCGGCGGCATCAAGACGTACACGGACGGCAGCCTCGGCGGGCGGACGGCGAAGCTGTCCGAGCCGTACGCCGACGCGCCCGGCGAGACCGGACAGTGGGTCGTCGATCCGTCGGCGCTGGCGGCCCTCGTCGAGCGCGCCGACGACGCGGGGTTGCAGGTGGTCGCGCACGCCATCGGTGACGCCGCGGTCGACGCGGTGCTCGACGCCTACGAGGACGCGGGCGAGCGCCGCCACCGCATCGAGCACGCCGAGCTCGCGTCCGACGACGCCATCGAGCGGATGGCCGACCTCGGCGTGGTGGCGTCGGTGCAGCCGAACTTCCTGAAGTGGGCGGGCAGCGACGGGCTCTACGCGGACCGCCTGGGCACTGCGCGCCGGGAAGCCAGCAACCGATTCGCCGACATGCTCGACGCGGGCGTGGACGTGGCGTTCGGCAGCGACTGTATGCCGCTGGCCCCGCTCGTGGGCGTTCATCACGCGGTGACCGCGCCCGCCGACGCCCAGCGGCTGTCGGTCACGGCGGCGCTGCGGGCGTACACCAGCGGTGGCGCGCGCGCCGGCTGCGACGAGCAGGGCGTGATTCGGGAGGGCGCGCTCGCCGACCTCACGGTGCTTGACGCGTCGCCGTGGGAGCACGCCGACGCGATCGCCGACGAGGTCGGCGTGTCGATGACCGTCGTGGACGGAGCGGTGGTGTACGACGGTCGGTGAGGCGGGTGTCAGGCCGGCGTGTTGACTACGGTGAGTCTCCCAGTGGCAGTATTGAAGAACTAATCTTTTCATTGTGGAGTTCTGAAGTGGTTATTACACTGGTGAACTGAACGTGGCACAAATGGACACGTCGTCGTTCGAGACCGACCTGAGTCTCTTCAAATACGACGACCTCGAAGCACTTCCCGATGAGTACCGTGAGTTGACACCAACAGCGCGCACCGAGCGCATCGAGGCGGCGCGCGCCGAACTCGGCGACGACGTCGTGGTGTTGGGCCACAACTATCAGCGCCGCGAGATCGTCGAGCACGCCGACTTCGTCGGCGACTCCTACCAGCTCTCGAAGGAGGCCGCCAACGCCGACGCCGACTACGTCATCTTCGGCGGCGTGACGTTCATGGCCGAGAGCGCGGACATCATCACCGACGACAGCCAGTCGGTGATCCTGCCGTCGATGGAGGCCTCCTGCCCGATGGCGGGGATGGCCGAAGCCCTCCAGGTGGACGCCGCGTGGGCGGACATCACCGCCGCCGCCCCCGACGAGACCATCATCCCGATCACGTACATGAACAGCTACGCCGACCTGAAGGCGTTCTGTGCCGAACAGGGCGGGCTGGTCTGTACGTCCTCGAACGCGCACCGCGCCTTCGAATGGGCGTTCGAGCGCGGCGACAAGGTGTTGTTCCTGCCCGACAAGCACCTCGGCGAGAACACCGCCCACCGCCTCGGCATGGCGGACGCGACCGTCGAGTGGGACCCCTGGGCAGCCGAGGGGAAGACCGCCGAGGAGGTCGCCGACGCCGACATCGTGCTCTGGGACGGCTACTGCCAGGTCCACGAGCGGTTCACGCCCGAGCACGTCGCCGAGGTCCGGGCGGACCACGAGGACGCCAACGTGGTCGTCCACCCCGAATGCCGCCGGGAGGTCGTCGAAGCGGCCGACGTCGTGGGATCGACCGCAACGATCACCGAGACCGTCGCGGACGCCGACCCGGGGGAGACGTGGGCCATCGGCACCGAGATCCACCTGGCCAACCACCTCCAGCGCTGGCACCCCGAGGTGAACGTCGTCCCGCTGTGCGGGGACGCCTGCATGGACTGCAACGCGATGCGCCAGATCGACCCGAACTACCTCGCGTGGGTCCTCGAAGAACTCGTCGAAGGCCGCGAGCGCAACGTCATCGAGGTTGACAGCGAGGAAGCGGAGTTGGCACAGGTGGGCCTCGACCGCATGCTCGAACTCTGACGATGACCGACGCCACCACCACCGACGTACTCGTACTTGGATCGGGCATCGCGGGGTGTGGGGCCGCGCTGGCCGCCGCCCGCGAGGGCGCGAGCGTGCTCGTCGCGACGAAGGCCCAACAGCCCGCTGACGCCAGCACCGACTGGGCACAGGGCGGCATCGCCACCACCCGTGACGACCCCGAGTCGCTGAAACGGGACATCCTGGCGGCCGGCGACGGGGAGGCCGACCCCGAGGCCGTGGACGCACTCGTGGGCGACGCCGCCGCGGCCGTCGAGGACGTGCTCGTGGACACGCTGGGCGTGCCCTTCGATGGCGAGGAAGGGTTCGACTACGCCCGGGAGGCCGCCCACTCGGCGGCGCGCATCCTGCACGTGGACGCCGCCACGGGCCACCACATCCTGGGGCCGTTCCTCCGACACCTCGACGCCCACGAGAACATCGACATGCTGGAGGACGCCGCCGCCCTCGATCTGATCACCGACGAGGGGGCGGTGACCGGCGCGCTGCTCGACCGCAACCCCCGAACGGGCGACCGCGCCGAGACTGGGGTGCCGGTGTTCGCCGGATCGACGGTGCTCGCGACGGGCGGCATCGGCGACCTCTATCGGCGCTCGACGAACCCGCGCGGATCGACGGGCGACGGCGTCGCGATGGCCGCGCTGGCCGGGGCCGACGTCACCGACGCCGAGTACGTCCAGTTCCATCCGACCGCCTACGACGACGCCGACCCGTTCCTGGTCTCGGAGGCGGTGCGGGGCGAGGGCGCGCTCCTGCGGAACGCCGACGGCGAGCGGTTCATGCCGGACTACCACGAGGACGCCGAGCTCGCGCCCCGCGACGTGGTCGCGCGTGCCGTGGCAGCCGAACGGGACGCCACGGGCGAGGTCAGGCTGGACGTCTCCCCGCTCGCGTTCGGCGAGGAGTTCCCCGGGCTGGCGGAGGCCTGCGCGGACCGCGGCGTCGACTGGGAGACCGGCATCCCGGTTGCGCCCTGCGAGCACTTCCTCTGTGGCGGCGTGGCCGTCGACACGGTGGGGCGGACGAGCCTCGACCGGCTGTTCGCGGTCGGCGAGTGCGCCCGCACGGGCGTCCACGGCGCGAACCGGCTGGCGTCCACGAGCCTGCTCGAAGGGCTCGTTTGGGGGCTGCGCGCCGGCGAGACGGCGGCCGGTGACGGTCGCGCGCCGGCACCGAGCGAGCCGCCCGAGCTGCGGGACCGCGATCCCGACCTTCCCGACGGGTTCGCCGCCGAGAAGTTCCGGCGGCTGCGCCGCGTGATGGACGAACACGTCGGCCTCCGGCGCACCGGCGCGGACCTCCAGCGCGCGCAGGGCGTGCTCCGCCGGCTCAAAGGCGAGGTCGATTCGTACGCCCGCACGCGGACGAGTCGTGACCTCTACCAGCTCCGGAACGCCGCCGTCGTCGGGCTGCTGATCGCGCGGGCCGCCGGTGAGAACCCGGAGAGCGCCGGCTGCCACCACCGCAGCGACGAGGCTGCCGCCGAGGAGGCCCCCGATGCCGGTCACTGACGCCGACGTGGAGCGGTGGCTGCGCGAGGACCTCGGCCACCACGACGTGACCAACGACGTGCCCGGCGAAACCACCGGCCGACTGGTCGCCAAGCAGGCCGGCGTCGCCGCCGGCCTCGACGCCGCCGTGCGGGTCTTCGAGTATCTCGGCTGCGAGGCCGACGCCCCCGCGGCGGCCGGCGACCGGATCGACGCCGGCGACACCGTGCTCCGGGTTTCGGGGGCCGCACAGAGCGTGCTCCGGGCCGAGCGCGTCGCCGTGAACGTCGCCGGCCACGCGTCCGGCGTCGCGACGAAGACCCGGCGCGCGGTCGCCGCCGCCCGCGAGGCGAGCGACGACGTGGCGATCGCGGGCACCCGGAAAACCACCCCCGGGCTGCGGGGCGTCGAGAAGCGCGCGGTGGTCGCGGGCGGCGGCGACACCCACCGCCTGGACCTCTCGCACATGGTGATGGTAAAGGACAACCACGTCGCCGAGCTCGGCCTCGAAGGAGCCATCGAGCGCTTCCGGGCGGCGAAGAGCTTCGCGACGAAACTCGACGTGGAGGTCGAGACCCCCGAGGACGCGCCCCGGGCCGCCGACGCCGGCGCGGACATCGTCCTGCTGGACAACATGACGCCGGTGGAGACCGAGCGCGCCGTCGACCTGCTCGACGGCGCGGCGCTCGCGGAGGCCAGCGGCGGCATCACCGTCGACGACGTGCCCGCGTACGCGGCCACGGGGGTCGATGTCATCTCGATGGGGGCGCTGACCCACTCCGCGCCCACCCTCGATCTCTCCTTCCGGACGTAGTCAGCGGAGCGCGGACAGCGTCTCGGCGCGCTCCCACGCCCGCTCGAAGCGGTCCTGCAGCCGCGCCAGCAGGGCGTCGTCGCGGAGTTCCACCGCGCCGAGGCGCTCGCCCTCGTCGAGAGGGTGGGGCACGTGGAGGTAGACGCGGTCGTCGTCCACGAGATCGAAGGTCGCAGCGAGGGCCGTGGTGACGCGCAGCGACACGGCCTCGCGGTCGAGGTACGCGTCGCGGACCGCCACCGGAACCGTGTCGAGGACCGGCGCAGCCACGAGCACGCGCACCGACTGCTCGGTTGGCAGCGTCTCGTCGAACGCCGCGATCTCGGCGTCGTAGCGGTCCCAGGGCGCGCCGACGTAAGGGCGACTCATGGCCGACCGGACCTCGTCGCTGGCGTCTTCGAACACCTGGCGGGTGAGCGAGACGGCCGTCTCGCCGCCGAGTGGGGCGGTCCAGAAGCGGCTCTCGGTCGGCGGGACGGCCGCGAGTTCGTCGCCGAGGGCGGCCGCGAGGCGTTCGTAGCGGTCGGTCTGCTCGGCGAGTTCCCGCTTGCGCTCCGCCAGCAGCCGGTCGGCCGCCGTCTCGGGGTCAACCGCACAGTACCGTGTCGGCTCCCCCGGCCGCGTCTCGACGAGGTCGCGCGCCGCGAGGCCGTTCAGCACGTCGTAGACGCGTCCCATGGGGACGCCGCTGGCGTCCGAGACGGCGCGCGCCGTCGACGGGCCGCGCGCCAGCAGGGCGCGGTAGCACTGCTCTTCGTACCCCGAGAGCCCGAGTTCGGCGAGCCGCGACATACCGGGCTGCGGGCGGCCGGGCCGCAAGTAGCTGCCGGAAACGCGCTACAAGTGGCACCACGTTCGGAAACGCACTTTCCCCGGCCGAACGACACAGCAGTCGTGTATCCATACGCGTATCTGGCGGCGGCGATCGCCACGGAGGTGGCCGGCACGACCGCGCTGAAACTGTCCGAGGGGTTCTCGAACCCCGCGCCGAGCGTCGTCGTGCTCGCGGGCTACGTGAGTTCGTTTTACTTCCTCGGCCTCGTCCTGGAGGAACTCCCGGTCGGGGTGGTGTACGGGACGTGGGCGGCCGTCGGCATCGTCGCGACGGCGCTCGTCGGCGTGGTCGTGTTCGAGGAGTCGGTCGACGTGGCCGGTGTCGTCGGGCTTGCGCTCATTGTCGCGGGCGTCGTCGTGTTGAACGTCGCCTCGGACGCCTACACGCCGGCGCACTGAGGTCACTCCAGCAGCGACGCCCCCGTCATCACGGTCGGCCGGTCGATGCCGAGCACGTCCAGCAGCGTCGGCGCGATGTCCCGGAGCGCGCCGCCGTCGCGGACGGCCGCGGTGTCGCCGGACGCGGGCGGAAGCGAGACGAACGGCACGGGGTTGAACGTGTGGGCGGTGTGTGGGTCGGCGGGCGTCCCCAGGTCGTCGGCGTTGCCGTGATCGGCCGTGAGGAAGGCGTGTGCGCCGGCGTCGTTGAGCGCGGGCACGAGGCGGCCGAGTTCCCGGTCGACGGCTTCGACGGCCTCGATGGCGGCGTCGAAGTCGCCGGTGTGCCCGACCATGTCGGGGTTGGCGTAGTTCAACACGAGCACGTCCGGGTCGTCGCCGGCCAGCGCGTCCAGCACGGTGTCGGTGACCGCGGGCGCGCTCATCGCGGGCTGCTCGTCGTAGGTCGGCACGTCCGGGCTGTCCACGATCGTCCGCGTTTCGCCGTCGAACGCGACCTCGCGGCCGCCGTTGAGGAAATACGTCACGTGGGCGTACTTCTCCGACTCCGCGACCCGGAGTTGGGTGTGGTCGTGGGCTGCGAGCACCGCCCCGAGCGTGTCCGTGGGCTCCGCGGCGGGGAACGCCACCGGGCAGTCGAACGTCTCGTCGTACTCGGTCATCGTCACCACCGGCACGGCCGGCGGGTTCGTCTCGATGCCGTCGGCGTCCCAGCCCGCGGGGTGGATGTCCGCGAGCAGCCGGGTGAGCTGGCGGGCGCGGTCCGCCCGGAAGTTCGCGAACACCACGGCGTCGCCGTCGCTGAGCGCGGCGCCGCCCTCGATGGTCGTGGGTACGACGAACTCGTCGGTGTCGCCGCGCTCGTAGGAGTCGGTGACGGCGTCGACCGCGGCAGCGGCGTGATGGGCGACCCCGCCGGACCGCGTGATGGCGTCGTATGCGCGCTTCGTGCGCGCCCAGTTCTGGTCGCGGTCCATCGCGTAGTACCGCCCGGAGACGGACGCCACGTCGCCGGTGCCGTGCTCGTCGGCGACGGCTTCGAGGTCGGCGAGGTAGTCCTCGCCGCCGGTCGGCGAGGTGTCCCGGCCGTCGGTGAACGCGTGCACGGCCGCTTCGACGCCGCGTCCGGCGGCGCACTCCACGAGCGCGTGGATGTGCTGTTGGTCGGCGTGGACGCCGCCGTCCGAGACCAGACCCATGACGTGCAGCGTGCCGCCGGTGTCGGCGACGTGGTCGAGTGCGCCGGAGATGGCGTCGTTCCCGCAGAGGTCGCCCGCGGCGATGGCGTCCTCGATGCGCGTGTACGCCTGCTTCACGACGCGGCCCGCGCCGATGGTGAGGTGGCCGACCTCGCTGTTGCCCATCTGGCCGTCGGGCAACCCCACGTCCCGGCCGGACGTGGTCAGCGTCCCGAACGCGCCTCGTTCGGCGTACTCGTCGAAATTAGGGGTGTCGGCGGCCCGGACCGCGTCGCGTCTGTCGTGATCGCCGAGGCCCCAGCCGTCCAGAATCACAAGCGCGGCCTGCATGTACGGGGCTGTGGCAGCCGGGAGTATGTAGGTGTCGTGTCGCTGCCCGCCGCGAGCGTGGCCGCCCAGTCGACGCGGCTTCGGAACGGCGTTCGGGACAAGCGCGTCCAGCGGGCGTTACGCGTCGTCAGCGGGGCGCTCGTCGTTGTCGAACTCGGCGCCACACTCGCCACACACCATGTGGTCGGTGGGGGCGGTGCGCTGGGGGGCGACGACGCCGCAGTCCGGGCAAACGCTGTAGGGGCGTTCGTCTGCGGGGGCGCCGGGGTCGACGTCGACGTGAATCCAGGCGTCGGGGTTGGTCTCGTCGTAGAGTTCGACGCCGCTGTCGGTGCGCCGCCAGTTCACCGAGTTCGCGCGGTGTTGCTGCATCCACGCTTGGCTACCCTCCCGACGAAGTTAAGAATTCTGACAAAAGTTGCTTCGGTCGCGAGTAAACGACAGAGCGCGTCGCAGTCGTGCTCGGTCCCCCGTCGCGTCACGTCGTCTCGTTCACGTGCCGAATCGCGGTTTCGTTCACGTGAGACAGCGGCTCCAGCGGAACACCGTCGGCGCTTCGTTCAGGTGTCCTCAAAGGGTACGAGCGCTTAGTTTTCACCGAGAGACCTGGTTCGGGGACGACCCATGGTTGTACACCCAGACGCAGTTCTCGATGGTTTTGCGAGTCTGAGCGGGATTCGTACCACCACACTCAGGCGTTTATTGGTTGGCGTCATCAACGTCGCACAGTGCAGCCGGGCCTGACCACCGGTGTATTAGGAGGTCCGCCCCCGAGCCGTGAGCATGACTCTCGACCCCGTCCACTTCGACGGCATCGCGGCCCTCGCCGCGCACATCACACACGAGGTGGACGCCGAGGAGCACCGGGATCTCGCCGACGAAACGTTCCGAGAGTTCCTCGACCCCCTCTACGGCGACGACGGCCCCGTCCTCGAACCGCTGGACGACCTCGCGAAACACGCCGCCCCGATCGAGGAGCTCGCACTCCAGCCCGACGCCTTCGACACCGCCCACGGCCTCGACTCCGGCACGATCAACCCTCGGACGTTCACCAACGGCCTCGTTCTCGACCTCGCGCAGGCCGCGATGAGCGCGACCCCCTCGGAGCTGGACTGCCACCGCGCCCGCACCACCATCACCAGCGTCCACTCCAACGACGCCAGCGTCGACACGAGCACCGACTGGCAGACACACGACGAGGGCTACTGGCGGGGCCGCATCGTCCACACCACCCCGCTGGCCCGCGACCAGGAGCGCGTCGTCCACGGCCTGGCGCTCTACCTCGCGGAGAGCCATCACGCCCGCGAACACGCCCATCGCGTCGAGGACCTGCTGTTGCTCGACGGCCCCGTCTATCCCAAACAGCTCGTGAACTGGGCCGACCGCCACGCCAGCCTCGCGGACCTCGTCACGCAGAACGAACTCGTCGGCGAAGTGCTTGAGAACTACGTCCGGCTCGTCGAGGACTTCGCCGACCGGGGTGTCCCGCTGGCCGGCTTCGTGAAAAGCCCCGCGAGCCAGGCGCTCGTGCGCGCGCTCCGCGACCGCGGCCGCCCCACGCCGTGGGCCACCGACGCCGCGTTCTTCGGCCAGGTGCTTGAGCGCCGCGAGTTCGACGGGGACGACCAGCACCGACGCACCGACGAGCTCACGTGGACGTGCTGGTTCACGTCCACGCTCGGCGCTGACGGCGTGTTCGCCGACGCCGACGCGCTCGGCGTCGACCGCGAACTGGACGCCGCCTGTTACGAGGTGGCGTTTTTCGTCGTCTACGACCCCCGCACGGATCTCGTGCACAGGGTCGAGGTGCCCCGCGTGTTCGCCGACGACCCCGACTGCCGGGCGGCGGTCGAGCGCTACGTCACCAGCCAGGTCGCTGCCGAAGCCGGCCCCCCGAAACCAGTGGGGAAAGCCGACGAGCTCGCGCGCATCAGCAGCGACGAGAAACAGGAGCTCGTGCGCAAGCTCGAACGGGTCGTCGGCAGCCGCGAGGACCGGAACTACGACGACCACCGCTGGTAGCCGGCGGGCGGTTTTATACGGCCAGCCGGAGGACCGCCGAACGATGACCGACCGCGCAATCGAAGCACGCGCCCTCACGAAGCGGTACGGTGACACGACAGCCATCGAGCGGATAGATCTCGCGGTCCCCAGCGGCTCGGTGTACGGCTTCCTGGGGCCCAACGGGGCCGGGAAAACGACGACCATGCGGATGCTCACGACGCTCGTGGAACCGACCAGCGGCACCGCCACCGTCGCCGGCGTTGAGGTGACCGACCGAGCGTCGGTGGTTCCGAACATCGGCTACCTCCCCGAGGAGCCGCCGCTGCACGCCGAGCTCACGGCGCGCGAACAGCTCCGATACATCGCGGGGCTCCGGGATATCCCCGACCCCCGGGCCGAACAACGCATCACGGACCTCCTGGAGCGGTTCTCGCTGGGCGACGACGCCGACCGCCGCATCTCGACGTACTCCAAGGGGATGAAACAGAAAACCGGCATCATCCAGGCGATGCTCCACGACCCCGACGTGCTCTTCTTGGACGAACCCACTTCGGGACTCGACCCGCGCGCGGCGCGCACCGTCCGGGACACCATCGCGGATCTCACCGCCGGCGACGCCACCGTCTTCCTCTCGACGCACATCCTGCCGGTCGTCGACGACCTCGCGGACACCGTCGGCGTGCTCTACGACGGCAGCCTCGTCACCGAAGGCCCGCCGGACGCCCTCAAGCAGCGCGCCGAGGCCGGCGACGAGCGCACCCTCGAAGACGTGTTCCTCACCGTCACCGGCGGCATCGACGGGGCGGCGTAGATGCCCGGCGTTCCGAACACCCACCACGCCGCCCGCATCGCAGCCACCCAACTCCGCATCGGCTGGCGGAAACTCCGCGGGAAGAGCGTCACCCACCACTTCGCGGTCGGCCTCGCCGTCGTCGCCGTGACCGCCATGACCCCGGGGATCACCTGGGTGGTGTACGCCAATGCGCAGTCGGTTGTCGACGGGGCCAGTGCGATCGGCACCCTCGTGCCCGCGGGCATCGGCGTGGTCACCGTCGTGATGACCGCCTACCTCACCGTGCTCCAGATCGGTGACATCGATGTCCGTGACGGCTACCTCACCACCGTCCCCGCCCGCGACGTCGTGGGGGGGCTGCTGGCCGCGGGGTACGTCCGCGTCGCGGGCATGTTCGTGCCGCCGTTGCTCGTGGCCAGCGTCGGGCTTGCCGGCGGCGTGGGGCGGCCGCTGGCGCTCCTCTCCGCGCCGATCGCCGTGCTCGCGCTCACCACGACCGCGTACCTCGTCGGGTTCCCCATCGGCATGGTCATCGCGTACGCCCTCGGGCAGTCGGCGTTCGTCGACCGGTACAAGGGCGCGCTCGGCGCGGGGGCGTTCGTCGCGTACCTCGCGTTGCTGCTCACGGACTCCCTCTGGACCGTCGCCGGGCCGGTCATCGAGGCCGCGCGTGCGTCCCCAGTGGCGTGGTACACCGACCTCGCGCTGATCACGGTCCCCGGGGCCGACGCCAGCGCGCTCCGCGCCGGGGCTGCCCTCGCCGGGTCGATGGGTGTCGCCGCGCTCGGCGTGCTCGCAAGCGTTCGCGTCTCGGAGCGCCGGTGGTACGACGACGGCGCACACGCCGACATCCGCACGACCGACTCCGCACGCGGCGGCCGCCTCGACGGCGTGCTCGGCCGCCCGGCGGCGTGGGTGGCGCGCAAAAGCTGGCTGCGGGCGCGCCGCGCCCCGATCAAGCTCCTCTACGTCGTCTACCCCGCGTTCGTGCTGTTCGGCCCCATCCAAAACAGCATCGCGGCGGGGCGGGTCACGGCCACGCTGCCCGCGACGCTCACCCTGTACGCCGCCTGGGCGACCGGCGCGCTGTTCGCCCTCAACCCGCTCGGCGACGAGGGCGCGGTTCTCCCGATCACCGCCACCTCGGGCGTCACCGGCCGTGAAGTCGTGGCCGGCCTGGTCGCCGCCAGCGCGCTCGTTGGCACCCCCGTCTCGATCGCGCTCGCGGTCGTGCTGGGCGTCCTCAGTCCCCTGTCGCCGGTCGCAGTCGCGTGCCTCGCCGTTGGCGGCGTCGTCCTCCCGGCGCTCGCCGCGACGGTCGCCGCCGGCGTCGGCGCGTCCTTCCCGAAATACGAGGCCACAAGCATGACCCGCAGCCGGGAAGTCGTCGTCCCGTCGCTGTGGTCGTTCGGCGTCTACACGATCGTCTTCCTGCTGTCCGCGGGCATCGCCACCGGCGCTCAATCCCCCGCGGTCGGGAGCGTCCTCGGTGGCGCACTCGGGGTCTCGACGGCGGTCGTCCACGTCGCCGGGCTCGCCGTCGGCCTGGCCGTTGCCGGTGCTTGCGCTGTCGTCGCCGGCCGCAACGCCGTCCGCGCCTTCGACGGCTACACCGCGGACGGCTGACCCGCGCTCAGAACTCGGCGTCGGCCTCGTGTTCCTGCACCACTGTCACGTCAACCGTCTCGGGGTCCACGCCGATGCGCGCGAACTGCGTGCGCACGTGCTCGCGGGCCGCCTCCAAGGCCGCGTCCCGCGTCTCGAACCCCCGTGGCATCGGCGACTCGAAGGCGACGTGCACGTCCTCGCCGTCGACGCGCTGGACCTGCCCGCCGCTGTCGACTTCGTAGAACTCGTCGCACACCCAGACGTAGGGTGCCGCCTCGTCGGGCGCTCCCTTGAACGACGGCGCGGTCTCCCCGCGCTCGTACAGCGTTCCCGTCAGGGCGGTTCCGCCCGCCGACCCACGAACCAGCAGCATGCCGGCGCTAGCACGGCGACACACAAAAGACCGCGGGCCACCGGGGGCTGGGCCGTGCGGGCAGGGGAAAGCGGTTAGTCCGTGCGCCGCCACGGCCCGTCCATGAGCGACCTCGGGGACTTCGCGGACCACGGCCGCGACGACGACGAGCGTGGTGGCGACGACGGCCCCGCCCCAGCGGACGACGACTTCGACCGCCCGACACTCGAAGCCACCGGGAGCGACGACGGCCTCGGCGCGCTCGCCGTCTCGGAGGGGCTGCGCATCCACGAAGACGGCCAAGAGACGGCGCTGAAGGCGTACGTCACCGCCGGCAACCGGGCGGCGGTCCGGCTGGGAACCTACCTCGTCGCGCCCTACCCGGGCGGGGAGACGCTGTTCTGCAAGATCACCGGCCTCGAATACGTCCAGGCGTTCGAGAGCGACGACGCCACCGAGATCCACGCCCGGCGTGCGATGCGCTCGGACGGCGTCGACGAGGCGGACTACAAGTTCCTCGCTGAACTCGATCCGGTCGCCGTCCTCTCCGACGAGGGCGACGACATCACGCGCCGGATGCCCGACCGCGTCCCGAAACCCGAAACCGTGGTTCGGGCGGCCGACGACGCGGCCGAGATCAAGGCCGGGTTGAAAATCCCCGCCGACGGCGTGTTCCTCGGGCACCTCTCCGTGGGCGGGGAGAAAGTCCGGACGGCGGCCGACCCGCCGACCATCGACTACCGGGTGAAAGACGGCTACGAGGCGGGCGACCCGCTCGTGTTTCGTCACACCCTCATCGCGGGCGGCACGGGCTCCGGGAAGACCCACGCTGCGAAGAACGTGCTCCGGCAGTACCTCCACGAGGACCGCCGGTACCCCGTCGACTCCGGCGGCCCCGAACGCCGGATGGCGGTCGTCCAGTTCGACCCCCAAGACGAGTACGCCCAGATGCACGACGACAACCCCGACGCCGACGCCAGCGACCGGCGCCAGTGGGAGACACAGGGGCTGGCCTACGGCGGCCACGACGACACCGTCGCGTTCGTCCCGGAAGTCGGGTCGGCGTCGTACGCCGCCGACCACCACGCCGCCGAACAGGTCGCGTTCACGGTGCCGTTCTCGATGGTGCGGGACAACCCCTGGCTGGTCGCCTCCAGCGGCCTCAACGACAACCAGTACGGCGCGCTTCACCTCCTGCTCGACCGCTTTTTCGGTCAGTACGGCGAGTCCGGCACCTACCGCGAGTTCTGTGCGTTCCTCGACGACCCCGCGCTGAAGGAGGAACTCGACGAGTCCGGGCGCGTCCACGAAGCCACCTACGAGGCCGTCCTGCGCCGGGTGAACGGCATGCCCAACGGCCTGTTCGACCAGGACGCGCGGTCCATCACGGCCCTCGTCGAGGACCGCGAGTTCGTGCAGCCGGGCCGCCTCTCGGTGGTGCCGACCTACCACATCAGCAACTCACGGGCCGCCGAAACGGTGGTGCTCGCGGTGTCCAGCCTGCTGGTGGACCAGAAGCTCTCGAACGACCCGAGCTACGAGCCCATCAAGGAGACGCCGCTGCTGGTGGGGATGGACGAGGCGCACAACTTCCTCTCGGACGCCGACAGCGTGCAGGCCCGGAAAGTGGTCGGGAAGTTCACCGAGGCCGCCAAGCAGGGCCGCAAGGAACGCCTGGGGCTGTTCCTCATCACCCAGGACCCCCAGGACATCGCTGGTCCCGTGTTCAAGCAGGTGAACACGACGGTCGTGTTGAACCTCGGCGACGAGGACGCGATCCAGGCGGTGAACATTCCGGCCACGTTGCAGTCGAAGGTGCCGTACATGAACACCGGGCAGATGGTGGTGTACTCGCCGGACAACTCCGAGCCCGTGGAGGTCCAGGGGCTGGCGACGTGCGTGACGCGCCACGGTCGCGACTGATAGGAACGAGCCTCGGTGTTTATGCGTTCGGCAGCTGAATCCCCATGCATGCCCCGAGTTTTGGTGCCGATCGATGGATCGCCGCAGGCGGAAACCGCGATCAATCACGCCCTCACGGAGTTCGATGACGCGACGATCACCGTGCTGAACGTCATCGACCCGATCGAGGCCGGATACACCTCGCAGGCGGCGGTACCAGGATACTCCGAGGAGTGGTTCGAGCAGTCGAAGGCCGCCGCCGAGGAGCTGTTCGCTGACGCGCAGGAGGCCGCCGACGAGTACGACACGACCCTGGAGACCGCCACGGAGGTCGGGCGGCCCAGTCGCACCATCGTCTCCTACGCCGAGGAAAACGACATCGACAAGATCGTGATGGGGAGCCACGGGCGCTCGGGCGTGACCCGGATCCTGCTTGGCAGTGTCGCCGAAAACGTCGTTCGGCGGTCGCCGATTCCGGTGACGATCGTCCGGTGACGCCGCGGCCGCCACGCCGAGGACCGCGGGCCCGCAGCTAGAAGATGTTGGCCTGCCGGTAGACCGAGATCCCCTCGTGGGTGATCTCGTAGGGTTTGGTCTCCCGGGAGTGGTTTGCGTCCCGGATCTTCTGAATCTCGACGGCCAGACGGGTTTCGCGGAAATCCTCCGGGCGGATGTAGCGCAACACCACGACGGCGTCAGTGAGGTACTCGATGACGCCGTACCGGGAGGCAAACGGGTTGTCCTCGCTGGCTTCGCTGGTGAGCATCGTGGTGACGCCCGCCTCCTTCAGCGCCGTGGTGAAGTCGTAGATCTCGGTGCGGCGCGTGGACTGGTCGTCGTACATCATCTCCAGCAGGGAGACCGAGTCCAACACCAGCCGGCTGGCACCGAACTCCTCGACGAGCCGCGGGAGTTCGTTGCGGATGCTGGTGAGGGAGTTCGCCATCTCGATCGGGTCGATGTCCACGACCGCGAGGTTCCCGCGGTCGGCGTGCTCGGAGAACGCCCACCCCTTCTCGTCGGCGCTCTGAATGACCCGCCCCCGGGACTCTTCGAGCGTGATGAAGACCGCGCGCTCCCCGTTGGAGAGCGCCTCGTGGAGGAACTGCAGCCCGAACGTGGTTTTGCCGGTGCCGGCTTCGCCGACCGCAACCAGCAGCGAGCGCTCGGGGACGCCGCCCTGAACCATCTCGTCGAGCCCCTCGATGCCGACGTTGATGCGTGGGATGTCGGAGTCGAACTCCGGATCCTCGAAGTCGCCGCCGCCGGGGGCGTCGGTGCCCTCGACGTCGAACCCGAACGTGCGCGTGCCGCCGCTGTTGTCGTCGGCCAGCCCGTCTGGGGGCTGTGCGGGCGTGCTGTCGGCACCGGCGAACGCGTCGGCGAAGTCGTCGTCGAAAAGCCCCTCCTCGCTGCCGGGGCCGTCGCCGCTGGGCGTGTCGTCTTCGGTCCCGAAGGCGGTCGCAAACGTCTCCGGGTCCGCCGAGTCGGCGTCCGCGGCGGTGCTGGGTTCGTCTCGGGCGCGCCCGATGTCGGCGTCCGGCGGTGCGTCGGCGTCCACGTCGCTTGCATCGTCGGTCTCGCTGGCGTCGTCGTCGTCGGCTGCGAACGCGGCTTCGAACCAGTCGCCGTCGGACCCATCGTCGTCGTCGTCGTCGCTCCCGGCGGCGGTGTCGTCAGCCACAGTGTCGCCCCCGGGCCGTGCCCGAACGCACTGTCGGCGTCATGTTTCGGGCGAAGACGGGGAGGGAAAAGTAGTTTCCGCCGCCCGCGGGTTTTTCAAGTGCCGGCGTCCCAGGGAGACGTATGCACGTCGGCATCGTCGCCCAGCGCGGCAACGAGCGCGCAACCTCGCTTGCGGGGGAGATCCGCGAGCAACTGCGGGCGCTTGAGGTGACCGTCTGGGTTGACACGGCGACCGCGGAGGCGCTCGCCTGCGCGGGCGAGTGCGGGCGGGACACCACGGCGTTCACGGACTGCGATCTCGTGGTGTCGATCGGCGGTGACGGAACGTTTCTGTTCGCCGCGCGGGGCGCGGGGGCGACACCGATCCTCGGCGTCAACCTCGGTGAGGTCGGGTTCCTGAACGCGGTCGCGCCGGCCGACGCCGTCGAAGCGGTCCGAGAGGAGGTCAACCGCTACCGGGAGACGGGCGCGGTCCGATGCCGGGAGGTCCCCCGGGTCGTGGCGGCCGGCGACGGCTGGGCGAGCACGCCCGCGCTCAACGAGGTGGCGATCCAGGGCGAGCAGCGCGGCCACGGCCACGGCGTGGCCGTCGATGTGCGCGTCGACGGCTCCCAGTACGAGGCGACGCGCGCCGACGGCGTGCTCGTGGCGACGCCGACCGGCAGCACGGCGTACAACCTCAGCGAGGGCGGGCCGCTGGTGCAGCCCAGCGTGGACGCGCTCGTCGTCACGGAGATGTGTGGGGCTGACGCGCTCCCGCCGCTGGTGACCGGGCTGGACAGCGAGATCCGGATTCGCGTGGAGACACTCGACGACGGCGGCGAGGGGCGCGTCGTCGTGGCCAGCGACGGTGGGCGACTGACCCGCGTGGACCCGCCCGTGGAGATGACCGTGACGGCGGCCGACGAGCCGGCGCGAGTGGCCGGGCCGGCGGCGGATTTCTTCGAGGCGCTGAGCAAACTGGAGTGAGTGCCGGAACGGAAAGTGGTATTGAGCCTCCCGACGTACGCCCGGCCAATGAGTCAGCAGCTGCCGGACGTGCAGGCAACCGAGCCTGACGTATCAGTTGGCCTGAGCGAAGTCGGCGTCACGGGCGTGGAGAAACTCGTCGAGATCGCGCGCGAGGACGACCGCCCGATCGTGCTGATGGCGGAGTTCGAGGTGTACGTCGATCTGCCCCGGGGACGGAAGGGCATCGACATGAGTCGGAACATGCGCGTGATCGACGAAACGCTCGAAGACGCGGTTCGGGAGCCGATCTACCGCGTCGAGGAGATGTGTGGGGAGGTCGCCGAGCGGCTGCTTGAGAAACACGACTACACGACGACGGCGACCGTCGAGATGAACGCCGAGTTGATGCTGCGCGAGGAGACGCCGGCGTCTGACCTGCCGACCCAGGGCACCATCGACATCATCGCCTCGGCGACGGCCCAGGAGGACGCGCCCACCCGTGAGGAGATCGGCGCGCGCGTCGTCGGCATGACAGTGTGTCCCTGCAGCCAGCAGATGATGAGCGAGACCGCGCGCCGGAAACTCGCCGAGCTCGGCGTCGGCGAGGACGCCGTCCGGGAGTTCCTGCGCGACGTGCCGCAGGCGGGGCACAGCCAGCGCGGCCACGCCACGCTCACCGTCGAAGCCGGTGGCGATCCGGACGTGAACCTGATGGATCTCGTGTCGGTTGCGCGGGACTCGATGAGCGCGCGCATCTACAACACCGCGAAACGCCCCGACGAGGACCACATGACCTACGAGTCCCACGCGAACGCGAAGTTCGTCGAGGACTGCGTGCGGTCGATGGCCCGCGGCGTCGTCGAGGAGTTCGACCACCTCCCCGAGGACGCAGTCGTGACGATGAAGCAGTCCAACGACGAGTCCATCCACCAGCACAACGCCCACGCCGAGCGCGTCGCCGAGTTCGGGCAGCTCCGCGAGGAGGTCGGCAGCGGCGAGTGATCGGCGAGTCGGCCGCCGTGCCACACCGCGAAACGCGCCGGTACGAGCGGCGGCTGCGGGACGACATCGACAGGCGGGCACGCACCCGCAGAGATCAGCCCTGGGAGCGTCGCAGCTGTCCGCCCGCGGGCACAGCCGCCGGCCGGCTCAGCCGAGCGTCGTCGAATCGCCCCAACTCTCCTCGAAGGCGGCGCGGACGTCGGCGGCGAACTCGCGGTCCTGGAGGTCGATGGTGGCGAACGCTTCGCCGGGCTGGACGGGGTTCGAGACCTCAAGGCAGACTTCCGCGCCGTCGATGATGGTGACGTTGCCGTCGATGCTGTCGCCGATGCGGACCTCGTAGGTGGGGTCGTCGGCGAGCGCGTCGATGTATCGCTCGTTGACGTCGTGTGGCATGCAGTCCGCGAGATCCGACGACAACAGCACCGAGACGTCGACGCCGCGCTCGACGGCGACCGCGAGCCGGTCGAACACCTGGCTGGATACGTCGTCGAGGTCGAACCCGGAGGCGGGCGTCCCCGAGACCAGCGTGATCGTGTCCTGGGCGGCGTCGATGCGCTCCAGCCACAGATCCAGCGCGGCCGCCGGGCCGAGTTCCGCCGTCCAGAAGCCGTCTTCGGGGGCTTTCGGGTGGTCGAGTTCGCGCGCCAGCGTGTCAACGACGTTCTCGTACTGGGTGGCTTTCTCCTGGAGCTCGCGCTTGCGGTCCTCAAGCAGTCTGTTGAGCGCCGTCTCGGGTTCGACGGCGACGTATTTCTTCGGCCGGCTGGCGGCCTGGCTGCGCACGAGGTGTTGGGATTCGATGCTGCCAAGCACGTCGTAGATGCGTCCCATCGGGACGCCGCTGGCCGACGACAACTCCTTGGCGGTTGCTGCGCCGATGCGCAACAGGGATCGGTAAGCGTTGGCCTCGTACTCCGAGAGCCCCAAGTCCCTCAAGTCGGACATGGTGCGTCAATTCAAGACACGCCGTGAAAAACGCTCCGACAGTTTATAATCGGCAGCACTTGCCGGGACTGGACGGCGTATGCGGCGTCACGGCCTGGCGCGCCAGACAACGACGTACGGGAGATCACCGAGGAGTTCGTCAACGTCCGGGACGGTGTCCGAGGGGGAGCCGGGCTCGTCGTGGGCCATCACGTAGCGGATCGGTCGCCAGCGACTTGAATCCCGCTCCAGAGGCCTATATAGCGGGCAAGAGACCGGAAACCGCCGGCGACCGCCGGGCGGCGGGATGGCTACTGCGCCGTGTCGGCAACGAGCGCCGCGAGCGCGCTCGGGGTGACGACCGCGTCGGTGTCGCCGTCGGCAGTGTCGAGCCACGCGGTCCCCGGGTCGCCGTCCACACCGACGGCGACCACCTTCTCGTGGTCGGCCATGCGGAGCGCGGCCCGATGGAGCTCGCTGCCGGGGTCGTCGGCCACCCGGATCACCAGCGGGCGAGTGCTGAGGCGGGCGGCGGCGGTCGCGTACCCCGCAACTTGGACGCCCATGCGCTCGGCGGCCCCCGCGAACGCGGCGACGGCGTCCCGCGCGGCGTCCCGGTAGCGCGCCTCACCGGTGAGGTAAGAGAGGTCGACGAGCGCGTTCGCCATCGCGGCCGTGTCGTCGATGGGGCGCAGCGGCTCGTCGAGCAGCCCAGCACCCGTCTCGGGGCCGTCGACGAACGCGCCGGTGTCGTCCTGGAGGTCCGCGATCGCGCGGTCGGCGACCGCGCGTGCCGGCTCCAGGTACGCCGGATCCAACACTTGCCCCGCCGTCGTGAACGCACCAGCGACGCGCGCGCGGTCGGCGAGCAGGCCCACGGGCGCGGCCGCCCCTGCGTAGTGTCGAACCGTGTCGTCGACGAGGAGTTCGTCGGCGAGATACGCCAGGGTGCGCTCGGCGTACCGGGTTGCGCGGTCGTCGCCCGTGTACGCGGCAAGCGACAGCAACGCGTCGGCGGCCAGCGCGTTCCCGTCGGCGTACGCGGCGTCGTCGACGCCACCGTCGGGGGTTTCGCCCGCGCCGAACGCCGCGCCCGTCCAGAGCGTTTCGGTGAGGTAGTCCAGGACGCCAGTGGCCGCCCCGCGGTACTCGTCGTCGCCGGTGGTGAGGTAGGCGTGCGCGAACGCCGCGAGCATGCCGGCGTTCACCGAGAGGGTGCGCTCCGTCTGGGGGTCCGACCAGTCGCGGCCGTGCGCGAACCGGAAACACCCGCCGTCGTCGCCCACGAGATGGCGGCGGATCGCGTCCAGGGTGCGCAGCGCGCGGTCCCGGTCGCGCTTCAGCGCGAACGACACCGTCTCGGGCAGGGGGAACTTCTCACTGGTCCCCCAGCCCGCGTGGTCGCTGTCGTACTGGTCGGCGAGCTGGCCCGCAACCAACCCCTCGATGTCGCCCGAAAGCGGCGCCGCCGGTGGCTCGCCACCGGACAGCGCGCGCGGCACGCTGCCCGCGTCCGCGCCCGCGTCGTCCCAGGTTTCGCGCACCCGCTGGAGGACCTGCCGGAAGCCATCCGGTTCGAGGAACGTCGCGCCCGCGATATGCTCGCCGTCGGGGGTGACGAACACCGTCGACGGGAACCCCCCCATGTTGTACCGCTCGCGCACTCTGGGGCGGCGGGCGGCGTTCACGCGCACCGGCACGAAGTCGTCGTTGATGTTCGCCGCGATCCGGGGTTCGGCGTACGTGCGCTGGGCCATCGCCCGGCAGGACTCGCTCCACGTGGCCACAACCGACACCAGCAGGGGCACGCCGCGCTCGCGGGCGTCCGCGAACGCATCACTCCCCCACTCGCGCCACTCCACGCGCGTTCGGTCGTCGCTGGCGTCGCTCATACGGCAGTACTCCGCGTCGCCACCGGGAAACGGTTTCGGACCGCCGAACGGCACCGGCGGGAGCAGAAAGGCTATCAGGCATGCCCGGCAACCCTCGGGCATGCCTCGCTTTCGGTCGGTGTTTCTTGCGTTGCTGGTGGTGCCGCTCGTGGACGCCGTCTTTCTGGTGTTCGTGGCGGGTGAGCTCGGCTGGCAGCTGACCGTGGCGCTGGTGGTTCTGACTGCCCTGCTGGGGACGCTGTTCGTGCGGGCGGAGGGGCGTGCGACGCTGTCGCGGCTGCAAGCGTCGGTCGCGCGCGGCGACCCGCCGACGAACGAGCTCGTCGACGGCGGGCTGCTGATCGCGGCCGGCGCGTTCCTGCTCACGCCGGGCCTGGTGACCGACGCGCTTGGGTTCCTGATCGTGATCCCGGTCACGCGTGTGGCGTTCCGCTGGGGGGTCAAGCGGTACGTCACTCCGAAGCTCGACGCGAAAACCGGCGGGTTCGTCTCGGGCAACGTCTACACGTTCGGGTTCCCCGGGGGAGACGGCGGGGCCGGCGGCGACCCTCGATCCGGGTTCGGCGGCGGCGCGGGCGACGGCGACGACGACACCATCAATCTCGGCGACGACGCCTACGACGTCTCCTTCGAGGACGACGCTGACGACGACCAGTGAGCCGTGGGACCGGCTGCCGTCGTCCGGTCGAAAGGAAACCCTTAATTGTACCACCGGACTACCTCGAAGTGCGCGGGTCAGTAGCTCAACTAGGTAGAGCGCCACTCTGATAAGGTGGAGGCTTGCGGTTCAAATCCGCACTGACCCACTAGCGGTTCGCGCGGCAGGGTTTTTCCGCCGGTGGTTCGAGTCCGTAGCGCTGTCGTTGGTGGCGTCATGCGTTGGGGTCCGCTGAACCCAGGGCTGCACGACTCGGTATCGCGTCCCGCTCGGGAGGTGTGGCCGCCGTCGGGGCGTGGGCACCGAACTGTTTTGACCGCGGGCGTCGATGGTCGTGGTATGAGTGACGGGGGCAACGAGTACGGGAGCGTGAGCGCGGTGGTGGACGAACTCCACGCACGGGCGGCGTCGCTGGCCGAGAACGGGGACGCGCTGGGCGTGGTGTTCCCGCCGTCGTTCATGCAGCGACACACGGACGCCGAGAGCTTCGAGGCGTTCATGGCGGCCAGCCAGTGGTCGGTGTCGTCGCGGGCGGAGTTCGCGGCGATCCCCGAAGCGGCGTTCGACGAGTACGTGGCCGCACGGACGTCGTTCAGTGACTTCGAGGCGATGCTGGGGCAGGCCGGCGAGGAGTGGATGGCGCGCCAACTCGGCGTGTGAACGGCGCGGCGTTTGCACGCGCTGCAACTGCGGCTGTGGGTTAACAACGGTCGGGGCGCTACGGTCTCGTGGGTTCCGCTCGGAGCCCGTGTCTCTGACCGCCCGGGGTGCCCAGTCCGTCAAGCGTGATCCCCCTGCCGACCCCGGTGCGGCTCCCCCTGTACGGAACGCACACAGTGCCATCGCGACCGGTCACGAACCGGGACATTCAGGCGGCTCGAGCCCGAACAGTGACGCGTGAACGACCACGTGAAACTCGCCGCAGTGCTTGCTGGTGGGGTTGTTCTCCCCGGGGTTGCGAGCTATCTGGTCGCGCAGTCCACCACGGGACTGGCCGACGAGGCGGTGTGGGCCGGCGGGTACGGATTGATGGTTCTGACGGTGTGGTACACGTGGATTCGCCCCCTCGACCTGTCCCGGACGGAGGGCGGAACGGAACCTTAAAGAGGATTTCGCGGCCAAATTCGTTCAAAGGATGGTGTTCACGCCCCTGCCGTTGGTCGACAACTTCCTACAGAACTACCACATCGGGCACGTGCTTGCGGTGTTGCTGATCGGCTCCGTGGTCGGAACGCTGCCGCTGGGCAGTCGGAAGATCGTCGCCATCAACACCACCCTGTTCGGGGTGTTGTTCCTGGCGACGCCGGAGTCGCTGCTCGGCGAGACGCCGTTCATGTTCCGGTTCGTCGGCATCGCGTTGCTCGTGATCGCGCCGATCCTCTTCGTGACGGCGCGCGAGTAACCGCCGAGACTACTCGGCGGCGTCAACCAGATCGTCGTAGCGAGCGCCGGTCTGTTTGAGCGTGCGCTTGCTGTACAGCCGCTCGTGTTCGAACGGGAGTTCGGTGGCTGCGAGTTCGTCTATTTTCTCGTCGACAGCGCTGCTTTCCCGACCGTGGATCATCGTGAAGAGGTTGTACTGCCAGTCCTGGTCGGGTCGCCGCGGCCGGTGGTAGCACAGCGTCACGTAGGGGAGTTCGCCGACGGCGACGCCGCGCTCGTCGAGTTCGTCGTCGGGGACGTCCCAGACGACCATGCAGTTGGCGTCGAACCCGGTGACGACGTGGTTGACGATGCAGCCGACGCGCTTGATGCAGCCGTCGGCCAGCAGGCGCTCGACGGCGTCGAGGACGGCGCTGACGTCCGCGTCGATGTCGGCGGCGATGTCTCGGTACGGCGTGGCGGACAGCGGGAACCCGTCCTGGATCGCAAGCAGGAGCTCGGCGTCGAGGGTGGCGAGGTCGCCGGTGGCGGTTTCGCTGATGCGTGTGGCGTCGACGGCGGTGTGGGCCAGTGACTCGCGGGCGAACCGGTCGGAGTTCACCACGGGGAACTCCAGGTCGATGTAGTAGTCCGTGAGCATCGGGAGGTTCAACACCGCACAGCCGGTGCGGTCGGCGATGTCCGCGAGGATGCTGTCGCGTGTCTCCCGGTCGCCGGCGGTCACGACGAACCACTGGTTGTAGCGGTGGGCGCGCTCGTAGTTGTGGTTCACTTGCTGGTAGCCGTTGATGACGTCGGCCACCTCGTCGAAGCGGTCGTCAGGCGCTGCGACCGCCGCCAGCGTCGAGGAGCCGATAACCGGCGGGTTCAGGACCGCGCCGAAGCGCCGGAAGACGCCGTCGTCACGGAGGCTGCGAACGCGGTCGAGGACGTCCGACGGGGTCGTATCGAGGTCGTCGGCCAGCGCCTCGAAGGGGCGTTCGCGGACCGGGAAGCCGCTCTGGTAGTCGTCGATCAGGCGTGCGTCGGTGTCGTCGATGTGGTCGCGCCAATCACCCGAAACCATCACGGGGAGCTACGACCGCCCGCGGTTACTGTGTACCGGTTCCGGCCGGGCGTACCACGATCTGGGAGGAAGTGCGTGGATTTACCCCGGTGTACGCCCAACCGGCGTGTATGGCAGACGAGTACGGCGAGTGGCCGCTGAAGCGCCTGAACACCGAAGTCGTTGCGTCCGGGCCGAAATCCGCGGGGGACATGGACCGCGAGCAGGCCCGCGAGGCGTTCCAGCGCATTCTGGACCTGAAACCGGATCAGACAACGCTCGGCGCGTTCTGGCTGGCGAACCGCTGGAAGAAAAACAACCCCGAGGAGCTCGGCGCGTACGTCGACGTGATGTACGAGGAGAGCCGGCACACGGCGGCCCCGGACGCGGACCCCGTGGACTGCGGGGCGAACTACGACGGGAAGGCGCGGTCGGCGGTGCTCGGCGTTGCTGCGGGCATCGTCGCCGCCGCCGCCGGAACGCCGATCGTCGTGCATTCCGGGGATCACGTCCCCTCGCAGAAGGAGGTCGCGTACAAGCACGTCCTGGACGCGCTGGGCGTGCGCACCGAGCTCACGCCGGAGGCGTCGGCGCGGATGGTCGACGAGCACGGCTTCGGGTTCTACTACCAGCCGGCGTTCAACCCGACCGTGGACGCCCTGTGGGACCGCCGGGATAAGATGGGCGTGCGGACGTTCGTCAACACCGTCGAGACGCTTGCCAACCCCGCCGACGCGGCCGTCCACCTGGGGTCGTTCTACCACCTGGCGTTCGCCGAGAAGATGGTCGAAACCGTCCGGGAGAGCGAGCACGCCGGCTTCGAGCGCGTGCTCATGTTCCAGGGGCTTGAGGGGTACGACGACGTCCGCCCGGGGTCGACGACCGTCGCCGAGTGGGACGCCGGCAGCGACCTCGCGGATTTCACCATCGAAACCCCCGAGTACGGCATGGACTTCGAGACCGAGGACCTCCACGTCGAGGACGTGGCCGCCGATTCGGCGACGATCACCAAGGACGTGCTGTCCGGCGAGCGCACCGACCAGTTCCACGACGCCGTGCTGGTGAACGCCGCGCTGCGGCTGTACGCGCGCACCGACGTCGCCACGCTCGACGAGGGCATCGAGGCCGCCGAGCGTGTCATCTCCGACGGCACCGCGGAGGCGCTGTTGGCCGACCTGCGGGCGTTCTGAGCGCCGCCACGCGGCGGCGGTCGAGTCGGGAGGGTTTTTCATGCGGCGCGCCGACTGTCGGAACACGATGCCAGTCGACGCCACGGTTCACACGAGCGAGGGCGAATTCGACATCGAACTGTACGACGAGCGGGCCCCCCGCACCGTCGAGAACTTCCTGAACCTCGCGCGCCACGAGCCCGCGGCGGACGCCGACCCGGCGCCGGACACCGTCACCTGGGAGGACCCCGAGAGCGGCGAGATCCGCGGGGATTCGCTGTACGCGGGGGTTTCGTTCCACCGCATCATCGAGGGGTTCATGATTCAGGGCGGCGACCCGACCGGCACCGGCCGGGGCGGCCCCGGCTACGAGTTCGCCGACGAGTTCCACGACGACCTCACCCACGACGGCCCCGGCGTGCTCTCGATGGCGAACTCCGGGCCGGACACGAACGGCAGCCAGTTTTTCATCACCCTGGACGCCCAACCGCACCTCGATGGCCGCCACGCGGTGTTCGGGGCGGTCACTGACGGCATGGACGTCGTCGAAACCATCGGCGATGTCGAGACCGACGCCAACGACGCGCCGGCGTCCGAGATCACCATCGACCGCGTCGAGATCCACGAGTAGACCGCCGACCGAAAGCCGAAAGACCGGTCACGCCCAAGCGTGACCCATGAGCGACGCCGACACCGCGCCGGACCCGAGCGACATCGGCGAAACCGACGCGCCACCGATCGAGGACGCGCCGTACAAGATCATCTTCGAGGCGAACAAATGCTTCGGGGCGGGGAAATGCGCCGCCGTGTCGGCCAACTGGGAGATGGACATCGGCACCGGGCTGGGCGACCCGGTGGCGTACTTCTTCGACGAGGACGACCTCCAGCACAACATCGACGCCGCCGACGCCTGCCCCGCGAAGAAAGGCGACGGCGTCATTCACGTCGTCGACCGCCGCAGCGACGAGGAGATCGCGCCCGACCCCAGCGGGGACGGCAGCCTGTCCGTCGACTGGTAGCGGCGGACGCGGGCAGCGCCGTGTTCGCGCCGCCGCGTGACCGTAACCCACTTCTCCGCGCCCCCACACTACGGAGATGCGAGGGTGGCCGAGCGGCCAAAGGCGGCGGGCTTAAGACCCGCTCCCGTAGGGGTTCGTGGGTTCGAATCCCACCTCTCGCACTCGTTTTGCGAGCGCTGCCGGCGGCGAGCGCCCCAGGCTTCATCGGGGAGCGCTGCGACGGTGCCGACATGTGGAGCACGGAGCCCGAGGACGTGGTCGATCGCCAGATCGCGGCGTACAACGACGGTGACGTGGCGTCGTTCGCCGCGGAGTTCGACGACGACGCCGTCGTGACGACGTTCGACGCACTGGACGGCGACGGCGACCCGATCGCGGTGGGGACGGCGGCGATCGAGGCGGCGTACGGTGAGCAGTTCGCCGAGGCGGCCCCGGAGATCAGCGTCGTGGACCGGGTGAGCTGCGGGCCGTACGTCGTCGACCACGAACACATCACGAACACGGACGGCGGGGAGCGCGATGCGCTGTGCGTCTACACGGTCGTCGAGGGGCTGATCCAGCGGCTGTGGCTCGCCTACGAGTAGCGTCAGGGGATGGTGTCGATGAATCGGTCGGGGTCCTCGTGGAAGATGTCACCCACCACGACCGCGTCGGCACCGGCGTCGAGGATCGCCCGGGTTTGGGTGCCGTTCTGGATGCCGCCGCCGTAGAGCAGCGTGGTGTCTTCGAGGTACTGGGCTGCGGCCTCGACGTCCGCGGGGCCGCCGTAGGTGCCGGAGTATTCGACGTAGAACACGGGGAAGTCGAAAAACGACTCCGTGGCGAGGGCCGCGCCGGCGACCTGCTCGGGCGTGTAGAGGGTGTCGACGCCGGACTCGGCGGCGGCCTTCGAGTCGAGGTTCTGGACCACGTATCCCTCCGCGAGCACGGCGTCGGTGAGGTCGGTGACCGCGTCTCGGCCCTTGGACTCGACGATGTCGCCGACCAGCGGGAGATTCGCCCCGGTGAGCTGCGCTGGCTTGCGGGCGGCCTGCGTGAAGAAGTCGACGTGTTTGTCGACGAAGTTCGCGGAATCGCCGTTGTAGACGGCTGGAACGGCGACGTTGTCGACGGCTTCGATGGTGTCTTTGGAGACGTGGCTGCCGCTGTAGGGCTCCTGCCACACCGGGATGTCGGGGGCTTCGGTGGCGATGCGTTCGATCGTCGCGAGCGTGTTCGACTCCGTGACGCCGTCGGAGCCGCCGACGATCACGAGATCCGTGTGCCCGAGCACGGACGCGTCGTCGGGCAGCGGATCCGCGGGGTCGACTTTCGTGATGTGGGTGACTGACCCCCAGTCGATGGTCATTACCGCGGGTTTGCTGGGGCGTGGGCTTCAGTCCTCCGACCGCGGGGTCGTCACGCGACCAGCAGCCACGCGAGCGCGACCGCGAGCCCGGCACCCAGGAGGTTGCCGAGGGCGTGGCCGGCGGCCGCCACCGGCCGGTCGGCGTCGACGAGCGCGACCACGTCGACGCTGAACGACGCGAACGTGGTGAACGCGCCACACGCGCCCGTGCCGAACAACAGCATGATGTCGGCGTCGGCCGCGGCGAACGTGAGTGCGGCGAGCACGAACGACCCGACGACGTTCACCACGAGCGTGCCCGCGGGGTACTCCGTGGTGGGCGTGGCGGCGACGACGCGCCACCGGAGCACCGCGCCGAGCGCGCCGCCGGCGGCGACGAGCACCGCCGGCGGAACCACCGGGCCGGTCATCGCCGATCACCCCGCGCTGTGGCGGCGATTGCGCGCCCAACGAGCACGCCCGCGAACCCGAGGGCGTATGTCGTGGCGACGTTCGCGGCCATCCAGCGCGGCGCGAGGCCTGCGGTCTGGACGGCGAACGTGCTGTACGTCGTGAACGCCGACAGGCAGCCGGTCCCAAGCAGCGTGTGGGCGTCGGCGGAGAGCGCGCTGTCGGTGGCGGCGGCCTCGTAGGCCAGCGCGCCGAGCGCGAGGCTCCCGGCGGCGTTCGCGGCGAGCGTACCCAGCGGGCCGGCGATCACCTGCGCGACGGTGTACCGGAGCACTGCGCCGACGGCCCCGCCAACGGCGACGAGCGCTGTCGACCGCGCGTCGATCCGGAGTGCAGTCCCCATCGTGGTCCGATTGCGGGTGGGCGCGCGTGTAGCTGTCGAAGCGCCGCGCCGCCAGCGCAACGTCCAAACGGCCCGGCACCGTAGGGGCGGCCAATGGACGAGATCGCCGGTGAGTTCGAGTCTCACGGTCGGTTCCGGGCGGTGGCGGAGGGATCGTTTGCGCCGACGACGAACGACTGGGAGGCGGTGGTTGCCGTGGAGCCGCCGGGCGTCGAGATCGCGGTCGTGGTGCCGACGCTGGACGCGGCGACAACCGAGCAGGTCGCGGACGTGGTCAGCGACGGCTGGTACGAGACCTTCGAGCGCCGCGTGCGGGACGCTGACAGCGTCACGCGCGCCGAGGACGTGTCGGTGTCGGCGGTCACGCGGGCGGGCGGCGAGATCACGGTGACGTTGACGATGGCACCGCGCTCCGGGATGGCCGCCGACGACGCGCTGGCGCTGGTGAACTACGTGGAAGGAACGTGGTTCCAGGGGATCGTGCCGGGCTACGACTACATCGAGGCGGTGCAGGCGATGCGCGAGCAGGCCGCCCAGAACGCGCAGGAAGCCGGCGGAACGCCGCTGTAGGACGGGGTTGGCCGGCCTACATGGAGATGTAGGTTTCGGTGTCTTCGACGCCGCGGCGGTTCTGGATGGGGGCGGTGACGATTTCCTTGACGTCGGCGGGCGTGTCGACGTCGACTTTCGCGATGAGGTCGACGTCGCCGGCGACGATGTGGGCGTTGACGACGCCGTCGATGGTCGCGATCTCGTCGAGCAGTTCCTCCGCACGGCCGGTGTTGGCTTTCACGAGGACGTAAGCGACGACCATTCAGGCCACCTCCGTTGGCGGGGCGTTGCCGACGAGGATCTGGCGGACGCTGTCGAGGGTGTCGAACTCGGCGAGGACCGCGATCCGGTCGCCGGTCTCGAGCGTTTCGCTGGGCAGGGGTAACGCAAGCGAGGCGTCGTGTTTCCCGAACGCGAGCAGGCGCGCGCCCGCCGGGAGCTCCAGCTCGCTGATGCTGTAGCCACGCATGGGGGCGTCGTCGGTGACCGTGAGCTGGACGACCTGGAGGTGTTCGGCGAGGTCGGCGATGGCGGTGACGTTGCCGCCCAGAAGGGCGTTTTTCGCGCCGATCGCGCCGAGGCGCTCGGGGTAGACGATCTCGTCGACCTCGTCGGCGTATTTGCGGTAGATGTCCTCGCGGTAGTCCTCGTCGATCCGGAGGACGGTGCGGCAGTCGTGGTGGTTGCCCACCATGCAGGCGATGAAGTTCGTGTTGAGGTCGCTGGTGAGCGCGCCGATCGCGTCGGCGGTGTCGATGCCGGCGTCCAGCAGGGTGTCCTCGCTCGTGCCGTCGCCCTCGACGACGTCGAAGCCCTCGGTGCGGGCGCGCTCTGCCCTGTCGTAGTCCTGTTCGATGACGGTGACGGCGTGGTCCTCGTTCGTGACGACCCGGGCGGTCCGGGAGCCGACGCGCCCAGCCCCGACGATAACGATGTCCATGTGTTCCAGTACGATATGCCACAACAAATAAGTTTGTGTGATGGTCTCATGCAGCAATGCTTTTGGTGTGTGCCACGGTACAGAGAGGCATGACACGCGCATTCGTCATGGTGAGCGCCGGTGCAGGTGCTGTCGCGGACATCTGCGACGCAGTCACGACAATGGAGGGCGTGACCGATGCCCGCGTCGTGGCGGGCAACTACGACGTCATCGCGGAGGTCGGTGGCGAAGACGTCGTCGATCACATCCTACAGAACGTGTCGACGGAGATCGGGACGATAACCGGCGTGACGGACACGAAGACGTACATCACGCTGGCGACGGCGTGAGCGCGGCGGGCGCCGCGCTCAGAACTCCATCTCCTGTGGGTCGTGGGTCTCCAGCCACGACTCCAGCCACGCCTTCTGGTCGTCGATGCGGGGCGTGCGCTCGGCGTAGACGTGATCGAACAGTTCGTCGACGGCGGGCGCGCCGGCTGCTTCGGCGGTTTCGACGGCGTCGTCGATCTCGTCGGCGGCCGCGTCGAAACACTCCTCGACGAACCCGGCGTCGATGACGCCCTGGTCGTGGAGGTAGTCGGCGTACCGGTCGACCGGATCGGCGGTCCGCCACGCCGGCAGGTCCTCCTCCTCGGGGCGGTACCGGTCGGGGTCGTCGCTGGTCGTGTGTGCGCCCTGCCGGTAGGTCAGGCTCTCGACGAGAATCGGGGTGCCGTCGCGGGCACCAGCCAGCGCGTCGGTCACCGTCTCGTAGACGGCAAGCGGATCGTTGCCGTCGACCTGCACGCCCTCGAAGCCGTAGGCGTCGGCCTTCGCCGCGATGGAGTCGCTTGCCGTCTGGCGTTCCCGGGGCAGCGAGATCGCCCAGTTGTTGTTCTCACAGAAGAACACCACGGGCGCGTCGAACACGCCCGCGAAGTTCATCCCCTGGTGGAAGTCCCCCTCGGAGGTTGCGCCGTCCCCGAAGTACGCCAGCGACGCCTGCCCGCTGTCGGTGTAGGACATCGCCATCCCCGCGCCGACCGCGTGCGGGATCTGGCTGGCGATCGGGACGGCCTGCGGGAAGACGTTGTGGTCGTGGTCGGAGTGGAACTCCGCGCGCCCCCGCCGGAAGAGCAACAGATCGCTTGCGGGGACGCCACGGGCGAGCTGCATGGCGTTGGAACGATACGTGGGGAACAGCCAGTCGTCGCCGGCGAGAGCGTGTGCCGCCCCGACCTGCGACCCTTCCTGTCCTTTGAACGGTGGGTATCCGGGCATCCAGCCGCGGCGTTGGAGGGCAAGCGCGCGCTCGTCGAAGTGCCGGGCGCGAACCATGTCCCGGAGAACAGCGCGCGCTTGCTCCTCACTCACGTCGACAGCGTGGAGATCACGGGCCCCGATGACGCGGTGCATATCCGGCCGGACTGTGGGCAGGTACTTACCGATAGCGAAAAGCCCCACGAGGCAGTACACCCGGTATGGTTTCGGCCGCCACCGCTGCCGGTGTTGCCCTCATCGTGGTCGTGCACGCGGCGATCGCGGCGTTCGCCGCGCGGTTCTTCCGCATCACGCTGAACACGCGACTGGGGGCGGTGATCTACACGCTCGTACTCGTGCCCGTTGTCTACGTCGTCACGACGATCCTGTTCGGAGTGCTTGGGGTTGGCGCGGGCACGTTCGCGGATCCCGGATCGCTGATCGTCACCACGTGGGCGTTCCCGTTCTTCCTGGGGTGGTCGGTGCATTTGTTCTGGCTGCCGCCGGTCGAGGAGTTCAGCGACCGCACGGAGAACACCCGACAGTAGGGCGGCGCACTCACGCCCAGGCGTCGTCCGGCAGCGCGTCGGCGAGCGCCGCTTCGGCGTCCGCGATCACGGCCTCCGGGGACTGTGTGGCGTCGATGCGGACGAACCGCTCGGGGGTGTAGTCGATGAGCTGCTCGTAGTTCGCCCGGACGTCGGCGAGGAACGCGGCGGTCTCGAACTTGTTGGTTGCGCCGGACCGCGCGGCCCCCGTGTCGGGGTCCACGTCGAAATAAAGGGTCACGTCCGGGGGGCGCGTCCAGGGCTGGTGGATGCCCCGGACGTACTCCATGGCGCGCGGGACGGTGTCGGCCAGCGTCGCGCCCTGGTAGGCGTACCGGGAGTCCGAGTAGCGATCCGAGATCACGACATCCCCGCGGTCGAGCGCCGGAGAGACGACACGCGAGAGGTGGTCGGCGTGGTCGGCGGTGAACAGGAACAGCTCGGCGATCGGGTCGGCGTCGGCCGCGGATTCCGACCGCCGGACGGCCTGGCCGTACTGCGAGTCCGTCGGCTCGGCGGTGAACGTGACGCCGTCGTCGTGGGACGCTCGAAGCGACTCCCAGACCGTGGTCTTCCCGCTTCCGTCGAGTCCCTCAAGCGTGACGAGCATACCCGAGGTGACGGCCAGCGGCGTACAAACGCCCTTCGGATCGGCGGTCGGCGGCGTCGTTGCATACTTTTACGATGGCCGCGTGTGTGTGTGACAGTATGGACGTGTTGGTTACTGGCGGGACGGGGTTCATCGGCACACACCTCTGTCGAGAGTTGGACGATCGCGGCCACGACGTGACGGCGTTCGCACGGGAGCCGGCTGACGCGGCCCTCCCGGCGGACGTCACCCGCATCGTGGGCGATGTCACGGTCAAGGAGACAGTCGCGAACGCGATCGACGGCCACGATGCGGTGGTGAACCTGGTGGCGTTGTCGCCGCTGTTCAAGCCCTCCGGCGGCGACAGCCGCCACCTCGACGTGCATCTCGGCGGCACCGAGAACGTGGTTGCAGCGGCGTCGGAGGCCGGCGTGGAGTACATCCTCCAGTTGTCAGCCCTCGACGCCGACCCCACGGGACCGACCGCGTACCTGCGGGCGAAGGGGCGCGCCGAGGAAGCGGTGCGGTCGTCGGATCTCCACCACACGATCGTGCGGCCGTCGGTCGTGTTCGGTGACGGCGGGGAGTTCGTCCCGTTCACGAAGCAGCTCACGACGCCCTACGTCACGGGACTGCCCGGCGGCGGCGCGTCGAAGTTCCAGCCGATCTGGGTCGGTGACCTCGTGCCGATGCTCGCGGACGCCCTCAGCACGGAGGCCCACTGGGGGGAGACCTACGACATCGGCGGCCCGGACGTGCTGACGCTGGCGGACGTGACCCGGATGGCGTATCGCGCGGCCGGGAAGTCGGTGCGCGTGCTTCCGGTGCCGATGCCGTTGGCTGCGGTGGGGCTGACGCTCGCGGACCCGCTGCCGTTCGTGCCCATGGGTGCCGACCAGTACCGGTCGCTGAAACTGGACAACACCACCAGCGCCAACGACGTGACCGCGTTCGACGTGGACCCGTCGACGCTGCGGACGCTGGCAGCGTACCTCGGTGTCGAATGATGAGAGAACAGTTACATGAATGCCGTCTGATGCGGGGCGACGGCGGGCGACCAGAACGGGCGTGTAGCGGGCGTACTGGGCGTCCAAGCGGGCGTCTGACGCTCGTCTGCAAAAGCCTTATACAGCCGTTGGCGCTTTACCTTGGCAAGGATTCCGCATGAAACTGGCAATGATCGGGTTCGGTCAGGCGGGCGGGAAAATACTCGACAAGTTCATCGAGTACGACGAGCGCCACGGGTCGGACATCGTGCGCGCCGCCGTCGCCGTCAACACCGCCAAGGCTGACCTCATGGGCTTGGAGCATATCCCCGAAGAGAACCGCGTGCTGATCGGGCAGTCGCGCGTCAAGGGACACGGGGTCGGAGCGGACAACGAACTCGGCGCGGAGATCGCCGAGGAGGACATCGACGAGGTACAGGGGGCCATCGACTCCATCCCCGTCCACGAGGTCGACGCGTTCCTCGTGATCTCGGGGCTGGGCGGCGGCACCGGCTCGGGTGGGTCGCCGGTCATCGCGAAACACCTCAAGCGCATTTACACGGAGCCAGTCTACGGGATCGGCGTGCTGCCCGGGAGCGACGAGGGTGGCATCTACACGCTGAACGCGGCGCGGTCGTTCCAGACGTTCGTGCGGGAGGTGGACAACCTCCTGGTGTTCGACAACGACGCCTGGCGGAAGTCCGGGGAGTCCGTGCAGGGCGGCTACGACGAGATCAACGAGGAGATCGTCACCCGGTTCGGCATCCTGTTCGGCGCGGGCGAGGTCGAGCAGGGCGGCGATGTCGCGGAGTCCGTCGTCGACTCCAGCGAGATCATCAACACGCTGGCCGGCGGCGGCGTGTCCACGATCGGCTACGCCTCCGAGACGGTGGACAACAACAGCGGCGGTGCCGGCAGCGGGCTGTTGTCCCGGTTCACCGGCGACGACGACGAACTCGAGGACACCGCCTCAACGACCAACCGCATCACCAGCCTCGTGCGGAAGGCCGCGCTGGGGCGGCTCACGCTGCCGTGTGAGATCGAGGGCAGCGAGCGCGCGCTGCTGGTCACGGCGGGCCCGCCGAAGTACCTGAACCGGAAAGGCATCGAGCGCGGGCGGAAGTGGCTCGAAGACCAGACCGGATCGATGGAAGTCCGGGGCGGCGACTACCCGGTGTCGAACTCCGATCAGGTGGCCTCCGTGGTGTTGTTGTCGGGCGTCAACGACGTCCCGCGCATCAAGGAGCTTCAGGAGGTCGCCATCGAGGCCCAGGACAACATCGACGAGATCCGAGAGGAAAGCGAAGATAACTTAGAAGAGTTAGTCGAAGACGACGAGGATGAGCTCGAGCCATTATTCTGAGCTCGGGGCTGTCCTCGCTGTCGTGGCGCTGCTTGCAGTGGCAGCGACACCGGCGGCTGCAGTGTCGGTCAGCGGGGACGAGCCGAGCACGGTGCAGGTCGGCGAACAGCAATCGACGACGTTCGAGGTCGCGGAGCCGTTCAGCGACTACGAGGAGTGGACGCTGCGCGCGGAGACCGACCTCGAAAACGTCACGTGGACGATCCAGACGTTCGACAACGCCGGCAATCAGGTCGACGAGGAGACGCTGACCGGACAGGCCATAGAGTACGACTTCGACGCCGCGACGGCGGTGACGCGTGCGGACGTCCAGATCGAGGGGACGACACCGGGAACGGAGACGTTCCAGTGGAGTTACGACCCCGAGCAGACGGTGACCTACGCGTCCTTCGAGCAGACCCAGCGCGGGGGCTCGACGAGCCAGATCGGATCGGCCTTCGAGACGCGGCCGTACACGACCGACAGCCGGGAGGCTCGCAGGGCGATCGATGACGCGGAGGCCGCGGTCGAGCGCGCGACCGACGCTGGCGGAAGCGTCACGGGCGCGGAACGCGACGTGCGCGACGCCATCGAGTTCTACAACGCCGGCGAGTTCAGCCAGGCGGTCACGAACGCCAACGAGGCCGAGAGCGCCGCGAGCAGCGCACAGAGTTCGGCCAAGCGCACCCGGCTGTTGATGTACGGCGGCGCTGCGGTTGTGGTGTTGCTGGTGCTCGGTGGGCTCGGCTACTGGTATCTCCAGCAGCGTGACACCTACGACAAGCTGGGGTGATGCGGACGGTCGTGCCGTTCGACCCTCGGGATCCGAAGTCGCGGCTTGCGGAGTTCTTTGCGGACGCCGAGGAGCGGCGTGGGTTCGCGTACGCAATGCTTGCAGACGTGCTTGGGGCGGTGCGGGACGCGGGCGGCGACCCGGTGGTGGTTGCGACGGCTCCGGTGTCGCGGCCCGTCGACGCGCCCGTGACCGTTGACGACCGCGCGCTGTCGACGGCGGTGGCGGCCGCGATCGCCGACGGGCCGCTCCCGACGGCGGTCGTGATGGCGGACCTCGCGCTCGCCACGCCGGACGCCATCCGGCGGGTGTTCGCCGCCAGCGGGGACGTGGTGCTCGCGCCCGGCAGCGGCGGCGGCACGAACGTGGTGCTCGCGCGGACGGCCGACGTGCCGGTGTCGTATCACGGCGTGTCGTTCCGGGATCACGTGACGGCGGCCGAGCGCGCCGGGTTGACCGTCACCACGGTTGATTCGTTCCGGCTGGCGGCCGACGTCGACGACGCGTCGGATCTCGTGGACGTGTTCGTGCACAACACGCGCCGGACCCGGGAGTGGTTGATCGCCGGCGGGTGGCGGCTCGCGGTGGACGACGGCACGCCAACCGTGGTCCGGGAACCCAACGACTAACCGCGCGACGGCCGGACGCGTTGGCATGAAGTGGCGTCTGGATGTGGGGGTGTGCCGTGACTGAGACACAGTTCGGCGGCGACGAGTACGACGTGTCAGTGTCGGTCTCCGAGGCCGCCGTGGAGCGCGCCCTCGACGTGCGTCCGGCGGACGTGGCGCCGGCGTCCAGTCTCACGTTCGCGCGCAACGTCTTCGTGCCGCTGACGACGGCGTGTCGGTACACGTGTACGTACTGCACGTACTACGACGTGCCCGGTGAGGCGTCGTTGTTGACGCCGGAGGAGATCCGCGAGCAGTGCCGTGTTGGGGCCGATGCGGGCTGCACCGAGGCGTTGTTCACGTTCGGCGACCAGCCCGACGACCGCTACACTGCGATCCACGAGCAGCTCGGCGAGTGGGGCTACGACTCCATCCACGAGTACCTGCGGGCGGCCTGTGAGATCGCGCTCGAAGCGGGGCTGTTGCCCCACGCCAACCCCGGCGATCAGACGCGCGCACAGATGGCCACCGTGGCCGACGTGAACGCGTCGATGGGGGTGATGTTGGAGACAACGGCTGACGTACAGGCCCACGGCGGCCCACGCGCGAAATCCCCCGAGCAGCGCCTGCACACGATCGACGTGGCGGGCGACCTGGGCGTGCCCTTCACCACGGGCGTTCTCGTGGGGATCGGCGAGGACTGGCGGGACCGCGCCGAGAGCCTGCTCGCGATCCGGGCGCTGCACGAGCGCCACGACCACGTCCAGGAGGTGATCGTGCAGCCGGTGCGTCCGAACGCGCGCTGGCAGGGCGAGCCGCCGGGCGCGGAGACGATGCGTCGCGTGGTGGCGATGGCGCGGGCCGTGCTCCCGGCCGAGGTCGGGGTGCAGGTGCCGCCGAACCTGACGGACGTGCGCGGGCTGGTCGACTGCGGCGTGGATGATCTGGGCGGCGTTTCGCCCGTGACCAAAGACCACATCAACCCGGACTACGCGTGGCCGGCCCTCGACGAGCTGTCGGCCATCGCCGACCACGCGGGGGTGCCGTTGCGCGAGCGCCTGCCGGTGTACGAGCGGTTCTTGCCCGCCGACGGCGGGACCGCCGGTGACGGCTGGGTGAGCCAGCGCATCTGGCGCGCGATCGAGGACGGCGACCGGTACGAGGCGGTGCGCGCGGAGTGACGGCGGTTAGTCGCCGGCGCTGTGGGGTGGCGTGCCGGCGCGCTCGGACACCAGGGGCGTGCCGTCGGCGTTCGGTCCGACGTGGGGGCCGATGGTGTCCGCGTCGGGGTTGATGACGTGCCGAGTCGTGTAGTCCGTGGAGCGCTCGACCGGCGTGCGGCCGATGGCCGAGATCATCTCGGCGTAGTCGGCGACCGACCGGAACTCGCCGTGTTGGCCGCCGGCGCGCTTCGTGATTTCCTCGCTGAGGATCGTGCCCATGAAGTCGTCGGCGCCGCAGTTCAACAGCGCCAGTCCCTTCGCGTCCCCGAACTTCACCCACGACGACTGGATGTGGTCGATGTTGTCGAGGAACAGCCGCGAGACGGCGATCATGAGTTCGTCTTCGGCGTCGCTGGCGCCGCCGTCGACGACGCCGCGCTCGTAGAGGGGGGTCTGCTCGTGGATGAACGACAGCGGGACGAACTCCGTGATGTTGTGGGTGCGGTCCTGGAGGGCGCGGATCACGTCGAGGTGGTGGATGCGGTGGGCGGCGTTCTCGACGTGGCCGTACATGATGGTGGCGGTCGTTCCGAGGCCGGCGTCGGCGGCGGCTTCCATGGCGGCGACCCACTCGTCGGTCGTCATTTTGCCGGGACAGATGACGTCCCGGACTTCGTCGACGAGGATTTCGGCGGCGGTGCCGGGAACGGTGTCGAGGCCGGCGTCGGCCAGCGTCTCGTAGACCTCGTCGTAACCCCAACTCACCCCGCGCTGGGCGTGGTGGGCTTCCTCGGGCGTGATCGAGTGGACGTGTGCGCCGGCCTCGCTCATCGCCGCGATCTGCGCGGCGTACGTCGTCGGGTCCGTGTCGTACGCTTCGGGGGGCTTGTAGTTGTGGTCGGGGTCGTCGGGGTCGAGGGCGTCGCGGTGGGCCTCGTTCAGTCCGAACGCCGGGTGCAGCCCCGAGACCGACGTGACCTCGGAGACGCCGCGTTCGACGGCGTCCGCGACCGTGGCTTTCGATTCGGCGGGCGTCTTGGTGAAGCCGCCGTGAGCCGCCTCGTGCTCGGTTTCGAAGCGGTGGGCGGTGTCTTTGAAGTTGCAGAACAGGCAGCCGGTGTTGCAGGCCGTGGTGACGTTGTTGTTGAGGTTGGCGACGAACGTCACGTCGTCGCCGACCACGTCGGCCCGGCGGCGGTCGGCGGCCTCCAGGACGAGTTCCTTGCGTCGCGGGTCGATGCCGTCGGTGTCGGTGCCCGTGGTGATGAGTTCGATGCCGTCGGCGACGGTGAGGCGGCGGCCGTCACGGGCGTTCGCCAGCGCGTTCTCGAACGACTGGTCGGTGCTCGGGACCACGTCGAAGTCGAGAGCGCTGGCGTCGGTCATTGTCGATGGCACCGGTTGCACGGGCAAAAACCCTGCCACAGCGGCAGCCGGATCCGTACGCAAATTCGTGGACAGACTGCGCGCAGACGAGTGGCGTGTACGCACGCAAGTGAAAGATTGATGGGGTGGGGTCCCAGGCATAGTGGTATGGCGAGCGTCAAAGACCGCCGCGTCGAGTCACCAGCAACGGACACCGACCTCGGGCGGGGTGTCTTCGAGTTCAGCGACCGGTATTCGGTGTTCGACTGGGGGGAGATGCCCGACCACGTTCCGGGCAAGGGGGCCAGCCTCTGCACCATGGGGGCGTACACGTTCGAACAGCTCGCGGCCGCGGGCGTCCCCACACACTACCAGGGCGTGCGGACGCCGGGTGGGGAGACGGTGCGCCTGGCGGACGCCCCCGAGGCACCCACCCAGATGGTGATCGACCTCACGCAGGTGCCCACGCTCCCGTTCGAGGACGGGAACTACGACTACGACCGGTACCACGACGCCGGCGGCAGCAACTACCTCGTGCCCCTGGAGGTGGTGTTCCGGAACGCCGTGCCGGTCGGCTCCAGCCTCCGGACGCGGTGTGCCCCCGCGGACGTCGGGATCGACGCCGACGAATGGCCCCAGGGACCCGTCGAGTTGCCGGAGACGATCGTGGAGTTCTCGACGAAGTACGAGGAGCAAGACCGCTATCTGTCCCGGTCGATGGCCGACGAGATCGCGGGCGACGCCGACATCGCGGAGCTGGACGCGCTCGCGCGCCGCGTGAACGAAACCATCACCGACTGCGCGGCCGACGCCGGCTTCGTCCACGACGACGGCAAGCTCGAATGCGTATACGTCGACGGCGAGGTGCGGGTCGCGGACGTCGCCGGGACGTTCGACGAGAACCGCTTCCGGTTCGACGGCCGAGAGGTCTCCAAGGAGGCGGTGCGGCAGTTCTACAAGCGCTCGGCCCCCGAGTGGGTCGGCGCCCTCAAAGACGCCAAGCGGGCGGCAGACGAGCGCGGCGTCGCCGACTGGAAGTCCCTCTGTGAGCCGTCCCCCGACCCGCTGCCGCCGGAGATCCTGCAGGCCGCGGCGGACCTGTACGCCGCGGGCGCGAACCGCTACACGGCCCGCGAGTGGTTCGACGCGCCGCCGCTCGGCGACGCGCTCGACGCCTTCGAGTGATGCGGCGGCGGTCGTCGTGGTCGCGGTGTCCTGCATTCTGGCTGGCGGTTTGAACGGAACCTCTGTGAAACGAGTGTTGGAGACGCCTATCAGAATGTCTGAGCTAAACAGTTCCAGATCTCACCTACAGAATCATGATTGATGTTCCGATGAATTCAGAGCGGTTTCGAATTTGACACCCGGAAAAGTAAATCAGGAAAGGAAAGACAACATCAAAATATAGTGGAACATTTTGGCATTAAAGAACAAAAGAAGCCGAGGATGATTCTATTGTGATATTACCATTGTGCATGACGTGCATCTGTTTTCACCAGTATGTTCTGGTTGACGAAGAGCATCAAATAGCCCGGAGGACATAACAGACGAATCAAACGCCCGCCATTATTTACCCCACCAGCTATTCAAAGATTCGGACGTAAAATTTCAGCGATATGATTAATCATTAAGTCCTTTAGTGTATAGAATAAGACCCTCACGGCACCACCACCACTTTTTTATTGTCCAGCAGCGAGCAGAATATATGGTCGAATTGAACACTTGGTTGAAAAATAACCCCCTCTATGGGAGCCTAGTGTTTGGAGGGATGGTACTCATCAGCGTCTTCATCTGGAGTGTTATCGCCAATTATCCAGAGCCAGCAATGAAGACCGTTACCGACCCAGACACCCTAACTATTTCTCTAGCTGTAACAGTATTATCTTCAGCAACATACGTAATTTTCTCGTCTAAATACGGCTAATTACCAATAGAGGCGATATACCAGATCTACCCACAGACGAAGAGGAGAACTCTATTTACCGGCGACTTGGGTGCAATAAATGGGAGGAATCATGGATAGATACGCACATACAGTTCCACTTACGGGCTGTCTCGTTGTACGCTAATCATCACGAAAGCGGCACTCGGAGACAAGGCCGTACCGGGTTTCTCAAGCGACTAGAACGGATTAGCGACATTGTCCGAGAGTTCACCCGTCAATGTGACTTTGAATGCATCCTGATAGCCAGAGAATGTCAATCTGTACGACAGGAGTTGGCCTCCTTTCGCAGTAGACCGAGGAGGATGAAGAATAGGATACCACCCTGGTTAGTAAAACAATGAACAAGCCAGTTACCGCCGATATGAACCGGATGGATTAGACAAGGAGCTGAGAATATACAACGGAAGTGACTTTGGTGGACTGGAGAGGTCTTGAAGCACGCAACAGTCATCGACGCGGCCACCGGCCGGAGTTCGCGAATCGGCGTCCAGACGCCCGACGACGAGGACGACGAGGACGAGCAGCGGGCGCGCGGCGTCGGCTGGCTCCGGGCGGTCCGTCGTTGGTTCGGCGTCTGAAGCGCTCCGGTTCGTCGGTTTCCCGGGCGGACACCGACAGACGAAGCCGCTTTACGCCCGCGAGTCCTCGTCGCGGGCAATGAGCGAGCCGAGCGCGGACGTCTACGAGCAGGGGCGCGGGATGGACGCCCACAACAAGGTGATGCGGGAGTTGCGGGACGAGAAGGGCGCCAAAGACTACGACCCCCGGGAGCCGACGCGGGTCTGGCTGGACGAGGACAACACGCCGGACGGCGTCTACAACAGTCTCACGATCATCCTGAACACGGGCGGGTGTCGGTGGGCGCGGGCCGGCGGCTGCACGATGTGCGGGTACGTCGCCGAGTCCGTCGAGGGTGGCTCAGTTGCCCACGAGGACCTCCTGGCGCAGATCGACGAGTGCCTCGCCCACGAACGCGCGGAGGGCGACGAGCAGGCCGGGCTCATCAAGATCTACACCAGCGGGTCGTTCCTCGACGAGCGCGAGGTGCCCGCCGAAACCCGGCGGGCCATCGCCGAGACGTTCGCGGACCGCGAGCGCATCGTCGTCGAGAGCCTGCCGGATTTCGTGGATCGGGAGAAGATCACGGATTTCACCGCGGTCGGCCTGGAGACGGACGTGGCCGTCGGCCTGGAGACGGCGACCGATCGGGTGCGCCACGACTGCGTGAACAAGTACTTCGACTTCGAGGACTTCGAGGCCGCCTGCGCGGAGGCGCGCGCGGCGGACGCCGGCATCAAGGCGTACCTCCTGATGAAGCCGCCGTTCCTCGCCGAGTCGGAGGCGATCGCGGATATGCAGTCCTCGATCCGGCGGTGTGCGGCCGTCGATGGCTGTCACACGGTGTCGATGAACCCGACGAACGTCCAGCGGTACACGATGGTCGACCAGCTGCATTTCCGCGGTGGCTACCGGCCGCCGTGGCTCTGGAGCGTCGCCGAGGTCCTGGAGTCGACGGCGGACGTCGACGCCATCGTGGTCTCGGACCCGGTCGGTCACGGCAGCGACCGGGGGGCGCACAACTGCGGGGAGTGCGACGACCGCGTGCAGAAGGCCATCAAGGACTTCGACCTGCGCCAGGACCCGTCGGTGTTCTCGGAGGTCGCCTGCGAGTGCGAGGCCACGCACGAAGCGGTCGTTGAACGGGAGACGGCCTACAACCTCCCGCTGGCGGAGTGAGTGCGGTCAGAGTGACAGCGCCGACTCGCCGGCCAGCAGCCGGTAGCTCTCCAGGGTGCCCGCCATCGAGGGGGCGTCGTCGTCATCGTGCCGTTGCGTGCCGTAGTCCATCCACTGGCCACGCGTGTAGCTGTACATCTCGAAGCCCGTGGCCGTCTCAACGACGACGTCCACGACCGCGTCCGCGGGGGCGTCGTCGGGAACGACTGTGGAGCGGACGCCGTCATCGTGGTCCATCACCCAGACGGCGCGGGCGTCCGCGGTGTCGTCGAGGCGGGCGCGGGCTTCGTCGGGTGACAGCGGGCGGGCGGGCCAGTCGTCGCCGGCCGGTTGTGGGGCGTCCATGCGCGACCTACGTGGGGATGCCGTATCGGCGTTTCCCCGACGGCGTTACTCGGCGAAGTAGCTCGTGAAGAACCCCGAGAGGAACGCCGACACCGCGACGGCCAGCGTGACCTGTTCGAGGTCCCAGGGGCCGTCGTCGGCAGCGTACACGGTGGCGGCGACACTGACGACGAGCGAGACGATACCGTTCGTGACGTGTTTTTTGACTGCCATATGTGGTATTGGGGGGACCAGGGTCTACACTGTTTCGGTGGCGGGTGGAAGCGCTACGCGAACGCGCCGAGGATGCCCTGGCCGTCCGTGGCACCGAGCGCCGGGAGCGTCGCGCGCTCGGGGTGGGGCATCATGACCGCAACGTGGTCGCGGTCGCCCGTGACGCCGGCAACGGCGCCCGTCGATCCGTTCGGGTTCGCCGCCTCGGTGACCTCGCCGTCGGCGTTGCAGTACCGGAAGAGCACGCGGTCGTCGGCCACGAGGTCCGCGTAGGCGTCGTCGTCGATTTCGAAGCGTCCCTCGCCGTGCGCGATGGGGATTTCGAGGACGTCGCCCTCGCTGTAGGCGGCCGTCCACGGCGTGGTGGCGTTCTCGACGCGGAGGTGGACGCGCTCGCACTGGAAGCGCGCGCTGGCGTTCGTCGTGAACGCGCCCGGCGCGAGGCCGGCCTCGCAGCCGATCTGGGCGCCGTTGCAGACGCCGAGAACCGGGACGCCGTCGGCGGCGAGCGCGCGGACCTCCGCCACGACCGGCGACTGGGCGGCCATCGCACCCGCGCGGAGGTAGTCGCCGTACGAGAACCCGCCGGGGACGACGACGCCGTCGGTGTCAGCGGGAAGCCCGTCGTCGTGCCAGGCGACCGCGGCGTCGACGCCGAGGTGGGCGAGCGCCCGGACGGCGTCGCGGTCGCAGTTCGAGCCGCCGAAGCGAACGACTGCGACCGTCATTCGCGGGCTTCGACCGCCACGTCGTAGTCGTGGATGGTCGGGTTGGCGAGGAGTCGGTGGGCCATCTCGTCGGCGCGCTCGGCGGCCGCCTGTTCGTCGTCGGCGTCGAGGTCGATCTCGAAGCGGTCGGCCGACCGGAGCGCGTCGAGTTCGAACCCGAGGCGTTCGAGGGCTTGCTGGGTGGTTTCGGCCTCCGGGTCGAGGACGCCGTGTTGGAGTCGGACCGTCACCGTGGCGGTGTACGCGGTCATCACATCGGTGTGGACTTTCGTGTGCAATCACTCTTTTGGAACGCTACGATAATACACGTTCATGAGTTGCGAGAGGGCCACTCACGTGGGACACATCTATCCGTATCGACGACCTCCGGGCGTGTATGTCCAGCGAACAGCACTCCCGCAGTGTCGCCGAAAACGACTACACCGAAGTCACGGTGGTCGGAGCCGACCGCACCGGGATCGTCGCTGCGGTCACGGGACTGCTGTTCGAGCACGGCGCGAACATCGAAGACGTCGAGCAGACCGTCCGCGACGGCGTCTTCCGCATGACGCTGCTCGCGGATTGTGGGTTCGCAGACGGCGCGGAGCCGGTCACCGACCGCGCGGCCTTCCAGGCGGCGCTTGACGACACCGGTGACGAGCTCGGCGTCGACGTGCGGGTTCGGTTCCCCGACGAGCGCGACGACGGCATCGCGGTCCTCGTCACGAAAGAAGACCACTGCCTGCGCGCGCTCCTTGAGGCCGACCTGGGCGCGCCCGTGAACGTCGTCATCGGCAACCACGACACCCTCGAAGCGGTCGCCGACGAGCACGACGTCCCGTTTCACGACATCGGCGACGACACGGGCACCCCCGACGAGGAGCGCCTCCTGGAGTTGCTCGCGGCGTACGACACCGACCTCGTGGTGCTTGCGCGATACATGCGCATCCTCAGCCCGGACGTGGTGTTCCGGTACGCGGGCCACATCGTGAACGTCCATCCAAGCCTGCTGCCGGCGTTCCCGGGCGCACAGGCCTACCGGCAGGCCGTCGAGGCGGGCGTGCGTGTCGCCGGCGTCACCGCACACTACGTCACCACCGACCTCGACCAGGGGCCGATCCTCACCCAGCGCGCGTTCACCGTGCCGCCGAACGCGTCGGTCGCTGCGGTCAAGGACCGCGGCCAGCCCCTCGAAGCGGACGCGCTCGTGGCGGCGGTGCGCGCGCACCTCGCCGGCGACACGACGGTGCGGCGCGGCGCGGTCGCGGTCGACGGCCCACACGAGTACGGCGCGCTGGCCGACGACTGAGCCGCGGCCTTTCACAGCAATCTTATACGTTCCAGTCGTGGCTGCCGGCGTGAACAACGGAGACAGTGTGCTGCGGAGGGGACGATGATCTCGGACCTCGCGGCAGCCGCCCGCAGCCTCCGGTACGCCGGCTTCGACGCGGTCCGCGAGTTCGCCTCGCGGACGTACTACGGGCTACGATCACGCAGCACCCCGGACCCGATCCTGGACGCGGAATGGGACATGCTGGTCGTGTTGGACGCCTGTCGGGCGGACGTGTTCGCCGACGTCGTCGGCGGCGGGGAGTACGACTTCGACAGTGGCGGAACGGCGACATCGCCGGCAAGCACGTCGACGGAGTGGCTCACCGCGGTGCTCGGGAGCGCCAGCGACGACGCCCTTGCGGACGTCTCCTACGTGACCGGGAACCCGTACTCCTCGCGCACCATTGACACGAGCCGGCTGGGCGGCTACGAGGCGGTCTGGGAGTACGGCTGGGACGACGCCCAGGGTACCATCCCACCCGGCCCGGTGACCGACGCCGCGATCAGGGCGGGGCGCACCCACGACACCGACCGGCTGATCGTCCACTACATGCAGCCCCACTTCCCCACCGTCTTCGACGACGACAGTGGCGGAGTCGCCCTGGACGACTGGGGCGACCAGCCGATGTCCGTCTGGGAGCAACTGCGGTTCGGCCGGCGCTCCGTCGCGGACGCCTGGCGGGACTACGAGCGCAACCTCGAAGTCGTCTTAGAGGACGTCGCGGTGTTGCGCTCGAACGTCGACGCCGACAGGACCGTGCTCACCGCCGACCACGGGAACGCGTTCGGTGAACACGCCATCTACGGCCATCCCGGCGGCGTCGATGTTCCGGCGCTTCGGGAGGTGCCGTGGTGTGAGACCACCGCCAGCGACGAGCGGACGCGCGAACCCAGCGGTGGTCGTGGCGGGTCCGTGGAGGCGACCGACGCGTCGGTCGTCGACGATCGACTCGAACAGCTCGGCTACAAGACCTGACGCAGTCAGTCGGGCGTCTGCTCCCAGGCCGTGCGTTCGCGGAGCGCGTGCTCGGCGTCGGCGTCGAGGTGATCCCGGACACCAACCAGATCGGTAGTGGTGACGATGCCGACGAGGTCGAGGCCATCCGCGACCGGGAGGTGACTGACGCCGGCATCGCGGAGGGTGTGTGCAGCCCGGTTAGCGGTCGCAGACGGAGACACCGTCTCCAGGGGCCGGGACGCCGCGGCGTACACTGGGATTTCGTCGAACGGACGGTCGTGTTCGTGGCCGGCGGCGACGAAGTCGTGCTCGGTGAGGATGCCCGCGGGGTTGTCGTCGCGGGTGACGACGACGCTGCCAACACCGGTCGCAAGCATGCGGTCGGCGGCGTCGTGCAACGACGCGTCGGCCGGGACCGCCACGACGGCGGTGGTCATGATGTCGTCGACGCGCACACGCAAGGGTACAGCAGCCGGGAACTTGGTGATTACGTCACACACCCAACAGTTGGGCGGGGGACGGTGTCACTCGACTTGGCGGGTGAGCGCTTGGACGTCGTGCATGTCGAATTTGCCGTCGCCGGTGACGTCGAAGGCAGTGGTGCCCTCCGGGACGGCGTTGCGGAGCGCCAACTGGTAGAGGAGTTCCACGTCGGCCATGTCAACGACGCCGTCGCCGTTGACGTCCTCGTAGACGCCGTCGTCGTCGGGGTCGGCGGGGTAATACGTGGTGCCGTCGAATTCGAGGCCGCCCGGGAACGGGATGGGCTTTTCGACGGCGCGTTGGATGTCGATGTGGCCCGCGCCGCGGAACGTCTCGGAGGCGTAGCGGTCTTCGAGGGTGCCGTTGTCGTACGTGTCCGGGGTGGTGTCGCCGGCGCTGAAGTAGTCGACCTGGTAGTCCGACCGGACGTGGGCGGCGGTGTGTTTGATGTGGGCGATGATCTGGCGCGTGGTCGCGCCGGGGTTCTGTGCCGCCACGACGGCGGCGAGGCCGGTGACGTGTGGTGCCGCCATGCTGGTTCCGTGCAGCGTGCCGTACATCCCGGAGCCGGCGTAAAGCCCCGAGCCGCCGCCGGGGCCGGTTCGCGCGAACCCGAACGAATCGACGGCCGGGGAGAGCGTGCTGAACACGCCGTCCCAGAGCGAGCCCGACGACCCGACGTTCCCGCCCGGGGCGCTGACGTCGACGGAGTCCGGGCCGTAGTTGGTGTAGACGGCGGGCGTGTGCGTGGGGCTGTTCGTGCCGAAGTCCGGGACACCGTCGCCGTCGGCGTCCGGGGGCTGGGCTTCGAGCGTGGGGACCGCGCTTCGTGGTCCGGTGCCCGAGACGGAGATCCATCCGGGGTGGCTGCCCTTTCCGGTGTTCGTTACCTGCGGTTCGAAGTCGTCGATGTTGGTGTCGGCGTTGCCGGCGGACTCGACGAGGACGGCGTCGTTGTCGACGGCGAGCTCGCCGATGCGCCGGTAGGCCTTGACGCTCAGGTGCTGGCTGACGCTCGGCGACACCGGGCTGGACGGCCCGAGACTCAGGTTCACTGCGTCCGCGCCCGCTCGGATCGCCGTTTCGGCGGCGTTGAGGATCGATGCGCTGGATTTGAACGGGAACACCTTCATGTCCAGGAGCGTCGCGTCGGGCGCGACGCCGACGGCGTATGGGCCGCCGCTGGACGCGCGGGCACCGGTAGCCGCCGAGATGCCGGCGCAGTGCGTGCCGTGACTGCTGTCGGCGCTGGTTCCCAGTGAGTCATCGAGGGAGAAGTTGCCCGAGCGGCTGGTGTCGACGGTGAGATCCGGGTGGCTGGCGTCGATCCCGGAGTCCACGATGGCGATGGTCGTGCCCTCGCCGGTGACGTCGTTGTCGTGGATGGCGGCGACGTTCTGCTCGGCTTTCGACCACTGGAGTGGGTGTGGCTGTGGGATGTCGTCGTCAGTGGTGTCGAAGGAAGCCGACTGTGCGCCGTCGGGGAGCTCGTCGGGCACGTCCGCGGGGGAGACGCCAGTGATCGTCGGCGGGTCGATGGAGAGTTCGAACTCCGGGGCGAAGTCCAGGCCGTAGCCGGTGAGGGCTTGCTCCGAGCCGGAGACCGACGCGAAACCGACGGACTGGGCTTCGTCGATGACGTCGACGGCCTCTCGCCAGGCGTCGCTGGTGGCCGACTGCGTGTCGACGAGGAACTGGTCGTCGCGGACGCGCTCGGCGGTGACGGGCTGTGTCGTGGCTGAGAGGCCGCCGATCGCTGCGGCGGCTGTCTTCATGAACGTTCGCCGGGTCTGTCTCATAGCATCCGTATATACTACCAGTATACAAATAACTACGCCATCTCCAGCCACCGAGCGCGCGGCGGCGCGGTTATCGCAGCCGGCCAGCCAGCAGCGCCGCCGCAGCCATGCCGCCCAGCGTGATGACGCCCCCGAACCCGGGGACGGTCCCGCTGGACGCGTCGTCCGTATCGCGTTCGGTTGTGGTCGTTGATGCTGTCGGTGCCGCCGTGCTCGTTGCCGTCGACGTGTCTGGCGTCGTGGTCGCTTGGGTGGTGGGTTGGGAAGTCGCCGTCGTCGTTGTCGGCGTTTGGGTCGCGGCGTTCACCGTCGTCGCGTCCTGGCTCGCGCTCCCGGCAGCGACACTGCCGCCGCCACCGCCGCCAGCACTGCCACCGCCACCGCCTCCGCCACCGCCTCCGCCACCCGCCTCGTCGCCACTGCCGCCGGTGTCGCCGTCTGTGCCACCACCACTGTCGGTGCCATCGTCAACGTCGCTGCCGCCCGACGGGCCGAGCGTGAACTCCACCTCCGTCGACCCGGCCGCGGTCCACTCGAACTGGGCGGACTGGTTGCGGGCGGTCACCGTCACGGACCGCCCCGCAGAGACGGCGTCAGCGGGGACGATCAGATCGTAGTATCCACTGTCAGCGGTGGTGTTCGAGGCGACAACGGAGCCGTTGTGTACCACCTCGACGGTGACGTTGCCGGCGGGGTGGCCGTCAGCATCACTGACAGTGCCGAAAAACCGGTGTGGCGGTGTCGGTGGCGACGACGCCGCGGCTGCGGTGCTGCCCGCAGCGGCCAGCGCTGCGATCACTGCGACGGCTGTGACGACGACTGCTGTTCGCCGGATCGTGGGTCGTATCGTGTCCATGGAATCAAACATCGCGTGGCGGAGGTGTGTTAGTTGTCGGCGGGCGCTGCGGTGTAGGCCTCGTCCTCACGGACGAAGACCCAGTAGCCCTCGCTGCGCTCCATCGTCTCGAAGTCGCCGGCGGAGTGGGAGGTGAACGCCACGCCGTCGGCGGTCTCGTCCTGCGCGAGGACGCTGTACACGGCACCCTCAGAGACCGAGGACAGCGCGGTGTCGACTGGCTGCTCGAAAGCCCGGTACTGGCCGACGAGGTTCCACCCCTCGCTGAGCGATTGGGCGGTCGGTGCCGGCGCGCTCGGGTCCGCGCCCGCGGCGGCGCCAGCGATGTTGTAGACGTTCACCGGAACGGCGGACGCGCGATCCATGACGAAGACGTAGCCCGCGCCGCCTTCGAGCGCGGTGAGGCTGTTCTCCCTGGCGTCCGGATCGTATGCGTCCCAGGCGTCGGCTGCGGCGTCGTAGGCGTAGATCGCGTCGACCGCCGACGTGTCGATCTCGGACAGCGGCACCGCGCCGCTGGTGGCCGGCACCGACACGTAGTTCTGGCCGCGATCCAGCCGGAGGACGTCCGTGTGCACGACGGTGCTGGCGCCGGTCGCGCCTTGCGTGCCGGTGCGGTCGGTGTAGCTGTCGCCGTCGATAGTCACTGCCGGGCTGGTGCCGGTCTGGATGTGGCCCTCGACGACGACGCTCACGCTACCGAAGAGGCCGCCGTCTTGGACAGCCACGATCTCGCCGTCGAACCCGTCGATGGAAACGTCGCGGGGCGTGATGTCGCCGGCGTCGATTGGCTCGTTGAACAGCACGCGGACCCGGGTGGTGTTCAGCGCGTCGCCGGGTTGGGCCTCGCTCGTGACGGTGTGGAGCACGGCGTCGGTCGGGCAGGGTGGCGTCGTGTCGATCTCGGCGGTCCGCGAGAGCACCCGCCCATCGACCGTCCCCGACACCTCGTAGCGGCCGTCGGCGACGGCTCCGTCGGCGTGTGGGACCGTGACCGACGCCTCGTAGACGCCGGCGTTGATCTCGGTGAAGTCGTCGGGGCTGAGCGTCGCGGTGAACCGGTCGTCGAGGGTGAACTCCTCAAGCGACGCGAGCTCACGGGTGGCCTCGGTCACGGTGAGGCCGTTCCCGACGGCGGCCTCGATGTCGTTCAGCGTCGTGACCCGGAGCGTTATCGTGTCGCCAGCGGTGGTGGTCGTGAGCCCGAGGTCGATGCCGAACGTCGTCGACGCCGCCGGCATCACGTTGCCGCTGGTGTCGACGACGCTGTCGGCGGTCACCGAAAGCGAGTCGTCGACCAGGTCGGCGGCGGTCAGCGCCTCGTCGAGCGTGATCTCGACCGTCTGTGGGTCGAGTTGGGTGGCGGCCGTGATGGTGCCTGCCGACGCGTTGTTCCCGTCCTCGAACGTGAAGTCGGCGGCGGTGAGGCCGCTGCCATCGGGTGCGCTAACGATCTCGTCGAATCGAACGGTCAGCGTGGTGGCCCCCGGCTCGGCGACCACCTCCTTGAAGCCGGGCGTGTGCTCGGGCGCTGCGGTGCCGGTCGTCTCCGTGTCGGCCAGCGGTGCCGCGTTCGCGACCGGGTGGCCGACGGTGTCAGTGACGCCGGGCGCGCGGACCTGTACGGACTCCGAGCCGATGGCGTCCACAGCGACCGACCGGTTCAACAACAGGACGGCCTCGTTGTCGGCGGTGAGGAACTCCGGGAGGACGTCGTCGATGGCGTAGTCGTCGCTGGTGATCGCGAGGTTCTGGGCGGAAACGGACGACCCGTCGACGGGCTCGGAGAACAGCACGGTCACGAGCCGCGTCTTCCCGCCGGCGTCCGGGCTCGCGCCGGGGTTCGCTGCGGCGGTCGTGATGGTCGGGACGACGGTGTCTTTCTGGACCGTTTTCGTGGTGGAAACCGTGTTCTCGGCGGCGTCGGTCAGGGTCACCGTGACGTCGACAGCGCCACGATCGAGCGCGGTCGCGTCGAACGTGAACGTCGCGTCCCCGGTGACGTCGGCGGCGGTCTTCGAGCGGGTGGTGCCGCCCGATCCGCGGAGGGTCACAGCGGCCTCAACGGGCTCGTCACCCGTCGTGATCGAGACGTCGTAGCTGCTGACGGTGCGGTTGTTGATCGGGCCGGCATCGGCGCTGCGAACGGTCGGCGCGGTGGTGTCGGCGACCACCGCCGAACTGGCGGGGACGGCGCGCGGATCAGCGTCGTCGGTGTCGGTGAACGCGTCGGCGCGAACGGAGACGGCGTCCGTGCCGATGTCGGCGGTCGTGACGGCGCTGTCGAGTGTCAGGTCGATGGATGCGGGGCCGCTGGCGGTGGCTGCCGTGATGGCGCCCGCGCCGTCGTTGGTGGCGTCCTGGTAGACGAACTCGTTCGGGCTGGGGTCGCCGTCGACGGCCGCGACGCGTTCACTGAACGTCGCGGTGACCGTCGTGCTCCCGGTGTCGGTTTCCACGCCGTCGAGGGTTGGCTGCGCGGCGTTCACGTCCAGGGTAGCACTGGCGACGGTGCCCTCGATGATCGGTGTGGCGCTCGTGTTGAGGTTCGTGAGTCCGCGTTCGTCGGTGGCGGTCACGTAGACGGTGTAGTTGCTGTTGTCCGTGACTTCGCGGACCCACCGGAGATTCACGTCGACGCGCTGTTTGCCGGGGGCCATATCGATCTCCTTCGACACGCTGGCGGCCGACGCGTTGGCGAGGTTACCGGCGGTGAAGTTGCCAGCGTCGGCGGCGGCGACGAAGTGGACGGTGGCGCTGGTGGCGTTGGTTGCGTCGTCGTAGGTGTAGTTGACGGCGACGGTGTCGCGTGGTGAAACGTCCGTCGAGGCGTTCAGGGACACCGCCGAAACGTCCGGGGGTTCGTCGTCGATGACGACGACCGGATCGGTCGTCCGTGTGACGGGGCTGCCGGAGCCGTCGTCGACCGTGACCGACAGCGTGTACGCGCCGTCGGCCAGCGGGGCGTTCTCAGCCAAGTCCAGCGTGAGGCGCTGGGTCGCGTTCGCCACCAGTGGGCTGTCGGAGATGTTGAACGTCGCGCCGTCGGTGCTGTTGACCGCGGACAGCGCCATGGTGACGTCGGCGCTGCCGCCGGAGACCGGCTGGTTGTAGCGGTACGCCACGTCCAGTGCGTCCGTGGACTGGTTGACCGTGCGGGTGGACGGTGTGACGACCACCAGTGGAGGTGTGTCGGTCGTGGCGTCGGCCGTGATGGCCATGCTGGCTGCGGATACGGTCGTGGGTGGTGAGTCGGTGGTGCGGAGCGCACCGGACTCGACGCCCACGGTGTCGACGCCGAGGTCGGCGGCGGTGACGCTCTCGTTCACCGAGACCGCGACCTGGGTGTCACCGTCGAGGTCGCGCACGGCGGTGACCGAGCGGTTGCCGGTGTCGTTGGCGTCGGTGTACGTGACGTTGGCGGCGGTGATGCCGCTGTCAGTCGCCACAACCGGCTGGTTGAACGTCAACACCACCGTTTGGTTGGTGGTGTCGCTGCCGTCGAGTTCGACGCTGTCGAGGCTGACCGTCTCGTTGTCAGTGGGAGCCGTGTCCGCGGCCAGGGTTTCGGGCGCGCCGTCGGTGGCGGGGTCAGTGGTGCCGGTGGTGTTGCCTTCGACCCAGCTCGCGCGTGTGTCCAACGCCAAGGTGGCGTTGGACTGGGTTGCGTTGGCCGCGACCGTGGCCTGCACCCGGAGTTCGGTTGTGGTGTCGTCGGGGATGGTGCGGTTCGTGATGTCGAGTTGCTGTGGCGAGGTGAACGCCGCGGGGGCCGTGGTGCCCAACGACGTCCCGCTCCCGTCGAGGACCTCGATTTCGGAGATGTTCGATGCGGAGACGGTGTTGCTGGTGGCCCCCGAGAGGGTGAGCCCGGTCAGGACGGTGTCGGCGTCGTCGTCGCCACCGTCGGCGTCGCGTGCATCAATCGTCTGTACGACTGCGGTTTCGTTTGGCGTGAGGTCCCCGGCGTCGGTCGCTTGGTCCTGGAACGCCTCCGGGCCGGCGTTTGCGGCGGCGGCGGCAGCGCCGGTGAACGTGGTGGCACCGGCGAGCACGGAGAGAACCAGCAGCGCAGCGAGGGCGACCGCGCGCAACTTGGTGGTGGGGGTGTGGTCTGTCATGGTAGGATCGGCTGTGTCGTGGCGTGCAGTCGGCGGCGGCCCCAGCGGGGGGCGGATGCGGCGGCGCTGCCAACTACCCACATATACTGTCAGTATATACCAGTTGCCGTTAAATTAGTTACGGAGCACGGAACAGCGGAACCGACGGGCGGTATCGAAACACAGCACCGCAGCAGGACAGCGTGCGGGCCGAAAACGAGGCGCGGTTACGCGACGGTGGCTTCGACGCGCGCCTCGAAGTCGTCGTCGTCGTTCTCGTAGGCGTCCCGGTGGGTCAGCGCCGCCTGTCCTTTCGCCGTGATCGCGTACAGCCCGCTTTTCGGGGCGGGACCGATGCGCTCGACCAGGCCGTAGTCGGTGAGGATGGGCAGCCGGGTGTTGATGTACGCCCTGTTCTTGTCGAGGATATGCGAGAGGTTGACGGCGTTGTTGCGTTTTCCGTCGGAGAGCGCGTCGAGAATGTCGAAATCCGTCGGTACTGCGAGTTTCATGGCTGCTACCTCACGGCCGGATCTGATATATGCTAGGATATTGTCGTGTACTGGTAGTATATGCCATGGGTGGCAACGACTGGTTCGGGCGCACACCGGTGTCGGTGCACGGCGGCACGCAGTCGCCGACGGCGGCGATCAGGGCAGGGCGGTCGGCAGTGGGGTCTGGCGGGCGTTACTGCTCGGCGTTCAGCTCGCTGATCGCGTCCCTCGCGAGCTCCAGTTCGGTGATCGTGCGGCGCTGGGTCTCGATGAGGTCATCGAGGTGCGCCGCGAGTGCGTCGGCAGGGAGGTCGTCGATGCGATCCGTCGCCGCGTACAGCATGACCGTTTCGAGCGCGTTCGTGGTGGCGGTGTTCGTCTCCAACAACGACTTGACCACTACCCACGTCGGGTCCTCGATGTCGGCTGGCTGTCCGGCGGTACTGCCTGTCGGTTCGTGGACCGTGTTCCCGTTAACCATTATGTAGCCTATGTGCCAATGGCGAATGAGTAACTTTAAGCTACTGATATGCGTGAAATTTCTTTCGGTGTTGTGATACGAGTGCGAGACAGCACCACGACGCCGCGAAAACGTGACCGGAGACCGCCGGCTCAGCGGATCCAACGACGTGGTGTTATCGTTCGACGCAGTGCCGGACCTGCACCGCCATGCCGCGGGTGGCGTCGGCCATCGCCGGCCCGGGCATCCGTGCGCGCCCGACGGCGAACGCGGCCGGCCCCTCGATGACGACTTCGTCGCCGACCCGGATGTCGTCGCTGGCGTCGATCACCCCGGGCGCGAGCACGCTGCCCTGGGGCACGAAGCCGTCGATCTCGACGCGCTTGGTGGGCGCGTCGCTGGCGACCCACTGGCGGGCACCCGCCAGCGTGAACGACAGCGAGCCGTACTCGGGGACGAGCGCCGCGAGCTGGTCGCCGGTGTCGGCGTCCAGCGCCTGCAGCTTGGGATACCGGCCCTGCACCTCGATGTCCGCGAACACCGCGTCGCCCGCGCCGTCGCCCAGATAGTAGTCCGCGACCGCCTTCAGCGTGGCCGCCTCGCGCTCCTGCACCCAGATCTTGTCCTCGCCGGCGAGGGCGGCGTTCAGTTCGCCGAGGCTCTCGTCAGTCGTGGGATGGTCCGCGACGGTGAACTCGAAGGGCACGTCGACGTCGCCGGCGACGCGCTCGCAGATGTCGCGGTAGCCCTCCGGCGGGACGTGCGCGATCACGCGGGAGTAATCCGTGCGTTCGAGGTACCGGCGGAGCACGCGCGCGACGAAGTCCTTCTCCTCGGCGCTCCAGCGCCCCGTCACCACGGAGTCGTAATGCTGGGCGGGATACGTGAGTTCGAGTTCCTGGGGGACGACGCCGATGGGCGACGTGATCGACGCCACGTGCGCGCGGTAGCTGGCGGCGTCCTGGAACTGGCGGTGGCTCTGGGAGTCGCTGTAGGGTTTCCGCGCCGAGCACGGCACGAGCAACAGCGGGTGGCCGTCCAGGCGCTTGCGGTACCGGCTGGTGACGCGGTCGGCGAACCGCTGGATCTCCACGCGGTGCAACGCGTCCTGGGTCGAGGACAACAGCAGCGAGTCCCGGAACGTCGGCGTCCGCTGTTCGACGTAGCCGTACTGCTGGTCGAGCTCGCGCATCGCGGCCGTGAGCCACGCCGTGTGGCGGGCCTGCCCCTCGACGTAGTCCCGCAGGCGGCCGTCCCGGATGCGGCGGCGGACCCGCGCCAGCTCGGCTTCGAGGGCGTTCACGTTGTGGTCGACGCAGTCGGTCCGGTCGAAGTCGGCGGCCGGCTGCTGGCAGGCGGGACACGAGCACGGCAGCTCGTCGAGGTCGGCGAGGTCGTAGGCTCCCTCGGTGGTGAGATAGCGCCCCTGCGTCCCGCGGACCACGGCGCGGTCGGCGTTCACGAGGTCGACGCCGGCGTAGACGAGCACGGCGACGTTCCGGGGCGTGGCGACCCCCGACAGGGAGAGCGCGGTGTCGTCCGGGATCGCGGCGCGGGCCTCGACGATGGCGTCCGCGAACGCCGACCCGTGCCCGACGATGCCGGGCGCGCCCGACAGCACGTAGGCGTCGGCACCGAAGTCCGCGGCCGTCGACGGCGACACGACGGCCGCGCTCGGGAACGCAACGTCCGGGTAGTCGGGGGCGAACGACGCCTGTACGTCGTCGGCGGTGCCCGACGGGAACCCGCGGTGGGGGAGCACTGTCAGCGCGGCGTCGTCGCCCTCGGGCGTCTCTCGGGGCTGTGTCCACCGGCTGCCCGCGTCCGCGATCACGTCGTCCGTGAGCGTCGGTGTCGTCACGGGCTCCGAGAGCCGGAGTTCGCCCACGCGCGCGGCGGCGTCGCGCTCGTGGATCTCGAAGTACTCAGTCATACTGCGCTGTGGGGGGCGCGCGCTCAATTGCCTTGCCTTTCGCCGACACCGCAGGTGGCGGGTCTACTCGCCGCGCACGGCGTTGTACAGCGAAACGCGCTGTGGCACCGCTTCGAGCGCGCTCTCGGGCCAGTCGTCGTGGGCGAGCGTGAACGCGGTGTCGGGGTTGGCCTCGGCGAGCCGGCACACGCCTTCGGCGGCCGCCTCGTAGCCCGCGCGGTCCATCCGGGCGGGCGTTTCGGCGGTCAGCGGGTAGGTGGTGGCGAGCGCCGAGGGGTACGGGCCGAACGGCGGCAGGACGTTCCAGGACTCGTCGTAGCGGTGGTTGCTGTCGCCCTCGGTCAGCAGGACGTCGTCGCCGTCGACGTCCAACCGGTCGAGGCGCTGGTGGTGGCGGTGGACTTCGGGGCGGCGCGCGCTGCCCGCGCCCGTGTAGAAGAACGCGTCCTTGCTCGCGGGGTCGCTGGCTTCGAGTTGGTCGCTGTGATCGAGCAGGGCGCGGTAGCCGTCCAGCGTGCTGGGGTGGGCGTGGGCGCGCGCGGCGACCAACTCCATGAGCGTCCCGGACTTGATCGCCTGCTTGACCCGGCGGATCTCCCCGAACGAGACGTGGAGGTTGTGCCCGGCGAGCAGGCGCTCGCGGTCGCCGGCCGCCATCCCCCGGACGGCCTGGGGGCTGTGCTCGGCACAGACCGGACAGTCACAGGGGAAGTAGTGGAGGTCATCGAGGTGCTCCGTGCCCGACACGGTGAGGTAGCGGTCGTCGCGGGCGTAGATAGCGTAGGCCGCCGAGTCGAAGAGGTCACAGCCCAGCGCGGCGGCGAGCGCGAACATCATCGGGTGGCCCGCGCCGAAGAGGTGGACGGGCGCGTCGCGGCCGAGCCCGCGCTTGGCGGCGAGCACGGCCTCGGTCATGTCGTCGTAGCGGTACTGGTTCATCAGGGGGACGACCGCACCCACCGGGAACAGGTCGAGGGCCGTGCCGTAGGCGTGTGCGCCGGCCTGCTCGCGGAGGTCCGGCTGGGTCGCCCCCTGGACGGGTGCGTTCACCAGCATGTCGCCGACGTCGACCGTTTCGGCGAGCTCCAGGCGCTGTTGGGTGGTTTCGAGCTCGGCCGCGGCCTGCTCGCGGTCGGCGTCCGGCGGCGTCGGGATGTCCACGGGCGTCCCGATGTCGCTGCCGATGTCGTGTTGGAACCGGAGGATGGCCTCGGTGTCGGTGTCGATCTCGCCGTACTCCGCGAGCTGGAAGCTCCCCGAGTCGGTCATGATCGCGCCGTCGAACCCCAGCATCTCGTGGAGCCCCTCATCGAGCGCCCGCTCGCGGAGGTCGTCGTCGCTGTTGATGATGTAGGAGTTCGTGATGAGCAGTTCCGCGCCGAACTCGTCGACGAACCGGGACGGCTCGACGGTGATCAGGTTGGGGTTGACGACCGGCATCAGGGTCGGCGTCTCGACGGTGACACCCGCCCGTGGTACGTCGAGTTCGCCGATGCGCGCGAGGCCGTCCTGTGCGCCGACCTCGAAGACGTCTCTCATTGCACCGGCGTAGCGACCGTGCGCGCTTGAGGCTTGCCTTCGGCGCTCAGGACTCCTGCTCGACGTAGAACACGCGCTCCCGGGGGATGCGCCGAACCGTCCCGTCGCCGGTTTTCACGAGCCAGTGCTCGGTGGCCTCGTCGTACCGGAGTCGGTCGTCGTCGGTCGGCCACTCGGTGACATCCCCACGCGGATCGTCGTAGACGATGACGCCCATAGCGGCACGCAGGCCGGCAGTCCCAATAAACCTACGCGAGTTCGTGCTGGAGCACGCCCAGCGCGGTGCGGCCGTCCCGGATATCGTCGTCCCGGACGGCCGCCACCAGATCGTCGTACGGCTCGGTGTCGACCCGGATCGTCTCGTCGTCGTCCAGGGTCTGGCTGGCGGTGGGCGTACAGTCCGTCGCGCGGAAGTAGTGGTGGACGGCGTCGCTGATGCCGTTGGCCGGCTCGTAGGTGGCGTACTGCTCGATCGTGGCGGGCTCGTAGCCGGTTTCCTCGCGGAACTCCCGGCGGGCGGCGGCCGCGAGGGATTCGCCGGGCTCGACGCTGCCGGCGGGGAGCGCGCGGTTCACGCGCCCGACGGCCTGCCGCCACTCCTCGATGAGCACCACCTCGTCGCCGTCGGGCGTGAACCCCAACACCACCACCGCCGGGCCGTCGTGGAGGTAGTCGTAGTCGGTTTCAGTGCCGTCGGGCAGCCGGGTTTCGTCGCGGCGGATCACGAACCCCGGGCAGTCGTAGGCGGTCGTCGTGGCGGTCGTCTCCCACGCGAGGTCGTCGGTCGGCATGCCTCCGATTGGGCGGCGGGAGCGAAAAAGGCTGGCGCGGCGGGCTCAGAGGAGGGCCACGAGTTGGCTGCGCGTGGCGTCGCGGTCGCCGGAGTTGTCGATGATCGCGTGGTCGTCGCCGGGAATGGGGTCGAACTCCTCGCGGAACTGCTGGTGGATGGCGAAATCCGCGTCGCTTTCGTCCCCCGAACGCGCCCGGATGCGGTCGCGAACGACCGCCTCGGTGCACTCCACTTTCACCAGCTCGAAGCGGACGCCGACGCTGTCGGCCAGCTGTCGCGCGGCCGCCCGGCGCGCGTGGTTCTTGAACGTGCCGTCGAGCACGACCGAGTCGCCGTCCCGGAGCGCCGCGCCCGCGCGGTCGAGCAGCGCGTCGTAGACGGCTGCGACCTCCGCCGGCGTGTAGTCGGGCTCGGGGAACAGGTCCGTGCGGACGACGTCGGTGCGCAGCAACTCGGCGTCGAGGGTCTCGGCGGCGTGTCCGGAGACGGTGGTTTTCCCGGTGCCTGGCAGCCCGCACACGACCACGAGTCGTTGCTCGGCCCCGTTCGTCGATCTGGTGTCTGAGACGGGCGTCCCGCTCACGGTAATCGAATGAGAGACGGCCCGCCGGCAATATGAACCTGTGGAATCGGCGCGCCGGCGGCTACGCCCGCGCTCGGAGCCGGCGGAACGCCGTCGGCGCGAACCGGACCGCAACACGGCTCGGGGGGCGGCCGGCCGAATCGGTGGTGGTGGCGCGCACGCGCTCGACGATGCCGTCGCCGGACAGCTCGTACAGCAGCCGCGTGACCGTGCTCTGGGACAGCGATACGCCGGGGGTGGCCGTGACCGCGTCGGCGGCCTCGGTGACCGACCCGTGGGTGGCGTCGGTGTCCAACAGCGCCGCCAGGACGCGCTGTTTGGCGTCCGAAACCGCGAGCGGACGCCCGAGCACGACGCCGCCACGGGGCACGTCCTGGATGCCCGCCTCGATGTCGGCGTCGGTGAGCCGGCTGCGGCCGGCGCTGTCGGCGGCGTGGGCGGCGACGGCCAGCGCCGCCAGCGCGTCGTGGGCGTTGCCGTCGCTCCAGGCGGCGATGCGGCGCGCGTGCTGTTGGGTGAACGCGTGCTGGCCGAGGGCCAGGGACGCCCGCGTGGTCACAACCCCGACGAGCGTCTGGCGCTGGTAGGCGTCGATGCGGAGGTCGCGATCGGTGTGGGCGGTCAGCGCGGCGTCGGACGGCTCGGAACGCCCGACCGCGAGCCACCGGGCACGATCCGGGAGGGCGGTCAGCAGTTCGGCCACGGGGGCGGCGGTCGTGGTGTGGTCGACGGCGACCACGACTCCCGTTGGGTGGGCGGCAACCGCGTCGGCGAGTCGGTCCCGGATCGCGGCCGTGCTCACGCCGTGGGTCGGCACCGACTCCGACACCAGCGCGTCGAGGACGGCGTGGGAGAACGCGAACGGGGTGGTGGCGGTCCGGCGATCGACGTAGACGAACGCCGGCATCGCCGACGCCGGGGTGGACGGCTGTGGGGTGCCGGCGCGCGTGCTCGTGTGGATGACCGCGTCCCCGGTGGCGTGGCGCGCGAGCCGCGCGAACAGCGCGGACACGACCGCCGATTTGCCCGCGCCGGGCGGCCCGTGGAGGTAGGCGTTCGGCGGGAGCGCGCCGTCGAAGGCGGGGCTGAAGTGGTCGAGCAGGCGCTCGAAGGCGGGGCCACGGTCGGAGGGCTCGGTGATGTGGGCGACCGGCGAGAGCGGCTCGAAGTCGGTGATGAGTGCGGCGTCGGTGCTGCGGCGCTGGCGGCGCGTGATTCTCGCGTCAAGGTCCATGCTGTAGTGGGGTTGTGTCGCGGTGAGTGGTGTGGCTGCCCCGCCTAAACGGCGGGCGGCGACAGCAACGCGGGCGTTACAGGCCGAGGTAGCTGCTGGTCGGCAGCAGTCCGAGCTGGAAGGCCCCGCCGATCACCAACATCAGGGTGGCGATCGCCATCGCGGGCGGGTCGACGTGGGTGCCGGAGTGCGAGTAGAGGATGCGTTCGCCACACTCGCCGACGAGCGCGCTCAGGACGCCGAAGCAGCCGGCGGCGACGACCGCCAGCAGGGGGCTTGCGAAGACGCTGAACCCGAGCACGCCGCCCACAGCGCCCAGCAGCGTGATGTGGTGTGTGACCGGGAAGTTGGGCACGTCGAACTGCAGGAAAACCAGGCTCGCGGCCGAGAGGCCGTACCCGAGGAAGACGCTGTCCGTTTGCAGCCAGAGGAACCCCGCGAGCACGCCGAAGATCGCGCCGATGAGCGTGACGCCGGTCCACGTGTACTGCTGGGGGAGCCAGGGCTCCGTGGCGGGGCGGCCGGCGTGTTCGGCGGCGCCGCCGTCGGCCGCTGGGTGTGGCTCGTCGCGCTCGAACGGTCCCATGTCGAGGAGGCCGGAGCCGGACGGCGACCCGACGATCGGGTAGCCGAACACGGGTCGGGCGATCAGGGCGGTCGCCACGACGGCCACGGCGATGTTGTCCGTGGGGATGCCGAGCGCCGTGACGACTTTGGCGATCAGCATGCCGAGCGCGCCGAAGACCGCGCCAACCGCCAGCACGTCGGGTTTGGTGCCGAACGCGTACTGGATGTTCTTCCCGAAGTGGTAGTCCCAGCCGTCGGGCGCGAGCTCCGGGTACCGCGTGCCGGCGTACGCGGAGGCGGCGACGCCGCCCGCGAACGCGATGTGGGGGCCGACGATCGGCCCGAACCCGATGGCGTTGGTGAGGCTCACGGGCAGGTCGCCCGGGAGCAGTGTGAGCGATTCGCCGATGAGGACGACGAATCCCGTGAAGATGAACGAGGGCAGCGCGCCGATGGCCGCGCCGAACGCGCCCCCGGCAAGCGCCGTCAGCAGGAGGACGGCGAACGGTTCGGGGGCCATGTCGACGACGGGGAGCGTGGCGAGAGTGAGTCCCGGCATCGTCAGTCCTCCGTGGCCCACGCCAGCGAGCGATCAACGGCGTCCTCCCAGCGGCCGTACTTGCTGTCGGCCTCGCTGGGGTCCATCTCCGGCTCGAACGACCGGTCGACACGCCAGTTCTCCCGGAGGTCGTCCAGGCTGTCCCAGTAGCCGACCGCGAGGCCGGCCGCGTAGGCCGCCCCGAGCGCGGTGGTCTCGTCGACCTCCGGGCGCGCGAGGTCGGTCTGGATGATGTCCGACTGCAGCTGGCAGAGGAAGTTGTTCTTGACCGCGCCGCCGTCGACGCGCAGCGTCGTGGTGGACACCCCGGAGTCGGCCTCCATCGCCGCCGCGATGTCGCGGGTCTGGTAGGCGATCGATTCGAGGGTCGCCCGAACGATGTGGGCTTTCCGCGTGCCCCGCGTCATGCCGACGAGGGTGCCGCGGGCGCGGCCGTCCCAGTGTGGCGCGCCCAGCCCGGTGAACGCGGGCACCATGTAGACGCCGTCGGTGGTGTCGACGGAGCTGGCGAGTTCCGCGGTCTGGGCGGCGTTGTTGATGAGGTCGACGTCTTCGAGCCACTCGATCGCCGCGCCCGTGACGAAGATCGATCCTTCGAGGGCGTACTGGACGGGCTCCCCGGAGAGCTGGAACCCGATCGTCGTGAGCAGGCCGTGCTCGGAGGAGACGGCGTCCTCGCCGGTGTTCATGAGGTAGAACGAGCCGGTGCCGTACGTGTTCTTGGCGTCGCCGGCGTCGAAACACGTCTGCCCGAAGAGGGCCGCCTGCTGGTCGCCCAGCGCGGCCGTGACGGGAACCGACGCGCCGAGGAAGCCGTCGGGGTCGGTGTGCCCGTAGACGGCCTCGTCAGAGGACGGCCGTACTTCCGGCAGCATCTCCCGGGGGATGTCGAACTCCTCCAGCAGCCAGTCGTCCCACTCCAGGTCGGTGATGTTGTACAGCATCGTCCGGGAGGCGTTCGACACGTCCGTGATGTGTTCGCCGGTGAGGTTGTAGATGAGCCAGGAGTCGATGGTGCCCATGAGCAACTCGCCGTCGCGGGCGCGATCCCGGAGGCTGCTGGCGCGCGCCGAGGAGAGCTTCAGCGGCTCGGCTTCGTCGAGCAGCCACTCGGTTTTGGTGGCCGAGAAGTAGGCGTCCGCCTCCAGGCCCGTTTTCTCGCGGATGCGTTCGATCTTGCCGTTTTCCTCCAGGGATTCGACGCGGCTGGTGGTGCGTCGGTCCTGCCAGACGAGGGCGTTGTGGATCGGGCGGCCGCTTGCGGCGTCCCAGACCACGGTGGTCTCGCGCTGGTTGGTGATGCCGATCGCGGCGAGGTCGTCGGCGTCCAGCCCGGCGGCCGAGAGCCCCGCCGTCACGACGCTTTTCGTGTTCTCCCAGATCTCCAGGGGGTCGTGTTCGACCCAGCCGGGTTCGGGGTAGTGCTGTTCGTGTTTCTCGTAGGTGTTCGCGACCACGTCGCCGTGTTGGTCGAATACGATGAACCGCGTGCCTGTCGTCCCTTGGTCGATCGCGCCGACGTATGCGTCTGTCATAGCTGTGTCAACCTCGTTGCGCGGTTGTCTTACCGTCAAGACCGCGTTACCGGTACACAATATCATAACCCGTAATAAAAATCCCTGAAACTCCGCGAAGAGCCCTGAATGTGTCCTTTCACGCCGGACGGAATGCCCCGACCGCCGACACGACCCGATTGTTTACGCGTCGCTGCGGGACCTTCGATGAGGTAAAGGCGGTCGCCGTGTAAGGCGTCGTATGGCGCAGGAACCGCACGTGGTTGTCGTTGGGGGTGGGTCGACCGGGGCCGGCGTCGCCCGCGACCTCGCGATGCGTGGCCTTGGGGTCACGCTCGTCGAGCAGGGCAACCTCACGCATGGCACGACTGGCCGGATGCACGGCCTCCTCCACTCAGGGGGCCGGTACGCAGTCAGCGACCAGGCCAGCGCGCGCGAGTGTATCATCGAGAACCGCGTGCTCAGAGAGATCGCAACGCACTGCGTTGACGAGACAGGCGGGTTGTTCGTGAAACGGCCCGAGGACAGCGAGCAGTACTTCCAGGAGAAACTCGCGGGCTGTGAGGCCTGCGACATTCCCACGAAGGTGCTCTCCGGGGCGGAAGCCCGGCAGCTGGAGCCACATCTCGCCGACGACGTCGAGAAGGCCATCTGGGTGCCCGACGCCGCGATCGACCCGTTCCGCCTGGTGGTCGCAAACGCCGCGAGCGCCCAGGAGCACGGCGCGCGCATCGAGACGCACTCGACGGTCACGGACGTCGTCGTGGAGGACGGCGCGGTGGTCGGCGTGGAAGTCGAACACGCGACCGGCGCGGGCAAGCGCGTGCACGGCACCGAGGGCGGCACCGAGGTGATCCGCGCCGACCACGTCGTGAACGCCGCCGGCGCGTGGGCGGGCCGCCTCGGTGAGATGGCGGGCGTTGACGTCGAGGTCCGTCCGTCGAAGGGCGTGATGACCGTGATGAACACGCGACAGGTCGACACCGTGGTCAACCGGTGCCGGCCGAAAGGCGACGCCGACATCGTGGTGCCCCACGAGACCACCTGCATCCTGGGGACGACCGACGAGGAGGTCGCCGACCCCGAGGACTACCCCGAACAGCAGTGGGAGGTCGACATGGTGATCGACGAGTTGGCGGAGCTCATTCCGATGCTCGACGACGCCCGCACGGTGCGGTCGTTCTGGGGCGTGCGGCCGCTGTACGAGCCCCCGGACGTCGACAGCGACGACCCCACGGACATCACGCGGGACTACTTCCTGCTCGCGCACGACGACCGCGACGACCTGCCCGGGATGACGACCATCGTCGGGGGGAAGCTCACGACCTACCGGATGATGGCCGAGGAGATCACTGACCACGTCTGCGAGCGCCTCGGCGTCACCGCGGACTGTCGGACCGCGGACGTCGCGCTCCCCGGGAGCGCCGACAACACCGCGCTCGACGACTACATGACGGAGTTCGGGCTGCGGTCGCCGGTCGCCCAGCGCAGCGTCGACCGCCTCGGCTCGCGGGCCGGCAGCGTGCTTGACACGGACGACCCCAACCCCACGATCTGTGCCTGCGAGGCGGTCACGCGGGCGGAAATCCAGGACGCCATCGAGCAGTCCGGGACGGACTTGAACGCAGTGCGGATCCGCACGCGGGCGACCATGGGGAACTGCCAGGGCGGGTTCTGCGCGCACCGCCTGGCGAACGAGCTCCACACGGCCGGCTACGACGACGCCACCGTGCGGGCGTCCTGGGACGAACTGCTCGCCGAGCGGTGGCGCGGCCAGCGCCACGCCCTCTGGGGCGACCAGCTCTCCCAGGCGATGTTGAGCTACGCGCTGCACGCGACCACGCAGAACCGCGGCCACGACCCGGCCGACGCGGACACTGAGATCGACTTCACGGCGTTCGACGCGGGGCCGCTGGCGGCCGACGGCGGCCCGGAGGGCGCGCATGGCAATTGAATCCGAGGTGCTCGTGATCGGCGGCGGGCTGGCCGGCATCACGAGCGCGCTGGCGGCCGCCGACGCGGGCGCGGACACCCGGCTGGTGTCGTACAAACAGAGCACGCTCCGGAACGCCAGCGGGCTCGTCGACGTGCTCGGCTACACGCCCGGCGGGGACGGTCCCGTGGTCGACCCCTTCGACGCCATCCCGTCGCTGCCCGACGCCCACCCGTATCGGACCGTCGGCGTCGACACGGTGCGCGACGCGATGGCGTTTTTCGACGCGCACGCGCCGCGCTATCAGGGGCACCACACCGACGCCAACGCGCTGGTGCCGACCCACGGTGGCACCGTGAAGCCGACCGCGCGCTATCCCGCCAGCGCCGCCGCCGGGCTGGCGAGCGACGACCGGGACACGCTGCTGGTCGGCTTCGAGACGCTGCCGGATTTCAACGCGGACCACGCGGCCGCCCACCTCGAATCGGCGGGCGTCCCCTTCGACGTGCACGGTGTGACCGTGCCGTTCCCGGGCGACCTCCGGGCGGGCGCGAAAGTCACCCGGTACGCGGGGCTGCTGGACGCGAACCCCCGGGTGTCGGTGGACGGCACCGAGCGCCCGCTCCGCCTGGCGCTTGCCACACGGGTCGCCGACGCGGCCGCCGACGCCGACCGCGTCGGCTTCCCGGCGGTGCTGGGCGACGACGACCCCGCGGGCGTGCGAGACGCGCTCGCGGACCACCTGGGGGCTGCGGTGTTCGAGGTGCCGATGGGACCGCCGTCGCTGCCCGGGCTGCGGCTGTCCGATCACCTGTTCGGCGCGCTGGAGGCGGCGGGCGTGCGCATCGAAACCGGCAACCCCGTGGTGGACGCCGACACGACCGCCGACGGCGTCGAGACCGTGTACGTGGAGAAAAACGGCGCGCGCATCCCGAACAGCGCCGACGAGTACGTGCTCGCGACCGGCGGGCTCGTGGGGAAAGGCATCGACTCCGACCGGGACGCGGTCTACGAACCGATCTTCGACTGCCGGATCGCGCACAGCGACGACCGGTACGCGTGGTTCGACGACGACGCGTTCGGCGACCACGCGTTCGCGCAGTTCGGCGTGCGGACCGACGACACACTGCGGCCACGCGACGACGACGGTGCCGCCGCCCACGCGAACCTGCGGGCGGCGGGCGCAGTGCTTGGCGGCTACAACTTCGCAGCGGAGCACTCCGGCAGCGGCGTCTCCATCGCAACGGGGTACGCGGCCGGAACGGCGGCAGCGGAGGCGATCCACGATGAGTGACTCAGAATCCGATTCCACGACGACCACCGCGGAGAATCGCTTCGAGCCAGCCACACCGAACGTGGGCGAGAAGTTCGACCCGGTGGCGCTCCACGACGACACCGACGACTTCGACCTGCGCCCCGAGTCGGACTCCTGCTATAAGTGCTCGACGTGTGACACCAACTGCCCGGTCGCGGAGGTCGACGACGACTTCCCCGGCCCGAAGTTCCAGGGCCCCGAGCAGTGGCGGCTCAAAGAGCAGTCCGACGACGAGGACCACGAGATCGACGACTCCATCACCGAGTGTTCGAACTGCATGCGGTGTGACTCGGCCTGTCCGTCGGGCGTGTCGCTGTCACAGATGCACAACACCGCGCGCGGCGAGTACGTCGACGACCAGATGTCCAAGCGCTCGCTGAAATACTGGCGCAACCGCATCCTCGCGAACTACCGCACGTCGGCGCGCATCGCCAGCACGCTCCCGCGGCTCGCGAACGCCGCGATGAACTTCGGGCCGGCGCGCTGGGTGATGGAGAAGACGCTGGGCGTGACCAGCGAACGCGAGTTCCCCGCGTTCGCGACCGAGACCTTCCGGGAGTGGTGGCAGGCGCGGGGCGGCGCGGCCGCCTCCAAGGAGCGCGCGCAAGCCCGCCGACGTGAACGCGGCGAGCCCGTGGACGCCGACAAGAAGGTGGCGTACTTCCATGGCTGCTACGCCAACTACAACACCCCCGAGGTCGGGCAGGCGATGGTGCGCGTCTACGAGCATTTCGGCTACGAGATCGTCGTCCCCAAACAGGGCTGTTCGGGCACCCCGATGTTCGCCAACGGCATGCTCGACGACGCCCGCCGCCACGCCGACATCACGGTGTCCTCGATGAGCGACCTCATCGAGGAGGGCTACGACGCCATCGCCTCGTGTACGTCGTGTTCGATGGCGCTCCGACAGGAGTACCCCGAACTGTTCGACATCGACGGCATCGAAACGGTGGCGTCGAACACCTTCGAGGCCGTCGAATACCTGCGCATCCACGAACCCCTCCGGGAGACCGTGCAGTCGGCCGACATCGACGGCGAACTCGCCGACGAGTTCGCGTACCACGCCCCCTGCCACGCCCGCAGCCAGGGCCTAGACCGCCAGGCGGTGGAGCTGTTCGGCGACCTCGACGGCGTCGGCATCGACGACGTGGGCGACTCGTGTTCGGGGATCTCGGGCACCTACGGCTGGAAAGAAGAGAAATACGAGACCTCCATGGAGATCGGCGACGACATGTTCGATCACATGGAGTCCGCCGAGGGCGACACCGGCCTCACGGAGTGCCCGACGTGTGCGATGCAGATGGAGCACGGCACGGGCTACGAGGTGCGCCACCCCCTGGAGCTGCTGGAGGCCGCGCTCGTCGACTGACGGCGCGGTCATGGTGTGCGACCCGGGTTCAGTGGGTGACCTGGAAGCTACGATTTGACCCGAAAGACCCGCTCGTCAGTCCTGTCGTACTCGTCCAGGCCGTGTTTGAGTTTCTCTCTAGGCGATCCGTTGTTCACTCTGTCCCGCCAGATCTTCACGTACTGCCCGTAGTACCCTGGGGGTGCTTCGCTCGAAACGTTCCATTCGAGCTCCACGTCGCTCTTGGCACCGGGGCCAACGAACACCGCCTCGTCGGTCCGGTTCCCGTTTTCGAAGAGCCGCCCGTCGTTAGAGACGGAATACCCGACGTATACCGTCCTCCCGAGCGGTTCATAGTTTTTTATTGTGGCGTTCACTTCGACGGTTTCACCCCTTGTGTACACGTCTTTCGATGGGCCAGTTACTGATTCGAAGCGCACATCCGGATCGTCACCGTCGTCAGAGCTGGACTGGGCAGCAGCCGTCTTGGATAAAACGGTGGCTCCCGATACTGTCGATCCGATCGTTGCAATGTATGTTCTTCGATCCATGAGTTTGGTATTTCCTCCATCATGTATATGCCTTGGAAGAAACAAATAATTTTTGTTAGTTGTTTTACCTTCGGGTGGGCGAGGTTCACTGGGCACTGAATGGGGACCAGTGATCAAAGCTCGGCGGACGCCGACCAGGGACAGCACCAATGCGGCAGGTGTGTGTGCGGTCGGACAGCGCCAATGCGGGTTCGTTCTCGGGAGACCAGCAATGCACCCACCGGCCGTACGGTGGCTGCTGGCGGTATCCCGGAACGGAGCGAAGCGTATTCACGCCCACACGACGAACAGTGATCCAGTCAGCCCACCAATGCGAGCAGCCACGCCAGTCACGGCCGTCGTTCTCATGGTCGTCGTCGTAGTGGTCCTTGCGGGGACAGTCGCGGTGTTCACCCTCGGGTCCACGGACACCATCAGCAGCCCCGCGCCGCTGATCGGGCAGTCGAGTGGCGAACTCGTCCGCGACACGGCCGGCGGCGGCGATCAGATCGTTCGACTCACCCACATCGCGGGCGACGATGTGGCGGTGTCCGACCTCGACGTCGTCGTGGATGCGACTGCCGCCTGCGGGAAGCGGGCCCGGATCGTGGACCTGCCCACGAGCACGCTGGGCCCAAGCACGTACGACGGCGACAAGCTGTTCGATTTCTACAGCCCGGACGGCGGGGCGTTCGACGCGAACACGGACGGCGTCTGGCGGCCCGGCGAGACGGCCACGTTTCGGATCGCAAACCGGGACTGCTCGCTCGACGGCGGCGACACCATCACGGTCCGGGTGGTGCACACGCCGTCGGAGACGGTTGTGATCGAGGACACGCTGACCGCCTCGTAGGCGGGTGGAGCCAACGAAGCGGCGGCCGGCGAGTGAGCGACGACTGTGGGGAGAAATGGGCTGGCGGGAATTAGTTTACTGACCCTTCAGGTACATCTCTCGCGCTGTACTCGCGGTTTGCTGTTGATGTTAGTCACCGGTGAGAGCGATGTTTTTGATGTGGTTGCAACGCTGTTCCGTCTGATGGCGGCGACGGCGCCAGATTTCCTCCTGCGAGAAATTGTCGTAGTGCTTCTCGATCAAGTGGTTAACTACCACTGCCAGCTGCTGCTAATTCAATGAGGCAGTCAGGACGACACCGCAGACAACGCATCCCATGTCTCCCGATTCAAAACGATCCGGGAATCAGGTCTTCAGCTTGCTCGCCAGCACAGGTTTGGCTGAGATATTTTCGAAGGGCGGATCAGCGTGACGACCTGGGGCCAGCGATATCTTGAAGACAGTAAACGTGGAGAATCAGCCGAGACCGCTCTCGGGCTAACTGATATATGTCATTGACTGTTTGTTTTGATAATTGAATTAAAATGACTTTACCCAAATTTTGGAATTGCCAGTGAAAATAGGTCATTTTGTGTTTGTGGGCTAGAAGTTTAAGTGTCAAGGACTACTTCTATTAACCAATGTCCGCCTCTTTTCCCGAGGAGATGTACACCTACGACGGTTGGTTGGTTTTCAACGGCCTCTTCTCCGTTGATGTCAAGGACGAGGACGAAACACCGGAAGACCTAGTTTCTGGTCTCTCGCAGTACACTGAGCCTGACCCTGGGGTTGAATCCCGAGGGTTTGAGCGAGCCGAGTTTGACGACCTTCTCCAGACCACGGGCGACCTCACGTGGAACCTTCAGCGTCTCGGAGATCGTCTCTACTCGTTCAACTACAAGCACACCCGCTGGGACACCCAATCGGGGTTCGATCGGAACACTGGCTCGAAGCGCACCATCCAGAAGAAGAAAGAAGACGGTGTAGAGATCCACTGGGATAGCAGAGAGGACCTGATGGTCTTCCGTGGGCAGAAAGCCGAGCTCGCGAAGAACAGGAGACGGCTTCGGGGAGGGCTTTCGGAAAAAGTAGAGCTTGAAGAGCTGAATTTCCATCACGATTTCCTGCTCTGGATTCTCTACCGGACGTTCAACGGTCAGGGCCTTAATTCCGAGCTGAGCATTCGGGAGGTCTCGACTGTAGGCACGACAAGCGACTCCATCGACAACACGGGACAGGGAGTGACCATTGAGGACTCGAAGAACGTCCTTCGTTCAGTGCCGGCAATCATCGCAATCCTAGATCAAAAGAAGCCGGAGAAGCTCAAGTGCCAGTTCGTGCTGGATAATCAAGTTGTGAAGGCTAAGATTGAGCAGGGCGGGAAAGTTCATGTCACGGTCACTGACAACGAGCTTGAAGAGTTGAGCCATCTCCGCCGGATGGCAGTCTCTCTTCAGTTCATCTTTGAACTCATTCACCAGTACGACATCTGGCGGAACCTCCCGTCGACGCAAAAGTACCCCCCAGAGTCGTTCTTCTACGATCTCGCGAAGCGAGCAGAGGAAGAGGGCTATGAGTATCAGGGTCAGCTGAGGAGAGTTCCGGAAGAGTACAAGCGGAAGCGCCAACGGCAGCCGGTAGACGACGATATGCGCGAGCCTGGCAAAGACGCTACATAAACCGTTATCCTGCGTAAGAAATACACGTCCTTCCGACAAAGGACCAAACACGGCTACACGCGGCTCCAACCAGATGTCGACCAAAAGACTTGGACGCATCGAAAACTTTGACAAGTTCCGGCGACAGACCCATCTGAGCACGTCTGAGTCTAGTGTTGATCTTGATGATATTGAACAGAGAACTGTTACAGGCCACAGGGAGATTGAAGACTATCCATACGAAGATCAGAATGTCTACTCCGGCGACCTAATTTATAATTTCACTGATTGGAAGGGTGAAAATCGGGCACAGAGTGCGTCATTCGAGTATCGCTCCCAATCCGGATTATTCCTATTAACACTGGAAAACGGGCGTGTTGATCCGGACGTGGTTCTTCGAGATCTTGACGACCAGTTTGAAGGCTCTAATGGTCTAAAAAGGTCCATCTCTGTCAAACGCGAGGCGCTCTGGAACTTCTTCGAGAGAGCGGATCAGTACGACTCCTTGACATTGACCGGGTCGGAAGGACGATTTGACTTCACTAATCTCAAGCGAGTCGCTAACAGCCTTTCGAATGATGATATTGACCCAGATGATGCTCTCTTGGATCCTAGTTTGAGGGATCAATTTGACGAGCCCGAACAGTTTGAGCAGATCCTTCCGATGCTGGAGAAAATTGATTTGAGTGGTGAGATCAGATCCCTTCGAGATCTCGGAATTCGCCGTGAGCAGTACATTATTGAGCGCGCTGAGGTTTACTTTGAGTTAACAGACAACGGTAATCCCGGTACGGAAGTGGTCTCTGTGACTTATGACCGTGGGAATATGCAGATAGGCGACGATGCACCCGACGATGGCCGTAGGTATGTAAAGCAGTTATTCGAGAAGGAAGTTGTCTATCCCTCATATGGCCGATAGTGTCTCTCGACTCGATTCAGGAATTTTGCCGGGCCGCATTTAGCATTCCAGTTGTTGTTCTAAGCACTCCGCTATGGATTGCACCAATTCCAGCGATTCGTCGAGTGTTCTCTGACCCGTCTGGATTCGTTCGTAATGTTAAGGAGTTTCTTCAGTCCTACACAGCACATCCTATATACCAACTTAGCTCGCTCATAGGTTCTATCCTCGTTGTCTTGATTGGTGTCTTCAATTGGGGGTTCCTCGGGCCAATCGCCGCTGTTCTGGTCATAGCACCGGCAGGATGGTTCTATACACAGAATCACCCGTTTGGACTCCGATGCAATTACAGTGCAATAGGTGAGGACAATGGGCACGAATGTACTCCTACCGATGATACGTACACGGTGGTACTCGATATGCGAGCTGGAGACGACGTAGACGATTATCGACTCGACGTTCACACTCCGTCAGGCGCTGATTTGGACCGTATTGACGGGAACATCACGCAGGTCGACGAACAAAGACACATATTATACGGAATGGTCCCGGACAATTTTTCTGGCCGAGAATATACAGAGGCACTCTACCTCGAGAAAACAGGGAGCATCGCCCCGGAAGGAGAGCTTGTCCTCATCAAGAGCCAAGCTAACGACTACACGATGGAGTGGATTAGACTGCTCCCGGAATAAGCACTGAGAGACAGGTCATAACTACCGAACGTTCTCTCGTCTAGTGCTGACCTTTCACTGAGTATTAGTCGAGATCGTGTTCGCAGAACGTATCTCAGTTCTCACAGCCGTCGTATTCCATGAATAGTCTGGAACCAATTTCGCGCTTGGACGACAGTGTGTCCCACGTTCTCCGGAGGTCGTGCGGGCTGAGGTACGTCCAGTTGTTGTGCTTCTCGGCTGATTGCACTTCTGAAGGGGCGAAGCGCTCAACTAGTATCGATAGCCGTCATGGTAAAGCAACACTCTGAATTTGTCATTACTACTACCGACTCTGTTAATTATTGTCCGGTAAGTTCAGGAATTGGGACAAAGGTAAGGGCCCTGGACGGAGCTGCATTGACCAAACAGCGATCAATAAAATTGTCAGACAGGTACGAAAAAGTAAGTGAATACGATGGGAAAACCACGGATTACGACGGTAAAGGCTCGCCTAGCGTTAATATGGACAAGATATATGAAAACGCGCAACCTAAGCCACCAGAAGCAGATTTAGGCTCGGTCGGGGACAACCAATAACGAGACTAGCCATTCTGTAGTCTCGGCGGATCATTTACAACCATGCGGTTTCACGCACTCAAACTCGATTCCGGTATGTGCACGCAAAGCCGCAAACCTCGTGTGCATAATTCGGTACTCGCACTCTCAAGGAGCCAATCAAGGCCGAGGTGATCGGGTGGATCATGCCGGATCCCGGCCGATTCACTCCGTTCAGTAGCTCAAAATCACTCACTTTTCGGAGTTATGGATCCCGATGTGAGGCTCTCGTGTCTCCTTGTGGCCGAACTCGCACCCACAAACCAGGCGCAGCCTTCGGGGTAGCCGTGCTCGTGGCTCCGGGAATACGCCTCAATCCAGAGCGGTTGTGTAACACCCCGCAAAGCGGCCACTAAGTGTTTGAAAATGCGGGAAACGGGGTAAGTGAGTAGTGGGCCGGCGCGAATTCGAATCGCGGTTACGGCCACTCTTCGGCGCTCCCTCTTGCGGTTATGGGATTCGGAGCAACCTATGTCCAAGCAAAACCGGAACCTGACGCCGACCACGGCAGAGGAAGCGCTCGACTTGTACCTACGGGAACGGAGTACCGACGTGACCGGGAGTACCTTACAGGCTCATGAGTACCGTCTAAACCATTTTGTCCGATGGTGCGACGGCGAAGGAGACGTAGAGAACGTGAACAATCTCACCGGCCGCGACCTTCACCGCTACAAACTGTGGCGGAAGGAAGACGGCGACCTGAACAAAGTCAGTCTCAAATCCCAAATGGATACCCTTCGGGTGTTTATTCGGTTCTGTGAGACGGTGGACGCCGTCGAAAGTGACCTACACTCGAAAATAATCTCTCCGACGCTTGGGGACGGAACTGGTCAGCGGGACGTGAAACTCGACTCGGAGGAAGCCGAGGTGCTACTCGACTATCTCGAACGGTTCGAGTATGCTTCGTTCTCTCACACCGTTGTTCTCTTGCTATGGCGGACAGGTATGCGTATCGGGTCAATTCGTTCGCTCGACCTATCGGACTTCCACCCGGACGATCAATACCTTTCCGTTCGCCACCAGCCGGATACTGATACGCCGTTAAAGAACAAAGGGAACGGTGAGCGATACGTGGCTCTCACGACGGCTGTCTGTACTGTGGTCGAAGACTACGTCGATGTACACCGTCACGATGTTACCGACGAATACGGGCGTGACCCATTGCTGACCACCAAGCACGGACGACCCACCAACAACACTCTCCGACAAACGGTCTATCGGCGGACGCGCCCCTGTCGGTCTCAAAGAGACTGTCCGCATAGGAAAGAGAGAGAGAGACGAGTGCGAAGCCATTACTGAACGAGGGAGAGCGAGCAAGTATCTATCGTCTGTGTCACTCCACGTAATCTGGAGGGGAAGCATAACGCACCACCTAACCGAAGACGTACCGGAACGGGTAGTGTCCGACCCGATAAACGTGAGCCAAGGAGAACTCGACGCCCACTACGACCGACGCGACGAATAGGTGAATGTAGAACAGCGTCGTGACTGTCTTGACGGCGTGTAGAACGACGACCGACTGAAGGCTCCCTTTCTCGATGCTCTGCTTGCCCGGACAAACTTGTCGCCGGGGACGGACAACGATGTATGGACAAACAAGACAAGTCACCCGAAGTCAGTCTCCCTGAAAACGAGGCCGGCCTGCTTGCCAAACTCGAAGACGGGCGTGGTCAGAAACTCACCGAGGAAGAGGCGAACTTGGCCGTCGCGCAAGCTCGTCTTATCGGTGATTTGTAGCAGGTAGCGTCTTGGGCTACCCTACTTAAATTATAAGAACATGGTACCACTTCTACATGCTATTTCGGCCCGATAATCGGACATTTAGAGAGGGACCGAGAGGTGGTCATAGGGCTGGAGAGATCAATAACCGAACGGTGGTTAAACCGTTCAAAACCAATTTATTTTGTATATTTGGCACTGAATTTTTTGTCACAGTTTTGACAGGCTACGTGAGTGTCTTTACCCGACCAGCTATCATTCTGTGCAACACGTTTGATTTTCGTCTTTTCATCAGGCACATTTACTAAAGTTTCATGGCCACAATGAGGGCATGCAGTATTTCTGACTGGCACAACAGCAGATGTGTGGCTGACAGGTAATATTTTTTTCTCTGCCCCGGTATCCCTAATGCTCGCGCCTTGGTGTCCCCACCTCACTCAACGCTACAAGCGTCCCCACATTCGTCTTTAGCTAAGACTCACACCTCGGTTGCGTAGCGGTAGCGAGCGTCTCCTGTAAGACCGGACGTTGCTGGTGAATCTTCTGAGCATCCTCGATCAGCCGCTCCAGCAACGGCGGTGGTGAGTAACCGAGATACTCACCGAGTTCGTGGAGGATGAGCTGGGCGTGCGACCGGAAGGTCGCCGCCCAGCGTTCTGGCGGAAACACGATCTCGTCATCAGCCTGCTCGGTCACCAGATCCAACAGCTCACGACTCACCAGCAGCGACAGCAACGCCGCATACAGCAGAATTCTCACGATATCCGGGTCGCTTGTGTCGAACTCGTCCAACTCGTACTGCGTCTTCAGTTCACGAAACAGCGTTTCTACCTCCCACCGACACCGATACAGCGTTGCTAAATCCTCCGGGAAGAACTCCTCTCGCGATAGATTCGTGATATACAGATGGTAGTCGTCGGCGTCCTTGTCACGGACGCCGACGACGCGGAACCGCTTCGTGTCCAGCGACCGCGTTCCTTCGTACTGGCCTCGCTTGAACTCCGCTTCGACCTCAACGTCGATGTACTTCCGAGAGAGATCATCGACCACATCGTGGATCTGCTTGCCCTCTAAGGGAATGGCGCGCCCGCGCCATTCCCGTAATTCCTCCGTTATCACCGGATTCGCGTTCTGCTTCAGCCGACTCACGAAGTAGCCGTCGTTCTCGTCGATTAACGCGAACCGGCGGTACTTGAAGTACGCTAGATCGAACAGAACGAGCCGTCCTTGGAGCCACGAACCCGTCTTGAACAGCGTGCTGTCGTGCGCTTTTTCGTCGGTCACGTCGAGTCGTTCAATCGTCTGCTCGGTGGCGTTGTGGAGCAGGTGGAGCTTCGCTCCAGCCTGCTCCTCGTGACGGGCTTGGAACTCATCAGAGAGGAATTCGTGCAACCGCAACACCGTTCCATCAGCGATCATCACGTCTCTGAATCGGTCGATATCAGCGTCAACAGCGTTGGGAACAGCGACCTCGTCGAGACCACGCTCGACGAGGTCGCGGAGATACTCTGCCAACGTCGGCGTCAACCGCTGATGGAATCCACCGGGAGAGATCGTTTCATCAGCTGTGGAGTTGTAGCAGCGTCTGAACCCGGCGAGTGTTCGGCTCTCGCCTGCGGCGAAGCCGAACACGAGCGCCCACACGAGGACGGGAATCTGAAGCTTGCCCTCTCGCTCAACCACGCCGAGTTCCTCGGCGTGCTCTTCGAGGAACTCGGAGGGAAACAGTGTAGTGAGCCGACGCATGATTCTCGTTGAGGAGCGAGGGTTGTGCACAGACTTCTCCTCCTCATTCCTCTCGAAAAGTAGCCTCGATAAGCCGTCGCTGTCACGCGGTTCTCGTCTTAGCTAAAGACGGATGAGCGTCCCCATGTCTCACGGCGTCGTCAAGTGATCTCAGAGGTTCAGCCACACAACTCTCGTCACTGGCGAACGGGTGAGACGACCTGTCCCCCTGCCGTGATGGCACCCCCACAGAGGTTGTACTGACGAACGTTGCTGGCCATCGGCGTCGGTCGTGACAAATCGGTTTCCCCCTGTTCGGCAGGTGGGTTTCGAGCGGGGAATATCCGCAGAGAGTGCCAAACCGATTTTACCATTTTGGGGTTCAAAGGGTGACTGACTCAATATTCTCGCGGTCGGCTTGGCGGAGACAATGTTTCTCTCTCAGTAGTGGTTGAAGGCTCGTCAGTATAACGTTAGTCAACGTGTCTGACCCACAGCGGCGCTTGTGCTACCTCGGGCTGACTCTCATTCGCGGTGTTAGCTAGTGTTGCCGTCCCGTCGGTTAGACCAGCGCTTACAGCCGCAGAGCGAACGTCAAAAATATCGCCAATCTACTCGGTAGGGCTTCGACCGCACTCACGCGCCACTCACGACGCTCGCTCGGCTTGCTGGTGGCGACCATTAGCCGTATCATCTGAAGACAGGGCGCTGAATACTCAATGGTACAGAATCTATTCCGAAACAGGGGAACTGAAACGTCTACGACCCCTACGTATTCGTAGAAGTCCACGACGGCGTAGGGGCACGATTGAAGTGAAGAGCCGGGCTTCTAAGACGGTTTATGAACGCCGTTTAGTCAATCGAAAACGAGTGCGGGCAGAAATGGGCCGGCGCGAATTCGAATCGCGGTTACGGCCACCCGAAGGCCGAAGGATACCAAGCTACCCCACCGGCCCGCACGTGAGAGAATGGCCGTTGTGGATTTAACGGTTCCGGATCGGGGAGCACGCGTGACCCGCCGGCTGCCGTGGCCGTCGCCGTCAGTACGCGTCGAACCCGGCGGTGTCGAGGTGGTTGTGCGCGACCGTGATGGCGTGGTCGGCGTGCAACACCGTCGGGCCGACGCGCACGCGGTGGTCGCTGGCGTCCGCGAGCAGGCTGGCCTCGGCGGCGGTGAAATCGCGGTGATCCGACAGCACGAACACGGGATCCGCAAGGGGGTCGACGGCGGCGAGCGCGTCGCCGTCCTCGTGTAGCGCCACGACGGGCCCCGAGACGGCGTCCAGTACGGCCTCGAAGCCGCGCTTCGAGACGTGGATGCCCGGCGACGACGACGCCTCCTGGTGGCCGATGGCCTCGGTTTTCGCGTCGAGGGCTTGCTTCAGCAGTCCGGCGACGTTGCGCTCGTCGGGATGCATGTACTGGACCGCCCCGGCGTCGATGCGGACCGTCACCTCGTCGCCGAGGACGAGGAACACCTCGACGTCGTCGCGGATGCCATGCGAGACGAACAGCGCCGCACTCACGCACCGACAGAGGACGTCGAGCCGGCCGGCAGCGCCCGGCAGGTCGTCGAGCGGGAAGTCGGGAGTCGTCGGGGCGTCGTGCCCGAGGACGACGAACTGTCTCATGCGTGGGTAGTCGGGCGTGGGTGGCTTACGTGCATCGGGTTCGGGGCTGGGCGGCGAGCCACCCCGACCGCCTCGGCGCGTGCAGTCCTCGGTGAGCCCGATGTGTCCGCCGGCCGACTGCGCCGACGAGATGAGGCGGGACGGGCTGCTCTCGACGCGCCGGTTGTTCGCGCCCGGGTGCCCGCGAGCGAGCGGCCACGCGGACGCCCCGTGACGGCTAGCGGGAGCGCGGACTGGCTCGGACGGCACTGGCGAGCGCCGCCGGGTCGGCGAGCGCGCTGAGGCGGATGTCGTCACCGCCCTCGCGTTCGACGACGACGGGATACGTCTCGAACGGGAGCACGTGGACGAGGCCCAGGATCGTCCAGCCGAGCGGGTCGTCGCCGACCGAGACCGAACTGATGTCCTCGACCGGGACGACCCATTGCGGCTCGTCGAGCAGCGAGTCGTAGGCGACCAGCGCGTCGTCGTAGACCCGGTACTCCTCGTTGGCGTGCCCCAGCCAGACCACGGCGACCACGGTGAGGACGGCGACCGGCGGCGCCGCGAGGAGCGCTATCGCGACCGCCCACAGCGTGACGCGCAGCGACCCGGAGCCGAGAACCGCGACAGTCCCGAGGAATCCGGTCAACGAGGTGGCGAAGAGGACGGCGTACGAGAGGCCGTCGTGGACCGCCCACGCGCGGACGACGCCGCGGTCGTTCTGGACGGTCGCGCGCGGCGGTCCGTCCGGGACCGAGAGCGGGTCGAGTGTCGCGCCGCCCGCGGGGTCGAAGGTCAACGGCCACGGGCCGACCCCGCACTCGCGGCACTCGAAGGCGAACTTCGGGAGGCAGAACAGCGCCGTGGCCGCGGTCACCTGCGCGGGGTCCGGGGGCGTCCTGGAGAGCGACCAGACGGCGACGCAGGCGACGACAGTGCTGTAGACGATGTCGCGGCTCGGCCGAACAGTTCGCGGCGATGCGGTCGCGTACCGGCCGGCCGCAGCCCACGTCTGCACGATGCGGCCGTGTTTCGCCGCGACGAGGAGGACGGCCGGAAGCAGTGTCGGCCCGAGCCCGCCCTCGAACGGCTCCAGCGCGGTCCACGCGAGCACGACCACGGGGAACACGGCGAAGCAGACGACCCACTGGTCGACGACGTACGGGAGGTTCCGCGGTGACACCGACGGAAACCGGGCCGCGACCCGGACGCTCCCGCGTTTGTCCGCCACCATCTCGTACAGCGGTTCGAGGAACCGGAGCGGCGTCATCGCGGGCGGCGCTGTCGACGCCCGTTCGGCCGCGAGCCGTTCGTAGAGGAGGCGGGCGATGCCGGCGACCGCGTCGAGCGCGAACACCACCGCGATCGTGAGTGCGCGCTCCGAGAACAGCGCCCCGACGACCAGGGTCGCGTTCAGCGCGAGAACGACGCCGACGAGCCCGGCTGTCCCGCGTCGCATCCGAGGGTAGTTCCGGGAGGGTTCTCTTGAGTCTACTCATTACAGCGCAGGGTTCGCCCGAGCGCGGTCCGGCGCGTGTGGCCGGCGGCGCGCCGCCGGGAGCGGTCGCCTCCCGCCGGCCGCGGGGGTCGTGTGGCCGCGGACCGAAGAGTACGTACCACCGGCCGCCTACGAAACGTCCATGACCATCCTGGAGGATGCACGCGCGGTGCTGGCGGAAACCCCGGTGTGTGACGCCTGCCTGGGGCGGTGTTTCGCGGAACGGAGTTTCGGGCTGTCGAACGCCGAGCGCGGGCGGGCGCTGCGGACCGCCGTGGCGCTTGCCGATGACGAGCCCTACGAGGAGCCCGAGGAGCCGTGCTGGGTGTGCGAAGGGGCGTCCGGGCGGTTCGACGAGTTCGCGGACCTCGTGGTCGACGCCGTCGCGGACGCGTCGTTTGACACCTACCAGGTGGGGACGCAGGCGCCGCCGCTGGTCGAGGAGAACGAGGCGATGCTGCGGGACCTCGCCGGGCTGGCTGAGGACGCCGGCGAGCCGTTCAAATCCGAGTGCAACCGCGAGGTCGGGAAGCGCGTCGGCGATCGCACGGGCACTGAGGTGGACTTCGGGCGGCCGGACGTGCTCGCCGTGATCGACGTCGAAGCCGAAACCGTCGACGTGACGGTGAACTCGGCGTTCGTCTACGGCCGGTACCGCAAACTCGAACGCGGGATCCCCCAGACGAAGTGGCCGTGTTCGGACTGCAACGGCAGCGGGACGCTCGTGGATTCGCCGTGCCCGCACTGCGACGGCACGGGCTTTCTCTACCCGGAGAGCGTCGAGCAGCTCACCGCGCCGCCGGTCGTCGACGCGATGGGCGGCACGGAGGCGTCGTTCCACGGCGCGGGCCGCGAGGACATCGACGCGTTGATGCTGGGGACGGGGCGGCCGTTCGTCATCGAGGTCGCGGAGCCACAGGACCGCCACCCGGACGCCGACGCGCTGGCGGACGCGATCAACGACTTCGCGGACGGCAAAGCCGAGGTCGAGGGCGTCGCGGTCGCGGGCTACGAGATGGTCGAGCGCGTGAAGGAACTCGACGCCCGCAAGCGCTACCGGGCTGACGTGGAGTTCGACGCGCCGGTGGGCGACGACGACCTCCGGGACGCGATCGACGAACTCGACGGCGCGACCATCGAGCAGGAGACGCCGAACCGCGTCGACCACCGGCGCGCGCATCTCGTCCGCGAGCGCGACGTCTACGACATCACGGCCGACCGCGAGGACGACACGCACGCCACCGTCGAAATCGAGGGTGAGGGCGGGCTCTACATCAAGGAGCTCGTGTCCAGCGACGACGGCCGGACGAATCCGAGCCTCGCGGGCCTGCTCGGCGTCGGGGCCGTGGTGACGGCGCTCGACGTGGTCGCTGTAGCGGGCGAGACCGAGGCCTTCGAGGACACCGAGCATCTCCCCTGAGATGGCGCGGTTCGGCGTCGACGAGGCGGGGAAAGGGCCGGTCCTCGGGTCGATGTTCGCGGCGGCGGTGGCCGGCGACCCGGCCGCCGTTCCGGACGGGGTCGCGGATTCGAAGCGCCTCAGCGCCGACCGCCGGGCGGAGCTCGACGACCGCGTTCGGGCGTCGATGCGGGTGGGTGTCGCGGAGGTGCCCGTCGACCGCATCGACGACCCGGAGTCGGACATGAACACGCTCACCGTGGCGGCCCAGGCGGACGCGCTCGGGCGGGTGGTGGCCGACGGCATGGCGGGGTACGTTGACGCCGGCGACGTGAACGAACAGCGGTTCGGCCGCCGGGTGGCCAACCGGGTCGCGGCCGACGTGGCGGTGACCGCCGAACACGGGGCCGACGACGAGTACGATCTGGTGGCGGCGGCGAGCATCGTCGCGAAAGTCGCGCGGGACGCCCACGTCGACGCGCTCGCCGCGGCGTTCGACGCGGACATCGGGTCCGGATACCCCAGCGACTCGACGACGCGGGAGTTCCTGGCGGCGTACGTCCGCGAGCACGGCGAACTCCCGGAGTGCGCGCGCGCGAGCTGGCAGACCAGCCGCGACGCGCTCGGGGCGGCCGAGCAGTCCGCGCTGGACGAGTTTTAGTCGTCGGGGTCTGCGCTGGGGGTGCCCGACTGGACGGGGCTGATGTCGCGGCGTCTGGCGTCGAGCTCCGAGAGGGCGTAGACGAGGACAACGAGCGCGAGCGCGCCGACGGGCAGCAACACCCACGGCGTGATGCGGGTGACCCCCCAGACGGCGAGCAGCACCGCGGTAACGGCGATGACCGTGCCGGCGTAGTACAGCTGCGTGCGCACGTGGTCGATGAGGTCCGCGCCGGTGAACGTCGCCGACAGCACGGTTGTGTCGGAGATCGGGGAGGCGTGGTCGCCGAAGATGGCGCCCGAGAACACCACACCGACGACCGCGGACACCATGGTGTGGGTGCCGGCGAGGTTCCACGCGACCGGCACGGCGATGGGGGTGACGATGCTCATCGTCCCCCACGAGCTGCCCGTAGAGAACGCGACGAACGCGGCGGTGAACATCACGACAACCGGCAGCAGCGCCGGCGTGAGGAACAGCTTTGCGATGCCGCTGACGTACCTTGCAGTGCCGAGCGCGTCGACGACGTTGCCGATCGACCACGCCAACACGAGGATCGTCACGGCCGTGAGCATGATGCCGAAGCCGTCGACGGTCGTGTCGACGCTCTCACCCAGTGAGAGGATCCCGTACGTCAGGCCGAGGACGTACGTCGAGACGACCATCGCGAACGAGCCGACGATGAGCGCCACTGCGTAGTCCGCGCCCACGACCATGTCGTAGAGGGTCGTGTCGGGTCCGTAGCCGGTGTACAGTGCGGTGGCGATGGTGACAGCGATGAGGACGGCGACCGGGACGAAAAAGGAGACCAGCGAGGGGTTTTCCGCGCTGGGCTCCCCGAGTTCGCCCTTGACGTCCTGCATCGGGGTCGCGTCCTCGCTGGTGACCGCGCCGGTTGTCGTCGCGCGGTGTTCGGCGGTCAGCATTGCCCCGTAGTCGCGGCGCGAAAGCACGATGATCGCCACCATCACCACGGCGAGAATCGAGTACATGTTGAACGGGATGGCCTGCAGGAAGATCTCGAAGTTCTGTGGGCGGTTGGCGGCGGACACGCCGGCGGTCTCGTAGCCCTTCTCGATCATGGAGAGTTGGAACGCGACCCACGAGGAGATGCCGAGTGTCGCCACGGGCGCGGCAGTGGAGTCGACGACGTACGACAGCTTCTCGCGGGAGAGGCCGAGGTGGTCGGAGACGTCTTTCATCGTGGAGCCGACGATGGCGGTGTTGGCGTAGTCGTCGAAGAACAACAGCACGCCCAGCAGCCACGCGACGACGCCCGCCGAGCGCTTGCTGTCGATGTGCGTGAGCGCCCAGTCGCGGACGGCGTGCGAGCCGCCGAGGCGCCAGATCATCGCGACCGATGAGCCAAGCAACAGCGTGAACACGATGATCTGGGCGTGGAACACCGACCCCTCGGCGTTGGGTTCGACTTGGGAGATCGACCGGACGACCCAGCTGAACGTCTGCTGGATGCCGAGGCCGCCTGTGTAGATGATCCCCCCCGACCACACGCCGAGGAACAGCGAGAGAATGGCTTTCCGCGTGATGATCGCCAGCGCGATTGCAAGTAACGGCGGGACAACGGAGAGGACGCCGAACTCCGACATACCGCCTGAATTCTGTCCCAGAGACTTAAACCCAGCTTCGCACCGGCGCGGTTCACACACGACGGAGCGCCGACAGGAACCACCGGGAAGTCGGGCGTTTAACCATCGCGGTGGCCTGCACACCCATAGAATGACAGTCGAGAGAGTGTCCGCGCCGACACCGGCGGCGTTCGTCGACGCGGCCAACGCGGCGTTCCGGAACGGCGCAGTGCTGAGCGTGCAAGCCCGCTGCGAGGTCGAATACAACGGGCGGACGAGTGGCTATCTCGGCGACGGTGATCGGCTGCTCGTCGCGAAACCCGACGGCACGTTTCTCGTGCATCAGCCCACGGGCCACAAGCCCGTCAACTGGATGCCCGGCGGCGGCACCGTCGAGGCGCGCACCAGCCAGGGCGACGCAGTGTTGCTGGCGCGCCGCAGTAACCCCACCGAGCGCGTCGAAACCAGGCTGCATGAGGTCTACGGTGTCACGCGGTTCGACGCCGAGGACGGCGCGACCTACGAGGAGTCCGGAACCGAGGCGGAGATGCACGAGTACATCGAGGCCAACCCCGACGCCCTCGAAGCGGGGCTGCGCGTCGTCGAGCACGAGCGCGAAACCAAATACGGGTTCATCGATTTCTACGCCGTTGACGGGGACGGCACGCCGGTCGTGATCGAGGTCAAACGCATCCAGGCGACGCTGAATCACTTCGACCAGCTCAAGCGCTACGTCGACCGCTACGCGGAGACGAACGATGACGTGCGCGGGATGCTGGTCGCGCCGTCGGCGTCCGAGCGGGTGACCCGGGCGCTCCGGGACAACGGCCTGGAGTTCGTGGCGCTCGCCGAGTTCGGCCTGGACGCGAAGGGCGCGACCGAGGCGAAGCTCACGGACTTCTGAGGCCCGCTCAGGTGTCTGTCGTCAGCAGCCGCCGGAGCACGTCACCGTAGGCCGGCCGCGTGACGAGCACCCCGATGAGCACGCCCAGGATGGTGACCAGCGCGAACCCGCGGAGGTCGCCGAGACTCAGCACCGCAAGCGGGCTCATCGCGAGGATGGTGGTGGCGGCGGCGGCACCGATCACCCACAGCGCCTTCCGGAAGCGGCTCTGGAAGATGCGCGACGACGACACCTGCTCTGTCATCACCTCGTCGGCGATGATGACGAGGTCGTCCACCCCGGTTCCGATCACCGCGATGAACCCGGCGAGGTGTGAGAGGTCAAGCGCCAGCCCGGAGACGGCGGCGAACCCGAGCAGGATGACGACCTCCGCGAGCGCCGTGAACACCATCGGGATCGCGATCTTCGGCTCGCCGTACCGGAGCAACACCATGATCGCGACCGCGATCGCGGCCGCGAGCCCGGTCACCAGCGAGAGCGGTTTGTACTTCTGTGCGAAGCTCGGCGCGACGTAGTAGGAGTTCTGGACGGTGATCTCGGCGGGCAGCGCGCCGGCCTGCAGGTTCACCTGCAGGTTGCGGGCTGCCGTCATGGAGTTGGCCGTGATCCGGAACGACGGGTTGTTGACGAACTTCCCGGAGCTGAGGGTCCGCGCCAGCCCCGGCCCCATGCTGGCGTTGTACACTTCCTCGCCGTCGAGTTTGGTGAGCAGACAGTATCCGCCGTTGGGGAACCGACAGTTGCTGATGCCCGCCTGTGAGGTGAACCCGTACTGGGTCATGTCGCCGGTGAACCGTTGGGCGGCCTCCGCCGAGAGCTGTACCGGGACGAACGGCCGGCCGTTCTGGTCGCGTTTGGGTTGGTCGACTTCGACGAGCTCGTCGCCGCGCAGAACGGTGGCGTTGACGTTCGTCCCGTTGGATCCCGGATAATACGCGTCGAGGGTGACCTGGCCGCGTCCCTGGATGAGCGACTGCACCTGGGAGGCGTTCTGGCCGGGCACTTCCACGACGATGTAGTGGGCCTGAGCGCCGGCGCTGGTTTCGATGTCTTTGACTTCCGCGCCGCCGAGCCCGGTGGCGTCGATCTTCGAGCCGATGATGGAGACGATGTTGTCCCGTGTGGCCTGCGTGACGCCGCGGCGAACCGAATCCGGCGAGTAGCCAGCGTCCTCAAGCGTGGTGCGCAGGCTGCTGGTGGAGACGTTCTGGTAGACTTCGACGCTGCCACTGGCCGGGCGGGCGCGGACGTTGCCACGCTCGACGTCGAGGGCGGTGCTGATGCGGGTGGCGATCTCGCCTTCGTTGTCCGGAGTGACCGACACGCCGTCAGCGGTGACACCGGTAACAGTCGTGCGGAGGCGGACCCCACCGGAGAGTTCGAGGCCGTAGTTGAGGTTCGTCGGGTCACCGGTTGCGGCCTGCTGGCCGCTGGTGTTGGCGCTCGCGCCGATGCCGGGCGCGAACAACGCGACGGAGCTGGCGACGACCAGGACGACGAGGGCTGCGATCCGCCAGTTCTCGCGGAACCAGCTCATTTCGCCACCCCCTCGAACTTGTACCAGCGAAGCAACGTGACGTTCAACATGTATGTGTTCATGAGATCAGTGACCAGCCCCATCACCAACACGAGGCCGATCGAGGACATCAGTGGGATGCCGAAGATGTAGGAGACGATCGTCATCACGACCATCGCGGCGATGGAGGTGAGTGTCATCGTGACACCGGTGTTCATCGCGCGGTCGACGCTCTCCCAGAACCCGCCCGACCGCCGGAGGACGTGGTTGTTCAGGAGGATGTCGGAGTCGACGGAGTACCCGATCAACATCAGCAACGCAGCGACCGTTCCCAGCGAGAGCTTGATGCCGAAGACGTTCATCAGCGCCACGGGCACGACGATGTCGCTGAACGCTGAGACGACGACCGCGATGCTGGGGACGAACGTCCGGAACAGCGCGAACACGAGCACGCTCATGCCGAGGAATGCGGCCGCGACACCCAGCAGTGCCAGTCCCTGAGTCGAGGAGCCAAACGAGGGTGAGACTTCCTGGGACTGCACGATTTCGATGTCAGCGGTGTCCCCACTGATGCCGGGGGCGTTCTCACTCTGGAAGGTCGCGAGGTACCGGTTGCCGTCGGTGCCGACCGAGCGGAACGACGTCGGCTCGGCATCGAAGGCGGCTTTGACCTGTGCGGACGGCGCGCTTGATTGTGCGACCACTTCCGACCCGCCAGTGAACTCAATGCCGGGCGACACCGGCGCGCCCGTGGCGGCCATCCACCCACCGATGACCGCGAGGGCGACGACCAACACGGCAAGCGGCGGCGCAACGAGTTGCCGCATTGAGTACTGGCTGAGGTCAACGTCCGGGACCTCGAACCATGACATGCCTGGCGGTGGGATGCGACGCTGGTTAAGCCTTCTTATCCGGACGCCGTGGGTTCGAGAGCTGGTACAGCGGGACGCACTCACACGACGTGACCGCGCCGGTGGGGGCGCGACGGGAGGGCAGGCCCGGGGCTACGGCAGATATCGGACGCTGATGAAGTCCTCGCCCGCCCGCACCTCCACGCGATTGATGCCGATGCGGGCGGCCCGCGAGACGGTCTGGTCGTCCGCAACAACGTCATCGACGGCGTCTGAGACGTTGTCCGCGCCGACCGAGAGCACGTGGATTTCGCCGACGCCGGCGCGCTCGGCGGTCGCGAGCTCGCCGCGGGGGAGGTCGGCGGCCAGATCGCGAGCGTTCGGGGTGGGGGTTTCGTCGCTGACGGTCACCGGGATCTGGGTGTGTTCGGCGACGGACGCGACGCTGTACGTGACGTGCATCGGTGGGTCCGGCGTGATGGTTGCGTCCAGTACGTCGCCGGCCGAGAGCCCGGGGTTCTCCGAGAGGGTGTGCACCTGTGCGTCCGAGACGTCGGTGAGGATCGCGGAGTCCTCGCTGGCGTCACTGACGAAGAACGTCGCGGTCTTGGATCGGGCGTCGGTCATGCCCGCCCGTAGGCCGGCTCCCCGGTTCACTGTTACTGTTCGGCGGTTCACGCGCGCAGCCAGCGATGCGTGGCGTACACGAGCACCGCGCCGGCCAGCGGCACCACCGGCGAGAACTGCGGCGGGATGCCGTACAGCACGGCGATCAGGGGTGCAGCGACGCCGCTGGGTGGCGGTCGGGACGCGATCTCACCGGCGACCCGGTAGGTCGCCGGCATGGACGCCACCACGCCGAGGTACACTGACACCACGAACAGATAGCCGGCGGTCGAAACGCCGGCGTCGTAGGCGGGGTTCACGGACAGTGCGCGCCGGTGGCGGCGCGCGACGAACAACACGGGAGAGACCAACGGCAGGAACACGAACAGCCCGAGCACGACGTAGAACGTGCGGGACAGCGTCAGCGAGCCGCCGCTCCCGCCGGCAGTGTTGGAGATGAGCACGACGAGTGCGCCCGCCATCAGGAACGCGAACAGGCCACCGAGCACGGCGCTGACGACGGCGTAGCTTTTGAACAGCCGGGAGTCCGATTCGCGGAACGCGTACGGGAACGCCGACAGCAGCCCGGAGTAACTATCGAACCGGCCCATTTGTGTGGCCTGCGGGCGCGGCGAGCAAAAGCCCGGCGACTCCGCGCCGACCCGGGGGCTCGCGGAACTAGCCACCCTGAAGTGGCCGGCAGACTCCCCTCCGTGTATGCGAATCGACATCGGCGCTGCACTCGACGCGACCGCCACGCCGGGCGTGCCGCCGGACGCGCTGGACCGACTCGACGACCGCGTCGCCCGCGCACACGATCGGATCACCGCCGGGATGGACGGCGACGAGTTCGGGTACGCGGCCCTGAACCTCCCGCGGACGGTTGATGTGGACGCGATCACGGCGGCCGCCGACGCGGTGGCGGACGCCGACACGCTGGTGACCGTCGGGATCGGCGGGAGCGCGCTCGGCGCGGCGACGCTCGTGGACGCACTGGGCGACGACGACCTGGACTACCACGCGCTGGACAACGTCGACCCCGCGCACGTCACCCGGTTGCTGGACCGGATCGATCTCTCGACGACCGCCGTGCACGTGGTGTCGCGGTCGGGGACGACCGCCGAGACGCTCGCGAACTTCCTGGTTGTGCGGGACGCCATGGACGACGCGGGCGTGGACTGGACGGCGCGCACGCTCGTCACGACGGGCGACGACGGGCCGCTGCGGGCGCTCGCGGACACCCACGACCTGCCCGTGCTTGACGCCCCGAGGGGCGTTCCCGGCCGGTTCGCCGCGCTGTCGACGGTCGCGCTGCCGGCCGCCGCGATCGCCGGCGTCGACGTCGGCGAGCTGGTGGCGGGCGCGGCCGACGGGCGGGCGGCGCTTGCCGGCTCCCTTGAGGACTGCCCCGCGTACGCGTACGGCGCGACCGCGTACGCCCTCGATCAGCGCGGGGCGGGCGTGAACGCGATGCTGCCGTACGCCGAGCGCCTGGAGACGTTCGCCGAGTGGTTCGCACAGCTCTGGGCGGAGAGCCTCGGGAAAGACGGCGTCGGGCAGACGCCGGCGCGGGCGCTGGGCGCGACCGACCAGCACAGCCAACTCCAGCTCTACCGCGCCGGCCCGCGGGACAAACTCGTGACCATGCTTCGGCCCGCGTCGCGGCCCGACTGTGCGATTCCGGAGGCGGAACTGGCTGACATCGACTATCTCACCGGCGGCGATCTCGGGGCGCTACTCGACGCCGAGTTCGAGGCGACGGCGGCCAGCCTCGCGGCGTCCGGTGTCCCCACTGTGCGCGTGGAGATGCCGGCCGTCGACGCGCGGTCGGTGGGGCGGCTGCTGTTCGACTTCGAAGCCGCCTGCGTGCTCGCGGGCGAGCTCTACGGCGTCGAGACGTTCACCCAGCCCGCCGTCGAGTGGGGGAAGAACGCCGCCCGCGAACTGCTCCGCGGCGAAGACCCGCTTCCGGAGACGGAGACCCACATCGTGGAGTGAGCGCGGCCATGCCAACACCTCCTGTATCCGACCGGTACGCGTCGACTGTCGGGTTCGTCGTCGCGGGCGTCGGGCTGGCGGCGACGCTGCTCGACTGGGCGCCCGCCGCGGACACGGTGGCACACGCCGCCACCGCGTGCGCCGCCGTCGCCACGCTGGCGTTCGCGGGGCGTCGCCACGGCACCGGCCCCGCGTGGTTGTCCGGCGTGGGCACCGGGGCCGGCGGCGCGCTCTCGCTGACGGCGGCGGCGGCGCTGCTGTCCATGACCGGGCCGGTCACCGCCGGGCCGGCGGTGGCGCTGTTCGCGGGGATCAGCGTGATCGGGGCCGGGCTCGCCGCGGTCGCCGGCGTGGATGCCGACGGCGTGCGCGCCCGGGAGCGGGCGGTCGGCGTTGCTGTGGTCGTGTCCGCCGGCGCGCTCGTCGCGAGCAGCCTGCTTGCAGCCATCGCCGCGGGCATCGCGCCGGACGCGCCGACGGTCGCGTACCCGGTGCGGGCTGCGGTGTCAAGCGTTGGGTTGGGGATCATGGGCGTCGTGTTCGTGCGGGCATCGGACGTTGCCGGGATCGACACCCCCACCGTCACCCGGCGTGACGTGGGCGTTGCGGCTGGCGGTGTGGGCGCGATCTTCGCGTTGCATCTGGGGTTGAACGTGGTCGTGACGGCGCTCTCGCTGCCACAGACCCAACACGGCCTCATCGAAGCTGCCCGGAAGACCCCCGCGATGCTAGTGCCGTTGGCGGTTGTCTCCCTGGTGTTCGTCGCCCCGGGCGAGGAGCTGCTCGCGCGCAACGCCGTGCAGAAATACCTCTACGACGCGTATTCGCGGCGCAGCGCCGTGGTCGTCGCGTCGTTCGTGTTCGCGGCCAGCCACCTGCTGGCGTACGCCGGGACAGCCGCCCCGGGTGCCGTGATGGTCGCGCTCGCGCGCGTGTTCGTCGTCAGCCTGGTGCTCGGCGTCGCCTACGAGCGCACCGACAACCTGCTGGCACCGATCGTCATCCACGGCGTCTACGACGCGGTCCAGTTCGGACTCGCGTACTGGCAGTTCACGTAGCCTACGACGGGTTCTTGCGTTCGAGGGGGCTGCCACAGACGGGACAGCGGTCGTGGTCGGTGTCGTCGAACTCGCGGCCACACCCCTGGCATTGGAGGCGCCAGTCGCGGCGCTCGGTGATGCCGTCCTGGGAGATCGACTCGACCGTGACGGCGAGCTCGGCGGCGACGTTCTGCATCGCGTAGTCGTCGCTGACCAGCGTCCCGTCGAGTTCGTGGGCGGTCGCCAACAGCCGGCGGTCGGTCTCGGAGAGCACGTCGGCGTCGCCGGTCGTGGCCGCGGCCTGGCGCACGGCCTCGCGGGCGTCCTGTGCGGGGACGTGCACCCGCATGCCGCTGCCCGCGGCCGCGTCGAACCGGAACGCCGCGGCGTCGGTGAGCTCGTCGCGGACCTCGGGGACTGAGGCGGTCGGGTCCGGGGCGTCGTACTCGTCGATGAACGCGGTGGCGTCGAGGACGTGCACTATCGGCGAACGACGATGTAGTCTTTGACTGCTTGCACGCGGCTCACCGGAACGCGGTACCGGCCGTCGTCGCCGATCGGGAAGTCAGCGGCGACGGACTCCTCGGTCTGCTCGACGAGCAGGTGCTCCAGCGTGCCGGATTTGAGGTCCATCGTGATGTTGTACAGCATGCCAAGCTCCGTGCCGTCCGACCCCATCACGGCCTTCCCGGAGAGGTTTTCGGCGAGGATGTCGGCCATACCCGGTTTCACTGTCGGGATTCACATAAACCCCGGGGGGATGTCCGACGGGCGTGCGACAGCGAAACCACCACACAGCGAGTCGACAGCGCCACACGCGACGCCAGCCGAACGCGGTCGGCCCATCGGCGTCGCCGTCGCCGCCGTGACGATGGAATTATAGGCTACCGCGCGCTCCATTGGGGTAACGACCGTTCTCTCGGAGGATTCTACTATGCCCGACGCAGACACCACCGACGACCCCGGGGACTTGCGAACGCCGATCGTGGCCGTGCTCGGCCACGTCGACCACGGCAAGACTAGCCTGCTGGATAAGATCCGCGGCTCGGCCGTCATCGAAGGCGAAGCCGGCGCGATCACCCAACACATCGGCGCGACAGCGGTCCCGCTGGACACCGTCTCGGAGGTCGCCGGCAGCCTCGTCGACCCCACCGAGTTCGACCTGCCGGGGCTGTTGTTCATCGACACGCCCGGCCACCACTCCTTCTCGACGCTGCGCTCGCGGGGCGGCGCGCTCGCGGACATCGCCATCCTCGTGGTGGACGTCAACGACGGCTTCCAGCCACAGACGGAGGAAGCGATCCGCATCCTGAAGGACACGGGGACGCCGTTCGTCGTCGCCGCGAACAAGATCGACACGACGCCGGGGTGGAACCCGAACCCGGACGCGCCCGTGCAGGGCACTTACGACGACCAAAGCGACCGCGTGCGCTCGGACCTCGACGACGCGCTGTACGAACTCATCGGCGAGATGTCCGACGCGGGGTTCTCCTCGGACCTCTACTGGCGGGTGCAGAACTTCCAGAAGAACGTCGGGGTCATCCCCGTCTCGGCGGAAACCGGTGAGGGCGTCCCGGATCTGCTGACGGTGCTGATGGGGCTGGCCCAGCGGTACATGAAATCCGAGATGGAGGTCACCATCGACGGCCCCGGCGCGGGCACCGTCCTCGAAGTCAAAGACGAGCAGGGCTTCGGGACGACCGTCGACGTGATCCTCTACGACGGCACCATCCGGTCGGGGGACACCGTCGTGGTCGGCGCGCAGCCCGAGCCCATCGTCACGGACGTCCGCGCGCTGTTGAAGCCCGGCGACCTCGCGGAGATGCGGACGGAGAAACGCTTCGGGAACGTCGACCGAATGCAGGCCGCCGCCGGCCTGAAAGTCGCCGCGCCGGACCTCGACGACGCGATGGCCGGCGCGCCGATCCGCGTGGTCGGCGATCGTGACGTCGCGGACGTCGTCACCGAGGTGGAGGCGGAGCTGGCGGAGGTCGCGGTCGAAACCGGCGAGGAGGGGATCGTGGTGAAAGCGGACACGCTGGGCAGCCTGGAGGCGCTCGTGAGCGCGCTCGAAGAGGCCGAGATCCCCGTGATGTCGGCGGAAGTCGGCGATGTCGCGCCGCGGGACGTGGCGATGGCGACCACCGTCGACAGCGAGAAAAACCGCGTGCTCCTGGGGTTCAACGTCGACGTGCTGCCGGCCGCCGCGGAGAACGCCGAACGCGAGTCCGTGCGCGTGTTCAACAGCGACGTGATCTACCAGCTCGTCGAGGACTACGAGGCGTTCGTCGACGCCCAGGAGCGCGAGCAGAAAGAAGCCGTCTTCGACAACATCGTGCGCCCGGCGCGGTTCCGCATCCTGAAAGACCACGTGTTCCGCCAGAACGACCCCGCGGTCGTCGGCGTTGAGGTGGTGTCGGGCACGCTCAAGCGGAACACGCCGGTCGGCGGTATCGAGGGCAACGACCTCGACCGCGCGGGCATCGTCAAGGGCATCCAGGATCAGGGTGAGGACGTCGACGAAGCCCGCGCGGGCAACCGCGTCAGCGTCTCCATCGACGGCCCGACGGTCGGCCGCGACATCAAGGAGGGCGACGAACTCTGGGTTGACCTGCCCGAAAAGCACGCGAAGGTCCTGGACCAAGAGCTCACGTCTGACCTGCCCGCCGACGAGCGCGAGGCGCTGAAATCCTATCTGGACATCATGCGCAAACGCGACCCCTTCTGGGGGAAGTAGGCGGTCTGGGGCCGGCAGCGGATACGGCTGTAAGCTCTAGTTGACCGCCGAATTTGGCCCGTGAGAACCGGCTGAACTACCGCGCTGTTTCGGGAACGTCGTCGCCGAGGGCGTGTTTGACCTGCAGCGCCGCACTGGCGGCGAGCCCGCGAGCGACCTCCTCGCGGTCCTCGGTGGGGATCAGGTCGTCGTCGGCGAGATCCTCGAACTCGGGCGTGAAACCGGCGCTGACCGGGTTGCCGGCGGGCGGGCGAACCGCAACCGTGACCTGCACGCCGCTGGACCCGTTCGTGACCTCCGAGCCGACCACGTACTCGTCGGGCAGGAACTCGCGGGTCCGGGACGCGATCTGCGCGATGCTCGTCTGGAGCGCGCGACGTTGCTCGCCACTGAGGTCGCCAGTGGCGTCCGCCGGCCCGCTGTACGGCGCGTTTCCATGCATGACACACGGGTACGTGGTGGGAACGTATAACCCTTCTACTGTCGGGTGATCTTACTGGTCGAAAACGGGGTCGCTGTCGCCGTAGGCCGCGATGACGACGGCCGCGGCGTGCTCGCCGGCGTCGGCGGTGACCGTCTCGGTCCGCACGGACGGCTCCACGCCGTCCCAGTCGCGCACCTCCATGCCGGCCGTGATGCCGGTGGTGACGCGGTCGGCGACGTCGTCGGGGGTGGTCTCGTCGGCGGCTTCGTAGAAGAGTCCGGGCGCGCCGTCGCGGGGTGCCCACGCCAGCCCGGCGCTTGCCTGCCCCGGCCCCGCTGTTTGGCCGCGGGCTTCCACGACGGTGAGCGTGTTCCCCGCCGGCCCGAGGTCGGGCGCGGTGTCGACCGCGGAGACGGTTGCGTCGGCGGGAATGACCGACGAGACGCGAATCAGGTTGTAGTTGTGGACGTTGGCGTCCGCGAGCGCGGCGTCGTAGGCGGCCATCTTCGTCGGGGCGACACCGCTCCCCCACGCGATTCGGATGCGAGGCATACGGTCGGCGTACGCCGTCCGGCGTCCTATACTTACTGAATGTAGCTCGGGTACCGCGGGCCGCTGGACTCGGTGTCCCCCTCGGCGACGAGTTTCTCGTAGGCGTCGTCGAAGTCCTGGCGGTGGACCTCGTCGCGGTCGTCGCGGATGGCGAACATCCCGGCTTCCGTGGCGAGGCTGGCGAGCTGCGCACCGGAGAACTCCGCGGTGTCGGCGGCGAGATCCGAGAAGTCGACGCTGTCGGCGACGTTCATCTCGCCGGCGTGGATCTCCAGGATGCGCTCGCGGGCGTCCGGGTTCGGGTTGGGGACTTCGATGAGGCGGTCGAAGCGGCCGGGCCGCAGGATCGCGGAGTCCAGCATGTCGAAGCGGTTGGTGGCGGCGATGATGCGGATGTCGCCGCGCTCGTCGAAGCCGTCCATCTCCGAGAGCAACTGCATCATCGTGCGCTGGACCTCGGCGTCCCCGCTGGTCTTCGAATCCGTGCGCTTGGCGGCGACGGCGTCGATCTCGTCGATGAAGATGATCGCGGGGTCTTTCTGTTCCGCGAGCTCGAAGAGATCCCGGACCAGCCGGGAGCCCTCGCCGATGAACTTCCGCACGAGCTCGCTGCCGGCCATCTTGATGAAGCTGGCGTCCGTCTGGTTCGCGACGGCTTTCGCGAGCATCGTCTTGCCGGTGCCGGGCGGCCCGTGCAACAACACCCCACTCGGGGGTTCGACGCCGACCGCGTCGAACTTCTCGGGGTTGACCAGCGGGTCCTCGACGGCTTCCCGGACTTCCCGGAGCTGGTCGTCGAGGCCGCCGATGTCAGCGTACGTGACCGACGGCGACTCGTCGACTTCCATGGCCTGCGCGCGGGCGTCGGTTTCGTCGTCGAGCACGCGCTGCACGCTGAACGAGTCGTTGATCGCGACCCGGTCGCCGACCTCCAGGGTGTCCGCGAGTCGCGGCGACAGCTCGGTGAGGACCTCCTGGTTGTTGCCGTGCTGTTTGATCACGGCGCTGCCGTCTTCGGGCAGGTCTTCGACGGTCGCCAGGTACAGCGACGCCGTTTTCAGCGTCTCGTTCTCGCGCTGGAGGCGGTTGACCTCCTCGCGGAGTTCTTCGCGGCGGGCTTCGACATCGTCGAGTTGCGCCTGCAGCTCTCCGTTGACCGCCACGATATCCACGTAGTGGTCTTGGAGCGCGTTGAGGCGTTCCGCCGGCGTCGACTCGGGATCGACGTCGAGCGTCGGCCGGTCCGGCAATGAGGGGCTACGCGACATTCGTTGCCGTCCATAGGGGCCGCGCGTAGAAGTTCCTTTGGGTAGGCTACACTGTCCGTGCGCGGGACGCCAAACGGGGGTGTGGCGGCGCGGCGTTAGACGAGGTCGTCGGCCTCGTCGAGGTAGTGGTCGTAGACGCCGATCGCGCGCTCGATGGGGGCGCTCGTGGACATGTCGACGCCGGCGTCCTGGAGGAGTTCGATCGGGTACGCGCTGGACCCGCGGGTGAGGAACTCCCGGTAGCGGGCGGCGGCGTCGGGCTGGTCGTCGTCGAGGATGTCCTCGACGAGCGCGACCGCCGCGGAGATGCCGGTGGCGTACTGGAAGACGTAGAAGTTGTAGTAGAAATGCGGGATGCGCATCCACTCCCGTTCGATGTGGTCGTCGATGGTGGCGTTGGCGTAGTACGCGCGCTTGCGGTCGCCGTACACCTCGTCGATGCGGTCGGGCGTGAGCGCCTCGCCCGCCCGGGTGAGCTCGTGGAGGCGCTGTTCGACGTCCGCGAACAGCGTCTGGCGGTAGAGCGTCGACCGGAAGCGTTCGAGGTACTCGTTGAGGATGTGCCGCCGGAAGTGGTCGTCCTCGACCGTGTCGAGCAGGTGGTTGACCAGCAGCGCCTCGTTGACCGTGGACGCGACTTCCGCCACGAAGATCTCGTAGTTCGAGTAGACGTAGGGCTGGTGTTCGCTGGTGTACTGGCTGTGGAGGCTGTGCCCGAGTTCGTGGGCGAGCGTGAACATCGAGGAGATGTCGTCCTGGTAGTTCATCAGGATGAACGGCTGGGTGTCGTAGGTCCCCCCGGAGTACGCGCCCGAGCGCTTCCCGCGGTTCTCGTAGACGTCCACCCAGTTCGAATCCAGGCCGTCGGCGACACGCTGCTGGTAGTCCTCGCCGAGCGGCGCGACCGCCTCGATGACGTGCTCGCGGGCGTCGGCGTACTCGATATCGGGGCCTTCGGAGTCCACGATGGGCATGTAGAGGTCCCACATCTCCAGGTCGTCGACGCCGAGGGCGCGCCGCTTCAGGTCGGCGTGGCGCTGGAGCGTGCCGAGGTTGTCGTCGACCGTGTCGACGAGCGTGTCGTACACCTCGACGGGGATGTTGCCGCTGTCCAGGGCGGCCTGCCGGGCGGTGTCGTAGTTGCGCGCCTCGGCGAGTTTCACGTCCCGTTTCATCTGGGTTTTCATCGTCGACCCGATGGTGTTCCGGACGCCGCTGATGGTGTCGTAGAACTGCTCGTGGACGGTCTGTCGGAACGCCCGGTCCGGGGTCTTCAGGAGGTTCGTGAAGTTCGACTGCGAGATCTCGACGGCATCGCCGGCGGGGTCTTCGACGGTGGGGAACTCCAGGTCGGCGTCGGTGAGCATGTTGTACGCGTCGCTTGGCGCGCCGAACACCTCGCCGAGCTCGCTCAGGAGCCCCTCGACCTCCGCCGAGCGCGTGTGCGGTTTCATCCGCAACACGTCGTCGAAGTAATGCTCGTACACCGCAAGCTCGGGCGTCTCCTCGATCATCGACTGCAGTTGCTCGCGGGTGCAGGCCTGGAGCTCGGGGTCGAAAAAGGACGTCGCCGAGGACACGTCGGTCATGAGGCTCGCGCCGCGCGCCTGCAGCGCCTGGTACTCCTGGTCGCGGGTGTCTTCGTCCGACCGCATGCGGGCGTACGCGGACACCGTCTTGGCGTCCCGGTAGACCGCATCGCGCAACTCCAGGGCCGCCAGCAGCGTCTCGCCGTCCTCGGTGAGCCGCCCCTCGTAGTCGTTGAGCGCGTCAAGCTCGGCTTGGACGTCCTCGAAGGCCGCCTCCCACTCGTCGTCGGTCTCGTAGATGGACGCCAGCGCCCATTTGTACTCGTCCGCCACGTCCGCCCGGTCGGGGACACTGCTCATATGCCCCAGCGTTCGCGTGCGTCCGGTTAAACGTTCGCAAACAACCGGGTGATTGCCGGCGACGGCCCCCGAAATTAACCCGGTGCCCGACGTAGCGGGCGGCATGGACGCTGTGCCGCGGGCGCTCGGACAGGCATGGACCGATGACACGCCGTGGGACGTGCTCACGGCGCTCACGGCGCTCGACTCCCGGATGGCGGGCCACGCCGGCGACCGCCGGGCCGCCGAACACGTCGTGGACGCGCTGGGCGAGGCCGGGGTTCGTGACGCGACCACTGAGCCGTTCCCCCTCCCGGTGTGGACGCGGGGGGACTGCGCGCTGCGCGTGACCGCGCCCGACGAGCGGGCGTTCGACGCCATCGCGTTGCCGTATGCGCCCGCCGGCACGGCGACCGGGCGACTGGTCTCGGCGGGATACGGCGCGCCGGCCGGTTTCGACGGGGTCGACGTCGAGGGCGCGGTCGTGGTTGCGTCGACGGGCAGCCCGCCGGGGGGCGATCGCGTCCACCGCATGGAGAAGTACGGCCGGGCGGTGGCGGGCGGGGCAGCGGGGTTCGTGTTCCACAACCAGCGCGACGGCCAACTCCCCCAAACGGGTGCACTCCGCGGTGGCCGCGTGGGCGAGCGCCCCGCCGCCAGCGTCTCCGGGGAGGTGGGGTCGTGGCTGGAGTCGTACGCCGAGCGGGGCGGGGCGGCCGAGCTGACCGTCGACGCGCACACCGAGCCAGGGACGGGCGTCAACACGCACGGCGTGCTCGGGCCGGACACGCCCACGGAGGTGGTCGTGATCGCGCACCACGACGCCCACGACATCGGCGAGGGCGCACTCGACAACGGCTGTGGCGTGGCCACCCTGGTGGCGGCCGCGCGCGTGCTGGCCGCGATGGAGTCCGTCCTGGAGACGCGCGTGCGGCTGGGCACGGTCAGCGGGGAGGAAGTCGGGCTCGTGGGCGCGAGCGCGCTCGCGGACAGCCTCGACACCGACGCCGTGCGCGCGGTGGTGAACCTCGACGGGGCGGGCCGGTATCGGACGCTGCGGGCGTTCCTGCACGCCACCCCCGCGTTCGCGGACGTGCTGGCGGCGGTCGAGGACGCGACCGGGCACCCGATCGACGTGGTCGACACGCTGCACCCGTACAGCGACCACTGGCCGTTCCTCCGGGCGGGCGTCCCCGCGGTGCAGTTGCATTCGGTCACCCCCGAGCGGGGCCGCGGCTGGGGACACACGCAGGCCGACACCCGTGACAAAGTCGACGCGCGGACGCTGCGCGAGCACGGCATGCTCGCCGCGCTGCTCGTCCGCGAACTCGCGCGCGAGGACACGACCATCCCCCGTGCCAGCCAGGCAACGCTCCGCCAGCGCCTCGTCGATGCAGGCATGCGGTCGGGGATGATGGCCGCGGACGTCTGGCCGGCCGCCTGGGACTAGATCGAGGCGAGGTGGCCGGCGACGCGGGCGCGCTCGTGGTGGTCCGCGCGGGCTGCGCGGAACGTGGTTCGCGCGCGCTCGGCGGCGTCCTCGTCGACGGTGAACGAGAGGCCGTCGTAGGCGACGGCGTGAAGCACCAGGGGGTGTGGGTCAGCGGGCGGCACGCCGTCCGGGCCGGCAACCGGCTCGTCGCCCAGCACGGTGTCGATCCGGTCGGTGTCACCGCTCTCGGTGACGAGCTGGACGAGCGAGACGACGCGGCGAACGAGCTCCCGACAGAACCCGCCGGCCCGGACGGTGATGACGCGAAACGCCCCGTCGCGGTCCAGGGTGGCGTCCAACTCGCGGACGGTGTTGGTGGTGTTGGGGGTGAGGTTGTGGAAGTCGTGTGTCCCGGTGAGCCGGTCGAGCGCCCCGGCGGCGCGGTCGTCGGTGGCCCGACTGTCGGGGGCGTACCAGTAGTAAACGTAGGTGCGCGCGACCGCGTCGTGGGTGGCGTGGAACTCCGGCGGCGCGTCGGCGTGCGCCCACACCTGGATGGGGTCCGGAAGCGCGCCGGTGAACGCGTCGGGGGTCAGCCACGCCGGCGCGTCGAAGGCGACCGTCTGGGCGCGCGCGGACACGCCGGCATCCGTCCGCCCGGCGGCGGCGTACCCCGACGGTTTCGCGCCGTCGAAGACGTCCAGGCGGCGCAGCGCGCCGAACAGCTCGCCGGCCACCGTGGAGACGTCGGGCTGGCGCTGGAAGCCGTGGTATGGGCGGCCGTCGTAGGCGACCCGGAACGCGCGACGCGGCATCCGGTTACGCGAAGTCCTCGACCCGCGGCGCGTCGTGCGCGCCGGGGAACGCCGCGATCGGGGCGGTCGTCTGCTCGCCGGACGCCATGTTCTTGATGGTGACGTTGCCGTCAGCGAGGTCCTGCTCGCCGACGATCACGACGGTGTCCGCGCCGACGTTGTCGGCGTAGTTCATCTGCGCGCCGAAGCTGCGCCCGGTGATGTCGGTGTCGACGCGGTTACCGCGCTCGCGCAGCGCGCTCGCGACGTCGGCGGCTTCGGCGTCGGTGTCCCCGACCTGGAGCACGTAGTAGTCGGGCGTGAACTCGTCGTCGGGGAGCACGCCGGCGTTCTCCAACAGGAGGTTGAGGGTGGCGTGGCCGGGCGCGACGCCGACCGCCGGCGTGGGCTGCCCGCCGAAGCGCTCGATGAGGTCGTCGTACCGGCCGCCGCCGAACACCGCGCGCCCGACGTCGCCCGTGGAGTCGAAGCACTCGAACACCACGCCCGTGTAGTAATCCAGGCCGCGGGCGGTCGTCAGCGACACGTCACAGTACTGGCGGACGCCGAGGGTTTCGGCCGCATCGAGGACGTTCCGGAGGTTCGCGACCGCGTCCCGGACCCGGTCGGTGCCCGCGAACGACACGAGCGCGTCGAGGTCGTCGCCGTCCAGGAGGTCGTCGAATTGCTCGGCCTGATCGTATGACAGCCCCGCCGCCGCCAGGTCATCGAGGTACGCCGCGCGCTCGATTTTCTCGCGTTTGTCGACGGTGCGAATCGCCGCCTCGGTGTCCACCGTGGCGTCGAACGCGGCCAGCAGGCCGCCGAGGATGTCCCGGTGGCTCACCCGGAACTCGAAATCCGCGCCCGTGAGCCCGAGCGACGTGAGACCGTCGGCGGCGACCGCGAGCACCTCGGCGTCGGCGCGCGGATCGCTCGTGCCGAAGATGTCGAGGTTGGTCTGGTAGAACTCCCGGAACCGCCCCTGCTGGGGCTCCTCGTAGCGCCAGAACGGCCGCGAGGAGTACCACTTGATCGGCTTCGAGAGGGCCTGCTGTTTGGCCACCACCATGCGCGCGACGGTCGGCGTCAGCTCCGGGGTGAGCGCCACGTCCCGCCCGCCCTGGTCGGTGAACGAGTACAGCTCGTCGACGATTTCCGCGCCGGACTTGTCGACGTACATCTCGGTGCGCTCCATGGCGGGCGTGCCAACCTCACGGAACCCGTAGCTGGCGGCGGCGTCCTCGATCGCGTCGATCGCCGCGCGCCGCGGCCCCATCTCCGCGGGGTAGAAGTCACGAAACCCCTTGAGTCGGTCGTACATGGAGTGCGGTTGTCGCGTCCGGCGCTTCAAAGCTTCCGTTCGACGCCCACCCTAGTTGCGGAGCCCGTGCACGTACGTCTGGTCGTGCTCGGGGAACACGTCGCTGATCGCGGTGTCGTCGCGGTCGGCCGCCAGCAGCGCCCGCAGCTCCGCCTCGTAGTCCGCGCGCGGGATCTCCTCGCTCGGGCCGGTTTCGACGTCGAGTTCGGCGGCCACCAGTCGGTCGATCGCGCCGCGTCCGAACCCCGACAGCGGGGAGACGTAATCCACGCCGTGGCGGTCTTCGAGGCTCTGGGCGTGCGCCCGCGACACCGTCGGCACGCGGTCGTCGCGGCGCGTGCCGTCCGCGACCGCGTCGAAGCGCTCCGCGACCGCCTCCAGGGCGTGCTCGTGGACGTGCTGGATGCCGTTTCGCGGATAGCCGTCCTCGACCATCAGCGCCACCGCGTCGTCGGCGACCCCGCGGTCCAACTGCAGTGCCTCGAAGTCGAAGTCGGTCTCAGCCGCCGCAGCGCGGGCGTGGGCGTGCTCGTCGGTGATGCCGAAATGCACGGTGACGAGCGTGATGTCGTAGAACCGATCGAGAACGAGGGCGGCCAGCGTGGAGTCTTTCCCGCCGCTGTAAAGCAGGCCCAGTTCCATCGCTTATCGGCGATTGATGTTGAAGCTCTGGGAGTCGGGCTTGAGTTCGCGGAGGATCTCTTTCATCTGATCCTCGTCGATGCGGCCCTGCACGCGTCCGGACTGGGCCAGTGCGAGGACCTGCTGTTCGGCCTGCTCGGCGAACTCCGGCTTGCTCATGCGGATCGTGTTCAGGCGCTTGCGCGCGCCGTCGGTGAGGTTCTGCTTGAGCATCGCCTGCTTTTGCTGTTCGGCCTGCTGGGCCTGCTGCTGTTGGGCCTCACGCTCCGCGTCGCCGCCCTGCTGTTGTTGCTTGAGCTGCTCTTTCTTTCGCTGGCGAAGCTCCTCTAGTCGGTCGTCGTCAGGGTTCCCACTCATACTGGATGACAGTTGGCCGCGAGTCGTGTTAATTGTTGTGCACAGCGTCGACTGCTGCCGGCGCTACCCGAACGAGAAGTGGCGGCGTCGCGTCGGCGAGCGTTACGCGTAGCGTTCGAGCTCCGGGCGATCGAGGGATTCGATCACGTCGCCGGCGGTCTCGTCGAGGAGGCTGCGGCCGTCACCGGTGACGACGCGGCCGTGGTCGTGTTGTTGCTCGACGAGGCCCTCGGCTTCGAGTTGCTGGAGGATCGTGCGCACGATGTTCCGGGAGCCGGCGGTCGTCGTCGACGGCGCGACGACGTAGCGGTTCGAGCCCGAGGTCGTGGAGCCGTAGGCCTCCGAGAGGCGCTTGACACCGATCGGGCCGTCGATGGCGACCTTCCGCAGGAGGCTGGCCGCACGGGTCGCCCAGAAGTCAGACTGCTCGGGGGGAAGCTCGCGGCCCGCGCCCGTCTTCGCGTAGTTCGCCCAGTCCGGCTCGTCGAGTCGCGTTTCGAGGTCCGCGGCGAGCTCGTCGATGAGCTCGTCCACGGGGGCGTCGTAGAGAGTTGCCATTGCAGGCACGTCGTCCCTGATTCGTTTAAAGGCATCGTTAGGCGGCGCGAGGCGGCCACACCGGCGTGCGTGACCGCCACCCCGGCGGCAGCGGCCGGGTGCCGTGGCGGCTTTCCGGGGGCTTATCACCGGTGGTTGCCAACCGCGTGGTATGGATGAGCGTGCGGCCCTGGAGCTTGTCGGCGGGCTCGTCTCACGCGCCGGCGACGACGCCGCAGTCGTCGGTGACACCGCCCTCACGATCGACATGCTCCACGACGCGACGGACTTCCCGTCGGGCACCACCAGGTACACCGCGGGCTGGCGGTCGGTCGGCGCGTCGCTGTCGGACGTCGCCGCGACGGGCGCGACCGCGACCGCCGCAGTGGCCGCCTACGGCGCGCCGGGCTTCGACGACGACGAGCTGGCCGCGTTCGTGACCGGTGCACGCGACGTCTGTACGGCCGTCGGCGCGGAGTACGTGGGCGGCGACCTGGACGGGCACAGCGAGTTCACGGTGGCGACGGCGGCGATCGGTGACGCCGACCACCGCGTCGCGCGCAGCGGTGCCCGGCCGGGTGACAGCGTGGTCGTGACCGGGTCGCTGGGGCGCAGCGCGGCCGCGATGGCGCTGTTCGACGCCGGCGACACTGACCGCGCCAACGACCTGTTCCAGTTCATGCCCCGGGTGGCCGCCGGGCAGGTGCTCGGCGCGCACGCGACCGCGATGATGGACGCAAGCGACGGGCTGGCGCGGTCGTTGCACCAGCTCGCGGCGGCCAGCGACTGCGGAATGGCGGTCGACAGCGGCCGCCTCCCGGTGGCGGACGCGCTCGCGGAGGTGACCACCGACCCCGTCGAGCGCGCGGTGTCCTTCGGCGGTGACTTCGAGTTGGTGGCGGCCGTGCCGCCCGAGCGCGTGGAGGCGGCGCGGGCGGCGGTCCCCGGGTCGCTGTCGGTCGTCGGGCGCGTCACCGCGGCGGCCGACGGCGTGTGCCTCGACGGCGACGCGCTGGCCGACGACGGCTGGACGCATTAGCCGAGTTGGATGGGGACCGGCATGAAACACAGCGCGCCGAGGACGAACGTCACCACGCCCAGCGCGACGCGCCGGCGGTCGAGTGGCCGGTCGTCGACCGGCGTGACGGTGCCGGACAGCGACACCACCGACGCCAGAACACCCCACAGCAGCCAGATGCCGGCGGCGTTCCCGGCGTCTCGGACGATCCAGAGGTAGGCCCCCAGCGAGAGCAACGCGGTCGGCACGAGCGGCGCGAAGCGACCGGCGGTCTCGCCGACCAGCGACCGGAGGATGTGCCCGCCGTCGAGCTGGCCGACCGGCAGCAGGTTCAGGAACGTGACGAACATGCCGATCCAGCCGCCCATCACGACGGGGTTGACGGCTGTGCGTGGGTCCGCGTACGCGAACTGCTCGCCGAGCACGGCCGCGATCCCGCGCAGCAACAGCGGGTAGCCGAAGTCCACGTGAACGGCGCTGGCCGAGTTCGCGACCCCCGGGGGCACCGTCACCGGCGGCAACACGAGCCCGATCACGGAAACGACGACGGCAGCGACGAGACCCGCCAGCGGCCCGGCTGCGCCGATGTCGAAGAGGGCGTTGCGGCTGGGCATTCGGCCGCGCATCCGGATGACCGCGCCCATCGTGCCGAACAGCGACGGGAACGGGATGAAGTACGGCAGCGTCGCGTCGACGTCGTGGTGTTTGCTCATCACGTAGTGGCCGAGCTCGTGGGTGCCCAGCACGCCCATGACCGCGAGCGTGAACGGGATCGCGCGCACGACGGCGGGCGAGAACGGGTCGACGTAATACCAGTTCGCGCCCACGAACAGCGTCGAGGCGAGCGTCGCCAGGAACAACGCGACGTTCGTCCACGGCACCCCGGTGTCGGTGTCAGCGGCGTCGGCTGGCGTGGCGACGAGCACGCGCTCGCCGGTGCGGTCGGTGAGCCTGACGTCGTAGCCGTGCTCGCGGAACAGCGGCCAGAGTTCGCGCTCGATCGTGGCTCGGTCGGCACCGGGCTGCCCGAAGTAGAGGAGTTCGTCGTCCCGGTGTTGGACGTCGTACACGTCGAAGCGGTCGCCGAAGGCGGCCGGGGAGGGCGCGTCCGCTGGCGATTCAGGCGGCATTGAAGCGTGGTAGCGGCTACAGCCGCTTAACCACTATGGGTGTTGCACGGCGAAAACGGGGACGCAGTGGCGGGGGAGGGGTGTTATGCGGGCTGGACGCGCCACGTGGTGGCGCTGGTGTACGACCACTTCTCGACGGTGATGTCGGTGGCGGACTTCGAGAGTTTCACCATCAGAGCGCCGATCTCCTTGGGGGAGAGATCGACATCGTCGGCGATGAACTTGCTCTTGAAGTAGAGCTCGCCGTCGTCGGCCTTCTCGCGGAGGTAGGACTTCAGGCGCGTTTCCTTGTCCTGCGACTCGGCCTCACTGGAGGGGGAGTTGGGTGCGCTCATGGTGTCTGGCCTCGCTTTCGTGTACCGCCCAGGATGGGTTATAACAGAAGGAACGTTCGGGCTGATTTCGGCCGTTTCACCCCGTGAACTGAGGGGGTACGTACAGTTTATAACGTGCTTAGAGCCAATTAGACAGTTTATACTCGTGTTTCAGAGTTTATTTTGGGTGGGAGACGACAGCATCTCCTAGGCCGGGTGACAGCGGGGGCTGTCATCGACACGTCAGACGATCGGGAGGTGACAGTGCCGGCAGTCGTGGCGCGCGCACCGGAGCCAGGCGGCCCCGAACGTCGCAGGAGTGTTTCTTCCGGCCGTCTAACGGCTGCACGCGCGATCAGTTGACAACCCTTAAGCACGCCACCGGGCTACCGGGCTGTAGTATGCGAGTGGTGGTTTCTATCGGCGGCAGCGTGCTCGCGCCCGGCTTGGACGCCGACCAAGTCGACGCCCACGCCGACGCCATCAACGAGTTGACCGACGCCGGCTGTGAGGTCGGGGCCGTGGTCGGTGGCGGCGGCGTCGCACGGGACTACATCGGAACAGCGCGCGAGCTCGGCGCCAACGAGATCGAGCTCGATGACATCGGCGTCGACGTGACGCGGCTCAACGCCCGGCTGCTCATCGCCGCATTGGGCGGTGACGCAGCGCCCAGCCCGGCCGAAGACTACGAGGACGCCGGGGAGGCGATGCGGCGCGGCGACATCGCGGTGATGGGGGGCGTGGTCGCCGGGCAGACGACCGACGCCGTGAGCGCCGCGCTCGCGGAGTACACCGACGCCGACCTGCTGTTGTACGCGACCAGTGTGCCCGGCGTGTTCTCCGCGGACCCCAACGAGGACGCCGACGCCGAGCACTTCACGCGGATGACGGCGGGCGAGCTCGTGGACATCATCGCGGACATCGAGATGAACGCCGGATCGTCGGCACCCGTGGACTTGCTGGCGGCGAAGCTCATCGAGCGTTCCGGCGTCCGCACCATCGTGCTCGACGGGACCGACCCCCGCCGCATCGTGGACGCGGTGCGCTTCGGCGAGCACGACGGCACCGACGTGATCCCCGACGGCACCGACAACCAGATGACGTACTGGGCCGACAACCAGGAGTAAGACCATGCATCCTGACGACGACCCGTACGCAGACGACGGCAGCGGTCGCCTGTTCTGGGCTGACGCCGCCGCCGACCGCGTGCTCGACGGCGACCCCGAGGAACCGATCGTGATCAAGGGCGGGATCTCGCCGTCCGGCGTGCCACACCTCGGCAACATGAACGAGATCATGCGCGGGTATTTCGTGGCGGCGGTGTTGCGCGAGCGCGGCCACGAGGTACGCCAGGTGTTCACCAGCGACGACCGCGACCCGCTGCGGGGGCTGCCCCGGAAGCTCGCCGACCTGGACGGGGAGGTCGTTGCTCTCGGGGACGTGAACGCGGGCGCGCTCGGGCAGAACCTCGGCGCGCCCTACACCGAGATCCCCGACCCCTTCGGGTGCTGTAACTCCTACGGCGCGCACTTCTCGAACCTCATTCAGTCCTCGGCGGACCGCCTGGGCGTGGACGTCGAGATGGTCTCGAACACGGAGACCTACGCCAACGGCGGGTTCGAGGAGGTCACGCGGTACCTCCTGGAGCACGTCACGGCGGCCCGCGACGTGCTGGGTGAATACCAGGACAAAGTCGACGAGGAGTACGTGCCGTTCAACCCCATCTGTGAGGCGTGCGGGAAGGTGACCGAGACGGTCACCGACGTCGACGCCGACGCCGGCACCGTCGAGTACGTCTGCACCGACATGGACGCCGGCGACCAGACCATCGAGGGGTGTGGTCACGAGGGCACGGCGACCCTCCGCGAGGGGAAGCTGCCGTGGCGCTTCGAGTGGCCGGCGCAGTGGCGCACGCTGGGCGTGGACTACGAGCCGTTCGGGAAAGACCACGCCGAAGGGTCGTGGCCCTCCGGGACGGACATCTCCCGGAACGTGCTCGGCGACGAGCCACCGACCCCCATGGTGTACGAGTGGTTCACGCTCGACGGGGAGCCGTTCAGCTCGTCGGCCGGCCACGTCATCCTCGTCCAGGACGTGCTCGCGTTGCTGGAGCTGCCGGTGGTGCGGTACTTCTTCAGCAAGGACCCCCGCCGCGCGCGGGACTTCTCCATCGAGCACCTCGACCAGCTCGTCGACGAGTTCGATCGCATGGAGCGCGTGTACTTCGGCGAGGCGGCCGACGCCAGCGAGGACGAACGCGAGCGCGCCGCCCGCGTGTACCCGCTGCTCGTCGACGACATCGACGCGGATCGCGTGCGCATCCCGTTCACGTTCGCGGCGGTGCTGGGGATGACCGAGGACTCCGCCCTGCGCGAGGAGATCGCGCGCCGCGAGGGGCACATTCCCGCGGACGCTGACGCCGACACCGTCGCGGACGCGCTCACGCGCGTTGAGCGCGCCCGGGAGTGGGCGCGCCGCACGAACAACGAGTTCAACTACCGGCTCGCGCGCGCCGAGATCCCCGCACACGACTTCGACGACGCCACGGCGGCGGCGCTGGACGAGTTGGCGGCGTTCCTCGACAGCGAGGACCCCGACGGGGAGGCGCTGCAGGGCGAGATCTACGAGGCCGCCAAGCGCCACGACATCGACATCGGCGCGTTCTTCGCGGCGGGCTACCGGCTGTTCTTCGACGAGGACCAGGGGCCGAAGCTGGGGCCGTTCCTCGCGAAGCTCGACCGCGAGTTCGTGGTCACGCGGCTCCGCCGCGAGGGCTGAACGCCGCCCCGTGGACGGCGGTGGAGCGGGCGATCCATCCCCGAACTCCTTTTGACCTAGACCCCCGAAGCAACGGACAATGGAAACCTGGCAGCTGCTGTTGGTCGGGCTGCTCGCGTACTGGGCGGCGGTGTCGTGGGCGCAGAGCCGCGGCCTGCTGCCGTCGTTCGTGCACACCAGCGGCCCGATAACGACCCTCCACACGAAGCGCGGGAAGCGGTTTCTCGACTGGATGGCGACCCCCAAGCGGCTGTGGCGCGCGTGGGGGAACTTCGGGTTGGGGCTGGCGTCGGTCGTGCTGGTCGGCGTGCTGATCGCGCTCGTCCTGGTGGCCATCACGACGCTGCTGAATCCGCCGGAGCCAACGAGCATCAGCCAGCCGTCGAACGTGCTGGTGATCCCGGGGGTCAACGACTTCCTGCCGTTGTCGGTTGCGCCGGAGATCATCGCCGGGCTGTTCATCGGGATCGTCATCCACGAGTTCGGCCACGGGCTGATGTGTCGCGTCGAGGGCATCGACGTCGAGTCCATGGGCGTGGCGCTGCTGGCGGTGTTGCCCGTGGGCGCGTTCGTCGAACCGGACCAGGACAGCCAGGCGGACGCCGACCGCGGGTCGAAGTCCCGGATGTTCGCTGCCGGCGTCACGAACAACTTCCTCGTTGTGGTGGTGACGCTGGCGTTGCTGTTCGGGCCGGTTGCGGGCGCGGTCGCGGTTTCGGACGGCGGCCTCGTCGGGGAAGTCCACGACGGGACGGCGGCCGCCGCCGCCGGGTTCTCCGGGGGGGACCGCATCACCGCGGTGGGTGGCGCGCCGGTGGCGAACAACACGGCGTTCAGGCAGGCCCTCGACGAGTACGACGACCCCACGGTGCCGGTGACCCTCGCCAGCAACGAGACGGTGCGCGTCGAGCGGCAGCTGTCGGTGGTCGCGAACGCGTCGAACTCGCCGCTGTCGATCACCACGAACGACACCATCACGGCCGTCAACGGCACGACGGTCAGCACCGAATCGGAGCTGCGGGCGGCGCTCGCCGACCGCGAGGTCGCGGCGTTCGAACTGAACGACGGCGCGGCGACCGCGACCGGACCGGCGGGCGCGCTCGTGACGACGATCCCCGACGCGCCGGCCGCCACGGACGGCCTGTCGGCGGGCACCAACGCGGTCGTGGTTTCGGTCAACGGAACACGGGTGCCCACGTACGACGCACTCAGCGGCGAGCTCGACGCCCGCGACCCCGGTGACACGATCAGCGTCGGGGCGTACGTCAACGGGAGTCGGACCACCACCGAGATCACGCTGGGCGAGCAGTCCGACGGCTCCAGCTACATGGGGATCGCGCCCGCACGCGGCGTCAGCGGGGTGGCCGTCGACGGCTTCGGGGCGACACTGTATCCGGCCGACACCTACCGCGGACTGCTCTCCGGGGAGACGTCCGGGTCGGCGTACCTCAGCACGCTGTTCGGCGGCGCAGACGACCCCATCACGGGCTTCCTGCAGGCGGTCGTGATCGCGCTGTACCTGCCGCTGATCGGGCTCGTGGATCCGACCCTCGGGTTCAACTTCGCGGGGATCGCGGGGATGAACGCGAGCTTCTATCACGTCACCGGCGTGCTGGGCGTGTTCCCGGACTGGGTGACGTTCGGCGCGGCGAACGTGTTGCTGTGGACCGGCTGGGTGAACCTCAACCTCGCGCTGTTCAACTGCATCCCGGCGTTCCCGCTTGACGGCGGCCACCTGCTGCGGTCGGCCGCGGAGGCGGTGACGGTGCGACTGCCCTTCGAGAGCCCGGAGACGGCGACGCGCGCGATCACGACCGGGATCGGGTTGCTGATGCTGTGCAGCCTGTTGTTGATGCTGTTCGGGCCGGAGCTGCTGTCCTAGTCGTCGGGGCCGTCGATGCCCATGCGGTCGGCGAACTCCGCGGGGGTGTCGGGGACGCGCTCGAACTCCGAGAAGTAATGTTCGTGGTGGCGCACCACCTGTTCGACGATCCACGCCGAGAACGCCTCGTCAAAGCGCCACCCGGTGCCTTCCGGTGGGTTTTCGACGTCGAAGCGGTCGTCGGTGCCGAGCACCGCGAACATGTGATAGAACCCCAGGATGACATCGAAGAGGTCCGTGCCCGCCGTGCCGACTTCCTCGCGTTTCGCGGCGAGTTCCTCGCGGCCGGCGTCGGTCAACTCGAAGTATTTCCGGTCGGGTTCGTCCTCGACGTCGAGGCGCTCGGCGTACCCGTTCTCCTCGAACTTGTAGAGGATGGGGTAGACCGACCCGTAGGACGGCTCCCAGTGGCCCCCGGAGAGGGATTCGATCTCCTTGAGGATCTCGTAGCCGTACCGGGGTTGTTCGTCAAGCAACTCCAACACCAGGTAGGAGACGAGCCCCTTCGGCGGCCCACTCTTTCGCATCTGCGTCCACCTTCCGGGGGTCGCAGTGAAAGGGTTTCGGTCGGTGGGCCGCCGTCACACTGCGGGCTGCTTTGGGAAAACCCTTCTACGCCCGGTTCGAACGCCGATGTATGGCAGACGCTCCGCCGACAGACGAGGGATGGTTCGTGCTCCACGACTGCTACACCGTGGACTGGGATGCATGGCGTGACGCGCCGGAGCGGGATCGGACGGCGGCCCTCGACGACGCGGCGTCGTTCCTCGCGGACCGCGAGGCGCTTGCGGACGCCGACGAGGGCGAGTCGGGCGTGTTCTCGATCACCGGACAGAAAGCGGACCTGCTGTTCGTGCACTTCCGGGAGAGCCTCGACGAACTGGATCGGATCCAGCGGGCCTTCGAGCAGACCGCGTTCGCCGAGTACACCGAGCGCGCGCACTCGTACGTCTCCGTGGTCGAGATCTCGGGGTACACCGCGCCCGACTACTTCGAGGACCCCGACTCCGTCGACGACGGGCTCCGGCAGTACTTCGAGAGCAAGCTCACGCCGGAGATCCCCGACGACACGTACGTCTCGTTTTACCCGATGAGCAAGCGCCGCCAGCCCGAGCAGAACTGGTACGACCTGCCCATCGAGGAGCGCGCGGAGATGATGGACGTCCACGGCGACCTGGGCAAGCAGTACGCCGGGAAGGTCAGCCAGGTCATCGCGTCCTCGGTGGGCCTCGACGACATGGAGTGGGGGGTGACGCTGTTCGCCGACGACCTCACCGACATCAAGGACATCGTCTACGAGATGCGCTTCGACGAAGTGTCCGCGAAGTACGGCGCGTTCGGCGACTTCTTCGTCGGCCGCCGGTTCCCGCCCGCGGATCTGCCGGCGTTCATGGCCGGCGAGAGAGTGCCCGCCCCCGAGGGCGGGGCGGACGCCCACGGTGAGGGCGAGCGTACGCACCACCACGGTGACTCCGACCACCACGACGGCGACGACGGCGAACAGCACCACCACAGCACCGGCGACGAGGCCGACGACGGCATCCGCGGCGAACTCGCCGACGAGGACATCTACGCCGGCCAGCCCCACGGCGAGGACGTCTACGCGACGGTGCTGTACTCGGAAGCCGGCGCCGACGACCTCTTCGAGGAGGTCGAGGGGCTGCGGGGGAACTTCGAGCATTACGACACGCACGTGAAAACCGCCGTCTACGACGGCCACGAGGCCGACCGGCGCGCAGTGGTCTCCATCTGGGACACCGCCAGCGCCGCCGACACCGCCGCCGGCTTCCTCGCCGACCTGCCCGAGGTCGTCGAGCGCGCCGGCGAGGAGTCCGGGTTCGGCACGATGGGCATGTTCTACGAGACCAAGCCCGAACACACCGCGGAGTTCGTCGAGAAGTTCGACACCGTCGCCGGCGTGCTCGCGGACATGGACGGCCACTTCGACACCGATCTGATGGTGAACGTCGAGAACGACGACGACATGTTCATCGCCAGCCAGTGGCGCTCCCAGGAGGACGCCATGGCGTTCTTCCGCAGCGACGACTTCGGGGACACCGTCGACTGGGGTCGCGACGTGCTCGCGGACCGCCCGCGCCACGTCTTCCTCGCGTAAGGAACCGCGCACCCCGACCACTGTCCGGGTGGTACCCACGGGAGCACTCGACAGCGAGCGTCAGGAGACGATCCGGTGGAGACCGATCACCAACAGCATGTTGACCGCGACCGTGCCGGCCGGCAGGAGGTCCAGGCCCGCACTCACGTAGAGGAGCACGAGGGCACCGAGGGCCAGCCGGTCGGCGGCGGACAGCGACCGCGGTGTGACTTGGTCGGTGGAGTCAGGCACACCGGGCGTTCAGTCCCACACAGAATATAGGTTGGGATCAGTCGGCCGATCCGAGGATGCCTGCGTCCCGGAGATCGTCGCCGTCGACGCTCGTGCGGTAGTCTTCTTTCTCCATGCCGTCGAAGCGGTCGACGCCGAAGTTGTCCGCGTAGAGCTCCGCGACGCGCTCGCGCTCCGCGTCGCTGATCGCGGGCGTCTCGGAGGCGCTCGCCCACGCCTCGATGTCTGCTTTCGAGCGGAACGTCGGCGTGACGGTCGCGACCTCGTCGAAGCTCAGCAGCCACTGGATGGCCGCCTGCCCCATGGTGCGCTCGCCGTCGCGTTCGAGGAAGCGCAGCGCGTCGACTTTCTCCCAGCCGGTCTCGTACCACTCCTCCGGGCGGAACCCGCGGTGGTCGCCCTCGCCGAGTTCCGTGTCGGGGGTGACCTGCTCGTTCAGGAGGCCCGACGAGTGCGGGACGCGGGGGATCAGGGACGTGGCCGCGCCCTGCTCCCGGACGGAGTCGACGAAGTGGTTGTGGACGTCCTGTTCGAGGACGTTGCCGACGTACTGCACGGAGTCGAAGGCCGCCTCGATGGCGTGATCGCCCTCGGCGAGCCAGCCGATCGAGGGGCCGAGCGCGACGCCGATGGCGTCGGCACGGCCGTCCGCGCGGAGGTCGTCAAGCAGATCCAGGACATCGGGCGTGAGTTCGTCGACGTCCGGGTTGTGCAGCTGCAGCACGTCGACGTGGTCGACGCCGAGGCGGTCCATGGACTTCTCGACGGCGTCCCGGAGGTAGTCGACGCCCATCTCCTTGGGGAGTTCGCCGTGGCCGGCCTGCGGGTTGTTGTAGAAGTCGTAGCCGACCTTGGTGGCGACGGTCATCTCGTCGCCGTGCTCGGCCAGCGCCTCCCCGAGCAGCTCCTCGCTGCGGCCGTGGCCGTAGACGTCGCCCGTGTCGAAGTACGTGATGCCGTGGTCGAGGGCGTACTCGACCATCTCCAGGGCGTCGTCCTCGTCGCGGTCGCCCCACCAGTCCGTGCCGACGACCCATGCGCCGAACCCGACTTCACTGACCTCAACGCCGGAGTCACCGAGCTCCCGATGTTGCATGTGTCAGGGTTGGGTGTTGTGCCACTTAGCGCCGACGGTTCCAGCGACAGGGATACGGTTTCGTCGCGTGAATTCGACAGCCACGAGCATGGACGACGCCCTCCAACGCAGGCTGGACCGACTGACGGTGCTGGGAGTAGGACCGCTCGTCGCGGTGGTCTCGCTCGGACTCACGACGGCCGGGGAGGAGTCCCTCGTGTCGCTGGTCAGCGTGCTCGCGGTCGCCGGCGTCGCCGCGGTGCTGCTGTCGTCAGCCACCGACTGGCTCCCAGCGAGACCCGTCGCGGCGGCAGCTTTCGGGACGAAAACCACTATGCCGCTGGCGGCCCACGGAACGGCATGACCAAGCGACACGTCTCGCTGCCCGCGGACGCCAAGGACGTTCGTCGGGCGTTCGTGTCGGGCGTCGACGAGCGGCTGTCCGCCGCGGAGACGCCCGACGAGCTGGCCACGGCCGTCACGGGGACGCTCGCGGACCTCCGCGGCGAGCGGGACGCCTACGAGGCCTGGCGGGACGGCGACGACGTCCGGCCGGCCGCGACGGCGCGGCTGGCAACCCTCGACCCCCGGAACGCCAGCCTCGAATCGGAGTATTACGCCGAGAAAGACGAGGCGGCGTTCGCGCGCTCGAAACCCCTGCAGTGGCTGTGGCGGCAGTTCGACACCACGCCGCTGGCGGACAACGTCGACGTCGCGCTCCCGTTCCGCCGGATGCTCGCGGGCCACCTGTTCGCCGGCGTCGGCGAGGACGTGCGGCTGTTCAAGGGCATCACGATGACCTACGGCCACAACATCGAACTCGGTGACAACGTGGTCGTTCACGACGGCGTGCACCTCGACGACCGCGGCGAGGTCGTGGTCGGGGCGCGGGCCAGCGTGAGCGACGGCGCACACCTCTACACGCACGACCACGACGTGGTCGACCAGACCGACGTGACGAACTACCGCACCGAGATCGGTGCCGACGCGCGGGTGACCCAGGGCGCGCTCGTGCGGGCGGGGGTCCGCGTTGGGGAGAACGCGCTCGTCGGCTCCCGGTCGGTCGTACAGGGCGACGTGCCGGCCCACCACATTGCGGTCGGGAGCCCCGCGGAGAGCGTGCGCGTGAAGCCGGGGTGGGAGCCGGTCGCCGCGCCCCTGGATGCGGGCGGCGAACGCCGGCAGGCCGAGCGCCGACTCGACGACGCGGTGCCGGCCGACGCCGCCGTGTACGACGAGTTCCAGCGGGACCGCTCGCCACCGGGCGAACGCTAAAGAGCCTGGCCGTGGTAGCACGGCGCATGGAGTGGGCGCCATTCCTGCTCGCGATGGTCGTGGTTGCGGTGCTCCAGATCGCGGTGTGGCGGCGCATCCAGCGCGGCGACATCGGTGTCACCGAGGTGGCACCACAACCCCCGGACCGGGACGCCAACCAGCGCGCGGACGACGACCCGACCCCGACCGCGGCGACGTGTCCGGCTTGCGGCACGGAAAACGACTCCGGATACGACTTCTGTCGGCGCTGCGTGCGGTCACTACAGCCGTGACCACAGGAGTCGCGATCAACGTCGCCGCGAACACGAACCAGCCGGGGTTCCGCGGGCCGCTGCGAGCCGACGGCTCGTTCGTCTACGTTCCCATCCCCGAGCCCGAACCGACCGCCGGCTCGGTGCCGACGTACGCCGACCTCGATCTCCCGATCACGGTCCCGCCCGACCTGCAGGATACGCCCGTGCACCTCGATCCGTCGTTCGCCGAGTACCCGTGCTGTGAGCGGTACACCTACGGCGACCCGCATGACCTGAAAGCCCGGCCGCTGCTGGAACTGTCGGCCGGCGACGACGTCTACTTCTACGGCACGCTGGACACCCCCGACGACCCCGCCGCCTGGATGGCGTCCGACTGGGGGGCGTACCTCATCGGCGAGTTCGCGCTCGCCCGCGACCCGCTGCCCGGCGACGAGTACGCAGCCCTGTCGGCCGACGAGCGGGCGGCGTTCGCGGGGAACGCTCACTGCTACCGTGACCCCTTCGACGCCGCGGTCCTGCTCGCTGGCGACCCCGACGCCTCGCGACTGTACGACACTGCGGTCCCGTTGAGCGGGGCGCAGGGCACTGAAGCGAACCGAGCGGTCACCGAGTGGTCGGCGGACTCCGGGCGGGGGCCGTGGTGGCGTCGCCCCCTTCGATACGACACCGCCGGAGCCAGCCGCCTCCGCGAGTGGATCGAGCGTGACACGTATCCCGCGGTGCGGTGATCGCCCCCAGTCTCGGCTGCCCCACGGCAGCCGTGCGCGGCTACCTGACGGACGCCTCGACGGCCACCCCGTCGCGGCGCTCGTAGCGGTTCGCGTCGGTGAGCGCGAACACCCGCAGTTCGACGACCAACCGGCCGGCGTCGAGTGTCGCCCGCAACACCGGGCCGCGGCCCGTCACGACGACGTACGGCGGTGCTGCCACCGGCTCCGCTGGCAGCTCGCCGCCGGCCGCCGCCACGGCCGCGGCAAGCACCCCGGGCAGCGACGCAAGCACGCCGCGGTCGGTGAGCCGCGACTCCAGGGCCGCGCCGAGTTGGGGGCCACTGGACGCGGTGGCTCCGTCAACGGCGTCCGCAGCGGCCCCGACGGCCGCGAGCACGTCGGCGTGAGCGGTGCACACGTGCTCGCGGGCAGCGCTGGCGTCAACTGCCATGGTGATCCTCCCAGCGCCCGCGACAAGAGGGTTCCGGCGTGGGCGACCGCCACAGCCACAGCTATCGGGTGTCAGTCGGCGCCCGGCAGAACCGGGCGCGTGAAGGATGCGCTGGCCGGGAATTGAACCCGGGCTATGAGCTTGGGAAGCTCATGTCCTACCACTAGACCACCAGCGCGCGCCGCGCTCGAACAGCGGTGATCCATCGTTGACTGTGGTGGCACTTCAACGTAGCGTTTGGCGGACGCCGGCGTGCGGACGAGTGACTAGCCGCGGGGATTTTACTGCTCGGGCCAAACCTAGAGACGATGAGCGCCCCAGACACCGTTTCGCCACTCGACCTGCGGTTCTCCGCGGCCGAGCTCGCCGAGCGCCGCGACCGCATCCAGTCGTTCATCCGAGACACCGTCGCGGCGGCGGGCGCCGAGCGCTGCGTGCTCGGGCTGTCCGGCGGCATCGACTCGACAACCGTTGCACACCTCACCGTCGACGAACTCGGTGCCGACGCCCTCCACGGGCTCGTGATGCCGGGCGCGGTGTCCCGCGACCAGAACATGAGCGACGCCGAGCGGGTCGCCGAAGACCTCGGCATCGAGTACGACGTCGTGGAGATCGATCCGTTCGTGACCCAGCTGACCGACGTGTTCCCGGACGCGGCCGGCGACGAAGTCGCGGTCGGGAACGCGCGAGCGCGGACGCGCGCCGTGATCAACTACTTCGTCGCGAACCACGGCGACGGTGTCGTACTCGGGACGGGCAACCGCGCGGAGGCGATGACCGGCTACTACACCAAGTACGGCGACCAGGCCGTGGACTGCAACCCCATCGGGAACCTCTACAAGATGCAGGTGCGACAGCTCGCCCGCGACCTGGGCGTGCCCGAGGACCTCGTGACGAAAGCCCCGACCGCGGAGCTGTGGGCCGACCAGACCGACGCAGGGGAGCTCGGCGTTGACTACGACACCATCGACGCCGTGCTCGCGGTGCACGTCGACGGCGGCCTCCCAGCGAGCGCGACGGCCACCCACCTCGACATCGACCCGTCGGTGGTCGAGACCGTCCGGGACCTCTACGGAGCCAGCAAACACAAGCGCGCGATGCCGCCGGCCCCCTAACGCGGCTCCGCGTGGAGTCGGCCGAACGCCGCGGCCTCCCGTTCGTCGGTCGCCGCTTGGCTGCCGTTCTGGCCCAGCAGTGCCTGCAGCGCTCGCAGCGCGTCGGGGTCGTTGGCAGCGATCTCGTCGGCGACCGCACGCGGGTCCTCGACGATCCGGGACACCAACCCCATCGCACGGGCGTCGGTGGCGTCGACAGTGCGCCCAGACAGCGAGAGGTCGGCGGCGTGCGTGGTGCCGACCGCCTGCCGGAGGCGTCGCGTGCCGCCCCACGCGCCGAACAGCCCGAGCGTCACGCCGGTCTCGGCGAACGACGCGGCCGGCGTGCAGACGCGCACATCACAGGCGAGCGCGAGCTCCACACCGCCCCCGCGGGCTGGACCGTCGACCCCCGCGACAACCACGGCGTCGGCGTCCACGATGGCGTTCATGGTTCGCTGGCCGCGGCGGGCGAACGCCGCCCCCGTGTCGCCGTCGAGGTCCGCGACGACATCGAGGTCCGCGCCCGCGCAGAACGCCGTGCCGGCTCCATGCAGGTAGACCACCGGCTGGGAGGCCGCGGTCACTGCGTCGGCCAGCGCCGTCACCCCCTGGCGCGTGAGCGCGTTCCTGGCGTCGGGCCGGTCGAGTGTGATCTCGCGGACGGCGTCGCCGTCGGTGATCGAGAGCATGCCAATACGTGGTAGTACTTTCCAAAGGTCTTTGCCGTTCGCTCCGCTAGGCGGGTGTGATGGAGGAGGCCGAACAGGCACGTGCAGCCGCCAGAGAGGCCATTACTGACGTTACGCCGGACGGGCTCCAAACAGTCATCGACGACCACGTGGTGTCGTCGTCGATGCTTCCCGGGGTGTTGACGCTGCTGAGCGCGCGTGTCGTCGACGGCGCTGTCGACGAGCACGCCATCGCCCAGCGCGCGGCCGGCGTGCAGCTCATCTACGACGGCCTCCGGGTGACGCGAGGCCTCGTGAGCGCGGAGCCGTGGACGGCGGCCGACGCACCCGACGACCCCGGCGACGACCTCGACATTCTCGCCGCGGACGTGCTGGTCGCCCGGGGCTTCCGGCTGCTGGCGCGCACGGAGGCCGCCGACCAGGCGGTCGAAACAGTGCGGGCGTTCGGCCGCGAGCAGACCGACAGGCACGCCGACCGCGCGCCCACCGACCGCTGCCTGGAGGCCAACGTCTTCGAGTTGGCGGCCATCGCGGGCGGGTCCGCGACGGGCAGCGACCCGCCGGTGGCGCTCCGGCAGTATCTCGTCGGCCTCGCGGACAACCACGGCGAGCCGCTGCCGGCGGCCGCGGACGCGCTCCCCGAGCGCGTCGCGGAGATCATGGCGCGCGTCGGCTCCGTGCAGTCCGACGATCGTGTCGGCACGCCGCCAGGTATCGAGCGCTGAATCGAAACGCATAAAGTCACTTCCGGACCTTCAATCGTAATGCGTGCCTGGGTAGCTTAGCGGTAAAGCGCGTCCTTGGTAAGGACGAGACCCCGGATTCAAATTCCGGCCTAGGCTTTTCCTGCGGGCGACGAAGCGAGTGCGTAGCCGTGGCTCTGGACCCACCGGCTCCGGGGACGACGTGCAGGTCTGGGACCTCGTGAGGTGACACGCCGTCGTTGAACGCTCAAGTGTGGGGCTGACGTACCCTCGGATATGGACGCCGAAACTGTCGAAGCCTACAACGGGAACACGGTGGAGATCGCGCCCCAGCGGCCCCTGGAGTCCGGCGGCGCGCGCGTCGAGGTGACCGACGCGGACGGCACCGAGTGGGAGCTGGACGTCGAGCGCGACGGCAGCTACGAGGTGGTGGCGTCGTGGAACGCGGACGGCGACCTCGCGGACGTGGCGGTGCCGGCGTACGTCGAGGATCTGCTGTCGCGGCTCGGCTAGAAGAGGCGCGCGAACTCGTCGCCCAGCGCGTCGGTGGACGTGCCGGCGGCGTCGAGTGCCGCGTCGGCGGCCTCCGACAGCGTGGCTTTGCGCTCGCGGAGGCGCTGGTATTCGTCGTTGTCCGCGAGCGCGCGCTCCGAGAGCTGGGCTTCCAGGGTGGCGAGTTTCTGCGTGACGCGGTAGAGTTCGTCGATGGAGTCGTCGTACTGGTTGAGCGTGCGCAGGCGCGCAACCACGTCGTGGAGGGTGTCGCCGTCGACGGGCTTCTGGATGTACTCGTCGAAGGGCATCTCGACGATGTCGAAGTCGGGGTCGATGCCGGTCACCATCGCCACGCGGATGTCCAGGGCGCGCTCGCGGAGCGCGGCGAGCACTTCGTCGCCGGTCATGGTGGGCATCTGGCGGTCCAGCAACGCGACCGAAACGTCGCCGTCGGCGGCCTCCAGTGCGGCCGCTCCGCTGGTGGCTGTGCGGACCTCGTAGTCGTCTTCGAGCCAGAGCGCGAAGGCTTCGGCGACGCGTGGTTCGTCGTCGACAACGAGGACGACGGGCTCGGTCGAGCGCATCTCGGACTGGTCGGGGTGTGTCTCGGTCATTGTGTGTGGATCGTGAATCGCGCGCCGCCGCTGTCGCTGGTGGTTGCGTCGATCGTCCAGCCGTGTGCGGTGGCGATGTCGCGGACGATGCTGAGGCCGAAGCCGGTGCCGTCGGTGTCGGTCGTGTATCCGTAGTCGAACAGCTGTGCGGTGTCGGTGTCACCGAAGCCGTCGCCGTCGTCGGCGACGAAGAACCCGCCGCTGTCAGCGCCGGTGAGCGCGCCGACCGTGACCGTGACGTCGTCGCCGCCGTGTGCGACGGCGTTCCCGAAGAGGTTCTCGAAGAGCGTGCGCAGGCGCTCGGGGTCGGCGTTGAGCGTCGGCAGATCCGGGGCCGTCGACAGTGACGCGGTGGGTGCGCCGGCCGTCGACCACGCGTCGGCGGCGACCGACGCGACGGGGACGGGTTCGGTTTCGCCGACCGTCTGGCCGTGTTTCGCGAGCGTGAGTACGTCCGCGATGAGCGCGTCCATGCGGTCGAGGGCGGCGGTGAGATCCGTCAGCGCGTCGTCGTCGCCGGCCTTTGCGAGTGCGACCGTGGCGCGGGCGGTCTGGAGTGGATCCCGGAGGTCGTGGGAGACGATGCTGGCGAACCGTTCGAGCTGTTCGTTCTGCCGTTCGCGTTCGGCTTCGCGCGTGGCGCGTTCGAGTGCGGCTTGGGTGTTCGCGGCGAGCAGTTCGATGAGGCGGCTGGTGTGGTCGTCGAACGCCACGTCGTCGGTGTCCCCGACGAGGAGGACGCCGTGCTCGCCGAGCGGGGCGGCGTACTCGGCGGTCATGGGGCCGTCGGGGTCGTGGACGGGGGTGGTGGCGTCCGCGTCGGCGTGGTAGACCGCCGAGTCGTTGGTCTCGAAGGCGTGCCAGGCGAGCGAGCCCGCTGAGAGGGCGGGTGGGTCCGCGAACAGCGCCGCCGCGGCGTCGCTTTGCGCGACCGGTCGGAGCACGCCGGTGGCGTCGTCACACCGGTACAGGGACGCCACCGGGAAGCCGATGATGTCGACGGCGGCTCCGACCACGTGGTCGCCGATGGCACCGGGGGTGCGGGCCTGCATGAGGGTGTGCGTGATGTCTTGGAGCGATTCGAGCGTGGCTGCGTAGGCTTTCTGGCGGGAGACGTCGCGCATGATCCCGGAGAACGCGCGGACCCCGTTGTGGACGTGTTCTTCGAACGTGATGGACAGCTGGATCTCGTGGCCGTCGGCGTGCTGGCCGGGCATTTCGATGGCGTTCCAGTCGAGTCGGCGATCCCCCGTTTCGAGGTAGTGGTCGACGGCGTCGAAGTGGGCGTCGTGGAACCGCGGTGGCATGATGGTCGTGAGCGAGTCCCCGATCAGGTCGTCGGGGCGGTAGCCGAGGACGCGGTGGACGCCCTGGTTGGCGTACCGGATGGTGCTGTCGTCGTCGATGGTGACGATCGCGTCCGAGCCGTGTTCGACCAGCGAGCGAAAAAACCCGGCGTCGTCGACGAGCGCGTCGAGACCGGTATCAGTGTCGGCGGACGGCCCGGGGGCGGCCATGGGTGGAGTGGGTGCTGGATGGTTGTAAAGTTACGGACAGCGGTGCGTGTCGATGCAGTCGTCGCCAAAAGCGGGAGTGGGAGAGTGTTGGACGCGCGGGGGGAGGGAGGGGGTCGCGCGTCCGCTTGAGTCCTACACTGCGACCCCCCATAAATCCACGTCAGACAGACGACAGCCCAGAGTCTGAAATACGCGAAATACGGGAAGACAGCCGCGTGAGAACGTCAGCGATCGGACTGGAAATACGACGAAATGTAACTAAACGTATGTATTGGTGGGTGATCGTAATGTACAGCCACGCCGGCGGCTAAACTGGCCACAACATGCATACAGCCGAACCCCCGACGCGGTGTATGCATCGTCGCAGCTTCATCGGGGGAGTGAGCGCTGCCGGGCTGGGCATCCTGGGGGGATGTTCGGCTGCGGTGGGGACCGTCGCGCCGCCGGACGTGTCGAGCGACGCCTTGGACGCGGGCGGCTGGGAGCGTGCCGACCGCAGCGAAGAGACCGTGTTCTCGGAGTCGTACGGTCCGGTCGAGGTGGCGGGGAAGGCGGTCACGCTGACGTACCGGAACGCCGAACTCGCGGCCGCCGTCGCCGAGGACACCGGCGGGCGGGTCAACGCCACGCTCGGCGTCTTCACCGCATCACACATCAACTTCGACCCGCCACTGAACGACTTGCCGGGGAACGTCGGCCGCGCGGAAGTCCTCGACAAAACCACGGCACAGGCCCGCAGCCAGTTCCGCCGGCGCATGCGCGACCGCGGCGTGACGAACATCACCGAGACCGGCGTGGAGACGCTGACGACCGCAACCGGTCGAGAGCCGGCGATGGCGACGTTCCAGGGCGACTACCGGGTCGGTGACATCGAGTACGAGACCGGCGGCGACACCGTCACCATCGACGCCGGAGGCATCGCGGTTGCTGGGGACCTCGCGGTGTGGAACGAGGGCGACGACGTCGTCGTTGCCGGGGGCGCGTACCCCGCACAGAACTACACCAAGACGGCGACCCGAGAGCTCTCGGACGCAATCACTATCACCATCGACATCGATCTGGGATTAACGCCCGCCGACTACCGGGCGAACGTGCGACAGCTGATGGCCACAACACAATGACAGCCTGGCAGACCCTCTTCGAGCGCGGCGCCGACGCCGACGTATCGCGCGCTGACATCCACGCGGAACTCGACGCACGCCGTGGCGAGTAACCCCGACCCCGCGGCGGTCGCCGCCGACGCGGACGTGCTCGCCGCGGACGTGTTCGTCGACGGGCACGCGCGCGCCGCGCTGGACGTGGTGCGCGCCCACGACTGGGTGACACTGGTCGCCAGCACGCCCCTCTTGGACGACGCCCAGGCGGTGATCGCGGCCCTGGGTAGTGACGCGCTCGCGGCCGACTGGCGGGGCCGCATCGCCGACCGCGTGACCACCGTCGAACACCCCGAGGGCGACCAGCCCGCGCTCGCGGCCGCCATGCGCGGCGGCGCCGCCCACGTGCTCACCCACGACGACGACCTCCAGTCGGCGGCCACCGGCGCGGCGCTCACCGGCCGCGTCTCCGTGAGCGTGAAATCGCCGCGGGCGTTCGCCCGCCTGTTCGATCCGGCGTCGCTGTACCCGGTGGTCGTGGGCGGCGACTACCCCGGTCCCGACCGCGACCCACGCGCGTAGTCCGCCCGGCTCAGTTCGCCCGCTCGGCGAGCCAGTCGGCGAACGTCGCGAGCGCGCGCCCGCGGTGGCTGAGCGCGTTCTTCCGGTCCGTGGGCATCTCCGCGAACGTCGTCCCGTCGTGTTCGAAGATCGGATCGTAACCGAAGCCGCCGTCGCCCCGCGGCGCAACCATCGTCCCCTGGACGGCCCCGGTGAATGTCTCCACGGTGTCGCCGTCGGTGTACGCCACCACGCACCGGAACGCGGCGTGCCGGTCGTCGAGATCGCTGGCGAGTTCCCACACGCGCTCGATACCGAGCGTGTCCTCGACGTACGCCGAATACGGCCCGGGGAACCCCGACAGACCGCGCACGAACAGCCCCGCGTCGTCGACGATAACCGGGGTGTCGTCGTCGGTCTCCCGGTAGGCCTCTCGGGCGCCGTGCGTGGCGATCGCCGCCAGGTCATCGGACTGGAGTTCCGCGTAATCGTAGTCGAGTTGTTCGACCCGCCGGAGGCCGTCGAGGTAGGACGCGGCTTCCTGTACCTTCCCGCTGTTCGTCGTGACGAACCGGAGCGTAGACATGTACGCCAGCGGTGGGGCTGCGGGGAGAAGATGGCGTCGGTTAGTCGTCGACCACGACTTCGACGGCGTCGTCGACGGCCGACTCGGCGTCCTCACTGGCGGCGTCGCTGCCCTGCTGTTGCCACAGCAGAACGCCCGCGACGCCGAGCACGATCCACGACCGCCAGTTCGCGAGGTTCAACGTGTACCCGATCCCGAACGGCTTCTCGACGAGCATGCCCTCGCCGGGCTGCCAGTACGCCGACAGCATCGCGGAGAGTTTCGGACGCTCGAAGTTGTACGGCACACCGAACAGGCTGCCGCTGGTGGGTTTCTCGACCATACGCCGTCTTCGGCGGCGGCGGACATATCAGTTTGGGAGCGCCCGGACTACGCCGTCTCGGGGTCGTCCTGGTAACGCCCCCGGCCCTCGACGGCGCGCAGCTGGTCGAGCACGCGCCCGCTGGCGGCGGCCTCCTCGTAGGCGTCCTCGAAGGCCGCAACGAGGGCGTCGGCGTCGGGGGCGGTGCCGACGAGGCTCTGCTCGAAGACGTGGCAGTCCATGGCGTAGTCCTCGACGGCGTCGGTGTAATACCCCAGCCCGAAGTCGATGAGGAACGTGCGCTCGGCGCCGACGCGCACGTTGCGCGTGGTCGGGTCGCCGTGCACGAACCCGCCGTCGTGGATGGTCGCGAGATGCCGGCCGACGGCGCGAACGCGGGCGGGCGAGAGCGCGTCCCGGAGGTCGGCGTTCCCGACGTGCTGGAGCGTGATCGTCGCCGCGGGCACGTCGACGTCGCGGACGAGCGGCGTCGGAACGCCCTGCCGGCGGGCGTCGCTGGTCAGTCTGGCCTCCAGGACGGTGCGGTCTCGGCGCAGGCGGTCGTCGAGGCGGTCGTGACGGTAGGCCTTCGGCGCGCGCTCCTTGATCACGGCGTCGTCGGCGAACGTGACGGTGGCTTCGGCGCCCTGGCGCACGGCGTCGGCCCCCGGGTCGCGTGCCGGCGACTCGGGGTCGCGCCACGTCACCGACACCTCGTCGGGGCGGAACTGGGAGTTGATCGCGGAGTCGGCCACGGGGATCGTCGCCCCGGCGGCCGCCATCTTCGCGCCGAGCACCGCGATCATGCCCGCGTTGTCCCGCAGGAACCGCGGCTCGGGCGCGTGAAACGACGCCCCGCGGGCCGCACACATCGCTTCGAGCATCCCCCGCAGCCGGTCGTTCTGGCCGACGCCGCCGCCCAACACGAGTTCGTCCCGGCCGGTGAGCGCGAGCGCGCGCTCCGCGACCTCGGTCAGCATCGCGAACATGGTCTCCTCCAACCCCCGGCAGACGTCGGCCACCGGCACGCCGTCGTCGACGGCGTCTTTGGCGGCGCTCATGATCCCGGAAAACGAGAAGTCCATGCCCTTCACCACGTAGGGCAACGCGGTGTACTCGCCGTCCCGGGCGTGCGTTTCGACTTTCGGCCCGCCGGGGTGCTGCCAGCCGACGTGGCGCGTGAACTTGTCGATGGCGTTCCCGACGCCGGTGTCCATCGTCTCCCCGAGCACGCGATACCGGCCGTTGCGGTACGCCAACACGTGGGCGTTCGCGCCGCTTGCGTTCAGGCAGACGGGCTGCTGGAACCCAGACTGGTGGCGGCCGATTTCGAGGTGCGCAACCATGTGGTTGACGCCCACGAGGGGCACGTCGAGAGCCTGAGCGAGCGCGCGCGCCGCCGATCCGACGATGCGCAGACACGGCCCCAGGCCCGGCCCGCGGGAGAACGCGACCGCGTCGATGTCGCCGTCGGCCGCCCCGAGCACCGTCTCGATGACTGCGGGGATCGCCTCCCGCATGTGTTCGGCGGCCTCGCGGGGATGAATGCCGCCGCTGTCGGGCTGGTACGCGTCGGATTCGATGACGACAGAATCAGCAGCAGCGTCGGCGTCGTACAGCGCCGCGCTCGCACACCACGCTGTCCCTTCGACGCCGAGCACGCGCATCTATACCGTTACTCCCACTCGGTGTACCCGCAGCGCCCACACACCTGGCGGTCGTCGTGGGCCGCGAGGAACGTGTCCCCGCAGCGCGGGCACATCTCCTTGTCCGTCGTGCCGTCGTCGCTGTAGTAGTCACCGCGCGCCATTTTACTCGGCCTCCTCGGCGTCGGCGTCGTCGGCGCCGATCTTGTTTCGTTCGAGCATGTGATCGTGTTCGACCTCGGCGGCCTGGGCCGGCGAGTCGTACACCTTCGCCCGGCCACGCGTCTTCCGCATGCCGAACTTCGTGTCGAGCTCGTGCACGACGACTTCCTCGGAGTCTTTGTCGAGCTTCGCCGCGAGACTGTCGCGCACGGACAGCCGCGACGGAGTGGCGTCGTCGTGCACGATCTTGAACTGGACGTCCGTCCGGTGAAGCAGGGGATTGTCCTCCTGCCCCAGAATCTCGATTTCCATGGTCAGTTAACACGTACTTGCGCGGGAAATCTGTAAAAGCATTTCGAACGCCGCATCAGTCCACGAGTCGCCAGAACGCCGCCGTCGTCTCCAGGCGGTCGGCGCGCTCGCGCATCTCCGCGCGCCCCGCGTCGGTCACGGGCACCCGCACCATTCCCTCGCCGGGCTGGCCGTACACCACGGTGGCGTCGGCGGGCGCCGCCAGCACTGCGGGGACAACAGCGAGATCCTCCTCGCCGTCGACGGACACCACGGTGGCGTCGGCGTCCGCGATGGCGTCGACGAGCGCGCGCACCAGCGACACCGACACCGTCCCCGGCTCGCTGGCCACGGTGAGATCCGGCTCCGGGATCGCGTCCCGAACGGCGGGCCGAACGGCGTCACGCTCGGTGCGCCCGTCGACGACCGCCACGGCCGGCGTCTGCCCGGCATCGACGAGGTGGTACGTCACCACGTCACCGACCGCAATGATCGGGGGCGTGGCGTCCGCCAGCAGCGCCGCCGCGTCCGTGTACACGGGCCCGATGGGGGATTTGAACGCGTCCCGAGCGTCGGCCGGCAGCGTCGCCGCTGCGTCCGTCTCCGACACCGTCCTCACCGAACCTTCAGCGCGAACTCGCCGGCCTCATGCACTTCCATCTTGTCCGCGATCTCCGAGGTGTCGGGGTGGGTGATCACCACGTAGCCCGCCCAGTCCTCGGTGAGACTGTTCGACGAGCAGTACGGACACATCTCCTCGTCGGGCTCGACGATCCGGTGGCAGTCGTGGCACGCGAGGCGATTCGACGCCATCTACTCGCCCTCGCTTGCCGCGTCGGCCTGCTCGCGGTCGGCCTGCAGCCAGCCGTGCTTTCCGAGGCCGGGCTGTTTCGCTGTCAGGCCGATCTTCGACTCCCGGGGGTTGCGCTCGTCGATGCTCTTCGTGACGATGCGCGCCCGCACCGAATCACCCGTTCCGAGCACCTGATTCGACTCCCGGGACGCCAGCTGCTGGTTCTCCTCGTCGAACGCGAGGTATTCGTCGCTGATCTGGGAGACGTGCAACAGCCCGTCGACCGGGCCGATGCCGACGAACGCCCCGAAGCTGACGACTTCGACGACCTCGCCGTCGACGACCTCCTGCATCTCGGGCTCGAACGTCACCGCGTCGAACTCCGCCTCGTAGTAGACGCCCGGACGGTTCGGCAACACCGCGCCCTCACCGAGGTCGTGGACCTCAGTGACGGTGACGATGCTGCCGACGTCTTCGTCCATGCGTCCTTCGAGTTTGTCCTGTAGTAGCCGCTTCACCAGGTCCGGACCGACAGCCCCGAGATACTCGGGGGGGACCTCTATCGTGTCTTTCAGCCGTGCTCGCTTGTACATCTTCTATGGTCGAGTGATGGTGAGTTGCGTCCGGCCCCGTAAATGAATTACCGGTGTGCCCGCGTCGAGCACGCGCTCTTTCAGGGGGCCGTCGTTCGTCACGACCGCGTCCACGTCCTCACTCACCGCAAGCGCGTGGAGCGCGTCGTCCGCATACGATACGTCTGTCCGGAGCGTGCCACACCGGTCGGTCGCCAGATCCACGCCGACGCTGGCCGCCGACGCCGTCTCTCCCGCGCCCGCCGCGAGCGCCACGAGCTCGTCGTGGACCGCCTGGGGGACAACGGCGTCGTAGTCGCCGAGCAGCCGGTCGAGCTCCTCGAAGAGCCGGAGCGGCTGCGTGGCCGGCAACAACAACGCGTTGGTGTCGATGGCGACCGCCTGCATGCGTCTACTCGGACTCCGTCAGCGTCCCGACGCCGATGAGTCGCCAGCGCGCGCCGACGCGACGGTTGATCGCGATCTTCGCGCCGGCGGGCGCACAGACGGGCCGCTTGAGTGCGACCTCGCACTCGCCGTCGCGCGCGCTCGTCACCGAGCCGACAGTGGTGGCGGTGCCGACCGTGAGCATCAGCGGCTCACCCGTCGAGATGTCGTCGATCTGCTCGCCGTCGGCCGCGCCGACGAGCCGCTCGAGCAGATCCACGTCCATCTCGAAGGACTCCCACGTCGGCGGCAGGCTGCCGGGCGGCCCGGCGACCTGGCCGGCGAGCGCGTCGCCTTTCGTCAGGCTCGGGTCGAGGCCCGTGCCCACGCCCAGGAGGCCACCGGGGCTGGCGCTGTCGACGTCCTCGCCGCCGGCCTGGAGGCTGCGGACGTCCGTGGTGACCGGCCGCCACTCCGTCTTCCCGCCTTCCTCGACCTCGCGGCCGGGGCGGAGTTCGAGTTCGTCGCCGGCTTCCAGTTCGCCGTCCACGAGGCTGCCGCCGATGACGCCGCCGAGGAGGCCGCCCCACTCGGTTCCGGGGCGGTTGATGTCGAACGATCGCGCGGCGTACAGCAGGGGATCGGCGCTCGGGTCGCGGTCGGGGGTCGCGATCTCCGTCTGGAGGGCGTCGATAACGAGATCGACGTTGATCTCCTGTTCGGCGGAGACCGGGACGACCGGCGCGTCCTCCGCGACGGTCCCCTCGACGAACGCCTGGATCTCCTCGTAGTTCTGTCGGGCCTCCTCGGCGTCGACGAGGTCGACTTTGTTCTGTGCGATGACGATGTTCTCGATGCCGATGATGTCCAGCGCCATGAGGTGCTCCTCGGTCTGGGGCTGGGGCACCGGCTCGTTGGCACCGACGACGAGCACCGCGCCGTCCATCAGTGCGGCGCCCGACAGCATCGTCGCCATCAGCGTCTCGTGGCCGGGGGCGTCAACGAACGAGACTGTGCGCTCGATTTCGGTGGCGGTGTCGTGCTCGGGGCACGTCTCCGCGACCGTGTAACACTCCGGTTCGTCGCAGTCAGGGCACCGACGCAGCGTGGCGTCGGCGTACCCGAGGCGGATGGAGATCCCGCGTTTCATCTCCTCGGAGTGCTGGTCAGTCCACTCACCGCTGAGTGCGCGGACCAGGGTCGTCTTGCCGTGGTCGACGTGGCCGACCAGTCCGATGTTCACCTCCGGTTGACGGTGTTCGTCTGCCATGTTCACAGAGTAATCTTGCGTGAATTTCGCCCCGAGCGACTGATAAACCTACTGTTACGGAGTCGTCGCCGGAACCCCATGGGCAACGGTTTCCCGAACGGGTGCCGTACGCGGGGGTAGCCGTGCGAGAGTACGCCTTCGAACTGCGGCTGTGCGCGCACCTCGAAGCCGACGGAGTGCCCGGCGTGGGGGAGGCGGGCGTCGTCGCCCGGCAACTCGGGACGAGCGTGCACGCCGCCGGCGGGCGCATCGTGGACGCCGTCTGCGTGCTGCCGGGGCCGGCGTTCGACGCCCGGATGGCGCTCACCAGCGACACCATCCCGCGTGCGGTGCTCGACGCGCCCGTCCCCGTCGGGACGTACGAACGCGTGACACGGGTGTTCGACGGCCCGCCGGAGCGCGCGCGAGCGGTCGCCGACGCGGGCGCCGAAACCGGGTTCCTGGACGTGACACGCCGGGACGGCCAGCAGGTCGTCCGCCAGCCCACACGCTACCCGGAGTGGATCGGCGGCCTGGTCGGCGTGGAGAACAAACCCGACCTGGAGCGGCCGGGCGGCCTGTCCCGCCAGCTGCGCCACGACGCCAGCCTCGGCGTGCTCGACTACGCCGTGGTGGCGACCGAATCACACGTCACTGGCGCGCACCTGAACCGGCTGCCCGACGCGGTGGGGGTGTGGCGCGTGGATTTCGACCGCGAGCGACCGATCCGGATCGTCCGGGAGCCCGAGCGCCTCGACGCCGCCGGCCCGGGCCTGGAGGTGCTCGACGAGCACGCGGCGCGCACCGACGTGCGGCCCGTGAGTGGCGCGGCGAAGGCGCGCCAGCGGCGACAGATCGCCGAGCGCGCGCACGGCAAGGGGTGGCGGACGTTCGACCTGCCGGCCTGCGCCCGTGCGTCGACCGGCGACGGCGGTGTCACACTGCCGTACTGCGAGCACTTCGGTCGGGTGGTCGACCCGGCACGCGAGTGTGGCACCGACTGTCCGGGGTTCGCCGACGCGGATCCGCCGGCGGTCGCCCTCGACGCCGAGCGTGAGCGCCGAACGCGCTGGGAGCGCGACGCCGGTGGCCGCCACCGGCAGGCCGGCCTCGACCAGTTCTGAGCCGGTCAGAGGCGGATCGTCTCGCCGTCGACCGCGATCTCGTCGGCGAACGCTTCCTCGACGGGGTAGTAGTGGGCGGCGTGGACGACCCGCGTCCGGTCGGCGTCGAGGTCGTCGCCGAGCGCGAGCGCGCCCTCTCTGGTCATGTGTTTCGTGCCGAACGTCCGTGGGACGCCGTCGGCGTCGGGATGGCGGCCGCCTTTCGGGTGGTGGTGGGTGAGGTGTGCCGGCACGATGCCGTCGGCCACCAGCAGGTCGGGGTCGCGCATCGCGTCCCGGGACGCCTCGGGGATCGCGTACGTGGTGTCCCCGGAGACCGCGAGTTTCGCGCCGGCGCGCTCGACGACGACCCCGTAGCAGAGCAGGGGCGGGTGGTCGACCGGAACCAGCGTGACGTCGAAGCCGGCGGCCGCAAACGAGCGGCGTGGGGCGACGCCACGGAGGGCGATGCTGTCGAGGTAGTCGTACTTCCCGGCGACCGTCTCGGCGACCGACTCGCCGGTGGTGGGGTCGGTGTCGGTGGCGGCGTACACTGGGAGGTCGTCGAACAGCCGGTAGGCGTTCCCGAGGCCGTCGAGGTGGTCGAAGTGCACGTGCGTGACGACGCCCGCGTCGGGCAGCGACGGGGCGTCCGTGCGGAGGAACTGGGCGCGGAAGTCCGGGCTGAAATCGATCAGCAACGCGTCCCCGGACGCCTCGTCGGCGACGTGAACCGAAAACCGGGTGCGTTCGACGCCGCGCTCGCGGGCGGCCTGACAGGTCGCGCAGTCACAGCCCGGCGTCGGCGTGCCCGTGGTGTCACCGGTCCCCAGCAGCGTCACCTTCATTCCGGATTGGGAGCTGGATGGTCGTCGTGGGTGTGGTCGCTGTGGGTGTCGTCGAGGGCGTCTTCGAGGGTGTCGAGGTTGCGGAGGTGGTCGCGGTCCTCGAACTCAGAGATGGCGGCCATGAGGTCGTCCTGTGTGAGTTCCGTGCGGTCCTCGACGAGCGCGTCGAGGACGGCTTCCCGGAGCACCAGCCGGAGGTCGCTGCCGGTGAGGCCACTGGTTTCGGCGGCGAGCGCGGCGGGGTCGAAGTCGGCGATGTCCACCTCGCTGGTGACCAGCGAGATGATGTCCGCGCGCATCCCCTCGTCGGGCCGCGGGAACGAGAGGATCTCGTCGAAGCGCCGCCACGCCGCCGCGTCGAGCTCGTCGGGGTGGTTGGTCGCGCCGATGAGCAACACGTCATCGGTGACGAGGCTGATCTCGTCGATGGACTTCAGCAGCGTGTTGACCGCGCGCTTGATGGCGTTGTGCTCGTCGCCGGTCCGCGTGGTGGCGACGAAGTCGAACTCGTCCATGAAGAGGATGCACGGCGACAGCCGTTTGGCCACCTCGAAGACTTTCTCGACGTTTTTCGCGGTTTCGCCGAGATACTGGCTGGTGATCATCGAGAGTTTGACCTCGACGAACGGCAGGTCGAGTTGGTGGGCGAGCCCGCGGGCGGTCGAGGTTTTCCCGGTGCCGGGCGGCCCCACGAACAGCAGCTTTCCGACCTCGTTGAGGCCGATCGTCGCCAGGTAGTCGCGGTGCTCGATGGCCTTCGCGACCTTCGACATCTCCGCTTCCTGGTCGTCGGTGAGCACGATGTCGTCGAGGGACACCGTGAGTTCCGCCGGCGACCGCACGTCCACGAGGTCGAGCATCTCCTCGTCGTCCTCGTCGAAATACTCCTCGAGCAGCCCGTCGATCCACTGCGGGTCGGCCTGAACCGGCCGGTTGGCGTCGCGGGCGGTCTCGTAGTCGACGCCGAACTCGTCGCCGAACACGAACGCCAACACGGGGTTGGCGCTGATGCGGTCGGCGGCCGCGCGGTCGACGAACCAGTCGATCGCCATGTCGTCGTCGACCAGCGTGATGCTGCCGGCGAACGCGTCCCGGTCGGTGAACATGAGCTCGGACACCGCCTCCCAGGGGTCGGCGATGCCGGTGGCGTCGCGGGTTGCGTCCTCGGTGGTTTGTGGCGGTCGGGGGACGCCGTCGTCCCCCCAGAGCGCGATCCGGTGCGCCGGTGGCAGGTCGTTCTCGTCTAAGTCCTGGTGGCGGTCGTAGACGCGGGCCGTCAGCAGGAACTCCACGACATCGAGAGCCTCGGTCACTACCCAAGAACTACCGTCGCATCCCGTTTAAGCGCGTCGCAGTCGGGCCGAGATGTGGGGGCCGCGCGGTCACTGCTGGGCGGCCGGGACCGCGGTCGTGTCGACGTATATCACGAGCGTGTTGTGGCCGTCCGTGAGATACCGGGGGTAGGTGTGGCGCTCGTAGTGGCTGTTGTCCGCGGCCGCGAGCAGCGCCGCGAAGTCGTCTTCTTCGCTGACCACCGAGATGACGACCGGCGGCAGCGTGTCGGGGACCTCGGCGGCGGTCTGGACGGTGGTTGCGTTCGCGCCCACCTGTGAGAGATACCAGGGGAACGGCAGGCGGTCGTGCCACCCCGACGGCGGGCCGGTGGTGAGGTTGAACGTGCCGTCGCCGGCGTCGCTGAATTCGAGGCCGTCGTCGGCGGTGTCGTTGCTGTCACCGTAGTACAGCACGTCGAGGCCGCTCGTGGCGGTGGCGGCCCGCTGGATGTCGTCGATGGTGGGCTGCATGGTGCCGCCGGGCTGGGCGTACTGCACGAGCGGGTTGCTGGGGGACTGTGGGTGTGCGTAGGTGGTTTCGGCGGCGACGGCACCCATACCGGCGGCCGAAACGACGAGCACGGTGACCGCGAGCCGGACGGCGGCGGTGTCGCCGGCCGCGGCGCCGCGGCGGCCGTATCTGACGACGGCACCGACGCCGACGGCCGCCGGGATGGCGAGCGGGACGAGGGCGTTGACCGCCGTCCAGGCGGCGGCGATGTCCACGACCGCGGGGTATCCGAGCACCGAGAACACGCCCCAGTAGAACGCGAACGACACCAGCGGGCGTGGCGTCTCGGTTGCGTAACGGTTCGCGAGGTAGCCGACGACTGCGGCGACGGAGACGACGGTCCCGCAGGCGACCAGCACGCTCAGGTCGTGGCTGAGGAACGCGACGTAGGAGTGGGCGACCGTGCTCGTGGACGCCCAGAGGGCGGCGAACTCGTGGTAGGTGCCGATCGTCGCGGCTTCGAGGACGGCGGGCGCGCGGCCGGGCTGCTCGAAGAGGCGGTAGAGGTCGGGCTTGGGCGCGTAAAACGAGACGACGATGACGGCGGCGGTCAGCGCGCTGCCGGCGAGTGCGGCCTTCGCGCGCCAGGCGCGGTGGCGGATGCGGGCGGCGGCGCGACGGGCGACGGCGAGCCGGCTGGTGTCGGTCGCGCCCGCGACGGCCATGCGGTCGTCGGTCACGAGCGCGAGCGCGCCGAGCCAACAGAGCGGATACAGCAGGCTGTTCTCCTTGGTGGTGAACGCCAGCGCGAACGGGATGGCGCTGGCATAGAGGTATCGCGCACGATGAGTGTCCAGGAACCGAACGAACAGCCCGACGGCGGTGAACATGAACCCCGCGAGCAGGAGGTCGTTGCGCATGAACCGCGAGTAGTACAGCACCACCGGGTTGGCCGCGAGCAACACCGCCAGCGCGCCGACTTCGACGTCCGAGAGGCGGGTCCGGTAGAGCCACGCCGTCAGCGGGAGGAGGCCGCCGACGACCGCGACCACCAGTCGCATGGTGAAGTCGGTCGCGCCGAACACGTCGAAGACCACGCCGTTGACGTGTGGGAGGAACGGCCCGTGGATGATGGGGCGGTACTGCCACGCCCCGAGGTCCATGTACTGCAGGGTCCAGTCGGCGACCCGGGCTTCGTCCTGGTGGGCGACCCGCCAGCCCAGCGCCCACAGGCGGGCGAGGAGAGCGGCGGCTGTGACGGCCACGACGGCGGCCGCGACGCGGGGGGACGAGTCGTCGCGGGAGCGACGCATGTACACGCGGTTGCGGGGACGGGAGTAAACGCTTTCTGGATGCGGGCTGCGGGATCGCGGCCAGTAAACCGCTGGCTGGATGTCGGCCGTTGTGGGAGCTTTAAGGAGCGGGGCGCGCTCGCGTTTGGTATGGCAGCCACCACCACTCCGGTCATCGCTGCGGCCTACCGCACCCCACAGGGAAAGGACGGCGGCGTGTACGCCGACACGCGCAGCGAGGACCTCTCGGTGACGGTCATCGACCACATCCTCGCCGAGACGGGGTTGACCGGCGACCACATCGACGACCTCCAGTGGGGGGTCGCCCAGCAGCGCACCGAGCAGGACAACAACGTCGCGCGCGTCATCGCGTTGCTCTCCGAGCTCGGTGAGAACGTGCCGGCGGCGTCGATCAACCGCTGGTGTGCGTCCTCCATGGAGGCCATCATGCGGGCCGCGGACGCGGTGCGGGCGGGCCAGCGGGACGCCATCATCGCGGGCGGCGTCGAGAACATGAGCCGGGTGCCGATGGACGGCGACTCGTACGCCCACCTGCATCCGGGGCTGAGCGAGCAGTACAACGTCCCCGAACTCGAGATGGGGATGACCGCCGAGGAGGTCGCCGAGCGCCACGGCATCACACGCGCCGAGCAGGACGAGTACGCCCTCCAGAGCCAGCGGCGGGCAGCCGAGGCGACCGACGCCGGGCGCTTCGACGACGAGATCGTGCCCGTACAGACGGACAGCGGCCTCGTCGAGGAGGACGAGGGCATCCGCCCGGACACCACGCTGGAGGCGCTCGGGGAGCTCCCCACGGTGTTCAAAAGCGACGGGTCGGTGACGCCCGGGAACGCCAGCCAGATCTCCGACGGGGCGGCGGCGACGCTCGTGACGAGCGAGGCGTTCGCGCGCGACCACGGCCTCGACGTGCTGGCGCGCGTCGGCGACCACAACGTCGCGGGCGTCAACCCCGAAGTGATGGGGATCGGGCCGGTGCCGGCAACCCGCGGCCTGCTCGACCGCACCGGCGAGGACATCGACGAGTTCGACCTCGTGGAGTTGAACGAGGCGTTCGCCTCCCAGACGCTCTACTCGCGGGACGAACTCGGCATCGACAACGACCGGTTCAACGTCAACGGCGGCGCGATCGCCGTTGGCCACCCGCTCGGTGCCAGCGGCGCGCGCCTCCCGGTCACCCTGATTCACGAGATGAACAAGCGCGACGCCGGGAAGGCGCTGGCGACGCTGTGTGTCGGCTTCGGCCAGGGCGCAGCGATCTCCTTCGAGCGATAACCACCCGGTGCGGTGGCGTGGTGGACCGAAACCACGAAACTGATACCACCGTCCCGTGTTCGTCCGGGTAATGACCTCCGTCGGCATCGTCGTCCCGGCCTACGATCCCGACATCGACCGCCTCACGGCGTACCTCGACGCCCTCCGAGAGACGTTCGACCCCGCCGCACTCCGCGTTGAACTGGACGCCGCCGGCCCCGGGGTCGCCGACCGCATTCGGGACGCCGGGGTGACGGTCGCCGAGAGCGCCGGCCGCCGCGGGAAGGGCGCGGCCATCACCGCGGGGTTCGAAGCGCTCGACACCGACGTGGTGGCGTTCGCGGACGCCGACGGCGCGACGCCCGCGGGCTCGCTGGCCGAGGTCGTCGCCCGAGTGACCGACGGGGACGCGGACCTCGCAGTGGGGTCGCGGCGGCATCCGGACGCCACCGTCGAGAGCCACCAGACGGTCGTCCGGCGACTGCTCGGCGACGGGTTCGCGTGGCTCGCGGGCACCCTGCTGGCGGTGGACCTCCACGACTACCAGTGTGGGGCCAAAGCGCTCACCGCCGCGGCCTGGGAGCGCGTCCGCGAGCACCTCTACGAGGCGGGGTTCGCCTGGGACGTGGAACTGGTCGCGGTCGGGGGGGCGCTGGGCTGTCGGGTTGCGGAGGTCCCCATCACGTGGGAGGACCAGCCCGGATCGACGGTGTCGACGGTGCGCGCGCCGGTGGGGCTGCTCGGGGCGCTGGTGCGGGCGCGCCACCGCGCCAAGCGCCTCGGCGACAGCCGCCTGCACGCGGCGCTGGCGGCGCGTGGCAGCGATGATCGTGCGCTGATCGACCGACCGGGCAGCCATGAGTGAGCGCCGCGACCGCATCCGGGCGGCGGTGCCGGCACGGATCAGCGCGCTGGCGTCGCGCGCCCGGTTCGGGAAGTTCGTCTCCGTGGGTGCCGTCGGCGCGGTCGTCGACGTGACGACGCTGCTGGTGTTGACCGAAGCTGCGGGCGTGTGGGCGGCCGCCGCGAACGTCGCCAGCATCGAAGCGGCGATCCTCGTGATGTTCGCGGTGAACGACCGGTGGACGTTCGCGGACGCGGGCAGCGGCTCCGTGGGGCGGCGGCTGGTGCGGTCACACGTCGTGCGGGCGGGCGGGTCGACGCTGCAGTACGCGCTGTTCGTCGGTGTGTTCTACGGGGTCACCGTCGACGCCACCGTCTTCGGGGTTGACTGCTGGCTGATCGCCGTGAAAGGCGGCGCGATCGCGGTGGCGATGCTCGTGAACTACGTCTTCGAGAGCCTGTTCACCTGGCACGTCCAGGAGTGAGCGGGCGCGACTACCCGTCGTCGGGGTGACACCAGTTGAGGGCGTCACGGACCGCCTCCTTGCGGCCGAGGAACGTGAGGTGGTCGCCGTGCTGGATGGTGAACTCGGGGTTGGGAACCTGGTTGTCGCCGTCGCGGCCGGCGAGCGCGATGATGACGCCCCCGGGGAGGTCGTCGTCGAGGTCGGCGATCGTCAGCCCGACGAGCTCCTCGGAGGTGACTTCGACCTCTTGGACGTCGCCGCTGCGGCCGATTTCGGTCATCCAGTTCGAGAGCGCGGGGCGCTCGATGATGTTGTCGATGCCCCAGGCGGTCGCCAGCGACGACGAGACCGTGCTCACGCCGAGGTCTTCGAAGGCGTCGATGTTGTCCGGGTTGTTCGCGCGGGCGATGATGGTGTCGATGTCGAACTTGGAGTCCGCGAGCTGTGCGACCAGGAGGTTGACGTCGTCGTCACCGGTGGCCGCGGTCAGGATCTTGGCGTTCTCGGCGCCGGCCGCCCGGAGTTCGTCGGTGTCGGAGCCGTCGCCGCTGTGAACGGTGTACCCCTGGTTGCGGGCGCGCTCGACGGCTTCGGGGTCGTCTTCGACCAGCACCACGTTCTCCCCGCGGTCTTCGAGGCGTTCGGCGAGCGCGCGACCCACGGTGCCGCCGCCGACGATGATGACTCGCATGGGAATCACGTCGAGCGCCTGGGCGATGTGTCTGGCGAAACCGCCCTCGAAGACGACCGTCAGCAGGATCGTGAGAAACACCGTGCCGACGAGGACGTTTGCGGCCTGGGGCATGCCGTAGCCCTGGAGTTCGACGGCGAACAGGGTCGCGACCGACGCGGGGATGATGCCGCGCGGCCCGACGGCGCTCATGAACACGCGCTCGGCGGACGTGTACCGCGAGCGGGCGGTGGACGCGAACACCGCAAGCGGGCGGATGACAAGCGCCACCAGGACCGCGACCGCAAGCCCCGCGACGCCGAGATCGAGCAGCGTCTGGAAGGACAGCAGCGCCGCCAGCCCGATGAAGACGAACGACAACACGACGAGCGTGACGTCGCCTTTGAACGCCTCGATCTCCTTCTCGTAGGGGAGGTCGGCGTTCCCCAGGAGGACGCCCGCGGTGGCGACGGCGGCGATCCCGGCTTCGCTGTAGAGGGTGTCCGCGGCCCCGTACGCGACGAGCGCGCCGGCGAGCACGACCAGGCGCGCGTTCTGTGGCGCGTTGCCCTTCGAGAGATCGATCCGGCGGAGGATATACCAGACAACGGCGGCGACGACCAGCCCGACGAGGACGCCGGTGCCGAGTCGCGTCACGAAGTCCTGGAGCACCACGTCGACGGAGCGCTGGGGGTTCTCGACGACGCGAAACACGACGATGGCGAGGATGGCGGCGGTCACGTCGTTGACCACGCCCTCGGTTTCGAGGGCGGCGCCGACGCGGTCGCGGACCGGCACCACGCTCAGGATGGGCGTGATGACCGTGGGGCCGGTGGCGACGAGCAGGCTGCCGATGAGGAACGCGACATCCCAGCCGGTCCCGAGCAGAACGCGCACGACGATGGCCGTGCCGAACAGCGCGATGGCTGCGCCGACGGTCACCAGCCGGAGCCACGCGCCGGGGGCTTCGCGGAGCTTCTCCAGTTTGAGGTGGAACGCCCCCTCGAAGACGATGACGGCCACCGAGAGCCCGACGATCCCGGCCAGCGTGTCGATGCCGCCGAACGACGACAGCGTCACGACGCCGAGGACTTCGGGGCCGACGACGATGCCGGCCAGGATGAGGAACAGAACGCTGGGGACTTGGAGCTTGTCGGCGACGACCTGGGAGAGAACGCCGAGTGCGATGATTGTCGCAACGACGGGGATGATTCCGGAGCTCATTGCGCAGCCTCCAGTCGTATCACGTCTTGCTCGTTGTCGCGCGAGCATAAATCACCATGGGTATCGGCCGAAACGACAGCGTCGGCGGTGTGTTAGGTGCTGAATTCGGAGTCGTCGTAGACGTCGCCGACCGCGTCCGCGAACCGGTCACGGATGTGGTGGCGTTTCTTCTTCATCGTGGGTGTGAGGAGGTCGTTCGCTTCCGTGAACTCGGTCGCCACGAGGCGGAACTGCTTGATCCGCTCGTAGGGCTCGAAGCCGGTGTTGACGTCGTCGACCGCCGACTGGATGCGCGCGCGGACGCGCTCGTCGCGGCAGATCGCGTCGCGGTCGTCGGGGAGCGCGATCTCCTGGCTGGCGGCCCACTCGGAGACCGCGTCGAAGTTCGGAACCAGGATCGCGGAGACGAACTTCTGGCCGTCCCCGACGACCATGGCCTGTGCGACCAGCGGGCTGGCGGCGAACGCGTCCTCGATGGGGCCGGGGGCGACGTTCTTGCCCGTCGAGAGGGTCAGCAGTTGCTTGGCGCGTTCGAGGAACCGCACGTAGCCGTCGGGGCGGAGTTCGACCACGTCGCCGGTGCGGAACCACTCTTTGCCCTCGCGGGTGACGAACGCGGCGTCGGTGGCATCGGGCAGCCCCCAGTAGCCGTCGAACACTTGTGGGCCGCGCGCGAGCAGCTCGCCGGCGGCGCCGTCACAGCGCTGGCGTTGCTCGGGGCTGGCGATGGTCTCGTCGACGGTCAGCTCGGTGTCCGTGACCGGCGGGCCGATGGTGCCGACGATGGGGTCCTCGTAGGGGTTGACCGCGAGCACCGGGCTGGTCTCGGTGAGGCCGTAGCCTTCGAGGATGGGCAGCCCCATGCCGTGGAACAGCGCACACAGCTCCGGGGACAGCGAGCCACCGCCGGAGATGAAAAACTCGATCTCCCCCCCGAGGGCGTCCCGGATGTCCGAGAACACGAGCGTGTCCGCGAGGGCGTGTGCGGCGCGCAGCCCGATCCCGGGGTCGTCGGTGGTGTGGGCGGCGCGGCCGACGCGGGTCGCCCACTCGAAGACGCGCTCGGAGACCGGGGAGTCGGCGGCCTGCTCGCGGATGGTGTCGTAGAGCTTCTCGTAGACGCGGGGGACGCTGGTGGCGCTGGTGGGTTCGAAGAGGCCGAAATCCTCCCGGAGCGTGTCCGGGGATTCGGCGTAGCAGACCTGCGCGCCCGACGCCAGCGGCAGGAAATGCCCCGAGAGCCGCTCAAGCACGTGTGCGAGCGGGAGAAACGAGAGGTGGCGGCTGTCGCTGGTGACCGCGGGGGCGTCGCCGCGGTCGGGTCGGGGCCCGAATCGCCGCCGGGACTGGTTGAGGTTCGCGTGGAAGTTCCGGTGTGTGAGGGCGACGCCCTTGGGCGTTCCCGTGGTGCCGGAGGTGTAGATGAGGCTCGCCAGGTCGTCGGGATCGCGGTCGTCGATCCAGCCCTGGTAGGCGTCCGGGTCGAAGGCGTCGCAGCCGCGGTCGTAGACCGCTGACAGCGGGCGCGTGTCGTCGCTGGGGGTGTCCATCGTGGCGACGAACTCGAGGTCGTCGAGGTCGGATTCGACCTCGCGGACGCGCTGGCGGAGGGTGTCGTTCTCGACGACGACGCCGACGGCGCCGCTGTCGCCGAGGAGGTGGGCGATCTGCGCCGGGCTGGAGCTGGCGTAGACGGTGGTAACCGCGCCGCCGGCGGCGAGCACGGCGAGGTCGCATTGCGCCCACTCCATGCGGGTGTGCGCGAAGACGCCGACGCGGTCGCCGGCCGTGACGCCGAGGTCCCGGAAGCCGGCGGCGAGCGTGCGAACGATGTCGCGGAGGGCGTCGTAGCTGAGCGTTTCGACGCCGCCGTCGGGCGCGGGGTCGACCACCTCGGGGGCCAGGCTGCGGTCGTAGACGCCGCCCTTGTACGCCTGGGCGGGGCTGTCGGCGTGGCGTTCGGCGGCGTCCTCGAACGTGCGTGAAAGTGTCTGGCGTGCGATGACGTGGTCGTCGTACTCGCGTTCGGCGTCGCGGGGGTCCATGTCGGCTACTCTCAGGCCCGGGTGTTAAGATACCGGAGAACGCCACGAACGTTCATTTTGGTTTCCGCGCGGGCCTTGTGCTCGCCCCAGACGTCCTCGACGGTCGTCGTGGCGGCGAAGTGGTCGATGGCGGCCGCCTCGCTGTGGCGCTCGATGACCTCGCGTTTGACCGCCGCAACCCAGTCTCGGAGCACGTGCTCGTACTCTTTGAGGACGGCGTCGGTCTCCGCAGGCCCTGGGCCGAAATGCGCGTACAGCAGCGTCTCGGGGTCCAGGCGGCGGATCATCTCGACGTCGTCGATGCACTGTTCGAGGTCGAAATCCGTCGGCGGGCTGGTCTCGCGCACGCGGTCCTGGGCGCGGACCCAGATGCCGGCGGCGTCGGCGGTGAACACCGCATCACAGGAGTGATCCTCGAACACCACCTGGTGGGGTGTGTGTCCGGGGGCGTGGTGTGCGGTGAGCGTGCGGCTCCCGAGGTCGACGGTGTCGCCGTCGGTGAGCTCCACGACCCGGTCTTCGGGGACGGGCGTCGGCTCGACGTAATACTGCCACTGGTCGCCGACCGCCTGTTTGGTGCCCTCGACGAGCCGCTCGGGGTCGACGACGTGGCGCGCGCCGAGCTCGTGGACGTACACGTCGGCGTTCGGGCACGCCTCGGCGAGCAGGCCAGCGCCGCCCGCGTGGTCGAGGTGGACGTGGGTCAGCAGGACGGCGCGGAGGTCTGCGGGCTGGATGCCGTGTTCTTCGAGGGCGTCGAGGATGCGCTCGTAGTTCGTGCCGGTGCCGGTGTCGACGACGGCGGGCCGGTCGGCGTCGATGACGTAGACCGAACCGTACTCGGCGGTGTCGTACATGCCAGTGTCGACGAACGAGATGCCGGGACAGCCGGACACGTCGAAGACGTCGCCTGCGCTCATACACGAACGGGGAACGGCAGCCGGGAAAAGCGTTGGCGTGGCAGCGACACCGCCCGGCGTGACTGCATCACAGGGATGCGATACGTTCTTGCCGCGGCCCGGCGAACCCGAACGCAAATGCTGTCCCGACAATTCGTCCGCGAGCACCCCGAGAAAGTGCGGGACGCCCTCGATGCGAAGGGCGTGGACGCGGACCTCGACCGGATCCTGGAGGTTGACGAGGAGTGGCGCGAACTGAAAGCGCGGGGCGACGAGCTCCGCCACGACCGCAACGAGGTGTCCTCGAAGATCGGCGAGCTCAAGCAGGCCGGCGACGAGGACGCCGCCCAGGAGGCAATCGAGCGCTCGCAGGCGCTCAAAGACGAGTTGGCGGACGTCGAGGCGCGCGCCGACGACCTGGAGGCGGAGCTCGAACGCCTGCTGTTGACGCTGCCGATGGTGCCCGACGAGGACGCGCCGGTCGGCGACAGCGAGGCCGAGAACGTCGAGCGCCGCCGTGAGGGGTTCGACGACCGCCGCGATCTGCCCGAGTCGGTGGTGCCACACTACGACCTCGGCGAGGAGTTGGACATCCTGGATTTCGAGCGCGGCGCGAAGGTCTCCGGCGGCGGGTTCTACTTCTCGAAGGGGGCGGGCGCGCGCCTGGAGCACGCCCTCGTGCAGTTCATGCTCGACGTGCACCGCGAACAGGGTTACGAGGACGTGTTCCCACCGATGCCGGTGTCGGCGCGGTCGATGGAGGGCACCGGGCAGTTCCCGAAGTTCGTCGAGGACGCCTACCGCATCGGCGGCGAGAACGACGCGGACTACGACGACGACGACCTCTGGCTGCTGCCGACCGCGGAGGTCCCGGTGACGAACATGTACCGGGACGAGATCCTGCTGGACGACGACCTCCCGGTGAAACACCAGGCGTACTCGCCGAACTTCCGCCGGGAGGCCGGCGAGCACGGCACGGAGACCCGGGGGATCGTGCGCGTCCACCAGTTCAACAAGGTCGAGCTCGTGAACTTCGTGCGCCCGGAGGACTCCGCCGAGCGGTTCCACGGCCTGCTGGACGAGGCGGAGGCGGTGTTGCGGCGGCTCGATCTGCCGTACCGCGTCCTGGAGATGTGCACCGGTGATATGGGGTTCACGCAGGCCAAAAAGTACGACATCGAGGTGTGGGCGCCCGGCGACGACATGGACGACGGCCCCGAAATGGGGGGCCGGTGGCTGGAGGTGTCGTCGGTGTCGAACTTCAAGGACTTCCAGGCGCGGCGGGCCGACATCCAGTACCGGCCCGAGCGCCACGAGTCCGCCGAACACCTGCACACCCTGAACGGATCGGGGGTGGCGGTGCCCCGCGTGCTGGTGGCGATCCTGGAGTACTACCAGAACGACGACGGCACCGTAACGGTACCGGAGGCGCTGCAGCCGTACATGAACGGCCAGACGCGCATCGAGGGCTCCCGGAAGGTCGGCGAGTCCGCGCTGGGCGACGGCGACCGCGAGGCGTGAACGCAGTGAGCCGCGAGCGCCCGCGGGCAGCAGTCAGTCGACGTACGATCGGAGGCGACTGACGCGCCCGGCGGCGGTCAGCTCGAAGACATCGACGAACGCGAACATCGGTCCCTCGGGCGCGACGAGGCGGCCGCGGGCGGCGACACCGCGGGCTGGGCCGGCGTAGACGCCGTCGAGGACGTGGCGGGTGTCCACCCGGGGGCGGTCGTCGCGCATGAACGAGACGAACGCGTCCGGGGAGTCGTGTGTCATGTCCGGGCGCTCCTGGGTGAAGTCGTCGGCGAGCACGCCACGCAGTGCGTCGTAGTCGCCGTCGTCGATGGCGTCGTAGTACGTCTGGACGGGGTCGGTGGCGTCCATGGCGTGGTGGTTGGCGCGCGCGGTGAAGAAACCACAGGGCGAGTGGCTTTTGCCGGCGACCGCCGAACGGCATGATGACACCGTGGAGTTACACGTCCGGTACGAGGGCGACGACGACCCCGAGAAGTGTACGGCGCGGAAGCTCGCGCGCTTCGATCTGGCGGCGCTGCATCGGACCGGCCGCGAGACGCCGGCCGGCGTGGTGTTGAACCCGCACGCCGAGCGGGCGCTGTCGCCGGCCGACGACACAGACATGCTAGTCGCACTGGACTGCTCGTGGGAGACGGCTGGCCGTGCGATGTTCGAGATCGACGGCGAGCACCGCGCGCTGCCGTTCCTGGTGGCTGCGAACCCGGTCAACTACGGGCAGCCGTTCCAGTTGAACACCGTGGAGGCGTTCGCCGGCGCGCTCGCCATTCTGGGGCGCTGGGAGCGCGCCGAGGAACTGCTGTCGAAGTTCACGTGGGGGCATACGTTCCTCGAATTGAACGAGGAACCGCTCCGGCGGTACGCCGACTGCGAGGACTCCAGTGAGGTGGTGGCCGTCCAGCAGGCGTACCTCGACGCCGGCGAAGACTGACCGGCGTTCCGAACCGCTTAAACGCGGTGGCGCCGAACCCGGGTGCATGAGCGAGACCATTGAGGACCGACTGCTGAACAAGCAGGTCTGCATGCGGTGTAACGCACGGAACCCGACGGACGCCGAGAGCTGCCGGAAGTGCGGGTACAAGAACCTCCGCACGAAGGCCTCCGAGCGTCGCTCCGCGTAACTGACCGGCGGTCTTCTGCAGCACGCTCACGGCCGACAGCGGCGGCTGTGTCGCTGACGGCAGTGGGTCAGGTGACTTCGACGCCGTCGCCGTGGCGGGCGTGTGCGATCCAGTCGTCGCTGGGGTGGAGGTCGGTGGGGTACTCGCCGGGCTCGAAGAAGTCGACGGCAGTCGTCTCGTCGCCGTCCGGTTCGGGGTCGCCGTCGACCCACGCACAGCGGAAGACGTGCGCGAGATACTGCATGGGGCCGTCCGGGGTGTCGAACAGTTGCGTGGCCGGGTCGGTGTAGACGCCGGTGAGTTCAACGTCAGGGGCAACGACCAGCCCCGCTTCCTCGCGGACCTCCCGGCGGACGGCGTCCGTGACCGACTCACCGGGTTCGACGCGTCCCATGGGGAGCAGCCACCGGTCGCGTTTCGTGTCCTGGACGAGACACACGCGTCCCTCGTCGTCGGTGACGACGGCGACGACGGCGGGCACGAGCTCGGGTGGCGTCACTGGTCGCGCCACTCGGATTCGAGGACGCCGTAGCAGTGCACGTCCAGGTACTCGCCGTGCAGGAACATCGCGTCGCGGTGGGTGCCTTCGCGTTCGAACCCGAGGCGCTCCCAGACGCGCATCGAGGCCTGGTTGTCCTCGAAGACGCGGGCGAAAACGCGGTGGCGTCGGTGCTGATCGAAGGCGTACGTGGTGGCGAGCCGACCCGCCTCGGTGCCGTACCCCTCGCCCCAGTGGTCCTCGGCGAGGAAGACGCCGAGCTCGGCGCTCCCGTTCGTGTCGTCGACGCCGTGCACGCCGAGACTGCCGATCGGAGCGCCGTCGACGGCGACGACGAAGTTGACCGTGCCGTTGTCCGCGCTGGCCTGCTCCTCGTACCACTCGCGTTCCTCGCGCTCGGTGACGGGCGTGCGAGCGCCCACCGGGGGCCAGACGGCGGGGTCGTTGATCGTGTCGTGGAGGAAATCGACGTCGTCCTCGCTGACCGGGCAGAGGTCGACGCGCTCGCCGGAGATGAACGGACGGCCGGGCATACCCGACGGTTCGACGCCGCGAAAATAAGCGTTGTCGTGGTGTGGCAAGCCCGCACGCTACTGGTCGTCCGGGTACTTCGGGTTGCGGCGCTGGGCGCGGTCGAGCGCGCGCTCGGCGACCGCCCGGACGTCGCCCTCGAAGACGCCGCCGTGGCCGGCGTAGAGCTCCGAGACCGAGTCGGGCATGCGGGCCAGCAACTCCCGGAGGCTGCCGATGAGGCGCTCCCGCGACTGCCCCGGCATGTCGGTGCGGCCGAAGCTGCCGTCGTCGAAAGCGCCGTCGTCGTGAACCACGACGTCCCCGGCGAACAGCGCCGTCTCGGTGACCAGCGAGACGTGGTCGGGGGCGTGGCCGGGCGTGAACACCACGTCGGCGGCCTGGTCGCCGACCTGGACGGTGTCGCCGTCGGCGAGAGCGTGGGTGCGCAGCGGGTGGTCGGCGTAGGCGTACACGTCGGGGCCGTCGAAGGCGTCGACGACGGCGTCCAGCTGCTGGACGTGATCCGTGTGCTGGTGGGTGACCACGACCTGATCGAGGGCGTCGACGTGCGCGCGGATCTCGTCGGCGACGCCGTCGTACGCGCCCGCGTCGACGAGCGTGGTGGTGTCCCCGACGACCAGGAAGGCGTTGCAGGTGAACGACGCCGCACCGCTGGTGACGACTCGGACGGACATACACGCCCACACGGGTGGTTCGCACCTAAACCCGGCGAGAAATTTTAGTGGCGCAGTCGCCTACACTCACTCGCTTATGGGCTTCGGGAGCTACGACGAGTCCGAGCAAGACACCCAGTCCATCGACTCCGAGGACGTCGCTGCCGCGGACGAAATGGACACGGCCGAACACGAGCACGACGGCGGCGTAGATTACGAGATCGGCGCGTCGAACGACGAGCTGCTGGATCGATTGCAGGAGATCAAAGACCAGTCCTCGTGAAGCGCGGCACGCGCGCGCTCGGGGTTGCGGTCTCGAACCGCGGTGACGGCGGTCACGCGACGGTCGGAGGGGCGGTGGTGCGCGCCGCTCGGGTCGTCGACGGCGTCTCGTTTTCGGCGTGCACGGTCGGCGGGCTGGACAGCACCGCCGCCGTGAGTCGGTGTTACGAGCGCCTCAACCGCGAGGACGTCCAGTACGTGCTGCTCGCGGGGATCGCGCCCGCGTGGTTCAACGTCATCGACGTGCGGGCCGTCCACGAGCGCGTCGACCGTCCGGTGCTCGCGGTGTCCTTCGAGGAGAGCCCCGGGCTGGACGAGCCGATCAACCGCGAGTTCACGGGGCGCGAGCGCGACGCCCGGCTGGCGATCTACGAGTCGCTGCCGGAGCGCACGCCGGTCACGGTGAACGACCACCGCGTGTTCGTGCGCAGCGTCGGCTGCGATCGGGCCGCTGCTGTGGTGCGCGCGTTCACGCCCGTGGGCGGCCGTCCCGAACCCCTGCGGGTTGCGCGGCTGGCGGCACGGGCCGGCGACGACTACGCTTAACACGGCGCGGGCCCGTCAGGTCAGGGCATGGACGAGCCCAGCCAACGGGACGACACCATGGACGGGGCGGCTGTGACGGCGTGTTGCACGCGGTGTGACGCGCTCGTGGAGTCACGCAGTCAGGTCGTGAACGGCGACGGCCCCAGCGACGCCGACGTGTTGTTCATCGGGGAGGCGCCGGGCGCAACCGAGGACGACACCGGCGTGCCGTTCGTCGGGCGCAGCGGCGACGTTCTGGACGACGAGCTCGCGGCCGCCGGGCTCGCCCGTGAAGACGTCCGCATCACGAACTGCGTCCGGTGTCGGCCGCCGGACAACCGCGACCCGCACAGCGAGGAGCTCGCGAACTGTCGGTCACATCTCGTGGCCGAAGTCGACAGCGTCGACCCCGCGGTGATCGTGACGCTCGGCAAAGTCCCCAGCGAGCACGTGCTCGAACGGTCGGTCGCCGTCACCGGCGAGGCGGGCAGCGTCGAACGGGTGTCGCTGGGCGGCACCGCCCGGGATGTGGTGGTGTGTCTGCATCCGGCTGCAACCCTCTACGACGCGAGCCAGCGGCCGGCGTTCCGGGAGACAATCGAGCAGGCCGCGACGATGGCGGGCGCGGACGGCGGGCAGGCCCGGCTCGGCGACTACTGACCGTTACGTGAGCGCCTCCCGGGTTTTCGACGGGAACTGCTTGATCGTCCGCACGAACAGCCGGAGGACGCTCGTGCTCTCGTTGCCCCGGATGCGGGAGCGGATGCGCTGGCTGAGCATTTCGACTGACACCACCAGCACGAAGATGACGATGATGGTGGCCATCATGTTGTGCCAGCTGCGGGTCTGGCGCTGCAACATCAGGATCTCGCCGATCCCACCGGCGTTGATGAGGCCCATGGTGACCGCCACCCGCACGTTGATTTCGAGGATGTACATCGACCACGCGATGAACGGCCGCACCATCTGTGAGAGCATCCCGAAGAGGATGACCTGGGGCCGTGACGCGCCGGTCGACTCGACGCCCTCGATGGGGCCGTCCTCGACTTCTTCGAGGGCGTCCGTGAACAGCCGCCCGAGGTTCCCGATGGTGTCCGTGCCGATGGCCAGCGTCGCCGTGAACGGGCTGAGACCGCCAAGCGGGATGAAGATGAGCGCCCACACGAGCGCGGGGATCGACCGGATCGAGCTCATCACGCCACGGAACAGGAAGTTGAGCGGGAACGGCGTGACGCGCTCGCTGCCGAGCACGCCGAACGTCAGCGCCAGCGGCGCGCCGAGCACCGTGCCGGCGAACGCGATGCCGAGCGTCTCAACCGCCGCAAGCGGAATCGAGGGGTTTTCGTGGGCCGCCAAAAACGAGTAATACTGGCCCACGTCGACGAACGGCACCACGCCGAACAGCGATGTCAGCGGGAAGAAGTCCCGAAGCGACCCGACGAACTGCGACCAGTACGCCGAGATTTCGAGCAGCGAGAAGTTGACCAGTTCCAGCGCAACCTCGAACAGCACGAGAAAGGCGATCAGGGCGAGCGCCCAGATGATGCGGTTTTTCGTTCGGTTGCGCTTGATCCGGTAGAGTTGCGCTTCGTATTTGTCGTCCGGGTCGACACCGAAGCCAAAGCGGGCCAACAGCCCCTCGTTCGGTTTCGTGCTCATGACAGATGTGGGTCGGATGCGGGTTGTTGGTCGGGGCCGCCGGCGGCGTCGGTCCCGCCGTCGCTGCTGGTCGTGGGGGCCACGTCAGCGTTGGCGTCGTCCTCGTCGTCGCCGGTGCGGATGGCGTCGGTCTGGATGTTGCCGTAGATGTCGTCGATGACGTCGAACGTGAGGTCGTCGCGGTAGCCGTCGAAGATGACGCGGCCGTCTTTCATGCCGATGAATCGCTGGCCGAACTCGCGGGCCAGATTCACCTGGTGGAGGCTCGCGAGCGTCGTGAGGTCGTGCTGGTCGGCGGCGTCCTTGATGTACCCCATGACTGATTCGGCGCTCGCCGGGTCGAGGCTGGCAACGGGTTCGTCGGCGAGCAGCAGGTTCGGGTCCTGCACGAGCGCGCGCGAGATGCCGACGCGTTGTTGCTGGCCGCCGCTCATGCGGCCGGCGCGCTGTTCGGCGTCGTCGAGCAGGCCGACGGTGTCGAGCGCGCGGAGCGCGTCGAGTTTCTCCTCGCGGTCGTTCCACTGGAAGAGGCTGCGCACCAGCGAGGTGCGGTTGAGCGACCCCGAGAGGGCGTTCGTGTACGCCGTCATTTCTTCGATGATGTTGTGCTGTTGGAAGATCATCCCGACGTCGTCGCGCGGGCCGTTGACCGGCTCACCGTCGATCTTCACGGAGCCGGTGGTGGGTTCTGTGAGGCCGTTGAGACACCGGAGGAGCGTCGACTTCCCCGCTCCGGACTCGCCGAGGATGACGACGAACTCGCCGTCGAGGATCTCGAAGGAAACGTCCTCGAGGGCGTCGACGTCGCCGTACGATTTGTGCAGGTTGGTGACCGTTATGTTGCTCATCTGTCTTGGGTGCCGTTGCCGGCGGTGGGTGCGTCGAAGGGAGTGATTCGATGCCTAAAACAACTCGGAATCACGGCTGCTGGCCGGCTAGTTCCCAAACTCGAGGCCGAGCGTGTTCTTGACGTTCCGGACCGGCTCGTAGTCGTCGATGGTGGCCTCCGCGACGCCGGTGAACCAGAGTTCGTCGCTGGCGTTGCTGCCCTTGAGGTCGGACTCCGTGGCGTCGAGCAGCGCCGTCTGCACGTCGGAGCGCACGCTGCCCTCCCAGCTGCGCCGCGAGAGCAGCGGGGCGCGCGGGATCGGATCGGAGGCAGCCAGCAACTGGAGCTCGGGGTCCTCGGTGCCGGCGGTGTCGGCGTCCGAGGAGATGTTCATGACCTGCTCGGGGAGCTGTGACTGCGGGACGTGTGGGAGGGAGACGAACGCGCCGGTGCCGGCGGCCATGTACTCGTCGCGTTCGAGCAGCTGCTCGATGGCGGTGTTGTGGTCGTTGGACCACTTCCCGGTGAAGCCGGTGACCTCGCCCTCGGGAGCGTCGCCGACGTCGAGGCCGGCATCGGCGAGCATCTTCAGCGGGAACAGGGAGCCGGACGTGGAGAGGCGGGCGCCGAAGACAACCGTTTCGTCCGCGAGATCCGACAGCGAGTCGATGGGGCTGTCGGGCTGGGTGGTGATCGTCGAGAAGTACCGCGATGCGCCGTACGCAACGCGGATGCCGACGACGTCGGTGACGCCGGCGTTGTCGCCGACGACCGCGAGCGTCGGCGAGGCGTCGGCGATGTCGGCCTGGTCGTTCTCCAGGGCCTGCAGTACGGCCTGGTGGTCGGCGGCCACCTTGGGTTCGATCGACGCGCCGGTCTCGGATTCGAGGTAGTCGAAGACGCCGGCGTACTGTTCTTTGACGTTCACGTCGGATTCGGCCGGCGTCAGCACGAACCGGACATCGGCGTCTTCGCCGCCGCCACCGAGGACTCCCAGGCAGCCCGAGAGGCCGCTGATCCCGATGGTTCCGGCTGCGCCCGCGGTTTTGAGGAAGTTGCGTCGGTCCATTGGTGTACGGGTTACAGTTCCATTATTGAATCAAAAAGGATTTTTCATTCTATTCGCGGAGACGGACCACAGCGGGCGTTTGCGCGTGCGTTGCGGCGGGGCACCGGTGGAGACGAAAAAGGCCTTTGGCGTCGGTGGCGAACGGGCGGCCATGGATACGACGGGCACCGGGCAGCGTGGGGCGTCGATCGTGGTCGTGGACTACGGCCTGGGGAACCTGCGGAGTGTCACGCGGGGGTTGGAGCGCGCGAACGCCGACGTTTCGATCGTCGAGGACCCGGGCGCGTTGGACGACGCCGACGGCATCGTGTTGCCGGGAGTCGGCGCGTTCGGCGACGGCATGGAGAACGCCGGGCCGTTCCGGGACGCACTCACCGACGCGGCCGGCGAGGGGCGGCCCCTGTTCGGCATCTGTCTGGGGATGCAGATGCTGTTGTCTTCGAGCGAGGAGGCCGACCACGAGGGCCAAGGCGACGCCAGGGGGCTGGACCTCATTCCGGGCAGGAACGTCCGGTTCACCGGCACGGTGAAAGTCCCGCATATGGGCTGGAACGAGCTCGCTGTCACTCGCGACCACCCGCTCGTGGGGGGCGTCGACGGCGAGTACGCCTACTTCGTGCACTCCTACTACGCCGCGCCGGACGACCCCGGTCACGTCGTCGCGGAGACCGACTACGGCGAGCGGTTCCCCGCGGTCGTCGCCAACGACGCCGGCAACGTCTTCGGGACGCAGTTCCACCCCGAGAAGTCCGGGGCAACCGGGCTGCGCATCCTCCGGAACTTCGTCGACTACTGCGCCGACCAGTAGCCGACGCCGCGTCCTCGACGCGCCTCGGCGACGCGGCCGCCGTCTCTGGCGGCCCGACTGCCGGCGGCCGAGCGCAAGCGCGGCGGCTCAGACGAACTCGCGGACGTCGCTGTAGAACATGTCGTGGTGGTCGACGGCGCCGACGCGGGCGGCGATGGCGGCGGCGAGGGCGTGCCAACAGGATTCGTCGGGGCCGAGGTTGTACCGGGCGTCCTGGCAGTTGCAGGCACCGCCTTCGATGATGTACTCGTCGCCGTGGCCGACGACGACCGTGAAGTCGGTGTACTGTTTGACGCGGCCTTCGCTGGCGGCTTCGATGGCGCGGCGGCCGCGGTCGCCGTGCGCGTCGAGGATGCGACGCGTGATCTCGGGGGTGAGCGCCCCCGTCTCGGCGAGGGTCTCCTGCCAGCCGGTGCTGTTGGGGCCTCCGTCGTCGGGCACGTGCTGTGCTTAGGGGGCGGGCGGTTTAGCAGTTCGGTTGCGCGGGTGGCGAGTCCGGGTCGTTTTTGCCGTGTGGCCGCCGACGGAGCGTATGGACGTATCTGAGGGGGGTGTGACGGTTTCGGTGCCGACCGCGTCGGGCGGCGGTGAGGGTGCCGCCGACGACGTGTTCTTCAACGCGACCCAGGAGTTGAACCGGGATCTGACCGTGGCGACGCTGGCGGCGTTCCGGGAACGTGAGCCGCGGGCGGCGTCGTATTTGGACGCGATGACCGCCAGCGGCATCCGCGGCGTGCGGGCGGCGGACGCGGGCTGGGACGTGACGATGGCGGACGTCGACGCCGACGCCGTCGAGTTGGCGACATCGAACCTGGCGCGCAACGGCCTGGACGGCGAGGTCGTCGCGCGGGACGCCAACAGCCTGCTGCACGACCACGACCGCGTGCTCGACGTGGTTGACATCGACCCGTTCGGGTCGCCGATGCCGTTCGCGGACGCGGCGTTCGCGAACGCGCGCAACCTCGTGTGTGTGACCGCGACGGACACCGCGCCGCTGTGTGGCGCGCATTTCGAGTCCGGCGTGCGGAAGTATTCGGCGACCCCCCGGAACACGAACTACCACGCGGAGATGGGGCTGCGGATCCTGCTGGGGGCGTTGGCGCGGACGGCGGCCCGGTATGACGTCGGCGTGACGCCGATCCTGAGCCACGTCAGCGACCACTACGTGCGGACGTACCTCGAACTGGATCACCGGGCGACCGACGCGAACGCGGCGGTCGAGCAGGTCGGGCACGTGTATCACTGCCAGCAGTGTCTGTCCCGCGACCACGAGTACGGCCTCGTGGCCGCCCCGCGGGCGGAGTGTCCACGGTGTGGCGGCCACCAGGTGTTGACCGCCGGGCCGCTGTGGCTCGGGCCGGCCCACGAGGAGGCGTTCGCGGCGAGCGTGCGCGAGCAGTTGACCCGGGAGATGGGGGAGGCCTCGCAGGCGTTCCACCTGCTGCAGACCATCGAGGGCGAGCTCCACGAGCCGACCCACTACGACCAACACCGGCTGTACAGCCAGTGGGGCGAACCCGCAGTGGGGATGGCGGAGTTCCTCGATCAGTTGCGGGACGCGGGCTTGCGGGCGTCTCGGACGCATTTCGGCGGCACGACGTTCAAGACCGACGGCGGGCTCGCGGAGGTCGAGGCGGCGGTCCTGTAGCGTGGCGGCATCGTTATGACAGTTGGGGCGGTACTCAACGCCGTGCCGTCGGGACGAACTGACAACGAGAGCGACGAGGAGACGCGAGCACCGCCCTCGGAAGCGCCGGACGTAGCGGCCCTCGGAGCCGAGGTCGAGGCGCTCCGCGAGGACCTCGATGCCAAGACCGTCAGCCGAGCGGATCTTGAAGCCGAGCTGAAACAGTACGTGCGCGCCCGCCAGCGCCGCGGAAAAGCACGGGGATGGGGGCCGTACCTGGTGTTGTTGTACGGCACCGTGATGACGCTGGGGGCGTTCGCGTCCCTCTCCGGGGGGTGGGCGATCCTGGCGATGATCGTGGTGTGGCTCTCAACGCTGGGGCTGTACGCGCTGATGGTCGTGGTCGGCGTGGGTGCGAGCGCGCTGGGCGCGCCGGGCCGGCTGGTCGACCGCGTGCGGTCCTGGCGGGGGCCGTGACGGGGCGGGGCGTCGGCGTCACCGACGCGATCGCGGGGAGCGTGCCGGACCCGCTGGTCGGGGCGGTCGTGGTGCTGACAACGCTCGGTAGTGGGTACGTCGTCGCAGGCGCACCGCCAGTGGCCGCCGTGCTCGGCGCGCGCGCTGGCGTGCTCGGGCGGCGTGACGGGGCGCGGTTGCTGGCCATGGTGGGCGTCGGACTGGCGGCCATCGTGCTCCTGAAAGGCGTGTTCGCCGCGCCGCGGCCGCCCGCGTCGGTGGCCCACGTGACGGCCCACGGAACCGGCTTTCCGAGCGGGCACGCCATCGGGTCGGCCGTGCTGTACGGCGGGCTGGCGGCGCTGCTCGATGTCGGCGGGCGGCGACAGCGGTACGCGGCCGGCGCGGCGATGGTGGTGGTCGTGTCGGCCACGCGGCTCGCGCTGGGCGTCCATTACCTCGTGGACGTCGTGGCTGGGGCGGGCGTGGGCGTCGCAGTGGTGGGCGGAGTGCTGGCGGTGACGCGGCAGCGCGTCAGCTACGGGTTCGGACTGGCTGTGATGCTGGCTGCGGGGGCGGTCGCCGTGGCCGGGCCGACGACCGACGCCGTGGCGGCGCTCGGCGGGGCGGCCGGCGGGCTGGTGGGGTGGTGGATCGTAGCCGCGCGTGGCGCAGTCGGACGCGGGACCCGCCCGATGGCTGGCGCGGGCGCGGTGGTCGTCGCCGGGGGTGTGGCCGCGGCGTCGGTCGGCGTGGGTGCCGGGGCGATACCGGTGTTCGGCGCGCACGCTGCCGCCGGCGCGGTGTTCGTCGGGCTACCCGCGGCTCAGAACTTCTCGAGGTAGCGGTCGGTCTCCCACTCCGAAACGGACGCCTTGTACTCGGCGTACTCGTGGCGTTTGGCCTCCGCGAACTTCTCGCAGACGTGCTCGCCGAGCGCGTCCTGCATCACGGGGTCGGATTCCAGGGCCGTCACCGCGTCGCCGAGGTGGCCCGGGAGCGTGTCGATGCCGTAGGCGTCGCGTTTGTCCTCGTCGAACTCGTAGATGTCCTCGCGGACGGCGTCGCCGGGATCGGCGTCGGTGTCGATGCCGTCGAGGCCGGCGGCGATGACGGCGGCGAGCGCGAGGTAGGGGTTACACGAGGGGTCCGGCGACCGGATCTCGAAGCGCGCGGAGACGCCAGCGGCGTCGGGCACGCGGATGAGCGCCGACCGGTTCACGCCGCTCCACGCGATGTAGACGGGCGCTTCGTAGCCCGGGACGAGGCGCTTGTAGGAGTTCACCGTGGGGTTGGTGACGGCGGTGAACGCGGGGGCGTGTTCGAGCACGCCGCCCATGAAGTGGTAGGCCGTCTCCGAGAGGTTGAACTCGTCGTCGTTGTCGGCGAAGACGTTCTCGCCGTCCTCGTCGAACAGCGAGATGTGGCTGTGCATGCCCGAGCCGTTGATCTCGCCGATGGGCTTGGGCATGAACGTGGCGTGCACGTCGTGTTGTTCGGCGACGGCGCGCACGACCGCGCGGAACGTCGCGATGTTGTCGGCGGTGGTGAGCGCGTCGTCGTACTTGAAGTTGATCTCGTGTTGGCCGCGCGCGACCTCGTGGTGGCTGGCTTCGATCTCGAAGCCCATCGCTTCGAGCGTGAAGATGATCTCGCGGCGGATGTCCGACGCGAGGTCCTTCGGTGCGAGGTCGAAGTAGCCGCCCTGGTCGTGGGCGGTCGTGGTCGCGTTCCCGTCGTCGTCCTTCTCGAAGAGGAAGAACTCCGGCTCGGGGCCGATGCTGACGGAGTACCCCATGTCGTCGGCGCGCGCGAGCACGTTCTTCAGGACCTGCCGGGGACCGCCGGCGAAGGCGTTGCCCTCGCGGTCAACGACGTCACAGATGAGGCGGGCGCTGCCGCCGTCGCCGTTCGACCGCCACGGGAGCACGGCGAACGTCTCGGGGTCGGGGTCGAGTCGCATGTCCGACTCCTGGATGCGCACGAACCCCTCGATCGAGGAGCCGTCGAAGTAGATCCCCTCGGTGAACGCCTTTTCCGCCTGGTGGGCCGGAATGGAGACGTTTTTGACTGTGCCGAGGATGTCGGTGAACTGGAGGCGGAGGAAATCAATGCCCTGCGCCTCGATGTCGTCCAGTACGGCCCGCTCGTTGTCGGTGAGCGCGCTCGATGAAGAATCTCCGTTCGTCATTTCGATGTACGGTACGTGTTGTTCCCTCCATGGATAAATGAGTATCGCTCGGTGTAAGTGATTGCGATGCGAGACAGAATTGGACGTTCGTAAACTTCTATACGGTGGAGACGGTAGCCGGACGCATGACCTACGAGAACCTCGACGTGAAACTGGTCAACGAGCTACTCGGAGACGGCCGCGCGAGCCTCCGGAGCCTCGCCGACGACCTCGACGTGTCGGTCACCACGGTCTCGAATCACCTCCAAACCCTCGAAGACGAGGGCGCTGTCAACGGCTACACGCCGGTCGTCGACTACGAACGCCTCGGATACGACGTGACGGCCATCCTCCAGTTGAAAGTCGACGGCACCGCGCTCCCTGAAATCACTGGGACGCTGCGGGGCCACAAGCAGATGGTGTCCGTCTACGAGATCACCGGGGACTACGACGTCCTCGCCATCGGGAAGTTCACCGACACCGACGACATGAACACGCTCATCAAGGAGTTGCTGGCGGACGCCGACATCAACGAAAGCAGCACCAGTGTCGTGCTCAACGCGGCCGCCGAAAACGAACAGTTCGAACTCGACCTCGACGGCGACGCGTAACCACCACTCCGGGAACGCGACCGGGCACAGCCGTGGTCGCCGGCGGCACCGCTGGCGCGGTGGAGATCGCGCGCAAAGAACGTCGGCGTCGGTCAGCGAGCGGTGCATGCGGGGTGTGGTGACGGCCGGGCTTACATCATGCCGCCCATGCCACCGCCCATACCGCCGCCCATGCCGCCGGCACCGCCGTCGTCGTCGCCCTTGTCCGTCGAGAGATCGCCGGCCGAGATGATGTCGTCGATCTTGAGCACGAGGTTCGCGGCCTCACTGGCAGAGGTCACGGCCTGCTCTTTGGCGTGTGCGGGTTCGACGACGCCGGCCTCGAAGGTGTCTTCGAGGTCGCCGGAGAGGACGTTCAGCCCGATGTGTTCGTCGTCGTCGTTCTCGTGGGCCGACCGGAGGTCGACGAGCGTGTCGATGGAGTCCAGGCCGGCGTTCTCCGCGAGGACGCGGGGCACGAGCTCCAGGGAGTCGGCGAACGCCTCGACGGCGAGCTGTTCGCGCCCGGAGACGGAGTCCGCGAAGTCACGCAGGCGGCTGGCGACTTCGACCTCGGTGGCGCCGCCACCGGGGAGGACGCGGCCGTCCGAGAGCGTCTGGGCGGACACGTCGAGCGCGTCGGAGACGCCGCGTTCGAGCTCGTCGACGACGTGGTCGGTCGAGCCACGCAGCAGGAGCGTGACGCCGTGGGCCTGCTCGCTCTCGCCCTCGACGTAGAACAGTTCGTCGTCGCTGTCGCGCGTGACCGAGCCCGCGACCACGTCAGCCTCGGAGGCGGCGTCGAGGTCCGTGACGACCGACGCGTCGAGGACGTTCGTGAGGAACTCGATGTCGGATTTCTTCGTGCGGCGGACCGCGAGGATGCCCTCCTTGGCGAGGTAGTGTTGGGCCATGTCGTCGATGCCCTTCTGGCAGAAGACGACGTTCGCGCCGGTGTCGGCGATCTGCTGGACCTTCTCCTTGAGCTGCTTTTCCTCCTGGTCGAGGAACGACTGGAGCTGGTCGGGGCTCTCGATGTTGACCGAGGTGTCGGCTTCGGCTTCCTCGACTTCGATGGCCTCGTTCAGCAGGAGGACGTCGGCGTCCTCGACTGCGGCGGGCATCTGGTCGTGGACGGGGTCCTTGCTGATGGCGGCACCGCGGAGCAGCTGGGACTCGTTGACGCCGTGGCCGGTCTGGGTCTCGATGTTGATGTTGGCGGCGTCGACGACGATCCCGCCGTCGTTGGTTTCGACGGCGACCTGGTTGACCGCGTCGTAGATGATGCTCGAAAGGAGCTCCTTGTCGAGTTCCGCGCCCTTGCCGGTCATCGAGGTCTCGGCGACGCTGCGGATGAGGTCCTTGTCGTCGGGGTCGACATCAACGGCGACGTTGTCGACTTCCTCGCGGGCCTGTTCGGCGGCGAGGTTGTAGCCCTTGATGATGGCTGTCGGGTGGATGTCCCGCTCGAGGAGGTCCTCGGCGTTCTTGAGGAGTTCGCCCGCAATGGCGACCGCGGTCGTGGTGCCGTCGCCGGCTTCGTCTTCCTGGGTTTCGGCGACTTCCACGATCATCTCGGCGGTCGGGTTGTCGATGTCCATCTCCTGGAGGATGGTGACGCCGTCGTTGGTGACGGTGACGTCGCCCATCGAGGAGACGAGCATCTTGTCCATGCCCTTCGGGCCGAGCGTCGAGCGTACTGCGTCGGCGACCGCGCGGGCGGCCGAGATGTTGTGTTCCTGGGCGTCGCGGTCTTTCACGCGCTGTGCGTCGTCGCCCATGATGATCATCGGCTGTCCCTGCATTCGCTGTTGCTGAGCCATGTTCAGTAGATAGATTGATTGCCATTCTATATAAATCCTTCTAAATCGTCTCGGATCGGAGGGCAGCGAAACGGCCGCGACACGCCCGGACGGCAGCCCACACCACAGTATACACGAGCCACTGTGCCGTACAGACACACGACGAGCCGGACATAGGCCTGGGTTTAAGTTCCGACTGACGCCACGGCACCAACAACTTTTAGCAGCCGCCACGACGGTGACAACGCATCCGCCGCGTCGCGGACACGCCACACACATGACCACCAAAGGCTCCCCGACGGCACCCACGGACCGCATCATCGGGCTGGACGCGCTCCGTGGCGTGGCGTTGCTGGGCATCCTCGTCATCAACGTCCGCGCGTTCTCCATGCCCGAAGTCGTGCTGTTGAACCCCACTGCGTACGGCGACTTCACCGGCATGAACTACTGGGCGTGGCTGGCCGGCCACCTCCTCGTGAAACAGAAGTTCATCACCGTGTTCACGCTGCTGTTCGGCACCGGGGTGGCGATGTTCGTTCGCAACCGCGAGCGCGACGGCGACCCGGCGGTCACGCTGCACGTCCGGCGGTCGCTGTGGCTGATCGCGTTCGGCCTCGTACACGCCTACGTGCTCTGGTACGGCGACATCCTGGTGGCGTACGGCGTCACCGCGCTGTTCGTCGTTGCCGCCCGCAACTGGGAGACACGGGACCTCCTGCTCGCCGGCACCGCGCTGCTCGCCGTGCCCACGCTGTTGACCCTGTTGTCGGCGCTGGTCGCCGATCCCGGTGTCTTCGCGAGCAGCTGGCAGCCCGCCGATGGCGCGCTGCAGGCGCAGATCGAGGCCTACCGCGGGGGCTGGAGCGCCCAACTCGCCCACCGCGTCGACTCCGCGCTCGGCCGCCAGACCACCGGCTACATCGCCAACACCGGCTGGCGGACCGCGGGCCTGATGCTGTACGGGATGGCGCTGTTCCACACCGGCGTCACCACCAACGACAGATCCCGGGCGTTCTACCGGCGGCTGGTCGCCGTCGGCGGCACCGTCGGGCTGGCCGTGACCGCCGCCGGCGTCTGGTATATCACGGCCGCCGACTGGGCCGCGTCCGCCGGGCTGCTCTGGGGGCAGTTCAACTACTGGGGCAGCGTTCCCCTGGCCGGCGCCTACCTCGGAGCCGTGATGCTGGTCGCCAAGCGCTGGCCAACGGGCGTCGTCACGCGCGGGCTGGCCGCCGTCGGCCGCACCGCGTTCAGCAACTACATCCTCCAGACCGTCGTCGCCACGGCGATCTTCTACGGGCACGGCCTCGGGCTGTTCGGCCGGGTCTCCCGGGTGGCGGCGCTGGGTATCGTGGCCGCCGTGTGGGTGGGACAGATCGCGCTGTCGGTGCTCTGGGTGCGGTACTTCCAGTATGGCCCCCTGGAGTGGCTGTGGCGCGCGCTCACCTACCGAACCCGGCCGCCGATGCGCGCCACGGACTGAGGCGGGGCGACGACGCCGCCGCTGGGCGCTCGAAACTATCGCGAGAAACGCCGGGACAGGGATTTGAACCCTGAACCCCGTAAGGGGACACGCTTTCCAGGCGTGCGCTTTGCCATTCGGCCATCCCGGCCCAGTCCTCCGTACCGGGGTCGTGCGTTTAAACCCTTCTGTTCGGGTCAGTCGCCGACTCGGACCCGCGCAGCGCGGCCGGTGGCGGCGCCGACGGCGAACACGACGAGTGCAACCCCGAACAGCGGGGCCAACGGAACGGCAGCGCCGGTCGCCAGCACGTACGCCTGCGCGAGCACGAGGAACGCGAGCGCGGCGATGCAACCCCACAGCAGGGTGTCGGTCGTGCGGGCGGCGACCATGCCTCAGTCGCGCTGTGCGGCGATGGCTTCGATCTCGACGCCGACGCCCTTCGGGAGGGCGGCGACTTCGACGGCGGAGCGCGCGGGCGGGTTGTCCTGGAAGTACTCCTTGTACGCGGCGTTCATGGCGTCGAAGTCGTCCATGTCGTCCATGAACACGGACACCTTGAGCACGTCCTGCATGTTCAGCCCCTCCGCTTCGAGGATGGCTTTGACGTTTTCGAGGCTCTGGCGGGTCTGGACGTCGATGGGCTCGTCGGCGATGAGCTCGCCGTCGGGCGTCATCGGGATCTGACCGGCGGTGAACACGACGTCACCGTCGGTGGCTGCCTGACTGTACGCGCCGACCGCGGCGGGCGCATCAGCGGTTTCAATCGGGCGCTTCATGCTCGTGACGTGGCACCCCCACGTCTTAAACCTACGAGGTCCGGGCCGCGTCACTCGCTGACGATCTGGGGGCCGTTGAGCACCGTGACGTCGAAGCCCTCGTCCTGGATCCGGGTGAGCAGCCGGTCGACGTGTTCGGGGCCTCGCGTTTCGAGGTCGAGTTCGACCTCGGTGGCGTTCATCGCGATGTCGCGGTTGGTGCGGTCGTGCTGGATGGCGTAGATGTTCGCGCGCTCCTCGGCGGCGGTCGCCAGCAGGTCGTTGAGGCTGCCCGGGCTGTCCTTGAGCACGGTGCGGATCTTGACGTAGCGGCCCTGGTCGACGAGCCCGCGAACGATCACCGTGGTGAGGAGGTTGAGGTCGATGTTGCCCCCACAGAGCGCGGGCACGATGGTTTCGCCGTCCGCGTACTCGAATTTGTCCTCCAGGACGGCCGCGAGCGCGGTGGCGCCGGCACCCTCAACGAGGGTTTTCCCGCGCTCCAGCAGCAACACGAGCGCGGTGGCGATCTCGTCGTCGGAAACGGTGACGACCTCGTCGACGTACTCCTGGATGACGGGGAACGTCTGCGCCCCGACCTGTCGGACGGCGATGCCGTCCGCGATGGTGTCGACGTGATCGACGGCCTGTGGCTGGCCCTTGTCGAGGGACCGCGCGACCGTCGAGGCCCCCTCGGCCTGCACGCCGATGACGCGCACGTCGTCGAGTTCCCCCTTGAGCGCGGTGGCGACGCCGGAGATGAGGCCACCGCCACCGATGGGGACAACGACGGTGTCAACCGTCGGACAGTCCGCGGCGATTTCGAGGCCCAGGGTGCCCTGGCCGGCCATGATGTACTCGTCGTCGAAGGCGTGGACGTACGTGCGGCCTTCGGCGGCTTCGAGTTCGTGGGCGTGGGCCTGTGCGTCGTCGTAGTCGGCGCCGTGGAGGACGACTTCGGCGCCGTAGCTCTTGGTGGCCTTGATCTTCGAGATGGGCGCGGACTCCGGCATCACCACCTTCGAGTCGACGCCCGACCGGGAGGCCGCGAGCGCGACGCCCTGGGCGTGGTTGCCGGCCGACGCGGTGACCACGCCGGCGTCCTGCTGGTCGGCGGAGAGCGTGCGGATGCGGTTGGTCGCGCCGCGGATCTTGAACGAGCCGGTGCGCTGGAAACACTCCAGCTTCGGGCGGACGTCCGCGCCGGTGAGATCGGAGAACGTATGCGAGTACTCAAGCGGTGTGTGGCGGGCGGTTTCGGAGACGCGCTCGCGGGCGTCCCGAATGTCGGACAGCGAGAGCATACTCGCTGGTATGCGTGGTCCGGGTTTAACCGTTGGTGGTGGGCGGCGAAGAACGCGAGAACGGAGCGTGTGACAGCTATCGGTAGGACGCCCACGAACATAAAACCGATCGAAGCGGAGTGAAAGTGAAACTGCGAGTGGGGGCTTGGGGGCACGCGTGTGCCAGTTCCGCAGTCGCGACTGCGAATCAGGTGGTCGATCGTGCCGTGAGGGATCGGTCTACGCAGCACAGGACACCGAGAAAGCATTTACCCGATCGGGGAGCACACGCAGCCATGTCCAGGGCCCGGACCCGGCGGCGCTTGCTTTCGAGTGTGGCGCTCGCCGTCGTCGCAGGACTCACCGGCTGTTCGACGCACAGACAGTCGGACACAGCACCGAACGGAACGTCACTGACGGATTCAACGGCCAAAGAACGGGCGCTCGCTGCCGAAGCGGAGTATCTTCGGTCCGAACTGGCCGGCGCGAGGTGCCTCGACAGCTGGGGAACCAGTGCGACGGCGGTTCGAAAGAACGCGACGGTCACCAACCGGACAGCGGACGGCGTTCGCGTTGCGGTGGTTCATCCGTACTGGAGCACGGAATCGTGGACCGAACCAGCGTCGAACAGGTCGCATAAGACACACACGGACGGCGGCTCACACGCCCACTACCTCGTGACGCCGGCGACCGTCGAGCGTGTCGACGGCGACCCGCTGGCTCCGTGCTGAGTGTGCAGCCGGGGTGGCTCCGAGCGGAGCAGCCGAGCGAACAGTGACGGTTACCGCTCGTCGAGGGGCGTGCTGTCGCGGTCCTCGGCACCCACGTATCGCGCGCGCGGTCGGATGAGGCGATTGTCGTCGTACTGTTCGAGGACGTGGCCGACCCAGCCGCCGACGCGGGACATGGCGAAGATCGGCGTGTAGATGTCGACCGGGATCCCCATCTGGTAGTACGTCGACGCCGAGTAGAAATCAACGTTCGGCGCGAGGCCCTTCTCATCAGCCATGTAATCCTCGATGGCGACGCTCATCTCGTACCATTTGGTGTCGCCGGCGGCCGCACCGAGCTCCTCGCTGCGCTCGCTGAGGATGCGCGCCCGGGGGTCTTTGACGTTGTAGACGCGGTGGCCGAACCCCATCACGCGCTCGCCGTTCGCCAGGGCGTCCTGGACCCAGGACAGCGGGTCCTTGTCGCTGTCGTCGACCTCCTTGAGCATCCGCATGACGTTGGCGTTCGCGCCGCCGTGGAGGCTGCCCGAGAGCGTGCCGATCGCGGACGTGACCGCGGCGTGGACGTCCGCCAGCGTGCTTGCCGTGACCATCCCGGAGAACGTGGACGCGTTCAGGCCGTGGTCGGCGTGCAACACCAGCGCCTGGTCGAAGACGTCCGCGAGCACGTCGTCGGGCGCCTCGCCGTTCAGCATGTACAGGAAGTTCGCGGCGTGGCCGAGGTCGTCGCGGGGCGCGACCACGTCGTCGCCGTTCCGGAGGCGCGTGAACGCCGCGACGATGGTGGGGAGTTTCGCGGTGATGCGTTTCCCTGACTCGCGGGCGTCGTCGGGATCCGAGCCGCCGGCGGTGTCGTCGTGCGCGGACAGCGCCGAGGCGGCGGTTCGGAGCGCGGCCATCGGGTCGGCGTCGGCGGCCGCGAGGTTCTCGACGAGCGCGAGGACGTCGTCGTCGATCTCGCGGTGGCTCGCCATGTCCGCCCGGAAGGCGTCGAGTTCGGATCGCGTCGGGAGGTCGCCGTGCCAAAGCAGGTACAACACTTCCTCGTAGCTGGCGGTGCGCGCGAGGTCCTCGATGGCGTATCCGCAGTACACGAGCTTGCCGGCGTCGCCGTCGATGAAGCTCAGGTCGGATTCGGCCACGAGCACGTCTTCGAGCCCCTTCTTGAGTTCGTCGGACATGCTATAGGCTCACCCACGCCGGTCCTAATGGGTATCGGTTTTTTGTGTGAAATAATCGCCCGGGGCCGAGTACGCCAACGTTTAACGCAACCGGGGGCGAAGCCGGGCGTATGGGTGGCCGCGTCGAGTACGAGCCGGCGAGCGCGAAAGACCTCCTCGTGGAGCTGAAAGACACCGCCGAGTTGCTCGTCGATCTGTCGTTCTCGGCGGTGTTGCACGGCAGCGACAACGTCGCCGACGAGGTGCTCCGCCTGGAGAAGCGCATGGACGTGCTCCAGTTGCGCGCGCGAATGACGCTACTATTGGCGGCACGCAGCCCCGCTGACGCCGAGTCTCTTGCCCCCGTCTTGGGGGTGGTGGCGGCGACCGAGAAGATGAGCGACGCCGCGGGCGACATCGCGAAAGTCGTTCGCGAGGACGTGGGGCTGCCCGACGCGATGCAGGGCGCGCTGCCCGACGCCGCGGAGTCACTGGTCCGGGGGCGGTTGGTGGCCGACTCGCGGTACGCCGACCGGACGCTTGGCGACGTGGACCTGGAGACGAACACCGGCGTGCGGGTGATCGCCGTCCGCCGCGGCGACGGCGACGCGGGCGACTGGCTGCCGAACCCGGGGCCCGAGACGACGCTGCGGCCCGCGGACGTGCTCCTGCTCCGGGGTCCCACGACCGGCGTCGAGGGCGTCTACGAGACGGTGACGGGGACGGCGTACGACCCGCCGGCGCCCAGCGAGCCGGCGGTCGCGGACCTCGGGCGCGCGGTCACGTCGGTGGCGTTGATGAAGAACATGAGCGAGCTCGCCGTCGATCTGGCGTACGGCGCGGTGCTGTTCGACGACGACGGGCTGGCCGAGGAGGTCGTCGAGTTGGAGGCGGAAGTGGACGCCCTGAAATCCCGGTTCGAGGCGTGGACGCTGCGCGCCGCCACGGACATCGCCGATCCCGTGTCGCTGCGCGGGCTGATGCAGATCGCCACGGCGACGGAGGTCATCAGCGACGCCGCCGTCGAGATCAGCGAGGGGGTGCTCCGTGGGCTTGACACCCACATCGTCGTCCAGGAGGCCGTCGAGGCCTCCGACGAGGTGGTGGTGCGGGTGCCAGTGGGCGCGGGCGGCGAGCTTCCGGGGACGACACTCGGCGACCAGCGCGTGAAAACCAGGACCGGAATGCGAATCATCGCGGTTCGACGGGGTGCCACACCGGACACCGGTGACGTGGCGGCGGCGGGCAGCCGGGACGGACACCGCAGCCCCGAGGACGCGTGGGTGATCGAGCCGGGGCCGGAGACCACTGTCCGGGCGGGTGACGTGTTGCTCGCGAAGGGGACGCGCAGCGGCGCACAGAAGCTGCGGGAGCTGGCCGGCGCTTAATCGGAGTCCGGGATGTCGACCGTCTTCGAGACGCGGTAGGCAGCGCCCAGCGTGAACACGGCGGTTGCGAACATCGCGACCGTGAACGCCAACACGAGCCCCATGCCGGCCAGATACGGGGTGGGGTAGGCGGAGCCGCCGGCTGACACCACGAACAGCCAGTAGGTTCCGATCGCGACGAGCGCGCCGACGACGGCGCCGCGTTTGACCTGCGTGGCCACGTTCAGCGCGTCCAGGAGGTTCTGTACGCCGGGCCGTTCTGGCATAGGCGGGTGTTGTGGCGGCCGGGCTTTAGCCCCGTTGGTTCGGCGACCGAATCGCTGAAGGGACGGCCGGTGGAACCGACACACAATGACCAGCCTTGGCACCGCGTCGGCCGCACCCGGGGAGTTCGACAGTGGCCGCCTCACGGTCGGCGAGACGCGCGACGGCACCACGCTTGGGTTGCCGGTCGCGGTCGTGAACGGCGCGCGGGACGGCAAGACGCTGTACATGCAGGCCGCGAGCGACGGCGACGAACTCAACGGCGTGGGTGTGGTGCGACGCGTCGTCCCGCAACTCGACCCCGCGGAGATCGCGGGGGAGATCCTGATCGTGGGCATCGCGAACCTGCCCGCGTTCCGGGTGGCCGAACACCGCAACCCCATCGACGACACCAAGCTGAACCGCGCGTACCCCGGGACGGCCGATGGATCGTCGAGCGAGCGCATCGCGCATGCGACGTTCACGGCCGCCGAGAGCGCCGATCTCGTCGTCGACCTCCACCAGGGGTCGACCTCCCGGATGATCAACGAGGTGCGCGTGCGGTGTGGCCGCCACCACCGCCTGCACTCGCAGTGCCTGGAGCTCGCGAAGGTGTTTGGCACCGGCCACGTGCTCGATCAGAAGGGGCCCGACGGGCAGCTCGCGCGCGCCGGACCGAACACGGGCGTGCCCACCATCGACCCCGAACTCGGCGGGTGTGTCGGGTGGGACGCCGACTCCATCGAGTACGGCGTCACCGGCGTGTTCAACGTGTTGCGGCATTACGGCTTCCTGGATGGGGACGTGGACACGACCGAGCAGGTGCGCGCGCGCGAGTTCGACCGGTATGGGTCGCCGGCCGGCGGGCTCGTGGACTACGCCGTGGAGCTCGGGGATCGCGTCGACGCCGGGGACGCGCTGTTCGACGTGACCGATCCGTTCGGGATGCTGAAAGCGACGGTGACCGCCGACCGCAACGGGATCTTCTGGCGGTCCCGCCGCAAACCCCAGGTGGCGACCGGCGAGTACGTGTGTTCGGTGGGGGCGCGGGTGGACACGTACTAGCGCGACACCGCTGGGCTGACGTGGCGGGGCGGCGATGAACACCGTATGCTTGTGTGCCGGTCGTGTGGCGCGACGTACGAGACGGGTCCCGAGGAGCCGTGGCGCTGCCGGGCGTGTGAGCACGCCGTTGATTTCGCCGAGCGCCCACGGGCGACCGGGGACCCGACGGCGGTCGATCCGACGGCGGGGCTGTGGGCGTTCTCGGAGTTCCTGCCGGTGGCCGCCGACGATGCCGTGTCGCTGGGGGAAGGGTGGACGCCGTTGGTGTCGGCGTCCGAGTGGGACGCCGAGTTCAAACTCGATTACGTGTGTCCGTCGGGCAGCTACAAGGACCGCGGCGCGGCGGTGCTGATGACGCGGGCGGCGGCGCTGGGTGTGGATCGCGTCGTCGAGGATTCGTCGGGGAACGCCGGGGCGGCGGTCGCGCAGTACGCCGCGCGGGCGGGCATCGACGCGGAGATCTACGTGCCAGCGGACGCCCCGGCGGCGAAGCTGGACGCGATGGAGGCCGCCGGCGCGACGACCGTGCCGGTGGCGGGCGGACGGCGTGCGGTGACCGAGGCGTGCGTCAGCGAGGCCGTCGGGAGCGACGCGTGGTACGCCAGCCACGCGTGGTCGCCGTCGTTCTACGCCGGGACGGCGACGGTCGCCTACGAGATCGCCGCCCAGCGGGGGTGGCGTGCGCCGGACGCGGTGGTGGTGCCCGTCGGCCACGGCACGCTGCTGTTGGGCGCGTACCGGGGGTTTCGGGCGCTCGCCGCGGGCGGCTGGATCGAATCGATGCCACGACTGCTGGGCGTGCAGGCGGCGGGCGTGGAGCCGGTCGCCGCGGCGGTCAACGGGTCGGCATCGGACGAAGACGCGGTCAACGAGGCGGCCGACGGGATTCAGATCCGGTCGCCGGCCCGCCTGGATCAGGTGGCGGCTGCGGTGGCGGCGACCGACGGCGACGTGGTGGCGTGTGACGAGTCAGCGACCACGGACGCGCTGGCGTCGCTGCACGAGGCCGGGCTGTACGTCGAGCCGACGAGTGCGGTGGCTGTCGCGGGGCTTGCGGCGTACCGAGCGCGCGGCGTGGTCGGTGACAGCGATGACGTGGTCGTTGCGTTGACCGGCAGCGGCCTGAAGAAGCCCTAACGCCACTCCGAGAGGGCGGTAAACGCGTCGTCGGCGGCGGTGATCCACGTCGTGACGAGCGTGTCCGGGTCGGCGTCCGCGGGGAACAGCGTGCACTCCTCGTGGCCGTCGGTGGCCGTTTCAACCCGAGCGAGCACTCGGCCGGACGCAGCGCTCGTCGGCTGTTCGTCCGGCGTTACGGCGTCGTCGTCACGGTGAGTGCGACTGCCCGGTGACATACGCGGAGTTTCGACAACGAGACGGTAAAATGTGGGGGTGGACTACGGCTGCACGAAAATCGCCGTAAAACACTTATCTATCGCTCCGGATGAACCGCCGCGTCCCAGTCACCGCGGACCAGTGGCTGTGCGATGTGGCGGCGCGCGCACGGCGGCACCTCGTACCAGCCGGGGTCAAGCGCGCGCTCGATGAGCCGGTGGGCGGTCCCGGGGGCGGTCGTCGAGCAGTCCCGGCACCGGTAGCCTTGGGTTGCGCCCGCGCTCTCCATGGTCGTCCCGCAGTCCGGACACACCGGGGTCGTCGGCGTGGTGCGTGTGAGGCCGCGCACGGCGAACTTCTCCAGTTTGAGCGTGCCGTCGGCGACCTCCCCGCAGGCGGTGATGCGGTCGCCGGGGCGGAGGTTGCGGACGTGGTCGCGGAACCGCTTGGTGGGTTCGAACGCCACACAGGCCAGCGTCGCCTCGCCGTCGGTGATCGGCACGAACACGTGGCCGCCCTCCCGGGTTTCGGGGTGGTCGGCAACGACGCCCTCGACGCGGTAGCCGCGGCCGTCGCGGGCGTCCGCAAGCGGTGCGTCGGCGAGGTGGGCGTCGGTGCCCTGGTTGGTGACGAACAGCTCGCGCGCGTGGGGCGGCTCGCTGTCGATGTCGGCGGCGACGGCCTGGACCGCGTCGGCGTCGTCGCCCCGGATGCCGTAGAGGATCGGCCCCGGCGTGTGTGGCACGCAGACGAGGTCGTCCTCGACGTGGTCGACGGTGTCCCAGGCGGCGGGGTAGGCGTCGTCGGCGGCAGCGAACACGCTGTCGGCGTCGACACGCCGGGTGGTTCCCCAGCGGTCGCGGGGGCGATACTGGATGCACTCGTAGGTCCAGTCGGAGAACGCCGTCCACGCGCCGACGGCGGCCAGCGCGCCCACGACGCCGCGGCCGGTCCCCCAGCCGGCGGTTCGGTAGCCGTGGGCGGCCGCCAGCGCCGCGGCGTCGGCGGGGTCGATGTCGGCGCGGAGCGCGCGGTGGGCGAACGCGGCGACCGGAGCCGGCGCGTCGGCGTCGTGAGCGACGACGACCCCGGGGTTGGTGCGGTCGTCGTCGGTCTCGGCGTGCGCGTCGACGATCCGTCGCGCGGTGTCGAAGCCGACCTGCGGGTCCACGTCGGCGTGCACGGCGAGGGCGGCGTTCCCGCGGGTCTTGTACGCGACCGCGGGGTTCAGGCGCACGAGGAGCACGCGGTGGACGGTGCAGCCGGCGGCCCGGAGTTCCTCGGCGACGAGGTGGGCGGCGTACGTCGTACACATCCCCGCGGTCCGGGAGTCCGTGTCGTCCAGCGCCACGACGGTCATGGCGCGCCCTACGCGGGTGGCCGTCTTCGACGTTGCGGTCACGGCGGCCGAACCGAGCGCGGAGTAGAAACAGGGCCAGCGGCGCTGGCACCGTCACAACGCATATATGGTGGCAAAGACCTATCACCGTGGTATGTCACGGTCGGCTCTCATCGAGAACGTCACCGCGATGCTCGCAGACGCGGGCTTTTCGGTGAGCGACCGGTGTGCGACGCGGCCCAAGAGCTTCGACGTCGCCGCGCGGCGCGGCAGCGACGTGGTGTTGATGAAGGTCCTCGTGAACATCGACGCCTTCGACGCTGAGACGGGCGCCGAGATGCGGCGGCTGGGAACGTATCTCCACGCGACGCCACTGGTCGTGGGACTGCGAACGCGCGACGAAGACCTCGATCCGGGGGTGGTGTACTTCCGCCACGGCGTCCCCGTGTTCAACCCCGATACGGCGATGGAACTGTTCGTCGACGGGATCCCGCCGCTCGTGTACGCGGCACCCGGCGGGCTGTACGTGAACATCGACGGCGACGTGCTCGCGGACCGCCGCGAGGACGAACGGTTGAGCCTCGGCCAGCTCGCCAGCGAGCTCGGCGTGTCACGGCGCACGGTCTCGAAATACGAGGACGGAATGAACGCGAGCATCGAGGTGGCGATGCGCCTGGAGGACCTCTTCGGGGGTGAGCTCACGGCACCGGTCGACGTGATGGACGGCGCCGAAGACGTCCGGGACACGGATCCGACCCCGGACGATCCGGAGGCGGCCCCCGAGGACGTGCCCGTGTTGTCCGTGCTCGCGCGAGTGGGGTTCGAAGTGCATCCGACGGTGCAAGCGCCGTTCAAAGCGGTCGGGGAGGCGGGCGCGGGCCACGACCGGCTGCTGACCGGGCACTCGGCGTTCACCGAGGCCGCCGTCAAGCGCGCCCGCATCATGAGCTCCGTCGGCGAGGTCACGCACACGCGGGCGGTGTACGTCGTCGACGAGGCCGGCCGGGAGTCCGTCGACGACACCGCGATCGTGGAGCGCGAGGAGCTGGCGAACGTCGACGACTCCGAGGACCTCCGGGATCTGCTGGCCGACCGCGGCGACCTCCAGGAGGCCTAAGCCTGGAGGCTGTCGTCCTCGGTGAGGAGCTGGCGGTGGGGGTACGGGATGTCGATGTCGGCGTCGTCGAGGGCTGTTTTCACCGCGCGCACGACCGCCGCGGTTGCCATGCTGCGTTTGGCGGGACTCGGGTGGGTGATCCAGAACCGACACTCCAGGACGATCGCGGAGTCACCGAGCGCCGTCGGCACGACCTGCGGGGCCGGCGTATCGAGGATCCGCGACACGTCGGTGATCGCGTCCTCGATGACGTCCTCGGCGGTTTCGATGTCGGCGTCGTAGTCGACGCCGACGGCAACGGAGAGCCGAAGCCGGTCGAGGCTCGTGCGGTTCGTGATCGTCGCGTTCAACACGTTCTCGTTGGGGATCACCACCTCCTCGCCGCTGGGGTTGCGGACGCGGGTGTTGACCACGGTGATGTCGGTGACGGTGCCCTCGGCGTCGGCGAGCGCGATCCAGTCGCCGATCTCGAAGGGGCGCGCGACCATCAACACGAGCCCGGCGATGAGCGAGCCGATGGTGGTGCGGGCGGCGGTGCCGATGACGATCCCGAGGAACCCCGCGCCGACGAGGAGGCCACTGGGATCGACCCCCCAGATCGTGAGCGCGGCGATCCCGGCGGCGACGAGCACGGTGATCTGTAACACGCGGAATACGACGCCCTGTTGGTGTTGGGTGAGGGTGTCGGAGGCCTCGGCGTAGGCGGTGATGCGTGCGTCGACCACGTCGAGAGTGACCAGGGCGGCTCCGGCGATCCCGATCGTGACCGCGAGCCGGACGGCCACGGGCAGCAGGTCGGCGAGGCTCGCCACCGCCAGCATGACGAGGTCGACGTACCCCCAGACGAGAAGCGCCAGCAGCGCGGCGGCCGCGAGCAGCACCGCCTGAGTCAGTCTGACGACGATCCCGGTCGGGAAGTCGATCGAGAACGCCGTGGGGTCGCCGGGGATGCGGTCGTCGGTGAGCACGCGAGCGGTGAGCTGGCGGTGGACGCCGCGAATGATGCGGGGGGCGACCAGCCACGCGGCACCGACCGCGACGACGGCGAGCGCCGCGGTGACGGCGAAGCGTGCCTGTGTCGATGCCAACGCGTCGATGATCGACTGCACTCGGTGAGCCACGCGCACGGATGTGCCGATTGACGCGCGCGGTGCTCAAAAAGTCAGTGGCACCTGCCAGCGGGCAGTTACTCGGCGTAGTGCTGTTCGAGGTGGGCGACGATGTCGTCGCTTTCGGGCATGCCGTCGATGTCGTGGTCGGGGTCGACGAGCACCGGCACGCCGGTCTGTCCGCTGACCGATTCGACGGCGTCACGGTCGCTGTGCGAGCTGGGGACCTCGTGTTCGACGTAGTCGAGGCCGAGCTCGTCGAGTTTCGTTTCGACTTTCGCGCAGTACGGGCAGCCCGGGAGCTTGTAGAGTTCCAGCGACATACACCAGTATACGGGGCAGCGAGTGAAGAGTGCGGTGGACCGAGCAGGAACAGCCGGTTCGCGGATCAGACGGCGGCGGCGAGGACGCCGCTGGTGCGGACGTAGAAGTAGACGATGAACGCGGCGGCCAGCAGCCACTGGCCGATGGCGACCTCGTCGGCGTCGCCGGTGGCGACCTTGACGACGGGGTAGGAGACGATGCCGGCGGCGATGCCGTACGCGATGGAGTACGTGAACGGCATCACGATGATGGTGAGGCCGGCGGGAATGGAGTGCGTGATGTCATCCCAGTCGATCGCCGTGACGTTCGCGAGCATCAGCAACGCGACGACGACGAGCGCGATGTGGCTGGCGTACTGGGGGATGGCGGCGGCAAGCGGGACGACCAGCAGCGACAGGAAAAACAGGACGGCGACGACGAGCGCGACCATGCCGGTGCGGCCGCCTTCCTCGACGCCGGTCGCGGATTCGATGTAGGTGGTGACCGTGGAGGTGCCGATGATCGCGCCGAAGGTGGTGCCGATGGCGTCAGCCATCAGCGGTTCGTCGGCGTCGGGGAGGTTGCCGTCGGTGTTCAGGAAGCCGCCGGCTTGGCCGACGCCGACGAGCGTGCCGGCGGTGTCGAAGAAGTCCACGAAGAAGAACGTGAACACGATGAGCGCGAAGCTGAACGCGTCGATGTCCTGGAAGCCGGCGAGGAACGCGCCGACGAGCGGCGTGATGTCGTATTGGGCGTGTGGGAGGCGCTGGGTGGCGATGCCGCCGGTGCGGACGAAGTCCCCGATGAGGACGCCGGGGTCGACGACGCCGGCGAACGTGAGCACGCCGCCGGTGGCGGCGGTCGCGATGATGCCCAGGACGATGCTGCCGGTGACGCCGCGGGCGTGGAGCGCGATGGTGAAAAACAGGCCCAGAATGGAGACGACGGCGACGGGGTTCTGCGCGAGGTTGCCGAGCGCGAGGATGGTGCCGGCGTCGCCGACGACGATGCCCATGGCTTCGAGGCCGATGATCGCGAGGTACAGCCCGATGCCGGTTCCGACCGCGAGCTTGACCGGTTCGGGGAACAGTGTGATGACGTATTCGCGCGCGCCGACGGCCGTGAGCACGATGAACAGCAGCCCCTCGGTGAAGACGGCGGCGAGCGCGGTCTGCCAGGGGACGCCGAGCGTGCCGACGACGGTGAACGCGAAGAAGGCGTTGAGGCCCAGGCCGGGCGCGAGCGCGAACGGGCGGTTGGCGTAGAACGCCATGACGAGCATGGCGACGCCGGACGCCAGGAGCGTGACGACCGCCAGCATTTGGACGGTTTGGTCGTGGCTGTAGTTCGCCAGCGCGATGCCGGGTTTGACGACCTCGCCGGCCGTCGTGCGTTGTGTCATGACGACGGGGTTGACCAGGACGATGTACGACATCGCCAGAAACGTGGTCAGCCCGGCGACGAGTTCCGTCCGCAGGTCGGTGTCGTGGTCGTCGAATCCGAAGTACTCAGCGAGCCCCATGATGCACGTGTGGCCACATCCCCAGGACGTACTTGAGCCTTGTTGTACACGTTCGACGTTCGTGGTTGCTTATGGGAGTTTGTGGTGAAAATAATGCACAATTACGGATAGAATCCGGCTAGAGGTCGTCCAGATCGGTGAGCGCGCCGACCGGGGCGTCGGTGCGTTCCCGGGCACGGTCGACGCCGGTTTCCCCGGCGGCGATGAGCGCGAACACGCCGGTCACGTCCGCGCCGGCGGCGTCGGCGATGTCCAACAGCAGCTCCTGGGTCTCCCCCGATCGGATGAGGTCGTCGACGACGAGCACGGTGTCACCGTCGTCGAGCGCCGACGCCGGCAGATAGTACGTGAACTCGATGCCGGATTCGAGGCGTTGGCGGGCTTCGACGAACTCCTCGACGGCGGTTTCCTTGGACTGCTTGGCGTACGCGCAGTCGGCGCCGTAGTAGCCAGCCAGCGCCGCCGCCAGCGTGATCCCGTCGGTGGCGGCCGTCAGCACCACGTCGGGCGCGTCGAAGTCGAACGTTTCGGCGGCGACGGGCGCGACCAGTTCGAGAAACGACTGGTCGAAGACGATCCCGGAGTTGTCAACGTAGCCGTCGTCGTCGACGTGCACGCGGGCCGCGAGTTCCGCCTGGAGGAGGTCCGCGCCGGCGTTCTGGACGACCTCACGGGCGCGGTCGGCGCTTGGCAACACGTGGCCGTTGACGTAGCGGTTCAGGTCGCCGGCGGGGAGTCCGGTGTCGGCGGACAGCTCGTCGTAGGTGCGGGTCTCCTTGAGGGTGCGGAGAACGTCGACTGCCTGCAGTTGGAGAGTGGCTTTCTCAGCTCGGTTCATACCGACCCACACGGTTCCACAAACTTGAATACCGCGAAGCGGGGCGCAGGCGGACCGTGCTCAACCCTGACAGCCGGGTTACTCGGCGTCCAAGAGGTCGCTGGCGGTGACGAGTGCCGCCATTTCCACGCCGTGCTCGGCCAACAGTTCGCGCCCGCCCTCCTCGCGGTCCACGACGATGAGCGCGCGGTTCACGGTCGCGCCGGCGTCCCGGAGGGCGTCGACGGCGTCGACGGCCGACTGGCCCGTGGTCGCGATGTCCTCGACGACCACGACCTCCTCGCCGTCGTCGAGCCGGCCCTCGATGCGGTTGGCGGTGCCGTACTCTTTGGCCTGCTTGCGCGCGATGACGTACGGTACGCCGGCCTCGGTGGCGGTCGCGGCGGCCAGGGGCACGCCGCCCAGCGCGACGCCCGCGAGCGTCGTGTCCTCGTCGATGCGGTCGGCGAACGCCGCGGCGATGGCCGACAGACACTCGGGGTCGGTCTCGAAGAGATATTTGTCGACGTAGTACTCCGACGTGCCGCCGTGTGAGAGCTCGAACTCGCCGAACTGCACCGCGTCCGCGGCCCGGAGTGCGGACACGAGGTCGTCAGTTGCACTCATCGACGCAAACGGGGTGCCGGCGGGACAAAAGCCCCCCGGTCCGGGCGGCGGCCCGCTACCAGGGTTCGTCCTTGACGCCGAGGGCGTACGCGATGCCGTTGGTGAGGAGATGGAGGGCCGGCGTGAGGACGGCGACGGTGACGAGCACGGGCAGCCCGAAGGTGTCGCCGACCCACGCGGGGACCGCAAGCGCGGTGAGCGCGAGCGCGACGACGACGAAGTCCAGCTGGTCGACGACCGGGAAGGCGGCCCCGCGCTGGCGGCCGGTACGGCGCTTCAGGAAGGAGGCGGCGATGTCGCCGACCATCGCCCCGAACGCGAGCGTGCCCATCGCCGCGGGCGGGAACGCGGGCAGCACGACGCCGAGGGCGTCGGCGGCGGCCGGCCGGAGCGCGTTGAGCGCGACGGCGAGCGCGACGCCGGCGGCGGTGCCGACGGCGGTGCCACGCCACGTTTTCCCGTCGCCGAGGAGGCGGCGATCACCGAGGCTGCGCCCGCCGTCGATGGGGCGGCCGCCGCCCGCGAGCACGGCGGCGTTGTTCGGGACGTACGCGGGCAACATCGCCCACACGGCGACGACAACGGTGCCGACCAGGTCCATGCGGGTCGGTGGTCGCGCGCCCGGCAAAAAGCCGCGGATTCCGAGAGGCCGGGTGTTTAAGACATGTGGAGAACGAGAGGTTGGTATGATACCACCCATCGCGAACCGGTTCGTCGCGGGGGAGACGCCGGCCGAAGCCATCGAGTACGCCGCGGACCTGAACGATCGCGGCGTGACGGCGATCCTGAACCTGCTGGGCGAGCATTACCACGAGCGCCCGCCGGCCGACGAGGACGCGGCGGCCTACCGGCGACTCGTGGCCGACGTCGGTGACAGCGACGTGGACGCCTGTGTGTCGGTGAAGCCCTCCCAGATCGGACTAGACGTCAGCCCCGAGGTGTTTGCGGAGAACCTCGAAACCATCGCGGCGGCGGCCGCCGACCACGACGTGTTCGCGTGGGTCGACATGGAGGACCACGAGACGACGGACGCGACGATGGACACCTTCGAGTCGCTGGCCCGGACCCACGCCGGGAACATGGGGTTGTGTGTGCAGGCGAACTTAAAGCGCACCGAGCAGGACCTCGACCGGCTGGCGGACGTGCCGGGGAAGGTGCGGCTCGTGAAGGGCGCATACGACGAGCCCGACGACGTAGCCTACCAGGACAAACCCGATGTCAACGAGGCGTACCGGACACACCTGGAGTTCATGTTCCGGGAGTTCGACGACGGCGTGGCGGTGGGCAGCCACGATCCGGCGATGATCTCGTACGCCGCCGAGCTCCACGAGGAGTACGGCACCGACTACGAGGTGCAGATGCTGATGGGGATCCGGGAGGACGCACAGACGGAGTTGGCTGCCACGGGGGTCCCCACCTACCAGTACGTGCCCTACGGTGGCAAGTGGTTCTCGTATTTCTATCGGCGAGCCATGGAGCGCAAGGAAAACCTTGTGTTCGCGCTCCGTGCGGTCCTCGGACGGTAGTTTAGTGGGGGTTTAGCGGCGCTGTGACGCCTCGAAATCACTATACGTGACCGGTTTCTGAACTATACTATATGGGTTCCTGGAAGCGGGACTTCGCAAGCGGGCTGATCGTTCTCGTTCCGATCGTGGTGACGCTGTACGTGATCTACTGGCTGTTCGGATTGCTCTCGAACATCACCCTGTTTACGCAGTTGACCGACACGCAGTACCAGGCGGTCGCCGCGACGCTTGCGGTGTTCGTGCTGATCGTGTTCTCGGTGGGATACCTGATGCGGACGGCCGCGGGCAGCATTCTGGAGGCACTCATCGATTACGTGATGAACCGGCTGCCGGTGTTGCGGATCGTGTACAACGCCTCGAAGATGGCCGTCGAGACCGTGTTGTCCGACGGTACCGGGGAGTTCCAGCAGCCGGTGCGCGTGGAGCCGTGGCCGGGGATGCGACTGACCGCGTTCAAGACCGGCAAGAAAGCCCCGGACGGCCGGGAGGTGGTGTTCATGCCGACCGCGCCGAACATCACCACGGGGTTCGTGATGGAAGTCGAGCCCGAGGACCTGGAGGAGACGGACGAAGGCGTCGAGGACGCGTTGACGCGCGTGCTGAGCGCCGGGTTCGGCGAGAACGACGACAGCGAGGTGGCGATCGACGAGCTGCTCCCGGAGGACGACGACGACGAAAACGAGGAATGATCGCGGCGGTCGGTTCAGGCGGGTCTCGCTGGCGGCTTCAGACGTAGTGGAACCACTCCTCGCGGTCGCCGGCCTCCACGAGGTCGAAGAACGCGGTCTGGAGCTCTTCGGTGACCGGGCCGCGGGTTCCGGAGCCGATTTCGACGTTGTCGACTTGCTTGATCGGCGTGACTTCGGCGGCGGAGCCGGTGAAGAAGAGCTCGTCGGCGGTGTGGAGTTCGCCACGCGAGATCGAGACGTCGTCGTGGACGGTGTAGCCGCGCTCCTCGGCGAGCGTGATGACGGTGTCGCGGGTGATGCCGTCGAGGATGCTCTCGGAGAGGCCGGGCGTGAAGAGTTCGCCGTCGCGCACGAGGAAGATGTTCTCGCCGGGGCCTTCCGCGACGTTGCCCTCTTTGTTGAGGACGATGGCTTCGGTGAAGCCGTTGCGCCGGGCTTCCTCGCCGGCGAGCATGCTGTTGACGTAGAGGCCGGTGGTTTTGGCGTTCGTCGGGATCTGACTGGAGGCGTGCTTGCGCCACGTCGACACCATCACGTCGACGCCGTTTTCGAGGGCGTCGTCGCCGAGGTACGCGCCCCACGGCCAGGCGGCGATGGCGACGTCGGTCGGGCAGTCGCCGGGGGAGACGCCGAGTGATTCGTAGCCGTAGTACGCCAGCGGGCGGATGTAACAGGACCCGAGGTCTTGGCGCTGGATGAGCTCGACGGTGGCGTCGGTGAGTTCGTCGGGCGTGAACTCGATGTCGAGGTCGTAGGGTTTCGCCGATTCGTAGAACCGCTGGAGGTGGTCGTCCCACCGGAAGATCGCGGGGCCGTTGTCGGTGTCGTAGACACGGACCCCCTCGAAGATGCCGGACCCGTAGTGGAGTGCGTGGGTGAGGACGTGTACTTGTGCGTCCTCCCAGTCGACGAACTCGCCGTCCATCCAGATGGTGTCGACGTCCATCTCACTGAAACTGGGCATGTGCGGACTGACGAACTGATCGGTGATAAAACCACGAGTGACGGATCCCCGACGCGTCTGGACACCGGCAAGAATGTCCTGAGATAATCTAACCGTAGAGCTTAATTACCGATGTGAATTATCGGTGGGTGATGAGCGACTTCACGCCGCTTGCCTACGAGGACATCGACGACGCACGGAAGCCGACGCTGACCGAGGCGCTGGTTCCCGTGCTGGTTGTCGTCGTCTCGCTCGGCGTCGGCTCGGGCTACCTCGGGCTTGCGCCACACGCGCCGCTCCTCTGGAGCATCACGTTCACCGGGCTGTTCGCGCGCTACCACCTGGGCTACGACTGGGAACGCGTCTCCGACGCCGCGCTGGCCGGCCTCAGGATGGGGCTGCAAGCCATCCTGATCCTGTTCGTCATCTACGGGCTCATCGCGACGTGGACCAGCGCCGGCACCATCCCCGGGTTGATGTACTACGGCCTGGGGGCGCTCACGCCCGCGGTCTTCCTCCCGGTGACGGCGATCCTCGCCGCCGTCGTCGCGTTCGCCATCGGCTCCTCGTGGACCACCGTGGGTACGCTCGGCGTCGCGTTCGTCGGCATCGGCTCCGGGCTGGGCATCCCGCTACCAATGACCGCCGGCGCGATCGTCTCCGGGGCCTACGCCGGCGACAAACAGAGCCCGCTGTCGGACACCACGAACCTCGCCGCGGCCGTCACGAACGCCGACCTCTACGACCACATCAACGGCATGCGACTCGGGACCGCCATCGCGTTCGGCCTCTCCGTGCTCGCGTACGCGGTGCTGGGCGTGCTCATCGTCGATGGCGGTGCCGCGAACGTCACCGCGATCAGCGGCCCCCTCGCCGGCAGTTACGCGCTCGGCCCGCTGGTGTTCCTGCCGCTGGTCGTCACGTTCGGCCTGGCGTTCCGCGGCTACCCGGCGCTCCCCTCGCTGGTCGCGGGCGTGTTCGCCGGCGCGCTCACCACGATCGCCGTCCAAGGCGCCTCGTTCACCGCCGCGTGGGACATCTTCCTCAACGGCACCACCCCCGAGACCGGGAGTGAACTGGTCAACAACTTGCTCACCACGGGCGGCATCGCCGGGTCCGCGTGGACGATCGCGGTCGTCGTCGCGGCGCTCTCGCTCGGCGGCCTGCTCGAACGCACCGGCGTCCTCCCGACGCTCACCCACCACCTGACGCGCGCCATCTGGTCGCCCGAATCGCTGGTCGCCGGCACCGGTGTCGCCGCCATCGCGACGAACGCGTTCTCCGCCCAACAGTACATGAGCATCGTCGTTCCGAGCGTCAGCCTCCGCACGCTCTACGACGAATACGACCTCAACGAGCGCGACCTCTCACGGGCGGTCGAGGCCGCCGGCACACCCACGGGGCCGTTCTTCCCGTGGCACGCCGGTGCCGTGTTCATGACGGGCGCGCTCTACACCAGCCAGCCCGGAGCCATCTCGTGGTGGTGGGCGCCGTACTACTTCTTCGGCATCCTCTCGCCGCTGGTGCTGTTCGGGCTGGTGCTTGCGGGCCGCGGCTACGACCGCGCGGGTTCGGCCACGCAGCCCGCCGCCCCGGCCGCCAACGCGGCCGCAACTGACGACGACTGACCTACCCGCCCAGCGCCGCGAACACGAACACCAGGGACAGATACAAGAGGACGATGCCGACGGCGGCCACCGGCACCAGGGAGAGGTAGTCGTAGCTCGTGGCGGCGGCGGGCAGCGAGAGAGTGCCGTTGGCGGCCGCCTCGCGGTCCGCCTCGTCGACGGCGTCGGCCCGCGGCATCACCTCGGGCAGTCCCTTCCGGCGGGTGTCGAGTTTGTTCAACACCACGACAGCGCCGAGCGTGAGCACGGTCGCAAGCGGGAGCGCGACCACGGGTGACCGCAGGCCGACCGCGTACAACACCAACATCACGATGGTCACGCCCGCGGCCGTCGCCGCGAACGGGATCTGGGTGGTGACGTGGTCGATGTGGTCCGACCCCGCGAAGATCGACGACATCACCGTGGTGTCGCTGATCGGGGAGGAGTGATCGCCCCAGATCGCGCCGCCGAACAGCACGCCGACGAGGACCGGCAACACCGCCGCGCCCGCGAGGTTGTATCCCAGCGGGATCGCGACCGGCGTCAGGATGGCCATCGTCCCCCACGAGGTGCCGGTGGTGAACGCGACGAACATCGCGGCGAGGAACACGAGCAACGGGAGGAAGCCCGCCGGCACGCCGCTGCCGACCAGCGTGGTGACGATGAAGTCAGCGGTCCCCACCTTCTCGGCTGCCATCCCGATCCCCCACGCCAGCACGATGATCGCGAGCGCGATGTTCATCGTCTTGAACCCATCGACGATGGTGTCCGTCGCGCCTTCGAGGTCCATCGTGCCGTACGCCAGCGCACCGACGAAGCCCGAGACCATGAACGCGAACGCGCCATGGAGCAGCCCCATCGCGACGTCGGTCTCCTGGAGGGCGGTGGCGATGTCGACGCCCGGCTTGTAGCCACCGCCGAGATACCACATCGACCCCAGACCGACGGCCAACAACACGGCGATCGGCCCGAAGAAGTTCAACAACGAGGGGTTCGCCGTGCTGGGGTCGCCGACGTCGTTGGAGACGTCAGACAGCGGCGTTGCGCCGTCGGCGATGGTGTCACCGGTGGTGCGGGCGCGCCACTCGGCGTCCAGCATCGGCCCGAAGAACCGCTGGGTGATGGTGATGAACCCCACCATGAAAAACGCCATGAAGCAGTAGATGTTCCACGGGATCGACTGCAAGAACAGCCCGAACGGAGTGGTCCCAAGCTCGGCCGCGGAGACCCGAGCCGCCTCCAGGCCCGCGATGATCATCGACACCTGGTAGCCGATCCAGTTCGACACCGGCCCGAACGTCGTCACGGGCGCTGTCGTGGAGTCGAGCACGTAGGCGTGCATCTCGCGGGAGGAGTCGGCGTCCTGGGCGAGCTCCCGGGTGGCGTTGCCGGTGACGACCGTGCTCGTGTACGAGTCGAAGAAGATGAACACGCCGATCAGCCAGGTCAGGATCTGTGACTCGCGTGCGGTCGAGATGCGGCTGCCGATCCAGCGTTCGAGCGCGAGGATCCCCCCGGAGCGGTAGATGAACGCCGCTCCCGCACCCATGAACAGGATGAGCACGATGAATTTCGTGTTGAACGGCGTTCGAACGACCGCGACCAGCCAGTCCATCGTCAGTGCGGTCGCAGCAATCGGGTTCCACTGTGCGACGACCAACGCGCCGGCCCAGACGCCAGCGAACAGCGACACCAACACCTGTCGGGTGGTCATCGCGAGCACGATCGCGAGCAGCGGCGGAACAAGCGCCAACACGCCGTACGATGCCATGGGTGTACGTAGCCCGATGATGGGGTGATAAGCGTGCTGGGATCAACTGCGAGTGCCACACCGGATCGTGGCGGTGCTACTGAAACGCGGCTACCAGATCGCTGCCCTCGACGTACGGGATGTCGTGGCGGCTGGCGTACCGTTTGGCGTCGGCGACCGAGCGCGCGCCGCCGGTGTCGGCGTCGAGCATCTCGCAGACGACGACGGCCGGCGGGACGCCGGCCGCACCGGCGAGCGCGATGCCGAGCTCGGTGTGGCCCTGGCGAGCGGACAGCGACGGCGCGGCGCGGAGCACGTGTACGTGCCCGGGCGCGCGAAACGTCGCCGGGAAGTCGACGGCCGCGGGGTCGGCGGCAGCCTGGCCGAGTTCCGCGATGGTGAGCGCGCGGTCGTCGTCGGTGATCCCGGTGTAGGTGTCGCGGTGGTTGACTGTCAGGGAGAACGACGACCGGTCGTCGTAGCCGAGGTGGCCGTGGTCGGCGGCGGGGTGATCGAGTTCGTCGGCGATGAACGGGAGCGCGAACGCGTCGGCGACGGCGTCGCCGAGCGCCACGCAGATGAGGCCGCCGGCGTCGGTGCGCATGCGTGCGACGGCGTCGGCGGTGACCGCGGGGGCCGGATAGATCAGGTCGACTTCGCCCTCGCGGTCGGCGGCGTCGTGGACCAGCACGGGCTGGCCGTCCCGGAACGCGTCGACAGCCCGACCGACGCCTGGAGCGTGGGCCGCGTTGCTATGCCTCGACACGGATGGTCACCTCGTCGTCGTCGAGCAGGCCGAGTCGCTCCCGGAGCTTGACCGGGGCGATGATTTCGAGTTGGTCGTCGTCGTGGTGGGTGCGGTCGGGGATGATGACGTGTGCGCCGTCGAAGTCGGTGCCGTCACCCACGACGGTGCAGGCGTAGCAGGTGGCCGACCCGTAGGTGCGGTCTTCGTCCTCCCAGGCGTCGATGTCGACGCCGTCTAGGGCTTGTATGCCGGCGCGTGCGCGCTGACCGTCCGGGGGGAGATCGACGTTGAGCGTGCCCGGGTACGGCTCGTAGCCGAGCTTCTCGGCGAACTGGCGGTTGTACCCGGGGAGGCTGATGTAGTGGCGGCCTTCGCCCATGCCGCTGGTGACTGTCCCCGCCAGCGCGAGCTCGCCGGGGTCCTCGAAGATGCGGCGGTAGTCCTCGTATTCGTGTTTGAGGGCGTGTCGGCCCGCGTCGGTGACGGTGATCCACTGGCCGTCGCTGACGAGGTCACGGGTGACGTAGTCGGCGTCGTCGAGTGCTTGCAGCCGCCGGGAGGCGGTCTGGCTGGAGGCGTCGAGGCGGCTTGCGAGGTCGCCACACGACACTTTCACCTCGCCGCGGTGTGCGCCGTCGAGCGCGAGCAGTTTGAGCACGGCGAGTTCGTCGTACCCGACGTCGCCGGTGCTCGTGGCTCCTGACATGGCTGGGGGTTGGCCCGCGCCCCGCATAAGGATACCGAAAGTGGAACGCGTCTCGGAATTGAGCTAGTCCGCGGTGGGGCGAGCGCCCTCGGTCCAGAACGCCGACTCCGGCCGCAGGTCCTCCACCCACGTGTCCTCATCGCGGGCGAGCAGCGCCACCCGCGAGGCGGGCTGCTCCCGGAGCACCGAATGCGGCAGGTGTGTTTTGACCGCGCGAGCGAACGCGAGGACGTCCTCGTGGTCGGGCATCGCCGCCCGCCCCAGGCGGTCCCGGCTATCCCCGACGTGCATGTACGCCTTGAGCTCCACGAAGTCGGGGGCCGCGCGCTCGAAGAACCCGGCGTACCAGTCCGGGTTCGCCATGTTCTGGCCGCCGACCAGCGTCGTCCGCAACACGGTCCTGGTGTCGTCTTTCGCGTGCAGCACGTCCATCGTGTCCACGAGGCGCTCCCAGGCGTCGTCCTCGGTCGCCCCCACCACGTCGTCGAACGTCGCGCGCTCGGGCGCATCGACGGAGACGTACAGCTGCGTCGGATCGCACTCCCGGAGCACCGCCGGGCGGGTGCCGTTGGACACCAGGAACGTCGTCAACCCCCGGTCGTGGAACGCCTCGATGAGTTCGGGCAGGTGGGGGTACAGCGTCGGCTCGCCGTCCAGGGAGATGGCGACGTGGCGGGGCTCCATCGCCTCCTCGAAGCGCTCTCGGGGCACCTCGTCGTTGCCGCCGAACCCCGACAGCAGCTTCCGCTGGAGGCGGATCGAGGCGTCCACCACGGCCTCCGGGTCGTCCCACGCCACGCCGTCGAGCTCGTAGGTGTGCCCGGAGTGGTCCCGCCAGCAGAACACGCACCGCTCGTTGCACCGCACCACCGGTGTCATCTGGATGCACCGGTGGGACCGGATCCCGTAGAACGCGTGCTTGTAACACGTGCCCTCGCCGCGCATCGCGTTCGCAGTCCAGCCACACGTCTGGGCGGCCGTGTGGTTCTCGTGGTGGTAGTCCGGGTCGTCCACCTGTTTCGGACCGTCCGACTCGCTCATTACCGATGGGGTCGGACGTGACACGCATAACACCACGGAACTGGACCGCCACCGGAGGGCAGTCCAACCCACCGACCGGAAGCGAGTCCGGCGGTGGCGGCGTGGGCTCAACTATCGGCGGTCTCGTGGGTGCGATGGGGGCGTGCCTCTGTCGAGTCCTTCTGGAGGGCGGGTGACGGACAAACAGTGTGGAGTCGCCGGCTACAGCGGCGCGCCGACGTACGCGAGCACGCCGTACGTGACCCCGAGCACGACCAGCACGTAGAGCAGCAGCCATCCAGTTGACATTGAATCGCGTTCCGTTGGCATACCTGAGTGTCGGAGGACGCTGTCGCTTAACGCTTCCCGTTCGACCCGAGCAACCCACCGGTGAGCCGCCACAGGATCGAGGCGTCCCGTGTCTGGTCGTCGCCGGTCGCCGCGCCGGCACCGCTGCCGTCGTCAGTGGGCGCTCCGGACGGCGCGGATGCAGCCATCAGCCCCGAGGCGGCGTCACCGCTGGCGTCCCCGTCACGGAACGACACCGGCAACGGCTCGTCGAGCAGCGTGTACGCGAGCTCGCGGTACGCCTGGGCGGCGGGGCTCTCCGGGGCGAGCGAGACAAGGGGGGTGCCGGCGCGCTCGCTGTCGGCGACGCGGCTGTCCTCGGGAATCAACCCCAGGATGTCCGTCTGGAGCGTGGCGGCGGCGTCCCCGTGACCGGCGTCGGCGCCACCGGCGTCGTCGGTGACCCGCGTCACGACAGCGCCGGCGACGTGGCCGCCGACCCGCTCGACGAGGGCGCGGGTTTTCGCGGTGTTGGCCAGGGCGGCCGTCTGGCGCGTGGACACGAGCACTGTCTCGTCGGCCAGGCCCAGCGGCACGGTCGTGTCGTGGCTGAGTCCGCCGCCGGTGTCGACGATCACGCAGTCGTAGCGGTCACGAAGCGTCGCCGCGACGTCCGGGAGTGCGGACGGATCCGCGCGCCCGAAATCCGTGATCGTGGTGCCGCCGACGATCACGTCGAAGCCGGCGGGGGCGGCCGCGGTCGCGTCCGTGAGCGCGGCGTCGTCCGCGAGCACGTCGTGGAGGGTTGCAGTCGCTGACTCGTCGCACGCCACCACGTGATCGACGTTCGCCATCCCCAGGTCGGCGTCCACGAGCACCACCGACCGATCGGCTTCCGCCATCACCGCGGCGACGTTTACCGCAGTCGTCGTCTTTCCGACGCCACCCTTCCCGGAGGCGACGGCGAACACACGGCCACTCATATGGTTCCATCTTCGCACACCGTCACATAAAGCGTTTGGCGGTGCCGGATGCCCCAGCCACGGCGCTCTACAGGGTCAAAGCTTACTTACCGGCCGGTCGGCTACGTCAATGCAATGAGCGAGCAGGACGAGGTACCGTCCGAGGACCGACGCAAGTACGAGTTCCGCAAGGTCATCGAGGAGCTCAAAGACTACGAGGGCAGCGGCACCCAACTGGTCACCATCTACATCCCCCCGGACAAGCAGATCTCGGACGTCGTGGCCCACGTCACCCAGGAGCACTCCGAGGCCTCCAACATCAAATCCAAGCAGACACGCACCAACGTCCAGGACGCCCTCACGTCGATCAAAGACCGACTGCGCTACTACGACACGTTCCCCCCGGACAACGGGATGGTCGTGTTCTCGGGCGCGGTCGACTCCGGCGGCGGCCGCACGGACATGGTCACGGAAGTCCTGGAGTCCCCACCCCAGCCCATCGAGTCGTTCCGCTACCACTGCGACTCGGCGTTCCTCACCGAACCCCTCGCGGAGATGCTCGGCGATAAGGGCCTCTACGGGCTGATCGTCCTCGATCGCCGCGAGTCGAACGTCGGCTGGCTGAAGGGCAAGCGGGTCCAACCGGTGAAATCCGCGGAGTCCCTGGTGCCCGGGAAACAGCGCAAGGGCGGCCAGTCCGCCCAGCGGTTCGCCCGGCTGCGCCTGGAAGCCATCGACAACTTCTACCAGGAGGTCGCGGGCATGGCCGACGATCTCTTCGTGCCGAAGCGCCACGAGATCGACGGCATCCTCGTGGGCGGCCCGTCACCAACGAAAGACGAGTTCCTCGACGGGGATTACCTCCACCACGAGCTCCAGGACAAGGTCCTGGGGAAATTCGACGTGTCGTACACCGACGAGTCCGGGCTGTCGGATCTGGTCGACGCGGGGCAGGCGGCGCTGGCGGAAGCCGACCTGATGGACGACAAATCCGACATGGAGGAGTTCTTCGAGGAGCTCAACGGCGGCAAGCTCGCCACCTACGGGTTCGAGCAGACGCGCCGAAACCTCATCATGGGCTCGGTCGACCGCCTGCTGGTCTCCGAGGACCTCCGCGAGGACGTCGTCATCTACGAGTGCCCCAACGACCACGAGGAGTACGAAACCATCGACCGCCGGAACACCAGCCCCGAGCACACGTGTTCGGACTGCGGCGAGGAGGCCACCGAGGTCGACCGCGAGGACGCCATCGACCACCTCATGTCGATCGCCGACCAGCGCGGCACGGAGACGCATTTCATCTCCACGGACTTCGAGAAGGGCGAGCAATTGCTGACCGCGTTCGGCGGGTACGCCGGGATTTTGCGGTACTCGACCGGCGTGTAGGCCGCCACACCGGTCGGTTAGTCGTCGACGTGTGCCTGCTCGAAGGGATACGGCGGCAGCCGGAGTTCCGCCAACCCCGGCAGGTGTTTGACGTTGTAGACGACGCGCAGCTCCGGCGACAGCGGGACCCCGTTGCAGGACAGCCGGAACCCCTGGTCGATGAGATCGGCAGTGAGGATGTGGTCGGTGGGCATCGACAGCGCCCCGTCGGTGACGGCGACCGCGCAGTTCGCACACGCACCACCCCGGCAGGCGTACGGCCACCGCCACCCACGGCGTTCGGCGGCCTCAAGCAGTGATTCGCCTGGCTCGACGGTGAACTCGCCGTGGTCGACGGGGTCGAGGTCGGCGGCCGCGGCGTTCGCGAACAGGTCGTCGTCGTCGAGCGCCCAGCCCGCGTCCGCCGCGACCGCGTAGTTCAGGTATTCGACGGTCGTTTCCGCGGATTCCGGCGCGCGCTCGAAACCCCCGTCGCCGGGATCGGTGTCGACGTCGGCCTCATCGAACCCATCGGCGTCGCCGGCTTCGATGGCGTCGTAGGCGGCCCGCACCAGCTGGAAGCGTTCCCGGGAGCCGCCCTGGTCGGGATGCGTTTCGACGACGCGGCGGCGGTACGCGCGTTCGATGGCCGCCTCGTCCGCGTCAGGGGACACGCCGAGAACTTCGAACCGGGAGTCCACATCCCGTGTTGGGCGTAGAGCATCAAAAGTCTCCCCGCCGGCGTGGATGTCGCCGGGGACTCGCTGCCGGCGGCGCTCAGATGAGCTGTGCCAACTGTGTGCGCCGCCGGCTCACGTCCACCGCCGGGGTGACGGCTGTGTCGGCTGCGAGGCGGTCCAAGAACAACAGCACGTCGACGCCGTGGCGTTCGGCGACCCCGGCAACGGCGTCGGCGTCCGCGCGGTGGAGCGCGAGCCGATCCACGAGCGCGAGCAAGCACGCAAGCACCGCGGCGGTCTCGCCGTCGGCGGGGAAGGCGTCGCTCGCACGGGCGAAGTCGGGGTAGTCGTCGGGCGGGTCATCGGTGGGCGCAACGCGCAGACACTGCGTGCAGAGCACGGCTCCGGGCCGGTCGTCGGGGAGGCAGTCGCTGACCGACGCTGGGATCGGAAACGACACCACCGGACACCCGCAGTTCGGACACGTCATGGCTCAGTCGACGGCTACGCGCCCGTCGACTCCGCGGCCGCGGCCTCGTCGGCCGCCTCCTCTTGGGCTTCTTTCTTGTCTTTGACCTTCTTCATCCGGAACATCTCCTCGCGTTCCTTCTCTTCGAGTTTCTGGTCGATGTACTCTTTGCCCTCGTGGAGTTCGGGCAGCAGCTTGAACTCCAGTGCGTTCACGCGGCGCTTGGTCGTCTCGATCTCGGTGAGCATCTTCTTCATCGCCGTCTCGACCTCCGCGGCGAGCACGATCGACTCCAACAGCTCCTCGTAGGCGTCTGCGGCCTCGTCGATGCGCGCGCTCGTGCCGAGGATGCCGTAGCCCCGCTTGTCGAAGGATTTCTTGACTTTCGTCGATTCGATCTGGGGGACGACGACGCCCATGATGTTCATCGACTCGACGGTGATCTCGGGGTACTCTTCGAGCGCCGCGGCGGCCCCGCTGACCGCGACATCGCCCTCCATGGCGCGCGCCATGTTGATCTTCTGCTGTGCGGTCTCGTAGTCGCCTTCCAGACCCGACCGGACGTCCTGTGACTGATCCAGGATGTCCATGAACTCCATGATGAGTCCGTCACGCTTCTGTTCGAGCGTGTCGTGGCCGCGCTCCGAGAGGTCGATGCGGTCCTCGATCTCCATGAGGTTCTTTCGGGTGGGCTTGATGTCCTGAGCCATGCGGGGTTCTTAGCCCGGTGTTCGGTCTCCGGGGAAGTAAACGTTTCCAGTCGGGCTCAGAGGACGCCCTGCACGCGGTCCATCCACGTGACCACGGCGACGTGTGGCAGGGTGAGCACGGCGATCAACACGAGGTAGAGTGCGGCCCCGGATTCGAGCGTGGTCGGCGGGTTGGGTACCGCCCACCACAGCACGCCGCCCAACGCGAGCGCGGCCGCCGTCATCGGCGCGGCCTCCACGCCGAACCGGGCCAGCGGTCCGAGGATGTCGCCCGCGCGCAGCGACGGGTGGACCGAGCCGTCGACGGCGATGGCGCGCGCGACGTGCCGGACCGAGTGCCAGACGCAGAAGTAGACGCCGACGGCGAACACCGGCGGCACGACGAAGAAGAACACCCACAACAGGAGGGTTTCGGCGGCGTCGACGCGCCACGCGCCGGGGGAGTGGGTGCGGCGTCTGCCCGCCGCGAGCACCGCGACGGTCGCGGCTGCGAACGCGACGCCCAGCCACAGGCGGACGCGCGGGTCGAACACCGCGAGGTCGCCGACGGAGCCGCCGAACGGCGCGGCGAACGCGTCGACGACGCTGCGGTACCGCTCCGGGAACCCGAGCAGCGGCACGAGCATCGGGAGGCCACCCCGGATCAGGACCGTCGCCGCGCGCCGCGGGCGCGTATCGAGGTAGTCGACGTCGAGGAAGTCGAGCAGCGGGTAGAGGTCGCCCTGCCCCCAGTGCAGCCACGTGATCGCGACGAACGCGAACGCAGCGGGAACGGGCGCGAAAAACCACGCGGCGGCGTAGCCACCACCGAGCACGAGGTAGAGGACGCCGACGACCGCCAGCCACCGCACGGTGACGGTGCCCGTGACCGCGCGGGGCAACGCGAGGTAGTCGATCGCGCCGTGTGGCATGCCGAACACCACCGCGCTGGCGACCAGCGGGGCGTACCGTGCGGTCGGCGAAAGCGACACGCCGGTGATCGCGGGCAGGGCAGCGATGCTGATCGCCACCCAGCCCAAAGCCAGCGCCGGACGGGCCAGCGTGCGACGCGCCCGCGCCGTGAGTGGGGTCAACGCCACCGGGCTAGCACCCACGCGTACAGGATGAGGCCCTGGCTCACGAACACGTTCGTCACGAAGAAAAACGCGCCCTCCTCGATGGGCAGCCCGAGCACCGTGATTCCGGTGGTGTACTGGCCGGCCAGGATCCAGATGCCGTCCGCGATGGCGTACCGGTCGGCCGCCGACAGGAACAGCGTCGGCACCAGCACGGCCGCGGCGAACACCCGGCGGCGGCGCCACAGATACCGCCAGCCGACCGCCCACTGGAGCGCGAGCACGGGTGCCGCCCACGCGATGATCGCGCCGATGTAGAACGTCGCGTCGACGGTGAGCAGCACAGCGCCCCCACACCCGACGAGCACGCCCGCGAGCGCGCCCAGCACGGCGTCACGCCGGGTCGGCGAGAAGCCGGCGGTCGGGCGCAGCGGGAGGGCTTGCACCCAGAGCCCGGTGAGCAGCGTCTGCGTGATAACGAACAGATACTCCTCGATGGGCATCTGCCAGAGCCGCCCCACGACGGTGCCCTCGCCGTACCACCAGACGCCCGTTGCGATCAGGTAGTTGTCCCAGGGGGTCGTGTATAACAGCGCCAACACCAGCAGGATGCCGACGCCGGCCGCCCGGGCGCGGTCACCGTCCCAGCGAGCCGCGCGCACCACGCCCAGCGCAACCAGCGGCGGGCCGACGGCGACAGCCAGGAACGTGAGGTAGCTCGTCGTCACGCCGTCTCCCCCCGAGAGTGCGCCGTGTGGGCGGCGCGAGCCGCGGGCTGTCCGACCGAGCGCGCCCCACAGCCCGCGGTGTCGAGTCGGACACGCCACAGCAGCACCGACGGCGAGCCCAACGGGTGCCCAGCAGCCACGTTGTGTATGCCATTTTGCTGCCCGTACGTAACTGTGGGGGGCAACACACGCGGTGTCCGGGCGGCGGCATGTGACGGGCACACAGCCCACTGGCTGGTGGTGCGAGCGCCGCGGAGTGCAGCGAAAAAGACCGTCGCAGCCGGACGGCGCTAGTCGGCCGTGGCTTCGTCGGCGACGTCCTCGACGTAGTGGTCCTCGATGAGGTCCTCGTCGACGCGGTTCAGCTCGGTCTTCGGGAACATCGACAGCAGTTCCCAGCCGAGATCCAGCGTCTCCTCGATGTCGCGGTTGGTCTTGAACCCCTGGTCGATGAACTCCGCCTCGAAGCGATCCGCGAAGTCCAGGTAGCGGTTGTCCCGCTCGCTCAGGGCCTCGCGGCCGACGATGTTCACCAGGTCACGCAGCTCCTCGCCCTCCGCGTAGGCGGCGTACAGCTGGTCGGACACGTCACCGTGGTCCGCGCGCGTGAGGCCTTCGCCGATGCCGTCGTCCATCAGCCGGGAGAGGCTCGGCAACACGTTCACCGGCGGTGTGACGCCCTGGCTGTTCAGATCACGGTTCATCATGATCTGGCCCTCAGTGATGTACCCGGTGAGGTCCGGGATCGGGTGTGTGTCGTCGTCGCCCGGCATCGTGAGAATGGGGATCTGGGTGACAGAGCCCTCCTTGCCCTCGATGCGGCCGGCGCGCTCGTAGAGCTGCGCCAGGTCCGTGTACATGTACCCGGGGTAGCCACGCCGACCGGGCACCTCCTCGCGGGCCGCGCCGATCTGGCGGAGCGCCTCACAGTAGTTCGTCATGTCCGTCAGGATGACGAGCACGTGGTAGTCCTTCTCGAAGGCGAGGTACTCCGCCGTGGTCAGCGCCATCCGCGGCGTCACCGTTCGCTCGACGGCGGGGTCGTCGGCGAGGTTCATGAACACCACCGAGCGCTCCAGCGCGCCGGTGCGCTCGAAGTCGTCCATGAACTCGTTGGCTTCCTCGGCCGTGATCCCCATCGCGCCGAAGACGACGGCGAACTCGCTGCCCTCGTCGTCGTCGGTCTCCGCTTCTTCCTCGGGCACCGACGCCTGGCGGGCGATCTGGAGCGCCAGATCGCTGTGTGGCAGGCCGGAGCCGGAGAAGATCGGGAGTTTCTGGCCCCGCACCAGCGTGTTCATGCCGTCGATGCCGGACACGCCGGTCTGGATGAACTCCTCGGGGTACTCGCGGGCGTGGGGGTTGATCGCCTCCCCGACGATGTCGACGCGGTCGTCGGGCACGATGTCCGGCCCGCCGTCGATCGGGTTGCCGGAGCCGTCCAGCACGCGACCGAGCAGGTCCTCGGTCACGGGCATCTTCAGGGTCTCACCGAGGAACCGCACCGAGGCGTCCTTCCCGACGCCCTCGGTCCCCTCGAACACCTGGATGGCGACGAACCCGTCGCTTGACTCCAGCACCTGTCCGCGCTTCACGTCGCCGTTCGGCGTCTCGATCTCGACGATCTCGTCGTACCCGATCGGCTCGTCGGTTTCGACGTACACCAGCGGGCCGCTGACTTCAGTGATCGTCTGGTACTCTTTCATTGTAGTCAGTAGAGCTCCCGAAGCTGCTCGGTAATCTGCTGTTTGATCTCCGCGACCTCCGCCTCGTGCTCGTCGTCGGGCGTCGTGCCGAGACGATTCAGGCGCGGCGCGGCGTCGATCGACGTGATCTCCTCGACTGGCACACCGGCGTCCAACGCCTCAAAGGACTCCTCGTGAAGCGTCTTGATGCCGGAGAGGATGGCGTACGTCTTCTCGGGCGGGCAGTAGCGATCCACGTCGTGGAGCGCGTTCTGCTGGAGCCACGCCTCGCGGATGTACCGCGCGACTTCCAGCGTGAGCTGCTGGTCCTCGGGCAGCGCGTCCTTCCCGACGAGCTGCACGATCTCTTCAAGTTCGGATTCCTCGTCGAGGATGTCGACCGCCCACTGGCGCTGCTCGGCCCAGTCGTCGACGACGTTGTCCGTGAACCACGGGTCGAGTTGGTCCTTGTAGAGACTGTAGGACTCGTCCCAGTTGATCGCCGGGAAGTGCCGGCGCTCGGCGAGGTCCGAGTCAAGCGCCCAGAACGTCTTCACGATGCGCAGCGTGTTCTGGGTGACCGGCTCGGAGAAGTCCCCGCCGGGCGGCGACACCGCACCGATGACCGAGATGGAGCCCTCGGTCCCGTTGAAGTTCTCGAAGTAGCCGGCGCGCTCGTAGAACTCCGAGAGGCGCGCGGCCAGGTACGCGGGATACCCCTCCTCGCCGGGCATCTCCTCGAGTCGCGAGGAGATCTCCCGCATGGCCTCCGCCCACCGCGAGGTGGAGTCGGCCATCAGCGCCACGTCGTAGCCCATGTCGCGGTAGTACTCCGCGATGGTGATCCCCGTGTAAATGCAGGACTCACGCGCCGCAACCGGCATGTTCGACGTGTTCGCGATGAGCGTGGTGCGGGCCATCAGCGGGTTCCCGGTCTGGGGGTCGGGCAGCTCCGGGAAGTCCTCGATGACCTCCGTCATCTCGTTGCCGCGCTCACCACAGCCGATGTAGACAACGATGTCCGCGTCGGCGAACTTCGCGAGGGACTGCTGGGTGACCGTCTTCCCGGACCCGAACGGCCCCGGGATCGCGGCCGTCCCGCCTTTCGCGATCGGGAACAGGCCGTCGAGGATGCGCTGGCCGGACACCAGCGGCTCCGTCGGCGTCTGCTTGTCGACGGTGGGGCGCTGGCGGCGGACCGGCCACTCCTGGTGCATCTGGATCTCCTCGCCGGTGTCCAACTCGACGACCGTGTCGTCGACGGTGAACGTGCCGGATTCGACGGCGACGACTTCGCCGCCGTCACTGCGGGGGGGCACCAGGACCTTGTGTTCGATGCTGACCGTTTCGTCGACGGTGCCGACGACATCGCCGGCCGCGACCTCGTCGCCCGCCTCGACGGTGGGCTCGAACTCCCAGTCGGTGTCGAGGTCGATGCCGGGTGCGTCAACACCGCGATCGAGGAACGCCCCCATCTCGTCTTCGAGGACGTCCAGTGGACGCTGCACACCATCGTAGATGGAGTCCAGCATCCCCGGGCCCAGGTCCACGGTGAGCGGTTCGCCCGTGTTGTCGACGGGCTGGCCCGGCCCGATGCCGGACGTCTCCTCGTAGACCTGGATGGTGGTTACGTCGCCTTCGATCTCGATGACCTCGCCCATCAGACCCTCGTCGCCCACGTAGACGACGTCGTTCATCTGCGCGTCGAGGCCCGTGGCGGTCACGACCGGACCGCTCACGCTCTCGATTTCGCCGGTGTCAGTGATTGCTTCAGCTTGACTCATTCGAATTAGTCACCTGCCTCCGTGTCGGCAGCACTTGCATCGTCGTCGTCGTCCATCAGGTCGATGCCGATGGCGCGCTTGATCTGGTCTCGGAGTCCGCTTGCACCGCTTGCACCGCCACCGATGGTCACGAACGTCGGCTCCACGCTGGTCTCGACGGACTGCCGAACGCCCCGTGAGAGGTGCGCGAGGTCGTCGTCGTGCATCACAGCGATGCCGACGTCCTCGTCGGCGAGCACTGCTTCGACGGCGGCGTCCAGGTCATCGTCTTTCTCGTCGTCGGCGACGTTCTCGACTTTCCGGACGCCCGCAAGCTGGAACCCCGTCGTGAACGCGGGACTGCCGATGACAGCGATCTCCTGGCTCATAGCATGACCAGCTCCGCCTGGATTTCGTCCTCGCTCATGCCGGCTTCCCGGCCGCGAGCGATGGCGCGAATGTTGTCTACTTCGCGTTCCTTCGCGAGCACGTACGCCAACACCGGACACACAGACGTGGGGTAGACGTACGAGAGGTGATCCGAGTACGACAGCAACGCACGGTCGAGGGCGTGCTCGAATCCGATCAGTGAGTCGGACTCCTCGAGGGCGGTCAACGCGGTGGACAGCTCGTCGCCGTACGTGCTGTCCTGGATCCGGGAGACGAGATCGGATTGGCGTTCGACCAGCGTCGTCATCTCCGAGGCCTCGAACAGCGTGCCACCCTCGATGAAGTACGCCGCCGGATCAACGGAGACGCCCGAGCGCGCGAGCCGCAACGCGTTTCTGGCGTTCCGGAAGTCGATCTCGGCGGTCAGGAACTCCGCGTACAGCGCTTCGGGGCTGTCCTGTGCCGCCGTCGCCGGCTGCGACGGGTTCAGGTTCTCGTAGTACGCGCGGTCGACGGCGTTCTCCAGTGGCACGAGCGAGTCTTCGGCCTCGTAGTCCGCGAACGCGGGTTCGAGGTACGTATCGAAGATCGTGCCGGAGAGCGCGTCGACGACCGTCTCGACGGAGTCCGCCGAGAGCAACTCGTCGAGGAACGCCGCGTCGAACTCGCCGGCGTCGACGAGGTCAGCGCGGATGGCGTCGGTGTCGGCGTGCGAGTACAGCCCGCGGAACACTGTCTTGACGTTCCACGCGTCGAACTTCCGGAGGTATTTAGCGAGCTGATCGTACAGCCGCCCTTCGCTCCAGGAGAGCAGCGCGTCGAACTCCGCGGCCAGCCCCTCGTTGAGCGCGTACTCCACGAGGTCCATCCCACGGTGCCGTGAGGCGAGCGAGTCCACGGCGTCCTTGTACGTCGAGTCCTCCATGAAGCGCGCGATCTCGCCGGTGCCCATGCGGAGGAGCTTCCGGTACTCGTCGTCGCCGAAGAGGCCGGCGCGGCGGTGGCGGATCCGGGCGACCACGTACTCGTAGTTGGCCGGTCCGGACGCGCTCATTGCTCCTCGTCGAACAGCCGGGCGCTGATTGCTTTCAAGTTGTTCTCCCAGGCGTCCGCGAGGATCGAGTCGAACGTGTTGTTCACGCGGATCCGGGACGCATCGCTTTCAACCACGACGCCGCCGAGACAGTCGTACTCGCCGGCGTACTCGTAGCCGTCGTAATCGTCGAGGATCTCCGAGATGAGGGCCTCGTCGTCCGCGCGGCCGAACACGCGGACCGTGTCGGCACCGTCGAACTCCGTGCTGGCGGCGTCGAGCAGCTCACGGGTGAGCTCCTCGCGCTCGTCGCCGTCGAGGGCAACGATGCGATCCTCGACGGCCGATCGCACGGATTGGAGCGCGTCCCGGCGTGCTTCGAGGCGCATCTGCTTGGCCTCGAGTTCCGCGCTGGAGAGTTGCTGCTCGCGCTCCTGGTCGATTTCGGCGGTGACCTCGGCCTCGGCGTCGGCGATGATGTCGTCGGCGTCGGCTTCCGCCTCGGCGACGATCTCATCGGCGCGCTCGTCGGCGTCGGCGCGAATCTCCTTCGCGCGCTCGCGGGCCTCGTCTCGAATATCCTCAACTACTGTTTCCAGACTCATAAGTGAAGGCTGCGGGGGGTGATTAGAACGGAGTCGGGACGACGAAGACAACGACCAGCGCGAGGATGACCAGTGTCTCCGGGAGAACGGTCAGGATGAGCCCGGTTCCGAAGAGGTCGGGGTCTTCGGCGATCGCACCGACCGCTGCGGACCCGATCCCACGCTCGGCGTACCCGGCGGCGAGGGCTGCGAGGCCGACCGCGAGCGCCGCGGCGGCTTTCGGGGTGATTGCGGGCATATTGCTACCGGTCTCTGCCAGGATCGTGGACAGCTGGGTGAAAGTTTCGAACATTTTAATTTTACTTAATCCTCAGTGGTGTAGTTTCGTGTGTAACCGAACGGGTTGTACTTCTCTCCACCGCCTTCATAAAACTTGTTAAAGAATTCCACGTATTCGAGGCGCAGCGCCTGTAAGCCCGCGGATGTGACGCCAAGCGCGAGCACCAGCGCGTGGCCAACAAGCAGGACCAACACGCCGATCAGGATGCCGGCCGCACCCATATGCATCAGGCCGGGGAACAGCACTTCCCCGTGGGCCTCGCCGCTGAACAGCATGAAGTGTGTCTCATGCTCGATGGTCGTGGAGAACAGCCCGAACATGTAGTCGATCGTCTCGGGGTGTTCGAGGTGGGTTTCGTACGCGCCGAATACGAGCAGGTTCACGACGTACGCCATGCCGGCTTTCGCGAGCAGCACGGCGGCGATTCGGGTGTACGAGACGGTGTTGACGAGCGCGTACGTCGGGCTCTCGAGGAACCCGGCGGCGCCCTCGCCGAGGGTGACCAACACGAGCCCGACGACTGCAGCCGCCAGGCCCGCCTTGCCGACGATCGGCGGCAGCGCAACGACGCTGTACAGCAGTTCGGGGCGGGGGCCGCCGCCGGACTGCATATGCGTGCTGAACAGCCACACGCCGACGCCGGCCATCAACAACAGCTGGCCGCCGCTCTCCAGGGCGGCGTCTTTCAGGCCGTGGGAGCGCGATTCGTTGACGAAGCCGAACACGTAGCCGATGGCGAGGTGCGCGATCCCGAACACCAGGCTCGCCGCGAGCCAGAGTTCGGCGAACGCGCTGACGTGCAGGCCCTTCTTGAGGGGCGCGTCGGCGAGTCCGAGCGCGCCGTGCCAGAGGTATTCGGTGACCAGATGCAGGCCGAACACCTCACCGTACAGCACGCCGAACAGCGCCGTGAACCCGCCAGCCCACATGGCGACGCCGCCGAGCTTCGAGATCATCTCGCTGTCGAAGCTGCGGGACAGCCAGAACCCGAGGAGCGCGTACAGGACCCCGTACCCGAGGTCGCCGATCATGAACCCGTAGAACGCAGGGAACGTCAGGAACAGGACGACCGTGGGGTCGATCTCGGTGTACTGCGGGCGATTGATGACTTCGGTGAGCGATTCGAACGACGACACCGGCCCGGGGTTGTCTTGGATGACCGGCGGGCTGTCGGTTTCGTCGAACGACGCGGTGGTACCGCCGTCAGTGGCGGCGTCCGCGCCGTCGTCGGCGGGCACGTGCTGGTCGTGGCCCGTCGGCTCGTAGTCAGCGCGTTCGAGCTCCTCGACGAGTACGTGGTCGCCGACGGCCGACTCGATGGCGTCGGTGAACGCGTCGTACTCGCTGGTCGGCAGCCAGCCTTCCGCGACGAACGCGTGGCTGGTGCTGGCGAACTGCAGCGGTGCTTCGGACTTCTGGACGTCGATGGCGAGGCGCTCCTCGGCCGCCAGCAGGAAGCCGGCGTGCTCGTCCCGGAACGCGGCCAGTTCGTCGTCGACGTCCTCGATCTCGGCCTGGATCGTGTCGCGCCGTTCGCGAAGCTCCGAGACGTACTGCTCGGGGCTTCCGTCCGCGTCGGGGACCTCAAGGCGCGTGAACGGAACGCCGACGAGGGCGTCGTCCAGTGCCGCGTCGTCGGCCGAATGGGCGAAGACGCCGATGGTCTCCGTCCCGCTGAACGTCTCGAAGGCGGTGACGCGTTCGGACGCCGCGAGCGCCGCGTCGATGGCGGACTGGTCGCCGGTGCCGACCGCGACCTGCAGGGAGTCGTACCCCGACAGCAGATCGAGGTCGATGCCGAGGTCGGCGAACGGTTCGGCGGCGTCGATGCGCTCGGTGACCGCCCGGAGATCGTCGGTGAGCTCGCTGCGGCGGTCGTCGAGATCGGTGGCTTCGACGCGGATGGATTCGAGTTCGGTGTCGAGAGCGTCGTCGGTGACGATGCGTGTCGGACCCGCGTCCCCCTCGGAAACGTCGAGGAGGGACTTCAGCGACCGCACGGTCACCAGCTTCTCGGCGGCCTCGTCGGCTCCCGTCATCGGGTCGCCGTTGTCGAACCCGTCGATGCCACCGTCGTAGTCCGAGAGGTGGACCAACTCGGCGTCGTGGACCGCTTCGATGACGGGCGTCAACACGTGTGTGGACCCCGCCACCGAGACCTTGCTCATCTGCTCAGGTCTGAGCATGTACCGCCTCCATGAACCGGTCGAGCGCGAACGCCACGGCGTCGTCCTCGTTGGCGTCGGCGTCGGCGAGCAGCGCCTCGCGATCGGACTCGCCGTCCGCGAGCACGGCGTCGCGCTCGGAGTCGATCTGTTCTCGTGCGTCGGAGAGCTGTTCGTCTTTCAGTTCGCGGGCCGCGTCCTCCGCGTCGGCGCGGATTTCGTCGGCCCGGGTGCGGGCGTCAGAGAGCCGCTGCTCGCGGTCCTCCTCGGCCTCGGCCACGATGTCGTCGGCGTCTGACTCTGCCGATTTGATGTCTTCGAGAACCTCTGGCCTTGGCATACGCTCTAACCAGGTGGGGGTTAGCGGACGTGCTATATGGTAGTTGCGAAGTCCCTGGGCCATCGGAAGCTATTATGCGTGTTCAGGCCAACAGTCGGTCGATGGGAGTCCTCGAAGACAAGGCGCGGGCCCGCACGTTTTACAAGTACCTCTCGAAGGTGTACGACCGCGTCAACACGTTCATTTGGACCGAGGAAATGCGCGCGGAGGCGCTGTCGATGCTTGACATCGACGCCGAGGATCGCGTGCTCGACGTGGGCTGTGGCACGGGGTTCGGCACGGAGGGGCTGTTGAAGCACACGGAGCACGTCTACGGCCTCGATCAGAGCCCCCACCAGCTCACGAAGGCCTGGGAGAAGTTCGGGAAACACGATCCGGTGGCGTTTCACTTCGGGGACGCCGAGCGCCTGCCGTTCAAGCCCGACAGCTTCGACGTGGTGTGGTCGTCGGGGTCCATCGAGTACTGGCCACACCCCGTGCAGGGGTTGCGGGAGCTGCGGCGCGTCGCCAAACCCGGCAGCCAGGTGCTCGTCGTGGGGCCGGACTACCCCGCCTCAACGGTCTTCCGGAAGCTCGCGGACGCCATCATGCTGTTCTACGACGAGGACGAGGCCGACCGGATGTTCCGGGAGGCGGGCTACGAGGAGATCCAGCACCGCGTGCTCCGGAAGGAGCCAAACAGCCCGCCGGCGATCGTGACCGTGGCGCGCGCACCGGCGGCCGACGACTAGGCCGGCGTTGCCGTGGTGTCGGCGACAGCGACGACGTGGCCGCGGACGGCCAGCGTGACGCGGACCGGGTCGCCGGCCGCCGGCAGTGGATCGTTCGTCGGGGCGATCACGAGCGTCGTGGTGGTGCCGACACGCCAGCGGCCGGCGCTGGCGGCGTTGAACGCGCCGGTCGGCCCGCTGTAGAAGCCGGTGGCGGAGAAAAACGGCACGGGGGGCTGGTGGGCGAGGTCGGTGCCGGCCACGCGAACCCGCAGTGACACCGCCGCCGGGTCGATCGGCGGCCCGGAAAGCAGTGTCACGGCGACAGTGCCGTCGGCGGCGGCCGAAACGCTGACGCCGCGCTGTGGCGGCGGGGGTGTCGTCACCGACGGCGCGACAGCGAACACGGCGGCCCCGGCCAGGACCGTGATCGCAACGACGGCCACCACGGCCACGACGGGGGCGGAGCCACGCGGCACACGGCCAGGTGGCTGGGGCCTCCGGTAAGAACGTTCGGGGGTGTCTACCGGGGCAGCGTGGTGGTTGTGTTCCCGCCGGGAGCGGGCGGGTGTGGGTCCGCAGTGACGGTCGTCGTGACCCTGTCGCCGCCGACCGTCGCCGCGACGGTGTACTCGCCGGCGGGGCTGACGAACCAGCGGTCGCCGCTGTCGCCGGTCGCGCCGACGGCCCTGCCGTCGACGCTGATCGACGCGTCGACCGGCGTGCCGGTCGCGGTTTCGACGCGCACGTTCACCGGGCCGCCGGCGTACGGCTCCGAAACGCTGAGCGTGGTCGTGTCGGTGGCGTTCACGGTGGTGTACGAGGCGGGCGTCTGTGGGAGGCGGCGGGTTTGGCGCTCCACGAAGACGTGGGTCGTGGAGGGGTCGTAGTACAGCGACAGCTCGCCGTGGTCGTGGCTCGCGGAGAACAGGACGGCGTACTGGCCGAGCAGCGAGTACGAGACACCACGGGAGTGGTTTTTCGTCCACGGGTAGGTGGCACCGATGAGCGCGATGGGGTCGCCGTAGTCGGCGGTCGTGGCGGCGTCGAGGTTGCCCGGGACGACCGTCTCGCGGACGTAGGTATCGCCGTCGCGGGTGGCAAGCATGACCCCGTCGCCGACGGTGACGTGGACGCGGACGGCGTCACGGTCACCGTCGACGACGGCAGCCAGGCGCTCGCGGACCGGGCCCTGAACGGTCTGGAGGCGGGTGTTGACCTGGCTGATCCGCGTGGTGAGGTTGCTGTAGGAGTCCGCGAGCGTGTACAGCGCGCGGTTGTCGTCGGGACCGCCGAGGAACCCTTCGATGCGTGTGGCGGCCGCGTGAACGGAGCCGACGATGGTGAGGAACTCGGTTGTGGTGATGGTGCCGGCGGCGTAGGCGTCCCTGGCGTCGCGTTCGCGCTGGACGAGCGCGGTCGTTCGGTTCGTCGCCCAGTCGAGTTCGGTGCGGATGCGCGCGCGGCGCTCGGCGTCCGTGTTGGCGACGGACAGCGCGGTGTCGAGGCGTTCGAGGCGGTAGGCTGTGGAGATGCCGGTGGCACCCGCGGCGAGCGTGCCGGTGACCGAGAGGGCGGGCGTCCCGAAGGCGGCGGCGTCGGCGCTGGTGAGCCGGAGGACGCGCGTCGTGTCGGGGGAGGGGCCGACCGCGGGGGACTGCTGTGAGGCGGTGGGCGGTCCCGGGGCGGCGAGCCCGGTCGCCGCCATGGCGGTGGCGACAACCACGAGGGCGGCGACGGCGAGGGGAGCGCGGGACATGCCCCATGGTTTGCGGAGGGCCGTCAAAAACGATGTGGAGCGCTCGCAGTGCCGACCCGTGGGATAGAAAGGACTTTGCCCGAGCGTCGACCACGAACGGTGTATGCGGCAGGCCCTCCTCCTCCTGGTCGCGCTGGCGTGTCTGGTCGCGGTCCCGGTTGGAGCCGGGGGCAGTGGGCACGGGCCCGCGCCGACAGCCGAGACCACGGCGATGCCGGCAGCCACCGGTAGCGGCCCACAGAGCACGGTCGATATCACGGTGGAGGTCACGGACACCGGGGATGCACACTGGAACGTGTCCGCGACCTACCCGCTGGGGGACGGCAACGGGTCAGTGGCGTTCGACCGGGTTTCGACGGCGTTCGAGGCCGGTGAGACCTCCCCTGGGTTCTCCGCGGAGACGTTCAAGGCGGCTGTGCCCGGGGCGAGCGCGCGTGTCGGCCGTGAGATGTCGGTCACGGACGTCCGCCGGGCGTCCCGGATCGTCGAGCACGACGGGAACGAGACGGGTGTGCTCACGCTGCGGTTCACGTGGACGAACTTCGCGGCGGTCGACAACGAGACCATAACCGTCGACGCGTTCTCCGGGTCGTGGTTCGGTGACCTGCGTGCCGGGCAGCAGTTGCGGGTTCGCCCACCGGAGAACTACCAGGCTGACGACGTATCCCCGAACACGAACGTCGTCGGGGGAGCGTACCAGTGGGAGGGCGGCCAAGCGTTTGCGGCCGACGAGCCGTCGCTGGTGTTCGTGCCGTCGCCGGGCCTGTCGGGGACGGGGATCCCGGCGACGACTGTGGGGGCGGCGGCGGTCGTTCTGGGGGCGGCGGGCGTGACCGCGTGGGCGTACAGCCGCTCGACGCTGACGCTGCCGGGCACCGGCGGTGACGACAGCGAGGGGGCCACGGGACCGGCGGTCGACGCCGGCGATGGCGGTGAGTCGCCCGCGCCGACAGCCGACGATCCGGAGCCCGATGACGGCGGCGGCGACAGCGCGGCCGAACGCGAGGACGAGCGCATCGACCCGGAGCTGTTGAGCGACGAGGAGCGCGTCGAGCGGCTGCTCACGGACAACGGCGGGCGGATGAAGCAGTCCCGGATCGTGGAGGAAACGCGGTGGTCGACGGCGAAGGTCTCGCAGGTGTTGTCCGGGATGGACGAGGACGGCCGCGTGGAGAAGCTGCGGATCGGCCGCGAGAACCTGATCTCGCTGCCCGGCGAGGGCGTCGACAGCGACACGCTGGCCGGCGAACACGACGAGACGGAGTGAGGACAACCCCCAACACCGGGCGTACGGTTCCGAAAACGTTTACGTACAGGGGGCTCGATTTCTCGGGTGATGAAGGTTCTCGTCACCGTCAAGGAGGTGGCTGCCGTCGAGGACGACTTCGAGATCTCGGGAACGGAGATCGAGAGTACGTACCTGGATTACGACCTCAACGAGTGGGACGACTACGCCGTCGAGGAGGCCGTCCAGCTGGCTGAGGCCGGCGACGACGTCGAGGTCGTCGCGGTCACCATCGGCCCGGAGCGCGCCGAGGAGACGATCCGGATGGCGCTGGCGAAGGGCGCGGACCGCGCGGTCCGGGTCTGGGACGACGCCATCGAGGAGACCGAGCTGCTCGACGTGGAGACGAAGGCCCGGCTGCTGGCGGCCGTCGTCGAGGACGAAGACCCCGAGCTGGTGTTTTCCGGGGTGCAGGCCAACGACGACAGCTTCGGCGCGACCGGGATCGCGCTGGCCGAGACGCTCGGCGTCCAGTGGGCGGCGGTCGTGAACGACCTCGACACCGCGGGCGTGCTCGACGAGGGCGTGGCGTCGGTGCGCCGCGAACTGGAGGGCGGCGTCGAGGAGCTCACCGACGTGGAGCTGCCGGCGGTGCTCACCATCCAGACGGGGATCAACGAGCCGCGGTACGCGAGCCTGCGTGGCATCCGGCAGGCGCAGTCCAAGGAGATCGCGCCGAAGAGCCTCGACGACCTCGGGCTGGACGCGGACGTCGTTGCGTCCAGCCTCGACATCACCGCGATGTACGAGCCCGAGACCGAGAGCGACGCCGAGTACATCGAGGGCGACGCCGGCGAACAGGCCAGTGGCGTGGCTGACGTGCTCCGCGACGCGGGGGTGGTCGGCGAATGAGCGTGCTCGCCGTCGCCGATCACCGCCGGGGCGAGCTGCGGGGCGTGAGCTTCGAGTTGCTGACCGCGGGCCGGGAGCTGGCGGACGCGATGGACACCGAGCTTCACGCCGCGGTGGTGTCCGGGGACACCGACGGGTTCGCCGACGAGTTGAACCGGGCGGGCGTCGATCACGTCCACGCCGTCGAGCACGGCGCGGAGTTCAACCACGACGTCTACGTGCAGGCCGTGGCGGCGCTGGCCGGCGATCTCGACGCGGCGGTCGTGCTCACGCCGAACAGCGTGAACGGGCTGGACTACGCGCCCGCGGTGGCGACCCGGACGGGACGCACGTACGTCTCGGACGCCATCGGCCTGGATCACGGCGACACCCTGGAGGTCACGCGGGAGATGTACGGCTCGAAAGTCGAGACCACGGTGGAAGTGAGCGACGGCCCGTACGTCGTCTCCATCCGGGGCGCGGAGTGGCCGGCCGCCGAGGGCGTCGGCGACGCCGAGATCTCGACGTTCGACGCCGACATCGACGAGGACGCCATCGGGGCCACGGTGAACGGCTTCGAGGAGGTCGGCGGCGGCGACGTCGACATCGCGGACGCGGAGTTCCTCGTGTCCGTCGGGCGCGGCATCGAGGAGGAGGAGAACATCGCGTTGATCGAGGCGCTGGCCGAGACGACGGGTGCGACGCTGTCCTCGTCGCGGCCCATCGTGGACAACGGCTGGCTGGCGAAAAACCGCCAGGTCGGGCAGTCCGGCAAGCAGGTGACGCCGGACGTCTACCTCGCGGTCGGCATCTCCGGGGCCGTCCAGCACGTCGCCGGGATGAAGGGCGCGGACACCATCATCGCGGTGAACACGGACCCGAACGCACCGATCTTCGACATCGCCGACTACGGCATCGTCGGCGACCTCTTCGACGTCGTCCCGGCGCTCATCGAGGAGTTCGGCGGCGAAGCGCCGAGCGTCTGAGCGCGGACGCGAGCGGCACGCAGTTACGGCGCGTGTGACCCGACCAGCTGGGTCGCCGCGAGCACGTGGCCGCGCACGGCGTTGCCGACGGTCCGCTCGGTGGCGTCCTGGGGGAGTATGAGGGTGGTGTCGAGGGCGTACAGTTTGAACCGGTAGAGGTGGGTGTCGTCGGGGGGTGCCGGGCCGCCGTAGTCGCGCTCACCGAAGTCGTTGGTGCCGACCGTTGGCTCCGTGGGCGTCCAGGCGGCCGGGATCCGGGTTCTGGAGGCGGGGATGTTCCACACCAGCCAATGCAGCCACACCTCGCCAGCGGGGTCGACGGCGTCCGGGTCGTCGACGACCAGCACGAGCGTGGCGGCGTCCTCGGGGACGCCGGCGATCGACAGCGGCGGGTTCACGTCCGCGCCGCTGCGGGTGTACCGGTCGGGGATAGCCGCGCCGTCGGCGAAGGCGCTGCTCGCCAGTCCGAGCCCGCCGAAATCGGGCGATGGGCCCGCGATCGGGATGTCGTCGGTGGCCGTGGGCGTCGGTTGTGCCTCCGATCGGGGCGTCGGTTCGGGTGTGGTTGTCGTGGCGTCGCCGTCGGTGGTGTCGGTGCAGCCGGCGAGTGCGGACACGGCACCGCCACCCACGAGCGCGAGGACTGACCGGCGGTGAACGGGTTGGCCGCGCATGTGCGGGTCGTGCGACCGCGGGCGGTATAACTACCGGGGTGTGCGGGCAGACTGGTGGAAACCGCCCGGTGGCGGCTGTTCGCCGTGGGATGCCGTCAGGTACTTGCCCGGGAAACCCCGACTGAGTGGTGATGGAGTACGTGGAGGCGCGCCGGGCCGCCATCGAGCAGCGCATCACCGAGGCGGTCGGCGGTGTCGAGCCGACGGAGCTCGGCGACCAACTCGAACACGTCGTGTTGGCCGGCGGCAAGCGCGTCCGACCGACGCTCACGGTGCTCGTGTGTGAGGCCGCCGGCGGTGCCGTCTGGACGGGGGCCGACGAAGCCGCCGCGGTCCGGGAGAACGCGACGCTGTCGGCCGGCGGGGAGGACGCACTCGATTACGCCGTCGGCGTCGAGTTGGTGCACAACGCCTCGCTGGTCGTCGACGACATCATCGATCGGTCGGAGCTGCGCCGGGGCTCGGCGAGCGCGTGGGCGGAGTACGGCTACGGACCGGGGATCGTCGCGTCCGACGGCCTGCTGGGGGAGGCGTTCGCGCTGTTCTCGCGTGACCCGCGCGCGATGGAGTGTGTGACCGATTCGCTGGTGGAGCTCGGCGAGGGGGAGGCCATCGAGCTCGTGGCCCGGCCGGAGACCGAGCGCGAGTACATGGAACTCGCGCGTCGGAAGACCGGAGCGCTGTTCCGCGCGGCGGCGGAGCTGGGCGCGATCGCAGCGGACGCCGACGGGCGGGCCGTCGAGCGCTTCGGCGAGTACGCCGAGCGCGTCGGCGTGGCGTTCCAGATCCGGGACGACGTGCTGGACGCGACCGCGGACAGCGACGCGCTGGGAAAGCCCGCGGGGGTCGACGAGGCCTTGGACCGCCCCAGCATCGTGCAGGTCACGGACCGGTCGCCGGACGCGTTGAACCGGTTGGCGGGCGAGCAGTCCGAGCGCGCGCTGGGGGCGCTGGCGGAGCTGGAGCTGCCGGACGGCGAGGCCAAAGACTACTTGCAGTATCTCGCGGAGTTCGTCGTCGAGCGGGACGCGTAGCTCAGGACCCCTCGGGGGTGGCGCGCCACGATTCGACGACCGCGAGCGCCAGCGTCGACAGCACGCTCACCAGCGTGCCGGCCGTGAGCACCGCGGCGAGTTCGGTGAGCGTGACGTACTCCAGGAAGAACCCCGACAGCGTGTACAGAACGGCGGCGATCGAGAGCACGTAGAACGGCGCGTTCAGATACCGCCAGCGGAACCGGTCGGCGAGGTATTCGTCGGTGACCTGGCCGAGGCTGGTCGTGAGACCGGCGGCAGCGAACCACCGGACTGCGCCGTAGGTGAGGGCGGCGACGACGGTGCTTGGGGCGAGCGCGCCGTCGGCGTGTGCGCGCACCGCGTCCAGTCGTGCGGCGCCTTCGACGCCGCCGATGACGAGCAGCGCGGCCGCGACGACGTACGTGATGAGTGTGACGCGGCCGGTGTAGAGGCCGTCACGGAGGCGGTTGACGGCGTCGTCGGCGACGCGTTCGAGGCCGAGCCCGCGGAACAGGGCGTAGAGGCCGACGGCAGCCGACGACACCCCGAGCACCGCGCCGGGGAGCCCGAGCACGTCGGCCAGCACCGCCAGCGGGTAGATCAACAACAGGATGCCCAGCGGAACCAGGATCGTGCCCCGCGTCTCGGGATCGTTCATCACCTGCTTGAGCGTATAGTACATCGACTCCAAGTCCTGGGCTTGCCGGACGACGACGCGTTTGAGCGCCTCGATGGGGACCCGCGAGCGGATCACCGGCACCACTGATTCGTCCTGCGCGCCGTCGGTGACGACGACGGCGCGCACGGGGTCGGTGGGCGACAGCGACGCCAGGACTTCGTCGACTTCCCGGCCGACTGCGCGGTTGGCGGCCACGTCCCCGCGGTCGACGCCGGTGACCGCCGCCACCACGACGTCCTCGTCGTCGCTGTACCGGTCGTGGAGGTGGACGCCCTCGAAGAGCACGTTCACGTCGCTGTCCTCGGGGTCGGCTTCGGCCAGCGAGACGGCGGCGTGCTCGACGTCGTTGCGCCCGACGACAGGTGTCGGGACGCCCGTTTTCCGGCCGAGGTCGTCGTCGAGGTCCACGCACAGGACCAACAACATCTAGGCGGTGGTATGCGACCCCCCCATATTTGTCTTCGGGGGGAGGCAGCGCTCACAGAAACACCGGTGGCGGTTGCGTTCCGCACGGTTTTTGAGGCTTCACGCGGTACTGATGTGTCACCAGATGATCTCAAAGGGCTGCGAGCAGTGCGCGGAAGGGGGAAAGATGGTCCTCTTCGTGTATGGGTACTGTGACCAGCGTGACTGTTTCTACTGTCCGCTCGGCGAGAACCGGAAGAACGTCCAGCAGGTGTACGCCAACGAGCGCCCCGTCGAGGACGACGAGGACATCATCAGCGAGGCGAAGCTGATGGACGCGCTTGGCACCTCGATCACGGGCGGGGAGCCCCAGGAAGTGCTCGACCGCACCTGTCGGTATCTGCGCCTGCTGAAAGACGAGTTCGGCGAGGACCACCACACGCACCTCTACACGGGGATCACGGGCGGCCGCGAGAACATGCGTCGGCTGAGCGAGGCGGGCCTCGACGAGATCCGCTTCCATCCGCCCTACGAGCTGTGGGGGGATATGCACGGCACCGAGTGGGAGGAAATCCTCTACATCGCCCGCGAGGAGGGACTGACCCCCGCCTTCGAGATCCCCGGGATTCGGGCCGAGGACGAGTTCCTGGAGTTCCTCGACGAGGGCGCGGCGGACTTCTGTAACATCAACGAGTTCGAGATGAGCGACGGGAACTACGAGCGCATGCAGGAGGCGGGCTACGAGCTCCAGGAGGGCCACATGAGCGCCGTCGACGGCTCGAAGGACGCCATCCTCTCGGAGATGGCCGACCACGAGCAGGTGTACTTCTGTACGAGCGTGTTCAAGGACGCCGCCCAGCACCGCTCGCGGCTCAAGCGCATGGCGCGCAACGTCCGCCGGGAGTTCGACGAGATCACCGACGACGGCACGCTCGTCTACGGGAAGACCACGGTCGGCGCGGGCCGCATCCGCGAGTTGGGCGTTCCCGAGGAGTACTACACCGTGAAGTCCGACCACGTCGAGGTGGCGTGGTGGCTCCTCGAAGAGATGATCGACGACGGCGACATCGACGACGGGGAGATCGTCGAGCAGTATCCGACCTACGACGGGCAGGTCGTCGAGCGGACGCCGCTGGCGTAGCCGCGGTTTTTGCGTCACGAACACCGTGTACGGGGCGCGTGCCAGCAGCCAGGTTACTCCGTGGTGGCGGTGAACACCACAACAGTGCGGTCGCCGATGTCGTCGAGAGCGTGTGTCTCGCGCTCGTAGCCAGCACCGATGGCGGCCCCGACCTGTGATTCCAGCGCCGGGGTCGTGATCACGACGGGCGGCGGGGTGTCACCGACCGCCGTGGGGTCGTCGACGCTTGCGACGTCTGCGTCCAGGGATTCAGTGTACCAGGGGAGCGGCATGCGGGCGTGCCACGCGCCGGTTGCCGGCGGGCGGTCGACGCGTGATTCGGTCATCGCGAGGGGGGCGCCGACGTAGAGGACGTCCGTGTCCGAGCCACTGCTGGCGGCCGCGCGTTCGATGTCGGTGACGACCGTGCGGAGGTCCGCGGGCGCTTGTGCGTAGTAGATCACGTCGCTGCCGGGGTCCCCTCGCGGGCTCTCGTGGGGGGCCTGGTAGCTCGTCTCGGTCAGGGTTGCGCCGCCGGCGGCGACAGCCGACAGGAGGACGGCTGCGGCGAGCACTGCTCGGACGGCGTGCATCGGGGTGTGTTCGCTGAGGATCGTGGGTTCGCGGGCGGGAAGACGGCTGCGGCCCCAGCGGTAGACGACGGCGGCGCCGACGGCCGCGGGAACGGTCAGCGGCACGATGGCGTGGACCGTCGACCACGGAACCGGGAAGTTGTTCGCGAGGGGGTACCCGACGAGTGCGGCGACCCCACAGTAGAAGTTGAACGCAACCAGCCCCCGGGGGTGGGCGCCGGCGTAGCGATCCCAGAGGAACCCCACGACGGCGAACGCGGCGACCCCGGACGCGCCCGCGATGACGGTGTCAGCGGTGTCCGTGAAGTACGGGAGGTAGGCGTGGCGCTGGATGCTCCCCGTTGCCCAGTAGTCGATGGCCTTGTGCAGCGATCCCAGGGTGGCCTCGCCGACGACGGCGGGGAGGGTGGCGAAGTCACCGGTGAGGGCGCGCCAGAGCCCGATCTCCTGGCCGGGGCCGCCACGGGGGGCGTAGAAGTACACGACGACACTGAGGAAGACGGCGGCCGCGAGAACGCCGTGGTGCCACCAGTCGCGTGCGCCCGCGACGGCACGGCGGAGCAGCGATCGGAGGGCCCCGAGAGCGTCGCCGTCGGTGTCGCGGGCGCGCAGGAGGTGGCGATCGAGCACGAGCACGCTCGCCCCGAGCCACGTCACCATCCAGAGGAGGACGCTCTCCTTCGTGGCGAACGCGACCCCGAGCGTGACGGCGCTGGCGTAGAGGTAGCGCGGTCGGCGGGTGTCGGACGCGCGAGCGAGGAGACCGAGCGTGAGCAGCATGCACGCCGCCAGCGGGAGGTCTTTGCGCATGAACCGCGAGTAGTAGACGAGCACGGGGTTGCACGCGAGGGCGACGCCGAGCGCGATGAGTTCGGCGTCGCGGAGGCGGGTGCGGAACAGCCACGCCGCAAGCGGGAGCAGCGCGCCCGTGAGCGCGACGACGAGGCGTGCGGTGGCGTCGGTTGCGCCGACCACGCCGAAAACCAGCGAGTTGACGCGCGCGAACAGCGGCCCGTGGAGGATGGGGCGGTACTCCCAGGCGCCGTGTTCCATGCCGCGGAGGACCCAGTAGCCGAACCATGCTTCGTCGTAGTAGAAGACGCGGTCGCCGAGCGCCAGCAGGCGGGCGACAAGGCCGATGACGGTGACCGAGAGGAGTGCACTCGGTACGCGGTGGACCGAGAGGGCGTCGCGGATCGTCACGGGCCGACAGACCGCCGGTGTTAGTAAATCCCTTGTGATGGATGGGTGATTGGAGGCGTCGGGGCTGGTGAGAGTAATGCAGAGGGAATGCTTTTAGAGCGGCCGCCACCAGTAGGGAGTATGGCCGACTGCCCCATCGCCGACGAGTGCCCCAGCTTCCAGGAACAGATCGAGGGAATGGGGTGCCAGCATTACGGCGACCGCGGCGGGATGGAGTGGTGCCAGCATTACAGCCAGCCGATCGAGGACCTGCAGACCGCGCCCGTGGTGCCCGGCGAGGAGGTCGTCATCGAGGTGGACGACATGCACGAGAGCGGGGCTGGCGTTGGCCGCCAGGAGGAGTCGGGGTTCATCGTGATGGTCGACGGCGTGTTGCCGCCGGCCCGCGTGAAAGCCGAGGTGTCGACGGTGAAGCCCAACTACGCGCGTGCGGAGTTGATCGAGAAGCTCCCCGACGAGCCGGCGGACGCCGACGACGACGCGGCGGGGGGCGACGACGAGGACGCCGACGACGGCGGGCACGACGACCGCGAGCGGTTGGGCAGCCGGGACAACTTCTGGGGGAGCTGACGGGGCGGCTGCGAAGCAGCTTCCCCGGTGCGGTGCGAAGGCGTCGGTATGGAACTCGGACTCGATGGGGACGTGGCGGTTGTGACGGCGTCGTCGAGCGGGCTTGGAAAGGCGAGTGCGGCGGCGCTGGCGCGCGAGGGGGCCGACGTGGTGGTGTGTTCGCGCGACGAAGAGCGCGTTGTGGCGGCGGCCGAGGAGATCGGCGCGGACGCCGCCGGCTCGGTGCGTGGGGTCCCTGCGGACATCACCGACGGGGCGGACGTTACGGCAGTGGTAGAGACAGCCGTCGAGACGTTCGGCGGCCTCGATCACGTCGTCACATCCGCCGGCGGCGTGCCCAGCGGGCAGTTCACCGCGGTCACCGACGACGACTGGACGGACGCCTTCGAGTTGCTCGTGATGAGTGTCGTGCGGACGCTTGACGCCGCCCACGAGCACCTGGTGGCGGGCGACGGCGGCACCGTGACGTGTATCACCTCGACCAGCGTGAGCGAGCCGATCGAGGGGTTGGTGTTGTCGAACGCGGTGCGGCGTGGTGTCGTCGGGCTGGCGAAGACCGTCGCCCGCGAGTGGGCACCGGACGTGCGCGCGAACGTCGTCCAGCCGGGGCCACACGAGACCGCGCGCATCGAGGAGTTGGTGTCGGCGGCCGTTGCGCGCGGGGAGGCTGACAGCTACGAGGCGGGGCTGGCGGGGTGGAGCGAGGAGGTCCCCTTGGATCGGCTCGGGGAGCCGAGTGAGCTCGGCGACGTGGTGGCGTTTCTCGCCAGCGACCGCGCGAGCTTCGTGACCGGTGCCAGCGTGCCCGTCGACGGCGGCCGGCTGTGGGGGTAGTGGCCGGCGCTCAAAACGGGGCGTCGAGGGCCGCAACCACCTCGCGGACGCGCTGGGCGTCCGCTCTCGGGACGACGAGCACGCGGTCGTCGTAGGCCGCGACCACGAGGTCGTCGACGCCGACGACCGAGACGTGTTTGTCGTCGCTTGCGAGCACGTTCCCGGTGGCGTCGATGGTGGTGGCGTCGCCGAGCACGGCGTTCTCGCCGTCGAGCAGGCGGCCGAGGGCGTTCCACGCACCGAGGTCGTCCCAGTCGAAGGCGGCGGGGACGACGCGCACGTCGGCGGCGCGTTCGAGGACGGCGTAGTCGACGCTCACGGGGTCGACGCGCTCGAAGGCGGTGGCCGGATCGGCGTCCGTTGCGAGGGCGTCCACGAGGGGGTCGAGTGGGCCGCTGCGGGCGGCGTCGAGGAAGGCCGTGGGCGTCCACGCGAACATCCCGGCGTTCCAGAGACAGCCGCGGTCGACGAGCCGGCTGGCAGTCTCGGCGTCCGGCTTCTCGCGGAAGACCGCGACCCCGCGGTGGTCGCCGTGGTCGTCGCCGGGTTCGATATACCCGTAGCCGGTGGCCGGGCGGTCCGGCTCAACGCCGATCGTGACGAGGCCGTCGGTGCGGGCGGCGACATCGACGGCGGTCTCAGCCGTCTCCTGGAAGCCGTCGCCGACGACGTGGTCGCTGGGCAGACAGAGCATGACGGCGTCCTCGCCGAACCGCGCCCGCACCTCGCTGGCGGCGTACGCGAGCGCCGGCCCCGTGTCCTTGCCCGCCGGCTCCACGAGGACGGTGGCCTCGGGGACCTCGTCGCGGACGCGGTCCGCGTACGCCTCGCGGGTGACCGCCAGCAGGTCGTCGGCGAAGGCCGCGCGGTCTGCGGTCCGGCGGAGCAGGCTGCGGTCGTCATCGCCGAGCGCGAGCAGCTGCTTGGGGCGGTGGCTGCGGCTCGCGGGATACAGCCGGGTGCCGGTGCCGCCGGCGAGCAGGACGGCAGCGACAGTGTGTGTCACGGCGCGCTCACCCGGAGGGTGGAGTGCATGCCGGCGGGTTCGACGCCGCGGCCCAAATGCCTGTCTCCGGGGGGCGAGCGACCGCGTTCACCCCGGGTGCGGAGATTTAAAGGGGGTTGGGAGCAAACACCGATACGTCTCCCATCGAAACACACGCGGAGACGGATACACGACCATGAGCGACCTTTCAGACACGGCTCAGGAGGTCCACGACGACCTCTCGGAGCACGTCGACGCGACCGTCGACGACGTGGAAGCACGGCTGGAGAAACTGGTTTCTGAGTACAAAGTCCCGGTCGACGAGGCCCGCCGCAGCGTCGAGAACCACTACCTCGACGAGGCCGGCCTCGACCGCGACGACCTCGCCGGCGGTGGCGGCAACGACACCGTCGAAGTCGAGGACGTCGACGAGGCCGAGCAGTGGGTGGACATCACGGCGAAAGTCGTGGAACTGTGGGAGCCCCGCTCGGACTCCGTCGGGCAGGTCGGCCTGCTGGGCGACCCGACCGGCACGATCAAGTTCACGAAGTGGGCGAAGTCGGACCTCGAAACCCTCGACGAGGGCCAAGTCTATCGCCTCGGGAACGTCGTCACCGACGAGTACCAGGGCCGATACTCGGTGAAGCTGAACAAGACAACGTCCATCGAGGCGGTCGACGAGGAGTTCGAGGTCGGCGACAACGAGGACGAGGTCGCGGGCGCGCTCGTGGACGTACAGTCCGGCAGCGGGCTGATCAAGCGCTGCCCCGAGGAGGACTGCACGCGCGTCCTCCAGAACGGCCGTTGCAACGAGCACGGCGAAGGCGACGGGGAGTTCGACCTCCGCATCAAGGGGGTGCTCGACGACGGCACCGACGTCCACGAGGTCATCTTCGACGAGGAGGCCACGGAAGCCCTCACTGGCATCGGCCTAGAGGAGGCCAAGCAGATGGCCAAAGACGCCCTCGACACGACCGTCGTTGCCGACGAGATGCGCGCCACGATCCTCGGGAAGTACTATCGGGTGACGGGGCCGACGTTCGGTCGGTACGTGCTCGCCAACGACACCGAGTTGCTTACCACCCGGCCGGACACTGAATCCGTGCTGATCCGCGCGAGGTCGATCTGAAATGAGCGGCGCACCCACCCGAGAAGTCGCACGCCGCGTCTTCGCAGCCGAGTTCAACGACGCCACGTTCACGTTCAAGGAGTCCGACGACGAGCGCGCGCCGCTGTACGCGTTGCTCCCGACCGGCGAGCGCGCGAACCGCGTGTTCGTCACCGGGACGCTCACCGAGACCGAGGACATCGGCGAGGACGCGGAGTACTGGCGGGGCCGCGTCGTCGACCCGACGGGGACGTTTTTCGTCTACGCGGGCCAGTACCAGCCGGAAGCGGCGGCGGCACTGCGGGACGCCGAGACGCCGACGTACGTCGCCGTGGTCGGGAAGCCACGGACCTACGAGACCGACGACGGGTCCGTGAACGTCTCCCTGCGGCCGGAGTCGATCACGATGGTCGAGGAGAGCGTTCGTGACCGCTGGGTGGTCGAGGCCGCCGAGCGCACGCTCGACCGCATCGAGGCCTTCAACGAGGAGGGCAACGAGTACGCCGAGCGCGCCCGCGCCGAGTACGGCGCGGATACCTCGGCGTACCGGCAGGCGGTCGTCGACGCGCTGGCGGAGTTCGACGCGCCGGAGTGAGGGCGACAAACGCTTAAGCTGCTCCGGGCGCGACTGTCCGGTACATGGGGAACAAGAACAAGACCATCTCGTTCCGGGTGAACGAGGAGGCGTTTGACGCGCTCAGCGAGATCGCCGAGGAGCGCAACATCTCCCTGTCGGCGGTGTTCCGTGATTACGTTGACTCGCTTGTGACCCACGACGGGAAGGTCCGGGTCGTGCCCGAGGACAGCACGAGAGCGCGAGACGGCGACGACGACGACTTCCCGCCGACCGTCGAGGTGTCGAAGAGCTTCGTGCGCGAACACGAGCGCCTCGAACTGGAAGCCGAACACCTCCGCGAGCAGCTGGACGAGCAGAAGGCGTACATCGACCACCTCCGGAGTCAGACCGACAGCGAAGACGAGATCGGTGACGTGGTCAAGTTGGAGGAACTGGATGACGACGACGAACCCTACCAGCTCGGGTAGGCGGCAGCGGCGCTACCGACTGAGTTCGCGCTTCTTCCGGCTGGCGCGGTCGGCCTCCTCTGGGCGGCCGTCCACGTCGGCGAGCTCTTCGACGGCTTCCAGGGTGCGGATGGCGTCGTCGAGGAACGAGTAGAGGTCGCCGGGGTAGGCGTACACCATGTAGTCGTCGGTCATCACGTCCACCATCGACTCCGGGTCGAGGCCCTGCGCGCGGAGGTCCAGCAGGTACTCGACGAACTTCTCCTCGGGGTGGCCACAGTAGGGGTTCGAGTCGCAGTCGCAGTCCAGGAAGTCCTCGGCGAACTCCAGGACGGTGTCACGGGTGGCGTCGTTCAGCGCCGAGAGATCCCCCGTGAACAGGATGTCGAGGGTCGCGCCGCTGAACGCCGACTTGGGGAATCGGGTGTCGAGCTGGGAGGCGATCTGGCGGTGGTTCTTGACGTAGATTTTGTCCGTGATGGCCACAGTCACCCCGTGATACGGCGGGTTAGTGGAAAAGCGTATCGTCTGCCCGAGGTCGTAACGTATTTGTCTGCGAGCACGCTACGACAGGATGCAGTGTCCGGGGTAGGGTAGTGGACTATCCTTCAGCCTTGTGGAGGCTGAGACGCGGGTTCGATTCTCGCCCCTGGACCTTTTCGCGACGACCGAAGTGCGAAGCGGGAGGTCCGTCCCGGCGAGCGCTGCCGGTCACGGCACCCGAGCACAGCGAGGGTGACCGCTGGCGCTGGTTCAATGCTCCCGTCTGGCCCGTCGCCGAGACTCGAACCGCGAGCAACACGTAGGAGTTAATAAGGGACGCGAGCGGAGAGCACGACGTATGCACCGACGAGCCCTCCTTGGCGGCGTCGCGGCTGCGGCGGCAGCGTCACTGACCGGCTGTATGGGGGCCCAGTCCGACGACCAGTACGAGGAGACGCGGGATGTCGAGTTCGACCTGCCCGCCGAGGACACGGCCGTGAGCGTCAGCGGCAAGCACGGCGACGTGGCGGTATCGACACACGACAGCGAGCAGGTGGCGGTAACGGCACGGCTGTCGGGCCCCAGCGAGGAGCGCGTCGACGGCGCCGAGGTCGCCGGGCAAACCGGCGCCGATGGGCTTTCGGTCGCGCTCGCGGGAACCACCGACGGCGTGAGCGCGGCGTTCGACGTGCAGGTGCCGGCCGGGACGGCGGTGGGCGAGCTTGAGACGAGCAACGGCGACATCGACGTCCAGGATGTCGCGGGCGTCGAGTCCGCGACCACGGACAACGGCGACGTGACAGTGCAGTCGGCCGGCCCGGTGTCGGCGGCGGAGACGACCAACGGTGCGGTCACCATCGACGAGCCAGCGCCGTTGTCCGGTGACGTGACCGCCGTGTCGAACAACGGGGACGTGAGCGTGTCACTGTCCCCGGACGCCGACGCCGAGGTGGTGGCACGGACCGACAACGGCGAAACCGGCATCGAGGACCTCGAGCTGTCTGACCTGCGTCGCGACGGCGACGACGGCATGGTGCGTGGCGTGCTCGGCGAGGGGACGCACGAGGTGGTCGCGGAGTCGGACAACGGTGACGTCGAGTTCGACGCGCTCTAGGCGTCCCCGTCGTCGGTCCGGGTGACGCCGTCGAGGTCGGTGACGAAGTCGGCGCCGAAGGCGGTCGCGGGCGTCTGGTAGCCGGGCGGGGTGTCGCCGTCGAGAGTGCGCTCGGCGGCGGTGGTGGCGGCGTCGACGGTGAACGCGTAGGTCTCGGGCGTGACAAGCCGGGAGACCGCCGTCTCGCCGGTGGCGTCGGAGCTGACTTCACCCCAGATGTGTGCGCGGCCGGTTGCGCGTTCGTCCGCGTCGGGACCGTCGACGAACCGCGTGATGAGCGATCGGAGGGTGTCTTGGACGGGCGCGGCGTCGAAAAGCGGCGCGAGGTTCCCGGACGCGCGCAGCGCGCGGCGCGCAGCCGACGGCATGGGGATGTACACCTCGACGTTCGGGATGCCGGTCGACCGGAAGGCGGTGGCGACGTCGCCCCAGGGGAACGTGACCGCGGTCCGGGTGCCGGTGCCGAAGTCGATGCGGCGCTGGCGGTGGGCGGGCGGCACTGAGAGCAGGCGGCCGTCGCGGCGGACGGCACCACCGTCGCCGAGTTGCCCGACCGCGGTGGCGGCCGTGCCCGGCGAGATGCCGCCGTGTGGCTCGAAGCCGAGCGCGAGGTGGGTGGCGTCGGGGAGCCGCTGGGCGAGGTGGGCGGCGAGGCAGTCGGTCGGCACCACGTCGAAGCCGACGCCCGGGAGCAGCGTCGCGTCGGCGTCGCGTGCGTCGTCGTCGCGGCGCGCGAGCGTCTCGAAGACCGGGATCTCGCCGGTGATGTCGAGGTAGTCGACGCCGGCGTCCAGGCAGGCGTCGGCCAGCGGGGTGGCGGTCTCGGTGAACGGGCCCGCACAGTTCAGGACGACGTCGACGCCGTCGAGGTGGGCGGCGGCGGCCCCGACGGGGAACGCGCGCGTGTCGCAGCCCAGGCGGGTGCCGATGCGGTCGAGTTTCGTGGCGTTCCGGCCGGCCAGCACCGGGTCGTGGCCGCGCGCACAGAGTTCCGCGGCGACCAGTTCACCGGTGTAGCCGTACGCACCGTAGACGAGCAGGGCAGTCACGCACTCGTGTAGCACGCCCGGGGTCTTGGCTGTGGAGGTCGCGGCGAGGGTTAGCGGCGGTTGAACAGCCTGGCGTCGGCGTGGTCGGCGAGCGTGTCGTAGAGGTCGGCGTATACGTCTGCGCAGCTCGCTGCGGGGCTGCGGTGGCTGGCCGGGTCGGTGAGCGTCGCCCAGTCGCCGACCAGCGAGAGGTGGCGGCGGGCGCGTGTGAGCGCGACGTTCAGCCGGCGTGGTCCCGCCGCTGGGTGTTCGAGGAAGCCCGCGTCGTGGGCGTCGTTGCTGCGCGCGAACGAGACGACGACGGCGTCGCGTTCGCCACCCTGGAAGGAGTCGACGGTGTCGACGGTGAGCGCCGGGCGGTCGAGCCCCCGGTCGGCGAGCACGCCCCGGATCGCCGAGACGTGGTCGCTGTACGCGGCGATGACGCCCAGATCGCCGGGCTCGACGCCGGCACGGCGGATCGTGTCGACGCGGTCGGCGACGACCGACGCTTCGGCGGCGTTCCGGACGCTCGCGCCGCGTTCGTCGCGGCGTTCCTGGCCGGCCACGTCGACGACGGCGACCGGCGGAAGGCCGTCGACGGCGCGGTCGGCGGCCACCGCCGCGGTTTCGAGGCGGCCGCCGTAGAACGCCTCGTTGGGGAAGCCCGCGATGGCGTCGTGCATCCGGTACTGGCGCGCGAGCAGAACGGCAACGTCGTCGCCGTAGCGGTCGATCAGCGTCTCGAACAGCGACGGCCGCATCTCGCCCGCCCCGCCCTCCCGGACGCCGTACGGCGGGAGTTGGCGGTGGTCGCCGGCGAGCACCAGCGTGTCGGCGGCGTTCACGGCGATGGCGGTGGCGGCCCGGGAGGCCTGTGTGGCCTCGTCGACGACCGCGAGGTCGAAGGCGTTCTGGTCGAAGGTGGCGGCGCCGTTCGTCGTCGCGGCAACGACGTCCGCGGCGTCGACCCCGCGCTGGCGGTAGTGGTCGTCGACGACGCGGTTCCGGGAGTGGCGGCCGTGGCGTGCGATGTCCACCGTGGGGTCGTCGCCGAGCACGCCGTGCAGGGAGCCGTCGTCCGCGGCGTCGAGCGTGCTGTCGCCGACGAGGAGGGTGTCGACGGCCTGGTTGGAGTGGGCGGTCACGAGCACGCGCTCGCCGCGGGCGACCGACTCGGCGACGACCGCGGCCAGCGTCCGCGTTTTCCCGGTGCCCGGTGGGCCGTGGATGCAGGCCACGTCGTCGGCGGCGACCGCCCACGCGAGCGCGCGCTGCTGGTGGTCGTCGAGCGCGAGGTCGGCGCGCCGGCGGTTCGGCGGCCGCGAGAACGACAGGGGGCGCTGGCCGGTGAGCAGCCGGCGCTTCGCGGGCGTCTCCCAGACCGCGTCGATGGCGTCCAGGCGGCGGGTGTACGGCACGGGGTTGAGGAGGCCACGCAGCCAGAACGGGTCGGCGTCGGCGAGCGTCGTGGCGACGCCCTCGGGGTCGGTGACGCGCTCCCAGGTCGGCTGGAGGGTCACCAGCGAGCCGTCGACGCTCGCGACGCGCGCGGGGAACGGGAGGGCGTCGTGGAACGCGTCCACGAGCACGCGGTTGTCCGGGTAGAGGTCAAAGGCGGCGACGAGGTCGATGTCCGCCGGTGCGCCGTCGTCGGGGGCGTACTGGACGCGGACGTCCGCCGGCCGGTCGGAGTGGGCGGTCGTCGACACGAGCACGAACGGCCCGTCGACGGCGTGCTCGTCGACGAGTTGGCGGAGATCGGCGTCGGCGTGCGCGTCGCGGGTTTGGTCGCGTTCGGCGGCCCGTTCGCCCCGGACGGTCTCGCGGAGGGTGTCGAAGAACGCCCGGCGGTCGCGGCCGGCGAGCGGATCCGTTGGGGGAACGCCGTCGGGCACGGTGGCGGCTGCAAGCGGGCCGTCCGAGTCGGTGTCGCCGCCGGGAGCGCGCGCCGGGTGCCAGAACCGCACCCGGTGGGCGATGGCCGTGGCGACCACGTCGTCGAGGGGGACGCGGCTGTGCGCGCCGCTGATGCCGAAGCTCTCGTCGAAGTAGCCGACGGCGTCGCTGTCCGGGTCCCAGACGACGTACTCGTCGGTCGGCTCGGGTGTGTCCGGGGCGTGCAACGGCACAACCGTCCCGCGGCCGTCTTCGGCGGGCACGTCGACCACGTCGGCGGCCTGCGTCAGGCACGCGCGCAGGTCGTCGTGTTCGAGGCCGAGGTAGCGGCTGCGCGCGCGCAGGTCGCCGGCGGCGTACCGGTCGGCGCCGTGCAGCGACCACGCCTCGTAGAGGGGCGTGACATCGGGGGCGTCACCGTCGGGCATCGTGGACGAGCCGATAGCGCGAGCACGGCGAAGAACGTACCGGTCGACAGTCAGGGGCGGCTGGGGAGATCGAGGGACTCCCGGGAGACCGCCGCCCCGGTGGATTGGATGATGCCGAAGGCGTCCATGAGGTCGCTGCGGGTGATGAGCCCCACCATCTCGCCGTCGGCGTCGACGACGAGCAGGCGGCCGACGCTGTGTTCCTGGAGGGCGTCGAGGGCGTCGGTGGCGTCGGCGGAGCCGGGGATGGTGTAGACGTCGTCGCTCATCACGTCCGCGACGCGCATCGCGTCGCGCTCGACGGCGCGCACGGACCGGGCGTCGTCGAGGGTCACCATTCCGACGGCGGTGGCGTCCCGGAACACCGGGTAGCCGGTGTGGCGGTGTTCGAGCATGCTGTCCATGAGGTCGGCGACGGAGGCCGTGGCAGCGACCGTGTGCACGTCGCTTGCGGGCGTCATCACGTCGGCGACTGTCACGCCCTCGAAGGCGGCGTTCATGGCCGTGCGCTGGGCTTCCCCGGCGGCACCGATGTAGATGAAAAACGCCACCCCGATGAGGATGACGTTGAACGAGAGCAGGCCGGCGATCCCCAGCACGAACGCGAACAGCTTCCCGACTTCGGCGGCGATCTTGGTGGCGCGGGCGAACGTCCGGGTGCGGGCCAGCAGCGCGCGCAACACGCGGCCGCCGTCCATCGGGAACCCCGGGAGCAGGTTGAACGCGGCGAGCGCGAGGTTCATCAGCGCGAGGTAGCCGAACACGAACCGCACGGTGTCGAGCGACGACGGGAGCACGACAAGCATTCCGTAGGCGACGGCCGCGAGCGCGACGCTGACGGCGGGACCGGCGAGCGCGATGCAGAGCTCCTGGTCCCACTCCTCGGGCTGATCGGTGAGGCTGGCGACGCCGCCGAGCACCCACAGCGTGATGGCGTCGATGGTGAAGTCGTACCGCATCGCGACGACGGAGTGGCCGAGTTCGTGGAGCACGACGCCGACGAACAGCCCGACTGCGGCGGCGGCACCGAGCACCCACCGGACGGAGCCGGCGGTCAGCGCTGTGGCGTCCAGGCCGGCGGCGAACGGCGCGCCGTTCAGCGTCGAGACCCACACCTCCAGTTGGGTGCCGATCAGGTAGGCGAACACCGGGAGCACGAGCAGGAACGTGACGTCGAGCTTGATCGGGATGCCGAACACACGCCCGATGCGGAACCCTCGCATAGTGGAGCGTACCGGAGGATGCGTGTTAAGTCCACGGCCACCCGGGTTCCAGCCCGGCTACCAGGCGGCGTCGAGGATTTCAGTGGCGTCGGCGCGCGTGAGCGGGACGCCGTCCGGCGCGTTGTCCACGAACGGGTCGGCGATAGCAGCGGCGGCGACCGCCTGAAGCTCGCTGCGGGCCGGGCCGTCGGTGTCGCGGAGGCGGGCCGGCAGCCCGAGGGCGTCGCGCACCGCCGTGACGGCGTCGATGACGGCGGACGCGGGGTCGGGATCGTCGCCGACGTCCAGGGCGGCGGCGAGCCGGTCGCGGCGGCCGTCGGTGCTGTCGAAGAGGTGCGCGAGCACGTGGGGTGTGACGACGGCGTGGGCGACGCCCTGTTGGATGGGGCTGGCGCGGGACAGCGCGTGGCCGAAGGCGTGGGTCAACGAGAGCGTGGTGGCGTCGGGCCGCGAGATGCCGTACTCCACCAGCAACAGCCCCCGCAGGATGGGGGCCATCGTCTCCGGCGTGGGATCAGCGGTCCCGAGCGCTCGGAGGCCGGCGGCGAGCGTGCCGACGCCGTGGCTCGCGGTGGCGTCGGTGATCGGCGTGGCGGTGGCGGCGTAGAGCGTCTCGATGCCCTTGTTGAGGCCGTTCATCGCCGACCCCGCGAGCACGGATCTGGGTGTGGTTGCGGCGAGCACGGGATCGGCGACGACGCTGGCGGGCATCAGGCGGCGGTCGTCGGCGACGGCGCTGTGGGTGTCGTCCACGACCCCGGCGTCGGGGTGGGCGGCGATGCCCGCGCCCTGTGAGATGTCGGCACCGGCGAGCGTCGTGGGGACGACAACGATCGGTGGCAGCGCGCCGTCGGGGATCGGGACCGTCGCGGTGTCCCGGACGGTCCGGGCGACCGCCGCGCGCGACTGCGTGGTGCCCGTGAGGGCGGCGGCGACAGTGGCCACGTCGATGCTGCTCCCGCCGCCGACAGCGACGATCGCGTCGGCGTCCGTGGCGGCGACCCGCTCGGCGGCGTCGAACGCGGTTGTGAGGCGTTTCTCGCCGGTGGTCTCCGCGAACACGCCGGCCAGACGGTCCCCGAGCCCGTCACGCACGGGGTCCATGACGGCTGGGGTGGTGCCGACCGTGGAGCCGGTGACGACGAGCGCGGTGTCGGCGTCGTGGGCGTCGAGGCTGGCGTCGAGGTCGCGCACGCTGTCGGGACCGAACCGGAGCGCGGGCGACTCGTAGTCAAAGCGAAACGCCGCAGGGGACTGTGGCATGGACGCGGATAGCCCGGCCACGTCCCTATGTCTGTGCGCTCCGGCACCGCCGGCCGCGACTCCACGGGGATGGCCGAGCCAGTTATGTGGCGGGTGGGCGTGGTGGTGGCCATGGGACAACAGCCGACGCCGCTGGTTCGGCGCGCCAGCGAGATCGACTACGCGGACGTGAGCGCCGGCGATGGCACCAGGAAGGGCGTGCTGATCGACGGCGAGGACGGCGCGCCGCATTTCGCGATGCGCCGGTTCGAACTCGACCCGGGGGCACGCGTGCCCGAGCACACGAACGCGGTCGAACACGAGCAGTACGTCCTCGCCGGCGAGTACACCGTCGGCATCGAGGGCGACACCCACGAGGTCAGCGCCGGCGACAGCCTCCTGATTCCGGCCGGTGCCGTCCACTGGTACGAGAACGACGGCGACGAGCCGGGGGCGTTCATCTGCGTGGTGCCGAACGGCGACGACGACATCCAGTTGGTCGCGGACGAAGCGTAGCGGGCCTCAGGCCTCGAACTCGCCGTCGACGATGCTCGCCGTGACCGCCGCCGTGTAGTCCAGCAGCGGCTCCCAGTCGGTGGGCTCGCCGGCCGCGACCCGGCGGGCGTGGCTGTCCTCCCAGACGGCGGCGAGCCCGAGCGCGGCGTGTGCCCGGTAGAACCGGCCGTGGTCGAAGGCGAGCCCAGTCCGTGCCTCGTAGCGCTCGACCAACTCGCGACGGCTGGGGCTGCCCGGCCGGTTCGCGTACCGGTAGAAGCCGTGCTCGGCCGCCGCCGCCACTTCCGCAACGGCGTCCGGGTGGTCGTCACCGTAGCGCGCTCGGATGGCGTCGAGGCCCGGCGTTGGGTCGCCGTCGTCCCGCCAGTAGAACAGGAGATACCCGAGCTCCGTCCGGGGCTCGCCGAGCGCCGCGGTCTCCCAGTCGAGGACGCCCGTGATCTCGGGCGGCGTGCCGTCGGCGAAACAGACGTTCCCGGTACCGTGAGACACTGCCAGCGCGCGCTGGCGGTGGCATCGGGAAGCCAAGCGAACGGCTGAAATACCGGCGTCCTGTATGTGTGGTCGTGTCTGAGCAGGTCCAGCGCGTGGACACGTTGTTCCTCCACGAGACGGGCGACGACTACCTCGCGGTGGCCAACCGCGACGGCGACCGGCTGTTCCGCGCGAAACTAGAGGTCGCGGAGAAAAGCGCCGGGCCCCGTCCGGCCCGGTTTCGGCGGAAGACCGACGGCGGCGAGGAGCCACGCAACCCCGAGGAGTTCGTGGAGATCGCGCGCCGCGCCGGCCGCATCCGCATCAGCCAGCAGACGACGGCCGCGGGCCGCGAGGAGGTCCAGGCCATGCTGGACGCCTACCAGCTCGCCGCGAAGGTGGTGCGGACGTGTCGGTACTGCGCGGGCCGCGGGCGGTACTCCCCGCTCACCGCGGAGACCGCCATCGAGGCCGACGGCGAGTTCATCTGCCGGGACTGCGCGGTCGAGGAGCTGGAGCGCGAGCTCTCCTTTTCGGGGGCGGTGTCGGGGGCCGCACAGGACCGCCTCGAAGAGCTGCTGTTCGCCGAGCAGGACCTCGAAAAGGTCACCGGGCTGCTGGGTGGCGAGCTCGACCCCGACCTGACGAAATACGACGAAGTGTCGGCGACCACCGACGACGTCGACCCCGTGGCCGTCTCGGAGTTGGACCTGCATCCGGACGTCCAGGGGCTCTTCGAGGACCGCTTCGAGGAACTGCTGCCCGTCCAGAGTCTCGCCGTCGAGAACGGGCTCGTCGAGGGCGACGACCAGATGGTGGTGTCGGCGACGGCGACCGGGAAGACGCTGGTCGGCGAGATCGCGGGCCTCCACCGGCTGCAGTCCGGCAACGGCAAGCTGCTGTTTCTCGTCCCGCTGGTGGCGCTGGCCAACCAGAAACACGAGGACTTCCAGGACGAATACGGCCACCTCGCGAACGTCACCATCCGCGTGGGGTCCTCGCGGATCCGGGACGACGGCCACGCCTTCGACCCCGCCGCGGACATCATCGTCGGCACCTACGAGGGCATCGACCACGCGCTGCGGACGGGCCGCGACCTGGGCGACATCGGCACGGTCGTCATCGACGAGGTGCACACGCTCAAAGAGGACGACCGCGGCCACCGCCTCGACGGCCTCATCTCGCGGCTGAAATACTACTGCGAGCAGCGCCGCGAGGAGCGCGCGGGCTACGACGGCGCCCAGTGGGTGTATCTCTCCGCGACCGTCGGCAACCCCGGCGAGCTGGCGGGGAAGCTGCGCGCGAACCTCGTGGAGTTCGAGGAGCGCCCCGTGCCCATCGAGCGCCACGTCACGTTCGCCGACGGCGCCGAGAAGCCCGACATCGAGAACACGCTCGTCCGCCGGGAGTTCGACCAGGAGTCCTCGATGGGGTACCGCGGGCAGACCATCATCTTCACCAACTCGCGGCGGCGCTGCAACGAGATCTCGCGCAAACTCGACTACCCCTCGCGGCCGTACCACGCCGGCCTCGACTACGGCGAACGCAAATCCGTCGAGCGACAGTTCGGCGACCAGGACCTCGCGGCCGTCGTGACGACGGCGGCGCTCGCGGCGGGCGTCGACTTCCCCGCCAACCAGGTCATCTTCGACACGCTGGCGATGGGCATCGAATGGCTCTCCGTCCAGGAGTTCGAGCAGATGCTCGGCCGCGCCGGCCGTCCCGACTACCACGACCGCGGGAAGGTGTACGTGCTCGTCGAACCCGACGCGTCGTATCACTCCTCGATGGAGGGCACCGAGGAGGAAATCGCGTTCACGCTCCTGAAAGGCGACATGGAGAACGTGGTCACGCATTACGACGAGGACGCCGCCGTCGAGGAGACGCTGGCGAACGTCACCGTCGGCGGCACGGCCGCCAAACGCCTCAACGACCGCATGGTCGGGGACATCCCCACGAAACACGCCCTGGGGAAGCTACTGGAGTACGAGTTCATCGACGGCCTGGAGCCGACGGACCGCGGGCGCGCGGTCACCACGCACTTCCTGGATCCGGACAGCGCGTTCCGCATCCTCGACGGCGTGCGCAAGGGCCACGCGCCCGGCCGCATCATCGCGACCCTGGAACTCCGCGAGGACGACCAGTAGGGGCGATCGAACGAAACGCTTACCACCACCACCACAGTAGGTGGTGATACGGGACTGTAGGGTAGCTTGGTATCCTTCGGGCCTTGGGTGCCCGTGACCCCGATTCAAATTCGGGCGGTCCCACTTCTCGGATAGCCGGCTTCCAGCATACGCTAACAGGGAGCGATGCATCCAGGTCGAAAGGCTCCCGGCGACGCTACTAAATATACCCCGGGACAGTTCTCGACCGCGTGGGCTTGAAACCGAAATCGACCAGCGCGCCGGTCGGCCCGAGCGTGACCCGAACTATAGCCCTCTAGTTATGTCGTTGAGAAAGTCTCTACAATCGAGTTGGCCAGTTCACTGATCGGCAACCGGCTATAGATCCGTCGACCGAACGCCGTGGCGTAGCTGGCGTGAAAGTTCGGCTTCGGGTCGAAAGGGCCGAGGTGGATGCGACGCTGGCAGGCGTCGGCGAGTTCAGCGACATCGAGGATGCGTTTGCCGAGTTGGCTGACGCCCGGGCGGACTACTCGATGTTTCGACGGCGGTGGAGCGCGACAGCGACCGCAAAGGGGACGAGTGCCCAGAGGAGGACTGCGATCAGGGCAACGAACGGGTGGAGGTACCAGACGGGTACATCAGCGCCGTACTGGAGTCGTACGACAATCAGATTGGAGAACACGTTCGGCTGTAAGTCACCGAGAACGCTGGTCGCGGGGCCTGCGGAGTTGGGAACGCCGATGATCGCGTTCGTCACGACGAACGGGAGCCGGAGCGGTGGGAGCCAGCGAGCGACCAAGTAGAGTGGATTGGTCGGCGGAGAAAACCCAGAGACAGCCGTGCCGGAGAGCGCCCCGTAGAGCGTGTTCGAGATCTGGAACCACGTGATGTGAACGAAGGCGTAGGCGAGGATCACGAATCCAGCGGCCGTTTGGCTCCGGAAGATCGTCGACAGCGAGACGCCGATTGCAGCGATTACAACGAGGAACAACAGTGTGTACGCAAGGAAGACGGCGAGCGTATCGAGGGGAACGACGCCATAGCGTGGAACCGCAGCGAAGCAGGTGAACGCGGCTGCGAGAACCAATGGAACAGCAAATGCGGCTGCACGGCCGAGCGTGAAGCCAACGAGCGTTTCTGTGCGTGAGATCGCGGTTCCGGCAGTGGAGCGAATCGTACCCGTGTCCCGCTCGCGAATCACAGCCCGGAACGTCCCGAAGAGCACGCCGAATCCGCCAATGAGATACAGCGGGGTCTGGAGGGCCGCAAGCGGGACTCGCGAGCCGAGTGCGTCCTGAACGTGCGTGGGTTGTGGGAGGCTGAGGAAGGCACCGACAAACACGAGGCCGCCGACGAGCCAGACAATCGGGCTGCGAGCGAGCCGGCGAAATTCACGGCGGGCAAGCGGCTGCCACGATCCGGGCAGTGAATCAGCGGCACGGCTCCATTCTGGGAGCCGGTTGAACTGTCGGCCACCGGCCTGGGGAAGAAATGAAGCTGCGTCGATGAGTCGGCGGAATGGTCCGGCGCGGCTACGCGGGGCGAGGTCGCCGCGCTGGAATATCGTGATACCGCCCGCGAGCGCAAGCGCCGGCCACGCTAGCAGGAACCCCAACGCCCACCACCAAGAAACCGGGGGCGGTGTTGGCGCAAACACCGCTGATTGGCGTAGCGCATCGGCAACCCCAGTGACGGCAACATCGGGACCGATGGGGACGCCGAACAGCCAGTTTGTGAGGACGACAAACGCATGGGTGGGTGAGAGCCAACGAGCGACCTCGAACGCCTCGGGGTGTGCGAGCTCGCGTCCGGGAACAAAACCAGTCGTGAACTGCCACAAGGTCGGGAGCGTGAGGCCCTTCCAGAGCACGAAGCCGAGGGTTACGGTGGTCCCGAGGATGGCTGCGCGGGTCGTCGATGACGTGACAGCCGAGAGACCGATAGTTAGTCCGGTCCACGCGAACACGTACACTGTCGAAAGCGCGAGAAATGCGAGGAACAACAGCGGAGAGAACTGTCCGTACCGAAGTATGTCGTGGCCGACAACGAGGACGGTGGCCGTGAGGATCGGAACGAGGAGTGCGGTGCCGCGTCCAAGGACCATTCCCAGGATGAGACGAGGTCGGGTGGTTCTGGTGCTGAGGAGGATGCGGGCGGTGCCGGACTCGCGTTCGCCGATAATCGATCGGAAGCCGAGGGCGGCAGCAGCAAACGGAACGGTAAATGTGGTTGCAGACTGGGCGTTAACGAGTGAGATCGCGTTGCCGATGATTCGAGCGGCCTCCGGATCTGGACGGGTTGCGATTCGACTCAAGACGAGGAACGCCAGGGCAGCAAGCCACGGGGACTTTCTACGAAGATGCTGCCGACATTGCGTTCGTGCGATTGTGGTGGTGGGCACGTTTCTGGAGTTGTGTTGTATATGGGTATCTTGTTGGTGGCTAGTGGATTGCGGGAGTACTGTTACAGAAACCGCACTCTGGTAGTGCTACCGGCCTGTGGAGGGCACACGTAACTATTGGACCGTGCATCACAATAATAGTTCATCATTTTGGCAACTGGATGAAATAGGCAGAATATCTAGTGTAGGCCAAAGGAAGCACTGAAGATGTTGATCGGAATTTGGATCAGAGAGATCTGCGCGCCGAACCTGCGGCGCTCAACTGACAGTATCGATGCCGGAAATATACCCAGAAACGTGTTCAGGTATGAGTTGCAGTCCGTTTGTGATTGTTAGCGTGTCCAGCGTCTCACGTTTCGCGACCGGGGTTGATGGTGGTCTGGACGTGTTCTTCTTCTAACGGACGAGTGTCGCGGGCGCGGCTACGACACGTCGCCGACCGCGTCGTAGACGCCGGCGAGTTCGGTGGCGGTGACCTGCGTGGTGAACTCGTCGTCTTCCGGCACGGCGTCGTCGGCGACGACAGTGATGGCTTCGATGGGGTCCCGGCGGAGGAACGCGAGCAGCCGCTGGATACGGGTCGGGGTGCCGCCCTTCCGGCAAACGAGGATGTAGCGGTCGGCGGCCAGTGATTCGAGCGCCGGCTCCAGGTCGGCGTCGGCGTGTTCCTCCGGCGGCAGGGCGTGAATGACACTCGCGGTCAGTGTCTCGGGCACACCGTCGTGTGTGGGTGCCGGGGGGTTGAGTGTTGCGCGTCGGGGACGTGGCAAGATAGCACACGGCCAACAAGGCCATATACATACGTGGGCCGAAGGTAGGATGCATATGGCCCTGGCGCCGTCCGACGAGCGCGCAACATCCCCAGCCACTGGTGTGGCGGTGATGTTCGTGCTTGCGGTGCTGATCGCCGCCGCGGTCGGCGTCGGTGCGTTCACGAACAACGAGGAGGTGACCGCAACGGTGCAGGTCGCGGCGACGGACGGCGGGGCGACCGTGCTGTGGACCGATCAGGGCACGGCCAACTACATCGAGGTGACGACGGGCAACGCCCTGGGGAACACGACCATCACCGAGGTCGGCGGGACGGCGGAACTCCCGAAGGACGTGGGGCGAACGGGGGAGACAACGCTCGTCGTGCGTGCGGTGAACAACGAGAGCGACCGCGTCATCGAAGAGCAGGACGTCGAGTTGCGCTAGGGGTCGGTGAGCGCGATGGGCGCGGGATCAGTCGTGATTTCGAGGCGCACGCCGTCCTCGTAGTCGGGATCGACGCTGACCGTCCAGCCGTGGACGCGGGCCAGCGTCTGGACGTTCGGCAGATGCATCCCGGCTTCGGTCGTGGGCACGGCGTCGCCGTAGTCGAAGAACCGCGTGGTGTCAGTGACCGACGGCGTGGCGCCGTTGTCCGCGATGGAGAAGCCGTCGTCGTGGATGGCGACGGTGACGGCGGTGGCGTTGTTGTCGGTGGTGAACGCGAACGCGGATTCGAAGAGGTCTTCGAGGCGCACGCGGTCGGCGGAGACCGTCGTGTCCCCGGTGACGGTGAGCTCGCAGTCGCCGGTGTCGGTGGTCTGCCAGCCGGCGCGGGCGGCCGCCGCCACGTCGACGGTGGTGGTGTCCCGGAGGGTCCGGCCGTGGCGGGCGAGCGTGGACAGGTCGTTGACGCGGTCGGCCATGCGGTCGACGGCGTCGGAGACACGGGCCAGTGATTGCTGGGCGTCGGTGACGTTCTCGGATTCCAGCGCGCTGGCGGCCTGCGCGGTGTAGCCGGACGCGACCTGGATGGCGTTGCGGAGCTCGTGGTTGACGCCGGCGGCGAACCCTTCGAGTTGGGCGTTGTGGCGTTCGACCTCGCGGCGGTGGCGTTCGGTTTCGGTGATCTCCGTGAAGACGATGACGCGGCCGAGGTTGCTGGCACCCAGCGAGAACGTGGATTCGGCGACGAGGTAGTATTCGGTGTCGTCGCTGTGGCGCAACGCGAGCACGTCGTCGTCGCCGTCGACGTGCTCGGCGATCGCTGGCGCGGCGGTGGACAGCGGGACGCCGGTGGCGTCCCGGAGAGTGGGGAAGCGCGACCGGGCGGTGTCGTTGACCGCGCGCACGCGGTCGTCCTCGTCGAGCAACGCGACCGGCTCGGCGATGTCACCGGTGAGTTGCACCGCCAGGAACCGGTCTTCGTGGATGAACAGGACGCCGACGGCGAACACGGCGACGCCGAGCGGCGAGTGGATCAGGTCGACGAGCGTCGAGCTGGCGAAGCTGTAGACGTCTAAGATCGCCGGCAGCGCCATCACGGCGACGAGTCCCGCCAGCGGCCGGGTGCCGTAGTCGGCTTCGCGGAACAGCTCGAACAGCATGAACATGCCGATGGCGGCCAGCGCGTACGACAGGCCCGTGACCGCCCAATGGAAGATGCCGTGCTCGACGACGACAGCGGGGAAGCTGGCGGGCTGGTAGGTGGCGCGGTAGTAGAGGTGATGGAAGGGGTTGGTGAGTTTCACCGCGACGACCGAGAGGTACGCGAGGATGCTGCCGCGGACGACCCAGGTGTCCCGGTGGAGGACGCGGCCGGTGTACGCCGAGCAGAAGTAGAGCCACGCCCACACGGTCGAGAACCCCAGGATGAGGCCCGCGAGGTACGCGACGTTGGCGATCAGCTGTGATGGTGCCAGCAGCGTCACGACGTGCGTGACCGACCAGCCGCTGGCGGTTGCCAGCAGCGCGATCAGTCCGTGGCGTGTCTCGCGGTCTTCGATGCGGGTTGCCTGCAGGATGCTGGCGGCTGTCAGGACGGCCCCCAGAACGAACAGTCCCGCGTACAGCGAGTCAATCAGCGTGAGCCCGAGAACAGTCTCGGGCACTACGCACCCTCCCTCATGCAGACTCAATACAGTCCTGAAGACTCCTAAGCGTTGGCTTCTCGGTACAGCAGCGTGTGTGTGATGGCGACGGCGGGCCGGCCTGTGTGGCGGTGGTTTGCGAAGGTTCTTACGCCAGCGAGCAGTATTCTGGAAGGACAGAATGGCCCAGGCCGCCAACCAGGAGCTCGTTGACCAGTTCGAGGAGTTCTACCGGCGATACTACAGCGACGAGATCGGGAACCTCGCACGCCAGTATCCCCGCGAATCGAAGTCCCTCGAGTTGCACTGGCGGGATCTCTACCAGATGGATCCGGACCTGGCCGACGATTACATCAGCCATCCCGACCAGCTCCAGGAAGCCGCCGAGGAGGCGTTGCGGGTGTACGATCTGCCCGTCGACGTGAGCCTCGGGCAGGCACACGTTCGCGTGCACGGGCTGGCCGAGCACACGGACATCCGGGCGATCCGCGCCGAACACCTCAACACGATGGTTTCGATCCAGGGGATGGTGCGGAAGGCCACCGACGTGATGCCGAAGATCCAGCGTGCGGTGTTCGTCTGCCAGCGCTGTGGCACCGACACGGAGGTGCCACAGGGGGATGCGGGGTTCCAGGAGCCGTATCAGTGTGAGTCCTGCGAGCGCCAGGGACCGTTCAAGCTCGACCCGGATCGGTCGGAGTTCGTGGACTCCCAGAAGCTGCGCATCCAGGAGTCACCCGAGGGGTTGGGCGGCGGGGAGACGCCACAGAGCATCGACGTCCACGTCGAGGACGACGCCACCGGCAACGTCACGCCGGGCGATCACGTCACCGTCACCGGCGTCCTCCGGCTCGACCAGAGCGAGGAGGCCACCGACTCGCCGGTGTTCGAACATTACATGGAAGGGTCGTCGGTCGTCATCGAGGACGCCGAGTTCGACGAGTTGAACATCTCCGAGGCGGACAAAGAGGAGATCGTCGCGCTCTCGGACCACGAGGAGATCCACGAGGAGATGGTGGATTCGATGGCGCCGGCGATCTACGGCCACCGCGAGGCCAAGCTCGCGATGATGCTGCAGTTGTTCTCGGGCGTCACCAAACACCTCCCCGATAAGTCCCGCATTCGGGGCGACCTCCACATGCTGCTCATCGGTGACCCGGGAACCGGGAAGTGCGTGCGGGGCGACACCACGGTGGCGCTCGCCGACGGCAGCGAGCGCGAGATCCGGGACCTCGTCGAAGCGAACCTCGACGACCCGCGGCCCGTCGATGACGGCGTCTGGGACGATGTGGACGTGGCCGTCCCGTCGCTTGCAGCCGACGGCAGGCTCGTGCAGCGCCGCGCGACGAAGGTCTGGAAGCGCGAAGCCCCCGAGACGATGTACCGCGTGCGGACGGCGGCCGGTCACCGGCTCACCGTCACGCCGAGCCACCCGCTGTTCGTCGCCGGGTCGCACGGCCCGGACGCGGTCCGAACCGAGGATCTGGAGGTCGGACAGCTCGTCGGGGTCGCCCCGGACGGCGACGGCTCCGGGCAGGTCGCACCCGACGGGGGCGTCATCCGGGACGCACAACCAGCGCCGGTGGGGGACGCCGAAACCGTCGCGTGGAGCGCCATCGAATCGATTACGGAAGTCGAACCCGACGAGGAGTGGGTGTACGACCTCGAAGTCGAGGGGACCCACAGTTACCTCACCGACGGCGTGGTCTCGCACAACTCCCAGATGATCTCCTACGTGCAGAACATCGCGCCCCGGTCGGTGTACACCTCCGGGAAGGGGTCGAGTGCGGCGGGGTTGACCGCCGCGGCCGTTCGCGACGACTTCGGTGACGGCCAGCAGTGGAGCTTGGAGGCGGGCGCGCTGGTGCTTGCGGACAACGGCGTGGCGGCCGTCGACGAGCTGGACAAGATGGCCGACGACGACCGGTCGGCGATGCACGAGGCGCTCGAACAGCAGAAGATCTCCGTCTCGAAGGCGGGCATCAACGCGACGCTGAAGGCGCGGTGTTCGCTGTTGGGCGCGGCGAACCCGAAGTACGGGCGGTTCGACCAGTACGAGCCGATCGGCGAGCAGATCGACCTGGAGCCGGCGTTGATCTCGCGGTTCGACCTGATTTTCACCGTGACCGATCAGCCCGACCCCGAGGAGGACGCGGCGCTGGCGGATCACATCCTGCAGACCAACTACGCCGGGGAGTTGAACACGCAAAACGAGGAACTCGCGAACGCGAACTACTCGGAGGCGGAGATCGAGAGCCAGACCGAGGACGTTGCGCCGGCGATCGAGCCGGGGTTGTTGCGGAAGTACATCGCGTACGCTCGGCGGACGTGTTTCCCGACGATGACCCCGGACGCGCGCCAGGCCATCGAGGAGTTCTACGTGGATCTGCGATCGAAGGGCGCGGACGAGGACGCGCCGGTGCCGGTGACCGCGCGCCAGCTGGAGGCGATCGTGCGGTTGGCGGAGGCGTCGGCGCGGCTCCGGTTGTCGGATTCCGTGGAGAAAAGCGACGCCGATCGCGTGATCGGGATCGTGCAGTCGTGTCTCCAGGACATCGGCGTGGACCCCGAAACAGGCGAGTTCGACGCCGACGTGGTCGAGACCGGGCAGTCGAAGACCCAGCGGGATCGTGTGAAGAACATCAAGGCACTGATCGGGGAGATCGAAGAGGAGTTCGACGACGGCGCGCCGGTCGAGGAGGTCCTCGATCGTGCCGAGGAGATCGGGATGGACGCCGGGAAGGCCGAACACGAGATCGAGAAGCTCAAGGAACGCGGGGAGCTCTATCAGCCGAACACGGACCACTTGCGCTCGATCTAGCCGACGGCCGGGCCCGGGGGTTGTTCGAACCGGAACGCCTTTTTTGGGGCGCGTTGGAATGTCAACGTAATGTTGTTAGCAGTGGCGTATTCGCGGGCGGCTCGCCGGCAGTTGTGGAACACCTGTGACGCCCATCCGGGGTGTGTCGTGGACCGGTTCGGGCGGGCTGTGCTGTTCCGGGAGACGGAGTTCAGCGCGTTGCAGGTGTTGCGGCTGCGGGCGCGACACGGCGGCCACGTGGCCGTCAAGCAGACGGCACCGTTCAACGAGTTCAGGGAGGTGCCCGAGCGGATCAGGACCGCTGCGGAGGCGTACGAGGGCCGGGCGTCGCGGAGCACACCGTATCGGAAGTTCGCGTCGGGGACCGAGCATCCGGATCCCGAGGGGTTGCGTGGCGTGCCGCTATGAGGGTGGCGTTCGGCGAGCGCGTGCGGCGCGGGCGCGCCGTCGACCTCCGGAACGAGGGCGTGCCCGCGTCGGCGGTGGTGGCGGCGATCACCGACCCGGATGACGGCCGTGTGCGCGGACAGCGGCCGGCCGCGGTCCACGAGCACGTGGGCGTGCTGTGCGAGGGGACGACGCTGCGAGTGGGGGTGGCACTGGCGGCGGCGGCGCGGAGTCGGGGCGCGCGGACGACACACGACGACGAGCTGGCGGCGGTGACAAGACAGCTCGCGGGGTTGTCGACACCGGACGTGGATCTGGCGGCGGCGCGGGAACGGGTCGCGGCGGCTGAGGTGGCGGTCGGTCACATGCGCGAGCGTGCGGCACGGGTCCAAGGGCGGACCCAGCCGGGGGATGGGGAGCCGGTGGTGGCCGTGACCAGGGCGCTGACGGCGGTGGAGACGGAGTGGCACGCCGCCAAAGAGCGGTTGCGGCGGGCGCAGGCCGCGTGGGCGGACGCCCGCCGCCGGCTCACCCTCGAAGACCGGCGGGCGAACCTGGAGCAGGCCGCCCGGGACGCGTTGGTGGCGCGCTGGAGTGACCGGTTTCGGCGGGCAATGGACGCGCTGGCGGTGCCGGCGAGCGTCCCGCCGTCACAGCCCCCACGGCGGTTCAGCGGGCCGCCGTGGGCTGGCGCGGCCGCGATCGCCAGGCTGGCCGCGCCGGGCGCACCCCTGGTTGTGAGCGCGGCGGTGTGCGCGGACGCGCTGGCGGCGAGTGCGGCGCTGGATGCGCCGGTCGTGGTGGTGGCTGATTAGGCGTCAGTGAGGTTCTGGTAGGTCGCGCGCAGCGTCACCGGCGTGACGTCGGCGACGGCCGCGGCGGCCGACTGCGTGACGGCGTGGTCGGTGTCGGTTGCGGCGGTGTAGAGGCAGCCGGCGGCGACGCCGCTGGGGTTTCGGCCGGCGACCAGGCCGTCGGTTTCGAGTGCGGCGACGAGTTCGCGGGCCTGGCGCTCGATGCGGGCCGGCAGGGAGAGGGCGTCGGCGTATCGTGGGAGGTATTCGCGGGGGTCGATGGGGCCGGTCGGCAGCCCGAGATCACGGTTCATGGCGTCGTAGGCGGTGGTGAGTTCGGGGCGGGTGGCGCGGGCGGCGGCGGCGATTTCGTCGAGGGTGCGGGTGACCCCGTTGGTCCGACAGGTGGCGTAGACGCCGGCGGCCGCGAACCCCTCGATGGTGCGGCCGTGGAGCAGGCCCGCCGTTTGGGCGGACGCGAACAGCGTGCAGGCCTGGTCGCGGAGCCCGGTGCCGATGCCGAACGTGCCGATGAGGCGGCGGATCTCCGTGAACCCGTAGATCCGGTTGTAGTCGGCTTTCGAGGGGATCGTGGCGCGCTTGTGTTGACGGCGGAGCCGTGCGAACTTGCGGCGTTTGCGGCCCGTGAGCCGTGCGCTGTAGCCGATCTCGGTCGAGAGGCCGCGGTCGTGGCGGGAGCGGGTGAGCGGCGCGCCGGTACGCTCGGGTGCGTGATCGGGGTCGTCGGAGAACGTCCGCCACTCGGGCCCGTGGTCGATGGGCGCGTCCGTGACGACGAGCCCGCAGTCGGCACAGACGTGTTCGGTGTCGGTTTCGCGGATGGTGCCGTCGCATTCAGGGCAGCGGTGTGGATGCTGCATTGCGTGTGTGCGTAGGGGCCAGAGGAGTGTGTAAGCACCGGCGAGCGAGCGTCGAGACGGGGCGAGACGGGCGCGAACGGGTGGATAGTCGATACGTTCGCTGGGGTCGGCGGGGACTGTGGCGGCAGCGAGTGCGTACATTTAGGTTCGAGAGGGGTGCCATCGCGGCGCATGGGATTGGCGGAGATCGCCGACGGCATCACGACGACAACCACACAGCAGCGGGAACGCGGGGTGGCGAGCGTGGACCACACGCGGGCACCGCTGGCCGACCGATTGGGGACGTACGCCGACCGGCTGCCGTGTACGGCGGCGCAGGCGGCGGCCGTCGCCAAGCAACACGCCAGTGGCGCCGGCGAGCAGGCAGTGAGCGACGCCGTCGGCGTCCCGCCGACGACGGTGGCGAAATGCCTGCATCTGCTTGGCTTCGACGACGTGATGCCGCTATCGGAGCGACAGCGCGAGCCGGTGGCGGCGTGGCTCAAGGGGCAGCGAACGCGGGTCGATGCGGTGGCGGCGGCCGACGGAACCGAACGCGAATGCATGCTGGCCGCGTACATCATGACCCACGACAGCCTGCCCGGCGCTGCGGACGTGGTGGTGAGCGCACTGTCCCCCCAGCAGGACGCGATGGTGGCAAAACGGGACGCGCTGGCGGCGACGCTGCCGGGATCAGGTGAGGCGGGCGTGGACGGCGTCTAGGACCGACCCGGTGGAAAGCGACGCGGCGACCGCGGTGTCGAAGACGGCGTCGGCGAGGGCGGCAACCGCGGCGGTGAACGCGCCGGTGCCCGAAAGCGGGACTGGTGTGTCGGGGACGCCGGTGGTGGCGTGAGTCGGCACCGCGTGTGTGGCCGCCCGCGGTGTGTCGGCGGCGCGGTTGGCGACGACGTGGGTGCAGTCAGTGCCGATGTCGGCGAGCCGACCGCGGGCACGCTGGAGGGTGTCGACGCCGCGGTCACCGGGCGGAACGACCGCGACGACGGCGTCGGTGGCCGTGACGGCGGCGACCGCCTGGTTGGCGGCGATCGGCGGGGTGTCGACGAGCACGTAGTCGTGTGCGTCCGCGAGCGTGTCGACGACGCTGCCGAGGCGGGCGGCCGCCGCGGGTGTTTTCGCGGCGGCGATGCGCTCGAAGGCGGCGAACGCGGGGTAGGCCGTGAGGGCGGCGTCGGCGTCCGGGGCGATGGCGTACCGGGCGGCCGCCGGGGCCGCGTCTGTGGTGATGACGCGCGTGACGTCGGTCGTGATGCGGCCGGGAACGTGCTGTGCGAGGCCTTGGGTGGCGAACGCGGCGTCGAGAACCGCGACGTTTGCGCCAGTGCGTGCGAGGACAGCCCCCGTGGCGACGGCGAGCCGGGTGGCACCTGCGCCGCCGGCGGTTGCGGTCAGTGCGGCCGTCCTGGCTGGTGAGTCGGACACGGCCGGGACTGCCGCGCCATCGCATAAGAATGTCAGCGGGGGTCAGGCCAGGCGGTCGGTGATGTCCGCGGCGGTGGCGTCGAGGTCCGCGTCGGAGACGTCCGGACGGGTGCCCGCGGCGACGTGCAGCGGGCCGCCGTCGTCGTCGGCGAACCGCGGGATGATGTGGCCGTGGACGTGGGGGACCTCTTGGCCGGCGGCCGTGCCGTTGTTGAACCCGATCGTCGTGGCGTCGGCATCGACCGCGGCTTCGACCGTGGGCGCGAGCGCGTGCAGCGTCTCGAACACCGCGGTGGCGTCGTCGCCGGGCGTGTCCGCGAGCGTGGCGGCGTGGGTTTTCGGGATGACGAGCGTGTGGCCGGGCGCCATCGGCGTGGCGTCGAGGAACGCCAGCGTGTCGGCGTCCTCGTGGACGACGCGGGCGGGGATCTCGTCGGCGATGATCTGGCAGAAAACGCAGTCGTCGGACATGGCTGGTCGGACGCGCGGCACCCTCTTAAGCGTACGCGAGGTGTTACTCGATCAGCGGCAGCAGGATGCCGAACAGGAACGGGCAGACGACGATGCCGAGCACGCCGAGGATCTCCAGGTCGAACAGCATGGACGCCTCCCAGCCGGAAACCACGCCGGAGCCGAGGACCGTGCCCGCCGCTCCGACGCAGATCATCGCCGCGCTCGCCGCCGTCCCGTACTTCGCGAGGTCCGGGTAGTCGATGTTCGCTGTGTTACTCATACCGGGGGTGGGGCGTGGCCGATGGTAAGTCTTCCGTGTCGAACGGAAGGCATACAACGCGCAACTTCCTCACGGCGTGTATGATTGAATCCGTGCCGGAGCTGTTCGACCTCGTGACCGCACCGCTGTTGACGCTCGCGGGCACGACGCTGGTCGGTGGGGGGCTGTTCGCGGAGCTACAGAGCGCCACGGCGCTGGCCGGCGACGGCGGCAGCATGGTGTTCGGGCTGTGGCTCGCCGTGATGGGCGCAGTGGGCGTCATCGGCGGGGCGAAGGTCGTGCGCGACGCCGTCACCGGGCAGCTGTCGTAACCGGGACTGTACAACCGATTGTTCTTTGAGGTGCGAGCGGGACGGTACCCGTATGAGTGGATTCGGTGACGTGCCCGACCAGTACGATCCCGCGGGCGTCGAGGAGCGGGTGTTCTCGTACTGGGAGGCCGTCGACGCGTACGAGCAGACGGTGGATCATCGCGCCGACGCGGAGACGTTTTTCTTCGTTGACGGCCCGCCGTACACCAGCGGCGCGGCGCACATGGGCACCACCTGGAACAAGACGCTGAAGGACGCCTACATCCGCTACCACCGGATGCAGGGCTACGACGTAACCGATCGGCCGGGCTACGACATGCACGGCCTCCCGATCGAGACGAAAGTCGAGGAACAGCTGGGCTTCGAGTCGAAAAAGGACATCCAGGAGTTCGGCGAGGAGGCGTTCATCGAGGAGTGTAAGCGGTTCGCCGACGACAACCTCGACGGGCTGCAGTCGGACTTCCAGAGTTTCGGCGTCTGGATGGACTGGGACAACCCCTACAAGACCGTCGACCCGTCGTACATGGAGGCGGCGTGGTGGGCGTTCAGCGAGGTCCACGACAACGGCCTCGTCGAGCGCGGACAGCGCTCGATCAGCCAGTGCCCGCGCTGTGAGACCGCCATCGCGAACAACGAAGTGGAGTACGAGGACGTCACCGACCCCTCGATCTACGTCAGGTTCGACCTCGACGACCGCGAGGGCAGCCTGGTGGTGTGGACGACGACGCCGTGGACGATCCCCGCGAACCAGTTCGTCGCCGTCGACGAGGCCGGCGACTACCAGCAGGTGCGTGCGACGACGCCGGACGGCGAGACGGACGTCCTCTACGTCGCGTCGGAGTGCGTCGAGGACGTGCTGTCCGCGGGCGGCTACAGTGACCACGAGATCGTGGCCGACCACTCGGGCAGCGACCTGATCGGGTGGTCGTACACGCCACCGCTGGCGGACGCGGTGCCGGCGAACCCGACCGACGCCGACGGCACCCACGAGGTCTACCACGGCGACTGGGTGGAGGCCGACCGCACCGGCCTGGTGCATTCCGCGCCCGGCCACGGCGAGGAGGACTTCGAGCGCGGGGCGGAGCTGGACCTGCCGGTGTTCTGTCCGGTCGGCGAGGACGGCGTCTACACCGACGCGGGAGGCAAGTACGCGGGGGCGTTCGTGCGGGACGCCAACGACGACATCATCGCGGACCTCGAAGCGCGGGACGCGATGCTCGCCAGCCAGACCGTCGAGCACAGCTACGGCCACTGCTGGCGGTGTGACACCGGCATCATCCAGATCGTCACCGACCAGTGGTTCATCACGATCACGGACGTCAAAGACGAGTTGCTGGCGAACATGGACACCTCCGAGTGGCACCCCGAGTGGGCGCGCGACAACCGGTTCCGGGATTTCGTGGAGAACGCCCCGGACTGGAACGTCAGCCGGCAGCGCTACTGGGGGATTCCGGTCCCCATCTGGACGCCCGAGGACTGGAGCGGCGACGCCGAGGACGTGCTCGTGGTCGGCACCCGCGAGGAGCTCGCGGCGCTCGCCGACCAGGACGTCGACCCCGCGTCCGTGGACCTCCACAAGCCGACCGTCGACGACATCACGATCACCGAGGATGGCACCGAGTACACGCGCGTGCCGGACGTCTTCGACGTGTGGCTTGACTCCTCGGTGGCGTCCTGGGGCACCCTGAACTACCCCGAGCAGGAGGACGACTTCGACGAGCTGTGGCCGGCCGACCTCATCATGGAAGCCCACGATCAGACCCGCGGGTGGTTCTGGAGCCAACTGGGCATGGGGACCGCCGCGCTCGGCGACGTGCCCTACGAGGAGGTGTTGATGCACGGCTACGCGAACATGCCCGACGGCCGCGGCATGTCCAAATCGAAGGGCATCACGATCGAACCGAACGAGGTCATCGACGAGTACGGCGCGGACCCCATGCGGATGTTCCTGCTGTCGGTGACCCCGCAGGGCGACGACATGAGCTTCTCGTGGGACGAGACCGAGAACATGCAGCGGGACCTCAACATCCTCTGGAACGTGTTCCGGTTCCCCCGCCCGTACATGGCGCTCGACGACTTCGACGCCAACGTGCCGGCTGCGTTCGGCGGCGACGACGCCGGTGTTGGGATCGCCGACGCCGACCTGGAGACCGTCGACGAGTGGCTGCTGTCCCGGCTCCAGCACGTGAAAGCCGACGCCACCGCTCACTGGGAGGACTTCGAGCAACACCGCGCGCTGGACGCCGTCCTGGAGTTCGTCGTCGAAGACCTCTCACGGTATTACGTCCAGGTGGTGCGCGAACGCATGTGGGAGGACGACGCGTCGGCGTCGAAGACCGCGGCGTACGCCACCATGCAGCGCGTCCTGCTCGAAGTCGTGGCGCTGCTCGCGCCGTACGCGCCGTTCGTCACCGAGGAGCTGTACAGCCACCTCACCGGCGATCGGGGTTACGATACGGTGCACATGGCCGACTGGCCGACCGTCGAGGAGTCGCTGCGCGCGCCGGCCCTGGAGGCCGACGTGGCAGTGCTGCGCGCCGCCGAGGAGGCGGGCAGTCACGCCCGCCAGCAGGCCGGCCGGAAGCTGCGCTGGCCGGTCACGCGCGTCGTCGTGGACGCCGCCGAGGACAGCGTCGTGGACGCGCTCGACGCCCACGGCGACCTGCTCGCGGACCGCCTCAACACGCGCGCGGTCGAGGTCGTCGAACCCGGGGCGGCCTGGGACGAGCTGGCGTACAGCGCCCGCGCGGACATGAGCGAGCTCGGGCCGGCGTTCGGCGACGACGCCGGCGCGGTGATGAACGCGCTCAACGACGCCCACGTCACCGACAGGGACATCGACGCGCTCGCCGAGCAGGTCGCCGCCGACCTCGGGAGGGACGACATCGAGTTGACCACGGAGATGGTCGAGTTCGTCGAAGAGACGCCCGAGCACGTCGCCGGCGCGGCGTTCGAGACGGAGACGGCGGCGGGAACGGTCTACGTCGACACCGAGTTGAACGAGGACGTCGAGAGCGAGGGGTACGCTCGGGAGGTCGTGCGCCGCGTCCAGGAGATGCGCAAGGAGATGGACCTGGCGATGGACGCCGAGATCCGCCTGGACGTGCTCGTGTTCGACGAGCGCGTGGGCGAGCTGGTCGCGCGCCACGAGCCCCTCATCACAGCGGAGACGCGCGCCCGGGAGCTCGGGGAGGTCGAGGACGGCCACCGCGAGGAGTGGGACGTGGAAGGAACCACGATGATCCTGGAAGTCGAGGCGGTGTAGGCGGCCGCTCTTACCGTTTGACCGGAACGTTGCCGAACCGGACCGTGTGGCGAGTGAGCCGTTCGCCGCCGCCGTCGACGTAGTCGACGCCGACGATGGTCATCGTCGCGGGTGTTTCGCCGTCCGGCAGCGCGTACGTCGCCGACAGGGTGGCTGACTCGCCGACGCCGAGGCGGTCGGTGGCCGCGGTGCCGTCCACGCGGCTGCCGTTCTGGGTCGTGACGGTGCCCAACCGGAGTTCGTAGGGTCGGTCGCCGGTGTTTTCGACGGCGACCGTGAGTGCGAACCGCCAGCCGTCGGTGGCGGCGTGCACGGTGGCGTCCGAGAGCGTGGCGCTGCGGGCGGACGCCGCCAGCAGGTCGTCGCCAGTGCCGACGGGTGGTGGCCCGGAGGTGGTTGCGGTCGGGCCGGTGATCGTGGCGGCGTCGTCGCCGTCACCGTCACCGAACAGCCCCGATTTGAGGAGGCCGACGAGCGTGCCGCCTTCGATGACCACCGGGATGCCGAACCCGATGCCGACGAGCGCGCGGATCAGCCAGCGCCGCGGGACGCCGTCGTCGGTGTTGTCGGTGTCTGAATCAGCCATGAGTGAACAGGTGGGTGTGGGTTACACCGGGAAGCCGGGGCTGCCGGGGGCGAGAACGCCGTCGGCGAGCATGCCGTACAGCGGGAGCCCGTACGCGATGATCACGAGGACGACCGCGATGGCCGTCCAAACCTTGAGGTTGTCGAGGATGCGGGGGCTGTCGGCGGGGCCGGATAACGCCGACGGGATCGAACCGTTGACCGAGAGCCGCCCCATGCCGGGTCGTGACAGCCACGTGCCCACCATCACGGCCAGGAACAGCGCCAGCGAGACGAACAGCAGCGTGCCGCCGATCGCGATCTGGAGTTGCATCTCGCTGATGGTGCCGACCACCGGATCGAAGGGGGCCGCCCCCTCACCGCGGAACAGCGGCTTGGCGGTGCGCCGTGGCAGCCCGGCGAGGCCGCCGCGGTGCATGGCGTTCGACATCAGCGTCATGCCGATCACCCAGACGAACGGCTGGATGGCCGCCAGCGTCCGGTGTTGGAGGCGTTTGCCGGTGATCTGGGGGACCAGCCAGTACGCGACGCCCATCATGGTCAGGGCGAACGCGGTGCCGACGGTGAGGTGGAAGTGGCCCGGCACCCAGATGGTGTTGTGGATGAGGTAGTTGATGTTCATGCCGGCGTTGATCATGCCGGAGAACCCGCCGGCAGCGAACACGAGCCCGGCAAGCGCCATCGCCGAGAACGACGGCTTGCCCCAGGGGAGCGCGCGCAGCCAGCCGATGTAGCCGCTGCCGCCGCGCTGGCGGGCGCCGTGTTCCAGGGACGCCACGACCGTGAACGCGGTCAGCAGCGACGGTAACAGCAGCATGAAGGTGTTCGTCATCGCGATGAATTTGAACCCTTCAGCGATCCCGGGGTCGGTGTACTGGTGGTGGAAGCCGACCGGCGTCGACAGCAACACGAACAGCACGAAGACGACGCGTGCCAGCGGATCACTGAACAGTTTGCCGCCGGCGAGCTTCGGGAGGATGGTGTACCACGCCAGGTAGGCGGGCAGCAGCCAGAAGTAGACGACGGGGTGGCCGAAGTACCAGAACAGCGTGCGGGTCAACAGCGGGTCGACCTGGCTGATCCACCCCATCGACCACGGGATCAGGAACGCGACGACTTCGACGGCCACGCCGGCCGAGGAGAGATACCACATGACGAACGTCGCGAGCACCATGAACGTCTGGAGTGGGATGCGCTCGTCGGGGTTGTCCGCGCGCCACGCGCGATACGTCAGGAAGTAGTCGGCGCCGACGATCCAGGAGCCGACGATGAGCAGCGCCGCCCCGACGTAGAAGGCGGGGTGGGCTTGCAGCGGCGGATAGAACGTGTACAGCACGTTCGCGGAGCCAAAGGGCAGCTCCGGCGCGAACCCGTTGAGGATGGTGATGGCGGCCAGCGTGGTGCCGACGACCATCGAGATGAACCCCGTCCAGACGAGCCGTGGGTGCGAAAGCGGGCGGTCGAGGCTGCGTGTGACCGCCCACACGAAGAACCCACAGATCAGGAACGTGGTGAACACGAGCGCCAACAGCACGCCGTGGCCGGTCAACACCGTGTAGTACTGGGCGGCGTTGATCGGGAGCAGCGACCGGAGGTGCCCGGTGCGGTAGAGCGCTTGCACGAGGCCGAACAGGCCGCCGATGGCGAGCGCGACGAACCCAACGCCGAAATGCCATCTGACGAGCTTCGCTTCGGTCGGGAACTTGTCGATGAACGTCACGTATCAGTCACCTCGGATTGGTCGGCAGCCGCCTGCTGTGGGGGTGTGAACTCCGACTGCGGGACGACTTCGATGGAGCCCTCCATGGCGTGGTGGGCTGGCCCACAGTACTCGTGGCAGACGATGTGGTGTGTGCGGGCTTCGTCGAAGTTGACCGTGAGCTGTGCGACCTGCCCCGGGATCACCATGGTGTTGACGTTCGTGCCGACCAGCTCGAAGCCATGGGTGACGTCGCCGCTGGTGATATGGAACGTCACGTTCGTGTCCGCGGGCACGCGGATCGGCTCGCTCGTCCCGGGAGAGAACGCGAACTGTCTGGCTTCGACGTACACGTCGTAGCTGTCGTCGTCGGCCTGGTAGACGCCGGGGTCGCGGAAGTTGTCCGCGGCAGTCGGGTTGTCCGGGTTGACTGTGCCGCCGTCGTCGCCGACCATCGCAACGCCCGGGCCGAGTGAGCCGTAGACGATGGTTGCGATGAACGCAACGATGAGTACGAACGCCGCGCCGAGCCAGAGTTTTTCGAATCTGTGAATCCTCACGTGAGTCACCCCATGATCGTCGGTCCGTTCCCGAGGAACTCGATGAAGTACGTGAACGCCCACATCCCCACGAGAATGAGGAAGTAGACCGCAACGATGGAGAGCGTTCCAACCGGGTCGTACTCGTCGTGCCCGAGTTCGGTGTCGGGTTCGAAGGCGTCGGCCTCGGGGATCGCAGGTTGGTCGTCCGTGTCGCCGCCCGGCTCGTAGTCGAACGCCCCCGACGAGTCCGGGGCGGGCGTGCGCCGGTAGTAGCTCACCGCAACCGGGACCAGCATCGCAACCCCGACCGCGCCGGCGAACACGGCGGTCCAGAGGGTGCTGGCCGGAGAGACGCTGCTGCCGGCCGCCCCGCCGCCACCACCGCCAGTGGTGCCACCCGGGGGCGCGCCGACGACGATGGCGCCTTTCATCCCCATCGTGAGATGGGGGTTGCAGTAGTACGTGTACACGCCCGCCGTCTCGAACGTATGCGTGTGGGTGAACCCCTCGTTCTCGATGGGTTCGTGGCCGCCCCAGTCGGCGCCGTCGGGCTGGGATTGGACCAACACGTTGTGCGTGTTCGACGTCCACTTGAACGTCACCGTCGTGCCCGGATCGACCCGCACGGCTGCCGGCCCGAACCCGTACGTGCCGCCGTTGGCGTCAGCGCCGACCTCGACGGTCACCTCGTCGGTGCCGGTTTTGTCCGTGGTGTCGCCGGTGTAGTTCCCGGTCGCGCCGCCGTCGGCGCTTTTCGTGAACCAGTCGCCGTAGTCGGCCGCGACGGTCGGCTGATCGGAGCCGCCGCCACCGCCGCCGCCGCTGTCGCCGCCGACGACGATCGCGCCTTTCATCCCCATCGTGAGATGGGGGTTACAGTAGTACGTGTACACACCCTCGGTGTCGAACGTGTGGGTGTGCGTGAACCCCGTGTTCTCGATGGGGTCGTGGCCGCCCCAGTCGGCGCCGTCGGGCTGGGCGTCAATCAGGATGTTGTGCGTGTTCGACACCCACTCGAAGGACACCGTCGTGCCCGGGTCGACCCGCACGGCTGCCGGCCCGAACCCGTACGTGCCGCCGTTGGCGTCCACCCCAACGTCGATCGTGACCTCGTCAGTGCCGGTCCGGTCAACAGTCGTTCCGTCGTAGTTGCCGACGGCGCCGCCCTTGGCGTCGCCGGAGAACCATCCATCGTACGCTTGAGCCGCGGCCGCCCCGATCGCCGCCGTGCCGGCCGCGACCGCCGTCGCAGTGCCGGCAGCGGCGCGCAGGACGCCGCGGCGTGAGAGCGCTGTGTCATCTAGTCTGGTCATCGTATGCACCTCGCGTTGGTCCCGTCACCGCCACAGGCGGCAACGAGAGTGCGTTGGCACCGGGCAGCAGCCGTGGGACCGTGGCCGCCCTCCCCGTGTCCGTCCACGTCCCCGTATTTCGAAGGTGTCCTTTAGCAACGCTCGGTGATTCCAAGCGCGTAGGAATTCGTCAAAGCGTTTAGGGGCAGCGCTGGCAACGAGCGCGTATGAACGTGCGACCACAGGTTATTGCGACCGTGATGCCGCTGTTATCGCTGGTGCCGGTGGCATTGTACGCGGCCGGACAGAAAGCGATCGCGGCCGTCGCGCTCGGGAACGTTCTCATCGTCGCGGGGTGTCTGTACTACATGTTCTCGACCGCGGAAGCCGACGACGCCGGGCACGGCGTCGCACACTGACCGCACACCATGCCGGGCGCGGCCGTGGGCTGGTCCGCCGGCAGCATCGCCGAGACCGGAGCGGCGGCCACGCCCGACGCGGGGGTGGTCGTGTTCTTCGTGGTTGGGCTGCTCGGGGGCGCACACTGTCTGGGGATGTGTGGGCCGCTAGTGACGATGTACGCCGACCGCATCGGCACCGACGACCAGCGAGGCCCCTCGACGCGGGCGCTGCGCCAGCACGCCCTGTTCAACGGCGGCCGCACAGTGAGCTACGCGGCCGTCGGCGGCCTCATGGGTGCAGTTGGGGGCGTGCTCGTGGACGCCGGCGGGGTGCTTGCGGTGGCCCACCTCGTCCGGGGGGTGGCCGGCGTCGTCGCCGGCGCGGCCATCGTGGCCGCGGGCGTGGGGTACGCGGCCGGCGGCGGGTCGCGGCTGGCTGCGGGGGCGGTGCCCGGGCTGGGACGGGCGTTCAGCGCCGTCACCGGCCGCCTCACCGACCACGTCGACGACTGGGCGACCGGCCCCCGGATCGCGGTGTTGGGGGCTGCCCACGGCGCGCTGCCGTGTCCGCTGATCTACCCGGGATACGTGTACGCCGTTGCCACCGCCAGCCCCGTCGAGGGCGCGGCGGCGCTGGGCGCGCTGGGGCTCGGAACGTTCCCCACGCTGTTCGCGTACGGCACCGCCGTGGACGCCGTGAGCGCGACGACGCGGCGGCGGGTCCACCGCGCGCTCGGCGTCGCGTTCGTGGTCGCCGGCACCATCCCGCTGGCGAAGGGGTTGGCCGCGCTCGGCTGGCCGGTCCCGCAGGTGCCGTTGCCGATGCCGCCGCTGCCAACATAGCATGACACGAGACAGTTGCACGTTGTGTGGGTTGCCCACGCCGGAGCCGCCGGTCACCGGCGGAGACGACGTCGACGGCGCGTTCTGCTGTCGGGGCTGCATGGAGGTCGCGCGCACGCTCGAGGACCCGGCGGCCATGGACGCCGCCGGGGCCGCCGACAGCCTCGACACTGGCGCGGACACGACGGACGTGGACGGCGAGGCGGCGTTTCTCTCCGTGTCGGGGATGCATTGTGCGACCTGCGAGGCGTTCGTGGAGGCCCAGGCGACCGACACCGAGGGTGTGCGGGCGGCGTCCGCGAGCTACCCGACGGAGACGCTGAAAGTCACCTACGACCCCGAGACGGTCGACCGCGAGGCCGTCCGGGCGGCGGTCGACGGGCTGGGGTACAGCGCCACCGAGCGCGACGGCGACGCCGCCGCCGACGACGACGAGTCGGAAGTGGGGCGGCTGCTGGTCGGGGGCTTTTTCGGGATGATGACGATGCTGTGGTACGTCCTGTTTCTGTACCCCGCGTATCTGGACGTGCCGTCGGCCGCCCAGCTGCTCGACCTCGGGGGGCTGGCGGGCAGTTACCTGCTGGCGAACGTGTGGCTGATGGCGACCGTGGTGTTGGCGTACACCGGCTACCCGCTGTTCCGGGGGGCGTACGTGAGCCTGCGCGCCGGCCACCCGAACATGGATCTGCTGGTGGGGATCGCGGCGGGCGCGGCGTACGTCTTCAGCACGGCCACGATCCTGACCGGCGGCCGCGAGGTGTACTTCGACGTCGCCATCGTCGTGGTGCTTGCAGTCACCGTCGGGGATTACTACGAGGGGCGGGTGAAGCGCGCGGCCGCGGGCCGGCTGGCGGACCTCACCGAGGAGCGCGTCGACGACGCCACCCGCCGGCGCGCCGACGGCGCCACGGAGACGGTCGCCATCGAGGAGCTCCAGGCGGGCGACGAAGTGGTGGTCGGCACCGGCGAGCGCATCCCCGTCGACGGCGTCGTCACGTCCGGGTCGGCGACCGTCGACGAGTCGCTGGTGACCGGGGAGTCGACGCCCGTCGGGGCGACGCCGGGCGACGACGCCGTCGGCGGGGCTGTGGTCACCGACGGCCGCCTCGTCGTCGCGGTCGGCGACGACGCCGCAAGCACGCTCGACCGCGTCGTGCGCGTGCTCTGGGACGTGCAGAGCGCGCGGCCGGGCGTCCAGCGCCTCGTCGACCGCGTCGCCGCGGTGTTCGTGCCGCTGGTGGTTGTGCTCGCGGGGGTGGCCGGCGGCTGGCACCTGCTCGCGGGTGGTGCGGCGGCGAACGAGGCGTTGCTCGTCGGGCTGTCCGTGCTCGTGGTGTCGTGTCCGTGCGCGCTCGGGCTGGCGACCCCGCTGGCGGTCGCTCGTGGCGTCCAGGAGGCGCTCGACGGTGGCGTCGTGGTGACGGACGTGTCGGCGTTCGAGGCCGCGCCGGCGGTCGATACGGTGGTCTTCGACAAGACGGGAACGCTCACCACCGGCGAGATGCGCGTGCGGGACGTCGTCGGCGACGACGGCGTGCTCGCGCGGGCGGCCGCCGTCGAACAGTACGCCGACCACCCGGTGGCCGCCGCGATCACCGACGACGCCACGCCCGCCGGCGACATCGACGACTTCGAGCGCGTGCCCGGCCGCGGGGTCGCCGGCAGCCTGGCGGTTCGGCCCGACGGGGCGGCCGCGGCGGCGGACGCGCCCCGGGTGGTGGCCGGGAACCGCGCGCTGTTCGACGACCGCGGCTGGCGGGTCCCCGAGGCGTACGCCGAGCGCGCCGGCGACGCGCGGGCGAACGGCAACGTGCCCGTGTTCGTCGGGTGGGACGGCGAAGCCCGCGGGGTCGTGGTGGCCGGCGACCGGCCCCGCGACGAGTGGACGGACGTTGTCTCCACCCTGGACGCCGACGGCCGTGACGTGGTGGTTGTGACCGGCGACGACCCCGAAGCGGCCGCGCGGTTCCGCGACCACGACGCGATCGCGGCGGTGTTCGCGGGCGTCCCGCCGGAGGGCAAAACGGAGGCGGTGCGGTCGCTGCGGGCCGACGGCGACACCGTGGCGATGGTGGGCGACGGCGTCAACGACGCGCCCGCGCTGGCGGCGGCCGATCTGGGGGTGGCGCTGGACCACGCGGCGCTCGCCGCCGACGCCGCCGACGCCGTCGTGACCACCGAGGACCTCGGGGCCGTCCCACGGGTGTTCGCGCTGACGGACGCGACCAACGGCCGCATTCGCCAGAACCTCGCGTGGGCGTTCTGCTACAACGCCATCGCGGTCCCGCTGGCGGTTGCGGGCGTGTTGAACCCGCTGTTCGCGGCGGGCGCGATGACGGTGTCAAGTCTGCTGGTCGTCGGGAACTCCACGCGCTCGCTGCTGGACGACGGGGTGGCTGGCCCGTGAGCGGCGCGCTCACGGCCCGGCCGCGTCGCGGGACGGTCGGCGTGCTCGCAGCGCTCACGCTCGCTGAGCTCGCGGCGCTGGCGGCGTACCTGGCGTCGGTGCCGGTGGCGATCACCAGCAGCCGGTACCTCCTGTACCCGTTCGTGTGGCTGAACGTCGGCGCGATCGCCGTCTGGCGGGTTTCGCCCGGGCCGGCCGGCCGGCGGCGGCGCTGGCTCGCCGCGGGTGCCGGCGCGGCGTATTTCCTCGGGCTGGCGGCCGTCAGCGGCGTCGTGGCGGTGGGGACGGGCAGCGGCGTGACCGTCCACTGGGCGCTGCCGCCGGGGTGGGGACCGATGGTGATGGGGTACGTCGGCCCGCTACGGGTCGCCGCCGCCCCCTACCGGATCGGGGGGTATCTGGCGCTGGCGTATCTCGTGTACGCCACGCTGGCCGACGCCGAGGCGTCGCTTGTGGGCGGGCTCGTCGGGGTGTTCACCTGCGTGAGCTGCACGCTACCGGTGGTCGCGGCGGTCGTGTCCTCGCTCGCGGGCGGCGCGGTCGCGGTCGGCACGGCGTCGGCGCTGTCGTCCGACGCCGCGACGGCGGTGTTCGTGCTCGCGGTCGGGCTGCTCGCGTGGCGGCCGGACGCCGCCGTAGGGCGGTGGCTGCGCTGAGCGGGCGCGCTCAGAGGGCGTCAGCGATGGCGGGCGCGGCGGACACCTCGGAGACGGCGCACTCGATGGTGTCGGTGCCGTAGACGGCTTCGACGCCGGCGCGCGCGAGCTTCAGGCGGGCGTTGCCGGCGAGCAGCGGGTGGACGGTGGCGACGAACACGCGGGCGGGGTCGTCGAGCGCGGTGATGGCTTCGCTCATCGTGGTGCCGGTGGCGACGATGTCGTCGGTGACGACGACGTCGCGGCCGGCGGTCTGGATCTCACTGGGTTCGACGGTGACATCGCTACCGGAGTGTCTGACCTTCTGGAAGTGATCGGTGACGCCGGTGCCATAGGCGTCCCGAACGCTGGTGGCGAGATCGGTCGCGCCGTGGTCGGGGGAGAGGAACACGGGGTCGGTGAGATCCGCGGGCAGCGGCGCGGCGAGCTGTGGCGCGGCGTCGACGCCCGCGGCAGGCACGTCGAAACACTCCAGGACGCCGTCCTCGTGTGGGTTGACCGTGAGCACGCGGTCGGTGCCCGTGGAGATGGCGCGAGCGACCGCGCGCGCCGACACCGGCTGGCCGGGGTCGAAGGCGTCGTCCTGGCGGGCGTACCCCATGTACGGCAGGACGGTGATGATCTCGGACGCGCCGGCGTCGCGGGCGGCGTCCTGGAGTTGCAGCACCTCGATGTGGGCGTCGCTGGTCGGCGTGGACGCCACGATGACCGCGCGCTCGCCGTCGACGGCCGGGGGAACGGTCACCAGCTGCTCGCCGTCCGGGAACGAGTCGTAGGTCACATCGCCGAGCCGCTCGCCGGTTGCGGCGGCGAGCGCGGCCGCGAGTGACTGACTCGAGGACCCGCTGAGTAACATACGCGAGTGGACTCGGGCCGGCGGCTTACACGTTTCCTTTGGCTGCCTGCACGACCGCCGGGCGCGGGCTGCGCCGCGGTGTCGGTGCTTCGGCGTGGGTCTCTAATGGCGCGCTTGCCCCCCATGCGTTTCGGATCAGAAAACCGCGAACGAGCGGAGAGTAGTAGAACGTGGTACTCGTATGGGCGCGGAGGAAACGCGCGCGATCGTCGGAACCTGATGGTTGCGTCTGCCAGCGGCTGTGAACGTGCTTGAGCGAGATAGAGTAAGCGCAGCAAAAACGACAGCGTCGCTAATAACCGCACGTATGACAGAATCGCGGAGCCGTTCTCTTACGAAGGCGAGGAACGGGCCAACTCTGTTCGGGAGACTGGTGAGAGAACAACGAGCAGAGTGCGCTCGATACCGTAGACCATATCTTTGATGCGCGAGCAGATCAAATTGATGACTGAATTAACAAGGGTAGAGGCGTCATTTTCGGGTATCGGGATTCCGAAACGAAAGTAGGAAAGTAGAATTTTTACTCGTATGTCATCAGAGAAAACTCTCGATATTATCGCCACCCTGAGTGTGTTGGCGATGGTGGCTACGTGGGCGCTTGAGGGGAAAGATTTGCTCCTGCTAGTAGCAGTAGCCTCTCTTATATTAGGCCACATTACACGTAAATTTCGGACCCAGGGTCCTGATAAGTGAGCGACACGACTCCCGGTTAGGATACCATAACTGGACGTGCGGCCGAGAGTAGGGGATTGACTGAAGCGTCTCGGATAGCCCCAGGAAAGCGCACCTGATCGTCGGGACCGTCTGATTGCGTCCCGACCCTCACCGGTCGGGAGTGTGCCCGACGACCGTGACGGCGGCGGCGTCGGGCAGCCCGAGGCTGCGGTGGCGGGCGTCGCCGTCGCCGTCCACGACGATCAGCGTCCCGGCTGCGGTGAGCAGGATCGTCGTGTCGACGGCGTACGTGGCGTCGACGACCCGGGCGGCGTCCGAGGGCGCGATGTCGCGACAGGGCTGCCATGCGTCGGTGCGGTGTTCGAAGCAGGCTTCGGGGGTGGCGGCGTGGGCGACGCCGGTCGCGCCCGGCGCGGCGGAGGCGGGGTCGGCGGCGACCGTGCGGAACGCCCCGGTGGCGGCTTCCCGCCAGCCGTTGCCCAGCGCGAACAACCCCTCGCTGGTGGCCGCGTGTGGCACGCCCGGGGCGGACACGTCGTATGCGTCGTCCAGGCCGGCGTCGGCGAGACCGGCGTCGGTGAGCCGGTGGACGCCGTCGGTGGCGGCCACGAGGTCGGCGTCGAGCGCGCGAACGGTGGCGTCCGTGAGGACCGCGCGGTCGGTCCACGCGCCGGCGTCGGGGTCGTACTGGGCGATCCGGCCGTCCTCGTCGGCCGCCAGGACGGTGCCGTCGAAGCCGGTGACCGCGACGGCGGCGGGGAACCCGATGTCGGCGAACGCGCTGTCCGGCGGTGCCGTCGACAGCACCACGCCGTCGGCGGTGGCGGCGGCCACGCCGAGCCGGGTGGCGGCGACGTCGCGGGCGTCACACCGGTGTTCGAGCGCGAACTCGCCGACAGTGCTGGCGCCGATGTGGGCCGCGGTGATGCCGAGGCCGGCGGCGATGTACGCCACGTGGGCGTCGGTGTCCTCGACGAACACGTGGTCGTCGCGAATGGCGGGCATGCGTACAGCCGGGTCGGCTGCACGCTAAGTGGTTGCGGTTCTCTCGAAAGCGCTTTGCAAGCCCGGGGGGACTACTGACGTATGCGACGACGAACAGTGCTTGTGGGCGTCACCGGCGCGCTGTTCGGGGTGGGCGGCGGCTGTCTGACGATGGGAGCCGACGAGACCGCTCGCGTCCGCGCGAAGCGCCCGTCGGAGTCCGCTGGGGACGGTGAGACACACGTGTGCACGCTCTCGGAGGCGTTCGTGACCAACCACCAACCCCTGGAGCGCGTGGCGTCGGCGACGGTGGAGAACGCACCCCGCGGCGAGTGGGTGACCGAGGACGTCACCCGGGAGGCCGGCGACGCCCTCGCCGACGACCTCCGGGAGCACTGTGATGCCACGGAGGGGCCCTACCGCTACCAGGACACGACGCTGGTCGTGGAGGTTCGCGTGCTCGACGACGACGGGAACGTGGGTGACCCGCTGTTCCCCGTGAACGTGACGCGTTCGGAAGCGATTAGAGGCGGCCGCACGCAGGAGGATGCATGAACGTCTTCGGGTCGAGCGGAACGCGGGGCGTGGCCAACGAGGAGCTCACACCGGGGTTCGTGTTGCGCGTCGCGAAGGCGGCCGGCTCGGTGTGGCGCGCCGACCGCGTCGCGGTCGCACGGGACACCCGAACCACCGGCCGCATGCTCGAAAACGCGGCCGTCGCGGGCCTCCAGAGCATCGGCGTGGACGTCGACCGGCTCGGGGTGGTTCCGACGCCGGCCACGCAAGCGTACGCGGAGCGCGCCGGCGTCCCGGCGGTGATGGTGACCGCGAGTCACAACCCCAGCCAGTACAACGGCGTCAAGCTCGTCGGCAGCGACGGCGTCGAGCTGGCGGTTGCCGACCTGGAGCGCGTGGAGCGCGCGTTCACCACCGAGCAGTTCGACAACGCCGCCTGGGACGGTGTGGGAGCCGACCGGGAGGTGGCGTCCGCGGGCCGCGACTACCGCGCACAGCTGTCCGACGCCGTCGACCGGGCGGCGATCGCGGCCGCCGACCTGACGGTCGCCCTGGACCCGGGCCACGGTGCGGGCGCGCTCACCAGCCCGACGTTCTACCGCGAGCTCGGGTGTGACGTCGTCACCGTGAACGCCCAACCGGACGGCCACTTCCCCGGCCGGGAGCCCGAGCCGGTGCGCGAACACCTCGGCGACCTCGGCGCACTCGTGCGCGCGGCCGACGCCGACGTGGGGATCGCCCACGACGGCGACGCCGACCGTGCCATCTTCGTCGACGAGACCGGCGAGTACATCGAGGGCGACGCCACGCTCGCGGCGCTTGCGGAGGCCGAGCTCGACGCCGGCGACACCACAGTGTCCGCGGTGAACGTCAGCCAGCGCCTCGTGGACGTCTGCGATCGCACTGGAGCGACGCTTGAGCTCACGCCCATCGGCTCCACGCAGATCATGACCCGGATCCGCGAGCTGGAAGCCGAGGGCGACCACGTCCCGGTGGCCGGCGAGGGCAACGGCGGGATCATCTTCCCGGAGTACCGCATGACCCGCGACGGCGCGTACACTGGCGCACGGTTCCTCGAACTGCTGGCCGACGGCACGCCCGCAAGCGAGGTCGTCGCGCCGTACGACGACTACCACAACGTCCGCGTGAACGTCGACTACGACACGGAAGCACAACGGGGGGCGCTCCTCGACGCGGCGGAGGCGCGCGCGCTGGACGCGGACGCCGACCGCACCACCATCGACGGCTACCGGCTGGACTACGGCGACGCCTGGGTGCTCGTGCGGCCGTCGGGCACGGAGCCGGTCGTCCGCATCTACGCGGAGTCCACCGACCACGAGCGGGCCGAATCCCTCGCGGAGGCGTTCGCCGCGGATCTGCGCGCGGCGCGGGCCGACGCCTAGTACTCGTCGAGCGCGTCCCGCAGGCGCTGTTCGCGGGCTCGCGCCCGCTGAAGGTCGTCGGCGACGCCGGCCGCGATGCGCTGTTTCTCGTCGGCGGTCAGCTCGTGGGTAGCGACGGCGGCGTCCCGCAGACGGTCGTAGTCGTCGCCGCGCACCCGCCGCCGGACCGCGTGCAGCGGTTCGAGGACGTCGTCGCCGGCGAACCGCGCGACGACCGACACCAGTTCATCGAGCCGGTACTGGAGCGCCGCGGCGGGCGCTGGCGGCCACCCCACGAGGAGTGGGTCGGCGTCGAGGCGTTCGAGGTACGTGCGGTTCCCGCCGACGGCGCGCTTCAGCGTGCGCGGCGCGGCGACGTAGTGGTCCAGCTTCGACGGCGAGTAGCCGGCGTACTCGAGCAGCTGGGGGATCGGCTCCGTGCCGGCCGCGCGGTCGGCGACGAAGTCAGCGAGCCCCTCGGGCGCGGGCTCGAACCCCACGAGCGGGTAGGCCTCGGTGGTCCGGACGAGCGCGATGACCTCGCGGGCGGGCGCGTCGCGGCGGAACGACTCGAACGCCGACCGGACGGCGTCGTCGTAGGCGTCGATGGGCTGGCGGAGGGTCTCGACGGGCGCGTCGAGGTCGGCGTTCCCAAGCCGTCGGAGGCGCTCCAGTTCGGCGACCGTGTCGGCGGCGGCGTCGGCGGCGTCGGCCACCCGCGAGCGCGTCGCCCGGTAGTCGTCGTGGGCGTCGGCGCGGTCGTCGAGGCGGCCGACGAGGTCGCGGGCGTCCTGGAGGCGACGCCGCGCCGTCGCGAAGTCGTCGGCGGACAGGCGGCGCTTCTTGAACAGTTCCAGCAGCGACTCGAAGGTGTCGCGCTCGGGCAGGTCGTCGTCGAACCCGTCGACGAGCGCGACGAGGTCGTCCTGGAAGTCCAGATACGACTGGAAATCACCGGTGCCGGTGGCGTCGCCCTCGTACTGGTCGAACAGCCGGTTGAGATCCGCCAGCGCGGTTCGGAGCGCTCGAAGCCGATCAACGCCGTACGTTTCGACGGCGGCGTCGGCGTCGGCGGCCGCGTCGGCGGCGTCCCGGAGCGCACCGACCAGCGCGTCTGGATCCGCCTCCGGTGCGGGCTGCGCGTCGGACATACGCGACAGAACGAGTGACCGCGGGATAGGCCTTCTGTCACCCCACCCGGACTACACGCGCGCCGAGTCCAGATCGATGTCCAGCTCCGCGAGCACGTCACGGGCCGCCTCGCGGTTTTCCTGGTGGGTTTCGAGGAACTGTGCCATCAGGTCGGCGGCCTGCTCCTTGCAGCCGCCACAGAGCCGGTCGCCGTTGGCGCACTCGGCGTAGACCTCCTCCGCGAGGGCGTCGTCATCGCCCGCGAGCAGGTAGGCGTACAGCTCGTACACCGGGCAGTCGTCGGGCTCGCCGCCGCGCTCGCGCTGCTCGGCGGCGGTGTCGCGGCCGCCGGTGGTGGCGGCGGCGACCTTGTCGGCACCCGTCTCGGGGTCGTCGAGCAGGCTGATGTGGCTGGCCGGCTCCGAGGACGACATCTTCCCGCCGGTCAGCCCCGTCATGAAGCGGTGGTAGACCGACGACGGCGGCACGAACCCGTAGCCGCCGTGGTCGACCTCGACGGCGAGCGCGAGGTCCCTGGCGGTCTCGGCGGACAGCTCGAAGGCGTCGACGTGCCCCTCGAAGACGCGCTTCTCGCCGGCGATCTCGTCGATGAGCGCCGTGAACGCCTCGTCTGTGGCCTGCCGGTCGAAGAACCGAACCCGGGGACGCAGCGGCTCCATGCCCGCGTTCTCCAGTTTCTGAACCACCGATTCGGCGGTGGCCGCATCGACGCCGTCGGCGGCCGCGGGCTCGGCCGCGAGCCAGTCGGCGGCCTCCGTACACCGGGGCTGGTCGGTGTCCGCGGCGTACTGGCTGCGGGCGTCGTAGGCGGCGCGGACGAGCGGGCGCTCGTCGTCGTCGAACGCCACGCTGGCGAACGCCTCGGTGACCTTGAAGTAGCGCGTGCGCTCGGCGAGGTCGCGGGCGAACCGCACGTGGGGGTCCTGGTCCGGGCCGACCGGGATGACCGTCGGTTTCGGCGCGTCGAGTTGCGGGTAGAGGATGTCGGCCATCTGCGTGACGACGCTTTGCATGTGGGACACGTCGGTGTCGCCGCCGAACCCGTAGATGGCTTCGAACTCCGAGGTGTTGGCTTCGATGCCGAGCTCGAACGCGAGGTCCTGGAGTTCGCGGTTCGTGGACTGGCGGTAGAGCTCGCCCTCGTCGGCGTCGAAGCCGAGCGCGAGCAGGCTCAGCAGGTAGTCCTCGGCGTGCTCGTCGATCTCCGCCCAGTCCAAGCCCCGGGCGGAGTGCGCCTCCAGGTCGGCGATGAGCGCGTACGCGTCCCCGCCCTGTTGTTGGTGCCAGATGAGCTCGTCGAACACCATCTTGTGGCCGATGTGTGGGTCCCCGGTGGGCATGAACCCGGACAGCGCCGCGAACGGCTCGTCGTTGCGCATCGCCGCCGCCACCCGGCGGTAGTCGCGGTGTCCGAAGATGATCGCGCGCCGCATCAGCGAGTGGGGTGTGGGCACGCCGTCGAGGACGTCCTCGAAGGCTTCGATGCCGAACTCGTCGAAGAGCGCGCGGTAGTCCGAGATGGTTGCCGACCCCCAGGGGTCGAGTGCAACGTCGTCAGCACCGGCCGTGTCGTCTGTGTCGTCGGATGTCATGGCGTCAATCGACTCACCGAAAGCCAGCGAATCGTGTCGTCTGTGTCGTCGGTAGCCGCAAAAACCATTCGCTTGCGGACGCCGTGGGCCAGTCGCACGTCGAGCGAGAGGTCCCCCGGCGAGAACACGTGGGTGTCGGTGATCACGCGCACCAGCAGCTCCGAGTGCCCGAGGTCGTCGACCGACGACACCGCCGAGTACACGCGGAAATCGGCGCCGAACTTGAACCCGGTTTTCGGGACCGCGCCGGCGTCACGGAGCGCGCGATAGACGGCCAGCCGGCAGTCGAAATGCTCGCCCTCACCGAGCCGCCCGCGGGCACGAACGTCGTCGATGGTGGCGTCGGTGAGCGTCAACACGCCGGCGTCGATGAGGTACGCCGCCTCCACGAGCGACAACTGGAGGGCGTCGTGGTCGGCGGCGCGCCCGCCGAGGGGCTGGCCGTAGAAGCCGGCGTTGTGCAGGCGCTGTGGCGGCTCCCAGACGAGCACGCGGTCGTCCAACAACACCCCCGGGACATCGGTGGGGCGGTCGAGGGTCGTCTCCCCGGTGGGGGTTTCGGGGGCGATGTCGAGGTAGGTGATCTCGCTTTCCTCGTCGACGACCGCCAGCACCGACTCCGAGAGCCCGTCGACGGGGAGGGTCGTGCGCTCGTCGACCACGCGCACCCGGTGTTTCACGACGCCGTCGCGGCGCGTGTTCCCGCGCGGGAACACCACGAAATCGCCGTCGCCGGGGTCGCGCCACCACGGGTCGCGGTCCGGCACCAGGTAGAACCCCCGATCCCGGAGGTCGACGTAGACCAGAAACCGGGCGGCGAACCCCGCCTCGCGGTCCGTGAGAAACGCCCGAAACCCCATGCCGTCGACGGAATCGAGGTCGCCACGGAACAGGAGGTGGGCGGCCTCCACGAGCGACACCGCGATGTCGTTGCCGCCCAGCGGGTAGCCGTACCCGCGTGCGTCGTGGAATCGCTGGCGGGCGTCGCCACCGATATGCACTGTATCCCCGCGCAGATCGCCGTCCATACCCCACGGACACGGCCAGCACTCAAAGCGACTGCGGTGCGCGCTCGCAGTCGCCGTCCAGACACCGAACGCCGGTGGCGGTCCTGATCGCGGGCAACCCACACCCACAGTCGCCGGCGGTCGTCCCGTGGGGAAGCCGGAACCGCGCCCCGCAGGACTCGCAGGCGGCGTGCAGTCCACGCTCGGACGCCACCCCGAGCGCCGCCCCGCAGCGACACGTCCAGTCGATGGCGTCGGCGACCGCGGCCGCGATCGGCTCGCAGTCGCGGTCCACGCAGGCGGTCACCGTCACGCCACGCGCCACCCGGATCCGCGGCAGCCCGCAGGCCGCACACGCGTCGTCGACGACCGCCACGTCGCGCGGGATCGAATACTGGTCGCGGCAGTCCACACACACCACGCGGCCGCCGTCGCGGACGAACGCGCCGCCACACTCACAGCGCCCCACGGGCGGCCCCGCTGGCGACACCGGATAATGGGCGTCGCCGTGCTCGGTCGCGCTCTCGACGACGAGGCGCTCGTCGCCGTCGGCGGCGTCGATGCGGAACCCGCTGGCGTCGCGCGTGTACCGCACGACACCGGGCCTGGTGAGCCACGCCGCCGGCTGGTAGCCGTCGGCGTCGTGCACCAACACGGTGTCGTCGGGTTTCACCACGACCACCACGTCGCCGCGCAGCACGCGGTCGGTGGACGCGTCGTTCTCGTAGCGCACCGCACACTCCCCGGCCAGCACTCGGATGGCGTCCTGCATGCGTGTGGGTGGCCGCGGTCTCCGGTTTCAACCCTCGGCTACACCACGTCGACGGTGCGGGTCTCGGTCACGGGTGGAAGGGGTAACTCCGCGAACGCGACCGTGACCTCGAACGTGAGCGTGTCCGCGTCGGGCGCGCCGAACACGCCCACCGGCACCGACAGCGCGCCGTCCAGGTAGCTGGTTTCGGTGGTCATCTCGACGCCGTTGACCGTGACCGTGACGCCGGCGTTGGCCCCGCCGCCGTGGTTGCGGACGGTGACCTCACGGAGGTCGTTGTCACCGGCGGGAACGGAGTCCGGGAAATCGCCCCAGTCGACGGCGACAGCCGGCAGGCCGGCGGCCTGTTCGTGGACGCTCTCGGCGACGCCCGGCGCGAGACCGGCGTCCACGAGCCCGGGAACGCCCGCATCACGGACATCCCCGGGGGTGTCGATGCCCTCGTCGTGGAGTTTGTGCGCGCGCCCAGCGGCGACGCCATCGATGGCTGTCAGGCCAACGGCGGCCTCGGGGACGCCGGTGTCGATGCGGGCCTCCAACCGGGCCGCGGCGTTCGCCCCCAAGGGGTCGTCGTATCGGTCGAAAAACGCCCCCAGCGCCGCCAGCAGCCGGAGCGCGTTCTGCGTGATCACCCACGCGTCCGACCGGAGTTCCGAGGGGACTGCGCCCCGCATGCTCGCGCGCAGGATCGCGTACACCTTCCGCGGGCCGTCGGCCATCTCGTCGCCGCTGTGGCCCAGGACGGTGTGGATCGCGTCCTGCTCGGAGTGGCGGGCGCTCACGGAGTCGAACTCGCCGGCGGCAGCCACCGCGCGCAGGATGGCGCGGTCGTCGGCGGCGTCGTCGATGACGGCGCGGAACTCGCGGGCGGTGTCCAGGCGGAGGTAGTACGTCGACGCCAACACCCCCAGCCGGGTCGCCGACAGCCCGAGATCCGCGTCGGTCTCCACGAACCCCTGGTCGATGAGATCGTCGAGGGTCGCCCGGACGCGATCGCGAAGCGTCGAGAACTCGTAGGCGTCGGGCGCGGACTGCGCGCGCTGGTAGTAGAACGTCGTTTCGAGCCACGCCATCACGTCGCCGAGGTCACGGATCGTCCCCATCGCGATCTCGGCGTTCAGATGCTCGGCGAGGTTGCCGTCGAGTCGGCTCTCGATCTCGTGGCCCTCGTCCAGCAGCGTCCGATAGGTGTCGGCGTCGCTGGTGTCACACACCACCCAGCCGTAGCCCACGTCGTCGTAGCCGGGGCGGCCCGCGCGACCCAGCATCTGGAGGACGTCCAGGGGGCTCATGTCGACCTCTCCCTCCAGGGGGTCGTGGAGTTTCGTGTCCCGGATCACCACGCAGCGCGCCGGCAGGTTCACGCCCCACGCCAGCGTGGACGTGGAGAACAACACCCGGATCTTGCCCTCGCGGAACCACTGCTCGACGTGGCTTTTGTCGGTGGTCGACAGCCCCGCGTGGTGGAACGCCACCCCGTCGAGCACGGACTTCCGCAGCGTCTCGTTGTCGAGCGCCTCGGTGGCCGTGTGGAAGTCGTAGTCGCCCCGCGACCCCACCGGGATGTCCCGCTGTGCGATCTCGTCTCTGGTCTTCTTGGCTGCCTGCACGGTGTCCTGGCGGGACGCCACGAACACCAGCGACTGGCCGTCCTCCCGGAGGTGTGGCTCGGCCAGATCGAGCGCCGTGAACAGCCGCCGGTACTTGTCCGCGAACGGGTTGTCACCGTGGTCGTAGGTGCGAACGCCGGCGTGGAGGTCCACCGGCCGGTAGTCGTCGTCGAACTCGAAGGTGGTGTCGGGGGTGGCGTCCAGCCAGTCCGCGACGTCGCCGATGTTCGGCATGGTCGCCGACAGCGCGACCACTCGGGGGTCACAGAGCCGCCGCAGCCGCGAGACCACGACTTCGAGGACGCTCCCCCGGGTCTCCGAATCCAGCAGGTGGACTTCGTCGATGACCACGCACTCCACGTCGGTCACGAACGCGTACCGCGGGGAGTCGTGTTTGCGGGTGGCGGAGTCGGCCTTCTCGGGGGTCATCACGAGCACGTCGGCGCGCTCGGCGCGCCGCGGGTTCAGGTCGCGCTCGCCGGTGACCACGTACACGGAGTATCCGAGCGCCTCGAAGCGCTCCCACTCGTCTTCTTTCTCGTTGGTGAGCGCGCGCAGCGGCGCGACGAACAGCGCCGTCCCGCCGTCGGCGAGCGTCTGGCAGATCGCGAGCTCCGCGAGCGCCGTCTTCCCGCTGCCGGTGGGCGCGGACGCCACCACGTTCGCGTCGGATTCCAGCAGCGCCGGCACCGCCTCCCGCTGCATCGCGTTGAACTCGTCGAAGGGAAACGCCTCGGCGAACTCCGGAACGACCTCGGCGACATCCATCGCTGAAGGGGAGGGGCGGCCGGCGGATAGGCGTTTCTAGTCCGACGCGGCGGCGGTCGCGGCGCGCTCGATCAGGCCCGTCGCGCCGCTGGTCTGCGCCCAGAAGTAGGCCGTGACGCCGACCGCGCACGCGACGTTCGAGGCGGTGATCGCCCAGAACGCGGCGTGGACTGGCACCGAGAACACCACCACGTACGCGCCGAGGGCGGCCACGGGGAGCCGCACCCCCCAGTACTGCAGCAGCGTGGCGACCATCGAGACGGTGGTCTTGCCCGCGCCGTTGAACCCGCCCTGGATCGGGTAGATGAGGCCGAACGCCCAGTAGCCGACGGCGAGTATCTGGAGGTACGCGACGGTGTACGTCAGTTCGATGCCGGAGAACGTGGGCGCAAACACCGACACGATGGTGGCGGGGCTGCTGTACTGGGCGACGCCGAGGACCGCCATCCCGGCGGTGGTGGCCCCGGCGGCCAGCCAGGTCGCGCGCGTCGCCCGATCGGGGTTGCCCGCGCCGACGTTCTGCCCGACGATGCTCGACACCGCGCTCCCGACGGCCGCCGCGGGGACGAACGCGATGGTGGCGATGCGCGCGCCGATGGTGTACGCCGCCAACCCCGCGCTGCCGGCGACGCCGGCGACGATGGCGACAACCAGCAGGCGCGCGATCTGGCGGCCGGCCTCCTGGCCGGCGTGGGGGACGCCGACCGAGAGCAGGCTGCGAACGGTGTCACGGCTGACCCCCAGGTCGGCGCGGCGGATGGTGAAACTGGTGCTGTCGACGCCGAGCCCGCCGACTGCGACGGCGAACCCGGCGACGTAGCCGATCGCGGTGGCGAGCGCGGCGCCGAAGATGCCGTAGCCGGCGAACCCGGGGAGCTGCCAGCCGACGACCAGAAACGGGTCGAGGACGACGTTGGTGAGCACGGCGACGACGTTGATGAGCATCGACATCCGGGAGTCACCCCAGCCGACGAACCCGGACTCGATGGTGTCGCTCATGCCGCCGAAGACGCGGCCGACGGTGGTGACAGTGAGATAGGTGGCGCCGAGTTGTATGACCGCCTCGTCGGAGAGCAGGACCCCAACGAGGTCCGGTGCCAGCCAGAGAACCACCACAGCCAACAGGAGGTTGGCAGCGCCGACGAGCACGGTCGCATGGAACCCGGTGCTGCGGGCCGCCGCGGCGTCGTCAGCGCCGACGTGTTGGGCGACGAGCACCCGGCAGCCGATCGTGGCGACGCTGGTGGCGAGGGCGAGTAATCCGATGAGCGGCGCGACCAGACCAACGGCGCTGACGGCGTTGCGGCTGACCCGCCCGAGCCAGAACACGTCGACGATCTGCTGGACGACGACGACGTACTGCTGGACGACGAGGGGGGCGGTGAGCACCAGTAGCGCGCGGGGGAGTGACCCGCCGGTGATCTCGTCACGTGAGAGATCAAACATGAGTGGGGTGTGTTACCGATTGGTTTTCCAGCGCCGTGGCATTAATCTATGTATCTGTGGGTCGTATTGCCGGGGCAACAATCCCCAGCATTTTTGCGGCTGGTCCCGAAGGAACTGGCATGAGTAGCCGCCGGAAGCCGGAGTGGCTAAAGATGCGGCCGCCGTCCGGGGAGCGGTTCACGGACATCAAGGAGACGCTCCGCGACAACGACCTCCACACGGTCTGCGAGGAGGCGTCGTGTCCCAACATGGGGGAGTGTTGGAGCGGCCGTGACGGCCCCGGCACGGCGACGTTCATGCTGATGGGGGATCGCTGCTCGCGTGGCTGCAACTTCTGTGACGTGAAAACCGGCGGCATGGAGCCCCTAGATCCCGATGAGCCGGCGAACGTCGCGGAGTCCGTGGCGGAGATCGGGCTGGACTACGTGGTGTTGACGTCCGTCGACCGCGACGACCTCGACGACCAGGGGGCCGGCCACTTCGCGCGGACGATCCGGGAGATCAAAGAGCGCGACCCCTCGATCCTGGTGGAAGTGCTGATTCCGGATTTCCAGGGCGAGAAATCGCTGGTTCAGAAGATCATCGACGCGGGGCCGGACGTGATCGCGCACAACATCGAAACCGTCGCGCGCCGGCAGGTCCCCGTGCGGGACCGGCGCGCGGGCTACGAGCAGTCCCTGTCGGTGCTGGAGTACGTGACCCGGGAGTCGGACATCTACACCAAGACGAGCATCATGCTGGGGGTCGGCGAGTACGACCACGAGGTCTACCAGACGCTTGGAGACCTCCGGGAGGCCGGCGTGGACGTGGTGACCCTGGGGCAGTATCTCCAGCCGTCGCGGTCACACCTCGACGTCGCGGACTACGTCCACCCCCAGAAGTTCGAGACGTGGCAGCGCGTGGCCGAATCCGAGTTCGGGTTCCTGTACTGCGCGTCGGGACCGATGGTGCGGTCCTCGTACAAGGCCGGCGAGCTGTTCGTGGACGCCGTGCTGCGGGAGGGCAAAAGCGTCCAGGAGGCCCGCCGGAACGCGCGGCGTGCGGCGTCGGAGTGAGGTCACTGGCGGCGATCACCGTCCGACCGGTCGCCGACGACGACGTCCGGGCGGCGTCGGTTCGATTTCGTATTTTTCCCGGGAATGGCGCTCGTTCTACCCAATCAGTCCACTGAGACTGGACAGTGGGTTGAAATTCGATGGCAGCGATCCCCATGGAAACGATTGTTACGAAAATCATATAGTCGCAGGGGTAGATCCTCCGCACATGTCAGGACGGGGGTACCCGTGACCGAGACCATTCATCGAGCACCCGACGACACCTACCGGGTGCTGGACGAGAACGGCGAGCTGGTCGACGGCGCGGAGGTACCGGACCTCACCGACGACGAGCTCGTGGAGATGTACCGCTACATGAAGCTCGCGCGGCGCTTCGACGAGCGCGCGGTGAGCCTCCAACGGCAGGGTCGGATCGGCACCTACCCGCCGCTGTCCGGCCAGGAGGGCGCACAGATCGCGTCCGCGATGGCGCTTGCCGACGACGACTGGATCGTGCCCAGCTACCGCGAGCACGGCGCCAGCCTGGTTCGCGGCCTCCCACTGAAAGACACCCTGCTGTACTGGATGGGTGACGAGCGTGGGAACGCGATCCCGACCGAGGAGAACATCTTCACGGTCGCGGTGCCGATCGCCAGCCAGATCCCCCACGCCACCGGGATGGGGTGGGCGTCGCAGCTCAAAGACGAATCCGACACGGCGTTCATGTGTTACTTCGGGGACGGCGCGACCTCCGAAGGTGACTTCCACGAAGGCCTGAACTTCGCGGGCGTCTACGACACGCCGAACGTGTTCTTCTGTAACAACAACCAGTGGGCGATCAGCGTCCCGCGCGAACAGCAGACAGCGACGGACACGCTCGCCCAGAAGGCCGCCGCCTACGGCTTCGAGGGCGTGCAGGTCGACGGGATGGACCCGCTTGCGGTCTACCAGGTGGCACACGACGCCATCGAGAAAGCGAAAGACCCCGACGAGGACGAAATGCGGCCGACGCTCATCGAGGCCGTGCAGTACCGGTTCGGCGCGCACACCACCGCCGACGACCCGTCGGTCTACCGCGAGGAGTCCGAGGTCGAGGCCTGGAAGGACAAGGACCCGATCCCGCGCTTGGAGACGTTCCTCGTGGAGACCGACCGCCTCGACGACGCGGCCATCGAGTCCATCGAGGCCGACATCGAGGACGCGGTCGCCGACGCCATCGAGGCCGCCGAGGAGACGCCGCGGCCCGACCCCGCATCGATGTTCGAGAACGTCTACGCGGAGATGCCACAGCGCCTAGAACAGCAACTGGAGTATTTCCAGTCGATCCGAGACGAGTACGGCGACGAGGCGCTCCTGGAGGACTAACGATATGAGCGAGAATCTGACGCTAGTGCAGGCGGTACGGGACGGCCTCCACGACGGGATGGCCGAGGACGACGACGTGCTCGTGATGGGCGAGGACGTCGGGCAGAACGGCGGTGTGTTCCGGGCGACCGAGGGCCTCTACGAGGAGTTCGGCGACGACCGGGTCATCGACACGCCGTTGGCGGAGTCGGGGATCATCGGGTCGGCGGTCGGCATGGCCGCCTACGGCCTGAAGCCGGTGCCGGAGATCCAGTTCTCCGGGTTCATGTACCCGGGCTTCGACCAGGTGGTGAGCCACATGTCGCGGCTGCGAACGCGCTCCCGCGGCCGGTTCACGCTCCCGATGGTGCTGCGTGCGCCGATGGGCGGCGGGATCCGCGCGCCCGAACACCACTCCGAGTCCAAGGAGGCGTTTTACGCCCACGAGGCCGGGCTGAAGGTCGCGATGCCCAGCACGCCGTACGACGCCAAGGGGATGCTCATCGCGTCCATCCGGGACCCGGACCCCGTGGTGTTCCTCGAACCGAAGAAGATCTACCGGGCGTTCCGCGAGGACGTGCCCGACGACCCCTACGAGGTCGAACTCGGCGACGCGGCCGTCCGCACGGAGGGTGAGGACGTGTCGGTGTTCACCTGGGGGGCGATGACCCAGCCCACCGTTGAGGCCGCCGAGAACCTCGATCGGATCGACGTCGAGGTCGTGGATTTGCGGAGTCTGAGCCCCATCGACTTCGACACGATCATCGAGTCGTTCAAGAAGACCGGGCGCGCCGCGATCGTCCACGAAGCCCCGAACACGGGCGGCCTGGGCGCGGAGATCACGGCGACCATCCAGGAGGAGGCGTTGCTGTACCAGGAGGCCCCCGTCGAGCGCATCACCGGCTTCGACGTGCCGTTCCCGCTGGCGGCCCTGGAGGACTACTACCTGCCCGAGCCCGCGCGCATCGCGGCCGGCATCGAGGAGGCGTTCGACTTCTAAGATGGCCCGCGAATTCACGCTACCTGACGTCGGAGAGGGCGTCGCGGAGGGCGAACTCGTGCGGTGGCTCGTCGACGAGGGCGACACCGTCACCGAGGATCAGCCGGTCGCGGAGGTCGAAACGGACAAAGCCCAGGTCGAGGTGCCCGCGCCGGTCGACGGCACGGTCCAGGAACTCCACTGGGCGGAAGGCGACGTGGTGCCGGTCGGCGATCTCTTCGTGACGTTCGACGTTGACGGCGAGGCGTCGGCCACCGCGGACGACGGCGACGAAAGCGGCGACGAGGCCGCGTCGGCGACCAGCGAGGCCAGCGGCCGGACGTTCGCGCCGCCGAGCGTTCGCACGCTCGCCCGCGAGCTGGGCGTCGACCTCGACAGCGTCGAGGGGAGCGGGCCGTCGGGGCGCATCACCGACGGCGACGTGCGCGCCGCCGCGGAGGGCGGCGAGGACACCACCGAGGCCACGTCCGCGACGGAACGCGTCGACGAGGACGACACCGCGGCGAGCGCCGGCAGCCAAGAGCCGGCGGGCCGCGAGAAGACGCTTGCGGCACCCGCGACCCGCGGGGTCGCCCGTGAGCTGGGCGTCGACATCAACGACGTGCCGGCGGTCGAACAGCGCGACGGCGAGGCGTTCGTCACCGCGGAGGCGGTCCAGGCGTACGCCGAGGGGGGGCAGGCCGCGCAGGGCGAGGCGGGCGGCGCAGCCACCCGCGAGTTCGTCGCCGGCGGCGAGACCACCGAGCCCTACCGGGGCATCCGCCGCACCATCGGCGAGCAGATGGCCGAGTCGAAGTACACGGCGCCACACGTCACCCACCACGACACCGCCGTCATCGACAGCCTCGTGGAGACGCGTTCGAAGCTGAAGGCGCGCGCCGAGGCCGAGGACGTGAAGCTGACGTACATGCCGTTCGTGATGAAGGCGGTCGTCGCGGCGCTCAAGGAGTTCCCCGTGTTGAACTCCGAGCTCCGCGAGGACGACGAGGAGATCGCGCTCAAGCAGGATTACAACATCGGCGTGGCGGTCGCGACCGACGCCGGGCTGATGGTGCCGGTCGTCGAGCACGTCGACCAGAAGTCGATGCTTGAGATCTCCACGGAGATGAACGACCTCGTCGAGCAGGCCCGCGAGCGCTCGATCGCGCCCGCGGACATGGACGGCGGAACGTTCACGATCACGAACTTCGGCGCGATCGGCGGCGAGTACGCGACCCCGATCATCAACTACCCCGAGACGGCGATCCTGGGGCTGGGCGCGATCGACGAGCGCCCGGTCGCCGAGGACGGCGACGTGCGGGCGGCCCAGACGCTGCCGTTGTCGCTGTCGATCGACCACCGCGTCATCGACGGCGCGGAGGCCGCACAGTTCACGAACCGCGTGATGGAGTATCTGACTGACCCCGAACTACTACTACTCGAATAATCATGGTTGTCGGAGACATCTCGACTGGGACGGACGTCGCGGTCGTTGGCGCTGGCCCCGGTGGCTACGTGGCGGCGATCCGCGCGGGACAGCTCGGCCTCGACGTGACGCTCGTCGAGAAGGACGCCTACGGCGGCACCTGCTTGAACTACGGCTGCATCCCGTCGAAGGCGATGATCACGGCGTCGGGCGTCGCCCACGAGGCGGGCCACGCCGAGGAGATGGGCGTGTACGCCGACCCCGACGTGGACGTGGCGGAGATGGTCGACTGGAAGGACGGCGTCGTCGACCAGCTCACGGGCGGCGTGGAGAAGCTCTGCAAGGCCAACGGCGTGAACCTCATCGAGGGGCGCGCGGAGTTCGCGGGCAGCGACAAGCTGCGGGTCGTGCACGGCGGCGACGGCCAGGGCTCGGAGACCATCGAGTACGAGCACGCCATCGTGTCGACGGGCTCTCGGCCCATCGAGGTGCCGGGCTTCGACTTCGGCGACGACCCCGTGTTGGATTCGCGGCAGGCGCTGGCGATGGCGGAGCTGCCGGCGTCGATGGTGATCGTCGGCGGCGGCTACATCGGCATGGAGCTGTCGACGGTGTTCGCGAAGCTCGGCGTGGACGTGACCGTCGTGGAGATGCTGGATGGCATCCTGCCACAGTACGGCGACGACATCGCGCGCCCCGTGAGACAGCGCGCCGAGGAACTCGGCATCGACTTCCACTTCGGCCTCGCGGCCGACAGCTGGACGGACACCGACGACGGCATCGTGGTCACCGCCGCCGACGAGGACGGCGAGGAGACCGAGTTCGAGACCGAGAAGGTGCTCGTGGCGGTCGGCCGCCAGCCGGTCACCGACACGCTGAACCTGGACGCCGTCGGCCTCGAACCGAACGACGACGGCCGCCTGGAGACCGACCACGAGGCCCGCACCGACGTCGAGAACGTCTTCGCGATCGGCGACGTCGCGCCCGGCCCGATGCTCGCGCACAAGGCCAGCAAGGAGGGCGAGGTCGCCGCGGAAGTCATCGCGGGCGAGCCGGCGGCCCTGGACTACCAGGCTGTGCCGGCGGCGGTGTTCACCGACCCCGAGATCGGGACCGTCGGGCTCACCGAGGACGACGCCGCCGCGCAGGGCTTCGACCCGGTCGTCGGGACGTTCCCGTTCAACGCCAGCGGGCGCGCGCTCACCACGGGCCACGACGACGGCTTCGTGGAGGTCGTCGCCGACGAGGAGTCGGGGTTCCTGCTGGGCGCACAGATCGTCGGCCCGGAGGCCAGCGAGCTCGTCGCCGAGCTCGGCCTCGCGATCGAGATGGGGGCCACCCTGGAGGACGTCGCGTCCACCATCCACACGCATCCGACGCTGTCCGAGGCCACGATGGAGGCCGCCGAGCACGCGCTCGGCCACGCCGTCCACACGCTGAACCGGTAACCCACACACCCCCGACGTGTTTTTCCCGTCGCCGTGGGTATCCGCGGACATGGATACGGTGACGCTGGGGCCGTCGGGGACGTACTCACACCGCGCCGCGAGCGCTGTTTCTGCCGGCGACGTGTCGTTCATGGAGTCCGTGCGCGACATCGTCGATGCGGTTGCAGTGGGTGACGCCGACCGCGGCGTCGTGCCCATCGAGAACAGCATCCAGGGGTCGGTGACCGAAACGCTCGACGCGCTCGCGGACACCGACGGCCTGGCGGTCGTCCGGGAGGTGGTGACGCCGATCCGGCACGCGCTGCTCGCCCAGGGCGACGGGTTCGACGCGGTCGCCAGCCACGCGCAGGCGCTCGCGCAGTGTCGAGAGTACCTCGACGCCACCCATCCGGCGGTCGACCGCCGGGCCGTCGCGTCGACCGCGCGCGGCGTCGGGGTGGCGCGCAACGACGAGACCACGGCCGCGATCGCGCACCCGGACTCCGCCGACGGCACGGACCTTGACGTGCATAGGTCCGGGATTCAGGATCGCGCCAGCAACGAGACGCGGTTTTTCGTGGTGGGGCCGGCAAGCGAGCGCACGCCGGCCGGCGGGAAGTCCTCGATCATCGTCTACCCGAACGCGAACCACCCCGGGCTGCTGTTGGAGCTGCTGGAGCCGTTCGCCGACCGCAACATCAACCTGTCGCGGGTCGAATCCCGGCCGTCGGGGGAGCGACTGGGCGACTACGTCTTCCACGTGGACATCGCGAGCGGGTGCTACGAGGAGCGCACCCGGAACGCGGTCGCGGACGTGGCGGAGATCGCGGCAGCCGGCTGGGTGCGGCGGCTGGGGTCGTACGACACCGAGCACGTGGCGTGAGTGTCAGTCGCCGGCTTCGTCGACGTGGATCGCCGGCCGCCCCGGTTCGGCCTTGTTCGCGACGCTGTCGGCGGCGTCTTCGGCGGCGAGCACGCGCACCGGCGCGTCGAACTCGGCTTCGAGCAGCCACACGGCGCGCCCGAGCGCGTCGCGTTCGCCGTCCGGTCCGAGCACGTCCGGGAACGCGGGCGCTTGGGCGGCCAGGTCCTTGGCGTAGTCGGCGGCGTCCTCGCCGTGCTGCTGGAGGGACTGGTCGCTCATCACGGAGCCGACGACGTTCCCGTCGGCGGCTTTCGCGCGGGCGAGCACGTCGTACATCCACTCGGGGGCCGTGACGACGTCGACGCCGGTGGGGTTCTCGATGCCCGCGGTGTCGACGATGTCGCGGACGTCCTCGCGGGTCTGCTCGATCAGGCTGGTCGCGCGGTCGTGGTCGCTGACGTCGCGGTCGGGGGTGGGCCACGCGGCCTCGGCGACGAACCCGTCGCCGCCCAGCGCCGTCCAACACTCCTCGGCGACGTGGGGAGCGATGGGCGCAAGCAGCTTCACGGCGGCCGTAACGCCGCGCGCGACGACCGCGGGCGCGGCGTCGTCGCGGTCCCGGTACCGCACCAGCAGCGACACCAGCTCGTCGACCGCCTGCACGGCGCGGTTGAACTCCATGTCGTCGAAGTGCGTGGTGGCGGCCTGAACGGTCGCGGCGGTCTCGCGGGCGACGTACTCGGCGGCGGGATCGAGGTCACCGTCGGCGGTCGCGTCGGCGTCGACCGCCCGCGCCATCGAGAGCAAGCGCTCAAGGAAGGTGTGACTAGAGCGAACGCCCTCCTCGCTCCACGGGAAGGCCTTCGACGGGCGGGCCGCGCGCAGCGTGAACAGCCGCGCGGTGTCGGCGCCGTACTCGTCGACGATGCGCTCGGGGGCGACGCCGTTGTCCTTGGATTTGGACATCTTCGTGCCGTCCTCGCCCAACACCATGCCCTGTGTGGTCAGGCCGGCGAACGGCTCGCGGTGCTCAAGCATGTCGAGGTCCGCGAACGCCTTCGTCACGAACCGCGAGTACAGCAGATGCATGACGGCGTGCTCGTCGCCGCCGACGTACTCGTCGACGGGCAGCCAGTCGTTGGCGCGCTGGGTGTCGAAGGGCGCGTCGTCGAACGCCGGGGAAGCGAACCGCAGGAAGTACCACGAGGAGTCCAGGAACGTGTCCATCGTGTCGGTCTCTCGGACGGCGGGCGCGCCGCAGTCGGGGCACGTGGTCTGCTTCCAGTCCTCGGCGGCGTCGAGCGGGTTCCCAGTGGTGTGGACGAACTCCGGGAGCTCCACGGGCAGGTCGTCGTCGGGGACGGAGACCGGCCCACACGACTCGCAGTGGACGATCGGGATCGGGGTGCCCCAGTAGCGCTGCCGGGAGACCCCCCAGTCGCGGAGCTGATACTGGACGGCGGACGCGGCGCCGTCGATGTCCGCGGTCAGCTCCTCACGGGCGGTTTCGCTGTCCAGGCCCGTGTAGTCGCCGGCATTGACGAGCACGCCGTCCGCGGTGTAGGCGGCGGCCTCGACGTCGGCGTCCTCGTCGCCCGCGGGCGCGACGACCTGCCGAACCGGGAGGTCGTGGGCCTGGGCGAACTCGTGGTCGCGGTCGTCGTGGGCGGGCACCGCCATCAGCGCGCCGGTGCCGACGTCCGACAGCACGAAGTCCGCGACGACGACGGGGATCTCCGCACCCGTCGCGGGGTTCGTGGCGGTGAACTGCGTCTCGACGCCCTGTGGCTCGTCGCCGTCGGGATCGGCGACCTCCTCGACGAAGTGTGCCACGTCGTCGTCGCGGTCGGCCGCGGCCTCCGCCAGCGGGTGATCCGGTGCCAGCGCGAAATACGTCGCGCCGTGGATGGTATCCACCCGCGTCGTGAACGCCACCACGTCCTCGTCGCCGTCGGGCGTGTGCACGGTGAACGGTACTTCGACGCCGTCCGTGCGGCCGACCCAGTTGCGCTGCATGTCCCGGACGTTCGACGGCCAGCCGTCCAACTCGTCGAGGCCATCGAGCAGTTCGTCGGCGTACGCGGTGGTCTCGAAGAACCACTGGTCGAGGTCGCGCTCGGTGACCGGCGTGTCACACCGCCAGCACAGCTCGTCGTCGCCCTCGACTTGCTCGTCCGCCAGTACCGTCTCACAGGACGGACACCAGTTCACCGTGGCGGCCCGGCGGTCCACGAGCCCGGCGTCGCGGAACTCGGTGAACAGCCACTGGTTCCACTTGTAGTAGTCGGGGTCACACGTGGTGATCTCGCGCTCCCAGTCGTAGCCAAAGCCCAGCGCCTCGAACTGGTCGCGCATCTGGTCGATGCAGCGCTCGGTCCACTCCCGGGGGTTGGTGTCGCGCTCGTTGGCGGCGTTCTCCGCGGGCAGCCCGAACGAATCCCAGCCCATCGGATGCAACACGTCCTCGCCGTCCATCCGGCGGTAGCGGGCGAACGCGTCGGTGATGGCGTAGTTCCGCACGTGGCCCATGTGGAGCTGACCGGACGTGTACGGGAACATCGCCAACACGTACTCCGGGTCGTCGGCGTCGTCGGGCACCCGGAAAACGTCGGCATCGTCCCACTCGCGTTGCCAGTGTTGCTCGATGGCGTGGTGGTCGTAGGTGGCTTGCTCTCCCATGTGTCTCTCTTGGCGGACACTGCGTGACCGACCGACAAATGCCTTTCAGTACGGCAGTCCCCCCGACTCGGGCACGAGCGACCGCCCACCGTGCGGGTGATGGGTGTCGAAGTAGCGCAGGGAAAAGCCGCTAGACGCCGAGCAGATCGAACTCGTAGCCGTTGTCGTGCTCGCTGGCGTGCTCGTAGACGACGTGGGCGGCGGCGACGTCCTGGATCGCAAGCCCCGTCGAATCGAAGACGGTGACGCCGTCGCTGTCGGTGCGGCCGTCGGCGTTCCCGACGACGATTTCACCGATCTCGGCGTCGATGTCGTCGTCCGCAAGCGTGTCCTCGTGGTACGGGACGTTGATCCCCCCGGAGTGGGTGGTCTGGGCGTGGTCGTCGATGACGAGCGTGCCGGCAAGCAGGATGTCGTCGGCGAGCTCGTGTTTCCCTTCGGCGTCGGCACCCATGGCGTTGATGTGCGTGTGGTCGCCGACGTCCTCGGCGGTCACGATGGGGTCCTCGACGGGCGTGACCGTCGAGAGGATGTCGCAGTGGCCGGCCTCGCTGATGGAGCCACCGCGCACGTCGAAGCGGTCCGAGAAGTGATCGACGTACTGCTGGACGGCGTCGTCGCTGACGTCGCTGACGACGACCTCCTCGATGTCCCGGATCTTCGAGATGGCCTCCAGTTGGGTGTACGCCTGCACGCCGGCACCGACGACGCCGAACGAACTGGCGTCCGCGACGGCGAGGTGGTCAGTGGCGACCGCGGCCGCCGCGCCCGTGCGCTTCATCGTGAGTTCGGTGCCGTCCATGAGCGCCAGCGGGAACGCGGTCTCGGGGTCGGAGTAGACCATCGTGCCCATGACCGTCGGGAGGTCGTGGTCCGCGGGGTTGTCGGGGTGGACGTTCACCCACTTGATGCCGGCGGCGTCCCAGTCGCCGGCGTCCATGTACGCGGGCATCGAGCGGAAGTCGCCGTTGTACTGGGGGAGGTCGACGTAGGACTTCGCGGGCATCTGGGCGTCGCCCGTCTCGTAGGCGGCGAACGCGTCCTCGATGGCCGAAATGAGGTCCGCCATCGGGGTGTTCTCGTCCACGTCGTCCTTGTTGAGTAGCAGCGTCTCCATACACGCGATCATGTCGCGTGACACTTAGACCCTCCTTTTACTGGCTGAACACGCCGAAATGGTTGAATTGAACACAGTTGTGGCGGCGCTGCCGCTGGGTGGTGGGGCGCCGAAAGAAACGTGTCGGATGGTGAGCGAGCGGTGCAGACTGGCTGGAGTGGTGTCGTGTGGCCGAGCTTACATCGCGCCGCCCATGCCACCCATACCGCCCATGCCGCCCATGCCGCCGCCCATGCCGCCAGGGCCGCCAGCGGGGCCGTCGTCGCCGTCGTCGTCGCCGACCTGGCCGCCGGCCAGGTCGCCCGCGGCGATGACGTCGTCGATGCGCAGGATCATCGTTGCCGCCTCGGTGGCGGACTCGATGGCCTGCGTTTTCACGCGCAGTGGCTCGACGATGCCCTCGGACTCCATGTCGATGACGTCGCCGTTGTAGGCGTCGAGGCCCGCTTCGGTGTCGCCGCCGTCGTGCTGACTGCGGAGATCGACCAGGGAGTCGATCGGGTCGTGGCCCGCGTTCTCGGCGAGGGTGCGCGGGATGACTTCGAGCGCGTCCGCGAACGCTTCGACGGCGAGCTGTTCGCGCCCACCGACGGAGTCCGCGAAGTCCCGAAGCTGCATCGCGAGCTCGGTCTCCGGCGCGCCGCCGCCGGGCATGACCTGGCCGTCTTCGAGAGTGACGCGCACGACGCCGAGGGAGTCCTCGATGGCGCGTTCGACCTCATCGACGACGTGCTCGGTCCCGCCGCGGAGGATGAGGGTGACGCTTTTGGCTTCCTCGACGTCCTCGACGAAGATGCGCTCGTCGCCGCCGATGTCCTTCTGGGCGACGCTGCCGGCTGCGCCGAGGTCCGCGGCCTCGATGTCGTTGACGTTCGAGACCGGGGTTGCGCCCGTGGCGCGGGAGAGTCGCGTGAAGTCGTCGGATTTCGCGCGACGGACCGCGAGGATGCCCTCCTTGGCGAGGTAATGCTGGGCCATGTCGTCGATGCCGGAGTCGGCGAAGACGACGTTGGCGCCGGCGTCCTTGAGCGCGTCGACCATCTCTTTGAGCTGCTCTTCTTCCTGGTCGAGGAAGTTCTGGAGCTGGTCGGGGTCGGTGACGTTGACCTCGGTGTCGATCTCGGTCTCCTGAACCTCCAGGCCGTCGTCGACGAGCGCGATGTTGGCGTCCTCGACGGCGTACGGCATGTTCTCGCTGACGCGTTCCTTGTCGACGATGACGCCCTCGATGAGCTCGGAGTTCTCGATTGCGCCGCCGGTGACCTTCTCGACTTTGACGTTGTCCGTGTCGACGTCGTTGTCGTCGGCGACCGACTGAACGGCGCGCACGACGAGATCCGAGAGGACGCCCTTGGCGTTCTCCGCGCCCTTGCCGGTCATCGCGGTCGCGGCGATCTTCTCGAGGGTCTCCGTGTCGTCGGCGGAGACGTCGATCGCGGCGTCGTCGAGCAGCTCCTTGGCTTTCTCGGCGGCCTGTCGGTACCCCTGTGCGAGCGTGGTGGCGTGGATGTCCTGCTCGAGGAGGGTTTCGGCCTCGGAGAGCAGCTCGCCGGAGACGACGACCGATGTCGTGGTTCCGTCGCCGACCTCTGTCTCCTGTGTTTCGGCGACTTCGACGATCATGTTGGCCGCCGGGTGCTCGATGTCCATCTCCTTGAGGATGGTGACGCCGTCGTTGGTGACGACGACTTCGCCCGAGGAGTCAACGAGCATCTTGTCCATGCCTTTCGGGCCGAGCGTGGTGCGAACGGATTCGGCGACGGCCTTGCCGGCGGTGATGTTCATCGACTGTGCGTCCTCGCCTGAGGTGCGCTGACTGTCCTCGGAGAGTACAATCAGCGGCTGGTTACCCATCTGCTGCGCCATGATCACTCTTTGATTGATTGCGATTCTATTTAAAACTTGTGGGCTAGTCATTAACAATCCCCAAAGGTGCCGAGAAAGCGTGTCTTACAAGGAACAATCAGCCATTCAAACGGAACACCAATTTAGCCACAGAAAAGACATAATTCTATTATTTTACAGGAGCTATTAAAATAGCAAATTGTTGTTTTAATGAGTGTTTCAGTTTCCCTCTTCCGAATTCAACAATAGAAGCATTCGAGAAGTCTATCGAACTGGATGTCAAAGCAGGTTACAATTATATTCTAGTAGTCAAGGTTGAATCGGATGCTAACGTCGTAGAGGGGTAAGCAACGTCAGATGCAGAGGATCAAGATTGGCGTGGTGATTGGGACACTTATGCCCGCTGGAATTACTTAGATATCTGATCATAAAACCAGAAGTGTCAGACGGTATGTTTAATCATACGCAATTCACATTATTCACTTATGAAAAAGTCAACTCTGGCGCTTATATCCGTGTTGTGCGGTTTTATCGGCTCGTACACAGTCCAGAACATCACGTCGGCCGGGTACAACGGGCTGTTACTACTCGTATCGTGTCTCATCAGTGGCGTTGTGGTTTGGTCACTGGCGACTGTGCGACCAGACGTTCTTCAGCGTATGACCGCTGGATTTGGAATGGACATTGCGTTTGGAGTTGCGCTGGCACTGGTCGGTGGGGGAGTGGCGTTGGTCGTACTCATTGTGGCAAACGCGAGCGACTCCACGATTGCGATTCCGGGTATCGTGCTCGGGGCGGTGGCCTCGGTGCTACTCGGGTTCTGGAGGAGTACACCAGAAGCGATGTGATCGACGGATTCGACTGCGAAGTTACGCTACACGATTAGCGAGAACAAAATACGAGGTGACAGTCAGCCGTGGAACTCGTGGTACTCCATGCCCTGCTGTTTCAGCTCCTCGCTGCGCTTGCGTTCGAGGAACGAGTACACCGACCCGTGGGGTGCCCCGTCGAGCAGCATCTCCGCCGCCGACCGCGCCACGTCAACCTCGGAGGGCTGGCCGATGACGCCGAACGTCGACCCGTAGATGACAACGGACGCACCGGTGAGTTCCTCCATCAGCTCCCGTGTGCGGCCGTTCTCCCCGATGAGTCGGCCCTTCTTCCGGCGGAGGTCGTTGTCGTTGCGGGCGGCGCGCCCGATGTCGATGGTGTCGAACATCCGCATGTCGTCGTCCAGCAGCGTCAGCGCCTCGTCGGGCTTGAACCCGCGGCCGATGGCCTGCACGATCTCCGGTGCCTGCATCCCCCGCACGGGGTCGCCCGTGCGCTCGATGGCGACCGCACCGTCCTGGGAGTCGACATCGATGTCGACCTCGGCGGCGGCCTCGATGCGGCGCAGCGTCTCGCCCCCGTCGCCGATGAGCACCCCGATCCGGTCGGTCGGAATCTTCACGTGTTTCATGCTGCAGTCTATTTGTCGCTCGCGTAAAAGCCTTCGTCACCTGCGTCAGTCGGTCTGCGCCCGATCCACGGCAGTGACGGCGACCGCAGCCAGCACCCACTAGTCCCCGAACCCGACCGCGTCGCGGGCGCGCTGGCGCTCGTCGTCGGTGAGCCGGAACGCGTCGAGTGCCTCGGTGACATCGCCGAGTGCCGCGCGCCGCCGCTGGTGGGCCGCGAGGAACTCGGTGATGCGGTCGGCGGCGAGGTCTTTCAACTCCCCGGAGAGCAGGTTCCCGGCCCGGTACTCGCGCTCGATGCGCGCGAGTTCGGCGTCGTCGGGCTCGAAGAACGCCGAGAGGTACTGGAAGGGCACGTCCTCCGCGGGGACGCCGCCCTTCGCCCGGTGTTCCTCGACGCTCGCGCGGCCGCCGGTGTAGGCGTGCGTGCGAACCTTCTCGCGGACCGTGTCGGGGCTGTCTGTGAGACGAATCGAGACGCCCGCCGAACTGCTCATCTTCCCGGGGCCCGCCAGCGACGGCAGGAACTGCATCAGGAGCGCCCCGGGCTTCCGGACCGGGTAGCGGGCTTTCGCAGCGACATCCCGGCTCACCCGCACGTGGGGGTCCTGGTCGACGGCGATGGGGACCAGCGTCTCGTGTTCGCCGTGGACGAGCTGCGGGAGCAGGAGGTGGGCGGTCTGGACGGCCGGGTAGAACGCCTGCCCGACGTTGTCCGGCTCGCCGTAGACGTTCTGGAGCGTCGCGTGCCGCACGTCCCCCGCGAACGCGGTCGCCAGCGGGTAGAGCACGTCCGCGTCCCGCGTGTCGACGACGATGCGCGTCAACTCGGGGTCGAACCCGACCGCGAGCAGGTCACGGAGGTTCGCTCGCAGATAGTCGCCCGTCTCCGCGGGCGTCTGGTCTTTGAACCAGTACTTCTCGTCGTCGGAGAGCGGAACGTAGACCCGGGCGCCGAACTCGTCCTGCAGGCGTCTCGCGAAGTAAAACACCATCGCGTGCCCGAGGTGCATCGGCCCCGACGGCCCGACGCCGGTGACGATGGACTGTTCACCGGCCGTCAGGAAGTCGTCGACGTCCCGGCCGGCGTAGAACAGCCCCCGGTTCACCAGTGGGTGGTCGGGGAACCGGGCGCGCTGGTCGTCGGTCAGTTCGTCGGCGCCGAAGCGAGCGAGCAGTTTCTCGTAGTCGAGGTCGTCGCTCTCGACGGCGTACGGCGTCACGGATTTTCCGTCGGCTGTCATGTGTGTTGGTGTGGGTGCGTGGCTGGTGGTCGACGCGCAGTACGGGAGAACAGCGGGACCGGAGTGAGCCACGCCCCCGACCCGAGCGGGTGACGCCCGTCAGGCCGCGGCGGCGAAACTGTCCGCTCCCCGGACGCGCCAGCGCCAGCCACAGGGAGCAGACTGCATACGCGTGAGTGCGTCGACCACGTTCAAAACAGTTTCTGTCCGGTCCGTTCAGGCGTCGTCAGCGTCGCTGCCCCGGTCGAGACTCCCCTCGGTGCCGTCGCGGTCGCCCGCCGCCGTGTCCGCCTCGGCGCGCGGGGTCGCGTGCTCGTGGACGTACGACAGCAGGTCGTCGGGGTCGGCGTCCGCGCCCTGCCGCGCGAAGAAGTTCGCGACGTTCCGGCAGTCCCGTTCGAGGAAGGTCGCGCTGTTGGGGTGGTGGATGGTCACCGCCTGGCCCACGTCGATGACGACCAGTTCGCCCTCGTAGACCACAACGTTGTACTCCGAGAGGTCGCCGTGCACGAGGCCGGCGTCGTACAGCCGCCGCACGTACTCGCGGACGACCTCGTAGGCTATCTGGGGGTTCTCGATGTCAACGTCGCTGAGCGTCGGCGCGGCGTCGCCCTCGCGGCCGATGAGCTCCATCACCAGCACGTTGCGCTGGACCGCCAGCGGCGCCGGCACCCGCACGCCGGCCGCCTTCGCGCGGCGCAGGTTCGAGAACTCCTTGCGCGTCCAGGACAGCACGACCGCCTTCTTGTCGCCGCGCAACCCCTCGAAGCGCGGGTCGCCCTCCAGGTACGCCCGCATCTGCTGGAAGTTCGACGCGTTGATGCGATACACTTTCAGCGCCACGTCGCCGCCCTCGGCGTCCAACGCCTCGTAGACGTTGGCCTCCTTGCCCGTGGAAATGGGGCCGCCCATCGCGCCCACGTGGTCGTCCTCGACGAGCTTGTAGATGGCCGCGTACGTCGCGTCGTCGAACGCCCCGTCGTCGAGCTTGAACTGCTCGGTGTCCTTCAGGCGCTTGCGGAACTCCGCGAACTCGCGGTCTTTCGTGCGCGCGATCTTGTCGGCTTCCGTGTCCCTGACGTCGATTTCCTCGAACTCGTCGCCGGGCGCGCCCGCCGTCTCCTCGGTCAATCCGTACTCGTCGTCGGTCACTGCCGGCCCACCGCAATCATTCGATGTGCCCCTCCTCGCGGAGCTGGTCGGCGTCGCTTTTCTCGTAGCGCCACGTCACGTCGGCCTTGTCGTCCTGCCAGTCCCAGGGCTCCACGAGCACGATGTCGTCCTCGCGGATCCAGATGCGCTTTTGCATCCGGCCGGGGATGCGCGCCGTCCGCTCCTCGCCGTCCGCACACCGCACCTGCACGCGGTTCGCGCCGAGCATGTCCGTGACCTCCGCGAACACCTCGTCGTCCTCGGGCATTCGCAAGTTCTTGCGTCCGCCGCCGTCGTCGCTCATACGCCGCGGTTGAACAGCGAACTGTTTAAACCCCACCACTCCACGGCACTCGACCGCCGACCAGCAGGCTTACTACGGCCGCTGAGCGTGCCTGCGATATGTTCGACAAACTCGGGCTGTCGGGAGTCTTCGGACTGGTGTTGATGGTCGTCGGCGTCGCCGTCGTCGCGTGGAAAGCGCCGGTCGTCGCGGCTGGCCTCACGGCTGTCCTCGTCGGCCTCGCGCTCGTCGCCCGTGGCGCCATCCAGTCCGTCATGGGCGTGTTCGGGATGGCGTAATCGCGTCCACAACACGCAGCGGGAACGCAGGCCCGCGGCAGGACGCGAAGGTAGTTGTCGGCGACCCGCTCCGTCCCGGCCACCTTGCCGTGCTCGTCCAGCGCCACGCGGAGCGCCGTCTCGGCACCCCCGGTGGCGTCGTTACTCGCCGCGGATCTCTCGGAGCCGCTGCCGCCCTGGCTCGATGAGTTCGTCCAGGGCGGCGGCGAGCGCGCCCTTCGCGTCCGCCGGGTGGAGCTCCCCCGACTCCAGGTCGTCGGCGAGGTCCTCGTAGGACTCGTAGACGAGGTCGCCGCCGTACTCGTCGGGGCGCTGTACGACGACCTCGTCGAACCGCGGGAAGACGTGGTACTGGAACAGCTCCAGCACCGGGTTGACCGTCTCGCCCTCGGGGTCCCGGGTCTGGGGGCAGAACGCCCCGGTGACCTTCTCCTCGATGTCCGCCGTGGAATCCTCCATCGAGATGGTGACGCCCTCGCTGGAGGACATCTTCCCGTCGCCAGTTCCGAGGTCGCCGATGATGGGCGTGTGCAACACCGGGCGCTTCTCGTAGCCGACGCTCGGCAGTTCCTCGCGGGCGAGCATGTGGACCTTCCGCTGGTCCATCCCGCCGATGGCGAGGTCCAAATCGAGGTACTCGATGTCCAGCGCCTGCATCAGCGGGTAGACGACGTGGCTGACCTTCGGCGTCTCCCCGCTCTGAATCTCTGCCATCGCGCGCTGCGCGCGCTTCAGGGAGGTCTCGACCTGCATCGCGTGCAGGTCGAGTTCGTAGTCCTCGTCGAGCTGGAACGACGACCCGAGGACGAACTCGGTCTGATCCTCGTCGAGGCCGTACGCGAGGAACTGTGCTTTCATCTGGTCGGCGGTCGCCCGGATCTCCTCGAAGCTCCCCTTGTCGTTGAGGTAGGCGTGGACGTCCGCCAGCAGCACCACGACCTCCATCCCCGCGTCCTGGAGGTCCATCAGCTTGTTCGCCGTCAGCAGGTGTCCGAGGTGGAGCACGCCGGAGGGCTCGTAGCCGACGTACACCCGCTTGCCCTCGGGGTCCTCGGCCAGTTCCCGCACCTCTTCCTCGGTCACGACCTCCGCCGTGTTCCGAGTGATGCGCTCGTACGCGTTCATACGCTCGGAGACTCGGGCCGCGGGGTTAAGCGGTGCGGAAGTCTGTGAACGGTTCGAACGGACGAGTCCCGACACGGCAGTGGACCGAACCCCCGAAAGCCGTAACCGGTCGGTTCCCGAACCACGAGCCGATGGACGACACGGTCGCTGCGATTGCGGAACGCGACCTCGGCGCACCGCCAGACGCCGTCGCGCCGGTCGCCGAAGGCCTCCAGCACGAGACGTACGTCCTCACGGTCAACAGTCGAGGCTACGTGCTCCAGTTCGCGGCGTCCGGAGACAGTCGGGACGTGGAGCCGCTGGCCCGCGGCCGCCACTGCTACGTCGCGCTCCGGGAGACCGAGATTCCGGTCCCGCGAGTGGTCAGCGAGCGCGTCGCCGAGTTCGACGACCGGCGGTACGTGCTCGTCGAGAGGCTCCCGGGGACGACCGGCGAGCGAGACGTCTCCCCGGCGCGCACGCGGAACGCGGCCGCCACTCTCGCGGCGATTCACGACCACGCCGCGTTCGACACTGCGGGCGTGCTGGTGGGCGCAGGTGGCGAGCTGTCCGTCCGAGCGTGCGGCGACGCGACGTTCCGCGAGTGGGTGCAACGCGAGGTTTCGGAGAGCGCCGGACACCTCAGGGACGCCGGACTGGGGTCGATTGCCGACGGTTTAGAAGACGTTCTCGACGAGTTCGCCGACCACCTCCCGGAGTCGTTCGACCCGGTGCTCTGCCACGGCGACTTCTCACCGGACAACGTGCTGTTCAGTGACGACGAGGTAGTCGGGGTGCTGGACTTCGACCGCGCCCGCGCCGGCCGCGCCGAGTGGGACCTCGCGGCGGCCGCGAACGCGTTTTGGATGCACGACCCGACCGCCGACTGGTGCGTCAGGGAGACATTCTACGAGGGGTACCGGGCGGTGCGGCCGGTCGCCGGGTCTTTCGACCGCTGCGAGCCGCTGTACCGGGCGGCGACGCTCGCTCGACTCGTCGCGGGCATGCTCGCGCTCGACGAGCTATCCGCGTACGAGCGGGATTTCTACGCCGAACGCCTCCAGAACGCGGTTGGACGGGCGAGCCGAGAACTAGGCAGGCAGTGAGTCTGTGAGCGGAGCGTTGCGGTCGAGCCGAGACAGTCAGTCCCTATCCGCGCGGTGTTCGGAGATGATGGAGTCGACCATTGTCTCCTTCTGCTCGCGTTCACGCTCGGCCTTCCGCTGCTTCCAGTCCTCGACGACGGACTCCACTTCGGACTCGTTGGCGATGGCGAGTTCGTCGACTTCGCGGATGGTGACGCCGTCGGCGGGGCCGACGGGAATCTCGTGGTCGAACAGCACCTCGTCGGCGGCGTCAGAGAGGCCGCCCGACCGCAGGACGACGCGGGGGTCGAAGCCGGCGAGGAGTTCGGCAGTGCGGCGGCCCGCGCCGGAGGCGTCGCGGAGGTAGACGACATCGCCGCTGGCGATGCCGTACTCGTCGTCGGCCGTCTCGATGGCGTCGACCGTGAACTGGTCGACGGGCTTGACGGCGACGAGATCGCGGCCCTCGCCGCCGACGTCGCCGAGGTTCGAGTGGTCGAGCTTCCAGAGGTCTTTCAGGCGCTCCAGTTTGGCTTCGAGTTCGTCCGCGCGCTCCCGTTGCTCCTCCAGTTCGGTCTCCAGGCGGTCGTTCTCCCACTCCAGTTGGGTGACTTCGCGGCGCTCGCGGGCTTCCTGGCGTTCCTCGCGGCGGGCCTCCGAGAGCTCGTCCTCGTACTCCTCGATCGTGGCGTCTTTCGCGTCGAGTTCGGCGTCGAGATCGGAGACGTGGGCCTGCAGGCGCTCGACCTGGGCTTCGAGGTCTTTGATGCGGCGCTCGTCGTCGGTGAGCTCGCGGGGGTCGTGGGTGGGCTCGTCGGGTTCGGGGTCGTCGGTCTCTTCGAGGTCCGAGAGGACGGCCTGAAGCGGTTCCCCGTCGAGCACCCGCGCTGCCACGTCGCCCTCGTCGAGGGTCGGCGGCGTCTCCCGGGTGGCGCGCTCGATGGTTTCTCGGTAGTGGTCGTAGGCGTACAGCGCGGCCGCCATCGCGTCCCGCTGGTGGTCGTCGTCGTAGCCCTCCTCGCGGGTGCGGTGTTGTTTCTCGTCGACCGGGAGATCGGTGTCCGGGTCCCACGTCGGTGCGTCGAAGCTGGCCGCGATCTTCTCGACGGTGTCGGGCATCGGCGTGACGTCGGCGGCCACCAGCGCCGGGCGGCCGTGCTCGATGATCCACTCGATGACATCGCCGGTGTCGGCGGTGCGCGTGCTCATCACGTCGAGCACGTGGCCGTCCAATCCAACGAGCGCGACGGCCGTCGTAGTTCCCGGGTCGATGCCGACGAGCACGCGGTCCCGGCGGCGCGCCAGCGGCCGGAACTCGATGCCGTCGCGGCGCACGGGCTCGACTTCCACCCGGGTGTCGCCGGCGCGGTGCTCGCTCACGGGGATGTTCTCGGGGCGCGCCTGCACCGTGAACACGGCGTTGGCGTAGCCGCCGTACTTCTCGGTGACCTCCCGGTCGTAGTCGAGGCCGGCGTCGTCAAGCGTTGATTCGACGGTGCGGGTTTCCCGCTTGACCGAGCCGTGGATGCGCCGCGTGAAGCGATCCGCGCTCCACCCGCCACCGCCACCCGTGGACCGCCCGCGGGCGACCTTGAGTTCGGTTTCGTCGGTGAACGCCGACACCTCGTAGCCGACGTTGTGGGCGGCCAGTCGGGCGGCGGCCTCCGCTTCCTCCATCGCGGGTTTGCCGTACGGGACGCCGTGGCGTTTGGCCACCCTGGAGAGGGGTTCGGGGCGTTCGTCGCCGGTCACCTGCACGAGCGTGGTGGAGTCGGGCAGCCGCCGCAGCAGGTGAACGAGTTGGTCCTTGTCGGCGGCGAGCTCGTACATGTTGTCGGTGGCGACGATGGCGGGCTCGCGGTCGGCCACCAACCGCAACAGCTTCCGGCGCGTGACAACGTCGCGCTCGACGGTCTCGCCGTCAAAGCTCACAAGCGCGTAGGAGGGCGCGTCACCGCGCACGTCACCGCTTTGCACGTCGACGCCGAACACGAGAGCGTCGAGGGCGCTCGTGCGTGTACTCACGCCCGAACGTACGACGTGAGCACGCATAAGTGCACGGCGGCGCGGTCAGTCGGCGTCCGGGAACGGGATTTCGTGGGTCAGGCCGTCGTGGGCGACGAACGCCTCCCCGTCGAAGCCCGACGCGCCCGCACTGATTTCGCTGGCGTCGCCCGCGTACCGCGAGGAGACGTGCGTGAGCGCGAGCGCCTTTGCGCCCGCCTCCGTCGCTACGTCCGCGGCCTCGCCGGCCGTCGAGTGGCCCGTCTCGGCGGCGCGCTCGCTGGCGTCGTTGGCGAACGTCGCGTCGTGGATCAGGAGGTCCGCGTCTTCGGCGGCCGACACCACGGGGTCGTGGGGCCGAGTGTCGCCCGTGTAGACGAGTGTGCGGCCCGGCCGCGGGTCGCCCACGACCTGCTCGGGGCTGACAACGGTGCCGTCGTCGAGTTCGACCGGCTGGCCGTCGTGGAGCGTCGAGAACTTCGGGCCGACCGGGACGCCGAGTTCCTCGGCGCGCGCCCGGTCGAAGCGACCCGTCCGGTCGTCCTCCACGAGCGCGTACCCGACGGAGGCGGTGCTGTGCGCCGTCTCGAACGCCCGCACCTCGTAGTCGTCGTGGGAGCGCACGACCGCGCCGGGGGTGGCCTCGGTGATCCGGACCGGATAGCCGACGTCGCCGCCGGCCGAGAACACGAGGTCCTCGATGTCGCCGCGCAGGCCGCGTGGCACGTGGATCGTCAGGGGGTCCGTGCGGTCGTTGAAGTCCCAGGTGTGAACGAGCCCCGGCAGCCCGAAGACGTGGTCGCCGTGGCCGTGCGTGATGAACACGTCGGAAACCCCAAAGCCGGTCTTGTACCGCATCATCTGGCGCTGCGTGGCTTCGCCGGCGTCGAAGAGGAACGCGTCGCCGTTGCGGCGCACGAACACGGAACTGGGGTTGCGTTCGGTCGTGGGGACGGCGCCACTCGTCCCGAGGAAGGTGACCTCCAGAGTCATGCCCGAACCTGGGCGGGCCGCGCGCAAAACCTCACCGATGCGGTGGAGGCGCGCCGGCGGCCGGGCCGGCGACCGGCCCTTTCTTTGTGCCGTGGCGGGTAGCAGCGGGTAGCAATGGACGAGCCGCTGTGGATCGACGAGCACGCGCCGTCGCTGGCCGACCTCCCGCAGGCGAGCGTGCGCGACCGGCTCCGGGACGCCGTCGACGAACCCGTGAACCTCGTGGTGTACGGGCCGTCGGGCGCGGGGAAGACCGCCGCCGTTCGCGCGCTCGCAGCGGCCGCCCACGACGATCCGGAGACGGATCTCGTGGAGGTGAACGTCGCGGACGTCTTCGGGATGACGAAAACGGAGATCAGCGAGGACCCCCGGTTCGCGTCGTTCATCGACGCCAAGCGCCGCCGGAACTCCTCGAAGGCCGACCTCGTGAACCACGTCCTGAAAGAGACCGCGAGCTACTCGCCGGTTTCGGGCGGCTACAACACCATCCTGCTGGACAACGCCGAGGCCATCCGGGAGGACTTCCAGCAGGCGCTGCGGCGGGTGATGGAGCGCCACCACGAGGCCACGCAGTTCATCATCGCGACCCGCCAGCCGTCGAAGCTGATCCCGCCGATCCACTCGCGGTGTTTCCCCGTCTCAGTGCGCGCGCCGACCGACGACGAGGTCGTCGACGTGCTCCGGGAGATCGTGGCCGCCGAGGGCGTCGACTACGAGCCGGACGGCCTGGAGTTCGTCGCGGGGTACGCGGAGGGCGACCTCCGGGAGGCCGTGTTGGGCGCGCAGACGACCGCCGAGCAGGAGGGCGAGGTGACGATGAACGCCGCCTACGAGGCGCTGCAGGACGTCGGCAGCGACGCCGCCGTGGAGTCGATGCTCGACGACGCCGAGGCCGGCGCGTTCACCGACGCACGGTCGACGCTGGACGACCTGCTGGTGGACGAGGGGATGAGCGGCGGCGAGGTGCTCGATGACCTCCTGGAGGTCGCGCGCTCGCGGTATTCCGGCGACGACGTGGCGGAGCTGTACGCGCTTGCGGGCGACGTGGAGTTCGATCTCACGCGGGGCACCAGCGACCGCGTGCAGCTCGGGCGGCTGCTCGCGGAGCTTGGCCGGTAGGCTTTTATCGGGATGCGGGTTCGGTCAGAGCATGGAGCTTGCGGAGTACTTCGAGCGCGCCGGCATCGTTGTCGGGTCGATGTTGATGGTGTCGCTGCCCGCGTCGCTGGTGCTGTGGGTGGTGACCGGCCCGGCGACGCCGTGGTGGGAGACGGTGGCGCAGCTCGCACCCGGCTTCGTGATCGGATGGTGGGTGGCTGTCGGGCGAGCGCCGGTCGAGTACGCGACCGTCTGGTTCACCAGCCTGTTCGGATACCTGCTGGCGTCGGCGGTGATGGCCGCCCTGAACGTCCGCCCGGTCGGTGCCAACCGGGTGTGGGCACTGATCGCGGTCATCGGGTCGCTGGCGGTCGTCGGGCTCGTCGACCACTACCGGTCGTGACTACACCAACACGAGGACGTGGCGGACGAGCGACCGGTGGACGCGGCGCTGGAAGCGTGCGTCGACGGTCCAGCCCGCGGCGGTGGCTTCGGCGCGCCAGTCGCGGTCGGCGACGAGCACGCACCGGCCGGCGGTGACGCGGGCGAGCTCGTCGAGTGCCCCCCCGACCAGGTCGGCGAGGTCGTGGGTGGCGATCTTCGACTGGCGGCCGTAGGGGGCGTCGAGGACGGCGGCGTCGATGCTGTCGGAGGGCAACGGCAGCGCGGTGGCGTCGGCACGCCCCGTGGTGGCGTCATCGACGTAGTGGGTGAGGTTGCGGCGCGCGCCCGCCGCCATTTTCGCCTGGGCGTCCGTGCCGATGGGGTGTGCGCCGAGCAGCCCGGCTTCGATGAGCACGCCGCCGGTGCCACACATCGGATCGAGGACGCGGTCGCCGGGGGTGACGCGGGCGAGGTTGCAGGCCGCGCGCGCCAACAGCGGGTCCATGCTGCCCGGCTGGAAGAACGGGCGGTCGGTGGGTTTGCGGGTGCCGTAGTCGCGGACGGAGTCGGCGACGTGCCACCCCAGAAAGCAGTCGTCGGCGGTGAACAGCGCGCGCAGTTCGTGGTCGGGGGCGTCGAGGTCCACGTCGAAGCCGGCGTCCACGAGGACGGCGCCGAGGTCGCGTTCGGCGCGCTGGGTGTCCACGCCGGTCGTGTGGCGCACGTCGCGGGCGCGCACGGCGACCGACCCCGTGCGGTCGAGGGGCGCGTCCCGGAGCGCGGCGACGGCCGCGGGGACGGTGGCGGCGGCGGTTGTGAGGTGGTCGGCGGCGCGGTGCGTGTACGCTAACCCGGCTAGCGCGTCGGTGTCGAGGCTGCTGGCGGTGGCGACACCGGGCGCGACCACGGTGGCGTCGGGGGCTGCAGTGCGGGCTTCGGCGGCGGCGAACGCGTCGGCGTCGTCCCCGCCGAGTTCGAGCACGAACACGCACGACCTGGACGCCCGCCGGCAATCAGGCTGCCGGTGACGCTGGGTATTTGAGGCACCACTCCCCGGACTACCAATCTTTATAAAGGTTAAATACGTGGTTTAAGTCGAACGATGACCGACCCCAAGGAAACCATCAACATTGAAAACGTGGTCGCCTCCACCGGCATCGGGCAGGAGCTCGATCTCCAGAGCGTGGCGATGGACCTCGAGGGCGCTGACTACGACCCCGAGCAGTTCCCCGGCCTGGTCTACCGCACGCAGGACCCGAAAAGCGCCGCACTCATCTTCCGCTCGGGCAAGATCGTCTGCACGGGCGCGAAATCAACCGACGACGTACACGAGAGCCTCCGCATCGTCTTCGACAAGCTCCGCGAGCTCTCGATCAAGGTCGAAGACGACCCCGAGATCGTCGTCCAGAACATCGTCACGTCCGCTGACCTCGGCCGCCAGCTGAACCTCAACGCCATCGCCATCGGGCTGGGCCTCGAGAACATCGAGTACGAGCCCGAGCAGTTCCCCGGGCTCGTCTACCGTCTCGACGACCCCGAGGTCGTGGCGCTGCTGTTCGGCTCCGGGAAGCTCGTCATCACCGGCGGCAAAGAGCCAAAGGACGCCGAGCACGCCGTCGACAAGATCACGTCCCGGCTCGAGGAGCTGGGGCTCCTCGACTAGGCGGGCATGGTGGCGACCGTCGAACCGGTCGCGGGCACGCCGCTGCAGTATCTCGCCACGTTCGTCGGTGGCTGGCTGCTGTTCGGGTTCACGGCCCACGCGGCCGCGACGTACATCCTCGGGGAGGTCCCCTGGAAGCGTGGCTTCCTCGTCGGCGTCGCGCCGGCCGTGGTGACGCTCGTGCTCGTGCGGTTCAACCCGCTGCTCATCGTCGCCGTCGGGCTGGCTGCCGACGCTGCCGCCGTGCGCGCCGTATACCGGGTTCGCTACCGGACGACGGTGTTCGTCGTGGTGATGCATTACACCGTGTCGCTGGCGGTGGTGTTGCTGGTTGCGAACCTGCTGGCGGTGTTGTCGACGGCGCCCGGCTGACGGTCGCAGCCGGAGAGAACGCGCACCGCGATTTTTACCCATGGGCCGTGCAGTGACGCGCATGGACGAGTACGACCAGCGCGCACTGCGCGCCAGCGTGATGGCGCTTGGCGCGGCGGTGCTCGCGTACGCCGCCACCTACGTCCACCGGCCGGGGCCGGACGTTGCTGCGGTGTTCGGCCTCGGTGCCGTGGTGTCGCTGGCGGCCTACTACATGCTGGGTCGGCCAGCGTCGCTTGCCGACCGGTGGCTCGCGCCGGCCGGCGGGGCCGCCGTTTCGCTGGCCACGACCACCATCGGGGAGATGCGGATCGCGGCGATCGGGCTTGCGGCCGCGGGCGTCGTGGGCACGATGGCCTACCCCGCCGGCGGGACGGCGGTCCGACTCGTGGTCCGCGCGACCCGCCAGGTGGCCGGCGCGGAGGAGTGAGGTCAGTCCACGAGGCGTTCGATTTCGGTGACGAGGATGCCGGACGCGCCGACGGCTTTGAGCTCCGAGATCGCCTCGAAGACGTCGCGCTCGGGGACGACGGCGTGCACCGCAACCGTCCCCGGTTCGTCGACATCGAGCACCGTCGGGCCGCCAAGCCCCGGCAGCACTGCCTTCACGTCGTCGAGGCGGTCGGCGGGCGCGTTCAGCATCACGTAGCGCTTCCCGTGGGCGTCGAGCACGGATCGGAGCGCGGTTTCGACCTGCTGGACTTTGGGGTCGTCGTGGACGTCCTCGTGGGCGAACAGCCGCACTGACGACGACAACACCTCGTCGACGACCTGGAGGCGGTTGACGCGGAGCGTCGTGCCCGTGGACGTGATGTCGACGATGGCGTCGGCCATCTCGACGTGGGGCGTGAGTTCGGTCGCGCCGGTCACCTCCACGATCTCCGGGGTGGCGGTGGTGTCCGCGAAGTACGCGCGGGTGATCGTCGGGAACTCGGTGGCGACGGTCGCCCCGTCGAGGTCGGCGGGGGCGGTGACGTCGCCGTCCTCGGGGGCGGCAAGCACCAGTCGGCACGACCCGTAGTTGAGATCGAGGCGCTCCTCGACGCAGTCGACGCCGGACTCCCGGAGTTGGTCGTGGCCCGTGATCCCCGCGTCCGCCGCGCCGTCGGCGACGTACTCGGGGATGTCGGCGGCGCGCGCGTACAGCACCGTGAGCGCCGGGTCGACGGTGTCGGCGTACAGTTGGCGGTCGGCGCCGTCTTCGACGCCGATGCCGGCGCGGTCGAGCAGCGCCAGGGTCGGGTCGTGGAGGCGTCCCTTGTTCGGAACGGCGATGCGCATGCCAGCCGGTTCACCGGGGGTGCGGAACTAGCTTTGGGTGGCGGCGGCGGGGCGGGGTTTGAAGCACGCGGGCGTCCCACCGGAGGGTATGCTAGATCGGACCCGGGAGTACGCGCCCGTCGGGTTGGTACCGCTGGCGTGGGGGTTCACCGCTGCCGCCCACCTCGGATACGTCGGGTCGCACGCGCTGTTCGTCGCCCACGTCGTGATCGTGGGGCTGCTGGTTGCGTTCGGGGCGGTGTCCTGGACGGAGATGGACGCGGGCGCGCTGCGGGCGTGGCGCGGCGTCATCGTTGCGGGCGTCGGCGTGACGCTGCTCGGCGTGGCGTCGTTCCGGGTGCCCGCCGTGCCGGGCGGCGTGTTGCGCGCGGCGACCGTGGTCGGGTGGATGTTGCTCCCCGTGCGGGCGCTGGCCGTGACCGCGCGCCGAACGCCGGCCCCGGGGCTGGCGCGGGTCTACCTCGGCGCGGCCATGGCGTCGGTGGCTGGCGGGGCGGTGACGGTGGTGGGGCTTGCGGCGCCGCTGTCGGCGGCGTCGGGGTGGCTCGTGCTGGCGGGCATCGGGGCCGTGGGCGTGGGCCAGACCGCGAGCATCGCGGCGGCCGCCTGGGAGTCGTCGCGTCCCGACAGCTTTTCGCCCGGGTCGGGCGAACACGCGATATGAGCGACACGCTGCGGGTTGCCGGCGGCGCGGTACTGCATCCTGACTTCACCGTGAGCGACGGCGACGTGCTGGTTGATCGGGACGCCGGGGAGATCATCGCGGTCGGGGACACGCCCGCGGGCGACGAGACGGTGGACGCGGCGGGCTGTCTGGTGATGCCGGGGCTGGTGAACGCCCACTGTCACGTGGCGATGACGCTGCTGCGCGGGTACGCCGACGACAAGCAACTGGACGCGTGGCTCCAGGAGGACATCTGGCCGGCGGAGGCGGAGTTGGCGGACGGCGACATCCGCGCGGGGGCCCGGCTCGGGCTCGTGGAGATGATCCGCGCGGGCACGACGGCGTTCGCGGACATGTACTTCGAGGTGCCGGAGGTGGTCGACGCGATCACCGAGGCGGGGCTGCGTGCGCGGGTGGGCCACGGCGTGGTCACCGTCGGGAAGGACGACGCCGACGCGGTCGCGGACAACGAGGAGGCGCTGTCGGTCGCCCGCGAGTTCAACGACGCCGCCGACGGCCGCATCACGAGCGCGTACATGCCCCACAGCCTCACGACGGTCGGCGAGGAGTATCTCCGCGAGTTCGTCGCGGCGGCCCGTGAGGCCGACGTGCCGGTGCATTTCCACGCCAACGAGACCGAGCAGGAGGTCGAGCCGATCGTCGACGAGCACGGCAGCCGTCCCCTGGAGTACGCCGCCGACGTGGGGCTGCTTGCGGAGGATGACTTCCTGGCGCACGGCGTGCACACCACGGCCGGCGAGATCGAGTTGCTCGCGGAGTCGGGGGCAAGCGTCGTGCACTGCCCGGCGTCGAACATGAAGCTGGCGTCCGGGATGGCGCCCGTCCAGGCGATGCGGGAGGCCGGCGTGACCGTTGCGCTCGGGACGGACGGGGCGGCGTCGAACAACGACCTCGACGTGTTCGACGAGCTGCGGGACGCGGCGATGCTGGGGAAGCTACAGACCGGCGCGGCCGACGCCGTGCCGGCCCGGGCGGCCGTCGAGATGGCGACCGCGGGCGGGGCGGCCGCCCTGGGGTTCGACTCGGGGCGCATCGAAGTGGGCGCCAACGCGGACCTCGCGGTCGTGGATTTCGACGCGCCACACCTCACACCGGTCCACGATCACGTCTCGCATCTGGCGTACGCGGCGACCGGCCAGGACGTGCGGCACACGATCTGTGACGGCGCGATCCTGATGCGGGACCGCGAGGTGCTGCCGTTCGACGAGGCCGCGGTGCGGGAGCAGGCCGCACAGCGCGCGAGCGAGCTGGCAGCGCGCGCCGGCGAGTAGCGCGGCGTGCCTGGTGGTGCCACGGGGACGCGTGTGGCGGCTCCGGTAGCGTTTTGAGGTCGGTGCCCGTGAGTCCTGGTATGACAACTGCACCGGCGATCAGCAGCCGGCTCGATGATCCCGAGTCGGCGCGCGAGACGGGGCGCGCGAAGATCGATTGGGCGTTCGAGCATATGCCGATCCTGTCCGCGCTCCGCGAGGAGTTCGACGCCAACCAGCCGCTGGCCGGCGAAACCATCGGGATGGCGATGCACGTCGAGGCCAAGACGGCGGCGCTGGTCGAGACGATGGCCGACGCCGGGGCCGAGATCGCGATCACGGGCTGCAACCCGTTGTCGACACACGACGGCGTGAGCGCGGCGCTCGACGCCCACGAGTCGATCACCTCGTACGCCGAGCGCGGCGCGGAGGGGGAGGCGTACTACGACGCCATCGACGCCGTGCTGGCCCACGAGCCGACGGTCACGGTCGACGACGGCGGCGACCTCGTGTTCCGCGTACACGAGGACCACCCCGAGCTCATCGACACCATCATCGGCGGCACCGAGGAGACCACCACGGGCGTCCACCGGCTGCGCGCGATGGACGACGACGACGCCCTGGAGTATCCCGTGTTCGCGGTGAACGACACCCCGATGAAGCGGCTGTTCGACAACGTCCACGGCACCGGGGAGTCCGCGCTGGCGAACATCGCCATGACCACGAACCTCTCGTGGGCGGGCAAGGACGTCGTCGTCGCGGGCTACGGGGACTGCGGCCGCGGCGTCGCGAAGAAGGCCGCCGGCCAGAACGCGAACGTCATCGTGACCGAGGTCGAGCCGCGGCGCGCCCTGGAGGCGCACATGGAGGGCTACGACGTGATGCCGATGGCCGAGGCGGCCGAGGTCGGTGACGTGTTCCTCACCACGACCGGGAACAAGAACGTCATCACGCGAGCGCACTTCGAGCGCATGGACGACGGCGTGGTGCTGGCCAACGCCGGCCACTTCGACGTGGAGGTCAACCTCGATCACCTCTCGGAGCTCGCCGTCTCCGAGCGCGAGGCCCGCGAGGGCGTCCGCGAGTACGAGCTGGCCGACGGCCGCCGCCTGAACGTGCTGGCGGAGGGCCGCCTGGTCAACCTCGCGTCGCCCATCGGGTTGGGCCACCCCGTCGGCGTGATGGATCAGAGCTTCGGCGTGCAGGCGGTCTGCGTGCGCGAACTCGTGGCGAACCGCGAGGAGTACGCGGCCGGCGTCCACAACGTGCCCGACGAGCTAGACATCGAGATCGCGGAGATCAAGCTGGCGGCCGAGGGCGTCGAGTACGACGCCCTCACCGACGATCAGGCGGAGTACATGGACTCCTGGCAGCACGGCACGTAAGCCGGCAGCGCCACCGGACTGTGGCACAACGCACTAACCGGCCGGCGGCCTACCGTGGCGCATGATCGCGACGCAGGGCGCTGGCGTGCACGGGGGCATCCACCATGGCTAACTCCAACGCCAAGGGCAACCGGCGCGAGCGCGAGCTCGTGAACGCGCTCGACGAGACGGGGTTCGCCGTGATGCGCGCGCCGGCGTCGGGGGCGGCGACCAAGCGCGACCTCCCCGACGTGCTGGCGGGCAACGGCGAGGAGTTCTACGCCATCGAGGCGAAATCCTCGGCGGGCGACCCCATCTACCTGGACGGCGAGGAGGTGGAGTCACTGGTGTACTTCGCGCGGAACTTCGGCGCGAAGCCACGCATCGGCGCGCGCTTCGACCGGGAGGACTGGTATTTCTTCCACCCGGCGGACCTCCACACCACCGACGCGGGGAGCTACCGCGTCAAAAAGCAGACCGCGCTGGCCGACGGCACCGAGTTGGAGACGCTCGCCGGCGGCCCCGAGCGGACCGGCCTCGACGACTACTAGCGTCCTCGGTCGGGCGTCGGCTGCTTCGAAGCGCTTTTCCAGTGGCCCGTGGAATCGCAAGCCATGTCAGACGCGCTCGACGCCCGCGTGGAGGCCGGCATCGCCGTCCTCGCGGTGCTTGTTTTCATCGCTGTGCTCGTCGCCGCAGTGTCGGTGGGAGCCGGCGGGTTCGGAGCCACGTCCGGGTACGCAGTGGTCGCTGCGATAGTCATTTTCATCCTGTTGATGGCGGGGATCGGCTACTGGATGTCGGGCAAGCAGGGCTAATCGGGGCTGTCGTCGTCCTCGCGGTCCCGCCAGTCGGCGAGGTCGTCGTCGCCGTCGTCAAGTTTCACCTCGTAGTAGGACAGCGGATGGTTGATGGCGTCACAGAGGTCGTCGGGGTTCACGCAGTTCCCGTAGGCTTTCATCGTCGCGCACGACGGCGCGGTGTACTCGGTGGGGCTTGAGTCGCCCTGAATGTGGTCGGTCTGGTAGCGCGTCATCTCCTCGCCGAACCCCGGATTGACCTCGTAGATGTCCACGATCTCGTCCGTCGACAGCCCGACGTTCGAGAGGAACGACGTGATGGCAAAGCGGGCGTGGTGTGGGAGGTGGTCGCCGCGTTGCACCTGGTCGAGGAGGTGTTTCATGCACGGCGGGAACAGCTCCGGCACGACGGTGTCGATCTCGCGGGTGAGATCCAGGTCCGCGAGGGCGTCCTGGATGGCGGCCACCGGCTCGTCGAGGGCGTCGGCGATCTGGTCGGGGACCGAGAGGGGCAGGCCGTCCGCGACGCGTTCGCGGATGGCTTCCCGGATGAGGGTGTCGAGCTCGGCGTCGGTGACCGGCACGCGACCGTCGTCGAGCGCGCGGTTGACCAGCCGCCAGTCGTCGTCGCGAAGCGATGACGCGAGCAACAGGTACGTCGGCACGTCCACCGTGTGGGCGTCCGGTGTGGCGTGAACGTGTGCCCTGAGATCGAACTCACTGAGGAGCGTGTCACGGGAGACGCGTGTGGTGTCGGAGACGCTTTTCAGGTCGGTGTCGGTGGACTCGTCGGCGGTGAACCGGTCGTAGGCCGCGTCGGCTTCGGCCGTGGCGTACTTGCGCACGAGCACGGATTCGTCAACGATGGACACCAGCACGCGGGCGACCGGATAGGACAGCACTTCGACGCGGGTGCTGACCGTGGCGGCCGGCTCGCCGATCGTGCCGTCCGTGAGCGCGCTGACGACGCGCTCGCGGGCGCGCTCGACGACGGCGTCGTCCTCGGTAACGACGCGAGCGAGGTCCACGCCAGCTTCCTCGACGGCGTCGCGGGCGTCCCCCAGGAAGGGATAGCGGGCGTGGCGGGCGTTCATGCTGGCCCGTGTTTGCGAGCGGACGCCGATAAGCACCCCGGCTTGGACCGACACGCTCACACGCCTTGCCCCCGACGCGTCGAGTGTGCTTGCGCGCGGCCCCTGGACGTGGAAGTACGCCCTGCCGCCCGCAGTCGTCGGTGTGGCGGCGCTCGCGGCGTCGTCGCCGTGGGGCGTCGTCGGCGTCGCGCTGGCCGCGTTCGTGGTGTGGTTCCATCGCGACCCCGACCGCAGCCCGAACGGCGCGGGCGTGGTTGTGCCCGCCGACGGCACGGTGTCGGTGATCCGAACGCGCGACGACGGACGGGTTCGTGTGGGCGTGTTCATGAACGTACACAACGTCCACGTGAACCGCGTGCCGGTGGCGGGGCGCGTCGAGAGCGTCGTCCACGAGCCGGGCGGCCACCGGCCCGCGTTCAGCAAGGAGTCCGCGCACAACGAGCGCGTCCGCATCGAGACGGCGGAGTGGACGGTGGTGCTCATCGCGGGCGCGTTCGCCCGACGCATCCATCCCTACGTCGAGGCGGGTGAGGACCTCGCGCGTGGCGACCGCCTCGGCCACATCTCGTTCGGGAGTCGCGCCGACGTGGTGCTTCCACCGGCGTACGACCGCGGGGACGTCGTCGTGGAGTCCGGGCAGACGGTGCGGGCCGGCGAGACAGTCCTGGCCCGGTGACCGCTCGGAGGGCACGAGCCGGCGGCTGGACGGGTCCGGACGCGATCAGAAACGGAGCGGGCGGTGGCGTCAGTTGGACTGGATGCGCGGGGCCAGCATGTACGTGACGTGGCCTTGTGCGTCGGCGATGTCGAAGTGCAGCTTGATGGGGAACTCGTCGCCGAGTTCGAGTTCGACCTCCGCGGTCGTCGGGATGGCCTTGTTCATGTCCTTGAGGTAGTCGAGGCTGAACAGGCTGTGGGCGTCGCCGGCGTCGAGGTCGATGAGTTGGTCGGGCGCGAGTTCGAGGTGGACGTCGTCGGTGTCGCCTTCGGCGTTGACGTAGAACAGGTCGTCGCCGGTGTCGACGCCGAGCGCGATGTGGTCGGAGACCATGTCGGCGGCGGTGACCGCGCGGTCGATGTCGCGGCCTTCGATGGCGACGTGCGCGGGCAGATCGAGGTCCGGGATGTCCGGTTCCTGGCGGATCGAGTCGGGGTCGATGAGCGCAAGCGTGTATTCGAGGCCGTCGATCTGGATGTGGAGCTTGCGGGTTTCCTCGTCGAGTTCCAGTTGGATGAGCTGGCCGGCGTCGGCCATGCCCGCGATGTCCTCCAGCCGGGAGAGATTGACGCCGATGAGGCCGCCGTCGGCTTCATAGGATTCGAACGCAGTGGCGGCGAGATCGAGGTCGACCATGCCGACGCTGGCGGGGTCGACTGCGCGAATGGAGAGGGTGTCGTCGTCGAGGTGGATCTTGCACTCGTCCACCAGCACGCTCACGGAGTCGAGTGTCTCCTGGAGCGTGTCGGCGCTTACTATCGCCTTGAACATTATTGCAGACGGCTACGCAAGCCGCCCGTAAAAAGCCCCCGCTACGGGCGCGCGCGTGGGCGCTGGCATTGGCGGCGATCACACCCGAATCAGCCCGACGACCCCGAGTGTTTCCCCGATGATCCAGGCCACGAAGCCGAGGTATGCAACGAGGAGGGCGTACGACTCGGCGTCGGTGAGCGACAGCCCCGTGCGGAGCACGGTGAACAGCAGGACAGTGGCGAGCGTGAGCACACCCATCAGGGGGGCTGCGACGGCGAACGACACGGGGGCGCGCCCGGCGATGAGGACGCCGATCGGGATCGCAACCAGGAGATCGAACGTGTTCGACCCGAGGACGTTCCCGAGGCTGGTGACGCCGTGGCCGCTGCGCGCGGCCCGAACGCTCACCAGCGCGTCCGGGAGGCTGGTGGCGGCGGCCAGAATGGTCACGCCGGCGAGAAACGACGGGATGTCGAACGTGGCTGCCAGTCCCGTGACCGCGCCGACAAGCAGTTCGACGGCCACCGAGATGGCGGCCAGCCCGGCCGCGAGGCGCGCCCATGCCCGGGGCACGTCCACGTCAGTGGTGTCCGTGGTGGGGTCGTGGTCGCCCACGTCCTGCCACTGGATGAACAGGTACAGCCCGTAGAGGAGCAGCGGGACGAGCGCCAGCGGGCGCGTGACAGCGCCGTCGAGCGGGCCACCACCCGGGATGGGGGCGTAGATGACTGCCAGCGCGAACGTGAGCAGCAGCGTGGAAACCGCCAGCATGTAGAACTGGGCTTCCTTGTAGACGACCGTCCGGGTGGCGTCCAGCGGCTGGGTGGTGGTGATGCCGGCCAGCCCGGGCACCACGAGGATGTTGAAGATCGCCGACCCAACGATGGCGCCGACACCCAGTCCGAACGAGCCGTCGAGGGCGGTGACGAGCACGCTCAGCAGCTCCGGGAAGCTGGAGCCGATGGCGACGACGATCGACCCCTGCACGACGGCGGGCAGTCCGTAATGCGCCGACAGCTGTTCGGCGGCGGCTTCGAGCCACGAGCTGCCGGCCCAGATCAGCAGGGTGGCGACAACGACGACCGCGACGTGGCCGGGCGTGGAGCCGACAAGAGCAGACGCCGCCCCCATCACGGACTCCCCCGCAGGGGTGTCCTAGCGGCTGCGGTTGGAGGGGCGGTGGCGACCGGCGGCGTGGGCGTCCGGTGGTGGGTGAGCACGCGTGTCGGCGGCGACGGCAACGAGGTGGAAACTGGTTTCGGTTGCTGTGAGCGGGCGTGAACACAGCTGAATTGCCGGCCGGTTTTTTGGGGTGCGGTCACGTACCACGTCGCATGGTCGACGTGCCGCGACTGATGAGCACGCAACATCCGGACAACGCCACACTCCCGTTCTTCACCGCCGGCGACGTGATCGAGGGCGAGGACGAAATACAGGAGGCCTACTACGTGTACTCGCATCTGGGCTGCGACGAACAGATGTGGGACTTCGAGGGCAAGGAGGGCGACGAGTACGCCGTCAAGAAGCTGCTCTCGCGGTACGACGAGTTCTTCGCGGACCACCAGTTGGGGACGGACGTGCGGCTGACCGTTCGCGGCCCGAACCCCGACGTGGAGGGGTCCGAGGCGAAGATCCTGCTGGAGATCCTGGAGAGCATCCCGCGGTCGTTCGACGCCGCGCGGCGCTTCGCCGGCGAGTACGGGCTGGAGACGACCGCGCCGATCTTCGAGGTCATCGTGCCGATGGTGACCGACGCCGACCAGCTCAACGCCGTCCACGAGTATTACGAGCGGTTCGTGACCGGGAAGGCCGACGAGGCGGTCTGGGACGGCAGAACGGTCGAGGAGTGGGTGGGGGAGTTCGATCCGGCGTCGATCACGGTCATCCCGTTGATCGAGGAGCGGGAGGCGATGCTGGCGGCCGACGACATCGTCCGCGAGTACGCGACCGCCCACGACCAGGACGCCGTCCGGGTGTTTCTCGCGCGCTCGGACCCCGCGTTGAACTACGGCTGTCTGGCCGCCGACCTCATCAACAAGGTCGCTCTGCAGCGCCTCTACGAGATGAGCGAAGCCACCGGCGTCGACGTCCACCCGATCCTGGGCGCGGGGTCGGCGCCGTTCCGCGGGAACCTCACCCCCGAGCGCGCGGCCGCGACCGCCGACGCCTACAGCGAGGTGGAGACGTTCACCGTGCAGTCGGCGTTCAAATACGACTATCCCGTGGAGACGGTCCGCGACGGGGTCGCCACGCTCCGTGACGCGGACCTGGGTGCGCCCCCGTTCCCCATCGACGAGGCGCGCGCGCTGGCCGTCATCGACCGGACCGCGGACGCGTACGCCGACCAGGTGGACGCCATCGCGGGGACGGTCAACCGGCTGTCGTCGTACGTGCCCGACCGGCGCGCCCGCAAGCTCCACGTCGGGCTGTTCGGCTACGCCCGCGAGGTCGGGGAGAACGCGCTCCCGCGGGCCATCGGCTACACGGCGTCGCTGTACGCGGTGGGCTGCCCGCCGACGCTGCTGGGCGCGCACGCGCTCACCGACGACGACGCGGCGTTCGTGCGCGAGGCGTTCCCGGCGTACTTCGACCACCTCGCGGACGCCGCGCGGTATTTCAACCCACGGTGTACGGACGTGCTCGACCTCGACGACGACACGCTGGCGGCCGCCGTCGAGCGCGTGGACGTCACCCCGAACAGCGAGCACCGCGCCGCCACCGACGACGCCATCGACGCCCTCCAGCGCGGCGACGACGACGCCCTGCGGTCGGCGATCCGGCGGGGGGCGCGTGAGCGACAGTTCCTCGGGTGAGCGGCTACTCGTTGGTGGGCTCGGTGGGCCGCGAGCACACCAGACAGAGGGTGCTGTCGGCGACCCAGTTGACGTGGCGGGAGCCACACGCCGGACACTCGTGGTGGTCGGTGGCGTACTCGGTTGTCCCCCGTGGCGCGGCGAGGTGGCCGTCGTCGACCGCCGCCTCGACGAGCCCGGGGAGGCGCTGGCGTTTGTACGTCGCGCGGTGTGCGAGAAACGCCTCCGGGTCGCCGGGGTCCCCGCCGTGGAGGTCGTCCCAGGACACCGCGATCTCGCCGTCGGCCTGCCCGCGGGCGAGCTGCTTGACGGGGACGGCTGCGGCCTCGAACAGCGGCGTCGTCGCGAGCGCTTGCGGGGACGCAACCGATCCGGCGGCCTCGCGGTGGGCGGCGGCGGCGTCCTCGTAGGCGTCGCCGACGCCGTCCAGGCCGCCGAGCGCGTGGAAGTCAGCGATGAACTCGTCGAAGCACGCCGCCCGCGCGGGATGGGTGTCGGCGTACGCGCGCCGGAGGTCGCGGGCGGCCGCGACGCCGTGGACGGCGCGGTCGGTCGCCCGGGCGGGCGTGCCGGCAACCCGGGCGGCCGCGGTGCTGGCTGCGAGGTGCGCCAGCCCCGAGCCAACCCATCCTTTCTCTCCGGGGTCGAACGGTGCAACGTCGGGGTCGTTGCGGGGCGCTGACAGCACCCGCCAGCCCGCGCGAGCGTACGCATCGCTGGCGTGGTGGTAGTCACGGGCCGCCAGCGCGGTGACCGCCTCGGCGCGGAAGCCGCCGTCGGTGGTGCGCATATCCGACCCAGGAGCGCCAGTGACTCAAGCGTTCCCGTCGACCCCACCACCACAAGTAGCGGGCGGCCGAACGGGAAAGGATGCAGCCCGACGACAGGGTTTGTGTGGTGGCGGTGCGGCCGGCGACGTTCGAGCGCTGCCAGGGACGCGGCCTGTACCCGATTCCCGCGGGGTACAGCCGCGCGACGGCGGCCTACGACCACCTCGCGATCTATCGGCCGGCACCGGTGTCGGCGGTGACGCACGTCGCGCCCGTGGTGGACCGCGTCGAGCAGACGCGCGGCGGCCCCGGGCCGATGAAGGCGGGTGACTGGGCGGCGACCGTTGAGCCGTTCGCGGACACCGACCGGGTGACCGTCCTGGAGCTCGGCGACCTCGTGGCGCTGGCGGACCCGGTGGTGGCCGATGGAACCGGCGTCCGGGGGGCGTGGTACTGCACGATCGCGGACCTGCGCGCCGCCGACACGACCGCCGCACTGGCCGCTCGCGCCGGCGACTGAGCGGATCACGGCTCGCCGGCCAGCCAGTCCGCAACGGTCGAGGCGACCGCCTGGTGGCCCGTGGGCGTCGGGTGGACGCCGTCGCGGGTGCGGTCGCGCCACGCGTCGATCGGGCGGGCGACCGGGAGATGGGTGTCGACAGCGGCCGCCAGCGCGTCGTCGAACGCCAGCGCGCGCTGGGGCTGGGCGGCGCTGAAGCCGACGCCGCCCGCGACGTCGAGCAGCGGGAGCAACCCGACGAAGGCGTGGCTGGTGACCCGGTCGGCGGCACTGAGGGCGGCGTCGAGGCGGGCGGCCGCCGCCCGGAACGCGTCGGCGGAGACGCGCGGGTCGCCGTCGCCGCCCACCTGTGCGTCGTTGTGGCCGGCGTGAACGAGGACGGTCACCTCGCCCGAGTCGCCGGCTGTGGCGGTGTCGGCTGCGTGGTCGGTGAGCGTCGTGCCGACGCCGCCACGGACGGTCACGGACACCGATTCCCCTAGGGCGTCGGCGATCCGGTGGGGCCACGCGGGGCTGTCGTCGGTGCCGTACCCGGCTGCGACGCTGTCACCGAGGACGCGGATGGAACGGGACACACCCACCGAGACGGGCTGCTGGTCCGTGAGTGGACGGGCTGACACCGGCGAACGACGAAACTATCCGTTCCGGTGCCCTCGCTGTCGACACCATGGGGAACCGGAAGGACCACTACTACAACAAGTCCAAGCAGGAAGGCTACCGGTCGCGGGCGGCCTACAAGCTCCAACAGCTCGACGACCGATTCGACGTGCTGTTCGGGGGCGCATCAGTCGTGGACCTGGGCGCGGCACCCGGGGGCTGGCTGCAGGTGGCCGCCGAGCGCGCCGGGGCACGCGGGAAGGTCGTCGGCGTCGACTTCCAGAGCATCACGCAGTTCGAGACGGACGCCGGCCTGGAGACGGTGCGCGGGGACATGACCGAGGACGAAACCAGACAGCGCGTCCGGGACGCCGCCAACGGCAGCGCCGACGTCGTGGTGTCGGACATGGCCCCGGACATGACCGGTGAGTACGACCTCGACCACGCGCGGTCCGTGCACCTCGCCCGCCAGGCCCTGGAGACGGCGCGCGAGCTGCTGGACGCGGGTGGCCACTTCGTCGTGAAGGTGTTCGACGGCCGGGACTTCCAGGACTTGCTGGCGGACATCGAGGACGAGTTCGCGTTCGTCGCGACGCACAGCCCGGACGCCTCCCGGGACGCCTCCTCCGAGCTGTACGTGGTGGGCAAAAACCACATCGTGGCTCCCATCGCGGAGGGCGACGAGCACACCGTCGAGATCGTCGACACGGGCGACGAGGGCGACGGGATCGCGCGCATCGAGGGGTACACTCTGTTCGTGGATGACGCCGCCGAGGGCGACACCGTGGACGTGACGGTGACCGACCTGAAGCCGAACTACGGGTTCGCCGAGCGCCGCGACGGCGCGTAACCGCCGGGTCAGTCGGCTGCGGGTGCCGGCGCGCCGAGCCCGCGCGAGCGGGCCGCGGCCACGACGGCGTAGACGAACGGCGTGTCGCCGACGGCGATGGCGAGTTTCAGGAGGTACTGGCCGACGATCAACGCGAGCAGCTGTGCGGGGGTTCTGGGTTGACCCACGCCCAACAGCACCGGTGCCGCCCAGAACGCGACGGTCACGAAGATCACGGTGTCGATGATCTGGCTGGTCGCCGTGGAGCCGATGTTGCGCAGCCAGAGGTGGCTGGCGCCGGTGCGGTCGCGGATGGCGTGGAACGCGATCACGTCCCAGTTCTGGCTGACGACGTACGCCAGCAGCGACCCAGCCACGATGTTCCCCGCGGACAACAGGACCGTCGCGAAGGCGTCCTGGCCGACTCCGGAGAACGGCGCGATGGGCGCGCGAACGGTGCTGTACACCAACGCGAGCAACACGAGGTTCATCACGAACCCGACGTTCACCATCACCTGTGCGTCCCGCCGGCCGTACAGCTCGGCGTAGCAGTCCGACGCGAAGAACGTCACGGCGTACGCCAGCGCCGCCCCCGGGAGCACGAGCGCTGCGCCGGTGACGGGCAGCGACACCGGCAGCTCGAACAACAGGAGTTTCGACGCCGTCAGCTGGGCGGTGACCAGCGCGGTCACGAACAGCCCGATGAGCGCGACCTGGGTCACGGGGGTGTCGTTACGCGTCATCGGCTGTGGCGGCGTCCTGGAGGCGGCCGTGGCGCGCGTCGATGTCGTCGAGCACGTCGAGGGTTTTCCGGATGGACGCGCGGACGGCGTCGCTCCGGTTCACGAACTTGCCGTCGTCGCCGACGTGCTCGTCGAGATCGTCCAACAGCTCCTGGGGCATCTCAACGCTGATCTTGGGCATACTAACGGATGCGAGCCGTCGAGTATAAGCTGCGCGGGTTGGGTGGCCGCTCGGCCGTCGGGTTACGTCGGTGTGGACCGCGAGTCGCCGCCGCGTCGACCGCCCAGCGTGAGGGCGTAGAGGATGGCGAGCCCGAGGCCGTACATCGTGGCCACCGGAAGGGCCACGATGAACATCGTGTAGAGGCTGTCCGGCGTCGCCAGCGCGGCGAAGAAGAACGTGGCGAGCACGGGCACCCGCCAGCGCCGCCGCATGGTGTCGAACGAGACAATGTTCCCGTGGTTGAACAGCACCATCGTCACCGGGATGCTGGCGAGCAGGCCGATCCCGACGGTCAACAGGAAGACCAGCCAGGCGAACGTGCCGATGGTGTAGCTGATGACCATGCCCGCCTGCAGCGCGTCGCCGACGAGAAACGAGATGACTGCGGGCGCGATGTAGGCGTACCCGAGGTAGCTGCCGCCGACGAGGGTGACCGCGAGGCTGCCACCCCAAGCAAGGATGGTGCTGCGGTCGCCGGTCACCAGGCCGCGCTCGGAGAGCGACGGCCACAGGTAGTAGACGAGCAGCGGCACCACGGCGACGGCGGCGATCACGACCGAGAGCTTCACTTGGAACACCAGCGCCTCGACGGGGTGCAGCGTGATCGGCCAGGAGTTGGCGTCGGGTTGGATCTCCTGGGGGATGCGCGTGATGAAGTCGTAGCGCAGGGTTGCCAGGCCGCCGTAGTACAGCCAGCCGAACACGCCGACCATGACGAGCATGAACCCGCCGACGATGCGGAACGCCCGCGACCGGAGGCTGTCGAAGATGAACCGGAGGTCGTGGTAGTAGCCGCCGATGTCGTCCTCGGTGGTGTCGTCCTCGGTGAAGGCGTCCATCATGCCGGCGGCCGTGCGCTGCATGGTGGCTGACGACTCCGCGTCGGGGTTGTCGGCCTCGGACCCCGTGTCGTCGTCGTCGGCAGCGGCGGCGTCGAAGCGGTCGAGGACGAGTTCGGCTTTCCGGTCGTCGCCGTCGTCCATGGCTTGGGAGGCCGTTGCGAGCGCTTCGTCCTCGCTGAGTGCGGCGAACGCTTCCGGGGGGGCGGCCTCGATGCCGGCGGCGTCGAGAGCGTTCAGGTCGATGTCGGCGGGGTCGGGCCGGCGACTGCGGGGGCCGTTGCGGGCGGCCGCGCGGTCGACGGCGACGTAGAGGTAGTACAGCGTCGCCGCGAGCACCGCAAGCGCCGCGAACGCGGCGCCGAGCACGAGCACGGCGGTGTCGGTCGGGACGCCGAGTGCGCGCTCGACGGTCGGGACGCGGACCCCGGACCCGAGCGCCGCCAGCCCGTCGTTGAACAGCTGGATGCCGTTGTACTGTTCGACTGCGTATCCCGCCCCGAACCCGAGGACGACGACCCCGAGGATGCGGTTCCAGGCGGCGCGGAACACACCCCGCACGTCGATGTCGTCGCGGCCGCGTTTGACCGTCACGACGATCTTCGAGACGTAGAGGCTGAGCCCGTACAGCAACACCAGTGGGGTGGCCCAGAGGATCTGCGTGAACGGGTCCGGGGGGGAGAACAGCGCGCCGAAGGTCGCGATGGCGACGATCGCGTACCGCCACTTGTCGCGGAACGTCTCGTAGGCGACGATGCCCGAGTACGACAGCCCGGACATCAACAGCGGGAGCTGTGCGGCAAGCGAGAAGGACAGCGACAGGAACAGGATGAACTCGGTCCACTTGACGATGGAGTATTTCGGCGAGAGGCCGACCGTGTCGGCGTTCCCGGCGAGGAACTGGAACATCAGCGGGAAGAACGCGAAGTACGCGTAGAGCACGCCCAGCGCGGCCAGGCCGGCGGCGATCACGAGCACGCCGCCGAGCTGCCAGCGCGTGACGCTGATCGGCGGGACGATGTCGCGGTCCTGGAGGGGGCGTTTGGCGTGGTACGCCAACACCGGGAGCGCCGCCAAAACGCCGGCGAACAGCCCGATTTTCACCTGCATGAGGATGACCTCGAAGGGCGTCTGGGCGATGACTTCGGCGTTGGCTGGCAGCAGATCGGCCTCCAGGGTGGGCCAGATGAACAGCCGCATCACGAAGATGCCGGCCAGCAGCCCGACGACGAACGCGATGAAGACGTGTTGCAGGCGGTCCTGAGCCGTCGAAAGCAGGACGCCAATGGATTCTCGGCCGGAGTCGATTGCGCGGGCGGTGCCCGGGCTGACGAGATCCGAGCCGGAGCCACTCATTGCTACGCGATAGCCCGCTCGGAGTTATCAATCTTCTTGTCGGACGGTAAAAGAAAGCCTATAACGGCGCGGCCGCGAAGGATCGGACGAATGGCTGAGGACTCAGACGGCCGCCACGACGCCGCCTCCGAGGGCCCGCCGTGGGACGGCCTGCAGTCCGCCGTGCGTCGCGTCGGTGGCGGCGAGTCTGAGGGGGGTGAGTTCACGCGCGTCGACGACGACGAGCAGCCCTCGGCGGAGGCGTCCGAGCCGGAGTTGCTCCCGGAGGACCGCCACCAGACGGCCACGCCGCGAGACCACGAAGCCGGCGGTCCAACGGCGGCCACGCAGCCGACGCCGGGCGGCGTGGCGGCGGGCGCGAGCAGCGATCCCGACGCCGCCGGTGGCGGCATCGGGATGGACGCGCCGGAGTCCGACGAGGAGGCACCGCTGGGCGAGCACATCGAGGAGATGGTGACCCGTTTGGGGATCGTTGTCGCCATCGCGGCGCTGGTGAGCATCGTCGTGTTCCCGGTGACGAAACCACTCATCACGTGGATGTGGAACTACGTGCTGCCGGGCGGCGAAGCGATCGATCCGCGGGTGTATCAGCCCTTGGAGCTCATCATCACCCAGGTCAAGGTGGCGAGCCTGGCGGGCCTCGTGGTGGCGCTGCCGGCGTTCGTCTACGAGTCGTACGTGTTCATGCGGCCGGGGTTGTACAGGAACGAGCGGCGGTATTATCTGGCGTCGGTGCCGACCAGCCTGGTGTTGTCCGTGGTTGGCGTGTTGTTCGCGTTTTTCATCGTGCTCCCGTACACGATGGGGTATTTCCAGAGCTACACCGAACCCACGGCCGACGTCGCGTTCGCGCTCGGCACCACGTTCAATCTGTTGTTGCTCGTGATGGGGTATCTGGCGGTCGTCTTCCAGATCCCGCTGTTCATCATGCTCGCGATCATGCTCGGGGTCACGACCCGGGAGTGGTTGGAGAGCCGGCGGCTGCTGTTCTGGGGGGCTTTCGCGGGGATCGCGTTCACGTTCAGCGCCATCGACCCGACCGGGATCGTGCCGGTGATCGTGGCGATCACGATGGTCGTGCTGTTCGAGGGGACGCTTGCGTTGTTGCGGTGGACCGGAAACTAGGGGGACCGCGAAAGCTCTTTGCGTGCGGGTGCGCACACCTCTCCCGATGGACCTGCAGGCGATCCCAGGTGTGGGCGCGAAGACCGCCGACGCGCTCGGGAGCCTCGACGACCCGGAGGGCGCGCTGGAGCGCGGGGACGTGGCGGCGGTGGCCGGCGCGCCCGGCGTGAGCGAGGGGCGGGCGGCCCGGATCGTGCGCAACGCGATCCGGGTGCGCCACGACGACCCCGGCGGGTTTCTGGCGACCGATCGGGCCGCGGAGATCCACGAGCGGGTGCTCGGGTTGCTCCAGGAGCGTGCCGTCACCGAGTACGCGCGCCAGCGGCTGCGGACGTTCTATCCGAGCGCGGCCGACTCGCGGATCGCGGAGGTCAACGCGTTCGTCGCCGATGCCATGCAGCGGACGCCACGCGACGACGTTCTGGAGGCGTTGGCGGGCGTGGAGCCGCTGTCAGCGCCGTCCGGCGTGTCCGTGCGAGAGCGCTGCGTGGCGACGACCGACGCCGAGACGTACAGCGACGCGGCGGCGGCGTTCCCGGAGCTGTCCGTGGAGATCGTGGAGGACGCCCGCGACCTGGCGGAGTTGGCGCGCGGGTACACGACGGTGGTGGCACTCGATGAGGCGTTCGTGGGCGTGGAGGTCGAGGGGGACGTGCGCGTGGAGCCCGACGCCATGGAGCGCCCGGCGGAGGTGGTGCCCGAGCGCGTGCTGTCGTTTTTCGCGGCGAACCGGGACCGCATCCGGGCGGCGGTCAGCGTGCACGAGGCCGCCGGCATCGACACCGACGTGGATTTGGACGCGTTGGACGGCGCGCTGGCGCACCTGGAGGGCGACGGGTCGGTGGCTGGCGACGACGAGTTGGATCGGCTGACGCGCGCGGTGAACGACCTCGATGCGGCGGTCAGCGACGCCGAGTCGGTGGCCAACGACCGGCTCCGGGAGGCGATCGGGGAGCAGGACGTGACCATCGAGGGGGCGGACTTGTTGAGCCTCGTCGAGCGGGGCGCGGGGGTGGACAGCCTGCTGGGCAGAGAGCTCGCCGACGAGTACGATGACGCCGTCGGGGCGGCCCGGGACGCGCTCGAAGAGCAGTTGGGGCTGCGGGGCGAGGCGGCGAAGCTGGCACGGCGGGTGTTCGGCGACGAGCCGACGTTCCCCGTGGCGCGCGACGACGACGCCATGGCGCGGGTGCGCGAATCGCTGACGGCGGCCAGGGATCGGCGGGCCGCCGAGCGCAAACGGGAGTTGGCGGCGACGCTGGCGGATCTGCGAGCGCCGACTGAGGCGCTGGTCCACGACGCCCTGGAGGTTGACGTGGCGCTTGCCGTGGCGCGGTTCGCGGCGGATTTCGACTGCGTGCTGGCCGAGCGCGGCGGCCGCGGGTTCCGCATCGAAGGCGGGCGCAATCCGCTGTTGGACGTTGCCTTCGCGGAGACCGAGCCGGTGGAGTACGGCGTCGACGGGGTGGCGTTGTTGTCGGGCGTGAACTCCGGGGGGAAAACGAGCACGCTCGATCTGGTGGCGGTGGTGGTGGTGCTTGCGCACATGGGGCTGCCGGTTCCGGCCGAGGCGGCGCGCGTGCCGGCGATCGCGGAGCTGCATTACTACGCGAAGTCCCAGGGCACGCTTGATGCGGGGGCGTTCGAGGCGACGCTGCGGGATTTCGCGAGCCTGACCGAGCGCGTGGCCGACGATGAGGGGAGCGAGGAGAGCGCGGCCAGCCGGCTGGTGCTCGTCGACGAGTTGGAGTCGATCACGGAGCCGGGAGCGTCGGCGAAGATCATCGCGGGGATCCTGGAGGCGTTGCACGAGGCGGGGGCGTCGGGCGTGTTCGTCTCCCATCTGGCGGGCGAAATCCGGGATCAGTGTGGGTTCGGCGTGACCGTCGACGGCATCCACGCGGCGGGATTGGAGGACGGCGAACTGGTCGTTGAGCGGTCGCCGGTGAAAGACCATCTCGCGCGGTCGACGCCGGAGCTCATCGTGGAGAAGCTGGCCGAGGCGGACGGGGCGGTGGGTGAGGGGTTCTACGAGCGGCTGCTGGAGAAGTTCTGACCCCGGTCAGCGGATCGCCGGGTTCGCGGGGTGTGCGGGCGTTTGCCAGCGGGTGGCGGGCCGTGGCGAACCGTTAAGTGGCTGCCAGGGCGTGGTGGATGTGATGGATGAGGACCCCGAAGAGGGGCTGCTGGGGTGGGGTGAGACCGTGTTCCGGGACGAGCACGTCTTCGAGATCGATTACGTCCCGGAGGTGTTCCGACACCGGGAGTCACAGCTGCAGACGCTGCAGTACGCGCTCCGGCCGGCCGTGCGTGGGTCCCGGCCGTTGAACGTGGTTGCGCGCGGGCCGCCGGGCACCGGGAAGACGACAGCCGTCCAGAAGCTGTTCGGCGAGCTCAGCGGTCAGCCCGGGGTGCAGACGGTGCGGGTGAACTGCCAGGTCGACTCCACGCGGTACGCGGTGTTCTCGCGGGTGTTCGAGGAGATCTTCGACTACGAGCCGCCGTCGTCGGGGATCTCGTTCAAGAAGCTGTTCGGACAGGTGGCCGAGCGGATCGCCGACGACGACGAGGTGTTGGTGGTGGCCTTGGACGACGTGAACTACCTGTTCTACGAGGACGAAGCCGGTGACACGCTGTACTCGCTGTTGCGGGCCCACGAGACCCAGCCGGGCGCGAAGGTCGGTGTCGTGGTGGTGTCGTCGGACCTGGAGTTGGACGTGATCGAGGCCTTGGACGGGCGCGTGCAGTCGGTGTTTCGGCCCGAGGAGGCGTATTTCTCGGCGTACGACCGGGCGGAGATCACGGACATCCTGCGGGATCGTGTGGAGGTCGGGTTCCGGGAGGGCGCGGTCGCGGAGCCGGTGCTGGATGCCGTGGGCGGGCGCACCGACGAGGCGGGCGATCTGCGGGTGGGGATCGACGTGTTGCGGCGAGCGGGGCTGCACGCCGAGTCCCGCGCGAGCAAGACCGTCGAGATGGAGGACGTCGACGCCGTCTACGAGGACGCGAAGCACGTGCATCTGTCGCGGACGCTGGCGGCGCTGTCGGACAACGAGCGCGCGCTGGTGCGGACGGTGGCCGAGCAGGAGGGCGACCGGGCGGGCGACGTGTACGACGTGTTCAACGACCGCACCGACCTGGGGTATACGCGGTACACGGAGATCGTGAACAAACTCGACGAGCTCGGCGTGATCGACGCGGCGTACGAGCAGCGGTCGGGGCGCGGGCGGTCGCGGACGCTGCGGCTCACGCACGACTCGGAGGCGGTCCTGGAGCGCCTGTAGGGAGTGCGGGTGGCTTTTTAGGTGGTGGCGTGCGAGCGTGTGCTATGAAACAGGCTGGCGGGAGCGCCGAGCAAAAGCGGCGGGCCGGGGAGGCGGCGGTGGCCGAGGAAGTGACCGAGGGGGCGGTCGTGGGGCTCGGAACCGGGAGCACGGTGGCGCACGCGATCCGCGCGCTGGGTGCGGAAGCGTCGGACGTCTCGGGGGTAGCGACGTCGTTCGAGTCCCGACGGCGCGCCGTCGACGCCGGGGTGACGGTAACGAGTCTAGAGGCGGCGTCGGTGGACGTCGCGATCGACGGCGCCGATCAGGTGGCCGACGGCGTGCTGGTGAAAGGTGGCGGGGCGGCCCACACGCGCGAGAAATACGTGGCGGCCAGCGCCGACCGCTTCGTGGTGGTCGCCGATCCGTCCAAGGAGAGCGACGTGGTGGACGTGCCGGTGCCGGTGGCGGTGGTGCCTGACGCCTGGCCGGTGGTCGTCGATCGGGTTGAGGCGCTGGGCGGGACGGCGACGCTGCGGGACGCCGAGCGGAAGGACGGGCCGGTGGTTACGGACGCCGGGAGCCTCGTGGTGGACTGCGATTTCGGGGCCATCGAGACCCCCGAGGCGGTGGCGGCGTCGCTGTCGGCGGTTCCGGGCGTCGTCGAGCACGGGCTGTTCGTGGGGATGGCTGACGCCGTCTACGTGGGAACCGACGACGGCGTCCGCGTGCGGGACCCGTAAGCGGGGTGGTGGTGCACGCGGGGCTGTGCGGTGTGAAAAACTGAGAGAAGCGAGTGCCGAATTACAGGTCGCGGGGCTGCACCGTCTTGCGACCGTTGGCCTCGGCGCGTTCCGCGGCGTCGGCGAGGAGGTCGTCGACTTCCTCGTCGAGGGCCTCGTAGAAGTCGGAGGCAACGTTCTTGTCGTCGAGTGCTTCCTTCACAGCGGCCTTGACGATGAGGTCTGCCATACACGCTGGGTTTTCACTCCCCCGCTTATAAGGCTTCCCATAATCGGGCGCGTAACGGCCCGGTTACGGCGTGTACGTGGCGAACTCCATGTGACCAACCACCGCTCCACATGAAACGAACGTGGCCACTCGACAGCAGGTACGAACGAACAGAGATTCACACTCTCGGAAAGTATGTTGGGGATTGGGGAAACTATTTTATTCGTGTGTGGACTATACTGGGATGCCGACGCCAAGTCGGCAGCACCCCAATGCCTCGTTGCACTCACTGTGACGGCCACGTTTCCGATGATTTCGTTCGCGTGTTCGCGGGCGAAGACGGACAGGTTCGCGCGTGCCCGAACTGCTCGGCGAACGCGGGGATCGCTGAGGTATCCCGCGAGCGGGGCCGCCACGCCTGACCGAAAGTCCAGTATCCAACCCGCCGTTTCGTTCTCGCATGCATCACGTGTACGTCATCGAATGCAGTGACGGCACCTACTACACCGGCTACACGACCGACGTCCAGCGACGGGTCGCCGAGCACAACGCCGGCGACGGCGCGAAGTACACGCGGGGGCGCACGCCGGTGACGCTCAGGCACACCGAATCGTTCGACTCGAAGTCCGAGGCGATGCGCCGCGAGTACCGGATCAAGCAGCTCTCGCGGGCGCAAAAAGAGGCGCTGTTCTGACCATCCCCCACGGACACCAGCAACCGGAGGGTCTTTGACGAGTCGCGGCGACGACCGGGCATGGACGAGGTCATCAGTTTCGGCACGGACGGCTGGCGTGCACCCTTATCCGAGTTCACCAGCGACCGCGTGCGCATCGTCGCACAGGGGGTTGCCGACCACCTCGCGGCCGACGGCGGCGCGGGGGACACGGTCGCCGTCGGATACGACGCCCGCGACACGTCCGCGGGGTTCGCCGCGGACGCCGCGGACGTGCTGGCGGCCAACGGCTTCGACGTGGTGCTGCCCGAGCGGGACTGCCCGACGCCCGCGGTCTCACACGCCATCGTCGAACGCGACCTGGCCGGGGCGGTGGTCATCACGGCCTCGCACAACCCCCCCGAGTACAACGGCGTGAAGTTCATTCCCGCTGACGGGGCCGGCGCGCTCCCCAGCGACACCGACGGGATCATGGCGAACCTCGGGACGCCGGCGGCTGGCGACCCCACCGGCGAGATCCGGCGGGTGGACTTCACCGGCCCGCACGTCGCGCACTGCCGCCGCCTCGTGGACGCGTCGCTGGACGGGCTGACGGTCGTGTACGACGCGATGCACGGCAGTGGCCGCGGCGTCACCGGTGACGCGCTGGAAGCGGCGGGCGCGGACGTGATCCGGCGGCGCTGCACCCAGGACGCCGCGTTCGGCGGCACCCCACCGGAGCCGACGCCCGAACACCTCGCCGGCCTCGCCGACGCCGTCGACGAACACGACGCCGACCTCGGCATCGCCAACGACGGGGACGCCGACCGCGTGGCGGCTGTCACGCCCGAGCGCGGCGTGCTCGACGGGAACTGGTTCTACGTGCTGGCCTACGACTACCTGCTGGAGTCCGGGACCGGTCCCGCGGTCCGCACCGTCTCCACGACCGGCCACGTGGACGCGGTGGCCGCCGCCCACGACTGCGAGGTGGTCGAAGTCCCGGTCGGGTTCAAGTGGGTGGCGGCGGCCGTCGACGACCACGACGCCCTGTTCGGCGGCGAGGAGTCCGGCGGCTACACGATGCGCGGGCACGTCCGCCAGAAGGACGGCGTGCTGATGGGGCTGCTCGCCGCCGCGGCGGCGAGCGAAACCGCGCTTGACGACCGTATCGACGCCATCGAGGACGCCCACGGCGAGATCCACCAGGACAAGACGAGCGTCGACTGCCCGGACGACCGCAAACAGGCGGTGCTCGACGGGCTCAGCACCGCACTCCCGGACAGCGTCGCGGGCGTCGCCGTCGACAGCGTCAACGACACGGACGGGTTCAAGATCGTGCTCGCGGACGGGTCGTGGCTGCTGGTTCGGCCGTCGGGCACCGAGCCGAAGATGCGGGTGTACGCGGAGGCGGGCAGCGCCGCCCGCGTCGCGGCGCTGCTGGACGCCGGACGCGAACTCGTCGCGCCCGTCGTCTGAGGCGGTGGCCCGGGCTATCCGAGGACGCCCCGATAGCGCTCGCCGCGGCGCTCGCAGTCGAATCCCAGGCCGTCGTAGAACGGCTTCACGCCGGGGTCGAAGTTCGCCGTGAGGGGACGCCAGCGGGTCGTCGCCGCCCCGACGAGCCGGGAGCCGATGCCCTGGCCACGGCGACGCCGCCGAACAGCGACCGCTTCGACGTGCGCGCCCGTCTCGTGTCGGGGGACGGCGACGAGCGCGCCGACGATGCGGTTGTCGTGGTCGGCGACCACGACGGTCCCCGCTTCGATGCGATTCGCAACGGTAGCGGCGTCCACAGCCAGGTTCGCGCCGTCGAGCACCCGCATCACGCCGAGGTGGTCGCGTGGCCCCGCCGTCCGGACGACGGGCGTGGTGGTGTGGTCGGCCACCTCACCCACCCTGGATGAGGCGAAGCACGCGCACGAAATCCGCGTCCACGGGGTGGTCTTCGGGGACCGGCGAACCGTCAACCATCACTGCGACCTCGTGGGGGCTCAACCCCACGTCGGCGAGCAGGTCGGCGTACGTCGTCGGCGGCCCGGGTTCGGTGTCGGCGGCCGTGGTGACGGTGAACTCGTGGGTGTCCCCGCCGACCACGGACAGAGTCACGCGCATACTGGCGGTACTGCTGTGGCTGCCTTCAGCCCCGCGGTCGTCAGGTCGGGGCGGCGTCACGCGGCGGTTCGTCGCCGTGGTACTGCCCCCAGGCGACGCCCAGCAGGTGGACGCTGCGGTGGTGACGTTCCCACCGGGCCGCGCGCTGTCGGCAGTGAGCGCGTGCGTGGGGCTGTCTGTGGCTGCCGTCGCGCCGGAGCTGTCCGGGCGACAACACCCACGGTGCGCGTTCGCAGCGCCAGCAACCGGATGGGTGGGTCTCGCGGCGTTTAAGTCCCACACGCTCGTGGTGGCGAGCATGACCGACGCCGCGGGCGGCCGCCAGGAGATCTGGGTTGAGAAGTACCGGCCCGAACGCCTCGAAGACGTGGTTGGCCACCCCGACATCACCGAGCGCCTGCAGAGCTACGTCGACCGCGACGACCTCCCACACCTCCTGTTTGCGGGGCCGGCGGGCACCGGAAAAACGGCGTCCTCGGTGTCGATTGCCAAGGAACTCTACGGCGACGACTGGCAGGACAACTTCCTGGAGTTGAACGCCAGCGACGAGCGCGGCATCGACGTGGTCCGGGACCGCATCAAGGACTTCGCGCGGTCGTCGTTCGGCGGCCACAACTACCGCGTCATCTTCCTGGACGAGGCGGACGCGCTCACCGACGACGCCCAGTCGGCGCTGCGCCGCACGATGGAGCAGTTCTCGAACAACACCCGGTTCATCCTCTCGTGTAACTACTCCTCGAAGATCATCGACCCGATCCAGTCCCGGTGTGCGGTGTTCCGGTTCGCGCAGCTCGGCGACGACGCGGTCGCCGCCCACCTCCGTGAGATCGCCGAGACGGAGGGCCTGGAACACACCGACGACGGCATCGACGCGCTGGTGTACGCCGCGGACGGCGACATGCGCCGCGCGATCAACGCCCTCCAGGCGGCCTCGGCGACCGGCGACAGCGTCAACGAGGAGACCGTCTACGCGATCACCGCGACCGCCCGTCCCGAGGAGATCGAGACGATGGTGACCGAGGCACTGGGCGGCGACTTCGCGGCCGCGCGAGCCACGCTGGACGACCTCCTCACGAACCGGGGGTTGGCGGGCGGCGACATCATCGACCAGGTGCACCGCTCGGTCTGGGAGTTCGATGTCGAGGAGGCGGCCGCAGTGCGGCTGCTGGACCGCCTCGGGGAGGCCGACTACCGCATCGCGGAGGGCGCAAACGAGCGCGTGCAACTGGAGGCGCTGTTGGCGTCCGTCGCACTGAACGCCGACGAGTAGCCCGCGACCGCTGGCGAAACCTCGTGGATGTCTTCGGGTGTCAGGTCAGCGGTTTCGCCGGGGCAAAGAGCCACGTCCTCGGTGATCGAGGGGAACGAGAAAAGCAAGAAGCTGGGCGTTGTGACGGACTGACTACGACACCGAAAACAAACGCCTGCGAAATGAGCGTGTGGCAGTAAAGTGCGATAAAAAAGATTTTCTGCAACTATTATAATCCATCTAACTAAGTATGGATAGATCAGATGATACGAAGTTGGAACCGACGCGATCCCGCTTCGTCTCGTCCCGCCTTCCCTTAGCAAGCCGGCAGTTTAGAGTGAAACTCCAAAACCCACGATACTGGCTGTACTGTCTGTTCGTCTTTGGCTTCGGAACCGCAAGGATGAACGGACTCATATTCGCACAGACAAGCAACTACACCCCCGGCCCAGAACATCCTATTCTCGTCTTTCAATGGGTCATGGGAATTATCGGTGGGTCTGCCGCGATATTTTTAGGTTACAACATCGTTGCTGGCGACCGGGCCAGTGGTCGAATCCGGCTCCTGTTGAAGCTCCCCTACACTCGGTCCAGATACATCGCTGAGAAGTTTCTCGGTGAAGCAGCAGCACTCGTGACATTCACCACGATCGCGATTCTCGGTGGCTTCGCGGTGTGGACGGTCGTTAACAGCCGTCCACCGCTTCTTGCCTCTGTTGTGTTCCTCGGTTTCACAGCACTGTACCTCCTCGTCTGGCTCTCGCTTTCGACAGCAGTGTCGGCCGTCGTGAAGACCGGGCGCCGGTCAGTCTCAGTCCTCGTGTCACTGTTCTTCGGCATGCTGTTCTTTTGGGAGGGAATAATGGGTCCGCCGATACAAGCCAACGCCCTGTTCTTTGATCGTCTCGTGCCGATCCGTAGCTATCTGGCTGTCACGAACTGGATCGCCGGACTCCCGAACACTCACAGCTGGGGAACCAGCGTGATGGAACAGCTGAAAGTCACTAACCTATTTGTTACAAATGTTACGATCGTTCCAAGAGTGCTCGATGGCGCGGTTCCATGGTATCTCTCGGAATGGCTCTCGCTCGTTGTTCTTTCACTATGGGGGATCGTTCCGTTACTTATCGCGTGCCGCTGGTTCAACACAACGGATATCGCGTAGCGAAGCGCCGAAATCAGCAGGGATCCCCGCCTAACTCTCGGCTGCTGCCGACGTTGTGTAGGCCGCAAACACGTCCTGCAGCGAGGCGGTCTCAGTCTCGAACTCGCGTGGATTCACACCCAGCTGTTCCAACTGCTTCAGTACGGCCAGCTGGCGTTCGACTGAACACTCGATGTGGAGCGTGCACCCGTCGACTTCGACACCATTGACTGCATTGTGATTCAGTAATGGTTCAAGTTCGTTCGGCACGTGGTCAACTGAAACTCGCAGTTGGGCTGCATCGCTGAGCGTCTCGCGCAGCGATTCGATACTGTCGACCGTCAGAAGCGACCCGTCAGCGAGGATCCCGATACGGTCACAGACTGACTCGACCTGTCCGAGGCGATGACTGGAGAAGAAGACTGTCGCCCCGCGTGCGGTTTGCTCTTCGACCAGCTCCTGGAGCAACTGTGCTCCATTCGGGTCAAGCCCGGTCGACGGTTCGTCAAGCAACAGGACGTCCGGCTCTCCTGCACACGCCATTGCGATCAGGAGACGCTGTGTCATTCCGCGGGAGTACCCGGTTGCGGGACGGTCAGCGTCTTCGAGCAGTCCAACCCGGTCAAGGAGCGGTGTCGTCTCGCTGTCCACGTCACGGGCATCCAACTCGAACGCGAGGTGGTCTCTCCCGGTCCAGCCGGGCATTACTTCGAACCCATCCGGAACGACACCGCAGTTGCGACGGATTGATGTGCCGTCTTCGGCCGGGTCAAGTCCGAACACAGAGGCAGTGCCTGAGGTCCGTTGAATGAACCCCAGAAGGATATCGATCGTTGTCGACTTGCCCGAGCCGTTCGGGCCCAGGAATCCGAACACTTCGCCTTGTTCTACGGACAGGTCGAGACCGTCAACTGCGGTCGTGTTACTGTACGATTTCGATAGCGATGTTGTCTCAATCACACCCATCTTGTTTACCTGTTCAGGTTGATCGTTGGGTAGCTCTGTTAATTATTTTACCATACTGAACGTGGATTACAAGCGGTCGTCGGTGACAGCCGAACAGCGCTGTTCGGAGGGCGGCCGTCGCTATCGGTGATTGACGACGGCTCACAGCGACAGCCACCCGTGTATCGTTGTTCACGCGTCACCCGTGGCTCATCAGGCCACACAGCGGGGTTCGGTCCGGAGTCTCTGCCGCTGCGTTGTGCGGACCGAGTATCGTCAGAGGTGGTGTCGGCGTAGGTTGTGGGTACTGTCTCAGACGCTATCCGCGCAGGTCCGCCGGCGGCCCGCCCGGCAACTGGTCGCGGTCGTGGGGCGCGAAGAACGCCGGGTTCGGGCCCGTCGGGACGAGGCGCTTGGGGTTGAGGTGGCCGTGGCTGCGGTAGTAGTGCTGCTTGACGTGCTCCATGTAGAGGGTGTCCGCGACGCCGGGGAGCTGGCAGAGCTCCCGAAGGTACGGCCAGAGGTTGTCGTAGTCGCTGATGCGCTAGCGGTTGCACTTGAAGTGCGTGTGGTAGACCTCGTCGAAGCGGTACAGGGTCGTGAACATCGCCACGTCGGCCTCCGTGAGCACGTCGCCGGCGAGGTAGCGCTGCTCCGCGAGCACGTCGTCGTAGTGCGCGAGCGCCTCGAAGAGGTCGTCGACGGCGTTGTCGTACGCGCGCTGGCTGTCCGCGAAGCCGGCGCGGTAGACGCCGTTGTTGATGGGGTCGTAGATGTCCTCGATGAGGCGGTCCACCTCGTCCCGGTAGCCCTCGGGGTAGAGGTCCACGTCGCGTGCGGCGTGGTCGTCGAAGGCCACGTCCAGCATCCGCATGATTTCCTCGCTTTCGTTGTTCACGATGGTGTCCGCGTCCGTGTCGTACAGCACGGGCACCGTGACGCGGCCCGTGTATTCGGGGTCAGCTTCGGTGTAGACGTCCCGGAGGTGGGTGCCGCCGAAGACGTGGTCTGGCGTGCAGCCGGGTTTCTCCGGGTCGAACGTCCAACCCTGATCGTAGCGCACGGGGTCGACGACGCTGACCGAGATCGCGTCTTCGAGGCCCAAGAGCGCGCGCACGAGGAGCGTGCGGTGGGCCCACGGGCAGGCGTAGGAGACGTAGAGGTGGTAGCGCCCGGCCGCCGGGGGTACGTCGTCGCCGACCCAGTTCCGGAAGCTGGTGGTGTCGCGCTCGAAGGCACCGTCGTCGCTGTGTTCGTTCATGTCCGCCTCAGTGCGCCAGTCACCGTCGATCATGCGGCCCATGCCCGTCGGTACGCGAGCCAGCGGCTTAGCAGTGGGGGCGGGGTTTGATTCCACGGGGTATTTGACCGGCGACACCGAAACGCAGGCCATGCCACACAGACGGCGCGTGCTCACGGCGACGGCAGCGGCGGCGAGCCTGTCGCTTGCCGGCTGTCTCTCGAACGACGGCGGCGGCGACAGCCAGGCGTCCAGTTCCACGGACGCCGAGACGACCGGCGACGCAGCGTCGCTGGCCGACCACCCGGCGGCGGCGGGGCTGGACGCCCAGCCCGTGCTCGGCCCGGACCCGCTGTCGGCCGACACCACGGTGGTGGTGTTCTCCGATCCGTCGTGTCCGCACTGCCAGGACTTCGAGGCGGACGTGTTCCCGAAGCTGAACGCGAACTTCATCGAGCCGGGGTCGCTGTCGTACGTCTACCGGAACATGGCGTTCGTCGCGCCGTGGGCGACAGGCGCTGTGCACGCCTTCGAGGAGACCTACGAGCGAAACGCGGACGCGTTCTGGGCGCTCCGCGAGTGGGTGTACAGCAACCCCGACCAGGTCGCCGACGATCCCGGCGAAACCATCAAATCGTACCTGGCGTCGGAGACCGACATCGAGGACCCCGAGGCGGTCCGGACGGCGGCCGCCGAGCGCACGCAGAGCGCGCAGGTCTCCCAGGACGAAACCGCCGCGAAGAACGCCGGGATCAAGTCGACGCCCGGGTTCGTGGTGGCTGCCGACGGCGTCGTCACCACGTCGTTCACCGGCGCGAAGCCCTACGACGAGTTCGTCGAGTTGGCTGGGCTGAGCGAGTAGCGCGTGGGGTGCGGTAGCGCTCCCGGAACTGTTTTACTCGCTCGCCGGCCACCTACGTCCAATGAGCGACCTCGAATCTGCCTACCGCCTCGAATACTTCGAGGAGGAGGGGTTTCACCGCCGGGAATGCGTGTCGTGTGGCGCGCACTTCTGGACGCGCGACGGCGACCGCGAGACGTGCGGTGAGCCGCCCTGCGAGGACTACCAGTTCATCGACAACCCCGGCTTCGATGCGTCGTACTCGCTGACCGAGATGCGGTCGGCGATGGTGTCGTACTTCGAGCGCGCGGGCCACGACAGCATCGACCCGTATCCGGTGGCGGCGAACCGGTGGCGCGACGACGTGCTGTTGACCCAGGCGTCGATCTATGACTTCCAGCCCCACGTCACGAGCGGGGCGTCACCGCCACCGGCGAACCCGCTGGTGGTGAGCCAGCCCTGCATTCGGATGCAGGACATCGACAACGTGGGGAAGACCGGGCGGCACACGATGGCGTTCGAGATGCTGGGCCATCACGCGTTCAACGCCGACGAGGGCACCGACTACGCCTACGACGGGGAGGTGTACTGGAAGGACACGGCCGTCGAGCACTGCGAGGGGTTGCTGGCGGACGTGGGGGTGTCCCTCGACGAGGTGACGTTCATCGAGGATCCCTGGGTCGGCGGCGGGAACGCCGGCGCGGCGTTCGAGGTCATCTATCGGGGCTTGGAGTTGGCGACGCTGGTGTTCATGAGCCTCGAACGGGATCCGGACGGCGAGTACGAGATGAAAGACGGGCACACGTACGCGGAGATGGACCGCCGCGTCGTGGACACCGGCTACGGCGTCGAGCGCTGGACGTGGATGAGCCAGGGCACGCCGACCGTCTACGAGGCGGTCTACCCCGACACCATCGACTTCCTCAAAGAGCAGGCGGGCATCGAGCACACCGACGAGGAGGCCGAACTCGTGCACCGTGCGTCGAAGCACGCGGGGAACCTCGATATCGACGAGGTGGCCGACATCGAGGACGCGCGCGCCGGGATCGCCGCTGAGCTGGGTGTCGACGCCGAGCGCCTCACCGAGCTTGTGGCGCCCCTGGAGGACATCTACGCGATCGCCGACCACTCCCGGGTGTTGGCGTACATGTTCGGCGACGGGATCGTGCCGTCGAACGTCGGCACGGGCTATCTGGCGCGGATGGTGCTGCGCCGCACCAAGCGCTTGGTGGATGACATCGGTGCCGACGTGCCCCTCGACGAGCTCGTCGACATGCAGGCCGACCGGCTGGGGTACGAGAACCGCGACACGATCCGGAGCATCGTGCGGTCGGAGGTCGAGAAGTACGGGGAGACCCTCGAACGTGGGGGGCGTCGCGTCGAGCAGCTGGCCGAGGAGTACGCCGACCGCGGGGAGCCGGTTCCGACCGACGAGCTGATCGAGCTGTACGACTCACACGGCATCCAGCCGGGGATGGTCGCCGACATCGCCGCCGACGTCGGGGCGACCGTCGACGCGCCCGACGACTTCTATTCGCTGGTGGCGGCCCGCCACGACGACGGCGACAGCGGGGCGGCGGGCGGCGACGGCGGCGGCGACGACCGGCTGGCGGATCTGCCCGAGACGGAGACGCTGTACTACGACGACGCGTACGGGTCTGAGTTCGAGGCCGTTGTCCTCGACGTCTTCGAGCGGGAGGGCGAGGACGGCGACGGTGCCTTCGACGTGGTGCTCGATCAGACGATGTTCTACCCGGAGGGCGGCGGGCAGCCGGCGGACACGGGCGTGTTGACCGGTGATGACCACACCGTGGACGTGATCGACGTCCAGGAGCGCGACGGCGTGGTGTTGCATCGCACCACCGACAACCCCGGGAAGGGGGAGTTCGTGCGCGGGCAGATCGACACCGAGCGCCGCCGCCGGCTGATGGCCCACCACACGGCGACGCATATCGTGGTGTACGCCGCCCGGCAGGTGCTGGGCGAGCACGTCCGGCAGGCCGGCGCGCAGAAGGGCGTCGACTCCTCGCGCATCGACGTCACGCACTACGAGCGCGTGGACAGGGAGACCGTCAAGGAGATCGAGCGCGTGGCGAACGAGATCGTGCGCGCGAACACGAGCGTGCAGTGCGAGTGGCCCGACCGCCACGAGGCCGAGGCGGAGTACGGGTTCGACCTCTATCAGGGCGGCATCCCGGCGGGAGAGCAGATCCGGCTCGTGCACGTCGACGACGACGTGCAGGCCTGCGGGGGGACCCACGTGGCTCGCACTGGTGAGATCGGGTCGATCAAGATCCTGAACGCCGAGCGCGTGCAGGACGGCGTCGAGCGGCTGACGTTCGCCGCCGGCGCGGCCGCCGTCGAGCACGTGCAGGGGCAGGAAGACGATCTGCGGGCGGCCGCCGAGGTGCTCGATGTGACGCCGTCGGAGGTTCCGGAGACCGCCGAGCGGTTTTTCACCGAGTGGAAGGACCGCGGGAAGACCATCGACGACCTCAAAGAGCAGCTCGCGGAGGCGCGGGCGTCCGGCGGCGGTGCCGGCGAAGAGGTCGACGTCGCCGGCACGACGGCCGTCGTGCAGCGCGTGGACGGCGACATGGACGAGTTGCAAGCGACCGCGAACGCGCTGGTCGACGGCGGGCAGGTCGCGGTCGTCGGCTCCGGTGCCGACGGCGCGCAGTTCGTCGTGGGCGTCCCCGACGGTGTGCCCGTGAACGCCGGCGAGGTCGTCGGCGAGCTCGCGGCCATGGTGGGGGGCGGTGGCGGTGGGCCGCCGGACTTCGCGCAGGGCGGGGGACCGGACGCGGAGCGCCTCGACGACGCACTGTCGCGGGCGGCCGACGTGCTCGGTGACGCCGCGAGCGCGGAGTAACGCCGGATCGGCGGCTCAGTACGCGTCGTCCGGGTCGAAGACCTGGTCGCCGACGGTGTCGCCGTCGAGCGTGCGGTGGAAGCAGGATTCGTGGCCGGTGTGGCAGGCGCCGCCGGTCTGGGCGACGAGATACAGCAGGGCGTCGCCGTCGCAGTCGACGCGGATCTCGTCGACGGATTGGGTGTTGCCGCTGGTTGCGCCTTTCTCCCAGAGTTCGTCGCGGGACCGCGAGTAGTAGTGCGCCCGCCCGGTGGTGGCGGTTTTCGCGACCGCCTCGCGGGTGGCGTACGCGAGCATGAGTACGTCGCGGCTGTCGGCGTCCTGGGCGATCACGGCGACGAGGCCGTCGCCGTCGTCGGTGTGGCCGGCACCGCCGAAGTCGAGGTCGACGTCGAACTCCTCCATACTGGCGACTGGGTGCCCGGGGGGTTAGTGGTTGTGCGTGCCGGGTCAGGCCGCCGCGAACCCCAGGGCGTCCAGCACGTAGAACAGCACGTCGCCGAACGTGAGCGCGACGACGAGGCCGGCGAACAGCGGCAGGAGGAACGGGACGCCGGGGGTGACCCAGACGTCGTCGTGGTCGGTGATGAGGTCGAGGCCGTCGCGGAGCTGGGCTGGGGTGGTGCCGTACGCGGAGTGGTCGATGTCCGCGAGGAACGCGGCGGCACCCCAGGGGTCGCCGCTGCCGTCGGTGGCGACTGCGCCGTCGGTCGGGTCGCCGGGGGTGTCGGGGAGCGTGTCCGGGTGTCGGAGGCCGGGGTCCGAGCGGAGGTCCGCGAGCGTGCAGTCACGCCATCGGAGATACATCCGGAGGGCGTCCAGGTCGAGGCCGCTGCGCGTGAACCCGCCGGCCGAGGATTCCAGCAGGCTGCCGTGAACCGTGGCGAGGTCGTCGGCGGCGACCCGCCGGCCGACGAACATGACCACGGAGACGTTCCCGGTGAGGGAGTTCCGGGCGCCGAGCACGAGCGGGTACGCGAGTGCGAACAGCACCGTGTTCGTGAGGACGGTCAGCGAGAAGACGCCGAGCGTGGTGGAGACACCGGGGAGTGCGTAGCCCGCGAACTCATAGGCGGGGTAGGTGGGGAAGAGGACGGCGAGCACCATGAACGCGCGGGCGTCCGCGCCGCCGAAGCCGCCGATATACCAGAAGCCGTACGCCAGCGGGATGACGAACAGGAGGCTGAACGCGGTTCGGATGGCGAACGGCGTGAGCCCGCCGGGGATGCCGAGTGCGACGAAGCCGTCCCACAGCAGGAGGAGCACGCCGAGGAGCGCCAGTGGCCCCCAGAGGGTGTTCGAGACGCGGCGCGTGTGTATGTCGCGGACGGCGGCCCAGCCGAGCGCTGGCACTGCAACGAGCCGGAGGAGATCCGGTATCGAGGCGTCGACCACTACCGGGTGAGGGACCTACGGTTGCTTAGCTGTTTTGCACGTGGTCGGCCGGGCTGTGTGGACACCCGCGAATAAGTAATGAACTTTTATGAAGTATGAGGGCGGAGCGTTCGACACGGATGCTCCCCCGACAGCCCGGATCGGCCCGCACAGCGTCGTTGTTTCAGATCCCTGTAATCGCCAATACGTTTATTGTCGATGTCTGTTTCGACTACTAACGAACAATGAGCGCCACAGATCCAACCGTCGTCCTCGGAACGATCGGTTCAGACGCCCACGCGGTCGGCATCACGCTGCTGGATCACGCGTTGCGGGAGGCTGGGTTCACCGTCCACAACCTCGGCGCACAGACGGCCAAAACGGAGTTCGCGACGGCGGCCGCTGACCACGACGCCGACGCGGTGTTGGTGTCCTCGCTGTACGGTCACGCCCAGCAGGACTGTGCGGGGCTCCACGATCAGTTGGCGGCGGCGGGCGTGGACGCGACGACTGTCGTGGGCGGGAACCTCGCGGTCGGCCAGACCGACTTCGAGACGGTCAAACAGCGCTTCGAGGAGATGGGCTTCGACAGGGTGTTCAGCGCCCAAACCGGCTTCGAGGCGGTCGTCGATGCGGTCAAGACGGAACTGGACGTGGACGAACGCAGCCCGACAACCACCACCCTCGGCGCGTAACCCCCGATGATCGAAGACAAGCGACTCACCGACACCGAACTGGAGGCCATCACGGACCGGATAACCGGCGACTGGGTATCGAGGGCGGCCGTGGACTTCGCGGACGCCGTGGCGTTCCACGAGTCACTGCCGCCCCACAAGCGGTTCGCGGCGGTGCTTGAGAACGCCGAGGCGGTGTTGTGCCAGCCCCGCGCCGGCGTACCCCGCCTCGACGAGCACGTCGAGTTGCTCCAGCACCTCGACGAGGAAGGCGGCGCGGACCTCCTGCCGACCACCATCGACTCGTACACCCGGGACAACGCCTACGAGAAGGCCGCCGAGGGGCTGGCGCGCTCCCGGGAGGCCGACAGCAGCGAGCTCAACGGCTTTCCCGCCGTCAACCACGGCGTTGAGGGCTGCCGGGAGGTCGTGCGCCGGGTCGACGCACCCGTGCAGGTCAGACACGGCACCCCCGACGCGCGCCTGCTGGCGGCGGTCACGCTTGCGGGCGGGTTCCAGAGCTTCGAGGGCGGGCCGATCACGTACAACCTCCCGTACACGAGTGCCTACGATCTAGAGACGACCATCGAGTACTGGCAGTACGTCGACCGGCTCTGTGGGGCGTACACGGAGCGCGGGGTCACGATCAACCGCGAGCCGTTCGGCCCCCTCACGGGGACGCTCGTCCCGCCGTCGATCGCCATCGCGATCGTCACCATCGAGGGGCTGCTGGCGGCAACCCAGGGCGTCCGCAGCGTCACGCTGGGGTACGGCCAGGTCGGCAACCTCGTCCAAGACGTCGCTGCGGTGCGCGCGATGGCGGCCATCGGGGCGGAGTACCTGCCCGACTCGGTGACCGTCACGACGGTGCTCCACCAGTGGATGGGGGGGTTCCCGCGCGACGAGGCGCGGGCCCACGGCGTCATCGGGCTGGCCGGCGCGACCGCTGCGCTCGTCGAACCCACGAAGGTCATCACCAAATCCCCCCAGGAGGCGGTGGGCGTGCCGACGGCGGAATCGAACGCGGCGGGCCTGCGCACGACCGAGCAGGTGCTGCGGATGCTCGACGAGCAGTCGATCACGCTGGACGGCGTCGACAGGGAGCAGGCGTTGATCGAGCGGTCGGTGCGATCACTGCTCGATGCGGTGTACGAGGCCGGCGACGGCGACATCGCGCGTGGCACGGTGCGGGCGTTCGACGCGGGGACGCTTGACATCCCGTTCCCGCCCAGCGACGCGGCGGCGGGTGACGTGCTCCCGGCCCGCGACGACGACGGCCGGGTTCGCCTGCTGAAGTTCGGGGCGGTGGCGCTGGACGACGAGACGAAGCGAATCCATCGCGCGCGACTGGACCGCCGCGCGGACACCGAAGGCCGGGAGCTCTCGTTCCGGATGGTGGCCGACGACGTGTCGGCGGTCAGCGATGGGCGGCTCATCGGCCGCCCGGGGGACGACTGATGCGGATCGAACGCGTCACCGCGACGCCGGGGGTCGCGGGGTTTTTCTTCGACGACCAGGCCGCGATCACCGCCGGCGCCGACGCCGACGGGATGGCGTACGCGGGCAGCCCGCGGACGGACGGCTACGAGCGCATCCGCGAACCCGGGGAGGCGCTCGTGGTCGAGGTGGTGTTGAGCGACGGGCGACGGGTGCGCGGGGACTGCGCGGCCGTCCAGTATTCCGGCGCGGGCGACCGTGATCCGCTGTTCCGGGCGGCCGACCACAGGGCCGTCGTGGAGGGCACGGTGGCCGAGGCGCTCGTGGGCCGGGATGCGGCGTGTGTCGCGGACAACGCGGCGGTCGTCGAGTCACTCGCCGACGAGCGAGGGCTGCACACCGCGGTCCGGTACGGCGTCTCGCAGGCGCTGGTGGCCGCCGCCAGCGCCGCGCGCGCGACCACGCAGACGCGGGTCCTCGCGGACGCCCTGGGGACTGAGCCGGCGACGGAGCCGGTGCCCGTGTTCGGGCAGTCCGGCGAGCAGCGCCGCCGCGGCGCGGAGGCGATGCTGCTGAAGCGGGTCGGCGTGTTGCCCCACGGGCTGTTCAACAGCGTCGAGGCGGTCGGCCCCGACGGCGTCCGACTCGTCGAGTACCTCGACTGGCTGTCCGAGCGCGCCGCCACCCTGGGCGGCGACGGCTATCGGCCGCGGTTCCACGTCGACGTGTACGGGATGCTCGGGGAGCTGTTCGGGCCGCCGTACGACCGCGCGGCGGTCACGGGGTACGTCCGCGAGCTGCGGGCGGCGGCCGCCCCGTACCCGCTGCAGATCGAGGGGCCAATGGACGCCGGGAGCCGCGAGGCGCAGATCGACGCGATGGCGGAGCTCCGGGACGGCCTCGCGGACGCCGGCGTGGCCGTCGACATCGTCGCCGACGAGTGGTGTGACAGCCGCGCGGACGTCGAGGCGTTCGTGGACGCCGGCGCGGCGGACGTCGTCCAGGTGAAGACCCCGGACGTGGGGGGCCTCCTGGAGAGTGGGCGGGCAGCCAGATACTGCGCGGGCACCGACACCCGGGCGTACGTCGGCGGGACGTGCAACGAGACGACGGTGTCGGCGCGGCGGTGCGCGCACGTCGCGCTGGCGACCGACGCCGCACAGGTGCTTGCGAAGCCCGGCATGGGGTTCGACGCGGGGTACGCGGCGGTCAGCAACGAGATGCGACGCACGCTCGCGCGCCACCGGGCGGCAGTGGGTCCTGGTGACGCGGCATAGGCGGCGTGCGGGCGGACTCGGGGAATCGCCAACCGAACACCGACACACAGCCACAACGATGCCACAGAACACGACGAACCCGTCTACGGGAACGGCCGAGCAGCGCACAGCAACCGACACGACCGTCCAGCTCCGGGCGGGCTGGCAGGGGCGGTTCTACGAGGATTTCGCGGTCGGCGACGTGTACAAACACCCCTACGGCCGGACGGTCACGGAGACCGACAACGTGTGGTTCACGAACCTCACGATGAACGCGAACCCGATGCATTTCAACGCGGCGTACGCGTCCGGAACCGAGTTCGACGAACGCCTCGTGAACGGGCTGTTCGTGATCGCGCTCTCGGTGGGGATGAGCGTGGTGGACGTGTCCGCGAACGCGACCGCGAACCTCGGGTACGACGACATCCAACACCACGCGCCGGTGTTCCACGGCGACACGCTGTTCGCCGAGAGCGAGGTGCTCAGCAAGCGCGAATCGGAGTCCCGGCCCCGCGTCGGGATGGTGACCACGGAGCTGCGGACGTACACCCAGGACGGCGAGTTGGTGTTGTCCCTGGAGCGCACGCCGATGGTGCGCAAGCGTGGGGCCGCGGACCCGTCGGCCGCCCGGCCACCGGGATGGCCCGCGGGGGTCGGCACGCAACCGGACGCCGAGCGCACGGTCCCGGACGGGGAGTCACGATGACGGCACCGCGGACGGCCGGCGTGGCGGGGCGCGTGAACGGCGACTGTCCGGTCAAAGACGCCGCCACCGTGGCGGCCGGCATCGCCGACGACGCGACGCTCGCGGTGTCGGGGTTCGGGAGCGTCGGCGACCCGAAGGCGGTGCCACGGGCGCTGGCCGCGGCCGCGCGCGACGGCCGCGACCTCGCGCTCACCGTCGTCTCCGGCGGGAGCGTCGGCGACCCACTGGACACCGATCTCGTGGCGGCGGGCGGCGTCGCGCGGCGGTACCCGTATCAGGCGACGACGGCCGCGCGGACGGCCGCGAACGAGCGGGAGTTGGCGTTCGCGGATCGCGGGATCGCCGGGCTGAGCGACGAGGTGCGGTTCGGGCGGCTGGTGGACCCCGACGTGGCGGTCGTGGAGGCGGTGGCGGTCGGGCCGGGGTGGCTGATCCCCTCGACGTCCGTGGGGCAGACGCCGGCGTACGTGCGGGCGGCCGACGAGGTGGTGGTGGAGGTCAACGACGCCCAGCCGATGGGGCTGTCGGCGTTCCACGACGTGGTGGTGCGTGACCCGCCGCCTGACCGGGGGCCGCTGGCGGTGTCCGCGCCGGGCGAGCGGGTGGGCGAGTCGGCCGTGCGATTCGACCCCGAGAAGCTGCGCGCGGTCGTGCGCACGGACCGCCGTGATGACCCCTACGAGTTCCGCGATCCGACGGCGACTGACCGCCGCATCGCCGACAACGTCTTGACCGTGTTGGAGCGCGCCGTCGACCGTGATCCGGTGATCGGAGCGGCACCAACACTCCAGTTCGGCGTCGGCAGCCTCGGGAACGCGTTGATGGGCGCGCTGTCGGGGTCGTCGCTCGCCGACGGTGAGCTGCGGTATTACGGCGAGGTGATCCAGGACGGCCTGTTGGACCTGCTTGCGGACGGCGACCTGGCGGTGGCGAGCGCGACCTCGCTGGCGCTCTCAGTGGACGGACAGGATCGCGTGTTCGACGCGCCCGAGCGGTACGCCGAGGACGTGGTGCTTCGCCCGTCGAACGTCTCGAACGCGCCGTCGCTGATCGACCGGTTCGGGGTGGTCGCGGTCAACAGCGCGGTCGGCGTGGATCTCTACGGACACGTCAACTCCACACACGTCTCGGGGGCGCGGCTCATCAACGGCATCGGCGGCAGCGTCGATTTCAATCGGAACGCCCACCTCACTGTGGTGGCGCTGCCCGCGACCGCGGCCGGCGGCGACGTGTCGACGGTCGTGCCGCTGGCGAGCCACGTCGACCACACCGAACACGACACCGACGTGGTGGTGACCGAGCACGGCGTCGCGGACCTGCGCGGGAAGCCACCCGTCGCGCGCGCCGAGGCGATCATCGAGTGCGCCGCCCCCGCGTTCAGGCCGGATCTGCGGGCGTACCTGGATCGCGCCCGGGGGTCGGCGGGGCACCTCCCACACGACTTGTCGACGGCGTTCGACTGGCAGTCGTAGCCCGGCCACGAACACCACCGGCGGCCGGTCAGTCGCCGCTGGCTGGGGTGTGGGCGGTGGTGAGTGGAACGTGGCGGCCCGCGGTGTGGATGGTACACCACACGAGTACCGCCGAAAGGCCGAGGAGGGGAACGGAGGCAACGGACAACACGGGGGCGACGACAGCGAGGACGGCGTGGCTGGCTGTCGACGGTGCGCCGAGTGACGCCAGGCCGGCCGCGACGTGGGCGGGCTGGACGGGGAACGCCATGGCGGCGGTGCCTGCGAGCAGCAGCCAGCGCTCGCGGCCGCCGGGATCGAGGTACAGCAGGCACACCAGCGGGAAGTAGGCGTACACCACGTAGAGGGCGTTCGACGCGGGTGAGACGAGCAGCATGCCCGCGACGACGGCGAGGTACGTCGTCAGTCGGTCGGTGAGGGTGTGCTCCCGGCGAGCGACGAACCACACCGCGGGTGCGACCGCCAGGAGTGCCAGCGGGCCGTACAGCCGGGGGTCGACGGTGCCCAGGAGCTGCGAGAGCGGGCGGTACAGCGACATCGCGAAGAAATCCGGGGAGACGGTGCCGGCGAACTCAGACACCCGGCTGCGGGCGGCCAGCACGTGGACGTACCGGATGTAGGCGTCGACCCCGAACCAGAGCCCGCCGGCCACGAGCGCGCCGGTCGCCGTGGCCACCGCGACCCCGATCGCGTGCCAGGCCCGCCGGAACACGAGCCACAGTCCGAGGACGACCGGGAACACCTTCACCAGGGCGGCGGCGGCGATGACGACGCCGGCGATCCCCTGGTGGTCGCGTTCGAGCGCGACGAACGTGCCGGCGAGCGCGAGCGCGATCAGGGTGTCGACCTGCCCCAGGCCGAGCGCGGACAGGACTGGCGCGCTGGCGACGCAGAACCCAACGACGAGCAGCCGGTCGATGTCGTCGAGTCGGCCGCGCCGGGCTTCGATGGTGTGAACTGTCAGGGCTGCAAGCCCCAGCGCCGCTGCGACGTTGCACGCCGACTGGATCGCGAACGCGGTCTGCCAGCCGCCGGCGGCCGCTTGGGGCACGAACAGCGCGACCGCGACCGGTGGGTAGACGTATGAGACGCCCGGCAGCCCGGTTTCGATGCCGACGAACGGGTCGCCGTGGAGCGCGGCTTCCGCGGCCGCGTGGTAGGCGCGGTAGTCCCAGGCGAGGTGCGAAACGTCCGCGAGCACGAGGAAGTAGACGGGAACCAGCACGCCGGCAACAGCGCTCCAGAACAGCACGAGGCGGCGGGCGTCGAGGCCGGCCGGCAGCCACGACGGTCGAATGGCTGACAACCGCAGGGTGCGCGACATTGCCACCGGCTTCTCGGTTGGGTGGTTTAGTGTAAAGGGAGTAGTTTCACAACGAGAGAATGCGCCGAGGCGGAACGCACAGGGCGGCCAGTAGTGGGCCGGCGCGGCAGGCAGGCTGTCGGAGCCGGGGCTGCGTGGCGTGTGCGCGAAGAATCGGGTGAGCTAGCGGCGCGTCACGGGCTGTCCCGGACCGGGCGCGGGGCCAGTTCAGATGACGCGGTTCTGCAGGTAGTCGAGGTGCTTGGCGTTGTAGACGATCTTGACCTCGTCGGCTGCGGGCGAGCCGATGCAGGTCAGGCGCACGTCCTTCTCCTCGACTTCCTCGTCGCTGAGGATCTGCTGCATGTCCATGTCGATTTCGCCCTCCTTGACGATGGACGCGCAGTTCGCACAGGCACCGGCGCGACACGAGAACGGCCAGTCGTAGCCCTGCGCTTCAGCGGCTTCGAGGATGTACTCGCCCTCCGCGACCTCCATCGTGCCGTAGTCTTCGCCGTCGAGACCGGCGTCGGCGGCCTTCTCGAAGAGGTCGTCGTCGTCCATGTCCCAGCCCTGGTCGTCCAGCGTTTCGTAGTTGAGGTATTCTACCGTCGGCATCACTGCAGAGTTCGGCTTCCGAACGCATAGTAGTTGCTGTTCGGGCCAGCGTACTGCCACGAAAGCCCGGGTGTGACCGCCATCACGACGCTGCCCGCGGCGTCAACGAGGGGTTTTATCCACGGCAGCCCATGGTGGGGGTATGACATTCGAGTCGTTCACGGTGCTGCCGGCCGTCGACATGCAGGACGGACAGGTGGTGCAGCTCGTGCAGGGGGAGCGTGGGACCGAGCGCACGTACGGCGACCCCGTGGACGCCGCGACCGACTGGGTGGCCGCGGGCGCCGAGGCGTTGCACCTCGTGGACTTGGACGGCGCCTTCGAGGGTGCGCGCGCGAACGCCACCGCCGTCGAGGACATCCTCGACGCGACCGACGTGTCAGTGCAGGTCGGCGGCGGCATTCGGAGCGCCGAGGACGCCACGGCCCTGCTCGATCGGGGCGTCGACCGTGTCATCCTCGGCACCGCCGCCATCGAGACCCCGGACATCGTCGGGGAGATCGCGGCCGCGTACAGCGACGGCGTGCTCGTGAGCCTGGACGCCAAGGACGGCGAGGTGGTCGTGGAAGGCTGGACCGAGGGCACCGGCATGGACCCGGTGGCGGCCGCCCAGCGGTACGCCGACCTGGGGGCGGCGGGCATCCTGTTCACCGACGTGGACGTAGAGGGGAAACAGGAGGGCGTGCGAACCGGCCCCGTTCGAGACCTCGTTGACAGCGTCGACATCCCGGTGATCGCCAGCGGCGGCGTTGCCACTGTCGACGACGTGCGCGCACTCGAAGCCGCGGGGGCGGCCGGCGCGGTCGTCGGGACCGCGCTCTACGAGGGGAATTTCACGCTTGCGGACGCGCAGGCGGCCGTCGAGGACTGAGCGCCGCCGGGAGCACAACGACCATGTGGGCGGCGCGCCACTACCGCGGTGATGACAGACCGGACAGCCGCAGTGACGCGGGAGACGGCCGAAACCGACGTGGCGGTCACGCTGGACCTCGACGGCGACGGCGAGCACACCGTCGACACCGGGATCGGGTTCTTCGATCACATGCTGGCGGCGTTCGCGAAACACGGGCTGTTCGACGTGACCGTGCGCTGTGACGGCGATCTCGACGTTGACGACCACCACACCGTCGAGGACGTGGGGATCGCGCTCGGGGCGGCGTTCAGCGAGGCGGTCGGCGAGAAGCGCGGCATCCAGCGGTTCGCCGACCGCCGGGTGCCCCTGGACGAGGCGGTGGCGTCCGTGGTCGTGGACGTGTCGGGGCGCGCCGTCTACGAGTTCGACGGTGGGTTCAGCCAGCCGACGGTCGGCGGGCTGACGAGCCGGATGGCGGCGCACTTCTGGCGGACGTTCGCGACGCACGCCGCGGTCACGCTGCACTGCGGGGTCGACGGCGAGAACGCCCACCACGAGATCGAGGCGCTGTTCAAGGGGGTTGGGCGGGCGGTGGACGACGCGACCCGCATCGACCAGCGCCGGGCGGGGGAGACGCCCTCGACGAAGGGCGACCTCTGAGCGGGGCGGCGCTGGCGTGGGAGCCGACCTATGTGCGGCGCAGTCCGTCGCCGTCGGCGGCCACGTCGCCGTTCTCGATGGCGGCGTCGACGGCGGTCTGGAAGGAGTCCGCAGTCAGCCCGTAGGCGTTCGTCGCGAGCGCGCGCAGGTCGCCGCGTGGCATGTCGTCGTCGCGGTTCTCCAGCAGCCGCAGGACTTGGGCGTAGCCGTCGGGCCGCGAAGCGGCGGCGTCGTCGGTGGAGTCCTCGATGGTGATGCCGGCGGCGTCGCTGCTGGCGGCTTGCGGGGACGTCGGCGGGGTGGCGGGAGAATCGGCGGCCGGGTCGGAGCCGGAGTGGTCGGTGTCCGTGGCCGCCCCGTCGTGGTCGTCGGCACCACGGAGCGGGTCGGTGACCGTCTCCAGCGTGGTTTTGCAGCCGTCACAGAGCGCGAGCCGCACCGGACCGCTGGGGTTGGCCGCGGGGACGACCTCGAAGACCCCATCCGGGGCGTCGCCACAGAAGTCACAGGTGTCTACTTGACGCATACGTTCCTGGCTGTGGCTGGCAGCCCCAAAAGCCTGCTCGGTGTTGGGTTGGGTGGCCGGACACCGGCTGGCGGGGTGACTGGGACGCGAACGGTTTTCAGGCGCGTCCACCTGGCTTGGACCATAATGTTCGACGAGATCATGCAGAAGTTCGAGGGGAGTCCCGGACAGCAGGCGGTGATTCGGCTGTTGCTCGAACGCGGGTTCTCGGTGAACGACGGCGGCCGCGTGGTCTCCGGGGGGATCGAGATCCCGTACACGCAGGTCGCCCAGGAGGCGGGCGTCGACCGGCGGGTGGTCGATTCCACGACGGAGGCGATCCTCGATGACGGCGAGCTGACGCGCATCTTCCAGAACATCAGTCAGATCCCGAGCCTGATGGATCTGGCACCCGTGCTTGACCTGCACGTGGTGACGGTGGCCGTTCAGGACGCCGACGAGCCGGGGATCGTGGCCGCGGTGACGGGACTGCTGGCCGACCACGGGATCCCGATCCGGCAGACGATCAGCGAGGACCCGGAGTTCACCGACGAACCGCGGCTGTACGTCGTGACCGACGAGGAGTTGCCGGGGGCGGTGTTCACGGCGCTGGCGGAGATGTCGGCGGTGCGATCGGTGGAGCTGTCCTAATCCCGGAAGAGCACACTCGCCAGGATGAACACGTAGCCGACCGTTGTCAGCGCGTAGTTCACCGTGAGCAGGAGGATGGCGTTCTCGAAGTCCTGTGCGAACGCCGAAACGGTGGTGGCGATCGCGGCCGCAACGACGACACAGAACCCCAACGCGAGGTACAGCATTTCCCGGCGTTCGGTTTGGAGGAACGCGTTGGCGGCGAACGCGACCATCGCGATGCCGGAAAGCGAGAGCAGGGCGCTGGCGGCGGCGTACAGCAGTTCGAGGTCAGTGAGTCCGGCGAGCTGGCCCGGGAGCGAAGGGGTGAGTCGGGAGAGCGTGAACAACAGGTCGCCGGTCGTCAACGCAACCATCTGTCCCGGGTTTGCGCCGACGAATGCATAACCCTTGTGGGCAGAACCGCAAGCGGCAACCCCCTGCTCGACCAACGAGCGCGTGTGACCGACGCCTACCGCACGCTTGCGGGCTCGGGGCGGGACAGCTTCGAGGTCCGGGGGTCTGAGTTCATCGGGTATGCGGGGCCGGCAAACACCGTTGCGGCGGCCGAAGCGTTCATCCAGGAGGTCCGGGAGCGCCACGCGGATGCCACCCACAACGTGCCGTGGTATCGGGTGCGCGTGACCGGTGGTGGCCCGGGCGGTGGGCATCTGTTGCGGGAGTACCAGAGCGACGACGGCGAGCCGACTGGGTCCGCCGGGAAGCCGGCGTTGAACGTCGTCCAGCAGCGCGACGTCGAGAACGTGGTGGGTGTCGTCACGCGCTATTACGGGGGGACGAACCTGGGCGTTGGGGGGTTGGCGCGGGCGTATTCGACGGCGGTCAAGGACGCCGTGGATGCGGCCGGCGTGGTCACCCAGCGCCCGCAGGCGCGGCTCGTGGTGACGGTTGCGTACGATGATTCGGGCACCGTGCGGGGGATTCTGGAGAGCGCCGAGTGTTCGTTCGACGCCGACTACGAGGCCGACGTGACGTTCGAGGTGACGGTGGCTGTGGCCGACGCCAACGCGCTCCGGGAGCGCATCGCGGACGCAACGAGCGGCCGGGCGGAGATCGCGTAGCGCCGGCGGAAAACCGAAGCGCACAAGTAGTTTTAGGCTGGCCTAAAACCATGCGAACGCGCAGACAGTTCCTCGCCACAACCACGAGCCTCACAACCGTCGGGCTGCTCGCGGGCTGTGCGCGCAGCCCCGACAACACCGACGAACGCGGCGCCGAGAACACGTACACCGCCTCGATCGCGCCCGTCGGGGATGTCGCGTTCGACGGCGTGCCCCAACGCTGGGTCACGAGCAACGGCAGTTGGGCGGATATGGGCGTCGCGCTCGGCCTCGACCCGCCGGCCGCGGTCACGCTCACGGACAGATACCACACCCACTACTACGACGACATCCCCGGCGTCAGCGTCGACGACAGCGACATGGTGTCGCTGTACCAGGACGGCGTCAACCCCGAGCGCTTCTACAACCTCGACGCCGACATCCACGTGATCGACCCGAACTTCCTCGAACACCGCACAGAGAACATCTCCCAGGCGGACATCGAGGACATCGAATCCCGGATCGCCCCGTTTTTCGGGAACTGCAGCTACGCCCACCACTACGAGTGGCACGACGACTACCGCTACTACTCGCTGCTTGGCGCGCTCGAACGGCTTGCGGCGGCGTTCAAGCGCCGAGACCGCTACGAGGCCATCAAGGCGCTGCACGCCGACGCCCAGTCGACGCTCGAATCGGTCGTCCCCGCGCCGGCCGACCGTCCCGCCACCGCCGTGGTCTGGGGGGTCGGGGACGCTCCCACCGAGTTCTACCCCTACATCATCGGCGGCGGGACCGGATTCAAGCACGTCCGCGATCTGGGCGTCCGGGACGCCGTTGCGGCGAGCGGCGTGCCGGACTTCCACGGGTCGCGGACCGCCATCGACGCCGAAACGCTGCTCGACATCGACCCTGAGGTGTTGCTCCTGCGGGGCTACGAGGACAAGACCGCAGCCGAGTTCCAGGACGCCGTCGTGTCCCCGCTACAATCCCACGCGGCCGCGGGCCGCGTCACCGCTGTCGAGAACGGCGACGTGTATCGCGGCGGCGGCCTCTATCAAGGCCCGATCACAACCCTCGTGCTCACCGAGCGACTGGCCGGCGACCTCTACGGGTACGACGGCGAACTGTTCGACCGCCAGCGCGTCGCGGACATCGTCGCGGGGGCGATCTGACGTGCCCGAACCGATGCCCACCCAGGACGGCGAGCGCCGTGATGTCGTCATCGTCGGCGGCGGCCCCGCGGGCTGCGCTGCGGGCGTGTTCACCGCGCGCTACGGCCTCGATACGGTCGTCTTCGACCGCGGGAACGCCGCGCTCCCGCGCTGTGCGTTCGTCGAGAACTACCCCGGGTTCCCGGGCGGGATCGACGTGCCGACGCTGCGAGGGCTGTTCCACGACCACGCCGAGACCGCGGGCTGTGACCTGATCGCGGACACCGTCGAATCGGTCGACCGGCCGAGCGACGACGACACCGGGTTCGTCGTCGAAACGCAGGACGGCCGTCGGGTGCACACCGACACCGTGCTCGCCGCGGCGTGGTACGATGGCTCGTACCTGCGGCCGGTCGTCGGCGACAGCGCCTTCGAAACCCACGACCACCACGGCGAGTCGCGCGAGCGCTTCGACGACGCGTACGCCGACGCCGACGGCCGCACGCCCGTCGACGGCCTCTACGTCGCGTCCCCGGGCGGCCAGCGCAGCGCACAGGCCGTGATCGCGGCGGGCAACGGCGCGCACGTCGCGCGCTGTCTGCTGGCGGACCGAAAGCGCGCCCGGGGATACCCCGAGGGCGTAGCCCCACACTACGACTGGAAGCGCCGCGAGTCGGATCTCAGTGGGGAGTGGGCCGACCGTGACCGCTGGCGGGAGTGGTTCGCCGCCGAGGCCGGCGACGACCACGACCTCGACGACGACGAGTTCGCGGCGCTGCGGGCGGCGCACCTCGATCGCACGTTCGACGCGACGCTGTCCGCGGACGCGATCGAGGAGCGCGCCGAAGCGGGAGCACACCGGCTGCTCGATCACATCGACGACGACCACATCGAGTCGTACCGCGAGCAACGGGACTGACTGGCGGCAGACAGCCACGGGGGGTACCCGAACCGTTTTGCGAGCGCCGGGCGACCCCCCACTATGCAGCCAGTCGAAGCCAGCGATTACTGGGAGCTGGCGCGGCTCAGCCAGCCGGCGGTCTCCCCGACCGGCGACCGCGTGGCGTACGTCCGAACGACCGCTGAGCGCGACGGCGACACCGGCCAGGAAACCGCGTCAGTCCACGTCGCGCCGGTCGGCGGTGGCGGTTCGCGGCGTTTCACCGCCGCCGATGGCACCGACGCCGAGCCGGCGTGGAGCCCCACCGGGGACCGGCTGGCGTTCGTCTCCACCCGCGGCGACGCTGGCGGGGGTCGCCCCCAGCTGTGGGTGGTGCCCGTGGACGGCGGGGAGGCAACGCGAATCACCGACGTGATCGGCGGCGTCTCGAACATCGCGTGGGGACCCGACGGCGACCGGGTGGCGTTCCTGCAGGCGGTGCGGCCGGCGGAGCGAGCCGAGGAGCTGGACCGCGAGCACGACGGCGAGTACGAGCGCGACACCCCCGATCCGCGCGTGATCGACCGGCAGATGTACCGCGGCCACACGAGCTACCGGGACGGCGCGCGCCGGCACGTGTACGTCGCGGACCTCGCTGCGGGGCGCGTCGACCGAGTGACCGCGGGTGTCGCCGAATGCGGCGGCCCTGCGTGGGGCGACGACGGCACGCTGTACTATCCGATCCGGCGCGGGCTGGACGCCGACGACCGCCTGGAGTGGGCGATCGAAGCCGCGACGCCGGCGGACTCGGCTGACAGCACCGTTGTGACGACCGTCGAGGGGATGGGGCCGACGCTGGCCGTCCACGGCTCCCGGGTCGCGTACACGACGACGCCGGCCGACGACCCGACGCTGACGCAGACGGCCGTCGAGGTCTTCGACCGCGACACCGGGGCGACCGACCGCCTCACGGACGGGGTCGACCGCACAGTCGCCGAGCGGACTGCGGGCCACGCCCCGGAGTGGGGGCCCGACGGCGAGCACCTGTACGTCTGCACGCCCGACGAGGGCGGGTACGTCCTGCGGCGGGTGGCCGCCGACACCGGCGACGACCGCGTGGTGCTTGCCGGCGACCGCCACGTCCACGCGTTCTCGGTGTCCGTGGACGCGGTGGCCGTCGTGCAGTCCGAATGGGACCACCCCGGCGAGGTCGTGGCGGCGACCCCGATGGGTGGTGAGGAGGTCACGCTGACGCGCGCGAACCGCGACTACCTCGACGAGCGCGCCGTCTCCAAGCCCGAGTCGGTGTGGATCGATGGTCCCGCGGGCGACATCCAGGGGTGGGTGCTCACGCCCCCGGAGTTCGACCCCGAGGAGACGTATCCGCTGGTCGTGAACGTCCACGGCGGCCCGCACCTGATGTGGTCGGCGGCCGGGACGATGTGGCACGAGTTCCAGACGCTTGCGGCCCGCGGGTACGTGGTGTTCTGGTGTAACCCCCGGGGCTCGACGGGGTACGGCCAGGAGTGGCTGCGTGCCGTCGAACGCGACTGGGGCGCGGTCACGCTCGCGGACGTCATGGCCGGCGTGGCGGCGGTCACCGACCGCGACTACGTGGACGCCGACAACGCGTTCATCACGGGCGGGAGCTTCGGCGGGTTCATGACCGGCTGGGCGGTCGGCCACACCGACGCGTTCGCCGGCGCGGTCGCGCAGCGCGGCGTCTACGACCTCACGGGGTTCTACGGCACGACGGACGCCTACGCGCTCGTTGAGGGTGAGTTCGACACCGACCCCGTGCGGGACAACGCGTTCCTGTGGGCGCAGTCCCCGGCGGCGCACACCGACGCCGTCGACACCCCCACGCTGCTCGTGCACTCGGAGGCCGACTACCGGACGCCGGCGAACACCGCGGAGCTGTTCTACCGGCTGCTGAAGAAACACGGCGTTGACACCCGGCTGGTTCGGTATCCCGGCGAGGGCCACGATCTCTCCCGGTCCGGTGATCCGGGCCACGTGGTCGACCGCATCGAGCGCATCGCTGCCTGGTTCGACGGCTACAGCGACCACCACGAGGCGGCCCCGGTGCTGGAGACCGACCGCCCCGGGGCGGCCGCCGACGAGTAACCCCCCTGCGGTCAGTCGACGATGATGTCGGTGCCGCCGTCCTCGCCGTCGGCCGCCGCGGCTGCGTCGTCGTGTCCGGTGTCGGCGCGCATCTCCGTCTCGTAGCGATCCACCCATTCGGCGAAGCACTCGGGACAGAGGCGCTGGCTGTCGATCTGGGAGCGGTCGACGGAGACGCGAACCGTCCGCGATAACGGGTTCGCAACCGCGTCGCCACACCAATCACAGGGCTCCGCGTCGGCGTCGCTCATACGCGCTGCCTTGCGGGCGAGCGTCTTGAACGTGGCGGGGCCGCCGTCAGGTCGTGCGGAACGCGCGGTCGCCGGCGTCCCCGAGTCCGGGCACGATGTAGCCGTCGTCGGTGAGCGTGTCGTCGATGGCGACCGTCAGCAGGTCCGCGTCCGGGAACTGGTCGCCGACCCGCAGCAGGCCGTCCGGGGCGCTCACGGCCGACAGCACGAACAGGTCCTCGACGCCCGCAGCGGGCATCTCGTCGGTGACGTGGTCGAGGACGGTGCACATCGTCGATCCGGTGGCGAGCATCGGGTCGGCGACGATGACGGTGTCGCCCTCCGAGATGTCCGGGAGTTTCACGTAGTCGACGGTGATCGGGAACTCGCCGTCGGCGTCCATGCCGGCGTCCTCGTCGCGGCCCGCGCTGATGACGCCCTGTTTCGCTCGCGGGAACGCCTTCAGCAGCCCCTCGACGAACGGGGTTGCCGCACGGAGCACGTTGATGATGACGACGTCGTCCAGGCCGGTGACGCGCTCGCCGGTCGTCTCGGTGAGCGGCGTTTCGAAGGCCGTGAACTCCGTCTCCATCGCGCCGTCGATGATCTCGTAGCCCGAGATGCGGCCGAGTTTCACCAGCCCCTTCCGGAAGCTCACCTGCTCGGTGGTGGTGTCCCGGAGCCGGGAGAGGGTGTGTTTGGCGAGCGAATGCGTGATCACGTGTGCGTCGCCGCGGTCCTCGATGGTCATACGTGAGGTGGGACTGCGCGTCGGCTTGAAACCTACTATGACACGCCGGTATCGACAAGACGTTTATGCGATGCGGGCCTAGATCGGGCAGCTATGGAGGAGAGCGTCGCGGGGTTCAAGCAGCGGGGCACGTGGGGCGACGTGGTCGAACACGGCGAACGCATCACGACCGCGCTGCGGGAAGCCGGTGCCGACGAGGCGTTTGCGGACGCGTTCGCGGAGTGGGACGACTGGCGGCCGAAGTCACACGAGCGCATCGGTGACGAGGTCAACGAGAAGACCGCCGATCAGGCCAGCGTCGCGGAGGGCAAAGGCGAGAAGGCCGGCGCGTCCGCCGACGAGGACCTACAGAAGGCCGGCGAGCAGCTGTCGGCGTCCTACGAGAAGCTCGGCGACGGCGACGGCGGTGACGCCGTCGAGAAGTGGCAGTCGTCCCTGGACCACGTCAAGCGGGCGGCGGACACGGCCGGCCGGAAGGCCATCCGGAAAGTCGAGGACGCGGTGTACCGGAACGTGATGACGCGGATCGCGCCGTACTACTTCGACAACGCGTTGGTGTCCGCGAACATCCAGCGCGTCCGCAGCCAGGAGGAGTTCGTCTTCGAGGTGAACATCAACGACGACGACCTCAAGTCGGCGGTCCAAGACCACCTCTCGTCGTTCGAAGCGCTCGACCGCTGGCACGTGGACACGGAACGCGAAACCGACGTCGCGGAGGCCGCCGAGGGCGTCGACCCGCCGAAACAACGCGAGGACGCCAAATCGACCACGAACTGAGCCCGGCTGGGCGACGCGTGCCGGCAGCCTCTTTGCACCGCCGCGCGGATAGTGACTAACGAATGGTTGGTGCTGAAGCAGCGACGTTCGTGGTGGCGGCGGTAGCGAGCCTGTTCATGGCGTGGGCGATCGGTGCCGGGTCGTCGGGATCGACGCCGTTTGCACCAGCCGTTGGCGCGAACGCGATCACGGTGATGCGTGCGGGGTTCGTCGTCGGGATCCTCGGGCTCGCGGGCGCGGTGTTCCAGGGTGCGAACGTCTCGGAGGCGGTCGGCGGCGATCTCATCGTGGGGATGCCGCTGTCGCCGCTGGCGGCGACGATAGCGCTGTCGACGGCGGCGCTGCTGGTCGCGGCGGGCGTGTTCGCCGGATACCCGATCGCGACCGCGTTCACCGTCACGGGCGCGGTTGTCGGTACCGGGCTGGCGATGGGGGGTGGGCCGGCGTGGCCGAAATACCAGCAGATAGCGACGCTGTGGGTGCTGACGCCGTTCGTCGGCGGCGGCACGGCGTACGTGACCGCGCGGAGCCTCCGGGACACCGCCCACGAGCGCGTGCTCGTGCCGGCGCTTGCGGGCGGCGTGGGTGCGATCACCGCCAACATCGAGTTCGCGTTTCTCGGCGGCCCCGACGCCGCACGGTCGATCGCGTGGTCGCTCGCGAGCGTGGCCGGCACGCCGTCACTGGCGGGGCGTGGGGCCGCGACGCTGGCGGTGGCGGCGGCGGCCGCGGGCGCGCTCTACTGTGACAGCGCGGGTAACGCCAGCCGCGGGCAGCGCCACTTCCTGCTGGCGCTGGGCGGACTGGTGGCGTTCTCCGCCGGCGGGAGTCAGGTCGGCCTCGCTGTGGGGCCGCTGTTGCCGCTCATCGGCGGTGAGATCCCCCTGCCGTACGTGTTGTCGGGTGGTGGCGTTGGACTGCTCGTTGGGTCCTGGACGGGCGCGCCGCGGATGATCAAGGCGCTCTCACAGGACTACTCCTCGCTGGGGCCGCGGCGGTCGATCGCCGCGCTCATCCCGAGTTTCGCCATCGCGCAGTCGGCGGTGTTCTTTGGCATCCCGGTGTCGTTCAACGAGATCATCGTCTCCGCGATCATCGGCTCGGGGTACGCCGCCGCGGGCGGCGGCGGTGGCGGCGTCAGCGGCCGGAAGATGGCGGTGACGGTGCTGGCGTGGGTGGCGTCGCTGGTGGTCGCGTTCGCAGCCAGCTACGGCGTGTTCGCGGCCGTCAGCGCGGTCATGTAGGCGGGAGGAGCGCGCTACGCGCCGTTCCCGGTGGAGTCCGCGGTCAACACTTCGGCGTTGGCGTCGGCCTCGGCCGCCGAGTCGAGGCGCTGCACGCGGGCCTTCATGATGCGCGTGTTCTCGACGTGCTCGACGGTGAGTTCGATGTCCTCGAAGCGGAACGCCTCGCCCTCCTCGACGAGCCGGCCGGCGCGGTTGAAGATGAACCCCGCGATGGTTTCGAACTCCTCGCCCTCCGGCAGGTCGATGTTCAGGGCCTCGTTGACCTCCTCGATGTTCACCTCGCCGCGCACGCGGACGGTGTCCTCGTCGACGGAGTCGATCGGGAGGTCCTCGCCGCCGTCCAGGATCTCGCCGACGATCTCCTCGGTGATGTCCTCGGCGGTGAGCAGCCCCTCCGTGGTGCCGAACTCGTCGATGACGACGACCAACTGCACGCGTTCGTCCTGCATCTCCTGGAGGAGGTCGTCGACGTTCTTGGACTCGGGGACGTGGAGGGTCGGCTCGATGAGGTCGTCTAGCTCGGCGTCCTCGGTCTCCCCGTAGAGGGATTCGCGGACGAGATCCTCGAGGCTGACCACGCCGATGACGTTGTCGAGTTCGCCGTCGTAGACGGGCACGCGCTCGTGGCCGGCCTGCGTACACGTCTGGATGGCCGCCTCGATGGTGTCGGTCTTCGAGACCGCAACGACGTCGAGGCGCGGCGTCATGACCTCCTTGGCGATGGTGTTGTTGAACCGGAAGATGCGCTGGAGCATCTCCCGTTCGTCCTCCTCGATGACGCCCTCGCGCTCCCCGGTCTTGATCATGTCCTGGATCTCGGAGCGCGTGACGTAGCTGGATTCGATGGCCGCCCGACCGCCGGTGAACTGGTTGACCGCGCGCGTGAGGTAGTCGAACAGGACGACCAGCGGATACAGGAATCGCTCGCTCCACTGCAGGGGTTTCGCGATGGACAGCGCCCAGGATTCGGAGTTCTCGACGGCGTAGGACTTCGGCGCGCTCTCCCCGAACAGCAAGACGAGGGCGGTGACGCCGAAGGTGGCCGCGAGCACGGCCTTGCCCTGCGACATGGAGGTGGCGAACAGGCCGGTGGCGATCGAGGACATCGCGATGTTCACGAGGTTGTTCCCGACCAGGATGGTGATGAGCAGCCGGTGGGGATCGCTTTTCAGCGCTGCGACTGCGTCAGCGCCCGAACGCCCCTCCTCAACGAGTGCGTCAATGCGGTGGCGCGGGATCGAGAACATGGCGATCTCCGAGGAGGAGAAAAACGCCGACAGTACCATCAGGACGGCCAGCGTCGCGACTCCGGCGCCGATGAAGACGTTTCCGGAAACGTCGGTCCCGAACGCCGACACAGCAGTCAGAGGCGGTGAGATGCCCATTCAGATGTGGTCTTACTCCGCACTCCTTTTAATTCTTTGCTGACCGAAGCTGCGACAGCCGCCGCGGGCGAAGCGTTTACCCGGGATTCCGCCGAACACCTCGTACATGAGTGCTCCCGCAGCGCCACCACGGCCGCCGCACAGTGACGCCCACATCACGCTGTATCGGCTGCAGGCGTGTCCGTTCTGCGAGCGCGTCGTGAACCGCCTGGAGGAGCTCGGGCTGGCGTATCAGTCGCGGTACGTGGAGCCGATGCACTCCGAGCGCGACGCCGTCAAGCGCATCGTCGGCGCGCGCACCGTGCCCGCCATCGTGGACGACGAGACCGGCGTGGCGATGGCCGAGAGCGCGAACATCGTCGCGTATCTCGACGCCACCTACGGGGGTGGGGAGTGATGGAACTGGACTTCGACGTCGTCGACCTCCCGGCGGTGGACCACGTGGCGGCGGGCGACGACGCCCCCGACTTCATCCGCCCGCTGGTGACCGACGAGTACTGGGCGGACGTGGCGCTGGCGGACCTGCTGGCGGAGGGCCCGGTCGTGCTGGTGTTCACGCCGATGGACGGCGCGTTCCCCGCGACGGACATGTACTCCGAGCTGCGGGAGCGCGGCGTCCACGAGCGCGCCCAGGTGGTCGGCGTCTCCATCTCGACGCCGTACGAACACAAGACCACCATCGAGGACCGCGGCATCCAGGAGTTCACCGGCCTCTTCAGCGACCCGCAGGCGGGCGTCGCCGAGGCGTACGGCGTCGAGCACGACCCCGACGGCATGGCGGGTGTCGTCGAGCACCGTCCGGCGACGGTCGTCATCGACGCGGATGGCACCGTCGAGTACGCGTGGGTGGCCCAGCAGTGGCCGGAGTTCCCCGCGTACGACGAGTTGGAGGCTGCGCTAGACGAACTGTAGTCGCATCCGGTGTCGCGCGGTTCGTGGTTCCGGGGTTCGCTTAGCGCGGTCAAAAGTTCCTTTTCGAGCAAGCGTGTAGTCCCGCTATGAGTACGGACGACGCCCTGGCTGAGGCCGCCGAAGCGCTCCGTGAGGGCGGGCTGGTGGTCTTCCCGACCGAGACGGTGTACGGACTCGCCGCGGACGCCCTCGATCCGGACGCCATCGAGGCCGCCTTCGAGGCGAAACGGCGGCCCCGGGAGAAGCCGCTGTCGTTCGCGTTCCCGGACGTCGAAGCCGCCGTCGAGCACGTCGCCGTCGGCGAGACCGAGCGGGCGTTCATGGCCGAGTTCCTGCCCGGCCCCGTCACGGTGGTCTGCGAGAAGCGCGATTCGGTCCCCGACGTGCTGACCGGCGGCCGGGACCGCGTCGGGGTGCGGGTGCCCGACAGCGAGGTGGCGGTGGCGCTGCTGGAGCGGGTCGCGCCGTTGACGGCGACGAGCGCGAACGTCTCCGGGGAGCCAAGCGTCACGAACCCGGCGGCTCTCGACCCCGCGTTCCGGGCGCGCGTCGACGCCGTGGTGGACGCCGGGGAGTCACCGGGGGGGACTGGGAGTACAGTGGTCGACGTGGCGCGCGGCGAGATACTGCGCGCGGGCGCGGTCGGCGACGCCGTCCGGGAGTGGCTGGCCGAGCACGCCTGACTACGCGTCGTCGAACGACAGCAGCGACCGGAGGCTGCGGGTTTCGGTGCCACACGCCTCGCGGTAGTCGCAGGCCCCGCATTTGGCGTCGTCGTGCAGCCGTGGCGGCGGGCCGTCCAGCGAGCGCGCGGTGCGGAGCGCGCGCTGGTAGGCCGCTTTCTTCCGGGTAGTGAGGGCGACGCGCCGGATCACGCCGTGGCGGGCGTACTCCACGAAGGCGTGGTCGACGGGCGTTTGCTCGCGCCACGACAGGGCTTTCGCGGCGGCGACCGCCCGGACTGCCTGCGGTTCCCAGACCCCCGCTTCGGGTGGGCTCCCTGGGGTCACGAGCGAGGGGGCGAATGGGTCGTGGTGGACTTTCGCCGCCGTGCCGTGTGCGTCCTTCCCACGCAGGTAGACGGCGGTTTCGGCGGGGTCAGAAACGGAGTGGACGGCGAGGCTGGCGGCGAGGTTCGACTGGAACTCAGGGGGTGAAACGGCGAGGTCGTGGGCGGCCAGGGTCGACGCATCGGCGGTCGAAAGCGCGCCGTACTGGGCCGCGAGTTCGCGGGCGGCGTCGTGTGCTGGGGGCGGGTCCCGGTCGTCGCGGCGTGCGTAGTAGAGCTGGCGGGGACAGTACGCGGCGGTCGCGAGATCGCTGAACGGGACGCGGTCGTCGGCGGTCACGGGCCGGGGTGGGCGCGGCCTCGTATGTGAACGTTGGCGTGCTACTGGCGCGAGCGCCACCAGGCCGCGACGACTTCGGCGACGCCCGTGAGGTGGGCCTGCCCGAAGACGGCGACCACGAGCGCGCCCAGGGAGTTGTACATGAAGTCGTGCATCGTGTCCGCGAGGCCGTGTTGGGCCAGCGGCATCGCCAGTCCGGTGGCCGTGGCGAGTTCGTCGAGACCGAACTCCAGGAGCTCCCAGACGACGCCGAACGCGAGCACGACGACGAAGATGTAGACGAACGCGATCTCGCGTGGCACGGTGATGTCGTCGTGGTGGCAGTCGACGGCGCGCGCGACCGTGTATCCGGCACCCGCGACCAGGGACGCCGACAGCGCGTGCGTGACGTGATCCCACCAGGGGATGGAAACGTACAGTCCGGACGATCCCAGCGAGTGGAGGAACGCCGCCGCGGTGATCCAGAGCACGAGCCACGGATCCATGGGGAGGCCGTAGTTGCGTTCGAGCGCGCCCGGCACGAGCGTGATGAGCAGTGTGACGGTGCCGTTGACGACGGCCTTGGAGTTGCCGTCGAGGAAGCCGAAAGCCACCATCACGACGAGCACAGCCTGCATGGCGCGTGTGAGCAGGCGCTGTGTCGCTGCCGACGGCCGGGGGAGCAGCGTCACCGCTCGGTCACCCGGCTGGTGGCGCGGCGCAGCCAGCGGGTTCGCCGTCGGAGCGCGAGGGCGAACAGGACGCCGGCGGCGAGGCCCGCAAGCGTCACCCAGACGAACTCGGTCATCAACGCGTGGTTGGTGGTGAGGTATGCGGTGCCGAAATGCTGGTCGGCGGTCCAGCGGAAGACCGCCCACACCGCCCCCGAGGCCAGCGTCACCAACACGACCAGCACGGCGGCGAACCAGTGCGTGACCGCCAGCGACGTGAACGTGTGCAGTTCGCCGACGACGACGAGTGCAACGGCGGCCAGCGAGACGTAGACGGCGAACGTGCCGACGGTGCCGCCGAACAGCCCCCGCACCAGGATGGGCAACAGCCCGACACACAGCAGTTCCCAGGGCAGCATCGTGCGCCACGACCGGAAGACGACCGGCGGCACGGCGACGATCACGCCGACAGCGCCGGTGAACACCAGCCACCGGAGATCGACGTCGAGGGCGCTGTCCAGGACGACGCCGCCGAGCACGGCGACCGCCAGCCACGCGATGACGGCGTTGACGGTGCTGTTCCGGAACAGGAAGGCGAACGCGTCGTCGACAGCGGCGGGGATGTCGGGGTCGAGAGGGCCGTCGCCGCGGCTACCGCGTGCCATTGACTGACGTCTCGGGGGGCACAGTGAAAGGGGATTCGATGGGGACCGCGGGTCGGCGCTGGCGCGTCAGAGGTCGACGTCGGTCTCCTGGCCGTCGGTGGCGTCGTCGAGGCCGTCCTCGTGGACGGTCGCGGTGAGGCGTTCGGTGAGCGCGCGGTCGCGGAGGACGTTCTCGAACTCGGCGCGGTAGCGGTCGTTGGAGCGCTGAATGGCTGTTTTCGCGCGGAGCACGTCGCAGGCGGCGGCTGCGTCCTCGGGGGCGGCGTCGAGGGCGTCCGCGACGGCGTCGGGGTCGGGGTCAGTGGGGTCGGCGACGGCGTCACGAACGGCGTCCAGGGGCAGCGGTGTGTCCGCGTCGTCGTCGCGGACGAGGTGGAGGTCGAGACGGGCGTGGCGGACCGTCCGGGCGTCGATGTCGGCGGCGGCGGCGATGGCGTCGTCGGCGTCCCCGGCGTAGAACTGGCGGACAACCGTGACGAGGGTCGCGGTGTCGAGGTCGGTGTGGAACGCGAGGCGGTCCCGCATCGTGGTGATGGTGTCGCGGAGCGTCTCCTCGACGGCTGGTTCGGCGGTGAGCGAGCCGTGGGTGTCGGCCTGTGATTCCGTGATGGTGTCGTTGTCGGTGACACTCTGGAAGATATCACGGAGTTCCTCGGTCTTCTCGTCCATTGGGGTACTGTGAGAGTCTGTGTGCCCGTGGTGAAATGTCTGCTGGCTCCCAGCGCCGTCGTAAACCAGGCGTTTGAATACAGTTGACGACACACGGAACGCAAGCATGCAAACCGAAACAGACGGCGTCGAGCTGGTCGGCGACCAGACCGTCGAGAACATCGCGCGAGCCGCCGTGTTCGCGGCGCTGACCGGAGCGATGGCGTACGTGTCGTTCCAGAACCCCGTCTCGCCGGCACCGGTGACCCTGCAGGTGCTGGGGGTCTTCCTCGCGGGACTCTACCTCGGGCCCGTCTGGGGCGGCGCGTCCATGGTGCTGTACCTGATCGCGGGCGGCGTCGGCGCACCCGTGTTTGCCGGCGGCGGGAGCGGGCTCGGCACGTTCGTCGCGCCGACCGGCGGCTACCTCCTGTCGTACCCGTTCGCGGCGGCTCTGACCGGGCTCGTCGCACACGGCACCACCGAACTCGCGGACCCACGGGACGTGGGGGTGGCGAAACTCGTCGCCGCGATGGTCGCGGCCACCGTCGTCATCTACGCCGCCGGCACGGTCGGGTTCGCCATCGTACAGCGCCCCAGCCTCGCGGCCGCGTTCGCTCCGTCCACGCTCGTGGACGCGTTCCTCGTCGCGGGCGCGGCATTCATCCCCGCTGAGGCGTTCAAGATCGCGGCCGCGATCGGCATCACGCGCAGCGACCAGCTGAACGCCGCCTGATGCTGTCGGTCCGGAACCTCGTTCACCGCTACGGCGACACCGTCGCCGTCGACGGCGTCAGCCTCGACGTCGCTGACGGCGAATGCGTGGTGGTGACGGGCGCGAACGGCTCCGGGAAGACGACGCTCGTCCGACACTGCAACGGCCTCCTCGAACCGGACGACGGCGAAGTGCTCGTGAACGGCACCCCCGTTGGTGAGGATCTCGTGGCCGCCCGCGCGAGCGTCGGGATGGTCTTCCAGAACCCGAGAGACGGCTTCGTCGGCGCGACGGTGGGCGCGGACGTGGCGTTCGGCCCGGAGAACCTCGGCCGCCCCCGCGAGGAGATCGACGCCCGCGTCGCGGACGCGCTGGACGCCGTCGAACTCGGCGGGCGGCGCGACGAGCGCGTCGCGGACCTCTCGGGGGGCGAACAGGAGCGGGTGGCCATCGCGGCGGCGCTGGCGATGCGCCCCGACCACCTCGTGCTCGACGAGCCGTTCACGGGCCTGGACTGGCCCGCACGGCAGTCCGTCCTCGACCGGCTGCGGGCGCTACACGCCGCGGGAACGAGTCTGATCGTCGTCACCCACGACCTCCGGGACGTCTGGACGCTGGCCGACCGCGTGGTGGCGATGCGGGACGGCGAGATCGCGCTCCGGGGCGACCCCGCGGACGTCCGGGGCGCGCTCCCCGACGCGGGGGTGCGGCCGCCGTGACGCTGGCGTACCGGCCCGGCGGCGGCGTCCTCCACCGCCTAGATCCGCGGGCGAAGCTCGCGCTCCAGGCGGGGTTCGCCGCCGCGGCGTTCGCGCACACGACGATCCTCGGGCTGGCGGCGCTCACGCCGGTTGCGGTGGTGGTGCCACGACTCGCGGGGGCGTCCGTGCGGGACGTGCTCGGCGAGTTCCGGGCGGTCGCGCCGTTCCTGCTGGCCGCGCCGGCCGTGGCGGGACTCACGCTCGGCGAGCCGTGGTTCCGGATCGCCCCCGCCGCCCGCGTCGCGCTCGCGTCGTACCGCGTGCTGTTGGTGTTGCTCGTCGCGGCCACCTACGTCTACAGCACGCCCGTGCGGGACTCCCGGGCGGCCGTCCGCTGGCTCCTGCCCGGGAAGCTCGGGGCCGCGACGGGCATCGGCGTCGCGCTCGTGTTCCGGTTCCTGCCGGTGTTGCAGGGCGATCTCACCGCCCGCCGGGACGCCGTGAACGCGCGGCTCGGCGGCGAGCGGTCGATCCGGGAGCGCATCCGGCTCGTCGCGGTGGGTGGGCTGGGGCGCGCGCTCTCGCGGGCCGACCGCCTCGCCGTCGCGCTGCGCGCCCGGTGTTTCGCCTGGAACCCGACGAGCCCGCCGCTGGCGTACGCCCGCCGCGACTGGCTGGCGACCGCCGCCGCCGCCGGACTCGCCGGAACCGTGCTCGTGTGACCACCCCGGATGCGGTGGTCGCATGGTTGACAACCTTTATCTGGATCCTGTCCCGGAATACTGGTATGTATTCGACCGTGCTGGCGCAAACGGGGGGCGAGACCACACGCCCCACGTTCTGGCGCATCAGCCACGTCGGCGAGGCCATGTTCTACGGGCTCGCCGCGATGGCCGTCGCGATCTTCCTGTACGGCGTCTACCAGCGGTTCGCCACCTACGCCCGCGGCAGCGAGGACCCGACCGAGCGGCTGTCGAACCTCCCCGGACGCGTGGTGTCGGCCGCGAAGCTCGTCGCGTCCAACGAAAAGCAGTTCGACCGCGACCTGGTCGCGGGCCTGATGCATACGTTCATCCTGTGGGGGTTCCTGACGCTGCTCATCGGCACCACCATCCTCGCGATCGATATGGACGTCTGGACGAAAGCGCTGGGCCAGTCGTCGTTTTTCGTGGGTGAGTTCTACCTCTCGTACTCGCTGGTGATGGACGCCATGGGGCTGTTGTTCGTCGTCGGCGTCGGGGTCGCCATCTACCGGCGGTACTGGGTGCGCAACCAGCGCCTCTGGGGGAAACACACCAGCCGCGAGGACGACGCGTTCGTGTGGGCGCTGTTCCTGCTTGGGGTCGGCGGCTACGTCACGGAAGGCGTTCGCATCCTCGGCACCGGCTTCCCCAGCTTCGAGACCGTCTCGTTCGTCGGCTGGTTCGTCGCGGACGTGCTGTCGGCCGCCGGCGTCGACGGATCACTGGCGGCCGCGGCCTACCCCGTCATCTGGTGGAGTCACTCGATCCTGGCGCTGGGGTTCGTCGCCGCGGTCCCGTACGCCAAGCCGTTCCACATGATCTCCAGTTACGCCAACCTCGTCGCCCGCGACGCGGACGCCGGCCGCCGGCTCCCCCGCGTCCCCGCGGACGCCAGCCCCGAGGAGATCGGCCCGTCGGAGATCGAGGACTTCTCCTGGAAGCAGCTGCTCGACCACGACGCCTGCACGAAGTGTGGCCGCTGTTCGTCGGTGTGCCCGGCGAAGGCTGCCGGCCGCCCCCTGGACCCGCGGGACGTGATTCTGGACTTGAAATCCTACCGCGAGGGCGTGGCGTCCGGCGACCGCGAGGAGGTCGACATCGTCGCCGACGGCGGCACCTCGGTCATCGACGCGTCGACGATGGAGTCCTGCATGTCCTGTATGGCGTGCATGGACGCCTGCCCGGTGGACATCGAGCACGTCACGCAGTTCACGGAGATGAACCGCCGGCTCACGGAGTCCGGACAGATGAACAAGAACGTCGAGGACGCCGTGATGAACGCCTTCCAGAAGGGCAACACGTTCGGTGAGCCGGACCGCACGCGCCCGGACTGGGCCGACGACCTGGACTTCGAGGTTCCGGACGCCCGCGAGCAGTCCGTGGAGTACCTCTGGTACGTCGGCGACTACCCGAGCTACGACGAGCGCAACCAGCACATCGCACGCTCCCTGGCGACGGTCTTCGAGACGGCGGGCGTCGACTACGGCATCCTCTACGAGGACGAGCAAAACGACGGCAACGACATCCGCCGCGTGGGCGAGGAGGGACTCTACGAGATGCTCGCCGAGGACAACATCGCGGCGTTCGACGACTGCGATTACGAGAAGATCGTCTGCACGGACCCCCACTCGTACAACACCTTCTCCAACGAGTACGACCAGTTCGGCTTCGAGAACGCCGATTCGGTCTACCACTACACGCAGGTCGTCGAGGGCCTCGTGAACGAGGGCGCGCTCGGACTCTCGGGCACGGAGCTCGACGACACCGTCACCTACCACGACCCCTGCCATCTGGGGCGGTACAACGGCGAGTTCGAGGCCCCCCGTGAGGTCGTGCGCGCCACGGGCGTCACGCTCGACGAGATGCCCCGGAACCGCAGCGACTCCTTTTGCTGTGGCGGCGGCGGCGGCGGCCTCTGGATGGATTTCGACGAGGAGCCGAAACCCAGCGAGGAGCGCATCCGGGAGGCACTGGAGGACACCGACGCGGGGCCGGACGTCGACCGGTTCGTCGTCGCGTGCCCGATGTGCATGACGATGTACGAGGACGGCCGCAAGACCGGGGGCTACGAGGACGACATCGAGATCACGGACGTCACCGAGTTGCTCGTGGAAGCCATCGAGGCGAGCGGCGGTGCCGCCGCGAGCGGTGTCAGCGAGACACCGGCGGCTGCCGACTGAGTGCCATCGCACGACTGAACTGGTTCGCGCGTCGGAGGCCGGTGTGGTCGCCGCGACACCAGTCGACGCGCCGACTCAGTCGTCCAGCCACTCGTGGTCGAGCAGCCCGTAGGTGTAGGTGTCGACGTACTCGCCGTCCACGATGGCGTCGTCACGGCGCTGGCCCTCGCGCTCGAACCCCAGTTTCTCCAGGGCCGCCTGCGACGCCTCGTTGGGGGCGAGTACGTGGGCGTCGACCCTGTGGAAGCCCCGCTCGCCGAACACGTAGTCGAGGAACAGCGTCGTGGCCTCGGTGACGTAGCCGTTGCCCTGGTGGTCGGGCGCGATCCAGTACATCAGGCTGCCGTGCTCGCCCGCCTGGCTGACCCACGCGAACGCCACCTCGCCGACCGGCGTCGGGTTGTCGGCGTCGCTGCTCGCGGGCCCGTCCGTCGAGTCGTCACGGTCGTCGACGCAGATGAGAAAGCGATCGTCCGAGTCCTCGACTGACTCCGCAACGTCGTCGAGGGTGCGGATGTCGGTGTCGGTCAGCGGCACCCGCACGTCGGGCTGGTTGCGGCCGTACTGGATGAACTCGTGGTCTTCGTCCTCGATCGGGTGGAGAGAGACGGCGTCGCCGTCCGCGAATGCTGGGCCGGGCATGGTAGACAGTGACGCCGGCGGGCTGTTATAGCTTCGCTGAACGGGATTTTACTCGGCGGACTGACAGTCGGTCCGTGGCGGTTCACCGCGAGGTCGCTGAACGGGAACCCCCGGATGCGGGTGTCGTCGGCGTCCAACAGCACCCAGACCACGACGAACAACACGGCGGGCACGTCGAAAACGGGGTCGAGGCCGTAGCGCTCATAGAGCACGCCGGCGGTCGCGAGTCCGAGCAGCGAGGCCGCGAGACGTACAGCGCGTAGAACTGGAGGTGGTTCCCGTCCACACGCCCCGGAGATGTGACACCGCCAACCCGGTTGTGGAATCCGGCCGGCGGCCTGGGGGGTGTGGGCATCCTGGTAGCGGTCAGGACCGATGGTTCCGCGAACGCTTTTGCGGGGCCGGCCGGAGGACAACACATGGAGCTTCCACACCGACCGCGGCGACTCCGCCGCGACGGCGTCCGTGATCTGGTTTCGGAGACGACGTTGACCCCCGCCGACCTGGTTGCGCCCGTGTTCGTGGACGCGACGGCGGACGAACGCACCCCGATCCCGTCGATGCCCGGCCAGGAGCGCGTCCCGCTTGCCGACGCCGTCGACCGGACCCGGGAGATCCTCGACACCGGCGTCGAGGCCATCGTGCTGTTCGGCATCCCGGCGTCCAAAGACGACACCGGGAGCCGGGCGTACGCCGACGACGGCATCGTGCAGGAGGCGACGCGGCGCATCACCAGCGAGACCGACGCCTACGTCATCACCGACGTCTGTCTGTGTGAGTACACCAGCCACGGCCACTGCGGGGTCGTCGAGGCGGACGCCGACACCGACCCCACGCTCACGGTCAAAAACGACGAGACGCTGTCGCTGCTCGCGGAAACGGCGGTGTCGCACGCCGAGGCGGGCGCGGAGATGATTGCGCCGTCGGCGATGACCGACGGCATGGTAGATGCGATCCGGACTGCCCTCGACGACGCGGGGTTCAGCGACGTGCCGATCATGAGCTACGCCGCGAAATACGAGTCGGCGTTCTACGGGCCGTTCCGGGACGCCGCCGACGGCGCGCCGTCGTTCGGTGACCGCCGCCACTACCAGATGGACCCCGCCAACCGGCGGGAGGCCAGCCGCGAGGTCGCCCTGGACGTCGAGCAGGGCGCGGACGTGCTGATGGTCAAGCCCGCGTTGCCGTACCTCGACGTGGTGAGCGACGTGCGCCGCGAGTTCGACCGCCCGGTCGCGGCGTACAACGTCTCCGGGGAGTACGCGATGTTGCACGCCGCCGCCGAGAAGGGCTGGCTGGACCTCGAATCGGTCGCCCACGAGAGCCTGCTGTCGATCAAGCGCGCGGGCGCGGACCTCATCATCACGTACTTCGCCGAGGACGTGGCCGAGACCCTCTGACGGCGGATGGACTGGGTGGTCGTCCTGGGCGGCCTCGCGCTCTCGCTCGGCGGCTTCGAGGCGGTGTCCCGACTGCAGGACCGGCTCGGGCGGCCGAGCGACGGCCTCGAACCGCACGTCTGGAAGTGGCTAGTGCCGGCCGCCGTCGCCGGCTACGTCCTCGCCGTCGAGGGACGGCCGCTCTCGTCCATCGGCTGGACGGTCGCCGGCCCGCTGCCGTTCGCGTACCACACCGCCGTCGGCCTCGCCGCGATGCTCGGCAGCGCACTCCTGTTCTCGCCGCTGTGGGAGGCGCTGGGCACGGCAGACGCGATGCGGGACGGGATGGCGGCGTTCACGGACCGCTCGGTGGCCGAGCGACTGGTCGTCGCCGGGACGGCCGGTGTCACTGAGGAAGTCCCCTATCGGGGGTACGCCGTCGAGCGCGTGACCGCGCTCACCGGGAGCCCGCTGCTCGCGGCCGCCGTCTCCCTCGTGGCGTTCCTCGCCGCCCACGTCGGCGAGCACTGGTCGCGGGCCGCCGCCGTCCAGATGGCCCAACCGACCGTCGTGTTGCTCGCGCTCTACCTCTGGACGCACAGCCTCCCGGTCGTGATGGCCGTCCACGCGCTTAACGACGCGGTCGGCCTGCTGCTGGCCGGCGACACCACGGCGCGCCCAAGCGAGTGAACACGCCGGTGCGTTCGCCTGCGAGAACGGTGGTCGCCGCCGGATCGAGCGCCGAACCCGACACCTATTTTCGGGGACCGGCCCAACCCGAGGGCATGAACCGCGAGACGTCCCGGGAGCTCTACGACCGGTCGCTCGACGTGCTCGTCGGCGGCGTAAACTCCACCGTGCGAGCCGCGCCACAGCCGTACCCGACGTTCGTGCAGTCCGGGGACGGCGGCCACGTCATCGACGCCGACGGCAACCGGTATATCGACTGGGTGATGGGGCTCGGCCCGCTGCTGTTGGGCCACGACCTCCCCCAGCCGGTCACGGCCGCGATCCAGCGCCGCGCCAGCGACGGCCCGCTGTTCGGCACACCGACCGAGATCGAAGTCGAGCACGCCGAGTTCGTGGCGCGCCACGTCCCCAGCGTGGAGCTGCTGCGCTTCGTGAACTCCGGCACCGAGGCGACGGTGTCGGCCGTGCGGCTCGCCCGCGGCTACACCGGCCGGAACAAGATCGTCGTGATGCAGGGCGGCTATCACGGCGCACAGGAGTCCACGCTCGTGGAGGGCGACGCCGATCACCGTGGCCCCTCCTCCGCGGGCATCCCGCCGGCGTTCGCCCAGCACACCATCCCGGTGCCGTTCAACGACGCCGACGCTGTCACTGAGGTGTTCGAGACCCACGGCGACGACATCGCCGCCGTGCTCGTCGAGCCGATCCTGGCGAACAAGGGCATCGTCGAGCCGGTCGCGGGCTACCACGAGACGCTGCGGGACCTCACCCACGACCACGGCGCGCTGCTGATCTGGGACGAGGTCATCACGGGCTTCCGGGTCGGCGGGCTGGGCTGCGCGCAGTCCGAATTCGACATCACCCCGGACGTCACGACGTTCGGGAAGATCATCGGCGGCGGCTTCCCGGTCGGCGCGATCGGCGGCCGCACGGACGTCATGGAGGAGTTCACGCCGACCGGCGACGTGTTCCAGGCGGGGACGTTCTCCGGGCATCCGGTGACGATGGCGGCCGGCCTGGAGACGCTCCAGTACGCCGCCGAAAACGACGTCTACGAGCACGTGAACCGCCTCGGGGGGCGGCTCCGCGAGGGGTTGGCAGCGGTGGTCGCCGAACACGCGCCCGCGTACACTGTCGTGGGCCGTGATAGTATGTTCAAAGTGGTGTTCACGCGCGATGGCGACGCGCAGTCGGGCGCGTGCACCGACGGCTGCCGCCAGGAGCCCGACTGTGAGCGCCACGCCGCCTGCCCGAAAACCGGGGCCGACGTCGGCGACGCCGCCGTCCAGCGCTGGAACCGCGTGTTCCGCCCGCAGCTGCTGGACGCCGGCGTGTTGCTCTCCCAGAACCAGTTCGAATCACAGTTCGTCTCGTACGGCCACACCGAGGCGGACGTCGACGAGACCATCGAGGCGTACCGGAACGCGCTCTGAGGGGGTCTGCGGCGGGGGTTTTTCTCACAGCACGTCGAACGCCCCGGCATGGTGTCCGACCGCGGCGACGATGCGGACGGCAGTGGCGGCCGCCGAAGCGACCCGATCACGCCGGGCGGCGGCGGCCCGGATCACGCCCGAGAGATCGGCGAACAGCCCGACGGAGTGGACTCGGAGTGGTGGTACTGGGTGGCGGCGGTGCCCGCCTACTGGGTGGTGGGTTCCGCCGTCGGGGTCGCGTTCGCGGCCGTGGTGGGAGTGCTTCTGGTCACGGGCGTGGTTGCCGGCGGGCCGGCCGTACGCGTCAGCGCCGGGTTCGGCGTCGTCAGCCTCGCACTCATCGTGGTCGCGGTGCTGCTTGCGTTCGTCGGGATGATCGTCTCGCTGGTGTTCCCGGTCGCCGTTTTCCGCGACGCCGAGGCGGTCGCGGCCGTGCGCGGCGACTGGCAACCCGACCCCGCGAGCTACGGCCTGGTCGGCCTCGTGGGGGTCGTGGTGCAGCCGCTGCAAGTGGCGCTCGCCGTGTACTACCTGTATAAGAGGCACGAGTCCATAGGCCGACCATGAGCGAGCATCGCGTGCGCTCCCGGTCGTGGTACTGGATCGGTGCCCTCCCGCTGGTGGTGGCGCTCTGGGTCGTGGCCGCGGCCTGGATGGTTGGCATCATCGTGGTGGTGCCGGAGGCGTACGCCTCGGTGGAGGCAGCCGTCTACCTGCCGGCGGTCGCGTTCGGCGTGCCGGCGGTCGGAGTCTACCTGGCGTTCCCGATCGCGGCGTACCTGGACACGCGGGCGATCCGGAACGCGACGGACGCGACGCTGCTGGGGATGGCGCGCACCACGCCGCTGCTGGCGACCGCACCGCTGCTGGCGACCGCCGTCGATGTGGTGTTGGTGTACGGGCTGGTGGCGCTGTTCCGCGGGCCGTCGCTGAGGAGCGGGTCACCGCGGGGCGGCGTGTTGCTCGGTGCTGCGGTGGTTGGCGGGACCGCGCTCGCCATCCTGTACGTGCGCGCCCGCCGCGGAGTGGTGGTGATGCCGTCGGGGTTCCGGGAGTGGCGCGCGGAGTTCCGGGAGAACGAGCGCGTGTAGGAACGCCGCCGCAGCGGAACGCAGAGGGTTTCAATCGGGAGCGCGGAGGCTGAGACATGAGCAGCCAGCAGATTCGACTCGCGACACGGGGGTCTGACCTCGCGCTCCGGCAGGCCGGCGAGGTCGTCGACACCCTCGAGGACCGCCGCCACGACGTCGAACTCGTTGAAGTGGAGACGGAGGGCGACCGCGTGACCGACGCGCTCATCAGCGACCTCGGGAAGACCGGCGCGTTCGTGCGCGCGCTCGACCAGGAGGTCATGGAGGGCACCGTCGACGCCGCCGTGCACTCGATGAAAGACGTGCCGACCGAGGTTCCCGAGGACCTCGTTGTGGCCGCGGTGCCCCACCGGGAGAACCCCGCGGACGTGCTCGTCACTCCGGGCGGCACCGATCTCGAAGACCTGCCGGCCGGCAGTGTCGTGGGCACCGCGAGCCTGCGGCGGGGCGCGCAAGTGCAGGCCCACCGGCCCGGCCTCGACGTCGAGCCCATCCGCGGGAACGTCGGCACGCGCGTGGAGAAGCTGCTCGCGCCGGCGCTGCACCGCGAGCACGAGCGCCGCACCGAGGCCGAGAAGGAAGCCCAATCCCGGGACGCCCGCGAACAGCGCCGCGGCGACTACACCGCCGACATCGAGGCGGGCGTCGAGAACCTCGACACCGAGGACGGCGAAAAAAGAGCCCCCGACGACGGTGACGACACCGCGTCGAGCAGCGAGTTCGAGCAGTCGGTCACGGAGTGGTTCGACTCGCTGACGCCGCTCCAGCAGTCCGCGATGGAGCGCGACCCGGACACCGAGTACGACGCGCTGGTGATGGCGCGCGTGGGCTTGGAGCGCACCGGCCTGCTGCACCACGTCGGCATCGAGGAGCTGTCGACGGGCACGCACGTGCCGGCGACGGGGCAGGGGGCGCTCTGTGTGACCGCGCGCCGGGACAGCGACGTGGTCGACACGCTCCGGGACGCCCTCGAACACGTCCGGACGCGCGTGGAAGTGACCGCCGAGCGCGTCGTGCTCGAGGAGCTTGGCGGCGGCTGCATCGCGCCCATCGGCGTGCACGCCCTCGTGCAGGGTGACACCATCCGGACGGCCGTGCAGGTGTTCAGCCAGGACGGCAGCGAGCAGGTCGGGGAGACCCGCGAGCTGGACGCCGAGCAGTACGCGACGGACGCCCGCGAACTCGCCGCCGACCTGCGCGATCGGGGTGCCGCGGACCTCATCGAGGACGCGCGCACGGAGGCCTGAAATGACCGGCACAGTCTACCTCGTGGGGAGCGGCCCCGGTGATCCGGAGCTGCTGACGGTGAAGGCGACGCGGCTGCTGGAGGCGGCCGACGTGGTGTTACACGACAAGCTCCCCGGTCCGGAGATCCTGTCGTCGATCCCCGAGGGGAAACGCGAGGACGTCGGGAAGCGCGCGGGCGGCGAGCGCACCCCCCAGTCGGAGACGAACGCGCGACTCGTCGAGCTCGCCGAGGACGGCAACGACGTGGTGCGGCTGAAGGGCGGCGACCCGTTCGTGTTCGGGCGGGGCGGCGAGGAGATGCTGTACCTCGCCGAGCACGGCGTCGACTTCGAGGTCGTGCCGGGCGTCACGTCGCCGGTTGCCGCGCCGGCGGCGGCCGACATCCCGGTCACGCACCGCGACCACGCCTCCTCGGTGTCGTTCGTCACCGGCCACGAGGACCCCGGCAAGGACGAATCCGCCGTCGACTGGGGGGCGCTGGCCGACACCGGCGGCACCATCGTCGTGTTGATGGGCGTCGGGAAGCTGCCGGAGTACACCGCCGCGCTCCGGGACGCGGGGATGGACCCCGAGACGCCGGTTGCGCTCGTCGAGAAGGGAACGCGGCCCGGCCAGCAGGTCGCCACGGGCACCCTGGCCACGATCGTTGCGGCCCGCGACGAGGCGGGGATTTCGCCGCCCGCGATCACCGTCATCGGCGGCGTCGCTGGCCTCTGGGACGGGGTGGAGGGCGAGCCGTGAACGCCGCGGTGTTCCGGCCCGACGACGACCGCATCGCGGACGCCGTCGCGCTGCTCGACGACCTGGGCGCTGTGCCGGTTCCGGATCCGATGCTGGCCGTCGACCCGACCGGGGCTGTCCCCCGCGGGGACGGCGCTGTCGTCGTCGTCACGAGCAAGACCGGCGTCGAACTCGCCGCCGACAGCGGGTGGACGCCGGGCGGCGGGCGGCTGGCAGCCATCGGGCCGGCGACCGCCGACGCCTGCCGCGAGGCGGGCTGGACGGTCGACGTGGTCCCCGAGGAGTACACCAGCGCCGGGCTCGTCGCCGCGTTGGACGGCGACATCGACGGCGCGCGCGTCGAGGTGGCGCGCTCGGACCACGGCTCGGCGGTGCTCACTGACGGGCTGGCCGAGGCCGGCGCGTACGTCCACGAAACGGTGCTGTACGCGCTCACGCGTCCGGCGGGCGCGGGTGACTCCACGGAACTCGCCGCCGCCGGCGATCTCGACGCGGCGCTGTTCACGTCCTCGCTGACCGTCGAGCACTGGCTGGCGGCCGCCCGCGAGCGCGGCATCGAGTCGGCCGCCCGCGAGGGGCTCGCCGACGCCACGGTGGGTGCCATCGGCCCGCCGACGGCCGAGACGGCCGCCGACCACGGCATCAGCGTCGACGTGGTGCCCGACGACGCCGGCTTCGAGGCGCTGGCGCGGGCCACCATCGAGGACGCGTAGGCGGACGTTTTTACGCGAGTGCGCGCTATCCGGGAGTGATGGACACCGACGGCCCCCCCGTGCCGGCGCTGGCCGAGCGCGCAGCGGCCTGCGCGGACGCCCTGCGGGACGCCGACAGCGTCCTCGTGGCGTCGCACATCGACGCCGACGGCCTGACGAGCGCGGGCATCGCGTCGACGGCCCTGGAGCGTGCGGCCATCCCCCACGAGGTCGTGTTCTCGAAGCAACTCGACGACGAGGAAATCGCCGACATTGCGGGCGCTGACCACGGGACAGTGCTGTTCACCGACTTCGGCAGCGGGCAACTGGACGCGATCACCGCCCACGAGCGGGCGGGCGAGTTCACGCCGGTGATCGCCGACCACCACCAGCCCGCCGAGAACGCCGCCACCGACTACCACCTCAACCCGCTGCTGGAGGGCGTCGACGGCGGCACCGAGCTGTCCGGTGCGGGCGCGACCTACGTGCTTGCGCGGGCGCTGCTCGGAGCGGACGCCACGGATCTGGCGGCGCTGGCTGTCGTCGGCGCGGTCGGCGACCGCCAAACCGTCGACGGCGAACTCGTCGGCGCGAACACCCGCGTCGCGGCCGACGGCGTCGAGGCGGGCGTGCTGGACACCGCCACCGGGCTCGCGCTGTACGGCACGCAGACGCGGCCGCTGCCGAGGCTCCTGGAGTACGCAAGCGAGCTGTACATCCCGGGCATCACGAACGACCACCAGGGCGCGATCCGGTTCCTCGACGCCCTCGATGTCGACCTCCACGACGGCGGCGACTGGCGGACGTGGGCGTCACTGGACCACGACGAGCGCCGAACCGTCGTCAGCGCGCTCGTCAAGCGCGCCGTCCGGACCGGCGTTCCCAGCGCGGAAGTGACGACCCTCGTGGGCACGACGTACACGCTCACCGACGAGGAGCCCGGCACCGCGCTGCGGGACGCAAGCGAGTTCGCCACGCTGCTGAACGCGACGGCGCGCTACGAGCGCGCCGACGTCGGGCTCGCGGTCTGCATGGGGGACCGCGGTGACGCGCTTGAGCGCGCGCGGTCGCTCCGCGAGGAACACCGGCAAACGCTCTCCGAGGGCGTGTCGTGGGTGACACGGGAGGGCGTCACCGTCGAGGACGACCTCCAGTGGTTCCACGCCGACGACCGCATCCGGGAGACCATCGTGGGCATCGTCGCTGGGATGGCGCTGAGCGGCGACGAAACCGAGAACGACCGCCCCATCGTCGCGTTCGCGGCCAAGGACGACGAGCCCGCGGTGAAGGTGTCGGCGCGCGCCACCGCCAGGGTCGTCGACGCCGGCGTGGATCTCGCGGTGGTCGTTCGAGAGGCCGCGGCTGCGGCCGGCGGCGACGGGGGCGGCCACGAGGCCGCCGCGGGTGCAACCGTGCCGGCGGGCAACGAGCGGGCGTTCCTGGACGCCGCCAGCGGCGTGCTCGCCGCCCAGCGCGGCGGCGACTAGCACCGCGGTCAGGGATCGGTCTCGAACTCGAAGCGCGCGCCGCCGTCCGCGCCCGCCGTCACGACGACCGCCCAGCCGTGGGCTTTGGCGATGTCCTCGACGATCGACAGCCCGAACCCGGTGCCGGCGTCGCTTGAGGTGACGCCGTGATCGAGCACGTCGCCGCGCTCGTCTTCGGGGATCCCGTCGCCGTCGTCGGCGACGTAAAACCCCTCGCGGTCGGCGAGCTGGCCGACCGTCACCGTGACAGCAGCGCCCCCGTGTTCGACGGCGTTCCGGAACACGTTCTCGAACAGTTGGGTCAGTCGGCTGCCGTCGCCGGACACAGTGCGGAGGTCGTCGCGGACGCACAGCGTCGCTTCGGCCGTGTCGACGTAGCCCCACGACTCGGTCGTCACTGCGTGCAAGTCGACGCACTCGGCGTCGGTGACCGTCGACTCGCCGCTGGCCAGCGTGAGCAGGTCGTCGATGAGCCGCGCCATGCGGTCGTGGGCGGACTCGATCCGGTCGAGGTACTCCAACTCCCCGGTGTCCGCGACGATATCCAGGAACCCTGTGGCGACCGAGAGGGGGTTCCGGAGGTCGTGGGCGACGACGCTCGCGAACTGATCGAGGCGCTCGTTTTGTCGCTGCAGTTCGGTCTCGCGGGTCGCGCGAGCGAGCGCCGCTGCCACGGTCGACCCCAGGATCCGGAACAGATCAACGTCGGTGTCCGAGAACGTCTGCCCGGCGGTCGCCCCCACACCGAGGACACCGAACCCGCCGAGGGGCACGAACAGGCCGCTTTCCAGGGGGGTCCCCGACGCCACCAGATCGGACTGGTGTTCGAGGTCGTCGTACACGTGCAGCTCCGCGGACTCGAAGGCGTCCCACGCGAGGCTGTCGCCGGACTGCAGGGTCGGGATGTCGTCGAACGCCTCCCGCGTGGCGCCCGTCGCGGCGAGTGGCACCAACGACGCCGACTGCTCGTCGTGCTCCCAGACGGCGGTGAGGTCGTACCCGAGCACGTCGGCCGCCACCTCGACGGCGATCTCACCCACCGCCGCGCTCGACTGCGCGCTCGTGAGCCGCCGCGCAGTCTCCTGGAGGGCGCGCAGCTTCGCCTCCAGTTGCTTCTGGGGAGTGATGTCCTCAAGCACGGCGAGGAGGCTGGTCGTCTCCCCGTCAGCGCCCGGGACCGGCGCGGCGGACAGGAGCACATCCAGGTCGCCACCCGACTTCGTCTGGCGGCGCAGCTCCATCCCGCGGATCCGCTCGCCGCCCAGGACGCGCTGACGGTGGTCCTCGAACTCGTCGCGCTGGCTGTCCGGAACGACCGGATTGAACTCGCCGACCACCTCCTCGCGGGTCCACCCGAACATCGACTCGGCCTCGTCGTTCCAGCGCGTGACCGTGCCGTCCGGGTCGATCTCCATCACCGCAAGCGGGGTTGCCTCGATGAGCGACTCCAGGCGCTGGTTGGTTGCTTCGAGGCTGCGCTCGCGCTCGACCTGGTCGGTGACGTTGCGCGCGATGCCGACGATGCGAACGATCTCGCCGTCGACGACCACCGGTGCCAACCCCGTATCCCAGAACCGGGCGTCCGGGCCGACATCCAACTCCTCGCGGTACGAGATCGGGGCGCACTCGTCGACACAGCGGCGGTAGTTCGCGGCGACCTCGCTGCCCTGTTCGTCGCCGAAGATCTCCCGCGGCGTCTTCCCTTTGACCGCCGCCGTCTCCAAGCCGGTTTGGGCCTCGTAGCCGGGGCTGAGCCGCGCGAACTCGAAGCGCGGCTCGTCGCCGGTGGTGTCGACGTCGAGCAGGAAGATCGCGTCACCGGACGTCTCCAGGAGCGCCTCGTACTCCTCGGCGAGCGCTTTGTGCTCGCGCTCCCGGGACTTCCGCCCGGTGATGTCCTGGATCACTCCCCGCAGCGTCCGAGCACCGTGCTGTGGGCTGTCGACGCGCTCGCCCCACGCGCGGACGTCACGCACCACGCCGTCCGGACGCACGATCCGGAGATCGAGGTCGTACGGCTCCCCCTCGTCGAGTGCACGGTCGACGGCCGCTGCGATCGTCTCCCGGTCGTCGGGATGGTAGGCGTCGATCGCGTCGTCGAACGACGGCTCGTACCCCGGATCGACGCCGTGGATCCGGCGGACGCCGTCGGACCACTCGAGCGACCCCGTCGACGGGGCGTACTCGAACACACCGACGTTGGCGGTCTCCTGCATGCGCTCGAAGAGGAACTGGCGACGCTGGAGTTCCGCGCGGTCGCGGCCCCGGGAGAGTTCCGCGCTGACGAGTTCCGCCAGCAGCTCGACGAGCGTCTCCTCGATCGCGTCGAAGTCGGCGACCCGCGTGGCCGGACTGGAGAAGTTGATCGTCCCGTAGCGGTCGCCGTCCACGATCAGCGGCGCGCCGACGTACGACTGGAGGCCGAGCTCCTCGTAGGCGGGGTGGGTCTCGCGCCCGTCGGCGGTGGCGTCACTGAACGAACAGACGGTGTCACTGCGGACGACTGATTCACAGTACGTCGTCGCCAGATCGAACTCGTCGCCGGGCGCGATGTCGACGCCGGACGTGTGTGCGGCTTTGACGGTGTACTGCTCGCCGTGGATGTGGGACACGATCCCGATCTCCAGGTCCAACGCCTGACACCCCACCGCCAGCAGCGCTTCGAGGCGTTCGTCGACGGACAGCTCCGTCTCAGCCACGACGCGCTGGATCTCCCGGAGTGCGTCCCGCTCGCGTTCGAGGTGTCGCCGCACGTCGCTTTGCTCGGTGATGTCTCGCCCGACAACCAGGACCTGGCGGTCGACCGCAGTCCGGAACGGCGTGAACCGAACGTCGAGCGTGCGGGTGTCGTTGCCGGCGTCGAAGTCGATTGGCAGGTTGACATCGTAGAATCCGGCGGTGCCGCCGTCGCTTTCGAGTTCCGCCAGCGTCGAGTCGATCGCGTCCGAAACGCTCGTCGCGTCGGCGGTGCTGCCGCGGTCCTCGATGATCGTCGGCAGGTGGTGACCGACCAGCGGCGCGGACTGTGTGCCGCCGATCACGCGCTGTGCGGCGGCGTTGGCGAACTCAACGACGCCCGCATCGTCGACGACGAAGACGACATCGTGGATGTGGCGGAGGATCGTCTCGCTGCGCTCCAGCGCCAGGGCCTGCTCGCGCTCGTCGGTGATCTCCTGGGAGAACACGGTCAACCCGTCGTCGTCGGGGAACGCCCGAACGTCGACCCAGTAGTCGAAGGGCGCGCCGAGGCGCTGTTCGGACGACACCGACTCGCCGGTTTCCATCGCCGTGCGGTACTGTTCTTCCAGGGGCGTCCCGACCAGCGAGGGGAACTCCTCCCAGAGTACGGTGCCGACCACGGCGTCACGATCACAGTCGATGCGGTCGGCCATCGTCTCGTTCATGTATTCGATGCGCCAGTCCTCGTCGACGGCGTAGACGGCGTCCGTGGAGCGTTCGAGCGTCCGTCGGAACCGGTCCGACATCTCCTCGGCGACCGTCTCCTTGCGGGCTGCCTCGGCGAGCGTCCGGACGCGGCGCGCGAGCAACTCGAAGCTGCGCTGGCCGGCATGAATCGGGAGGTAGTCGGAGACGCCCGCGCGCGTCGCCTCGCTTGCGATCCGCTCGCTGCCCCGGCCAGTGAACAGGATCGTTGGCGGATCGTGGTCGGTGTCGTGAATCCGTTCGAGGAGGTCGATCCCCGTGGTGTCCGGCAGCGAGTACGACGTGACGACGCAGTCGATTGCCGATTCGTCGAGCCGGGCGAGTGCATCGGCTGCGGTCCCCACCGTGGTGACGGTAAACGATGCCGGCGCGCTCTGGAGCTTCCTGCGAGTGAGTTCAGCGAAGTCGTCGTCGTCGTTCACGTACAGCACGTGAACCGGGCTGGCTGCACCGGCGTCCAGCGTGGTCATCTGCGTCTGTACGTTGTGTAGTTATATTAACTATGTGCTGGCGGCCGCTGTGGACGGCCAGCGTAAGGCGGGCGGCCGCCGCCACGAGACCCCCTCTTTGAGGGTGGCCCGGCTGTTTGGTGCCGTGTGACTGAGCTGCTATCCCTCAGGATCCCGATCATTGAACTCGTGAACAACTGTGCCACGTGAGTTCTGTATTGCAGTATGTGCTTTATTGTAGTGGCGGGCCGGGATGGCACGGTGACTACGATGGCAACCGTGCGCGGTCAGGAGTCCAACCGAGGGGATCGCAGCCCGCCAGCACAGGTGCGCCCGGCGTCCGAGTGATGCTGCGATCAGGCCAGCGACGCTCGGGGTGCACCCGAGCCACCGGTCGGCAAGACGCAAGTACCGGGTTGGAGCCACCCACGTGGGGACTGGCTCCCAGTCGAGCATGGCGAACGCGACTGCGACCAACGGCGAGCCATAAACCAATTTCTACGATACAGAACGATCCAACGGGGGGGCAGAACACGACCAGTCGTGCGAACGGATGATGGCTGGATGCGACGGCCGCCATCCACGCCGAAAACTGGATCGCACCCACTGGCGGGCGCGCTGTGTGCGGGAGGTTCCGACGGGCACTTGCAGGCGGGCGTCCAAACGGCGAGTATGAGCGATCTCACGGCCGAAGAGTTCGAGGAACAGAAGTACGTCGACTACTTCCCGAAGCTCGAAACCGCCTACAAGCGGGCGTTCGACGACATGAACGGGACCTACGACCGCAAGCTCGTCCACGCCATCGACCAGCAGGTGCTCTCGGAGAGCGAGCCGTTCTACGAGGCTGACAGCGGGTTCAGCGTCGAACTGCCAGCGGACCCGCTGGACCGGCTGGCGGGCGTCCAGGTCGATGCCGACCACGCGCGCGACGTGATCGACGAACACACCGACCGCATCTGCGTGCACCTCCGCGACCAGTTCGGGATCGGTGGCCAAGCCGACGAAAAGGCCTAAGCGGGGTGAGTGCCAACCCGGACACATGAGCGCAGAGAGCCAGGACGGGTCGGATCTAGAGGAGCGCGTCGACAACTTCCTCCGTCGGAACTTCCCACAGATTCAGATGCACGGCGGCACCGCTGCGGTCCAGAACATCAACCGGGAGGACGGCGTCGTGGACCTCCAGCTCGGCGGTGCGTGTTCGGGCTGCGGGATTTCACCGATGACCATCCAAGCGATCAAGTCCCGCATGACCAAGGAGATCCCCGAGATCGATGTCGTCAACGCGGGCACGGGCATGGGCGACAGCAGCGGGATGACGCCGTCGTTCCCGGGCGAGGACGGCGACACCGAGGAGAGCGCCGAGGACGAAGGCCCACAGGCCCCGTTCTGAGCGCGCCGCGCGCGGCGAGCGCCGTGGTCACATGAAATCGGAGATGCCGCTTTGCTTGTTGGTGTCGTCCTCGAAGACGGATTCCAGGCGTCGGTCCATGATTTCGAGGCGCTGTTTCGTGTACTCCCGGCAGTCGTACTCGGTGGCGACCCGCATGGCGGTGTCCATGTACTTGTTGACGGAGCCCTCGTGGACCGTGAGGTTCACGCGCCCACCGCACTCCCGGCAGTCGCCGCTGAGCGGCATGCGGCGGTATTTCTCCCCGCAGTCCAGACACCGGGTTTCCTGGCGGCTGAACGCGCGCAGGTTCCCGATGAGGTCCGGGAGGAAGTGGTACTCGATGACGCGTTCGGCGACGTCGGTTTCGGCGACCGACCGGAGTTTGCGGGCCAACTCCAGTTGGGCGTCCATCTTGTCCATCATCGACCCCAGGGTCTTGTACGCCGACAGCGACGGCCCCAGGTGGATGTTGGAGGTGGCGTGGGTGTGCCCGAAGCCGGTGTACTCTTCGTCGGTGCCGACCGTCGACTCCGCGAGGGTGATGAGGTCCGCCACGTCCTCGGGGTCGGCCAGCTCCCGGGTCGCCTCGTAGAACTCCCGGGGGTACTCGCGGTCGATGTCGATGTTGTGGGCTTCGTCGTCGATCTCCGCGGGGTCGATGCGGGAGGACATCACCAGCGGCGCGTCCATCCGGCCGCCGCGCTTGTCCGGCAGGTACGACTTCGAGAAGTTGATCAGGCCGTCCATCAGCAGCATCACGCAGTCCTCGTCGCCGTCGCACTGCCCGGTGAACAGGCCGTTTGCGACGAGCGTGTTGGTCTCCGCGACGGTCAGGGAGTACGTGTGGTCGACGCTGGATCGGACCGGTTCGACGGACACGACCTCGTCGGTCCGGACGCTGCCGCCGTCACCGAAGCGTCGCTGCGGGTGTGTGCCGTCCAGGGACTCGGAACGCGGATCGGACGTCGCCGTCTCGTCGTCGCCCGGAACCTGTGTCGGTGCGGGAAGAGCGTCGCCCGCCGTCAGTTCCCGGGCGTCGACGCGTTCGATGCCGTCCCCGGTCCACCGACGCATCGAGTGGTCGGGGGTCACGGTCAGTTCCCGGCCGCGTTTCGTCTCAACCGCGAGGAGGTGGTCCGGGGCGGGGTGTTTGGAGACGGCTTCGACTCGCTGGAGGGTCTCCTCGTCGTCCTCGGTCACCGAGGGCACGAACACGTCGCCGTCGAGGGCCTGCACGAGGGCTCCGAAGTCGTCCTCGTCGGCCGTGTCGGGATCGAGTCGCGCCTCGACGAGTGTCTCGATCGGGTCGTGGTGCCACTCCCCGGACTCGTCGCGGAACCAGACGTTCGTCTCCGGGTGGAAGCAGTTCCGGCGTTTCGCGGCGTGGAAGTAGGGGTGGGCGTAGCCGACGGACGCGGAGGTGAAGCCGGCAACGCGGCCGACGACGGCGGCCGACGTGTGGGGTGCCATGCCGAAGACGAGTTCGCCGACGAGATCGTCGCGGTCGTCGAGGTCGTAGAAGGCGTCGAGGCCGTAATACTGGGTGAGGAGGTCGTCGACGAAGTCCGCGGTCTTGAGCATGTGGTCGGCCGCGCCGTCGGAGAGCACCACGTCCTGCACGCGGAGTTCGACCAGTTGGTCGTCGTGTTCGAGGGGGTCGCCGTGGATGTCCTGGTCGTAGCCGAGTTCGCGGAACTGCCCGGCAGTGACGTCGAGCTCCGCGGGTGTGACGGCGGTCACCGGGAGGTCGGTCATGTCGTAGCGGACAGTGCCGTCCTTGAACGCGGTGACGTCGTGTTTCGCGCGCAGGACGCCTTTCGCCATGGGTTCGGGGGTTTTCTCCGCGGATAACAGTCCCTTGACGCCTTTGAGTTGGTCGAAGGCGTTCTCGCGCTCGCCGACGGCGCGGAGCGCGCCGTGGTATTCGTCGTTGATGTCGATGACCTGTGTGGTGACGTTGTCGAGGTCCCGCCCGCAGTTCGGGCATTCGACGCGCCCGGACTCGTCGGGGGTGGCGACGGCACCGCAGTCCCGGCACTCGTAGTGGGGGTCGGTCCAGTCCCCGCAGTCGGGGCACCGCGATTCGTAGGTGTGCTCGTCGCAGGACGGACAGACGCGGTCGCCGACCCGGACGGGGATTTCGCCGGGCGTGTCGGACATGTCCGGCGCGTACCGCGCGGCGTCGGCGACGTCGCGCTGGCTGCCGCCGGCGTCGCCGATGGGGAACAGGGTGTGGACGGCCGGCGAGAGATCGCGGGATTCGGATTTCTCGGGGCGGCCCATGCGGTTCCCGATGCGTGTGGGGGCGCGCTCCTGGACGCTGAACGGCGCGACTTCGTTGACCGCGCGGACGGCGTTGGGCCACTCGGCGGCGGCCTCAGAGAGCGTCTCCCACTCCCGGTCGAGCGATTCGGTGACGCCGAGCGAGCGCGCCAGCGGCAGCCAGTCGTCGACCCGGATGGTGTCGTCGCCCTGGTGGTGGGTGACCAGGAGCGCTTCGAGCGTCTCGCGCACGGTGGTGGTGTGATCGAGCACGAGCACACCGCGGTCGTCGTCGTCGCTGGCGTCGGTGTGGGCGTCGGCGACGGCGTCGGCGAGCGCGCGGAACTGCTCGACGTCGATGTCGTGCCAGAGGTACGTGTACGCCGGGTGCAGCGGGGCGTCGTAGTCGGTCGCCCACGCCATGGCTTGATCGGCGGTGGGGGCGGTGAGATCGACGTACGGCGAGTCCCGGAGGGCTTGCACGTCCGCGCCCGCGGCGTCGAGGTCCTGAATCCACCACTCGGGGGCGTACGAGGCGGGCGCGAGCTCGTGGTTGTTCTCCACGAACTCCCCGTAGTTCACGAGGTATTCGCCGACGTCGAGGATCTCCGCGACGCCGTTGCGGACGTCGAGGGCGTCCGCGGGGTCGTTGATGTGGCGGACGTCGCCGTTGGCGAGTTTCACCGTCGGCCCCTCGATGGAGTCGACGGGGACGATGCCCGCGGCCTTCCCGGGGCGTTCGGTCTTGATCTGGGTGCCCGTCGCGAGGAAGTCATCGAGCAAGTGCATCGTCGCCGGGTGGACGCCCGCGGTCGCGTTCCCGTGGTTTCGCGCACGCCCGTAGCGCAGCCTGAACCCGCCGTTTTTGGAGGGATGGCCGAACACCGGCCGGCCCGCGATGAGGTCGCGGAGGAACTTGTCCGAGGGGTCGGCGCGGGGTGGCTCCTCGGTGTCGGTGCTCGCACTGGGGGCGTCCCCGTCGTCGGATGCGTCGCTGTCGCTGCCGGCGTCCGGGGTGTCTTCGTCGGCGTCGTCGGCGCCGATGGTGCCGTCGATGAGGTCCTGGAGCCACGGCCACGCGACTTCGTCGAGGTTCCGGGTGTAGCGCTGGATCTTGGGGGCTTTCAGCGCGATGCCCTCCGCGAGCACGAGACACATGCCGCCCCGCGGGGAGTTGGTGTCGATGCGTTCGAGATCGCGGAACCCATCGACCTCCTCGTTGCCGGTTGCTTCGCCGTCCAGCATCACCGGACAGTGTTCGGTGATGAACGTGGTTTCGGCGTCCTTCGGGGAGTACTGGAGACCGGTCTCGGAGTCGTAGAGATCGACCTCCTCGGCGTAGCGCTCGATCTCGTCGTCGCGGGGTTTGAACGCGTCGATGCCGAGCATCGCACGCGCGTAGTCGGCGACGAGCACCGAGAGCGCCTGCGCGGTGCCGCCGGCCGACCGGATGGGGCCGGCGTAGTAGACCGCGACGTACTGGGTGCCGTCGTCGTTGTCGTTGACTTCAACGCGGTCGATCCCCTCGATGGGGGCCGCGACCACGCCCTCAGTGAGCAGTGCAACCGCGGTGCGGACCGCGCCCTCGATCTTGCCGGCGTCGGTGTCGTAGTCGCCGACGCGGCCGTCGACGAAGTCCGCGACGAGCTCCAGCGCGGCCTCCTCGCGGCTCATCTCGCCGTCGAGATCGCGGACGCGCTCGGCGACGCCGTCGATCCCGAGGATGTTCTCGACGCGGTCGGCCATGTCCTTTGCGACCGGGATTTCGACGTTCGGCGTCGGGTCTTCGCCGCGTTCCCGGGCGGCTTCCGCGACCTCGAAGGCGTCGTCGAGGCCGGTTTCCAGCGTTTCGAAGTAGGTTTCGTCGGTGGGCCGCATTACAGCCAGCGGTCGAGGTCGGTGGCGGCGTCGTGCTCGCGAACGAGGTCGGCGTCGAGTTCGCGGACGTACAGTTCGCCGGCGAACACGGTCGCGCGTTCGAGGTGGCCCGCGAGGGCTTGCCCGGAGCGCCGCGACAGTGTCGCGTGCGTGTGCGCGAACGGCTCGCCGTCGAGGGTGGCGATGTTGCCGACGCAGGCGGCGACCTCGAGGGGTTCGTCGAACTCGGCGGCGGTGTATTCGAAGTCGTCCTGGTCGTAATACCAGAGTTCCGCGTCCTGGACGGCGCCGAGACCGGTGAACCAGGCGGCGGTGATGTCCTCCGTGGCGGCCAGCGTTTCGAGTTCGGTGCGCCACTCCGAACCGGGGTCGAGGCGGACGACGAACTCACGGCCACCCGTGACTTCGCGAGCGTTCATGCTCGTCTCAAGGATGCGGGTGCGCAAAAGTCCTGGCGTTGCGGTGTCGGGAACGCCGTTACCGCCACGCCGGAAGCGGGGTGGCGTGGGCCTCGGTTACCGACATCCACGCGTCGTCCGTGGAGATGTCGGCGATGACGAGTCGGGCGCGTGGGCCGTCGTCGTCCAGCGAAGCCATCACGTCGGTCCCTGCGTGCGCCGCGGGCGTGGCGTCAGTCGACATGACGTATGCTACAACACCACAGGAAGTACTTAACAGCGTCGAAGCTGTCGGCGGGTTGACTCGGTGCCACGTCGCCGGCGAACGCGGACTGTCGTCGAGTGCCGTGGGAAAAGCTTTCACTGTGGGCGGTCTGGCACCCAGTATGGACCAGCAATCCCGCGGTGACGGGCCAGCCGCGAACGGAGCCCATCTCTCCGAGACGAGCGAGTCGGTGAAGACCAACTGGGAGCGAACGCTGCAGGACATCGAGGCGATGGCCGCCGACCGCGAGGAAAACGGGTTCACGACCTGCACCATCACCGCGGGGAGTACGGCGCCGGTCCCACCGGCGGAGGGGGCCGACGACGAGTTCGGGTTGACGTTCATCGTCTCGAAGGCCGACGGCGAGACGTTCGAATCCCACTACGACAGCGCCGAGTTCACCGAGACGGCCGTCTACCAGCGGACACAGGAGGGCCACGTCTACGTCGTCGTCGAGCAGCTCGACATGGACGCCGAGGTCGTGGTGTTTCTCGCGGGAACGTTCCGGATGCGGGACGCCACCGATCTGGTGCGGGCGGCGACCGACCGTGAGGAGATGCACACACGCGTAAAAGCGATCGATCACACCGAGTACGGTGCGTTCACACACGACGACGTGTCGGCGTTCTTCCCGGAGCCGGCGGCGTACTACGCGTACGACCGCCAGCCCTGAGGCCACCGCCGTGCCTACATGTTGACGAACAGGTAGACGCCGACCGCCACCAGCAGCGCGTAGAACACCATGCCGATGGTGCTACCGCCGGAGATCGCGCGCGTCAGGCTCGCCACGGAAACGTACGCGACGAACACGCCGACGAACTTCCGCAGAACCCAGCTGATGACGAACCGCGGTGCGGACGCCGTATTCGTGGTCATATGTGTACAATCAACACCGACCACATAAACCATGCGAAATCCGGGATGAGCGCCGTCACGGGCTCGCAACGGAGATTCCCAACACGAACTCCATGAACGCCGACACCGCGAGCACGACCAGGCCGGTCACGAGCAGCTTCCAGTTGCGGCTGATGCGGTCGGGGTGTCGCAGCGGCTGGCTGTCCAGCGGGGGAATGGTCTGGATCCAGCGCTCGACGCTGGTCTGGGACTGCGAACTCACCGACACGAGCTCGTCCTTGTGGGGGGCTGCGGGCGCGGGCCGCACAGCCATGAAACCGAGACCCGAAAGCAGGACGCCGACCACGAAGAGCGCGAACTTCGCCGTCACGAGCGACGCCCCCAGCAGGGTGGTGGCGGCGAGCGTGGTGGCGACGAGCGCACCCGACACGAGCCCTGCCGAATAAACCAGGTCGATCAGTCGAAGCGCGCGCTCGTGCATGACAGTGGTTACTCGTGGGACCGGTCGGCGAGCGTGTCGGCGACCGAGTCGTACTCCGAATCGTGGCGGTGGCAGTAGCTCAGCCGGCCGGCGTCACTGACCTGGTGCATGTCGGGGCGCTCGGTGTCACAGACGCCGCCGAACTCCCGTGTGAGGGCGTCGTGTGCCTCGGTTGGACGGCCGTCTTTGACTGCTTCGATGGCGGTGTCAACGGTGTCAGTGATTCCCGCTGGGAGGTCGACGTCCGCGAACAGGTCGTCGGCGGCCTCCTCGATGTCGTCGTACTTCGAGAACGTGCCCAAGCGACGTTTCACGCGGTCACGAACCCCCATCTGGTCGCGGGTGCGCTCACGCACGACCTCGCGGAACTGCTCGATGCGACTCCACGTGTCGTCGTCGATGTCGGCGTACGCCTCGGGCCGGATCTTCGCCGGGCACCGGGTGCTGAACTGACACCCCGCCGGCGGGTTGCGGGGACTGGGCGGGGCACCGGGAAGCGTGATTCGGTCCCGGTCGATGGTGGGGTCGGGCCGTGGGATCGCGGACAACAACGACCGCGTGTAGGGGTTTTTCGCGTCGGCGTACAGCTCCTCCGTCTCGCCGATCTCCATGATCTTGCCGAGGTACATGACTGCGACGCGGTCGCAGATGTGACGCACGACCGAGAGGTCGTGGGCGATGAACAGGTACGTAAGCCCGAACTCGTCTTGGAGGTCCTCCAAGAGGTTGAGGATCTTCGCCTGCACGGAGGCGTCGAGCGCGCTCACCGGTTCGTCGAGGACCATGAACTCCGGCTCCAGGGCGAGTGCGCGTGCGATGCCGATGCGCTGGCGTTGCCCGCCGGAGAACTGGTGGGGATACCGGTAGTAGTGGTCCGCCTGGAGGCCGACTGAGGACAACAGCTCCTTGACGCGGTCCCGGCGCTCGGCGGGTGAGTTCCAGTCGTGGGCGTCCAGGGGCTCGCGCACGATCTCACCGATGGTCATGCGGTCGTTGAGGCTTGAATCCGGGTCCTGGAAGACGATCTGGGCGTTCTTGCGCCACTGCTTGAGGTCGCTGCCGGTGAGCTTCGTGATGTCCCGGCCGTCGAAGGAGACGGTGCCCTCGGTCGCGGTTTCGAGCTGGATGAGCGTGCGCCCCAGGGTCGTCTTCCCGGAGCCGGACTCACCCACCAGCCCGAGGGTTTCGCCCTCCTGGATCTCGAAGTTCACGCCGTCGACGGCCTTGACCGGCGGGCCGCTGAACCGGCCGCCGTCGCCGTAGTGTTTTTTGAGGTCGGTGACCTCCACGAGTGGCTGGCTGTGCTGGTCGGCGTCCGCGGTCGACTGGATCGATTGCTGGCTCATTCCTGGGCACCTCCTTGCGTGTCGGCGGGGGCCTGCGAGCGGTGGTGTTCGACGCGCTCGGTGCGCGATTTCCCCTCGGGGTACAGCAGGCACGCCGTCGAGTGGTCGTGGCTGTCGGACACCGAGACGTGTGTCGGATGAACCTCGGTGCAGTCCTCGAACGCCTTGGGACACCGGGGGGCGAACCGGCAGTCGGTCGCGGGCTGGTTGGGCGTTGGCACGTCGCCCTCGATGGTGTTGAGCCGCTCGTCGTCGACGCTCGTTCCCGGGATGGCGTCCAACAGGCCCTGCGTGTACGGATGTTTGGGGTTTGCGAACAGCTCTTCGACCGGTGCCTTCTCGACGAACTCGCCGGCGTACATCACGTTGACGCGGTCGCTGATCTCCGCGATGACGCCCATGTCGTGGGTGATAAAGAGGATCGCCAGGTCACGCTCGGCCTGGATGTCCTGGAGGAGTTCGACGATCTGGGCCTGAATCGTCACGTCGAGGGCGGTCGTGGGTTCGTCGCAGATGAGCACGTCGGGGTCGCACGCGAGCATCATCGCGATCACTGCGCGCTGTCGCATCCCCCCGGAGAACTCGTTGGGGTACTCGTCGAGTCGCCGCTCGGGGTCGGGGATCGCGACGTCTTCGAGCAGGTCGATGGCGACGTCCGTGGCCTCCTGGCCGGTGATCCCGCGGTTGATCCGGAGGGCCTCCCGGATCTGGTTGCCCACCGTGTAGACGGGGTTCAGGGATTTCAGCGGGTCCTGGAAGATCATGCCGACGCCGCTCCCGCGGACCTCCTGGTACTGGTCGGCGCTGAGCTCCGTGAGCTCGGTGCCGTCGAAGACGATCGAGGACTCCGGGAGGACTTCGCCCGGCGCGTCGACCAGCCCCATGATCGACCGCGCAGTGACGCTTTTCCCGGAGCCGGATTCGCCGACGATCCCGAGCGTTTCGCCGGGCGAAATCGACAGCGAGATCCCGTCAACGGCGCGGATGTGTTCGTGGTCCGTCCGGAAGACCGTCTGTAGGTTCCGGATAGACAGGATCGATTCGTCCCGCGGGTCGTCGTCGTCGGCTGTCGGTGTCGTGGATTGCATCTATGCACCACCTCCGGTGGCCGCAGCTTCTTCCTCGGAGCCGCCTTCGCTCTCGGGGTCGATCGCGTCACGGATGCCGTCCCCGAGCGCGTTCGCTCCGGTGACCAGGACGACGATGATCAGGCCGGGAATGAGGGCGATGTGCCACGACGCCGACGACACGTAGGGCTGCCCCTGGGAGATGGCGCGGCCCCACGCGGGCGTCGGCGGCGTGATCCCGAGTCCGTTGCCGAGGAACGACAGGGACGCCATCGCGATGACGATGCCGCCCACGGTCATGGACGCGTAGATCAACAGATACCCCAGCACGTACGGCAGCATGTGTTTTCGCATCGTGACCGTGGGTTGCTGGCCGAAGCTCTTCGCGGCGTCAACCCACTCTTCTTCGGCGACCTGCAACGCCGGGCCACGGAGCGAACGCCACAGGACCGGCCACGTCGTCAGCCCGAACACCAGCGCTAACAGCAGCCCGCCGTTGAACACGGACTTGAGCCAGTGGTCTTGGAACACGACACTGACCATGATCAACAACAACAGCTGGGGGATCGAGACGATCCCGTCGGCGAGCGTCAGCACGGAGAGGTCCACCGTCCCCCCGTAGTACGACGACACCAACGCCAGCAGCGCGGCGATGAACCCCGCCATCCCGATGGCGATACCCGTCACCATCAGCGTGGTTTCGGCACCACCCATCATATACGTGAACAGGTCACGGCCGTTGGGGAGCGTGCCGAACGGATGGAACCGCCCGTAGTCGTCGTACGTCATGACACCCACGTTCTGTGCGGGGTTGCCCTTTGATTTCGAGTTGAAGTTCGCTTCCCCGACGGGGATCGTCTCCACGGCGCCGGTGTCGTCCGAGACGTACTGGACCTCGTTGCCGTACGAGGCGGTGATGTTCTGCTGAACCGTCGAGGGCGCAAGCGTCGTTCCGAACAGCGACATCGTGAGGAACAACACCAGGACGACGATCCCGAACTTCCCCCAGGAGTGGTTGCGGAGCCGATTGACCATGTCGTCGCGGGGCGTCCAGCCGGCTCTGCGGTAGTGGGTGCGGAACGTGAGCCAGCCGCGGTACAGCCAGTAGAAGGTGAACAGCGAGTACGCGAGTGTCAACGCCATCCGGATCGCCCACGCGGCGGCGGGCGACAGTCCCAGGAACGGCCCGGTCCAGGCGTTGTACGACAATCCCAGGAACGACCGCACGGTCGAGGGGTCGTTGTACCCCTGGTTGGGAATGACATCGCGGCTGAGAAGCGTCGGGAGGCTCTGTGCCGTCGACCGAACGCCCTCGATGAACGTGCTGAGCGCCAGTTGGACGTCAACGACTCGGCCGGCCAACGCCGGGGAAACCAGTCCGACGATGACATCGATGAGACCGGTGACACCCATGACGAGGGCGTCAACGAGCGTGAGGATTCCGCCCGTAAGAGCACCCAGCTCCAGTACGACCAGCACTGCAGCGACGACACCCCATCGGAGGGCCGGCTGGGGGTTGGTGCGGATGCGAGTCCAGAGACCGTCGGTGCTGCGGCGTGTGGTGTCTCGTGTGTCGTCTGCGTGAGTGGTGTTTGCGGCCATTGTGTTACTCGGTCGTGTCTGACAGCGTGATTCGCGGATCGATGTACGTGTACAGCACGTCCTGGAGGAGGTTGAACAGGATCTGCATGAGGATGAAGATGAACACCAGCGACATCATCACCGGGATGTCGGAGTTGAACGCGGCGCGGATGAAGAGGTTCCCGATCCCGTTGATGCTGAAGACCTTCTCGACGAGAACGGAGCCGCCGATGAGCAAGTAGAACTCGCCCATGATGACCGGGAGCAGCGGGATGACCGCGTTTCGGCCGATGTGTTTCACGATGATGCGTCGGGGGGAGACGCCCTTGGCTTTCGCGGTGTCGACGTATTCGGACCGGAGGCTTTCGAGGACGGCAGTCCGGCCGATGCGGACTTCGTTACCCATCGATGAGGACCCGAGAACGAGCGCCGCCGGCAGGATCCATTTGAACGCTTCGGCCATCGGGCCGAGGTTCGGAACGGGGATCCAGAAGAACTCCAAGACGGGCACGCCGGCGAACGGGTCGATCCCCGAGAACAGGTGTTGGAGCGCGTTCGAGGTGCCGACAACGTCGGTTTCGATGATGAGATCACGGTATCCGGAAAGCACACCGCCGGCGGTGATCAGCCCGGACAGCATCACTGCCAGCCAGAAGTTCGGCATCGCACGCCAAACGATTCCCCCGAAGGAGGCCGCGTAATCGCTCCACGAGTTGGAGTTGAGGCCCGCGTACAGGCCGACCGGAATGCCGACGAAAAGCGCAACCAGCACCGACCAGAAGCCGAGCCAGATGGTTGCGGGCAGGCGGCCGACGATCATGGCGGCCACGGGCTGGTTTCGGGCGATCGCCCAGGACGTCCCGAAGTCGAACGTCACCATGTTGACGAGGAAGTTCTTGTACTGCACCCACAGCGGAACGAGGCTGCCGTTGGGGTATCGGATCCCCAGGGAGATCTCCAGGTTGCGGGCGGCGGTTGGGGTTGCGTCCTTCCCGAGGATGGCGAGGACGGGATCGATCGGCCCCAGGTACAGGATCAGGAAGGTGAGTGTGAGACCGAACAGGAGGACCGGGACACCGAGAAGTAACCGTTTCGCGATGTATAGTGGTCGGTTCATTGTGTATCACCACGGACTGTTGTTTCGGCGGCGTACATAGTTGATATCCGCTAGGGTGTCGCAAGCGTGCGGATGTGACTCAAGGGTTGAATTAGGTAATAAAAAAAGGTTCGATTTACTGACTCAGCCGGTTACTCGCCCTGGTAATGGTTGTTGTACCCCTCCTGGCCGTCACTGAACAGCTGTGGCGGCTGCAGGTGGAAGGCACCGACGCCACGGCCCTTGAACACGTCCGAGACGAACTGCTCGCGGTTGATCACGTACGCCATCGCCTTGCGCACCGGCTTCGGGACCTTGGTCATGTTGAAGCCGACGTAGTACGTGTCGATCGTCGAAACCGACGAGGAGTTCACCGTCTTGTCGTTCTCCATGGGGCCGTACGTGCCGAGTTTGCGGCCACCGGGGAGCGTCTCACCGCTGGAGTGCAGTGATGGATCGTATTTCGAGGTCGGGATGCCGGTGGAGTCGGCGTTCTCGTTCAGGAAGTAGTTGTATCGTGCCGTGTCGTCCGAGATAATGGCGTCGTCGATGCCGTCGATCGCCGGCGCGCCGTCGTGGTAGTCCTCGAAGGCATCCGCGGAGTACGACCCGCCGTTGCCGGAGTCCCACTCCACGAAGGTGAACGGACCGGTGCCGACCGGGTTCGACGCGGAGAACTCCGGGTACGGCATGTCGCCCTCGTAGCCCTCGATGTCACCGACGATCCCCTCCGGAACCACGGAGAACGCACTGTACGTTAGCGCGTCGAGGGCGTACGGGAACGGCGATTCGAGTGTGAGGCGAACCGTGTAGTCGTCGACGGCTTCGACGCCGGTGGCGCGCTTGACTGCGCCGTTCTCGTCGACCTCGTGTTCGATGCCCAGCGTGGAGATGGCGAACGACTGGTTGGTGGAGTTCGTCGACTCCGCCAGCCGACGGATCGAGTACACGACGTCGTCGGCGGTCATCTCGCCGTAGTCGCCGTGGAACTGCACGCCCTCCTTGAACGTGAGCGTGTACTCGGAGAGGTCGTCGTTGGTCTCGTAGTCGGTGATGAGGAGGTTCGAGATCTCCGTCCGACCGTTCTTGTAGTTGGTCGGCGCGTCGAACAGGTCCATCACCTTGGCCCCGCTTGCGGTGTTGCCCGAGGCGACCGGGTCCAGAGAGTTGAACGTGGACGAAATGCCGCTCAATCGGTCCTTTCCGTCGATGCCGGCGACAGCATTGTTCGTCTTCTGCTTCGAGGACCCCATCGCGCCGGGTGGATTGTAGTCGAGCCGGTCGTACCAGAAGGATTGGGCGAGGTTGTGGTACACCGGAATGAGGGCAGCCGACTCCCAGAGCCCTTCTTCCATGTTGGTTGCGGCGTCCTTCCGAGTTTGGATCGCGTCCTCTGATTGGCCGGGGTTGCTGACGAGCCGCTCGTACTGTTCGGTCATGAACTCCCGAACGCCGGGATCGGAGTTGGCGTCCTCCTTCCAGTAGAGGCGTGCGCCGTTGGCCGCGGTTTCGCCGCCGTAGATCGTGTTGTCCGGCTGAACGAGCTGCATGAAGTTCCGCGGCCGCGGGTAGTCGGCAACCCATCCGAGGGTGAACGCCTCGTGCTCGCCCTGCTTGGTGGTTTCAAGCAGCGACGAGAAGTTGGCGTCGTTGATCGTCATTTCGATGTGGGCCTGTTCGAGCCGGGCGCGGATGGTGTTCGCCATCTCCTTCCACGTCGGGCTCTGGTACTGGAGCCAGTTGAGCTCGTACTTGTTGTCGGGGCCGTAGCCGGCCTCCTCCATGACCTTGCGCGCTTCCGCGACTTTCGTCTCGTCGATCCCGTAAGGGTATTTGTCGAAGTCGGGCTGGTAGTCGGTGCTTTCGTCGGTGGTCGTTGGCGCGTCAGTCGGCTCGCTGCCGCCGCCGCCATCGGCGTCGCTGGTGCTGTCGCTGCAGCCAGCGACGGTGGCAGTGAGGGCTGCCGCGCCCGTGGCTTTCAGGAACCGACGACGACTCGTGTTGGACATGCCGTCACCTGTCATGGTCATAGGTGACAATAGCATGTACTTAAGCTCTTCGTCAAGTCCGCGCGATCGTGGTCGGTGTAACGCGACCGGCGCGTGGAAACTGCGTGCACGCGTACGCATACCGAGAGTGGCGATACCAGCGGCCGACACGACAGCTTCGTGATTGGTGTACGCACTGTTTCGTGTTGTGCGTGCGCGCCGTGCGTCGACGTGGCGGTCGCCGCGGTCGGCCTGCGGTGGCTCCGTGGATCGTCAGCGTAGACCCGTGAGTCGGTGACGCAAGCTGTCGTAGCCTACAAATGGGTGGGGCAAGTACGACGCCCACATGAACGTCGCTGACGCGATGACACCCCGGGACGACGTGGTGACGGTCGAGCTGCCCGGGACGCGGGACGACATCCTCGAATACCTACAGGAGCGGGCGTTCTCCGCGGTGCCCGTGGTGAAGGCAAGCGAGGACGGCGAGCGGTATCGCGGACTCATCTCCCGGGACGACCTGATCGAGCGCCCCGAGGAGGACCAGCTGGCGTTGCTGATGCGGGACGTGCCGACGACCACCCAGGACACGACGGTCCCGGAGGTGGCGTCGCTGATGGTGGACTCCGGGACGCGACGCGTGCCGGTCGTCGAGGACGAGCGCCTGGAGGGCATCGTCACGGTGACCGACGTGGTGCGTGCGATCGCCGACGGGCAGGCCGACGGCGACACCGACGTCGGGGGGCTCGCGCGCCGCGACATCAACACGACCTACGAGGGCGCGCCGCTGACGGTCGCCGAGCGCAGCATCTCGTACGCTAACGTACCGTACTCGGTGGTGCTCGGGGAGACCGGCGACATGGCGGGGATGGTGACCGAGGTCGACATCATCGACGTGGCGCGCGTCGTCGAGGGCGAGGACAACACCGGTGATTCGATGGCCGCCGACGACGACGACTGGAAGTGGGAGTCGATCAAGGCCGTCGGCAGCCGGTATCTGCCGACGCGGAACGTCCAGATCCCCGCCGAACCGGTGCGGGAGTTCATGACCAGCGACGTCGTGACCGTGACCGGCAAGCGGACCTCCAGGGACGCCGCCCAGACCATGCTCGACACGGACATCGAGCAGCTCCCACTGATGTCCGGCGACGAGCTCACCGGTATCGTACGCGACGTTGACCTGCTGGCTGCGCTCACCGATGAGTGAGACGGTGAGCGAGCTCGCGCGCCGGCGCGGGTTCTTCTTCCAGGCGAGCGAGGCGTACGGGGGCGCGGCGGGGTTTTACACGTACGGCCCGGAGGGCGCGGCGCTGAAGCGCAACATCGAGGACGCGTGGCGCGACCGCTTTGTCACCCGCGAGGGGAACATGGAGATCGATTCGCCGACGGTGACGCCGGAGCCGGTGTTCCAGGCGTCCGGCCATCTGGACGACTTCGACGACATGCTCGTGGAGTGTCCGGACTGCGGGGAGAGCCACCGCGCCGACCACGTCATCGAGGACAACACCGACGTCGAGGACGCCGAATCCATGCCGACCGACGAGGTCGAGGCGCTCATCGCCGACCACGAGTTGGTGTGTCCGGCGTGTGGCGGCCCGCTGGCCGGCCAGTCGGTGACCGGCTTCAATCTGATGTTCGACACGACCATCGGGCCCGGCGACGGCGACCCGGGGTATCTGCGCCCGGAGACCGCCCAGGGGATGTTCACGGAGTTCCCGCGGCTCAAGGAGTACGCCCGCAACCAGTTGCCGTTCGGCGTCGCCCAGGTCGGCACGGGGTACCGCAACGAGATCAGCCCGCGCAACGCCCTGTTGCGGACCCGGGAGTTCACCATGGCGGAGCTGGAGTTCTTCGTGGACCCCGCCGACGACGGCCCCGCCCTCGACCGGGTTGCCGACGTGGAGTTGCCGCTGTACCCGGTCGACGCACAGCAGGCAGCCGGCGAGGAGTACCTGCGGCTGACGCCCCAGGAGGCCCTCGCCGAGGGCGTGGTGGGCGGCGAGTGGGTGGCGTATTTCCTCGCGCGCTCCAAGCAGTGGTTCGAGCGCGTCGGCGTGGACATGGACCGGTTCCGGTTCCGCCAACACCTCCCCGGCGAGCTGGCGCATTACGCGTCGGACTGCTGGGACGCCGAGGGTGAGGTCGACGGCGACTGGGTGGAGTTGGAAGGCGTGGCGTCGCGGACCGACTACGACCTCTCGAAGCACGACGAGCACGCCGATGACAGCTTCACCGTGTTCCAGGCGTACGACGAGCCCAAGACCGTTGAGCGGGCGAGCGTCGACCCCGAGATGTCGTATTTGGGGCCGGAGTTCGGCGGGGCTGCGGGCGACGTGGCCGACGCGCTGGCGGCGCTGGCGGCCCGTGACCGGGCGGCCTTCGACGGCGACGAGGTCACGGTGGACGTCGACGGCGAGGCGTACACCGTGCCCACCGAGCGGACCGGCTTCGAGGTCGCCGAGGAGACCGAGTCGGGCCGCCACATCATCCCCCACGTGGTGGAGCCGGCGTTCGGGATCGGGCGGGCGGTGTACACGGCGCTGGCGCACTCCTATGAGGCCGACGAGGTCGACGGCGAACCACGGGACGTGTTGCGGCTGCCCGCCGAGGTCGCGCCGACGACGGTGGGCGTGTTCCCGCTGATGGACAAGGACGGCCTGGGCGAGCGCGCCCGGGAGATCGCGGCGGAGCTGCGGGCGGCCGGGCTGGCGGTGACCTACGACGACTCGGGGAACATCGGGCGGCGGTACCGCCGCCAGGACGAGGTCGGCACCCCGTACTGCGTCACGGTTGATTACGAAGCGCTCGAAGAGGGCGCGGTGACGCTGCGGGATCGGGACACCACAACACAGGTTCGCGTGCCGATCGCGGAGGTGGCGGAGACGCTGGTCGGGCTTCGAGACGGCGAGTTGCGTTTCGAAGCGCTGTGAGCGAACTCCGCCGGCGGCTCGTGCACGCCAGTGGCGCGGTCATTCCGGCGGGGTTTCTCGGTGGTGTCGTGTCGTGGCGGGTCGTACAGGGGTTGTTCGTGGTGGGCGCAGCCATTGCGGTCGTGTTGGAGCTGCTGCGGCTGTCCGGGCGCGTGAGCTGGCGGGTGTACGACGCGCTCACGCGAGAGTACGAGCAGGACAACCCCGCGGGGTACGCGCTGTACATGCTCGCGGGGGCGGCGACGGTGGTGGTGTTTCCCGCGAGCGTGGCGGTGCCGGCGGTGTTGATGTTGTCGATCGGCGATCCGGTCAGTGGGTTGTTGTCGGGGAGCGGCACGGGGCTCAAGCAGGGGTGGGTGTTGTTGGCGACGTTCGGGGTGTGTCTGGGGATCGCGAGCCTGCTTGCGGTGCCGCTGTCTGCTGGGGTGGCGGGTGCGGTGACCGCGACGCTGGCCGACGGCACGACACCGGTCGTTCGCGGGTACGTCATCGACGACAACGCCTCGATCCCGCTGGGGTCGGCGGCCGCGATGTGGCTGGTGGCGGCTGTCTGAGCGCGGGACGCGAACGCTTAACCGAGCGACCGACGTACTCGTGGGCGAATGTCGGAGGAGATGGGGTACGTCGACCATCCGATGCTTGCTGATGGTGTGATCGAGGCGCGCCAGTACCAACTCCAGTTGGCGGCGGCGGCCCGACAGGGGCACACGCTGGTGTGTCTGCCAACGGGGCTGGGGAAGACGACGGTGAGCCTGCTGGTGACGGCGTATCGGTTGGCCGACGACGCGGGCGGGACGGCACTGCTGTTGGCACCGACGAAGCCGCTGGTCGAACAGCACGCCGGCTTCTACCGGGAGGCGCTGGCGGTTCCCGACGACGACGTGGTGGTGTTCACGGGGGAGACGCGACCGGACGACCGGCGTGCGGCGTGGACCGACGCCAGGGTCGTGGTCGCCACCCCGCAGGTCGTCGAGAACGACCTCGTGGGCGGCCGCATCGACATGGACGACGTGGTGCATTGCACGTTCGACGAGTGCCACCGGGCGACCGGTGATTACGCGTACACATACGTTGCCGAGCGGTATCACGCCGATGCGGCCGCTCCACTGGTGACCGCGATGTCCGCGTCGCCGGGCGGCACCGAGGCGGAGATCCGGACGGTGTGTGAGAACCTCGGCGTGGGGAACGTGGAGGTGATGACCGAGGACGACGCCGATGTCGGCGAGCACACCCACGACACTGACGTGCAGTGGGAGCGCGTCACGCTCCCCGAGGAGATCCTGGAGATCCGGGACGCGATCAACGATGTGATCGAGGATCGCCTGGCGAAACTCCGGGAGATCGGCGTGACGAAGGCGTCCAGTCCGGACATCAGCCAGAAAGACCTCAACGAGATCCGGGCGCGCCTCCAGCAGCTCATCGACGACGACGACAGCGACGGCTACCAGGGGATGAGCGTGCACGCCGAGGTGATGAAGCTCAAGCGCGCCGTCGAGCTCGTCGAGACCCAGAGCGTGGAGTCGGTGCGGCGGTATTTCGAGCGCCAGCGCAACGCCGCGAACACCTCCGGGGCGTCGAAGGCCAGCCAGCGGCTGGTGAGCGAGCCGGCCGTCAAGCGGGCGATGCGGACCGCCAGGGAGTTCGACGGCCTGCATCCGAAGTTCCGGCAGGCCAGGATGTTGCTGGCGGAGACGCTGGGCATCGAGGACGGGGACCGGGTCATCGTGTTCACGGAGTCGAGGGATACCGCCGAGGCGCTGACGGCGTTTCTCGGCGAGCATTTCGACACCCGGCGGTTCGTCGGGCAGGGGGATGCCGACGGCAGCGACGGGATGACCCAGACCGAGCAGCGCGAGACGCTGGCCGAGTTCCGGAACGGCGACTTCGAGGTGCTGGTGTCGACGAGCGTCGCCGAGGAGGGGTTGGACGTGCCGGAGGTCGATCTCGTGTTGTTCTTCGAGCCGGTGCCGACGGCGATCCGGTCGGTCCAGCGGAAGGGCCGAACCGGCCGCCAGACGGCCGGCCGGGTCGTGGTGTTGCTGGCGGAGGACACCCGCGACGAGGCGTATTTCTGGATTTCCCGCCGCCGCGAGCAGGAGATGACCGAGGAACTGCAGTCGCTGAAGGGGCGTGCCGACGAGTTGGAGACCGAACTCGGTGGGGACGGCGCACAGCAGGCCTTAGACGAGTTCGGGGACGCCGAGGCGGCCGGCGAGGAGCCGGCGGCACCGGCTCCCGAGGACGTGTCCGACGGCGAGGACACCGAGGGCGTGGCGGCGCGTGTAGACGGTGCCGGCGAGGCGGTCGAGGTGGTGGTGGATCAGCGCGAACTGGATTCGACGATCGCGCGCGAGCTCTCGAAGCGCGACGGCGTGGAGACGCGCCTGGAAACGCTCGCGGTGGGGGATTACGTGGTGTCGGATCGCGTGGCCGTCGAGCGCAAGTCCCACAGTGATTTCATGGACACGCTGCTGGGGAGCGAGCGCTCCATCTTCGAGCAGGCCAAGGAGCTTGCGCGCCAGTACACGCGGCCCGTGCTGGTGGTCGAGGGCGACGGCGACCTCTACGCCGAGCGGAACGTGCACCCGAACGCGGTTCGGTCGGCGATGGCGTCGCTGGCGGTTGATTGGGGGCTGAGCGTCATGCATACGAACGGCGAGGGTGATACCACGGAGATGATCGAGACCATCGCCGAGCGCGAGCAGACCACCAACGACCGCGCGGTGAGCGCGCACGGCGAGAAAGCTGCGAAGACGCAGGGCGAGCAACAGGAGTACGTGGTGTCGTCGATCACCGACGTGGGGCCGGTGACAGCGCGCTCGCTGCTTGACACGTTCGGGAGCGTGGAGGCGGTGATGACAGCCAGCGAGGACGAGCTCACGGCGGCCGATGGCGTCGGGGCAGTGACCGCCGAGCGGATACGCGGGGTCGTTGGGACCGAGTATCAGCCGGAGTGAGCGCGGGCAGAATATCGTTTCGCTGAGAGGTCTGTGTGGCGGCTGTGTTCGGTGAATCGCCGGTGGGGCGCGCTCAGCCGCGGTTCGGCGTGCTGGGCGATCAACCCCGGTCGTTGGATCGGCGCAGCCGTTTCTCACGACTCGTCGTGTGGGCATACTGAGCTATCATGGGAAACATATATACCATATGTATTGTATGTGTGTGCCATGGCAAATAGAGACAACCATGCGAGACCATCACGACCAAACACGGATCAGTCCACCAGCGAGGCGCACTCGCGGCGGCGGGTGCTGAAAGCGCTCGGCGCGACCGGGGTTGCGGCGGGCGTCGCGGGCTGTCTGGGCGGCGGCAGCGACGACTCGGCGGCGACCGCGACCAGCGAGGAGACGTCGTCGCCGGACACCGAGACGCTGCAACCCGAAAACATCCCGCGGGGTGGGACGTTCAAGGTGGCAACGACGTCGACGACGAACGGCCTGAACGCGTTCCGGATCGGTGACGGACAGACCTCCGCTCGCGTCAATTCAGTGATGGATGCGGGGTTCTCGCGGACCGGGGAGGCGTACGAGGACATCCTGCCGCTGTGGTTCGAGGACTTCTCGGTGTCCGAGCCCGTCGACCAGATCGAGATCACGCTCCGGGACAACCTCGAATACGGCAACGGCTACGGGGAGTTGACCGCCGACGACTACCTCTGGAACCTCAACAACCTCTGGCGGCCGGACTGGACGGCGTTCACCTACAGTCACCTGTTCAACGTCGGGGCTGACAACACCCCGATCACGTTCGAGAAAGTCGACAAGTACACGATCCGAGAGACGATCCCGGAGCCGCGACCGTTTTTCCCGTACAACGAACCCCTCGGCGGGATGTACCCGATCCCGAAAGCGCTCGCGAAGCCGTACGTCGAGGCCGAGGACGCCGACGGCCTCGAACAGGACGAGGAGGTGATGCGGGCTGCGTTCAACGGCAACCTCGGGCCGTGGGATCTCAAGCGCTGGTCCCAGCAGTCGGTCATGGCCTTCGAGCGGGCTGAGGACTACTACCTCCGGCAGTGGGCGAAACGCGACGACCGCGTGCCCGAGGTGATGGCGAACGCGCCGTATTTCGACGAGTTCCACATGCAGTACTTCAACAAAGCGAGTACGGCTCGTGAAGCGCTGAAAGGCGGGGAGATAGACCGAGTGAGTATCCCCTCCACGGACGTCCCGGAGTTCCGCGACCAGGGCGGTATCGAGCTGTATAAGAACCCGTACCGGTCGTGGTCCGGGTATCTGGGGATCAACCACCGTGCGAACGGCTGGACGCAGCTCCGGAACAAGAAGGTCCGGCACGCGATGGCGCACATCTATCACAACGAGTTCATCGTCGAGAACATCCTCAACGGGCGGGCCGGCGTCCAGAACACGCTGCATCCGACCTGGGGGCCGTACGCGCCCGAGAACCCCACGACGTTCTCGGGGTCGCTGGACGAAGCGCGCCGCCTCCTCAAGGAGGGCACCTCGAACGACTACGGGTACAGCGGCGACACCTTCGTTGGACCGGACGGCAACCAGGTCGAGTTGACCATCGTCTACCAGTCCGGGCAGACCGACGACCTGCGGGCGGCCTACCTGAAAAAGCGCCTCGGGAAGGTCGGCATCAAGCTGAACCAGGAAACGACGTCGTGGCCGAACCTGATGAGTAACTACTTCAAAACGACGGAGACGGCACCAGGCTTCTCGGGGGAGCCCGGATACGGCGACGAGAACAGGCAGCCGTCCGACTACAACCGCGGCCCACAGGACGAAGCGGTGTCGGCCCAGCCGTGGGACTTCATGCTCACACTCGGCTTCGACTATGGACCGAACACGCCCGCCAGCACGATCACGAACCTCTTCGGCACCGAACAGTCGTTTAACTCCTACGGCTATGCGCCGGATAGAGACCTCGTTGGAATGCGTGATGCGGCCCAGACGGCTGCGAGTCGCGACGCCGCGAAGGCGAAGATCACGGAGATGCTGGAGTACCTCTCCGAGGAGCGGCCGGTGATCTTCGAGTACAACCCGTACAACTTCTACGCGTACAACGACAGCGTCGAGAACGTCCCGGACAGCCCCGCAAACGACTACTACGTCGAAGAGCGGTATTCGGAGATGTACTTCTCCGACGGAGCCAGCGGCCGCTAAGCCACCAGTTCAGAGGGATCACAACTATGAAATGGTACATCGTGAAGCGCGTGCTCTGGACGTTCGTGGTGATGTGGATCGCGTTGACCCTGACGTTCGGGCTGCTCGTCGCGTCGCCGGACACCGGACAGACGAAGTCGGTGATGAGTTGTTCGGCGTCGGGCGGCGACGCACAGCAGTGCAGAGAACAGTACCGTGAACGGCAGAACCTGGACAAACCCATCACCGAGCGGTACGTCAACTACGTGACGAACATGGCGACGCTGAACTGGGGGTGGTCCGAATCCCGGTCGCAGTCGGTGATGGCGGCGATCTCGGAGGCGTGGCCGTACACCGCCCAGTACGCCATTCCCGTGCTCGTGGTGTCGACGATACTCGGGTACGGGCTGGGCCTGTATTCGGCGTACAAGCCGTACACGAAGGCGGACTACCTGGGGTCGTTCGTCGGGTTTTTCGGCATCAGTATTCCGAACTTCTGGTTCGCGCTCGTGCTCATCATCCTGTTAGGAACGCACTTCGAGTTCATCTCGACGTACTACCAGAGCGGCATCCCGATAAACCAGGGGTGGGCCTCGATGGCGAACATCACACAGCTCCTGATACCGAGTTTCGTCCTGCTCACGGCCTCGCTGGCGTGGCAGATGCGGTACTCTCGGGCGCAGGCCATCGAGCAGATGAACCAGGAGTTCGTGAAGGTCGCGAAGGCGAAGGGGGCCAGCCAGTGGCGGCTCATGATACACCACGTCTTCCGGATGGCCGCGGTGCCGCTGACGACGAGTTTCGTCAGCAGCCTGCTGGCCATCTTCTGGTCGGGGTCGGTCATCATCGAGCAGATCTTCTCCATTCCCGGGCTGGGGTTGATGACGTTCACCGCGATCACCGAGCAGGACACGACGCTCGTGCTCGCAACCACGATGATCACCGTCTTCCTGGCGATCATCGGGAACCTCATCGAGGACGTGTCGTACACCATCCTCGACCCACGGATCGACTACGGTGATCGGTAGTATGGCCGCCGAAGACGCCGACACCGCTACCTTCGAGGACATCGACTGGGACGCCCAGGGGATCTCGACGCTAGGTGTCTCACGGGCCGGGCTCGCGGAGCTGCTGTCGTATCTGGGTCTGATCGTGGCGTTCGTCTACGACTACACGTGGAACACTGGGCCGCTGGTGTTTCGCTGGGACGTGTTGAGCGTGGAGTGGCTGTTCATCGGGACGCTCATCGCCATCGTCTTCCACGCGGTGATTCCGCTCTCCCAGAAGCCGCGGCTGCGGGCGTTCTACTGGCAGCGGTTCAAGAAGAATCAGGTCGCCGTGGTGGCGCTGGGCTGGCTGGCGGTCATGTTCGTCGTGGGGGTCCTCGGGCCGCTGCTCATCGACCCGCCGACGACCCAGTTCACCAACCAGAGCGTGCCGCCGGTTGGCATGAGCACGACCGTCGGTGGCGTCGTGAAAACCGGCACCTGGCAGTACCCACTGGGAACGTCCGCGAAAGGCCAGGGCATCCTCACGCTCGTGGTGTACGGGATGCGCGTGAGCATGGAGGTCGGGCTCATCGCGACCATCTTCTCGGTCATCATCGGGTCGGCGGTCGGTGCCGTCGCGGCGTTCGCGACGTCGGTCGGCCGCGGCCGGATCGACGAGCTGCTGATGCGGTACGTCGACGTGCAGTCGGTGTTCCCGGATTTCATGCTGTTGTTGTTGTTGACGTACTTGTTCGGGAGCGAGCTGTGGATGATCATCCTCCTGTTCGGGTTCTTCAGTTGGGAGGGGATCGCTCGGACCGTGCGCGGGGAGGCGTTGCAGCGCGCCTCCGAGGAGTACATCACGGCCGCCGAAGCCTCGGGTGCGAACATGCTCTACATCGTGCGCCAACATCTCATTCCGAACTCGGCGAACAGCATCATCATCAGCGCGACGGTCGGGATTCCGGGGTTCATTCTCGGCGAGGCGTCACTGGCGTTTCTCGGGTTCAGCGACCCGACGACGTACTCGTGGGGGCGGACCATCGCCGCCGGGCAGGTGAACCTCGCCAGCGCGTGGTGGATCGCGACGATCCCCGGCGTGTTCCTGTTCCTGACGGTGCTGTCGTTCTACTACGTCGGGGAGTCGTTGCGTGACGCCATGGACCCCCGCCAGGAGGTCGACGGAGGTGGGGGGCTGTGAGCGAGCCGTTGCTCTCGGTGTCGGACCTGGAGACGCAGTTCCACACCGACGCCGGCACGGTGTTCGCGGTGGACGGGGTGAGCTTCGACGTCGACCACGGGGAGACCGTGGCGATCGTCGGGGAGAGCGGCAGCGGGAAGACGGTCACGAGTGAGTCCATCACGTCGATTCTCGACACGCCGCCGGGGGAGATCGTCGGCGGGACGATCACCTTCGATGGGATGGACCTCACGACGCTCTCGGAGACGGCACTCCAGGACGTGCGCGGGAAGCGCATCAGCCACATCTTCCAGAACCCACAGAACGGCCTGAACCCGGTGTATACGGTTGGCCGCCAGATCGGGGAGGCGATCCGGATCCACGACCACGGCGACCCCGAGGTGCCGGTTCAACGGCAGGTCGTCGACCTGCTGGATAAGACCGGGATTCCGGAGGCGAGCGCGCGCGTCGACGACTATCCACACGAGTTCTCCGGCGGGATGAAACAGCGCGTGCTCATCGCGATGGCGCTGGCCTGTGATCCCGACCTGCTCATCGCCGACGAGCCCACGACGGCCCTCGACGTCACCATCCAGGGCCAGATCCTGCGGTTGCTCGAAGACCTCCAGGCCGAACACGACATGGGGATCATCTTCGTCACCCACGACCTGGGGGTGGTCTCGGAGATCGCGGATCGCGTCGTCGTGATGTACGCCGGGAAGGTCATGGAGACCGGGACCGTCGAGGACATCTTCCGGAACCCGTCGCATCCGTACACGCGGGCGTTGATGGACTGTCTGCCGGGGCGTGGCGGGTCGATGGATCGGATCGAGGGGTCGCTGCCCGACGTCACGGACCCGCCGGCAGGGTGTCGGTTCTCGCCGCGCTGTGAGCACGCCACCGAGGCGTGTCGGAGCGGCGACCAGCCGCCGTTGTGGGGCGTCGACGACGGCGACACCCACGAGGCGTCGTGTGTCTACTACGACGCCGAGCACGACGAGGGGGAACTGGCCGGCGGCGAGGACGCGACTGGAGGACACCAATGAGCAAGCAGATCGTGAACACGGAGTCGGACGCCACGGAATCGTTGATGCGAGTGGACGGCCTCAAGAAGCATTACCCGATCACGGAGGGCGTACTGCGGACGGAGGTCGGACGGGTTCGCGCAGTGGACGGGGTGTCGTTCGAGGTGCGGGCGGGCGAAACCCTGGGGATCGTGGGGGAGTCGGGGTGTGGGAAGTCGACGGTGGCGGAGTCCGTGCTCCGGCTCACGGACCCGACCGCCGGCAGCGTCTACTTCGACGGGGAAGACGTCACCGCGTACGACGACACGGCGTTGAAGCGGTTCCGGCGGGAGGCCCAGATGATCTTCCAGAACCCGGATTCGAGCTTCGACCCGCGGATGACCACCGGCGAGTCGGTCGCCGAGCCGCTCAAGATCCACGGCGTGGGGCCACGCAGCCGGCGCTTGGAGATCGCGCGGGATCTCCTCGAACGCGTTGGAATGAGCGGTGAGGACGCCGCCCGGTATCCTCACGAGCTGTCCGGCGGCCAGAAGCAACGGGTTGCGCTCGCCCGGGCGCTGGTGGTCAACCCGCGACTCATCGTCGCCGACGAGCCGGTGTCGGCGCTCGACGTGAGCGTGCAGGCGGAGGTGTTGACGCTGCTGAACGACATCCAGGCGGAGTTCAACCTGGGGGTGCTGTTCATCAGCCACGACATGGGGGTGGTGCGCGAGGTGTGCGATCGGGTTGCGGTGATGTACCTGGGTGAGATCGTGGAGATGGGGCGGACCGAGGACGTGTTCAACGACCCCGAACACCCCTACACGCGGGCGCTGCTTCGGTCGATTCCGACGGTCGGGGTGGAGTCCCGGGGGACCGATGCGGGGCTTCGTGGGGAGGTCCCGCCGCCGTCCGATCCGCCGACGGGCTGTAACTTCCACACGCGGTGTCCGGAGGTGATCCAGCCCGACGGCTACGACTTCGAGCAGGCGCATTGGCGCGGCGTGATGAACCTCCGGGTTGCGGTGGAGCGCCACGGCGTCGACGTTGCGGGGCTTCGGGCGTTCGTCGGCGTGGAGGACGACGCGTCGGTGTCGCCGGCGGACGCTGACGCGATGAAGGCGGAGCTGCGCCGCGAGCACGACATCCCCGAGACGCTCACCGATCCGTCGGCGGAGGCCACCCTGGAGGCGGCGCTGGACGACATCGTGCGCGGCGACGTCGAGGACGGGCGGGCGGTGCTCGCCGAGGAGTTCGAGACCGTCTGCGAAGGGGAGTCGCCGCCGTTGGACGAGGATGGGACGGGGCGGCCGACCGCGTGCCACCGCGACGGCGCGGCGGCACGAGGAGGGGACGACTAGGGCCGGAGGGTGTCGAGGGCGGCGGCGGCTTCGTGAGCCGCTTCGAGGTATTCGCGGGCGGTTCGGGGGTCGTCGGCGTCGCTCGCGCGGCGCGCGAGCGCGGCGATGGTGGATTCGAGTTCCTCAGTGGCTGGGGTTGTGGGTTCGGCGGTGGGGGCGTGTTCGGGGCGGTCGCGGGCGGCAGCCGTCGGGACGTCGTCGGTTGCAGCGGCCGTGCTGGAGGAGGTGTCGGGCGTCGTGGGTGGCGAGGACGGTGGCGTTGCCTGTGGGTCCGCGGGGGGTGAGCGGTCGGGCGCGGACTGCGTCGTGGCAGTGGGGTCGTCGTCGTTGTCATCGTCGTGTTGGCACGTCGGGCAGAACGTCTCGCCGTCGTGCCGGAACAGGGGGGTGCCACAGCGGTCGCAGTGGTCGTTGGTCATGGTTGCGCCCTGCAGGAGGAGGTCGCTCATGCGTGCGGTTTCCTCGCGGTCCTGTTGGTCTGCGTTGTATTTCTCGCGGAGTTCCTCGCGGGCGGCTTCCTTGTCGAAGCCGTCGTCGGTGTTGCTCATGGGTGGCGTATCGGTCGGGAGCGTCGAAAAGGCTGCGGGCGATGGCGAACACCACCTGTATTCGATGCGTGTCGAACCATGATTCGGTGGTTGTCGGGCTTTCGGGCGGTGTTCGTGGCATCACGCCGGGGGTATCGAAGCGCTTAACGGATTCGCCGGTGGTGAATTACGTGATATGACGAAAGTCAGCATTGTGGGTGCGGCCGGAACGGTTGGTGCTGCCGCAGGCTACAACCTCGCGCTCCGCGACGTGGTCGACGAACTCGTGTTCGTGGACATCCCCGACAAGGAAGAGGAGACCATCGGCCAGGCGGCCGACGCCAATCACGGCGTCGCCTACGACGCCAACACCGACGTCGTGCAGGGCGATTACGCGGACACCGCCGGCTCCGACGTGGTCGTCATTACGGCCGGCATCCCCCGCCAGCCCGGCCAGAGCCGCACGGACCTCGCGGGCGACAACGCGCCCATCATGGAGGACATCGGCTCGTCGCTGGCCGAGCACAACGACGACTTCGTGACCGTCACCACGTCGAACCCCGTTGACCTCCTGAACCGCCACCTCTACGAGAGCGGCGACCGCGACCGCCACTCGGTCGTCGGGTTCGGCGGCCGCCTGGACAGCGCGCGCTTCCGGTACGTCCTGGGGCAGCGCTTCGATGTCCCCGTCCAGAACGTCGACGCGACCATCCTCGGCGAGCACGGCGACGCCCAGGTGCCCGTGTTCTCGAAGGTACGCGTCAACGGCACCGATCCCGCGTTCAGCGCCGATGAGCGCGAGGAGATCCTCGCGGACCTCCAGGAGTCGGCGATGAACGTCATCGAGAAGAAGGGCGCGACACAGTGGGGGCCGGCGACCGGCGTCGCCCACATGGTCGAAGCCATCCTCAACGACACCGGCGAAGTGCTGCCCGGGTCGATGGTGCTCGACGGCGAATACGGCCTCGACGACGTGGGCCTGGGCATCCCGGTGAAGCTCGGCTCCGACGGCGTCGAAGAGGTCGTCGAGTGGGAGCTCACGGCCGACGAGCGCGACCTCCTGGACGAGGCCGCCGGGAAGCTCTCCGCGCAGTACGACGAGATCGCGTAACGCCCGACTCCGGCTGATTCTGTGGTCAGGGGACGACTTGCTCGCCGTCGTCGTCGTAGACGGTGATGGCGTCGACCGGACAGGTGCGGGCCGCGAACTTCGCGTCCAGTTCGTCGCCGTCGGGCACGTCGACGGCGAACACGTCGTCCCCGATCGCGTCGCCGTCGACGAGCACCGCCTTCCCGGCGTCCGTGTCCTCGTCGAAGCCGTCGCCCCATTCCGCGACACACTGGAACATCCCGATGCAGGTGTCCCGGTCGAATTCGACTCGCATACCCGGACGTGGACGCGGCGGGTGTATATTCCTGCCGGGGCCGGCCCGACAGTTTAAACCACGGGACGAGCCTACTGCGGGCCAATGAGAGTTGCGGACGTGCCCGGGCTGCCCGGCGGTGTCGCCGACCACTTCGAGGGCGAGGGCGTCGAAGAGCTGTACCCGCCACAGGCCGAGGCCGTCGAGAGAGGCGTCACCGAGGGCGCGAACCTGGTGGCCAGCGTGCCGACGGCGAGCGGGAAGACGCTGATCGCGCAGTTGGCGATGCTGTCGGCGATCGCCGAGGGCGGTGACAGCCCCACGTTCTCGGGGGACGGCACCGCGCTCTACATCGTGCCGCTGCGGGCGTTGGCGGGGGAGAAAGCCCAGGAGTTCGAGGCCTTCGAGCGGTTCGGGCTCTCGGTGGGCGTGTCGACGGGGAACTACGAGCGCGACGGCGCGCGGCTGGCCGACAACGACATCGTGGTGGCGACCTCCGAGAAGGTGGATTCGCTGGTGCGGAACGGGGCCGGGTGGATCGACGATCTGTCCTGCGTGGTCGCCGACGAGGTCCATCTCGTGGACGACGACCACCGCGGGCCGACGTTGGAGGTGACGCTGGCGAAGCTCCGCCAGCAGGTGGCCGATCTGCAGGTGGTTGCGCTGTCGGCGACGGTCGGGAACGCCGGCGAGCTTGCGGCGTGGCTGGACGCCGAGCTGGTGGATTCGGACTGGCGGCCCATCGAGTTGCGGACGGGCGTGCATTACGGGCAGTCGCTGCATTACGACGACGGCACCCAGGCCGAACTCTCCGTGGGGTCGGGCAGCCAGACGGCGGCAGTGGTGGCGGACACGCTGGCCGACGACGGGTCGACGCTGGTGTTCGTGAACTCGCGGCGGAACGCCGAGGCGTCGGCGCGCCGGCTGGCCGATGTCACCGGGAACGCGCTGTCGTCGGCCGAGCGCGAGCGGCTGGCGGACATCGCCGCGGAGATCCGCGGGGTCAGCGACACCGAAACCAGCGACGAGCTTGCCGACGCCGTCGCGTCGGGAGCGGCGTTCCATCACGCCGGCCTCGCGCGCGAGCACCGCGAACTCGTTGAGGAGGCGTTCCGGGATCGGCTGGTGAAAGCCGTGTCGGCGACGCCGACGCTGGCGGCGGGCGTGAACACGCCCGCTCGGCGGGTCGTGGTGCGGGACTGGCAGCGCTACGACGGCACGGCCGGTGGGATGCAGCCCCTGGACGTGCTTGAGGTCCACCAGATGTTCGGGCGTGCCGGCCGGCCGGGGTTGGACCCGTACGGGGAGGCCGTGCTGTTGGCGAACAGCCACGACGAGTTGGAGGAGCTGTTCGACCGGTACGTGTACGCCGACCCGGAGCCGGTGCGGTCGAAGCTGGCGGCCGAGCCGGCGCTCCGGACGCACGTGCTGGCCGCCATCGCGACCGGGTTCACGACGACCGAGGACGGCCTCCACGAGTTCCTCGGGGGGACGCTGTACGCCACGCAGACCGACGACACGGGGCGGTTGCGGTCGGTCACGGGGGACGTGTTGCGCTACCTCGACCGGAACGGGTTCGTGGAGCGCGACGGCGCGGCGTTGCGTGCGACCGCCACCGGGCAGTTGGTGAGTCGGTTGTACGTCGATCCGATGAGCGCGGCGACGATCATCGACGGGCTGCGCGATGCGGCGCGGGACGCCACCGAGACCGACGATAAGGGGGCGTTTCGGCCGGCCAGCGAGCTGGGCGACGACGCGGCGCTGCCGGCGGACGCGAGCGTGGAGCCGACGCCGCTGGGGCTGTACCACCTCGTGAGCCGGACGCCGGACATGTACGAGCTGTATCTCCGGTCGGGGGACCGCGAGCAGTACACGGAGGTCGCCTACGAGCACGAGGACGAGCTGCTGGGGGCGACGCCCCGCGAGGAGCAGGCGGAGTTCGAGGACTGGCTGTCGGCGTTGAAGACGGCGCGGCTCATGGCGGATTGGGCGTCGGAGCTCGACGAGGAGCGCATCGCCGAGCGCTACGACGTGGGACCGGGGGATATTCGGGGGAAGGTGGAGACCGCGGAGTGGCTGTTGAACGCCGCCGAGCGGTTGGCGGGGGAGTTGGACGTGGAGTGTGGGCCGGCGGTCCGTGAGGCCCGCAAGCGCGTCCAGTACGGGGTCCGCGAGGAGTTGTTGGGGCTTGCGGGAGTGCGGAACGTCGGGCGGAAGCGTGCGCGGCGGCTGTACAACGCGGGCGTGGAGTCGCGGGCGGACCTCCGGAACGCCGACAAAGCCGTGGTCCTGGGGGCGGTGCGTGGGCGAGCGGCCACCGCCGAGCGGATCCTGGAGACCGTCGGCCATCCCGACCCCGGGATGGATGGCGTGGCCGCCGATACGGATGCGGCCCCGGAGTCCGGCGGTGAGGCGGGCGGCGACGAGGGGCAGTCGAGCCTGGGTGATTTCTCGTGAGGATCGTCGAGGGCGTCGCGGTGGTCGAGGACGTGGACGCGTTCGTGGCGTCGCTGGGGGCGGTGGGCGACGAGCACGGGGTGGCGGTGCAGGCGTTCGACGCGGCGTACGTCGCCGGCCGGGAGCACGTGGAGAGCGCGGTAACACACGCTGCGCGGGCGTTCGATCGCGGGGCGAACGTCGCCGACGAGCGCGCCGTGGAGATCCTGCTGTACGCGGCCGGCCGCCGGCAGATCCGGCGCGCACTCGACATGGGTGTGGACGAGGGGCGACAGCCGGTGTGTGTGGTGGTGGCTGGTGGGGGCGACGAGGCGGCGGCGGCTGACGCGGTGGCGGCGATGTTGGCGTCCGTGGAGCCGGTGGTTGGGGCGGCGAGTGAGCCGGCGGTGTTGCGGGCGTTTTTCGACGTGAGTGAGGCGGAGATGGCGGCGGTCGACGGATCACTGGCCGGCGTGGTGCGTGAGCGGGTGGCGTTGCTGGACGTGGAAAAGTAAGCAGGTTCCAGTTGAAACAAAGGGGTTGTGGCTGGCCGCCGTCCGGCGGTTTTCGCGTTCGGAATGTGGATCGGTGGCGTGGGCGACCCCGGGGTAGGGGTGTCGTGTACGCCAGAAGTAGTCCCGGGAAGATTCGAACTTCCGTCGAAGCCCCCAGAAGGCTTCAGGATTGGCCACTACCCTACGGGACTGCGTGGCTGCACCAGACAAAACGGGTGTGGTGGTTATTAGTGTTGCGAAGCAGCGCCGACAGCCGCGGGCGAGCCACCCACAGCGTATACGTGGATATATCGACGCCTATTTGCGGCCCGAGAATGCACGGACGCGTATGTACATCGGACGGTTCGTCGTCGTGGGGCCGTCGGTTGCGGCGTACCGCGTGTCCTCGCGGTCGTTCCCGAACCGCAAGCTCATCGAGCGCCCGGCGGGGCTGACGGTGGTGCCGACGGCCGACGCCGAGGAGACGACCAACCCCTACGTGTCGTACAACTGCGTGCGGACGGCCGGCGGACACGCCGTCGTGGGCAACGGCAGCCACGTCGACCCGATCACGGAGAAAGTCGAGCGCGGATACCCGCCCCGGGACGCGCTCACGGAGGCGTTGCTGGCCATGGACTACGAGAAAGACGACTACGACACGCCCCGGATCGCGGGCGTGCTGGCGCCCGACGGCACCGCGTACGTCGGGATCGTGCGCGCGGACGCAGTGCTCGTGCGGGCGGTCGAGGAGCCGACGCTGGTCGCGACCTACGAGAAAGACGCGCCCGAGGCGATCGGCTTCGACGCCGCGACGGCTGCGGACGCGGCGCGTGAGGCGTACAGCGCGGCGTTCGAACACGCGGTGTGTGCGGCCGGCGTCAGCCGGCGGGGCGTGGGCGACGGCTACGACACCGCCGTGGTGAACGATCCCTAGCGGGGCGACCGGAGAACTAAGACCGGGGACGACCGAGACGTACGTATGCGAATCGGCGTTGTCTCGGACATCCACTCGAACCTGGTTGCATTGGAGGCCGTGCTCGCGGACATGCCGGCGGTCGATCAACTCGTGTGCGCGGGCGACGTGGTGGGCTACAATCCGTGGCCGGCCGCGTGTGTCGACACGCTGCGGGAGCGTGGCGTGCCGACGGTGATGGGCAACCACGACCGGATGGTGGCGACCGGGCAGAACTTCCAGGGGAACGGCATGGCGCAGGCCGGCATCGAACACGCCGTCGAGGAGCTACACGACGTCCAGCGGACGTGGATCGAGAACCGGCCCGCGGAGCAGCGGCTCGCAGACGGGCGCGTGCGCGTGATCCACGACCACCCCGAGTTCCGGGACAAGTACACCTACCCCGACGAGTTCGAGCCGTCGCTGCTGGGGCGTGGCACCGACGACGACACCCCGATCGAGGACGTGTTGATCCTGGGACACACGCACGTCCAGCACCACGAGACGTACGCGGCGGGCGTCGTGATGAACCCGGGCAGCGTCGGGCAACCGCGCGACGAGGACCCGCGGGCGGCGTACGCGGTCGTGGACGTCGACGACCTGTCGGTGACCGAGCACCGCGTCGAGTACGACATCGACGCTGTGCAGGCGGCGGTCTCGGATGCGGGGCTGCCGGCCCGGACTGCCGACCGGCTGGCGAGCGGGCGGTAGGCGGGTTACGCGACCGGCTGGAGGGCCGCGGAGAAATGCCGGAGTTCGGTCAGTTCGGGTTCGGAGACGATCTCCAGGCCGGTGACGTCGGTGCCGCGCTCGCAGACCGCGGCGGCGGTGTCGGCGACGTGGTCGAGGTGGTCGGGGCCGTACGTGCGGCGGGGGAGCGCGAGCCGAACGAGGTCGCGGCGGTCGGTGTCGGGGAACGCGAACCGGCCGAGTTCCACGGCGCGAACGCCGCCCTCGCGGTAGAGCTCACAGACGAACGCCTGCCCGGGGAACTGCTCGCGTGGGAGGTGGGGGAGCGCGGCGTTGGCGTCGATGTAGACGGCGTGGCCGCCGGCCGGCTGGTAGATGGGGACATCGCGGTCGGTGAGGGCGTCCGCGAGCCGCTGGACCTGGGCGACGCGTTCGGCGACGTACGGCGGTTCGACGGCCTCCCGGAGGCCGACGGCGAACGCCGCCATGTCGCGGCCGGACATCCCGCCGTACGTCGAGAAGCCCTCGTAGAGGATGCCGCGCTGGCGGCACTGCTCGTGGAGGCGGCCGTCGTCGTGGAGGCCGACGAACCCGCCGACGTTGACCAGGCCGTCTTTCTTCCCGCTCATGACGCAGGCGTCGGCGTACGAGAGCTGCTCGCGGGCGATGGCGGCGACGGAGTCGTGCTCGTAGGCGGGTTCGCGCTGCTGGACGAAGTGGGCGTTCTCGGCGAACCGGCAGGCGTCGATGACGAACGTGGCGTCGATGTCGTCGGCGAACGCGGCGACCTCGCGGGTGTTCTCGATGCTGACCGGCTGGCCGGCCATGGAGTTGTTGGTGATGGTGAGCACGACGACGGGGACGGCGTCCGCGCCGACGTCGTCGACGACGCGGCGGGCGCGTTCGACCGAGAAGTTGCCCTTGAACGGGGCGTCGGTGTCGGGGTCGCGCGCGCCGTCGACGGGGCAGTCGACGGGCGTGGCGTCGTTGGCGGCGACGTGCGCCCGCGTGGTGTCGAAGTGGGCGTTGTTCAGAACGGTGTCGCCAGCCGAGAGCACCGCCCCGTAGAGGACGTTTTCAGCGCCCCGGCCCTGGTGGGCGGGGATGATGTGCTGGAACCCCATCACGTCCTCGGCGGCGGCCGCGAGGTCGTCGAAGCTGGCGCTGCCGGCGTAGGCTTCGTCGCCCTGCAGCATGGCCGCCCACTGGTCGTTGCTCATGGTTCCGGTTCCCGAATCGGTCAGCAGGTCGACGGCCACGTCGTCGCTTGCGAGTTCGAAGACGTTGTGGCCGGCGTCCGCGAGCGCGGCCTCGCGGTCCGCCCGGCTGGTGTCCTCGATGCGGTCGACCATCGTGGCTGTGTGAGAACGCATACGAAACCGGGAGAACGGCGACCGCCATAGGTCCGGCGTGAGAACTCCGTACGGCGGTGTACAACTGCGTGCGGTGGTGTGGGGTTGGGCTACGAGCCGAAGCCGTTCTGGACGACATCGAGGGCCGGCTCGCGGTCCGCCCAGGAGACGAAAACCGCGACGGAGGTGGCCGAGGAGATGATGTCGATGACGTTGATGTTGCGGTCGGCAAGCGGGTCGATGATGCGACAGAGGACGCCCGGGCGGTTGGGGAGTTCGCCGCCGAGCACGCGGATCGCCGCGATGTCGTCGGTGACGGTGACCGAGGACAGCTCGGAGACGGCGATGACCTCCTGGTGGAGGATGTTCTCGGCGCGCTCGGCCACTGACTCGTCGACGTAGAACGTCATCGAGTCCATGCCGGAGGCCACGGCGTCGACGTTGATGTCGCTGTCAGAGAGCGCCGTCGAGAGCGCGGACGTGATGCCGGGGCGGTTGCGGATGGCGCGCCCGGCGACGGTCAGACAGGCCAGCGGCGAGTCCCGCATGTCGATCATGCTCTCGAAGGTGCCCTCGATGCGCGTGCCCCCGGACAGCAGGTCGCCGTGCTGGTAGTGGATCACGCGGACGTCGAGGGCGTCGTCTTTGAACGAGAGCGCGGACGGCGCGATGACTTCCGCGCCGCGAAACGAGAGGTTGCGGAGTTCGTCGACGGTGATGCGGCCGACGTTGCGTGCGCCCTCGACGACCTGGGGGTCGCCGGTCATGATGCCCTCCACGTCGGTGACGATGACGACCTCGTCGGCGTCGAGGTACCGTCCGAGCATCACCGCGGTCGTGTCCGAGCCGCCGCGCCCGAGCGTGGTGACGTTGCCCTGTGGGTCCTCTGCGAGGAACCCCGTGATCACGGGGACGGTGTCCCCGAGCCGGCCCACGAGGCGGTCAACGCCGGCGGCCGTCGCGTCGGCGTCGACTTCACCGCGCTCGTTGGTGACGATCGGCCAGTCGGTGGTCCCGGGTTCGAGGAACGTTGCGTCGACGCCGCGAGCGGCCAGCGCGGCCTTCAGCATGCGCACGGACGTGCGTTCGCCCATCGAGACGATCTCCGCGCGGTCGGGTTCGTCGGCGTCGAACGTGATGTCGTCGAGCAGTTCGTCGGTGGTGTTGCCCATCGCCGACGCCACCACCGAGATCTCGTGGCCGGCCGCAACGGCGTCCGCGATGGAGTCCGCAGCGCGCTCCACGCGGTCGCCGCTCCCGAGGCTGGTGCCGCCGAACTTCGCGACTACGCGCACCGGCGGTCACCCGTACAGCGTCCCGTACTCATTGCCGCCGGCTATGGGAGCCACCGTAGATAACTGCTTGCATGGGTGAGAAGGTTGCCGGCCGGCCCGCACACGAGTTTCAAGAGGGCGGGCGGTGTAGGCGTGTGTATGCACGTTCGGGACGCGACAGCCGGCGACACGGCTGCGGTGGCGGGGCTCGCGGCGGCCGACATCGACGCCGCCCGGCTCATCCGTGACCGGACCGTTCAGGTCGCGGTGGCCGACGACGGCGACGACGAAGACGTGATCGGGTTCCTGTCCTACGAGACAGGACGGGACGCAGTACACATCACGCGCATCGCGGGAGACGCCGAAGCGGTCGAGGCGTTGCTCGACCCGCCACAGACGTTTGCGACCCGGGAGACGTTGCCGGTGGAAGTCGTCCGGCCGGCCAACGGAACGGACGACATCACGGCGGCGCTGGTAGCTGCGTCCTTCGAGAGCGCCGGCCCGGGACCGGTGTTCGCCGGCGAACCGACGACCCGGTACCGGTGGGAGCCGTAGTCTAGAGGTCGCGGGTGTTGAACCGCCAGTAGCCGATCGCGGGCACACCGAGGAGCCACGCGATGGCGATCACGAGGAGGACCCACTTGCTGGTGGCCAATGCGGCAGGGGTGTTCATTACACTCGTGAACCCCGCACGGGCAGTGGTAATCGCGTCCGTCGGCGGGATCTGGTTGAGGAATTGACGCCGTCCAGGGGTGAGATTAAGAATGGAGTCCTCGGACGTGGTGTACGCGACGACGGACAGGATCAGCGGCCAGACGAAACTGAGCAGCGTGTAGAACCCGGCGGCGATGATGGTTGACCGTGATGTGGAGCGAGCGAGCGCCGATAGCCCGACGCCGATCGAGGTGTAGACCAGCGCAAGCAGGAGCGCGAACACGGCGAATCCCAGGTAGTTGATGGCGTCTACGGTGGTGTACACGGCGAACACGTATGCGCCGGCGGACATCACACCGATGAAGACGGCGATGAGCATGACTGCGCTGCGGCCGACGATCTTCCCGATGACGACGTCGCGGCGGGTGTGCGGCAGCGACAGCAGTAACTTCGACGTGCCGGATTCGAGTTCGCCACTGATCGAGTGGATCGTGGCGAGGAGGGCGGTGATCGGGATGAGGAAGTTGACCGGACCCGAGAGAACGGTTAACAGCCCGAGGGTGCTGGTGTCGAAGTAGTATCCGTACCCGGCCGCAGCACCCAGCATGAACACCACGAACAACGCCGTGAGCGCCCAGAGGGCTTTCGATCGGACGGCGTCGCTGAAGTCCTTGCGTGCGATCGCGGCCCAGCTCATGCGGGCATCTCCTCCGTCGTGTAGGCGGAGAACACGTCGTCCAGGGACGCGTCTTCGGTGGCGAAGTCCTGGACGGTCGCACCAGTGGATTCGATGGCGTCGAGGACGTCCGTTTTCGACGCGTCGCCGGTCCGAACGACCAGATCGGAGGCATCGACGGACACCTCCGAGACGCCGGGGATGGCGTTGGCGGCGGCGACGGCGTCGTCGGTGACCGCGTCCAGGGTGACCGTCAGCGTGGTGGTGGCGTCGGTGGCCTCCCGGAGCGCGTCGATGGAGTCCTCGGCGACGAGCGTGCCGTTCTGCAGGATGCCGGCGTGGTCACAGATGGCCTCAACCTGGCCGAGAATGTGACTGGAGAAGAACACGGTCGTGCCGCGGTTGGCTTCCTCGGTGAGGATCGACCGCATCTCCCGCGCGCCGTTGGGGTCCAGGCCGGAGGAGGGTTCGTCGAGCAGCAGCATCTCGGGGTCACCGACGAGCGCGATGGCGAGCCCGAGGCGTTGTCGCATTCCCGTCGAGAACCCGCCGGCTTTGCGGTCGGCGGCCTCCGGGATGCCGACGCGGTCGAGCAGCGCATCGGGGTCGTTGGTGGCGTTCTTGGAGTCGATGGCGAACTCCACGTGTTTGCGTGCGGTGAGGCGGTCGTAGACCGAGAACCCCTCGGGCAGCACGCCGATGCGCTGGCGGATCGCCTGGGAGTCGGCCTGCGCGTCGTACCCCAGAATCGTTGCGCTTCCGGTGGTCGGCCGCACGAAGTCCAGAAGGATGTTGATCGCCGTCGATTTCCCCGCCCCGTTGGGGCCGAGGAAGCCGTATATCTCGCCCTCGTCGACCGTTACGTTGAGGTCTGTGAGGGCGGTGACGTCCCCATAGCGCTTGGAGACGCCGCTGAGTTCGATCGCTGGCATACGTTTGCTCAGATTACACGTGTTGGTAAATCGGTTGGGGTGGTTCTCAGCGCCAGCGAGCGCGGCGTTACACCGTGTCGTCGGGGTCGTGCTCGTCGCGCATGCGGGACGCCTCGGTGCCGTAGCGGTCGACATCGGCGGGATCCTCGACGGGGTCGAGGTCGTCGGCGGCGACGTCCACGGCGGCGGTGGGGTCGCCGGCGTTCAGCGAGCGCTGTTTGCGGTGGACGTGTTCGCCGTCGGGCGTGGCGTACGTCAGGCTCAACAGGCCCTTGTCGGTGTATTCGCGGAAGACCAGCCATGCGCGCTCGGTGTCGCTCATGCGTGAGGGTTCGGTGAGCGACTCCTTGAAGCGTTCGTCGTGGCGCGGAGCGCGACGGCGCTACGAGAGCAGTCGGGCGGCGAACCCACCGACGGCCGACAACACGACGTTGATTGCGACGGTCAGGAGGAGGGAGATCAGGACAACGATGATGAGGAAGGGGGTGCCGGCGGCGAACGTGCCGGCGGCGATGGCTGCCCAGATGACGTAGCCGGGCGCGCCGAACACGGCCCCGGCGAGTGCGCCGTCGAGGGTGGGGCTGCGTGTCGAGGCGGTGCCGGCGACGGCACCGCCGACGAGTTGCGAGAACGGGATGAAGGAGATGGCGGTGGCCACCAGCCCACCGAGCAGCGGGGCGTGCCAGCGCGGCGGGCTGTCACCGACGGCGATCAGGTCGCGGACGCGGCCCCGGTACCGGAAGAACGAGGCGGCGATGAGGACGGTGCCGACGCCGGCGGCGAGGAACCCGATGGCAGTCCACGTGAGGAGGGTCTCGATGGCGGCGGCAAGCGCCGGTTGGGAGATGGAGAACGTGAACTCCGGGTCCGCGGTGAGTTCGGCGGCGAGATCGGTGGCGAAAGCACTGCGGTCGAGGTTGACGAGCAACAGCCCGATGAGGGCGATGATGAGCCCCTGGACGACGAGCAAGGCGGCGATGACGTAGTCGAGTTTGGTGTCGTACAACAGCGACGACTCGCGTGGGGTGTTCGGCGTGGCCATTGTCAGTGGCGTCCACTGGGTGGCCCGTAAGTCCACCGGTGGATGGGGTGGGAGACCCGGTGGTTGAAAGCCGTCGCGGGCGTACGTGGGTGTGATGAACGGCGACGAGGTGCGGGCGCGCGCGAGCGAGCTGCCGGCGGAGCCGGGCGTCTACCAGTTCGTCGCGCGCGACCCCGATGGGACGGCCGACGGGGAGCGAGTGCTGTACGTGGGAAAGGCCGTGGACATCCGCGACCGGGTGCGGTCGTACGGCGACCCGCGCAGCGAGCGCATCGCCGGAATGGTGGCGCGCGCCGACGACGTGACCGTGGCCGTGACGGACACCGAAACGCAGGCGCTGTTGCTCGAAGCGAACCTGGTGAAACGCCACCAGCCGCGCTACAACGTCCGCCTGAAAGACGACAAGTCCTATCCGCTGGTGCAGGTGACCAGCCACCGGGAAGCGCCACGGATCGAGGTGACGCGGGACCCGGATCCGGGGGCGGCGGCGTTCGGCCCCTACACCGACAAGGGGGACGTGGAGACAGTCGTGAAAGCGGTGCGGTCGGTATACGGGCTGCGTGGGTGTTCGGAGCACAAGTACCGGGACCGCGAGCGGCCGTGTCTGGACTACGAGATGGGGTTGTGTGCCGCACCGTGCACGGGCGCGATCAGCGAGCGCGAGTACCGCGAAGCCGTCGAGAGCGCGACGCGGTTCTTCGAGGGGGAGACGGGCGCGCTCGCGGATCCACTCCGGCGGGAGATGGCGGCGGCGGCGCAGGCCGAGGCGTTCGAGCGCGCGGCGAACCTCCGGGATCGGCTGGCGGTCGTCGAGGGGTTCCACGAGGGCGGCGGCGCGGCGGTCGCCGCCGGCGACGCGGACGCCGGGGCGTCGACTGACGTGCTGGGCGTCGCCGTGGAGGGCGACGCCGCGACGGTGGCGCGGCTGCACGCCGAGGGCGGGCAGCTCGTCGAGCGCGACCAGCATCGATTGGAGGCCCCGCAGGGCGAGGATCGGGTGGCGGCGGTGCTGGCGGCGTTCCTCGTGCAGTACTACGCCGAGCGCGACCTGCCCGAGCGCATCCTGTTGCCCGAACCCCATGGCGACGACGAGGTGGCGGCGTGGCTGGACGCCGCGGACGTGGCCGTTGGCGTTCCGGGTGCTGGCCGGGAGGCGAGGCTCGTGGAGTTGGCACTGAAGAACGCGCACCGCCGGGCCGGGGGCGGCGACGAACTCGGGGCGCTGGCTGACGCGCTGGGCGTCCGGCGGCCCGAGCGCATCGAGGGGGTTGACGTGAGCCACGCCCAGGGCCGGGAGGTCGTCGGCAGCAACGTCTGCTTCGTGGACGGCAGCGCGGAGACGGCGGACTACCGCCGCAAGAAGCTCGACGAGGAGAACGACGACTACGCGAACATGCGCCGGCTGGTGGGGTGGCGGGCAGAGCGCGCCGTCGACGGCCGCGACGACCGGCCGGACCCGGACGTGTTGCTGGTGGACGGCGGCCGGGGGCAACTGGACGCCGCGCTTGACGCCGTTGAAGCCGCCGGCTGGGACGGCCCCGACGCCGTGATCGCGCTGGCGAAAGACGAGGAGGTCGTGGTGACGCCCGACCGCACGTACGACTGGGGGAGCGACGCCCCCCAGTTGCACGTCCTGCAACGCGTCCGCGACGAATCCCACCGGTTCGCGGTGGCGTACCACCGGACGCTGCGCGACGACGTGACGACGGCGCTGGACGGCATCACGGGCGTCGGGCCGGAGCTGCGGGCGCGGCTGCTGGGGCGGTTCGGGAGCGTTGCGGGCGTGCGACAGGCGTCGGTAGAGGACCTCCGGGATGTCGCGGGCGTCGGCGAGGCGACCGCGGAAACCATCGCCAAGCGGCTGTGAGCGTGGCGGTCAGTCCCAGTCGAGGGAGCCGCCCTGCTGGTACTCCGAGACGTTGCGCTCGAAGAAGTTCGTCTCAGTGTTCAAGTCGACCTGCTCGGTCATCCACGGGAAGGGGTTGTCGGTGCCGTAGACGGGGTCCATGCGGAGCTGTTGGAAGCGTCGGTCGGCGACGTATTCGACGTAGTCCGCGAACTGTTCGCTTGACATCCCCAGGAGATCGTCGGGGCAGGCGTCGCGGGCGTACAGCTGTTCGAGGTCGACGGCGTCCCGCATCAGGGAGTTAACCTCGGCCTCGAAGTCAGCGGTCCAGACGTCGGGGTGTTCGTCCCGGATCTGGTTGATGAGGTCGACGCCGAAGTTCAAATGCAGTGACTCGTCGCGCATGATGTACTCGAACTGCTCGCCGACACCAACCATCTTCCCGCGGCGCTTCAGCGCGAGCATCATCGCGAACCCGGCGTAGAAGAAGATGCCCTCCATGATGACATAGAAGCCGACGAGATCCCGCAGGAAGTCCCGGAGGTCGTTGTCGGTGTCGATCGTGAACGCCGGATCGTCGACGGCGCGCGTGAGACCGACGACGAACTCGTCTTTTTCGGCGATGCTGGGGATGCGGTCGTACATCCCGTACATGTGCTCGGGGTCGAACCCGAGGCTGTCACAGCAGTAGATGAACGTGTCCGTGTGGACGGCCTCCTCGTAGGCCTGCCGGAGGAGGTACTGCCGGCATTCGGGGGCGGTGACGTACTCGTAGATCGCGAGCACGATGTTGTTCGCGGTGAGGGATTCGGCCGTCGAGAAGAACCCGAGGTTCCACTCCACGAGCTGGCGCTCGGCGTCGGTGAGTTCGTTGCCCTGCCACTGGGAGATGTCGCCTTGCATCGCCACCTCTTCGGGCGTCCAGTTGTTCGCGACGCCCTGCTGGTAGTACTCCCGCGCCCAGTCGTAGTCGATGGGCAGGATCTTGTTGGGGTCGTGTTCGGCGTCGCTGTCGAGGACCGGCATCACTGACACACCTCGCAGGTGGGGTCTTCGACACTCGGTAGGTCACCGTCCGCGTCCGACTCGTCGTCATCACCCCGGAATTGGGTGTCGTCGTACTCGTCCATGTCTAGCGTTGTCTTCTCGATCTGGCTGGCGCCGAGTGTGCGCAGATAGTACGTCGTCTTCAGGCCGAGTTCCCACGCCGTCTGGTACACCTCGGAGAGCTTCGAGCCGTCCGTTTCGGGGAAGAAGACGTTCACCGACTGGCTCTGGTCGATCCAGACGCCGCGGCGCGCGGCGAGCCGGAGCTGGTGGCGCGGGTCGATCTCGAAGGCGGTCCGGTACAGTTCCTGTACGTCCTCGGGCACCGCGTCGAGTTCCTGCACGGAGCCGTCGTGGTAGGTGAGTTTGTCGCGGAGTTCTTCGGTCCACAAGTCTCGCTCTTCGAGGTCGGCGACGAGGCGGTCGTTGACCACCGTGAAGTCGCCGCTCATGTTGGATTTGACGTAGAGGTTCGAGTAGACGGGTTCGATGGAGGGCGTGGTGCCGGCGATGGTGGAGATGGTGGCGGTGGGTGCGACCGCCATCGTGTTCGAGTTGCGCATGCCGTGGGTGGCGACGCGCTGGCGCACGTCGCTCCAGTCGAGGCGTTCCTCGCGCGGGACCGGAATCTCGCGGCCGCGCTCGGATTCGAGGCGATCAACGGTGTCCTGCGGGAAGACGTTCCGGTCCCACTTCGAGCCCTCGTAGCTCTCGTAGGTGCCGCGCTCGGCGGCGAGGTCAGCCGAGGCACCGATGGCGTGGTAGGCGACGTACTCCTGGAGTGCGTCGGCGCGGTCGAGGGCGTCGTCGCTGGCCATCGGCACCCGCATCTGCTGGAGGGCGTCGTGGAACCCCATCACGCCCAGGCCAACCGGCCGGTGGCGCATGTTCGAGCGCTCGGCGTTCTCCGTCGGATAGAAGTTCAGGTCGACGACGTTGTCCAGCATCCGCATCGCGGTTTCTACCGTTTCAGAGAGCTGTTCGCGGTCGATGTCGCCGTCGTCGAGGTGGCGCGCGAGGTTGACGCTCCCGAGGTTGCAGACCGCCGTCTCCTCCTCGGAGGTGTTGAGCGTGATCTCCGTGCAGAGGTTCGAGGAGCGCACTGTACCGGCGTGGTCCTGTGGGGAGCGCACGTTACAAGGGTCCTTGAAGGTGAGCCAGGGGTGGCCTGTCTCGAAGAGGCGGGTGAGCATGGTGCGCCAGAGGTCGGTGGCGTCCACGCGCTCGAAGCGCTGGATGTCACCGTCGTCAGCCATCGCCTCGTACTCGCGGTAGCGCTCGGCGAAGTCGCTGCCGTACAGTTCGTGGAGGTCGCCGGTTTCCTTCGGAGAGAACAGCGTCCACCGCTTGTCAGCGCGCACGCGCTCCATGAACAGATCGGGGATCCAGGCGGCGGTGTTCATGTCGTGGGTGCGGCGGCGTTCGTCGCCGGTGTTCCGGCGGAGGTCACAGAACGCGGGGAAGTCAAGGTGCCAGCACGCGAGGTAGGCGGCGGCCGCGCCCCGGCGTTTCCCCGAGCGGTTGATCGCGGCGGTCACGTCGTTCGAGATTTTGAGGAACGGGACGGTACCCGTCGACTCGACGCCCGTGGATTCGATGAGCGAGCCGGCGGCGCGCAGCGGCGTCCAGTCGTTGCCGAGGCCGCCGCTCCACTTCGAGAGTTTGGCGTGTTCCTTGTACGCGTCGAAGATGCCGTCCAAGTCGTCGGGAACGGTGGTAAGATAACACGACGACAGCTGGGCGTGGGTGGTGCCGGCGTGGAAGAGGGTGGGCGTCGAGTGGACGAACCGCAGCGTGGACAGCGCGTCGTAGAACTCGATGGCGTACTCCTCGCGGTCGGCGGGGTCCTCGCGAAGCGCGACGCCCATGGCGACGCGCATCCAGAACGGCTGTGGGAGTTCAAACAGGTCGGCGTCGGGCTCCCGGAGGAAGTACCGCTGTCGGAGGGTGTCCATGGCCATGTAGTCGAGGCGGTCGTCGCGGGCCGGGGTGATGGCGTCTGCGAGGCGGTCGAGGTCGTAGTCGCCCATGCGCTCGTCGAGGAGATCGGCGTCGAGGCCGCGCTGGATGCCGTCACGGAACGCTTGCCGGGTGGCGGCATCCCGGGTGGCGGGGTCGTAGTCGTCGACGAGGCGGCGTTCAAGGCGCTCGCGGAGCACGCGTCCCGCGACGGTCTTGTACGCGGGGTGGCGGTCGATGCGGCCGGTGAGCGCGCCGAGCAGGGCGTCGTATCGTTCGTCGGTGGTGGCGTCGTCGTAGGCGTTGCGTGTGGCTTCGGTGAGGATGCGGTCGCGGGCGTCGGAGTCGATGTCGTCTTCGTGATCGGTGAGCGCGCGGTCGAGTGCCGCAGCGACCATGTCGGATGTGGCTGATGTGGCGTGGGTCATGTGTCGTCTGCCGAGCGGGGCCGCCGCTGAGCGTGGCAGTCGCTATCCGCGAAAACGCCTGCAAGCGGGCCGCTCGGTCGTGTTCAGTCACAGTCGCGGCCACCGAATAAAGCTTACCAACTAAACTTGTAGAAGTACAATCTAAGTTGATCAAGCGTGTGCAAACGACCGTGATGTTTAGTGACTGGGGAAACGACAGCTAGCCGGAATGAGCCACGATAATGCCCCCGGCGGACGTGTCGACGAGCAGCGCCACCACGGCGACGAGGGGCTGGGCTGGCGGCTGGCCCGCGTGCCAGGCGTCGTCGTCGCAAACCTCCGAGAACACGTCAGCGAGTGGTCCGACCGCTACGTCGACCAGCAGGCAGCGCTGTACGAGCGGTGATCAGTCCTCGATTCCGACTGTCAACACTGGGATGGGGGACGTGCGGACGACCTTTTCTGCGACGCTGCCGACGAGATAGTGGTCCATCCCGGTGCGGCCGTGGGTCCCCATCACCACCACGTCAGCGCCGGCGTCGCCGGCGTGCGCCACGATTGCCTCGTGGGGGATGCCCTCGATGACGGCCGTTTCAGTCCGAACGACATCGGGGAGCCCGGCCGCCGTCTCGCGGACCGCGGCCTCGGCGCGCTCGTGCTCGCGCTCCGCCCACGCGTCGCCGGCGAGCCCGGCGCTGGGCGACTCGAAGCGGTTGCGTTCGTCGGCCACCGAAACGACGTGAACCATGGCGTCAAACGCCGACGCGACGGTCGCGGCGTGCTCGGCGGCGGCCGCCGTCCCCTCGCTCCCGTCGGTCGGGAGCAGAATCGTCTCGTACACGTCAGACACCTCCAGCAGCCATCAGGAACAACGCCACGGAGACGACTGCGAACAGGGCGCCAACGCCCTGTTTGATGGTTTCAGTGTCCAGCGCGGCGGAGACATACGGCGCGATCTGGCCGCCGGTGACGGTCGCCGGGACCGTCCACACGACCATGTTCCACGGCGTCGTCGCGAGGTCGATGGAGTGCCCGCCGACCAGCCCGCCGCCGAAGACGTGGACGAGCGACGCGATGATGGCAGTGCTTGCGACCACGATGTGGTTCGTGCCGATGGCGACCCGCACGGGGATCTTCGAGGACAGCATGGAGATGATGCCGAGTTCGCCGATACCGAACCCGGCCAGCCCCTGGAAGGTGCCGCCGACGCTGTAGTTCCCGAACCGCCGGAGGTAGCCGCCGCGGTCGTACTCGTAGGTGTCGCCGTCGCGGTCAACCCGGGTGACCGCGCCGTCGTCGACGCGCACGCCCGCCGGGCCGAGCTTGTCGGGGTCGTCGGGCAGGTTCGACCCGCCGTCGGTGGCCGCCGCGTGGCTGTCGTCGCTGTCGGCGGTGTCGCCGTGGCCGAGGTCTGCCTTGAACAGGAGCAATGACGCCGCAAGCAGTGCGACGCCGAGCAGCGCGTGGAAGACCGGCTCCGGGGTGACAAAGGAGAGCAGCGCGCCGCCGACGACGAACGGCAGCCCGCCAGCCACCAGCGACAGCGCAAGCTTCCGATCAACGAGGCCGTACTGTACGAACGCGATGGCGGAACTGGACAGACCGAATGACTCGCTGATGAGGCCGATTTTCACGAGCGTTTCGGCTTCCAGAGGGTCCGCAAAGAGCGGGAACACGAAGATGAGGAACGGCACGAACAGCGCCGACCCACTGATGCCGACGGTGTTGACCGTGATCGCGCCCAGCAGGAACACGGGGAACAGCCACCAGAAGTTCGTCCAATAGCCCGGCACAGGGTCGGCGGGGGCGAGCGGCCCGAAGAAGACGCCGACGACGAAGGCGACGGGCGCGAGGAACACGAAAACGTGCTGGTACTTCAAGAAGAGTTTCGTTGCCCGGTCCCGGCCGGACGGCGTATCAGTGTCGGTCACGCCGCAGACCCCTCCGCTGTGGGCGGCTGAATCGGGTGTCCGGGGTGGCGATCCGTGGCTGCAGCGGTTGTCAACATACTGGCGGCGGCTAACCAGTTGATGGCTGAAAAGCGTTGGTTTCTCCGTCAAGCGAAGCGGCAAGCGGTGCCGCGGGCTGACCAGCGAGCCGCCGTCTCACCAGTCCTCAGTTTCGGGTGCGACGCCGCCGGGGTCCTCGGGGGCGTCGCCGCCGTCGAGGTCGAACGCCTCGCGGAGCTCCCGCATGCGGTCGCGGATGTCGGCGGCGAGTTCGAACTCGAGGTTGCTCGCGGCGTCTTCCATGCGTGCTTCGAGGTCCTCGACGAGCAGGGCGGCCTCCTGCTCGTCGCTGGGGGCGTCCCCGGCGACATCGGCGGTGTCGGTCTCGGCACCGGGGAGGTTCATGTCGCCGACGGCCTTCTCGATGGTGGTCGGTGTGGTGCCGTGGTCCTCGTTGAACGCCCGCTGGATGCGGCGGCGGCGCTGGGTTTCGTCGATGGCGGCCTGCATCGCATCCGTGGTCTCGTCGGCGTACAGGACGACCTCGCCGTTGACGTTCCGGGCGGCGCGCCCCATCGTCTGCACGAGGCTGGTCTCCGAGCGCAGGAACCCCTGCTGGTCGGCGTCGAGGATCGCCACCAGGCTGACCTCCGGGATGTCCAACCCCTCCCGCAGGAGGTTGATGCCCACGAGCACGTCGTACTCGCCCAGTCTGAGCCCGCGCACGAGTTCGTGGCGCTCCAGGGTGTCCGTCTCGTCGTGCATGTACTCGACGGCCACCCCGGCTTCTTCCAGGTATTCGGTGAGATCCTCGGCCATGCGTTTCGTGAGCGTCGTGACGAGCACGCGCTCGTCGCGGGCGACGCGCTCGTCGATGCGGTCCATGAGGTCCTCGACCTGCCCGGTGGCGTCGGCGATCGAGATGTCGGGGTCGACGAGGTGTGTGGGGCGCACGATCTGCTCGACGACGTTCGCGGACTGCGCGCGCTCGTGGTCGCCCGGCGTCGCGGAGACGTACAGCGTGCGGTCGGTTTTGTCCGCGAACTCCGCGAAGGTCAGCGGGCGGTTGTCGTAGGCCGTCGGCAGCCGGAAGCCGTTGTCCACGAGGCTGTCCTTGCGTGATTTGTCGCCCTCGTACTGGCCCTTGATCTGGGGGACGGTGCGGTGGGACTCGTCGATGACGGTGAGGAAGTCGTCGGGGAAGTAATCGAGCAGCGTGTAGGGGGCGTCCCCGACCTCGCGGTCCGAGAGGTACACCGAGTAGTTCTCGATGCCCGAACAGTAGCCGGCCTCCGCCATCATCTCCAGGTCGAAGGTGGTGCGCTCCTCGATGCGCTGGGCGGCCACCATGTCCCCGGTGCGCTCGAAATGCCGGACGCGCTCGTGCATGTCCGTTCGAATCCGCTCGATCGCCTGCTCCATCTCGGCGTCGGGCACCGAGTAGTGCTCGGCGGGGTGGAACAGGACCGCCGGCTCCTCGCTCTCGACGGTGCCCTCCAGGGGGTCGAGTTTCGCCATGCGGTCGATCTCGTCGCCCCAGAACTCCACCCGCACGGGGTAGCGGCCGTACATCGGGTACACTTCGACGGTGTCGCCCCGGACTCGGAAGGTGCCCTGCGTGAAATCCACGTCGTTGCGGTCGTAGTTCAGGTCCACGAGCTTCGCGAGCAGCTGGTCGCGGCCGATGGACTGCCCGCGCTCGACGCGCAGGCTCATCTCCTCGTAGTTGCGCGGGTCCCCGAGCCCGTAGATCGCGGACACCGACGCCACGACGATGACGTCGTCGCGGGTCAGCAGCGACCGCGTCGCGGAGTGGCGCAGCCGGTCGATCTCGTCGTTGATCGAGGCGTCTTTCTCGATGTACTTGTCGGTCTGCTCGACGTACGCCTCGGGCTGGTAGTAGTTGTAGTAGGAGACGAAATACTCCACGGCGTTGTCGGGGAACAGCGACCGGAACTCCTCGTAGAGCTGTGCGGCAAGCGTCTTGTTGTGCGCGATGACCAGCGTGGGCTGCTGGAGTTCCTCGACGACCCACGAGACGGTGTTGGTCTTCCCGGAGCCGGTCACGCCGAGCAGCGTCTGCTGCTGTGCGCCCTGCTCGTAGCCCGCGACCAGTTCCGCGATGGCGTCGGGCTGGTCGCCCGCCGGGTCGAAGGGCGCTTCGACGCGGAACGGCACGTCGGCCTCGGGTCGGTCCGGCTGGAGGGGGCCGCTGGCGTCACTCATTACACCGGGGTACGTGCGGGGCGCACTTCAGGAGCGCGCCCGGCGGGCTAGCAGACCGGCTTGGGGTTGACGCCCATCGACTCCAGCTGGGCGGTGTACTCGTCGTAGGCCGCCTGGATGGCGGCGTCGGCGGCGTCACTGGCGGTCTGCCAGTCGTCGTCCGCCGCACAGACGGCGTCGAGGAGGTCGAGCGTGCGTTCTAGCTGGTCGTCGAGGTCGCCCTTGAGGTCGCGGAACAGCTGTGCGGTCTGGGGGTCGGCCTGGCCGACGAAAAAGCCCGTGAACTGTTCTTTTGATTTCTCCGTGGCGAGGATGCGCCCCAGGAGGCCGCCGAGGCGAGCGGCAGTGGTGTCGAGGCCCCGGAGGTGGGTGTGCATCGCGTTCGCGTCGTCAGAGGCGGGCTCGTGGGCGTCGAGTTCCCCGCGGACGGCGTCGTAGTGGTCGCGTTCCTCGCTTGCGGTGGTGGCGAACGCCGCCTGGGCGTCGGCGTGGGGTTCGGTGTCCGCCCACGCGGCGAACGTTTCGGCGGCGGCGTATTCGGCGTCCGCGGCGGCCACCAACACCGGGTCGGGGTCCATCTCCCCGCCGGTGTCGGCGTACAGCGACTTCGAGGAGCCGAGCCGCGAGAGCGCGGTGTCGTTGGCCGTGCGGACTGCGTCGTGAAGTTCGCTGGCGTCCATGCTGAGGCGTTGGGGCGCTGGCGGCTTGTATGCTGGCGTCGGCGATCCGGGCGGCCGGCTGCGGGGCGGGTCGCGTCGGTCAGTCGGTGACGCTCACTCGCCGGTCTCGACGGGCGCGCCGACGAGGTTGCCCCACTCCGTCCAGGAGCCGTCGTAGTTGACCGTGTTGTCGTAGCCCAGCAGCTCGTGGAGCGCGAACCACGCGATCGAGGAGCGCTCGCCGATGCGGCAGTACGCGACGGTGGTTTCGTCGCCGTCGATGCCCTGGTCGGCGTACAGCGATCGGAGTTCGTCGGCGGACTTGAACGTGCCGTCGGCGTTGACCGTGGCGGCCCACGAGATGTTCTCCGCGCCGGGGATGTGGCCGCCCCGCTGGGCGGTCTCCTGGAGGCCTGGCGGCGCGAGGATCTCGCCGCTGAACTCCTCGGGCGAGCGCACGTCGACCAGCGGCAGGCCCTTGTCGATGGCGTTCTCGACGTCGTCGCGGTACGCCCGGATGCCCTCGAAGGGGCCGCTGGCGTCGTAGTCCGTCGCGGAGAACGACGGCGGCTCCTCGCTGGTCGGGTAGTCGTTGTCCACCCAGTAGTCCCGGCCGCCGTCGAGGAGTTTCACGTCGTCGTGGCCGTAGTATTTGAACTGCCAGTAGGCGTAGGCGGCGAACCAGTTGGAGTTGTCGCCGTAGAGGACGACCGTGGAGTCCTCGGTGATGCCGTGGCTGCCCAGCAGCGATTCGAAGGCGTCCTTGTCGAGGATGTCCCGGGTGGTCTGGTCCTGCAGTTGGGTCTCCCAGTTGAACCCGATGGCACCGGGGGCGTGTGACTCCTCGTAGGCTTCGGTGTCGACGTCGACCTCCACGAGTCGGTGGTCGGGGTCGTCGCTCCGGAACTGGTCGAGGCGGTCGTCGACCCAGTCGGCGGTGACGAGTACGTCGGTGGCGTAATCTGCCATACGCAATGGGTGAACGCCCACGTACATAACTCTCGGTGCCGGCGGCGAAAACCCCCCATTCGTGTGGGGTCGTGGTGCCGGAGGCCGGAGTGCTATACGCCGGCGGCTCGAACGGGTGGGTGATGTCGGACAACTGGGTGGTGACACCGGACTGGCTCGACGAACAGGACGACGCGTCGGTGCGTGTGGTGGACGTGCGCGACGCCTGGGAGTACGACGGCATCGGACACGTGCCGGGCGCGGTGAACGTGCCCTTCGATGCGTTCCGGAGCGCGGACGGTCCACAGGGGATGCTGCCGCCGGCCGAGGAGTGGGCGGCGGTGCTGTCGGCGGCGGGCGTCGAGCGCGGGGACACGCTGGTGGCGTACGACGACACCCACGGCGTGTTCGCGGCGCGGTTCCTCGTGACGGCGCTGTACCACGGGCACGACGACGTGGCGGTGTTGGACGGGGATTACAGCGCGTGGGTGCGCGAGCACGAAACCACGACCGGGACGCCGGAAGTAGACGAAACGACGTACGAGCCCGGTGAGCGGGGTGTTGACGTGTTCGTGGGGACCGAGGCGGTGGCCGACGCGGCCGCCAGCGATGCGGCCGTGGTCGTTGACACGCGGGACCCAGGGGAGTTCGCCGACGGCCACATTCCGGACGCGGTGAACGTCACGTGGACGGCGTTCGTCGACGACGACACGCGGGGGTTGAAATCCCGGGCGGCGATCGAGGACGTGCTGGCCGAGCACGGCATCACGCGCGAGGACCGGGTGGTGTTGTACTGCAACACGGCGCGCCGGATCAGCCACACGTTCGTGGTGTTGCGGTGGCTGGGGTTCACCGACGTGTCGTTCTACGAGGGGAGCGTGCGGGCGTGGACGGCGGCCGGCCGGTCGCTGGTGTAGCGCGGCCGACGGCCGGGTGTGGAGCGACGGGCTTAACCACAACCCTATTGAACAACCCGGTAATGAGACGCCGTGACTACCTGCGGGCAGTGGGTGGTGGGGCCACCGGAGTGGCTGCCGCAGGCTGCCTACAGATGGGCGGCAACAGCGCGGAGACGCTGCGGGTCGGAACCTACGACTCGTTCGTCGGCGAGGGGTCGGCGGGCCGCTGGCTGAAAGCGCAGTGGGAGGCCGACCACGAGACGACCGTGGAGTTCACCACGCCGACCGCCGGCGTCAACGAGTTCGTGAACAAGAAGCGCAACGGCGTGGGGATCGACGCCGATCTGTTCGTCGGCCTGAACACGGGGGAGCTGGTGCGCATCGACAACGAACTCGGGGACGACACGCGGTTGTTCGACGGGCTGGCGGCCGACGTGTCCCGCAGCAGCGAGATCAAAGAGGCGCTTCACATCGACCCGGCGGGCCGCGCGCTCACCTACGACACCGGCTACATTTCGTTGGTGTACGACGGCACGGTCGTGGACGCCCCCGAGACGTTCGAAGCGTTGACGACCGAGCCGTACGCGGGGACGCTGCTCACGCAGACCGCCCAGAACAGCGACCCGGGGCGGGCGTTCTTGCTGTGGACGATCCACGAGTTCGGCCCGGACGGCTACCTGGACTACTGGACGCGCCTGGTGGACAACGACGTGCGCGTGCTCAACGGCTGGTCGGAGTCGTACACCACGTTCACGGAGGGTGAGCGCCCGATGGTGGTGTCGTACTCGACGGACCGAGTGATCTACAACGACCCCGACGACCTCCCACATCACCGGGTGGGCTTCCTGAACGATCAGGGGTATATCAATCCCGAGGCGGTCGCGCGGTTCGCTGACACCGACACCCCGGAGGTCGCGGCGGAGTTCGTGGAGTTCATGCTGTCGCCGGAGCGCCAGCAGGGGATCGCGGAGCGGAACGCCCAGTTCCCGGCGACCGAAACCGCCAGCCTGCCGGCGGACGTCGCGGAGTACGGCTACGAGCCGCCGGAGCCGGTGCGGTTGACGTACGACGAGCTGGCTGGCAGCGTCGCGGAGTGGACGGAGACGTGGGCCCAGCGGATCGCCACGAACGTCGAATGAGGCGGCAGTCCGGCGTGAGCGTCGTCGACCGGTACGCGGTGCCGGCTGCGGGTGTGGCGACGCTTGCCGTGCTCGCGGTGGTGTTTTACTATCCGGTCGGCACCGTGTTCGCGGCGGCGCTCGGCCCCGACAACCCCGTGGTGGCGGTGCTCACGTCGGAGTTCTACATGGGCGCTGCCCACGGCGCGTTCGCACACCCGCTGTCGGTGCCGGGGGACGTGGCTGCGTGGGCGCACGCGGTGGACGTGCGCGTCGGGTGGAGTGGGTGGCTGCCCGCGATCACGGTCGTGCATCCCGGTGTCAGCCTCGGGCTGGTGGGGTTCACGGCGTACCAGGCGGTGCTGTCGACGGTGGCGAGCGTGGCACTGGGGCTGCCGGGTGCGTACGTGCTTGCGCGCTTCGAGTTCCCCGGGCGGCGGACGCTGCGGTCGCTGACGATCCTGCCGTTCGTGTTGCCGTCGATCATGGTGGTGGTCGGGTTCGTGGCGACGTTCGGACAGCACGGCACGGTCAACGACGCGCTGGCAGCGCTGGGTGTCGGACGCGTCCAGTTCCTGTACACGCTGCAGATCGTGGTGGTCGCACACGCGTTCTACAACGCGCCGCTGGTCACGCGCATGGTGGCCTCGGCGTGGGAGACCGTCGACGCCAGCGCCGTGGAGACCGCGCGGTCGCTGGGGGCCAGTCCGCTGCGGGCGTTCCGTGACGTGGTGGTCCCGCAGTTGGTGCCGGCGATCGCCGCCAGCGCGCTGTTGACGTTCGTGTTCACGTTCATGTCGTTCCCCATCGTGCTGGCGTTGGGCGGGCTGAAGCTGGCGACCGTGGAGGTGTGGCTGTACGCCCGCATCCAGCAGTTCGACTACGGCACGGCGGCGGCGCTCGCGACGCTCGAAACCGGGCTCTCGCTGGCGTTGATGTACGTGTATCTGCGGTACGAGGGCCGGCAGTCGGCCGCGAGTGCCGGCGGCAGGTCCCGCCCCCGCAAGCGCCTGTTGGGGGCGTCGGGGGGCCGCGAGTGGGCGCTTCGGCTGGCGGGAGTCGGCTACGCGGTGGTGGTGGCGGTGGTGTTCGTCGCGCCCGTGGTGTCGATGGTGGCGGCGAGCGTGGGCGGGGTGACGGACCCGACGCTGCGGTGGTGGCGGTTCCTGGGCACGCGACAGGCCAGCGGCCGCACGCAGCCGGCGACCGCCGTCTGGTATTCGATCGTCTTCGGCGTGGGGGCGCTTGCGGTTGCGCTACCGATGGGGGTGGTCGTGGGGGCGTTCTCGGCGCGGGGCGGCCGCGGGCGGCGGCTCGCGGACGCGGCGCTGATGGCGCCCGTCGCGGTGTCCGGGGTGGTCGTCGGCTTCGGACTGTTGCAGTCGCTCGCGTTCGGGGTCGACATCGCCGGCACGCGGGTGCAACTGGTTGGGCCGCTGGTGGTGGTGTGCGCGCACGCGATCGCGGGCTATCCGTTCGTGGTGCGGAACGTCGCGCCGATGCTGGCGGCGGTCGACAGCCGGGTGGTGGAGTCCGCGCGGGCGCTGGGTGCGAGCCGGGGGCGCGCGCTGTGGGACGTGGAGTTGCCGCTCGTGTGGCCGGGCGTGGTGGCGGGCGCGGCGTTCGCGTTCGCGATCAGCATCGGGGAGTTCGATTCGACGGTGATCCTGGCCAACGAGTCCGTGTACACGATGCCGGTGGCGCTCAAGCGGTTCCTGATCGATCGGACCGCGGGGCCAAGCACCGGCCCGGCGGCGGCGATGGGGACGGTGTTGTTGGTGGTGACGGCCGCCAGTTTCGTGGTGATCGACCGCGTCGGGGGTCGATATCAGCCATGACGAGCGTGGAGCTACAGGGGTTGGTGCGTGCGTTCGGGTCGACGACGACAGCGGTCGACGACGTCTCAGTCTCCATCGCCGACGGCGAGTTCTTCACGTTGGTGGGGCCGTCGGGCTGCGGGAAGACCACGACGCTGCGCCTGATCGCGGGGTTCGAGACGCCGGACCGCGGGGAGATCGTGTTCGGGGATCGGTCGGTGGGTGGGGTGCCGCCCGAGGACCGCGACGTGGGGATCGTGTTCCAGAGTTACGCGCTGTTCCCACACATGACCGTGCGCGAGAACGTCGCCTACGGCCTGCGGTTCCGGGAGCCACCGGGCGGGGCGTCGACCGAGGAGCGCGTCAGCGAGTTGCTGTCGCTGGTCGATCTGGCGGGCACCGGCGACCGGGAGCCGGCGGCGCTGTCCGGCGGGCAACAGCAGCGCGTGGCGCTAGCGCGCGCGCTCGCGCCAGGGCCGAGCGTGTTGCTGTTGGACGAGCCGATGAGCGCGCTGGATGCGCGGCTGCGCGACCGGCTGCGTGGCACGATCAAGGAGATCCAGCGCGAACTCGATATCACGACCGTCTACGTCACGCACGATCAGGCCGAGGCGTTGTCGATCTCCGACCGCGTGGCGGTGATGCGTGACGGTGCGGTGGTCCAGGTCGGCACGCCGGAGGCGGTCTACCGAGAGCCGTCCTCGCGGTTCGTCGCGGAGTTCGTCGGCGAGAACAACGTCGTGTCGGGGACGGCGGTTCCACTCGAAACAGGGGGGTCGAGTGTGTCAGTCAATGGCGTGACGTTCGAGCTGTCGGAGTGCGTGACGGGGGACGTCGCCGTCGGTCTGCGGCCGGAGGCGTTGTCCTTCGGTTCGGGTGGAGTCGGGTTCGATGTCACCGTCGAGCGCACGGCGTTCCGGGGTGACACCTACACGGTGTACTGTGACTGGGCCGGCACCGAACTGCTCGTCACCACGCCCGACCCGCCGGACCGCGGCCCGGCGACCGTGAGCGTTGCGTCCGGGGGCATCGACGTGCTTCCGGAGTAGCGGTCAGGGAGCCACGCCAACTGTCAACAGCGTGCCGAACGTGCGGTAGCGCTCGACCATGTCCGCGCGGCTGTCGAAGCCCTCGTGGGGGAACTCGCTGGCGGCGGGGATGTCGATCTCCGTGTCCGCGATCAGGTCCTGCGCGGCGACGTGTAGGCCCGCCCCCCGGAACGCCTCGCGGTACGTGGCGCGATCCCAGCGGGTCATCTCGACGCTGATGGAGTCCTGCCAGTCGTGGCTGTGGACGTTCTCCTCGTAGTAGTTCACGCCGCAGTAGAACGTCCCGCCGGGGTTCAGGACGCGCCGGATCTCCGCGAGGGTCTCGCGGGGGTCGCTGGCGTAGTAGAACGCTTCGAAGCTGAACACGTGGTCGATGGCGTCGTCGGCGAACGGCAGGCTCCCGAAGTCACCGACGACGTACGCGAGGTCGTCGTCGTCGGTGTACGTGCGGGCGTTGGCCGCCATCTCGGGGGCACCGTCGAGGCCGTACCCACGGGCGACGCCGCGCTCGCGGAGCGCGCGCACCGCGTACCCGCTGCCGGTCCCGAGATCGAGGACGGTGTCGTCGTCCTCGACGGGCATCCGCGCGAGCACGTCCTTGGCGGTGTGCCAATGGCGGTCCTCCATGCCCTTGTCGCGGCCCGAGGCGGCCCACTCGTCGAACTCCTCGCGAACACTCATAGGAGTGGCATGCACGCCGACCGGCAAAACGCCACCGGACGGCATTTGGCCGGTGGCCGCGAACGCACCACGAGATGAGTGGAAACCGGTACGCGTACGCGGACACCGTCCAGCAGGTCGTCGGCGGGGTCCTGCTGGCGGGGCCGTTTGTCGTCACCGAGGAGGTGTGGCTGCTTGCCAGCCGGATGCAGTGGTATCACAGCATCATCGTCGTGGGGGTCGTGGCGGCCATCGGGTACAGCGCGCTGTACACCGCCGACGACGGCCGCGACCCCGACCGGGAGGCCGACGTGGTCGGCGTTCCCGTGCGGTTCGTCTCCCTGATGGTGGTGTCGTTCGGGTCCGTGCTCGCGCTGTCGGTGGTGCTCACCGCACCCACGACGTTCGCCGCGGAACTCGGCGTCGGGTCCAGCGTGGCCGTGGTCGGCGTGTTGGCTGCCAAGGCGGCGTCGGTCAGCGCGCTGTTCAGCGTCGTGGGCGCGGCCACCGCGGACAGCCTGCTGTGAGCCGCCAGCGGTGGGGCGGGTCGCCGGCCATGCGGTGTGCACCCGTATGATTAAGATGACGGGTGCGCTTCGCCACGGTATGGACTACGAGCTCGCCATCGAGGGCACCCCGGACGCAGTGCCGGGCGGCACGGTCGCATTGCTCATTCATCCGTCCACCGGTGCGACCGACCGCATGGACACCGACTTCCTGAAAGCCGACACCGATCACTTCCTCGTGGTGTCGACGCGCACCACTGCCCGCGAGGTCACACAGAAACTGGAATACTACGACGTCGACGAGGACCGCGCGGAGATCCTGGACACGCTGTCCGTCGAACACGGCTACTCGCGGCGAGCCGCCTCCCACATCCGGTACGTCTCCCGGCCCGGGGACGTCGACGGGATCCTGGCGTCCATCGACGAGTTCCTCACCGACACCGACGGCAAGCGTCGGGTGAGCTTCGACTCGCTGACCGAGCTCGCGTACTACGCCGACGAACACCAGGCTCTCGATGCGTTGCAGCGGCTGCGTGGGATCGTGGAGCGCCACGACGCCACCGCCCTGGTGCACGTGTCCGCGGAGGTCCACGACGAGGACGCGCTGAGCCGGTTCCGCGACGCCAGCGATCTCGTCGTCGAACTCGACGCCGACGGCACCGTGAGAACGGACCGCTGACAGCCGCCTACGCGTCGGTGTCGGCCGCGAACAGCTTTTCGGCCCACGTGACGGCGTACTCGCTGCCGTGGCGTCGGAACGCCGGCGAGTCGAGCGCCGCGAACGGGGTGGGCACGTCGACATCGTGTTTGACGGCGCTGCACGCCAGTTCGGCGGCGTCGGCGAACGACGTGGTGCCGCGAGCGAGCTCGCCGGACAGCCCGTCGAGCCGCGGCCGAATGCGCTCGCCGGCGTCCACCCAGGCGTCGTACAGGCGGGGGAAGTCGGCGTCCCAGGTCTCGAACTCGGGGCGCGTGTGCAGCCCGCGGAACGCGGTTGCGGCGGCGGCGGCGGTCTGGTAGACCGCCACCGGGTCGCCGTCGACGGCCGCGGCGAACGCCGGATACGCCGAGCCGAAGAGCCCGAGGAACCGCTCGGGCAGTCCGAGACCGGCCGCGACCAGCGCCTCCGCGACGAGGAAGTCGGCGAACTCGCTGGGGGTGCCTTCGATGCGGGCTTTCACGAACACCACCGGCGGCTCTGTCTGGGTCGTCCACGCGACGGCACCGTCGCCGGGCATTCCAACGACGAACTCCCGGGTGGCCAGCTGCGTCAGCAACGCCGGGCTGTCGGCGGGCAGCCAGTCGGTGTCGTACTCGTGTGGCGTGAGATCGTCGATCACCGGGAGCACGTCGTCGCGGTGCTCGGGGGACAGCGTCTCGAAGTCCGCGTCACAGTCGAGGACGACGGCGTCCGGGGCGTAGGCGTCCCGGACGGCCGCGAGCTCGCCGTCGAGGGCGCGCTCGGTGAACATTACGCCACGTTCACCAGCACGAGCAGGGAGAGAACGGCGGCGATAGCGACGGTCGACACGACGACTTTCGTTGGCGTGCTCATGGAGTGACGTTCGGCGTCCATTCCTTAAATCCGTGGCGTTCGTGGGTGTCAGTCGGCGGCCGCGGTGGGGGTGCCGTACGCCCGCCAGGCGCCCGACCGGAAGCGCACGAAGTTGACCGCGGCGCGCGTGTACATGTCGCCGACGATCGCCAGGAAGATCGCGGCGAACCCCCAGCCGAGCCCGGGGGCCACGGTGAAACCGGGGATGGTGAGCACGCCCAACGCGATCGTCGGCGTGGTGACGGGGCCGACGGAGAGCGAGTGCACGGTGGCGTCGATCACCCACGGGCCGGCGGAGACGACCTGGCCGGGGTCGAGCGCCAGGAACGCCAGCGGGAGGCGGACGATGTACGTCCCGATCAGTCCGCCGTACAGCGGCCAACGGGTGTCGCCGGCCCCGCGGAGCGCGCCGCGGAGCGTGCGCGCCACGGAGAACCCGGCGACGCTGAGCCCGAAGATGCGGATGAACGTCACGGTCAGGGAGAACCGATCGGGGGTGAACGCGGACGCGATGGGGCCCGCAGCCACGAACAGCAGCGCGCCGATGATGAGTTGGGTGGCCAGCGCGACGCGCAGCGTCTGCCAGCCGTAGGCGGCCGCCTCATCGGGGTCGCCGGCGCCGAGTTGCTGGCCGACGAGCGTCGATGACGCCGTCGAATACCCCCACGCGGGCATCAACGCCAACAGCATCACGCGGCGGCCGATGGCGTAGGCGGCGACCACCTGGTGGCTGAACAGCCCGAGGACGAACAGGAACGGGAACCGGCCGAACGTCCGGGAGAGCCGGGTGCCCGCCAGCGGGAGGGAGACGCGAACGATCTCGCTGGCGACGCCCCAGTCCCACTGCTTGCCGCTGAACGAGAGGGTGACATCCCAGCGCCCGGAGAGCAGGACGGCGAAGAACACGATGCCGGCGACGGCGTTGGCGATCGCGGTTCCCCAGGCGGCGCCGACGACGCCCAGCTCGGGGAACACCCAGATCCCGAAGATGAGCACCGCGTTCAACGCGATGTTCGTGGGGAGGGTGATGAGCCGGACGTACATCGGCGTCCGGGTGTCGCCGGCACCGGCGAGCGCCCGCGACGCCGTCATCCCCCAGAACCGGAACACGACGGTCAGCATCACCACGCGGAGGTACGCCGCACCCAACTCGATGATCTCGGGGTTGCTGTTGAGCAACCCGATCATCGAGTCGGCGTACACCCAGGTGCCGGCGGTGATGGGCAACGACACCAGCAACGCCAGCCACAGCGACTGCTTGATCGCGAAGTTGGCGCCGGCGTGGTCGTCAGCACCTTTGAACCGGGAGACGACACTGATCGTGCCGGACGTGAGCGCGAGCGCGAGCCCGAACGGAATGAAGTAATACTGGAAGCCGATTTCGAGGGCGGCGACCGCGGTCGAGCCGGTGGCGATACTCACCATGAAGAAGTCGGCGGTCCGCAGCAGCGTCCGGAGGCCGCCGGTTACCATCGCGGGGACAGCCAGATCGAAGGCCTCCTCGCCCCTGCGACGGTCGACGAGACCGAGACGCGCCAGGAACGCTGGGAACAGCGCCAGCAGTGCCTGCGCGCGGTTGCGAAGAGACATGTGTGTAGGCTGGCGGGCTACAGGGCAAAACAACTTCTGCACTCGGCAGCACTGCGGCGTGAAAACTACGGCGTGCGACCGTGAAACAGTCGCATACTACCGTTTCACGGTGTGGTCTGTCGGGCAGGACGCGGGTGGGACTGCGGGCTATTCGACGTCGGTCGGATCGGCTGCTTCCCAGGCGTCCGGAACCTCGATGACGTACTGGCCGTCCTCCTGGAGCGCGATGATGTACTCCTGGCGGTCGTACAGCTCCATGAGGTTGAGCTCGTACTGGCCGGGGGCGACGATGCGGATGGACTCGAACTGGTCGTTGAGTTCCTCGCGGAGGTCTTCCAGGTCGGGCTCCGCCTCGTCGGTGTCGGGCTCCTCGACGACGCGGCCGTCCGTGGGTTGATCTGGAAGCGTGGACACGTCGACGACCTCGCTGCGGGCGGTTGCTTGCGCGCCGTCCTCGTCGTCGGGTGTTGCGGCGCGAACACCGGGGTCGGCGTCGGGCGCGCCCGCGCCCGGACTGTCGGCTGCCGGGTCGGACTGCGTGTCGCCCTCGTCGTCGGGTGTCGGATCGTCGGCGGGTGTGTCTGCCTCGGCGACGGCGTCACGGACGCGGTCGGCGGCGCGGCCGACAGCGCCCGAGACCGTGCTGGAGTCGGCGTCCGAGCCGTCGGATGGCGTGGGGTCACCGCTGGGACTGTCCGCAGGGATCTCGCTGGGATGGTACTGGAACTTGTTGCCGCCACAGTCCGGACACCCCGACAGCATCTCCTTGGAGCCGTCCGCGAAGACGTGCCCGCAGTTCGTGCATTGGTGGGGCATTACTGGCGGGAGATGAGCGCGCTGATCAGCGTCTCATCCTTGTGGAGGGATTGGATCTGGTTCGCCGGCCCGATGACGGTCAGTTTCGACGTCTCCTGGGCACCCATGAGTCGCCCGAGGAGGGTGGTGTTCGAGGTTTCGGACTGGGGGAAGCTCTCGATCTCGATGCCGGAGAACCCGTCGGGGTTGATCTCGCTCATCGTGACTTCGATGAGCTTCGACTCCTCGTCGGGGGTCAGTCCGGACTCCAGGACGACGATGTCACCCTCCCGGACGCTGTCGAGGATGAGTCGGATCTTCTCCATGGAGGTCTTGCCGTTCATCCGCTCGGTGCTGATGAGGTCGACCTGAACGCCGTCCTGTGGTCCGTCGCCGCTGCTGCTGGTTGTTTCTGGCATGTGCGGTCACCCGAAGTACGCCGCGATCTTGTCGTAGACCTCGTCCATGTTCTCGCCCTCCAACGCCGACAGCGGGATCGTCTCGTGTTGGGGGAAGGCGTTGGACACGCGTTGGATGTTGGCGTCGTCCAGGTCGGTTTTGTTCGCGAGGATGAGCACGGGCAGATCTCGGCTCTCGATGATGCCGATGAGCATCGTGTTCACCTGCGTGAACGGGTCGTTGGTGGCGTCGAGCACGTAGATGACGCCGTCGACGTCCTCCCGCAGCCAGTGCATCGCCTCGGCGACGCCTTCGGTGGCCTCCCGAGAGCGCCGGACGGCCTCGTCTTTCTCCATGTCGTGGTCGAGGAACTGCGAGTAGTCGACTTTCGTCGTCACGCCGGGCGTGTCGACGATGTCGATGGTGACCGTCTTGCCGTTGCGCTCGATTTCGACGTTTTCCTTGCGGCGGGCGCGCCGCGTCTCGTGGGGAATGTGGCTCTCCGGACCGACGGCGTCACCCGTCCAGTCGCGGGCGATGCGGTTTGCAAGCGTTGTTTTCCCCGCGTTGGGCGGTCCATAAATCCCGATTCGTTTCGGCTCCGAGTCGTCGGCGAACAGACTCGCCGTGACCCGAGAGACGCTGTCGCGTAAGTCTGCGAACAGTCCCATCCTTGCTCTCCATTCGCACCCCATGCCTTGTATGTTTGACGCAGGACGTGTCTGGATGCGTATAAAACCCCAGTGAGAGGGCGTGAAATCCGTCAGACAGGGGTCTGACCGTGGTCAGATCGAACCCCGGCTCCGGGATCGACGCCGAGACGAGAGTGCACCCCGTCAGCCACGATGTAGCCACATCCACGACAGGCGATATCAACACACGGGGACATCCACAACCCCCCACCCCTTCGTTTCGGGTGGAACTCCAGAACAGGGACGGCCCCGACCCACCCGCCAGCCAAGATCAGCGCCCAAACGCAACTAGAACTAGACAACTACCGTATTCTGCTCCTAGTTTTTGCTAGTTTGCGGTTGTTGTTCTGATTGTAGGGACTTAGTAGTACCGCTACTCTAGAAGGGGGGTGGGGACCCCCCACCCCACAGAAGACTCTCGTTCCACTCGAAACGAAGGGGTGGGGGGTTGGCAGCCACGTTTGACCTCAACCTCTGTTTCAGGTGGAACGGCGATTCATCGTCTTTCTCCGCGGGTCGCCCCGGCTGGTTCCGGACCGCATCCCTCCCCCCTCTAACCGGCGGGACATCGGATGGCGGGCGTCCTGGTATCGGGTTGCTGTGATCGTGCCTGCCCGGAAGCGTCCCCGCTATCGTAACTTATTAGTCCGACTCGGACCCACTGTTTCATCTGCATCAACTGGAACGCTGTCGGAGCGGGGACGCTATACCGCCCGCTGATGGCCTTGCTGGCCGTTCTCTCTTCCCGACTGCGTATTCCACCCGAAACAAGGGGGTGTGCGTGAATACATGACAGACGATCGGTCGACGGACGAACGGCGAACCGCGGACCGCGACTTCGAAGTCGACCTCGACGACGTCCTCGACGACGAGGACGACGACGAGGGACTCTTCGATGACCTGCTCAGCGGCGAGCCCATCTTCGAGAACAAAGAGGTCCTGCGGCCGTCGTACACGCCCCACGAACTCCCACACCGAAACGACCAGATCAACAACATGGCGACCATCCTGGTCGCGGCGCTCCGCGGTGAGACGCCGTCGAACATCCTCATCTACGGGAAGACGGGCACCGGAAAGACGGCCAGCGCGAAGTTCGTGAGCCAGGAGTTGGAGAAGACCTCCAAGAAGTACGACGTTCCCTGTGAGGTCGAATACATCAACTGTGAAGTCACGGACACCCAGTACCGGGTGCTCGCACAGCTCGCCAACACGTTCATCGATCAAAACCGGGCGTTCGTCGACGCCCGCATCGCCGACCTCTCGGACCTCCGGGCACAGGCCGACGACGACCCCACCGCACTCGAAATAGGGGGGTCGCCGGGCGACGATCGTACAGGCGACGAATCGAGTGAGGGCTCCGATGTTTCGGACAGCTTTTCGGATCTTCGGGAGCGCTTCGACTCCGTCGCGGAGATCGACGACCGAATCGACTCCCTGGAAGCCGACAAGGCCGAGATGGAACAGGTCCCCATGACAGGGTGGCCCACCGACCGCGTGTACGCGACGTTCTTCGACGCCGTCGACTACGTCGAGCGCGTCGCGGTCATCATGCTGGACGAGATCGACAAGCTCGTCGAGAAATCCGGCGACGATACGCTGTACAACCTCTCCCGCATGAACTCCGAGTTGGACAACTCCCGGGTGTCGATCATCGGCATCAGCAACGACCTGAAGTTCACCGACTTCCTCGACCCCCGTGTCAAGTCCAGCCTCGGCGAGGAGGAGATCGTGTTCCCGCCGTACGACGCCAACCAGCTGCGGGACATCCTCCAGCACCGGTCGGACGTCGCGTTCAAAGCCGACGCGCTCTCGGACGACGTCCTCCCGTTGTGTGCGGCGTTCGCCGCTCAGGAGCACGGCGACGCCCGTCGCGCCCTTGACCTGCTGCGGACCGCCGGCGAGCTCGCGGAGCGCGACCAGGCCGAAAACGTCACCGAGGACCACGTGCGCCGCGCCCAAGACAAGATCGAGCTCGACCGCGTCGTGGAGGTCGTCCGAACGCTGCCGACACAGAGCAAGCTCGTGCTCTACGCCATTCTCCTGTTGGAGGACAACGGCGTGCACAACGTCAACACGGGTGAGGTGTACAACATCTACAAGACGCTGTGCGACGAGCTCGACGCCGACGTGCTCACGCAGCGCCGGGTCACCGACCTCATCAGCGAACTCGACATGCTCGGCATCGTCAACGCCGTCGTCGTCTCGAAGGGCCGGTACGGCCGCACCAAAGAGATCTCGCTGTCGGTTCCGGTCGAGGAGACGGAGGCGGTCCTCGAAGCGGATTCGCGGCTCAGCGACATCGAAGACATCACGCCGTTCGTGCAGGCGCGCTTCGAGAACAATTAGTGGATCCTAGTCGCCGGCGGTCGCCCGTTCGCTGTGCTGTGACTGCCCCCGCACCGGGGTTGCGAGTTTGTACACTGCGTACACGAACAACACGAGCAGCGCCGCCAACACCAGCGCTGCCCGTACGTTCGGGGCGACCGCGGCCGCCGTCAGCACCTCGCCACTTTCCGTCGTCGGTACGTACGGCGGGCCCGCCAGGAACTCCACGAGGCCGCCGCCCACGACGCCGAGCACCATCAGTCCGCCGCTGAGTCCCATCACCGCCTTGTCGAGTGTGTCAGTCATGTCGTGTCACCGTGTTATCCGAGGAGGTATTTGAGCCGCGGTGCCCCCTGAACGAGGTCCGTGCGCTCGACGATGCTGTCCAGGCCGTAGTAGCGGCCGGCGCCGAACACGATGATCGTGGTGAACAACAGCAAGCCCATGAAGTCACTGTTGACCACCCCGTGTGCGTATTCGGCGTTCCCGATCCAGAACATGGTCATGAACATCACACCGCCGAACGACGCGAACCGCGTCAGGAGCCCGACGATGAGCGCCAGCCCGATCAGTGTCTCGAAGATCACGACCATCGGGCCGATGATGCCGGGGTAGCCTGCCAGCGTCGTACCGACGGGTGCCAGCACCGTTCCCGCCATCCCCTGCAAGTAGCCCGACGGATCGAACGTCAAGCCGCCTTCGAGCAGCTTCGTGAAGCCCGCGTGGAAGAACCACCAGCCAGTCAGCACGCGCACGACCGCGATCCAGTACGCCGGCCAGGTGCCGGCGGCTCCGTAGCCAGCGCCGGACTCCGTCCCCGCTCGTGTGTTGTATCCCATCGCGTTCACCTCGTGTCATCATCCACAGTCACATTACTTAAATGACAGACGTGGTTCCTGGCTCCTGGCGTCGGTTCTCAGCGCATGGGAAGCACCGGCCGGTCACAGCGGAATATGAAACGAGTTATACGCCGGGGTTCCCGAATGCCAGCATATCCATGCGCGCTCCCTTCGATTCGGACGACACTCCGGATCTCCAGGATGTCCTGGATGCGCTGGATGACGCGGGCTGTCGAGACATCATCGAAGCGCTCGACGAACCGCGCACCGCCAAGGAGATCTCCGACCGAAGCGGCGTCCCGATGTCCACGACCTACCGGAAGCTGGATCTGCTGACTGACGCGGCGCTGCTCGAGGGGCGCGCGGTCTTACAGGACGACGGCCACCACACCACCGAATACGTGGTCGCCTTCGAGGACGTTGTTATCACCCTCGACGACGACCGCACGCTCGGTGTCGGCATCCACCGCCCGCCGACGTCGACCGACGAACGGCTCGAGACGCTGTGGACAGAGGTGAGCAAAGAAACATGATACACTACGAAGTCGTGGTCGCGCTGAAGACACTCACGCTGGCGCTCGGCGGTGCCGTCACGTATTTCGCCGCGAAGGCGTGGCGGCGCACGAGCTCGCCGGCGCTCCGGTCGTTGACGATCGGGTTCGGGTTCGTGACGCTCGGCTCGCTGCTGGCGGGGGGGATCGACGTGCTGTTGAACCTGCAAAGCAATTTCGCCGTGTTGACCGAGAGCGCGCTCACCGCGATCGGGTTCGCGGTGATCGTCTACTCGCTGTACGCCGAGTAGCCGGCTACGCCTGGCCCAGCGCGCGCTCGCCGCCGAGCGCCGCGCCGCCGGGGCGCGCCACGGTGGCCTCCCCGGAGATCACCAGCCGCACCCAGCCCGCGAACGGCACCCGGTACTCCGCGGTTCCCCGCACCCAGCCGGGCTTGACCGGCTCCGACAGCCCGGCCGACTGGTCGTAGTAGTTGTTCGATCTGTTGTTGTCGCCTTTCGTGATGAAGCCGGCGTGGGGTGCCGGACAGTTCCGCAGCTCGCTGCAGCTGTCCGCGGCGACGATCGACTCGTCCGCGCGGTCGTACCAGTTCTCCTCGTTGTCGACCCAGAACCGTGCGCGGTGAATGATCGGGACTGCCCTGCTGTTGCCGTCCGGTTCGTAGACGATCACGTCGCCGGTCCCCCCGATCTTCTCGTAGCCGTGAGCGGTCGCAGTCCTGTGCGGGACAACGCCCGTCCCGCCGGACGCGTACTCCGGGCTGAGGCGGTGTTCCTCCGTGACGAACACCAGATCTCCCTTCTGGAGGTTCGGCTGCATGCTGCCGGATTCGACCGCCACTAGTGGCGGCCACACACCGCTCACGGAGAACAACAACAGCCCGACCATCGACACCACGAGCAGACTCGAGAGGGCTTCCCGGACGAACAGCACGTCCGCCCGATCAGTCGACCAGAACCACCGGACTGCGGCCCGGGGGCCGTCGGTCGGATCGGGGACATCGTCGCCGGTCATTGCATACCGGTTCGGCCGTACCGCGTTTCAACGTTGCCCTCCCGTCGGTTCCGGTACCGGCCCGCGGTCATCTCGCCATGCTTATCTCCTCGTCGCGCCTTCGAGTCCGGTGTGCCATTGGAGCCATCGGTGCGCGTGGTCCGCGAGTTGACGAGCCGCGGATACAACGCCGACCGGGAGGCGGTGACGCTGCTCGCGGGCGCTGACGACCCGGGTGCAGCAGTCGAGCGCGCGGTCGCCGCCGCCGCAGCGGACGCGGCGACGCTCACCGTCAGCGACGTTCGAGCGGTGCTCGATGCCCACACCGCTTCGAGTGCCGCGCAGACGTCCGCGCCGGCATCGACGCCTCCCGACGAGGCGACGACACACACCGATCCGTCGGCCACGGACACGCGCCCCAACCACGACGGCGGGCGCGCGGCCACCGCGGACGCGCGCAGCGTCGAGATCGACGGCGACATGACGGGCGCGTCCACGGGAACCGGCGAGTACCAGGACTTCGTGTCGGTGTTCCGCGACCGGTACGACCGCCTCGCCGCACAGCTTCGGGGTCGCGTCAACCACCGGCCGACCAGCGCGCTCGCCTCGATGCCCGGGGGCAGTGACGCCGCCATCGTCGGCATGGTCAACGACATCCGGTCGACCACCAGCGGCCATTGGCGCGTCGAGTTGGAGGACACCAACGGCGTCTTCCCGGTGCTCGTGTTGAAAGACCGCGACGTCTCGGATCTCGTCGACGACCTCCTGTTGGACGAGGTGATCGCCGTGTCGGGCACGCTGGCCGACGACGGCACCATCCTCTTCGCCGACGACATCTACTTCCCGGAGGTTCCCCGCACGTACTCGCCGAGCACCGCCGACCGCAGCGTGCAGGCCGCGCTCATCTCCGACGTGCACGTCGGCAGCCAGGAGTTCGCCGCCGACGCCTGGCGGTCGTTCGCCGACTGGCTGCACACGCCCGCCGCCGAGTCCGTGGAGTACCTGCTCATCGCCGGCGACATGGTTGAGGGCGTCGGCGTCTACCCGGGCCAAGACGAGGAACTCGACATCGTCGACATCTACGACCAGTACGAGACGTTCGCCGAACACCTCAAAGACGTGCCCGGGGACATGGAGATCGTGATGATTCCGGGCAACCACGACGCCGTCCGGCTCGCCGAACCGCAGCCGGCGTTCGACGAGGAGCTGCGGTCGATCATGCGCGCCCACGACGCCCGCATCACCAGCAACCCGTCGACGGTCACCATCGACGGCGTCTCGGTGCTGTTGTACCACGGGGTGTCCCTGGACGAGGTGATCGCCGAACACCCCAGCGACGACGTCACCTACGACGACCCCCAGAACGCGATGGAGCTCCTCCTGAAAAAGCGCCACGTCGCCCCGCCGTTCGGCGGCCGCACCCGGCTCGCGCCCGAGGCCGAGGACCACCTCGCCATCGACACCGTTCCGGACGTGTTCCACACCGGCCACGTCCACAAGCTCGGCGTCGGCATCCACCACAACGTCCGGCTGGTCAACTCCGGGTGCTGGCAACACCAGACGGCGTTCCAGGAGTCGGTGAACATCTCGCCGGACGTCGCCACCGCCCCCATCCTGGATCTGGACACCCTCGACATCACGGTGCACAAGTTCTCGTAGCCACGGCGGCGAGCCTTGCACCACCCGCCGTGTTTATGCCCGCGCGCGCCGACGCTCCCGTATGCGAGAGGACTTCCTGCTGTTGAATCCCGGCCCCGTTCCGGTCGCCCGCGAGGTACGCGAGGCGATGAGCGCGCCGATGGTGTCCCACCGATCGGCGGCCTTCGAGGCGGTCTACGAGCGCGCCCAGGAGCACGTCGAGTACGTCTTCGAGGAGTCGACGCCGTCCGGGGACACGACGTCTGCCGGCGGGACGGCGCTGTTGTTGAACGGCACCGCGACCATGGGCATGGAGGCCGCGGTCGGAAACCTCGTCGGGGACGGCGGCGAGGTGGTGGCCGTGGTGAACGGGAAGTTCGGGCGGCGGTTCGCGCGCGTCGCCGAGCGGTACGCCGATGTCACGCGGGTGACCGCCGACTGGGGCGCGCCCGTGGACCTCGACGCCGTCGCCGACGCGGTCACCACCGAGACGGACGTGGTGACGATGGTGCACAACGAGACCAGCACCGGGCTGTTGAACCCCGTCGACGCGGTCGGCGATATCGCCGCCGACGCGGGCGCACGCTACGTCGTCGACGGCGTCACGAGCATCGGCGGCGACGAGTTCCGGATCGACGACTGGGGCGTGGACATCGCGGTGACCGACGCCCAGAAGGCGTTGGCCGCACCGCCCGGGTTGAGCGCGGTGTACGTCACCGACGACGTGGTGCCGGCGTTGGACGGCGAGGCCGCGCCGTTCTACGAGGACATCGAGTGGCATCTGCGGAAAGCGGAGTCGAACCAGACGCCGTTCACGAGCGCCGTTCCCCTGTTCCGTGGGCTCGCGGCGGCCGCCGCGCGCATCCGCGAGGAGGGAATGGCCGACCGCATCGCCCGCCACCGCCGGCAGGCGGCGGCGTTCCGGGACGGGTTCCACGAGATGGGGTTGGCGTCGTTCCCGGAGTTGAACGACGCCGCGGCGTACTCGAACACGCTCACCGCCATCCGGCTGCCGGCGGGCGCGCGCGGCGCGGACGCCGCCGCGTTCATGGACGCCGTGACAGCGCGTGGCGTCTCGATCAGCGGCGGGCAGGGCCATCTCGGCGGCGAAATCTTCCGCGTGTCGAACATGGGCCAACTCACGGCCCAACAGGTGGTTCGGGGCGTGCGCACTGTCGGTGACGCACTCGACGAGGTCGGGGTTGACGTGGCCGTTCACGACGGCGTGGCCGCCGCACGGGCAACGCTCGAACAGTAGGCGCGCTCGCTACTCGCTTCGGCGGTCCCGCAGCGCCAGCAACGCGGGCAACGCGACGGCCGCAAGCACGAGTTCAGCGCCGCCCGCGATCGCGAACGCGTCCTGGAAGCCGCGGCGGTCGGCGATCCAGCCGCCACCCACGATGCCCGCCAAAAACCCCAGTGAGCCGGCGATGTTGAACCCCGCCATGTGGACGCCGCGCTCGGTGTCGGGCGCGATGTCGGTGACCAGCGCCATCGTGGCGGGTGCCATCAGCGCCCCCAGCACGCCGACCGTGACCATGCCGGCTTGTGCGACCCGCAGCCCGGGCGCGACCCCCACGCCGGCGACCGCGACGCCGTACAGCGCGGACCCGGCGGCGATGGGGATGGTGCGTCCGATGCGATCCGAGAGGCGGCCGAAGGGGTACTGCAGCAGGGCGAACGGCGCGAAAAACAGCGCGAGCGTGAGCCCGGTTGCGCCGGCGTCGAGCCCGAACCTGGACTGGAAGTACAGCGTCCCGACAAGCGCGAAGAACCCGGCGGTGAACCGGTCGATGAAGCCGAACGCGTACGGCACCAGGACCGCCGGCGTGTCACGCACCGCGAGCACGGCCGCGGACAGCTGCGACTGGGTGGTGGTGGGGGCGTTGTCCGGGAGCCGGACGGTGACGGCGGCGGCGACGGCGAGGGCGACGCTCCCGACGACCAGTGGGGCGCGCGGCGCGAGTTCGGTGAGCTGGCCGCCGATGGGCGCGCCCAGTGCGGTGCCCAGCCCGATGGCGATGCCGGCCGCCCCCATGTCCGCCCCGTGGTCGGCCGAGAGGTCCATGAGCATCGTCATCGCCAGCGAGAACGCGCCGATCGTGGCCGCGCCCTGTGCGACGCGCAACGCGAGCGCGCCGCCGAGCCCGAGGGGGGCCACAGCGAGCACGGCGTAGCCGAGGCTGCCGGCGGCGGCACCCGCGGCGATGAACGGGGTGCGGCGGCCGGCGCGGTCGCTTGCGGCCCCCCAGACGCCGGCGAACGCGACGAACGCGCCGAACTCGGCGGCGAGAAACCACCGGCTCGCGGTCTCCGGGGCGGCTGCGCCGTAGGCTTCGACGAGGTCGGTCGCGCCCGGATAGACGAGCACCTGTGCGAACAGCACTGCGAACACGACCGAGGCTAAGGCGGCGCGCTCCCGGGTGGCCATTCGGCGAGGGTTGGGATCGAAGCATCAAGAGCGCGGCGGCTGTGGCGGAACCCGCCCCGGCGGCCGCCTCTCGTGTGGCCCGCGGCGCGATGGCGGCGGCCCTTGCCGTGATTGCTGTGCATAATACGGTGGCGAAAAATTACTATCAAGTATGTACCGACGGGGGACCGATGCCGACCACTGAGCTCGACGGGTTCACCTTTGCCTGCGGTGACACCGTCGACAGCCTCACCGTCGCCTACCGCACGTACGGCGACTACACCGGCTCGAACGCGGTGCTGGTCTGTCACGCGCTCACCGGCAGCCAGCACGTCCGCGGGCGCGCCGACGGCGACGATCGAGGCTGGTGGCCGGACATCGTCGGCCCCGGATGCCCCATCGACACCACCGAGTACTTCGTCGTCTGCGCGAACGTGCCCGGCTCCTGCCACGGGACCGACGGTCCGCCGGCCGACGGCCCCGGCGGCGACCCCTGGGGCACCGCCTTCCCCCCCGTCACTGTCCCGGACTGGACACGCTGCCAGCGCCGCCTCCTCGACACCCTCGGCGTCGACCGCCTGCACGCCGTCGTCGGCGGGAGCGTCGGCGGCATGAACGCCCTCGACTGGGCGCGGCGCTACCCCGACGACGTACACCTGATCGCCGCCGTCGCCACCGCACCACGCCTCGACGCCCAATGCCTCGGCTTGAACGCCATCGCACGCCGCGCCATCCGCGGCGACCCGAACTGGAACGACGGCGACTACTACGGCGGCGCACACCCCGACCGGGGACTGGCGCTCGCCAGACAGCTCGGCCACGTGATGTACCTCTCGAAGGCGTCGATGGCCGACAAGTTCGGCCGCCGGACCGCCACCACCGACACCGCCCTCCCCGCCGACCCCGCGGCCGAGTTCTTCGCCACCCGGGACGTCGAATCCTACCTCGACTACCAGGCCGACACGTTCGTGGCCCGCTTCGACGCCAACAGCTACCTCTACCTGCTGCGCGCCATGGACGCCTACGACCTCGCGGCAGGGCGGCCCTCCGTCGCCGACGCGCTGGCGGCCTTCGACGGCGACGCGCTCGTGCTGTCGTTCACCGGGGACTGGCATTTCACCGCCGCACAGAGCGCGACCGTCGCCGACGCCTTCCGGGCGGGCGGCGCCGCCGGCGTCGCCCACCACGTCGTCGACTCCGACTACGGCCACGACGCGTTCCTCGTCGACTCCGCGGCCGTCGGCCCGCCGCTGGCGGACTTCCTCGCCGCCGGCACCGACGGGGCGGCGGTCACTGACGCCACCGGCGGTGTGTGACACTCCCGAAGCCCGGCAGCACCTGCAGGTGTCGGCGCGGTTTATACCACTGCTGCCGTACCCCCAGTCATGGGCCACGACCACGGACTCCACACCAACAGTGTACACGCCGGCCAGCGCGTCGACCCGGCCACGGGCGCTCGCGCGCCGCCGCTCTACCAGACCACGTCGTACGCCTTCGAGGACAGCGCCGACGCCGCCGGCCAGTTCGCCCTTGAGCGGGACGGCTACATCTACTCGCGGCTGATGAACCCCACCGTGGAGACCCTCCAGGACCGCCTCGCCGCCCTCGAAGGCGGCGTCGGCGCGGTCGCCACCGCGTCCGGAATGGCCGCCCTGGATCTCGCGACGTTCCTGCTGGCACGCGCCGGCGACTCCGTCGTCGCCGCCAGCGACCTCTACGGCGGCACCGTGACGTACCTCACGCACAGCGCCCAGCGCCGTGGCGTCGACACGACGTTCGTGGACGTCCTCGACTACGACGCCTACGCCGACGCCATCGACGCCGACACCGCCTACGTGCTCGTCGAAACCGTCGGCAACCCCAGCCTGATCACGCCCGACCTCGAACGCATCGCCGACATCGCCCACGACAACGGCGTTCCCCTGCTGGTGGACAACACGTTCGCGACCCCCGCGCTGGCAACCCCGATCGACCACGGTGCCGACATCGTCTGGCACTCCACCACCAAATGGATCCACGGTGCCGGCACCACCGTCGGCGGCGCGCTCGTCGACGCCGGCAGCTTCGACTGGGACGCCCACGCCGCCGACTACCCCGAGATCGCCCAGGAAAACCCCGCCTACCACGGCGTGACCTTCACCGATCGCTTCGGGGACGCCGCGTTCACGTACGCCGCCATCGCCCGCGGGCTGCGCGATCTGGGCAACCAGCAGTCGCCGTTCGACGCCTGGCAAACCCTCCAGAAGCTCGAAACGCTCCCGTTGCGCATGCAACAACACTGCCGGAACGCCCAGCTCGTCGCCGAACACCTCCGGGACCACCCCAACGTGTCGTGGGTCAACTACCCCGGACTGGCCGACCACGACACCCACGACAACGCGACCACCTACCTCGATTCGGGCTACGGAGGCATGCTCACGTTCGGCGTCGAGGACGGCTACGACGCCGCCCAAGCGGTCACGGAGGAGACCACGCTTGCCAGCCTGCTGGCGAACGTCGGCGACGCCAAAACGCTCGTGATCCATCCCGCCTCCACCACCCACCAGCAGCTCACCCCCGAAGCCCAGCGCGCCGGCGGTGTGCGCCCCGAGATGGTGCGGGTGTCGGTCGGCATCGAGGACCCCGCCGACATCGTCGCGGACCTCGAAACCGCCATCGAGGCCGCGGTCGGGTCGGCGTAGCGCCGCCCCGCCACGCCGCCGTGGACTGACCACCACCGCATAACACGCCACACCTCCTATGGTCGACGATGGCAACGCGCGACCTCCGCTCCGATGACCCGTCAACCGACCCCGACGCCGATTACGACTACACCAGCGACAGCGTCGAGCGCCCCGGGCTCGTCGACGACCTCCGCGAGCGCGTCGACGGCGACGTGCGCTTCGACAGCTACACGCGCCAGCTGTACGCCACCGACGCCAGCATCTACGAGGCGCTCCCGGTCGGCGTCGTGTTCCCCACGTCCACCGACGACGTCGCCGCCGTGGTCTCGTACTGCGCCGACCGCGGGATCCCCGTGCTCCCCCGCGGCGGCGGCACCAGTCTCGCCGGCCAGGCGGTCAACGAGGCCGTCGTCCTGGATTTCAAACACGCGATGAACGGCTTCGTCGGGTTCGACCCCGAGGCCGAGACCGCGCGCGCCCAGCCCGGGATCACGCTCGCGGCCCTCAACGACGAACTCGCCGCCCACGGTCTGAAGTACGCCCCCGATCCCGCGTGGGGGGACAAGAGCGTGCTCGGCGGGGCCATCGGCAACAACTCCACGGGCGCACACTCCCTGCAGTACGAGAAAGCCGACGGCTACCTCGAATCCGCCGAGGTCGTGCTCGCGGACGGCACGGTGACCACGCTGGGCTGGGTGGACACCGACGACCTCGACGCGCTCGCGGACCCCGACGGCGACCTCGAAGCCCGCATCTACGCCGACCTCCGGCGGCTCCTCGACGAGGAAGCCGACCGGATCCGCGAGCGCTTCCCGGACCTCAAGCGCAACGTCTCGGGGTACAACTACGACCGCCTGCTGGCGGACGCCGAGGCCCACGGCGCGGTGAACGCCGCCCGCCTGCTCGCCGGCAGCGAGGGCACCCTGGGCATCATCACCGAGGCGGAAGTCTCCCTGGAGCCGGTCCCCGCGGAGACCGCGGTGGCGATGCTCACGTACGACGACGTGCGCGACGCCATGCAGGACGTGGCCCCCGTTCTCGATCACGACCCGTCCGCCGTTGAGGTGATGGACGACGTGTTCCTCGATCTCGCGCGGGACACCGACGAGTTCGCCGACGTCGTCGGGCTGCTGCCCGACGGCACGGATTCGACGCTGCTGGTGGAGTTCTACGCCGACAGCCCGGCCGAGGCCCGCCGCCGCGTGGCCGACCTGCTGGCCGACCGGCTGCCCAGCGCCACGCCGGCCGCCGACCCACCCGAGGCTACCACCACCGACGCCCCCGTGCACGCGGTGGACGCACTGGAGGCCTACGACGACGACCGCCAGGCCCACTTCTGGAAGATGCGCAAGGCCGGCCTCCCCATCCTGTTGTCCCGCACCAGCGACGAGAAACATTACCCCTACATCGAGGACACCGCCATCCCCGCCGACCACCTGCCGGCGTTCGTCGCGGACTTCCAAGCCATCCTGGACGACCTCGACACGGTCGCGTCCTACTACGCCCACGCCGGTCCCGGCGTCCTGCACGTCCGCCCGCTCGTGACCCTCGCCGACGAGGCGGGCGTCGCGAAGATGGCCGAAATCGCCGACCGCGTCACCGACCTCGTCGTGGAGTACGGCGGCGCAGTGTCCGGGGAGCACGGCGACGGACGCGCGCGCAGCCAGTGGAACCGCAAGTTCTACGGCGAGGACCTGTGGGCGTCGTTCCGCCGCACCAAGGCGGCCTTCGACCCCGACTGGATCCTCAACCCCGGGCCGGTCTGTGGGGACGCCGCCGGCGAGATCGACATGACCGACCACCTGCGTGTCGCCCCCGACGACGAGTTCGACGCCGGGTTCGATCCCGCACTGAACTGGGACACCGAGAACGGATTCCGGGGCATGACCGAGCTCTGTCACGGCTGTGCCGGGTGCACCGGCCACCAGGACACCACCGGCGGCGTGATGTGTCCGACCTACCGCGCCGCCAACGAGGAGACACTCAGCACGCGCGGGCGTGCGAACATGCTGCGCTCGGCGATGAACGGCCACCTCCCCGCCGACCCCCTCGACGACGAGTTCCTGACGGAGGTGCTGGATCTCTGTGTGGGCTGCAAGGGCTGCAAACTCGACTGCCCCAGCGGCGTGGACATGGCGAAACTCAAAACCGAGGTGAAACACGCCAGCCACCAGGCCGACGGCGTCGGCGTCCTCGACCGGCTGTTCGGCCACACTGAGGCGCTGTTCCACCTGGGGTCGGCGCTCGCGCCCGTCTCGAACTGGGCCACGGCGCTGCCGGGTGCCGGCGCGCTCGCCGAGAAAACCCTGGGCATCGCCGCCGAGCGCGACCTCCCGACGTTCCGGCGGGAGAGCCTCCGGGCGTGGTTCGACGCGCGCGGCGGCAGCCGGGTGCCCGAGGCAGCCGCCGAGCACACGGTCCTGCTCGCGCCCGACCCGTACACCAACTACAGCACGGTCGCCGTCGGGAAAGCCGCGGTGCGCGTGCTGGAGGCCGCGGGCGTCCACGTCGCGCTCCCCGACGGCGTCGGCACCAGCGGGCGGCCGGCGTACTCGCGGGGGTTGATCGACCGCACCCGCCGGATCGCGCGCGAGAACGTCGCGGCGCTCGCGCCGAAGGTCGCGGACGGCTGGGACGTGGTGTACGTCGAACCCTCCGACGCGGTGATGGTCCAAGACGACTACCACGACCTCCTGTCCAGCGCCCCCGCGGCGTCCGTCGCCGCCAACACGTACGGGGTCTGCGAGTACCTCGACCGTCACGGGCTCGACGCGGCCGCCGGCTTCGACGCCGACGGCGAATCGCTGGCCTACCACGGCCACTGCCACCAGAAAGCCCAGCAGCGCGACCACCACGCCGTCGGCGTCCTTCGGCGCGCGGGCTACGAGGTCGACCCGCTGGATTCGACGTGCTGTGGGATGGCCGGCAGCTTCGGCTACGAGGCCGAGCATTACTCGATGAGCCAGGCCATCGCCGACATCCTCGCCGATCAGGTCGCCGACAGCGACGCCGACACCGTGACTGCGCCGGGGTCGTCGTGTCGCAGCCAGCTCAGCGAGCGCGACGACGTCGACACCGACGGTGCCCCGCCACATCCCGTCCAGAAGCTCGCCGACGCGCTGTGAGCGCGGCGCTCACGCGATGCCGTGGTCGTCGAGCACGCGCCCGAGCGCGTCCATCGACGAGACGGTGTGATCGCAGTGGGCGTCGACCCCCGGCTTCGGGTCGACCCCGATCGCGGTGCCCGCGGCGTCCAGCATCGGCACGTCGTTTGCGCCGTCACCCACGGCCACCGCGGCCGCGGGCGTGGTCCCAGCCGCCTCGCAGGCGTCCCGGAGCGCGTCGTCTTTCGTGCCCTCGACCAGGGGGCCCTCGACCGCGCCGGTGAGCTCGCCGTCGGCGGCCACGAGGCGATTCCCGACCACGCTGTCGGCGGCCACGCCGGCGGCGTCGAACGCCGCGGCCACGCCCGGCTTGAAGCCGCCGGTCAACACCACGACCCGAACACCCCCATCGCGGAGCTTCGCCACCAGATCGCCCGCGCCGTCACGCAGGCGGACGCCGTCGTAGACAGCGGCGGCCGCCGACTCGGGCAGCCCCGCGACCAACTGGGCGCGCTCCCGGAGGCTGTCGGCGTACGACAGCTCCCCGCGCATCGCGCGCTCGGTGATGGCAGCCACCTCGTCGCCGACGCCCGCGCGCGCCGCGATCCGGTCGAGCATCTCCGACTCGGCCAGCGTGCCGTCGAAGTCGAACGCCACCAGTGTCATGCCCGGAGTTGCCCTGCGGCCAGCATAAACACCCCACATCCGGCAGTATTTCAGCGCCGACCAACACAGCATCGTGCATCACTCTCGGGTGCGGGCTCCGGTAGCGCCCCACACACATGCGGAAACGCTTATCGGCGCGCGCGCTGACCCACTCACATGCGAGTTCTCGTCACCGACCCCATCGCGGACGCCGGCCTCGACCGGCTCCGGGACGCCGGCCACGAGGTCACAACCGCCTACGACGCCACGGGCGACGCGCTCTTAGACGCCGTGAGCGACGCCCACGCGCTGATCGTGCGATCCGGCACCGCTGTCACCGACGCCGTCTTCGAGGCCGCCCCCGACCTCGTCATCGTCGCCCGTGCCGGCATCGGCGTCGACAACATCGACATCGACGCCGCCACCGACCACGGCGTCATGGTCGCCAACGCCCCCGCGGGGAACGTCCGCGCCGCCGCCGAGCACACCGTCGCGCTGGCGTTCGCGGCCGCGCGCTCGATCCCGCAGGCCCACGCCCGCCTCGACGCCGGGTCGTGGGCGAAAGACGACTACCTCGGCACCGAACTCTCCGGCAAGACGCTCGGCGTCGTCGGCCTCGGACGCGTCGGCCAGGAGGTCGCCACGCGCCTCGACAGCCTCGGCATGGACCTGGTCGCCTACGACCCCTACATCGGCGAGGACCGGGCGGCACAGCTCGGCGCGGAGCTGGTCGACATCGAGACCTGCGTCGCGCGCGCGGATTTCCTCACGATCCACGTCCCACTCACCGACGAGACCGACGGCCTCATCGGTGAGGCCGAGCTCGCCCGGATGGACGGCGGCTACGTCATCAACGTCGCCCGCGGCGGCGTCGTCGACGAGGACGCGCTGGCCGACGCCGCCCAGGACGGCGTCATCGCGGGGGCCGCCCTCGACGTGTTCCGCACGGAGCCGCTCCCGCCGGCGTCCCCGCTCCACGACGCCGACAGCATCATCACCACGCCACACCTGGGCGCGTCCACGAAGGCCGCCCAGGAGAACGTCGCCACCGACACCGCCGACCAGGTCGTCGCCGCGCTCGCCGGCGACCCGGTGGTGAACGCGCTGAACGCGCCCAGCGCCGAGCGGTCGGCGTTCGACCGCATCCGCCCGTTCGTCGACCTCGCGGAGACCGCCGGCACCGTCGCCGCGGCGCTGTTCGACCCCCGCATCGAGCGCGTCGACGTCACGTACCAGGGCGAGGTCGCCGACGAGGACGTCGCGCTCGTCACGGCGGCCGCCCAACAGGGCGCGTTCGCCGGCCTGGAGTGGCAGGTCAACGCGGTCAACGCCCCCCGGGTGGCCGAGGAGCGCGGCATCGCCGTGACGGAGACGAAAAACCACCGCAGCGAGGCCTACCAGAGCCTGGTCTCGGTCACGGTGGGCAACGGCGACGCGGAACTCACCGTCTCGGGCACGCTGTTCGCCGGCGACGACCCCCGGCTCGTGGAGATCGACGGGTTCCGCGTCGAGGCCGCCCCGAACGGCCACATGCTCGTCGCGCGCAACCACGACACGCCCGGCGTCATCGGGTTCATCGGCGGCGTCCTGGGCACCGCCGAGGTGAACATCGCGGGCATGTTCAACGCCCGCGAAGCCCGCGGCGGGGAGGCGCTCACCGTCTACAACCTCGACGCCGACGTGCCCGCGCGCGCCCTCGACGAACTCGCCGGCGACGACCGCATCGTCGACGTCACCAGCATCGAACTGAACGGCGAGTAGCCCACTCGGGCCGCCGACGGCCCACGCCAGCCGTTTTCCGGCTGGCCGCCCTCCGTGTGGTATGGGTTCGATCAGCGACACGTTCATGGAGAACCGCGAGCGCGTCCAGCCCGACGACACCAACAACTACGCCTCCGCCCACGGGGGCAACGTCGTCAAGTGGATGGACGAGATCGGCGCGATGGCGGCGATGCGCCACGCCGGCAAGACGTGTGTCACCGCCCGCATCAACAGCCTCGACTTCGAGCGCCCCGTCCCACAGGGCGACATCTGCGTCATCCAGGCGTACGCCTACGACACCGGCCACACCAGCATCAAGGTGCGGCTGCGGGCGTTCCGCGAGGACCCGCGAAGCGGCGAGACCGAACCGACCACTGACTCCTACTTCGTGTTCGTGGCCGTCGACGACGACATGCAGCCGACCGCAGTCCCGGACCTCGACGTGGGCAGCGAGCGCTGCCGGGAACTCCGTGAGGCCGCCCTGGCGGGCGAACACGACGAGTAGCCGACTGCCGGGGGGTTGAATCCTGCCGATTTCAGCGCCCTCAAATGCCCGCCAGTCCTCCACGACAACAGTGACATCTCCCAGCGACGACGGCCTCGTTCGTGGATACGCCGGGCGGCTGCTGGTCGCCATCTCCACCGGCTGGTTCGCGATTCAGGCCGGCCGCCTCGTCCTGTCGCCGATGCTGTCGGCGCTCACCGCGGACATCCACATCACCAACACCAAGGCCGGGTTCGCGTTCACGACGCTGTGGGGGTTGTACGCGCTGTTGCAGTACCCGAGCGGCCGCCTCTCCGACGCCCTCTCGCGGAAGACGCTGCTGGTCACCGGGCTCGGGATGGCGTCGGGCGGGTTCGTCGTCCTCGCAACCGCGCGCTCGTACGCCGCGTTGCTGGTGGGGGCGGCCATCGTCGGCACCGGTGCAGGGCTCTACCCCACCGCCGCCCGCGCGCTCGTTGCGGACCTCTACTCGACCAAGCAGGGCCGGGCGTTCGGCCTGCACACCGCCTCCGGGGATCTCGGCGGGATGTCGGCCGCCGGCATCGCCGCGGTCGCGCTCGCGCTCCTCAGCTGGCGGTACGCGTTCGTCCCCATCGTCGGTCTCACCGCCGCCGTCGCCATCGCGTTGCACGTCTGGAGCCGCGAATCGTACGTCTTCGAGCGCCGGTCGCTTGCCGTCCGCGACACCGCCGCCCGCCTCCTCTCGGGGACCCAGTTCCGGTGGATCCTGGTGGCGTACACGCTGTACGCGTTCACCTGGCAGGCCATCGCCGCGTTCCTGCCGACGTTTTTCACCGACGGCAAGGAGTTCGCGCCGGTGGTCGGCACCGTCGCCTTCGGCGCGCTGTTCGCCGTCGGCGCCATCGCCAAACCCACCGCGGGCACGCTCTCGGACACGATCTCCCGGCGCGCGCTCGCCGTCGGCGCGCTCGTGTTGGGCGCGGCCGCGCTCTCCGCGGTCGTGGTGGTGCCGTCCCCCGTGGCCGCCGTCGGTGCGGTGGTGGTGTTTGCGGCGGGGCTGCTGGCGTTCCCGCCGGTGATGCAGTCGTATCTGATGGACGCGTTCCCCCCGGAGTCCGCCGGCGGCGACCTCGGCGCGATGCGCACCGTCTACATCGGGCTGGGCGCGCTCGGCCCGACGTACGTCGGCGCCGTGTCGACCGCCGCCAACTACGAGATCGCGTTCTGGGGGCTGGTCGGCGCGCTGGTCGTGGCCGCCGTGATCATCGCGCGCGTCACCTGACGCTCAGAGCGCGTCGAGGACGCCGTCGGCGTCCGCCGGCACCGGCGTGGTGTCGCCCCCGGCGGCGGCCGCGGCGGCCGGGTCTTTCAGCAGGTGGCCGGTGGTCAGACAGACCACGCGCTCGTCGGCGCTGATTTCGCCGCGCTCGCGGAGCGCCAGCAGGCCCGCGACGCTGGCCGCCGACGCCGGCTCCACCCCGATGCCGTCGCCGGCGAGCATGCGCTGGGCGTCCGTGATGCGGTCGTCGGAGACGGCGACGGCGGTGCCACCCGTCTCGTAGACGCCCGGCAGCGCTTTCGGCGCGTTCACCGGGTTTCCAATGCGGATGGCGGTCGCGCGCGTCTCGACGTCCGTCCAGCGCTCGGTGCGCCCGCGGCCCGCCTCGACGGCTTCGACCATCGGTGCCGCCCCCGCGGCCTGCACGCCGGTGAGCGCCGGCATCTCGTCGTCGGTCATCGCGCCCGCCGCGACGAGTTCGCGGAACGCCTTGTAGAGGGCCGCCGTGTTCCCGGCGTTCCCCACCGGGAGCACGATGCGGTCGGGCCACTCGCCGGTGGCCGTCCGGGACTGCTCAAGGATCTCGAACGCGATGGTCTTCTGGCCCTCCAGGCGGAACGGGTTCAGGCTGTTCAGGAGGTACGCCTCCCCGCGGGCGGCGAGTTCGGCGACCACGTCCAGGCAGTCGTCGAAGTTGCCGTCGACCTCGCAGATGCGCGCGCCGTGCAGCGCCGCCTGCGCGATCTTCCCCGCCGCCACCTTGCCCGCCGGGAGCAACACCAACACGGGAGTGTCGGCGCGCCCGCCGTACGCCGCCAGCGCCGCCGACGTGTTCCCCGTCGACGCGCACGCCAGCCGGTCGACGCCGAGGCGCTCGGCGACCCGGACGCCCACGGTCATCCCGCGGTCCTTGAAGCTCCCCGTCGGGTTCATCCCCTCGTGTTTCACGCGGATGTCGGCCACGCCGGCCGCCGCGGCGACGTCGGGTGCCTCGTACAGCGGCGTGTCGCCCTCCTGGACGGAGACGCCCGCGTCGACCGGGAGCGCGTCGGCGTACCGCCAGACCCCGCGCCCACTGAACGCCTCGAATCCCGGGTAGTCGGCGTACCGCGCCTCCAGCAGGCCGCTGCACTCCGGGCACCGGTACACCACGTCCGCGAACGGTGCCAGCGTCCCACCACACTCCACGCACGCCAGCCAGACGCCGTCGGTCGCGCACGCCGGCGTCTCGCCCGCCAGCGAGAGGTCAGTCATGGCTCGGTCTCCGTGGGCGACCCACAAATACCAGGCGGGTGGTGTGAGTATTGCCACCGACCTCCGGGGGTCAGTCCGACACCACGTCGCTGCGCCAGCCGGGGTCGTGGCCGCCGGCCAGCAGGTCAGCCCGACACGCCGGACAGTAATGCGGGGGTTTCGTGGCGCTCTCGGGGACGTAGACCGCGCCGCCACACGTCACACACGCGTCGTCGACGACGGTCACGCAGTCCGCACAGAGGTTGAAATCGTCGACTGTCAGCTCGCGCAGCCCGTCGAGTTGTTTGTCGAGGGTGTACTCGTCGATGACCGACTGACAGTTGTGGCACGGTTGCATTGCGATACGTCTTGATGGTCGTTCTCATGGCACAAGAAGTTGTCCCCGACGGCGACACGGCACCCGCCCTCAGGCCAGCGTCACGGCGGTGCCGTACGCGATGACCTCCGAGCCGCCGTTCGCGATCTCCGAACTCTCCAAGCGCACGTTCACAACCGCGTCAGCGCCCATCGACCGCGCGTCCTCGGCCATCCGATCCAGCGCGTCGTCGCGGGCGTCGGTCAACAGCTCCGAGTACGCCTTCAACTCGCCGCCGGTGATGTTCCGGATGCTCTGCGTGATGTCCCGGCCGACGTTCCGTGCTTTCACCGTGTTCCCGCGCGCGACGCCCAGCGACTCCGTGATCTCGCGCCCGGGCACGGTCTCGGTCGTAACGAACTCCATACTCCGGGGTTTCCGCCGCTGGAACAAAAACCTCAGCCCCGCACGCAGCCACTGGGATCCGGCCCGCGCTCACCCGCCCACCGACGGCGTGACCCGGATGCCAGCCCGTCCGTTGAGCCCACGCACCACCGGATCACGCCGCCCCCCGTCGACCACCACCGCCTCCGCGACCTCGCCTGCGACCGCCGCCTCGGCCGCCACCACCGCCTCCGACACGCCGTCGGCGTCCGCCACCACCACCAGCGAGGCGTCCAACGCCCCGGCGATGGCGGCCGCCGCGCGGTCGACGTCTCCCGACACCACGGGCACGCACCCGGCGTCGCACTCCTCGGCCAGCACGGCCGCACTCACACACTCCCGGTCCCCCGCCAGGACGGCCGCCTCGTCGAGCGCCACGCCCGGTACGCCGACCGCCCGGAACGCCGCCAGCACGTCCTCCGCGGCCGCCGCCCCGTCGCACACGACCACGACCGCCTCGCCGTTCGCCGCGAGATGCGCCACATCGGCCGCCGCCACTCCCGGATCGCCGGCCGCACTGAGCGCCACGACGACCGTCATCCGCCCCACCCCCACTCACACATACCCCGACACCTCCGCGGCCAGCGCGTCCGCAGCGTCCGCCAGCGACGCCCGTTCGGCCGCCAGCGCCGCCTCGTCGGCGTCGATCCCGTCGCGCACGTCCGCCACGGCGGCCTCGACGGCCGCCGGTGCCGGGCCGCCCGCCGAATCCCTGGCGGCGACGCTCCCCACGGGATCCAGCGCGTCAGCCACCGCCGCCGGCTCCACGACCGCGGACAACGGCTCCCCGGTCACCGCCTCGGTCGCGGCCGCCACCGCGTCCAGGGTCGCCCCCTCGCAGCCGCGCTCGGCCGCCAGCGCCACGACCTCGTGGGCCGTCCGGAACGGCAGCCCCCCCGCCGCGAGCGCGTCCGCCACACCGGTCGCGGTCGAAAACCCCTCGCCCGCCGCGGCTTCGAGGTCGTCAGCGGGCCAGCCCGCGGTCGCCACCACGCCCGCCGCCACCTCGACCGCGCTGGTCACGCCATCCACGGCGGTCCACGCGTGCCCGGTCGCACGCTGCAGGTCGCGGTTGTACGCCCGCGGCAGCCCCTGCAGCGTCGTCGCGAGGGCCTGCTGCGCGCCCACCGCGTCGCCCGCGGTCGCGCGCACCAACTCCATGGTGTCCGGGTTCTTCTTCTGGGGCATGATCGACGACGTCGACGCGTAGTCGTCGCTCACCTCGACGAACCCGCGGTTCGCGAAGAACACCACGTCCGCGGCCAGCCCCGAACACGTCACCGCCACCGACGCCAGCGCGCTCACCGCCTCCAGCAGGAAATCACGGCTGGCGGCGGCGTCGGCCGCGTTCGCCACGACGCCGTCGAACCCCAGCAGGGCGGCCGTGCGCTCGCGGTCGACGCCGAAGGTGGTGCCGGCGAACGCCGCCGCGCCCAGCGGCGACTCGTTCGTGCGCCCGTAGGCGTCGCACAGCCGGCCGGTGTCGCGGGCGAGCGTCCCCGCGTACGAGAGCGCCCAGTGCGCGACGGTCGTCGGCTGTGCGGGCTGCAGGTGCGTGAACCCCGGCATCACCGTCTCGGCCTCCGCCGCCGCGACGTCGGCCAGCGCACTCCGCAGCGCCACCACGGCCTCGATGGCGTCCAGCAGGTCCGCGCGCAGCCGGTACCGGATGCACGCCGCCACCTCGTCGTTGCGCGACCGCGCGGTGTGTAGCTTCCCGCCGTCACGCCCGACAGCCTCCACGACCGCCGTCTCGATGGCCTCGTGCACGTCCTCGCCCGGGGGCAGCGCGTCGAACCCCGCCGCCTCGACGTCGGCCAGCGCGCCCAGGATCGCCGCCGCCGCCTCGTCGCCGATAATATCCTGCTCGGCGAGCATCACGACGTGTGCGCGGTCCACCGCGAGGTCCGCCTCGAAGATGCGGCCGTCGCCGTCCATCGACGAGAGGAACGAGCGCGCGGGGCCGCCGCTGAACCGGTCGCGGCGCACCACCGGATCGCCGCCCCCGGTCATTTGTTGCCGTCGAACGCCGCGTTCGCCAACCGCGACTGGAAGCCGTGGTACTTCGCGACCCCCGTGGCGTCGGCCTGCTCGATCCCCGCCACGGTCTCGGTGTTGAACGACGCCGCGTCCGCGGAGTACACCGCGTGCTCGCTCTCGCGGGCGATCGGACGCGCCCGCCCGCCCTCGAAGGCGATGGTCACCGTGCCACTGACCGCCGACTGGGTTTCGTCCAGATACCCGTTCAGCGCGTCCATCAGCGGATGCTCGACGACCCCCTCGTAGGCCTTTTGCGCCCACTGCTGGCTCACCGCCGCGGTGAAATCCCGCTCGGCCTTCGTCAACACGAGCCCCTCCAAGGCCTTGTGGGCCGCCAGCAGCGTGGTCGCGGCCGGATGCTCGTAGTTCTCGCGGACTTTCAACCCCAGCATGCGGTCTTCGAGCATGTCCGTGCGGCCGACGCCGTAGCTCCCCGCGCGGTCGTTCAGCGCCTCGATAAGCCCCACCGGCTCCATCGCCGTCCCGTCGACGGCCACCGGCACCCCGGCCTCGAAGGTGATGTCGACGGTGCCCGTCTCACCGCTCGGCGCGTCGGTCCACGCGTAGATGTCCGCGGGCGGCTGGTAGTCGGGCTCCTCCAGGTGGCCGCCCTCCACGCTGCGACTCCAGAGGTTCGTGTCGATGCTCCACTCGCCCTCGTTGCCCGCCTCCACCGGGAGGTCGCGCTCGGCGGCGTACTCGATCTCCCACTCGCGGGTCAACCCGAGCTCGCGGACGGGCGCACACACCTCGTGGTCGCTGGCACGCCACACCGCCTCGAAGCGCAACTGGTCGTTTCCCTTCCCCGTGCAGCCGTGGGCCAGCGCCGCACAGCCCTCGGCTTCGGCCACCGACAGGATGGCGTCGGCGATGACCGGGCGGGCAAGCGCGGTGCCGAGCGGATACCCCTGGTAGGTCGCGTTGGCACGCACGGCGTCGAAACACAGCGCGGCGAACTCGGCTGTGGCGTCGACGACGTGGTGCTCGACGCCCAGCGCGGCGGCGGTCTCCCGGGCCGCCGCGAACTCGGCGTCGGGCTGCCCGACGTCGACGGTGACGCCGATCACGTCGTCGTAGCCGTACTCCTCTTTCAACAGCGGGACACAGACTGTCGTGTCGAGCCCGCCCGAGAAGGCGAGCGCGACGGTTCCTGATGGCATTGTGTGTGTAGCGTATCGCAGTGGTCGAACGGCGGTGCGGTCGACGACGAACGGTAGAACAGGGCTAGCTATAGGGGGTCACGGGGACCCCGTCGTCGTCGGCGCTGCGACACGCCAGCCGCGGCGCTCCCGGCGGACAGCGACGACCGCACGCTGGTGGGAGCCGGCGGCGTCATCTACCTCCGAGAAACGCAGCCACCGAGTTAAACGTTTCCTGGCAACTAGTCACATGGAAGTCGGTAGGCTCTTAGTCGTCGTCACGCAACCCCTCCCATGCCCCGCGCACGCGGCGCGCTCGACACGGACTCGCTGGTGAAAATCGCCCTCGCGCTGGTCGTCGTCTGGCTCGCGATCGAAGTCCTCGATGCACTCCTCGGCGCGCTCACCGCCGCCCTCCGGCTCGCACGCCCACTCATCGCGCTCGTGATCGTCATCGCCGTTGCCCTCTGGCTGCTCGACGAACTGTAGGAACAACGTCAGGGCTTTCACGATCCACGCCCGACGGACGGGCGTGTACAGCGTGAACGCGCCGGTTCCGCCCGCCGTCAACGAGATCGCGGCCGACCTCCGGCCCGCGCTCACCGAGTTCGATCGCGTCCGCCAGCGCCACGAACAGACGCTGCTGGTCAAGCGCGTGCCCGCCGACACCCGCAAGGAAGCGCTGGCGGCGTGGCAGACCGCCCAGGACGCCCTCCAAGGCGCGCCCGCCGCCCAAGCCCGCATCTCGGAGATCGACACCTTCCAGAACCCGCCCAACGGCTCCAGTCCGGTCGTCTACCTCGCCGTCGAGAGCCCCGGCATCCACCACCTCCACGACCGCCTCTGTGACCCCTTCGACCCCGTTCCCGTGATGGAGGGTGGCGACGACTACGACCCCCACGTCACGCTGGCCCGCGACGCCGACGGGTTCCGCGGCCAGCGCGCCGTCGACGCCATCGACGGCCGCGCGGTCGGCCCCGTCACCTGGACCATCGACGAACTCTCCCTCTACGACGCCACCGTCGGCGAACCCGTCGACACCGTCTCGCTGCCGGCGTAACGCCGCCTACGGACTCGGCGGATCGCCACCGTACGCCCCCAGATCGCCGTAGAAGTTCAACAACGAGAACCGCAGCTTCTCCGGATCGACGTCCACCATCTCCGCGCGCTCGCTCGGCGGGAACGTCGGGTTCACCGAATACTTCTGCATCCCGGTGCGGCTCGCCGCCGTGTACCGCCGATCGACCAACATCCGCACGCCGAAGTCCTCCGGCGACCGAATCACGCGCCCCATCGCCTGGCGGGTCTTCCGCACGGTCGGGATCTCCACCGCGTACCGCCAGCCGGCGTCCTGGCGGTCGCTGCGAAGTCCCTGGTCGGCATCGCGGTCCGCGAACGCCTGGGCGTACGCGTCCTGGACGGCCTCGGTCCGCGCGTCCAGATGCGGGTACGGGACGCCGACGACCGCGACCGTCCGCGCGTCGTCACCGTCGAAGCTCACGCCCTCGGCCAGGGTCCCCCACAGCGACGTGAACAGCGCGCCGTCCCCGTCGGCGACGAACGCCTCCCGGAGGTCGTCAGCCGCCACCCCCGGTTCGTCCAGATACCGCGTGGCGTCGCAGTCCGCCAGCAGGTCGTGGTAGCGCTTCGCCTCGGCGTAACTCGGGAAGAAAAACAGACAGCTGCCCGGCGTGTACGCCGCGGCGTCCCGGAGCGCGCCCGCGACCGCCTGCTGGGTCGCGCGGTCCTCGCGGTTCGAGGAGAACAACGGCTCGGTGTCGACGGCGAACGTCCGGCGGCGGTCCTCCGGGAACTGCAGCCCGAACGCCAACTCCACGGGGTCGTCCAACCCCAACACGTCGCCGATCACGTCGAAGGGCCGCAGCGTCGCACTCATCAGGACGCTTGCGTGCACGGCGTCGAACAGGTCGGTGGTCACCTCCCGCGGGATGCAGGTGTAGCGCTCGGCCCGCCCGTACACCGCCTCGGTGCGGTCGTCGCGGCGCACCGCCGCCGTCGGATACTGCCCGAACTCGCCGCCGCGCTCGACGTACGCCTCTACGAACTCGGCGGCGGCCAGCACGTGGCACTCCCGGCGGGTCGTCGCGTCGCCGTTCCGATACGCGTCCTCGTACTCCCCGTCCAGGTACTCCCCCAACCCCAGGGCGTCGGTGACGTCCTCGGTGATCCCCGGGCCGGTGTACGACTGGAGGAACGCCAGCGTCAGGTCGTCCCGGCGGTCGTCGTTGGCGACCGGCACGTCCACCCAGTTCGACTCCACCGCCGACTTCGTGTCCGCCGGTCCATCGCCGCCCGGACGCAGCGCGTCCTCGTAGGTCTCGACGAGCGCATCCCGGAACGCCCCGAGCACGCGCTCGGCGGCCGCTGCCCGCTGATCGCTCGTGTCCTGGAGCTCGTCCAGGGCGCTGTCGAGGGTCTGCTCGGTGAGCGTCTCGGCGGCGTGGTCGCGGGCGGCGTCCTCGATGTTGTGCGCCTCGTCGAACACCACCACCACGTCCTCGGGGTCCCGGCCCAACCAGCGGAAGAACTGCGCCCGAATCCCCGGGTCCAGCAGGTGGTGGTAGTTGCAGACCGCCAGATCCACGCCCTCGATGCCGTCCTTGAGGAGTTCGTACCCGCAGAACCCCGCCTCCTCGGCGTAGCCGTAGATGTCCTCCGGGGTGCGGACGTCGTCGTACAGCCACTGGTAGAACTCGTCGGTGTTCCCCACGAGGTTCTGGCGGTAGCGCTCGCAGACGTTGCCGTCCTGGAGGGCCGCCAACTCCGACTCGACGGCTTCCAGCTCGTCCATGACGGCCTGCCGGGCGTCGGCGGCCTCGGTGTCGCCGTCCTGTGCCTCGTCGAGCAGAGCGCGCTGGCGTTCTTCGAGCTGGCGTTTGTCCCGGGTGGCGTCCACGAGCTCGTGGGTGTTGTCCCGCAGCACCTGGCACTCCTCGTAGTCCACGTCGATGTGACACATCGACCCCTTGCCCTTGAACACGACCGCGCGGATGGGTTCGGTGGCGTGTATCTCGCGGGCCTCGCGCACGAACTGGCGCATCTGCTGGTGGACGTTGGTCGTGATGACGACCGTTTTGTCCTCGGCCTGGGCGTGCGACAGCGCCGGCGCGAGCGCGGCAAGGGTTTTGCCCGTTCCGCACGCCCCCTCGAACAACACGTTGGTGCCGCCGTCGAGCGCGTCCCGGATCGCGTCCATCGCGGCCCGCTGGTTGTCGTACGGCGACGGCTTCGGGAAGAACTGCATGTAGTCGGGGGTGTCGTCTCTGCGTGCGGCCACGGTGTCCCGGAATACGAACGGCTTGCAGTATAAACCTCCGGCTCAGCGCGACGACCGCCACAAACGCCCTGTTTTAGGCCGACCAAAACACATATGATAGCACCGCTGCATAGGGCCTGATATGCCAGTTACGCGGGACGCTGACGACGACACCGAAGACCGCCTCACCGCCCTCCAATCTTCGCCGGAGCGAACCGTATTCACCGAGGATGGCAACGCCGACGGCTGGCTCTCCACGGACCTCACGGTAGACGTCGAACGCTAGTCGCGAAAGAACAGTGGTGGGTTCTCGCCGGCTTACTCCAGGGCGCCCTGCGTGACGAGCGTGTCGTCCTCCAGGTAGTGCTCGATGTGGTGGGCGTCGTCTTCGAGCTCGATGAGCCCCTCACGGAGCATGTGTGCCGTCGCGTGGTCGCCGAGGTTCTCCGCGAGCTCGGTGTGTTCGCGGGTGGCCTCGATGATGTCCCCGTAGATCGCCATGTCGTTCGCCAGCGACGTCCGGATGTCGTAGACGTCCTCGTCCTCGACGTCGACGGACGCCTCGGCCTGCAGTGTCTCGGGGCTGGCGTGGGGCACGCCACCAAGCGCTTGCACGCGCTCGGCGAGCTCGTCGGCGACCTCCTCGGCCGTCTCGGCGGCCTCACCGAGGAACAGGTGCAGGTCCCGGAACTCCGCCCCCTCCACGTTCCAGTGGTGCTTCTTGAGCTGGTGGTAGAGGACGTACACGTTCGCGAGATCGGCGTTCAGGGCGTCTACACACTGTTCGGCGCGGTCGGCGTCCATCCGCAGTGCGTCCGACCCTTCGACTTCACCGGCGGTCGCTCGCGCGTTCTTTTGCGTGCTCATAACGATTACACGTTGGACCGCCTGCCACTTAAAGCTTTCCGCTGCATCCAAATTTTGTTTGGCGTACCAAAAACAAATTTCTTCGATACCCGTTGTTATTCTCTGTGATGGCGTACTCGGGGCCACCCAAACACCACGCACAGCCGAGTGGGCCTCACCACCGGCCGCAACGCTCACACGCCCCCACACACTACGCCACACCGATGATCGCCGTCCTCGCGGACACACACAGCGACACCGACCACGCGCTCACCGGCCACGCCCGTCAGGCAGTCGCCGACGCCGACGCCGTCGTGCACGCCGGCGACTTCACCACCGAATCGTCCCTGGACGCCTTCCACGACGCCGCCACCCGCCTCCACGCCGTCCACGGCAACGCCGACTCCCCCGCCGTCCGCGACCGCCTCCCGCCGGCCCGCACGATCACCACCGCCGGCCTCCGCATCGCGCTCACCCACCGCGAACCCGGCGGCGACACGGCGCTGTCGCTGTTCGGCCGCGAACGAGGCGCCGACATCGTCGTCTCCGGCCACACCCACACCCCGACGCTCACCACCACGCCCACAGCCGTCCTCCTCAACCCCGGTAGCCACGCCGACCCACGCGGCTCCCCGGCTGCACACGCGACTCTCCACCCAACCGACCACGGCGTCCGCATTGCGATCTCCACCCGCGACGGCGACACCATCCGTTCGACCCACGTCTCACGCGACTAGCCTCGCACACTCGTCTACACGCGGTTCAAGGCGAGTGCCGCGGGGTGGGTTCACCAGGCCGCCCTCGCCTTTGCGATCACGGCACCGACACCAAGCCCCACAACCAGCAGCCCACCACCGGCCACCACCGCCTCGCGGAGCCCATACCGCGCCACCTGCATCAGCGTCCACACGGCGTCCCAACTCGTGGCCGCTCCCGGAGCCGCCTGCGCCGCCGCACCGGTCCCGATCTGTACGCCGCTTGCACCACCACCGCCGACGTGTTGCACCGCAACGGTCGCCAGACTCACCGCGCCGATCCCGCCGAACAACCCCGACAGCGCCGCCCGAACGCTCTCGCCGTCCTCTTCGCTGCCCGCGAACAACACCACCGGCGTGTCGCGCGCCCCGTACACGCTCATCTCCCGCCCCTTCGAGGAATACCGCGTGTCACACTCCTGGACCAACGCCGCGCCTTCGAGGCGATCGAGATGGTACTGGATGTTCTGCAGGGAGGTCTCCATGTCCGCGGCGAGTTCCGACGGCGTCGATGGCGTGTCGTGGACGGCTGCGTAGATGTCCCGCGCCGTCTCGGACCCCAGCGCCGACAGCAGCTGGTCCGCATCGTCGGAATCAACCCCGACAACCCGTGGGCCATCACTGGACGCCGACGGCTCCGACGCCGATGGGAGGAGCCCGGTCATTACGAAACAGTATCACCAATCTATGATTAATGTTTTGTTACCTTGCGTGTGTATTCTTCCCGACGACCCGAAACCACTATGCCACACGCCATGCATCACTCCCTCATGGCCTCGCTCGGACCCGTCTTCTACGTCTTCGCGGCTGCGCTCCTGCTGTTCGTGTTCTTCACCTTCCTGTTCATCCGGCGCACCGTCGCCAGTTTCCGCGACGGCGTCGAGAACAGCAACCGGGATTAGACGACCTCCCCCGCCGCCGACACCACCGCCGCGATGTCCGCGCCCCCGATGTCGCGGTGCGTGCAGAACCGGACCGTGTACTCGCCGTCCGCCGTCCCCAGCACGCCCTCTTCCTCACAGCCCGCCAGGAACGCCGCGGCGGTCACGTCCGCGTCCCGGGTGTCCGCGAGCACGATGTTCGTGTCCGGTTCGGCCGCCGTCACCCCCGGAAGCGCGTCGAGGTCCTCGGCCAATCGACGCGCGTTCTCGTGGTCCTCGTGGACTCGGTGGCGGTTCTCCAGGGCGCACACGCCCGCCGCCGCGACCATGCCCGCCTGCTGCATCCCACCCCCGTACATCTCCTGCACGCGTCGGGCCGACGCCACGAACGACTCGCTTCCCGCCAGCACTGCCCCCATGGGTGCGCCCAGCCCCGTCGACAGACACACCGCCACCGAATCCACCGGCGACAGCAGCGTCGCCGCATCGACGCCCAGCGCGGTCGCAGCGCTGAACACCCGCGTCCCGTCGACGTGCACCGGCACGTCGTGCTCGTGGGCGGTCTCCACGGCAGCCGCGAACGCGTCGACGGGCGCCACGACCCCGCCGTTCGCCCCGTGTGCGATCTCCACGCACGCCAGCCCGACCTCCGGCCGGTGCCCACCCCCCGCCGTGATCTCGGCGGCCACCTGCTCCGCGGTCGGACAGCCGGTTTCGCCGCCGTCGAACGCGCGCGCCTGCACCCCAGCGTGTTGTGCCAGCCCGCCACTCCCCCGCCTGTAGCTGTGGCTGGCCCGCTCGACGAGCACGCTCTGCCCGCGGGCGGTGTGTACCTGCGCCCCGATCTGGTTGGCCATCGTCCGGCTCGGCACGAACACGGCCGCCGCCATGCCCACGGCGTCCGCCGCCGTCGCCTCCACCGCTGCCACAGCCGGGTCGTCGCCGTGCTCGCCGTGCTCGACCGGCGCCTGGGCCGCCGCCTCCCGCATCGCCTCGGTCGGCGTGGCGACCGTGTCGCTGCGAAGATCGATCATATCGGGACATCCACCCCCAGGGGGAAAAGTCATCCTGCCAGTTACGTTCCGAAACATCCAACAGGCAGTTCCGACCACGTGACAGCATGGATTCACGCATCCGCCAGCACGCAGCGGTCATCGTCGACCGATGCATCGACCTGCAGCCCGACGAGAACGTCGTGGTGAGCCTGCCGCCGGTCGCCGAGGACCTCCGCGTCGCCCTCTACGAGAAGATCGGTGAAGTCGGCGCGAACCCCGTGATGCTCGCCCGTGGTGACCGCGGTATCGGCACGGACCGCGCGGCGCGCGCGTACCTCCAGGCGATCGACGCCGAGGACCTCTCCACGCCCGAACACCTCCTGCAGCTCTACGAGCACGCCGACGCCGCCGTCGTGGGCCGACCACACCGCAACGTCACCGAGCAGAGCGACGTCTCCACGGAGCTGGGGGCGGCGTTCGCGGAAGCCCACCGCGACGTGCTCAACGCCCGGCTGTCGACGAAGTGGTGTCTCACCCAGTACCCCGCCCCGGCCGACGCCCAACTCGCGGGCATGTCGACGGCCGCCTACGAGGACTTCGTCTACGACGCCGTGAACAAAGACTGGGACGCCGTCGAGGACCACCAACAGCAGATGGTGGACATCCTGAACCCCGCCGAGGAAGTCCGCATCGTCTCCGGGGACACCACCGACGTCACGATGAGCGTCGCGGACATGACGACGCTGAACGACTGCGGGTCGAACAACCTGCCCGCCGGCGAGGTGTTCACCGCACCCGTTCCGGACTCCGTGGAGGGGGAGGTCGTCTTCGACAAGCCGGTGTACCATCAGGCCCGCGAGATCCAGGGCGCAGCGCTGACCTTCGAGGACGGCGAAGTCGTGTCGTTCAGCGCCGAGCAAAACGAGGACGTGCTCGCGGCCATCCTGGACACCGACGACGGCGCGCGGCGGCTGGGCGAGCTGGGGATCGGGATGAACCGGGACATCGACCGGTTCACGTACAACATGCTTTTCGACGAGAAGATGGGCGACACCGTCCACATGGCCCTCGGGCGCGCGTACCCCGAGACGGTCGGCGAGGGCGTCGAGCAAAACGACTCCGCGAAACACGTCGACATGATCGTTGACATGAGCGAGGACTCGTTCATCGAGGTCGACGGCGAGATCGTCCAGCGCAACGGGACGTTCGTCTTCGAGGACGGCTTCGACGCGTAAGCGGGCGGTCCCCCGAGGCCGGTTCCGATGTCGTCCGGCTTGCACGGTGGCCGACTGCCATAGCCGTGTTCTATGGTATCATTTGACATCATTGATTTTAATATGTTTGGGAATATATCAATTATCCGTGCCTAAGCTCGATTGTCCGGACTGCGGTCGCTCCATCGCGATGCACGAACTCGAAACCCGGACGGTCGCACAGACCGCCGGCTTTGAAACGAGCTATCGCTGCCCGTTCTGTCGCACCGACTTCCAGGAAGTCACGCAGCTCATGTAACCGCCGCTGGCGGTGCTCGGTCTCAGTGCCACGCCCCGCCGCCAGCCGACGCCACGGGCACGAGGGGATTCGAACCCCCGACATTTCGGTTAGAAGCCGAACGCTCTGTCCGGACTGAGCTACGCGCCCGCATCCGGCAGTACCACCGGGTGGCGTAAAAATCGACTGGATGACAGCCACGGCTCACACGCCCGGCAGCCACACCGAAGCACACACGTGGCGGGGTCGCTTGCAGTCTACCAATGAGAGTCATCGGGACCGTGGGCATGCCGGGCTCCGGGAAAAGCGAGGCCGCGACGGTGGCCGCCAACGCCGGCATCCCCGTGCTCGTCATGGGTGACGTGATCCGGCAGGAGTGTCGCGACCAGGGCCTGGATCCCGCCCAACACCACGGCCGCATCGCGCAAGCGCTCCGCGACGAACACGGCCCGGGCGCGATCGCCCACCAGTCACTCCCCATCATCGAGGACCACCTCACCGACGCCACGACGGTCCTCGTCGACGGGATCCGCTCGGACGTGGAAGTGACCACGTTCCGCGACGCGTTCGGCGACGACTTCACGCTCGTGCACGTCTCCGCCCCCCGAGAGTTACGCGAAGCCCGCATCGAGAACCGCGACCGACCCGGCGACACCGACGGCGAACCCCTCGACGCCCGCGAGGACCGCGAACGCGGCTTCGGAATGGACGACGCCATCGACCTGGCCGACGTCCGCATCGAGAACACCGACAGCCTCGACGCGTTCCACGACGCGGTCCGAGACCTGCTCGCCGCCGACACACCCCACACTGAGGTGCCCGACAACCATGACTGACACCACCGACGTGACCGTCCGCGTGACCGCGCCCGTCTACCCCACCGAACCCGACGACCGCGTAGCCGACGCCATCCTCCGGCTGTTCCCCGACGCCACGGTCACCGTCGAGGACGACCGTGCGGTCGCCGAGACTGACACGACGGCGTCGTTCCGCGAGCAGCTGTTCGACCAGCGCATCCTCGACACGGCGCGCGAACAGTTCCAGGCCTCCCAGACGGACGCCGGGTTCAGCTTCGACCTCAAAAAGCAGGCGGCGTTCAACGGCACGGTCAACTTCGCCGTCGGGAACCCCGACGAGCTCGGCGACCTCCACGTCGAGGTCACGGTCGCCGAGCCGGCCGTCCAACAGTTCATCGACCACCTCGCACCCCCCACCGACGGCGGCGAGCCCCTCGAAGACCCCTGACCGCGGTCACACGAGCAACACGGCGATCGCGGCCGAGATGAACACCACTTTTGCGGCGATGTTGACGGCGATGACCTTCGACCCGAAGCGCGCCCCCCAGATGCCGTACTGGAACGGGATCGAGCGCTTGAACGTCGACACCGCGAACGACACGATCCCCCCGACGAGCATCGTGGCGACCGCCTCGCCCGCGGTGAACTCCCCGGGGACGTGTGGCGCGATGAAGATCGCGCCGGTCGTGGTGTCGACGGCGAACGTCGCGACCGCCGGCACCGCGACCCCGGGCAGCCCGAGCACCGACGTGAGCGGCTCCGCGGCGGCCGTGAACGCGGTCACGTCGTAGGTCTCGGTGAGGAAGACGACCGCCGCGTACACCACCGCCAACCGGGGCACGAGGGTTTTCAGCTTCCCACCGGTCTTCGTGACCGCGCCGGCGACGGTCTCCCGCGTCGACTCGTCGGCGGCGTCCTCACCCGGCATCGTCACCCCGGCGTCAGACGCCGACGCGACGTCGTCCTCGGACAACACCACCGCACCCGCGAGCACGCCCGCGGCCGTGATCCCGAGGCTCACGGCGGCGCGCGCGCCGACGTACATCAGCCCCAGGCGGAGCCCCAGAATCGGGAGCAACACCGGCGCGTAGAACGTGAAGATGTGTTGCACGAAGCCGAAGAACGTGTTGATGGTGATGGCGACGAGCGTCGCCCGATCGCTGAGCACGCCGGCGTCCCGGTACTCCTTGAGCATGCCGTAGCCCGCCGTCGGGGACGCGGTCGTGGCCAGGATCGCGGTGCCGACCTCGTCGGGCAGGTTCGCGGGACCGGTCAGCGGCGTGGCGAACCGCGCAACGTAATCAACCGCGCCGAACGCCACGGCGAGGTTCGCCAGCGTCAGTCCCACCGCGATCGCGGCAGCCACGCCCACCACTCGGGGTGCGACCGCCCACAGCAGCGCCACCAGTTGCACGCCGCCCGCTTCGTGACTCGTGGAGTTACTGGTGTCGGTTTCGGCGACGCACGCCACCTGCTGACGGCGCTCACACGAGCACCTCAACCGCGCCGAACAACACGACCACACCCAGCACGTCACAGGTGTTCGTGACCACTGGAATCACCACGTCGTCGGGGTCCAGTTCGAACCGGTAGGCGGCGTACGTCGCCAGCAGCGTGACCGCGACCGCAAGCACCGCAAGCGACGCGCCCGCCACCGCCGCCACGGCGATGACAACGCCCACCGGGAGGCGAACGCTGCCGGTGGCCGCTGCCACCCCCCACGCGCCAGCGCCCACCACGGGGAACACCGTGATCGCCAGCATCACGGTCGCAACGACGTTCCCCGCCAGGTCGTCGTCGCCGGGATCGAACGACAGCGTCCCCAAGTGGAACGCCGTCGACAGCCGGGACGCCAGAATGCTCCCGAGGTTCCCAGCCGTCCCGATCGTCACCGGCACCAACACCAGCAGCGACGGATACTGCAGCAGCGTCGCCTCAAACGTTCCGAGCACGAGCCCGCTGCCGACCTCCACGACCGTCAGCGCGAGCAGGATCGGGAGGGTGGCACGCGTGATCGCCCGCACCGACCACGTCCGGGGCACTCACACACCCCCCACGATCAGCCGCACCGCAAGCACTAGGAACGCCAACCCGAACAGGTCCCCGGTGGTCGTCACCAGCGGCCCGACCAGCGTGTCCGGGTTGTAGCCGCGCCGATACCCCGCGAACACGACCGCTACCACCGCGCCCGTGAGCGCCACGCCGGACAACAACCCCGCGACGAGCGCAACCCCGACCAGCGTCGCCAGCCCAGCCACCGGCCGCCCAAGCGCCGTCAGCACGCCGAACGCGACGGCGGCCGCGAACCCGCTCGCAAGCAGGCCGTTCCCCATCGCTGCCCCGACGGCCGCCCGCAGTCGCCGGTCCCCGGCGGCGACGTGTGGCTCGATGATGCCCTGGTGGAGGCCGGTGGCCAGGCGCGCGCCGAACGACGCGTACACGTTCCCCCGTGTCGCCAGCAACGCCGGCACCACCACAAGCAGCCCGTCGACGGCCTCCAGTTGCGCACGCATCCCGCCCAGGACCGCGCCCGCAAACAGCCCGCCCAGGACGCTTGCCGCCAGCGCTGGCGCGGCCTCACGGTAGGCGGTGGCAGCCACGCGCCGAACGCTCATACTCCCCGAATCGAGGCCCGCGCGTATAAAAACCCGGACGCACGCCGCCTCAGAACATGCCGCCGAACCCGCCACCGCCGCCACCGCCCTGCTGTTGCATCTTCGACATCATGCGCTGCATGTCCCCGTCACCCATGCCCTGGAACTGCTGCATCGTCTGCGCCATCATCTTGTGCTGGTCGAGCAGCTCCCGAACGCGGTCCTCGGGCTGCCCGGACCCGCGCGCGATGCGCCGGATCTGTGACGCCCCCACCGAGCGCGGGTCGGCCATCTCCGCCTCGGTCATCGAATCCATGATGACCTCGAAGCCCCGCATGCGCTCCTGGGTGACGTCCATCGCGTCGTCGGGGAGCTCGTCCATCAACCCACCCCCCATGCCGGGGATCATGTCCATCACCTGATCCAGTGGCCCCATGTTGTCCATCGCCTGCATCTGCTTTCGCATGTCGTGGAGGGTGAACTCCCCCTTCATGAGGTCCTCGGGGTCCCAGTCCTCGTCGTCGTCCTGGGTTTCCTCCATCGCACGCTCCACGCGCTCGGTGAGCTGCTTGAGATCCCCCATCCCCAGCAACCGCGAGATGAACGAATCCGGCTCGAAGCGCTCGATGTCCTGGACGGTCTCCCCGGAGCCCAGGAACGCGATGGTGGAGTCGGTCTCGTTCACGGCCGTCAGCGACCCGCCGCCCTTCGCGGTTCCGTCGAGCTTCGTGATCGCAACCCCGTCGATGCCGATCGACGCGTCGAACTGCCGGGCCTGCTGTTTGGCGCCCTGCCCGATCGCGGCGTCCAACACCAGCAGGCTCCGGTCCGGCTCGACGACGCCCTCGATCTCCTCGATCTCCGCGATGAGGTCGTCCTCCAGCGCGTGGCGGCCCGCCGTGTCCACGATATGCACGTCGGCGTCCGCCGTCGCTGCAAGCCCGTCGCGGGCGATCTGCACGGGATCGTCGCTGTCCGGCTCCCCGTAGAAATCGACCTCCGCGCGGTCGGCCATCTCCGCGGCCTGCTCGTAGGCCCCCGGCCGGAACGTGTCCGTCTGCACGATCGCCGGCCGCAGCCCCTTCTTCGAGAACCACCACGCCATCTTCGCGGCCGTGGTCGTCTTCCCCGACCCCTGCAGGCCCGCCAGCATGATCGTCTGCTCCTCCAGGGGGATCGGCGTCGAATCACCCACGAGCCCGACGAGTTCCTCGTAGACGATGCGCAACACGTGATCGCGGGCGCTCGTTCCGCCCGGCGGCTCCTCCTCAAGCGACCGCTCCGTGATCGACTCGGAGAGATCCATCACGAGGTCCACGTCGACGTCGGCCTGCAGCAAGGAGCGCTGAATCTCCTTGACGACCTTGTCGACGTCCTCCTCGGAGATGCGGGACTTCCCGCGGAGCGTGTCCAAGGTGCCCCGCAGCGAGCTCCCAAGGTCGTCGAGTACCATGATTGGTCGCGACTACGCGACCGCCCCCTAAGAGCCTTGTTCCACGCAGCGCCACCGCGTATGGCAGCTGGCACCCTCGACTAGGGGAACGCTCAACCCGCCGGCGGGCGTATGGGCGTGCATGCCACCCGTCTACGCCACCCGCGCGCTCGTTGCCGTGCTCTGTGAGCTCGCGGCCGACGCCGACCCCGACTCGGTGTCCGTCCGCCTCGCAGCGACGCCCGCCCGGGATCTCGACGCCGGCGACGAGACACACACCCTCGACCCCGACACACCAGTGCTGTCGGACTTCTATTTCCCCAGCGCCGGCGACGCGCTCACCAGCGTGTTCGGCGTCGACCTCGCCGCCCCCGCCGGCCAGACCGCCGGCCGGTTCGTCTCACACCCCAAGGGCGACCACACTGTCACCCTCGCCGACGACCTCCACGCGCAGCTCCTCGTTGGGGTTCCACCATGGGAGCCCGGCGAAGTCCGCGCCCACAACCGCCACGGCACGCGCCGGGAGTTCGTCGTCGTGGACGCCGACCCGCCGGCCGCCGACGCGCCCTAATCGTCGGACGCAGCCAGCAGGTCGTCGACGAGCGCGTCCGGATCGAACGGCTCCAAGTCCTCGTACGCCTGTCCAGTTCCCAAAAAGAGGATCGGCTTCCCGGTGACGTGGGACACGGAGATCGCGGCCCCGCCCTGGCTGTCCGCGTCCGCCATCGTCAGGATCGTGCCGTCGACCGCCGACGCCTCGTCGAACTCGCGGGCGCGATTCACGGCGTCCTGGCCCGCGACCGCCTCGTCGACGAACACCGTGACGTCCGGATCGACGACCCGGTCGAGCTTCTCCAGTTGACTCATCAAGTCGTCGGAGGTGTGCAGCCGGCCCGCGGTGTCACCCAACACGACGTCCACGCCGTTGGCGTCCGCGTACTCCACGGCGTCGTAGACGACCGCCGTCGGATCGCCGCCCTGCTCGTGGGTGATGCATTTCACGCCGAGCGCCTCGGCGTGTTCCTCGATCTGCTGGTTCGCCCCCGCACGGTAGGTGTCGCCGTTCGCCAGCACCGACGAGAACCCCTCCGATTCGAGGTACCGCGCCAGCTTCGCGATCGTCGTGGTCTTGCCCACGCCGTTGACGCCCGTGAACACGATCGTCACCGGCTTCGATGCGGACTCGATTTCGTCCACGAGATCGAACTGCCCCACGTCGATCACCGACAACAGCGCCTCACGCAGCGCGTCCTCGATGAGCGTGTCCGTCGACTCGGTGAACTTCCGCTCCTCGCCGACGAGATCCCCCCGGATCTGATCCAGGATCTCCTCCACGACGCTCATCTCCACGTCGCTCTCCAGGAGCGCGAACTCCAGTTCGCGAAGCGGCGCCTCCAGATCCGCCTCGTCGATGACGACGCGGCCGCGAGCCATCGACGCCGCCCGACTCACGAACCCGGCCGACGACTCCTCGTCGTCGGCGTCGGGCTGCTCGCCCGCCGGCTCAGTCGCCGGTGCCGCGGCATCCGCGGTCGCCGGCGCGTCTTCGGGGGCGCTGTCCGCGGCGGCTGCCTCCGTGTCCGCCGCCTCGTCGTCCGGCTGGTCGGCAAGCTCTTCGGCGTTCTCCTCGGCGACCTCCTCGGCGTCCTCCCGAAAATTCGAGAGTTTGTCCTTCAACCCGTCGAACATGCTGACCTTACTGCTCGCCGTCCTGGGGCTGCTGTTGGGCCTGCATCTGCTGTTGCATCATCTGCTGTTGGGCTTGCTGGGCCTGCTGTTCGAGCTGCTCGGCCTCCTCGCTGAGGTCATCGATCTCGGCCTGCACGTCGTCGATGCGGCCGTCGATGGTGGCCTTCTTCTCGTCGAGCACGCTCGCCGCGGCGTCGCTGTCCTGCTCCGCGGCGTACCCGCCGCCGAGGCTCACAACGACCTCGTCCATGTCCTTGACCTCGGCACGAACGTACGCGTCGCCGCCCAGCGGCACCTGCACGGTCGCGCCCGTCTCCAGCACGTCGAGGGCCTCTTTGGCCTCCTCGATCTCCGTTTGCTCCTGGCGCAGCGACGCCACGTCGGCTTCGAGCTCCTCGACCTCCTCCTCGATTGCTTGAATCTCCTGGGACAACTGCTGTAGCTGCTGTTGACCGCCGCCTCCAAGACTCATGTCACTCACTGCGGCAGCAAGGGGGAAGTATCTTCCCTTCCCAGCCACGCCGCTGAGCGAGCACCGCAGCCACGAAAAAGCCGTCAATCGGGCGTCTGGCCTCCCGCGTGGAGGACCGCACAGGTGGGCAACGAAGGCGTTCTTACTCGATGTAGCCGAGCGTGTCCTCGATCCGGCCGATCTCCGGCCCCGTCGTGTCGTCACCGACGAGGTAGCCGTCGTCGGCCGCCACGAGCCCGGAGCCGACCAGCGGCGCCCCGTAGTTCACGGTGCCGACGTCGGCGTACACGCCCAGCGTCTCCTCGATGCGCTCCAGCTCCGCGTCCGTCGCCTTCGGATGACAGAGCACGCCGTCAGTGGTCGCGACGGCGGCCGTGCCCACGGTGTCGACGCCCGCGAGCTGGCCCCGCGTCGCTGACACGTCGAGGGTCTCCTCGACGGCCGCGACGGCGTCGTCCGAGAGCCCGCTGTGGACGTACGCGCCGTCGTCGTTGGCGACAACGACGTTCCCGGCGGCGTTGACCGCGCCGGGAAGCTCGCCGACGGTGACGCCGGCGGCCTCGATGCGGTCGCGCTCCCGCTCCCGGATCCGGTTGCTCACAAGCAGCCCGCTGCTGTTCCCCGCTGCCAGCGACCCGACAGTCGAGGACCCGCCGACGGTGGTCTGTACGGCGGGCACACCCAGCTCGTCGGCGATCGAGTCGACGAAGTCGTCGTCGAGGTCCGGGCGAACGAGCACACAGCTCTCGGTGGCGCGAGCGAACACGCCGATATACGCGGACCCACGGAACGCAGCGCGTAGCAAGCTTGTCAGCCTTCGTAGTCGGCTTCCACGACTGTCTCGCCGTCCTCGGCGAAGCTCCCCGCGTGCACACGGAGCTTCCGGGGCGGGTTGTTGTTGCCCTCGCTCCAGACGGCGTCGTTGATCGAGGGGTCCAGGCGGACCGCGTCCTCGTCGACGGCGAACTGCTTTGCGAGGTGCTGGCGGATGATGTTCATCGCTTCGCCGGCGCGCTCGTGACTCGGCACCTTCGTCACGTCACGCAGCGGCACCGTTACGAAGCGGTCATCGAATTCGCTGGCGCTCATTATTCGTCGGTGTCGTTACGCCGCCAGTTGCGGCGCTTCGGGTTGCGCTGGACGTCTCGGTTCGTCTTCATCATGACCCACGCGGGGACGCGGCTGTTCTGGCGCTCCAGTTTGGCCAGCCGCTTTTTCGAGGCCTTCGACTTCTTACCCATAGTGGACGCGAGTACCACCGCCGTCGTTAAAACGTTGTTCTTCTGTCGGTGCGCTCGGCCGGCGTCGCGCAGGCGGCTCACACGCACGCGGCCGGGTGCGGAGGCCTTAACCCCGCGGCTCGCCAACCACGCCGTATGACAGACCGCAGCGAGGACGCCGACGGCGAGCCCGCGCCCGAAGACGCCGCCGGGCTCGACGACGACGCCCTCGATCACGAGTTCTCCGAGGGCGCGGGCTTCGACGACCCCTACGCGGGCTTCGACCTCGACCCGCCGGAACTGGACGTCGACCCCGACACGGTCGACCCCGTGGACAGCCGCGTGGTCGCGGACACCCTCGACGAGCGCACCCTCGACAACGACGCCGTCGACGCCGACGAACTCATCGACGTCGGGTTGAGCTACATGGGCATCAACCGCAACGAGCAGGCCGTCGACACCTTCGAGCGCGCCGCCCAGTACACCGACGACGACAACCGCGAACAGGAGGCCTGGGTGAACAAGGGCATCGCGCACGGCGAGCTCGAGGAGTGGGACGCCGCCGTCGGCGCACACCGGGAGGCGCTGTTCGTCGCCGACGACGGGGACTTCGAGGCGGCCGCCCACACCAACCTGGCGTACGCGCTCTGGGAGTTCGGCGAGGACGAACAGGCCTACGAGCACGCCGAGGAGGCGGTCCGTGTGGACAAGCGCCTGCCACAGGCGTGGTACAACCTGGGGTTCATCGAGAACGAGCGCGACCGCCCCGAGCAGGCGCTCGACGCCCTGGACAACGCGATCCGCCTGGGCTTCCAGCAGGCCGACGTCTACGAGGAGAAAACCCGCGCGCTCGAGGCACTCGGCCGCGACGAGGAGGCCGCGAAGGTCGCCGAGCAGGCCGACGAGATCCGCAGCCAGCAGGAACGCGAACTCGTCGACGAGCGATGACCACTCCGTCGCCGTTGGTGATGCGGGAGCGACACACCGACCGGGGGCTGCTGGTTGCGGCCTGCGACCGTGACGTGCTCGGGGAGACCTACGACAACGGCGGCACCGAGTTCACCGTCACCGAGTCCTTCTACGACGGCGAGGCCGCCGACGCAGACGCCGTCCGGGCGGCGCTGGCTCGCGCCACCATCGGGAACGTGGTCGGTGACACCGCCGTCGGCATCGCCATCGACGCGGGACACGTCGAGGCTGCCAACGTGCTCGAACTGGAGGGCACGGTCCACGCCCAGTTCATGCAGTTCTGAGCACCCCAGTCGCGGCCGGATTTCGGCCCACCGAAGGACAGTAGTGGCCCGGCTCCCTACACCGTTTCAATGGAAGCCACCGAACAGGGCCCGATAGACGTCGAGGCCGTGCGCGCCGACTTCCCGATCCTCGAACGGGAGGTCGCGGGCGGCGAGGATCTCGTCTACCTCGACAACGCCGCCACCTCACACACCCCTGAGCCAGTCGTCGACGCCATCGCGGACTACTACCGGCGGTACAACTCGAACGTCCACCGCGGCCTCCACGAACTCAGCCAGGAGGCCTCCGTCGCCTACGAGGACGCCCACGACAAGCTCGCCGCGTTCGTCGGCGGCGAGGACCGCGAGGAGATGGTGTTCACCAAAAACACCACCGAAGCCGAGAACCTCGTGGCGTTCGCGTGGGGACTGAACGAGCTCGGCCCCGGCGACGAGGTCGTGCTCACGCAGATGGAACACCACGCCAGCCTCGTGACCTGGCAGCAGGTCGCCGATGAAACCGGCGCCGAGGTGAAATACATCCCCATCACCGACGACGGCCACCTCGACATGGACGCCGCCGCGGACATGATCACCGACGACACCGCCCTCGTGAACGCCGTCCACATCTCGAACACTCTGGGCACGGTCAATCCCGTGGGCGAGCTCGCGGACATCGCCCACGACCACGGCGCCTACATCTTCGTCGACGGCGCGCAGGCCGCGCCGACCCGCGCTGTCGACGTCCAGGAGATCGACGCCGACTTCTACGCGTTCTCCGGACACAAGATGCTCGGCCCGACGGGCATCGGCTGCCTCTACGGCAAGCGCCACCTGCTCGCGGAGATGGAGCCGTTCCTCTACGGCGGCGACATGATCGAGCGCGTCTCCTACGAGGACGCCACCTGGAACGACCCGCCCTGGAAGTTCGAAGCCGGGACCCCGGTCATCGCCCAGGGCATCGCGCTCGCCGAAGCCGTCGACTACCTCCAGGACATCGGCATGGACGCCATCCGAGCCCACGAGGAGGCGCTCACCGAGTACGCCTACGACCAGCTCACGATGACCGACGACGTCGACGTGTACGGCCCGCCGGGCGACGACCGCGGCGCGGTCGTGTCGTTCAACGTCGACGGCATCCACGCCCACGATCTGTCCTCGATCCTGAACGACTACGGCGTGGCGATCCGTGCCGGCGACCACTGCACGCAGCCGCTGCACGACACCCTCGGCGTCCCGGCGTCGGCCCGCGCGTCGTTCTACCTCTACAACACCCGCGACGAGGTCGACGCCCTGGTTGCGGCGGTCGACGAAGCCCGCCAGATCTTCGCGCCCTGATCGGTCAGCGCCACGGAACGTTTTTACGCCGTTCTGCCCTACCAGCAAGCAATATGAGCATGGGTTCGGACATGTACCGACAGCAGATCCTGGATCACTACCGCAACCCCCGCAACCAGGGCGAGCTCCCCGAGCCGTCGTTCACCCACGAAGGATACAACCCCTCGTGTGGGGACGAACTCGAATTCGACGTTGCCCTCGACGACGACGGCGAAACGATCGCTCACGTGGCGTTCCGCGGCGACGGCTGCGCGATCAGTCAGGCCTCCGCCAGCATGCTCTCGGAGGAACTCCCGGGCATGACGCTCGCGGAGGTCGACGCCCTCGACCGGGATGACATCTTGGACATGCTCGGCGTCGAGGTGACGCCGATGCGCATCAAGTGTGCGGTGCTCTCGGAGAAGGTCGTCCAGGACGGCGCGGAGATCTACACGGGCGACGGCGACGAGGCCGACCGGACGACCACCGAAGACGACGCCTGAGACCGCGGCCGCTTATTCGGGCTTCAGGCCCTCGTCCTGTACCCGCATCACGGCTTCGCCGTCCGCGAGGTTCGGCGCGTCGACGAGCTTCACGATGCGCTTGTCGTTTTTCGACTTCCGGAGATACATCCGGAACGTCGACTTGTGCCCGAGGATGTTGCCCCCGATGGGTTTCGTGGGGTCGCCGAAGAACGCGTCCGGGTTCGACTGCACCTGGTTGGTGACCAGCACCGCGGCGTTGTAGAGGTTCCCGACTTTTTCGAGGTCGTGGAGGTGTTTGTTGAGCTTCTGCTGTCGGTCCGCGAGCTCGCCGCGGCCGACGTACTCGGCGCGGAAATGCGCGGTCAGCGAGTCGACGGTGAGCATCCGCACCGGCCAGTCGCCGTCCTCGTGTTCGCTGGCGATCTCCTTGGCCTTCTCCGCCAGCAGCATCTGGTGGTTGGAGTTGAAGCCTTTCGCGACGTGGATCTTGTCCAGGAACGCGTCGACGAGCTCCGTGAGGGTGTCCTCGTCGTCGGTGCTGCCCTCGATCTCGTGGGCCTCCATCGCCGCTTGGAGTGTTTCGTCGGAGAGGCCACGCACCATGTCGTCGATGCGCTCGGGGCGGAAGGTGTCCTCGGAGTCGATGAACACCGCGCGGCCGTGGAGGCCGCCGTATTCGGTCGGGAGCTGGACGTTCACCGCGAGCTGGTGGGTGACCTGGGATTTCCCCGCGCCGAACTCGCCGTACACTTCGGTGATCGACTGGGTCTCGACGCCGCCCCCCAGGAGGTCGTCGACTTCGGGGATGTTCCAGGTGAGCTTCCCGATCTGCTCTCGGCGCTCCAAGACGGTCGCGCCGGTTTCGAAGCCGCCCACGTCGGCGGCCTCGCGTGCGGCCTGGATGACGTCCGCAGCGGTGCTTTCGCCGATGTCGGCGGTGTTCGAGAGTTCGGCGCTGTTCGCGACTGCGAGGCTCTGGAACGCGTCAAAGCCGTTGTCGCGGAGCTTCTCTGCGGTTGCCGGGCCGACGCCGGGCAGCTCTTCGAGATCGGATTCAGGCATGTATCTCCTGGTTGTGCCGCCCCACGCATAAAGTCTCGTATACAGCACACTGAAAGTGAAACTGGTCGCCGCACTCGGCCGCCGCCGTGACGGGGTACTTAACAGCCTGCGAGCGCTATCCCGGCCCATGACCGACGCAGGCAGCAGTTTCTGCCCCGAGTGCGGCGACCCCGTTGACTCGGTCGGCGGTGACGGGGCGACGCGCCGCGAGCAGTCGCTGTGCGACTCCTGCTACTTCGCGGCGTTCGATCTCGTGGACGCCCCCGACACCATCGAGGTGATGGTGTGTGCCCGCTGTGGGGCCGTCCACCGCGGGAACCGCTGGGTGGACATCGGCGCCGACGACTACGTCGACGTCGCCGTCGCGGAGACGACCGAGGCGCTCGGCGTCCATCTTGAGGCCGAGGACGTCGACTGGGAGGTCCGCCCGGAGAAACTCGACGACAACACCGTCCGGATGCACGCGACGTTCACCGGCGTCGTGCGGGACACCCACCGCACCGAGCAGGTCGCCGTCACGGTGAAAGTGAGCCGCCAGACCTGCCAGCGCTGCGGCCGCATCGCCGGGGAGTCCTATGCCTCGACGGTGCAGGTGCGGGCGGTCGGCCGGGACCCCACAAGCGAGGAGACCGACCGCGCCGCCGAGCTCGCCCACCGCATCGTCGCCGACATGGAGGCCACCGGCGACCGGGAGGCGTTCGTCACCGAGATCGGCGACGCCGAATCCGGCACCGACATCAAACTCTCCACGACCAAGATCGGGCTGAAACTCGCCCGCAAGCTCGTCGAGGAGTTCGGCGGCGACTTCGAGGACCACGAGACGCTCATCACCGAGGACGACGACGGCAACGAGGTCTACCGCGTCACCTACGCCGTCCGGCTGCCCGAGTTCGTTCCCGGGGATGTCGTGGACATCGCCGCCGACGACGGCGGCCCGGTGCTCGTGCAGTCCAACCACGGCAACCTCAAGGGCGTTCGCGTGACCACGGGCGAACCCTACGAGGCGAGCTTCGAGGACGGCGACAGCCCGGACGCCCGCAAACTGGGTGCCGTCGCGGACGCCACCGAGGCGACGGTCGTCACCGTCGAAGACGACGCGGCCATCCAGATCCTCGACCCCGACACCTACGAGGCCCAGACCGTGGCCCGCCCCGACTACGTCGACCCCGACGCGTCGACGGTCCCGGCGCTCAAATCCCGCGCGGGTCTCCACGTCCTCCCCGATGCGTAGCCTCGCCGTCGTCGTCCCGAAACCCGACAGCCAGCGCGCTATCGACGGGCTGGAGGACGAAGGCGTCTACGACGACCGCCGGAAAGTCCGAGAACACGACGCCGACCACGTCGAACTCCCGGTCACCGAGGAACCAGCCAGCATCGCCTTCGAGCGCGCCATCGCCCAAGCAGACCCCGATCCTCGCGCCCCCGACCTCGGCGACCGCCTGCGCGAGCGCGGCTGGTCGGCCGCCGAGCGCGAGCGCGCCCCCTCGTCGTGGGCGGTCCTCGGCAGCGTGATCCTGGCGGACTTCACCGACTGCCCCCGGCCCGGTGAGGTCGGGGCCGCGCTGCTGGAGCTCCACCGCGAAGCCGACACCGTCCTCGATCGCGGCGACGGCGTCGCCGGCGAACACCGGACCCCGGACGTCTCGGTCGTCGCCGGGGACGGCGACACCGAAACCGTCCACGTCGAGCACGGCACTCGGTACGCGCTGGATCTCGCTGCTATCATGTTCTCGCCGGGGAACAAGGCCGAACGCGCACGCATGGGCGACGCCACCGGCCCCGGCGAGCGCGTGCTGGACATGTTCGCGGGCGTCGGCTACTTCGCGCTCCCGATGGCCCGCGCCGGCGCGACCGTCACCGCCGTCGAGAAAAACCCCACCGCGTTCCGCTTCCTGGCGGAGAACGCCCAACTCAACGACGTCGCCGAGACGCTCGACACCATCCTCGGGGACTGCCGCGAGGTCGACGCGCCCGCCGACCGGATCGTCATGGGGTATTACGACGCGCTCGGCGGCGGTCCCGTCGGCGACGCCGCGTCCACCCCCGGCTATCTGGACGCGGCCCTCGACAACCTCGTTTCCGGCGGCGTCCTCCACGCCCACAGCGCGGTTCCGGAGGCGGAACTCTGGGAGCGCCCGCTCTCGCGGCTCCGCGCCGGCTGCCAGCGCGCCGGCCGCCCCGCCCCCACGGTGTTGGACACGCGGCGCGTCAAATCACACAGCGAAGGCGTCTTCCACGTCGTCATCGACGCCCGCGTTCCCTAGTCGCCGTCGTTTCTCGGAACCACACGCCCGTGGTACGCGAGGTGTGCGCCCGCCAGCAGCGACGCCACCCCGACCCCCCGCACCCGCCACGCCGTCGTCGGCCCGGGCGTGAACTCCGCGTCCAGGCCGACGTCGTAGGCCGTCGCCGCCCAGTCGAGCAGCCGGTTCGCGCCGAACAGGTGCAGCAACCCGGACGCGAGCAGTCCAACACCGAGCAGTCGTGTTCGGAGCACACCGCCGCGTTCACGTGGCTCCGACGAAAGCCCACCGGTACGCCTACCCGTCGCCGGCAACAGGTGTGTGCATGGACCGCAACCAGTACCGCGCGATCGTCCTCACGATCCTGCTGCTCGGGTCGTCGGTCGCGTACGCCGTCTCGCTGCTCTGATCACTCGGTGTTCCAGACGTCCGCGACCGGCGACCCCTCGCTGTCCCGGTCGTCGCGGCTCGCCGTCCGATCGGGCTGTGTCTCGCCGGTCGACCCGCGGCCACCGGTGTCCGTTGAACGGGTGGCGGCCTCGACCTGCTCGACGCCGGCAGTCGTCTCCCCCAGCGCGGCCGCCGGGTCCGGCTCGGCGAGGTCGGGCGTCGTCATCGCGTCCACCTGCGCCGCGAACCACGGCGGCATGTCCCCACGGGCGCGCTCGAAGACGTCCAGAACGCTCGAATCCGCGATGTAGGTCGCGCCGTAGTCGTCGGGCGCACGCACCACCCGGCCGCAGGCCTGAATGATCGTCTGCAGCGCCGTCCGGTAGTACCACGCCCACTGGCCGTCCGCGAGACGGGCGGCCACCCGGGAGTCGTTCGTGTTCAGAAACGGCGCCTTGCACAGCACCTGCCAGCGCCCCAGGTCGTGGGCCAGATCCAGGGCTTCCTCCATTTTCACGGCGACGAACACCTCGGGGTCGTCGCTTGCCTTCCAGCGCTCCAGTTCGGCATCCCGGGTGTCGGCGTCGTGGGTGCGCACGCGGTCGCCGACACCGGCGTCCGCGAGACGCGCCGCCAGGTTCTCCGCGATGTCGTAGCTGTGGGCGTGAACGATGCCCTTCTCGTCGGGGTGGGTCGCCATCACGCGGACGACGGTGTCCGCCAGCTTCGGCAGCGTCTGCGCGCGGTTCTCGTAGGTCATCTTCCCCTGGGTCACGTCGTACAGCGGCCGGTTCGCCACGGGGAACGTGTGCTCGACGTCGACCAGCGCGACGGTCGACGGATCGAGGCCGACGCTCCGACAGAACGCCGCCTTGTTCAGGATCGTCGCCGACAGCAACGCGTGCTTGTTCGCGCGGTCCCAGACCGTGTGCGACAGATACCGCTCGGGGTCCATGGGTTTGATCGTAACTCCCTCCTCGTCGGCGTCGACAACCCACGTCGTCGCCGATTCGGGGTCCCGGTAGTCCTCGATGAACCAGTCCAACTCGGCGATGAGCTCCTGCAAGCGGTCCCGGCGCGCCACCGCCTCCGTGGTGAGCTCGTCCTGCCCGAGCAGCTCGTCTTTCACGCCCTCACAGACCCCCTGGAGGTGGTCGGCGAAATCAGCCGTCCGCTCGGGGTCGCCGTCGAGGCCGCTCGGAACCCGGACGTCCTCCCAGACGGGCACCCGCTGCTCGTCGAGGTCGATGGTCGCGTACATCTCCGCCCACTCGGCGAGCCCGTGGGCTTCGTCGATGACACACACGTCGCGCTTCCGGAACACCTCCGACCCGGCGGTGCGCATGAAGTACGCCAGCGTCATCGCGGCGAACGCCCGCGAGGACGCGATGGCGCGGTCCGCGAAGTACGGACACCGGTGTTTCACCGCGCAGTCGTAGCCGCGCTCGCGGGCGCACGGCGCGCGGTCCACGGGCGTCGCCTCCTCGCCGGGGAGGATGCACGTGTAGTTCGACTTCCCCCGGATGAGCTTGAACTCCTCCAGCAGGTCGTCGGCGGCCACGTCGTCGAGCTGGCTCACCTGCGGCGTGGTGTAGTAGGCCCCCACGGCGTCGCTGGGGTCGGCGTCGGCGGCCCGCCGCGCACACCCCATGATGGCCCGCGCGAGCAGGCTCTTGCCGCTGCCAGTGGGTGCCCGCACCAACACCACGTCGTTGCCGGCGTCGAACGCCGCCTGGATGTCCGCCAGCGCCTGCCGCTGGGCGCCCCGGAACTCCGGCGCGGGGAACTCTTCGACGACGCGACCCGGTTGCACGCACGACGCGAGGGCTGCCGCGCGGAAAACCTCATCCCTTCAGCGCCTCCACGTCCGCGGCCGTCGGCGCGTCGGGCAGCGCCTCGATACAGTCGAAACACAGGAAGTGCTCCGTGCCGTCGTCGAACTCCAGCGTCATGCCGCCCGTGCGGACCGGCTCGCTCGCCCAGATGTTCGCGATGCCGCCGGCCAGCCGCACGTCGTCGCCGCAGGCGTCACAGGCCTCGCTCATACGCTGCCTTCGCGTGCCGGAGGGATACCAGGTTCGCCGCCGCTACCGCTGTGCGCCCACGGCCATCCGGAGCGCGACCGCAGCGATGGCCGCACCGCAGTCCGCGGTCCCCACCAGCCCGTCAAGCGCTCGGACTGCCACAGCCGCCGTGCTCGGCGTTCGCATCGCGGCCGCGTCGTCGTCGAGCGCCGCGCGCTCCACGCAGTCGGCGACCCGGCGGACGCGCGCACACTGTCGGCGCGCGTCGTGCGCGCTCGGCACCCGGCTCGACCCGCCGACCGCCTCCACGAGCGCGTCCGTCGCAGCGTCCACGCTCGCACACGCGTCCTCGCTCACCCCACGGAGCACCCGCGCAACGTCGTCGTCCAGGCTCCCGGCGGCGCGCTCCCCGACCGCCGCAACGTCGCCCGCGCGAGCAGTGGCGCGCTCCAGCGCCCGCGCCGCCGCCACGCAGCCGGCCACCTGGGGCCGTGACACCGCAAGCGCGTCCAGCGTCGACCGCTGTGCCAGCCCGCGGTTCCCGTACCGCTCGATCAGCCGCACGGTCCGATCGGCCGTATGGCACCGGTCTTCCACGCGCTCGACCACGCCGCCGCCGGACGCCGTGACGGCGTCGATCGCGGCCTCGTGGGCCGCCAACGCGTTGAACCGCAGCCGCATGAGCGACCGCCGGATGGAGACGTCAGCCGCGTCAAACAGCCCCCGGACAGCCACGTGGTCGGCCGACGACGCAGCCACGTCAACCCCGGGGAGGGTGCGCGCCCGGTCGATCACTGCGTCCCGCTGGGCGGCTGTCGGGCCAGCAGTGCCACTCCCGTCGCCGTCACCACGGGCCGACTGCGGTGCCGACACCGCCACCTCCGCCGCCGGCGGCGGCGACGCCGCCACCCCACTCACGTCGATCTCCTCGAACCCGGCGACGTACGCGGCGTCCAACGCCTCCGCCGCCGCCCGTGGCGGAGCGTCCGACGGCACCGGCACACGGGTCGACGCCAGCGGGCTGTCGGCCGCCTCGCCCCACCGCACGACGAGCGAGCCGTCGCTGTGTGGGTAGAGATACGCCGTGTCGCCCGCGCTCACGCCGTGCTCGGTGGCCCACCACCCCGGCAGCGACACCGTGTACGTGCCGCCGCCAACCTGCTGGATCTTGCGCGTTTCCACGCGCTACACCCCCGACCGGACGCCGCGAGCGGTCGCCCTGTGGCCGCCCGGCTGCGGCCGCCAACTGAACCGATCCATCCGTCGACTACCCGAACTTCCCGGCGACGTAATCCTCGACGCGCTGGCTCTGGGGGTTCTGGAAGATCGCGTCGGTTGCGTCGTACTCCGCGAGCCGCCCGCCGGTGAGAAACACCGCCGTCTGGTCGCTGATGCGGGCGGCCTGCTGCATGTTGTGCGTGACCACCACGACGGTGTACTCCTCGGCGAGCTCCTCGATGAGGTCCTCGATCTTCGCCGTCGCCACCGGATCCAGGGCCGACGCCGGCTCGTCCATCAGGATCACGTCCGGATCGACGGCCAGACACCGCGCGATACAGAGGCGCTGCTGTTGGCCCCCGGACAGCCCCAACGCGTTGTCGCCCAGGCGGTCGTTGACCTCGTCCCACAGCGCCGCGCGCCGCAGCGCCCGCTCGACGAGGTCGCGCTCCGCGTCCCGGTCGTCGCGCCCGAGCAGCCGCGCAAGCAGCCCCGTTTCGAGGTCACCATGCTTCCGGGGCCCGTAGGAGATGTTGTCCCTGATCGACTTCGGGAACGGGTTGGGCTCCTGGAACACCATCCCCACCTGCCGGCGCAGCTCCACGAGGCTCACGCCGTCACCGTAGACGTCCCTGTCGTCGAGAGCCACCCTCCCTTCGACGCGCGCCCCCCTGATCCGGTCGTTCATGCGGTTCAAACACCGCAGGAACGTCGACTTCCCGCAGCCCGACGGCCCGATGAGCGCGGTCACGCTCTCGGCGGGGATGTCCAGGGAGACCGACTCCAACGCCCGCTCCTCGCCGTAGTACGTATCCAGGTCGGACACGCTGACCTTCGCGTCCCCGTCGAACTCGTAGTCGGTCCACGCGTCCTGCAACTGTTCGTCGCTCTCGCCGACCGTTCTGGCGACCGCCGGTTCGTCGCCGTCGACCTCACCGGGCCCGCCAGGCGGGCCCGCGATACCGCCCGTCTTCGACGAGACGGCGGCCGCGGCTGCGTCTGTGCTGCCCGCCGCCGCCGCGGTGGCGTCGTCGGCTCCCGAACGGTCGTCGCTGCGTCGTGGCTCCGATTGTGGTGTGTCACTCATGATGTAGCTTCCTCCTGAAGTACCGACGGCTGGCGATGCCGACCGCGTACAACCCGATCACTACCGCCAGCAAGACCAGTGCAGTCCCCCAGCCGAACGCCGCCGTGGTGAACTCGTCTTTGGGGAACACGCCCGCGGTGATCGTCGTGTACAGCTGGTAGGGGAGCGCGCTGGCGGGCGCCAACAGCGCGTCGTTGGTCACGAACGGCGGCTGGGCCGTCAGCGAGAAGCTGCCCAGCACGTCCGGCGTGTTCGACGGGTACGGTGCCCCACCGAACACCAACAACAGCGGCGCGGTCTCGCCCGCGATGCGCCCCACCCCGAGGATCACGCCCGTGATCGTGCCCGGCATCGCAGCCGGCACGACGACGCTCCGGATCGTCTGCCATTTCGTCACGCCCAGCGCGGCGCTGGCGTCGCGGTGCGCGTCGGGCACCGCCAGCAGCGCCTCCCGACAGGTCAGCAACACCAGCGGCAACAGCATACACCCCAACACCAGCTGGCCGACCAGGATCGAGTTCCCGCCGCTGAGCCGCGGCACCAGGAACGCCAACCCGAACAGGCCGAACACGATGCTGGGCGTGCTCCACAACCCGTTCGTGGCGACCTCGACGAGTTGCGTGAACCGACCGCGCTCGGCGTACTCGGTGAGGAACACCGCCGCCCCGATGCCCAACGGCACCGCGGCCACGATCGCACCGAACACCAGCCAGAGAGTGCCCACGAGCGCCGGGAACACCCCCGGAATGGTGACGTAGAGGCCGCCGGTCTGGTTGGTCACGAACGGCAGCGTCGGCCACGGCACGGCGGCGTCGACGAACGGCAGCCCGAGCGTGCCACCGGTCAGGCTCGCGCCCGTCAACACGGGCGTTATCCCCTTCGACACGACGAACCCGACGAGCAACACCAACACGGAAAGCGTCCCGACGACCACCGCACCGACCAGCGCGTACGCCCCCGCTTGCCGCCCCTCAGCGCCGAAGCCAGCGTGTGCGCTCGCGCCGCTCCACGCCGCCAGCAACGCACCGCCGACAGCCACCACCGGCACGATCTCCGTGCCCGGGAACACCGCCGACGACCACGCCGGTGCCCACGTCCAGCCACCACCGCCGCCGCTGGCCGCGATCGCACCGCCCCACCCCACGATCACGGCCGCGGCCGGCAGCGTCGCACCGGCGTCCTCGCGGGGCAACACGGTCGCCAGCGCCCCCGCCACGCCACCCACCACGGCGACGGGCAGCCACGCGTCCCCACCGCCGACGGCGACCGTCGTGGCGACCCCACCGCTGACCGCCCACAGCATGCCGACGACACAGCCGGCGGCCAGACTGGTCGCACGGGAGGGCGTGGTTTCGATGTATTCGAGCCGCGACCCGGCGCCCAACACCGCGATCCCGCAGCCAGCGACGGCCAGCCCGCCGCCCAACAGCGTGGCGACCGGGATCCCGACCACAGCCCCGCCGGGCGCAACCCACTGCATGAGACACGCCACGGCCAGGACGACGGTCGCAGCCGTCACCCCGAGCACGGTGCGCGAGGTGACCGCACCCACCACCGACTCTCCGGTGGCCAGTTGGGTCTTCGTCGCGGTCCCCATCAGGTCTCACCCCCGAGCTTGCGGTGCATCCGCCACTCGACGTACTGTGACCCGACGCTCAACGCCATCACGGTCACGAACAACACGACGCCACCGGCGAACAGCGCACTCATGTGGACGCCGCTGGCGTTCCCCCCCTCGAAGGCGATGACCGTCGTCAGCGTCTCCCCGTACTGTGAGAACACGTCGAACACCGGCGACGGGAACCCCTTCGTGTGCGTGAGCATCACCGTCGCCGCCATCGTCTCCCCCATGGCACGTCCGACACCCAACAGCACGCCCGCGGACACCCCCGACAACCCCGCCGGCAGTGTCACGCTCTTGGTCGTCTGCCACGGCGTCGACCCCATCGCCAGCGCCCCGCTTTTGACCGACTCCGGGACCGCAGCCAGCGCGTCCTCGGAGATGGTGACGACCGTCGGCAACGCCATCACGCCGATCATCGCGCCCGCGGCGAGATACGACCCGATCGTCGGCGTGCGGAACTCCGCGTAGAAATACTGGTTCAACACCGTCAACCCGATGAACCCGTACGTGATCGACGGGATCCCCGCCATCAACTCGATCCCGGGCTTCACCACGTCACGCACCCGCGGGGGCGCGATCTCGCTGATGAACACTGCGCCCGCGATCCCGACGGGTGTCGCGATCACCGTCGCGATGCACGTCGTGATCGCGGTCCCGACGAGCATCGGCGCAAGCGAGTACACGCCGCCGTCGCGGGCCGCCCACAGCGGGTCCGCGGTGCGCCCCAGCAACCCAACGCCCATGTGCTCGACGGCCGGCACCGACCGCACGAGTAAGAACGCAACGATCAACGCCAACACGCCGACGGTTCCGACCGTCATCAGAAACGTCACCGCCTTGCCGGTGGCGGCCTGCTCGCGTCGCCACCCCACGACTGTCGTCGCCAGGAACACGCCCGCCGGGAAGACGGTCCACTGCGATCCCACCAGGAACGCCACGAACGCCGCCCCCAGCGACCCGCAGATCACGGCCTGCACGGCAACGGCCGTGTCACCGGTCCGGGAGCGGTACTCGCGCGCCGACCGCGCCACACCCACAACCGGATCCGTGACGCGGGCCGCCACGGTCCGCTTGACGCGCCGCATCATGGCTGGCGCCTCCGAGCCGCCGTGCCGTGCCGGCCGCTCCGGTTCACGTCTGGTAGTTCGACGCCGCGACCTTCTCGCGCTCCGTCGACAGCCGGGACTCGGGCAACGCGAAGTAGTCGTTGCTCGTCACGAACTTCTCCTGGCCGAACTCGCTCAACAGGAAGTTGATGAACGCGGCCTCCTTCCGCGAGGTGTCCTGCCACGTGTACGCGTGGAGGTCACGCGACAACGGGTACTCCTCGGCGCCCAGGTTCTCCCCGTAGGCGTACGTCGTCCCGTCGATCTCCAGGTCAAGCGGCGGGGTGTCGCCGTCCGGCTGCACGAACGCCAACGCGATGTACCCGATGGCGTTGTCCGCCTGCCCGATGGCCTGCTGGAGTTGCTGGTTCTGGCCGTAGCGCTGGTCGGGACTGATCGCCGCCTCGGGATCGCCGAAGACGTTCGCCCGGAACGACGTGTCCGTGCCCGACCCCTGGGCGCGCCCCAGCGCCAGGATGTCGCGGTCCGGGCCGCCCAGCTCCGACCAGTTCGTGATCTCCTGGCGGTAGATCCCGCGCAACTCCTCGATGGTGATGGTTTCGACGCCGCTGTCAACGACCTCACGGCTGGCAACGATCGGCTGCCCGTCGACGCCCACGACGTGGTCGACGAACCCATCCAGGGTGTCGCTGTCCGCGTCCGGCAGCTCGTCGGCGGCGGACGCCGACGCGTCACCGATATCGACGCGGTCCTCCATGACGCCCTCGATGCCGGTGCCGGAGTGGCTCAACGCGATGCTCACCCGGAACGGCGGGCTCGACCGTTCCCCACCGGCCTCGTAGCCGTACTCCGACGCGAAATAATCAGCGAGCCGCATCTCCGTGTCGTACTCGCTGGCCCACTCCTCGGGCCAGTAATCCTCGTCGCCGGCCTCGGGGTTCGAGTTCCAGTAGCTCGATCCCTCGTTAGTGATCGGGAATACCGTCGAGGAGCCGTCACCGGTCAACACGCTGGTGTCGAGCTGGCTGGACTGGCTTGCCGTCTCGTCGCCGTCCTGGCTGGCCGCCTCCGTGCCGTCGCCCCCGCTGCCGTCGGTGCTGTTGGCGCAGCCGGCAAGCGCCGCGACACCCGCAGTACCGGTTGCGGCCACGAACGCTCGCCGAGACACTGGTCCGCTGGCCCCGTCGTCTGGGTCTGAGTGCATCGCTTGGAATGCCACCCGGAACCAGTAAACCCGTTTATAATATGGCTACGTGGTGGCTGCCATCCCTCCATAGGACTGTGTGTGCTATATATCACTGGTGAGACCACCAGTCAGCCGGCTGAACACTTAACCAGGTGACGCCCCAATCGAACCTATGGGAGTTCTTGTCACGGCAGCGACCGGGTTCATCGGCGGCCGCCTCACCCCGGCACTGGCCGGTGCCGGCTACGACATCCGGGCGCTCGTCCGCGACGCCGACGGCTACGACCCCGACACCAGCGTCGACGTGGCCGAGGGCGACCTGCTCGACCCCGCGTCGCTGGCGGGCGTCTTCGACGGCATCGACACCGCCTACTATCTCGTGCATTCGATGCGCGCCGGCGACGACTTCGCGGAGCGCGACCGCCGCGCCGCCCGCAACTTCGCCGCCGCCGCCGACGCCGCGGGGGTCGACCGCGTGATCTACCTCGGCGGCCTCGGCGAGGAGGGCACCGACCTCTCGGATCACCTCGAATCACGCCGCGAAGTCGAAGCCGTGCTCGCCGGTGCGGCCTTCGACCTCACGACGCTTCGCGCAGCCGTCGTCGTGGGTGCGGGCAGCGCTAGCTTCGAGTTGGTGTTCCAGCTCGTCGACCGCCTCCCCGTGATGATCACGCCCAAGTGGGTGCAGACGCCCTGCCAGCCCATCGCCGTCGCGGACGTGATCGCGTACCTGCGTGGCGTGCTCGAAACGCCGGCGACCGCCGGCAACACGTACGAGATCGGCGGCCCCGACGTGCTCTCGTACAAGTCGATGCTCGAACGAACCGCCACACTTGCGGGGCAGCGCCTCTTGCTCGTTCCCGTGCCAGTGTTGACGCCGACGCTCTCGACGTACTGGGTTGACCTCGTGACCGACGTGCCCCGGAGCGTCGCCCATCCCCTGATCCACGGCCTCAAACATCCGGTCGTGGTCACCGACGACCGCATCCAGGACCTCGTCGACGTGTCGCTGACGCCGTTCGACGACGCCGCCGCGAACGCGCTGCGCGAGCGCGGGGTGGCCGCCGATGAGTGACTCCCGCGACCCCCCGCCCAGCGACTACCAGGAACCCACATCCACCGCCCACGCCGCCGGCGGCGTCTACGGCGAAACCTGGGTGTACGAGAGCATCGTCGGTGCCATCCCCGGGATCGACATCTCAGACCGGCTGGCGGTCCTCATCCAGTTCGTGCTGTTCGAAGTCGGCGTCCTCGTGACCGCCGCCGTCTACGACCTCCCCGGCGCGATCCTCCCCGGCACGGCCGCCGTGCTGGTGGCGGCCGCCGGCAGCGCGTTCATGCTCGACATCGGTGCCCGCGCCCGCGGCCCGGGTGTCCCCGCCAGATACCGCCAACTGCTGTTCGCGTCCAGCATCGAAGTCGTCCTCGGCGTGGTGTCGTACGTGCTCCTCATGACGTACCTGTTCGTCTGGGACCCCCGCGACGGCGCGACGCTGGTCGCCGGCCTGCTCGGCGAGCAACCCCCAGTGATCCCGTCGGCACTCGCGTTGCTCGTGCTTTGGGACGTGTGTTACCGCATCGGGACCGGCTGGTGGGCCGCCGTCGTCGCGCTGTGGCGGTCGCTCACCCAATCCCTCCAGCCCGCCACCGCCTCCCGCATGGCCGGTGTGGACAAACGCACGCTCGGGTTCGGAACCGCCCAAGCGGTCCTGCTCCCGTTCGTCTGGGGGCATCCGCTGCTGGTCTTCGCCGTCGCCGGTCACGTCGTCGCGGTCATCGTCGTGACCACCGTCTCGCTGTCCGTCCTCAGGAACTAGTCGCTCATCGCTTTGAACTGCGCGAGCAACTCCTCGGTCGACTCGTCGGTGGTGAACTCCACGTCGCCGTCGTACGCCGCCCGCTCGTCGTCGTCCGCGGAGACGTCGACGCTATGTTTCGCCTCCCTGCGCTCGTGTTCCGCCTCGTCGTAGGCACCCATTGACATGGTAAATGTGTACACGGTAGTTCTTCGCTCTCACATTTCAAACTATCGGTCATTGCGGTGTGTTGTCACACTGCTCAAAACGAGACCGGATCGCTGCCCTCAACGCCCATCGGATCCGGGTCACGGTCGGTGTACCCGATCCTGCCGACCGCCGCCGCCGGCAGCGCCCCATACACCGCAAACGTCGCCTCGGTGGCGGACGCGAACTCGTCCACGCCGGTGCGCGCGATCACCGTCCTGAGATCCTCCCCGCCGGCGGACTCCAGTTCCACGTCCCCACACGCGGCCGCGATCGCCGACGCGCTGGCCGGATACTCCTGTGCGTGCAATACGTCCGCGGCCTGTTTGAACGTCATGATTGTACACGTCGGGCTCGCTCCACAAGAGTATTCTGGGTGGTCGATCATGAACGTTCGTCCGCTGCACCGACCACGACGTTTAGGTGCCGCGCCCACCGCCTATCCGTATGGTTCACGCGGATCTCCACGTCCACACCACCAACTCCGATGGCACACTCACCATCGACGCCGTCCCCGACGCCGCCCACGACGCGGGCGTCACCGCCGTCGCGATCACCGACCACGACCGCCTCCACCCCGCCCTCGACGCCCCGGTCACCGTCCGCGACGACATCACTGTCATCCACGGGATCGAACTCCGCGTCGACACCGGCCCCCAACGCGTCGACCTCCTCGGCTACGGCGTCCACGGCACCGACGCCCTCACCGCCGAATGCGACCGCATCCAGCGCGACCGCCGCGACCGCGGCCGCCGCATCATCGACCGCGTCGAAGCCAGACTCGGCGTCTCACTCCCGCTGGAACCGCGGCCCGGCCTCGGCCGCCCCCACATCGCGCGCGCCATCACCGCCCACCCCGACACCGACTACGACACCATGGACGCCGTCTTCGACAGCCTCATCGGCAACGACGGCCCCTGCTTTGTCGCCCGCGACGTCCCCGACTTCGAGACCGGCGTCGACCTCCTCACCGACGCCTGCGGCCTCGTCGGCCTCGCGCACCCGCTTCGATACGACGACCCACAGCACGCGCTTGCGCTCTGTGCGGCCCTCGACGCCGTCGAAGCCCACTACCCCTACGACCGCCCTGTCGGCACCGCCCCCGACGACGGCGCTGCACTCGTCGCCGACGCCATCGACACCCACGACCTCATCCCCACCGGCGGCACCGACGCCCACGACCACACGCTCGGCACCGCCGGCCTCGACCGCGACGCCTACGCCGCCGTCCGCACACGCCTCGCCGGCTAACACCCGCTAGTCGTGTCACTGTCGTGGGGTTCAGGTGGCTCCAGCCCCAACGATCCTTCATGCAGTGTCACTACTGCGACCGGGACGCCGACCTCACCGTCGAGAAAAGCGGCCTCAAAGTCGGCGTCTGCGAGCAGCACTTCCAACAGCGCCTGGAAGACATCTCCGACAGCGACGCGCTCCAGCAGCTCCGCGACCAACTCGAGATCGAGCGGTCGTAACCCCGCCCTAGGCGCGCCCGGCATCGACGTCGATCGCGTCCACCGGACACACGTCCACGCAGAGCATACAATCGATGCATTGCGTCTCGTTCGCCGGGTCGGCTTTCCGCTCGCTTTCGGGGTGGTCGGGCGTCTCCACCCATTCGAAGACGTCCACGGGGCAGTCCTCCAGGCACGCCCCGTCCGCCAGGCAGATGTCGAAGTCAACCGCCACGTGGGTGCCGTGCACCCCGAGCTTCTCGGGTTCCTCGACCGGCCCCCAGACGTCGTGTCCCTTGTGGGTGTCTACTTGCGCTCGGTTCTCCGTGAACTGCGGGTCGATTGCCATACCCACGCTGGGGCCGCAGCCGGTATGAATCCCTCGGGCGACACGCCACCGACCCCGCAGGCTTATGCGCGTGACACCCCCACTCCCGCGTATGCGGACAGTGCGCCTCGACGACCTCGACTCCCGGATGGGCCCGGCCGCCCGCAGCCTCCCGCTGACGGACGCGCTCGGCCTCTCGGACGCCGCGATGAACGTCTACGAGCTCGCGCCCGGCGACAGCTTCTCCTACGGCTTCCACGCCCACGCCGCCCAGGAAGAAGTGTTCTACGTGCTCGCCGGCACGGTCACGTTCCGCACGCTCGACGGCGACGTCGCCGTCTCCGCGGGCGAACTCGCGCGCTTCGGGCCCGGCGAATTCCAGCGCGGCGTCAACGAGGGCGACGAACGGGTGCGCGCGCTCGCCGTCGGCGCTCCACAGGACGCCGGCGACACGGAAACGCTCCGCGAGTGCCCCGACTGCGGGGGCGAAACCACCCAGGAAATCACGCTCGCGGACGCCCGCGACGAGATCCACACGGTCTGTGAGTCGTGTGGCACGATCACGGGGCGGTTCGACTAACCACCCATGGCACCGACACACGACCACCCACCGCGGCTGGTGTTCGACGACGACTGCGGGTTCTGCACGTGGTGCGCGAACGTCGCGTCCCGCCACGGCGACGTGGCCCTCGTCGGATTCACCGAGCTGTCCCCCGACCAGCGCGCGCGGCTGCCCGAGGACTACGAGAACTGCGCGCACCTGCTCACCGACGACGCCGTCTACTCCTGTGGGGAAGCCATCGAGCGCACGCTCGTCCACGACGTCCCGGCGCTCCAGCCGGTGTTCGGCGCGCTCGGCTCGGTGCCCGGGTACGCATCGCTTCGGGAACGCCTCTACCGAGCGGGCGCTGACCGCCGGGCGCTGCTCGGCAACATCGTGCGCGACGACCCGCCGGCGCGGGACTGATCGCGCCTACTGGTAGGCCTGCATGCCCGTGAGGTCCTCGCCGAGAATCAGCGTGTGGATGTCGTGGGTGCCCTCGTACGTGTAGACGGTCTCCATGTTCGCCATGTGGCGCATCGGCGGGTAATCCGTCGTGATGCCGTTCCCGCCCAGCATCTCGCGGGCGACACGCGCCTGATCGCGGGCCATCCGGACGTTGTTGCGCTTGGCCATCGAAACGTGCTGTGGCCGGAGGTCACCGCGCTCCTTGAGCCCGGCCAGCCGGTGGGCGAGCAACTGACTCGTGGTGATCTGTGTCGCCATCTCCGCGAGCTTGTCCTGTTGCATCTGGAACCCCCCGATGGGCTGGTCGAACTGCTCGCGGTCGGTGGCGTACTCCCGTGCGGTCTCGAAGCAGTTGCGGGCCGCACCCACCGCCCCCCACGCGATGCCGTAGCGGGCCTGCGTCAGACAGGACAACGGCCCCTTCATCCCCTCGACGCCGGGCAGCCGGCTCTCCGCCGGCACGCGGACGTTCCGGAGGCTGATCTCGCCGGTGATCGACGCGCGCAGCGAGAGCTTCTCGTCGATCTCGTTGGTGGTGACGCCGTCGCGGTCCGTCTCCACGAGGAACCCCCGGACCGGCGTGCCGTCCTCGCCGTGGTCCCTGGCCCACACGACCGCCACGTCCGCGATCGGCGAGTTCGTGATCCACGTCTTCGACCCGTTCAGGACGTACTCGTCGCCGTCCGGCTCCGCCGTTGTCTCCATCGCCGACGGGTTCGAGCCGTGTTCGGGCTCGGTCAACCCGAAACACCCCACCGCCTCCCCCGCACCCAGGGCCGGCAGCCATCGCTCCTTTTGGGCCTCGCTGCCGAACGCGTGAATCGGATACATCACGAGCGCCCCCTGGACGCTCGCCATCGACCGCAGCCCCGAATCACACGCCTCCAACTCCTGCATCAGGAGGCCGTAGGCCGTCTCCGACACGTTCGGCAGCCCGTAGCCGTCGAGGTTCGGCGCGTAAAACCCCATCTCGCCCATCTCCGGGATGAGCTCCGTCGGGAACGTCCCGTCCAAGTAGTGCTCGCCGATGTCGTCCTGCACGTGCTCGTCGACGAACTCCCGCGCCGTGTCCCGGATCAAGCGCTCCTCGCTGTCGAGGTCCGCCTCCAATCCCACGTAGTCGAGCATACGTGGTACTCAGACCCAATGCGTAAAAAAACCCTGCTAGTTTTCGGCTCCGCCGTCCGTGCCCCGCCCGAGCTGCCGTGTGAAGTTCTCGAACAGCCGCTTGGTCTCGCACGCCGCCGCGTACGCCTCCGGCGTGATCCCCGCCAGCACTGCGTCCCGGCGCGCCTCCGAGACGTCCTTCTCGGTGGCGATGCGCTCGGCGGTCTCCGTGTCGTACTCCGGGTGGAACTGCACGCCGACCGACTGCCCCACGCGAAACGCGTGGATGCCGTAGTCGTTCTCCGCCAGCAGCGTCGCCGCCGCCGGCAGCTCCGTGACCACGTCGCCGTGGGTGGTGAACGCGGTCATCGACTCCGGCAGCCCCTCGAAGAGCGGGTCGTCGGCGACGCGCTCGACGGTTCGGTACCCCAACTCGAACCCCGACATGTCCTCGACGGTCCCCCCAAGCGCCTCGGCGAGCACCTGATGCCCGAAACACACGCCCAACACCGGCACCCCCGCAGCGTGCACGTCCTCGACGTAGTCACACAGCGCCTCGATCCACGGCTCGTCCCAGTAGACCGACGACTTCGACCCGGTGACCACCACCCCATCGAACTCCGTGTGCCCCGGTACCCGCCCGCCCTTCGCGTGGAACTCCACCAGCTCAGCGTCCAACTCCCGGCGGAAGTTCCGCGCCGTCTCACCCGGCTCGTGTGCGGCGTTCACCAACGCAATGCGCGGCCGATCCATGCCCACAGCTATGCGGCGTCCACGCAAGCCCGTTTCGACACCGTGTCGAACCATCTTTGACGCCGCCCCACCACGCCCCGGACGAATGCGCGCCATCAAGGACAGCGTCCACGACTACATCGAAGCCGACGGCGTCGCGGCGGCGCTGCTCGACACCGAACCCGTCCAGCGGCTCCGCCACATCAAGCAACTCTCCACCATCCGCCTCGTCTACCCGTCGGCCAACCACACCCGCTTCGAGCACTCCCTGGGCGTCTACCACCTCGCCGACCGCGCGCTCGCCCACCTCGACATCTCCGGCACGCGCGCGGACACCGTCCGTGCCGCCGCCCTCCTCCACGACATCGGCCACGGCCCCTACGGCCACCAGACCGAGGGCATCATCCAGCGCCGCCTCGACCGCCACCACGACGACGTCGCCCACCTCGTCTCCAACGGCGAGCCCGGTGCCGTGCTCGCGGCCCACGGCCTCGACCCCGACCGAGTCGCCGCCCTCGTCGCCGGACACGGCAAACTCGGCCAACTCGTCGCCGGGGAACTCGACGTCGATCGCATGGACTACCTCGTGCGGGACGCCCACCACACCGGCGTCCCCTACGGCACCATCGATCACGGTCGGCTGCTGCGCGCGCTCACGTTCCGGGACGGCGACCTCGTGCTCGCCGAGGGCAACGTCGCCACCGCCGAGAGCGTGCTCGTCGGGCGCGCGCTCATGAACGCCACCGTCTACCGCCACCACGTCTCCCGCATCGCGGGCGCGATGCTCGACCGCGCGAGCGCCCGCCTGCTCGACACCACCGACCTCGACGCCGAGACGTTCGCGCGGTTCACCGACGCCGACCTCCTCGCCGTGCTCCGGGACTGCCCCGCAACCCAGGACGCCGCCCGCCGCATCCGCAACCGCGACCTCTACAAGCGCGCCGTCTGGACCGAACGCGACGCCGTCCCCGACGACGTTGCCACCGCCGACTACCGGACCGTCCGCGACCTCGAATCCCAGGTCGCCGACGCTGCCGGCGTCCCCGCCACCGCCGTCGTCATCGACACGCCCGGCGCGCCCTCGATGCCGGAGTCCTCGGTCCGGGTCACCGTCAACGGCGACACCCGCCGGCTCGACGAACAGAGCCCGCTCGTCGACGGCATGCTCGCCTCCCAGCGCGCCCAGTGGCGCTTCGGCGTCTACACCCCGGACGACCACGTCCCCGCGGTTGCGGCGGCCGCCGAACGCACGCTCGGGCTCGGCCCCATCGACGATCCGCCAGCGTAACCCACCCCCGACGGAACGCTTTTCCCCACCGCCCCCGTCGCCCCGAACATGGTGCCCGAACCCCAGATCCGATGCATGAGGCCCGAAACAGCGCCGCATCCAGGGTTCGGATTCTTCTTCGACGCCTAACGCGTCGTTGCCCCACCGACAGGGGACCGCTGTCGTTCGGAACCGATAACTGACTGCCACGCACGCCTACACGACATGCAACTCCCAACACAACAGGTCGCGGTGCTCGACGCAGCGAGCACCGACGACCCCCAACGCATCGAGGCCCTCGCGGCGGACACCGACTACCCGCCGGAGACGATCGCCGGCGCGGCCCTCGCCCTCGAAGCCGAGGGCTTGGTCGCCGTCACCGAGACCACCACGACGACGGTCTCGCTCACCGACGAAGGCCACGCCTACGCCACGGACGGACTCCCGGAGGTCCGCCTCTACCGGGCCGCCCTCGACGCGGGTGCCGACGACACCCCCGTCGAGATGGGCCACGTCATCGGCGCTGCCGGACTCGACGGCCCCCAAGTCGACATCGCGCTGTCGAACTACGCCCGGAAGGGATACGGCACCATCGACTCGGGCGCACTCGCCGCTGACCCCGACGCAGACCCCGACGACGATCCCGAAGCGAACGCCCTCGCCACGCTCGCCGCCGGCGACACCCTCGCCGACGACGCCGTCCTCGATCAGCTCGCCAGCCGCGATCTCGTGACCGTCAGCGAGCGCACGGTGCGCTCAGTGACGCTCACCGAGGCCGGCGTCACGGAACTGATGGCCGGCGTCGAAGCCACCGACGAGGTCGTCGAGCTCACCCCCGAGTTGCTTGCGTCCGGCGAGTGGGCGGACGTCGAGTTCGCGGACTACAACGTCGCCGCCGACGCCGCCGACCACACGCCCGGCAAGACACACGTCCTCCGGCAGGCCGCCGAACGCGTCACTGACGTCCTCGTCGGGATGGGGTTCCAGGAGATGGCGGGGCCCCACGTCGACGCCGACTTCTACATCAACGACTGCCTGTTCATGCCACAGGACCACCCCGCCCGGAACCACTGGGACCGGTTCGCGCTCTCGAACCCCGCGCGGATCGACGAACTGCCCGACGCCCTCGTCGAGCGCGTCGAACGCGCGCACCGCGAGGGAGCCGGTGACGACGGCGACGGCTACCACTCGCCGTGGGACGAGGACTTCGCGCGTGCGCTCGCGCTCCGCGGACACACGACGAGCCTCACCGCCCGCCACCTCGCCGGCCTCGCGGACGCGGACGTCGAGGCCCCCGCCCGCTACTTCAGCGTCGAAAAGGCCTACCGCAACGACACTCTCGACGCCACCCACCTCCTGGAGTTCTTCCAGATCGAAGGCTGGGTGCTGGCCGACGACCTCTCGGTGCGGGACCTCATGGGGACGTTCCGGGAGTTCTACAGCCAGTTCGGCATCCACGACCTCCAGTTCAAGCCCACGTACAACCCCTACACGGAGCCCAGCTTCGAACTGTTCGGCCGCCACCCCGAGACCGGGGAGCTCATCGAGATCGGGAACTCCGGCATCTTCCGCCCGGAGATGCTCGACCCGCTGGACGTCGACGGCGACGTGATGGCGTGGGGGTTGGCCCTCGAACGCCTGCTCATGCTGATGACCGGCTTCGAGGACATCCGGGACGTCCACGGGACGCTGTGTGACGTTGGGTTCCTGCGGAACGCGGAGGTGGTGTACTGATGCCCGTCGTCGACATCGACCCCGACGAACTCCGCCGGCTCACCGGCCACCGCAGCAAGGACGACGACGAGCTCCGCCAGGACCTCTTCGGGCTCGGCATCGAATACGAGGGCGAAACCGAGGACGGCGAGTTCAAGCTTGAGTTCGAAGCCGACCGCCTCGACCGCCTCTCCGTCGAGGGCATCGCGCGCAGTCTGCGCTACCACGCCGGCGACGACCGCGGGGTCGACATCCCGGACACCAACGCCCCGGAGTGGGCGATCGACGTCACCGACGTCCCCGCGGATCGCCCGTACGTCACCGGCGCCGTGATCCGGGGCGTCGACCTCGACGCGGACGCCCTGGACTCGCTCATCCAGCTCCAGGAGAAACTGCACGCCACGATGGGCCGCAAGCGAGCGAAGGGCGCCATCGGCATCCATGACCTCGCGATGCTCAAAGGCGACACCGTCGACGGCGACGGCACCGCCGCACGCTCGCTCACGTACACGGGCATCGACCCCGACGGCGACACGTTCGTCCCGCTCGACGACGACGCCGAACGCACGCCCGCCGACGTGCTCACCGAACACCCCACCGGCGAGACGTACGCCGACCTCCTGGCCGACCACGACACCTACCCAGCGATCTACGACGACATCGGGCTGTTCAGCTTCCCGCCGGTCATCAACGGCCGCCGCACCGAGGTCACCACCGACTCCCGGGAGCTGTTCGTCGAACTCACCGGCACCGACCAGTGGACCATCGACCGGATGTGCGCCATCATCTGTTACGCGCTGGACGCCCGTGGGGCGACCATCGAGGACGTCACCGTCGACTACCCCGACCGCGAGCTCCACCGCCCCGACTTCGCGGTCCGCACCAAACACGTCAGCCACGACCGGATCGAGACGCTGCTCGGCGTCGAGTTCACCACCGAGGCGGTCGTCGATCTCGCCGAACGCGCCGGCCTCGACGCCACCCCGACCGACGACGGCTACGACGTCGAAATCCCGCCCTACCGCGTCGACGTCCGCCACCCCGTCGATGTCGTCGACGACCTCGGGCGCGCGTACGACTTCAACGACCTCACGCCCCGCTATCCCGACGTCAACACCATCGGCGGCCGCACCGAATCCTCGCGCCTCGAACGCTCGGTGCGACAGGCGCTCGTCGGGCTCGGGTTCGAGGATCTCCTGAACTTCAACATGACCAGCGAGGCCGAGAACTTCGACCGCATGCGGCTGACCCCCGACCACGACGCGGTCGGCGCGGCCCAGCCGGCCACCATCGCCGAACCCTACAGCCAGGACTTCACGATCCTTCGCACGTGGGCGCTGCCCTCGCTGGCGATGGTTCTGGAGACGAACACCCACCACGCGTATCCGCAGGACCTCGCCGAAGTCGGGTTCGCCGCCCACGCCGACGGCGACACCCAGACCGGGGTCGCCGAACGCCGCACCGTCGCCGCCGTGCTGGCCCGCAACGACGCCTCCTACGAGGACGCCAAGGCCCGCCTCCAGGCGCTTTGCGACGAGTTCGCGGTCGCCCTCGAAACGCCGCCCACCACTCATCCGTCGTTCATCGACGGGCGCGCCGCCACCATCGAGATCGACGGCCAGCCGGCCGGCGTCATCGGTGAACTCCACCCCGGCGTCATCGTCGAACACGACGTCGAAGTGCCGGTCGCCGGCTTCGAGTTCGAACTCGACGCGCTCCGTTAGCTACAGGTCCGCACCGACGGCGTCCTCGACGCTGTCGAACCCGTCGCGTTCGAGCAACGACACCAACCCCTCGTTGATCCGCTTTGCAACCCACGGCCCCTCGTACACCAACGCCGTGTACAACTGCACCACGCTTGCGCCCGCGCGGATCTTCTCGTAGGCGTCCTCGGCCGTCGCGACGCCCCCAACGCCCACGACCGGCTGGTCGGTGCGCTCCGCGACGAACCGCACCTGTTCGGTCGCGCGCTCACGGATCGGCGCTCCGGACAGCCCGCCCTGCTCGCCGGCGTGTGGGTGGCTCAACGATTCTGGGCGCTCGGTCGTCGTGTTCGTCGCCACGATCCCGTCGAGGCCGAGGTCGTTGGCCAACTCGACGGCGTCAGCCACCGCGTCCTGGTGGAGGTCCGGGGACAGCTTCACCAACAACGGGCTGGCACCAGCGTCCTGCAAGGCCTCCAAGATCGCCGCCAGCTGGTCGCGGCCCTGCAACTCCCGGAGACCGGGGGTGTTCGGGCTGGAGACGTTCACGACGACGTAGTCGACGGCGTCGCCGACACGGCTGAACGTGTACGTGTAGTCGTCGGGGGCGTCCGCTAGCGGCGTGGTCTTGGATTTCCCGATGTTCACGCCCACCGGAACGTCGGGCAGTGGCTCGGCGTCCAACCGCGCCCCTACGGTGTCCGCGCCCTCGTTGTTGAACCCCATTCGGTTCACCAGCGCGTTGTCATCCGGCAGCCGGAACAGCCGTGGCCGGTCGTTCCCCGGCTGTCGCTCGGCGGTCACCGCGCCCACCTCGATATGCCCGAACCCCAGCCCGGCAAGCGCGCGCGGTATCTCGGCGTTCTTATCGAAGCCGGCGGCCATGCCCACGGGGTTCGGGAACGTCTGCCCGAAGGCATCGACCGACAGTCGCGGATCGGTGACGGTGAACTGTTTCGCGTACGCACGGTGTGCGCCCACGCGTTGTGCAACCCGGAGGGCACTCGTGGTTATCTCGTGTGTGGTCTCCGGTGGGAGTCCGAACAGTGCGGATTTTAGCAGTCCATACATTGGGGGCGTTCTCACCGTCGTCTGCGTCGGCGACTTGGTTGAATGCTTCGCCTCCCGTGTCTCCCGGCGGGGCTGGCCGACGCCCGTCGATCCTGTTGCGTTGTGGGCACGCGTCCCCCCGCCGCGTGCCGATCATTCCGGCCTGCTTATAAGCGAACGCCAAGAATCGCCGACATATTTATCCTCCGGCCTTGTGTTTGCATCCCACGAAGAAACCATGGTACGTGAGGACGGCAAGCGGAACTTCGCACTCCGCACCGACGACGGGACCGAGCCCAGTGTCTTCAGTGGAAACACGCCGCGACAGGCAGCACTCAAAGCGGCGCGTCGCCTCGACGATGTCGGTGAGTCGGAGTCCGAGGCCGACCGCAACCGAATCGAACTCCGGGAGAAGGGGACCGACAAGATCCACATCTACGAAGCGTGGGCGTGGGAGGAAACCGCTCCCGACGACAAACCCGACTGGATGCCGGGCGACATCACCAAGGCAAACGTCTCCAAGCAGGGCATCGACCACCGCGAGACGTAGCTCCGGCGAAACTGCTTACAACGCCCCAACCCAACACGCACCCGCGTGGGTACCACTCGGCCCGACCGAACGCACTCGCGCGGGATGACCGGCCGACCTCCGCCTACGCAATACGCTGTGGCGTGTGTCCCTGGTGTGGGCCGCCATCACGAAGCGCTGCTGGTTCGACGGTGTTTTATGTACCCCACCACTCGGATGAGATGCGAACGACGTGAGGTGGCTCGGTGCACCCGACGCCACTGATTGACGCCCCCTCGTCCCGTTCGGACGGAACCCGACTGGGTTCAGTCCGATGCCCTTAAGTACAACAGGGTACTTCGGTGGAATGCGAACGACAATGGGGCCGCCCGGTTACACGGGTGGCCGACGCATGACTCCGCTGATCGGTTCGGCGTTCGGCCGAACTCGATTCGATGCCCTTAAGTAATAACGGGTGTTCCGATGAGATGCGAACGACAATGAGGCTATCCGGTTCGTCCGGGTGGCTGATGCATCTCTTCGACGCTCTCCATGGTGTCGGTCTCACTCTCAGTGAGTGTGATTCGATGCCCTTAAGTAATAACGGGCGTTACGAGGAATTGCGAACGACAATGTGGCTACCTGGTTCTCCCAGGTGGTTAACGCGTGTTCCTCGCCGCCCTGGTGGGCAAACGTCACGCTCGATTCGAGCGTGATTCGATGCCCTTAAGTAATAACGGGGCGTTCGGGGAAATGCGAACGTCGTCTTGGACTGATCGGAGTCCGATGGGTTTATGACCTGTCGAACTCTACGGTCTGGTCCGAAGGAATGAGGATTCCACACCTGCGGTCCGCCGTAAAGATGGAATCTGATGTTAGCCTTGATGGTTTGGTGACATCCAACTGGCCACGACGATACGTCGTGTGCTAAGGGACACATTACGTGTCCCCGCCAAACCAAGACTTGATAGTCTTGGTCGCTGGGAACCATCCCAGCAAATTCCGGTTGATCCTGCCGGAGGCCATTGCTATCGGAGTCCGATTTAGCCATGCTAGTTGTGCGGGTTTAGACCCGCAGCGGAAAGCTCAGTAACACGTGGCCAAGCTACCCTGTGGACGGGAATACTCTCGGGAAACTGAGGCTAATCCCCGATAACGCTTTGCTCCTGGAAGGGGCAAAGCCGGAAACGCTCCGGCGCCACAGGATGCGGCTGCGGTCGATTAGGTAGACGGTGGGGTAACGGCCCACCGTGCCCATAATCGGTACGGGTTGTGAGAGCAAGAGCCCGGAGACGGAATCTGAGACAAGATTCCGGGCCCTACGGGGCGCAGCAGGCGCGAAACCTTTACACTGTACGAAAGTGCGATAAGGGGACTCCGAGTGTGAAGGCATAGAGCCTTCACTTTTGTACACCGTAAGGTGGTGCACGAATAAGGACTGGGCAAGACCGGTGCCAGCCGCCGCGGTAATACCGGCAGTCCGAGTGATGGCCGATCTTATTGGGCCTAAAGCGTCCGTAGCTGGCTGAACAAGTCCGTTGGGAAATCTGTCCGCTTAACGGGCAGGCGTCCAGCGGAAACTGTTCAGCTTGGGACCGGAAGACCTGAGGGGTACGTCTGGGGTAGGAGTGAAATCCTGTAATCCTGGACGGACCGCCGGTGGCGAAAGCGCCTCAGGAGAACGGATCCGACAGTGAGGGACGAAAGCTAGGGTCTCGAACCGGATTAGATACCCGGGTAGTCCTAGCTGTAAACGATGTCCGCTAGGTGTGGCGCAGGCTACGAGCCTGCGCTGTGCCGTAGGGAAGCCGAGAAGCGGACCGCCTGGGAAGTACGTCTGCAAGGATGAAACTTAAAGGAATTGGCGGGGGAGCACTACAACCGGAGGAGCCTGCGGTTTAATTGGACTCAACGCCGGACATCTCACCAGCCCCGACAGTAGTAATGACGGTCAGGTTGATGACCTTACCCGAGGCTACTGAGAGGAGGTGCATGGCCGCCGTCAGCTCGTACCGTGAGGCGTCCTGTTAAGTCAGGCAACGAGCGAGACCCGCACTCCTAATTGCCAGCAGTACCCTTTGGGTAGCTGGGTACATTAGGTGGACTGCCGCTGCCAAAGCGGAGGAAGGAACGGGCAACGGTAGGTCAGTATGCCCCGAATGGGCTGGGCAACACGCGGGCTACAATGGTCGAGACAATGGGAAGCCACTCCGAGAGGAGGCGCTAATCTCCTAAACTCGATCGTAGTTCGGATTGAGGGCTGAAACTCGCCCTCATGAAGCTGGATTCGGTAGTAATCGCGTGTCAGCAGCGCGCGGTGAATACGTCCCTGCTCCTTGCACACACCGCCCGTCAAATCACCCGAGTGGGGTTCGGATGAGGCCGGCATGCGCTGGTCAAATCTGGGCTCCGCAAGGGGGATTAAGTCGTAACAAGGTAGCCGTAGGGGAATCTGCGGCTGGATCACCTCCTAACGTCCGAGACTGGAGCGACGCTCCAGCTCACCGAACGACGCCGTCGTGCCCAGTTGGGCACTTACAAATCATCAAGGCTAACATACCCTCCCAATCGGGAGGTGGGCCCATAGCTCAGTGGTAGAGTGCCTCCTTTGCAAGGAGGATGCCCTGGGTTCGAATCCCAGTGGGTCCATCCCGTTCGGGGTTCATCTTGGATCGTGTCCCTTAAGTGGGAGACGGGGCAACGATGAATCGCGACGAAGACTGATGCACCACTCCGCGAAAGTGCGGGTGGGAAGGGTCGATGTACGCTCCCTGTTCACCTAGGGACGTGCGATGACGGCCGTGTGTAAGTGCAATCCAGGCGCTCACTGGACTCGACCACCGTGGTCGAGTACCGACTGTTAGTCACATCCGTGACTTAACAGCGCTCACCCATTGTGTGGTGAGCATTCATCGTCGTTGGCTGTTTACAGCCAACATCTCGACCACTTCGTGTGGTTGAGTACCATATTCGTCGACTGCTTTGCAGTCGACAACCAACGTGGCTACTGTGCCACCTGGTGGATAGCTCGGCTCGGATGCCGACGAAGGACGTGCCAAGCTGCGATAAGCCTGAGGGAGCCGCACGGAGGCTAAGAACTCAGGATCTCCTAATGGGAATCCCTATAACAATTGCCTTGCGCAATGGGGAACGGCCGGAATTGAAGCATCTCAGTACGGCCAGGAAGAGAAATCGAATGAGACGCCGTTAGTAATGGCGAATGAACGCGGCACAGTCCAAACCGAAGCCTTCGGGCAATGTGGTGTTCGGACTGACTTTCATCGTTTGACCGTTCGTGTGAAGTCTCCTGAAACGGAGCGCGATACAGGGTGACAGCCCCGTATCACGGACCAGTACGACGTGCGTCAGCTCCAGAGTAGCGGGGGTTGGAAATCCCTCGTGAATGTGGCAGGCATCGACTGCCAAGACTAAGTACTCTCCGAGACCGATAGTGAACAAGTAGTGTGAACGAACGCTGAAAAGCACCCCACAAAGGGGGGTGAAATAGGGCTTGAAATCAGGTGGCGATGGAGCGACGGGGCATAAAAGGCCTCTCTGGGAACGACTTGAGTGCAAACTCATGGTAGGACCTGAGAGGAGCCGATGTTCCGTCGTACGTTTTGAAAAACGAGCCAGGGAGTGTGCCTGTTTGACGAGTCTAACCGGAGTATCCGGGAAGGCGTAGGGAAACCAATATGGCCGCAGCATTGCGAGGGCCACCGTGTTCAAGCGCGGGGAGTCAAACGGGCACGACCCGAAACCCGGTGATCTACGCGTGGGCAAGGTGAAGCATGGCGAAAGCCATGTGGAGGCCTGTTAGGGTTGGTGTCTTTCAACACCCTCCCGTGACCTACGTGTAGGGGTGAAAGGCCCATCGAACCGGGCAACAGCTGGTTCCAACCGAAACATGTCGAAGCATGACCTCTGCCGAGGTAGTTCGTGGGGTAGAGCGACCGATTGGGGAGTTCAACTCCGAGAGGAGTTGTCTCCCCTGTCAAACTCCAAACCTACGGACGCCGTCGACGCAGGGAATCCGGTGTGCGGGGTAAGCCTGTGCACCGTGAGGGAGACAACCCAGAGTTAGGTTAAGGTCCCAAAGTGCGAGCTAAGTGCGATTGAAGGTGGTCTCGAGCCCTAGACAGCCGGGAGGTGAGCTTAGAAGCAGCTACCCTCTAAGAAAAGCGTAACAGCTTACCGGCCGAGGTTCGAGGCGCCCAAAATGATCGGGGCTCAAGTTCGCCACCGAGACCTAACGGCACGGGTAACACCGTGATCCAGTAGGTTGGCATTCTGTTCGGGTGGAAGCTCGGGTGAGAACTCGAGTGGACCGAGTGGAAAAGAAAATCCTGGCCATAGTAGCAGCGTTAGTCGGGTAAGAATCCCGATGGCCGAAAGAGCAAGGGTTCCTCGGCAATGCTTATCAGCCGAGGGTTAGCCGATCCTAAGGCCCGTCGTAATTCGAGCGGGTCAAAAGGGAAACTGGTTAATATTCCAGTGCCACCGTACATTGAAAGTCGACGCCTCGGAGCAGCTTGAGCCGGGCATTCGCCCGGTCGAACCGTCGAAGTTCGTGGAAGCCGTAATGGCAGGAAGCGAACGAACGTCGGAACAGGGAAACTCAAGTCAATCTGGGGCCCGTGAAAAGGCGAGTACGGTGTTCGTACCGAGATCCGACACAGGTGCTCTGGCAGAGGAAGCCAAGGCCTGTCGGGAATAACCGACGTTAGGGAATTCGGCAAGTTAGTCCCGTAAGTTCGCGATAAGGGATGCCTGCCTCGCAATGAGGCAGGTCGCAGTGACTCGGAGGCTCCGACTGTCTAATAACAACATAGGTGACCGCAAATCCGCAAGGACGCGTACGGTCACTGAATCCTGCCCAGTGCGGGTATCTGAACACCCAGTACAATGGGGCGAAGGACCCGTTAACGGCGGGGGTAACTATGACCCTCTTAAGGTAGCGTAGTACCTTGCCGCTTCAGTAGCGGCTTGCATGAATGGATCAACGAGAGCCTCACTGTCCCAACGTTGGGCCCGGTGAACTGTACGTTCCAGTGCGGAGTCTGGAGACCCCCAAGGGGAAGCGAAGACCCTATAGAGCTTTACTGCAGGCTGTCGCTGGGACACGGTCGCTGATGTGCAGAGTAGGTAGGAGACGTTACACAGGTACGTGCGCTAGCACGCCACCGAGTCACACATGAAACACTACCCGTCAGTGACTGTGACCCTCACTCCGGGAGGAGGACACCGGTAGCCGGGCAGTTTGACTGGGGCGGTACGCGCTTGAAAAGATATCGAGCGCGCCCTAAGCCTATCTCAGCCGAGTCAGAGACTCGGCGAAGAGTGCAAGAGCATAAGATAGGCTGACAGTGTCCTACACAACGAGGGACGCTGACGCGAAAGCGTGGTCTAGCGAACCAATTAGGCTGCTTGATGCGGCCAATTGCTGACAGAAAAGCTACCTTAGGGATAACAGAGTCGTCACTCGCAAGAGCACATATCGACCGAGTGGCTTGCTACCTCGATGTCGGTTCCCTCCATCCTGCCCGTGCAGAAGCGGGCAAGGGTGAGGTTGTTCGCCTATTAAAGGAGGTCGTGAGCTGGGTTTAGACCGTCGTGAGACAGGTCGGCTGCTATCTATTGGGGGTGTTTTGGTGCTTGACAGGAACGTTCGTATAGTACGAGAGGAACTACGAACGGGTGCCACTGGTGTATCGGTTGTCCGAGAGGGCATGTGCCGAGCAGCTACGCACCACGGGGTAAGAGCTGAATGCATCTAAGCTCGAAACCCACCTGGAAAAGAAGCACCACTGAGACCGCTCGTAGAAGACGAGTTCGATAGACTTGGGGTGTACGCGTCGAGGCAACGAGACGTTTAGCCCGCGAGTACTAACAGGTCAATGCCACACACTCATGCACTCACCACATACGTGGTCGAGTCCAGGCGTTTACTGGATTGCACTTACATACGGACGTCCGCCGACGTCGGCGTACAACGGTTCGATTCCGTTGGTCGGTATTAAGGCGGCCATAGCGGTGGGGTTACTCCCGTACCCATCCCGAACACGGAAGATAAGCCCGCCTGCGTTCCGGTCAGTACTGGAGTGCGCGAGCCTCTGGGAAATCCGGTTCGCCGCCTACTATTCATACTCTCATTCATGCTTCGAACAGCAGCGGTGCTGTTCGGGGCTTTTTGCAGTTTTGACTGGAGACCGCTACGTTTATTGGCGGGACACCGGTACGTAGTCGTGTGCCAAGGTGGCAGAGTTCGGCCTAACGCGGCGGCCTGCAGAGCCGCTCATCGCCGGTTCAAATCCGGCCCTTGGCTTTTCAGCAGCGAGTGACGGTTCGAGTGGCAACACAGTCGGCAGTGGTCGTGGAGCGGTGAATCGAGTGGCTATACCCGGGGTGTTCGGCCCGCGCGTGGGGTGGCTCGTTGTGGCCGTGGAAAGTAACGATTATACGCACCCCTCCCAAGGGTTCGAGTATGCAACGACGTGCTGCGGTGGTATCCGTCGCGATTTTCCTTGTGTTTGCGGTGGGGTCGTACACGTTACTTGGGGCGGCAGAGCAGCCGTCCGTGTCGCTGGATGATCCGGAGTACAGCATCACGCAGGGCGAGCAGCGCGTGATGTCGGGGACCGAGTATACGTTCTCGGAGGTGTCCGCGCAGTCCGCGACAGCGACGTGGGAGAACGAATCGGCGCGATACACGGCGACGTGGAGTGCAAACGATTCGGTGGCGGTGTCCGGGCAGAACTATTCGGTGCGTGTGACGAACGCGTCCGTGGGGGCGTTCGAGCTGCGGGAGGTGCAGTCGGTCGATCGGCCGACCGTCGAGCGCAACGGGACCACGTACGTGATCGTGCCTGAGGGGGAGACGCAGACGCTCGTGCCCCGCGAGGAGTATCTCCCCGAGCAGGACGTCTTGGCGTTCAGCGTCGGTGACGCGGTCACCTACGATGGCAACGACAACGAGACCGCGGTGGCGTCGGTGTCGGAGTCAGCGGTGACCGTCGAGTGGTTCGCGCCGCGGACGAACGAGCTGGAGTTCGGCAGTGGCGAGACCACTGAGGTGCAGGACACCGAGTATACGGCGTACATCGAGTCGGGGTCCAGCGGCGAGCCTGTGCTTGAGTTGACGACCGATCACGAGGATTACGCGAGCGATGTGGAGGCACAGGAGTATTTCGCCGAGCGCATGGACGGACTGCGTGGGGTTACGATCTTCTCCGGCGCGGCCGCGGTGTTGCTGGTCATGTTCTCGTTCCTCCCGTCGCGGTACTGAGGGCGGCGATCCGTCAGGGTTAACCTAATCGGTGGTGACTGGGTCGGTATGAACGGCGCTGCAGACACGCTAGATGTTCTGGGAGTTAGTGTCGGGGCGTTCGTTGCGCTGGTTGGCGCAGCGACGCTCGTCGGGATGCCGTGGCAGTACGGTCCCGGTGGTGCGGTGACAGCGTTCCAGATCAGTGGGGCTGTCGCCGCGATCGCAGTCGGTGTCGGTGTGGCGTGGCTGACGCGCGCGAACTGAGTCGGTCACGGAGAACAGCGGTCGAACGGGCCGAGAGGGATTTGAACCCTCGACCGTCTGGTTAAAAGCCAGACGCTCTGCCGGGCTGAGCTATCGGCCCACGAGTACACGTGAGGGCGTGGTGCGGTTAAACGTTTACCATCTGTGGCGGATCAGCGGTCGGGCTCGGCGGCGTCCGCCCGGTGACCGGAGAGCCGTTCCCAGATCTCCGTGCAGCCAGCGCCGTCCTCGACGTCGTCGAGGTGCGCGCGTTCTTCGCTGGCGTCGTGTTGGTCGTCGGTCATGTCTGCGGGGTATGCGTGGCCGCAAGTTAAGCCTATGCTCGGCGTTCTTAGTGGTTGTCAGACCGGACAGGTGTCGTCCCGTTCGGGGGCACGCGCGGTGAACCCTTCGTCACGAAGGGCGTCCGCGAACGCCGCGCAGTCGTCGCCGTGGTTCACGAGCACGGTGGCGTCCCGGTAGTCGTCGAGGAAGGCGCGCAGGCCGGCGTGGTCGGCGTGCGCGGAGAAGTCGTACTGTTCGACCTGCGCGCTCACGGGCAGCACTCGGCCGTCGATCTCCGCGCGCCCCGAGTCGATGAGCGACCGCCCCGGGGTGCCGGCGACCTGATAGCCGGTCATCGCGATCTTGTTGACGGGGTTCGATCGGATCTCGGGGATGTACGTCATCGCGGGACCGCCAGACAGCATACCGCTGGTCGTGACGATCGCAGCTTGCTGGTCGGCGATGCGTTTGCGTTGTCCGTCCCGGCCCGTCACGAACCTGGCGTGGGACTTCGCGCGCTGGAGCGCATCGCTGTCACGGACGAACCCGGGGTATTGGAGGAGCATCTCGGTGACTCGTTTCCCCATCCCGTCGACGTAACAGGGGATGTCGTGGGCGTCACAGACGAGCAGCAGCTCCTGGGTGCGTCCGATGGCGAACGCCGGGACGACGACCGTACCCCCCTCCCACAGCGTCGTCTTGACGCTCTCCGCGAACCGCGCCTCGACGCTGTCCCGGTCGTCGTGGGTCACGTCGCTGTACGTGCTTTCACAGACGACCACGTCGGCGTCGGGGCGTGCGGTCGTCCCCGAGACGAGGCGTTGATCGGTCGTGTGGAAATCCCCCGTGTAGAGCAGCCGGGTGTCGCCGTCGTCAACGAGGACGTGCGCGCTGCCCGGAACGTGGCCCGCGTTGTAGAACGTGACCTCGTAGCCTGCGGCGTCGAAGGGGACGCCGTACCCGTGGGTGCGGGAGACCTCCGTGACGCGCTTGATGTCGTTCTCGATGAACGGGCAGTGGTACGTTCCGCCGTGGAGCTTCAGGGTGTCGCGCGCGAGTGTGAGCGCGAGCTCGTACGTCGGTGGCGTCCAGTGGATCGGGGGCCTGTGCGTGCCGGAGAGCAGTGCGGGGATCGTGCCGACGTGGTCGAGGTGGCCGTGGCTCGCCACGACGGCGTCCGGCGTGGGTGTCGACACCGGGAACTGGGGTGGTGTGTCGGCCTTCGTCCCGAAGTCAAGCAGGAGGGACTCGTCGACGAGCAGGGCACTCCGGCCGACTTCGCGTGCGCCGCCGAGGAACCGAAGGTCCATCGTGGGAGTGTACTGCCGGGCGCTGCTTGGGTGCGTCGGTGGGTCGAAGTGTGGTTCGCGCTTCAACACTCGGTATCCGCCGCGGGGCCAAGGGTTAGGGTGGCTCGTCCCCAATTACACGTTGATGTCCGACCTTGACTTCGGTGACGTCGACTGGAACGTACAGTACATCGACGGTGAGTACGTCCCGCCGGGAGACCGGGGGACGCTCGAAGTCGATGACCCATCGACACGCGAGCTGTTCACTGAGATCCCAGCCGGGACGACTGACGACGTCGACGCCGCCTACGAGGCCGCCGCGGACGCACAGACGGAGTGGGCTGACACGCCGCCCCAGGAGCGTGCGCGCATCGTTGCGGCGGCGAGCGAGATCCTCGCATCCCATCGCGACGAGGTCGTCGACCTGCTGGCGACGGAGTCCGGAACCACGTACACGAAGGGCGCGGCCGAATTCGAGGCGTCGGTCGGGATCACCGACGAGGCGGCGTCGTTCCCGACGCGGATGAACGGCGACCACAAGCAGTCCGTGGTCGAGGGCAAGGAGAACATCGTGGTGCGTGAGCCCCAGGGTGTTGTGGGGATCATCTCGCCGTGGAACTTCCCGCTGAACCTCTCGATCCGCGCGGTCGCGCCGGCGGTTGCGGCCGGCAACAGCGTCGTGCTCAAGCCGGCGTCGAACACGCCGGTGACCGGCGGCCTGCTCATCGCGAAGGTGTTCGAGGCTGCGGGGCTGCCCGAGGGCGTGTTCAACGTCGTCACGGGGAAGGGCAGCGAGATCGGTGACCGGATCGCCGGTCACCCCCACGCCGACGTGATCTCGTTCACTGGGTCGACCGCGATCGGCCGCCAGGTCGCTGCGACGGCGGGCGAGAACCTCGCGCTGCCGGCGATGGAGCTCGGCGGGAACAACGTCCACATCGTCACGGAGGACGCGGACCTCGACGACGCCGTGGACAGCGGGGTTTTCGGATCGTTCCTGCACTCCGGGCAGATCTGCATCTCGATCAACCGCCACGTCGTCCACGAGGACGTCTACGACGAGTACGTCGAGCGCCTCACGGAGCGTGCGGCCGCGTTGCCGACCGGGACGGCCCACGACGCCGACACGGTCGTTGGCCCGATCATCGACGAGAGCCAGCGCGATCAGATCCTGGACTACATCGAGCGGACTGTCGACGCGGGCGCGACGCTCGAGACCGGCGGGGACCACGACGGCCTCGTCGTCGAGCCGACCGTGCTCTCGGACGCCACCAACGACATGGCGGCGGCGTGCAACGAGCACTTCGGGCCGGTCGCGCCGGTGATCCCGTTCTCCGACGACGACGAAGCCGTGGAGATCGCAAACAGCACCGAGTACGGGCTTTCGGGCAGCGTGCACGCGGGCGACACCGGTCGGGCGCGTGACATCGCCGACCGCATCGACACCGGCATGATCCACATCAACGATCAGCCCGTCAACCAGGAGCCCCACCTTCCCTTCGGCGGGTACAAGAACTCCGGGCTCGGCCGGTACAACGGCGAGTACGTTCTCAACGAGTTCACCCAGGAGAAGTGGGTGAGCATTCAGCGCGAGACCCGCGACTACCCGTTCTAAGCTGATCCGACGGGTGTCGTGGTGTCGTTTGCGCCGCCGCGGCGCGACACGACCGGTGCGTTTCACCGGCCGCTTCTCGGGGTGATCCCCCGGCAGTGTGTCTGAACCCCGTTAGCGTCGCTCCTGGGCGGCTTCGACGGGTTTTTGAATCACGCCGGACTGGTTGCACGCATGGCTACGTTCCAGGTCGCCGTCGCCGACCCCGAGTCGGGACGCACCTACCAATTCGAGGTTGACGGACAGGACGCGAACCGATTCATCGGTCGCGAGATCGGCGCTGCGGTTGATGGCGGTGCCGTCGGCCTCGACGGGTACACCGTCGAAATCACGGGCGGCAGCGACGACGCCGGCCGGCCGATGCGGGAGGACGTCGACGGCAGCGACCTCATGGAAGTCCTGCTGGAGGGGGGCGCTGGATTCAACCCCGACGAGGACGGCGAGCGCAAGCGCGTCACCGTCCGCGGGAAGGAGGTCTCGGAGGCTGTCGCGCAGCTCAACGTCGCGATCGACGAACACGGCGAGGAGCCTGTCGCGGAGCTGCTGGGCGCTGACGGCGACGACGAGTAACAACGCCACGCTTTTTCGCGGTCATCGTGTATCCTGGCGCGTGAGCGACTACGACGCCTATCTTGCGGGCGACCGCACCGACCACGTCGCGCTGTATCTCGCGGAGTCGTACGTGTCCGACGCTGAGACGCTGGCCGACCGCGCCGACGCCGAGCGCGTCGCCGACATCCGGGGCGCCCAGTCGGACACGCCGGGCGTCGTGCTCGTCGTCGACGGGGAGTCCGGCCGCAGCGTCTTCGAGACGCTGACCGGCATGCAGGCCATGGAGTTCGGATCGACAGCGATGCAGACGCCCGGTGACGTCGACGCCGCGCTCGTCGACGGGCGCTGTCCGAACGCCGTCGATGGGCCGGGTGAGGACCACACCGTTCAGTTCGTGTTCTCGTTCGCGGAGGCCCAAAACGAGGAGGTGGGTGGGCTCTACGCCGACGGCGACGTGATCCACGCGTACGCCTACTGTTCGTGTGGGACGGCGTACTCGGACAAGTGGCTCGCGGGAGCCCACGACCAGTAGGTCCGCATGGCCGCTGTTGTCGCCGTTGGAAGCGCGGTGCTCGATCGCGTGTACGGGCTGTCGAACCTCCCGGCTCCCGACGGCGGCGCGTTCGTCCGGGACTACACCGAGCGCGCGGGCGGTGTCGCTGCCAACGTCGCGTGCGCGCTTGCCGCCCTCGATCACGACGCCGCGGTGGTGTCCCGGGTCGGCCGCGACGACGCCGGGGATCGGGTGCGCGCGTCGCTGGCCGAGTGGGGCGTCGACGCCACCCGGGTTCGGCGCGGCGACGACGCCACGTCGTACGCGCTCGTGCTTCGTGGCCCGGAGGGCAATCGCATGATCGTCGCCGGTGGGGACGCCGTCCCGGGGGTGGCGCTCACGAGCAGCGATCGGGACGCGCTCCGGGCGGCCGACTGCGTGTTCACGAGCGCGTACGCGCCCGACGGCGTGGTCCGCGATCTCGTGGCGCTGCGCCGCAGTGGGGCGGTGTCGGCGCTGGCGTTCGACCTCGCGGGGCCACGCGCCGAACTCGACGGGCGCGGGGCGGCAGCCGACACCGTCGGCGCCGCTGCGGCGACGGCTGATCTGTTCGTTGCGAACGCGGGCGCCGCCGACTCCCATGTGGGCGTCGGCCCGGAGCGCGCGGCCAGTGAGTTCGCCGCCATGGGGGCGTCCCGGGTCGCTGTCACCGACGGGAGCGACGGGGCGTTTCTCGCGACGCCCGCGACCACCGTTCACGCGCCGGCCCGTGCCGTCGACGTGACCGACACGACCGGCGCCGGGGACGCGTTCACTGCGGCGCTGGTTCACGCGTGGGTCCTCGGCGACGCCGGCGTTCGTGACGCGGGCCGGATCGCCGCGGCAGCCGCCGCACAGAACTGCACCCGCGAGGGTGCGCGCGGCGGGCTGGCGAGCCCCAGCGACCTCCCGGATTAGCGGGCCGCGTCCACGAGTGCCCGGACGCGGTCGCCGTCGACGGGCGCGGTCGTCTCGCCGTTCTCCTTGAGCGCGGTGCCGACGATCGCGCCGTCCGCGAGGTCCAGCGTGGCGCCCACCGTCTCCTGGGTGACGCCGCTGCCGACGAAGACGGGGGCGTCGGCGTCCAGGCGGTCCCGCGCGTCGACGACCGCCTGGAGGTGGTCGTGGTCGGTGGCGTGGCCGGTGCCCGCGCCGCTGGCGATCACGCCGTCGGCGTGGCCGCGCTCCAGCAGCTCGGCGACACCCTCGCTCAGCGGGCGCTCGGCCAGCGCCGCGGAGTGTTTCACGTCGATGTCGGCGAGCATCGAGACCCCGGCGGCGTCCAGGCGGTCCCGGAGACGGACTGTTTCGGCGGCCTGGCCGTCCACGACGCCTTGATCGGTGAGTCGCGCGCCGGTGTGGACGTTCACGCGCACGAAGTCGGCGTCCGTGGCGGCGGCGATCGAGACCGCCGCTTCGGCGTCGTTGCGCAGCACGTTGACGCCGACCGGAACCTCGGTCTCTCGGGTGATGTCACGGACGAGCGCCGCCATCGACGCCACGACGTGCTTCGGCACGTCGTCGGCGTAAAAGGGTGCGTCCCCGAAGTTCTCCACGAGGAGGGCGTCGACACCACCCGCTTCGAGGCGGCTGGCGTCCCGGAGCGCGGCGTCACGGATGGCTGGGCGGTTGCCGTCGTCGTACCCGGGCGCGCCCGGCAGGGGGGAGAGGTGTACCATCCCCACGACGGGGGTATCGGCGTCGAAGTCCAGACTCATGCCTGAGCGGACGGCGGCGGCGCCGAAAAACGCCCCGACAGCTACTCGGCGTCGGCCGGCTCGTCGGGGAGCGCGCGGAACGCGTCGAGGATGACCTGCTTTGCGGTCGTGCCCTGGCTCGTCCAGTGGGCCGCGTAGTCAAGCATGTCGTCGTAGATGTCGGGCTTGCAGCCCGCGGCCTTCGGGTGGCCGCCGCCGTTCACCTGCCCGGCGACCTCGTGGGCGCGCTCGAACGTCTCCGTGCCGCGGATGCTCGCGCTCCCGGAGGGTTTGACGACGACGGCGGCGTCAGCGCCTTGCTCGCGGAGCGCCTCGGCGACCTCGTTCTGCGAACACCGGCCGTACGTGACGCCGACGGTCCACTCGTCGATCTGCTTCATCGACGCGCGGTCGACCGCGCGCTCGATGAGTTCGTGTTTCTCCACGCGGCGCTGCTCGATGTACGCCAGCACGTCGTCGGGGAAGTCCGCGCCGTACTCCTGGATGGTGTCCATGTACTCGTCGGTGTCCGCCCAGTAGGAGTAGTCAGCGAGGTCGTCGCTGCGGTCGTCGTCTTTCAGCCAGAGGTCGTGGTCGCGGGTGACTTCGGCGAGCTCGCGGAAGCGCTCGGGGATGTCGGCGTCGAGGCTGCGAACCGTGACGTCGGCGGTGCATTCCTCCTCGGAGTCGCCGACCACGAGGTCGACGCCCGCGTCCCGGACGGCGGCCGCCGTCTCAGCGGTCCACTGGTGGTGGTCGAACCACCGCAGTTCGCTTGCGTGCTCGGTGGCGTCCGCGAGCTCGGTCTCGACGTACTCGAAGCGGTCGGGGCAGACGTCGCAGACGAACAGCCGGCAGTCCTCGTTGCCGTACTCGACAGCACGCCGCAGCCCGTCCTCGATCTCGTGGGGGCCGGCGGGGATGAGCGCGGCGTCGCCGTAGACCTCCCGCAGGATGGCGGCGCACGCCAGGCCGTCGGCGTCGGGGTCCGCGACCACGATCACGTCGGCGCCCTCGACGCGCTCGCGGACCGCGTCGTCTTTCCGTGCCTCGTGGATGTCGTCGGGCACGAAAAACCCGCGTCCGGGGAGCAGGCTCTTGCGTTCCAGGGACAGGTCCTCGTCGTCGATGACCCAGTCTTCCATACACCAGCCTGGGGTGGGCTGGTGAAGAACCCCGCGGTTAGGGCGCGCTGTGGCGGCGATTACGCGGTCGTCTGCTCGGCGTCGGTGTCCGCCAGCTGCCGAACGGTCAACACCGGGACCGGGCAGGTGCGAACGACGCGCTCGGCCACGCTCCCGATGAGAAACCGGTTCTCGCCGTGCCGGCCCCGGGTGCCGGTTGCGACCGCGTCGGCGTCCACATCGCGGGCGTACTGGCTGATCTCCGCGGGCGGCCGCCCCGCGCGGACGGCGGTCGTCACGGACACGTCGGCGCGGTCGGCAACCGCGCTGACGGCGTCCTTGCCGCGCTCTTCGAGGGCGTCCCGCATGTCCGTTCTGACCTCGTCGGGGGCCGACTCCACGTCGCTCGCCTCCAGCACGTAGAGCGCGTGGACGGCGGCGTCGAACCGCGCCGCCACGTCCAGGGCCACGTCGACAGCGCGCCCGACGCTCTCCGAGCCGTCGGTCGCGATGACAACCGTGTCTATCATGGCCGTGTGTTTCCCGCGCGGCATCTTAAACCCTCACGCGGAGCGCTTTAGTACCCCGACGGCGCACGCTCACGTATGCCCCTCACCGTCGACACCGTGCTCGCCCCCGTTGATGGCACGGACGCCTCGGTCACAGCCGCCGAGTACGCTGTTACGGTCGCCGACCGGTACGACGCCGACGCTCACGCGTTGTACGTGCTCGGGGAGACGGTGACCCGCGCCATCGGAACCGGTGACGTCGCCGAAGACGACGTGGCTGCGGGCACGAACACGTTCCTCAACGAGATCGCAGCCCTCGCCCCGGACGGCGTCGCCGTCGACTCCTCGATCGCGTACGGCTTTTCGACCTCGCGCAAGCGCCAACACCCCGGCAGCGTGATCCTCGACGCGGCCGCCGACATCGACGCCGACTTCGTCGTGATCCCCCGCGAGGGGATGCGCGAGGAGACCGGGGACGTCCTAGAGCGGGCCGCCGAGTACGTCCTGTTGTACGCCAGCCAACCCGTGTTGTCCGTTTGAGCCGCCCCGACCGGCTACCCGGTGTCGTCGTTCAGCCGGATCGCCATCTCCATCTCGAAGCTCTCGGCGGACGCCGTCTCGAAGCCGACTTTCTCGTAGAGCGCGACCGCCGGCCGGTTCCAGCGCTCCACGCTCAGCCACACGAGCGCCGCGCCGCTCGCTTGCGCGTGCCCCAGCAGGGCGTTGATGAGCTCGGTTCCGATGCCGGCGCCCTGGTAGGTCTGGTGGACGAAGATCGCCAGCTCGTAGGTCGCGTCGTCGTCCGGGACGAGCGTGGCGTGACCCGCGATCTCCTCGCCGTGCCACGCCACCACGTCGAACCCGTCCTGCTCGAGGAGGCTGGCAACCCACTCCCGGATGCGCGACTCACCGACTGGCGGCACGCCCTGTGCGCGATCCTCCGGGTCGAAGTCGTCGTACATCGCGACGAGCGCGTCGATCTCCGCGTCGGCGTCGCCCGTGAACGCGTCCACGGTGATCTCGCGGCCGTCGCTGTCGGTGATCCGGAGCGGTGGTGTCGGGAACGAGCCGGCGGCGTCCTCCGGGTAGACGCGCTCACCCGGCATCGTCACGCACCAGCTTCACCGAGGTTCGGGAGTTCAACAACACGAACTCGGCGATGTGGCCGAGCTTGATCTTCCCCATCGGGCTCCGCTTCCCGCCGCCCAGCACGATCTGGTCGAAATCCTCCGATTCGGCCACCTCGACCAACGCACTCCCCGGATCGCCGGACAGCTCCCGCACGTCCGTCGGGAGCCCGGCGTCGGCCAGCGCCGCGGTCGCGGCGTCGACGAGCGCGCTTGGATCCCGGTTGCTCTCCGGGTTCGCGACCACACCGACGGTCAGCGAGTCCCCGGTGTCGACGGCCCGGCGCACGCTCTCTTCGAGCGCAACCAGCGAGTCGTCTGCACCCCCAATCCCGACCAGCACTTTCATATCGTGAGTGTCACCATCCCTCATCAAAAACGTTCGGCACTCCGACCGGTCGGTGACGGCGACACGTTTTTGCGCGAACCACAGCAAACCCGGACCAGTATGCCAGATCAGCGGCCGTCACCAGACGAGTGGGACGCCGAACCGGTGGCCGTGCCCGTCGACCACGGCGACGGCGAGTCCGACACCACGGAGCCGCCCGCCGACGTGCGGACCTACGACCGCTTCTCGAAGATGGACGGCGCGCAGTACGACCGCGTCAACGACTTCCTCCGGGAGCGCACGTACATCACCGCCCGCGAGTGGGCGATCGCGCGGCTGTGCGCGGACTTCCGCACGGAGACCGGCGTCGAGATGACGAAGATCGGACGCAACCTCCCGGACCTCGTGTCGTTCATGACCGACACGTACAGCCCGCAGGCGGTCAACCAGGCGCGCGCGTCCTTCGAGGAGAAAGTCGAGCTAGCGGGTGCGACGTTCCTCTACGGGGCGATGTGTGATTTCTTCACCGCGGACGAACTCGACGACCTGATGTACGAGGTGACGGAGGTCGCGAAATTCCTCCTGGAGGTCGAAGGCGTCGACCTCGCGGTCGACGACGAGCTCGCGGCCGAGGAGCGGATCTCGTCGGTGATGCGCGACGTGCGCGCGGCAAGTGATGCGCTCCGCCACGACGGCGTCGAGTGCCCGAACTGCGGGCACACGATCGAGCACGGTGGTTAGCCCCCGTCGGGGAGCAACAGCTCGGGGGCGTCGTGTGCGAACGTGAGGACGCGGCGCTCGTCGAGCGGGCGGACGTGGAGGCGCACGCTGCCCGCCGCCGAGCGCAGGTGTGTCGTGAACGACTCGTGTTCGGGTGGACTGTAGTAGGCGGGCACCAGGACGGCGGTCTCCGTGGCCGCCGCCTCCACGGCGGCGACGAAGAACACCGTGCCGCTGGTGTCCGCGCGGAACACGCGCGTGGTGTCGAAGCCGTCGGCGGCGTCGAATGCGGCCGCCACGGGCTCGAACTCGTTGTCCGGCACCAGCAACTCGATGCCGCCGCGCCCGGCGGCGTCGTCCGTGGGCGCGGAGACGTTGATATCGCCCGGGTGGAGTTCGTGGGCGCTCCAGCCACGATCGCGGTAGTCGTCGGCGATCGCGGCCATGTCATCCATGAGCGCGTCCCAGCTTGATGGGGGGTCGGCTGCGGCCGACGGGGACGCGCCGGCGTCGCTGGTGTCGTGTGGTGGCATTGGCGGTGGGTCTGCGTGTGAGACGAAACCCCACACGCAAAACGCTTCCGTCTCGGTGTCTGGCGGAAGCTATATGCCTCCGCTTCACACAGTTGGCGGCCAATGAGTGACATCCTCTCTCTCTCGAATCTCCGCACCCAGTTCGACACCGACCGGGGCGCGGTGAAGGCCGTCGACGGGGTCGATCTGGACATCAGTGACGGGGAAACGGTCGGACTGGTCGGGGAGAGCGGCTCCGGGAAGAGCGTCACCGCGCTGTCCGCGATGCAACTCGTCGACGACCCGGGGGACGTTGTCGGCGGCGGGGTCACGATCACCGACCCCGACATCGCCGCCAGGGTGCTCGCGGCCCACGCGGACGCGGCCGCCACCTATCCGTTCGCCGTCGTGTCCGCGTGCCGCGAGCTCGCGGCCGATCTCTGTGGCGACGACGCCGTCGACGCGGCCCCACGCGAGCTCCGCGGGATCGCCGCCGACCTCGAAGCCGACCCCGGCGGCCTCGGTCCACGACTCCACGAGTTCGCCGACCGAATCGACGCCTCCGGCCCCGACGACGACACCAGGGCCATCGGCGACGAGTTGGACGCGGCCGTCCTGGACGCCCTCGATGGCTTCGTGTTCTTCACCGCCGCCACCGTGGACACCGACGATCCCGACGTCGACGCCTCCGCCGACCCCCTGGACGTGCTCCGCGACCGGCCGGACGGCGCTGCGCACGTCCGACTCACGGATGCGCGCGTCGACCTCACTGCCGCCCCCGAGCGCGCCATGCGGGATCTCCGCGGCGGCGAGATGGGCATGATCTTCCAGGACCCGATGACGTCGCTGAACCCGTCGCTCACCGTCGGCGAACAGGTCGCCGAGAGCCTCCGCCTCCATCGCTACGGCGAACAGCCCACTGACTCGTGGCTGAACGGCCTCCGGGCGGCGATCTCGCGGGGCGACACCGACGAGCAAGTGGTCGCCGACGTCGTCGACGTGCTGGACGCGGTGGGCATCCCGGAGCCGGAGACGCGCCTCGACGAGTACCCCCACGAGTTCTCCGGCGGGATGCGCCAGCGCGTGCTCATCGCCATCGCGCTGGCGTGTCGCCCCCGGCTGCTCATCGCCGACGAACCCACGACCGCCCTCGACGTCACGATTCAGGCCCAGATCCTGGACCGCATCAGCGACCTCCAGGACGAGTTCGGGATGTCCGTGCTGTTCATCACCCACGACCTCGGCGTCGTCGCCGAGACGTGTGATCGCGTGGCCGTGATGTACGCCGGCGAGATCGTCGAAGAGGGGCCCGTCGAGGAGATCTTCCACAACCCCAGCCACCCCTACACGTACGCGCTCTTGGAGTCGATTCCCCGCGACGACGCCGACCGCCTCCACCCCATCGAGGGGAACGTCCCGGATCTCATCGACCTGCCCTCGGGGTGTCACTTCGAGGCGCGGTGTCCGTGGGCCAGCGACGCCTGCGTCGGCGACGACATCCCGTACATGGAACACGGGCCCGACGACGTATCCCACCGGTCGAAATGCGTCGAGGAGTCGTTCGACACCGACGCCTACGGCGTGGACGACGGCGCCGTCACCGCGGCGTCGGCGTCGTTCGACGGGGAGCCGTTGCTGTCCTCGCGCGGGCTCCAGAAGCATTTCTCGCGGGCGGACGGCTGGCTGGACTCGGTGCTGGGCGGCGACCAGGAGCCGGTGAAGGCCGTCGACGGGGTCGATCTCGACGTCTACGAGGGCGAAACGCTCGGGCTCGTCGGGGAGTCCGGCTGCGGGAAATCAACCACCGGGCGGTCGATCCTCCGGTTGGTGGAGCCCACCGACGGCAGGGTGGTGTTCGCCGGCGACGACGTCACCGACCTCGGCGACGACGAGCTGCGCGCGACGCGCACGGACATGCAGATGATCTTTCAGGATCCGTTGTCGTCGCTTGACCCACGCCAGTCGATCGGGGACACCATTCTCGAACCCCTCCAGATCCATGACCTCCCCGCGAACCCCGGCGCGCAGTCCACCCGGCAGGCGCGCCGCGACCGCGTGATCGATCTCATGGATGCCGTCGGTCTCGACCCGTCACAGTACGACCGGTATCCCCACGAACTCTCCGGGGGGCAGCGCCAGCGCGTCGGGATCGCTCGGGCACTGGCCGTCGACCCGGATTTCATCGTCGCCGACGAGCCGGTGTCCGCGCTGGACGTCTCGGTGCAAGCACAGATCCTCAACCTCCTGGAGGACCTCCAAGACGAGTTCGATCTCACGTACCTGTTCATCGCCCACGACCTCTCGGTCGTGCGCCACATCTGCGACCGGATCGCCGTGATGTACCTGGGCAAGATCGTCGAAACGGCGCAGACGGCACAGCTGTTCTCGACCCCGAAACACCCGTACACGAAGTCGCTGCTCTCCTCGATTCCCGACCCGGACCCGCTGGCGACCACCGACGACCGCATCATCCTGGAGGGCGACGTGCCCAGTCCGATCGACCCGCCCTCGGGGTGCCGGTTCCGGACGCGGTGTCCGTCGGTGATCCCGCCCGCGGATCTCGACATCGAGCAGGACGCGTTCCGCGCGGTGATGGACTTCCGGGAGTCCGTCGCCGACCGCGACATCCCACTGGACGCGGTCTGGGCCGACGCCGCAGCGGCCTCGTCGCCCGACGGCGCGGCCGCCGGCGTGCCGTCCGATGGTGGGCGGGCGGCCGACCGCGCGGCGTTCGTGGACGTGCTCTGGGACCGCGAGTTCGATACGGAACCCAGTGGCGACGCCCGCGAGGTCGTCGCGACCGCGTTCGACGCGCTCGCCAGGGCCGACTGGGACGCCGCCGAGGACGCGCTCGCGGCCACCTTCGAGAGCCCCTGTGAACGCACTGAGCCGGGGCTCTCGGGCGACCAGCAGCCGGTCGCCTGCCATCTCTACGACGACGCGGGCTCGGCGTAACTCGCGGTCCGCTGTCGTCGGGTGATTCGCCGAGCGGCGCGCTCCGATATGTTTAAGTACGCCATCGTGCCATACAGTCGTATGTCAGACGATACCGTGAGCCGCCGTGGCTTCCTGAAAGCCGCCGGTGCGGCGACTGTTGTGGCGACTTCGACGGCCGGCTGCACCGACTCAGGGGGAGGCGGCGACGGTGGTGGCGACGAGCTCGTGTACTCACGGGGTGACCACCCACAGAACTACGACCCCCAGCAGACAACCAGCGGGGAAGTGTCGAAAGTCACCAACCAGATCTTCGACACCCTGATCCAGTTCAAACCGGGCACCAGCGGCGAGCTCACGAGCGGCCTCGCCGACGACTGGACGCTCGATGGAACAACCGCCACCCTCACCCTCCGTGAGGACGCCACCTTCCACTCCGGCGCTGACCTCACGGCGACCGACGTGAAGGCGACGATCCGCCGGTTCATCGACGACGAGTACGACTACTACCTGGGGTCGGACCGCTCCGGGTACGCCTCGATCACGTTCGGCGACTGGGTCGACAGCGTCGAGGCAACCGGCGACTACGAGGTCACGATCGATCTCACCCAGCAGTACGCGCCGTTCCTCCGGAACCTCGCGATCTTCGCGGCCGCGATCCTCTCCCGCGACCAGATCGAGAGCCTGGGTGCCGACGCCCAGCCGGAGTTGGGCACCGACCCCGTGGGCACCGGCCCCTTCGAGTTCGACCAACTCGACAACGAAACCCAGCGCGTCCGGCTCACTGCCTTCGACGACTACTGGGGTGGGGCCCCAAGCGTCAGCGCGGTCATCTTCAAAACCACCGGCTCCAACCAGACCCGCGCCCAGGGGCTGATCAACGGTGACGCCCACATCACGGACAACCTCGACGCCCAGTCCATCCAGAAGGTCTCGTCCGCGGACTCGGCGACCGTCCGGCAGAAAAACGGCATCAACGTCGGCTACATGGCGTTCAACCACGACCGCAAACCGGCGTTCCGCGACCCACTGGTCAAGCGCGCCATCTCCATGGCGATCAACCGCGACGAGATCGTCGATTCGATCTACCAGGGGTTCGCCGCGTCCGCCAACCAGCCCCTTCCGCCGGACGTGTTGGGGCACAACGACGACATCGACTCGTACCCCCACGACCCCCAGCAGGCCGAGTCGATGCTCGCGGACGCCGGCGTCACCGATCTGTCCTTCGAGCTTGCGACGTTCTCGAACCCGCGGGGCTACAACCCCAACCCGATCCAGACCGCGACCCAGGTGAAATCCGACCTCGCCGAGATCGGCGTGGACGTCGAGATCAATCAGTTCTCGCAGTTCAGCGCGTACCTGGAGTACACGTACGACGGCCGCCACGACGCCTGCCTGAGCGGCTGGTACACCGACAACGCCGACCCGGACAACTTCATGTACGTGTTGTTGCATCCCGGCACGGACATCGACGACGTCCCGGCCGACCAGAACTACATCGCCTGGGAGGACAAGAACAACGTCTCGAACGTCTCCGCGTGGGTCGACACCGACTACATGGAGTTCGTCGACAAGGGCCAACGGACCTACGACGACGCCGCCCGCCAGCAGTATTACCATCAGGCCTCACAGATCGCCCACGATCAGGCGCCCTGGGTGTATCTCGACTACGCCGACCTCATTCGCGGCGTCAACGAGGCGGTCGTCGCGGAGTCGTACACGCCGACGTCGGTCGGCGGGCCGTTCCTCGACCGCGTCGAGCTGGCGTGACCGCGCCCCGGGCGGCCGACTGACACACTGACGCCACTCATCTGACACGCTTCATCCATGGCTTCCAAGCGCTTCATCTTGAAACGGCTGCTGTTGCTCGTGCCGGTGTTGTTCGGCGTGGCGACGTTCGTCTTCGTGATCCTGCATTTGGCGTCCGGCGACCCCGCGCGGGTCATCCTGGGGCAGCGCGCCCCCCAACAGCAGGTCATCCAACTCCGCCAGGAACTCGGGCTGAACGACCCCGTCTACGTCCAGTACGCTCGGTTCCTCGTCGACGCCGCCCAGTTCGACTTCGGACAGTCGTACTCGGTCGCACAGGGCACCGCCGTCCGCAGCGTGCTCGCGGACAAGATCCCGGTCACCCTCGAGCTCGCGCTCTACGGGCAGGCCATCGGCATCCTGCTGGGCATCCCGCTGGGCGTGATCTCGGCGGTCGAACAGGACACGCTCACCGACCACTTCGGTCGCATCGGCGCGCTCTCCGGGATCTCGGTGCCGATCTACTGGTCGGGTCCGCTGTTGATCCTGGCGTTCTCGACGTTCCTGGGGGTGTTCCCGGCGTCCGGCCGCATCGAGTCCACGATCTTCCTGGCGGACTCCTGGTCGCTGTTCGGTGTCACGCTCCCGCTGACCGGCATGCTCACCGTTGACACGCTCCTGTTGGGGAACGTCTCGGCGTGGGTGTCGGCGGTCATGCATCTGATCCTGCCGGCGGCGACCATCGGCATCTACTCGATGGCGCTCATCTCCCGGATGATGCGGTCGTCGATGCTGGAAGTCGTGCGCCAGGACTACATGCGGACGGCGCGCGCGAAAGGCCAAGGCTCGAAGATCACGATCATGAAACACGGCTTCCGGAACGCCCTGGTGCCGGTGATCACGGTCATCGGCATCCAGTTCGGCAGCCTCCTCGGCGGGGCCGTCCTCACGGAAACCGTCTTCGGGATCGAGGGCATCGGCACGATCCTCGTCAGCGCGATCAACGCCAACGACTACCCGCTCGTCCAGGGCACAGTGTTGACGTTCGCGTTGCTGTTCACGCTCGTGAACCTGCTCGTCGACGTCACGTACAGCTACCTCGACCCCCGCATCCAGCAATAACGACACATGAGCACGAACACCGACCAATCCACGGACGACGGCGCGCTCGCCGACCGGTCGCTGCTCGACCGGCTGCGGTCGTCGCAGTTCCTCTCGAACCTGCTGTCGAATCGGCTCGCAATCATCGGGCTGACGATCATTCTGGGGATGCTCGCCGTCGCGATCATCGCGCGGGTTTCCTACGACCTGAGCGCGCTGCGCGCGTCCAACCTCGGCACCGTCGGGGACCGGTTGGCCCCCGGTTGGGCCGGCTCCGGCGGTGCCACCCAACACCTCTTCGGCACGGACGCCGCCGGCCGCGACATCTTCAAGCGCACGCTCTACGGGGCCTGGATCGCGATCAAGTACGGCACCGTCACGGTCGCGGCGTCGACGTTCTTGGGCGTGGCGCTCGGCATCATCGCGGCGTACTACAGCGACCTCACGGACAACGTCATCATGCGCACGATGGACGTGCTGTTGGCGTTCCCGTCGTTGCTGTTGGCGCTGGCGCTGGTCGCCATCTTCGGTGCCGGCCTCTGGAAGGTCGTCATCGCGTTGACGCTCGTGTACACGCCGCGGTTCGCGCGCGTCGTCAGGGGGGCGGCGCTGAAAGTGCTCGAAGACGAGTACATCGAAGCCACCGAAGCCCTCGGCGCGACCGACGCCCGAGTGCTCGCCAGGCACGTGTTCCCGAACACGCTGGCGCCCGTGACCGTGCAGTCGACGCTGAACTACGGGCTGGCCATCATCGACTTCGCGGCGCTGTCGTTTCTCGGGTTCGGCGCGGCCCCCGGAATGCCGTCGTGGGGGCTGATGCTCTCGAACGGCGTGACAAACGGCCTCCTGACCGGGAAGTGGTGGATGTCGTTGTTCCCGGGGCTGTTCCTCGCGATCCTCGTGCTCGGATTCAACCTCCTCGGGGACGGCATGCGTGACGCCTTGGACCCCCGGATGCGGGAGGCGGTCGACTGAGATGTCACAGGCGGGCGTCGAGGCGGCGGGCCGCGACTGGGGGCTGTTCGCGCGGGCCGCCGGCTACGGCGCTGTCACGGCGTTCGCGCTGTTCTACGCGCTCCACTTCGGCGTCGGGGTGAGCCCCCGGCAGGCGAGCGGCGTCGCGTTCCCGCTTGCCGCCCTCCCGTTCGCCGTCGGTCTCATCGGGTGGTCGGGCGTGCTGCTGTCCGGGGACGCCGTCGAGGGGTTCTCGCGCGAACTCGGCGTCTCCGACACCTGGACCGCCGAGAGCGGGCGGCAGGCGATGGCGCTGGTGATCGCGTTCGGCGCTGGCGGGATGGTCGGGGCAGCGATCGCGGGCGCGCCCTACGGCGTCTGAGCGGCTACTGACGGACGTTCCGACCGTCGAACGCCGACACCGTGTCGCCGTCCCAGACGGTCGTCCCACGGACCAGCGTCATCGCGGGGAACACGCCGACGTGTCCCTCGAAGGGCGTCCACTCGCAGTTCGAGTGCAGGTCGTCGCCGTGAATCTCCCGTGCATCGTCGGGATCGACAAGCACGAGGTCGGCGTCACGGCCGGCCGCGATGTGGCCCTTCCGCTCCAGGCCGAAGACGTCCGCGGGGTTCGCGGCCGTCACGTCACGCACGCGTTCGTAGCTCAGCTCACCGCGGTGGGCAGCCCCCAACAACAGCGGGAGCGCCGTTTCGACGCCTGGCACACCCGAGGGGGCGTCCCAGATGTCGGCGGCTTTCTCCGCGCGGGTGTGGGGGGCGTGGTCGGTCGCCACCACGTCGATGCGGCCGTCGGCGAGCCGCTCGAACAGCGCCTCGCGGCGGGGGTCGCTTCGCAGCGGCGGGTTCATGCGGCCGAACGTCCCGAGGTCGTCGAGGTCGTCACGGGAGAGGAAGAGGTGGTGGGGGGTCGCCTCGCAGGTCGCGCCGCCGGCCGCCGCGGCGTCCACGCCTTCGGGTGTCGACGTGTGCGCGATGTGGATCGTCGCGCCCGCCTCGGTCCCGACTTCGACCGCGCGCTCGACGGCGGCGGCCTCTGCCTCGGGCGTCCGGTACGCACTCCACGCGTCGGCGTCACTCCGTGATTTCGCCGCGGTGTCGAACCGGTCGGCGTCCTCCGCGTGGACGGTGACGACGACGTCCTCGCTGGCCGCCCGCTGGCAGGCGTCCCGGAACAACGCGGCGTCGATCCCCATGTCGCCCGTGGAGTCCGCGAGGAACACCTCCCCGAGCGCGAACAGCGACCGGTCGAACAGCGACGCCGGATCCCACTCTCCGGTGACCCCGCCGTTGACGCCCCAGTCCACGACGCTGTCGGCGGCGGCGTGGGCCGCCTTCTCGTCGACGGCGTCGCCGGTCACCGTCGGCGGGGCGGTGTTCGGTTGGTCGACGACGGTCGTCACGCCGCCAGCGGCCGCACTCCGCGACCCACTGGCCCACGTCTCCTTGTGCTCGAAGCCCGGCTGCCGGAAGTGCACGTGCGCGTCGATCATCCCCGGCAGCACCCGATAGTCCGCGTTCGCGTCCACGAACAGTTCGCCGTCGAGGGCGGTCCCGACGGCGTCGATGCGCTCGCCGTCCAGTCGGATGTCCCTGACGCGCCCGTCGGCCAGCACTGCGTCCCGGATGACTCGCATACTGTGGACTCGCCGCCGCCCAGCCTAAGTGCTGTGGACTGCGTCGACCGTGGGATCGTGGTCGCCGACGAGCGCGCGCTCGACGGCGTCCCGAGCGTCCGCGGGGTCGCCGCCGGCGGCCCGCACGCTGCCCACCGACTCGGGATCGAACGGCGCGCCGAGCGCGCCGTACACCGCGTCGAGCACGTTCGCGATCACCCGTCGGTCGTCGACCACGAGCACGCCCGACGTGAGCGCCGCGCCCCGGGTGACGCGCTGGGCGACCCCCGCGAGCTTCCCGCAGTCCGCCTGCACGGAGTGATCGCCCGGGCAGAACGACGCCGCCGGCTCGCCCGGCCTGGCTCCCGTCGCCCCGACGGCGTGCAGCGCGTCGATGATATCCCCCACCATCGCGTCGTATCGCGCGTCCAGCCCGGTGCGCATGTCCTCGGCCGGCGTGATGCGCGCGAACGCCAGCGTGGACTCCGTGTACGCCACCGCGCGCCCGCCGACGCTGCGCTCCACGGTGGGGAACTCGCGATCGCGGGCAGCCGCGACGGCGTCCGCGTAGCTGTCCTCGTTCGCGTCCCGGCGACCGAACGCGACGACGCGGCCGGGCGGCCACACGCGCACCGCCGGCTCGTTGTTGGCCCGCACCCACTCCAGGAGGTCGCGGGTGACGGCGGTGTTGGCGTCTCGTCCGGGTGCGCGCCCTCGAACCACTCGCATGGGGTCGGGTTGGAACCGAACCGAGTAATCCCTCTCGGTTCCAACCACACCCGCATGGTTGTCCTCGACGGCAGCGTGCTCTCGCGGCTGTACCCGCGCGTGTCGCGGTATAACTCCCCGTACCCCGCCCACGACGCCGGCTGCGCCGTGGACCTCTATCCGGACGGCAGCGACGGCCCCGACGGGCGCGCGCTGGCCGCGCCCAGCCCCGTCGCCGGCGCGGTCGTCGACACCCGCACCGTGGCGTGCCCCCAGCGCCCGTACGCCACCGACACCGACCACCTCATCGTCATCGACACCGGCTCGCATCTCGCGCGCATCCTCCACGTCGAGCCCGCGGTCAGCCCGGGGGACACGGTCGCCGTCGGGGAGTCGCTTGGCAGCCTGGTTCGGTCGGGGTTTTTCGCGCCCTGGGTCACCAACCACATCCACCTGGGGTTCCGCGAGCACGGCCAGAACGCCGTTCGCGCCTCGGGGTCGCTGCCGGTCACGCTCGACGTTGCAGTGCGGCCGGCACCCTGGGACGGCACGGCCACGGTTACGGCCGTCGGCGACACGTGGGCGCGCCTCGACGCGCCATCCCATCCGGCACCTGGCGACGGGTACGCCGGCCTGGCAACCGACGGCGGTGGTGTCGTCGACGGCGGCCTCCCCCACTACGAGACCGGCTACGCCACCACCGACGCCGACCCCGTCGCCGTCCTGGGGCATGCGGTCGGTGACCGGGTCAGCGAGCGCACGGTCGCGTGGCGGGACACCGTCGGTGTGACCGTCGACGACACGGCCGTCCAGGGGCTGTCGCTGTGGCTCGGGCGCGACGAACTCGGGTGTACGGTCGTTGCACCCGGCCACGACCACGCCGTCGGTGACCGCGTCGCCGTCGCCGTGGACACGCGCGCGGCCGATACCGAATGAGTTTGGGTGGCAATTCGTGCGGGTGGCCCGCGGGCGTTGTGTATGGACGTCGAAGCCCACGTCGAACTCACCGAGCGCCTCATCGGCGGCGTCGAGATCGTCGCCGCCTACGTGCTCGTGTTCCTGTTCGCCGTCGGCGTCTTCGACCTCGGACTCACCATCGGCGGGCTCATCCTCTCGGGGGCGATCACCAACGCCGGGGAGGTCGTCGCGCTCGTCGACACGGTCCTGTTGCTGTTCATCATCGTGGAAGTGTACCGAACCGTCGTGGCGTACACCCGCGAGCAAAGCGTTCTGCGGATCGTCGTCGCCACCGCCGTGATCGCCGTCACCCGCCGTGTCATCGTGTTCAAACCGGGGGACTTCTCGTCCTCGCGGGCGGCGCTGTCGGTCGCCATCGGACTCGCGGTGTTGATCGTCGCGTTGGTCGGCGCGCTCTACCTGCTCTCCCCCGAGGAGGGCACCGACGCCGGCGTGCTCTGACGGATTACGCGAACGCGATCGCCGCCCGGTCGGCGACCTCGCCGAACAGCCACTCGGCGTGATCGAGGGTGTACTCCTTGTGTGACGCCTCGATGTAGCCGACGGCGTCGGCCGCCAGGATCGGGCGGTAGTCCCGGACGCCCGCCGAGCCCGCCGTGTGAAGCACGCAGACGTTCGCGAGCGTCCCACAGAACACCAGCTCCGTGATGCCGTGGGCGGTCAGGTAGCCGTCGAGTTCGGTCTCGTAGAACGCGTCGTAGGTGTGTTTCTCGACCACGTGGTCGTCGGCCGCGACCGTGAGTTTGTCGTGTAACTGTGCGTCCCAGGACCCCGCAGTCACGTGCTCGCCCCACCGCTCGAACTCGTCGTAGTGGGTGGTGCGCTCGAACTGTCCCGGCGGATGCACGTCTCTGGTGTATACGATCCGCGCGCCGGCGTCCCGGGCCCGCGACACCAGCGCCGTCACGGCCGCGAGTGCGTCCTCGCTCGTGGGCGCGTAGAGGCTGCCGTCCGGGTGGCAGAACCCGTTTTGCATGTCCACGACGACGACCGCGGTGTGTGCTGGGTCGACATCCATGGTCGCGTGTTCGCCGCCCCCGGCCAAGTACCTACACGTCGCGGCGATCCTGTCGACACGCCGCCGGGACGGGTTTCCTGTTCACCTGAATTTATGGTGATCGACACCGAGGATTAGCCGATGGCACGGCGACTACTCGCTGTCGCAGTGGTGTGCCTCGTGGTGCTGGCCGGCTGCCAGGGTGGCATGTCCGGCGACGCCACGACGGACCCGACAACGACAGCGCCGACTACCGAACAGATGACCGACGCGGCCGGGACCACGACACAACCCGGTGCGAACGCATCGTTTAGCTACGACGACCCCGACGCCGACACGCTCGGCTGGGAGGGCGGCTACTGGTACAACGAATCGATCAGCGTCGACAGATCCGACGGCCTCAACGACTCCGAGCTGCACACCGTCGTGAACCGGTCGATGGCTCGCGTCGAGGTGGTTCGCGGCCTCGAATTCAACCAATCAGTGCCCGTCGACGTGATCTCCCGCGAGGAGTTCGCCAACGACACGGCGGCCTCCTACGAGAACGTCACGCGCAACGGCACCCTCCACCAGAACGTGAAATGGGAGGCGATGTTCATGGTGGGCGAAGACGAGAACGCCATCGACGTGCTCGCGTCGAACCGCGCGGGCTCCGTGCTGGGCTACTACTCCCCCAGCGAGGACCGCATCGCGATCGTCTCCGAGGACACCGAGTCCCCGCAGATGGACGAGATCACGCTCTCACAGGAGCTGTTCCACGGCCTGCAAACCCACCGGTTCAACACCTCCGAGTTGAACCAGTCCACGCAGGAACTGCACAACGCCAAAGACGGCATCATCGAGGGCGACGGCAACTACGTCGACCACCGCTACCAGCAGCGCTGTGAGCGCGACTGGGACTGCCTGCGGCCGACCGACTCCGAGTCGCCGTCCGGCAGCGACCGCCACACCGGCATCGCGCTGACGCGGCTCCAGCCGTACAGCGACGGCCCCGTGTTCGTCGAGCAACTCTACGAGTCCGGCGGCTGGGACGCGGTCAACGACGTCTACGAGAACCCGCCGGCGAGCACCGAGCAGACCATCCACCCCGACCGCTACGGCGTCGACGAGCCGACGCCGGTGTCGGTTGCCGACACGTCCACCGACGCGTGGACGGTCCCCGAGATGGGCAACGACAGCGTCGACTTCGCGTCGTTCGGCGAGGCCGGCCTGTTCACGATGCTGTGGTATCCGAGCTACGTCGAAACGCAGGCCACCGGTCAGCCGGCAGACGTGGTCATCCCGACGGCCCACCTGCTGGCGCCCGCACGGAACAACGACACGCTCGACCTCTACAACTACAGCCACCCGTACACCGACGGCTGGGACGGCGACAAACTCGTCCCGTACGCGGCCAGTGACTCGCTGAACACCAGCGAGACCGCGTACGTGTGGGCGTCCACGTGGGATTCGGCCAGTGACGCCACGGAGTTCGCCGACGCCTACCGGGAGCTCCTCCAGTACCACGGTGCCGAACGGGTCTCCGACGCCGGCCCGAACGTCTGGCGCATCCCCGACGACAGTGACAGCGGCTACGCCGACGCGTTCCGCGTCACCACCACCGAAGGTCGCGTCACCATCGTCAACGCCCCGACCGTCGACCAACTGGACGCCGTTCACGATTCGTCGTAGTCGGACGGCTCCGGATTGCGGACTGCTTTTTCGCCGTTGTGGGAGTGCCAGCGCAACTGGCTTCGAGGGGAGGGTTTTTCGCCCGGGCGGTTGAACGCGAGTGTATGCTGCACTCGTGGAGGGTTGCGCCGTGACCTTCGACATCGTGGGCGCTGACGCCATCAAGCGCGGCCGGGCGACCGACGCGTACTTCGACCGCACGCTTGAGGCATTGGAGCACGCCGACCGCAACCCCCACGTGGTCGCAGAGGTCACCGCGGACCAGTTCCCCACCGGGGAGTTCGAAGTACTGGCCGGCCTGCAGGACGCCGCCGAGCTGCTCGCCGACGTCCCCGTTGACGTGCACGCGCTGCCGGAGGGCACCCTCTTCGATGGCGGGCCGGTGATGCGCATCACCGGCCCCTATCAGTCGTTCGCGCGCTACGAAACGGCGCTTTTGGGGTTCCTGTCCCACGCCTCCGGGATGGCGACCGCGGCGCTTGCGGCGCGCCGAGCCGCGCCCGACAGCCACCTGTTGAGCTTCGGCGCGCGCCACGTCCACCCGTCGATCGCCGCGGTCGTCGAGCGCGCCGCCCTCATCGGCGGGTTCGACGGCTTTTCACACGTCGCCGCCGGTGACGTCCTCGACCGGGAGCCCGGCGGCACCATGCCACACGCGCTGGTGATCTGTTTCGGTCGCGGCAACCAGGAGGCCGCGTGGCGGGCGTTCACCGACGGCGTCGGGGACGACGTCCCGCGGATCGCGCTGTGTGACACGTACAGCGACGAGAAAGACGAGGTGTTGCGTGCGGTCGACGAACTCGGCGACGACCTCGATGCGGTTCGCCTCGACACCACGTCCTCGCGGCGCGGGGATTTCCGCCACATCGCCCGGGAGGTCCAGTGGGCGCTCGACGCCGGCGGGAACAGCGACGTGTCGGTGTTCGTCTCCGGTGGCTTGACACCCACTGACCTCCGCGGCCTCCGGGATGTCGTCGACGGGTTCGGCGTCGGCGGGTTCGTCTCGAACGCCACGCCCGTGGACTTCGGGTTGGATATCGTCGAGGTCGCGGGCGAACCCGCCGCCAAGCGCGGGAAGCTCTCGGGCACGAAGGCAGTGTACCGAACCCCCGATGGCGGCCACCACGTCGCGCTGGCGAGCCAGCCGGCCCCCGCGGACGCAACCGCGTTGCTGGAGCCGCTGCTGGTGGACGGAACGGTCAGCATGGCGTTCGACATCGATGACGCCGCGGCGCGCGCGCGTCAGGACGCCCGTGCCGTCTCGTTCAGGCAGTAAGTTCTTCGACGGGGTCGTCCTCGTCGCCGGTCTCTCGGAACACCTGGCCTTCGAAGAGTGTCACCATCACGTCCTCGTCCTGCCACGCGCCGTCCGGGAGGTTCGCCTTCCGGCACGTGCGGTCGAGGTATTCGAACACGCTCCAGTCGTTCTCGACGGGGAGCGTGGGGTACATCCAGCCGTGTTGGCCGTCGCCGTCGATGGCGACGCCGTGGACGCCGAGCTCGATGTCCTCGATCGGGTCGTCAGTCAGTACGAGATTCGAAACCGTGCAGACGGAGACACGGATGTTCGGCAGTTCGGCGTCTTCGACCTCGGAGCCACAGGACGCCTCCGACGCCGCCTCGATGGCGGCCTCGACGATCGCGTGCCCGAGTTGCTGGTCGTGGTTGCCGAGTTCGTGGATGGAGCCGTGAGCGCCCGCACAGCCGCGCAGTCGACCCCGGCCCCTGGTGGATTCGAGGCGCACGAACGCGCTGGTGCGGTTGTAGAATGCGTCTCGCATGCTCCCTGGCTGTTCCCGTTGCCCGTTCTGGACGAACGCTTCCACGGACTCCCGCGCGAGCTCGACCGTTCGAGCGCCGTCTTCGAAGGAAAGGATTACTGACTGGCCTTGGCCCATACGAAGCCTATTACGCCGACCACGGACTTCAAGCCTTCCCTTGGTACTCAAAACCGTGAACAATTCCTATCTGGCATCTGTTACTTCTTGACGGAGTGAATATCCGACGACTGGAGCAAGGTAATCGACGTTCGTGCCCGATACTGTTTTCTTCCAGTGCATTCTTTCTTCATATTTTTTGACGTAGTTGCGCCGACCACCCGGCTCACGGAACCGAACTGCTTAACGACACACCGCTCATACACTGACTGGGCAGAGGGAGCCCGGCTCCCGTGCCGTGAGGCATGAGGAAAGTCCCCCCACCCGTTCGGGCACGCGGCCGGACACACGTCCGGGGCGGGAGACCGCCGGCACTGGAACAGACACGACACGTCCCTCCCACACCGATGAGGCGCGCGACCCACCCCGAAAGGGACGGCAGTTAACCCGCCGAGGGCGTGGCCGCCACACCGGCGGCCACGGACCGGTGATCGACACCCCAATGGGAGGGGAGCGATGGAACGGCCAACCCCCGCCGGTGCAAGTCCACGCGCGCATGGTAGCCCGAACCACCCGAAAGGGGCCGCGTGGACGCTCAGCCGAATGCCGGGCCGAACAGAAGGGGGCTTACTCCCCTCAGCTCGTATCTCTTACAGTGGCGAGCCACCGGCTCGCCGTCGTAAAACCTACGCCAAAAACCGCGACGGCGACCGGCCACGCACGCTCGCGGTACTGCGGACAGGCCGGCTCCCCGCTGTGGTCCGGTAAGCCTGCCTCACTCGCTGAATCCGTCCTCCCAGCGGAAGGTCCCGTTTCGCTGGACGATCTCGCCGTCGACTTCCATGTACGAGTCTTCGCTCACGTCGGTAATCATGTCCACGTGGACAGCGGACTCGTTGGCCTCGTCCTCGCTGCCAGCAGGGAAATTCGACTCGTAGGCGCGACCCAGCGCCAGGTGAATGGTGTCCCCCATCTTCTCGTCGAAGAGGATGGAGTCGGTGAACTGATCGATGCCGCGGTTCATGCCGATGCCGAGTTCGCCCAGGCGCTTCGCGCCCGCGTCGGTCTCCAGGATCTCGCCGACGACGCCCTCGTTTTGGGCGGCCGCGTAGTCGACGACCTCGCCGTCCTCGAACGTGAGGTGGACGCCCTGCACGCGCTCACCGCGGAGCGTCATCGGCACGTCGAAGTGCACCTCCCCCTCGGTCGCCGTCGGCGCGGTGAACACCTCTCCGGACGGCAGGTTGTGCGAATCGTAGGCGACCGACGCCGCGGAGTTCACGGCCTGCCGCCCCGCGATGCGCATGGTGAGGTCGGTGTCCTCGGTCACGAGCCGGACCTCACTGCCCTCGTCGAGGATCGTCTTCATGTTCGCCATCCGGTCGGCGAGCGCCTCCCAATCGCGCAACACGGCGTCGTACACGAACTCCTGGTACGCCGCAAACGACATGTTCGCCTGCTGGGCCAGCGACCGCGTCGGGTGGACGGTCTTCACCCAGTCGGTGTCCATCCGGGCCTCGCGGATCTCACCGTGGGCCGTGTTGTAGGCCTCCCGGGTCGTGGCGGGCACGTCGGCCGCTGCGCTGGTGTTGCGCCCGCCGCCGATGAACAGACAGACGTCGGCGTGCTCCACGAGCGCGCGCTCGTGAGCGGGGTCCGCGTCGAAGTCCCCCTCGTGGCCCAACTGGTAGGCGCGATCGATCTCGCCGGAGGCGTACGTCGTGACGAGGTTCGCGCCGCGCTCGCCGACCCGCTCGGCGACCGCAACGGCGAGCTCGTGGGCGTCCGGACCGACGCTCAACACGACGTTGTCGCCGGCCTCGATGCGCGCGCTCCAGTCGACCAGTACCTCGGCGTGTTCCTCGACGCGGGGGTCCATACTCGCAGTCCGTCGGCCACCAGAAAAAGCGGTCGGGTTCCGGGCGATGGCGGTGGTTACTCGTAGATAATGACGGTGCCGAACGACGCCTCGATGACGGTCACTTCCTCGCCCGAGGACGCTCGATACTCCTCGGTGACGGTCAGCCAGTCGGCGTCCAGGTCGAAGGACTCGCCGTCGGCCTCGACGGTGACGGTGTCACCGGAATGGATCTGCGCCTGGATCGCCGCCGGGTCGGCCGCCGCGATGGCTTCCATGACGGTGCCGGCGTCGCTGCGGAACTCCGGGCCGATCTCCGAGTCGTCGCCGTCGACGTCGACGGGCACGAGTTCGACGTCCGGCCGCCCATCGATCAGTCGGATCGGGGCGTTGACCGTCTCACTGAGGTCGTAGGTGTCCAGCCTGGCGGCGTCGTCGTCGCTGTCGTCGAAGTACAGCTCCACGCGGTCGAGGTCCGCGTTCAACGGCATCCCCTGGTCGGATTTCCAGGCGCGGATCTCGCGGGCGACCTCCGCGATGCGTTTGCCCGCCAGCTCGGCGTCGGCGTCGCGGTACTCGACGCTCGGGAACGTCGCGGCGTGCACGCTGCCCTCGGTGCCCGGCAGCGACTGCCAGATCTCCTCGGTGGTGTGCGGGCTGAACGGCGCGAGCAGTCGCGTGACCGCCGTCACCGCCGTGTACAGCGTGTGCTCGGCGGCGGCGCGCTCACCCGGGCGGCCGTTGTACAGCCGCCCCTTCACGAGCTCGACGTAGTCGTCGGCGAGGTCCTCCCAAGCGAACTCCCGGAGGCTGCGCAGCGCCCGGTCGAAGCGGTACTCGCTCATGGCTTCGTCGACGTCCTCACAGACCGTCGACAGCTCCGAGAGCAGCCAGCGGTCGGCGTCCCGGTAGGCCGGGTCCTGGATGGCGGGCGTGTCCTCGTCGAAATGCCCCGTCGAGAACTTCGTGATGTTCCAGAGCTTCGTCAGGAACCGGGAGGCGGATTTGACCTCCTTCCACTGGAACTGCACGTCGCTTCCCGGGCGGCCCCCGAGCGCCAGCGCCTGTCGCACGGCGTCCGCGGAGTACTCCGCGATCGCCTCGTCGGGCTGCACGAAGTTCCCCCGTGACTTCGACATCTTGTTGCCGTCCTCGCCGAACACCATGCCGTTGACGAGCACGTCGTCCCAGGGCTGTTCGTCGGTGAGCGCGCCCGTCCGCAGCAGCGTGTAGAACGCCCACGTGCGAATGATGTCGTGGCCCTGTGGTCGGAGATCAACCGATTCGAACTCGTCGAGGGTGGTCCCCTCGGGCCACCCCGACAGATGCAGGGGCGTGATCGAGGAGTCCATCCACGTGTCCATCACGTCCGTCTCGCCGGCCCAGTCGTCACCGCCACACTCCGGGCAGGCCTCGACAGCCGGGTCGTCCTCGGTGGGGTCGACGGGTGCCTGTTCGCGGCCGGCGATCTCCCAGTGGCCACACTCGTTGCACTCCCACGCCGGGATCGGGGTGGCGAAGACCCGCTGCCGGGAGATCACCCAGTCCCAGTCCATGCCCTCGGTCCACTCCACGAGCCGGTCGTGCATGTGCTCGGGCACCCACTCCGCGTCCGCCGCGGCGTCCAGGATGCGGTCCTGGTCGACCTCCACGAACCACTGTTCTTTCGAGAGGATCTCGATGGCGGTGTCACAACGCCAGCAGGACCCGACGCTCTGCTCGGTGGGTTCCGTGTCGTTGAGATATCCCTGGTCGTCGAGTTCCTCGGCGACCTGGGTTTTCGCGTCGTCGATGGCGAGCCCGGCGAACTCCCCGGCGGCCTCGTTCAGGTGTCCGTCCTCGGTGAACACCGTGCGGAGGTCGAGGTCGTGGTCCATCCACCACTCGACGTCCTGCTTGTCCCCGAACGTACAGACCATGACCGCGCCCGATCCGAAGTCAGCATCGACGTCGTCGTCGGCGAGCAGTTCGACGTCCTGGCCGAACAGCGGCACCTCGAAGGTGTCCCCGATGCGGTCGGCGTAGCGGTCGTCGTCGGGGCTGACGACGATCCCGACGCAGGCCGCCAGCAGCTCGGGGCGGGTCGTCGCGATCTCGATGTCGCCGTTGTCCACGCCGTCGAACGTGACGTAATGCAGCGTTCCCTCGCGGTCGATGTTCTCGACTTCCGCGTCGGCGATGGCGGTCTCACAGCGCGGACACCAGTTCACCGGATGTTCGTCGCGGTAGACCATGCCGGCGTCGGCCATCTCCGAGAACGACTCCTGGGTTTTCCCCCAGTACTCGGGGTCCATCGTCCGGTACTCGGAGTCCCAGTCCTGGGAGAACCCGAGTTCCTGCATCGTCGCTTTCATCTCGTCGATGCGGTCCTCGGTCCAGTCGATACACATCTCCCGGAACTCGTCGCTGGGGACGTCCGTGCGGTGGATGTCGTTGACTTCCTCGACTTTCACCTCCGTGGGGAGGCCGTGGCAGTCCCATCCCTGCGGGAACAGCACGGCGTCGCCTTTCAGGCGGCGGTATCGGGCGACGAAGTCGATGTACGACCACCCGAGCGCGTGCCCGAGGTGGAGGTTCCCCGAGGGGTACGGCGGCGGCGTGTCGATGACGTATTGGGTGTCCGACTCGCTGGGGTCGAACCGATACACGTCGCGTTCCTGCCACTCGTCTTGCCACTTCGGTTCGATGCTGTTGGGGTCGTAGCTGTCCGGAAGCTCTGTCATGGGTACCTAGCGGGGCGTCGGTCGCGCTGCTGGCCGGTGTGTCGGGTTCGCGGCCCGAGAAATCGATTTACACACGTACTACGGTGGAACCGACGCGCATACCTCCGAAGTGCGGTGGCGCGGTGATAAACCTTCCCGTCCGCGTGCGGTTCGCCGACGGATTCGGGCGGTTGGGCTGTTGGCAGCGGTGTCTGCCGACGCTGCGCGCAGCGTTTGTGTGCGCGCTCGTGTCCCCGTTCGAAAAATCGACGCGCTTTTGTATTTTAGGTGGGCCAAAACCAATATGCAACGACGAGCGTTCCTCAAAGCGGGCAGTGCCGCAACGCTTGCGGGTCTCCTCGCGGGCTGTTCGAGCCCGGATTCCGACGCCGAATCCACGTCCACGGCAGCCGACTCCGCCACGGCCACCGCCGACGAAACGACCGCCGGCTCCGGGTCGTACTCCGTCTCGATGGAGCCGGTCGGCGACGTCGAGTTCGACGCCGTCCCCGACACGGTCGCCGTCTACGAGTCCGGCTACGCCGACATGGTGGTCGCGCTCGGACACGGGGACGCGCTCACAGCCGTCGGCAACAGCGACCGCTTCCACACCGACGCCTACGACGCCCTCGACGGCGTCAGCGTCGACACGTCCGCGCTCGTCGATCTCGTCGACGCCGGCGTCACCCGTGAGACGCTGCTCGACCTCGATCCGGACGTCTACCTCATGGATCCGAACTGGCTCACGAGCACCTTCGAGTTGGACCGCGGGGACATCGACTTCCTCACCCAACGGTCCGCACCGTTCCTCGGAAACACCATCTTCCGGCGCACCGACGCCTGGCACGACTACGACTACTACTCGCTGTACGAGGCCTTCGAGACGGTTGCGGAACTCTTCGACGAAACCGACCGGTTCGACGCCTTCCAGTCGTTCCACGACAGCGCGCTTGACCGCCTCGAAACCGCCCTCCCGAGCGAGGGGCCACGCGGCGCGCTCGTCTGGGGCGGCTCCAACGAACCGACCTCGTTCTCGCCGTACCTCCTCAGCGGCGCCGGCACCAACAAGAAGCCGTTCCACGACCTCAACGTCCGTGACGCCATCGCCGACTCCGGCATCGACGCGCTCTCGCAGAGCCAGCGCTCGGAGATCGACGCCGAAACGCTGCTCAACGTCGACCCTGACGTGTTGTTCGTGCGCGGCCACGAGGACAAGACCGCAGCCGAGTTCCAGGACACCGTCGTCTCGTTCCTGCAGAACCACGACACCGCGGGCCGCATCACCGCCGTCGAGAACGGCGACGTCTACCGCGGCGGCCCCATCTACCTCGGCCCCATCCAGCACCTGTTCCTCACGGAACGCCTCGCGACCGCCCTCTACGACCAGGTCACCACCACACTGTTCGACCGCACCGAACTCGCGTCGATAATCACCGACTAGCACCACGATGTCACGCCAGTCCCGCACGCGAACCGGCCTCCGTCCCAGCTTCGACGGGGCCCTCGCCGGCATCGCCGTCGCCAGCACGGCCGCCGTCGTGCTGGGCGCGCTCGTGCAAGTCCGCTACGGCGGCTACCAGATGCCGCTGGAAACGGTGTGGCGGGCGCTGTTCGACCGCGCCGTCTGGACGAACCCCGACGTGCTCGCAACCATCCTGCTCGGCGACGGCCACGCGGAACTCCTCGGCGTCTACCGCGACACCGCAGTGCTCTCGGACGCGACCGCCGTCGTCTGGACCCAGCGCCTCCCGCGAGTCGTCGTCGCCGTCTTCGTCGGCGCGAACCTCGCCGTCGCCGGCGCGATCTTCCAGGCCATCACCCGCAACGAGCTCGCCAGCCCCTACATCCTCGGTGTCTCGTCGGGTGCCGGGTTCGCCGTCGTCATCACGATCGTGTTCTCGCTTGGCACCTCCCTCCTGCCGGTCGCGGCAGCCCTCGGCGGCACGGGCGCGTTCCTCCTCGTATACGCCGTCGCCTGGCGCGGTGGCACCACGCCCGTCCGGCTGGTGCTTGCCGGCGTCGTCGTTGGCACCGTCTTCAACAGCCTCCAGACCGGCGTCTTCTACTTCATCGACTCCAACGGCGCGATGCGCACCGCCGTCTCCTGGCTGGCCGGCACCCTCACGGGCGTCGGCTGGACGGACGTCGAATTGATCGTCGTTCCCACGCTGCTCGTGGTGCCGGTCGCGCTCACCGCGGCCCGCCACCTCGACGTGCTGTTGCTCGGGGAGCGCCGCGCCCGCGCGCTCGGCATGCGCGTCGAAACCATCCGGTTCGGGCTGTCGGTGCTCGCCATCCTCGCGACCGCCGCCGCCGTCTCCGTCGCCGGGCTCGTCGGGTTCGTCGGGCTCGTGGTGCCACACGCCGTCAGGACCGTCGTCGGCAGCGACTACCGCCGGCTGCTGGTGGGCTGTCTGTTCGCCGGCCCCGCGCTCGTCGTCGTCGCGGACGTGATCGCGCGCCTGGGCCTCGGCGGCGTCCAGGTCCCCGTCGGCGTCGTCACCGGGCTCGTCGGCGGCCCGTACTTCCTGCTTTTGCTCCGCCGCACCGAATCATTCAACGAGTTTTAACCATGCCACAGCGACCACACACCGACACCGACGAAGACCCCGTGGAGTCGGCCGCAGTGCTCGGCACCGACCTCGAACTCGGGTACGGCGACACCACCGTCGTCGACTGCGCGGACATCGTCGTGCCCGCCGGCGAAGTCACGGCGCTCGTGGGCCCCAACGGCTCCGGCAAATCCACGCTGCTGAAGGGGTTCTCCGCGGAGCTGGCCCCGGACGCCGGCACCGTTCTGCTCGACGGGACCGCAGTCCACGACCGCTCGCCGAAACAACTCGCCAGCGAACTCGGCCTGCTCGCACAGGAGAACGACGCGCCCGGCGGGCTCACCGTCGGCGACCTCGTCACCCACGGCCGCTACCCCCATCGGGGGTTCCTCGACGCCCTCAACGACGCCGACCACGCGGCCATCGATCGCGCCATCGACCTCGCCGGCGTCGAGCACCTCCGGGACACCGCGCTCTCGGAGCTCTCCGGCGGCCAGAAACAGCTCGCGTTCGTCGCCATGGCGCTGGCACAAGACACCGACGTACTGTTGTTAGACGAACCGACGACGTATCTGGACCTGCACCACCAACTCCGCGTGATGGAGGTCGTCCGCACCCTCAACGAGGACCGCGATGTGACCGTCTGTGTGGTGCTCCACGACCTCCAGCAGGCCGCCCGGTTCGCGGACTACCTCGTCGCCCTCGATGACGGCACCGTCTACGACTGGGGGCCGCCCGAGGACGTGGTCACGGAGGACCTGCTCGCGGACGTGTTCGGCGTCGACGCCGCCGTCAGCTACGACGACGAACCCCGCATCGTGCCGCGCCGGGCGCTCGACTGACACTCCAGTTCGTCGACGCGGCCCCGGCGTTCCCGGAGTCCGTCGTGCAAGTCAGCCGGAGACGGCGGGCTGGTGTCTGCGGCTGTCACGCCGGCGAGCGCGGTGGCGGCGCCGAGCACCAGCCCCCACATCGGAACGTTCGCATCCCCGACGGCTAACGCGTCCCGGCCGTAGTTTCGCTGTGTGTCGTGACCAACCGCAACCCCTACTTACCGCGCCCGGAACTGCTACCCATGGAACTCGGAGTCGTCGGCCTCGGCCGCATGGGGCGCATCGTCGTCGACCGCTGTCTCGACGCCGGCCACGACGTGGTCGCGTTCGACATCGACGCGACCGCGCGCGAGGACGCGGCCGACGCGGGCGCGACGCCCGCCGACACGCTGGACGCACTCGCCGCGGAGCTCGGTGCCGAGAAGCGCATCTGGCTGATGGTGCCGGCGGGCGACCCCGTTGACGCCGCCCTCGACGAACTCGCGCCACGCCTCGATTCCGACGACGTCGTCGTGGACGGCGGGAACAGCCACTTCGAGGACTCGACGCGCCGCGCCGAGGAACACGACTTCGCGTACCTCGACTGTGGTACCTCGGGCGGCCCCGCCGGCGCGGAACTCGGGTTCTCCCTGATGGTCGGCGGCCCCGAGTGGGCGTACGACGACCTCGTGCCCGTCTTCGACGCCGTCGCCACCGGCCCGGACGGCCACGACCGCATGGGACCGGCAGGCGCCGGCCACTACGTCAAAATGGTGCACAACGGCGTCGAGTACGCGCTCATGCAGACCTACGGCGAGGGGTTCGAGTTGCTCCACGAGGGGCGCTACGATCTCGACCTGGAGGCCGTCGCACGAACCTGGAACAACGGCGCCGTGATCCGGTCGTGGCTGCTGGAGCTCTGCGAGGAAGCGTTCCGCGAGGAAGGCAGCGATCTCGGCACCGTCGCCGACCACGTGGCCGGCGGCTCCACGGGCACCTGGACCGTCCAGGAAGCCCTCGAACAGGAGGTCCCGGTGCCCCTCGTCTCCCAGGCGCTCTCCGAGCGGTTCGGCTCCCGCAGTACCGGCGGCGACACCGGTCGGTTCGCGCGCCGCCTGGCCAACCGGCTGCGCTACGGGTTCGGCCGCCACGAGGTCGCCCGCACCGGCGACGACGCCTAGTACGTCGACGCGTACTCGATCTCCGTGGCGACCTGTTCCGCCAGCCCCGCCGAGCACTCGCGCTCGACGACGTGCAACGCGAGGTCGATGCCCGCAGTCACGCCCGCCGCCGTGAGCACCGTGCCGTCGTCGACGTACCGCTCATCGCGCACGTCCACGTCGTACTCCGCGAGGTCATCGGCCGCGCTGGCGTGCGTGGCCGCTGGTCGCCCGTCGAGCAACCCCGCGTCCGCCAGCAGCATCGCGCCCGTGCAGACCGAGGCGATGGTCGCGCCGCCGCCGTGGAGGGTGTCGAGTCGCTCGGGCAGGGTTTCGTTTTCGACCTCCGACCACACGCCCGGCCGATCACGGTCGGTCCACCCGCCACCCGGCACCACGACGAGATCCGGCACCCCGAACAACACGTCGTCGGGCGCCACCGTGAGGCCGTGGCGCGCGGTCACGCCTTCGTCGGGCACGAGCGTGCGCATCGACACGTCGAGGTCGCCGCCCAGCTCCGCGGCCGTGCGGAACACCTCGTACGGGCCGATGGCGTCCAGTTCGTCGAACCCCTCGAACAGCAGGACTGCAACGTCCATACCCGCCTGTCGACCCACACCCTCAAAATTCGCCCGGAGAACCGTGGTCGCGCAATCACAATACTGTTAAACTGCGCTTCCATACCGCTACGCATGGTTACCACACTGGGTGTCACGCTCGGCCTGGGGGTGACACTGTTGTTCGTCGTCCTGCATCTCGCGAAGGGCTCATCCAAGCCGCCCGCGGAGGACATCGCACAGGACGTCCTCGAACACCGTGCGTCCACAGTGCCGGAGACGGACTTCCCTGAGCCGTACAACCGCTCCATCGGGGGCGGCGGGGGCGCGGGCGCTGTCGCTGGCGGTGCCGAGTCGGAACTCGAAGACGGCGAGGAGGAAGACGACGGCTTCGATCCGGACGCGATCGCCGACGACGACGTCGAGTACTACGAGATCGAGTACGTCAAGGAAGGCGAGACCATCGAGGTCGCGAGCAACGAGAGCATCCTCGATGCCGGCGTCGACGAGGGCTGGGACCTCCCGTACGCCTGCCAGCAGGGCCAGTGTGTCTCCTGCAGTGGCCGCGTCGCTGACGGCGAGGACGCCGCCGAGTATATCCGCCACTCGAACAACGAGTCGCTGGGTGACGCCGAGATCGAAGAGGGGTATATGTTGACCTGTACCGCGCACCCGACGGCGTCGTTCTCCATCGAAACCGACGAGACGCCCTGACGCACGCGGCACCCGTTTTTCCCCGCCGCGGCGCGCCCGGGCCGACTCACAACGGTTATACCGACCACCCTGCTATGTGCACGTGTGGGCGCGTAGCTCAGCGGACAGAGCACTTGGTTCCGGACCAAGATGTCAGGGGTTCAAATCCCTTCGCGCCCGTGTTCTGCGTTCCATCGCGGCTCCTCCACCGGCTCCGGTGGTCCGCGCCCGGTGGTGTGTCACTCCTGGCTGGAGCGGTTGCTGTCCATCGCGTGGCCCGTTCGGAGACACCGCTCGGCGATGCCCGCAACCACGAGCACCACGAGGAAAAACGGCCACGCCTCGTAGTACAGGCTGGTGAGCGACTCGGATGGGGGTGCTGTGATGCCGTTCCAGAGACACGCCCCGGTCAGCACGCCCGTTGCAAGCAGCGGACAGACCGCGCCGTGGTCGGCGTACATGTGCGTGGGGATAGCGCCCAGCAGCCACGGCCCGACCAACACCAGCGCCCAGATCCCCAACACACCGAGACCACCGGACTGGTCCGCAGCGGCGGTGGCGATGATCGGCTGGCTGTGCAGGGTCATGACAGCGAGGTTCAGCACTCCGCCCGCGACCGCGATCAGGAGTCCGCGATCAGTAACAGTCATAATCTATCACGTGGTTCACCATTTTCCATCCATAGGTGTTTCTGTTTACCACGGCTGGGACACTCACACCAGCCGGTGTGCACGCCCCGGCCCCGGATCACGCGCCTGCACCGCGCCCACAGTGGCGTCCGCATCCGCCGCCCTCACTCCGCGGGCGGTGTCCCGCCGTCCGCAGCGGTCTCCCGGGTGGGCGTCCGACTCCCGGGCGCGTGCTCGTGGTCGGTGCCGTCCTCGTCGTGTAACGCCTCAATGGGCACCACTTGCATGCCGTGGCTGGTGGTCGACACCGTGGCTTCGATGTCGAACACCGTTCGCAGCGTCTCTTTCGTGACGACGTCGGCCGGCTGCCCACGGGCGTGGATCGTGCCGTCCTTGAGCGCGATCACGTGGTCGGCGTAGCGCGCGGCCTGATTGATGTCGTGTAGGACGACCACGACCGTCGTGTCGTGGTCGTCGCGCAGCGCCTGGATGATGTCCATCACTTCGAGTTGGTGGTGTGGGTCCAGGAACGTCGTCGGCTCGTCCAGCAACAACACGTCGGTGTCCTGGGCGAGCGCCATCGCGATCCAGACGAGTTGCTTCTGGCCGCCGCTCAGGCTCCCCACGTCGCGCCCGCTGAGGTGGTCGACGCCGGCCACGCGGAGCGCGTCCGTGACGGCGGCGCGGTCCGCGTCGGTCAGCGAGTCGAAAAACCCCTGGTGGGGGTAGCGGCCGCGCTCGACGAGTTCGCGCACCGAGATCCCGCCCGGCGTGACGTTCTCCTGGGAGAGCAAGCCGAGTCGCCGCGCGAGCTCCTTGGAGCCCAGTTCGTCGACGGTGTGGCCGTCCAACAGCACTGTGCCGTCGGCCGGGCTGTGTTTGTTCGCCAGCGCGTTCAACAGCGTGCTTTTGCCGCTGCCGTTCGGCCCGATGAGCGCGGTCACGTCGCCGACCGGCACGGTCACGGACTCGCCGTCGATGACGGGGTCGTCACCGCCCGGATATCGCACCACGAGGTCCGTGCCGCTGAGTCCGCGATCGGGCGTGTCGGTTCCAGTCGCGTCGTTCGCGGGTTGTCGTGTCATGAGTCAGATGTCACCGAGGTTCTCCGTTCGCCGCATCAGGTACAGGAAGTACGGGCCGCCGACCAGGCCCGTGATGATGCCGACGGGCAACTGCACCGGGTCCAACGCGAGGCGCGCGCCGACGTCCGCGCCAACCAGCAGCGCCGGGCCAAGCACCACGCAGCCGGCAAGCAGGTCGCGGGTGTTGTTCCCGACGATGTTGCGCACCATGTGGGGGACGATCAGGCCGACGAAGCCGATGAGGCCCGCGACGGCGATCGCGGCCGCCGTCGAGAGGATGGCGATCCCGGCGACGCCGAACCGCACTTTCTCAACGGGCATGCCCAGCGACTCCGCGGTCTCCTCGCCGAGCAACAGCACGTCGAGCTCGTTGGTCACGAGGAACGCAAGCGCCAGCGAAAGCACCGTGAACGGCAACGCGATGCGGACCTGCGCCCAGTCGGTCCCCAGCAGTGATCCCGACAGCCACGTTTGGGCGGACATCACGACCCCGAGGTTGTCGATGAAGAAGAACAGCGCGCGCTGCACGGAGCCGAAGACGGTGCTGACGACGACGCCGGCGAGCACCAGCCGGACGGGGTTGGTGCCGTTCTTCCACGCGATCGCGTACACGATCAGGAACGCCACTGCGCCGCCCAGCGCCGCCAGCAGCGGCATCACCGGGAGCAGCCCCGAGAACAGCGTGAGCGTGAGCAATACGACCATGCCCGCGCCGTTGCTGACGCCGAGGATGTAGGGGCTGGCGAGCTCGTTGCGGGTGACGATCTGGAAGATCGCGCCGGACACCGCGAGGTTCGCGCCCACCAGCGTGCCGACGAGAATGCGGGGGAGTCGGATGTTCCACACGACGACCTGCCGGCGGGACAGCCATTCGGGGAGCCGGCCGCCCAGCAGGAACGCCCGCCAGACGTCCGTGCTGGACCAGATTTCGGGGTCGAAGACGGTGTGCCACGCGTCCGCGATCGGGATCGGGTACGCGCCGAAGCTCACCTGCAGCAGCGTCGCGGCAAGCACCACGAGGAGGCTGCCAGCGGCGAGCGTGGCGAGCCGCCGCGTGGCCGACGCGTCCGTGTTGGCTGTCATCGCTGCCTACAGCCCGACGCCGTTGATGGCGTCCGCGACGCGCTGTCTGTCGAAGAGGCGCTCGGACGCGGGGATCTCCGTCGGTGAGCCCGGCCACGAGCCGAAGGCGTCGGGGTAGACCATTTTCGCGAGGGCCTCCGTGGAGAACAGGTCGACGATCGGTCCCATGAACTGGCCGCCGGTGCGCACGAGGTTCCGGTTCTCGACGGCGGTGAGCTGCTGCCCGTTGGGGTTGGCTTCGAAGGGCTCGACGACGGTGTCGACGAACTCCGCGTGGGTCTGGGAGGTGAGCCCGCCGACCGCGCCGATGTAATCCGGGTCGACGTCCAGCAGCTCCTCGTAGCCGATGGGGCCATCGGGGACGGCGCCGGCGAACGCGTCCTGCATCCCGAGGCGGCGGTAGGTGAGCGTGTTGTTCTGGTCGGGATCGAGGGGCGCGATCCGGAACTGCCCGGCGTCGGGACGGACGCCGCGCCAGATGGCCGCCACCGTGGGGCGGTCTGACTCCGGGGGGAGGCCGTCGCTGATGGTGTCCATGAGGTCGGCTTTGATGGACTGCCAGGCCTCGAAGCGGGCCCGGCGTTGGAAGATCTCGGCGGCCTTCTCGAAGGCCTCGTAGAGGTCATAGAAGGGGCCGTCACCGACGGCCGAGGAGGACGCAAACCGGATGCTGGAGCCCATGAACGGACCCGCACTGGACTCGATCGCTGCGATGTCGTCGTCGGTCCAGTTCGCGTAGAACTTCAGCATCCGCGGGTCGATGAGGTGGACGTCACAGTCCGCGGCGTAGAAGTTCTCCTTGTCGTAGCCGGATTCGGAGTCGCTCGCGAGCTGTTCGATCTCGGCTTTGTGGAACGCGACGTCCGGCAGCGCGTCGTAGAACTTCAGCGGGGCGCGGCCGAGGCTGGCGGTGGCCGACGGCTGGATGCCCAGCGCCATCCCGATGTCCATCCAGACGCTGGGGATCGCGGCGTAGGTTTCGGGCACCGACTCGAAGGTGTGTGGGGGGTTCGGCTCGACTGTCACCGTGTACGAATCGGACCCCGCGTCCGTCTGGGTGGTCGAACCGTCGTCGGTCGGCGATTGGCTGGACGTACAGCCGGCGAGACTAGCTGCGATGAGGCTCGCGCCCCCGGCGAGGATCTGCCGTCTTCGCGCCATATGTTTAGGCCAACCTAAACAGCCTTAGTGATTCCTCCTGCACAGTCCATCACGCCGCGAACACTGTTCACACCGTGTTGTGGCCACGGTCAGTCATCGGCACGCGCGGCCTGCGACAGCGGGACCGCTCCCGCCTGCATGGACTCGATCGTGGCGTGAGCCCACGCAACCACGTCCGGGTGTGTCGACCGCAGAACGTCGAACCCAGCGTCCTGGTGGCGGTTCACAGTCAGAAACACCGTCTCCCCGTCGATGAGATCAACACTGCACGGGACACGCTCCCCGATCCGGTAGTACGTGGTTCGGTCGGTCCCCGCCTCGATGGCCTCCCAGCGTTCGCGCAGCGCCGCGTCCTCGGTCATGGTGGCCGCCACCTCGGCATCCGCGATCACCGTTACCGACGGCGCTGTGCCCTTCCGGACGGCCTCCCCGAAGGTGTACATCGGCAGCGAAATGAACGTCCCGAGCAGCGACCGACACGAGTCCGCCGCCCCCACCGCCCCCGCAACGACGCGCGCGGCGGCCAGCGGGTCGGCCTGCTCGGTGCCCACGTGCTCGCTGCCGGCGAGACACTGCAGGTCGAAGCCGAACCAGTCGACGGGCAGCCTGTTGATCACCGACGGCAGCGCTTGCCCGACCGCAACGGTCCCCAGCAGCCGGTCGAAGTCCCGGTACACCAGCGCGCCGAACTGCGTCAGTGTGTACGCGTTCGACGACGGGTCGTGTTCGATCAGGCTGCGCTCGGTGAGATCGTTGAGCACCCGACTCAGCGTCACCCGTGTCGCGTCGGTGTGGGCTTCGAGGTCACTCCGCGTCCGCGCGGTGCCGTCCAGCAACGCGAGGACGCCGAGTCGGTGCTCGGAGCGTGCCAGAAACGCCACCGTCTCCAGCGTCTCACCGGCTATCCCGCAGTCGTCGTGTGGTGCTGTGCACGCGTCCGTGGTGTCGTTCATAGGTCACGCCCCGCCCTAGTTTAGGGCCGCCTAAACACCTTTGTACTTCCCACACGGCGGTGTCAGCGGCGCGTGGCACTGTCCGCCCTCCCCCTCGGGCTCCCGCGTGGCCGACTGTCCGACGCAGTCCGGCCGGAACGCCAACCCTTATCCTGTGCCGGTCCGCTACCTCCCAGGTGACACATCCGTCCGTCTCCCGCGCCGCGCACACTCGGGGTGACCGCAACGCACAGCATGCCCAGCCAGACCCACCGTGACACCGGATGCACGTCGCCGTAGACACAGTCGGCCGCGACGTCGGCCGCATCCTCCAGGCCGTGTCGCTGCTGTTGGCCGCCTCGGTCGCCGTTGTCGCGGTCAACGGCGAGTTCTTCGCGATCCCGGCGTTCGTCGTCTCCGCAGCCGTCATGGGCGGCATCGGGACTGGGCTGGCGCGGCTCTGTCGGGGCGCCCGACCGCCGAAAAAACCCGACGCCATGGTGACCGCGGCCACCGCGTGGGCCGTCGTCGGGGTCCTGGGCGCGCTACCGTTCGTCCTGGTGGCGTGGACGATGCGCCTCCAACTGCTGCCCGGGCTGACACCGCCCCTGAACGCGACAACGCGGGTGTTCTTGCACCCGCTGAACGCCGTCTTCGAGACGATCAGCGGGTTCACTGGAACCGGCCTGACCATGGCCACCACCGAGGGCGACCTCCCGCGGGCACTCCACTGGTGGCGGTCGCTCACCGAGTGGGTTGGCGGCGTCGGCGTCATCGTGCTCACCGTCGCCATCCTGCGCCGGGGCGACGGAAGCAGCGGCTCGTACACGCTCTACGAGAGCGAGGCGCGCTCGGAGAAGATCCACCCCAGCATCATCACCACGGTCCAGGAGATCTGGCGGCTCTTCGTCGGCCTCACGCTGGGTGCGATCGCGCTGCTGCTCCTGGCCGGCATGCCACCCTGGGACGCCATCAACCACGGCATGACCGGGATCGCAACCGGCGGCTTCGCGGTGCGCGCCGGCTCCATCGGCGCGTACAACTCCCCCGCCATCGAGTACGCCACCGTCCCCATCATGATCGCGGGCAGCATCGCGTTCCCCGTCCACTACCTGCTGTTCACGGGCGACCTCAGAAACGTGTACGCGGACCTCCAGACGCGGTGGGTCGTGGCCTGGTTCGCCGTGGGGGCGGCCGTGCTGTCGGCGCTCCTGTTCTACACCGGCCAGTACGACTCGCTTGCGGCGTCGTTCCGTATCGGCCTCTTCCAGTTCGTGTCCGCCACCTCGAACACCGGGTTCGGAACCACGACGATCGGCCGCGGCACCGAACGCGTCTGGCAGACCGGCCCCACGCTGTTCGCGTGCCTCGGGATGCTCACCGGCGCTGCCGCCGGCTCAACCGTCAGCGGCATCAAGCTCATCCGCGTGATCACCCTCATCAAGGGGACGGCCTGGCAGATCCGGGACGTGTTCCGCCCGGCGTCCGCGATCCGGTCACTCCGAATCGGCGACCGGAAGCTCAGCGAGCACCAAGCCCAACGCGAGTACGCCGAGGCAACGCTCGTGTTCGTGCTGTGGCTGGCGTTCCTCGCCATCGGGGTTGCCGTGTTACTGGCCGCGCTCTCACCACAGCACCCGCTTGAATACGTACTCTTCGACGTGATGAGCGCGCAGAGCAACGTCGGACTCGATGCCGGCATCACCAGCCCGGGAATGCCCGCCCTCGCGAAGGGCATGCTCATCATCAACATGTGGGTCGGCCGCCTGGAGATCATCCCCATCGCGGTGCTCATCAGCGCCGTGCTCCGACACGGCGACTTCTACCGGTGAGGCGTTCGCACACGCACTCCGCCGACCCCGGGTGTGCGGTTGGCGGTCGCTCCGAGCGCGTTCTAACGTTCTTTCATCGTGTTGCTAAGCTTTATGAACGAACCGTGCACACACAACTCATGAGAATGGTCGGGGGTTTGTTATACACGCGCCGCCAGCCCGCCGGCTTCGGCTCCGAGATGCTTGCGGCCGCCGGTACCCTGGATCGGTGTGGACTGCACGCACTCCCCCTGCGTCACCGCGTCGCCGAGCCGCTGCGACCGCCCCACAGGTGTGCCGCCACACCCAACTGGGGGTGGACGGTGTAACCGTGCCAGCGGCCAGTTGCCTCGAAATGGTCGTTCCGCTGTCCGACGGCCACACCGGCCTGGCGCTGAACGACAACATCTACAACCGACGCGTCGTCATGCGCACGCCGACCCGGGTCACGCCGACGCCGACGGATCCGTCCACGTTCCTCTTTCCCGTCGAGGAAGCCGCGCGCGTCCACACCGACCGGCTCACTACCGCCAAGCCGAGCATGGTGTTCATCCGCGATGACGCCACGGGCGACCCCCTCGACGCCCTCACTGAACCCCAGTCGGTCACCGTCTCACACGACGACCCACGCCTCCTGGAGTTCCAAACGCCGGTCCGGACGTACGTCCGAGTGCCCGGCGGGACGACCACCACGGTGACGATGACACTCGACGACGTCACGGTCAGCTTCCCGGACGCACACGACCTCCAGATCGGCGTCCGGAGCCAGCACTCCCACCCGATCGGCGAGATCACAACCACCACCGACCCGGTGGACGTGATGGCGGCAGTCGAACAGTTCGGCGCGGCCCTCCAGACGCCGTCGCCAGAGCGGTCGTGGCCGACGCTTCGGGGCCACCCGCCCCGACTGACCGTCGGCCAGCCCGACTCGACCACCCACAGCCTGTCCCGCCCGGACGTGGACGTGACTGTCGGCGTGCCGCCGGAGCTCGGTGCCGTGTACGCGGTCACGCCGCTCGCGTTCTATCTGGGGGCCCGCCTCGAACCGTCGTCGACGCCGTCCGTGACCGCCGGCGGGCACCAGATCGCGACGTTCCCGCGGGACACGCTCGGCCGGGCCGCCGGGGCCCTCCTCAAGCACGTGTTCACGCTGGACTGCGTGGTTCGGTCCGTCGGGCTCTACGACCTGGACACGCCCGCCCGAGACACACTCACGGCCGCCTTCGACTGGACGCGGGACGACCTGCAGCGGCTCTATGACATGCCTCTGGCCGCTCGCCTGCAAGCGTACACCGAGTACCCCCAGGAGACGGTGCTCGCGGCGGCACCCCGGTGGCGGCATACGGTCATGGTCGCCGACGACCCTCGCCCCATCGAGCATCTGTCCTTCCTCGCGAACGACCTGGCGGTCGTCCGCACGCTTCCCGACGCCACGCCGGACTCAGCGCCCGCGCTCTCGGCGGCCGTCGACGAGTTCATGCGCTCCACGACCGACACCGCATCGGACACCCGCGGCCACGGTGTGATCCCCGACGAGTTCGTCGCGGTGCCCGAGACGGACACCATGGAGACGTCGTACATCGGCCCGGGGGTTCCAGTCGGCGACACGAAGCTGATCGCCGACGCCTACGACGCCCGGTTCAGCCACTCTTCGACCGACTCCGTCTCGGTCAACGTGGTGTGCAACGAGGACGACATGTGGGACGAATACAGCGAGTTCTCGCTGTACGGGAACCGCGACGGCCTCGAATTCGACGTTTCGGTTGCGCGCAACGCTACCCGGGCGGAGCTCGCCGACGTGCTCACGTCAATGGGTGACACCGATTTCTTTCACTACATCGGTCACGTCCGGGACGGCACCCAGTTCGTGTGCACGGACGGCGCGCTCTCGTTCGATCAGATCGCCGCCACGACGACGCCGCCACGCGTGTTCCTGTTGAACGGGTGTTCGTCGTACGAGCTCGGCCGTGCGTTCATCGACGCGGGGTCTCAGGCGGGGATCATCACAGTGCGCCCGATCGGCAACGACGCGGCGATGCTCATCGGCCAGAACATCGCCCGGTTCGTCAACCAGGGGTTTTCGCCCCGGTCCGCGCTCGCGATCGTCCAGCGGTACGGGCGTGCCGACGACAAGTACATGGTTCTCGGTGATGGGGGCTATCAGGTTGCACAGAGCAAGAGCGGCATCCCAGTGGTTGCTCACTTGACTACGGCCTCCTCAGACAGCTCTCAGCGGTATCGGTTCTCCGTTGAAATGTTCCCCTCAGAGCACGACAGCCTTGGGGGTATCTACAGCCCGAACTTCGATGCACTCTCTCAACAGCTCTACGCCGGCTGTACTCCTACCGTTACAGCGGCTGCACAGGAAGTGCAGTCGTTTCTCGATCTAGATAGTCAGATGCCGGTTGTACTGGATGGGTCCCTCCATTGGGCCCCTCCACTCGAGGTCTCTCCGTGCTCTACGGACCCTTAACCACAACTCCGTTCGCGGTGTGCTCGGGCGTGTTCGCTCGCTTCTTTCGTGACGTGCGGGGGGTGTCTCGTGGCATTGCAATCGTTAGTATCCGGTCCACGCAGTTGAAATTTTCTATATCAGACTACTCAAAACTTACTTTTATTTTGCGTGCAATTATATCTGGCCAACTGATCCACTACAGCCACAGCCCCCAGTCGCGTTTCGACCAACGGGTCTCCGCCGCTTGTGCTGTGACTCACCATCGAACACGCACGCTGAAGCAGAAGTCTGAAGTACAGCCACCGGCTCAACCAGTATGCGGGCTCGTAGATCAGCGGTAGATCGCTTCCTTCGCAAGGAAGAGGCCCTGGGTTCAAATCCCAGCGAGTCCATCCTTCTCCCATCCCATCGCCCACCAGCGCCGCCATTGTTCGGCACTGGGCCGCACACGCCGCCCGCAGTCCACAGCCGAGTGGCCCAGGGGCTACGACGTGGTGAACGTGAAGTGATCGCGGTGGCCGTTGGTGTCGACGACGACCCGGGTCTCCGTGTTCGGTGCCAGATCAACAGTCACCTCCACGCGCAGCAGCGTGCCCGGCCGCCAGGTGTCAGCGTTCGCGCTCACGACCGCCGTACTCGCGGGTGTTTGATACTCCCCGTCGACGAGCACAGTGATGTCTCTGGGGTCGCTCAGGGGCGTGCTGTCCCCCGTGTTCTTCACGAGGATCGTGAGCGTATCCGTGGTGTCGTTGTAGACGCTGTTCGGCGCACCCGGATCGCTGACGACGCTGAACGCGGTGTTGGCGTGTGCGGCGTCGGTGTCGGCGGCGTCGTTGACGCTGTCGCCGATGATGGTGGCACTGTCCGTGAGCGCACCGGCGAGCGCGGCCGAGAACAGGATCGCGGCGATGAACAACACGAGGTGGGCCGAGGAGACGGAGGCCATCAGTCGCTCACCCCTGTTGCCGCGGGTCGTGCCATCGTTGTTGTTCTGCAACCCGATCGGCTTGAATGTTCGTTCGCGCGCGACATCGCACGCCCAGCGTCACGCTAATGCATACCGTTTGACAAGCTTTACATTCCACCGTTGACACGCTTGCGGTAATGACTGGCATGGGAGGGGAATGCCGACCACGGGAGGCAGACGCTGTGATCGTGACCGAACCGGATGTCACTGCAGTCGACGCGGACCCACGCACGGCTTCGACGGCCGTCGGTGTGACCTACGCCTTCGACGCCGAGACCTGGATTCGCCGGTGGGGCGCGAACAAGGACCGCGTCGCCGCAGTGACCGCCGGCAGTGGGGACGTGCGCACCGCGACCGCGCGCTCCTCGCCCGCAGCGCACACGGACGCCGCCCCGATTCAGCTTCCGGCCACGCCGCCGAACGGCTGCGACATGGCCACGGTTGGCGTCATCGTCCACGCGTACCTGGGTGCGTGGGAAACACACGACCCCACGGTGTATCTCGACGGACTCGAACGCAGCGTGGCTGTGACCGACCCTGAAGCGGTGTTCCGATTCCTCCACGCGCTCGTGGCCCGGGCGCGAGCCGTCGACGGCCGGCTCGTCGCCTCCATCGCGGCGCACGATCTGCCCGCGGACACGGTCAAGACGCTCCTCCCGCTGTTCGACGAGCGCGTGTGACTACTCGCCAGGACGGGTGTCCGTGCGCTCGTGCTGGTAGCTCCCGTCGTAGGTGTTTTCGTGGTCTCCGGTCGCCAACACGAGCTGGGCGACGCGTGCGCCACGCGCGATCGTGATCTCGTGGTGCACCTCGAACAGGCCTTCGCCGCGGCCGGTGTATCCGGCGTCCCACACGGCCGAATGCAGCATACAGGAGTTCCGCATCAGCGACGACCGTGGATAGACGAACCCAACGTGGTTCTCGGGGATGGTGATGGTCTCCGCGTACTGGAGGATGTACGTCCCGGGTTGGATCGTGACCGTGGTGTCGGTGCTGTCCTCGTCGGCGGTCGGCGTGACCGGGCTGCGGTCGCCGATGGTTTTGCCGTCGGTGTCGATGCGCCCGGGCTCGGTCTGTTCGAGGACGGCATCGACTGTGAGGTCGACCCCGTTCGGCTGGATCTGGTCGTCGGCAACCGGCTCGACGTGGTCAGCGACGAACGCCCCCCGTTCGTACATGCCTGCCGTTCGGTGGGGCCGCCTGGAATCGGTTTCGATTCCACTCTTCGCCTGTTCATTTCAATTTATAACTATATAAATCACAGTTTCTAGCGAAAAATATTAAGTAAGTGTACACTGTCCTGGCGAGTGGGATGGCAGACAATACCAACGTCACGAGGCGTAGTTTCCTGACCGCGACCGGTGCGGCCGCCGGGTCAGTCGCACTGGTCGGCGTCAGCGCCGGGGAGTCCGACGACCCCTGGAACTCCGACCGCAGCGAGTACATCGTCGGCGTGTCCAACGTCGAAGACGACCCACAGCAGCACGTCGAGCAGTATCTGCAGGGCCAAGAGCAAGTCGGCAGCGTGCAGGAACGGCTCAACACCGCCGTTGTGGGCCTGCCAGCCGACGCCCCCGAGTCAGTGCGCAAGCAGTTCGTCGACCGACTCGAATCGCGTGACACAATCAAGTACGTCGAGCAGAACGTCGAACTGCAGGCACAACTCGTGCCCAACGACCCACGCTTCGGCGATCAGTACGCCGACCAGCAGGTCAATGCCCCCGAGGCGTGGGACACCACGACCGGCGATGCAGGCGTCACGATCGGCGTCGTCGACCAGGGTGTAAAATACGACCACCCGGACCTCGACGGCAACATCGACCGCTCGGTGTCCAACGGTGGCCGCGACTTCGTCGACGACGACGGCGACCCGTATCCGGACTCGCTGAACGAGGAGATCCACGGCACGCACGTCGCCGGCATCGCCGCTGCCGAAGTCAACAACGGCAACGGCGTCACCGGGATCGGGAACTCGAGCGTGATCGCCGGCCGTGCTCTCTCCGAGCGTGGCTCCGGATCCACGGCGGACATCGCCGACGCAATCACGTGGGCGGCCAACGAGGGCGCTGACGTCATCAACCTCTCGCTCGGCGGCGGCGGATACACGAACACGATGCAAAACGCCGTCACGTACGCGGCCAACCAGGGCGCACTCGTCGTCGCCGCGGCCGGCAACGACGGGAGCGGCTCGGTCTCGTACCCCGCCGCGTACGGCGGTGTGCTCGCCGTGAGCGCGCTCGACCCCGACGAGTCGCTGGCGTCGTACTCCAACTACGGGCCGAAGATCGACCTGGCCGCCCCCGGGACGAACGTGTTGTCCACGTGGACGGCAGACGACTACGAATCGATCTCCGGCACGTCGATGGCCACACCCGTTGTCGCCGGCGTCGCGGGGCTCACGCTCGCACAGTGGGAGCTCTCGAACGCCGAACTCCGCAATCACCTGAAGGCAACCGCCGTCGACATCGGGCTGTCCGACCGCCAGCAGGGCGCTGGTCGCGTCGACGCCGCCAACGCCGTCAACACCGATCCCGGCTCCGGTGGCGGCGGCGGTGGCGGTGGCGGCGGCGACTCGACGTCGTCGAGCGTCTCCGGCTCGCTGCGCGGCCGTGGAGACAGCAACTGCTGGTCGTTCTCCTACGAGTACAGCAACCCGAGCCAGGTCGTCATCGAACTCGATGGCCCGGGGAACGCGGACTTCGACCTCTACGCGAACACGAGCACCAACGCCTGTCCGACCACGTCGAGCTACGAGTTCCGGTCGTGGACGACCGGCTCCCAGGAGTCGATCACCATCGACAACCCGGACACGTCCGTGGATCTGAACGTGCTCGCGTACGCTTACAGCGGCCGCGGTGACCTCACCGTCACCGTCACCGAGTACAAGTAATCGACCGGACGCGATTCTGACTGTCCTCGCCGGGGGACGTTCCCCCGGTGCTGCGTTCTTTTGTGGGTTGTGCACATGACCCAATTAAGGACGCTCCGTGTGTATTAGGACGGACGCTAACGCCTGAAACACACGGGATTTATAATCGTAGACGGACCATTTTAGGTCGCTATGGGACAGACGCTTACCGAAAAAATTCTCGATGACCACCTCGTCGAGGGCGACCTCCAGCCCGGCGAGGAGATCGGCATCGAGATCGATCAGACGCTCTCCCAAGACACCACTGGGACGATGGTCTGGCTGCAGTTCGAGGCACTCGAAATGGACGAAGTCCAGACCGAGCTCGCCGCGCAGTACTGCGACCATCAGACCTACCAGTTCGACTTCAAGAACACCGACGACCACCGCTTCCTGCGGTCGGCCGCCGGCACCTACGGCGCGTATTTCTCCCGGCCTGGCAACGGCATCTGCCACAACGTCCACAAGGAGAACTTCGCCGCGCCCGGCAAGACCCTGCTCGGGTCCGACAGCCACACGCCGACCCCCGGCGGTCTCGGCCAGCTCGCCATCGGCGCGGGCGGCATCGACATCGCCGTCGCGATGGGCGGCGGCGCGTACTACGTCGAGATGCCCGAGGTCGTCAACGTCCGGCTCGAAGGCGAGCTCCCCGAGTGGGCCACCGCCAAAGACGTCATCCTCGAGCTCCTGCGCCGCCTCTCCGTGAAGGGTGGCGTCGGCAAGGTGCTTGAGTACACCGGGCCTGGCGTGGAGTCGCTGTCCGTCCCGGAGCGAACCACCATCACGAACATGGGCACCGAGCTCGGTGCGACGTCCTCGATCTTCCCGACGGACGACCGCACCGAAGACTGGCTCGCCCGGTTCGACCGCGAAGACGAGTTCGTCGACCTCCAGGCCGACGCCGACGCCGAGTACGCCGACGAGATCGTCGTCGACCTCTCGGATCTCGAACCGCTCATCGCAGAGCCGTCGATGCCCGACAACGTCGTCCCGGTCCGCGAGGTCGCGGGCCAGGAGGTCGAACAGGTCATGGTCGGCTCCTGCACGAACGGCGCCTACGAGGACGTCCTGCCGGCCGCCAAGATGCTGGAGGGCCGCGAGGTCTCCAAGCACACCGAGATGATCGTCGCGCCGGGCTCCAAGCAGGCCTCCGAGATGCTCGCCCGCGAGGGCTGGACGGCCGAGATGATGGCCGCCGGCGTGAACTTCAGCGAGGCGACGTGCGGTGCCTGTATCGGCATCGGTCACGTGCCGGCCTCCGATTCGGTGAGCCTCCGGACGTTCAACCGCAACTTCGAGGGCCGGTCGGGCATCGAGGACGACTCCGTGTACCTCTGCTCGCCGGAGGTCGCGACCGCGTCGGCGATCGCCGGCGAGATCGTCGATCCGCGCGACCTCTCCGATGACCTCGGTGACCTCGAGGCCCCCGGCTTCGAGATGGGGACCTCGTACTCCGGCGGCTACGGGGCGGGCGACACCGACATCATCACGCCCGAGGAGTCCATCGACGACGACCTCATCAAGGGCCCGAACATCTCCAGTGTACCGGTCAAAGACCCGCTGGGTGCGGACGTGCGTGGTGAGACCCTGCTGAAGATGCAGGACAACATCACGACCGACCACATCATTCCGGCGACCTCCGACATCCTGAAGTTCCGCTCGAACATCGAGCGGCTCTCGGAGTTCACCCTCTCGCGCATCGACGACACGTTCGCCGAGCGCGCGAAGGCAGCCGACAGCGGCGTGCTCGTTGCCGGGGAGAACTACGGGCAGGGGTCCTCCCGCGAGCACGCGGCGATGTGCCCGATGTTCCTCGGCGTGGAGTCCGTCCTCGCCCAGAGCTTCGCCCGCATCCACAAGGCGAACCTCTTCAACTTCGGGATCCTGCCGCTGAACATCGACGAGGAGACGTACGCCCGCATCGAGCAGGGCGACGACGTCGAGGTCGTCGACGACGTTGCGGCCGCCGTCGCGGACGGCCAGGAGGAGTTCACGGTCCGCGTGAACGACGACTGGGAGGCGACCGCGACCCTCGACGCCTCGGAGCGCGAGCGCCGCACGCTCGCCGCCGGTGGCAAGCTGTCGCTGACGAAGCAGCGCCACAGCGAGGGCTCGGGCGCCGCGCCCGCCGACGACTGACTGCCGGTAGTCGGTCCACAACGCGTTTTTCGACCACGTGTGTCGGCCGTAGGTGATAAACCCAACCGTGACGTATGCCGCGGTGTGACGGCGGTTCAACGCGGTGATCCGGACGTGTGGGTGCGGCAGGCGACGCGCGCGGACCTGCTCGCCATCGTTCGCATCGAGCAGTCCGTGTTCTCGCATCCGTGGCCGTACGCGGCCTTCGAGCGGCAGCTGGACACGGCCGGGTTCCTGGTGGCGGCCGAGCAGTCCGGGCTGGACAGCGTCGCGGGCTACGTCGTCGGGGACACCATTCCGGGCCACGGGCGGCCGCTCGGCCACATCAAGGACATCGCCGTGCGCTCCACGCGCCAGGGCGACGGCATCGGGCGGCTGTTGTTGTCGCGGGGGGTGGCGGCGCTGGCGGGGCAGGGCGCACACACCGTCAAACTCGAAGTGCGGGAGAGCAACGAGGTGGCTCGACACCTCTACGAGGAGTTCGGCTTCGAGTACATCCGGCGGCTTCCGGAGTATTACGCCGACGGGGAGGACGCCGGGGTCATGGCCGTGCGCCTGGCGGACCGTGACGGGTTTTAGCGGTGAGCCCGACGGGTGTGGTATGGGCTACCTGTGTCCGGTCTGCGGCGTCGAGACGGCCGACGGCGAGCACCTCGCGAACCACGTGGCGTTCACCGCCCTGACGCGGGGCGGCGACCACGAGGCGTGGCTCGACGAGCACGCCCCCGGGTGGGCGGACAGCGGCCCCGCGGAGCTGGCCGACACTGTGGTCGGCCACGCCACCGAGACCGACGCCGAGCCGGTGTCCGAGGCGCACACGCACGACGCGCCCGCCGGAGCGCGCGCTTCGGTCGACGCCAGCGCTGCCGACAGCGATGACGTGCTGGCGGAGGCGCGCGAACTCACGGCCGCGATGTACGCGTCGTCAGCCGACGACAACGGCGACTCCGAAAACGAATAAGTGCCGGCCGCCGGGAACGTAGGTATGACCGAGACGCGCGGCGTGTTCGCACCGGAGACAGTTGCCGACGCGAAAGCACGGTTCGAGGCGGTCGGACCCGCCGCCCAGGCAGTCACGAAAGCGACGGCCCGCGAGATGGAGTTCTCGAAAGCCGAGTACGACGACCGCGTCACCAGCAGCGTCGTCGAAACCGCTCGGGAGGCGGTGTTCGCGTCGCTGCTCGTGGTCGCGGTCGGCTCCTACGAGGAGTTCGCGGCGGCCCGCACCGAGCATCCCGACGCCGAGGTCGTCCAGCACGGCAGCCAGGACGTGGCCAACGCGGTCTGGCATTACGTGCCGTTCGCGGACGCGATCGTCGCGGCGACCTTCGAGGCGGAGGCGGACGCGGCGGTGGCGACGCTGCGGCGGATCGCGTTCGGCGAGTACTACCGGGAGGCCGTGGAGTAAACCGTACACTCGGGCAGCCGAACCGCCGGCGCCCGGCATTCCGCCCCACACGGGTGGTCGATGTGTTCGCGGAGCGCGGCCGCGGCGTCCGCCGACAGCGCGCCGCCCAGCTCATCGGCGGTGTCGGCGGGGAGGTCCAGTTCGTCGGCGCTGAAGTGGTGTGCGAGACACCGCTTCCAGGCGAGCGTTCGGGCGATCCGCTCGCCGCGGTCTGTCAGTGTCGCGCCCTGGTAGCGCTCGTAGTCGACGAGGTCGCGCGCCGCGAGGTCACGGAACCGCTCGGTGACCGTGCTGGGGGAGACATCGAGTTCGGCCGCGACGGCCCCGGTCTCCGCGCGGCAGTCCTCGACCGTCCCGACGATGAAGATGGCTGTGAGATAGCGATTGTCGGCCCGCGACACTGTCGCTGCTGGCATATATTCGTCTTCTCAGACTGACGTAAAAATCTGTGCCTGACGTGCGTGGGGCTTAGTAACTGGGTCGTGATGGTCGCCGTATGAGCCACGACTGGCCACTCGTCGAATCCCGCACCGAGTACGAGACGACCTGGTACGACGGCGGGTACGACCGCGTCGAACAGCCCGACGGCACCGAGAAACAGTATTACTGGGCTGACCTGCCCCCGGCAGTTGTCGTCGTCGCCGTCGACGACAACGACGTGCTCTTCGTCGACCAGTACCGTCCCACCATCCGCAAGCAGTGCATGGAGCTGGTCGCGGGCATCGTCGAGGAGGACACCGCCGACGCCACGCCGACCGACGCCGTTGCACCGCACCCAACCCGCGAGTCCTACGTTGCGGCGGGCCGCCGGGAACTCCGCGAGGAAACCGGCTTCGAGGCGGACACCGTCACGCTCCTGGAGGAGTTCTGGACGGCCACCGGCGTGCTCCGTCACAAGCGCGGCATCGTCTTCGCCGAGGACCTGACGGCGACCGACCGCGACCTCGACGACAACGAGTTCCTCTCCGTCGAGCGCGTCCCGGTCGCGGAGGCCCTGACGGTCGCGCGCACGCCACCCGCCAACGACGCCACCATCGAGGGGCTGTTGCTGGCCGACGCCGACGGCCACCTGTAACCGCTCTCTTCGCCGACCGATTCACACTCCAAAGCGCGGCCCGGGGCGTGGCTGTGGATTCTGAAGGGAAACCGCGAAAAACACGCCGGGCCTACACCACACTGTATGACAGAGCTGACCGTCACCGACATGTCCTGTGCGCACTGCGAGCAAACCGTCACGGACGCGCTCACCGACCTGGACGGCGTCACGGACGCGACAGCCGACGCCGACACCGACACCGTCAGCTACGAGGGGACCGCCGACACCGACGCCGTCGTCGCGGCCATCGACGACGCGGGGTACACAGTAGCGCCGTAACCCGGTCGCCACGACCGGAAGCCATACGTCCGCGGACCGCCGACCCCGAGGGGATGGACGGTGAACTCTCCGCGGACGACCTCGCGGCAGTGCTGGACGACGACGCGCTCCGGATCGTCGACATCCGGACCCCGCCGGCGTTCGCCCGCGGGCATATCCCGGGCAGCGAGAACATCCCCTTCCAGGAACTCCCCCAACGGGTCGACCAGCTGGCGGGCGCCGACCGCGTCGTGACAGTCTGCCCGCACGGCAAATCCAGCAAGCAGGCCGCCCGCTTGATCGCCTCCTACGAGGGCGTCAGCGCGGACACCCAGGTCGAGAGCCTGGCGTGTGGGATCGACGGCTGGCCGGGCGACCTCGAACAGTCCTCCGACACCGCCGCCGACGAAGGCCCCGAGACGGACGCCCCGTTCTGACGGCGGCCCGGTCCAGCCGCTGTGGCGTCGGCACCTGAACGAAGAAGCGAGCGTCGACGTGGGGTTAGGCGACGTTAAAGCCCTTGTTTCGGAGGAAATCCTCCACGCGACCCGAGTGGTTGCCCTGCAACTCGATTTCGCCGTCCTCGACGGTCCCCCCGCACGCGAACTTCGATTTGAGGTCCGAGGACAGGCTGTCGAGGTCGACATCCTTCGGGTCGAATCCTTCGATAACGGTAACTTCTTTCCCGTAGCGGCGCTCGTCGATGCGGATTTCGATTTGCTGGGACTCTTTGGCGACGTCTTCACAGACGCAGAGTTCCTCGGGCAACCCGCACGTCGAGCAGACTTCCGACATTACACGAACGGGTACGAAATCCGTATATTAAACACTATCGGCGACGAGACGGCACGCGGCTGTATTCGCCGCCGTCGACCGCCCACGGTGATCGGTGGGCGGGGGCCACGCAGTCCCGGAGGACTCAAGACGCCAGCCACCCCAGTCGACGTATGGTCTGGATCATCGACAACCTCGTCACGATGGTCGAACATTTCACGACGGCTGCCACCACCGACCCCCTCTCGGCGATCGGCATCCTCTTCGGCGCGCTGTTCGTGACCGCCGCCGCGGGCGCGTTCGGCGCGCTCGCCGTCGGGGGGCTGATTTCGCCGCTCGTTCCCGACTCCGCGACCACCCAGCAGCGCCGCTAACGTCGCCGCTCACGCGCCGTCGAACGTCCAGCCGCGGAGCGCCTGCCGCACGAAGTCACCGTCGACCGCCCGGAACAGCTGCTCGCTGCCGTCGTGGTCGCCGAACTCGAACTCCCGCACGACGACCACCGGCGTTCCGTCGTCGCCCTCGCCGGACACGAGGTTCGCGGTCGCCGCCAGCTCGTCCACGACTGCTTCCACCGTCACCGCCAGCTCGTGGCCGTCACGGTCGGTTTCTCCGCGCCAATCCCGGGCCGCAGGCAGCCCCGCCCAGCCCAGCGCCACGCCGCGCTGTCCGTGCCTGAACGGCCGCCCCGACGTATCAGTCACCACCACGCCCACGTCGGCCGCGAGCCCCGCCTGAATCCGCGCGGCGCTCTCCGCCGGCCGTTTGGGCAACAACAGCAACTCCGCACCCCCGGTGTTCGAGCGGTCGATGCCGGCGTTCACGCCGACGTGTCCACACGTCGTTTCCGTGAGCAGGAACGGCGCGTCCATGATGACCTCGGTCGCCTCCTCGATGACGGCCTGCGCGAACCGCGGGTCCTTCTGCTCGCCGGTCACGTCGGCCAGCCGCGCGGCGATCTCCTCGGCCCGCGGTCCCGGCGTGAACTCCGCGAGCGCGGCCGTGCGGCCTTCGGCTTTCGACACGACCGTGCTCGCCACGCACACCACGTCCCCGTCGGTCAGGTCGGCGCGCTCGGCCACCAACGCCGCGAGATCGTCGCCGGCGTCGATCTCCGGCAGTCCATCCACCGCGAACGCATGCATGGCTTGGCGTTGCACACACCGCCCAAAAGCCCCAGCGATACACGCGCCACCCCGGCCAGGAGTGAAAGGGTCTTGTCCACGGCCCCCCAAACCGGCGAGCGTGGGCGACGGTGACGAGGAGTTACCCCCTCCGAGCCCCTTGTGACGAGGCCGTTCTCCCGAGTCGCCCACTGTCCGACTCGGCAGCGCCGGCTAACTGAAGAACTGCTTGAGGTCGTCGCGCTTCGCGGCGTCGAAGTGGCTGTTCACGGCGTCCTCCAGCGCGGCGATGCGGTCTTTCTTGGCCGTGATCGGCGCGATCACGTCCTGCCACTGCTCCCAGGGCGGGTACAACCCCAGGCGGTCGGCGATGTCGTTGAGCCGCTCGTCGCGGTCGTCGACCTTATCCATCTTGTTCACCGCGACCACCGGCTGGACGCCCAACTCCTCAAGCAGGTAGTACAGCTCGACCACGTGGGGGATCTCGTCCCCGCCGCTGTGCCGGTCGATGATGTCGACGGCGGCCTTCCCGTCCAGCACGAGCACGCCCACCATGATGTTGTCGGCGTGCGACTCGACGTACCGGACGACCTCGGTTTTGATCGCTTCCTCGTGGCCGTCCTCGACGCCCTGCATGTACCCGAACCCGGGCAGGTCGGTGAGCATGAAGTCCTCGCTTGCCCAGTCGAAATGGTTCGGCTGGCGGGTGACGCCGGGCTTCTGGCCGGTCGGCACCTGGTGGCCGGTGACCGCCCGCATCAGTGTCGACTTCCCGACGTTCGACCGTCCGACGAGCACGACTTCGTCGCTGCGGTCGGGCCGATCCTTGAACATACCGTTGGTAGCCCGCCAGCCCGGTTAAGTAATGCGTCCCACGCCAACAGTCAAAGCGGTGTTTGAGTCTTGGTGGAACTCAAGCCCCAGCTCCGCCAAGCACGACCTGCAATGAACGCTCGATCCACGCTCAGTGTGTGTGCCGTCGCCGCCGTCCTCGTTGTCGCCGGGATCGCGGGCGCGACCGCCCTCGGCATGGGGCCGGCGTCGGCCGACACCCACACCACCGACTCGAAAGCGATCACGGTGTCGGCCGCCGGCACCGTCGACGCAACCGCCAACCAGGCGGTCATCGACGTCGCCGTGACCGCCAGCGGGAACGACTCCACCGCAGTCCGGGAGTCGTTGGCGGCCGACGTGCAGTCCGTCCGCGACGCCCTCGCCGACGACGGCGTCCCCGCCAACACCGTCCGCACCACGAACTTCGACATCCGACAGCAACGCGACCGCACCCCGAACGGCGTCGAATACAGCGGCTACCGCGGCGTCCACGACCTCGAAATCACGACCAACGACACGTCCGCGGCGGGCGAACTCATCGACGTCGCCGTCACCAACGGCGCGGACACCATCGACGGCACGTCGTTCACGCTCTCCGACGCCAAACGGGACCGCCTCCACAACGACGCGCTGAACACCGCGATGGCCAACGCCAGACAGCGCGCCGACACCCTCGCGTCCGCCGGCGGGCTCGGCGTCGCCGGCGTCCACGCCATCGACTCCGCGGACACGACCGCCCATCCTCGCGCCGAGGCCGGCGGGATGGTCCCCCAGAGCACCACCGCCACCACCATCGACTCCGGCCCGGTCACCGTCACGGCCTCCGTCCAGGTGACGTACAACGCGACGGCGTAGCGCCATCAGCGAAGGCTTTTCTCCGCCGGCTGGCAACTCGATGGCGTGCGACTCGTCCAAGTCACGGTGCCAACCGGAAAACGCGACGCGGTGCTGGCCGCCCTCGACGACGAGGGCGTCGACTACGTCGTCACCCCCGAAACGGCAAGCACCGAATACACCGCCGTCGTGCATTTCCCGCTGCCCACCGCCGCGGTCAGCGACGTCCTCGACGCCCTCCAGGACGTGGGGCTGTCACAGGACGCCTACACCGTCGTCGTGGACGCTGAAACGGTCGTCTCCCGGCGCTTCGACGAACTGGACGCGCGCTACAGCGCCGACTCCGACGCCGCCGACGACCACATCGCCCGCGAGGAGCTGGTCGCGCGCGCCGCTGACCTCGCGCCCAACCGCGTGACGTACGCCGTGCTCACGCTCGTCAGCACCATCATCGCGACCGCGGGACTGCTGTTGGACTCGCCGGCCACCGTGGTTGGGTCGATGGTGATCGCGCCGCTGCTCGGCCCGGCGATGTCCGCCAGCGTCGGCACCGTCGTCGACGACGACGACCTGTTCGCGCGCGGCATCCGACTGCAGGTGGTCGGCGTCGCGCTCGCGGTCGTGGGCGCGGCCGCGTTCGCGTTCCTCGTGAAAACCACACACCTCGTGCCCCCCGGCCTCGACGTGTTGTCGCTGTCCGAGGTCCGGGAGCGACTCCGCCCCGACTTCCTGTCGCTCGTGGTCGCGCTCGGCTCCGGGGTTGCCGGCGTCTACAGTCTCATGTCCGGCGTCTCCTCGGCGCTGGTCGGGGTCGCCATCGCGGTGGCGCTCATCCCGCCGGCGGCCACCGTCGGCATCGGGATCGCGTGGGGGGTCCCCACACTCGCGGTCGGGTCCGCCGTGCTGGTCGCCGTGAACGTCCTCTCGATCAACCTCGCCGCGCTCGTCGGGCTCTGGTACTCCGGGTACCGCCCCCAGCGGTTCTTCGCGGTCGGCGACGCCCACGCCGCGCTCGTCAAGCGCGGCGTCACACTCGCCGTCGCCATCGCCGTTCTCTCGGCGTTCCTCGGCGGCGTTACGCTCGCCTCCGTCGAGGCAGCCGACACCGAACAGGCCGTCGACCGCGCCATCGACGACGTGACCGCGCAGGCCGCTCACACCTCGGTCGTCGACGTCCAGTTCCAGTACGACCGCGGCCTCGTTTCGCGCCAGCCACACACAGTCATCGTCACGCTCGGCATCCCACCTGGCCAGCAGTATCCCGCGCTCGCGCAGTCGCTGGCCAAGCGCATCGAGACCGACACCGGACGGGAGCTCGCCGTCGAAGTCCGGTACGTCGAAACCCAGCGGGTCGCGCCGTCCCGCCCCAACGAGTAAATACCGGCACCGAGTACCGCGGCGCATGCGCACGGAAACAGACGAGTCCCAGGACCCGACCGCCGCGACGCTCCGGCGCCGAGTCGCGGCCACACTCGACCGCGAGTTCCCCGACCTCAGCCGCGGGACGCGAGTGGTCCAGCGGGTGAACGCGGAGACCGGTCTCGTCACGCTGTCGTTCGGCTGTGGGTGTTCCGACGGCGTCTCGCCGGACACCGAGCGCGCGATCGAGGCCACGCTCGTCGCGGACCTCGACGCCGTCACCGGCATCACAACGGACTCGGGCTGTGGCTGTGGGTCCACGGACACCAGCACGGACGACGCTGGCCCCACGGCACCGTTCTAGCGCGCGCAGTCCGCGGTTCGCGCTCGCTTCGCTCGGGCCGTCCCCGCTACTCCTCGAACGGCAGTTCTGGCTCGTGGCCGACCGCGTCGACGGCCGCGGTCAGCGTCTCCGTGACGCCCTCGCCGCCCTCGACGCTCATGTAGCAGTCCGCCTCGATCTCCGCCGAGAGGTCGGTCTTGCTGCAGACGGTGACCAGCGGGGCGTCGCCGAAGCGGTCGCCCACCTCCGCGCGCAGCGCCTGCTGGTCGGCGACCGGGTAGCCACACGCGGCGCTGGCGTCCACGAAGAACAGGATCACGTCCCCCACGTGCGTGAGCGCCGACACGGCCTGGTCTTCGATCTCGTTGCGCTCGTCGGCCGGCCGGTCGAGCAGCCCCGGGGTGTCGACGAGCTGCCACGTGATGTGGTCGCGCTCGAAATGCCCGATGTCCACGGACTTCGTCGTGAACGGATACTCGGCGGTCTCGATGCTGGCGTTGGTCACGGCGTTCACGAACGAGGACTTCCCCACGTTCGGGTAGCCAGCGACCACCACGGTCGGCACGTCCGGCTGGATCTCCGGCAGGGTCTTGAGGGCGTCACGGGCCGCGCCGACGGCTTCCAGGTCGTCTTCGATCTGGTCCATCACCGACCCCATGCGGCCGAACCCCTGCTTGCGGAGGCTGCGGGCTTTCTCGGCGTCGTTGGGGAGCCGGCCGATGTACTCGCGGCCGAGGTCGTGGGTCTTCGAGGACGCCCACGACAGCTCCGAGAGGTGCTGGCGGAGCTCGTCGACGCCGTCCTCGCTGGCGAACTCCTCGCGCAGGATGGCGTCGGCCAGCTCGCCGTAGAACGGATCGACGTGGTCGAAGTCCGGCCACTCGGTGACGACGTTGTGGAGGTTGTCACCCAGGATGTTCGACGCCGTCTGGAGCATCGACTGCTGTGCTTCCACGCCCTGCTTCGCGCGCCCGGCCCGGGCCGCTCGCGAGAACGCCTGGTCGATGAGTTCCTCCGACGTGGGCGTCGTCGGCAGGCTCTCGAAAATCATGCAACTGGATTCGCGGGCGAGACGTAAAAGGCCACGTATCCCCACGCGAGGGTTTTTGCGCCGCCCCCGCGTGGCGGGCACATGGTCAACTGGCGTGCGGTCCTCACCGGGTTCGGCGTTTCGTTCGTGCTCGGCGTGTTCGCGTTCGCGCTGCCGGGCATCGGCCACGCCGCGGCGGGGCTGGTCGGCGGGTTCGTCGCCGGCTGGATGGCCGACGACGGGGCCTGGAGCGGGGCGGTGCATGGCCTCCTGGCGGGCGCGCTCGGCGGCCTGGTCGTCGTGTCGCTGATCCTCGCTGCCAGCCTCGTCGGCGGGCTGCTGTTCGTCCCCATCGGCGTGCTCGGCGTCGGGGCGGCGCTCGCCGCGCTCGCCGTCTTCCTGGCGCTCGCCGTCGACAGCGCCATCGCCGGTGCCATCGGCGGCCTGCTCGCCTGACGGGGCTCTCGATTGCCGACGCCGCTGTGGACCTCCACCATCGGCGGCGCACGTCTCGCGACTACCGGCGGTCGTCGAGCTCGGCCAGCAGCGCCTCGACGTCCATGTCCTGTTGGGCGAGCACGACGAGCATGTGGTAGACGACGTCCGCGCCCTCGTGGGCGAGTTCGTCGGTGTCGCCGTCCTTGGCGGCGAGCAGGAACTCGGTGGCTTCCTCGCCGACTTTCTCCAGGGCGGCGTTCTCGCCTTTCTCGTCGTCGGCCAGCAGACTGGCCGTATACGAGTCCTCGGGCATTGTTTCCTTGCGATCCTCGATCACGTCGAACAGCTCGCGCAGCGGGTCACTCATCTCCCATCACCTCCCGGATGTCCCGCAGCTCATCAAACCCGTCGGGCGAGCGCGCACCCTGTGCGAACACGTCGTCGGCGACCGCGATCGGGGCGTTCGTGCGCGCCGCAAGCGCCAGCGAATCGCTGGGGCGCGCGTCGACCACCGTGCTCCCGCGGGGCGTCTCGACGTGCAGATCCGCGAAATACGTGCCCGCATCGACGCTGGAAATCACGACCCGGTCGACGCGCCCGCCCAACTCCTCGACGAGGTCGAGGGTCACGTCGTGGGTGAGCGGGCGGCCGATGTCGACCGCGTCCAGGCCGCGCGCGATGCTCGCCGCCTCCTCGAAGCCCACGAAGATCGGGAGCACGTCGCCGCTGTCGTCGGCGTCGTCGCGTGCCAGGACGACCACCGCAATCGTGCCGTCGGGAGTGTCCGCCACTCGCACCGCGTCGATGTCGGCGTTCATGCGTCACCGGCCTGTGCGGACGGTTTTCGGTCGAAAAACGCGAGTTCGTGCAGCCGCACGTCGGCGGTCAGCTCCGGGTGGAACGACGTCGCAACCACGGGGCCGTCCCGGATCGCAACCGGACGCCCGTCCCAGGACGCAAGCACCGTCGCGTCCGCGCCGACCTCGTCGATGACCGGCGCGCGGATGAACACCGCGGGGAACGGGTCGGCGAGCCCGTCGACGTCCAGGGGGGCTTCGAAGGAGTCGACCTGGCGGCCGAACGCGTTCCGATCGACGGTCACGTCGAGCACGTCAAGCGTTTCGACGCGGTCGTCGTTGGCGTCCGTCGAGGACACGATGAGGCCCGCGCACGTCGCCAGCAGCGGCTTGCCGGCGGCGACGTGGCTGCGGATCTCGGCGTCGATGCCCTCGCGGTCCAGCAGCCGAGAGATGGCCGTCGACTCCCCACCGGGCAACAGCAACACGTCACACTCCGGGACGACCCCCGCGGTCCGGATCTCACGCACGTCGGCGGGCTGGCCGTGAGCGTCGGCAGCGCGGCGGATCGCGGCGGCGTGTTCGGAGACGTCGCCCTGCACGGCGACAACACCGGCAGTCAGTGTCATACGCTGCCATATGCGGCTCCCGCGAAAAAACGTCTCGCTACGCGAAGAACTGTGCCAGCAACACTACCAGCCCGAAGAACGCCCCGACCGCAACGACGGACCGCGGGTCGATTTGGAGTGCGTTGGAGTCCTCGGAGTCGAAGTAGCGGACGAGGCCCGCACTGGACATCAGGCCGCCCGAGTTTTGACCACTGCTCATGGGTCAGTACTGTCAGCGCGCCCGCCTAAACCTTTCGAGTTGTCGCACCTCCGGCAACAGACGTGCCGTGAGAAACCCTTAACCACGAAGCCCGCCAATTCGGAGTATATCGATGACTGTCACCCTGAAAGACTTCTACGCGGACTGGTGCGGGCCGTGCAAGACTCAGGATCCGATCCTCGAAGAGCTCGAGGCGGACTACGACGAGGACGTGTCCTTCGAGAAGATCGACGTCGACGAAGCCGAGGACGTCGCAAACGAGTACCAAGTGCGTTCGATCCCGACCATCGTCGTGGAGAACGACGACGGCGTCGTCGAGCGGTTCGTCGGCGTCACGCAGCGCGAACAGCTCGAGGACGCAATCGAGTCCGCGGGCGCCTGAGCGCGCACACGTCACGCCGCCTTTTCCGCCGGCTTCGGTCGCGCCCAGCGGCGCCGCTGCATCCGTTCCGGTAGCCTTTCAGTCGTTCCGTCTGACCGTGGCACCATGTCAGCGGTGTCACCACCCGTCGCGCTCGCCGCCGGGGTCTCAACGGACGTGCTCGTCGTTTTCGGCGTGGTGGTGGGCGCGCTCGTGTTGTTCGTCACCGAGTGGCTGCCGATCGACGTCACCGCCATCCTCATCATGGTGGTGTTGGCCGTGCTGGAGCCGTGGACGCAGGTGTCGACGGCCGAGAGCCTCTCGGGGTTCTCGAACAAGGCGACCATCGCCGTGCTCGCAATGCTCATCCTGTCGACGGGCGTCAGCCGGACCGGGCTCGTCCAGCTCGTCGGCCGGAAGCTGTCGGCGTTCGCCGGCGAGAACAAGTCCCGACAGCTCGGCGCCACCATCGCCGCGGGCGGCCCGGTGTCCGGGTTCGTGAACAACACGCCCGTGGTTGCGATCCTCGTGCCCGTCATCCCGGACCTCGCGCACAAGGGCAAAACCAGTCCGTCGAAGCTGCTGATGCCGCTGTCGTTCGCGTCGATGCTGGGTGGAACGCTGACGCTCATCGGCACGTCGACGAACCTCCTGGCGAGCGAGACGACCGCCCGACTGGCCGACCAGCAGGGGATCGCGGGCCTGCATGCGTTCTCGATGTTCGAGTTCACACATCTCGGCGTCCTGGTGTTGGCGGTCGGGTCGCTGTACCTGTTCGTCGTCGCCCCCCGGCTGCTCTCCGATCGCGTCCCCGTCGAGGACGACTACCTCACGGAGTACGCGCTCGGCGACTACCTCTCGGAGGTCGTCGTCCGGGAGTCGTCGCCCATCGTCGGGCAGACGGTGCGGGCGGCCATCGACGCCGACCGGTTCGACGCCGACGTGTTGGGGCTGGTGCGCGACGGCGAGCGGTTCATCGAGCCACTCGGGCAGAAGGTCGTGCGTGCGGGGGACACGCTCACCATCCGCACCGGCCGTGAGACGCTGGCCGACATCGCGACCGTCGACGACCTCTCGCTGACGGGCGCGCCCGACGACGAGCGCGACCTCGAACCCACCACGCAGGACGAGCAGGCGCTCGTGGAGGTCGTCATCCACTCGGGGTCGTCGCTCGCCGGGCAGACGCTGTCCTCGTCGTCGTTCCGCGACCGCTACGACGCCAACGTGCTGGCGTTCCGGTCACGGGGAGAGACGGTCCACGAACGCATGGACGACCGGCGGCTCCGCGTCGGCGACACGCTGCTCGTGCAGGCACCGCGCTCGGGGATCGACAGGCTGTCGGCGAACCCCGATTTCATCGTCGCCCACGAGCCCGACGAGCCGGACTACCGGACGGAGAAGATCCCCCACGCCATCGGCATCGTCCTCGGGGTCGTGCTCGCGGCGACGGTGACCCCGTTTCACATCGTCACGACCGCGCTGGGCGGCGTCGTGGCGATGGTGTCGACCGGCGTCCTCCACCCGTCGGAGGTGTACGACTCCGTCGACTGGGACGTCATCTTCCTGCTGGCGGGCGTCATCCCCCTGGGCATCGCGCTCGAACAGACCGGGGCCGCACAGCTGCTCGGGGAGGCGATGGCCGCCACGGCGACGGTGCTTCCGGCGCTGGGTGTGCTGTGGGTGTTCTACCTGTTCACGGGCGTCATCACGAGCGTCATCTCGAACAACGCCAGCGTCGTGTTGCTGATTCCGGTCGCCGTCGAAGCCGCCGTCGAACTCGGTGCGAACCCGTTCGCGTTCGTGCTCGCGGTGACGTTCGCGGCGTCAACGGCGTTCATGACGCCGGTGGGCTACCAGACGAACCTCTTCGTGTACGGGCCGGGCGGCTACACGTTCAGTGACTTCTTCCGCGTCGGGCTCCCGCTGCAGTTGCTGTTGTCGGTGGTCACGGTTGGCGGCATTGCGGCCTTCTGGGGCGTCTAAGGCGGATATTTCTCGACGCGCCACTTGCCGTCCTCGACGTTGAAGCTGAACGTCCGCGAGCCCTTATCCGACTGCACCATGAGCTTCCCGCCGGAGACGCTGTACCGCGTCAACATCTTCAGTTCGAGTTCCTCCCGTACCGTCTCGAAACACACCATGTGGCGGCCGTCGGCGACGTAGAACCCGATGTCCGTGAGCATCTGTTCGTCAGTCGACTGGAACTCCGCTCGCAGACGCGTGTCCGTCGCCTCGATCACTTCACCGCCGCCGCGATCGACCCACGCGGTGAACGCGTCGTTGAACGCGGCCGAAATGCTGTCGTCTGCCCACACTTGTTCCATGCGCGAAATCACGGCCGGGTGTGCTTAGCGTTTTGGGCTCTCACGGGAACCCAACGCTTAATTATCTAGTTGTACCATGTAGTGGTATGACGTTCGACTCATTCGCTGACGCAAACGAAGCCGAAGTCACACGCGCGATCACACGCCAGTGGACCGACGAGTTCCTCGACGACACGGAAACCGACGTGATCATCGTCGGCGGCGGTCCCTCCGGCCTGATGGCTGCCAAGGAGCTCGCCGACCGGGACGTAGACGTCACCATCATCGAGAAGAACAACTACCTCGGCGGCGGCTTCTGGCTCGGCGGGTTCCTGATGAACAAGCTCACCGTCCGGTCGCCCGCCGAAGCAGTCCTCGACGACCTCGGTGTGCCATACGAGTACGACGAAGAAAACGACGGGCTCGCGGTCGCTGACGCCCCACACGCCTGCTCGGCGATGATCACGGCCGCCTGCGATGCGGGCGCCCGCATCCAGAACATGACCGAGTTCACGGACATCGTCGTGCGCGACGACCACGCGGTCGCCGGTGCCGTCGTCAACTGGACGCCGGTGCACTCGCTGCCCCGTGAGCTCACCTGCGTCGACCCCATCGCGCTGGAAGCCGACGTGGTCGTCGACGCCACCGGCCACGACGCGGTCGTTGTCTCCAAGCTCCACGAACGCGGCGTCCTGGAGGCCGACGGCATCGAACACGTCGAGGAGCACGCCACCGGCATGGACCAGTCCGGTGACGGCGAATACGGCGCGCCCGGCCACGACTCCCCCGGCCACGACTCCATGTGGGTCGCCGACAGCGAGGACAAGGTCGTCGAACAGACCGGGAAAGTCCACGACGGCCTCGTGACCGCCGGACTCTCCACGGCGACCGTCCACGGCCTCACCCGCATGGGACCGACGTTCGGCGCGATGCTGCTCTCGGGGAAAGTCGCCGCCAACGCCGTCATGGACGAGCTCGCCGTCGACGAGCCGCGCGTTGACCTCCCCAGCACGGCCGCGCCCGCCGCAGACGACGACTAATGCACCCCGTTGCGCTCACGATCGCGGGCTCGGACAGCGGCGGCGGCGCCGGCATCCAGGCCGACCTCAAGACGTTCGAGGCCGGCGACGCCTTCGGCACCTCGGCGATCACCGCCGTCACGGCCCAGAACACGCACGGCGTCACCCGCAGTGACATCCTTGCGCCCGAGACCGTGCGCGCGCAGATCGACGCCGTCACCACCGACTTCGACGTTTCTGCGGTCAAAACCGGGATGCTCGGCGACGCCGCCGTCGTCGACGCCGTCGCCACCGCGCTCGCGGAGACGCCGGCACCGGTGACCGTCGACCCCGTGGTCGTCTCCCAGTCCGGCGACCGGCTGCTCACCGAGTCGGGGATCGCCGCCGTCCGCGACGAGTTGCTCCCCCGCGCCACGCTCGCCACGCCCAACATCCCCGAAGCCGAGCTGCTTGCCGACACCGAGATCACCGACGAAACCGATCTCCGCGCGGCCGCCGAGGCGGTCTGCGAGCTCGGGCCGGACGCCACACTCCTCACCGGCGGCCACCTCGACGGCGACCCCGTCGACGTGTTCGCCGGCGACACCACCAGCGCGTTCACCCGCCCCCGCATCGAGACGCCCACCACGCATGGCTCCGGCTGCACGCTCTCGGCCGCGATCACTGCGCGCCTCGCCCACGGCGACGCCCTGCGGCCGGCGGTCGAGCGCGGTATCGACGCGGTCGCAGCCGCCATCGACGGCGACCTCTCCGTGGGCGGCGGCGACGGGCCCGTCGACCACCGCCACGCCACCGCCACACCCACCACGGGAGTCGGCGCCGGGATCACGGCCGTCCGGGACGTGGTTGCGATGCTCGAAGCCGAGTGGCCGCCTGCCCTGGTGCCGGAAGTCGGCATGAACGTCGCGGTTGCACCTCCGGCAGCCACCACGCCCGCCGACGTGGTCGCCGTTGATGGCCGCCTCCACGCCACCACGCGTGGCGTCCGCGCCGCCGGCGGCATCGAACCGGGGGCGTCGAGTCATATCGCCCGCTTCCTCCTGGGCGTGCGCGCCCACGACGCCGACGTGACCGCCGCCACCAACGTCCGGTGGAGCGCCGCCCGCGAGGACGCCCTGGGCGACCGCTGGGACACCGTCAGCGTCGACCGCACCACCGAGCCCGCGGACGCCGACGGCACGATGGATTGGACCGCACAACGCGTCATGGCGGACCGCGACAGCGCGCCCGACGCCGTCGTCGACTCCGGCGCTGTCGGCAAGGAAGCGATGGTGCGCGTGCTCGCCGCCGACGCGGACGCGCTCACCGCGAAGCTCCGCACGGTGGCCTCACTCGAACGTGACGCCGACGTCGCGTAGGTCGTCGTTGTACCGCGCGAGGTTGATCAACAGCGGCGTCAGCGACTCGACCTCCGCGGCGTTCTCCACCGGCCCGGCGTCCAGCGCGCGCAGCCCCGTGATGTCGTCTGCGAGCTCCGCCACGCGCGTTCGCGCGCCCTCGTCGTTACCCACAACGAGCGTGTCCGCGTCCAGTTCGGTGTCCAGGTCCGCGAGCCGGTCGGCCGCGAGGTTGTGGAACGCACCCACCACGTCGACACCGTCGGGTGCGGCGTCCGCCACCAACGCCGTGACGCTGCCCGCCGACGGCGGGTTGTAGTGGAGGCCGTGCTCGCCGCTGGCGATGCCGACCGCCGGCGAGATCACCAGCGTGTCCGCGTCGAGCCTGTCCGCGACAGCGCCCATGACATCGGTGACGTGGTAGGCGGGCACCGCCACCACCACGACGTCCGCGCGGTCGGCCGCCATCTCGTTGGCGAACCCCGTGAGCTTGCGGTCGACGCCTTGATCGGCCAACGTGTCCTCGTACGCTGCCGCCGTCTCCCGCGCCTTCTCGGGGTCCCGCGACCCGATCACGATGTCGTGGTCGCTGTCGGTGGCCCACCGCAGTGCTAGTCCCGCGCCGATGTCGCCGGTTCCGCCGAGCAACGCGATTCGCATACGCCGACGGTCGGCCGGCACCCGAATAAGGATTGCGTGGGCGTCTCACACCACGGCTCGACGGCCGGTCGCCAGCCGCCCGCCCGTGTCACTGCCCGAGAAGCGCCGGCAGATCGTTCACGGAGTCCAGGACGTGGTCGGCGCCGGCGGTGTGGTATTTCTGGCGGCCGGCCTCGCCGGTCAACCCGCCGGTCAGCACGCCCACCGCGTGGTACTCGCGGCCGGGGTCGGCCTCGCGGGCGTTCAGCGCCGTCGCCACGTCGTCGAGGGTGTCCCCCACGAACACCACCGAGTCCGCTCCGGTGCGCTCGGCGAGCGCGATCAGCGCCCGGGGGTTCGGCTTGCCAGCCGCCCAGTCGTCCATCGTGAAGCGGCGCTCTCCGGGGATGTCCAGGCCGACGCGGTCCAAGGCCACGTCGGCTTCGTCGCTGGGCCGCCCGGTCAGCACGCACACCGGCCAGTCGGCGGTCAGCGCGTCGCCCGTTTCGGGCGCGAGCAAGCGGTCCTCGTCGTGGATGAACCCCGGCGCGGCCAGGTCGGGGTCGCCGCCCTCGAAGCGGCGGTAGTACTCGGTGCCGAGATACAGCTGCTGGAAGACGTCCCGCAGCCGCTCGGGCTCCCAGGCGTCGCGCACGCGCTCGACGGCGGCCGGGCCGAGGCTGGCGTCCACGACCGCCTCTGCGCCCGCCAGCCCGCCGCCGTGCTCGGCGATCGCGTCCGTGAACGCGCCCACGCCCCCGATGGTGCCGTTCTCACGGGACGCCAGCACCCACAACGCAGCCGCGTCCGTCACCGTCCAGTCGTTGTTGAACCCGCCAGCGTCCTTGAACTGCTGGATGTCAGCCCGCTCGATGGTGTCGCCGTACACGTGCTCGACGGCCTCCACGATGGCGCGCCGATACGACTCAGCCACGTCCACGAGCACCCCATCCACGTCCAGGACAACCGCGTCAACCTCCATACGCCGGCTGTCGGGCGCACCCGGCAAGTCAGTTACGCGTCCCGCGCCACGAACAGCGCCCCTGACGCCACCGTTCGTCGCTCGCTCACCGGCACAACGACCGGCTCACCACCCAGCGTCGTGAGATAACACGCCGCGCCGACCGCCCCGGCAACGTCCACGACCGCCCGCTGCAGCTCGGGCGGACACCGCAGGGCGTACACGGCGTCGGCAGCCTCGTATACGGCCCGCTCGGGGTCCGTGACGTCGTCACGCACGAACCGGACCGTCTCGGGCACTGTACACGCCTCGATGTCGGTTGCCGTCACCGCACACCCGCGCTCCGCCAACGCCGCCGCGACGTCCGGTCGCGCTCCGATCCCGACCTCCACAACGCGGCTGTGGGCCGCCAACACCGCGGCGACCGTCGGTGGCTGTGTCACGGCGGGATGTTTATGCCATCCCACGCTTAACGGTACCCCATGCGGGTAGACATCGTCCCCGTCGGCGACGTGCCCGCGCACGTCAAACGGCAGGCATCGTCCAGCCTCCGCTCGGTCTACGACTGCGAGGTCGTCGTTGCCTCCGAACAGGACGTGCCGACGGCGGCGTACGACGAGGCCCGGAGCCAGTACCGTGCTGCGGAGTTCATCGACACCGCGACCCGGGCCACCAGCGGCGACAAAACCATCGCCATCACGCCCCACGACCTCTTCTACCGCCGCCGCAACTACGTCTTCGGGCTGGCGTATCTCGACGGCCGCGGCTGCGTCGTCTCCACGTACCGCCTCCAGACCTCAAGCGACGGTGGTTTCTCCAATCGGTCTTCGAGCGACGTCTTCGACGACCGCGTCCGCAAGGAAGTCGTCCACGAACTCGGCCACACGCTCGGCCTCGAACACTGCGACAACAACCGGTGTGCGATGAACTTCTCGCCCACCGTCCGCGAAGTCGACCGCAAGGAAGAGAACCTCTGTGGGAGCTGCCAGCGCACCGTCTTCTAACCGCCCTCGGGGCTGGTCAGTCCTCGTTCAACTGCTCGGCCCGCCCCGTGGCCTTCGCGGTGACCTCGGGCCGCGCTTCGAAGCCGAAGGCGATCCGCTCGCCGTAGTCCGGCTCGTGGACCGTCCCCCGGTCGTGGCACCACGACACGAAGGCGTTGCCGGCGTCGGTGTTGGGAACCGACAGCGAGACGCGCCTGCGGTCCGGCAGCGCGTCGGTCAGGCGCTCCCGGAGCGCGTCTAATCCCTCGTCCTCCGTCGCGCTCGTGACGACCGGCGCGTGCCCGGCGTGCTCGGCGAGCAGCCGGCGTTTCGCGTCGAGGTCCGTGGCGGCGTCCCGCTTGTTCAGGACGGGGACGAGTGTCCCCTCGGCGTCCGCCAGTTCGTCGCGGCTCGCTTCCACCTTCGCGCGAATCCCCTCGCGGTCGTCGGTCGCGTCCACGACGAGGAGAACGGCGTCGGCCTCCCGGGCGGCCGCGAGCGTCGTTCGGAACGATGACAGCAGCCAGCGCGGCAGGTCGTTCACGAACCCGACCGTGTCCGTGAGGAGGACGCGGCGCTCGCCGACGGTCGCCCGGCGCGTCGTCGTGTTCAGCGTCTCGAACAGTCGGTCGCGGGAGGCTGCCGTGTCGGTGCGGTCGCCGTGGCCGTCGTTCTCGTCGACGGCGAGGTCGTCCGCGAGCCGCCTGAGGAGGGTGGACTTCCCGGCGTTCGTGTAGCCCGCGAGCGCCACGAGGTCGAAGCCCGACTCCCGGCGGGCCTCCCGGAGGCCGTCGTCGGCGTCGTCGAGCTGTTCCAGTTCCGCTCGACGGTCCGTGATGCGCTGGCGGTAGTCCGCCTTCAGCTGTGCGGCCGGACGTTCGCCGCCGCTCCGGAACCCCTGTCGGCCCTGGGTCTCGCCGCGCTCGACGCGGGCTTGCGCTCGCGGGAGTTCGTACCGGAGTTCGGCGAGCCGGACTTCCAGCCGGGCGCGCTTGGTCTCCGCGCGCTCCCCGAAGATGTCCAACACGAGGCGCGCGCGGTCGACCACCTCCGCGCCGACGGCCTCCTGGAGGTTGTGCGCGCGCCCCGGGTCGAGGTGGTCGTCGACGACCACGAGGTCGGCGCTCCGGCGCTCGACCAGGCCTGCGATGTCGGCGACCGCGCCGTCGCCGAGGTCGTAGGTCGGGTCGCGGGGCCGCGCCTGCGTGCGTTCCGCGACGACCTCGACGCCCGCCGCCTCGCAGAGCGCACGGATCTCGTCGGTCTCGATGGGGGTGTCTGTTCGTCGCTTCGCGACGACCGCTGTCGAATTCCGTCTGTCTGTCATGTACGCGTGGGTGTCTCGCTGGGTCAGCAACCGGTCCCCGTCGTGACGCCCGCACGCGGCAGCCGCCGGCCGCCGGCGGCGGCCGGGTCGGACGCCCGGCTATCGGTCGAGCACGGTCATATGAACGCCAGCGGCGCCGACCAACAAAACCCTACCGGCCGCTTAGAACCGACGCCGTCACCCGAACGGGGCTCGCACGCCCCGGCCCGCATTCAGGTCGTGTAGTAGTACTCGCCGTCGCGTTTCTGCTGTTTGTCGAGCTGGCTGTCGGGTTTGTTGATGCGCGGGCGGCCGAGGCGCTCGTCGCGCCGGAACGTCACGTCGAGGTTCGCGAGGAACTCGTTCATCCCCGAGCGCATCGCCTGGGGGGGCGACGCCTGCCCGTGTTCGGCGGGCTCGCCGTCGAACACCATCAGCCGGTCGCTCACCAGATCGATCATGTAGATGTCGTGGTCGATCACCATCACGGTGCTCTCGTTGTTCTCCGCGAACCGCCGGATGGCGCGGGTCGCGAGCACGCGCTGCTCGACGTCGAGGTGCGCGCTCGGCTCGTCCAACAGATAGAGGTCGGCGTCCTTCGAGAGGGTCGCCGCGATGGCGACGCGCTGGCGCTCCCCGCCGGAGAGGTCCGGCAGGCGTTGCTCCATGATCGGATCCAGTTGCAGCGGGTCCGCGATCTCGGTCTGCCAGTAGCTCGTCCCCACGTCGTCCGTGACCGACGAGAGGAACGCGTCGACGCGCATCTGCTGGTCGGCCTCCACGTACTGGGGCTTGTACGCGATGTCCAGCCCCACGTCGAGGGATGCGCCCGCCTCGCCGCCGACGCTCGACGGCTCCAGGCCGCCCGCGAGCAACTGCGCGAACGTCGACTTCCCGATGCCGTTCGGTCCGACGACGCCCAGCACCTCGTTGCGGTTGATGTCGCCGCCCTCGACGGACAGCGTGAACTCGCCGTCACCGTAGGACTTCGTCATGTCGGGATACGACACGAGCGTGTCCCGGCGGCTGGCCGACCGGGGGGCGTGCTCCTCGAACTCGATGGCCTCCGGGCGCACGCGCATGTTCTCGTTTTCGAGGTATCCGCGGAGGTACTCGTTGATGCCGTTGCGGACGCTTTTCGGCGGCGTCACGACGCCGTAGACGGACGGCTCACCGTACGCGACGTGAATGGAGTCCGCCAGCATGTCCAGGACCGCGAGGTCGTGCTCGACGACGAGCACGGCCTTGTCGGCGTCTTCGGCGAGCTCCCGCACGAGGCGCGCCGCGGTGACGCGCTGGCCGATGTCCAGGTACGGCGTCAGCTCGTCCACGAAGTAGAAATCGGCGTCCCGCGCCAGCGTCGCGGCGAGCGCGACGCGCTGGAGCTCCCCGCCCGACAGCGAATCGATCGCCTGATCCATCACCGGCCGGATCGACAGCCGGTCGACGAGGTCATCGAGCACGCCGCGCTCGTCGGTCGCCTCCAACAGCTGGCGGGTGTTGCCGTCGAACTGTGCGGGGATCTCGTCGACGTACTGGGGCTTTTTGGCGACGTCGACGTCGCCGTCCCGGACGGCCGCCAGGTAGTCCTGGAGCTCGGTCCCGCGGTATTCGTCGACGACCTCGTCCCAGTCGGGCGGCGACTCGTGGCGGCCGAGGTTCGGCGTCACTTCCCCGGCGAGCAAGTCGACGGCCGTCGACTTCCCGATGCCGTTGGGGCCAAGCAGGCCGGTGACCTTCCCGGACTCCGGCACCGGCAGCCCGTACAGCGAGAAGGAGTTCTCCCCGTAGCGGTGGGTCGGCTGGTCGTCGAGCTCCTGGGGGAGGTTGATGATCTCGATGGCGTCGAACGGACATTTCTCGACGCAGATCCCACAGGACTCCCCGAGACAGATCTCCTCGCTGATGTGGACTTGGTCGGGGTCGCCGTCCCCGGCGTCCTCGCCGCGGAGCGTGATGCACTCCTTGCCGGTGCGGTTCGGCGGGCAGTAGTTCGAACACTCGTAGTTACACCGGTCCGGTTGACACCGATCCAGGTCGACGACCGCGATGCTGTCGTCCGCCATCGTTACAGGCTCACGCCGGCGGTCAGGAGCACGCCCCACGTGACGAACCACAGCGCGAACGTCATGAACGCGACGTAGAAGTAGTCTTTCGCGGAGAACTCTCCGATGTCGACGCCGAACGCCCGCATGAGACCAAGCTCGACGATAACCAGCCCGAGCAACACGAGCAAGCCCATGCGGCTGGTCGGGTCGGAGACGGTCACCTCCGACACGAACGCCGCCACCACCCCGCCGAGCGTGGCGATGGTCGTGACCGTCAGGCTTCGCCGATGAGCGGCCGTCGGGTCCAGGTTCTCTGCCATACGGTGGTGTGTGGTGGCCGCGCTCAAAAGCAGTTCGCTTGCCGGATGACGCCCCACCGACAGGTCACGTGAACAGTTCCCGTGAGACGACTTCCCGGTGCTTTAAGCGCGTGGAGTGTTTCGAATCGTAATGATGGCTGCAGACGACAGCGTACTCGAAGACCTCCCACCGAGCGCCAAACTCGTCTTCAAGGTCCTCGAATACGACGGCCCACTCACACAGAAACGCATCGTCGAGGAAACAATGCTCTCGGCGCGCACCGTCCGGTACGCGCTCGAACGGCTCGAAGACCGTGACGCCGTCGACGAAGACATCTACTTCGCCGACGCTCGCCAGAGTCTGTATGATCTCACTCCGGACGCTGCCCCGGAGGACGCCGACGCGGACGCCGAAGCAGCCTGAGAACTCCGTTCTGACGCCCCACACGCGGCGTCACTGCTGGTCGACGCTACGCGTTCGGCACGACCGTGATCATCCGCTCGGTGTCGATCGCGCGCTCTAACTCCTCGGCGATGGTCGAGCCACGAGACACCTTGATGTCGCCGCCTCGGCCCACCGTCGCCGTGAACAAGTACTCGCCGTCGGCCTGCACTTCGACGGTCTCACCGGCGCGGTCGTCGCCCATCGGGACGATGATGTGTCGACTCGTGATCTCCGGGGTCACGATCTCCCCCGCCTGCGCGTCGTCGGTGTCGCTGTCGGGGTCGGCCGCCGACTCCGTGGGGCGCTCGTCGAGCGTGCGCACGTCGATGTCGATGCCAAGCCGGTTCTCGATGTCCGCGATGCGGCCCCCGCCCTTCCCGATGACGTGGCTGATGTCGTCGTCGGAGACGTAGACGACCGCGTCGTTTGGCCCCCGAATGTCGACCGCCACACGGTCCCGGGTGGCGGCCTGGATCTCCCGTTCGACCTCCTGCTTTGCGAGCTTGTCCACGCCGGACTCCCCGGCACCGCCGCTTTCGCCGTCGAGTGGCACGGTCACGACCTGGCGGTTGAACGTGTACAGCTCGTACGCCGGCACGCTCGTCTCGAAGTCCCGCACCTGGATGACCGGGCGCGCGAGGTCCTCTTCCATCAGTCCCTCCGGCACCTTCACCTCCGTGGTCACGTCGTAGACGGTCTCGACGTTGCCGGCCTCGATGTAGACGACGGTGTCCACGATCTGGGGGATCATGCCCAGCTCGACGCGCCCGACGAGCCGCTGGAGGGCGTCGATGGGGCGGGTGGCGTGGACCACGCCGACCATCCCGACGCCAGCCAGCCGCATGTCCGAGAACACCTCGAAGTCGTCGGTCTTCCGGACTTCGTCGTAGATGGTGTAATCCGGCCGCACCATCAACAGGGAGTCGGCGGTCTTCTCCATGGACCCACTCAGCGCCGTGTACTGCGTGACCTCCTCGCCGAGTTGGAGGTCCCGCGGTTTCTCCATGGTCTTCACGACGTTGCCGGCGTCAGCGAGGAACTCCGCGACCGCCTGTGCGAACGTGGATTTCCCCGCGCCGGGTGCGCCCGCGATGAGCACGCCGCGGTCGCGTTCGAGCAGGCGCTCACGGAGGGCATCGGCCTGCGTGTAATCGTCCATCGTCGTCTTCACGATCGGCCGCACGGCGGTGATCTCGACGCGCTCGCTGAACGGCGGCTCCGAGATGGCGATGCGCAGATCCCGCACTTGCGCGATGGTCATGCCGTCCTCCGAGAGCTCGATGAAGGCGTCGTCGGCGCGCTTCGCGGTTGAGACGATCTCCGTGGCGTACTCCCGCACGAGCGATTCGTCGAGGGCGTCCTCGCCGATGGCTTGGTATTCGATTTCGCCCACGTCACCGCGCTTGGCCTTCGGCACCATCCCCGCTTTCAGGTGGAGGCTCATCGTGTCCTCGTCGAGGTACTCCTCGATGGCGAGCGCCTCGAAATCCGGTTCCAGGGGTTCGAGGAACTCCACGTCGATGCCCTTGCCTTCCGCGACCTCCGCTTGCACGATGTCGCTGGTGACGAACGTCGCGTCGTGGGCGGCCGCCACGTCGCGGATGATGGCGTCGATGGCGCCCGCCGCCGCGCGCTTGATGTCGTCTTCGTCGGCGCGCTCGCCGACGTACTCGACGGTGATCGCTCCGTCGTCGGCGAGTTCGACGAGCCGCTGGAGTTCTTCGAGGGCGTCCCACCCGGTCTGCCGGCCGCCGTTGGCTTGTGCCTCGACTTCGCCCACGACCGCTTCGGGCACATACACTGTCGCGCCTTCGTAGGTCCCGTCCTCGACGCCCCGCGAGATGCGGCCGTCGACGACGACGCTCGTGTCCGGAACGACGTTCATTTCACTGTCCGTAGTCTCGGCGCACGGATAAGGGTGTTTGGCCGCGACCGGTGAGATCACTCCGCTGCCCGGCAGGCCACCGCCGAGCGCGGCCGCTGTGGGGTGGCAAGCAGTGAGATGGGACGTGCCCAGGTCCCCGACAAGTCCGGTGTGATGGACGGTGCCACTGACAGCGCCCCCGAGCGTGACCGCAAGCGTGGGATGGCGTGCGCGCCGTGGGGGTGCGGGATGGATTCGACTGGCGCCGGTCTACGGTGGCGCCGATTTCTGGTAGGCGCGCCGGACGTAAAAGTTGTATGGTGTATGTTAACATGCACATGAATTTCGATGACACACTGCGGCACCCCGTGCCCCCGCGATCCCACTGCGTTCCGCGACACGAACGCTGATAGTACCCCGGTGTCGATGCACACACATGGCACACGCCACACAGTCTCCGGACGCCTACGACGCCCTCCTCGATCACTACGAAACCATCACCGGCCTCGGCGGTGCGGCCGGCATCCTCAGCTGGGATCAGGAGGTCATGATGCCCGAGGGTGGCACGCCCGCCCGTTCGACGCAGAAATCAGCGGTGTCGACGGTCAGACACGACCTGCTGACCGACCAGCAGGTCGCCGATTGGCTCGACGACCTCGCCGACGCCGACCTCACGGACGAACAGGCGGCGGTCGTCCGCGAGATCCGCCGCGAGCACGAACGCGCCGCCCGCGTCCCCAGCGACCTGATCGCCGACCTCTCGGAGAAGACCTCCGAGGCCCACCCCAAGTGGAAGCAGGCCCGTGAGGAAGACGACTTCTCGATCTTCGCGCCGGTCCTGGAGGACCTCATCGACCTCAAACGGGAGTACGCCACCCACATCGATCCCGACGCAGACGCCTACGAGGTCCTGTTCGCCGACTACGAGCCCTATCTCGACCTCGACACCGCAGAACGCGTGCTCGAACGCCTCCGGGACGAACTCGTCCCGCTCATCGCGGACATCCGCGACAGCGACGTGACCCTCGCGGACCCGTTCGCGGGCAGCCAGTTCGACGTGGACACCCAGGAGGACCTCGCCCGTGACGTGCTCGACACGCTCGGCTACGACTGGGAGCACGGCCGGATCGACACCGCCCCCCATCCGTTCTCCTCGGGTACTCCCTTCGACGCGCGCGTCACCACCCGCTTCGACCCCGAGAAACCCGTCGACGCCCTGCTGTCGACCATCCACGAGTTCGGCCACGCCCGCTACACGCTCGGGCTCCCCCGAGCGGAGTACGGCACCCCTCTCGGCGAATCACGCGACCTGACCGTCCACGAGTCACAGAGCCGGCTCTGGGAGAACCACATCGGCCGCTCGCCGGCGTTCTGGGAGGCGTTCCTGCCCGAGATGAAAACCCAGTTCCCGCAGGTCGAGGACGCCACCCCACGGGCGGCCTTCGAGGCCGCCAACGAGATCTTCGAGGACAACCTCATCCGCGTCGAGGCGGACGAACTCACCTACCACATGCATATCGTGGTGCGCTTCGAGATCGAGCGCGAACTCATCGAGGGCGATCTCGACGTCGCGGACGTGCCCGAGGCCTGGAACGACAAGTACGAGGAGTACCTGGGCGTCCGCCCCGAGACCGACGCCGAGGGCTGTCTGCAGGACATCCACTGGAGCCAGGGGTCGATCGGTTACTTCCCGACGTACTCGCTGGGCAGCGTGCTCGCCGCCCAGATATTCGCCGCGCTGGAGGCCGACATCGGCCCCGTCGACGAACGCGTCCGCGAGGGCGACTTCGATGTCGTCGGTGACTGGCTGGAATCCAACGTCCACCAGCACGGCGCCCGCTACACCACGCCCGACCTGGTTCGTGAAGCCACCGGTGAGGCGTTCACGGCCGACTACTTCCTCGATCACGTCCACGAGAAGTACGGCGAGCTGTACGACCTCTGACGCCGCGTCAGGCGGTGCGAACAGCCGGTAGTTATTTTATCGCGGCGACTACTACGATATGGTCACCTTTGGGGTGCTGCGCGAGGAGTGGGCAGCCCGGCAGCCCACACTGTGAGGGGCAGCCGTTTATCTGGCTGCCCACCGTCGGGACGAGTATGCGCGCAGCCGTCTATCAGGGACCCGGCGAGATCGCCGTCGAAGAGGTACCGAAACCCGAAATTGAGTCGCCCGACGACGCCGTGATTCGCGTGACCCACACGGCGGTCTGTGGCTCCGACCTCTGGTTCTATCGAGGGGACAGCGACCGCGAGGCGGGGTCGCGGGTCGGCCACGAGCCCATGGGCATCGTCGAGGAAGTCGGCGACGACGTGACCTCGGTCGCGCCCGGGGACCGCGTCATCGCACCGTTCGCGATCTCCTGTGGGGAGTGTGAGTTCTGCCGGCAGGGCCTGTACACCTCCTGCGTTGAAGACGAGTCCTGGGGCAGCGAGGCCAACGGCGGGGGCCAGGGCGAGTACGTCAAGTGTCCGTTCGCGGACGGCACGCTCGTTCGGGTGCCGGACCGCTACGCCGACGACGAGGACGTACTCGAATCGCTGCTGCCACTGACCGACGTGATGGGCACCGGCCACCACGCCGCCGTCAGCGCGGGCGTCGGCGAGGGTGACACGGTCGTCGTCGTCGGCGACGGCGCGGTCGGGCTGTGTGGCGTGCTCGCCGCCCAGCGCCTCGGTGCCGAGCGCATCATCGCGATGGGCCACCACGAGGACCGCCTCGAACTCGCCACGGAGTTCGGCGCGACGGACACGATCTCGGCGCGCGGCGACGACGCAATCGAGCGAGCGCGAGACCTCACGCACGGCGGCGCGAACCACGTCATGGAGTGCGTGGGCGCGGCGTCCGCGATGGACTCCGCCATCGCCATCGCGCGGCCCGGCGGCACCGTCGGTTACGTCGGCGTGCCCTACGGCGTCGAGGACGGCGGGCTGGACGTGTTCACGATGTTCTCGGACAACATCACCATCCGGGGCGGGGTCGCGCCGGTTCGGGCGTACGCCGAGGAGCTGATGGCCGACGTGCTGCAGGGGACGCTTGATCCGTCGCCGATCTTCACGAAGACCGTCGACCTCGACGGTGTCCCGGAGGGGTACGCGGCCATGGACGACCGGGAGGCGATCAAAGTGCTGGTGAAGGCCTGACCGGTCCACCAGCCGGCGGCGGTGTCGTGGACGCGACTCCTGTGTGTGGTACTACCTGACACCTTGCAGTAGCTTGAAGTGATGGCGCGGTGTACCATGGCATGCATGTCGAGCGCACAGACTTCGGACGACTCCCTGCTGGACGAGTTCCTCGAAGACCGCGGCCACGACACCCGGACGTGGGACGAGAGCTACAACAAAAAGCAGTGTCCGGAGTGTGGTGGGCTCCACGACGTAGACGCACGAACCTGCACAGTCTGTGGCTGGGGACCGAACTAGCGCCGGTCACGCGCACCGACCCGCGACCATCGGCTTGCGGTTCTGTCGGGAGCATCGTACGCCGCTGCGCGCGCCGCCCACCCCCGTGTGTGGCCGCTCCGGCGGCCGACGAAACCGGGCAGGTTTGACGCCCGGTTCGGAGTGGCAGAATTTCAATCGGTTTATACACCATTAGCTCCTCTAGTGCTGCAATGACGGACTCGGAGCCGGAAGTCACGCGGCTGTTCGGTGGTCCGGGGAGCGGGAAAACGACCGCGCTCCTCGACCACGTCGAGGAAATCCTCAGCGAGGACGACGTCTCGGTTCGAGACATCCTCGTCGTGTCGTACACGCGCGCTGCAGCCGCCGAGGTCCGGGAACGACTCGCCGAGCGACTCGATATGAACCCGCGATCCCTGCGGGGGAACGTCGCCACGATGCACGCCAAAGCCTACGAACTCCTCGGGTTGTCCCGTGGGGACGTTGTCGGCGAGAGCGACAAGGAGGCGTTCTGTGAGGAGTACGGCATCTCCTTCGAGGACGAGTACGCCTCCGGGTCGCGCCGGACGGCGCGCTCGACGACGCTGGGGAACAAGGTCATCGCCACCTCACAGTGGCTCCAGCGAACCAGCCGGGACGTCTCGGAGTGGTACGACGTTCCCTTCCGCTGGGACGACGAGGAGGTCCGCCTCCCCCCGGAGATCGACGAGAACGCACAGGTCGGGAACAAGTACACGCCGACGTGGCCGTCCAGCGACGAACGCCACGACATCCCCGAGGCGATCCGTGCGTGGCGGACGTACAAAGGCGAGAACGAACTCGTCGGGTTCGCGGACATGCTCGAACGCGTCGAGCAGCGCTCGCTGCTGCCGAACGTCGAGTACCTCGTCATCGACGAGTTCCAGGACATCACGAGCCTCCAGTACGACGTCTACGAGGAGTGGCGGCCCCACATGGATCGCGTCCTCATCGCGGGCGACGACGACCAGGTGGTGTACGCCTGGCAGGGCGCCGACCCCCGCCTGCTGCTCGACACCACGGTCACCGACGACCAGGTGTTGCCCAACTCCTATCGGCTCCCCTCCCAGGTGCTTGAGATCGTCCAACAGGAGATCAGTCACATCGACACCCGCCAGGAGAAAGACCTGAAACCCCGCAAGGAGGGCGGCAGCGTCGAAGCGATCGACAGCCCGTCGATGCTGGATCTCGTGCGGAACGTGCGGCGGACCGTCGAGGCCACCGACGACGACACGGTGATGATCCTGTTCCGGGCGCGCTACCAGCTGTTCGACTTCGTGGACGAGTTCATCGGCGACGGCATCCCGTTCCGCGCGCTCACCGACCAGCGGATGTGGACCGACCGCCTCCAACAGTACATCAACGCCGTCGAAGCCCTGGAGACCGACGACGACGTCAACGGCCTGGAGGCCCGCCGGCTCATGGACATGCTCCAGGATTCGGCGTTCGGCACCAACGACCGCAGCGATCTCCGGGAGGCCATCGACGAGGCCCAAGGCGAGAGCACCGACCTCACGGAGCTGACGTTCCCCGCGGAGTTCATCCGGGACTACGTGCCGTTCGTTCCCGGGCCGTCGGCGGCCGCCGACATGCTGCGGAAGGTCACACGCTACCAGCGCCGCAGCATCGACGCCTACTTCGAGGGTGACTACCGTGGCATGGATCCGGATCGGGTGCGCGTCGGCACGATCCACTCCGCGAAGGGCCGCGAGGCCGATCACGTCTTCTTGGCGACGGATCTCACGGAGAAGGTCGTCGAGCAGATGGCGGCGACCGCCGACCCCGAGACGGTGCCCGACGACGTGGAGTTCACGAGCAAAACCAGCCCGGTGCCGATCCTGACTGACAACGAGCGCCGCGTCTTCTACGTGGGGATGAGCCGTGCCCGCGAGCGCTTGGTGCTGTTGCAGGACCTCGTCGGCGGCGCGCCGACGCTCCCCATCGACGTGCTGCTGTACGGCGAGCGGACCGGACAGACGCTTGCGGACGCGCTGGACGCCGATACGCCGGTGCAGATCCCGTAACCAGAATGCGCGCTCCACCTTTCGCCACCGCGCTGGCGGACGCCGACGCCGACGCGTTCGTCCACGTCGGCCCGCCGGATGATCCGGTGGTGTCGTATCTCGCCGGCACACAGCTGCCGTGTCGCGCGGCCGTCGTGTACGGCGGCCGGGTCGCAGTGGTGCCCGAGCGCAGCCTCCCCGCGGCGTCCGGGGTTCCGGCCGAGGTCACCGTCCTGGACCCGCATTCGGTGCCCGCCAGGCGGCTGCCGGGGTTGGCGTCGGACGCAGTGCTTGCGCCCCGCATGCTGCCCCACGACGCCGCGTTGTACCTCGAAGAGGCGGGCATCGACGTGTCGTCGACGGTCGTCCACAAGCACGCCCGCCGTAGCAAGACGCCCGCCGAGCAGAAGACGTTGCGGGAGGCGGTCGCCGCCGCCGAGGCCGGCCTTGGGGCCGCCGGCGGCTTGCTCGCCGACGGTGTTGCGGACGACCTCGGGACGCCCGCGGCCGTGCGTCGTGCGGCCAACGCCGGGATCGCTGACGACGGCGCGGTGCCGGCGACGACCGTGCGGCCGGCGTCGGCGGAGCCGGACACGCCGCTGCGCGTCACGGCCACTGCTGTTGTCGACGGGTACCATGCGCCCGTCCGCCGGACGTTCGTCGCGGGCGCGGACGGCGGCTGGGATCGCCGCGCCACGCTGGGCTGTGAGTACGGCGTGGACGCCGCCATCGACGTCATCGAGGCGGGGGAGACGACCGCCGAGCGCGCCGGTGAGGAGGCGACCGCCGAGCTGGCGTCGCTGGGGTTCCCGCCCGAGGAGACCACCGTCGACGTTCACGGGGTCGGCCTGGAGCGCCGGGAAGCGCCGACCGGGGAGGCGACGCTCGCCGAGGGTGCGGTCGTGTCCGTGTCGGCGGGCGTGACCGACGACGGGCGCACGGTCGGCGTGTCGGATGTCGCTGTCGTCGGCGCGGACGGCGCCGAGCGCGTCGGGTCGTTCCCGCGCTCGGTCGTGCCCAAAGCCGATTACTGAGCGTCGTCGCTGTCGTCGTCGTTGTCGGGTGGGTTGGCAACCACCGTGGCAGCGCTCTGCGCGATGAGCGCCGGGATCTCGGTGGGCGTGTAGACGTAGCGGTCGCACGCCAGGATGGCGGCAGCGAACCCGAGGAAGACCCAGCCGGTGTGGTCCCCGGCGAGCAGTGTTTCGACGCCCAGCATCCCGGCTGGCGCTGCGAACGCGACCGCGACGCCGAGGCTGACCGCATCGAGCAGCTTCACAGGGTGGCTGTGCGTGCGCAGGCGAAAAACAGTTGTCGTCGCCACGAACCGGTACGTTTTCGTGATGCGTCCCGAATCTGGAACCGTGTTCACGGGAATCATCGAGGAGACGGGCACCGTCGAGCGTGTCGTCGACGACGACGACGGTCGCCGCCTCCGCATCGCAGTCACGGGTTTCGGCGCGTTCAGCCACGGCGAGAGCATCAGCGTCGGCGGCGTCTGTCTCACCGTCGAAGACTGGGGCGAGGACTGGTTTTCGGTGTTCACCGCCGCCGAGACGCTGTCGAAGACAACGCTGAGCGCCGTGTCGTCGGGCGACCGCGTGAACCTGGAGCGCGCGCTGCCCGCCGACGGCCGCCTCGACGGCCACGTCGTGCAGGGACACGTCGACACCACCACCGAGGTCGTCGACATCGAGCAGGTCGGCGAGGACTGGACGTTCACGTTCGCGCTCCCCGACGGCCACGCCCAGTACGTCGCGCCGAAGGGATCGGTCGCCCTGGACGGCGTCAGTCTCACTGTCGCCGGCATCGACGACGAAGCCGGCACGTTCTCCGTCGCCGTCATCCCGACGACCTACGAACTCACGTCGCTGTCCGAGCGCAGCCCCGGCGATCGCGTGAACGTCGAGGTCGACGTGCTCGCGAAGTACGTCGAGCGGATGGCCAGCTACGACTCCTCCGTGGACTCGGTCGGCGGCGCGCTGGACGCAGCCGAGTAATCCTCGGGGTCGACGCCCACACCGTCGTCCGCGATCCGCCGCACCGCCGGCTCGAGCGCGTCGCCGTCCCAGGTTGCGGCGTGCGCCGCGACCGCCGACGCCCCGGTGTGGTTGTACGCCGCCCGGTAGGCCCGGAGCTTCTTGCCGAGGACCGCCAGGAAGACGCCGTCGTAGGCGATGACGAACACCAGGAACGCGACCCCTTGGGCGACCCCGACGAACTCCGCGACCGGCTTGAGGTTGGTGACCGCCGTGTTGTACGTCGCGTGAATGAACGTCGCGGTCACCAACCCCTTCACGACGATGGGGCCGGCGTCGTCGGGGTTGAACTTCGCGAGGCCGAGGTAGTAGCCCGCGAACGCCGAGTAGATCACGTGGCCGGGGCCGGCGAGCGTTCGCAGCGCCGCCACCTGGAACGCCACCTCCGTGGCCTGCTGGCCGCCCGCGGTCTGCATGACCGACATGACCTCCCGCAGGATGTAGATCGCGTTCTCGACGGTGGCGAACCCCAGGCCCGCCATCGCACCGTAGACCGCGCCGTCGACGACGGTGTCGAACTCGTCGCTGCGGAAGACGTACAGCCGCACCGCCAGCCACTTCACGATCTCCTCGACGGGGCCGACGACCAGGAAATAAAACAGTGCGGACGTGGCCACGGCCGTGCTCCCCGTCATGGGGTCGCTCGACCCGAACAGCACGACCGAAGACATCGCGTTGATGGCGGCCGCAAAGCCCGCGAACAGGAACCCGAACACGAACGTGGCGACGAGCAACTCGATCGGCTCTTGGCCGGTCGCGTCGGCCAGCCAGATGTAGCCGGCGACGGCCAGCGCGGGCGCCACCGAGAGCAACACGTAGGCCCCGACGACGGGCCGGTCGAAGAACACCAACCCCGTCGCCGTGGCGAACTGCGCGACGATGATGAGCGCCGCGACAACCAACACCCCGGGGCGAAGCCCCGTCCCGAGAGCGTTGTAGAGCCACGTAGCCGCGTAGTCGAGCCGACTACGGGGCTCCCACGTGACGACATCGTAGAGGTCCATGTCGTCGTCGGCAGCCCGCTGCACCGGGTCCTGGTCAGCGGTCATGTGTCCCGTCTTTCGCATCCACGTCCTTCATCGTTCCTTCCGACCCGACGTGTGTCAGTACTTGCCTCGACGATAGGTTTTGTGTGCTACCAAATCGACGCCACAACCATGGCATACAGTCACAGCCGCGGCCTGTTGTACACCACCCCAACCGACAGCGACCACTCCGACACGACCCCCGCACAGCCCGCCGACGACTGAAACCCTGATACCGGTACGGGCGCAACCACCGCGTATGCAGCGCCACCAGCCCACCACCACCGCCGCCCACTCGCACGTCCAATGACCCGGGTTCGCGTCCGCGGCATCTACGCCACCGCGCTCACGCAGTTGCTCCGGAACGCGGGCCTCGACGTCGTCGCCGCATCCCCGCCCATCCGGGCACGGTTCCCGGACGCCGACCTCGGTGCCGCCGAACCCCACGCCGACATCCGGATGACGCCCGACCGCCAGGGCGTCGGCATCACCGCCCACGGTGACGACCACGCACGTGCCGTCCGCGCCGTCGTCGCCGACCTCCCCCGAGACACCTTCGTCTGGCCCGATCCCGTCCCTCGCGGCGCGGTCTTCGACGCCACCGTCGACCACACCGTCGGCGGCGGCGCGATCCTCGACCTCGGCGACGACCGCGAGGCCTACCTCCCGTTCGGCGCCGTCGACGACCACGTCACCGACGGCGACACCCTCCGGGTCGCCATCCGTGATCCAGCCCCGCCCTGGCACGACGACCGCCCCAGGGCCACGGCCACGATCACCGTTTCGGGCGCGCTCGCGAGCCTCGACCGCGGCGTCGACGCGCTCGTCGCCGGTGCCGCCACCGACCGCGCCGAGCTCGCCCGCGCGACGGAGCTCCTCGACCCCGACATCCCCGACAACTGGGGTGTCTACTGGGAGTACGACGGTGCCGACGCGAGCCTCGACGCCCGCGGGACCGCCCTCGACACGCTGGCCGCCCGGGCAGACCGGCTGGAGGCCACACTCGCCGACGCAGACGGGGGCGATACCCCCGGCCTCGTGGCCGCTCCGGACACCACGTTGTGGGCGTGGTTCGGCCGCGAAACCCGGTGTGCGCTCGACGACCACCGCCGCACGGTGGCAGCGACGATGCCGGGCCACCACCGCATCAAAGCCGGCAGCGACGCCGCCAGCGACGCCGTCGACTTCGCGGAGGCGCTGGGGGCGTCCGTCGACGAGTTCCCGTTCGGCGCGGTCACGGACCAGTTCGGCCCCGGCGTCGGCGCGTCGATCGAGATCCAGCACGGCAAACCCGACGGCGCGCTCATCTCGCTTGGCCGCGGCGAAGTCACCGATCGGTCCGCGGAGAACGCCCGCATCACCGTCGAGCGCGAGATGACTGGCGGCGGCACGTACGACGCCCTGGGTGTCGCCCGCGAGGCAGGCGACACCGCCACGACCCGGTTCACCGAGGGCAACTGGTGGTATCCGACTGTCTACCGCAGCGAGGACGGCGAACGCAAGGGGACGTATCTCAACGTCTGCACGCCCGTGGAAGTGTTCCCGGACGCCGTCCGATACGTCGACCTCCACGTGGACGTGATCAAACACGCCGACGGTGCCGTCGAGATCGTCGACCGCGAGGAACTGCAGGACTGCGTTGCCGACGGCCTGGTCTCCGAGGAACTCGCGGAAAACGCGCTGTCGGTCGCCGAGCGCGTGCAGTCAGCCGTGGCTGAGTAACACGCTCCTTAGAAGTGTGCGTCGGAGCTGGGGCTGCCCTCGCCGCGACCGCCGCGGCCGCCCTCGTTGCGGTCGATCCCCATGAAGCTCTCCGCCTGATCGCCGCCCCAGCCGCCGCCGTCGCCGTCGGTGAACCGCACGACGACATCGTCGACCTCGTCGAACTCCGCCGCGAGGTCGGTTTTGATCCGTTGTGCCGTCCGCGGGCTGATCCCACACCCGGAACACGCGCCGCCCAACTCGACGACGACTTCGCCGGCCGTCGCGTCGGCCTTCCTGACGGCGCTGGTCCCCCCGTGGCTCCTGATGATCGGCATCTGACCGACGAGCCAGGTTTCGACGCGCTCGTGGAGGTCTCCCGCGGCCGCTGTCTCGCTCATACCCGCGGATACACGCTCGATGCATGGTATACCTTCGGTTACTGCTCTTTCACGCCGCCCGCCGGTAGACCGCGCGCTCACGGCGCGTGAGTGCTGTCACCGGTCCCGCCCGTGAGCGCCGACGCGATCGCGCCCTTCAGCACCACGTCGTCGCCCAGCGTCGTCAGCCGGATCTCCGGGACGTTGCTGAACACGCGCTCCTGGATGTAATCTCGGATCGGCCCAAGCACCTGCTCGGGGTTGTGCAGCGCGACCGCCCCGCCGACGTACACCACCAGCGGAGCGTACGCCTGGACGAGGTTCGTCACGCCGATCCCGTTCCACACCCCGAGTTGCTCGACGACGTGGGCGGCAAACGTGTCGCCGTCGGCCGCACACTCGAAGACGTCTTTGGCGGTGAGCCCCCCGCTGTCCAGGGGCAGTGCCGTCTCCACGCCGTCGGCGTCGTCGGCCAGCAGGCGCGCGTACTCGGGGATGTTGTTCCCCGAGCAGTACGCCTCCCAGTGGCCGTCCCGGCCACACCCACACGTCCGCCGGCCGCGCGGGTCCACCACCATATGCCCGAGCTCGCCGGCGTTGCCGTCCCACCCCCCGATCACGGTTCCGTCGACGGCGATCCCCGCGCCGATCCCCGAGGAGATCGTGAGATACGCCATGTCGTCCGGCGTGCGGTCGGCGTAGAACCGCTCCCCGATGACGCCGGCGACCGTGTCGTTGTGCAGGAACACGCGTTCCGTGTCGACCCCCAGCAGGTTCGCCAGCGGGCCGACCAGCGGGATCGTCTCCACCGACGCCGGCATGTTCGCCGGGGAGTCGATGGCACCGTTCGCGAGATCCAGGGGGCCGATGCTGCCGATGCCCGCGGCCTCGATCGCCGTCGGCGCGACGCCGGCGTCCGCGGCCGCCGCGCGCATCACTGCCAGCACGGTCTCCGTGACCGCGATCCCGGTCGGGCCGCTGGGCGTCTTCCGCCGGTCGACGCCGACGATGCGTCCCGATTCGTCACTGACCGCCCCACGCACGTTCGTCGCCCCGAGGTCGACGCCCGCGTAGTGCATTCACGTGTAGCGGCGGGTTCCGACCACTTAACCACTCAGTTTTCACGCAGGATCGTGTCCGCCCGCTCACCGGGTCGCAACCCACACCGTGCCCGGCCCGTGGAACCGCCCCACCGACGCCGCGTCCTCCATCGCGGACACGCGCTCGACAGCCACGCGCACGCGGTCCTCGAACGCCACGACGTTCGCGGCCGCGACCACGCGGCTGTCCCCCTCGGCCAGTGCCACCCGTTCCACGCGCCCCCGTCCGGCGACGTACACGGTTCGTTCGCCCGTGAACTGCGTCATCAACAGCCCCATGCCCCGCGTCGGCGCGTTCCCGATGCTGCGCGCACCCACGCTGACGCCGACCGGCGCCGCAACGAACCCGTCCCACGCCACCGACACCCGCCCCCCGGCAGCGCCCAACTCACAGGCCGCGATCTCCCCCGGGTAGTCAGGTGCGAACCGCACCACTGCCCCGCCACCGACCGCGCGCACCCGGACCGGCGTCACCTCGCGCTCGCGGGCGGTGTTCGCGACCGACCGCATCGCCCCCGCCCGCGACCGGTCGATGCGCACGTCCCCCGTGTGATCCACGAGCGCGCCCGCAGCGGCCAACACCGCCTCCTCGGCGTCCAGTGTGACCTCCAACAGCCCCCCCATCCCGTCGCCGACCGACGCCTCCATCATCGCCACCTCGGTCCGGGACCGCGACCACCGCCCGTCCGCCGCCGAACACGCATCATACGCGGTCGTGGCCCGCGACCAGCATAAGCATATGCCCGCCGCCCGCAGGTGCGCACATGCACGCCCCCGACCTCGCCGGCCGGACTGTGCTCGTCACCGGGAGCGCCCGCGGGCTCGGCCGCGGCCTCGCGCTCTCGCTCGCCGACTGCGGTGCCGCCGTCGCCATCCATTACCACACCAGCGCCGACGCCGCCGACGAGGCCGCCGCCGAAGCCCGGGCGCTCGGCGCGCCGGCAGTCACGACGGTCCGCGGCGATGTCACCAGTCCCGACGCCGTCGACCACATCTTCGACACCGTCGAAGCCGACATCGGTCCCGTCGACGTGCTCGTGAACAACGTCGGCGCGTTCGCGCCCACGCACTGGACGGAGATCGACGCCGACACCTGGCACACCGTCCTCGACACCAACCTCACCGCGCCCTTCCTCACCGCCAAGCGCGCGCTCCCAGGGATGCGCGCCCGGTCGTGGGGTCGCATCGTCAACGTCGGCTACGCGTCCGCCGAGAAGGGACTGGTCAATCCCACGAACTTCCCGTACTTCGCGGCCAAACAGGGGTTGTTGATGTTCACCCGCATGCTCGCCGCCGACACCCAAGACGACGGCATCACCGCCAACGCCGTCTCGCCGTACGTCGTCCAGAACTCCGACGAGTTCCCCGCCGACGCACCACGTGGCCGGTGGGCGACCGTCGAGGACATCGCGAGCGTCGTCCGGTTCTTCTGCGACGCCGACAGCGGCTACGTCTCCGGCGAGAACGTCAACGTCGACGGCGGCTGGCTGCCCGAGCACGTGTAGCCGCCGAACCGGCCGCTACTCGCCCCGCTGGCTCCACGGGCCGACGCCGGCGAACCGCCCCAGCGCCCAGCCGGCGGCGAACGGCGCGACGACGGCCAGACACGCCAGCCCCACCCACCGACCCGGCGGCGGCTGCATCGCGAGGAACACGAGGTAGGCGACGCCGACCACGGGCAGCGACCGTGCGAGCAGCGAGCGCGACTCCGATGGCATCGCCTCGGTGTTTGCCCGCACTCGCTGAAGAACCCCGTGCTCGCTGCCGGGCACTCACTGGTTTTCGAGCGCGTCGATCACGCAGGCGGCGGCCACGACACCCTCCTTGGGGATGGTGCGTGCGTCGTCGATGGTGACCGTGTACGTGTCCTTCACCGAGAACTGCCCCTCGATGGCGCCGACCGCCCGCCCCTCGGGGTCGTAGATGTCGTATTTGTTCGGCACGAGGTTCACCACGCCGATGAGGTGGCGGAGCGCCGACAGCACCGTGCTCCGTGACTCGATGGTGGCAAGCGCGTCGCCGGTGTCGGGGTCCCGGATCGTCCAGTTCTCCGCGAACAGCGAGTAGTCCTCATCGAGCACCACCACGTCCTCGCCGGTGGTGTCGTCGACGATGGTGTACGTGCCGCCGATGTCGAGTATGCCCCCCGCCGCCACGGTGAACGCCGGGTCACCGTCGTCGGTGACAAACGGGAACTGCTCTTTGAGCTTGAACAGCTTCTGTTTCGCTTTCAGCACCACCTCGCCGTCGGCGTTCCGGACGTCGTACTTGTTCCGCACGAGCGCCTGCCTGACCTCGAAGCTGTCGCCGTCGAGGTCGACGGCGGCAATGTCGTAGTCGGCCATGTCGTGTGCTGTTTCGGCCCACTGAAAAGCCTTCCCTGCGTTCGCTGGGACCGATAGACCTTCCGTGGTCGGTCCCCTGTGCTCTCCCAATGAGCGAAGAGTACATCGAGGTCCGTGGCGCCGAAGAACACAACCTCACGGACCTCGACGTGGAGCTTCCCCGCGAGTCGCTGAACGTCGTCACGGGGCTGTCCGGATCCGGGAAGTCGTCGCTCGCGTTCGAAACGATCTACGCCGAAGGGCAGCGCCGGTATATCGAGAGCCTCTCGGCGTACGCGCGCAACTTCCTCGGGCAGATGGACAAACCACAGGTGGAGTCCGTCGAGGGGCTCTCCCCGGCGATCTCCATCGACCAGAAGAACGCCGCGAACAACCCCCGGTCGACGGTCGGCACCGTCACCGAGCTCCACGACTACCTGCGACTGCTGTACGCCCGCGTCGGCACGCCACACTGCCCGGAGTGTGGCCGCGAGGTCGGCGAGCAGTCCGCCCAGCAGATGGTGCGGCGCATCTTCGACCTCCCCGCGGGAACGAAAGCGAAGCTGCTCGCACCGGTCGTGCGCGACCAGAAGGGTGCCTTCGAGGACCTCTTCGAGGACCTCGTCAACGAGGGGTACTCGCGGGTGGCAGTCGACGGCGAGTCCTACGACCTCGCGTACGACGACCCCGACCTCGACGAGAACTACGACCACACGGTCGACGTGGTGGTCGACCGCGTGACCGTCACCGAGGACGCCCGCTCCCGGATCACTGACAGCGTCGAAACCGCCCTCGACGAAGCCGACGGCGTGCTCAAAGTCGTCGTTCCGGACGCCGGACCCGACACCGAACTCGGCGGCGCGACGGCGCGCTCGACCGGCGACCTCGCCGACGACGCCGCCGACGACCGCCTCGTCGTGGAGTTCAGCGACGCCCTCGCGTGCACGCATTGCGGCATCGACATCAGCGAGATCGAGACGCGCAGCTTCTCGTTCAACAGCCCCCACGGGGCGTGTCCCGAATGCGAGGGCATCGGGAACACCAAGGAGGTCAGCGAGGACCTCGTCGTCGTCGACACCTCCAAGCCGATCAAAGACGTCTTCGAGGCGTGGAGCTACCAGCGCTCGTACTACCGCACGCGCCTGGACGCCGTCGCCGCGCATTTCGGAGTCAGCGTCGACACGCCCTTCGACGAGCTAGACGACGCCGTCCAGCAGGCGTTCCTCTACGGCACCAGCGACGAGGTCGTCTTCGAGCGCTCCACGAAAAACGGCACCCGCCGCAAGGAGAAGCGCTTCGAGGGCGTCATCCCGAACCTCGAACGCCGGTACGTCGAGACGGATTCGGAGTCCACCCGGGACCACATCGAGACGTACATGTCCGTGACGACGTGCCCGGCCTGCGACGGCACCCGCCTGAAGCCGTCCTCGCGGGCCGTCCTCGTCGACGGCACCCCGATCACCGACGTCAACCGGATGAGCATCGGCGACGCCCTCGCACAGTTCGAGGGGATGGAAGCCGAGCTGGACGCCCGGGACACCAAGATCGCCGCCGAGATCCTCAAAGAGATCCGCGCCCGCCTCGGGTTCATGACGGAAGTGGGCCTGGAGTATCTCACGCTGGACCGCGAGGCGTCGACGCTCTCCGGGGGGGAATCCCAGCGCATCCGCCTCGCCACCCAGATCGGGTCCGGGCTGGTCGGCGTACTGTACGTCCTCGACGAGCCCTCCATTGGACTCCACCAGCGCGACAACGACCGGCTGTTGAACACCCTCGAAGAGCTGCGGGATCTCGGGAACACGCTGATCGTCGTCGAGCACGACGAGGAGACGATGCGCCGCGCCGACACCGTCGTCGACATGGGGCCGGGGCCGGGCCGCCACGGCGGCGAGGTCGTCGCCAACGGCAGCGTCGCCGACGTCATGGCCGCCACCGACTCCATCACCGGCGACTACCTCGCGGGCCGCGAGCAGATCCCCGTCCCCGACGAGCGCCGCGACTACGACGACACGCTCACCGTCACGGGTGCCCGCCAGCACAACCTCCGGAACCTCGATGTCGACCTCCCGATCGGCGCGTTCACCGCCATCACGGGCGTCTCCGGCTCGGGGAAGTCGACGCTCATGCACGACATCCTCTACAAGGGGTTGGCCCGCGAGATGAACGACAACACGAGCGTCGACCCCGGCGACCACGACGCCATCGAGGGCACCGAACACGTCGAGACGGTGCGGCTCATCGACCAGAGCCCGATCGGCCGCACGCCCCGCAGCAACCCGGCCACCTACACCGGCATCTTCGACTACATCCGGGAGAAGTTCGCGCAGACGAAACTCGCCACGCAGCGCGGCTACAAGAAGGGGCGGTTCTCGTTCAACGTCAAAGGCGGCCGGTGTGAGGCCTGTGGCGGCCAGGGAACCCAGAAGATCGACATGAACTTCCTCTCGGACGTTCACGTGCCCTGCGAGGAGTGTGGCGGCGACCGCTACAACGACGAGACGCTCGACGTCACGTTCAAGGGCAAGACGATCGCCGACGTGCTCGACATGAGCGTCGAGGAAGCCCACGACTTCTTCGAGGCCGACAGCCGGCTCGGCCGCCGCCTCCAGTTGCTCGAAGACGTCGGCCTCGACTACATGCGCCTCGGCCAGCCGTCCACCACGCTCTCCGGGGGGGAAGCCCAGCGCGTCAAGCTCGCCGAGGAGCTGGGCAAGCAGTCCTCGGGGGACACGCTGTACCTCCTCGACGAACCCACCACCGGGCTCCACAGCCACGACGAGCGCAAGCTCATCGAGGTGCTCCAGCGGCTCACCGACCGCGGCAACACCGTCGTCGTCATCGAACACGAGTTGGATCTCGTGAAAAACGCCGACCACGTCGTCGACCTCGGCCCCGAGGGCGGCGCGGCCGGCGGCGACGTCGTCGCCACCGGAACCCCGGAGGCGGTCGCGCGCACCGACGACAGCCACACCGGCCGCTACCTCCGCGATAAGCTCCCGGCGGTCGACCGCGAGGGGCCGCGAAGCGGCCGCGAGAAACCGGCGCTGAGCGACGACTGATCCGCCCGCGAACTCAAACGCGCGTTTGAACCCGCCAAGCCGTAATACCGCCGCCCCGCGTACGGCCGTGTATGCACCGCCGACCGTTCCTCTCGCGGCTCTGTCTCGGGGCTGTGGCCGCAACCGCGGGCTGTCTCTCTCGGCGCGACGACCGCGACCACTCAGCCACGTCACGCACTCGATCGACGGGCACGGATGCGTCGCCCCCGCGCTCCGCTGACCGCACGCGCGTCGCGGCCGGCGACACCGCCCGCCGAACCGTCGGCACCGGCAGCCTCGATGCGGGCGGGCTCCGGCGGCCGGCCCGCATCGCGTTCACCAACCCCACGAGCGAGCCACACGACGGCACGCTCACGATCTCCCGGCGCGGCGAGCGCGTGCTCGACGAGCCGGTGACCCTCGCCGCGGACGCGAGCCTGGTCGCATCGCTCACCGACCTGGACGCCTACACCGCGCGGGTGTCCGGCCCCACGCTGCGCGGCGAGCAAACAGCCACCCTGCGTCCGGGCGGGTTCACCTGCAACGCCACGAGCACCGCCATCACCGTCCAGGACGACGCCACGCTTTCGTCCACGCGCGTCTCGACGCGGATGGCGTGTCCGGGGGTCGTGACCGACGACGTGGCGGCCGGCGACACCGCGACTGAGACGGTGGGCGCAGCCGGTGCGGGCGGCGACTACGCGTTGCGCCTCCGGAACGCCACCGCGGCGTCGTGGACGACGCGGCTCCGCGTCGACACCGACTCGACACCCCGCTTCGACGGCGTCTACACCCTCGCCCCCGACAGCACGGCGGTCGTTCGGCTGCGCGACCGCCGCGCGTACACCGCCTCGATGCGAGTGCTCGGGACGGAAGCCACGGCGACCGCTCGGGTCACGCCGGCCGACTTCGACTGCCCCAGCGCCGCAACGCGGGTGTCGATCGACGCCGCCGGCAGCCTCTCCGTTGCCCGTGACCCGTCGGCGTCGTGCACCACATCGTCCGTGTAGCTGCCGTACGCAGCCGCCAGCCGCGAGGGAGAAGACCTTTGCTGGCCACCGGACTACCACGCGATGATGTACGACTTCGTGGTCGTCGGTGTCGGCCCCGCCGGCGCGCGGTTCGCCCGGCGCGCGGCCCAACAGGGCTACGACGTGATCGCGTTCGAACAAGGAGACCTCGGCACGCCGCTCGCGTGCTCGGGCCACGTCAGCCTCGACGTCTGGGAGTTCGTCCCCGACGAACACCACGACGCCCTGTTCCAGAACGACATCCGGGGGGCGCGCTTCCACCTCGGCGGCGCGGACTCGTCCGCCCACCCGTTCTACAAATCCACCCCGATCTCGAACGCCATCGACCGCGTCCACCTCGACGAAGTCCTGGCCGAGGCCGCCCGCGACGCCGGTGCTGACGTCCGCGAACACCACACGGTCACCGACGTCACCGAACACCGCGACCGGGTCACCGTCACCGCCCGCGGCCCCGACGACTCCATCGACGTCACCGCGAAGATGGTGGCCGGCAGCGACGGCCCGCGCTCCCGCGTTCGGGACGCGCTCTCGCTGCCCGACCCCGACGAGTTCCTGCACGGCGCGCTCGCGTTCGACCCCGACCCCGACCACCAGGACTTCGTGGACGTCCACCTCACCGTCCCCGGGTTCTTCGCGTGGCGCATCCCCCGCGGCGACGCCGGCGTCGAATACGGGCTCGCAGCCGCCCCCGGCGAGGACGTCGCCGGTCGCTTCGACGACCTCGTCGCCGACTACGGCGTCGACGTCGAACACCGGTGTTCCGGTCTCATCCCCATCGGCCCGCCGGACACCGTCACCAGCCACCGCGGGTTCCTGCTGGGCGACGCCGCCGGGCAGACCAAACCCTTCACCGGCGGCGGCATCCGCTACGGGATGACCGCCGCCGACGCGGCCGCCCGCGAACTCGACCCCGACCGCCCGGGCACCCTCGCGGGCTACGAGCGCGCCTGGCGGGACGCCCTCGAACGCGAGATCACGCTCGGCCACCTCGTGCGGGCGGGCTACTCGATGCCGACGCCCATCCAGTCCGCCGGCCTGCGGCTGTTCTCCGGGGAGATCGCGGTCGACATGGACAAACCGACCAGCCTGTTCTCACTCGACCAGGCGCGGGCGCTGCTCCGGTAACACAGCCCTACAGGTAGTCGAAGGCCTGCTCGCTGCCCGCGTCGAATCCGAGCCGCTCGTGCGCCCAGTCGAAGACGCCGTCGTCGGCGCGCGCCCGCAGGAACTCGACGATCTCCTCGCCCACGTCGGCCCCGTAGAGTGCCTGCCCCGACCGCATGCGCTCGCGGACGTCGTCGGTCTCCGCCACGTGGGTGATCATGTCCGCGACGAACGCGCCGCTTGTCGGGGGCACCAGGAGGTTCGTGTTCGCGTCGAACACCGTCTCCGGGCGGTCCGTGCTGAACCGCGCCGTGAGACACAGCGCCGCCTCGATCTCGTTGAGCTCCTCCTGCATGCTCCCGGAGTCGGTGAACTCCGCGAAACACTGCCCGGATTCGAGGAACTCGTAGACGTGGGCGTGTTTCTTCCACAGCCCCGTGAACAGGAAGTTCTCCCGCTCGTCGGCCAGCCGCTGGAGGCGCTCCCGGTAGCCGTAGTTCTCCAACGCCCGCTTGGTGGCGTTCAACTCCACGAAGTTGACGTTGTAGCCGCGCTCAACCAGCTCGATGACGCCCTCGACGATGGCGGTGAACCGCTCGGGCAGGAGGTTCGCGCGCCGGTGGATGTCCACGCGCAGCCAGTCGTCGCGCGCCTCCAACACCGGATACACGTCGAACACGCTCTCGCCGTCGTGATCGCGTTTCATCTCGATGGCGTCCACGACCGAGTTCCCGACCACCGGCATCCGCTCGTGGCCGTCGACGCTGCGCGGATACCCCTCGCGTTCGAGGTGCTCGCGGTTCAGCGCCACGGGCGCGAACTGGTAGATCGACGCCGCCGAACCGACGAACGTGTCGTACTGCTCGGGGAACGGCTCGGTTCGCTCGACGTGCCAGTCGCCGCGCCACTGCTCGCGGATCACGGCCGCCGGGTCGTCGGTGGTCTCGTACGCCGGCGCCATCCCCCGCAGCCCGGCCTCGTTGTGCGCGACCTGCTGGTTCGTGGCGAACATCCACGCCTGCGGGAAGACGCCGGCGGCGTGCGTGTCACCGTGCACCATCGGCAACACGGTGGTGTCCGGCCACGCCTCGAGGCGCTCGGCCAGCGTTTTCACCGCCAGCATCATCTCCGCGGTCTTCTGGGTCAGATCGCCCCTGATCCCCAGGTCGGCCGCGATGTGGGGCTCGATCCCGTACTCTTCGAGCCCGTGCCCGAGCACGTCGTCGTAGTGCTGGCCGGTGTGAATCACGAAACACGGCACGTCGTTGGCTTCGGCCGCGGCAACGACGGGGGCCTGCTTGTAGAAATCCGGCTTGGTCGCCGTCACGACCGCGAGCACGAAGTCGCCGCGGTCCATCTGGGCGGCCAGCCGGTCCTCGTAGATCGTTGGGGCTGCGTCCATGCCAGCGCGTTCGCCGAACACGGTAATAACAGTCGTGTTCCCGAGCGCGCCGCCGATCCGCCAGCCGCCTAGTACTCGGGCCGTCGGCGCGACCGCTCGCCGGTGTCGACGAACGGCGGCTCGACCACCGCTGCATCGACCCGGTCTCCGTCCGCCGCGACCGTGAGCCCGCCGTGCCATTCGCTCACCACGGCGAACGCCAGCGGGTCGCCCCGCATCGGACTCTCTGCCGCCCGCGTCACCTCGCCGACCCGCGATCCGTCGGCGTACACGGCCGCCTCGGAGGCCGGCAGTGCGTCGGGCGCAAGCCCCACCAGGCGGCGGTGGGGCTCCCCGGCAGCCGCGGCGTCACTCCCGTCGAGGCGCGCGAGCCCGAGCGTGGCAAGCGTTCGACCGGCGAGCTCGGACGCGAACAGCGGCGTCCCGGCTTCCAGCGTCAGCGTCTCCCAGGTCTCGCGGCCGAACGGCACGGCGTTCAATCCGCGAACCAGCAGCGTCTCGAACACGTCGTCGGCGTCTTCGGCGGCGCACACGACCAGATATCCCTCCTCGCCGGCGAGGTCGTCGTCGCGCACGACCGTCACGCCGCCCTCCATCTCCCCGCGGACGAACCGCAGGCGCTCCTCGGGGGGGCTTGCCCGGTGCAGCACGCTCGCCACCTTCTCAGTGGCCTGTGGGCCGTGGACGCCGAACGTCCCGAACTCGCCGGTCGACAGCGTGACCGCGGCGTCCCGGTTGCCGGCACGCTCGCGCCACCGGCTGGCAACTCTGTCGCCCTCGCCCGCCGGCAGGAGGGCCAACAGCCGGTCGTCGGTCGCAAACACGTATCCGTCCGCGCGCACACGCCCGTCGTCGCAGACGACCACGTACGCGCCGCGCCCGTCCTCGGTCGGTACGCCACCCGACACGCCGGCCGCAACGACCTCGTGGGCGTCCTCGCCGGTCGCCACGACAACGTCGAACGCGTGTTCGGTCACCCCGGCCGCGTTCCTGACGGCGCGATGCGTGCGGTCGGGACGCCCGTACTCGACGGGCACCGCCCGCCCCGCCACCTCGCGGAACGTCGCACCGTGCGCCTCGTGGGCCGCCCTCACCACAGTCATATCCAGTATCTCGCCGCCCGCAGGGGGTAAACCCACCGCATCGATCAGAGGCCGATCCGCCGCCGGATCGCGTCCAGGACCGACGACTCGTCGGTCGCGTCGTCAGTCGGGCGGGCCACAACGCGCTCGTCGACTCTGAACTTGGTTCTGCCCTCCGCTTCCTCGGCGTGCACGAGTCCCGCGGCCGTCAGCGACGCCAGCGCGGCCTCGATGTCGTCGATGCTGACATCCACGCCCGTCCGCAACTCGAAGACGGTCATCCCGTCGCCGGGGCGTTCAGCGAGCGCATCGAGGACCGCAACCTCCGTCTGGGGGCGGTCTCGAAACTCGCGCTTCGCAGGCATACGTTATCGAACGGTCCCCGGTGTCTTAGCCGTGTCCCTGAACGGTAGTCTTTTGCCGTTGGGCTGGGTACGACGCTCCCAATGGGTATCAGGTGTTCCCTGCTCGGGCACGACTACGGTGAGTCGTTCGTCGAGCGGGACCGCGAGGAGCGCGGAAACGAGGTTGTGGTGACAGAACGCGAGCTCCGGGAATGCCAGCGCTGTGGGTCCGAACACGTCACAAGCGAGAACACCGAAGTGCGGCCGCTTGCGGACTCCCAGTCGACACCTGACTCCGCGGAGGACGGCGACACCGACGCCACGCAGGCAGCCGATGGCACCAGCAGCGCCGCGTTCTCGACCGCCAGCGAGGCCGTCGATCACACGACCACCGACGCATCGGCGTCCAGCAACACCACACCGGCGGACGGCAGCGGCGCCGACGACGCGGTCATCCTGGAGGAGTCCACGGCCGACACCACGGCCGACGAGGACAGTCCCGGCCGCGACCAGTGGACGGAGCCGGCCGACCCCGAGGTCGATCCGGACAACCCCACAGCGGCGGCGTCAGCCGACCCGGACGATGAGGCCGTCGAGTTCGTCGACGCCGACCCGGACGCCGACGACGATGCCGCCGGCGTGGACACGTCCCAGGCGACCGCCGACGCGACCACGACCGCGGCCGACGACACGCCGGCGGACCGCGACCACGGCGAGTGGCCCGAGCCCGACGGCGAGGACGAGGGGTTCGACGCAACCCCCGACCGCGGCACGGACCCAGCCGGTGACGCCGATGTCGTCGCGCCGACCGCGACCGACGCCGACACCAGCACCTTCGAGTTCGAAACGACGGCGGACCCCGACCCGATGGACGAGACCGAGTTCACAAGCCCCGGAACCGTCGACACCGACGGCAATGACGACCTCGATTTCACGCTGTTCTGCCCGGAATGCGGCTTCGAGCAGTACGCCGCCGGGGCCAGCCTGCGCGCCGGCGACATCTGCCCGGAGTGCAAGCGCGGCTACCTCGGTGAGGACCGCTGACGGCACACGAAGGGACTAAAACCCTCGCTGCCGTTCTCGCGGTCATGAAGGAGTACAAGATGCGGCGGGGGGAGTATCTCGACGAACGCGTGTCTGATATGCTGGCGACTGTCGAGGAGTATTTCGGCGACGTCACCGACACGAAACGGTTCAAGGACAGCGACCTCTACGTCGTCGAAGACCCCGACAACCCCGTGTTCAAGCGCATCGTCGCCGGAACCGTCGAATACGCCGGGAAAAAAGACAAGCTCGGCGTCCAGTTCGAGGAACGGCCCGCCGAGGACGTGATCGCCGAAGGCAACGCCGACGCGGCCGCCGACGCCGTCGACGCGAAAAACGACTTCCTGCTCGAGGCGACGGGCCGAGACGCCAAGTCCCGCCGCGACTCCATGAAGCGCAGCGTCGAAGACGACGCCGAAAAACCCGACACCGTCTAGTCGACCGCCGTTCTGCCGTCCTCTCCGTGGTCACAGCCGCCGCCGACGCCACACGCATCGGCGCGGCGGTCCGTACGGCACCACTCGGCCGCCGGCTCTGCCGAGCAGTCAGGGCCGGTTGAGCTTCTCACGGCTGATCCCGATCCCGTTCGGCGTGACGATCAGCTGGTCGTCGCCTTTCTGCACGATGTCGCCGCCGACCTCCCTGGCGACCTGGCGCAGCTCGTCGATGACGTGTTCGACGGTCCGATCCTCCGTGCGAAGGCGCGTGATGTCCGCGACGACGAGATCCCCGTCGTACACCGCGTCCTTGATCGCGATGACGTCTTCCTGGCCGTCGATCTCCGCGATGTGCACGGCCACGCTCGCCTCGCCGGCGTCCGCATTGAAGTCGTCCGCGTCCAGCTCGACGTAATCCTCGGTGGAGCTGCCGTTCCCACGGAGGATCTTATTCATGAATCCCATACGGTAGACACCAACCCGCCGCGTTCATAGTTCTTGCGTCAGACGGGGTGAACTGCCCGGTTGCGCACGCTCGCGCCGCCTCACCCCCGATCACGGTGGGGTCGACTGCCGGTTCGATCAGGTCTTTGCTGCTGCAGGCGCTCGCCCCGAGCGTGACGTTCAGCATCTGCGTTCGAGAACCCTACACCGCCGACGGCGACCAGCAGTACCGTTTCGGGGTTGCCGTGACGACCCGACTCCCCGGGGTCGGCGTCCCCTGTCCACACGTCAACGAGCACGGCGCGGTCGCCACGCAGAGCGTGACCAACCCCCGACTGGGGTCGGCGGGCGTCGACTACCTCGCCGACGGGCTCGGCGTCGAAGACGCGCTGCAGGCACTCCTCAACGCCGACGACAACAGCTCCGAGCGACAGCTTCACGGCGTCGGCCGCACCGGGTCGTTCGCGTTCTCCGGCGACGACTGCAACGGCTGGTACGGCGACCGTGCCGGCGAGAACTACACCGTCGCCGGCAACCTCCTCACTGGCGACGCGGTCGTTGAACGCACCGCCGCGGCGTACGAGGACCAACGAGTCGACGGTGCAACCGACGCCGAAGACGCCGACCCGCTTGCCAGCCGCCTCATCGACGCCCTGGGCGCGGGACAGGCCGCTGGCGGCGACAAACGCGAGGCGCTCACCGTGCAGAGCGCGGCGGTCACGGTCGTCGACACGGCCGCCGCGGAGTCACCGTACTGGAACGACCTCCGGGTCGACGCCAGCGAGGATCCGATCGTCGATCTCCGGGAGACGTACCGGCTCGCGAAAGCGGGCTACGAGGACGCCATCGAACTGTACGACGACCCCGACGACGAGGACGCCCCGGCGACGGGAACCGACTGACGGACCCGGGTCACCCCGACGGTCAGACCGAGAACTCGAACAGCTCGTCGCCGACGTGATGCAGCGACGACACGACCTTCCCGGACTCACCGTCCATCTCGGTGCCGTCGACGAGCGCCCGCCCCACGGCCAGCGTCTTGCCGTGTGCTGCCTCCTGGATCACGACCAGGTCGCCGGCAGTGATCTCCGGCGATGCCGCCGTGATCCCGGGTCGCATCACGTCTGCACCGTCGCTCACGAACGACACAGCACCGGCGTCCACAGTCACGACCCCCGTCGACGGGTCGGTGCGGTTCGCGCCCGCGACCGTGACGAACGGCTCGCCGTCGGGATACCACACCAACGGGTCGCCGTCGACGAGCACGATCTCGAACTCCTCGTCGGCGAACGTCACGCGCTCGTAGGCGTCGCCATCCAACTCGACACCCAACCCCGTTCGGAGCGCGTCGCCGATCTCGTCGATGTCGTCGCTTCGCAAGTGGTGCCGTGAAGACACGTCCATACGTGTCCTCGGGGCGCCTCCAGCCATAAATCGACCGCTGTCTGCCCAACGGATAAGTGCCCGCCCGGTGAACAACCGCGTGATGTGGGCCGACCACGATCCCGTCACCTGTATCGCGTGCGGCGACACCACCGCACGCAGCGACGCCCGCGAGTACGACAAACACGGCGACCGCTGGACGCGCACGGACAAGGAGTTCGAATACCTCTGTAAACCCTGTTTCCGTCGGCTCACCAAACACGCCCGCGATGGCCTCGAAGCGGCCCTCGACGACGCCGGCGCGGGTCGGGTCCCCGACGACGAGTTCCTCGCCCGGTTCCTCGACGCCACACGCGAAGACACCGCCGAACGCGAGTAGGGTGGCGACACCACTAACTACGCCACCCGGCTACTGGTAGCCATGAGCGATTCTGAACCCGCCCAGGGGTCCATCGAGGACCAGGGTCCCGTCGAAATCTCGCCCGAACTCGCCCGCCAACTCGAAAACAAACGCGACGACCTCTTCGAGAAGTTCGACCTCCACGACGAGTTCCCGCCGGACGTCGTCGCCGAAGCCGAAGCCCGCACCGAAGACGTCCAAGCGGAGATCCAGGCCGAAATCGAGGACCGCGCGGACATGCGCCCGCTGCCCACGTGGACCGTCGACCCCGTCGACGCCCAGGACTTCGACGACGCGATCTCCGTGCTGGAACGCGACGACGAGTACGTCCTCTGGGTGCACATCGCCGACGTCACCCACTACGTTCACCCGGACTCGGAGATGTGGGCGGAAGCCATCGACCGCGCGAACACTGTCTACCTCCCCGGGTACACCATGCACATGCTCCCGCCGGTGCTCGCCGAAACGGTGTGTTCGCTGGTGCCCGGCGAGGACCGCCTCGCGCACACCGTCGAGATGCACCTCGACAAGGACGACCTCTCGTATCAGACCATCGAGATCTACAAGTCCGTCATTCACAGCGACGAACGGCTCACCTACAAGGACGCCGAACAGCGCCTCGACGACGAAACCGCGCCCCTCCACGACGACCTCTCGCTGGTGTTCGATCTCGCCGACCAGATGCACGAGCAGCGCAAGGTCGAGGGGAGCCTCGTGCTCAACCCCCGCCGCGACCGCGCCCACACCATCATCGAGGAGTCGATGCTCAAGGCGAACAAGGCGGTCACCCACGAACTCATGTGGAACCGCGGCGTCGAAGCCGTCTACCGCGTCCACCCCCAGCCGTCCCCCGAGGAGTGGGACGACGCCCTCCAGGAGATCCAGGAACTCAACGGCGTCTCCATCCCCGGCGACGCCTGGGACGACCCCCGGAAGGCGGTCAACGCAACCCTCGAACAAGCCCCCGAGCGCCAGCTCGGCAAGATCCAGTGGGCGGTGATGAAGGTGATGCCGCGCGCGCGATACATGAACGATCCCTTCGGCGGCCACCACGCGCTCAACTTCGAGATCTACGGCCACTTCACCAGCCCCATCCGCCGCATGAGCGACCTCGTGAACCACTGGATCGTCTACCAGAACGACGTTCCCGAAACCCTCATCTCGCTCTGTGACCGCGCCAGCGACAAACAACAAGCCGGTGAAACCGCCGAACGCGAATACCGCGACTTCCTCGAAGAGGTCGGCCTCGACCCCGACGCGGTGAACAACCGCGGCGTCACGGTCGTCGACTCACCGACGACCTCCTCGTAGCCACCACAGACGGTGCCTCGCACCGAGCCAGGGGGTCGGACACAGCCGTAACTGTTCTCTCTCGACTCGGCACCACGACACTACGGACCGACGCGTCGCTTTGCGGGCAAATACAGGAGTGGACTCGCTGGGATTTGAACCCAGGGCCTCTTCCTTGCGAAGGAAGCGATCTACCGCTGATCTACGAGCCCGCGACCGCGCAGAAACGACCGCGCGGCGAGGTCGAACATCGAAGACGATGCGAGCCGAAAACGGCCCTCATGGGGCCACGGTGGCGGCTCAGTCTTCGAGGACGATCTCGATGTTGACGTCGTTGGGAACCTGAATCCGCATCAGCTGGCGGAGCGCGCGCTCGTCCGCGTCGATGTCGATGAGACGCTTGTGGACGCGCATCTCCCAGTGCTCCCAGGTCGCGGTCCCCTCGCCGTCAGGGGACTTCCGGGACGGCACTTCGAGGGTCTTCGTCGGCAGCGGGACCGGACCGGAGACTTTCACGCCGGTTTTGTCCGCGATCTCCTGGACTTCGCCACAGATGTTGTCGAGGTCGTCGGGATCGACGCCGGCGAGACGAACGCGTGCCTGCTGCATGGATTAGGCTTCGTCGACGTCCAGAACTTTTCCGGCCGCGATGGTCTGACCCATGTCGCGCACGGCGAACGAGCCGAGTTCCGGAATCTCCGAGGACGGCTCGAGGCTGAGTGGCTTTTGCGGGCGCACGGTGACGACCGCTGCGTCGCCGGACTGGATGAAGTCCGGGTTCTCCTCCTGGGTCTCGCCGGACGCCGGGTCCATCTTCTTGTCGATGGATTCGATGGTACACGCGACCTGTGCGGTGTGCGCGTGGAAGACCGGCGTGTACCCGGCGGTGATGACCGACGGGTGCTGCATCACGACGACCTGTGCTTGGAAGGTGTCGGCGACCGACGGCGGGTCGTCGGCCGGACCACAGACGTCGCCGCGACGAATGTCGTCCTTGCCGATGCCGCGCACGTTGAACCCGACGTTGTCACCGGGCTCCGCGTTCGGCACTTCCTCGTGGTGCATCTCGATGGTCTTGACCTCGCCACCGACGTCGCTGGGCTGGAAGCTGACGTTGTCGCCGGTGTTCATCACACCGGTCTCGATGCGTCCGACGGGAACGGTACCGATCCCGGAGATCGTGTAGACGTCCTGGATCGGGAGCCGGAGATCGGCGTCCGTCGGCGGCTGTGGCACCGGAAGCCCGTTGAGGGCCTCCAGGAGGGTGGGGCCGTCGTACCACGGTGTGTTGTCCGAGTGGTCCGAGACGTTGTCGCCCTCGAACGCGGAGGTCGCGATGAACTTCGCGTCGTCGGGGTTGAAGCCGACCTGCCCGAAGAGGTCCTTGACGCCGGAGACCACTTCGTTGTATTTGGACTCGTCGTAGTCGACGACGTCCATCTTGTTGACAGCGACGATGAGCTCGTCGATGCCAAGCGTTCGCGAGAGGAAGACGTGCTCTCGCGTCTGGGGCGCGACACCGTCGTCAGCGGCGACGACGAGGACGGCGTTGTCGGCCTGGGACGCACCCGTAATCATGTTCTTCACGAAGTCGCGGTGGCCAGGACAGTCGACGATAGTGAACTCGTACTCGTCGGTGGTGAACTCCTGGTGGGCGATGTCGATGGTGACACCGCGTTCGCGCTCCTCGGCGAGGTTGTCCATGACGTAGGCGAACTCGAAGCCGCCCTTGCCCTTCTCCTCGGCCTCTTCTTTGTGCTGTTCGATGACGTGCTCGGGTACGCTCCCCGTTTCGTAGAGGAGGCGCCCGACCATCGTGCTCTTGCCGTGGTCGACGTGGCCGATGACGGCCAGGTTCTGGTGGCGGTTGTCGCTCATATTCGGATAATGCGCTGAAGACGCGCTCTGTGAAGTCTATTCGTCAGTTCGCATTAAAACCATTTCGGTACGCGACCAGGGATCAGCCGCGACAGTCGCTGATACCATGCCTTCTAGTACCACGGTCGCGAGAACGTTGTGTCAGCGAACCGGCGTTACTGTTGGTCGGCGATGTGATCGACGTCCGCAAGCACCGCCGACGCCGTTGCCGCCCCGCCAGCACCCTGTCCGGACAGGTTCAGCCGCCCCGCGTGCTCGGTCTCCAACTGCACGATGTTCGTGGTCCCGGACACCGCAAGCGTCCCGTTGGCCGGCACCAACCGCGGCCCGACCCGCACGTGATCCGGCCCCACCTCCCCGATCAGCCGTATCGTCTGCCCGTCGGTCTCGGCCAGCTCCAGCGCCGACGGTGCCACCCTCGTGATCCCGTCGACGCTGACGCTGTCGAGGTCGTACTCACGGTCGCCGATCACGTTCGCGAGGATCGCACACTTCAGCGCCGCATCCGTGCCGTCCACGTCAAACGTCGGATCCGCCTCCGCGACCCCCACCTCTTGTGCCTCCGCCAGGACGTGCTCGTACCCCAGTCCCGCCGCCGCCATCCGCGACAACACGAAGTTCGCGGTCCCGTTCAGGACGCCACGGACAGCGCGCACGCGGTCGGCGCCGATGCGCTCGATGGTCGCCAGCACGGGGATCGCACCCCCAACAGTCGCTTCGAACCGGAGGTTGCCCGCGCTCGCCGCCGCCAGCTCGCACACTCCAGCGTAGCGCTCGGCGACCGGGCCCTTGTTCGCGAGCACGACGTGGCGGTCCGCACTCAGCGCGCGCTCGACGTGCCCGAAACCGGGCTCGGCGTCCCCCAGCGTCGTCGGCGTCGCCTCCACGAGCACGTCGTAGTCGGCGGCCAACGCGTCACTCGGCGCTCCCGTCCCGATCTCACTCGCCGCGTCGCGCTTGCGCGCACACACCGCCGCCGCGTCCACCCCCGAGACGTCGACGACCGCGCTCGTCGAATCGGCCACCGCAACCACAGTGTGGCCGTGGGACGCGGCCTGGTCGACGACCGCCTGCCCGACCGCTCCCGCCCCCATGACGGCAAGTCTCATCGCCGATCACCCACCAGTGGCTCGATCACGCGGACGCCCGCCTCGGCGGCCACCGCTCGCACGGCCGCCAGCGCGCGCTCGGCTGCACCATCAGCCACCCCCATCCGGAGGCGCGCACTCGCCTCGTGGCCCACCCCTGGCTCGTCGGTCAACGTGAACTCCACTACCGACGCAGCCCCACACTCCTCGACGGACGCGAGCAGCTCGGACAGATCAGTGGCCACCAGATCCCCCACCAGCAGCACCGTCACCGCGTCCGCGTAGCGCTCCGCGGTGGCGTCGATGACGGTGACGCCCGCGTCCTCCAACGCCCCCACCACCGTCTCGAACCGGTCGGGCTGACACTCCACGGTCACCTCCACGGGGATGCGGCCGCGCGGCGTCACCGACCCGCGCTCGTGGAGGACCGACAGCAGGTTCCCCCCTGCGTCCGCGATCGGCGCAAGCGCAGCCAGCAACGCGCCGGGCTCGTCGGCAAGCTCCAGTCGGAGCACGTGGGTCCGATCCGCGGGCGCGGTCACGGCCACCCCACCCCCTGCGTGGCACCCCGCCGGACGCGTGTTGTCGGCCACGAGCCGGACTGCAGTCGCTCGGTGCCGACCCCGCAGCTCGGATCGCGTCCGCCTGCGAACATGAGTTGCAGTCGGACTGCTGGCTGTTATAACGCTTCGGCCGAGTCAACTCCTGCCGGCGTCGCCGAGCGCGCGACCGGCCGTCGACGCGCCACGAAATCGAAACCCCCCGCGAGAACGGATTAGAAGTGCGTGATGCTCTCGGGCAGCTCCGTCTTCATGCCCTTGCGCTCGCGGATCTCCATGATGATCTCCCGCTGGAGGTTGTCCGCCATGACGCGGAACCCAGCGTTCTCGGTGTTCCAGGACGCCCGCCCCTCGGTCGCCGAGCGGATGTCACTGGAGAACCCGATCATCTCGTCGACCGGTGCGATGCCCTCGACGACCATGAGGTCGCCTTCCTGGTACATGTCGTCGACGCGACCGCGCCGGCCCTGCACCTCGCCGGACGCAGCGCCCATGTGCTCGGACGGGACGTCGATGCGGACGTCCTGAATCGGCTCCAGCAGCCGGATGTCGGCGTCGATGAGCGCGCGGTGGACGGCGTCCCGAGTCGCCGGGATTACCTGCGCCGGACCGCGGTGGATGGCGTCCTCGTGGAGGCGCGCGTCGTGCAGGCGGATGAGCGCACCCTCGACGGGTTCGGCCGCCAGCGGACCGTCCTCCAGGGAGTCGGTGAGGCCGTCGACGACCAGCTCCATCGTCTCGTTGAGGTGCTGAATCCCCTTCGTGTCGTCGATGAAGATGTTGCGCCCGATGATGTTCTCGACGTCCTGTGACGTCTCCTTGTCCATGCCCGCCTCCTGGAGGACCTCGCGGCGCTCCTGTTCGGGCATGTCCATCGACACCTCGCCCAGGCGGATCTCCTCGAGCACGTCGTCGCTGAGCTGCTCGACGGTGATGTAGAACTTGTTGTGGCGGTTCGGCGAGACGCCCTCGACTTCCTGGGAGTCGCTGGTCGGCGTCTCACGGTAGACGACGATCGGCTCCCCAGTCGTGACGGGGATGCCCTGGTTGCGCTCGATGCGCTGGGTCTGGACTTCCAGGTGGAGTTCGCCCTGCCCCGAGATGAGGTGCTCGCCGGTGTCCTCGTTGATCTCGATGGAGATCGTGGGGTCCTCCTTCGAGACTTGTCGCAGCGTCTCGATGAGCTTCGGGAGGTCGTCCATGTTCTGTGCCTCGATGGACTTCGTGATGACCGGCTCGGAGATGTGGTCGATGGACTCGAACGGCGTCATCTCCTCGTTTGAGACGGTGGAGCCGGCGATGGCGTCCTTGAGGCCGGTGACCGCGGCGATGTTGCCTGCGGGGACTTCGTCGACCTCCTCGCGCTCGCCGCCCATGTAGATCCCGACGCTCTGAACGCGGTTCTTGCCGGCCGTCCCGGAGACGTACAGCTCCTGGCCCTTCTCGAGGGTGCCGGAGAACACGCGCCCAGCCGCGATCTCGCCGGCGTGTGGGTCGACGCCGATGTCGGTCACCATCAGGACGACTTCGCCGTCCTCGTCGACGAGGCGCATCGACTCCGCGATCTCGGAGTCGGCGTCGCCACGCCAGACGGTCGGAATACGGCGGGGCTGCGCGTCGATGGGGTTCGGGAAGTGCTCGGCGACCATGTCGAGCACGACGTCGGCCAGCGGCGTCTGCTCGTGCAGCTCCTCGCGCTTGTCCGAGCGCTCCAGGTCGATGATATCCCCGAAGTCCATGCCGGTGCGCTGCATCGACGGCATCGAAACGCCCCACTTGTAGAGCGCGGACCCGAACGCCACGGTGCCGTCCTCGACGGACACCGTCCAGTCCTCGATGTCGTCTTTCTCCTCGGTCATCCCGCGGATGAGCTCGTTGACGTCGCCGATCACCGAGAGCAGGCGCTCCTGCATCTCCTCGGGGCCCTCCTGGAGCTCCGAGATGAGGCGATCGACTTTGTTGATGAACAGCGTCGGCTTGACGCCCTCGCGGAGCGCCTGCCGAACGACTGTCTCCGTCTGGGGCATCGCGCCCTCGACGGCGTCCACGACGACGAGCGCGCCGTCGACGGCGCGCATCGCGCGGGTCACGTCACCGCCGAAGTCGACGTGGCCCGGCGTGTCGATGAGGTTGATGAGGTGGTCGTCGCCCTCGTACTCGTGGGTCATCGAGACGTTTGCGGCGTCGATGGTGATGCCCCGTTCCTGTTCGTCCTCCTCGGTGTCCATCGCCAGCTGCTGGCCGGCGGTGTCCTCCGAGATCATCCCCGCCCCCGCGAGCAGGTTGTCAGTGAGGGTGGTTTTTCCGTGGTCGACGTGCGCGGCGATGGCGATGTTCCGGATCTGCTCCGGGTTGTCCATCAGCCGTTCGCACTGTTCGACAATCTTCTTTCGTCGGCCCATTGGACATTCATACTGCCAGCGGGTTCAAAAGGATAGTGCTTTGCCGGTCGCATGGCACCCGAGACGCGTGGTGTCACCCCGGAACGCGTCGGGTTCCGGGCGGTCGTTGCCCGCCGACCACCGACTTCGGAGGACGCGGGGCCTGCTGGGGGCGTAAGAGTCTTTGTCACCACTCCGCTGTGAACTATTACCATGGAGATTCGTGTGTCCGGCGCTGGCCCGGCTGCCCCCTTCTTCAGCGCCCGAGACGTCTTCGAACCCAGCCACGACCTCGACCTCCCGGTCGACGTCCACATCCGGTCGAACCCCGACGAGCGAACCTGGGCCGGCCACTACGACGACCACCACGTTCTCAACATCTCCCAGCAGGCCGCAACCTCCGTGATGGCCCGCGAGCTCGCGCTCCACGAGTTCGCCCACATGCACCGTCACGAACGCGGCCACCCCAGCCACACCCTCTCGATGGACGAAGTGCTGTTTCTCGCGCTCACCGGCCGCGAAGTCGAACAGCGCGTGCTCACCCACTGCTACCAGATCGCCAACCACGTCAAAGACATCTACGCCGACGACATCACGCTCTCGGTCGGCCCCACCGACAAACTCCGCTCGTTCCTGGAATCCGAGCTCGCGGCCGCCATCGCCGACCAGCCGGCCGACCGCCAGCAGGCCGGCCACCGACTCACCGCCGGCGCCGACCCCTCGATGACCGCGGTCAACGCCGCGTTCGCACTCGCACTCCTGGAACGCCACGACGCCATTCCCGGCGACCACCGGCTGTACGACCTCGCACACGCGGCCGGCCAGGACGCCCCCGAGATCGACGTCGACGGGTTCCGCCGCCGGTTCGCCACGCTTGGCCCCGACCCCGACGAGAGCGACTGCCGGCGCGGCCTCGTCGATACGATCCGCACGTACGCCGACGCCCAGACCACCACCACGGGCCCCGCCGCCGACTGACCACGCGTCGCTGTCCACCCGAGAGCGCGCCAAGCGGAATCACCCGACTCGGCGAAAATCGAAACCCGCCCGCGTCAGCGTGCCGCTGCTGCGACGCGTTCTTTCTCCTTTTTCTGGCCGATGGCGTACGTCTGGACGTTGTAGTCCGCCGCGCCAGCGAGCTGATTGGCAAGCGCCTCCGCGGCGTCGGTGGGCGTCTTGAACGACGCCGAATGCGCGCCGTCCGCGAGGAACTTCAGTGCCTGATCGACGCGGCGCTGCGGTGCCGTGTCGACGGCCTGGGGGACCGAGATCCCGCCGTACTTCAGGCGCACGGTCTCCTCCCGCGGGGCCGCGTTCTCGACGGCGCTCACGAGCACCTGAATGGGGTTCTCGTTGGTTCGCTCGTGGACGATGTCGAACGCGTCACGAACGATCTTCAGTGCCTGCTGTTTCTTCCCGGCGTTCGCGCCCGTCTTCATCAAGCGGTTGGCGAGCCGCTCCACGATGGAGATCTCGCTTTTCTTGAACTGCTTTTGGGCGTGTCGCCCCATCGTGTGCGCGACCGGCGTCACTGCGAGGTAGCGCCGCGTGCTCGGGTCCTCGTAGTGGATCTCCGCGACGTCCCACTTCCCGAACAGCTTCGCGTTCGCCGCGACCTCCTGGGTGTCCTCGGATTCGGCGGCTGCCTCCTCTGTCTCGTCTTCGGCTGGTTGCTCGTCGCTCATGTGTTATCGCACCGGCTTCTCAGCGTTCCCGCGAACCAGTTCGATGAGGCTCACGCCGTTGACCTTCTCGACCTTGTAGTTGACACCGGAGAGGTCGCCCATCGCGCGACCTTTCGCCCCACCGATCCCGGCGATGGTGACCTCGTCGTGCTCGTCGATGAACGAGATCGCACCGTCACCGGGGCAGAACGCAGTCACCTGCTTGCCGTTCTTGATGAGCTGCACCCGAACACACTTCCGGATCGCGGAGTTCGGCTGCTTCGCTTCGATGCCGACCTTCTCGAGTACGATGCCACGCCCCTGTGGGGCTCCCTCAAGGGGGTCGGACTTCTTACCGAGGCCCCGCTCTCGCCGCGCGTACTCAGAATCGGACCACCGGCGCTGCTGGCGGTCCTTCTTGAGTTTGCGAGCGGCGTACTTGCCGTTCGTCATACAGCCGAGTATCCCGCGGAGGCACTTAAGCCCGACCTTTTGCCCTGCGCTCGGTCGTGTTACTCCCTCGTCTGTCCACGGGCGGCGACGAAGCGAGCGGCAGGAAAGCGGAGTGCTTTCAGCGCAGCCCTTGCCAGCGCCCGAGAGAGCGCAGCGAACGGGACTACGTCAGCTGGATGTCGTCGATGTCGAAGTGGCGGGCGGCCAACTCCTTGGCGGTCTCGATGTTCGTGCCGTCAGCACCGATCGCGACGCCCTTGTCCTCGTGGGCGACTTCCGCGTACGCGACCGTCGTGTCGTTCTCGCTGACCGTGACGTTGTAGACCGCCGCCGGCGAGAGCGCGTTCGCCACGAACCCCTCGGCGGTCGGGGCATCCTCGACGAGCACCACGCTGCGCCCGAGCGTCGCTTCAAGCGCGTCGACGCGGCTCCCGCCGTCGCCGATGGCGGCCCCCATCTCGCCCGCAGTGACGACGTACACCACCCGGTCGTCGTCGGGCAGGCAATCGACGGCCGTCGCGTCGGTCTCCGTCTCGAAGACGGCGATGAGCTGGCGCGCCTCATCTGAGAGCCGGATGGTCATCAGTCCGACGTCTGTGTCGCGCCCATCCGGAGGTCAACGTCACCAGTTCCGAGCCGAACCGGCTTCCCGACGATCACGTTCTCGATGACGCCGTCGAGGTCGTCGCTCTCGCCGTGGATCGCCGCGTCCAGGAGGTGGTTCACCGTCACCTCGAAGGCGGCCCGCGCGAGCACGGAGTTCTTGTTCCCCGAGATGCCGTGGCGGCCGATCGACTCGATGGTGCCGTCGTTGGTCATGATGTCGGCGACCAACATCAGGTGGCGGATGTTCACGTCGTCGAGGCCCTGCTCTTCGAGGGTGGTCATCGTCTCGTTGATGATCGCCTCCCGAGCGGCCTCGATGCCGAGGGTCTTGTGCACCTCGTGGATGTTGTTACACGACGTGCGCGTGGCGTCGACGCCCTCGATCTTGAGCGCCTTCTTGAACGCCGACCCCTCGGTGTAGAGGACGAACTCCTCGCCGCGGTCGGTTTCTTCGCGCCGGATCACGACCCGGGACACCTCCTCGATGCCCTTGAACACGATGTCCCGGAGCTGCTCGACCAGCTGCAGGAGCTCCCGGTACGACGGCTCGCTCGGTCCGAACTCCAGGATCGTGCCGTCCTGGGTCACCGTCACACCGAGGTTCCCCTCGATCGTCTCCGCGACCTCCCCCGCGATCTGCGTCGTGGAGTCAACCCGCGGCCACCGCTCCTGGAGCGTGTCCTCGTTGAGGTCGATGCGGACGACCATGTCCGCGACGTTCGTGGAGATGTCGCCCAGCGCGAGGATCTTCGTGGCCTCGATCTTCCAGACGACCTCGTGGGCGCGCTCGCGCTCCTCGGCGTACTCGTCCTCCAAGTACACCTCCATCACCGGCGTGTCCGGCGTCTTCCGGGCGTCCACGAGCTCGATGAGCCGCGGCAGCCCCTGTGTCACGTCCATCTCCGCGACGCCCGCGTAGTGGAACGTGTTCATGGTCATCTGCGTCCCCGGCTCCCCGATGGACTGTGCGCTCACCGTCCCCACTGGGTCGAGCGGGTCGACGCGCGTGTCCAAATATTGGGCCTCAACCGCGGTGGCGATCTCGTTCGCCTGGGACTTCGTGACCCCGCGCTCCTCGGCGGTCGCGAGCACCTCGTCTTTCAGCCGCCGTGGCAACTCGGTGTCCTCGATCACGTCGTGGACGCCGTCCGTCACGTCGAACTCAGTCATCCGATTCCACCTCCCAGGCGGCGCCGTGCTCGGAGAGGTTCGTCGGCGGCTCCTCGACCTCCAGGAACTCGGCCTTCTGGGTGTCGCTGTCGAACTCCGAGTTCAGGATGCGGTCGGCGACGTGCTCGACGTCGATGTCGACCTCCTCGTTGGAGGACACCTGCACCGGACTGGTGCCGTCCTCCCCGAACTCGAACTGCACGATCGTGTCGCTGGTGTCCCGCACGGTGCCGTCGTACTGCGTCTCCAGCTCCGACAGCGCGTTGATCAGCCGGCGCTGCAGGTAGCCGGACTTCGACGTCCGGACTGCCGTGTCAACCAGCCCCTCGCGGCCCCCCATCGCGTGGAAGAAGAACTCCTTCGGGGTCAGCCCGCTGGTGTAGGAGTTCTCCACGAAGCCATGGGCCTCACTGGAGAGGTCGTTGGGCGCGAAATGGGAGAGCGTGCGGTCCTCGTAGCCGCGGTTGATGCGCTCGCCACGAACCGCCTGCTGGCCGACACACCCCGCCATCTGCGTGAGGTTCAACATCGACCCACGCGCGCCGGAGTTCGCCATCACGACCGCGGGGTTGTCCTCGTCGAAGTTCTCCTCGGCGACGTCCCCGGCGGAGTCCCGAGCCTTTCCGAGCGTCTGCATGATCTTCATCTCCAGGGTCTCGTCGACCGTGCGGCCGGGCAGGCTCTCTAGGTCCCCGTTCTCGTAGGTCTCGATGAGTTCCTGCACGCGGTCGTACGCCGACTGGATCGCCTCGTCGATGCGCTCGCGGGCCTCCGTCGACACCGTCTCGTCGTCGATGCCGATCGAGAACCCGAAGTGCATGATCGACCGCATCGCCAGCGACGCGACCTCGTTGATGAAGATGCGGGCGCGCGTGTTCCCGTGGACTTTCGTGATGGTGTCCACGATCTCACTGCCGTACTCTCCGACCTCGTCGTCGGCGATGGTGCCCGCTTCGAGCTGTCCGTCGTTGATGACGACGGTGTCACCCGTCGTGCCGGTGAACTCAAGCGAGAGGTCGTCGGGCAGCAACTCGGAGAAGATCTGGTGGCCGGTCCAGTACTGGTCGCCGTCCTCGTCGGTGCCGGCGGCCGCCGGCAGCTCGTCGATCCGGGTCTGCCGGAGCAGGTCCGACGCCTGCGTCTCGTTGAACCGCGGATTGTCGTTCGTGAGCAGGTACGTCCCCGAGATGTGGTCCTGGATCGCGCCGATGATGTTCTCCCCGAACCGCGGGGAGAGGATCTGCTCTTGGACGCGCATCAGCACGCGCGCCTCGGCCCGCGCCTCCTCGTTCTGGAGGGCGTGCATGTTCATCTCGTCGCCGTCGAAGTCGGCGTTGTACGGCGGACAGACGACCGTATTCAGGCGGAACGTCTTGTACGGCATCACCACGACCTCGTGGGCCATGATCGACATCCGGTGCAGCGACGGCTGCCGGTTGAAGATGATGATGTCGCCGTCGATGAGGTGGCGCTGGACCTCCCAGCCGGGCTCGACGCGCTCGGCGAGCTCCTCACACACCTTCTCGGTGACGCGCACGCGACGGCCGTCGGGCCGGGTGACGTAGTTCGCGCCCGGATGCCCCTCGGGGCCGTTCCGGACGTAGCGTCGGGCGCGCTCGAGGTTCTGCTCGTTGACGACCATCGTCTGTGTCATCTCCGTCGCCACCCGATCCGGCACCCCGACCTCGTTCAGCGACAGCGTGGGGTCCGGCGAGATGACGGTCCGGGCGGAGAAGTTCACGCGTTTCCCCGAGAGGCTGCCGCGGAACCGCCCCTCTTTGCCCTTGAGGCGCTGGGATAGCGTCTTCAGCGGGCGGCCGGACCGGTGTCGCGCCGGCGGCGTCCCGCTGATCTCGTTGTCCATGAACGTCGTGACGTGGTACTGCAACAGCTCCCAGAGGTCCTCGATGATGAGCTGTGGCGCACCCGCCTCGCGGTTCTCCATGAACCGCTGGTTGATGCGGATGATGTCCACCAGCTTGTGCGTGAGGTCGTCCTCGCTGCGCTGGCCGTTGTCAAGCGTGATCGACGGTCGCGCCGTCACCGGCGGCACCGGTAGCACCGTCAGGATCATCCACTCGGGCCGACTGCGGTCCGAGTTCACGCCCAGCGCTTCGAGGTCCTCGCCGGGGATGTCCTCGAACCAGTCCCGGATGTCCGACGGCATCAGCTTGTTCATGTCCTCGGTGGTGAGGTCCGCGCCGATGGCCGTCTCGATGGCCTCGCGGTCCTCTCGGCGCGGCCGGAACTCCCCGGAGAGGATCTCGTTGATCCGGCTGATGTCGATGTCGGTCTGCTCGGCGAGCTCCTGGGGGCTCACGCCAGCGTCGTCCTCGTCCTCGTCGGGCTGCATCGACGCCGCGATGCGCTCGCTGTAATCCGACGCCAACACCTGCTGGACCTCGTAGTACGTCGTCGGCTTCTCGTGTTTGACGTCGTACTGGACCTCCCCGCAGTGCGGGCAGTGGTCTTTCTTGCGGGCCTCACGGATCGCCGCCGTCATCACGTCAGAGACGTCCTGGCGGAGGCTCCGCGTCCGATCGAGGTTCTCCCGGTACTCGTCTTTCTCCTCCTCGGTGAGCAGCAGGCTCGCGCACTCCCGACACGTCCCACGCAGGAGCCGGCGGATGAGCTTCGAGAACCCCACGTGAATCACCGGGGCCGCGAGCTCGATGTGGCCGAAGTGGCCGTTGCAGCCGCCCGAGCGCTGCCCACACGTCTTGCACTCCAGGCCCGGGTCGATGACGCCCAGTCGGGGGTCCATCAGCCCCATGTCGATCGGGAAGCCGTCGTCGTCGTACGTGTCCGCCGTGATGACCTTCGTGGCGGACATGTCGCGGTACTCCTCTGGGTCCATCAGCCCGAAGCTGATTTCGCCGATTTCCTTGGGGGCTTGTCCTGCACTCATTACACTGCCTCCTCCAGTTCCAGGCGCGGCGCGATGCCGAGCGCCTTCATCTCGTCGAGTAGAAGCTTGAATGCGTAACTCATCTCGATGCTGTGTACGTCGGTCTCCTCCTCGCAGTTCGGACAGTACACCCGGCGCTGCTCGTAGTTCTCCACGGCCGTCATGCCGCAGTTCCCACACACGTGGATCTCCTCGCGGTCCGAGGAATCGAGCAGGCGCTCTTTGAGCACCATCGCCGCGCCGTGCCCGATGACGGTGTCACGCTCCATCTCACCGACCCGCAGTCCGCCCTCGCGGGCGCGACCCTCGGTGGGTTGTCGGGTCAGCACCTGCACCGGCCCCTTCGACCGGGCGTGGAGCTTGTTCGACACCATGTGGTAGAGCTTGTGGTAGAAGATCGTCCCCACGAAGATCTCGGCCTCGATTTTCTCCCCGGACACCCCGGAGTACATGACCTCCTTGCCGGAGGATTTGAAGCCGCGGTCTTCGAGCGTGCCACGGATCTCGTCCTCGCCCTCGCCGGTGAACGGCGTGCCGTCGACGGACCGCCCGTCCAGCGACCCCGCCTTCCCGCCGAGCATCTCCAGCACGTGGCCGACCGTCATCCGCGACGGCAACGCGTGGGGGTTCAACACGAGGTCCGGCACCACGCCTTCCTGCGTGAACGGCATGTCTTCCTGGGGCGCGAGGTGGCCGACGACGCCCTTCTGGCCGTGTCGGCTCGCGAACTTGTCGCCGAGCTCCGGGATGCGCTCGTCGCGCACGGAGACTTTCGCGAGCTTCGAGCCGTCCTCGCCCTCCATCAGCGTCACCGTGTCGACGACGCCGTCCTCGCCCGACCGCATCGTCACCGACGTTTCGCGGCGCTTCTGCGGGCTCAGCCCGCCCATGTCCTCGGGTTCTTCGAGGAACCGTGGCGGACTCGTCTTCCCCAACAGCACCGACGAATCGTCGACTTTCGTCTCGGGGTTCACCAGGCCGTCGTCGTCGAGGTGCGTGTACGCGTCCTCACCGCGTGCGCCTCGCACGTCGTCGCCGGGGATCTCGAAGCGGTCTTCCTGGCCGCCAGGGTAGCGGCGCTCCTCGCCCTCGTACGTGCGGAAGAAATGCGATCGGGAGAGCGCGCGCTCCACGGACCCCTTGTTCATGACCAGGGCGTCCTCGATGTTGAACCCCTCGTAGGACATCACGGCGACGACGAAGTTCTGGCCCGCCGGCCGGTCGTCGTAGCCGATCTGCTCGGTCGTCTGGGTGTTCACCATCGCCTTCTGCGGGTAATGCAGGAGGTGTTGGCGGGTGTCCGGTCGGATGCGGTAGTTCGCCGCCGGCAGCCCCAGACTCTGTTTCATCATCCCCGCCCCCATCGTAATCCGGGGGCTGGCGTTGTGCTCGGGGTACGGGATCATCCCCGCACCGATCCCGAAGATGAGCTGCGGGTCGATTTCGAGGTGCGTGTGGTCGGTCGTGAGCTCCTCCTCCTCGACGCCCACGAGGATGTCCTCTTCCTCCTCGGCGTCGATGAACTCGACTTTCCCCGCCTCAACGAGGTCCTCGAAGTCGATGTCGCCGTTCTTGACGGCCTCCACTTCCTCCTGGGTGACCACCGGCTCGCCGTTCTCCACGACCAGCAGCGGCCGGCGTGCCCGGCCAGCGTCCGCGTTCACGATGACCTCACCGGTGCGGTCCCTGACCGAGACGTTCACCATCTCGGAGACCTCACCGCGGCGGCGCGCCTCCCGGATCTGTTCTGCTAACTCTTCGGGGTTCTCGTGTGTTCCAACCAGACTCCCGTTGACGTAGACTTTGGCTTCGCGTTCCGTACTCATGTTAGTCGTCCGCGGACGTCGTCGATGTCGTTTCCATGCTGATGCCGGGGATTCCCTCCACACCCATCGAGGACAGCTCCTGTTTGAGGTCCCGCTCGTCGTCGACGTCCTGTGAGAGCTCCATCGCCTGCGCGAAGTTCTTCACCAGCCCACAGTTCGGGCCTTCCGGCGTCTCGGACGGACAGATGCGCCCCCACTGGGTGGCGTGTAGGTCCCGCGCTTCGAAGTGCGGCTGGGAGCGGCTGAGCGGACTGCGCAGGCGGCGCAGGTGGCTGAGCACACCCATGAAGTCGGTGCGGTCGACGAGCTGACTCACGCCGGACCGCCCACCAACCCAGTTCCCGGTCGCGATCGGGTGTTCGAGGCGCTCGGTCAACACGTCGGACCGAACCACCGTGTTCACCGTGAGTTCGCGGTTCCGCATGTTCGCGCGCTCCAGCTGGTATTTCACGTCACGCGCGAGCTTGTTCAGCGCCGTTCGGAACAGGTCTTTCATCAGGTCTCCGGAGACCTTCAGGCGCTTGTTCGCGTAGTGGTCCTTGTCGTCGGCCTCGCGGCGGCCGAGCGCCAACTCGAAGCACGCTTCGGCCATCCGGCAGAGGTAGTACGCCTTGTTGATGCGTGTCTCCTCTTCCTCGACGCCGTCCTCGTGGAGGTGTGGGAGGAGATAGCGGTCGATGACGTAGTTCGCGCGCTTGAGCTGGTAGTTCTTGCCCTGCCCGGAGGCGACGCGCTGGCCCAGGTCCTCGATGGCTTCCTCCTGGGTCTGGACGTCGGCTTCCTCCAGGTTCTCCAGCATGAACTTCACGATCTCGGGGTCCTCGCTGACCCGGTGGACGATCTCCTCGTCGGACTCCAACCCGAGCGCGCGCACGAGCGTTACGAAGCTGATCGACCCGGAGACCGACGGGAACGACACCTCAAGCAGGCCCTCGCGGTTGCGCTCGACGAGCACGAGCGCGCGGTAGCCGCGGCGCTGGCTGAACGTCTTCGCCACCTGAATTTCGTCGCCGTACTTGGAGTCGTACTCGGCGAGGATCTTGTTCGGCGCGAGGTCCTCGCTGGTCATCAACACGCGCTCGCTGCCGTTGATGATGAAATACCCCCCGGGGTCGGCCGGGTCCTCACCGATCTCGATGAGTTCCTCGTCGCTGAACCCGGAAATGTTGCATTTGTCCGAGCCCACCATGATGGGCATCCGACCGACCTTCGTTTCGGTCGTGTCGAGGACACGCTCCTCTTCTTCTTCGCCACCACGCACGATGCTCATCTCCATGAACACGGGCGCCGAGTACGTGATGTTCCGCAGCCGCGCTTCCTGTGGGTACAGCAGCTCCTCGCTGCCGTCGGCCTCCCTGACGCGGGGCGTGACGGCTCGAACGTCACCGAGCTCAACCCACACCGGCTCTTCGTCCTCTTTGTCGCCGATGTCCGTCTCGATGCGTTCTTTCTCGGTGACGACATCCTGCATGCCGTGTTCGAGGAACGCGTTGTACGAGCGGAAGTGGTGTTCGGCGAGGCGTTCTTTCGAGAAGTACGATTCGGACAGTTCGCGTTTGTCTTCCTGTAGCATCTATTCGATCACCAGTCGGTACACGACGGCTTCGTCTGTGGTTCGCGAGTCCCGAACGATCTCCACGACGTCCCCGATTTCGGCGTTGTCGGGCAGCGCTGGATCCTTGTATTTGATCTTCGGAAGCTCCGTGCGGTCGATGTCGTAGTCCGCAAGCACTCCGTCGAGTGTCTCCTCATCGAGAACGGTGTGCTCGGGTACGAGTTCGTGTTGGCTTACGTCTACCATGGGTGCACCTGCGTGGGGGGAGAACTGACTCTCACGAGATACTACAGGCCAGTTGCTGCCCACAGCATTTAAGCCTTGTCAACCACGGGGCGCGCGAACGGTGACACGACAGCGATACACACACAGCCCGCGATTGGAAAGTCTTAATACTATACCCCGGATACGAATGAGTGCAGCCAGCCCGGATGGTGTAGTGGCCCATCATACAACCCTGTCACGGTTGTGACGCGGGTTCAAATCCCGCTCCGGGCGCTTTCTCCGTTCCGCTACTCGGACAGCGCCGCGTCCGTTCCCAACGCCTCCTGTCTCGATCCACGCCAACCGACGCGACCAGGCCGGGCTAGCGGTCGCCGGCGAACCGGCCCGTGATGTCGTATTCGTTGCCGGTGAGAACGAACGCCACGTCCTCGATGACGCCGCCCAGCTCCGGCACGATACGCAGCAGCGCCAGCGTCAACACGACGAGCACCACGACAGACAGCGACTGCGCAAGCACGCGATCCGCGAACAGATACGACACCCGGTTGGGGTTGTCCGTCGGGAACAACGCAAACACCACGCCTTCGATAACATCCCCGCCGAACCACTGGTTGCCGTGTGCGATCGCGATGAACACGACACGCACCAGGTTCATCCCGTAGATCAGCGGGATCGCCACCCCCAGTGCGCGCAGCCTGCGCCGCATCGGCGCGTCGACGGCCGCCACGAGCCCGCCGACGATGCTCATGCTTCCGATCCCCGTACACGCCAGTAGCACCGTTGTGGGGAACCCCCAGGGTTCGCCGGTCACGACGTTCGTCCCGTGGAACGCGAACTTCGCAGGGTAGCCGTGGTAGCTCGTGGCGACCTCGATCGCCGGGTGGTAGCCGAGTTGGCCCATGATCCACGCGGCGTGGTGTGTCGTCGTGAGGATCGCCCACCGCCGCAGCGGCTCGATCGTCTGAAACGGAATGTAGAGCAGCCCCATGACCGCGATCGCGCGGGTCAGTGTCGCCAGCGACTTCCGGCCGCTGGCCACGAGGTACGCCGTGTAGAGGCACGCGGGCACGGCCGCTGCAGCGAGTGCGCCCTCGATGAGTGACTGCTGCACGAGCAGGAAGTGTTCGATGAGCAGGCCCCAGAACAGCCCGAACACGGCCCACGCGCCGACGGCGGCGTACCGCCGCACCGCCTCGTGGTCGTCGCTGGCCGCGTCGATCAGGGCGCTCGTTGCGAACGCCGCGACGACAACCCATGCGAGCGCGTCTGTCGCTGCAGTCATGGTTGCTGGTCCGAGCGAAACACGCCCCGTGCATAGGCGTGTTGGTGTCTGTGGGCGGCCAGTCGCTGCGGTCGTCTCGGTGTTGGCCATCGACAGCATATGGCTGATATATGGCTTTTTCTACAGGCAGTCATGTCTCGGTGATCCGACTTCTACTAGGTGATCACGAGGAACCCTACATAATTCCAAGATTACATAATCTCAATAAAGCCAACATTTATATATTGTTAGGTTGTTGTCCGGGATTATGATGGGAAACAACCACATGGATTCCCGCGCGCTGAAAGCATTAATTATGACCGCCGTCGTCTGCCTGTCGGCCGTCGCGGCTGCTGGCGTCGTGTCCGCAGACAACGGTCTGAAAGTCACCGTTTCAGACGTTGCCGTCTCCGACGACGAACCGACGACCGGTGACACCATCACTGTCACGCCGACCGTGCGCCACTCCAGTTCCAGCGACGGATCGTTCGAGATCACGCAAGTGACCCTCTCCGGTGACGGCGGGAACCTGGCAAAGGTCAGCGATTTGGGAACGATCGCCGGCGGCGAGTCGATCGACGTGCCGCTTCGCACGTCCTTCGACTCAGCTGGTGACAAAGAACTCACAGTCACCGTTCGCGGTGTCCAGACCGACAGTGACGGGGTCACCCGCAGCATCGATTCCGTCGACTACCCGGTGTACGTCTCGGTCTCGGAGCCGTCCTCGTCGTCACCACCCGAACCTCGCCTTCAGATCGACGCGCAGTCCGCGGTCGCGGGCACCGACACGCCGGTCACCGTCACGGTCTCGAACGGCGAAGAGGACCCGCTCACGGACCTGTCGCTCGACCTCGAAGCGACCAACCAGAACCTCGACACTGAGACGCGCCTGAAGCCGGTGCTCGGCACCGAGAACATCACCCAGTTCGAATTCGATATCCGGCCCGAACGCACCGGGACGATCGACCTCAAGGCATCGCTTGAAACCAGCGACGCCGCAGTCAACACGTCGAAATCCATCGACGTCGATGCGCTCCGAACCGACGTCCGCGTCGACGCAACGGTCATCGAAGAGAACGACTCGAAGTTCCTCCAGTATCGCCTCATCAACCTCGGTAACGCAGCCGTCAACGACGTGACCACGGTCGGCACCGACGACGTCGGTCCGGCACCTGCGGCTGCGTTCGGGACCGTCGACGCCGCCCACTCACAGACGGTGACTGTTCCCACTACGCTGGACGCCGACACCACGCTCTCGCTTCACACTGAGTACCAGGTCGGCGGGGAGTCCTACGACAGCTCGCAGTCCGTCCAGGTCTCCAGCTCCTCGATGTCGATCGCACCAGCCACGACCCAGCCGAACCAGTCGGCACAGCAGTTCTCGCTGACGCCCGGCTCCATCACTTCGCTGTCCGGCTCTGTCGCCGCGCTTCTCGTGTTGGGATCGCTGGGCGGGCTTGGCGTGATCGCGTTCCGCCGGTTCCGCGACGGCGAATAACCGCTCCTCCTGTTTTCTGCCGTCCTGTTCCGTGTCCCGCTACTCCGTCGCGTACAAGAACACGGCACACGCCGCCAGCACGGCTTCGGCTACCTTCGAAATCACGGCCGTCGTATTGAGTGTGTTGCCCATGTAGAAGGCGTCCACGCTGAACCCCTGGAACACGAACAACGAGACGATCGTGGTGAGCGCGTACGCCGCCGCCACGAGATACAGCGCCTCGCGCCAGTAGCTGCTCACGTAGACGGCGCCGCCAGCCAGGAACCCGACGCCGTTCAACACGAACAGGATCGCCAACTGCTGGTTCAACCCAGCGATCTGATTGCCCAACTGGAGATGGATGACCCCCGTGACGATCGCCGCCAGCAGTGCGAGGTAGCCGACCACGTGTGTCGGGAGTGCGATGATCGACGCCGCCTCCCGGCTCGCCGTGCGTGATTGCTGTGACATACCCACAACGTGTTGCCCGTTCTATGTAATAGTTTGTGCGCCACGTAGCACGCACGAGCAGGGTTACGCCACTAACACCGCTTCGAGATACGCGTGGGTCGCTTCCCGCACCGGCGTCAGGTCAGTCGTCATCGTGACTCGGCGTGTGAACACGCCGGTCAACAGCGTCGAGATGAACGACGCCACTTGCGTCGGATCGACATCGCGGAACTCTCCCGCGTCCACGCCACGCTGGATGATCTCCGCGATGTGCTCCTGTTGGATCCGGTCGATCGTCGTGATCTGTTCGCGGTAGTCGTCGTCGTGGACTGCCTGCGCGCGGATCTGAATGAACGCCCGGATCGTCCCATCCGTCGGCGGCGACAACGCCGTGGCATCCGATCCGGCGTGGTGTCCGAACACCACCTCGTCGATGAACCGTCGCAGCTGCCGGCGGGGGTCCTCGTCGTCGGACTGAACGATCCGGTACCGAAGCTCCTCGACGACGTAATCGACGAGCGCGAGCAACAGCGTGTCTTTCTCCGCGTAGTGATGGTAGACCGACGCCTTCTGCAGGCCGACCTCCTCGGCGATCCGATTCATCGACAGCCCACCGTAGCCGTCCCGCTGGAGCACGAGAAACGCCGCCCGGAGGATCTCCTCGCGTGTGTCTTCTGGAGGCCCCGCAAAGGGACTATCGCCGTTCATACTGATAGTTACGAGAGTAGTATTTTGAAGGTGCTGATTACCGACCCCCACGTTCGCCCCTGCCCTCGTCGCTGTCAGGTCTGTTCTCTGTCGGGTTGCCGTCCGCTCCGTCGTTGTGGCCGACTGTCGGCGGGGTTCCGAGCGCCCAAAGTATTTACCCACCCGACTGCGTCCTCTAGATATCCCCTCTCACGGACGACTGCGCCCGTCCGCTGCGGCCCCACAGATGGACACGATCAAATAACAGGGCCGCGAACCACCGCACTAGATCGGGTGGCGCACCTGGAGACGCTCTCATCCATGACACGCACTCCCTCGCTCACGACGACACTGCGCGCGACCGCCGTTTCCATTCTCGTCGTGGCTGTCGTCTGCACGCCGGTCGCCGGGACAGTGGCTGCGGCCACGGATCACGCCCCGACAGCGGCCGCCGGCGCGCCCCCGGAATCACCTTCGAACAGCACCGACGACGCTGGCTGGCAACACACCGAGCACACACGGCCCGCGGGAGACATCGTTTCGCTCTCACTGACACTGCCCGACCGCATTCCCAACGATCACCCCGTCTATATTCACGTCGGCGGCGCCGATGCCGGTTTCCTCGACGTCGTTCGCGCCGTCGACACTGACGCCGACGGCACGATCACCCTCGGAATCAACACCAGGACGCTCGGGACCAGTACGAGTCTCAGCCCGACGAACACCGAAAACGTCTATTACAGCGGTGGTGACACCGTCACAAGCGGCGTTCACGGACGCCTCGACGGCGATCCCGGGCCGCGGTTCGTCGGCCCCGACGGCACCCAGCTCGACGGATTTGCCGACTACCTGGCCACGGTGGGGCTGATCCGGAGCGCCGACCGCGAGCGGCCGACAGCCCAACTCACTCGCCCCCTCCAGCCCGGCACATACACCGTGACGGCGACCACCAACCGAACCATCAGCGCGCAGGCACGCACCGACGGCGCGACGACCGCACTCACGTCGTCACCGGCCGACGGCGGATTCGACACCGCGACGGTCTCACTGACAACCCCGGGCGTCCACAACATCACGGTGAACACGGCCCCCGCCGGCGCGGCGGACGCAGCTCCGAACGCGACCGCGCTCGCGGCGTCGATGACCGACCAGCGACCGCCCACGACCACCGACCGGGTTGTGATCGCGGCCAACGCGACCGGAATCTACGGCCATCTGGCAGCCATCGCGGGCGGGCCGGACGCGCTCGCCTCGGGTGTCGCCCCGAGTACCCTCTCCACACTCGAAGCCCGAACCGGCGAAGGCGTCCAGTTCGCGGTCGAGGCCACCAACAGCCCTGTCGTCAAGGGCCCGGACTCACCGCCCGGCATCGAGTCCCCACTCGAAATCCTCGACCTATCCGGTGCGGATCCGGCCGCGGCCTCAGTGTACGCCAACGCGTCACGCGGGCGACTGTACGTCGTTGTCGATCCACAGGCGGTTGCTGACTTCCAACCATCCAGCGGGACCGACTTCCAGAACCTCTCGGCGTCGCTCACCTACGAGACCGACCCCGCCGACGCGTTCCAGTTCGACCGTGGGGACAACAACATCCAGACGTATTACCGCAGCCTCCTGGGTGGCGCTGGCGGAGACATAACGATCCCGGCGTTCCCCTATCTGGCTCCCGGCACCAACGAGACCGCCAGCGACGACTTCCAGGTCGTGACGCCACGCACACGCTTCGATCTCCGAGCCGACAGCGGTGACGGGCGGCTGCTCACACGCGCACAGCCGACACACGTCTCGGGTGTGACGAACCTCGCGCCGGGAACCGAGGCGACGGTTCGCGTCTCGTTCGCCGAATCGAACGGATCGTTCGGCTACATTCAGCGGTCCACTGCGACCGTAGCCGCCAACGGCACGTTTACCGGCACCGTCGACCTCCCGGTTCCAACCGTCGGGGAGACGGTGACACTGACGATGTTCGTTGCCGACGATACGGTTGCGCACACGACGGCGACGGTCACCGACCCGACACGCACGACCACGGCAGCCACGACGACGCCCGAGACGCAGTCCGAAACGACCACCACGTCGCGCGAAACCGGCGGTCCAACGCCGGGGTTCACCGCCGTGGGGGCACTCGTGGCGGTTGTCATCGTGTTCGCTGGTGTGGGCCTGCGCCGCCGCCGCGATTGACATCCTCCCCGCGCTAAAGCGCGAGGATTCCTCCGTTGGGGGTTCGGCTACCGACCCACGGAGGCAACTTGCGGGTTTGTGCGCACTTCTTTGGGACTTTCGTGAGGGTGTGGTTTCCCCGACCAATCGTGGTCGTCCCACTCGAATCGCACGGGCCGTGCCATCGGCCTGACTTCGCAATCGCTGTTTTCTCGAAGGAACGTCTCTGATGCCGTGAGGTCGGCGTGCCCCTCGAAGCCACACGGACACGTCAGCGTATCTTCGTGGCGAACTGTCTCCTCGTGGTCGCCACACTCGGGGCACGTCTGACTCGTCCACGCTTCCGACTCGGCTTCAAGAGAGATGCCGTACTCCTCACAGACACACGCGAGACGGTGGATGAACTTCTTGAACGCCCAGAAGTTGTGCGTCTTCTCGTTCACCCTGACCGACCAGTGCGTTTCCAGCACGTCGGTCAAGTCGCCCACGTACACCGTCGCCACGCCCTCGTCGTACAGCCGTTCAACGAGGTCGCGTACCAGCGCGTTCTGTGCGTGGTCACGGCGTTTCGTTCGCTGCCGGTACAGCCGTCGAATCCGTTTCGAGGAGTAGCGTCCCTCGCGGAGTTTCGACTGTAGACGGGCGATTTCGTCGGTCGTCTCGCGGAACCGTCCGAACAACTCCCGTCCGTCGTAGAGGTACTGGTTCCCAGTAGTCGTGGAACAGGCGACGAGATTGTTCGCGCCAACGTCGAGGGCGGCTTCTTCGGAAGCCAGTGGTGAATCCAGTCGAGAATCAGGTACGGTGACTGGTTGAAAAGCCCTGAACGTGTCGCTCACCTCGTCGTACGCAAGTTCCAGACGACCCTGTTTGCCGTCCCACTTCGGGTTGCCTCGGACTTCGAGGCGGAGTCGTTCATGGTAGCCGAGTCCGTATTCGTCTTTCAGTTCTTGCCCGACAGGGATTTCGAGACGGCTACGCTTGCCCCACTGAACCGTGTACTGGTTGTTTCGGATGTAGGTGCGGAGTTCGCGTCCGTCCTCTTCGTTCCCCCAGTACGACGGTGGGTTGGCGTCCTCGCCTTTCTCTTTGAGAGCGAAGAACGACCGCCACGCTTCGCTGTTCTTGCGCGTGACCTGTTGGACCGTCGCGCTTCCGACGACGCCGTTGTACTGTCCACGGTATTCGGAAGTATCCCACACGTCGCCGTCACCGAAGTAGTTCTGGCGGCGTTCATCAGATTTCAAGGCGGATACCCCGAGGCTTGACCTCGGGGAGGAAGCCGACACTACCCCTCACAAACCACGCTCGATAGTAGGCCCGACTCCCCCACTCAATTATGTGGTTTTAAGTATCTATCACCATACTAATGAAGTATGGAGGTTGTTCGGAACATCCAAGTCAAACTCGACGTTTCCAAAGAGGACGCCGAAGTCCTCGATGAGACGTTCGAGCAGTTCCGACACGCGGCCCAACACGTCGCAGACCACGGATGGGACGACAACTCCTACAACATCACGGACACCAAGAACACACTCCACAAAGAGACGTATTCTGATGTTCGTGATGAACTCTCCCTGCAATCCAGTCTCGTCCAATCCGCCCGAAACCTCGCGGCCACCGCACTCGGCAACTGCAAAGACAGAATCTTTGACGGCGAACGAGCAAGCAAGCCGGAGTTCCGAGGAAGCGTCGTTGTGTACAATGGTCGAACCATCACGTACAACGACGACCACGTATCTCTTGCCACCGTAGACGACCGCGTGACCGCTGAATACGTCACGCCCGTCAACGAGGAAGGAACGCCGTTCGAGGACTACTGGACGGATGAATGGGAGAAAGCCGAAGCAACGCTCCACAAACGCGATGGCACGTACTACCTCCACGTCGCCGTGAAGAAAGACGTTGACACCTCTTGCGACGAAGAATCCGAGAACGGAGTGGTTCTCGGTGTTGACTTGAACGTGGACGGGTACGTCGCCGTCACCAGTACAGGAGCGTTCCTCGGTAACGCAGACTACCTCAACCACCGACGCGATGAGTACGAACGTCGGCGTGGAAACCTGCAACAAACAGGCACTCGGTCGGCCCACCTCACGATGCAGTCGATTGGCGACCGATTCGCTCGGTGGAGTGCCGATTACCTTCACTGCATCTCCAAAGAAATCGTGCAGGAAGCCGTGGAGAACGATTGTACGGCAATCGCGTTCGAGAACCTGAAACACATCAGGAATCGTATCTCGAACGCTTCAAAGTTTCAGCAGTGGGCGTTCAAGGAACTCCAACGGCACGTCGAATACAAAGCCGAAGAATACGGTATCGGCGTGGACGACGTGAACCCTGCGTACACTTCTCAGCGATGCAGTCATGGTGAATGTGGATTCACCCACGAAGATAATCGAGATGGTGACGAGTTCGAGTGTCTGAAGTGCGGGAAACGGTTGCACAGCGATTATAACGCCGCTCGGAATATCGGGTGGCGTCTTGTTCAGCACTGGCTCAAGTCTGGTGCTGGACGAGCCACGAGTCAACTGGCTCTGAAGTCAGGGACGTTGAACGCGAATGGTCGATTCCGACCTACTGCCCTTCGCAGTTAGAGCGGGAGTCCACTGACAAGCCTCGGGGCTTGACCCCGAGGCAGTTGACAGGTCAGTTCATTCCACAGGGAGGCGGAGGCGTCGAGTAGCCGTCGAAGGCACTCTTTGTCGTTCTCGGTCTGTGGCACGACCTCGAAAGTGTTGACGCGCTTCATGCGTCGTCACCCTCCTGTTCAGCGATATACTGTTCGACAGCGCCCTTCGATGCACTTCCTGCTGTTCCCACGTAGTACGAACGCGTCCACTTCACGCGGTCGTCGTATCGCTGATTATACTTCCGCGCCGAGATGCCCTTGACCCAGTTGACGATGAGGGACGGGGCGTTCTTCGGGGGACTCCCGATGAACAGGTGTACGTGGTCGGACATGACCTCGGACTCGGCCAGTTCGAGGCTCTTGTCCTCACAGATTTCCGCGAAGATGGTTTCAAGACGCTCCTTCGTCTTCCCCGTCAGGTGCGAACGCCGATATTTCGGCACGAACACTATGTGGTAGTAGAGTTCGTATTTCGCGTGACGGGTACTCTTCACCATCTATGCATACTATCACAGTCGGACGGCTTAAAGATTGCGTTGGAACCCCGTCTATGCCATCGACGGCGGTTGAATACTGTTGGTCGGCTTCATCCCCGCCCTGAAGGGCGAGGCTTTCGCCTCGAATTTTCCGTAACGTTGCCCGCTACCCGCGGCGTTGCTGGACGACCAACAAGAGAATCACGACCACCAACAGCCCCACGATCGGGAGCGCGTACTCGCTCACCAGCCCGGTCAGCGTTCCCAACGGCCCCGACTGATCGGCGGTGCCCGGCGACACCGCCGGACTGGATTCGATGTTCCTGAGCGTTGTACTGTCGGCCTGATCGCCCTCGCCACCGGCCGTTTCGGTTTCCGTTCCCGCTCCTTCCACCACCACTTCGTCGACCGGTTCTGACTGGGACAACTCGATGGTCTTCGTGTGCTCGGTCCCCGTCACGTCAAGCACGCGCACGCGCACGGCGGCCGGGTACGCCTCTGCATCCAGCAACTCCTGGAAGCTGACGTTCTCGGTGACACCACCGCTGTACACCGAGTTGATGTCGATCGTCTCACCGTCCGGCGTGAGCGACTCGACGCGCACGCGTGAGATCTGCCCGTCGTAGACTCGTCCGACCGCCTGGACGCGCTGTGCCCCCGCCGTTCCGGTGAGTGAGTTGTCGAACTGGATCGCCGGCGTGACCAGCTCGCTGTAGTTCACCGCGAGCTCGCGGGTGGTCCTGTGGTTGGCCTGGTCGGTGGCGATGAGTGTGATCGCCTTCGTACCGTCGAGGATCGGGACGGTCGTCGTCACCGTCTTCGAGAACGGGCGCTGCAACGGCTGGCGTTGCGTGAACAGGACATCCTGGCCGGCACCAGTTACCGGGCCGTCCCGGACGCTGATCGACGAGATCCCCACGCTATCGGTCACCTCAGCGGTGACCTCCACCGCCGAGCGCGTTGCGACCGGCCGCCGATCCAAGACGTTGATCTCGGGTGCAGCTGTGTCCTTGACCGCGATTTGGGTGTGGTACTGTCTGACGTTCCCGTATTCGTCCGCGACTTCGATCTGAAGTCGGTTGACGCCGCTGCCGACGCTCGGACGCCCCGGTCCGAGGCGCAACTCCTGGGAGAACGAGTCCCCCGGATCTGGAATCTCGATCTCCCGCTTGGCGTCCGCCTTCGAGTCCGGGAGGCCGTTTATACCCGGTCGGTAGTTGTAGTACCGCGTGATCTCCATGTACTCCACGGCCGACTGGTCCTGGATCGTCCCTTCTACGGTGACGGTGGCCTGATTGACGGTGTAGTTGTTACCTAGGGGTTCGTACTCGTTGTCCGGGCCGACGAACCCGGCCGACATCGGGGCCTCGAACGTGACGAGTGGCGCGTTCGGGTCTTCGGTGATCGTCCCGGTGTACGTCGTGGTCCCGTTCGCAGTCCTGACGACCGTGGTCAGGTCGTGCGTTCCCGCATCCAGGTCCAGCCTCGTGGATTCGTTGAACGCAGTGGCGTTCGGGACGTACGACCGCCGCGTGTTGTCGTTGATGCGCACCGAGATCACCTCGATGGTGGCGTTGCTGGTCACGTTCATCGCCAGCCGGGGGTTGTCGGCAGTCGTCACCGATCCACCATCGGGCAGCGGTGTGCCCGCAACAGTGAGGTTCGTGGTGAGGTTCAGCGCCTGATCGGTGGCGAACGGAACCCCCGCATGGATGTTGTTACCCGCGCCGTCGCTCCCCGCGACGGCCGGCTGTGCAGCGACACCGCCTGCAGGGACGACGAGCCCGGCGATGAGAACACAGACGCCGACGACGAGGCACTTCCGTGGCCCACTCCCGCTCATTGCGGCTTCGGTTCGAACTGGGGCATCTTTAACCCCCGTTTTCGCCGGACGGCACCGTGCGTGATGTCGCCGCTCCACCATTCACGTTTCATGTGAGCAATAAACATATAAATCGGTGTTCTGACGGCGGCTGGCGCGCGAAAAGGCAGAAAGCATTTACCAGTGGCCGGGTATAGTCTGGAGCACCCCTACCCGAAATGGCGGCTGCAGAAACCCACGATTCACCGTTTCGGCGGAATCAGGTGGATGCGGTCGTCTGGTTGGACTGACACCGTAGCTCAGTCACTCAGTAAAAATGACAGACACAACAGGTAAACTCCGCGCAGTCCTCCTGACGGCGCTGATGATCGGTTCCGTGATCGGAGCCGGCGTCGCGTTCACGGGCGGGGCTGCTGCGGCGAACCAAGAAAAGCTGAACGATTATCAGCGGTTCAATGATAATTCAAACTACGAATATAACAACGCCTCAGTAGATGGCAAGACCGGCGGGAGTGTCGGGGATGGCGCGACCATCTTCCAGGGCGAGGAAGACATCATCTTCCGGAATTCAAGTAACACGGACCAAACGTTCGACTCGGCAACCCTCTCGCGCACTGGTGGGTCTGACGAAGGTGTCCCGCTCCAGATGCCGATCCCCGAGGACCAGTCGACCGGTTCCTACGATAGCAGTGGTCCAGACATCGCCGAGGCTGACTTCGGCGTTACGGTCCAGAGTCCATCGGTGACGATGCTCGAAGTCCGCAACAACGCGGACAACGACGTCACTGGCGGAGTCCTGAACACACAGCAGAACGAATCTCGGGTCGCCGTTGATTACAACTACTACGCCGCTGAGGACATCGAGCTGACCGTCGAAGACGAGGACGGCCTCGATGTTACCGACGAGATCCTCACCGGCACCTCGGACACCCGGAACAACGGAACCAACACGGCGTACTTCGGCATCAACCCGAACAACGTTGACGCGGGCGACTACACGTTCTCCGTTGAAGGTGTCGAGGACCTGGACTTCGGTGACGCCACCGAGTCCGTCTCCGTGACGATTTCCTCCTCGAACAAGGCATCGCTGAACCTCGCCGAGGACGAAGTCGTGCAGGGAGCGAACCTCAAGTACACCATCGAGAACAGTCCGGAAGGTAACTACCACGCTGTCACCATCGACAGCAGCGACTTCCGCGACAACAGCAACGCCGAGGAAGCCGCGAAGGTCATGCGCAGCGTTGGTGACACTGTCGACACCGGTCTCGTCGTCGACAACGGCAGTATCACCAAAAGTGTAGACGCCTATGAAGACACCTCGATCTCGGACGTCGACTACGCGTACGCCATCGTCGAGATCGACGACGGAAACGGCGTCGGATCCATCGAGACGCAGTACCTCGATGACTCCAGCGCCGACATCGACCTCTACCCCGCATCCGGAACTGACGGCGAGAACTACGTCAACAGCGAATCACTCAACGGGACAGACGGCGTCGACGCTCTGAACAATCTGTCGACCGACGACGACACTGACTTCGACGTCACGCAGGGCGACATCACCCTCGACAACCCGACCGGCGCGTACGTTGTCGGCTCGGAAGTCGACATCAACGGGACCGCTAACGAGGGGACCGACGACGTCGTGCTGTACGCTCGCGACAACAACGACTTCGAACTCGTCACCATCGACGACGAGAAATCGATCGAAGTCGATAGCGACGACACGTTCGAGGAGGAAGACATCACGCTCTCCGATGGAGACAAGGGCGGTGACGACATCCTTGGTCTCCCCGGTACGTACCGCCTCGGCATCATCGCCAAGAGCGACGCCGTCAACTCGTCCGGTGGCGTGAAAGACAACATTGACACGTCCGACTTCAACCAGGGCGTCAGCAGTACGTCCTCGATCCGTGTGACTGACACGGAACTCACCGCGTCCTTCGAGACCTACAACGGGCAGGTCGCCGACGACGACAACCAGATCGACGTTGAGGGGACCGCCCCCGGGAAGGACAACGTTGCCGCCATCATCATCGGCAGCCGTGGCAAGGTCAAGTTCCAGTCCATCTCCGTCGACAGCGACGACACGTTCGACGAGGAGGACATCGACATCTCGGAGCTCCGACAGGGCAGTGCTTCCGCACACGTCCTCTCGTCGGGTCGTGACGGGAAGTTCGGTGAGGACACCGCCAGCAGCATCAGCGATCTTGAGGACGAAGTCGGTAACTACACCTCGGGTTCGCCGACTGGCGACCAGATCCGCGACCGCATCCTCTCGAACACGGTCGACGACACCGCCAGCGACGACCTCATCGTCACGCAGCAGTTCCGTCTCGTTGACGGACTGACCACGATCGAAGCCACTGAGGGTGGCGAAGCGGGCGGCTCGCTCACCGTCATGGGGACGACCAACCGGAAGGCCGACGACAACACCATCACGGTTGAACTCCTCCAGGGCGACGCGTCCATCGAGATCAACAGCACTGATGAGTGGAACAGCGACGGCCAGTGGTCGGTTGATGTCCCGCTCTCGAACGTCGAGCCGGGCAACTACACGGTCGAAGCTGACGACGGTGACAACACCGACCGTCAGAACGTCGAAATCGTCGAGGAACTCGAGGAGCCTGATCAGACGACCGTCGATCAGCCCGAGAACAACCAGACGATGACGACGACGATGACCGAGACGACCACCGAGACGACCACCGAGATGACTACCACGCAGGAGGACACCACCGAGAACGGCTCGGAGGGCACTTCCGATGGCGAGTCAGGCGGCAGCATCCCCGGCTTCGGTGTCGGTGTTGCGCTCGTCGCGGTCCTCGGTGCGGCGCTGCTGGCACTCCGCCAGAACTGATTGACCCACTGAATCACGTCTGACCGCGCGTACGCGGTCACTTGCGGTGCCGTTTTCTTTGTTACCGACGACCGACCAGCGACAGCCACCGCGTGCTCACTGCCACCAAAAGAGTCATATCACAGCCGACCAGTTTCTGGAACGTTCCCGATACTGGAACGGTCCCAATGCAGTATCCCACTCTCCTTCCATCGAGACCGGTCGAATCACGCCGCCAGCCACTGTCCGCCAGTCGGCCAGAATACCGATGACTCGGCGGTCTCGTGTCGGTGCCGGCCTCGCAGTCGTCGTACTGGCGCTGGCCGCGGTGTCGGCTGTTGCCCCACTTTCCGGGGCGCAGTCCGCCGGCAGCGGTGCGGTCTCAGTCACCATCGGCGACGTGGCCGTCTCGCCTGCGAACCCAACGACGGGCACGCAGGTGTTGATCACCCCGTCGATCAACAACTCCGGATCGGCAAGCGGGTCCGCGCGCGTCAACGAGGTCACACTGCGCGGCGACGGTCTCCTCGCAACAGAAGACAGCCTGGGGAGGCTTGGGGCGGGTGACTCCATTGACGTTCCGTTGTCGAGCACGTTCACCGAGCCCGGTGACCACCAGCTGAGCGTCCACGTACGGGGGCTGAACCCGGATGGCAGCGTCTTCTACGTGCAGCGCAGCGTGTACGTTACCGTCGACGATCGTACTTCTGACGTGGGCGTCTCCGCGCGCACGACAGCAACCAACGGATCGACAGACATCCAGGCCACGATCACGCAGTACGGCACTATCCCGATCAAGTCCGGCGAGTTGCAGGTCGTGTCCAATGGGCGCATCGTCGAGCGGGCGCCAGTCGCCAACGTTTCGGAAAGCGACAGTGCGAACGTTACCTTCGACGGGGCGTCGATCCCCAGCGGCGAGTTAGTGATCCGCGGCGAGTACACCCTCGACGACGAACACAGCACGCACACCACGAACACGACACTCACCTACCAACCACAGCGCTCCGCAGACGTTGCGCTCACTGGCATTGAGGCATCCGGTGGGGGGACCACGTACACGATCAGCGGCGACGCCGCGAACCTTGGCAGTGCGGACGCTGCGTCGGTGCGCGTCAACGCCGTCGGTGATGGGCTGTCCGCCAACGGCGGGTACTTCGTGGGAAAGATCGAAACCAGTGAGTTCGCGACCTTCGATATGACTGTGCAGGCGGACTCGGCCGTCGACGAGATCCCGATAACGGTGAACTACTCCGCCGACGGGCAGCGCTACTCGGACGTCGTGACCGTCGACGTGAGCGGCGCGTCCAGCGGGAGCGCTACCTCGCCCGAACGCGCGCCGGGCCAACAGCAGAACCGCGCGCCCAGCCCGTCCAACGGCGCGAGCGGTGGCGGGTTACCGCTGTTCAAGATCGGGGGCGCTGTCGCTGTGATTGCGATCGTCGTCGTCGTTGTTCGACGCTGGCGGAACCCATGAGCATCATCGAACTCGAAGGCGTGGTCAAACGGTACGAAACCGGTGCCGAGACAGTCGAGGCGCTGAAAGGCGTTGACTTCTCGGCGGCGCGCGGCGAGATGGTGACCGTCGTTGGGCCGTCCGGCTCCGGCAAGAGCACGATGCTGAACATGATCGGCTTGCTTGACTCACCCACGGCGGGCAGCGTCATCCTCGACGGCCAAGACGTGACCGGGTTCAGTGAGGACGAGCGCACCGAGGAGCGCCGCGCGGAACTGGGGTTCGTCTTCCAGTCGTTTCACCTGCTCCCGATGCTGACGGCCGTGGAGAACGTGGAACTGCCGTCGATGTGGGACACCTCCGTCGACCGCCACGACCGCGCGGTCGATCTCCTGGAGCGCGTCGGGCTCGGGGACCGTCTTACACACACTCCGGGCGAGCTCTCCGGTGGCCAACAGCAGCGCGTCGCGATCGCGCGCTCGCTGATCAACGAACCCGAGATTCTGCTGGCCGACGAGCCAACTGGCAACCTCGATCAGGAGACGGGTGGCACGATTCTCACCGAGATGCAGCGCCTCACCGAGGAGGAGAACATCGCCGTGGTTGCGATCACTCACGACACGCAACTCGAGGAGTTCTCCGACCGCGCAGTCAACCTCGTCGATGGGGTGTTACACACGTGAGTGTGCTCGCTCGGTTCCCCAGCGTGTTGATGGCGTGGCGGAACCTCGGGAGGAACCGCGTGCGGACTGCGCTGGCCGCGCTCGGGATCGTGATCGGTGTGATCTCGATCGCATCGATGGGGATGGCGAGCGCCGCGATCAATCAGCAAGCCTCCGCCCAGCTCGGTGATCTCGGCAACAAGGTCTCGGTCAGTGCCGGTGAGGACGCCGAAGAGAACGGGGTCACGCAGACGCAGGTCGAACGAATTGATGACTTGGTGAGCGCCGGCACCGTCGTCGAGCAGAAATCCGATACCACGTCGCTTTCTTCCCGCGCTGACACCGTTGACGTGGTCACCGTCACCGCCGTGACCGAGGTGGCCGAGCCGTACAACATTACGTCGGCGAATCCACCCGAAACCCTTCACTCGGGCGCGTTGCTCACCAACCAGACCGCCGAGACGCTCGGTCTCGGGGTCGGCGATCCCGTCAAGTACGACGGCAGTCTGTACCGGATTCGTGGTATCATCACCACCACCTCTCGGTTCGGCGGGTTCGCCGAGCTCGTCGTGCCGCTGTCCGCGATGGCCGATCGGGACGAGTACGACACCGTCGATATCTACGCCGACTCGGGCTCTGATGCGGCCCGGATCGCTGACCGCCTCGACTCGGAGTTCAATTCCTACGGCCGCACCGAGGAGAAAATCCTCGAAATCCGGAGCACTTCAGATGCCCGTGAGGGCGTGAACAAGTTCATGAGAACGCTCAAACTGGGGTTGCTCGGCATCGGCTCGATCTCACTGTTGGTGGCGAGTGTGGCCATCCTCAACGTCATGCTGATGAGCACGATCGAGCGCCGCGGCGAGATCGGCGTGCTGCGCGCGGTCGGCATCCGTCGGGGAGAAGTTCTCCGCATGATCCTCACCGAGGCGATGTTCCTGGGCGCTGTCGGTGGGTTAGTCGGCTCGCTTGCGTCCCTCGGCGTGGGTGCGTTCATCTTCGACAAAATCACGCAAAACGCCATGGACGTGCTGGTGTGGCCGAGTTCGAAATACCTCGTCTACGGGTTCCTGTTCGCGGTCTTCGCCAGCCTGCTCAGCGGGCTCTATCCGGCGTGGAAAGCAGCCAACGATCCGCCCGTCGAGGCGCTCGGCGAATGACCGCGCGCCCGTGTGGGCGTCGCGGAGTCGAAACACATTAGCCCGCTGGCTGGCGTGACAAAAACGAATGAGTGACGTGCGCGCGGCGACCACCGCCCTCCTCGCTGACCGTCCGGCGCTCGCCGACGCCCTCGATACGCTCGTCGAGGTCGATCGGAGCCAGGACACGTGGACGTTCGACGACGCACCAGTCGACTCCGGGGTGTTCGGCGAACTCGTGGGCCGCGGCATCGTCGTCGAGTCCGGCGACGGCTACGTGCTCGCCGACCGGCAGGCCGTCCGGGCGGCGCTCGGCGACCCGGACGCCGACCCATCCGACGCTGACGGAGCCGCGGTCTCGCTTCGCGACCGTGTTCCCAGCCCGTCGGTCTCCTCGCGTGCGGCCTGGTTCCTCGCCGCCAGCTTGTTGGTCGTCGTTGCGCTGCGTGTGTTCGTCTTCCCGCGGGTGTTCCGGGCCGGACACGTCGTGTTGCTCGGCAACGACCCCTATTACTACCGGTACCTGGTGTCGGCAATGCAGCAGTCGGGGGCCGGGCTGCTGGACGTTCCGGCCCGTATTGCTCGCGGCGAACCACTGCTGGTGGTGGTGCTGGTTGGTGCCACGCGGCTGCTCGGTGGGAGCGCGAGCGCCGCCGCACACGTCACTGCTTGGTATCCCGTGGTGGCGGCTGTCGTGACGGCGGTAGCGTGCTATCTGCTGGCGACCACGCTGTCCCACGACCGCCGGGTCGGGATCACAGCCGTACTCGTCCTGGCCGTGTTGCCTGTGCACGCCTATCGGACCGCACTCGGGTTCGGCGACCACCACGCCCTTGATCTCGTGTGGCTCTCGTTCACCGTGCTTGCGGCCGTCCGTCTACTCCCGGGGGCCGGTGTCGCCGTTCCCGATGATTCCGGCTGGCGACGCCACCTCCCGTGGGGCTGTGTGCTCGCTGGCAGCGTCGCTGCACAAGCTCACTCCTGGAACGCCGCGCCGCTGCTGTTCGTCCCGCTCGTCGTGTACGCGGTCGCGCGCAGCGCCGCGCTCGTCGACGACAAGTCGGCGCTCGCAGACCTCCCGCTCGCCGCTGCACTCACCGCCGGCGGCGTGCTCGCAGTCGCCGGCCATGTTCTGCTCGGGTGGCAGTCGCCCGTAATCGTTGCGCCACCGCTGCTGGCCGGGCTCGGCGTCGGTGCTGCCGCCCTCATCGCGGCCGGCGTCCGACGCGTGGGGGTGCCATCATGGACGGCCCCAGTGCTCACCACAGCCAGCGGTGTCGCCGCGTTCGCCGTCGTCGCGACGATCGACCCCTCGTTTGTCGCGGAGCTCCAACAGGAGGGGGCGCGATTCGTCGGGCAGTCGGGAAGCTCCATCGTGGAGACGAAATCGCTGTTCAGCACGACGTACGGACTGTTCGCCGGGCCGATCTTCTTCTACGGGACGGCGTTGTTGTTCGCGCTGCCCGCGGGTGCGTGGGCGATGTACACGGGCGTGGCGCGCTCGCGGCCACGATGGCTGCTCACCGGCTGTTACGGCACCGTGTTGTTCGCGTTCGCGGTGACACAGGTCCGATTCTCCGGGGAGCTGTCCGTGTTCGTCGCCGTCTTCGCTGCGGTCGCGTTCGTGTACTTCCTCTCGGTGGTCGACCTCGCGGATCCGCCGCTTGACTTCTCGGCCCGATCGTCGGATCGCGAGCGCGTGCGCTCGCTTGCGATCCCAACCCGCTCGCGCGCGCTCCGCATCGGGGTTGCGTTCCTGCTCGTCGGCGGGCTCGGCGCAGTCATGACGCCGCTGCGCACGAACACGCTGGTGCAAAGCGACGACGCGTACCACGCGGCCACGCACGTCGAAGCGGCGCTCAACGCGCCCGACTGGACCGACGACACCACGTACGTGTTCAGCCGGTGGTCCCGAAACCGGCTGTACAACTGGTTCGGATCCGGGAACAGCCGTAGCTACTGGTACGCTCGATCGAACTACGACGACTTCCTCCGCTCCACGACCCCGGGGAAGTGGAACGACCGGCTCCAAGATCGCGCCGCGTTCGTCGTCTTCGACGCCAACTCCGTCCCCGACGGTGCCACCGGGACGATCGGCTCGGCACTCACCGCCTGGGGGTCGGGGCTGGCGCACTACCGCGCGGTCTGGGCCGGCGACGCAAAAACTGTCTACCGCGTCGTCCCGGGGGCGACGGTCACCGGCACCGCCGCGTCGAACGCGTCGGTCACGCTGACACACGAGGGCACGGTCTCCGGGCAGGCGGTCACGTACACTCGGACCACGACCGCCGCGGCCAACGGGACCTACACCGTGACAGTGGCGTACCCCGGCGCGTACTCGGTTTCGACCGGCGGGACAGTCACCGTGCCGGCGGCCGCCGTGGGCAACGGCACGACAGTCTCCGCGTAGCGCTACTCGACGGTCACGCTCTTCGCGAGGTTCCGGGGCTTGTCGATGGGGCGGCCCTTCTCGTTGGCGATGTGGTACGCGAACAACTGGAGTGCAACGTTCGCCACGACCGGCTCCAGGGGACCACACGCCGGGAGCGTGATCGTGACGTCGGCGTGGCGCGCGGTCCCGGCGTCGCTCGCGAGCCCGATGACGTCCGCGCCCCGGGACTGCACCTCTTTGACGTTGTTCGCGGTTCTCTCCGGTGCCGCGTACTCGGTCAACACCGCCACCACGGGCGTGTTGTCCGTGACGAGCGCGAGCGGGCCGTGTTTGAGCTCGCCCGCACTGAACCCCTCGGCGTGGTCGTAGGAGATCTCCTTGAGCTTGAGCGCGCTCTCCAAGGCCACTGGTCGGCCGGCCCGCCGCCCGACGTAGAAGAACGCGTCGCTGTCGGCGTACTCGCGGGCGATCGACGCGATCTCGGGGGCTTGATCGAGGACCTGCTGGACCGCCCCCGGCAGGTCGCGGATCGCGTCCCGGAGCGCGGCGGCGTCGCCCGTGCTGATGGCGTTGCGGGCGCGCCCGATGTGCATGGTCAGCAGTGCGGCGGTCGCCACCTGTGAGACGAACGTCTTCGTGGCAGCGACGCCGATCTCGGGGCCGGCGCGAATGAACAGCGCGTCGTCGGCCTCCCGCGTGACCGTGCTGCCGAGCGTGTTCGTCAACGCGAGCGTGGGTGCTCCCTTCTGGGCCGCGCTCCGGAGCGCGGCCAGCGTGTCCGCTGTCTCCCCGCTTTGGGTGATCGCCACTACGAGCGTGTCCTTGGGGCTGCGGCCGCCCCGAAGCTCGTACTCGCTTGCCACGTGCACGGTCACCGGCAGGTCGGCGTGGGTCTCCAGGAGCTCTTTGGCGTACAAGCCGGCGTGATACGACGTGCCGCAGGCAACGATCTGGAGCTCCGCGACGTTCTGCAGTGTCTCCGTGGACAGCTCCATGTCGAGTGTCACGTCCGTCCCGAGATCGCTGATGCGGCCGGAGATCGCCTGCCGGAGCGCGCGTGGCTGCTCGTGGATCTCCTTGAGCATGTAGTGGTCGTAGCCGCTTTTCCCCGCCGCGTCGGCGCTCCAGTCGAGCGCTTCGATGTCCCGTGAGACGCGCGCGCCGTCGTTGTACACCGTCCACTCGGTCTCGGTGAGGTGTGCGATGTCGCCGTTCCGGAGGTACGTGACCCGGTTGGTGTGCTCGATGAACGCGGTGGCGTCGCTGGCGACGAACGTACCGGTGTCGCCGTGCCCGAGCAACAGCGGGCTGTCCGACCGCGCCACCACGATGCCGTCGTGGCCGGCGGCGGTGATCGCGAGCGCGTAACTCCCGGTGAGGCGCTCGGTCGTGCGCTGCACGGCCGTCAGCAGCGACACGCCGTCGGCGAGGTGGGTTTCGATGAGGTGTGGGACGACCTCGGTGTCAGTGTCACTGTGGAAGACGTGGTCGGCCCGCAGTTCGTCGGCGAGCGCGGCGTAGTTCTCGATGATGCCGTTGTGCACCACGGCTACGTCGCCCGTGCAGTCCGTATGCGGGTGGGCGTTCTCCCGCGTCGGCTCGCCGTGGGTGCTCCAGCGCGTGTGCCCGATGCCACGCGTCCCGTCCTCGCGGGACGGCACTGGGAGGTCGCCGACCTCGCCGCCGGTCTTGTGCACCGACAGCGAGCCGCCGCCGGCGAGCGCGATGCCAGCGGAGTCATAGCCGCGGTATTCGAGGTTCTGCAGTCCCTCGTGGACGATGCGCCCCGTCGGATCGGTGCCGATGTAGCCCGTGATTCCACACATAGTCAGCCTCTCGTAACGTGCGCCTGGTCGTCGACGCGCCCGGTGACGACCGTGGCGCTGTCGACGACCGCGCTGTTCCCGACGATCGACCCGGGTGCGACCGTCACACCCGCGCCGACCTCGGCGTTGTCGCCCACCAACGCCCCGAACCGAACCCCCTGGTGGACCGTGTCACCAAGCACCACGTCTGTTTGGCCGCCCTCCACGGTCGTGTTCGCGCCGATGGTCGCGTTCGCGCCGACGATGCTGTCGTTCACTACTGCGCCTGGGTTGACCGTCGAGTCAGGTAACAGTATCGACTGTTCGATCACTGCGTTCGCACCGACGGTCACGTTGTCGCCGAGCGCAACGCCGTTCCGGACCACTGCCTGCGGGTGCACGATAACGCCCTCGCCACAGACGGTCCCTCCGCCAACCGGTGCCTGCTGATCGTCGCCCGGCACGCTCCCTCGGGGCTTGCGCCGCTCCACCGGCGGGTCGAAGCGCTGCTCCGTGATGAGCGCGCTGTTGGCCGCAACCAGATCCCACGGCTCGGAGACGTCGAGCCACCGGCCGTCGTACCGCACGGCCCGCAGCTCGTGGTCCGCGAGCTGTTCGCCGAGGGCGTCCGTGAGCGCCAGCTCGCCGTAGCTGTCGGTCCGCCGGATCGCCGCGAACACGCTCGGGCCGAACGCGTACACGCCGGCGTTGATGTACTCCGACGCCACCAGCTCGGGCACCGGCTGCTCGTCGATGTCGGTGACGGTCCCGCCGTCGAGATCGACCACGCCGTACGCGCTCGGCGTCTCGACTTGGGTCACGCCCATCGCGGAGTCGCCGCTCTCACGGTGGCACTCCCAAACGTCCTCGACCAGCGACGCGTCGATGACGCGGTCGCCGTTCAGCGCGACAAACGACTCCCCCACCACGGACTCCGCCTGCGCGAGCGCGTGGCCCGTGCCGAGCTGTCGGTCCTGGACCACGTAGGAGATCTCGATCCCCCACCGCGAGCCGTCCTCGAAGTGCCGCTGGACGCGCTCCCGGTTCGACCCCACGACCAACATCACCCTCGTGACGCCCGCCGACACCAACGCGTCCACGATATGCTCCAGGATGGGCTGGTTGGCAACCGGCACCATCGGCTTCGGCCGGTTCTCCGTCAGCGGCCAGAGCCGCTCTCCCTTCCCCGCCGCCAGCACAACAGCCTGCATTGACTGTGTTCTCTCAGTCACGGCCCTTATCAGTTGTCACGACCGCCCCGAGTGTTGTTCGCGTCCCCGTTCCCAGCGTCACGCCCGCGTTCAGGCTCGTGTTGATCCCGGTCTTGGTGTCGTCCCCGACGACGACCCCGAACTTCCGGCGGCCCGTGTCGACCAGCTCGCCTTTCACCTGGACGTGGACTGTCTCCTCGTCGTGGCGGAGGTTCGCGACCTTCGTGCCCGCACCGAAGTTCACGTCCGCCCCGAGCACGCTGTCCCCGACGTACGCGTGATGGCCCACCGCCGTGTCAGCCATCAGAATCGAGTTTTTCACCTCCACGGCGTTCCCAACCCGGACGTCTGGTCCGACAACGGTCGCGCCGCGAACGTAGGCGTTCGGCCCGACATCCGCACCCGATTGGATGACGACCGGCCCTTCGATGTATGCGCCATCGCGAACCCGCGCGCCGTCCTCGACGACGACGCGTCCCGTCAGCGTCGCGCCGTCCGCCACCGTTCCGTTGATCTCGCGCTCCTGTTCCGCCAGGAGCGCGCTGTTGGCCGCGAGCAACTCCCAGGGCCGCCCCACGTCCAACCACGGGCCGTCGTAGGACACCGCCGTCACGCCGCCGTCCTCGCGGTCGATCGCCCGCGCGAGCGCGTCCGTCAGCTCGTACTCGCCGCGCTCGCTGCGCTCGACGGTGTCGATGTACTCGAACACTCGTGGCGTGAACCGGTACAGCCCGAGGTTCGCGAGATCCGTCGGTGGGTCCGTCGGCTTCTCGACGACATTGGTCACCCGGCCGTCGTCGCCGCGCTCCACCACCCCATACGACTGTGGGTCCGCAACCGGCATCACCGACATCGCCGTCCCGTCCGCGCCGGCCAACGCCTCAACCAGCGCGCTCGTCACGTAGACGTCCCCGTTCAACACCAGACAGGGCCCCTCGACGTGTGGCTCCGCACAGCCGACGGCGTGCGCGGTCCCCTCTTGGGTGTCCTGCTCGGCGTACACCACCGGCGTCCCGGCGTACGACGCGCCGATCCGCTCCCGGATCTGGTCGCCCCGATACCCCACCACGATCACGTACTCGTCGACGACCCCGGCCGCCGCATCCAACACGTGCTCAAGCAGTGTCGCGCCCGCCACCGGCACCAGTGGCTTCGGCCGCGTCTCCGTCAGCGGTCCCATGCGCGTTCCGCGCCCCGCCGCCACGACGATTGCCTGCATCACGTTCCACTGTCGCCGCTCGGGCGCTTAAGTCCACAGGAACTCGCTACTGGCGTGCACTCCCCGGGCGAAGTCGGAGTGCTTAACCGCTCGCCCCGCCCACCACTCAGTGATAGACGATGCTTGGCGGGTGGCGGTACCGACTCGGGAGTATTGCGGGGGTCTGCCTGCTCACCGCGCTCGCGGTCGGGGTCGCCAACAGCCCTACCGGCCAAGCACTCACCGGGGCGCTCCCGGTGTTCGCCCAGCTCGCGGCTGACCCGCCGGGCGTCGCTGAAGGACTGCTCGAAGTCAGTACCACGGTCTGCGTCGTCGCCGTGGCCTGCCTCCCCCTGTACAAACCCCGTCCCCGTCGCGTCCTCGACGTGGTGGTGCTCGCGCAGAAACGCGTCGTCGTCGCCCTGTTCGCGCTCGCTGCCATCGGCTACTTCGACTACACGTACCGCCTCCCCAGAACGACGCTGCTCGCGGTCACGCCAGTCCTCCTTGTTGCGGTGCCTGCGCTGTTCGTTTGGATCCGCCGCCGTCCTACCCCGACGGCAGCATCCCGCACCATCGTCGTCGGCGACACGCTCGACGAAATCGAGCGCCTCGTCGCCGACATCGACCACCCACTCTACGGCTACGTCTGCCCCACAGTCGTCCCACGCACCCCGGACGCCGCCCCCCCACACCCCGCCGTCGCGGACGGCGGCAGTGATGCACGCGCGCTCAACGACCACGACCGCCTCGGCGGCCTCTCCCGGATCGAAGACGTGCTCGTCGAATACGACGTCGACACGGTCGTGCTCGCGTTCGAACGCACCGACCGCGCGGAGTTCTTCGGCGCACTGGACGCCTGCTACGAGCACGGCGTCGCGGCCAAAGTCCACCGCGACCACGCCGACCGCGTCCTCACCGCCGACGACGACGTCGGCACGCTCGTCAGCGTTGACGTCGAACCCTGGGACGTTCAGGACTACGTACTCAAGCGCGGGTTCGACGTCGCATTCTCCGCGTTCGGCCTGCTGGTGTTGAGCCCCGTGATTCTGGGGATTGCCGTCGCGATTAAGTTGGACGACGGTGGCTCCGTGCTGTACAGCCAGGAACGGACGGCCGTCTTCGGGGAGATATTCGACGTGTACAAGTTCCGGTCGATGGTTCCCGAAGGCGAGTCCGTCGAGCCCGTCGACGACGAGGACAACGACCGGATTACGTCCATCGGGCGCGTCCTCCGGCGCACGCATCTCGACGAGATTCCACAGCTCTGGTCGATCCTCGTCGGCGACATGAGCGTCGTTGGCCCCCGCGCCGTCTGGACCGAGGAGGAGTCCCTACTGGAGGCCCAGGAGCAGTCCTGGCGGAAACGTTGGTTCGTCAAACCCGGTCTAACGGGGCTCGCGCAAGTGAACGGCGCGAAGAGCACCGACCCCGAGGAGAAACTCCGGTGGGACCTCCAGTACGTCAAACAGCAGTCGCTCTGGCTAGATATGAAGATCGTCGTCCGCCAAATCTGGAAAGTGGGCGTCGACACCATCGAGACAATCCGGCACTGACGTTGACGATGTCTACGTGTTGGGTTCCGCAGCGAGAAACTTGAATACCTCCCGCGGGGAATCGGGTTCGTGATGCACCGAGAGGGCCACGTCGGTATGGCACTCCTCGCCTACAGCCCCGTCGCGATGGGTACGACTGCCGTCGGCTACACCGACTTCGCCATCGCCGGCGCAGTCGTCGCTGGTGCGCTCGCGATGGTCCCCGACCTCGACATGCGAATTCCGTTCGTCGAGCACCGTGGCCCGACCCATACCGCCTGGTTCACCCTTCTTCTCGGTGGACTTGCTGGCGGCCTCGGCCTGATCGCCAGCCTCTCACGAGGCGTGCTCGCGGGTATCGGCATCGGCCTGTTTGCCGGTGTCGTGGTCTCGCTGACGATCGCCTCACATCTCGCCGCTGACGCCTTGACTCCGATGGGCATCCAGCCCTGGACGCCGCGCTCGACCCGGACAATCTCTTTCGACCTGTTTACGGCAGCGAACCCGATTGCGAACTACGCCCTGCTCGGCATCGGGATTGTGGCGGTCGCTGTCGGGTTTGCCACTGGTAGTGCCCTCTCTGGGTTTACGTAAGGTGAGCGGATAGACCGCCTCCGAAGGACGGCGTATCTCCGCCACGACATCCCGTGGCCGTTCGGCGATGTCGCGTACGCCGACATGAGGGAGGCAATCGAACGCTTCGACACCAACGACAATCGCGACCTCGTGTCGGTCTATGAGGCGCTCATCGGTGCCGATACCTGTGACCCCTTTGTGGACAGCAAAGCCGCTGCTGAAACACAACCTTGCAGACATCCAACGCACTCACGAACTCGCGATGCTCGCCGAACGCTTCGTCCCCCGCTCGGACTTCTCGATGAAAAACCTCGCTCCACCCACTCACTAAACCCTGATACCTAGCAGGAGACGGAGCTGACTCCGTAGGGTGCTTTGGAAAATTCTAGAGAGTCTACCCAAGTTAGGCGACTCTGCGGCTTTGACTGTCGGATTTGTCTCGTTGATGGCTAGTGATTCTGAGCGAAGTCACCGCCACGGTTATCGAAATTCGAGGAGAATACCTGCGGCTTTAGCCGCAGGATGAATTCGACAGAACCCTACACGAACCCTGTTCGGTGGCATTCCCGAGTTTCCAAAGTCCGCAGTTTCAAGTGGTGTCAATTCGTATCGGGGAGTAAGGTCAGGTCGGAACGGAGCGGTTCCGAACGGCCTTCGGAGGCGGCCTCGCCGCCGCTAATGAGACAATATCCGAAACACCAACACGGTGAAAGCGAATGCCAGAAGCGTTCGTCTGTGCCTGTTGGTTGAGCAAGTCCAAAGGTACCTCCAAGTCCGTCGAAGTGTCAGCGACTCTCTGCTGGCAAAAACAACAGATGGGAGTCAACGGCGCGGAGGATAGGAGTAACGGCGGTTTGGCACCGCCAGTCAGCCACCGTTTCGTGATGGGTTAAACGGGTTCCCGAAGAAGAAATCGGACTCATGGTTGCGAACCTGAAACTCCCACCGCTCGGGATTCCTCCGCGTTCACGCGGAGGAGGATGTCAATATGGATATAGCACTACCGCCTTCGTATGCAACAGGAACAGGTCATCAACGATCTTCAGGAGAAACTTCAGGACAATCCCGGGGTTTATCAAGAGATCGCGCTCGCAGAACCGGATACTCAGTAATCCTGAATACCTATCCCAGCGTTAGGCGACAATACTGCTGTGGACCTGTGGGGGGCCTCAGCTGACCCGGGATAGTCTCCCTGAGTCGTGGGCGGGCTCACGGATTATCTCTGGAGGATGTCAACGTCCCAGTCTGCGAATCGCGGTGTGAGTCAGCGTACCCATCCCTAACTAAGAGTTCTATGGCTACTGGGCATTAACCTGTCCTGCGTTGGGGAGGCACCAACGGTTATTTCGGATGTGATACGAGTGTAGAAACATCGGAATTGGCGTGTAACTGCCGTATTCGTGTGTTTCCGGAGTATTCTGCGATACTACTCGGGTGGCTGTATTCTGTGTAGGCGTTGAGAGGACTCCAATCTTGGGCGGGGGCGACGACGTTACGGCTAGACAATGCCGGCACAACAAACTCCGATTGCGTGGACTGATCTACCAGGCCCGGCGCGCACACTCCTCTACACTATCGCCCGACGCGAGCGAGATGAGTGTTCGACCACCCGCAGCGACATCCGAGAGGCACTCACTGGTTCACAGTCTCCAACACTGACTGACCAAGAGCTCTTCCGTGCCTTCCACCCCCTTGAAGAAGCCAGCCTCATCGAGGCCGAATCCCCACTGGACTCATACGAGGTGACGACTGAGGGCCGGGATCTTCTCACCAGCCAGATGCTCCGCCTTGAGAGCACCATCGACACTTCCGCGGTCGACCAGGTTGCGTCGCTTGCTGTGTGTCCTCGCTGTGGCAAGCCAATCACCGAACTCACAACCACCACAACCGGTAACCTCACCACTTCATTTTGTGAGTGCCAGCTTTCGAGTCAGTCACTCGACCCAATCGTTTCCACGCTCCTTGATATCTATCCCTCAATCGATGACCGTGATGCTGCTCACTATCTCAGGCAGGCCATCTATCTGCTGTTACCGCGAGCGGATGAGTGAGGACTCGCCGGGAATTGTCGTCCATCCCAGCCTCAAACTGGAGGATGTGCGTGAGCAATTCGGCGGCAACGAGCCCCAGGGCCGGGGGCGTGGAACAGCAGCGCCACGCGGCTACAACGCAGAACTACTCGCGAACGCCATGCTTGGCGAACACCCCCGGTTCGAGAAGTGGTCGCCTGGTCCGTGGGTCGACAACTACGTCACAAGCCAGTCCGGCGTCAGCTGCTATGTCGAGGTCAAAACCGCAATCAACCAATACCCATCCCAGACCCCCGGCCGGTTTCGAATCTGGGGACCACACCACCATCGACTACTTGCCAGCGCAGACGTCTACGAAGACACCAGCCGACTCCACCTCTACTTGTTCGTCGTCTACACTCTCGATTCGGGAATCGAGCGAGAAATCGGCAAAGTCGTAGTGCCTGCCATCCACGTTGATGACCATATCGATACCTGGTCGCTGACCGACCACGTCACGATGGGCGAACAACTAACCTATACAATCTCCTGGCGGGCCCTCTTGGGCGCGCTGGGCGTCTCGCTCGCTGAATTCACCACCATGGACACGATCGATCTAACAACCGGCTCAGATAGCCTACAGGCCGCTCGAAAACACACCGACGCCTGACATCCTCCCACGGCTAAAGCCCTGTCTCTTACCCATAAGTCTCAGGAGTGCAGTTCGTATCCCTCCGCCCAGGTCTGAAGTTTCTTGAGACCTTTCCACATCGTCTCCCAACCAGGCGGTGGATCGGAACTTCGGTCAAGGTAGCCACCGATCTTCGCAACCGCAATTGCGTACGCTTGATCCCCATTGTCGGTCAATTCTGGAAATTTCGTTTCCAGAATTGACCGTTCAGTCTCGCTCAGAAGGACATCAGGTGAGTAGTATGTCTCTCCCCGAGCAAGTTCCCGCAACTCCAGCACCTTCCACGCAATTACCGAGTAGACACTCAACAAGACCTCCATACGTTTCCATGTTTCTAGCCGGCGTTCCTCGATTCGGCATCCAGTTTTCAGCACCTTGTGCCAGTCTTCGATCGTCCATCGGGCGCGGTAGGACTCTACCACCCTCAGCGAATCACTGAACGTATCGACCGATTCAGTGGTGAGTAACACCCACTGAATCGGGTCATCTTGTTCTCCAAGTTCGTCGATTCGGACGACGTTTACCTCAACTGGATCCGTATGAGTTGAATCGTTCTTTGGAGGGAGTAACTCACATGAACCGGCTTTGACGAGTAGCTCAGCTTCTCTGGCCTCTCTTCCGCTCCCTTGGTCAATCTCGATAGACGTGCGACCTTGTTCAAGAAGGTCTTCACTCCAGTCAATCAGACGGCCGTCCGTTCCGGACGGCGTCTGAATACACCGGTTCTGATTCGCACGGACGACGAATCCAGCGTCCAAGTCGTCTGTAACTTCGCGGTAGAAGGCAAATGCGTCAGCTCCTCGGTCGTGGATGAATATCGGCCGAACCTCCTCGGCAAGCCAGTCGCTGGCTTGCCTATCTCCCCGAATCCATTTTTCCTGTTCACTCTCTAATTCGACTGGCTCGTTCTTTCCATTCGCATCGTGCTTCGTGCTGGCTTGCTGGTCCTCGATCAGCGATTGCTGATCGATGACCCCCGTCATGCGGTGAGTCTGTGGATCAAGTCCAATCGTCGAGTGAACTTTGACGCCTTCAAGATCTGTCTTGGAGTTGCCGATGTCGCCAAGCCCTTCCTTCGACGGATGTCTCGGAAAGACGAGTTCAGTGGTGTCGGAGACGACCAAGAGCTCGTCGTTGTCCTGCACTCGTGACCGTTGTGCTCGCTTATGTGCATCAAGAATCTCGTTCGGATCCACACGCTCGTTGTCGCAAAATCGGTACGTAGCCTTTGTGGAGGCCCAGTCTTCGCACGCGTTTGGGATCGACTCGGCAGGTGCCCTGCCGAGCCGATCTCCGACCTCTATCAATCGCTTCGTAAGCCGTTGGTCACCAAACTCAGCAGACTGGAACTCCTCACGAACCTTGCCAGAGACATCTGTCTCACATCGCTCACTCTCATCGTCTACGTCAGACCGCCGGTTCCGTGAACCGCTCTGCATCTTGGCCTCTTTCTCGGCGAACTACAGCGATAGGAGTTGTGGGTAAGAGACAGCCCTGAAGGGGTGGGCTTCCGCGCTGGTACCGCTATCTTGATTCAGTGAGAGAATCCTGCCGTTTACGGCGGGCGTGAATCGCGTAAGCTCCGTGGCACAGACGACCGGAGTCTCCTCGGCAGGAACCCCAACGCTTAGTATCGACCGTGTCGATGGTTGACACACGGGTTCCGCCGACCCCCGCCGCGTGCGACGGCGGGAGTCGGGCCGCATTCCACCCATGTCTGCGGTGCGCGGGAAGCCCGGGTGATGGGTTGCCCCCGAGAAGGTGTGAACCGCGCCGGTGGCTGTGCCGCGAGCCACGACCGCCACGGAGAGAGCCGCGTTGAGAAACCGCGGGGCAATGACTCGGTGGCGGATGGGAGCCCCCGTGACAGGGCCACAGGACGCTCCCGAGCGAGGGCCGAAACCCGCCCCGCCGACCTCGGGAGAGCCAGTCCTGAAACCGACCGGCACCGGGCCGGGTTCCCTCTGTGCAGGGAAGCCGCGCCGTTCACGGCGCGGAGGATGTCACGACGATGGTATTTCCGCCAGTTTGATTTGTCAACAGCGTCAACGCACTAATATGGGAACGAAGCAAGTTCGAGTGAGTGAACGGCTGTACGCTCGCGTCGAAGATGAAAAACGTGAGGGAGAATCGTTCAGCGACGCGCTCGAACGGATGGTCGGCGGGTACGGCCTGCTCGACTTCGCTGAGGACGTCGAGGAAGCCAGCGACGCGTGGGACACCGAAGCGCTCGAAGCTGACTTCGAGGCTGACGACGAGGCAAACCGCGAGACGCTCGATGAGGAACTTCCGTGATCCTGGATACCGAATTTCTCGGGAATCTCGTCGAGCAAACCCCGACTGCAAAGCAGAAAGCCGGGGAGCTAGACGCGACCGGCATCCCGACACGCGTTCCAGCGATGGTCACGTGGGAACTGTACTACGGCGTCTCGAAAGCCCCTGAGCCAAAGCGGCACACGCTCCGGGACGGATACGAGAAACTGCTGCAGTCGTTGCCCGTCGTCGAGATGGATGCCAGTCTCGCCCGGAAAGCGGGAACACTTCGAGGAAGGCACACCCGGTCGGATTCCCTACCAAATCTCGACGGGGCCGATTCAATGGTTGCGGCGACAGGACTGACCTTAGACGAGCCAGTCGTGAGCAACGACGAGGATTTCAAGGACGTAGACGGACTCACAGTCGAGACATACTGATTCACTGGATGGGCGAGTACCAAGCCGACGTCAACCGCTTCGGGGTCAAGTCCCGAGGCTTGTCAGTGGACTCCCGCTCTAACCGGAGAGATGAGTAAGCTAGCGGGCGAGGTGGTCTCAATAGCTGCTGGTGTTCAGATCTTAACCAACACTAGTGAAGGATTGGTGGATGCTGTTGGTTAAGAGCTGAGACTGGGAGCAACTCTCCTCCAACGTTGGGCACGAACGTCGCTTTGGTCGTGTCGAACGGTGACTTTGACACCGCGCAAACCTACGGGTAGTTCGCCGGATATGTCCCGGTAAGCCCGTAGTGAGTGCAGTCGCGGTGTACTCGTGTTCCGGCCGCCCGAATCCCACCACGAACATTCGACGCGGTGGGGTGACAGAACAATCTCGTCTCTCCAGTGGCGCCTTCCTGTTCAAAACCCATGCCTTAATGTGGGTTCTCCTGCGGCCGTCTCATGTCACTCAGAAAACCACGGCACATCCGGCTCCTGGGGCTCGTCCGGGACTGTGTCTGGAGCAAGCCCGAGGTCTCGCAGCTCAGCGTCGGTTACCGGTTCCCCAATTTCGCCTTCATAGAGTGCCACGGCCTCGTCGAGGTTCGCCAGTGCTTCGGCGCGCGTTTCACTCTGGCTGGCCACCCCGGCGCCCTCATCGATGGCGGACCACGTTCCGTCAGCTTCCTCAACGAGATGGATCTGTCGCCGTGGTGACTCTCCATTGCCGGCATCCGCTTGCGCCAGACTCCGTCTTCAGCCGGTGGATGACAAAACACTTCGGGCGCGATTGGTACTCGACGATTGACTGTTCCGTCCTAACAGACGCTTTGACAGCCTTCCACGCCTGAAGACGTGGGAATCACACTATGAGAAGCACGGTCGAGTTTGCGATCATCTGGGCATTAAATCTCGCCGTGCGTGCCTTCACTCAAGGAATGGAAATATATGCTTTTCTCACAAGTATCTCTGTGAGTGTTTAGAAAGTACGTTTCGTCTGTCTTCGGCAGATTGCGTGGAGTGAGAGAGTACGTTTCGTCTGTCTTTGACCAGGGGGAGTGAACAGTGAAAGTCGACGGCTGGAGCTGGAAGGATCTGTTAGGATGGTTCTTCTTCAATTTCGCGTCTGATATCGAGGATGATTTCGGGGTCAAGATCGAGGCCATATTCGTAGTACCGGCCACCACCTTCCCCGTGATTCTGTCCGTTCCGATGCAGGAACCCGAGCATATGAAGGTCCGATAAGTGATTTTGAATGCTTTTGAGCGTGGTGAGTGGGTCTGCAGCGTGGGATTCTGCAATTTCCTCGTATTGGGTTTTAATCTCCTTGGATCGGGTTGGTGTCTTTCCACGTTGTTCGAGGTAGGCGACAGTTTCGAGGAGGAATTGAGCGTGTTGGGTTTGGTCGCGAATGCGGTTGCTGAGGCGGCCTCGCTGGACAAGTTCTTGGGCTTCCGTGAGGTGGGTGTCGTCGATATAGGTGTCGCCGTGTCGCTTTGCAACTTCACCGCCAACGCGAAGGAGATCGATTGCTTGGCGTGCATTGCCGCGGTCTTTGGCTGCGATTGCTGCTGCTTTTGCGATCGCTGATTCGTCACAAACGTCGTCGACGAATGCTTGTTCGGCACGTTCGGTGAGAATCGTTCGGAGCTCGCTCGCGTTATACGGACTGAACGAAATCTCGGTCTCCATCAGGGTGTCTTTGACTTTTGGGGAGAGCGATTGCCGGAACGTGTAGTTGTTACTGATGCCGATGACACCGACCTTCGAGTTCGTAATATGGCCAATCGATCGTGCCCGCGGCAGTTCGTACAGAAGCGTGCCAACATTATCGAGGTGATCGATCTCGTCGAAGACAATCAGATGGGTCCCACCAAGTCGATCGAGTTGGGTGTACAGCTCCTCGAAAGCGTCGCCTGTACCAAGGCCTCGCTTTGGGAAGTCACTTGCACTGTCTGGGAGTAACTTGTTGACGAGGTTGCGAACAACCGTATACACGGTTTTCCCGTTGCAATTCCGCTCGTGGACGTGGAGTTCGTCGGCGTCAGGTCGGTTTTTGACCTCGCTTTGGAGCGCCTCCATCATGTATTTCGTCACTGCGGTTTTCCCGAGGCCGGCTTTCCCGTACAGCATTACATTCTGGGGGGTGCGGCCAAAGAGGACGTCTTGGAGTGCGTATCGGTAGTCGTCGATTTCCTCGTCGCGTTCAAGGATTTGGTCTGGTTGGTAGTCTTCAGAGAGAACTTCTTTGGCCGCAAAAATCGTCTGTTCAACGTCACTGAATGGCCCAGCCATGCGTCTACCATCCGCGAACCACCCTATATATTTAAAACCTTCTTTCGTAAGTCTCGTCAGTCCTAACAACGGAGATAACCACCTCACTCCAGTCCCCCAACTCTATACTCCACAGACACACGAAATCTACTCACCCCTACCTCAAAACAAGCTACCCCAATCACGACCCGAGTAACCCAAAGACAGACGAAACGTACTCCCTATCTGAGAGAGCGACGCTCCAACAGAAGACCGATAACGCGCAGTCTATAGTGGGTTTTCACTCGTTGTCCCGTGTGTCTGTGGTCGCATGATGGTGAACCAAACGACTGGTGGCACTGATTGATGTTTCTGTGTTGAGGTCGATTAGGCTTGACCTAGAGGCATAAAGACAGACGAAATGTACTCTCTCACTCCACGCAACTCCAGCCGAAGACAGACGAAACGTACTCTCCCACTCCAGGACTTCACGAGCCACAGCGATGAGGGGTTGCGATGGACCACATTACAGCCCAACTGACTGCTTTCATCGCGTAGTCCAACTATCGTAGTTCAAACTACGGTAGTTGAAGCAACGTTAACTTCCTCCCACTCCTAGAGCGTGGGCTTCCGCTCATTCTGTGTCATCGCGCGTTCGGTCACTACGGACGACATCCTCCGATGGAGTTAACTCGTCAAAATCCGGCGCTGCTGCGCGTTCGCTGGCATCAGCTTGCAAGTCCGAACACGGATCTTCCATACGCCAATCCACGACCCAAAACGTCATAGATCTTGCTAGAGCCGATTATTCTGCTCTGTTGAATAGATGCTGAGTCACGGTTACAGCGGCTCACACAGCGATTCTATGTTGATGAGAGCGAACATCAAGACAATTTCACGGAACTGCCGATACCAGCCGAGCGCTCGCACGGCGTCGCCGAGCGAGCGCTTGGCTGTCGAATACGACGTTTCGGCCATCCAGCGCTGAGAGTAGCCTTTTGCCCGGTTGAGCGCGTTGTTCAGAGCTGCTTTCGGTGACGACCCGCGGTAGTGAACGAGGTACTCAACGTCATATGCAGCGATCTCGTACTCGGTGTGCCAGTCTTGGAAGCCGTTGTCGGCGGCGACCGACTGCAGGTCGTCCGCGTTTCGGCGGACGACCTGCGGTCCGGTCTTCGTATCATGCTTCCACCGTGCTGTGATGTGAACGTCAAGAACCGCAAGCGACTCCACATCAGTTAATGTCGTCACTTTCAGCGTCTGTACAGTGCTCCCCGACCGCTGGCGGAAGTACGACGACGCACGGCGACGGTCGAAGAACGTGCTGTCGAGAGCGGCGTGGCCAGACTGCGGGTGCTGCTGCGCGGAAACGCGCAGCAGCGCCCGCCACACCCACATTTTCAGCCGATCGAACGATTTGTAGATCGTGCTGTAGTCCGGCAGGTCGTGCCGATCTAGGCCGAGTACGTCGCGAATCTCGGTCAGGTACTTCAGCCGATTCGGCGTTTCACGGTAGCTGTGGCCTTCTTCGAGCCGAAAGCAGTGCAGAACGACGTGGACCCAGCGGGCGAACCCGCCGCTGGCGGGCTCGCCCGCGTGCTTCCCCAACGCTTGTTTAGCTAGCTCACGACACTGCTCAACGAAGTCGAGGAGATCGATTTCCATAGGACAGAATCGAATTCCTCGGCTTCATCCTTCTAAACCAGTGATATCGGCTGATTAGATCGCTATTCAACAGAGCCGATTATTCCGTTTTCAACGCCCACCCGGACGGGTCCGAGGCGGAGTCCACGGACAAGCCCCCACCCTCCACGAGCGAACTTCTCCGGGTGAGCGAAGTAGGGAGGGGTAGTTTACAGGTATTCGCTTCGGAGTCGCTCGACATAGACTTTGTCCCAGTGTTTCGTCTCAACAAAGTACGTCAGCACGGCGTCGACGTAGGCCGCTGAGAGAATTCCATCACGTACGAGCGAACGGAGAACATGCGGCGTGGTGAAGAGCGTGTTTCGGTCATCGAGGGCGAGAGAGACGAGGAGATAGTTCGTGGTGTTGAATTCGTCGGTAAGAAACATCGCGGCTTGGAGATCGTTTGCGAGCCAGATCGCGTGTGATTCGCCTGTGTCGAGGCCGTAGGTCAGCGGCGCGTCGAGTGCCGCTTCGACATCGTGGGTCGTCAGGTGGTGGGCTGCCTGGAGCACGAGGTCGGCGGCTCTGGCGAGGAGGTCGTCGTCCACAGCAGCCGCTCCAATCTCTTCCATTACCACGTCCGGAACGTGGACTTCATACGTCGCGAGCAGTGCTTTGAGTGGATCTGCTCCCGTTGGCGCGCGGTTGCTGGCGTCGACACGGACTGTCGCGAGATTCAGCAGCGAATTCGCATCGATGACAATCGTCGATTGGCCCGCCATTTGTTACGCGGACTCGTCGCTGTCCGACCACGTCTCCACACGGCCATCGTAGAACTCGTCGTCACTGGGAAGCTCGTCGTCGAGGATGGGTTCGGGTGGCGCGCGATCGATGGAGTCACGGAGGAGTTTCAGCCGCATCGCCGCTTCCGTTCCGAGGAGGTCCTCGATCGTCTGGTAGTCCGCTCGGCCGTCGTAGTAGGCTTGCTTGAGGCGAGCCCGAAACTCGTCGTTGTCCGTAAGTTCCGCGAGTTCGTCCTGTAGGGCGTCGATGAGCAGCTGCGTTCGGGAGATATCGAGGAGGTCGGCGGCCCGATCAGCACGCTCGACGAGCGCCCGCGGCGCGTTAAAGTCGACGCGCGTTTTTTCCTCCGACATCACACTCTATGTGTAGGACCTACACACAAATAAGCGTGGCGTCACCAATTCGAGGCGGAGCCGCTGACTCCCAGCAGCCGAAACCTCTGCGTCTAGAGAGGCCCACACGACCGGTCGAAGAGATATTCGAGCAATACGATGCCACACACATCGGCGGACCACGTATTCCTCCAGTTTCAGGCGGAGGAGGATGTCAATCGAGGTCGTAGCTGGTTCCAGGTGTGGCGTTGGTTGTGAAGTTGTCCGGGTCGAAGTTCTCGCGTTCGTGTTTGAGATACTTGACGCTCTCTGGAGTGCTTTCTTCGTCGCTGAACCGCCGTACTGCCTCCTCGCGAGTGAGCCGACGTCCTTCGTAGCACTCCTGGTAATTGGCGTTCCAGGCGTGGCGATGTTCGCTGGGGAGTTGGCGGTGCCACATCCGGTATGGGGGTTCGTCGACGCGGTGGATGTGGACGTGACAGCTCTGACACGGTGGGATGATGTTCTCGGTACGATCGTCGGTGTCATCGCCGTTGACGTGATGGAACGACAGCTTGTCCTGTCGCCGCTCCCCGCGATTCGTCTCGAGCCATTCCTCGGGGCGTGGTCCACAGACGACACAGGCGTTCCCCCAGCGGTCAAGCACTGCTTCCTCCAGGTCTTCGGACCGCATCAACCACTCACCTTGAATTGGTCGTTAACCCTTCGTTCGGGGACGCTGTATCGAAGTAGGCCAGCATCTCGTTGTTCTCCAATCCGTAAGTAACGCTGGCTGTGGGCGACCATCCGTCTTTAGTTAAGCGAGAAACCGCGTGATAGCGGCGGCTTATCGAGGCACCTTTCGGAAGGAATGAGGAAGTCCAGTCTGTGCACGACAAGGACTCCTCATCTCGGATTATGCGTCGGCTCACTACACTGTTTCCCTCTGAGTTCCTTGAAGAGCACGCCGAGGAACTCGGCGTGGTCGAACGTGACCGCAAGCTCCAGATCCCTGCCTTCGTTTGGGCATTCGTGTTCGGCTTCGCCGCAGGCGAAAGCCGAACACTCGCCGGGTTTAGACGCTGTTACAACTCGACTGCCGATGAGACGATCTCTCCGGGTGGATTCTATCAGCGGTTGACACCGACGCTTGCGGAGTATCTCCGCGACCTCGTTGAGCATGGTCTCGACGAGGTCGCTGTTCCTAACGCTGTTGACGCTGATATCGACCGATTTAGAGACGTGATGATCGCTGATGGAACGGTGTTGCGGTTACACGAATTTCTCTCAGATCAGTTCGAAGCCCGCCACGAGGAGCAGGCTGGAGCGAAGCTCCACCTGCTCCACAATGCCACAGAGCAGACGATTGAACGGCTCGATACTGCTAACGAGAAAACGCACGACAGCACCTTGTTCAAAACAGGGCCGTGGCTTGAGAATCGCCTCGTGTTGTTCGATCTCGCCTACTTCAAGTACCGCCGGTTTGCGCTGATCGACGAAAACGACGGCTACTTCGTGAGTCGGCTGAAGCAGAACGCGAATCCGCTGATTACGAGGGAGTTACGGGAATGGCGCGGTCGCGCCATTCCCTTAGAGGGCAAGCAGCTCCGAGCTGTTCTCGACGATCTCGATCGGAAGTACATCGATGTAGAAGTCGAAGTCGAATTCAAACGAGGGCCGTACAATGGGACGCGGTCACTAGATACGAAGCGATTTCGCGTCGTCGGCGTCCGCGACGAGGACGCCGACGACTACCACCTGTACATGACGAATTTAGCGAGGAAGGAGTTCTTTCCGGCGGATTTAGCGGAGATCTACCGCTGTCGGTGGGAAGTTGAGTTGCTGTTCCGGGAGCTGAAGACGCAGTACGAATTGGACGAGTTCGACACGAGTGACGAACACGTGGTGAGGATCTTATTGTACGCAGCGCTGCTGTCGCTGCTTGTAAGCCGCGATCTGTTGGATCTAGTCACTGAGCAGGCGGATGATGAGCTTGTGTTTCCGACAGAGCGCTGGGCGGCGACCTTCCGGTCGCACGCCCAGCTCATTCTCCACGAACTCGGTGAGTTCCTCGGCTATTCACCACCGCCGCTGCTCGACCGGCTGATCGAAGACGCTCAGAAGATCCACAAGCAACGACCAATCTTACAAGAGACGCTCGCTACCACTACACAACCGAGGTGTGAGGCTTAACTAAAGACGGATGTGTGGGCGACTTTGCAGGTTTGTTCGTTTATTTCACGGGGTGGGCGCTGTGGCCGCTGTGGTCTGCTTCGTGGTGGACGTCCGGTCGGTCGCCTCCTACGAACGGAGGGCCAATAGCTGGCGTGTGAGCGACTCGTGTGAAAGTACCGACTCGTGGGATTTGCGTACTGCATGAGTATGTTGACGATTGGCGCTGCTCGACGGGCTCTGGTTCCTGCACGCTGGGTATCGACTCGAAGACCCTCAGACGAGAGTTCTGGATGATGATTACGGTGTCTGGACTGGTCGTGTCCAGTAGTCGACATCGGCGACGGTGTCTTGGCCGACAAGCTGCCACTCTTGGGCTCGCCAGACCTCCTCGATGCGCTGCCACTGGTCATCAGGATTCGACTGAGGGACGAAACGAATGCGGCGTCGCGTCCCAGATTGGTCGGTGAACTCTACGATTTGCTCACAGCGAGTCGCTGGTGTCATTGGCTGTGCGGGTGTCGAGGTTGTCTGCGGCGTGGTGCAACCGCTCTGAGCGGATTGATTACCGTTCTTCGTGTTCTCAGCAGGCATTCTTTCACCGGGCGCGTTCACACGCACCCTCCACCCCAACCCCGGGGAATACAAACAATTCCAACCGCACCGGCCTCAAATAACGACCAATCAGCAAATACTAACACTGCTCCCACCTCGTCGGCACACGGAACCAATATTGCTGTTATGGATGTCACACCAGCACACCGACAGTTGCTGCGCCGGTAGAATATCTGGTCTTGCTATCGGCGGTGGGCTGCGGAGGTGTTGTCGGATTTACTCCCGTCGAACGTGGTCTGTGTAGGTGTTGTCGGATTCATCCCCGCCGTGAACGGCGGGGCTTTCTCCTCGCACTTCCGTAGAACGGACGGCCTTCGTGATTCGAGAGGATTAGTCAGGGTCGAGCCTCTTCCTCGCCTTTGAACGGATCATCACCGTAGACGACGTCGCCACGCTCGAAAATCGGTGTCCCTTCGTCGGTCACTGTTCGTCCTTAACGCTCGGATGTGGTTCCTCCGGTGCGTGTTCGCGCCAGGACTCCTTGTCCTCTGCACCGAGTTGCTGGTTGAATAGGGCGGTCGCTCGCTCATACCCGCTGTATCCGTCGAGTCGCTCGGCGTCGTCGGTTATCGCCCAGTAGGTCGCTTTGTGTTCGACGAGATTGCGCCCCTTCAGCCTCGATAGGGCGGTGCTGACCGCGCCCTCATCGACGCCGATCTGAGAGGCGATTTCGCGGGCCTTGAACGCGAGATCCTCGTTGGCGGCGAGAAATCCGAGGACCTGATCCGGGACGGAGAGTTCCTCAAGTTCGTCCTCGCTCGTCTTCTCGAAGGTCACTCCGAAAGCGTCTCAAGTTTCTGTATGATCCTTGTGTAGACATCGGGTGCACAGTACCATCCTTCGTCAATCATCGCATCAATAGTAGTGCGAGCATCACCGCTACTAATCGCGCCCTGTTTCGTACATTTCAGGACAAGAAATGCAGTGCCGCGGGTAGTAATCCCCTCAGTCGTAGCGACGTCCCGTCCATACGACTCATCCATCACGGCGACGCCATCGTGGGCGTCGGCATAGGCGAGGACAGCGACATCAGCAGTGCTTAGATTTTGATTCCCTTGCATCTGCGAGGAGCGGGCGTTCGTCTCCACTGAAACGATCTCAAACCGGTCAGTGTCGACTTGTTGTTCGATCCGACGTGCGTCCGGATAGCCCTCTTCGAGGCCAGTAGTGACGACCTCTTCGTAGACGAGTTCGGGGATAACACAGGGTGCTTCCAAGTGATCGACGAGTGTGAGCTGCTGGACTTTCGCGAGGTAAATGAGTGGTGTCGCGTCAAAAACCCACATTAGAGTGCTTCAAGGTCGTCGTCAAGGTGGTCGGCTGCGACCCAGGTGATATCACGCTCCTTGGCGAGCTGGGCGAAGTTCCAGACGGACATCCCGGACATCTCAGCGGCTTTATTGAATGTAATGGAGCCGGCGGCTAGTTGGTCAAGGGCCTGTTCGCGACGCCAGTCGTCGAGCCCCTCTGAGAGGAGTTTGCGAACGGCCGTGCTCCGATCGAGGTTCTCCTCGTCGAGATACGCATCGAGTTCAGCCTCCAATTCGTCGGGTACGCGTGCTGAAATCGTCCCCATATTGTTTACATAGTATGCAAAATATACAAACCCTTCGACGCGACAACGCAGAGTTCTCAGAGAGGCCGACAGGCGTTAACAGTGAATGACACGAGTTTCGAGTGGAGGGGTCTTGGCCAATAGGGAACCGCGTTATCGACTTGGGTTCGGTCAAGGAGGAGTGATTGTCGCTGCCCGGTGTCGACATCGAGTCCGAGGCGTTGCAGGTGGACCATAATGAACGACCGGGCTGAGCAACGAGACTCGGAAGTTTTGAGCTACCGTATCTTAACCAACAGCCGGCTGAAAGTGGTGCTGCCGTTGGTTACAAACGTTGGAACGACCGGCGCAGTGTTGAAGGAAGTGGTTGACCAATATATTGAGGAGACAGAACATTAGGCCAAGTGTCGGGGGTCACCTCCAAGCCCGATCGGTGGTAGAATTCCTCATCAATTCACGTTAAATGTGCCCAAATTCATGGGAAGACCGCGGCGGGAACTCACAGACGCTTCCCCTTGGCGGAAAATCCGAATAGTCTCTGTGGGGGGCAGCTGTGAGGCACGGTGTGTGGCAGCAAAATAGCTGTGGGGCAGTAATAGCTAAAATCGCAAGAAGGCGATTACTTCAGGGCACAGAAGCCCGACTGATATAATACTAATAGACCTACTGCACTCCTCTGCCGATTGCCTGTGACTATTGGTTCAGGAGGGACCCGAGAGGCGGGTCGGCGGTTCCGGCCCGGATACTGGAGTGGGCTTCGAGTGTGCGCCGCGAGACTGGTTTCGGATGGTGTTGTGGCAGCGAACTGGTTTGGTTTTGATGGGACTGCTGGTTGTGGTTGGTGAAGTGGTCTGGGGGCAACGCGGTTCTGGGATAACAGTTTTAGAAAAGGATTGGGAATTAAATGGTGTTCATGAGTGATTCACTAGTAGTGGAGCGGTGGTTTTCTGAGGCGGAGTTAGATCAGGAGTTGCAGGCGGCGGATAGCGAGGAGCGGGTTCGGCGGTTGGTGTTTGTTAAGAATCTGTTTCGGGGGGATTCCGTTCCGGAGGCGATTGGTCGTGTGGGGCGGTCTGAGTCGACTGGGTATCGGTGGGTGCATCGGTGGAATGATGGTGGTCTTGCGGGGTTGCTTCCGGATTATGGGAGTGGGCGGCCACCGAAGCTTTCGGAGTCGGAAGAGGCGGCGTTTCTTGAGTGTGTTGAGCGTCGGCAGCCGGTTACGACTGATACCGTTGAGTCGATTCTACGAACCGAGTTTGGTGTTGAGTACGCGGCGAAGTATTTGCCACGGAAGCTTGAGGAGATCGGGCTTACGTATCGGCCGCCGGCTCGTGAGACGATAGACCGGGAGGACGTTCGTGATGCGATTGAGTGGGATGAGAAAGCGTCTAGTGGGAGTACGCGTCGGCATCCGTATAACGAGCAGTCGAGTGGGGGTGAGGCTGGGTGGGTTGTCTCGGAATAACGGGGGTTAGGAGTGTGCTCTGGACGGTTTTGGGATGGCGTGTTCGGGTGGAGGAGGGCGTCGAAGCAGGGGTACTAGTTCCCAGTTGTTTTCTACTAGTAGTGATTCAATCGATTGAACGATAATATATCCAACTGGCAAATCCCCTTGTGTTGATTCGTGGTCACTTTCGAAGTGACGTTGGTCGGCACTCATGACGAGAGCCCAACACGAACGACAGGACCTGAACCGACACAGTGGGCCACCTGTCGACCGCAGGTATTGACAACTATTAGCACGATAAATTGCTCACGGGGATCCCCAATTTGTCCTATCAGCACGCCAACTTAAACGGAGACTCGAAAGACACCAGTCTCTCCTCACCCACCCCCACTCGCCATTACGGAGGTGGAGTCAACCCGAACCCAAGCGAGAACCTAGTAGCGACGCACCGTCCCACCGACCAATCAAAACGGCACGAGTTACTCGCTGCTTGGACGCACGGTCCACGATCAATCTGAGGATATGTTCAACGACGTCACGAACAGCCACCGCACCCCTCACGGGACCACGACTACATAATCTGCCGTCGATAGTGGTTCCCCGCGAGATGTCCCACGACCACTACTGGGCCGAGAAACAGACACCAAAGACACTGAGCCGATCAGCCGGTGTCTGTCACGACCAGATCAAGCCATCAATTTCGAACCCGGTCCGGTGTCGGTGGCCTCACTCGAGTGGTGTTCGAGTACTCACCTACGTATCTCGTTTGCTACCAACCGGGGACGGACCAGTTGCATTCTGCGCCACCGTCGGGACTACGCTGCCGCTGGCAGAACAGACAAAGACAAACCGACACTTGGACCGCTGATGGACTAGCACTTGGTTGACGACGCTTGATGGGGACTAGTCTCGAGTGTCGTTCAACCACTGGCGGCCGTCCAAATAGGGGGTGTCAGTTGGACCTGTCTCAAGCCGGGATGCTATCTGAAAATTGGAGTATGTGTTTATCCTGGGGGCCCTCCTGGGGTGGTTGTTCTAGTCATCTGTTCGCCCGGCAGTAATGCGTGTTTATTAGTATTATATCAGTCGGTGTTGGGTGCCTCGAAGTTGCTTCCGTCTGGCGATTAGAGGGGCGGGTCCCTCACAGCTCTGTCCGTGCCACCCACCGTGCCCCACAGCCGCTTCCAGTCACATGAGATCCGTTCCACACCCGGGTCGAAACGCAGCCCGCTCCCTGAAATAGACATTACAAGAAGAGCTTGGACATAGCCTCGTCCTAGCAGTAACAGATGCAGCGTTCCACGGAACGTATCGCTACCCAAGCCCACGCTCGGCACCGTACAACACTATCCCATCCTCATCATAGACTCAACGAATGAGGGTGTCATAGAACGATTCCCACACCAAAGAGCAGGGTGAATGCTGAGATGGTATGGCCTCAGCGACCCTGCAAGATGATCCTTCGGTAGAGACGTTCTTCAATGTCGCGGAGACCGAGACGCTAGCGCTGTTTGAGCACCTCTCCTTCGAGTTTCTCGAAGAGTTCGACGTGTTCGCCCCGGCGCAGACGGGGCGAACACGAGAGCACGAACCACCAGAGCTGATGCGTGGCTTCCTCCACTGCTACTACAAGGACATCTATGGAATTCGTCCAGTTGAACGAGAGCTTCGGAACACGGTTGTCTGGCTGAGCTGTGGCTTCGATCGACCGCCGTCGAGAGACGCGGTCGATCGCTTTCTCACCGACCTCGAACACGTCGTCGACGAAGTCTTTGACCGACTCGTCGAGCAGGCCGCCGTCCGCGGCCTGCTCGACTTGACCTACTGTATCGATTCAACGGACGTGAGGGCGATGCCTGCCGATCAAGACGCGTCGAAGTGCTACGATCCAACCGACGACGAGTACTACTACGGCTACGGCTGTACGATCGTCTCGACCGGGCAAAAAATCCCAATCGCGGCGGAATTCACAGAGAGTAAACAAGCGCCAGAGGAGACGGCGATGCGCGTCACGCGTGACGCGCTCGCCGTCGCCAAGCCGATCTGGATGGTCGGTGACAGCGCCTACGACACGCTCGACTGGCACGACCACCTGCTGGCCGCAGGGGTCGTGCCAGTTGCTCCGTACAACGCGCGAAACACTGACGACCCGAAAGACATCGAGTACAGGGTCGAAGACCGCATCACCGAACACAGCGAGGACGTTCAGCTGAAGCAGTCCACGTTGGATGAGACGTACAACCGCCGTACTGGAGTCGAACGAACCAACGAATCAGTGAAGGACTGCGGCCTCGGGCGAACGCACGCCCGAGGCCGCGTCCACGCACGGGCGCAGGTGTTTGTTGCCCTGTGCCTTCGCCTCGTCGTCGCTATCACCAACTACGAACGTGGAGACAATCCGGGAAGTACGATCATCACGGTGTGAGAAGAGTTCTATGACACCCTCTCAACGAATAGCTAATCCACCGCTACAGAACCACCAACACTCACGCAACAAATGGCTCGCACAACACCTCCAACAGAGGTACACACTCTCGAGAAAACCCCCGCGCAACTCTTCCAGCAGGGGTACGCAGTCTCGAATAAACTCTCACGCAACTCTCCCGCAACGTCGACGCACACTTTGAAGCACAATCAGATACAGCGCCAAACCACCATGACAGAGGACAGGTACTCCCGAAGATTTGAACTCCGTACGGTGTCACCGTTCACGCTAGTAGCACCAGCGGCTAGCACTACCACGGCACAGCTCAACTCAGTACAAAACGATTTTAGACCAACTTGAGGATGGTCCTGCACTGGGCTGGAAATTACAGAAGACGCAGAGAAATACAAACGGAGAGCACGGGCAGAGGTATGCAAGACGGACTACGGAGAGGCGCCAGCCAGCCGCACGTCGAGTCCACGTTTAGTGAGGACCATACGGAGCATGAGCTCAGAATTATCAATCACTCACTATTGCCTCGACAAGAAATACGCGGCGCCCCTACAATCGTTCGAAGATTTCTGCCGATTCAGTTGGCGTGAAGCGTCCGAATGAACCAGCAATAGCGATCTGCGGAGGTAGCACTCTCTAGTTTCAGGCTGCACATCGTATGTCCTCAGACTAGCGGGCGGCAAGGATTTGCTTGGTGAGCGATGATACCCAGTCAGATTCACGTTCTCCTCAAGGGTGCGAGTGATGAGGATTGAGGGGCGCAAGTAATGAAGAACGCGTGAAGATCACGGGCGCAAGTAATGAAGAACGCGTGAAGATCACGGGCGCAAGCAATGAAGAACGCGTGAAGATCACGGGCGCAAGCAATGAAGAACGCGTGAAGATCACGGGCGCAAGCAATGAAGAACGCGTGAAGATCACGGGCGCAAGCAATGAAGATCACGGGAAGATGAGGGGGAGAACTCTCGGCGGATGACGGGTTTTCTGTGGGTGTTTTCAACTACTTCTGTGGGTTTCCGTGGATTTAGTTCTGAATCCGCTAACTCTAACAGCGGTTTTTGTAATCCCTTTCGATGGTGGTCGTAGGGGGTCGACCCCCCAGAACCCAATGAGCAAGCACCAACCACATACACCGATGTCGTCCGTCGTGGGCGATGCCTTAGCCGCAACGCCCGGCATCACTCATGTACGTTACGCGCGTGCGGATGATTACCCAGCTGTCGATTTCCACTGTTATATTGACGATGATCCAGTGGATGTGACCATCCTTACCACCTCGGAAGTCCCCGAGCGGGCGATCCAGACGGCGTATAACGCCACCAAGCGCGAGTCGACCCACGTGATCGTCGCCCCTGATGAAGTGACAGCGACTCGCGTCAACAGGTGGCTCGAAGCCCCTGTAGCTGGACGTACTGCCAACGGTATCCGTCCCTTCAGCCGGACGGACGTTCTCAAGCATGATGGAGTAGTGGCTGTCACTGCAGCTGGGACCACCTCGCCAACCTGGTGTATCCGTGGGACTGACGCCGAAGCGGACCGTTCTCGCGTCTGCGAGCTACGGCACGATGAACGCGTCATAGCGACCTACGACCTCAGAGAGGGGACCGTCACGCTCAACGATAGTGCCTGGATCGACGTCGAACAACAGGTCGTCGAGGAAGCACGTCCGGCCGTCGCACCGGCTACTGACTCCCAGACAAGTCCCGATCCAACTACTTGGCGTCCAATAAACCCTCCTCTGGTCGTCCCGTTGGCGGCACCGCTCACGGAGAGTACCGTGTACGCGCTCCCGGATGCCTCCGGTGACGGGCTGTCACCGGTGAACGAGGCGCCTCGAGCGATAAATCTTGACGACCAATCTAGTTACGAGCAGACCGTGACGGTTGTCAACGAAGTGCTCGCCCAGCGGACGGTCGAATCGCCCACGGCGGCGATTGACTACGACGAGTTTACCGAGGTCGTCTCTCGCCAACTGCAGGCACGAGACTGTAGCCAACCGAAAACGGTGATTAACGAGGTACTGGAAACTGACGAAGACGTCAGGGTCGGGCGCGCCGGGGACGGCCTGCGACAACTCTTTGACCGGGCGTGGGCTGTCCCACTGTCGATGTCCGGCGACTAGCGGCTACATTGAGCACACACCATAATGTCAAAGACTAAATCAGAATCGCGGTCAGACCAAAAGCCAGGGGCGGAGAGCCAACCCCCGTCGTACCAGCACAGCATCAGTATCCGGCCGTCAGCGCTTGAGACACAGGAATTCGACCGCACGAAAGTCGTCTTTGTGAAGGTCCCTGCTTCAATGGTTGAAACCTTCGAATCTGGGCCAAAGCGCGGCACAGTCGTGATTTCTGACCTATTCGACAACGATAATTCGGGGTCTAATAGGGGAGATAATTTCGAGATAGACGAAGTCGAAGAGTTCGCGTTGCCAGTCACTGACGGGATGATGTACGCGTTCCGAGCGTATACACCATCTCGACAGTCTACAGTTCAAACAAAAGCCACCGCGCCCGTGGAGGGGCCGGACTCACTCCCGGAACCACTTCACACCACGTACAGCAAACTGAAAAGCGAGCTCCCGGAGGCACTCAAGATTCGTATCGGTGTCTTACCGATGGACGCCTTCGGCTCATCGCCGGCGCTTGGAACACGACTCGTGATGGAACATCGCAACCGCAAGCCTGCCGGCCGCGAGAAGGTCTCCGATGCGGACGCAAACGCCCTCTTCGAGGACCTCGCCGGGGAACCGTTCCTCTATCACGCGCTGTACCGCCAGTCGAGTGGCCTTCCAGAGAGCAACGAGTACCAGGTCGCCGTCCGCGTCTTCCTGTTTAATCCCGAGTACAAGATCAGCACCGAGAGTGAGTACGCTGAGTGCCTCCGGTTCGGGCGGCAGTGTGACCCTGCCGACTCGTTTGCTAAACTGGGGGTCTCATCAAGTCTCTCGGTCATTGATGACGGCTACACCACCTCGTGGCTAGATGAGGAGACCGTGATGCCCGCCGATGACAGCAACCTGCCGCACTTTAGTGCAGGTCAATCGTTGATCACTGGTGAAGCTGAATTCGACAATATGCGGCGTGGACAGTACGGCGCATCCGATACGCTTGAAGACCGCTGCGCGTTTACGAGCCTCCTCGCCCGCGAGATCGACCTCGAACACTACGTCGGACTCGGCACAATCGACCCGGGTATCGACCCCTGGCGAAAGGCCCCGGAAGCGACCGGTTTCGACATCACTGATGTCGGCATCGATCCCGACGAAATTCTCCCCGATGAGGTGACAATCGGTGTTACTGCGCCAATCGAAGACAGCGACTTCGACCAGGACCCGACAACCGCCAACGACGGCACCGAGGTTCACTGGGATACGATCAAACACGTTGCTGTTGCCTTCGAGACTGAGGGCTACGATGTCGTCATCGTCACCCAGGACACCGGGTCGCGTCCGGACCTCTGGGTGCGTCGTGACGATGGCGAAATCTTTGCTGTCGAAGTCGAATACCGAACAAAATCAAAGGCGGGGAGTTTCTATACGAATCTCATCCGGCAGGCCGTCTGGGGGTATAAAACGATCACCGTCATGGTCCCGCAAACAGACGATGACGGCCGCACCGAATCCCTCGATACGCTCGGTGAATGGGCGCTCAACAGCCTCGCCGTCCCGATGAAGCACCGTGACCCGACCAAGACCGAGCTCCACAACTGCTCCGGCAAGATCGTCGTCGACGACAAAACCTTGCTGTTGCCCGACGGGGTCTCTGAAGCCAACTGGTGGCTCACCTGCGACCGTGAATACCTGCTCATCCACGACGGCAAAGTCCTCGTCCGCGGAGATGCCACAGCGCCCTTCGAGGCCTTCGAGTACAACCTCCCACGATACTACGAAGACGACGACCACTACGTCGTCGAAAACAAATACGGAAAACCCGTCCAGACCTACAACGAGGAAGACGACATCGAAAACACCACACTACGACGGTGTCACCGCCCCATCGACCTGAGCTATCTCCGGTTTGTGGAGGCGCTCTACTGCTATGACCCAGACACCGACGAGCTCGTCCAACAGGACATGACGGCCCACTGGGACGTCGAACAAGCCTCCACCCGGAACGAAAAAAGCCACCAGCAGGCCTTCGAGACGTTCCTCGTCAAACACGAAAACGACGACCCCCTCCTTGAACGGGACTGCCGTCCGTTCATCAAAAATTGGATCGAGCAACTCAGCGCCCACGGCCACCCAGGGAATAATAAATATGGCACCTACAGGAAAGATTACTACGAGCGCGAGCGTATTTCAGTGGAAGGTGTAATGGAGCAAAGCTATCCCGGAATCTCTTTCCGCTATCCACGCGGACTCGTCTCCCCAGACCTCCCCGGACTCAACACCAAGCCGATCTTCCCCGACAACTGGAACATCCCCTCCGAGGAAGTCCTCAAAGAGCCACTAATCTACGGGCTTAATGACCGCAGTGAGATCAAGTCAGCCACGGAAACAGAAACCGAAGACGAGACTGAACCCACGTAATGACCGTCAAACGACTGTCGATTGTCTCTCTTTAACAATGGCCGATCAGACCTCCACAAAAGAACCAACTACGGGAACCGTGACCATCTCTCAGGACGACGAGTTACGAGTAAACGCAGCCATTTATCAGTCACAGTTTACCGCAGCTGAGTATGTCCGCCTTGGGACACACCAAGACTTAGATCTCATTTTCGTGCGACCAGTAGACGTCAATACTGAAAAATCATCCAGTGAAATTACAGAGTACGCATACAAAATCGACGATACAGGATATACTGGCGAAGTAAGTTGTCGAAGATTCCTCCAACAACACAACTACCACCACACGACTACGACTCAATACATCGCAGAGTGGTGGCCGAATACCGATGCTCTCTGCGTCGACCTTACAGACCCCGTCGAGACGACAGAAACACCCTAACATACGTCAGCACCGGAGATGTCCTCGACAAACTTGGAGCACTATGGAGTCAAGCGCCGAGGCCACTTAGCCTGCTCCGCCTATGAAACTCGGTGGTGTCGGGCTATTCGTCGGGGAGGAGGTCGTCGGGGAGAAATTCGCTACAATTGATTGGGATAGCGTTCCAGGCGGCTTCCACTGCTTGGTAGCCTGTCCAGCCCTCTCCCTCCAGTAGTTCTCCACATGCCCGGCAGAATTCCGCTTTCGTGCACGCATCGGCATCGTAGAGGAGATAGAGGAGAAATGGTGGGGCAACTGCTTGTCCAGCAGTCTCTGCGCTTTCGAAGGCGCGATTGAGCGCGATTCGCCCGTGCTTGTCCATCAAAATTGCGTGGGTGTACTCGTCCGGATGCTGGACGATTTCCCGGCGCAGCGACTCTTCTCCAGCATCCTCGCCGTGTGGCCGTGGCACACACGGGACGACAGTGAATGCGCCGTTGCTCTCGTCTTCGAACGGTTGCCGTGCTGCTTTGCTCCCCTCGTATACCCAGTTGTCTTGTGTTCCGTCGGCCGCGTACTCGGAGGTTTCCCGGATATGGTGGGTGAGTTCTTGGAGACAGACGTTCGTCGTCGTGAGGGTTAACGTCTCAGTGATCGCTGGCCACAACTCTGTATTGGCGACCGCGATGAGAGCATCTGTATCGACGAGGACCGGATGTCGCGCATTGCTGCCCATCAATCAGGACTGGTAGATGTCGTCCGTGTCGAGTGCCATGGCGTCCTCGAACGCGTCCTGTTCGCGCTCGATCTCGGCAAGCCCGTCCCCAAGCAGGACTTCTGCGACATCCTCGGAGATCTCGCCCTGTTTATATTGTTGGTACAAGTGGATTTTCTCCTCATCGGAGAGGGATTCGCGGAGCTTCGCCCGAAGTCCCCGCCGCGCGAGCTCGCTGATGTTGATGCCGCCGAGCCGCATCTGATCGACAAGGTAACTCGCTTCTTTTTCTGTTTCCCCTCGGAATTGGATTTTGTCGTTCCCCGTCGCCATCGTACCTACCTGTTCGGGTTGGCACACTAAATCTGTTATGACTAGCCATCCGCGTCATGACAACGTATGGCCAGAGAGTTGACGAATCAGGTACGCCTGACCAGCAAGCAGGCCGAGTGGTTCGCTCGTGGCGTCGATACTTCTCGATTCTCGAGGTGTCGTCGCCGAAGAACCACTCTTCGTCGAGACGCCAGTTGCGACGACGACTCAACACCACCGACGCTCCACGAGGTTCGTCCTCGTGAGTCGACCGCCGTGTCCAACGAACCCGAAGTGGACACTAATACAGGAGAGCCACGCCGCGGTGTCGACCCAGATCTCGACCCGGAAACCGTCAGCATCGAATCACTTGGTATCGATGGTGAATGCAGAAGGATCACGGTGGAGGCAATGCTCAACGAGAAACAGGTGATTGACTTCGACCCGACTGAGCAGGAACGGTCGTTGCTGCTCGGCGCCAACGAAGAACGTAGTGAGACCGGTCGGACTGACTCTGGAAATGGGTAGCTGACTGAAGCGCGTTACCAGCATAGTTTGACGGGCAGCGGGATTCGACGCGTGACCAACATCCGATCGTGAGTGCGCACTCGGCGAACGCGAGACCACCGGGGTCACTCGCCCTGAGGCTGGCGACGTGTGCACGTTGACGCGCCAGCTCGACCTTGATGGACGACGATGTCGCGGTCAGAACCGGACAGTGGCGGGCTCATCCGGCTTGTAGTCGTCGGGCCCGCCGCCGCCTCGCTCGCCGAGGAAGACGATTGCGTCGAGGTCGCCGCGCGTGAACCGCGCCTCGTACGACCAGGAGAACCCGTCCTCGACGCCGTCGCTGCTCCCGTGGAACTCGAAGCTCCCATGCATATTGTGGTCGAGCCAGAACTCCTCGTCGACGGTCGACTCGCCCGGACCGGCGATGCCGATGCCGCGCTCAAGGAGTGCCTGTGGCTCCGCGCCCTCGCAGAACGAGACGTACTCGTCCCACGAGTCGAAGCCGTGTTCGGCGGCCTCGGCGTGCTTCTCCTCGGGGGTTTTCTCGCGGTATTCGCGTTCCCGCCGCAGCAAGCGGCCGTCCGCGGTGAGCTTGTACGCTTGCATGGCTGGCCGACCGATCTCTTTCGTCTGCCACTCGATCTCGGACGCGCTCCGTTCGCGTGGGAACTTCGGCAACTCGACGCCGTCCTCGACGAGTAGTTCGTCGAACACCCCCATCGGTACCAGGTCTTGGAACTGTGATGGTAAAAACGTCCACCCCGTTCGTCAATGCTTGTTACTGGCTCGGCGAAATAGTTGGGCGTGTGAGAGATACCCGTCGAGGATTGCCGACGAGAACAGTTGCTGGTGGTTAATTCACTAGGTTGACAACCTTTTCCGCCTGAAGGCGGAGCAATCTCGAAATTGGGATATTCCGCTCCGGCGTTGAGAACGGTGCTATTCGACGACGAGCTAGCGGTCTATGTCACGATCACCGGCGTCGAGCTCGGGCTCGTCAAAGTCGAGTGCGTCCGCGACACCGTCCGGAAGCTCCGGGCGGGGTGCCGATTCGTGGCGCTCGATTTTCTCGGTTTTCCGCGTGTTTTCGTAGAAAGCGCGTGCGACCGGAAGCCCACGGAGATACTTGTAGTCGTGGAGGACCTCGACGCCTCGCTTGGTGAAGCCGTAGAACTGAGCGGGGAGATCACGTGTGCGCTCATTCGGTTCGTACGTGTAGCGTGCGAGCAGCCCGGCGTCGATCAGTGTCTCCAGCTGGTCTTTGATAGCCGCTTGACTCTTCCCGGTCATATACTCGAGTTCGGCGAGCGACATCAGATGGGCGGGGTGGCCCAGTAGCTCCTGGATGATGAGATGACGCGTATCCTGGGATAGCAACTTGAACAGCCGCTGCTGTTCCGCAAACGGCCCCGCATCGGCCGCGCTAGTGTCGCTCTCGCTCATATGTGATGGTACGAGGCGGGGCGATATAACAGTTAGGGTAGACCAAGTTGGTCAATCTGAAGAAAACAAAAGTGGTTCAGAAGGGATAAGGTGTTGTAGTTTGAATCGGCAGCTAATGACCGATCCAAGCCCGCCGCCGGATGCTGCAGACATCATGACTGTCGTTCACGAGGCCATCGGGGGTATCGAACTTGAACCAGCAGAGAAACGAGAGATCTGGCGATTCACACAGCGCGAATTACCGTATCTCTGGAGTCAGCGGACCTCGTATTTCATCCTCGGGAGCTATCGCGACCCCTATCTCCGCCGGCTTCGCGCCGTCCAGAACGAACTCACGAAGCAACTCGGCGCCTACCCGTTCATCATGGGTGACCTCCTCGAACTGCCGACTGACCGGCTCAATACGTTCGATATCATGTTTTCATTGCTCGCGACATACAGCGACTACATCGTCGGTGTCTTCGAGAAGGAGAGCGGCGGTGAAGCACCGGAATTAGGCGAGATCGATGACCCGCCATATTTCGACAAGTCGTACGTGCTCCCGCGCGATTACGCATGGGTGACTGACGAGAACCTTCACTCGAAAGACCACGTCATTCAGATCGCTCTCGAGATTGCATTCGCGGACGAGTTATCGACGGATGAAGTCCAATCAAAGGTCGAGTCGCTCGTTGATCGTGCCCAAGAGAGCGGTCTTGACATCGACGAACAGGAGGTTTGGAAGGTGATCGACGACCGGGCAGATGAGGACGAAGAGCCGGCAACGTACAGTTGGGTCCATCTCAACAAGTTCCGCAAATTCGAACTCCACGATCGATGCGTCCCGTGGACGACAGAGAACGAACTTCGAACTCTGGTTGACGAACTCCCGTCCCCGACACCACGCCCAGAGTGGGAAGCACGTGGTAGATAGCTGACCGTTCAAACCGCTCGAAGCATATGCGCTCGGTTGCGGCCGTGTTTTTCTGCGCCCGCGGAGCGGTGGAGGCGCACTCGTGCCTTCACCGAATCAATACCTGGGAGTCATAGCGGTAACAGCGCGGAAACCCATCCGTTTACGGGTGGGAGGAAGCGCGTTCGCTCCGTGCAACAACCCACCGACAATGGCAGGGTCGACTCCCTAATGCTTTTCAACCATCAAACACCCATATGAAGTATGGAGAAGCGGCGTACTGTCCCCGTAAAACTTGACGTGGACAGTGACGACGCCGCGCTCCTCGAAGACACGGTCGACGAGTTTCTGTGGGCCGCTAACTACGTGACGCGCCACGCTTTCGACGGCGAATACGTCACGACGAGCAAGACAACGCTCCACGACGACACCTACGAGGACGTGCGCGAGGAGACACCGTTGCACAGCAATCACGTCCAAGCGGCGCGAAACAAGGCCGCTGACGCCGCCAAGAGCGTGGTCAAGAAGTGGAAGCAAGGCAAGAAGGCGTCGATGCCCCACTTCACTAGCCCACACCTCGTCTATGACCACCGCACTGCGACGTTCCACGATGACTACGTGTCGCTGGCAACAGTTGACGGTCGCATCGAAGCCGACTACGTGCTACCCGACGAGGAACGAGACACGCCCCACGCAGAATACTTCTTCTCCGAGGAGTACGAAACCACCGGGGCAGAACTGCATTACACGAACGGCAACTGGATGCTTCACATCCACTGCAAGACGGACGTGGAGTCTGACACGCCAGGACAGGATGCCACCGAGAACAGAACAATTCTCGGGGTTGACCTCGGCGTGAATAATCTTGCAGTTGCCTCGACTGGGACGTTCTGGACGGGTGATGAGTTCGACCACTGGCGCCGCGAATACGAGACCCGGCGTGGTGACTTACAGGAACACGGCACACGCTGGGCACACGAGAATATGCAGGCAGTGGGGCGGAAAGAGGAAGGGCGGTTCAAACTGACGCTCCACCGCATTTCGAACGAGTTGGTGGCTGAAGCCCGTGACCACGACTGTTCGGTGATTGCATTTGAGGATTTAACCGACATTCGGGAACGCACTGGAGGGTCGTGGGGACACAAGTGGGCGTTCAATCGCCTCTACGAGTACGTCGAATACAAAGCCGCTGAGTACGGGATCGACGTCGAGCAGGTTGACCCGGAGAATACCTCACGGCGATGCTCGACGTGTGGGTTCACGCACCCGGATAATCGTGAGCGTGAATCGTTTGAGTGCCTGAAATGCGGCTACCAGAACCACGCCGACTACAACGCCGCGAAAAATATTGGATTACGGTATCTCCGCCGGACCCAAACTGGCGCCGGTGGAGGCGCACCCGTAGGCGTGCGCTTGAACAGCGGGACGTTGAACACGAACGGAGGGTATGAACCTCCTGCCGATAGTGTCGGCCAGAGTGGGAGTCCACGCTGAAAGCCCACGGCTTTAGCCCTGTCTCTTACCCATAAGTCTCAGGAGTGCAGTTCGTATCCCTCCGCCCAGGTCTGAAGTTTCTTGAGACCTTTCCACATCGTCTCCCAACCAGGCGGTGGATCGGAACTTCGGTCAAGGTAGCCACCGATCTTCGCAACCGCAATTGCGTACGCTTGATCCCCATTGTCGGTCAATTCTGGAAATTTCGTTTCCAGAATTGACCGTTCAGTCTCGCTCAGAAGGACATCAGGTGAGTAGTATGTCTCTCCCCGAGCAAGTTCCCGCAACTCCAGCACCTTCCACGCAATTACCGAGTAGACACTCAACAAGACCTCCATACGTTTCCATGTTTCTAGCCGGCGTTCCTCGATTCGGCATCCAGTTTTCAGCACCTTGTGCCAGTCTTCGATCGTCCATCGGGCGCGGTAGGACTCTACCACCCTCAGCGAATCACTGAACGTATCGACCGATTCAGTGGTGAGTAACACCCACTGAATCGGGTCATCTTGTTCTCCAAGTTCGTCGATTCGGACGACGTTTACCTCAACTGGATCCGTATGAGTTGAATCGTTCTTTGGAGGGAGTAACTCACATGAACCGGCTTTGACGAGTAGCTCAGCTTCTCTGGCCTCTCTTCCGCTCCCTTGGTCAATCTCGATAGACGTGCGACCTTGTTCAAGAAGGTCTTCACTCCAGTCAATCAGACGGCCGTCCGTTCCGGACGGCGTCTGAATACACCGGTTCTGATTCGCACGGACGACGAATCCAGCGTCCAAGTCGTCTGTAACTTCGCGGTAGAAGGCAAATGCGTCAGCTCCTCGGTCGTGGATGAATATCGGCCGAACCTCCTCGGCAAGCCAGTCGCTGGCTTGCCTATCTCCCCGAATCCATTTTTCCTGTTCACTCTCTAATTCGACTGGCTCGTTCTTTCCATTCGCATCGTGCTTCGTGCTGGCTTGCTGGTCCTCGATCAGCGATTGCTGATCGATGACCCCCGTCATGCGGTGAGTCTGTGGATCAAGTCCAATCGTCGAGTGAACTTTGACGCCTTCAAGATCTGTCTTGGAGTTGCCGATGTCGCCAAGCCCTTCCTTCGACGGATGTCTCGGAAAGACGAGTTCAGTGGTGTCGGAGACGACCAAGAGCTCGTCGTTGTCCTGCACTCGTGACCGTTGTGCTCGCTTATGTGCATCAAGAATCTCGTTCGGATCCACACGCTCGTTGTCGCAAAATCGGTACGTAGCCTTTGTGGAGGCCCAGTCTTCGCACGCGTTTGGGATCGACTCGGCAGGTGCCCTGCCGAGCCGATCTCCGACCTCTATCAATCGCTTCGTAAGCCGTTGGTCACCAAACTCAGCAGACTGGAACTCCTCACGAACCTTGCCAGAGACATCTGTCTCACATCGCTCACTCTCATCGTCTACGTCAGACCGCCGGTTCCGTGAACCGCTCTGCATCTTGGCCTCTTTCTCGGCGAACTACAGCGATAGGAGTTGTGGGTAAGAGACAGGGCTTTAGCCGTGGGTTCGCTTACACTCTTGGAGGTGGTGGGCACTGTCTAGTTGAGGCAAATCGGCTGATTTCGACTGTCTGAAAGACAGCTGTGGTCCCAAGGAGAGTTCACTTCTGGACTGCGTACGAACGAGACGGAGAGTATCTCAGAAGCTTGACATCCTCCTCCGCCTGAAGGTGGAGGAATCCCGAGCGGTGGGAGTGCCAGGTTTGCAACCATGGATGCCGCCACTTTACGGGAGTTCACATCTAACCCAGTCGTCGTGGTCGGTGGCTGGTTAGCCGTGCCAAGCGGCTGGTACTCCTATCCTCAGCGTCGGTGACTCCCAGCTGTTGTTTTTGCCAGCCGGGAGTCGCTGACAGTTCAACGGACTTGGAGGTATCGTCGGGCTTGCTCAGGCCGACGGGCACACGGCGAACCCTTCGAGGATTCGTGTTCACCGCGTCGGCGTTTCGGATACTGTCTCATTGAGTGGCGGATAGACCGCCTCCGAAGGACGGTTCGGAATCCGCGCCGTTCCGACCTGGCCTTACTGCTGTCTAGCAGTTTTTGGCACTTCAACGTATGGATTGGAAACTCAGCTCTGCAATTGGCGGTGGAACGTATCACCGAGTGACGGCGCGTATCCACGGCGTGAACGCCGTGGGATTGCGCCTGTTCAGCGTATAATCAAGAATCGCACCCGTTTCAATTCCAGTATACCCAGTGTGAGACACTACGTTACCAAAATCTGCTCAACTAGACAGTGCCAGGTGGTGGTAGATATCCGATATCTGATGTGTGGGATAAACCGGCATAGAGTAGGCTCAACTGGTGCCTATCTTTAATCAGCGAGGGAACCCCGGCCTTTAGGCCGGGTGGGGAATCGCGTCACTTGACTACGCATTCCACCGCTCAATCGGCACTGTCGGAATCCAAATCCCTCTGCGCGTGGAGTAGCATTCCTTTCCACGTCAGACCGTGGCGCTTCTTTGTCTCTTTCAGAGACTTGTACTGTTTCTCGTCTACTTCAAAGTTGATGTGAGGCATGAGTCATTCTTGCCCTCCGCCACACTTAACTTTATCTACGTTGTTTCTACGGGTGTGTCCGAGACGGTGACGAAGACGCTACAGGCCACGCTCGCAACACCCACCACGGGCAAAGAGCAACGCCTACAGCGCCTCTTGGACACCTACCACGACGCACTCCACGACGCATTCGACGCGGGGGCGAACACGATGTCAGCCGTCAACGACATCGTGACGCCCTACGACCTGCCGTATCAGGCCAAGGACGCGCTCAAGTCCTACGTCCCGAAGCTTCGGGATACGTACAACGCCGAGGAGTTGGACGACGAGCATCCAGTTCGGCTCGTCAATCGAGCGGCCACATTCGACCACTCGGCGGAGCGTGACCACGGCTTCGTCTGGCAGGTTCCGCAACCCGGTCGCGGGACGAACTTCTGGATTCCGCTTCAGATCAATCCCGAACAGGAATCACTCTGGTGCGACCTGCTTGACGGCGACGCGACGGCGGGCGAACTACGCCTCCAGCGACACCGCACGTCGTGGGAGTTGCACGTCACCGTCGAATACTCGGTCGCAGAACCGACCGAGTCGGACGACCCGACGTACATCGGCTTCGACGTCGGTGAGAGCGCGTTGATTACGGGCTGTGCCCTCAAACGCGACGTGCCACGGAAGCCGATGCTCGTCAGCGGCAGTCGAGCGCGACACCTTCGCAAAGAGATGCACACCACGCTCAAGCGACTCCAAGAGCGTGATGCCGCCCAGTGGCGGATTGACGAACGATTCGACCACTACCAGAACGCCCTGACAGATATTGTCGAGAAGGCGTCTCGGGAGGCCGTCGAATATGCCCGACAGTTCGAGGACGCGGTTATCGTCCTCGAAGACTTGTCGTACATCCGCGAGCATCTCGACTACAGCAAGTGGATGAACCGTCGCCTCCACAACTGGGCATTCGCCCGCTTGCAGGGTCGCATCGAAGACAAAGCGACCGAGGCAGGGATTCGTGTTGAGTACGTCAACGCGGCGTACACCTCGCAGACCTGCCACGCGTGTGGGCGTCTCGGTCGGCGGGTTGAACAAGCGGAGTTCGTGTGTCCGCACGACGACTGCCACGTCTCGGAGTTCCAAGCAGATATTAACGCGGCGGCGAATATCGCCCGTCGCGCTAACCCGTGGGGAGAGAGTGTCCGTTGGGAACCCGGACGCGATGACTCGCCTCGGGACGGGAGCGCCTGTGACAGCGCCACAGTCCACCGCGAGACGAGCGAGAAATCCTCGCAGATGACGCTCGTGGTCTACTCGGACTGAAACCTGCCAGATTGGATTCCCCTTGTAGGGGAAGCCTCGCCGTTCATGGCGAGGAGGATGTCACCTCTGTGAGTGCTGCAACGAGTTCCTTGGATGAATATGGAGCCGGCACAATTACTCAGAAAACCACGGCGCATCCGGTTCCTGGGGCTCGTCTGGGACTGTGTTGGGGTCGAGTCCGAGGTCTCGCAGATCAGCATCCGTTACCGGCTCGCCAATCTCGCCTTCATGGAGTGCCACGGCCTCGTCGAGGTTCGCCAGTGCTTCGGCCCGCGTTGTCCCCTGGCTGGCCACCCCGGCACCCTCATCGATGGCGGACCACGTTCCATCAGCTTCCTCAACGAGATGGATCTGTCGCCGTGGTGACTCCCCATTACCAGCATCCGCTTGCGCCATACTCCTTCGTAGGCCGGTCGATGACAAAACACTTCGGGAGCGGTTGATAATAGCGGTAACAAGGTTTTTGCAGCGGTCCCTCGAGAGTTGTTGTATGTCGAGAGGTGTCATTCCGGCAACTATACTCACGAAAGACGACGGATGGTGGATCGCCAAAGATACCGAAACGGGTGTTTCCAGCCAGGGCCGCACCCGAGAGCACGCACTCGACAATCTTGACGAGGCTCTCGATGGGTACCACGGAGACGGCGACGAGCCCGCTGACGAGGACCTCCAAGAGATGGAGATCGACCCTGCAAACAACCAATCTGGCTCTCTCGACGAGTCTCCAATCTTCGACTGATTGGCGGTCTGCATGTCTGTCGGCCCATTCTCGGCAAAGATATCGTTAAGGGGATGGTCAACAGTGACATTCACTAGGTTGCCATCCTTTTCCGCCTGAAGACACGGGATTCCACTACGGGAATCGAGGTTGGTCAGGCGGGGGCGGCGTCGTCGGTCGAGGTCGAGGTCGAGATTTCGAGACTGACCTCGATGGAGTCGTAGGGGACGAACGGGCGCTTCGCCCGGCCGGCCTGCTCGAAGTGGACAATGTCGTAGTCAGCGAGGACCTGCAGGTCGTCGTGGACGCTCTTGACGTCACGGTCGAGGCGCTCGGCCAACTGGCGAATACTATCCGGGCGGTCAGCCATGATGCTCCGAAGGAGCTCAACGCGGCGGTCGGTGAGCAGCGCTCGGAGGTCGCTGGGGTTCTGGAAGTTAATGACGTGCGGGATCTCCTCGCCGGCTTCCCAGCGGTCGAGGCGGTCGAGCGCGTCCTGGCGGTGGGCCTCGTCGGAGTCGGATGTGATCCGTAGCACCGAGGGGTAGTCCTCGGGGTTGCGGTCCTCAAGGAAGCCCGCCTCGGCTTCGACGTCGTCCATCACGATCTCCTCGGGCTCGGAGTCGGTGCTGTTGACGTCGTCGGTGTCGTCGGGTGTGTTGGATTTGTCAGGCATGGTGGGTCACCTCTCGCGGCGGTCGTCCATTTCGTCGTAGAACGTCTGAGCGTGGGCTTTGAGGGCGGTGTATTCGATGTCGTCGTAGACGCCGGTGGGCGTGTGGTAGTGATGGCGGTCAACGCCCGGGTGGTCCGGGAAGTTGTCGAACCGGAGCAGCGTTCGACCGTCTTCGGCCATGTACTGGAATCGATACTTGACGCCCTCGGGGTAGTCGTCGCTTTTTGGGATGGCGGTCGCGATCATCTCGTATCTGGAGCCGTCGGCGAACGTGTCTTCGTCTTCGTGAACCGCCTCGGGGTCAAGTCCCGAGGCTTCCCGTAGGTTAGTCGGACACTCCCGCGACACCATCGGCAAGGTGGCCTGTAGCGGTGTCGTGGGTCACGGTCGGGGCGTCCACGGCCCCCGATGCCCGCCGTCGCACCTTCCGCACGGTGGGAAGGCTGTTGAGAGCAGGCACATTCCAATCAAGTTTCTTTACGCCTTTGACGGCGATATTGACGCTTGCACCTCGGTCGCTGTGGTCTTGATGTTCACAGTCCTTGCACTTGAACCGTTTCTTGTTGCGGTTCGCACGCTCCGTATGCCCACACAGCGGACACCGTTGACTTGTGTACTCGGGGTTAATCCATGCAGTCGGGATGCCCTCGAACGCGGCCTTGTACGACGTACAGAACTGGAGGGCGCGGAACGGGAGGTGGTGCAAGCGTCGGTTCATTCGCGTGCCGTAGTCGATACTATCGCGCATCTCTTTGAGGTCTTCAAAGACGATACACGGTTTCTCGAACTGACGACTCCACTCCACGATGTGACGACTCACCTTGTGGAGTCTGTCGCGGACGAACCGTTCCTCACGCCCTTCCAGCGTGTCGTGGATGCTGTTCTTCCCCGCGTTCTGGACGCGCTTCCGCATCGTGAAGTAGCGATGACGTTCAAACTTGATTTCGGGGAAGTCGATAACCAACGAGTCCTCAATGCCATCCTCGGAAAGAGCGGTGAGAGCCACGTTGTCTTCGTTCACGTCCACACCGACGACCGTCCGTGAGTACTGCTTGTCTCGAACGGTCTGCTCGGTGTTGGTGAGGTTGACGTGCAACTCAGGAGTGTCGTTGTGGAACAGGGCTTCCGCCGTCCCAATCTTCCACTCGTCACTCGTGAGAGCGGTCTTGAGAACGTCGAGATGGGCGTCACTCCCTTTGAGGACGCCCTTGACGTGGTTGTACGGCTTCGCGCTGATTCGGAACGCCACGTTGCCGTCGTCGGTGAGCGACAGGTTGTACCCTTCCTCGTAGTTCGCACGAAGCGGGTACGCGCCGTCCTTGGTGTGGCTGGGTTTGCCGAAGTCGTCGTACTCGTAGTAGTTCTCCATCGCGCCGAGTGCTTTGGCGACGACGCGCTGAGTCGTGTTCTTCACGAGGTTGGCATCGTCGGCCACACGGTCGGGGATGGCGTCCCAGTCCACACCCTCTTTGGCGAGACGGATGGTTTCGTTGTACACCGAGCGGGCTTCGAGGGTGGCGTCGTACAGCAGGCTCTCGTTGTCACTCTGGATGTCGAGTTGGAAGTCCAGCGTCTTGACAAGAGCCTGTGCGTCGGTCATTCTTCGTCTTGTTCGGTGGGTTCTGAGGTTCGGACGACTTTCACGTCCGCACCACGCCAGCGTTTGGGAACGGTGACGTGGGCACTGTTCCCGAACGGCTTGACCTCGCCGTCGAGAACTTCCTCGCCGTCGATTTCAAAGCGATTCGCCATACCTGCGTATATCCTTTGGATATACTTAACTGTGCTGGTGGGGTGGGTTCGATATGGGCGAGAAGCGGTCGAATCACACGGTGTACAACGTCAACTATCACTTCGTGTGGTGTCCGAAGTATCGCCACCCATTCTCGAACCAATCGAGGATTCGCTGGAGGCGAGTTTTCGGGATGTGTGCGACGAGTACGGCTACGAGATACTGTCGCTCCACATCTCACCCGACCACGTACATTTGTTCCTTTCCACCCATCCGAAGCACGCGCCGGGCGAGATTGTGCGGACGGTCAAGAGCATCACGGCGCGGGAGATGTGGGAACAGCACGAGTCGTACTTGGAGGAGTATCTTTGGGGCGGTGGGTTCTGGGAGGAATCGTACTACGTGGGGACGGCAGGTGATGGTTCGACCGACACGATTGAGCAGTATATCGAGCGTACGGAACACGTTAAACGGGGCTTACGGCCTTCACCCTCGGGGTCAAGCCCCGAGGCACTCGGCCTGCTCCGCCGGTAGATGATCGTCGATCCCATCTGTGCTCCCTATGTTGGTGTAATGAACCAACATAGAATAACTCTTTCCGCTGGTGTAGGGGTCGTGTTTAGCTGAATTGAGGCGCTAAGCCCCCTCCCTCAGCGAGCGACCCACGGGAGCGAGCAGGGAGGGGATACAGCGCCGCATGAGACTCAAACATGTTCGGCACTCGGCCCACAGGCCAACGCCTCACCCAAATCATTATACGTGTAGAGTGCATAGTGTGCATTACGGTGAAACGGAAGACAATCACCATCCGGGAGGACCAAGACGAGTGGATTGAGGACCAACACCTCAACCTCTCGTCGTTCGTCCGCGAGCAATTGGACGAACTAATTGAGGAACGAGAGTAACGGATGTATTACGCCTACAAGTACCGTCTCAAGCCGTCCGACTCCCACCATGAGGAGTTGGACCGCCACCGAGACATTTGTAGGCAACTCTACAACCACACGCTCTACCGTCTCAACGAGTACCAAGACGAACACGGCGAACTGCCGTCCATGACCACCCTGCGGTCGGAACTCCCCGACCTCAAGCAGTGGTGGGACGACCTCGACGACGTGTACTCGAAGGTTCTCCAAACCGTCGTCGAACGGCTGTTCGACAACCTCAAAGGCCTCTCCAAGCTCAAGGAGAACGGCTACAGCGTCGGCCAACTCAAATGGAAGCCGCCACGAGAGTTCCGCAGTTTCACGTACAGTCAGTCTGGCTTCAAGCTCGACAAGAAGGGCGGTCAGACTGTCCTGTCGCTCTCGAAACTTGCGGACATACCGATTCGGCTCCACCGCGCCATCCCCGACGACGCCAAACTCAAACAGGTCACGATCAAGAAGGAACCGACGGGCGAGTGGTTCGCCACCTTCGGGGTCAAATGGACCGTGAACCACCCGAACCGCCTGAGAACCCCGAGAAGTGCGTCGGTATCGACGTTGGGATTCTCACGTACGCACACGACACCGACGGCGCGGCGGTCGGGTCGCTCGACCTCTCAGACGAATGTGACCGCTTGGAACGCGAGCAACGGAAACTCTCGCGCAAACAGCACGGGTCGAACAACTACGAGAAGCAACGGCGGCGCGTCGCGGAGTGTCACGCCGACCTCCGACGGAAGCGCCGCGACTTCCTGCACAAGCTCTCGGCGTACTATGCTCGGGAGTACGACTTCGTGGCGGTCGAAGACTTGAACGTGAAGGGGATGCTCGAATCACCGTCGAACAGTCGCAACACCGCGTCTGCCGCGTGGCGAACGTTCCTCTCGCTGCTCGAATACAAGTGCGACCGCGAAGGCACGCACTTCGTAGCGGTGGACCCGAGAGGGACGACCAAAGAGTGCGCGGCGTGCGGCGTCTCGACGGAGAAGCCGCTCTGGGTCCGTGAACACTCCTGTCCTGCCTGCGGGTTTGAGGCTGACAGGGACGCGAACGCGGCGTGGAACATCCTTTCTCGCGGTCTCGAAGTTGTAGGAGTGGGACACTCCAAATCAACGCCTGTGGAGACTGCGCTCCCTGTGGATACGCCTGTATCTGCAAAGCGCGTCATAGAAGCAGGAAGCCCTACCCTCAAGGAGCGAACGGCGTCAGTCCTGATCGAGTAAGAGCGGGTAGTTCAGGGGGCGGCTGTGCTGGCGCTCCCGTTCGACCCTGCAAAGGGGATGTCGATTTCGAGGCCATCATAGGCCAGCTTCGGCTGCTTCGCTTGGCCGGTGTCACTGTGTTCGAACGTGATGACGCCGATATCTTCGAGTTCAGAGAGGTTTTGATGAACTTGTTTGTAGTCTCGGTCCACCAGTTCGGCGGCTTCGCTGATGCTCTCTGGGTCGTGCTCGGAGATTGTCTCCAACAGCTCTAGGTTCTTCGGGCTGAGGAGTCGACTCAGTTCAGTATACGACTCGAAATTCAGTACCGGCTGGGCGTCGTCGAGATCTTCGCCCTCTTGGGCAGCCTTGATTCGACTACGCGTGCGCTGATCGAGGCGGTCGCGTTTGCCGACGGTAACTTTGAGTGTGGGCATGGTGTGTCCCTCTTGGATGCGTCCTACTCCGGCCAGTCCCATGAGACAGGCGACAGCTCCTCGGTCTCGCGCTTGAAGCGGTCGTAGAGCGCCAGCATTCCGGGGAAGTCAATGATTTCAACGGTATCCTGGGTGTGGCGCTCGTGGCCTTTCGTCCGTTCATGGGCGTTGTCGTAGCGGAGGATTGTGTCGCCGCCGACGTCCCCGAGATGTAGGCCGTAGTCCCACCCGCTCGGGTACTGCTTGTCCTCCGTTTGTCGGATGGTGATATCGATGACGGAGCCGTCTTTGACATCTCGCCAGTCTTCGATGGTTGTGTAGGACGCCATCCGCCACCATATGTTATCACCTCCATACACATAGGCCTGTGGACCAGATACAATGATTCGGGAGTTGGAAAGCTATTGGCTCGTGGATTGTGTCGTGAATGTCGGCTCCCTCCCCGGCCGACTCGCGTCGCACGTCCGACCAGTCGGAAGCCCTCACTCGTTGAGCCGGGGGCTCCGCCTCGAAAACTGGTAAGCTAGCGGACGAGTAGTCTCGGTAGCTGCTGGTATTCCGGTCTTAACCAACACTAGTGAGGGAGTGGTGGATGGTGTTGGTTAAGACCGGAGACGGAACAGTTCTTGATTCGTCGCTGCTGTTCTTCTCCCCCCACCCCACTGTGTCGAGTGTTCTTCGGATGGCCCCGTTGTCGGTTCTGTTCGTGCCTCGCTTGCTTGTCGGTTCTCCCACCCCACTGCGTCGAATGTTCCTCGACGGAACCAGCTCTGTATCTATCCAATCAGTACTCCGTTATTGGTTCAGGTGACGAGACACACCACCGTTGCAACTGAAGCGTGTCCCACTAGTGTTTCTTTTGAGAGAGTGGAGTCTCATCGAAGAGAGACACACCACCGTTGCAACTGAAGCGTGTCCCACTAGTGTTTCTTTTGAGAGAGTGGAGTCTCGTCGAAGAGAGACACACCACCGTTGCAACTGAAGCGTGTCCCACTAGTGTTTCTTTTGAGAGAGTGGAGTCTCGTCGAAGAGAGACACACCACCGTTGCAACTGAAGCGTGTCCCACTAGTGTTTCTTTTGAGAGAGTGGAGTCTCGTCGAAGAGAGACACACCACCGTTGCAACTGAAACAGGATAGCTGAGACTGCAGCATTGACATCCTCCCCGCCCTGAAGGGCGAGGATTCCCGACCGCGTTGGGATATTATGGTTTACGACGTAGCCTGTTCTTGAGGTACGAACGCACCAGTTTCATTGTCAAACAGGAACGTCGATGGCTGTGCCAACCAGCCGTTACTCCTATCACCGCCATCCGTGACGGGACTCGGAGATACGTTCTGTCGAATGTTCTCAGCACCGTTCACGTCCGCGTTCGCCACCGTATCACACGAATCGCAGACGTACAGCCCACGCTCAACACGGTTCGCCTCACGCGTCCGACCACAGCACGAACACGACTTCGACGTATCCCGCTCAGATACTTCTTCAACCGAGATGCCTTCCATCTCGGCCTTGTATTCGAGGAGGTCGGTGAAACGGTCGAATGCCCACGAGTGCAGGTCAAGGTTGCCGTGCTTGCCCCAGTTCTTCGACTCGCCGTTCTCCTCATCCTCACGGACACCGGATAGATCACCCACGGCAATCGTTTCAACCCCCTCGTCAACACATCGCTGGACGATGTGTTTTGAAAGGGTGTGGAAGTAGTGGGTACGGCGAGCCGACTTCTTCTCGTTCAGTCGCGTAGCCTGCTCGGAATCCGAATCGTCACACTGAGCGAGTCGCTTGCTGAAGTAGTAGTCGTCCTGCTTCAGGCAGTTCAGCGGATACAGTTCGCTGTGATCGTCTTCGTAGGCGAGTGCGGCGAAGTTGTTGATGCCGAGGTCAACACCCACTGTCTTCTCGCCGGGCGATTCGCTCACTTCGACTTCGACCTTGCAGACGAAGTGCAGTTCCCACTCGTCACCAGTCCAGGCGGATCTGACTTGTTGAACGTTCTCCACGGTGGAGAGGTCAACGTCGGGACGGATCTGGTACTCGCAGAGGACGAAGTCCGACCAGTATTCTTTCAGGTTCGACCCTTTACTGAGTCGGACGCGGTTGTACTGGGTGTCGAGCTTGAAGCCTTTCTGTTTGAACGTGACCGTACTTCGTGGGTGGTCGTCGCCGTGCTTGCGGTACTTCGGCGGATTCGCTCTCGTGTCTCCGTTGCGTCGTTTACCGTACCAGCCGTTGAACGCCTCAGCGAGTTCTTGAAGGACTCGCTGACTTGACTGCGAATGCAGGTCATCGTAGCGTTCGTGCGACTTGAGGTACGAGGTGAGTTCGGTGTGACTGGGAATGTGGCCTATCTCAGACCACACTCTGTCACAGACCCACCGTCCGACGTTCCAGAGTTTCGAGGCTGCGAACCCGAGCGAATCAAGGTCGTCGGACACCTGTTGCTGGTTCCGTATGGAAGCAGTGTAGGTTCGGGTGACGACCTGTTTCGCCATACGTAACCTATGTCGATAAGATTAGTTAATAGTGTGGATTGGCGTGGAATATCCGGCCCTGCTCTCGAACGTGGTTAGTGAAAGGTAGTGTCGGATTCATCCCCGCCCTGAAGGGCGGGGCTTTCTCCTCTCACTTCCGTAACGACATAGGGCCGATTAGTGGGTGGGGTTCGACATTCTTGCGTTTCACGCTCTATTGTTGGGTAGTAGGTTTTCAGCCAGAGGGGGATATGTCATATATTCACTTGTATTGGTGGTGTGTTGTTCTTCTAGTTCCTCACGTTTCGATTCACTTGCAACAGTGGTGTGTGGGTGTTCACTTGCATCAGGTGAAACGGTGGTTTTATTATCTTCTCTCGGGGTCTTGCTATTAATGCCTAGTTTCGAGCGCAAGCAGAACATCTTCGCAAACAAGGATGCGCTCGGCGAATCCTACCAGCCGAACAAGATCGAGGAACGTGATGAAGAGATCGAGAAGTACATGGACGCCCTCCAGCCAGTCATCGACGGCTGGGAACCAAACAATATCTTCGTCTACGGCAACACGGGCGTTGGGAAAACTGCAGTCACCGACTATCTGCTCGACCAACTCCAGACTGACGTCGAAGCCTACGACGATGTCACTCTCTCGGTCATCTATCTGAACTGCAAGACGCTCAGCTCATCCTACCAGGTTGCCGTCGAACTCGTGAACAAGCTTCGACGGCCCGGCGCCGAAATCAGTTCCACGGGATACCCCCAACAGTCCGTCTTCAAGAAACTCTACCAGGAGCTCGAAGCGCTCGGCGGAACGATTCTGATTGTTCTTGACGAGGTCGACGCGATTGGCGACCGCGACGATCTCCTCTACGAGCTGCCGCGCGCCCGCTCTCAAGGAAATCTTGAGGACGCGAAAGTCGGGATCATCGGTATCAGTAACGATTATAAATTCCAAGAACAGCTTGACCCACGCGTTCAGGACACACTCTGCGAGCGCGAACTCCAGTTCCCACCGTATGACGCGCTCGAACTCGCGAACATCCTCGACTCCCGAACGGATATTGCAATTGCTGACGACTCGCTGGCAGAGGGCGTGACCCAGCACTGTGCGGCGTTGGCCGCTCGCGACAGCGGGAGCGCCCGCCAAGCACTGGACTTGCTTCGGTTAGCCGGTGAACTCGCCGAGAATCAGGACGCGGATGCGATCTCGACGGACCACGTTGAAGCCGCCCGCTCCGAACTCGAACGCGAACGCGTTGAAGAGGGAATGCGCGAACTGACAACCCATGGTCGGCTTACACTGCTGGCGGTGGTCTCGAAGGCTGCGAAAGCGGACACGCCTAGTCGGACGCGCGCCATTTACGATGAGTATGCGTCGCTGTGCAAGTCAGCCGCGAACACTGACGATCCGCTCAAACAGCGCTCCGTCCACAACCACCTTTCCGATCTCCACATGCTTGGCATCCTCTCCAAATACGAGAACCGCAGCGGCTCCAGAGGCAACTACTACAGCTATGAGTTGGATGTCCCGTTCGAAAGTGCCGTTGACGCGATGGCCGACGTCCTCATGCTTGACGCCGAAATCGAGAAGATAGAGGGACTCGCGTCTCGGAACGGCGTGCTGTAGGGGTTGTGCGATGGATCTCTTTGTATTGCCGTGGATTCATGCTGTCCGGGTATCAGGGAAGGATGCAGGTTGACACACCACTACTGCAAGTGAAGTTGAGAGCTAGGGGTCGCTTATGGCGCGCTGCGGGAGTGTTCTGAGTAAGGTTGGTTCCGTACTGTCGTTCGCGACTCCCTGCTACCAGGTGAGCCCCTCGTACGTAAGGCCATCACGGCGCTCGATAATACGTCGGCCGTCGACGACGACTGGTGTTTCCATGGCATCGAACTCCTCGTCGAGTACAGCGAACTCGTCCCAGTCAGTACAGACGACGCACGCGCTTGCGCCCGCAAGTGCGTCCTGTGGTGTGTCAGTATACTCGATGTCTGGGAAGTGCGTGCGCATGTTCTCGGCGGCGACTGGGTCGTAGGCAGCGACGTTTGCACCACGCTCTTGAAGGCCATTGATAACGGGGATCGCCCTGGAGTCCCGGACGTCGTCAGTGCCGGGCTTGAACGCGAGCCCAAGCACGGCGACGCGCTCGCTCTCGACGTTGACGTGGTCGTCGAGTAGCGAGAGGAGGCGTTCGGGTTGGCGGTCGTTGACCGCCACGGCCGCTTCGAGCATCGCCGGCTCGTAGCCCGTCTCTTTGGCCGCGTTGATGATGGCGTTCGTGTCTTTCCCGAAGCAGCTACCACCCCAGCCAAGGCCGCTACGCAGGAAGCGCTCGCCAATACGGTCGTCGAGCCCGATCGCGTCAGCAACCTCGTAGGCGTCGACGCCGAACTCCTTGCAGATATTCCCGATGTCGTTGATGAGGCTGACTTTCGACGCGAGGAAGGCGTTGTTCGCGTACTTGATCATCTCCGCTTCCTCGACACCAGTCTCAACGACAGTCGCGTTGGATGCCTCGATGAGGGGCTCGAAGATCTCGTGGAGGGTGCTGATGGCGGTCTCGCTGTCGCTGCCGAAGACGACCTTATCCGGGTTTTGGAAGTCCTCGACGGCTGTGCCCTCGCGGAGGAACTCCGGGTTCATCGCGACGTGGAGATTCTCGCCGAGCTGCTTGCCGGAGGCATCTGTGAGAATCGGCGCGAGTGTCTCCGTGGTCGTCGTTGGGATGACTGTGCTCTTCGTGACGACAACGTGGTCACCATCCTTCCCACGAAGAGTGTTCCCGAGCGTTTCGGCTGCTGTTTCGATAATTGACGTGTCGATGCTGCCGTCCTCTTTGGAGGGTGTTGGGAGCGCGAGGAACGTGACGTCCGTCTCAAGGACATCCTCGTAGTCTGTGGTTGCCGTGAGTGTGTCGTCACCATGGGTCGCAAGTAGGTCGTCGAGCCCAGGTTCGTGAATCGGTGACTGCCCGGCGTTGATCGTGTCGACGATGTCTTGGTCAATGTCGACGTTGACGACGTCGTGGCCCATGTCGGCGAAACACGCGGCAACCGTCGTGCCGACGTAGCCGCTGCCAACGATACTCACTCGCATTACCTATCGGTTTGTGGGACGCTGCTTCAGGGTTTGGTTCAACAAGTCAACAGACCTATGACCATGTGCGGCTATCCTTCGGACAATATGAAAGCGGTCGTGCTAGCCGCCGGTGAGGGCACACGCCTCCGGCCACTTACCGAGGACAAGCCCAAGGGCATGGTTGAGGTCAACGGGAAGCCGATTCTCACGCACTGCTTCGAGCAGCTTGTGGGGCTCGGTGCGGATGGACTCGTCGTGGTCGTCGGCTACCGGAAGCAGGACATTATCGAGCACTACGGCGACGAATTCGAGGGCATTCCGATCACGTATGCCCATCAGCGCGAACAGAAGGGGTTGGCGCACGCACTCCTGAAAGTCGAGGAGTACATTGATGATGACTTCATGCTGATGCTTGGCGACAACATCTTCCAGGCGAACCTCGAGGACGTGGTGCGTCGCCAGCAGGAGGACCGGGCTGACGCGGCATTCCTCGTCGAGGAAGTCGACTGGGAGGAAGCGAGTCGATATGGCGTGTGTGATACGAACCAGTACGGCGAAGTGACCGACGTTGTGGAAAAACCCGACGACCCACCGTCGAATCTCGTGATGACTGGCTTCTACACGTTCAGTCCGGCTATCTTTCATGCTTGTCACCTTGTGCAGCCTTCTAATCGTGGGGAATACGAGATTTCGGAGGCTATTGATCTGCTAATCCAGAGTGGCCGGACGATTGATGCGATTGGGCTGGATGGGTGGCGCGTTGACATCGGGTATCCAGAAGATCGGGAGGAAGCGGAAGCGCGGCTAGCTGAAGCAGAAGATGCGTGGCGTAATTCTAACTAGTGCTACTTTCCCCTCATAATATTGGGGTTTTGTACCTTAGTCTTATCTCGATAACGGACGCTTTATCAAGTAATTCGATATTTTCCATCTATTATATTTCCATTCCACACGCATAGCAAAATGCATACCATTATCTGGCAGTAGCTGTTGCGAATCCGATGCTTTGGGTTCCTTGTGCCGTGGAATCAGCGTAGAACAGATATAGAGTATCACCCTCAAACACGTGGTCAACAACGTGAAGGGATTCGTCATTCGTCCAGGACTGTTCAGCTGCCAGTACCAGTTTACCATCTGACACCCGATGATCCCGCTTCTCCCAGGGAAGCACGTAGATTCCCTCTGGACTATCATTAGGGCGGGCTCGGTCTTGGTAGAGGAGATAAATCTCCCCATTTAGGGGGAGCAAGTGCGGGCCGCCAATAAATCCAGACTTGTCCTGAACCTGCGAATTGTAGTACGCCGGATGAGACGAGATGGACCAGTTAATGCCGTCTGAACTTGTCCCAAAGCCGAAGCCGGGGGTGGAGTTGCTGGCATCTCGGCCTTGGTACACACCAATAAACTCGCCGCTATGGGTCTGCAGCACCTTCAGATAGCTCCGTTCATTTCCATCCCACCGGTCGCCTGGAAGATCGAAAATCCACGACGGTTGTGTTCTGAGCTCGGTACCTTTATCGAGATCCAGTTCGGCGACGGCAGTTGATTGCCCCTTATTCCCACGATGGCTATGATAGTAGAGTAGTATTCGGTCTGACGCTTGGTCCACGACTGGGTATGGACTGGAGATATGACCGTTGCCGAGAACATCATTTGCAGTAAATAATTGGTCATGCACCGTCCATGGCCCATTTAGATTAGGGGCTGTCGATAGCCAGATTCCTCCTCCATCGTGCCCGGCCCAGTAGAAATACCAGTTGTCGATCGGGTTTTTGATGTGGTTGCTGGCGTGCATAACTCCACCGAATCCAGCCTGGTCATGTGTTTCTGCTGATCCCGTTATTATCGGATTCGCCGAATTACGTGTCCAGTTAAGCGCAGTCAGAGAGGTCGGCTCTTCATGTCGAACAACAGATGGCGCCGTACCAAGACACCCCCCAACTATCCCGACTAAGCCTACTGAAATCAACTCCCTGCGGTGCATACATATCGTCCAGATTTGCTCGGGTCATAAAGGATTGGTAATCTCTCGTCCGGGTTACCGAACCTGTCCAACGTTAAGAACGTGCCAGCTTCAGTTTCTCCATTAATTTACGATGCGCCAGAGTTTCGAGGCTTTTAGATGGACAGAGGGTGTCATAGAAGTCTTCACACACTATAGTAGAGTTTCTGATTGTTATAGAGCATTACTAGCTTAGAAAGCCGTGCACTTGGTGCACGGTATGTTGAGATACTTAGAGAGTACCCTTTCGTTTCCGAATTATGATTTCTCTCACTCGCTCAGCGTGGTTTGACCCAGATTGGACGAACGCTGTGAGGATGGCCTCGACGATCTCGGAGCGGCTGGCTCCGAGATCGTCACACTCAGCGACCAGTTCGTCCACTTCTCGCACAATTTCCTCGTCAACAGCGACTCCGAATTTCTCTTTCGCCATAGCTACGACAAGCTAAAAATAGCGTGCACCAAGTGTACGGCGCTTTCAATTCGTTAGAGCTGATTCAGCAAACCATGAGAACTCTTCTATGACACCCTCTGGACAAGTTGGTGCAGAAACGCTCCCATAGCGTGATGATTAGGTTTGTAACATTGTTTCCTCGATGCTGCTGCTGGTGTTGTTCGCGTTCGCGACTACCACGGGACGGGCGCGGCACTTGCGCTGGCGGGCTTGCTCGCCGCTCTCACCGGCGTTTGCTGGCCAGGCGGCATCTGGGCCGCCTATCCGCTCCGGTGGCGTCTCATCGCGCTGCTGGCATCTACATAGGGCTCAATGTGGTGGCTGAATACACCTTCGACATCTGGACTCCGTTGGACGCGGGTTTCAATAAGGTCGCGCACCTGCTCCCCCGACTGTTATCCCCGTCGCGGAACCTCCTGGTTCTGGGACAGACTCTGGAGTCGTATATGTGATTCCGTTACTCATAAGCGGCGCTCCCAATTAGCGTGAGGTAATGGCTTGGAGCCGGATTATGCAATATTCTACTTATGTGATGATTGTCCTTGCAACACTAGGTGCAACACTCCCCAGCGTACATATAGCTGGCATTTACATCACTCCCTACCGACTACTTCTCATTCCATACCTTCTTCTGGCTATATTTTGGACGATGAAACAGCACCAAATTCAACTTGTTCGCGGAACTTCTCTACTAGTCATTTTCCTTTTAATAGCCATCTCAAGCGTTACGTGGTCGATTTATCCGAACCTCACTCTTCGAGATGCAGCGCAATTGGGCACAGGTGCCGTTCTTGCAGTTGCTCTCTCATTCATTCTTATAGACCGAAAGTCCATCCACAGATCGCTTATTGTTCTCTCCCTTCTCGGAGTCGCTGCGCTTGTAATATCAATTCCTGAGGTATTAACTGGAAATAACCTTCCCACATCAAAATACGCAGGACGCACTATTGACGGAAATATTGGTTACCTCGCTACTGCTTGGCATTTCAATATTAATGACCTCTCAATGTTTCTCTTACTAACAATTGCCTATCCAATGGCGACTATATTCTCTAAGAATATCTCGTCCCAAACTAAAAGAAACTCTCTGATTTTTACGGTCGCCATCATCGGATTGGTTTTCAACAACGGCTCACGTGCCGCGTTGATATCTGTGGCTATTATGATTGCTGTCGTTGCAATTCTAAGCTATGTTTCACACAGAGATGCTGTTCCTGATTGGATTTCCTTCCGGCCAATAATGGCGCTATTTTCGCTTCTAACCTACGCTCTCGGAGTTGTCTTACTGGCTCTCCCAAATCCGATACCAGCTAAATCAAGTTCGATATTTGCTCGATGGGAGCTGTACGAAGCAGAATTCAGTATTGGTACATCAAGCATTATTGGAGTTGGGTTAGGTAGTTCTTCACGCTTGATACAAGAACGTAAATTAACTCCAAATGAGGTGGGTGATCCTCATTCATGGTTTGGAGTTGCTTTTACTGAGTTAGGGATTGCTGGACTGCTTGTCCTCCTTGCTCTATTTGCGTACTTAATCTCTAATTCAATCCGAGCTTCGTTAAGAACCAAAGACCCTGCGGTAATTGCGATCGCCGCCTGGGCGTTTGCCCTCCCGCTAAGTACCCTCGGGCCAAGTAATGCTCTATATCTTGAATCAACCTGGGTGGGTATAGGGATTATAATATCAGCTATCAAATTATCATTTGCTCATACGCATCCATCGGCCTGAAGAGTTACTACTGCACGAATATATCACCTTTTAGCCACTAAAATAACCCACTAGTAGTGTTGTACAACAGGTAAAAGAGATAGCCTCGGCTCGAATGATTTCGTTGTCGAACTTATGGAATATTCGACAATCTCGGCCGGGTTTAAGCACGAAACGACGTGGAATGGGTCAAGTCCGTACATCTGAGATAATTCAACGAGGGTCGTGAGTCCGAACAAGGACTGTCGGAGCGTCTTGGCAGTCGCGTACAGGACGTTGGCTGCAGTCGTCGCCGAAAGCGCAAAGACCAGCGTTCGGAATCGCATCGTGGCCAGCACACCAAACGCGAAGAGCAGCAGATGCTGAACGAGGTCCACGGCGAACGTCATCGCGGCCGCTATTGAGACTCCGTTGCCGACGATAGCCGAGAGGACAGTCCAGCCGACGAGACCGATTAACACCAGTAGTACGTACAACGACCAGTGGAGCCGGAGTTCCTGTTGCCGAATAGCGAGTACAGTGAGTGCCGCCACGAGTGGTAGGTCGTAGAGCCAGAAATCGAACTCGATGCCGTACGGACCTCCTCGAAAAGGGACGCTCGCCTTCATAACTGCAAAAACGAGTACTGCGGCGGTCACCCCCGACCTCTATTTCTCGTCGAATGGTGACAAGTCCAGCGTAGAGAACGCCGACGATTGGGGTCGTATCCGTACCCAAGGCTATTATCGGATTATGACGAACAGTAATCCGAGTAGCAGTCCAACGTGCCCCACTAACCGGGCGTTCACGGTGCCCCTGTTGTTCACTCGTTCAGTCATCGCATCGTACCCTTGCGGTCGGCCAGAAGCTCGAATCGATATTCACGCATACCCAAGTCGTTCTAGTTGTTCTTTGACATCGTCCGATACTGCTTTGGTTTCGTCGGCGACGCTCCGTTCGGGAACGGATTTCGATAGCTCGTCCATCCGACTTCGCGGGTCGTCTACTCTCGCGGTCCCCTGTTCTTCGAACCCTTCGACAGTTTCAAATCCGTAGTAGTCCGACGGAACCGCGATAGCGTTCAACCGCACGTCGTATTCGTCGATTTCGACCTCTGAGAACCCTCGCTCGGCTAGTATCTCTCGTCTGCTCTCACGTAGGCCGCGATACTCGACGAGGCAAGGTCGGCTCTCCACATCCCCGAGTAGGTTTTGTCCCCGCGACGGTGCGTCGATTCCGACTAGATGCTGAACCGTCTCGTGAACGTCAAGGACGCTGACCGTCTCGTCTCTGCGCTCGTCGTCGATTCCGTCTCCCGAAATCACTATTGGGACGTGCGTCAGTTCGGGATATACGCCGTGCCAGTGCTGGCGAGCGCCGTGTTCGCCGAAAAGCTCTCCGTGGTCGGCAAGCGTAACGACGTAATCGAAGTCCTCTCGAAGATCCACGAACAGCCCCTGATACCCGTCGGAGAGGTATCGCACGCAGTCGTCGTACGCTCGTTTCTGCCGGCTGAAATCTACGTCACCACCCAACAGCGTTTCCGCTCCCTTGGGGGCGTATCGGTCGCACTCCACCGTCGCGTAGGACTCGGGCGGATTGTATGGTCCGTGTGCCTGCATCAAGTTTACGAAGAGAAACTCATCGGTCCCGAAATCCGTTTCCTGAATTCGAGTTTCGGCTTCACTGAGTCCGTCGAAGGAATTTTGCTTCATCTTCCATCCGACTTCGAGGGATGGTACCGTATCAGCATCTCCGAAGAAGCATCGTAAAACGGCTCGAGCGTCGCGTAAAACGCCGTTCTGAGGGATATCTCGAAGGGCTTTGCTCCAGTTGAAAATATTCGAGTTTATCTGTACTGCGCGTCCGATAGACCTGAAGGATTCGAACCCTCTGTCGAAGTCGTTCAGCGACGAGAGTAAAAGATTCTCGCTCAAGGCTCGCGTCGTGTATCCCTGTTCTCGTAACCGCTCGGCCAGAACTGGGTCCGAGCAATCTAACCGTTCGCTCTTGGCGTGAACGCCGGCCTCGCTGGGGTACTTTCCAGTAAAGAGGGACGCGTGGACAGGAACGGTATAGTGAGATGGTGCCCACGCATTATCGAACCGAATTCCCGGAAGCCAGTCGAAATGTGCGTCGAACTTGTCCTTCCGTAATGTGTCAAGTACGACGACCGCGACGTTAGTCATTAGTGGGCACCATCGGCCAAGGTGTATTTTTCTCTATCGACTTCAATATTCTTGCTCATCAAGCGACTCTCCGATAAATCTTCTCTAACTCTTGGTTCAACTGTCTCGTGTCGAAGTTCTCCTTCACGAACCCGCGTCCAGCCTGTCCCATCTCCACCCATCGATCTCGGTTCCGGACGACCTCCGCTAGTCGGTCGGCGAGCGCCTCGGCATCGCCGGGTGGAGCTAGATATCCGGCCGAACCGGCGTTCGTCGCCTCCGGAATTCCACCTGCTGTCGTACTAACGAAGGGTAAACCGGTCGCCTGAGCTTCGAGTAGCACCTTCCCGAACCCCTCCCTGATACTCGGGAGCATGAAGACGTGTGCTTTCCCGAGCTCCTTCACTATCTCTTCGGTGGTCTTCTGTCCCAAAAACTGCACGACGTTTTCGAGCCCGAGTTCCTCTGTCTGCGCTTTCAGCTCACGCTCTTTATCGCCGGACCCCACGATTCGATACTCGAACGACTGGTTCGGGAATCGGTCAACCACGTCCGCGACCGCTCGAAGCCCGTACGGATACCCCTTCTCTTCTACCAGTCGGCCGATGGTAAGGAGAGAGACGTCGTTCGCGTCGGTCGGGTCAGAACCGTCCCACCGGTACGGGAATTTTTCGATATCAAGACCAACCGGATGTCGGGTGAGGTCGGCTCGGTCCGCACCGAGTTCGACTAACTTCTCCAAATTGTACCCCGAGTTTACGAGGATTGCGTCCGCACGCTTGAACACGGGGTCATAGAGGTCTCGTTTCTCGTTCAACGCAAGGTGTATATCCGACCCGTGGAACGAGACAACCAATCGCTGCACTTCACCGAGTCGTTTCAGGAGCGCCCCCAGGTTTCCGTTCGGGCCGAAGTGGCAGTGAAGCACGTCCGGATCTCCATCGGGAAATGACGTACTCGCGTGGAGAAGTTGAAGTGAAAGCGCATCCCGACCGAACTCGAAAACGTTCATCGACTCGAATACCTTCCTCGGCTCTCGCCATCCCTTCGTGGCGAGGAGCCGAGTCGCCGACGGGAGACGCTGTAACTTACTCACCGGCGTGGCCGAGTAGGACGTCTTTCCGAGAAGGTCGTACTCGTCCACGACGGCGTGAGTCTGTCCCTCGTCGGGGTGGAAGCGGGCGAAGATATCGACCTCGTGGCCTGCTTCAATCATGCCCGTCACTTGGTCCAGAACGAACGTCTCCGAAATCTTCGGAAACTGACTAACGACGAACCGAATGTGCATTCATACGGTACTCTCCGAACTCAGTCCTTTTTAGCGGTTGGATTTTTGATCCTGAAATCATCCGACCGGAAGAACGTCCTCAAAGAACTCCACGTCCTCCTGCTCGATGCCAAGAACGTAAAGCACCGCGACGAAGAATACGCCACCAATGGAAGTTCCGACGACCGGGAGCAGATAGCCGCCAAGGAGGACTTTCGCGGCCTCCATCGTACTCCCGGCGACCACGCCCGCGATAACAGGCTTGACGAATGCCTTCGTGTATGGCGTCAGTCGCTCGGTGTGCCATAGTTCTACCACGCGAGTGACGTTGAGGAGCGCGAAGATGGACGCGGTGGCGACTGCTGCCCCGATAAGTCCGTATTCGCTCAATAGAACGTAGTTGAGTACGATGTTCAGCGGACCGAAAATCCACTGATTCACCATAGACAAGTACTGGTGCTCGGTCATCATCAGTAGATGGCCACTCGGTCCCACAGCCGCGTTTACCAACTGCGAGACCGAGAACAGAACCAGAACCGACGCTCCAGCCGTGAAATCACTCCCGAATATCTGCAGGACGGTTTCGGCGTACGCTATGACCGCTAGTCCGGGCAATAGCGCGATGGTGAACATCCATCTCGTCACCCTGCTGTACAACGACGAGATCTCGTCCATCTTCCCGCCACTGTATAGTTCCGAGATAACTGGCGGGAAGAGTTGTCCGAACGCGCCGAGCGGAAGCGAGATGAGTCGTGAGACAAGGACCGCGACGTTGTAAATACCGACCGCGGAGCTCGGGAGAAAGAGACCGACCATCAGGATGTCCGCACGGCTGTACATGACCGATCCCGCCTTGTTGAAGGCAATCGGCAACGAGAAGTTGTAGAACTCCGAAACCTCCTCCCTCGCTCCCGTGAGTGTCGGCTTGAAGGTGGTCCGACGAAGAAACAGAGCGATCCCGACCAGTGCTGCAGCGACGCCACTCAGGACGAACGCGATGACAACTTCAGTCAGTGTTCCAAGGAGAACCGCGGCCCCGCCAACCACAACGAGTTGAAACCCCGGCCGACAGATACTGGACAGTAGCACTTGGTACTCGGGTAAATTGATACTCCGGAAGACGGTAGCAATGACCTGAACGAAGATTAACAGCGGGACTGCAAACATCATCGCCCGGAGCGTTGTCGTAAGCGCCGTTTCTCCCAGCGTCCACTCCGTGATGACCGGGCTAAAGTAAAAGATGACTCCGGCCAGGACGAGACTACAAACGAGAACGGTCGAGAACGCGAGTCCGAGAATCTGGTTCTGCTTCGCGTCGTCGTCCTGATTCGCCGGGACGAATCTGAGTATCGCGTTCATCGCGCCCAAGTCCGCAAACGTCAGGAGGATAGTGAGTATACTCTTGGCGTACGTGAACACTCCGTACGCACTCACGCCGATTCCGTTCGTCAATATCGCGTTGAGGACGAAGAGCGATCCTTTGTTGAATCCTTTCCCGGTGACAAATATAAGAGCCCCACGAGATATCCGACCGAAGAGCGACGACTCGCGCTCGGCTTCATCCGACATAGAGATGACTCAATCCGCCAATCGATATATGACTTCTGTATGTGTTTAGCCCGAGCTGATTTCGCCACCATCTCATAGGAGGCGCACAAATCGGGCTGTATGAGCTGGCAGCGGAGGTTCGTGATGATCCACAGGGATGGGCTCCGTCGCGGAGCCCATCCCGTTGCCTCCGCTGTCTGTACTGGAAGGTGGGATCTGTGAACGGAGATGATCTCACCAAGGACGAGTTGCTCTCCCGGTTTTTGCAACTTGAACAACGAGTCGAAGAGCTTGAACAAGAGAACACACAGCTCCGAGAGAAGTTGCAAGAGAAAGACGAGCGGGTCGAAGAACTCGAAACACGTCTTCGCAAATACGAGAATCCGCACACTCCACCCAGCAAGCGACGGTCGGGGACCGATGAGTCCCCGACCTCGCAGGACGACGAAGACGACGATGTCCGAACTGATGGCGGTACTCCTGGTCGAAAGGACGGTCACGATCCGGAGTGGCGTTCTACAGCTGATCCCGACGAAGAAATCGAAGTCACCTGTGACTGTTGTCCTGAGTGTGGCGACCACTTCGACGAGTCGGTGGGCGTCAGCCCCCGACTCGTCGAGGAGATTCCTGATCCGCAGCCCCCAGAAATCACCCGGTACAACCGCCACTACTACCAGTGCGATTCCTGTGGAACAGAGACAGTTGCGGCTCACCCCGACTGCCCCGATGAGGGGCAGTTCGGGGTGAACGTCATCGCTCAATCAGCTCTGTCACGGTACGATCATCGCCTTCCCTACCGGAAGATCGCTGACCGCTTCGAGCAACTGCATGGACTCGAACTCTCGGGTGCATCCGCGTGGCACGCGACCGAGCGCGCTGCGCGCGCCGGTCGCTGTGAGTACGACCAGATCCGTCAAGAGATCCAAGATGCCGACGTGGTTCATATCGACGAAACAGGTATCAAACGTGAGGGTGAGCAGGCGTGGATCTGGACGTTCAAGACCGCTCAGCATACGTTATACGCGGTCAGAGAGAGTCGTGGAAGTGATGTTCCCGCGGAAGTCCTCGGTGAGGACTTCGCGGGAACGGTCATCTGTGACGGGTGGACGGCGTACCCAGCTTTCAGCAGCAACCTCCAGCGGTGTTGGGCGCACATTCTTCGAGAGGCTGAAGACGCCGCGGAAAAGCAGGCAGAAGGTGAACCGATCTACCACGCTCTCAGACAGGTGTACGTCGCTCTCCAGGCCCGGCTGGAGAGCGACTTGACAGTCCGTGAGCGAGCAGACCTCCAGCGTGTGGCGCGAAGAGAGCTTGAATCGCTGATTGAACGGTCAGTACCCGACGGACCAGTGGCAACACTGCTCGGGAAGATCGAAGGAGGTCTTGACCACTGGCTCACCTTCGTCGGTGAGCCAGCGGTCTCTCCGACGAACAATGCCGCAGAGAACGCGCTTCGTGAACCAGTGGTTCTCCGGAAAATCATCGGAACGCTCCGTAATGACCGAGGAATGTTCGTTCACGAGACGATCTTGTCCCTGCTGGCGACGTGGCGCCAGCAGGGACGCAATCCATACGAAGAGCTTCGTCGAGTCGTCAGCAGCAATGATATGATCTCACGGGCTCACGCTGTGCCGGCTGTCGAGACCTCGGGGTAAACACATACTGACTTCTCATAGGGCGAGTAATGACACGAACAGCCCAATCCGGGTGATTCCAGGTGATTTCATCAACTGCGACGTGATTCGGAACAGCGCCATTAAGCGGCTGTAAATCAGCCTTCTGCACCCAGTTATGAACGGTCGAACGACAGCGTACGACACCCAAAATATAGAGAATCGTTACAGTATTCGAGATTGATGTTTTAGCTAGATGAAGTTGGATACTGAGCTTTATCGCCGGCTCGGGTGTCGCCTCTCGCTCCAGAAACTCTAACTCGAAGCAGTCGCTACCTCCGTTGAGGCGGGCGATTTCGAGCATAGACCACTCAAAAATCGTTCCGCCTCACCCTTCATCCTTATCTGAACACTGCTAATGCCTCTATTCCAAATACTTTTGAAAAGGGGGGGGGGGATAAAGTTTCCTCGTATGGCTCAAAACCCGACAAGATCAGGGTTGGTATCCCGTGCCTTGTCGAGATTCCGTGATGGCGGAGTGTCTGGACTAATCAGAGGCGTGGTGAATTTTTTACCCACGTTATCACCAGTCCGATGGGGTGCAGTCAAGTGGGCTCAATACCGCAACCCAATCACAAGTTCCGGTGTTACAATCGACATCTCGGATCCTGTTGTCCATCATCAGATTCCGCGACTTGTATTCCGACAATATGAGCGGGAAATACACTCATTCATCAAAAATCACCTCGATCCTTCGGTCCCTGTCGTTGAGTTCGGTGGTGGGTTGGGATATATTTCGTCCGCCGTTAATCAGAAGCAAGACGATGGTGTCCAACAGATCGTCGTTGAACCAAACCCGGATATCCTCCCTGTTCTGGAACGCACTCGCGAACTTAATGAGGCTCAGTTTATAATTGAGAAAAAAGCGTACTCGACCACGGCAGATGCTGTTGAATTCAATACGTCCGGCGATTTCACCCGTTCGAGCGTTGGAGGGGACATGGAATCTATTGAGGTTGAGACGGTTGCTCTGGCGGATATCATCGACAAATATTGTCTGAACGAGTGTGGCCTAATCGTTGATATGGAGGGGGCAGAGATCGAGTTAATTGAAGAGGAACTGCAAACAGTTATTGACTATTGTCCCTTTGTCATTATCGAGTACCACACCTTCGAAGGGATGACCGCTAAAGTCCAAAAGGCCAGGCGGACTTTTGAGGATGCTGGCTACGATCTTGTGGACGAAAGAGGCGGAACGCTGAAAAAATGTGTTTACCGACGACAAGATAATTCATAGTGTCTGAAACTTTCTTCTGCGGTCAATATGCATCGCTACTGAGCGGCTTTTTGACCGTAGATAGTATTTGACGAATAGGATTCCTCCAGAAGCATATTCCGTAATTGGTGGTTTATAGAAATCCAACCGCCGAATATGTGATCCCCCTCTTCTCAAAGGTATTATTGTCTATTTAATATATTATTGCGGTGGATTTGCCACCTCTCAAAACAACTCATGGTAAAGTAGAACAGTATTTTTGGTATGACATTAATGGCTGCCCGTGGGTTTTTCAACATATCCCACCAATACTTTTTCAGCAACCTCATAGTCCCCTGATATTTCTTATCATAATCTTGACTTATTCTGTCATTATGGCCCCAAAAACTGATAGCTAAGACTTTCGGAACGCATGCGATCTCATACTGTTTGGCAATACGGATCCACATGTCGATGTCTTGTGAACTCTGGAACTTTGTGTCAAAATTCCCTACATTTTCGAAACACTCCTCACGAATAAGGGGGGATTCACTAGGTATTATATTCCCATTCAACAATATGTCATAAATATCACCCTCTTTGTCTGGTATATATTCTTCAATTACTTCTCCATCCTCAACGATTTTTCTACCAGAGTACACCAATCCGTATGATGATGGAAGCAATTTGAACCGCTCTAATTGCATTTCAATTTTCGGTTCAAGCCACTTGTCGTCATCATCTAAAAAAGCGATATAATCACCATTAGCAGCTTTAATGCCGGTATTTCGAGCTGCATTAGCTCCTTTATTTTCTTCGTGCCTGATGTATCTAGTCCTGGAATCCGCTAGATTTTGTACAACATTAGACGTATCATCGGATGAGCAATCGTCTACTACGATAATATCGAGGTTCTCATGGGACTGTTGTTGAACACTTCGTAAAGCCCGTGGGAGAATATCCGCACGGTTGTGGGTCGGTATTACGACACTCACTAACGGCATATTGTAGTAATATGTCGCAGGTATATCTTAATTCTGGATCTCACAGTCTGTTCACCCTTCTACGTATCCACAGGTCCTTTTTCCTAGTACTATCGCTGACTGATTCTGTTTCACTGCTATGTACTCCGCGGGCTATGGATATACTTTTAACCATATTACTCCATAGTCGCTGGAATTGAGTGTTATGATTTGAAGGATGACGTGGCAAATCCGATAGAGTGAGGTTTGTGGAGTTATGAGACCTATCTATGCCCGACGACGAATCCTTTAACTACTCTTCAGAGATGAGGAACCATTATAAATCAGACGAGGTTGCAAAGGAGTACCATAGTGCATTCGCTAATAAGGAAAACTGGCGTCATGCTTTAATTGCGAGACGCGAACGAAAGGCGATTGGTACGTTATTAGAAAAAATCCCAAATGGCACGATAATTGATATCCCTACTGGCTCTGGAAAACTTGCGCCTGTTTTCGCAGCACATGGTTCGGAGGTGGTTGCGTGCGATATATCTGAAAATATGCTGCAAATTGCCGAACAAGAATTTGAGCAGGCTGGGGTTAAACAGGCCCAATTTCAGGTCTCTGATGCAGAACACATTTCTGAAGAAATTAATGAAAATTTTGATGTGGCGGTCTGTTTGAGGTTACTTCATCGCGTTCCAGCAGAAACAAAGCAAAATATCCTCAAAGAACTGGGTTCAATTGCGGACTATATTATAGCTTCTACGGGCGTCGAAACCCGATTTCACCAGCTTCGGCGTGGTTTGCGGCAGCGAACAATCGGTGGCGATCTTGGAGATGGTGAGCGTGGCAATTGTTATGAATCCCCTCAACGAACTGAAGAAATCTTTTCTACTGGGTTTGAAATTATAGAATCTAAGAAGATCCTTCCAATCCTATCGCAAGAACATATATTCCTGTTAAAGAATAATGAATAATAATGACGAGTTAGTAGTAGACTTTTTTGGCCCGATGGGCGCCGGCAAATCCACTATTGCCAATAAAATAAACAATAAGCTATTGTCATGTGGGGTTGAAACCATAAACACTCCATATAACCTGGCCCATGATATGTCTCGATACATGTCTCACGCTTATAAACTTCCTCGAGTGCTACGTTCCATTTTTCGGCCAACAGCTGGCACTTTCCCATGGAGTAATGCGAATAACCTCTTTGGATACATTCGAGCAAATTACAATTGGCTCTACGTAATGGACGTCCTTCTGCAAGAGAGTTCTGGAAAAGTTACTATATTTGACCAGGGTATTATTCAGGGTGTTTGGTCATATGCTTACCTTACAAATAATGACAACTATACCCCTCTAATAAGTACCTCTTTCAATATCATCCCCTCATCCTATGATTATGTTGCAATCTACGTAACTGCACCGCCAGAAGAATTAAAAAACCGACTTAAATCCCGATCTGGCGGAGTTGAACCTGCTGAACTATCCCAGGATATTTCTAGTTTATATAATATTGGGAGGCAGTTTGATAACATTTATAGAATTTGTAAATCGGAAATACACCATTACCAAAATATAAATTTGATTAGGGTTGAGAACAGTGGTGGTATCACACCAGAGAAGTCTGCCGACGAGATCAAAACTTGGATTCTTAACAATGTTTTCTGAATTGGAGGGTCTAGCTGAGTTTGTTTGAGAACCGGGTGATCGTTGAGTGGTTGATGAGGGGCTTCTATACCTGTAATGGGATCAGATTACCATCATCTGGTATAAAGGCCTGATACTCGTCGAAAGCGTGACTGCATAGGTTCATTGGCACTGTCTAGTTCTGGACCCCCTCGATCGGCGTTTTTCCTTCGAAAGCTTGATGCGGTCTGTAGCGGTTATAGTAATGTATAAACTGTTCAAACACGACCTCGCTCATTCTCCCAAGATTCTTCTAAACCCGGTTTATAGCTCTCGCTGAGCAGATCTGCGAGCATCTAACCAATTCACTCAACGATCTGCTCATTCCCCAAACTAACTCAACTAGACAGTGCCACTCTACCTACATGATTATGGCCAACCAGAATACTAGATTGCACAGTTGCACGTTTGCATTACCTACTAAGATAACCAGTAGACACTTCGAACGGATTTACCGACCCAGAACTATAGTCCCCCGACTTGGAGAATGCACTCAACGAATTCAACACTTATATATGCGAATAAATGCAGAAACTATCTATGACTTATTTTTCTAAGCTTCGAAAAACACTGCAGCATCGGGGATTCGTCCCGACGCTTAGGCATTCTGCCCGTTTCGTACTCCAGAAGCCTGCCTATCCAATTCTATCGAAAATAATATCCCCAAAAAATCACGAAAAGCTCATGGCAGCACCTGTTTTGGGGTATTGGCCAAAACTTGACGAACCCCGTTCATTCAATGAAAAGATAATTTCACGGAAGCTCTCTGGCGAGAATTCTTCCGTATTCTCGAAGGTGTCCGATAAGTATGCAGTTCGTGAGTACGTTGAGGAAACGGTTAGTACGGATATATTGACTGAGCTTTATTTTGTGGGGGATGACCCGAATGAGATCCCATTTGATGATTTACCGAATAGATTTGTTGTCAAGGCCACACATGGGAGCGGGATGGCTATCGTGGTGAATGAAAAGCAAGAACAAGATTTCGATTCGATCAGAATGGAATGCGAATCTTGGCTTGAAACGTCATACGGCACGAAATCTAGGGAATATTGGTATGAATCTATTCCTCCCCAGATCGTCATCGAGGAATACATCCCTGATCCAAATAATTCTGTTCCACGGGATTTCAAGTTCTATGTCTTCAACGGTCGGGCCGAATTTGTACACGTAGATTTTAATCGGTTTTCCGGTAATCGGTCGCGTAGATTTTTTGATAGGGAATGGCGCCCTTACAATTTCAGATTAGATTACCCTCTAGGCCCAGTAATTGATGAGCCTGAGCGATTAAATGACATGATAGAAATCGCGGAAAAGTTGGGGGACGGATTTGAGTTTGTCCGCGTCGATCTCTATCATACCAGTGAGAATCGAATCTACTTCGGGGAGTTGACCTTGGCACCCGGTGCAGGCACAGAAACATTCTACCCGATTGATTGGGATTTCGAACTAGGCTCATACTGGTGAACCAGTATGGAAGTGTGTGTAATTATCTACTGACCACGGGTGTTATTACCCAATATCCGGTTCAGCGTGGACTAAGATGTTGACGATCAGTCTCTTCTACAATCTTCTGAGAGCCGAAGTTGTCTTCTCAACGGTCCTCTCCCAGTCGAACTGTCCTCCAATCTGTACCTGTGGATCAGAAATTCCACCGTCTAGGACCGTCTTCAATCCCTCACTAAATCCCTCGATATCCCCAACAGGTACGGCCACACCGCCATCACCAACCACGGGTGCAACCTGCTCTAGGTCGCTCACCACAACTGGAACACCGGAGGCCATTGCTTCAAGGACTACTCGGGGTAATCCCTCAGCACGGCTAGGCAATATCAGTACGTCCGCAGACCGGTATACGGAAGGCATCTCCTTATACGGTAGCTGTCCGAGAAATTCGACGTGTTCGTCTTCCAACTCCGATCGCAGTGCCCCTTCGCCAGCCACGAACAGCTTCACATCCCGGTTCCGAGCCAGTCGTGAGACCGCTGCGACTGCATCACCGGGAAGCTTCCCCTCCACGAGTCGTCCGACGAACAACACCACTTCTCCATCATGGTCGATCAAGTCGCTTGTCGGGCCATCGGGCGTGAATCGTTCGGTGTCGACGCCGTTCGGGACGACCTCGATGCGCGAGTCGACGCCGAATTCGCGGACGCGTTCGCGGTCCTCGTCGGTGTAGCAAAACACGACGTCGGCTTGGTTGAACGTCCACCGGCCGACAGTCTTCAGGTATGCGTCGAACAGCCACTCTGGCGCGTTCTGACTGTAGAGCCCATGATTCGTGATCGCTAACGGTGTCTCGCCCAACCGCCGTTTCAGCGCAGCAAGGTTCGTCGAAAAGTAGAGATGCGAGTGCGCGTGCACGACATCGAAATCGTCGGCGTTCCGGAGAAACTTCGCGACGCCAGCCGAGATTTCGTTCCCGAGCAACTCGACGGTCGGCTGCCGGCGAACAACCGTGTATCCGTCCCGTTGTTCGTGCCGTGGCAGGCTATCGTCGTCGGTTACCGTGAGCACAGTAACGTCGTGACCCATCGCCGCTTGGTCGCGGCTCATTGCGTGGACGTGGTACGTCCCCCCGCCCGGTACCTCCGGGTAGAGGTTCTGTGCAACGCGAAGAATCCGCATTATGAGCTCTCCAGCACTAGCGGCTCGTACCAGTCCCGGTTCGCGCGGTACCACTCGACGAACTCCTCGACGCCCCCCCGGATCGTCCGGCTGGGCTCGTAGCCGAGCAGTTCGTTAGCCTTCGAGATGTCCGCGTGCGTATGCTCGGCGTCTGCCTCGAATCGCTCAGCGAACTCAATATCCAGGTCCGGAGCGACCTGGTCCCGAATTTCCTCTGCGAGCGTCAGAATCTCGATGTTGTCCGTGCTCCCGATGTTCAATACTTCGCCGTCGGCTGCGTCGTCCGTGAGCAGTGCCTCGTTCGCGTCGACGATGTCCTCGATGTACGTGAAGTCACGCGTCTGCGTGCCGTCCCCGTACACAATCGGCGGCTCACCGTTCAGTCCTCGCGAAACGAAATTCGAGATTGCCATGTTCGGCCGCATTCGTGGGCCGTAGACGGTGAAGTAGCGGAGCGCGACGGTCGGCAGGTCGTAAACTTCGTTGTACGCGCAGACGTACCGTTCCGCAGCGAGCTTTGACGCGCCGTAGGGACTGACTGGCGTCGTTGGATGCACTTCGTCGTAGGGCAAATACTCGGGTTTCCCGTAGACTGACGACGAGGACGCGTACACGACGCGCTCGATGTCTGTCTCCCGCGCAGCGTCGAGGACGTTTAGCGTCCCGTCGACGTTGACCTCGTTGTATTTCCGTGGGTTCTCGACGCTCGGGCGGACGCCGGCCTGTCCGGCTTGATGATAGACGAACTCGGCGTCATCCACGAGTTCAGTGACGAGCTCCGCGTTCCGAACGTCACCCTCTACGAGTTCGTACGATCCGTCTCCGTCTGCCGCTCGCTCCCGACACGCTTCTACCGTGTGTTCCTTGATGCGCGTGTCGTAAAACGGATCGAAGTTGTCGAGGACGACGACGTCGTGCCCCCTGGAGACAAACCGCTCCGCGAGATGCCCGCCGATAAACCCGGCACCGCCCGTAACGAGAATTCGCATAGTAGAGATTCGCTCACTTGTCGGGTAAAAACGTCTCGCCTTCAATCCCATCTCGAACGTCGACCGGCTCGTCGACGAGTCGACGCTCCTGTTCGACGCGCGGAACGCGACCAGCCACCGGGACGACAACCACGTCGTCCGGCTGTAAAGCAGCTGTCCGAGCGATTAAGAACCGACAGCTAGCGGATTACTGACGCAGAAACCTACCGGACAGCAACAGGAGGCTCATACCCCTTCAGAGAGGGATCATCGTCTCCTGCGCCATCCGCTCACTTCGAGATACCTCTCGGAACCGCATAAATCTACTCACGCGACATGCGCACTCGCGACGGCCGGTGTTTACTCGGCGAGCTCGTCGGCGGTCGCGTCGACGAACCCCTCGTCGAGTTGTTCCTTGAGCACGCGGAAGTTAGCTGCTTCCTCGTGGCCGACGACGGCTTTGAGCTCGTCGAAGGTGATGTCGTCGTCGTAGTACGCGTCTGCGAGCTCCTGTTTGAGGTCGTCGTCGTGGCTAGCGTCTCGTACGTACTCTTGGAGCGCCGACAGAATAACCGACGTGCGGTCCGTTTCGAGTACTGTCGCCAGCGTATCCGCCTGTTGGACGACGCTCTCAGGCGCCCGGAACTGGACGCGCTGTTTCTCTCCCCTCTCCGAACCCATATGTGTACGATGTGAGTCCCACAGGCAAAACCTATTCCCTGACCAGGAATGCTCCAGTGCGTGACCCAGCAGTCACCTGTTCGAAGTCGACAGACCCATCCCCACTCGTGGAAATTCTGACGTATGCCGACTGCACTCGTCACTGGCGTCGCGGGGTTCATCGGGTCGAATCTCGCTGACGCACTGCTCGACCGCAGCTACGACGTTCGCGGCGTCGACAACTTCGCGACCGGCCGCGAACAGAATCTCGAATCCCTACATGCAGACGACGACTTCACCTTCCACGAGGCAGACATTCGAGACGCCGACACTATCGCCGACATCACTGAGGGCGTCGACTATGTCTTCCATCAGGCGGCCGTCCCCTCGGTCCCGCGGAGTGTCGAGGACCCTGTCACCAGTACGGACGCTAACTGTACGGGAACGGCCACCGTCATCGACGCCGCGCGGAAGGCGGACGTGGACACCGTCGTCGTCGCGTCCTCCTCCTCGGTGTACGGCTCCACGGACCAGCTCCCGAAGGTCGAGTCGATGACCGAACAGCCCGAATCGCCGTACGCCCTCTCGAAGCACTACACGGAGAAGCTCGCGCTCCAGGCAAGCGAGCTCTACGACATCGATACGGCGGCACTCCGCTACTTCAACATTTTCGGCCCGCGGCAGGACCCCAACGGCGACTACGCCGCGGTTATCCCGAAATTCATCTCCCTAATGCTCGACGGTGAACGCCCCGTCATCTACGGGGACGGCGAGCAATCCCGTGATTTCACGTTCATCGAGAACGCCGTTCAGGCGAACATCCGTGCCGCCGAGGGCGACGCCACCGGTGAGGCGTTCAACGTTGGGACGGGCGGCCGCGTCACCGTCAACGAGCTCGTGGACGCGCTCAACGACCACCTCGGCACGGATCTCGATCCGATCTACGACGACCCCCGGCCGGGTGACGTGCGCCACTCGCATGCGGACATCTCGAAGGCGCGTGAGCACCTCGACTACGAGCCGACTGTCGACTTCGCGGCGGGACTCGGTCGGACGATCCCGTACTACAGCTAACGGCCGCTACACTGACGGTTGCTTCCGGAACCGTTTTCTCACTCCCCTAACTACCCCGAACCAACATGATCGGTGATTTCTATGGAACTCCTTGACGACGACGGCAACCTCTTCGGCGTCGTCAACGTCGTCGACGCGCTCGTCGTGCTCTTCGTGCTCGCGGTCGTGGCTGCCGGCGCGGCCTTCGCGCTCCAGCCGACGCCGGCGCCCGAACAGTCCTCGACGCACGTGACCCTGGATCTCGGCTCGCACCCGACCCACATTGCCACGGAGATCACCGTCGGTGACACCACGGACGCGAGCGGGGACAGCGAGCTGACGATCACCGACGTCTATCGGGCACCGGACGACGGTCAGACACGCGTCATCGCCCGCGCAGAACTGCAGGGGACGCCCGGCGACGACAACAGCACGATGTACGCGGGCGCGCCGCTTCGCCTCGGCAGAACCCTCGACATCGCCACCAGCCGGTACAAGGTCAGTGGCGCGATCCAGTCCGTCGGTGCGAGCGAGACGCTCCAAACCGACACGACCGACGTGGTACTGGAGACGACGCTCCCGGCAGTCGACGCCAGTGAGGTGACCACCGGCGACCAGCTTCGCCTGGGTGGGCAGGCCGTCGCCACCGTCGAGACGGTCACCACGCACGCCACCAGAGACCCCAGCCGGCAGCGCGTGGTGGTCGGGCTCACCCTCGACACGATCACCGAGGGTGACACCACGCGGTTCGGCGTGACGCCGGTGCGACGCGGGAACAGCCTCTCGCTTGCACCCGACGCGTACGATCTCGACGGCCGGATTCAGCGCGTCGGCACCCTCGAGCAGCCGGGGACAGCCACAACGCGAACGGTCACGCTTGAGGTCAGCGGGATCCGGGAGCAGTTCGCCCGGACGTTCCACGCGGGCATGACCGAGCGCACCAACGGCACCCCCATTGCCACTGTCACCGACGTGGCTGTCGAGCCGTCGACGCTCGTCACGACGGGCGACGACGGCAGCGTCAACGTCGTTGATCACCCGATCAACCGCGACGTGACGCTCACCACCGAGCTTCGGGTGCGGGAGACGACGACCGGGACAACGTTCAACGGTCGCCCGCTCCAGCAGCGGTCGACGGTCGTCCTCAACTTCGACACGACCACCGTCGAAGCGACCGTCGTGAACGTCAATTCATAACACCATGCTACACGAACCGGCACAGCCACCCACTTGGAGCGGGCCGAGCGTGCGACCAGCATGACATCGATAACGACGCTCCGGGAGCGAGCGACGGCCGCAATGGGTGGGTCGCGGATCGCCCGCACAGCCCGCACGGTCGCCTCGACGGCCGCCGCATTCGTCACGGGGTCGTTTCTCTACGGCTGGCTGACCGCCGAACCGGACCCCGACGTGGTCGTCATCGACCTGCGAGACACACGCACCGTCGGCCCGTTCATCACCGTCCTCACACGCGTCGTCGGGTGGCTGGCGCCGATCTACCGGGAGTCCGTCCTCGCGGACGGTGTCACCGCCCTCGGCGCGTTGCTGGCGTGGGTCGCCGACACTCAGGCGGGGGGCGCGCTGGCCGCGCTCTTTGAACCCCCAGCCACACCGGCCGATGACGCCGCCGCTCAGACCGAGGGGGAGCCGCCGGATCGCGACGCCGAGTGAGGACCACTACGGATTTAGGCACCCGGTCTGATCTTTGGCTCGTGCGCCGATTCCCGTTCCCCCTCGTCCCCAAGTGGCTGCGCTATCTCGGTGCTGCCACCGTTGCCGGGGTTCTGCTGTACTATTCGGTGCTGTCACCGCCGCCAGTCGCGCCCCCGCGCCCGGACCCACTCTGGGACAAGAAACTCCACTTGCTTGGCTATCTCTGCCTCGGCCTCGCGCTCGCGTACGCCACCGCTCACCGCCGCGACACGATCCTGACGCGCATCGCCGTCGTGCTCGTGCTCGCGGTCGGCTACGGCCTCCTCATCGAAGGCCTCCAGGCCACCCAGCCAGGCCGCCATCCCTCCCTCAACGACGCACTCGCCAACACCATCGGGGCGCTCCTCGCGAGCGCCTGGTTCGTCGTCGAACGGGGGGTGCGCTACGTGCGCCCGCTCGAGTCGACGGATCCAGTCGATACCGGCCAGTAGGGCCAGGCAGTCGCCCGCCCCGCGTCCGGGGCCGCGAGTGACGACTGTGTTCCGCTGTCCCGATGCTCCCGGTCGTGGCGCGTTGCTGGTCCCGTGCCGGCGGCCCCGTGGTCCCTACGGCCCAACGGGCGACCCTTATCACCCCCGCCCGCCAACGCACGCGCATGAAGGCTCTCTCGGTCGTCGGCCCCGCTGCCGACACGGACGCGGCCGCCGCCGCAGTCGCCGCTGCACTCCGGCCACGCGGGCGAGTCGCGACGGTCCGACGGGACGACACAGTCACCACGCCCGCGTCGACCGCGCGCTCGGTTTCGCTCAGCGACCACGGCGCGTGGGCGGCCAGCGGCGCGGATCGCACGCTCGACGACGTGCTTGCGGACCTCGCGCCCGCGTTCGACTACGTCATCGTTGAGGGGTTCCCGGACGCCGCCCTCCCGACGGTTGCGCTCGGCGACCACGACGTCCCCGACCCCGACGTGACCGCCCCCAACGCCGACGCCCTCGACACCGAAGCGGTCCTCGCGGCCGTCGAGGACGCCCCCGTGCGGGAGACGCTCGACTCGTTGGTTGCGAGCCTCAAATCCCACGAGGACAGCGAGTTCGCCGGCGCGATCGCGACGTTCACGGGGCGCGTGCGCGAACGCGACGACCCCGACGACACGCCGACACAACACCTGGAGTTCGAGCGCTACGACACCGTCGCCGAGCAGCGCATGGCCACTATCCGCGAGCAGCTCTGCGAGCGCGACGGCGTCTACGACGTTCGCATGCACCACCGCACGGGCGTCGTGCCCGCGGGCGACGACGTGGTCCACGTGGTGGTGCTTGCCGGGCATCGTGGCGACGCGTTCCGAGCGGTCTCGGACGGGATCGACCGCCTCAAAGACGAGGTCCCGCTGTTCAAAAAAGAGGTCACCGTCGATGACGCCTTTTGGCGCCACGACATCCCCGAGTAGCCGTCACTCCGTGGTGGCGTCGCCGGTGACCGCACACGACTCCGTGTACGCGACCTCCTGGACGGAGTCAACCACGGGACTGTCCCCACAGATCGGGCACTCCGGGCGCTGTGCGAGCGCCACCGTCTCGAAGGACATGTCAGCGGCGTCGTAGAACAGCAGCCGACCGTCCAAGGAGTCGCCCACGCCCAGGATGTGTTTCACCGTCTCGGTGGCTTGGATCGACCCGATCGTTCCCGGGAGCACGCCGAGGACGCCCGCGGTCGCGCAGTCGGGGACCGTCCCGGCGGGCGGGGCTTCCGGGAACAGGCACCGATAACACGGCCCGTCGTCGCCGCCGGTGAACGTCGTGACCTGGCCCTCGAACTGGAAGATCGCGCCATGCGAGAACGGCACGCCAGCCAGCGTGCAGGCGTCGTTGATGAGGTACCGCGTCCGGAAGTTGTCCGAGGCGTCCACGACGACGTCGTAGGCCGCGATCAGGTCGGTGACGGTGTCGGCGGTGACGCGCTGGTCGTGGCGCTGCACGTCGACATCGGGGTTCAGCGTGTCGACGAACGCCGCGGCGCTGTCGACTTTCTGCTCGCCCACGTCGTCGGTGCCGTGGATGGTCTGGCGCTGCAGGTTCGACAGCTCCACGGCGTCGTCGTCGGCGATGCCGATGGTGCCGACGCCGGCGGCCGCGAGGTACTGGATGACCGGTGATCCGAGGCCGCCAGCGCCGACCACGAGCACGGCCGCCTCGCGGAGCGCCGCCTGTCCGGTCGCCCCCACGTCGTCCATGATGATGTGTCGGGAGTACCGGTCCAGCTGTGTCGCGTCCAACTCCAGCCCGCTCATGTGGCGGCTTGGGTGGACCGCGGCAAAAGCCCACCGGGCGGGCTGTCGTGCGGGCAGCCGGACCCGCCGGGGCCACCGCGTGGCCACTGCTTAAATGCGTCCGGTGCCAGGCACTAGCGAGACGATGCTTGAGGACGACTTCGGGCGGGACGTGTCCGGCGTCCGCGTCTCGCTGACAGACCGCTGCAATTTCGACTGCGTATACTGCCACAACGAGGGGCTCGGCGACACCCGCGGCCCGATTGACCCCCGGGAGAACGAGCTGTCCACGGACCGCGTCGTGCGGTTCCTCTCCGTCGCCCACGAGTTCGGCGTCGACGCCGTGAAGCTCACCGGCGGCGAGCCGATGCTGCGCTCCGACCTCGAAGCCATCATTCGGCGCACCCCCGACGACATGGCGGTGTCGATGACGACCAACGGCACCTTCCTGCCGGGCCGGGCCGCCGACCTCGTCGACGCCGGCCTCGAACGCGTCAACATCTCCCAGGACGCCATGGACAACGACGCCTTCGCGGAGCTCACCCAGAGCGGCGCCTACGACGCCGTCCTGGAGGGCGTCGAGGCGGCGCTCGACGCCGGACTGGCACCCGTGAAACTGAACATGGTCGTGTTCGAGCCGACCGCGGGCTACGTCCCCGAGATGGTCGATCACGTCGCCGCCCGGGACGGCCTCCGGCTGCAGCTCATCGAGTACATGCCCGAGCTCGCCGGCCACCCCGAGTGGGCCATCGACATCGACCGCGTCCACGACTGGCTGGCCGACCGCGCCGACCGCATCGAAACCCGCGAGATGCACGACCGCCGCCGCTACTGGGTGTCCAGCCGGGACGCCGGCTCCACGGCCGACGACGCCGCCCAGTCCGTCACGCCGGACGGCGGCGCCCACCCCGACCAGGGCATGGTCGAAATCGTCGACCCCGTCGAGAACCCGCAGTTCTGCGCGAACTGCCACCGCGTTCGGCTCACGCACGACGGCTACCTCAAGGGCTGTCTGAACCGCAACGACGACCTCCGCGGGATCGGCGAAACCACCCAGTCGATGCGCGCGGCGTTCCGGGAGACCGTCGCCAACCGGGTTCCGTACTACGGCGAGTACATGACCCGGACCGACGACGGCGGCTGGGAGATCAACGACGACTACCTCGACGTCGAGGGCGACCGCGACCCCTACGAGTACGCCGCCGACGACTCCGCGTAGCGCCCGCGCTCACTGTGGGTCGATGCCCTCCAGCGGTGCCGCCAGCCCGCCGCAGTCATCGAGGGCGGCCGCGAGATCACGAACCCCCGGCTTGTCAACGCGGTCGGGGGCGGCCACGACGGTCACGGACTGCGTGCCCAGCGGGACGAACCCGAGATCGAGGCTGGCCGCCGTCGCAGCCAGTCCGAGCCCCGCGTCGGCGTCGCCCGCCGCGACCTTCCGCGCCGGGCTCTCGTGGGCGGTCGTGGTCAGCTCGTAGCCGTCGATGGCGTCGGTAAGCGCCCCGCGGCTCGCGGGACGCTCGGCTGCCAGCGCCGCGATGGCGTCGTCGAAGCACCGCCGCAGCCCCGACCCACGAGCGCGGTTCACCAGCCCCAGGTTCCGGTCGACGAGATCCGCAACCGAGTCGACGCCCGCGGGGTTCCCGGCGGGCACGACTATCCCCCACTCGCGGGTCCAGCCGCCGAGGGAAACCGCGTCGCCGTCGGGCGTCGCCGGGCCGGCAACCACGACCACGTCCGGGACGCCCTCTCGGAGCCGCCGCAGCCCCTCACGGGTGCCCACGGGCAGGAACCGCGGCCGGGCAACGTCGTCCAGCACGCGCGAGAACAGCGGGTCGTCCTCGCCGACGGCCAACACTCGCGGGGCCCGCGCGTCCGGCGCGAACAGCGCCACGTCAACGGAGTCGCCGGCGGCCACGTACGCGGTGTCGGCGGGCACCGTCACGGTGCCGTCGGCGTCCACCAGGCTCGTGGTCGCGCCGCTGCCCTTGTCCACGGGGTACACCAGGCGGTCGCCGGTGCCGTCCTCGACCAGCCCCACCGGGAGCAGCCGCCGCCGCCCCTCCGCGGAGCGCTCCTGGCGCGCCATCTCCCCGGTCACCACCGTCGGCTCGGGCTGGCCCCGGCCGGCGGCTTCGCGGACGACCGGCGCAACGAACACCCGGAAGATGGTCAGCGCCGACACCGGATAGCCCGGCAGTCCGACGTACGCCGTCCCCTCGATCTCCCCGACGAGCATGGGCTTGCCGGGTTTCACCGCGACCCCATGCAACAGCAGGTCGCCGCGCTCCTCGGCCACCCGGTAGATGACGTCCACCGCGCTCGCGGACGTCGACCCCGAGGACAACACGAGATCGCAGTCGGCGGCGCTCTCCACGAGCAGCCGCTCCATCTCCGCGTAGTCGTCGCCCGCGTGGGGGTACACCACCGGCTCGCCGCCCGCCGCCTCCACGGCGGCCGCGATCGTGTGGCTGTTCACGTCGTGGATCTGGCCGGCCGCGCTGTCCAGGGGGTCGCCGGGCCGCACCAGCTCGTCGCCGGTCGAGATGATGCCCACGGTGGGCGCGCCCCGAACGCGCACCGACCCGACGCCCAGCGCCGACAGCACGCCGATCTCCCGGGCGGTCAGCTTCGTCCCCGGGCCGATTGCCCGCGACCCCGCAGCGATGTCCGCGCCCGCCAACATCACCGCGGTCCCGGGCGCGACGCTCGTCCGCACGTCGACCGCGTCGCCGCCGTCGGCCTCCGTCGTCGCCTCCACTTTCACCACCGCGTCAGCCCCCGGCGGCATGACCGCGCCCGTCGACACCACCACGGCGCGTCCGGCTGTCACCTCGACCGCGGGCTCCTCGCCGGCGTGCACCGTGCCCGCGACCGACAGCCGCGCCGGATCGGCTTCGCTCGCGCCGAACGTGTCCGCGGCCCGCACCGCGTACCCGTCCATGCTCGCGCGGTCGAACCCCGGCACGTCGATGGTGGCGTCCACGCGCTCCGCGAGCACGCGCCCCCGGGCCTCCGCCAGCGGCACCGTCTCGGGCGCCGGCGTCACGTCCAGGGCGGCCAGCACCTCCCGAGCGCGCGCCGGCGACGCGAGATCCCGGAACTCCCGGCGGTCGTCGCTCACGCCGACCACTCCCAGTGTTCGACCGCCACGGTCGTTCCCGCGTCGTACCCCTCGCAGTCCTCGGGCACCACCACCCAGCCGTCCGCCAGCGCGACACTCGACAACACGCCCGACCCGCCCGCGCGCGTCGGCGTCACGGTCGGCCGCCCGTCCTCGTCGCCGTGTCGGGTCACGCGCACGAACGACCGCGTCCCCGGCTCGCTCGCGATCTTCCGCGCGAGCACGGCGTCAGTCGTCGGGTGAGCGGTCGCGGGAGCGTGGCCCACCGCCTTGAGAAGCGGGCGGAGGAACTGCACGGCGTTCACGATGGCCGCCACCGGATACCCCGGCAGCGCCACCACCGGCGTGTCGTCGACGACGCACAACGCCACCGGGTGCCCGGGCTGCAACGCCACCCCGTGCACGAGCACCGTCCCGAGGTCCGCGATCACCTCGGGTACGTGATCGCGCGCACCCACCGAGGAGCCGCCGGTGGTCACCACGATGTCGTGGCTGTCGACGGCCTCGCGGATCGCCGTCCGGAGGGCGGCCTCGTCGTCCGTGACGACACCGCGACGGGTCGGCACGCCGCCCCACCGCGAGACGTACTGGGCGACGGTCCCGCCGTTCGTTTCGACCACCTCCCCCGGTCCCGGGTCGGCGGCCACCAGCTCCTCGCCGGTCGGGAGCACGCCCACCGTCGGGCGCTCGTACACCGCAACGGCGTCCACGCCCGCGGATTTCAGCAGCCCGAGGTCCGACGGCCGCAGCCGGTGGCCGGCGTCGTAGAGGTGTTGGCCGTCGCTCACGTCCTCCCCGACCGGCGCGACGTTCGCGCCGCCGGCCGCCGCCGCGAACACGTCGACCCGGTCGCCGCGGCGCTCGGCGTCCTCGATCATCACCACGGCGTCGGCACCCGCCGGCAGCTCGCTGCCCGTGTGCACGCGCACCGCCTCCCCCGGTCCCACGTCGCCGCCGGTGCCCACGTCCAGGACGACCGGCGACCGATCACTCGCCCCGAACGTGTCCGCGGCGCGCACCGCGAACCCGTCCATGGCCGCCCGCTCGTAGTGGGGCACCGCGCGCGGTGCCTCGACGTCCGCTGCGAGCACGCGCCCGTCGGCGTCACCGAGCGCCACCCGCGCCGTGCGCGCCAGCGGGTCGACAGCCGCCAGGAGGCGCTCGCGCGCCTCAGCCACCCGAGTCCGCTCCTTGAACCCGGCCGTCCTGCGGTCATCAGTCATACGCCACGCATGGCAACGAGCACGCAAAAACCCACGCGACGCCGGCCGCCCCCGGCTACGCGTCCTCCCAGTCGATCCACTCGCGCTCCCAGCCCGGGCGGGACTGCGCCGCCTCGCGCACGCGCTCGCGGTCCTCGCGCACGGTGCGGTTGCGTTCGACGGCGCTGGCCTGCTCGCCGGCCACCAGCAGCGGCGCGAACGACACCGGCCCGTGCACGCCGACCGTCTCGCCGTCCCGAACGGACACCAGGCGCTGATCGCCGACGCCCTCCGGGAACACCAGCCGCCCGTCGGCCGCGAGCTGGCGGGCGAGCGCGTCCGGCACGCTGGCCGCCCCGGCCTCCACGAGCACGCGGTCGAACGGCGCGTACTCCGCCAGCCCCTCAGCGCCGTCCCGGCAGTCCACGAGCACGTCCTCGTACCCGGCGTCGGCGAGGTTCCCGCGCGCGTCGTACACGACCTGCCGGTCGATGTCCACAGCGTGTACGTGTGTCGGGCCGGCGATCTCCGCCAACACCGCCACCGTATACCCGACGCCGGCCCCGACCACGAGCACGTCGTCGCCAGCCCGTGGCTCCAGCGCTCCCATCAGCCGCGCGACCGTCGACGGCGCGAGCACGCGCGTCCCGCGGTGTTCGAACGCCTGATCGGTGTACGCCCGATGCCCCGCGTCGACGAACTCGTGGCGGGGAACCGCACGCATCGCCGCGTCCGCCGGCCGCGCGTCCGCGAGCGCCGTCCCCGCGTCGAGGAGGCTGTCGACCATCTCCTCGCGCAACGCCCCAAACTCCATGTACGGGTATCCGCAGCCCAGCCTATTGAACTGCGCGCCTGCGGCCGGCCACCACGCGGTGCTCGGTACCCGGCACGTCGCTCGTGCGCACGTCGGTGAGCCCGGCGTCCGCCAGCCACGACGCGACCCGGTCGGCGTCCCGGACCGCACCCCCCGGCGTCGTCGCCAGCAGCGCCGCCGACAGCCCGGGCGCGCTGCCGAACGTGTCGACGACCGCGACGGTCCCGCCGGCCGCGCTGACCGACTCGCTTGCGGCCCTCACTACGTCCTGGGCCGCCGTCGGGGACCGCCGCGAGAGCGTGTGTGGGATCACCGCGAGGTCGGCGGCCGCGTCCACCGGCTCCGCCACGCCACCCCCAACGAGCTCCACGGGTTCGGCCGCGAGCACTGGCCGGATCGCGTCCACCACCCGGTCGTCGTGGTGTGCCGCCACGTCGAACCCTCGCCGCGCGCACTCCACGGCGTGGTGCCCCGCGTCGTCGCCCACGACAACCACTGACTCCGCGCCCGGCCGCTCGTGGACCGCCGCGGTCACCGCCGCCCGCACGGCCGCGTCGTCGCGGGCTGCCGCTGCCCCCAGGCGGTTGCGGAACGCGCGGTCGGTGTCGCTGCCGGCCGGTACGTCGTCGCCTTCCATCGCTGCCGGCAGCGCGACGAGCGCGTCCGCAACGTCGAGCGCGTGCGGCAGCGATCCGATCGACCGCACGTCGGTCTTCGTGATGAACCCCAGCATGCGGTTGGTCGGCTCCACGGCCCCCGACACCCACGTCAGGAACCCACGGTCCACGAGCACGGCCACGACGACCTCGGCGGCGCGCTCGGTCACGCCCGCCTGCTCGGCGACCGCCGCCGGCGTGTCAGCGCTGGCGACGAGCGCATCCAGTACGCCGGTCTCGCGGGCCGCTCGCAACACCAGCAGCGTCCGGAAGTCCTCCATACACGCCCGTGGGTGGCCGGGCCAAAAAACAGGACGGCTCCGGCAGCCCAGCGCGCTGGCCCGCCTACCAGGCCGACCAGGCGGCGCTCGACTCGTCGGCACCGTAGACGCGTTTCACGTCCTTCGCGAACACCGTGTCGCCGGCGTTCCCGAGCTTCGGGAACTTGTACTCGCCGGTGGCGGACTCCCGAACGTGGATGCCCTCCACTGTGAACTCCTCGTCGCCGAACGTCGCGGTCTCCCCCACGACGAACTCGAAGTCACCGGGCACGTGGAGCTCCAGACTCCGGCTGCCCTCGTCGCTGCCCTCCTTGGGGTGGACGGTCACGTCCACCGAGACGTTGTCGACGGCGCGCGTCCAGACGGTCTCGATGTCCTCGACGTCGGCCCGGGTCGTCCGGTCCTCGGGACCGACCTCGATGCTCGTCACGCGCACCTGCGCGATGGTCTCGGCGGTCTCCACGATGAACTCGTCGCCCTCGTAGACCGTCTCCTCGGGGTCGAACGACGTCTGTCCGGTGAACGACTCCCCGTCCTGGGACACCACCACGTCGACCGCTTCGGTGTCCTCTGTCTTGATCGGGTCCTTGTGCACGTGCCCGCACGCCCCGCACTCGACTGTCGCGTGGCCCCCGCCGGTCGTCACGACCTCGTGGACCGTCTCCAAATCCGGGGAACAGGACGGACACGACAGCCCAACCTGCTCGCCAGCCTCAACTCCGTGGTTCATACAGCCGCGTTGTCCGCGCGGACGTAAAAACACGCGGAGTCACGCCCCACCGGGCTCGGCTACGGCTGGGGCAACTCGACTTCCTCGCCGTCCGCGTAGACGGTGGGCTCCCGAATGATGCCGTCGAGGTGCAGCGGCGCGTCGGTGTCGCCGCCGATCCCGGCGTCGTCGCCGATGGCGATGTGGACGGTGCCGGCGGCCTTCTCGTCCAGCAGGACGCTGCCCACGAGCTCGGTGACCGCGACGTTCGTCCCGATGCCCAGCTCCGCCAGGTTGTACGCGTCCTCGCCGACCTCCTCGCTGCCCGCCTCGACTTGCTCGCGCACCTGGTCGTCGGAGATCTCGGTCACGACGCCGTCCGCGACCTCGAAGCGCAGCTCCTCGTCGTCGAGTTTCCCGTGGGGCATCATCGTGCCGTCAACGACGTACGTGCCGTTGGCGTCCGTCGGCGACACGAACACCTCGCCCGCGGGCAGATTCGAGAACTCGCCGCCCTCACGAACGATGCCGGTGTCGTCGCGCCACGCGCGGTCGCCCGCCTCGAACGTGATGTCGGTCCCCAGCGGCGTGGTCACGCGGACCTCCGTGGCGTCCGCGACCTGCGCGAGCACGTCCTCGCAGTGGGCTTCGATGGTCTCGTAGTCGGCGTCCAACCCCGTGGTGAACACGTCCGCGGTGATCCCCGGCAGGGTCGCGCCCCGCGCCCCGGCGTCGTTGGCCGCGCCACGAGCGCGCGTGTGGCTCAGGCTCTTGGTCGTCGGTGCCACGAACACGTCGGCGTCGGCCATCGCCGCCGCAACCGGTGCGGGTGGCTCCTCGCCGTGCTGGTCGCCGGGCGGATACTGGAGCATCGTGGTGGCGTCGCTCACGTCGCGAGCGGCCTCGTAGATGGCGCGCCCGATCTCCTCGCGCTTGTCGTCCGTGACGACGACACACGACTCCTCGGGTTGCAGGCCAAGGCACTGTTCGACAGCGGTCTCCGCGGCGTCGCGCAGACTCATACTCGTAGGATCGACCGGCCGGTGGTTAGCGCTTTCGCTGCCCGCCCCCGCGCACAGTTCACTCCGGTTCTCGTAAATCCCTGCCTCGAAACGGTTATCCGGTGGCCCGTGGGACACCCTCGTATGATCCGCGTTGGCATCAACGGCTACGGCACCATCGGGAAGCGCGTCGCGGACGCCGTCGCCGCCCAACCCGACATGACCGTCGCCGGCGTCGCGAAAACCAGCCCCAACTTCGAGGCCACACAGGCCCGCAAACGCGGCTTCGACCTCTACACCGCCGTCGAAGACCGCGCCGACCAGTTCCCCGCAGCCGGCATCGAGACCGCCGGCCCCGTCGACGACCTCATCGCCGACAGCGATGTCGTCGTCGACGCCACACCCTCCGGCGTCGGCGCGGAAAACCGCAGCCGCTACGCGGCCCACGACACCCCCGCCATCTACCAGGGCGGCGAGGACGCCAGCGTCGCCGACGTCTCGTTCAACGCCCGCGCAAACTTCGAGGCGGCCGCCGACGCCGACCACGTGCGCGTCGTCTCCTGTAACACCACGGGCCTCTCCCGCCTGCTCGCGCCGCTGCGCGAACAGTACGGCATCGAGAAGGTGCGCGCCACGCTCGTGCGCCGCGGCGGCGACCCCGGCCAGACCGACCGCGGCCCCATCAACGACATCCTCCCCGACCCCATCACCATCCCCAGCCACCACGGCCCGGACGTCAACACGATCTTCCCGGATCTCGACATCGACACCCTCGGCATGAAAGTGCCGGCGACGCTGATGCATATGCACAGCATCAACGTCACCCTGGAACGCGACCCCGACGCCGCCGACGTCCGGGACGTGCTCGCCGGCCAATCCCGCATCATGCTGCTCGATGACGACCTCGGCATCGACGGTACCGGCCCGCTCAAGGAGTACGCCCAGGACATGGGCCGCCCCCGGGGTGACCTCTGGGAGAACTGCCTGTGGGGGGAGTCGGTCACCATGGACGGCCGGGACTTCTACTGCTTCCAAGCCATCCACCAGGAATCCGACGTCGTTCCCGAGAACGTCGACGCCGTCCGCGCCATCGCCGGCGACGCCGACGCCGCCGAATCCATCGCCACCACCAACGACGCCCTCGGCATCTGAGGCGCTCCCACGGCGGCGCTGGCTGTGCACACAGTGACACAGCCCGAACCCTTTTCCACAGTCCACACTTACCTCGGGCCATGAGACGCGACGACCGGGATGACCCGTTTGATGACATTTTCCGGGAGATTGAACGCATGATGGAGGACATGATGGCTGACGGCCAGCGCCTCGACCGCGGCGACCAGTCCGGGTTCGCCTCCAGCACCCACGTCGACGTTCACGAAACCGAGGACGCGATCCGCGTCATCGCCGACCTCCCGGGGGTCGAGAAAGACGACATCTCCATCCAATGCGACGGCACGTCGGTCACCGTCAGCGCCCAATCCGGCCACCGCGAATACGACGAACGCGTTGACCTCCCGGGGCGCGTCGACGCCCACTCCGGGGCCGCCACGTACAACAACGGCATCCTCGAAGTCGCGTTCGACCGCACGGAGTCCTCCACGAACATCGACGTCCAGTAACGCCGTCACGCCCGCCCGTCCCCGGCGGTCCGCCGAACCAACGCCGCCAGCCGATCGTAGAACTCAGCCTCGTACTTCGCGGTGTCGTCGATCGTCGGCCGCGCGTTCGTCTCCACGACCACCGCGCGCTCGTCGGTCGCCAGCACGTCCACGCCGAGCAACGACACGTCGAGCGCGGCGGCCGCGTCGACCGCCAGCGCGCGCAGCCGATCCGGCAGTGACACGCCCGCCGCGGTCGCGCCCTGGTGGACGTTGTGCTTCCAGCCCGCGCTGTCCCGCCGCACCGCGCCGACCACCTGGCCGTCGAGCACCATCACGCGGTAATCGGTGGCGTCGGGAACGAACGCCTGGATCAGATAGGACTTGTCGCCGGTCGCCCGGTAGTCGTGGACCAACTCCAGGTAGTCAGTCACGCCATCGAGGGAATCCGGGTCCGAGACCTTCGTCACCCCGACGCCCCGCGTGGCCGAGTTCGGCTTCACCACCACCGGCGGCTCCAACGCCTCGAACACGCCTCTGACCGCGTCCTCGTCGGCCGGGTTCGACACGTAGACTGTTTCAGGCACCGGCACGCCGGCGTCCGACAGCAGCGCCAGCGCCCCCGCCTTGTTCCGCGACCGCAACACGGCCTCGCGGCCGTTCACCCACGGCACGTCGATGAACGCGTCCACGACACCGCCCTCCATCAGCCGGCCCGGATAGACGAACCCCGCGTCGAAGCGATCCGCGTCAACCGGCGGCGCGTCGAGACGCGTCACCGAACCGGTGACCGTGACGTGTTCGGCGCGAACCCCGCGCTCGGCAAGTGGCTCCTGCATCCGCGCGAACGTCTCGGCGTCGTTGGCGACCGCCAGCCCCAGCATACGCCAGGCAGTCGGCGGTCCACGGGAAAAAAGGCGTGGCTCCACGGGTGACAGCAAGCCGGACCGAGAACCCGGCGTCTCGGGGTCGCGCTTCGCTACCGGACGAGCAGCGTCTCGCCGCGCTCGACGTTGATCTTGCACGGCGGCGTGATCTTGTTGTACGCGCGCCGGAACGCCTCCTTGACGGCGGCAGCCTGTTCGACCTCGCAGTAGGCCGTGAACAGCTGATCGCCGGGCTGGATGCGGGCCGCAGTGCCCACCGGGACGCCGAACGCCTGGCGCATCCCGTCGGAGACACGGTCGGCACCCGCGCCGGTCGCCTGCTTGTTCTCCCGAATGATCTGGTGGGGGAACTTGCGCAGCTGCATCTTGTAGTTGCCCTCACCGAGCTCCTTGATGAGGTGGCGGTTCGCTGACAGCCGCGCGGCCTCCAGGGAGCCATGACGGAGCTGGCACTCTTCCTGGGGAACAAGGCTGATCTGTACGGGATAGTCGTCGGCGTCGGCCTGCAGGTCGCCCATCTTGTGCTGGGCGATCTTCGAACCGGGGATGCCGGTGACGTAGTCCCGCCGCGTGTACGACGGCTTGTCGATCTTCCGGTACATGGAAGCCGGCTTCTCGGACATAGGTACTACCCGTGGCTCAGGGTCAGCGCGCGAATAAAGGCTTCGAAGCGTCGCCGAGCACGCCCGCTGCAGGCACCCGGCGCTCTCCGACGTGCCATCGCGCAGAAAACCGGCGCGTGGGCCGTGAGGCCACACCCGTCCGTTGTACTCCGTCGGTGGAGTACGCCACTCTGGAAACGATTCGTCTATACGGAATCCCGATTACAGACGGGTGAGGTTCGTTGCGCGCGGGCCTTTGTCGGCCTGCTCGATGTCGAACTCGACTTCCTGACCTTCCTCCAGGTCAGGACCGCCGACGTCCTCCATGTGGAAGAAAACGTCCTCGTCCGCGTCCTCAGTCTCGATGAAACCGTAGCCGCCAGTGTCGTTGAAGAAGTCAACTTCGCCTGTCGCCATTGCAACTGTACTGTGACGCCTCGCACTCATAACGCTTGTGGCCTGGCGGGACGCCCTCTCGCACCGCGTCCCGCGGCTGTTGGGCCCGCATCCGCCGCGATTCCGGGTGCACGCGCTACTCGCAGATGTCGTGCAGATCGCTGAGGCAGTCGATGTCCCAGGTCGGCCACGCGTTCAACTCCCAGCTCTCCCGGTGGGGGCGTCGAATGAACGCCGAGTCGATGCCCGCGTTCTCCGCGGCCCGGATGTCGCTTTCGTTGTCCCCGACGAACAACGCGGTGTCGGCGTCCAGGTCCGCGAGCGCGCGGTCGATGTAATGGCTGTTGGGCTTCCGGCGCTCCAGGCTCTGAATCGTCGGTTCGCGCCCGTACGCAGCGCCAAAGAGGTCCCGAACGCCGAAATGATCGAGCACGAAATCCACCGTTGCCTGCTGGTTCGACGACACGATCCCCATGTTCACGTTGAGGTCATGGAGGGTGTCGAGGTCGTCGTACAGCGTTTTCCGGCCCTCCCGGACTTCGTCGCGCTGGGCCTCCGTGAGCGCCCGGTCGCGCTCCGGCCAGAAGTCCTTCGGGGAGATCCCGTACCGGCTGCAGACGTCGCCGACTGTCTTCGGGGTCGCGCCGATCGTCATCGCTTCGACATCCTCGGGGTCTGGGTCGTCCACGTTGAACCGCCTGAACGTCTCCTCGGTGGCCCGCTCCAGCACGTCGTACCGGGTGCGGCCAACGAGAACCCCGTCGTTGTCGAACACGACGGTGTCGTAGGTCATGGTGGCAGTTGCGGCGTCAGACTCATAAGGGTTTCATCACCGCCACCCGCGCCGACTCACGCCACCCGCGTTCGCTCGGGCACCCCATCGCCGTCAGCCACCGCCGCCACCGTCCCCGCCAGCGACGCCACCAGTGACTCCGCCGCCGCCTCCGAATACCACCCGCAGTGCGGCGTCACGAGCACGTCACTGCGACCCACCAACGGCGACTCGACGGGCGGCTCCGTCGGCAACACGTCCAGCGCCGCCGCCGACACGGGGCCGTCCTCAAGCGCCCCTGCCAGGGCCGCGTCGTCCACGACGGCCCCGCGGCCGACGTTCACCACGACGGCACCCTCGGGGAGTCGGTTGCACGCCGCCTCGTCGACGAGCCCCCGCGTCTCCTCGGTCAACGGCGCAAACACCACCAGGACGTCCGACTGCGCGCAGACTGCCTCGAACTCCGCCATCGCCACGCCGTGGCGCTCGGCGGTCGCCGCGTCCACGTACGGGTCGTAGGCGATCACCGACTCCGCCACCGTCGTTGCTGTGTCCGCCACCCCGCGAGCGATCTCCCCGAACCCGACGAACCCCACTGTCGCGTCCGCCAGCCGCAGCGGAGCCGGCGCGTCGTTCCACGCCCACCCGCCGCGGCGCGTCTGCCGGTCGTACTCGTGGAGCCGGCGGGCAGCCCCGAACACCAGCGACAGCGCGTGCTCGCCGACCTCCCGGGTGCAGTACGACGGCGCGTTCGCCACTGCGACGCCGTGGTCGGCGGCCGCCGCACAGTCGATCGCGTCCACGCCGACGCCCGCCCGCACGATCGCGGCCACGTCGTCGTCGATCTCCGCGATGGTCTCCGCCGGCACCGGTGTCTCGGGACCGCCGACGACCGCGTCAGCCCCGGTGTCGTCGACCGCAGCCACGAGCCCCTCACCCGTCTCCACCCGCCGGTGATCGAACGCCACGTCCCGGGTCGCCCGGTCGGCCACCGCGTCCGGGAGCGCTCCCAACATCCCCATTCCGTCGCTTACCAGTACGGTGAACATGCGATACGCACGCTTCGCAGCGCCCCAGTGAATGCCTTCCCCCGGACACCATCCCCTGGGAATTTGGTACTGGGACTACACTGTGTCGCCGCGTCCCGGCTTCGGGTCCGCCCGCCGCGATCCTACGTCCGCGTCCCCGTTCCCGTTTTCGACGGCGCGTGTGTGCGCCGGCGCGGCACGGCCGGCGGCACGTCGTCGTCGGTCAGCGTCGTCCAGTCGAACGCCGGCACCAGCACGTCGAACGCGTCCTCGACGGTCACCGCACCGACCCCCACCGTCTCAGCGGTGTCCGGCTGGTACTCGTGAGCGTCAGCGACCGCCAGCCGTGGCGAGCGCCGCACACCCAACAGGCCCGGTGGGTGGTAGGTCACAGCCGACTGTGTCGCCACGTACAACGCGTGGCGGTCGTACGCGACCACCACACAGCCGTCATCGATGCCGTCGGCTGTCCGCACCGCCGCGTACACCACGTCACGATCCCAGCCCGGCACGCCCGCCACGTCACCCGGCTCGGTGACGTAGTAGCTGTGTCTGGCCGACGGTGCGAACACGTCCCGTCTCGATCGCGGGCCGACACGCATACCCGACCCTACCACCCGCGCCGCCATACGCCCACCGGCGGCTGCGATCCGCCCAGCCGTGCGACGGCGGCTCCCAACGGTCGTGTTCGTTGCGAGCCGTGATCGAGCGCTGCAATCGACGCGACGTGGCGTACGGTTCCAGCTGGAGACGGTGATCCGGTCGTATCTAGTTTAGCGAGTTCCACCATGTTGCGAGACTCTGAAGCCACGTTTCGGCTGTTTCCGGTTCGGCGTGACTGAAACAGTTTGAGAAAGAAGAGGTACGGCGTTTTAGCTCACGGAAAACACGTTCGATGCTGTTCCGATTTTCGTTACGTTCAACCTGAAACCGGAGCCCTGCTCGTTGCAGTGCAGTTTGGAGATGTCGGGCACCATCGACGAGAAACACGGCGGATTCGACATCGTGTTTCTCGCGGAGTTCCTGCAGGAACATCTCAGTCACCGCGGTCGTAGTCGTCGAATACAGCCGAATATGCAGTAATTCGTTCGTTTCTGGATTCGCCGCAGCGTACAGCCAGTACTGCTGATCGTTGATTCGAACCACTGTTTCGTCGAGTGCGATCTGATTCGGAGCTTTCCCACTGACTGGCTGCAGATCGGCTTTCTGACCCCAATCGTGGATTGCTTTCCGCAAGCGTTTGACACCGAAATTTCAAGCTTAACTAAACACTTCCAATATATAACAGGAAACATTTACTCCCTGCCCGTTACTCACCTAATATGCAATCATATACCCGTAGAGCAGTCCTCCTCGGTTGTCCGGCGAGCCTATTTTCACTCGCTGGCTGTGTGAGTACTGACGAGTCAACGACCGAACCCACCAGCCCGTCGAGCGGAGACAGCCCGACCAAAACCGAGACCACGGACAGACAGACTACTGGCGAACGGACAGGGACGACGGACGAGCGGACCACCGACGCCCCGTCCTACGACGCCGACCTGGTCGAGGTGGGTGCCAGCGTGCTCGAAGCGGCGACTGCCGAGCGGCCAGCAATCATCGAACTCACAGTGACGAACCACCACGACATCGAGGTCCCGATTGTCCCCGGCGAGCGAAGCGGCGGACCACTCGAGAACCTCCCGCGCTTCGAGGGGTCGGCCGGGGAGATTCAGCCTTTCCCGCGGGAACCGAAGCACGTTGAGTTCCATCAGGGGGCGCTCCCCGAGGAACCGACCCAGGGATGTTGGCGATGGCCGACGGACGTGACGGTCGCCGTCGAGGATCGCCCCTTCGAAGTATGGATCGAACCTGATGGGACCTATCGGATCCAGCATCAGCTTTACCACGCTTCCGATTTGGATTGTTTCCCAAATGGGACTTACACAGTAGACGCATCTCTTAAACTCGCAGAGTGGATGGAATCACTGAAATTAGATTCAAAGTTATCACTTGAATATTTACTAACTGCTAAAAAAGAACGCTTAAATATTTCTGTTGAACAAATAAATAGTTGAATAGTCTGTATTTAGGAATAAAGACATTATATGAAAGATTGATTTAGAGGTCGTGTTTAGTTTAGCGAGTTCCGGAAGAGCGCGAGGACCCCTTCATCAAGGACTACGTCGCGTTCTCCCGGGAGATCGGGCTGCCAGTCGCACGGGGGTCTTGATAATTTCCAGGTGAGACTGTCGTACAAAGCCTTCTATGACACGCTGATCTGAGGGGAAACTCGTTCACCGCCGAATTGCCATCTCCGCCGAGACGTACTCGCTTCGCTGCGCGCGACTCGTCCGGTTCAAATCGCGGTCGGTGTTGTTTCTTCGACGGACCGCTCGCTACGCTCGCGGTTGCGTTCTCAGAATATGCCGCCTCCCGGATATATACCAAGAGTTCAAATGCCTACCCGTTCTAAATTAGAGTATGCCAAGATTGCCACCTGCGATTGAAACACTCCACACGCGGATTAAGGATTCGGAGAACCTCGCACCAGAAGAGAAGGACGCCCTCCAGAAGTTCTCTTCAGAACTCGGGGTGCATAACTACTCTGTGGGACGATGGTCGAAGCTCCTCCAGCACTGCACGATGATGGCTGGGGATTCGTCCAAATACTCCCCAGATGAACTACCCAAGCCAGATTTAGTAGAAATCATTGGAGAGTCCAAGAAAGAGAGAGACGCCGCAAAGAAATACGTCAGTTGGATCAACGCGAACTATGATAACGAAGAGTCGAAACGTGACCATCGAGTCGCGCTTCGAATGCTTGGTGGGCACCTAACAGAAGGAGATTACAAAGAAGAGAAACCATCAAGCGTTGAGTGGATCTCTGCTGATCTCCCCAAGGACTATGATCCAAAGCCAGACCCGACGAAGATGTGGTGGTGGGACGATCACATTGTTCCTGTCCTGAATAACGCCAAATACGCACGCAACAAGGCGGCAGTCGCTGTAGACTGGGATGCTGGCCCACGATCCGGAGAGTTCCGTGGACTCACTGTTGGTGACGTTAGCGATCACAAGTACGGGATGGAGATCACCGTTGATGGGAAGAAAGGTCGCCGCTCAATGGTGCTCATCTCATCAGTCCCATACCTCAAACGCTGGTTGGAGGTTCACCCTCGGGGTAACGAGCCTGATGCACCGCTTTGGTCGGACTTAGACACCGGGCGGGATGTGAGCTACAACATGAAGTTGAAGATGCTTCGAGCACCCGTCAAGCGAGCGGTTGATAACGGCGATCTCAGAAAGCCATCGAAGATGGTATTCACGCGGATGCGGAAGTCTTCCGCGAGTTACCTCGCGCGAAAGAACGTGTCACAGAATCATATAGAGAACCATCATGGCTGGGTGAAAAACAGCGATGAAGCTCGACGATATATCGATGTGTTCCGGGAGGATACTGCTCGTGAAGTGGCCCGTGCCCACGGAGTAGACGTTTCGGAGGATGAGATCGAGGATATCGGGCCGGTGCAGTGTCCGCGTTGTCAACGCGATACGCCCAGGGGAGAAGCCCAATGTATGTGGTGTGGGCAGGCTCTGGGTCCGAAGGGTGTCGAGCGGCTCGAAGAACGGGAAGAACGACTCTTCGACTCCGCGTTGGAAGCTGATGGCGACATGAAAGAGCGAGTCAAGAGCATCCAAAGCGAGATCGAGGAACTCCGCTCATTGGGACTTGAAATATAGAACAGGCACTTCCGGCAAAGCTCTAAGATAGAGTCAGATTTGGTTCTGTTCTTTCATATTATATTTCAGTCATGACCCGTGTCCTGTTCGCTTTCGATTTGTAGCCTCTCACAACCGAACCAATTCAGTCAACTTAGATTCGCTGTACAGTGACGGTATGATATCTCATTGACTTTCGGCGGTTGGTAGACTCAACCAAATTCCCAGGCCGGAACTGCCTGCGATTATTTCGGAGGGAACACAAGCCACCTAATCCAAATAATAATAAAACCTACATTTGGGGAGATACATGGCGAAGGCTACGATCCGTAATCGGCATTGACGCTTTTGTCAATAGAGCACACACCATCTATTATGGACGACGAAGAGTTCTGGCGCTTCTTCACTAGTCTCGATCAGTTAGATCGGATGTTCAGCCATCCAATCAATGATCACGCCGAGGATGAAGAAGACAAGCCACCAGAACAGGTGGATGATGCTGAACTCGATGCAGAACTCACTAATTTAGAAGAGGAACTGCGAGAAGATCTCAGTCGGTAAGTTCGGCTCACAGTTGAGCAGAGCCGTCAAGCGCGGGCAGCCCAGTAACCCTATCACTACGATAAGACGGGACAATCCCTTACCACGCTGCAGACGCACGCCACCGACGTCCCAGCGGACGTCCAATCACGTGATGAAAACTTGTACTATTCGACGGTCTGAAGCGCCCGAATTCGGCCACCTCACGCCTCAGGGGTCAATTCGTTCGACAGTCGAACCGGTGCCTGTAGTGTTCTCTTTCCATCCCCGTCGATCCTGAGCACTATTGACGTAGTATTCCAGAGACTGAATGGTCGCTTCATCACCGGTGGGCCATCTCCCGTTGTTGCGGACACCAAACCCCTGCTTTCCGAGAAATTCGAGGAGGGTTTGTCCGTACAATTCTTTGGACCTGTTGTTCAGTCCTTCCGCAGAGTACCGGGTATTCGCGGTGATGTATTCCCAGGATGGTTCGTGGTCGCGCGGCAGTCCATCCAGTTGAAATTGCTCGTGGAGAACCGCTGGTAACTGTTCTTCTAGTGTTTTCTGGTCGGCACGTCACCTCACTCTGAGTCGTCACCTCGTGTTTGATCTAATTCTTCTAAGATGCGTTCGGCGTCGTAGGCGAACGGGAGATCGCTCGCTGCGATTGCCTCCAAATCATCTCGTAGGTCCTCTGCCGTGTCGATAGCCGACTGGTATGAGTCAGAAGCTTCAGAACTCATGTTGGCCCTGTTCACCTCTGTTCGGCCGATTGTTGCTCAAATACATAGCAGTTCTAATTTTGAGTAAATAGTGGTTTGATTCACTGTAAGTTAAAACCTTGGAGCCCGAAGAGGAGGATAACAACATGCCGAACGACACCTCAAACACCTCTGATGACGAAACAGAGACTGTCGGGAATTTAGAGAAAACCAGCAACTCGGGCTCTGTATACCCTGATAAGAACAGTAAATCCGTAGATGCTACTGAAGATACAAAACCGGATGATGAACCGGAAACCGAGATTGATCATCAGAAGGTCAGAGACTTCTTCCAGAAGAAAGGCGCAGTAGAAATCCTCGCTCAGCTCGCTGATGGGCCCAAGCGATTCAGCGAAATCGATGATGCACTCGTGGTGAGTCACGGCACGGTTGCAAGTCGGCTCACCGAAGGTGCCAAAACTGGACTCTGGAAAGAGTATTTCCAATATCCAGATGATGGCGGGAAAATCAAGCTATACCAACTCAACCCTGAAGCTGAAGACCTCGCTGAGATCGCCCAACACAACAATATCGCTGAGACAACGGAACGCAAACGACAGGCCACCGAACAACACGCCGATGCTGTCTCGAACTTCCAAGACGAGATCAAAACAGACGACTCTGAAACGTGAGCGACACAATCAAAACTCAAGTGGCTGTATATTTTGCTCTTGATGGATTCTGTATACTTTAGAGATGATTCCGACGTGGAGGACACTACGTTTGGTTATTTTTACCTGATGTTGAAGAATGAGATGAGTGATAAGTTGTCACCGTCGTGAATTCTTCTCGGTCTGTGGGGTATATCGACAGACAGCGACACCAATTCTATGGGGCCTATATTATAGAACCCAAGAGGCGACTTATTTTGCTCTTAGCAACTGTTGGGGCATCTGAATACGGGGGCAATCACTTATCACGCACCACAAGTTATGATAATCTATATTTGGTGTACGACGGCTCCCCAATCAAGCATACTGATGACTCAGCTCCTGTGCAGGCACCAGACGATGGTACCTACACAGCGCCGACTGCCTATGCACCGTTTCCAGAGAAGGATGGCGTTGATTCGGATGGACGGAAGTATGGACCGATAGAACGCCGTGGGATTGACATCCAAGTCTCTTCGCCCGTTGATGACGTTGAGACGTTATTCCGTCGGACACACCTCACTGCTCAGTTTCATGCCGAGAATCGTGATTTCTGGAAGGATATATCAGAGTATGGGAACGATGGGGGGAAGCTCTATGATGAGGTTGTTCTGAATCTATGCGAGGAGAAACTGGCGCTTGAGGGAATTAATCCGGCAGAACTTGATATCCCCGAGCGCCGGCTGAAAGCGCTCTTTTTGCGATTGGCGCGGGGGCAAAATGGGACGGAACTGCATGCGTACTTATCTGGTCCTGACCCTGTCGATTCTGTCGTTCATTCATTGCTTGGGTACGAAGGGCCGAATGACATCCCCTCGTACAACGTCTTACAGCGTGAGTTCCGCGAGCTTAGCGAAGGCAACGATATAGATCTGGATGCCTTCAAAGATGCGGTTACCAGGACTGTGTATGCTGTCTTTCGAGCGGGAGTCGTTCCACCGGACGCAATCAAGGAGTCGTACAGTTTTGGTGCTGTTGCGCCGCCACTAAATGAGAAGTCAGTCTCACGTGAGACCAAAAAAGAAGAACTGCGGAATTGGGTGCGTCTCCTGCTTGACCACACCACCGACCCGCTAACGTTCGGCCGCACTACCGAGAAGGTTAACCACGACATGCGGGCGTTTATCGGGGCCCTCGCTACATCGGCACTATTTGACTGTGGCTTAGAAGAAATGAAAGATGTCTGTGATTGGGACTATCCCCGGGAGAATATCCCATCGGGCGGCTGGCTACACAACTACGTCCCTGAACGAGTCCCGTCCGAGTATGACTTACGCGACTTTACTCCTGACGCAGATCGCGCTTCGATACCATCAATCGATGCACAATTCGATGCGGTGCATACCCGGACGCTGGCCCTAGCGAAGGAGTTTGGATTTTGGTCGCGGTCAGATCCGCTCAATATAGGCGCTGATATGTTCCGCATCGATTGGACAGGAGACTCTCTTGAAGCCACAATCGGTCGTCCACCGAAAGCTGACAACGACGCCGTTACTGAGCAGTGGACCTTTCTCGTCGCCGGTGGCATTGACACAGAGAGCCGATTTGTCCTCGGCGGTCGTTTGGTGGCGACACTATATGACTATCCGACGGCTCTTGCTGAGATTCTATCGAATACCTTCGACACCGTCGATATCGACTCTATTTTCATCGACAGCGAAATCATCGGGGGCGAACTGATCGAGACAGTCCGACGCTTCGCGGGCGACGATTGGGTCATCAGTGCGCCGGACCACACGATTATCAAAGGTTTGAGACGGTTGACGCCAAGCAACTGCATCGGATTCGCTCAGGACGTGAAGTGGAACGTAGAGCCCAAGCCAAATGTGGTCACATATCCATACAACAGTGATGATCCGGACCTCGTCGAGATCGACCCTGAGAAGGTATTAACAGAAGAGATACAACATGAAGAAGACGGCGAAAAGGTTCGCGTTCCACTTGCGACCGGAGATGAGGGGGATACCAGGGTTCAGGGTCCACTAGTTCCTGACGATGCAATACCGATGCTTACTGAAGCGTTTTCGGACCTAGCTGCACAGGACGGGGTTGGCATCAATAAACACGCCACGCATGCGACGTATCTTACGGACCGCTCCCTACGGTATCGCTCAGGGGCTGGCGTTCGAGATGAGTATATCCAGCGGTGGGCCATCGAACCGACTATCGGCCAGATTGTCCATAATTTTATGCCACACATCAAGGGCAAAGATCCCAAACAGCGTCTGTACGGCATGCACATCGCTATTCTGTTTTACAATTGGCACACGATGATCAATCGGTGCCTCTCACCACGCGGGCTTCGGCTTGATGTCACCGATACCCAACTCCTTCAAGCAATTCGGGACGTAGCGTTTGATCCAGTGGACTACGATGCCTTCTGGTCAGAATAGGATGCGACAAGCCGAGAGTGACGTACCAGAATAAGCCACTAACCTCATCTTACACGTCGAATCAACCATGAGACTCCGATACTACGCTGATTCCGACATTCGTGAACACCACGAGCACGTTCTCCAACTGTTACGGACGCTCCACGACAACCACGGTATCGTGGTGGAGATTGACCGTATCGACGAACAGCATGGGCCGATCACGGAGTTCCCCGGTGAGGTGCGGGCTTCGACGCCAGAAGACATCTACGAACGCGATCTCAAACGGAACCGTGCCCTAAACCAGTCCATCGAACCGACCCCCTCGGAAGGCTTCAAACGGTACGGCAAGTTCGATATTGCCGGCAACATCGCACTCGTTGATGACGAAGGGACTGTCCAGTGGGCTTCGACGCTGCCGGGCTATGCTGACGGCTACGGACCAGGTGTCGAGGACCGAACAGCCATGGACTTCCTCGAAGATATCGCCACGCCGCCAAGCAACCGTGTCTGTGTCGAGTGTCTCCACCTGCTGGACGGCGACGAACGCTTCTGTCCGAACTGTGGCGCAGAACTCCGGTAACGAACAGTAGTAGTCCCGCGATTCCACAGCTTCCATTGTTCCTGCGCAAGTAAGGGCCTGCTTGTACGCGCCGACTGATGGGCAGCATACGCTTTGGAAACAGAATCGAAGATGTCGATCACTATTCTCTCGACATCGGTCGATCCCACAGTTCTCGACGCACCTACTGCGACGCGCTCGGGTCAACGATCTGTTCAAGATCGAATAACTGCAGGTCGTCACGGCCCGACGCTTCATCACGAACAGATTGCGTGAACCCGTTTCGCGCGAACAGCGCATACTCGTGCTCTACCTCGCCATCATCAGGCGACCATCGGATCTCCTCTGTGTGGTCTTCAAGCGAGGCAAGCGCACCGTAATCAAGTGACGCGGACGTGAACTTGCACTCACCAGTTACCATCGTCCCGTCTGCATCGAATCCAACCACATCCACTTCGTACTCGTTGTACCACCAGCGGCCGATATCGGTGAACATCAGCTCGGGATAGAGATCCGGGAGGATGTCCTGACAGCGATTTTCAAACTCCTGACTCACGAAATCCGCCAGCTCCGGTTCGATAACCGTCTCGTAGGCGTCGGCACCCAATCGCTCGTAGCGGTCTTCGTTCCCGTAGACGAACCGAAACCAAAACCTGAACAACGGATCGAGAATCCGGTACCGCCCTCGGCGTGACTTCGTCTTGTCCTCCGTTACCGGGACCTCACGTTCGACCAGTCGCAATCGCTCCAGTTTCTGCGTGTACGTCGAAATCTGCTTGCCATCGATCCCGACTGTTTGTGCGATCTCGTTCGACGTGGTATTCCCGGCGGCAATCGCTTTCAGGATGGCAAAGTACCGGTTCGGTTCAGTCAACTCAGTCCGAAGGACGTACTCCGGTTCGTCATGCAGGAATCCCTGCCGTGACAGCAGCGACTGCTGGATGACTGTTCCGAGGTCACCATCTAGGTCGATGCCGTCCAAATAGTACGGTGTCCCGCCAAACACGCCCCACGCGAACAGCAACTGTTCGGGGGTATAGCTCTCGGGAAAGAACGTCCGCACGGCAGCAAAGTCGAGCTGGCGGAGATCGATTTTCTCAGTGAATCGACCATACAGAGGACTGTTCCCGAGGAGTGTCGCCTCCTCCATCATACTAATCGAGGATCCCACGAGCACGAGCGTCACGCCCGTGTCACGCAACTCCTGATCCCAGAGTCGCTGGATAACCGACGGAAGACTCTCGTCGGCGTCAATCAGGTACGGGAACTCATCCAGCACGATGACTGCATCCTGGTCAGCGAGATACCCAAGCAGCGATTCCCACTCGTTCTCGATCCGGTCGATACCCGGAAACGACTCAGCCGCTACGTCCACGAACGCGTCCAGTTGGATTTGCCGGGTTGTTTCAGTCGCTTGGTACAAAATGGCGTCATCGCGGTTTGTTAGTGACTCTCGGACGAGTTCGGTTTTCCCGAGGCGGCGACGTCCGAAAATCACGACCATATCAGCGTCGTCCGACTCATAGCAGTCTCGAAGCCGACTGAGTTCATCCTCCCGATCCACGAATCGCTCCATATCCTTTGACTGCCGCCCAACCAGATAAAACTCTCGAATAGCCTAATACAGAATAGGCTAACTGAGAATTGGCTAATTGACGATTGTCCCCAGATATAATTCGGTGACAGCAGAAACAGCCCTCTATTGCCGAGGCGACTTCAAGCACGTCTGATGTCTCGCTTCTGACCGGCGGCTACCGTGTGTCGCTTATCCGTCGTCTCGCTCGATAGTCCAGTACTTCGCTGGCATACTCGGCATCATCTCGATCACTCTCTGCAACGGTTTCGAACGCCTGGCGCGAAATCTGCTCTGTCAGCAACTCACCGTCCTCAATCTTCCAGGCAAACGGCTCAGTAGGATCTATCTCCCGTTCTTGCAATATCTTCTCGTCCACGCGTAAAGACATCACAAGCTCGTCACCATAGTCACGTGCCTGATTACGGCTCAACACCAAGTTATCCAGATACCCGTCACCACCTGGCGTAGGTGTTGCCCACTCGACTGTCCAGTCAGACCCGACGTGATTTGAATGCATGCCACATCGTAGGTCGTGGGAGAAGAAAACCTTCGATGACGTGGTTCTCGATTGATCGCCAACTGTGCTTTTGCCACTCGAAATAGAACGTATCGCCATGTCCACAGACGAGACGTATCGTGTGCGGGAGAATACGGGAAACTCGACCCATCCCTCCGTCGATGACGTCATTGAGCTCGCCTTAGAACGAGCAGCTGATCCCCGACCGGAACAGGACCCGGACGCCCACTTCGACCGATACGTCAGCACCGCTGTCGAAGCGCATAGCAAATCTGCAGTTACCGAGTGTATCCGTCTCGTCCTCATTGAGGGATTCACCCAACGCTCAGCTGGCGTCAAAGCCTTTGGCGAAGACGACTACGTTCGCGGGATTGAGGTCGGCGTTGCCAGCCGTTCCTATCTCCGAGAGCTCCTTGATGAGCAAGCGACCGAGTCGTGAGCAGCAAAGAGAAGATCGGTTGAGAAGGTCGCCCTCAACTTTGGAGTCTCTTTGTAGACTCCAAAGTTAAGGGCGTCCAGGCCAATAGCAGTATATAAAGAGGGCATCCCGAAATGAGCAGTCTTGCAAACTCCAAAGTTCGCGCGAAGGTATGGATGACACCGGACCAAGTCGAAGCACTCCGATCAGCATGCTACACCACCGGTGCAGAATACCTCCAACAACGTAACGAAGCGATCATCACGTTCACGTACGATACTGGACTCCGCGTTGGAGAACTCGTCCAGATTGACAAGCCGTTGCTTCGAAACGGAAACTCGGAACTCTATCTCCCGACAGACCTCCAGAAGGATTACCCGAACGAAAATTCCCCACCGCCTGTGACCCTCACACTATCGAAGGACACGGCACGATTGCTCTCAGCATATCTTAACTCCCGCTGGAAAGACCCGCAAGCACTCTTCCCGTCTCGATCCTCTGATCGGATTTCTGAACAAGGTGTTCGGAATATGCTTCACAAGATCGCCGAGGAAGCAGAGGTTCGGCCATACAAGATTGATGGCACTCGGGGTAACGCCAGTGACGTGACACCGCACGCACTCCGACATAGTGTCGCCTACAGAATGATGAACGAAGAAGACGAAAATACGCTCTACGATGTCCGGAATCGATTACGACATCGCAGTATCCAGACCACTGAACGAATCTACGATCATATGCTGAAGGTCTAATCCAGCTTGAGGACAATGATCGGCTTTCCAACGCGACTTCGCAGCAACTATTAACACGTCCAACGCCGTGGATGGGCTGGAAGCTGAGGGGCGCTCATCGATCCCAATCGAAACGCAGGGAGGGCCGAAAAAGACACGCCAACTGAGAGCAATCGGGAGCGACTCACAGTACGAATATATCGCCAAGGCCTGTGGCCACGGCTGAATATCTCGATGTGACCCACGGGAATCGAACAACAATTGGACGCGCTTATCGCGCGGATTATCTCCGTAGAGACCCTGTCTGGATGGCATGCCGACGATGGACTACGAAGCGGCAGCCGCCCGAGTACTGAACTACGTTGAGTCAGCCACGCATATCCACCCGGAGAATAAGCGACTGGTTCAGGCGTATCACAGGGACATGGTTCTCGCGGACATCAGTCCCGCACAACAACAAAAAGTACTCTCTCATTTCAAAATCATCACTGACCACGTCGGTCAGACCCCGTTTACGGAACTCGACAAAGACGATATCGTGGATCTCGTCGCGTGGCTGTACACCCGCGGAACGAGCGCTTCGACAGTCGTTGATTACAAGCAGGCGATCAAGCAGTTTTGGAAGTGGATGAACGATGGCGAGGACCCCGAGGAAACCAAGTGGATCCGGCGCGGGCCGGTAGAGCAGAAACGAATCCTCCCACAAAGTCTCCTCACACCACGCGATGTCCAGGCGTTAGTCGATGCGTGTCGCAACGAACGTGACCGCGCATTCATCGCTGTACTGTGGGAAACCGGAGCCAGGATTGGCGAACTCATCGACCTCCAAGTAAGCCACATCGAGAACACGACACTGGGAAAGCAAGTCGTCGTTGCAGGGAAGACCGGTTCACGCCGACTACTACTGCTCGAATCTGAATCGTACTTCGACTCGTGGCTTTCAGCCCATCCCAACAGACGGCCAGATGCGCCGTTATGGTGCAAAATCGACGAAAAGCAAGGCTCTCCAGATGAAACGATCAGCTACCAATACATCCGACTACGGATTCTCAACAAGGCGCGAGAGCGCGTCGGAATTGAAAAATCCGTCAATCCCCACCATTTCAGACATAGTCGCGCAACCTACCTAGCGAACTACCTCACAGAAGCACAGATGTGCGTCTGGTTCGGGTGGGTTCCCGGGTCACGCGTCCCCGGTCGCTACGTCCACCTCTCGGGCCGAGATATCGATCACGCGTACCAATCGATGCTCGATGAACCGGGTTACACCCGTCTCGCTGGAGCGAGTTGAGCAACGGTCCCCGAACAAGATTTACCTGACGGCGATTCGGGTTTGGGAAACAGATTACTGGCATCCCGGTGAATGGCGCATCAATGCCCCAAATATTCGATTTCTACTGTACGAACTCGGACTGTGACTTCAAGATGCCGTCCGGCTGGGGGTACTACATGTACGCGATTGCGGATGACGACGAACGCGTCCACTGTCCACATCCCGGGGAAATAGGGCGAGCGAGAGAAGTGATCGGCGAGGACGCATCCCAAGAAGAGATTGACCGTCGCACCGGGTTCAACACGTACTGCTTCTGCATCCACTGTGAAACCCAGGTAGATCTGGACTTGGATAGAGATGAGAAAGCGTGTCCTGAGTGCCGGTCGAACGCGGTCAAGACCATTGATGAACTCGTCGACGAACAATGCCCTGTCTGTGAAGCTGGAACGGTTATCGCCGAAGACACCGGCGCAATAGCATAGCAGAACGGTACGACGTGACCGAAAGCCAACGCACCCGGGCACTCGGTCCTGCCGTTGCCCACTTCCAGAACTAGCGTTGCTGCTCGTCTACTAGCGAATCGACGTAGTCTTCGAGTGTGTCATACACGGTGCCGAACTCGGCGAGGTCTGCAACCAAATCAGGAAGCGTATTCTGCCAACCGTCACGAATCTCGTCCCGTTTCTCTCCAGGAAGCCCGTCCCGAAGGTCAATGTCTAGCCCGTCGTGGTCGCACTTCCGCATGAATGCCGGAAGAATAACCGAGTCATCAACGTCAGCCTCCGTAAGCATCCGATACAGGTCGTAGTAGTCACGCGCCTGTGACCGCTGATAGAGTGCTCGTAACTTCTCCGCGAAGATTTCTTCCAAGCTGTACGCGGTCAGCTCGAATTCCGGGACATCCTGGTAACCGTGGCGATGGTCCACCGAAGCAAACGCCACGTATTCATCGATCATCACGTCCAGACTCGTCGTGTTCTTGTGACCGAGCACAGCGTCGTACTGAATATCAATATCGACGTAGTGCGTCGGATACGCTTCTTTCTGCAGTTCGCGGTGTTTGGTCACCTCGAAGTCGATATCGGAGGCGATGGTCGCGTCTTCCAATGCGCGTTGCAACCCCGCTTCGCTCCCGTGATACTCTCCCTCGACACCGAAATCGAGGTCTTCCGAGTAGCGCCACGTCTCCGGGAAGTACAACTTGCTGAGCGCAGTGCCGCCCTTGAACAGCAGGTTGTCACCGTAGGGACTCGTGTAGATCGCCCACAGAATCCACGAATTGACGTAGTTCTTCTCCGCGTAGCCGAGTCGAACATCCAGCTCTCTGGCCAGCCGTCGGAGTTGCGCTTCGGAAATCATGAGAAGTCACCAGGAAGGAGCGATTCGGGGTCAACATTTAGGCGGAGTTGGTACGTGCTGTCCCGGGTTCCCGTCGCTTCTCTCGTCGGATCGAGCAGTGGGTACCCGGTCGTGAAGCTCTCGACGAGGTCCTGGTACTCCGGAAGGTCGATGTCCAACTGGTCGGCGAGATACACGAGTCGTTTGGTTGCGGCACCATTCCCAACCCGCCGCAGGTACTCAACGACGCGTTCCCACGAACAGCGTGTGTCGACGGCGTTCTGCATTGCCTTCGCAAGCTCGCTGATACCCCCGCAGAACTCCGGATGGTCGGCGCAATCGACCAGCGTCTTTTCGATACTCGACAGATTCACCTGGTTCGACCCGACCGCAGTCGGTTGATACCCGAAGAACTTCTGCTCAGTAACCGTCACCGGACGGTACGTGACCCCGTGGATTTCACGCTCCTGGGCGCGCTCTGTCGTCACGACATACACTGTGCGAGACATCTGCTCGGTCAGCCCGTGGTGATTCAACGCACTCCAGTACCCGATATACATCGGCTCCACAAGTGCTGACGCGATCACGAACTCGTGCTCGGTATACACGGCGTTCTCACCGGCAGAGAGCGGGAGAATCAGATACTTCCCGTGCGCGATCCGCTCAAGCCACCCTTTCTCCTTGAGGGCATACGCCATGTCCTTTGCCGACTTCCGCGGAATGTCAAGCGCGTCCGCGATGTCACTAATACTGATGACCTGCCGGTTCTCGCTTGCGAGCCGTGACAGTGCCCGCGACTCACGCGTCGACAGGCTCTTCCGTTGAGTCTCTTCGTCGTTTGTTGACTCCATAGCCGCTCAGCGTACATAGAGTCTAAATCCTCTCTCGGTATAAAGGTAGTCGTTGAGAGTCATTTTGATGAAAGTCGTCTCCACAGCCGCTCATAATACATAGACTCTAAATATGTCTTCGACACCGACACAAAACAGGAGTGTTCCTTCCGTCACCTGTATCATACCGCCGCGAGTTGCTCCGCCAGCAATTCGAGTTCGTCAGTCTCATCGATAGCAGCAAGCCACCGATCCGGAAGCTGTGACGCTCCAAACCGCGCGCCAGCGACTGCGCCAGCAATCGCCCCAATCGTATCGGTATCACCGCCACGATTGACCGCCGTCACAATCGCGTCCTCAGCACTGTCCGCGATGAGGCCATCGTGGAGTGCCGTCTGTAGTGAATGCACGACGTACCCTGACGTTTCCAGCGTGGAGGGTGAGTCACCACGAGCGAGTGGTTCGAGCGCCGCCACAAGCTCACCAGGCGCGTCTGCACCGACGGAATCGAGCGCATCCTGCAACGGCGCGTCCGCGTCGTCGAGGAGGCCAGCCACTGTGAGATTCAGGACAGCGCAGCCTTCAGTACACCGCGGGTCAGCGTGCGTAATCTGTGAGGACTGCCGGCTCACTTCGGCGAGTCGATCCCACTCCGTCGCGTACGGGATGGCGAGCGGCGGACACCGCATCACACTCCCGTTCCCCGCATTCTGCCCTTCCGGACTGTTCTCCCACACGTGCTGACCCGCCTTGTTCCACGCGTCGCCGCGTTTGAGCCGGGTGAGCGACCGCCTCGTCATTCCTCCAATATCGAACGGGCCACTGTCGTACCACGCGACAAACCGGTCAGCGATATCCGCCGGCTCGAACGCTTGGTGTTCGACGAGACTTCGAGCAATACACAGCGCCTGTTCGGTGTCGTCCGTGATCGTCCCAGCCGGTTGGTTCCACGTGCCGTGCCCCACCATCTCGTCAAGCCGTCCGTGCTCAGCGGAGATCTCCGACGCAGACGTAAACTCGACTGGCCGGCCAAGCGCATCCCCAGACGCTAATCCAAGTAACGCACCACGCGCCCGATCCAAATCCATACGTCATCAACGACTACCGCTGCGAAAAATGTAGGGTCGCAGTCACTCGCTAGGTTTCGTTCCGGTACGGAGGTTCTCCCGGTACTCAGCCCACGCCCGGTACATTTCGATCCGTTCCTCTTCCGTCATCGTGTCGTGCTCGTCCGCGTCGTAGAACGGGAGTTCGTCCTTCTCGGGCATCGCTATCACTCGTCCGAGCGGGTACAGTTGCTCGTAATAGTGTTCCAGCACCCAGTCTTCGCCGTGTTCGTCGACGGCTTGCTGGATGTACGTGGCGGCTTCGGGATACTCGTCGGCGAGTGTCTTAGTCATTGAGAGTCGTGTACTGCTGGCGCTGTTTGCGTCAGTACGTCCAAGTGTTGATGGTCAGGCGTCGGTAAACTCGGCGAGTGAGTGATTTGCGCTGGTACTGTTCCACTTGCCGATCTGGATGAACTCGAACGTGTCTACGGGGTCGTCAAGCTCGTTGGCGAGCCGGGTCTGAACTGCAGTGGAGAGACTGTCGACGGGAATTGCGGTGAGCGCGTGCTGAGTGAGGAAGTAACTGGTTGCAAGACTCGTTGGGGCGACGACGATGACGTCCGAGCCATCGACGTCGTCGAGCGCGAGTTGGGCATCTCGGTACTGGAGCACTGTCGCATCCAGGTCGCCGACGGGGAAGAGGCAGCCCGCAGCACCGTACTCGATACTCGCCCCCGCCGACTCAAAATGCCCATTGGGCATAATCAAATAGAAATATATGCCTTACAGGTATTAACTTTGTGGTGGGTTGGTACCTCGCCCCTTCACTATCGCACCCTCATTTTGACTACCCTCGGCGTCCCACCGGGCAATATGCCCCGCGACCTCTACGACTGCACCGCAGCTGAACTCGCCACCCACTCCGTCGAACACCTCCAACACGACACGCCACCACGCACCGCCGCCGAGTGGCTCGCCGAGAACGGCTACGACGCCGCCCCGGTCTACGCGAACGACGACCCAATCGGATTTATCCACGAAGATGACGTCACAACCGACGACGACGGCAACACCCTCGACGACCACCTCACCCCGCTGACCATCGGCCACATGATCAGCGGCGACACCTCATTCACCGACGTCCTGTCCGCACTCATCGAGCAACCAGTCTATTTCCTCGGCGGCCACAACAACGTCACCGGCATCCTCACCCGCGCCGATCTCAACACCGCCCCAGTACGCATCTACCTCTTCGACCGCATCACCTACCTCGAAGAACACCTCCGCGAGCTCATCCTCGACAAGAAACCAGACTGGAAAACCACGCCCGTCACCGCAGACGAACTCGACGACATCGAAGACCGGTACGAAGACGCACAAGCCGCCAACGTCGCGTTAGACGAGATCCACTACGCACAATTCTCCACGCTCGAAACCATCGTCACCAGCGTCGAAGCCTGCTGGCAAACCTGCGACTTCTCTACGAAAGGCGGTGCAGACTCCCGTCTCCACGAAGTCACCGACCTCCGCAACGACGTCGCGCACGCCAACCTCCTCGTCGAGAACACAGATAGTAACGAGTTCCTCAGCGACGGCCGTACCACAGAAAACCTGTATGACACTCTCGACACCATCCACGATGTCCTTTCGAACCTTCAAGACGCAGGATACGATCCAGGAGCGACGAAACCACGGGACGAAACCTCTCTAACACCTCCAAGTTCATCCGTTGAGTAACTACATATCACGCGATATTCTGTACACCAGCAGCCCTCAACCGTTGGCCTACGCGATATCGTTCTCTTCTCGATACCGCTGATAGTACGCTTTCTCCACCGTTCGGAGACCGAACCCTCCCGGATTCCGGTCATGCAACTCCGAGAGCAGCTTTGGATAATCCGTCACCCGCATCTGCCGATCTTCACCGAAGAACAAATCCACCATGTATCGATCCCCCACAGCGTACCGCTCAGGGTCATAGAACGTAAGCACGACTGTCGCTGTCGCATACCCAATTCCAGGAATCGAGGACAACGTCTTGAGTTGCACCTCTGGATCGTCAACCAACAAGGCAGCCTCGCTTACCCGGCGCACAAACTCACCGGGAACCAAATTCACTCGTTCAATATTCCCGCTTCGACGCCCCGCTTGGTTATCCAATTTCCACGTGACTACATCACGAAGCTGTCCTTGCGTAATGTACTCCTGTGCTTGTAGCGCTTCATGGAGCGTCTGTTCAATCTCGTGGAGTTCCTCATCGTAACTTTCGTCGTATGATTTCGCCCACTCCCGGATCTCGGCCGTATCCATACCACCCGTTTCCAACGCTACAGTAATATGTCTCATTCACAACCCACCGTCACTCCGCAAGCACCACCTAGTTATTCACTTCCTTCAATGACCTCAATCTCAACCTCATGAAAAGTCGTCCCATCGATGTAGGCGACAGGTTCGATGTATGTGACTTCAGCCTCGCCACCATTCTCTCGAATCTGGTCACGGATGTGGTAGGCTCGACCGAGAGCTTCTGCTTCCGTGTCACCAGGATACGTACCTCGGGCAACGGAGCCGGTCTTTGGTAACTCACCGGTCGTATTACCGATGGAAAGAGCGACTATCTCTTGACTGTCTTCGAGCAACTCAGCCATCCTGGATACGCGTTTGTCTTTAGGTAATTTGTCGAGGTTCTCCGCTTCCGGAAACGGTATTTCGCTCATTTAGGGTCTACACTCCGGTGTGATTCTCACATATTCCGTCAAGCAGCACCGGCACATTGATTGCTCGTAATTAGAGCACCTGTATCAATAAAAACAGGTGATACATCCCAGTCCGGTCGAGTCTCCGACTAGCTCGTATTTCAGTTACAGCCCTTGCTCTACCTCTTGTAGCGCATCAATTGCGTGCTGCAGATGCACGCGCAGCTCGTCATCTGCACCGTTCTCACTCACCGCTTGATCAGTACCCTCCACGCTCTCATTCGAGGGCTCCGATTCGGGAGTCGTCTCAGTCGCACCCCACGTTTCAGTTCGGCCCACCGAGTCTGTGTCCTGTTCGGGGGCTGCGTCAAGCCGCTGCTGTTCATCACCGTCGTCCTCTCCTGTGTCGGTCGTGGCGGGACTGCGTTCCGACCGGTCGCTGTCGGTCGTCGGCCGTCCCCCGCGGTTGAACGCGGCAAACGGGAAGTCGTACGCACAGGCTCGCTTCTGCTTGTTGAACGTCGTCCGACGCGAGACATCGAACACGTTGATGACGTCGTTGCGATCACACCCGCGGTCGAGTGCCTGTCGGACTTTCTCGTCCTCCATACGCTGGAGCAACAACTGCGGGTCATCTGGGATGTGCCCACGAGCGGAGTTCTCGATCTGCTCGGTGAGCCCCCATTCCCCGGTCTCGACGTCCTTATCGACGATCTGCCGGTCGCGGGCTTCGACCAAGTTGTCGAGCCCCATCAGCACCCACAACCGCTCACGAACCGCTGACACCGTCAAGTCAGTCGGCACTCCGGACGCAATATCACCCGTTCGCGCCGGACCCGCATCTGCTAAGAACCGCAGGATCTCGATGTCCTGCGGAAGCAACACACTCTGGTCTTCCTCAGTGATCTCTACCGGCGCGTCGTCAGGCGTGCTCTGTTGATGGAACCAGCTGTGGCACGACCGACACAGCAACGTCAGGTTCTCCATATCATGCTCACCAATCCCGTCCGGGTCGCGTTCGATATGGTGGACATGCAGCGTCGCTAACCCGCCTTTCTCCGGTCCGCGTCGCCCGCAGACCTGGCAACGATGGGCGTACTCGTCAAGCACCGCTTCCCGCGTCTTCGGATCAACTGTCTCGTGGCACTCCTCAGGCGTCAACCGCTCCGTTCGTTCACCGCTCGATTCGCTCATCCTCGGCGCGTCGTCGTGATCGTGTGACTCTGTTTCTGTCATTCGCTGATTTCCAGTGGTCGGTTCTGCAGCTGTTCACACCGGGGAACGGGAAGTCGTGGAGTATCGCTTCAATTCGCAGCCCGTCGTACCCGCGTCGCCGCCGCGTACCGCTCACAGCAAATCCGGCGGCACCACCCAGTCACGAACCAACCTGCCGCGAACCCCGCGTCGGACTCGATCCACCTGCATCTCAGATCGACCTCGTCGGCGTCAGCGACTTCACTTTGAACTCGAATTTCGAACAGTACCGCTCCGCAACGCGGCCGAGCGCCCGTGTCCGCAGCACATCCGCCACGTTATGCAACACGAGCTCCGCAAACCGCCCGTCCTCGAACGCCGCCACAGCCTCTGCACTATCGTCGAACGGGTCGAGATCACCGTATGAACCGTCGCACAACACGTCGTACGCCGTCACGAGATCACCCTGCTCGGTCCCATCAACGGTCGTGTTGAACCGGTCAGTGACGAGCGGCATCACGTCTGCGTACGGCACGTCGACGAACGGCCATGCTAAATCACGCTGCGCGTACCGCGTTCGCAGGAACGGTACGTCGAACCCGCCATTCCACCGCTCTCCATTGTACGCGACGAGCAGCATGTCATCACGGATCCGCTCCGCAACGAACTCAGACACTGCGGCCAGCAACTCGCTTTCAGACGCATGCGCAGACACTCGCACGAGCGTCTCCGACACCTCAGACTCAACAGCCGATTCAATCCCCGGCGCGTCCCGCTCGCCCATCCGTTCTAGTTTAGCAGAGTGTACCGTCGTCTGATTAGATATCGTTGTAACTACCAGTCAGAGAAATCCGGTGGATAGTGTGACTTACTCCCCACCGGATTCAGTGATTGTTGATCGGATTCAAAGAGCGTTTCCCTCCGATGAGTTGCGCGAGCGCGCTCGCGCAACGAATCTCGTCGAGCGTGAACGGAAATTCGACGCTGTTGCGCTGTTCTACACGCTTTCACTTGGCTTCGCTGCTGGGTCAGACCGATCTGTACAGGCTTTTCTCGAACGATTCGTCGAAATGTCCGACTGCGATGAACTCTCCTATGCAACCTTCCACGGGTGGTTCTCTCCACCGTTCGTTGCACTCCTTCGAGAGATTCTCGATGATGCCATCGAGAGTCTCGATACCAGAAATGCCGACCTTAGCGGACGTCTCGAACGCTTTCGAGACGTCCTCATTGCCGATGGGAGCATTGTTTCTCTCTATCAAGACGCCGCGGATGTGTACGCTGCGACCGGTGACGATCAGGCCGGTCTGAAACTTCACCTAACAGAATCACTCTCAACTGGCCTTCCAACACGGTACCGAACAACTGACGCTAAAACCCAAGAACGGAGCCAGCTACCCACCGGCGAGTGGGTAGCTGGCGCACTTGTCTTGCTCGATCTCGGTTTCTACGACTTCTGGTTGTTCGACCGCATCGACCAGAATAACGGCTGGTTCGTCTCCCGTGTGAAAGACGACGCAAACTTCGAGATCGTCGAAGAGCTCCGGACGTGGCGGGGGAACAGTATCCCGCTCGAAGGAGAGTCGCTGCAGGACGTCCTTGACGACCTGCAGCGACAGGAAATCGATGTTCGCATCACCCTCTCGTTCGAGCGAAAGCGAGGGTCGTGCACCAGCACGACCCGAACGTTCCGACTGGTCGGTGTTTGGAACGAGGATACTGAAGAGTACCATCTCTATTTGACAAATCTCTCGAAAGACGACTATAGTGCGCCCGATATCGCACAGCTCTATCGGGCGCGCTGGGAAATAGAATTATTGTTCAAAGAACTGAAATCACGCTTCGGACTTGACGAAATCAACACGACCGATCCGTACATCATCGAAGCTCTGGTCATCATGGCCGCAATCTCACTGCTGATGAGCCGTGTTATCGTCGATGAACTCCGGAAACTGGACGTGAAACAACGGGAAAGCGCCGACGACGCCACAGCGTCGTCGCCGCAACTTCCTCGTCGACGATGTTCTCACGCTGTCGAACGCCATTCACACCTGATTCAGTTGTACGTGATGCTCGATTTAGGGTACGAACTTCCGGATTTAGATGAGTTGTTGCTGTGGGCTTCACGTGATCCAAATCCGCATCGACCGCGGTTACGTGAGCAGGTTGAGTCAGGCGAGTTCTGGTAACGAACTCGCCTGACGACCGGGGAAGCACCTGTGTCGATAGCGGCAGCGCTGGAACGGCGACGCACTCACGGCTGTGAGTGCGCCGCCTCGAAGGTATCACACAACAAATCAGCGACTGCCTGCTCCAGCGAACCCAGTCTCCTGAGCTAATCCGCCTCAATTCGGTATAGTCTCCGCTGAGATCCTGCTTCACTCCGTCACTAAACTAGAACAGATGCCCGCTCGCCAGTCTGCACGAACACGCGGACGCCCATCGGCACCGCAAACCCGACCGTCGTCACCTCGTCATCAACGTTGAACCCAGTCGTCTCGATATCGAACGCCACTTGCTCCAACACCATCACACACCACCTCCGTCCGACGCGGCCGCCGCACGCTCCGGCACCCGGTCCGCACCGCTCGGGCGCAGCCGAAACTCCCCGAACCCGAACCGAGAATGCGTTCCAACCCGCGTCACACCGTTCTTCGCCGTTCGCACCGCGTCATCTCCGACGTACTCGACGACCTGCCCGTGATCAACCGTCGCCACAGCGTACGACTCCTCACCATTAACGAGGCGTGTCTCCCGGCGACGCAACCCGCCAGACGGCACATCCCACCACCACGGCACCGACTGTGAATCCGCGTTCGGAGCCTCACTCGCTAGCACGTACGGCGTCACCAGCTCCAACTGCAACTCGTCAGCCCCTCGCACTCCAGCGTAATCCAACGCATCGAGATCTACGAGTTGTGTCTCCACCACGGACACCTTTCCGAACCCGTAATTCCGCGTCCCACCAACACGAATCCCGTCCAGTACATCCTCCGCGACCGGTACGACACCACCACGCCCGGCGTGCAAGTAGCAGTGCAGGAACCACGACACTGACCGGCGGTGATCTCGCATCTCCGCTGGCCGCCCGAACCAACACGAATCGTCGAACGCAACACGGCCACCATGAGTTTGCAACGGGTGTAGGTTATGCGCATCCCGCGGCCGTGAATCCAGAAGCCACCGCTGCGCCGCGTCCCGAAACACGAACAAGTCCTCGTACGACTCCACGTCCGGCAACGACAACCCGAGCTTCCCTGCATACCCATCCTGCGACGCGCCTGCCGGGTACTCACCGTACTCACCCGGGAGAAACACGCCGTGACTCACATGCAGCGCCCCACGCGTCGCAGCACCGACACGCCGCGCCACCGCATTGAACACGGCGTTCCCCGACACGAAATACGGATGCCCGTAGTACGGCGACTCCAACTCGAAGAGGACCTGTTGGAGCCGCGTCACCGACCCTCACCCCCACCTCGACAGCCACGGCGACCATGCCCAGCGCACTGCGCCGGTACGAACGCCGCGACGTAGTCCTCGATAAACTGTAGCGCCACCGACCACGAACGGATCCGCCGCAACTGCGAATCCAGCACGCGCCACCGACGTGACCCACCCACGTCAAACGGGCGCGCCGGGAGCCGCGCCCACGTATCTGCGAACGACCGCGCCGGCACATCACCCAACCGCGCTGCCGGCCGATCCCCCGGCTCCCCAGTCACAGCCAACGATACCCCACCCGTCGAGAGTACTGTTCGATGCGGTGTTACAGACTCCGCGTCCGCAGCTTCAACTGCCAGGAACAAGTCGCCGAACTCGTGACCGTTCCGGTAATTATCCAACAGCACCGCCGCCAGGAGCGTGTGGTACTTCACTGACGTATACGGGTAGTACGGCGACTCACTGAACCCAGCCGGCAGCGTCGCCGACACCCACGTCGCGTGCAACTGCTCAGCGTCATCGGCCACGAGCAACTCGTCCAGCGATTCACCCGACTCACTCGAAACGACCTCCCCAGTCAGCAACGACATACGCCGCCACGACGCGTACGCATCCACCGTCTGCTCCGGATCACCACGCGGCCGACTCAACAACGCCGCATCCCCGTCCGCCCCGTCCGGCACCGGCTCATTCACCCGCACACCGCCAATCGAATCCACTGCATGGCTATGCGTCCGCGCCCGCAGCTTATGCACATCATGCCGATACGCCGCCACCAACGGGTCCACCGCATCGGCATCAACCTCCCCCTCAGAATCGGCGATCGCATCACGCATCCCAATCACCTGCCCGGCCAGCGTCATCATCGTCGTCGTCCGTCGACGTATCCGCCTCTTGTTCCTGGGCTGTGCGGAGCCCCGTCGACGGCTCCATCAACTCATCGAGACCATCAGTGTCGGAATTACCAGTCGCTGATGACCCGTCAGTCGCAGCACCCGCCTCTCCACCGCCAGACGCAACAATCGACTCCTCCGATGCCGTCCGTTCTTGAGCAGTCCGCAGACCAGTCGCTGGCTCGGCTAGTTTATCCAGCTCCGCACCATCCTGATCCACATTCCCCGGATCATCATCACCAGCATCCCGGTCGTCACGCCCACCAGTCATGCCGAACCACCCGCTGACCCATCATCACCAGGGAAAGGCACGTCACCATCACGCTGCGCAACCCGCGCCTGCAACGCCCTCACGAACTCCGGCCGACACTCCGACCGCCACAACTTATCCTTCTCCTCCATCGCCGATGTCGTCGCCTGCGCCCGATTGAACACACGCCGCACCTCCTGCTCAGTGTACAACGGATTGATCACCCACACGTCAGCAATCCCAGCGCCGAAATTCCGTGCACCGCCGACTTGAAACCCATACTGGTCACTGTGCGCGTCAAGGAACGACACGGCTTCCAACAACAGCCCGACGAACTCCGGCTTCAACTCCCGGAGCGTCAACTTCCACGTTCCCTCAACGTTCCCAAGCACATCCCGATCCGCCTGGCGGAGCGGCTGCCCACCGTCTTCCTCGTTCCGAGACCGCACCTGATTCGAGATTTGACGGTAGTGCGCCTCCGCCTCCCCGTCAAGAACGTCCACGTTCCTGCGGATCGGGGAGAACGTCACAGGCCGGCGCAGCAATTTCCCCGGCTGCGCACCGAATCCGCCGAACAAGTCGTAGACGACGCACCCATCATCGTATTCATCCAGACAAGTTCCCTTCTCATGGTACCCGGACTCCAAGTCACGCTCGTACGTCTCCGCACGCATGTAGTCCGCATTCGGTTCACCAGGGTGGCACGCCGTCGCCCCTGCAATCTGGACAACTTCCTCACACCCGTGCCGCAGCCAGCCTGACAGGGTGAACGGGCTTATCTGTCCTTCAATCTGATTCATCGGATCATCCGACTCATACCGATCCGCCGACGCATGGTGCCGATCCGTGACGATCCCATCACCAGGAGACAGCAGGTCGATTTCGAGGCCAATGTACACGTCCGGCAGCAGCATCTCCTCCACCGACCGCGGCACGTCCAGCTCGACATCGAGGTGCGAATCAACGAGCGCCGACTCACCTGACGTCATCGCTCACCACCCCAGAACATCCCGCGGACCACATTGCCGTCTGGATGACTCGCACGACGCCGCGCCTCTCCCGAGGACACCTTCGCCTGCGTCTCGGACGTTTCTGGTTCCTCAACGTCCAACGCATCATTCACCGGCGACCCACCATCGGGGATCTTCCGCACCGACTTCGTCGCCGCCGCACTCACTCCCACCACTTCGGGATCCAACAGCACCGGCCACGACGACTGCGTCGCCCCGTCCGAGCACACCCCGATGCGACCCTCGACAAGCAATTCCCGCACACCAAGCGTGTACTCCGTGGGAAGCTCATGACCCTCGTCACCACACACCACGTAACCGACCTGAAACATCACCTCACCAGCCGGCCGAAACACGTACACAACAACCGCATCACCCTCACGAAGAGAAGAGCCGTACACTTGACACGTCGCGGCCCCTTCCCCGAGCGAAATTTTTTCCAGTTTGTTTATTTCTTCAATTAACTCTCGATCCGTGCCTTCTTGTCGATCTGGGGTTGAATCTTCCATTGGGGTTACCTCGGATTATCAGGAAGCCCCGCCCGCGTGCACCACCACGCGGGTATCCTCTACGCTGGATCTCCCGTTGGGCCGGGCCTCCTTATCCAATGCATTAGCCTGCATTGGTAAAAGCGTTACCATTGCATTAGGATGCATTGGGTGCAAGAGATTAAACCCCTTCTACAGGTAGATGCAATGGACGGAGTAATGCCCAAAGATCGAGATGAGGAGACGGGGAAATACACCGAGCGGTATACTCGGGAGAATTTTCTCTCTGCCTTAGAATCATTAGGGGGATCAGCAGGTACTCAGGAAGTAGCCGACGAAGTTGATTGTGCCTACAGAACTGCTCATGCGAAACTTTCTGAGCTGGAGGAAGAGGGAAGACTCACCTCTCGAAAGGTTGGGAACGCTAAGCTATGGGAACTAGATTCTTCTGAAGATGGATAGCCCCGATTTTTCTTTGACCTCACGGTGGGGTGAGCGATGGTGAAAGTCGTGAATATGGTCGGTTCAGGCTCCCTTGATCTTGAGATTGACCTTGAAACACTCTCTGAAGAAATCGGTCAACCTCGGGCTCGATATGACCCTGATAAGTATCCTGGCCATTCGTCTTTAGCTAAGACTCACACCTCGGTTGTGTAGCGGTAGCGAGCGTCTCTTGTAAGATCGGTCGTTGTTGATGGATCTTCTGAGCATCCTCGATGAGCCGCTCCAGCAACGGTGGTGGTGAGTAGCCGAGGTACTCACCGAGTTCGTGGAGAACAAGCTGGGCGTGCGACCGGAAGGTCGCCGCCCAGCGTTCCGGTGGAAACACAATCTCGTCGTCAGCCTGCTCGGTGACCAGATCCAACAACTCACGGCTCACTAGCAGCGACAGCAACGCCGCATACAGCAAAATCTCCACCACAACAGGGTTGCTCGTGTCGAACTCATCTAGTTCGTATTGCGTCTTCAACTCACGAAACAGCGTTTCTACCTCCCATCGACACCGATACAGCGTCCCTAGATCTGCTGGGAGAAACTCTTCTCTCGGTAGATTTGTGATATACAGATGGTAGTCGTCGGCGTCCTCGTCCCGGACGCCGACGACGCGGAACCGCTTCGTGTCTAGCGACCGTGTTCCCTCGTACTGACCCCGCTTGAACTCCGCTTCGACCTCTACGTCAATGTACTCCCGCGAGAGATCACCGACCACGTCGTGGATCTTCTCTCCTTCCAAGGGAATGGCGCGCCCGCGCCATTCCCGTAGTTCCTCTGTTATCACCGGATTCGCGTTCTGCTTCAACCGGCTCACGAAGTAGCCGTCGTTCTCGTCGATCAGCGCAAAGCGGCGGTACTTGAAGTACGCTAGGTCGAACAAAACCAGCCGTCCATGCAGCCACGATCCCGTCTTGAACAGCGTGCTGTCGTGCGCTTTTTCATCGGTCACATCGATCCGTTCAATCGTCTGGTCGGTGGCATTGTGGAGCAGGTGGAGCTTCGCTCCAGCCTGCTCCTCGTGGCGAGCTTGGAACTCGTCGGAAAGGAACTCGTGCAACCGCAACACCGTTCCATCAGCGATCATCACGTCCCTGAATCGGTTGATATCACCGTCAACAGCGTCGGGAACAGCGACCTCGTCGAGACCACGCTCGACGAGGTCGCGGAGATACTCTGCAAGTGACGGTGTCAACCGGTGATAGAAGCCACCGGGAGAGATCGTCTCATCGGCTGTAGAGTTGTAGCTACGTCTAAATCCAGCGAGTGTTCGGCTCTCGCCTGCGGCGAAGCCGAACACAAGCGCCCACACGAGGACGGGAATCTGAAGCTTCCCCTCCCGTTCGACCACGCCGAGTTCCTCGGCGTGCTCTTCAAGGAACTCAGAGGGAAACAGTGTAGTGAGACGACGCAAGATTCTCGATGAGGAGGTCTCGTTGTACACACTCGACACCTCCTCATTCCTTCCGAAAAGTAGCCTCGATAAGCCGCTGCTGTCACGCGGTTCTTCGCTTAGCTAAAGACGGATGGTATCCTGGCATGTATCTTCGATTTGAGGAAGATGGCCCGCTGATTACCGTATACAGGACTGGCAAATACATCATTACCGGACCGACTTCAGAGGAGGAATTGTTCGACCTTCGGGAACGGTTTCTGAAGTTCCTGTCCGATATGGACGTTATTGAAAACGCGACTGACGAGTGGTTCTCCGTTCAAAACTACGTATGTACTGAGGATCTCGGCCAGACTCTGAATCTTAATGCGCTCGCTATCGGATTGGGACTGGAACAGACAGAGTACGAACCCGAACAGTTCCCAGGCCTTATTTATCGCCCTGAAGGACACGACGGAGTAGTTCTGCTCTTTGCTTCCGGCCGCGTCGTGATTACCGGCTGTCGGAGTGTGGATGCGGCAGAAGAGATATTCACCGCCCTGAAGGACGATTTGGCGGAGTTTGTTTGAATCGGGTAAGTTACATTCTCATAGGTGATGTCTCCCCCGGCCAAATCAACATTTAAGTCGGGGGAAGGAGCAAGGTGCTGTATGTCCATTTGGCTCGTCCAATCGAACCCCTCCACCAGACTCAATATCCATGACTGACGAGCAAACCAAAGAGATTCGGCAGCGTTTAGACGAGGACCTCTCTCTAGATGAATTCGAACGCGATTACCGCTCCACCGGAGAGGCGGCAACCCAGTTCTTCCAGGACCTCTTCGTTCAGGTGCTCAATTTCGAAGAAACGACCTCACCACTGGGTGACGCAACCTGGCAGGACATCCCTGTTCACGAGTGGCCGAATACAGCTCGGGCGAATGCTGCCCGGCTCTTCGCCGAATCAGGAAACTTCCGCGTAATCTACGTCGAACTGGAGAAGCTGACCCGGACAGCCGAACGGAATGCTATCCAGAGCCTCACACGGTCAGACCGAACGAGCGGGTGGGCTATTGACGGCTCCTTCCTGACTGTATTCCACGCCCCTGACGAGGACGTCTGGCACCTCGTCACACCCTACGAGGAAGGCACGGACGACATCACGACTGGCCGTCCTGTTCTGCGCCGGTACACCCTCGGGGAAGGCGAGACCCACCGCACCGTTGCAAATGCGCTTTCGAGTATGGATGCCAGCAAAGGGCGGCTGGCAGAACGCATCGATGAGGCGTTCCGAGTTAAGCCTGTCACTGAGGATTTCTACGAGAACTACAAGAGCGCCTTCGACACGCTCAGTGAGGAACTTCGCCGTAAGGGACTGGAGATTGAGGACGCCGACCGGTACGCACACACGATGCTAAACCGGTTGATGTTCTTCTACTATCTCCAGAAGAAGGGCTGGATTGGTGACCGGAAGGACTTCATCCGATGGTTCCACCAGCAGTACGAGGAGTCCAACGAGGAAGACGTGTTCCACGAGAAGTGGCTCTCGGCGCTGTTCTTCGAGGGTATGAACAGCCCGGAAGGCGGAGAGATCGATGCTGACCTCCCCTCCGAAGTCGAGACGGCTGTTGCTGAGCTCCCGTACATGAACGGTGGACTCTTCCAGCCGACTGAGGAGGACGGACGCGACACGTTCCTATCAGATTCTGCGCTGAAGTCGGTGATCAAAGAGTTCCTCGAACAGTATAACTTCACCGTCACCGAAGAGAGCCCCTACGATATCGACGTCGCCGTCGATCCCGCGATGCTCGGGAAGATCTACGAGTCTCTGATTGCTGAGCAGGAACGCGGCGAAGCTGGGATCTTCTACACGCCTCGTGTTGAGGTGGATCTGATGTGCCGGATGGCACTGTACGAGCAGTTCTGTGACCATGCAAACGATCTCGATGCCGAAGGAAAACAGCAGATTGTCGAGTTTATCTTCAGTGAGCCACAGGACTGGGATGCGGAGAGCAGCGGGAAAACAGAGCAACTGGAGGGTATCCTCCACGAACTGCGTATCGTTGACCCCGCCTGTGGTAGTGGTGCGTTCCTAGTGGGAATGAAGCAAGTGGTTACCGAACTTTACCGAAAGCTCGGTACGACTCCGGATTACCACCTCAAAGAGCAGATCATCAACGAGAATCTGTATGGCGTCGATGTCAAGGACTGGGCGGTTCGGGTTGCTGAGTTCCGTCTTTGGCTTTCGCTCGTTGAGGGCGAGGAGCAACTCCCCGACCAGCGGCCAGTGCTTCCAAATTTCTCCTTCAAGCTTAAGGTTGGCGACAGCCTGATTCAGAAGCTCGATGGAGAGTTTGTTTCCCTAGATACCCTCACGCGAACGCTAGATGGGGATACTGGCGACCTCCTTACTGAACTGAAAGAGCTGAAGCGCGAACACTTCGAAGGAGAGGCCGATCGGACACAGGAGATCGAAGAGAAGCAGGTGGAACTTCTCAAGAATCACATCGACGGTCTCATCGACAACCTATCTAAAGACGGTTCTCAGCAGACCCTCTTTGGGGACACAAAGGACGATCAAGTTGATGACGACGTCGAGGAGCGGATTGAAGAGCTCAAGGAGACTCGCGACGCGATTGACGAGGCCGGGGCTACTGGGTTCTTCATGTGGGACATCGACTTCTCCGACGTAATGGTAGAAGGTGGGTTCGACATTGTGATCGGTAATCCACCATACGTCCGTCAAGAGGACATCATCGACCAGGGGATTCACCCAGAACGCCTTGATGAGATGGAAGATAGTGAGGTCAAGGATCTGAGGAACCAGTATAAAAACGACCTTGTAGAGTATGTACAGAAGACATTTGACATCAAGCCATACAAAAGAAGCGACATATACATATATTTCTACTTCAAGGGAATCGATCTGCTGCGGGAGAACGGAACTCTGTCATTCATCACCTCGAACTCTTGGCTTGATATCGGCTACGGGAAGCGGCTCCACGAAGGTTTGCTCAAACTAACCGATCTTTCGTACATTCTCGGCAATACCAGTGAGAAATCCTTCGAGGACGCTGATGTCAACACGTACATTACAGTTGCGAATCGGAAGTCTCAGGAGGTATTGAACGAGAATACTCGCTTCGTCCGGTTCAATCGCGGCTTCTTCGACTATGATTATGCAACTGAATTCGGAGATTTCTTGGTTTCCCCCGAGGAGTCGGCGGAAACTGTTCCGCTGGACGAAGAAACCATGCAAGTCAGTACAAGTGACGGAATACGGGTTGCGTCAATTCCACATGAGAGTCTGTGGAGGTTAGGTGGAGGAAGTACGAAGGAGATCGACACCGAGGAAACTGAACAGGTCTTCTCAGAAGAAGTGGGTCTTGTGAGTAACCAGTCTTCGCTTGAATCGTATGAGGACAGTGGATGCCTCCCCACCGGTTCTTATGAGGATGGAATCTGGGGCCGGTTTATTGAGGCACCGACGCTCTATTTCACTATTTGGCGGGACTCTGGAAGTAAATTTGCCACTCTCGGGAGCCTCGTAAGTGATGAGCAGGGACTTAAACGTGGCACCACAAGCGGTGCAAACAAATTCTTCTTCGTCCCTCGTCCGGGGAACAGCAATAATACGTTCGAGTCTTCTGTGGAGGAATCTAGCGGAGATCTCAGGCTACACCATACTGATTCAGGAGAAGACTACTATATCGAAAAGGAATACTGGATGAGGGATGCCGATGAGGTCCCCGACCGCTTTATTGAGGACTTTGACTACATCTATGAAGGAGATAGCCGAAGACTGGTTCCTAACCTGATTCTAGTAAAGAATCGGGAGATCAAACAAAGTCCGATCGAGCCAAGCCACTTGAACTCTGTTCATCTCCAGATTGAAGGAGGGAAGTCCGAGTTACAAAACGAGCAAGTAATCGAATATGTTAACCTTGGAGAAGAACCAATCTGGGGTAGAACGAATAAACCACTTCCGGACCGACCTACACTAAGTGGTTCTCCTTGGTATGAGCAGTCAGATTGTGATCGCCCGTTCTTACTACTGAATAGAACATTCAACGCTAATTTCCAATTCCATTACAACCCCTGTCTGTTTGAGGTAGCAGATAACTTCTTCTACCTTCCAAAGCCAGAGTTTGTGTCACCAGAGTACCTAGCTGGTTACATGAATACAACATTAGGTTGGTTCATGACCGAGGTGACCGCTCGTGCTTGGACAAATACTCTGAGGATGGATAAGTTCGAGTATCAACAGATGCCAATACTGAATGCTTCAGATGGGATTGAGGAGGGCATCAAAGAGACACTCGAACAAGTGATGAGCCGCGATATTGGCAATGTTTTTGAGGAGCTGCAGGCTTATTCCCCGGATGATTTCGATTTAGATGAGATGAAGCAAGATCGGAGATCCCTTGACGAGCCTTTCCTTGATGAGATCGGTCTTACCTCTGTAGAGGAGAAAAGCGAGTTCTACCAAGAAATGGTTCGCATGGTCCGGGATAGACTGATGAGGCAACCTGAAGAAAATCCATCACTCTGTGAGACTATCGCACAACACAATCCCCAGTATGACTATTCCAGATAAGCAGTTCAACTGATCGCTCTAATCTCCTTTTTCAAGGACTCGAAAGCAGCTTCTGCACACCCTTGTTCGGTGGTGCCCAGAACTAGTACCTTCCCGCTCGAAAACACAAGGAGCGTAACAGTTTGGTTTGCTGGTCGATACACTACGCCCGGGAATTGCTCGGGTTCGTACTCCGTGAATTCTAGACCAAGGTGAATCGTGAGTGCTTCCAGATTCACACTCTGCTGAACCTCGTCCATGAATACAGCTGTCTTCTCTTCAAATTCAGCGTCCTCAATATCGAATCCAATCTCAGATAATATTCCAAGAAATTGACCGATCCAGTCGTTCAGATCGTCATGATCAGATGCTCCTCGGACTTGAAACGCTCCTGTACGATAAATACTAAATGCTGGGCTTTCACTTCCGAATTTCACGGTTACTATCCCAGCACTCTGGAAGTTCGTCTCCAAGATATCGCCGACTTCATCTTTCAAACCTGTAACGAGGGGATCCAAGTTGATTTCTCTGCCTAAGGAGCCGCTTCCCATGATACTCACGATCTCCATTTGTTTGGTACTACTGGTGAATCACTCAGTAGTGCGATGAAACATTTTTCATGTGGCTTGTTCCAGTGTAGTGTATGTTTCCGCAAATCTCCTTCACGGTTTGCACCACTCAGATGATAAACAAATATCGCAGTCAAGCCGCTCGAAATCATGAGTGATGACGAATCAATAGGAATCATCGATAACCGGCGCTACTCGCACCTAGACGAGGTCCTGAAATCCGGGCTCGAAGGCGACGGGGTGGATCGGATTCGGATTGCTGTCGGGTACCTCTATATGAGCGGCCTAAAGCGACTTCGTCCAGAGCTGGATGAATTCCTCGACAACGGTGGTACACTCCAAGTCCTAATAGGGAATCCAGATCAGCAGGGGTTGGACGAACTCATAGAGGCTCATCAGAACCTCCGTCTCACTGGTACGAAATTCAAACAGTCACAGAACGTCAAGTGGAGTGAGCGCACAGAAATTCGTGCCGAAACCGCGAACAACTACTCGAACCAGCTGCTTTACGAAAACCCGACTGCAGAGAATCAAGCGTTCTTCACGAAGCTAATCGACTGGCTAGAACAGGGACGTATCCAGCCAAAGCTGTACCTTCAGGAACGGTTCCACGCAAAGGCATATCTCTTCGAAAAAGACGAAGGGGACATCTTTACACCCAAAGACGTCGGCGTCGTCGGTTCGTCGAATCTCAGTCTCAGTGGGCTCCACAGCAATACGGAACTAAACGCACCCGTCTACAACGAGAGAGTTACGCAACTGAAGGACTGGTTCGATGACTTGTGGGACGACGCCGTAGAATTCGACGCCGACCTCCTAGACGCATTCGAAGATTCTTGGGTTTCGAACAATCCGGGTCACGTTTCGGCGGAAGACGAGCCACCGGCACTGCCGGATGATTCACTCCCAGATGACACGACGGAGACGCTCCGTGAGGTCAGTAGTGGTACTGGTCTCCCGGCGCCGTATCTGGTGTACACGAAGATTCTCTACGAGCTTTACAAGGAGACATTAGAGACTGCTGAAGACTATCTCCAGTCATTCGACGTATACGAGGATCTCTATGAGTTCCAGCAGTGGGCGGTGAATCGGGGCATCCGAATCGCCAACAAATACGACGGGGTCCTCGTCTCCGACGTGGTCGGGATGGGGAAGACGTTCGTCGGCCTTGGCCTCCTCGAACACTTCCACGCTCGGAATCGTCTCCGTGGTAACAAGGGGAAGATGTTGATCATCTCGCCGAAACATCTTCAGCCGATGTGGGAGCGGATGGTCAACAAGCGGTACAACTTCAACGCGGAAGTAATCAGTCTGGGGATGGTCTCGAAGGAGGACTACCACGAGACGCTCTTGGAAGAGCATGACGACACGACGGTATGTCTCGTTGATGAAGCGCATCACTTCCGGAACGACGATACACACCGGTACGACAATCTACAGTCGTTCCTGCCGACGGTCAATCAGACAATTCTCCTGACTGCGACACCGTATACGAAAAGCGCGTGGGACGTCTACAATCAGATTAAGCTGTTCCACATCGAGGACCTCACGCAGATTCCGATTACGCCCCCCAACCTCTACGACTTCACACAGATGGCGGAGAACGACGAGACTGACCTCTCGAATCTTCTCAGCCACGTCATGGTGCGGCGGACTCGCCAGGACATCATCGACCAATACGGTGAGGAAGACGAGGAGGGCAATCTGTATCTCCAGATGGGTGGCGAACGACGGTACCTCCCAGATCGGCACTTACAGACGGTCGATTACAATCTGCATGAGACGTACTCGACGGAAGATGGTGTGAATGATTCACTCTACGATGCGATTGTGGAGACGCTGGAAGACCTCACGTTCGCTCGGTACTCACTGGGTCAAGAGGAATACCTGAAGACGGGGTACGCGAATCAGGACCCGTATCAGAACCTCTCTTCGATGGGAAGGAGCATTCGTGGGTTGATGAAGTCCAACCTCCTGAAGCGGTTGGAAAGCAGTGTCCACGCCTTCTACACGTCTCTCAATCGGATGCTTCGGAGTTACCGAATGTTCCGAGATCTCCTCGACGAAGGTACGGTCGCTGTCGGGAGCGACGTCTCCGAGCTCATCAACAGTGGTGAGCAGATCGACACCATCCTTGATGAAATTGACGAGATGGTTGAGGAAGGAGAGTACGCAGAATATCAAACGGAAGCCTTCCATCTTGAAGAACTGAAGCACGACCTTGAGACTGACATCCAACTCCTCTCTGATCTCCAGGCCACCTTGGAACCGTTCCATCAGGACATCCAGAACGACTACGCGATGGATGACAAGGTCGAACAGCTCCGGGGACTCCTTGGAAATCTTCGAGTAGGCACCCATGGTATTCTTCAGCGCGGTGATCGGGCTGAGAAGCTGATTGTGTTCACGCAATTTACAGACACGGTAGAGTATCTAGAGTCTGCGTTTGAGCAGTTCCAAGACCGCGGGCTCATCTCTGATGACGTTCGGTTTGCCAGTGCCACGAGTGACACGTCAAACGTCGAGAGCATCATCCAGCGTTTCGCTCCAGAGGCCAACGATGCTCGGGACGAAATTGACCCCAGTGACGAGATTGATGTCCTCTTTGCGACCGACGTGGCCGGGGAGGGTGTCAATCTTCAGGATGCGAATTTAGTCATCAACTACGACCTCCACTGGAATCCCCTGCGTCTAATTCAGCGAATCGGTCGTGTTGACCGCCTCGGGAGTGGCCACGAGGACATCTACGCGCTCAATTTCCTGCCTGAAACGAAACTCGAAGAAGAACTCGGCATCGTCGACCGCGTTGAATCTCGGGTTCAAGAAATCGGTAGAATCCTAGGTGAAGACGGCGATATTCTGAGCCCGGAGGATAACGTGAACAAGTCGTACATGGAGGACATCTACGCCGAGGAGGATATCGAGAAGGTCGAAGACGACGTGAACGAGATTATCGGGAGCGACGACCTCATCGGTCCGGCAAGCAGCCTCCAGGATCTCAAACAGGAACACCCGGATCTCCTCAGTTGGTTGGATGACCGTGACGGTATTCGGAGTGCGATGGAGTGGGACCGAGAGTACGACGGTGTCGTCATTGTCTACCGGCAAGGAGACTACACGACCCCGTACCTCGTAACCTTCCCAAGCGAAGGAGGGCAAGACCTTGCCTCACAAGAGAAAGATACTATCGTCGAAACCATCACGTGTCCTGTTGATGAGCCTGTTGCGTCCGTTGATGCCGAAAAGTTCGATAGTCGCTACGAACGGGCGGTTCAGGTGGCGCGGTCGGAGTTCGGAGATGACATGGGTAAGCGCCGTCAGTTCCAACGAGAGGCCCGTCAAGGTGCGAGTATTGACCGAGACTACGTGATTGACGAACTCGGGGAAGTCGCGTCGTCTGTGGAAAACACCGACCAACAACAGACCCTAGCACAGTTCCAAGATATCGTTGAGACTGTATCGGCAGACCAGATCCTCGACGAGTTCAGAGACCTCCGTAACGAAGAAATCACAGGTGAAGAGCTAGTGGCGGCTGTTCGAGAGATCATCTCCCGGTACAATCTGCAAGAGAAATACGAGGAACGCCAGGAGTGGGCGGAAGAACAGGAAGAGCCTCCGCACGTCGTCGCGGGAATGTACTTGAAAGGCGAAGAGTAGATCGCCTTGCACCGCGCTGAGATTCAAATACCATTACGCGCAACTTGGTGGTGTGAGTCAGTTAGAGCAACTCCCCACGACCGATTCTGGGCACGTAGTGAAGCGGCACGCAATCGACTGGCTGAGCGGTCTGGATGAGGCTTCTGAACAGGAGAGTCGAGAGTCGGTCGTTGAGAAGCCTAATAACTTCAGCGGAAGCAAATACGCGACCGAAATATCGGATATCCGGGTCACAGGATCCCCTGAGTTCGTTGAAGCAGTTGGAAGCCTGTTCAGGCCGCTCCTAGAGTTCGAGGGGGAAGATACACGGCTTGAAATTAATCTTCAACGGACCGAAGACCGCGATACGGGGGAATTGACCGATAATTATGCGTTGTACCTGTCCGTCGCAGAACGAGGGTAGCGACCTTCAGGGGCAGATCCCGAAATTGGCTGTGGTTCGATCTATTCTTCGACTACTTCGCCTTTTGGAACCTCGACAGTCACTTCTTCATTCGGTGCAAGTTCGTCGAAGGTGGCTACCGCTGTCGGTGTTCCGTCGGAAAGTCGTAGAAGGAATTCAAGATCGCCATCGGACGGAACTCGGACTTTACCGACAACACCGCCCGGGCCGCCGCCGTTGAAATCTTGTAGCTTCGGAGACCGCACGTAATCGGTTCCATAGGCCATCTCGTGCATCCGCTCTAATTGTTGGTCCCACGTCCGTTTCCCTTTGTCCTGAGCGATTTTCTCGAACACGTCTGCGCTGACTTCGATAGTTTTCTTTTCAGTCATAATCAGAATCCGGACACACCATGCCTCGGATACCGGTACAGAAATTAATGTCCTTCTTAGCGTGAATCAGGTGCCAAACAAGGAAAGTCGGACAAGAAAGGAACAATCGACGACTTATTATCACCGGACTGTAACGGGTTTCCTATCCGATGGGTTCTGGGAATGAGTTGACTGAGCTGTACGATTCTCTCTCTGTTCTGTATGGGTCGTTGCCTTCTGGGGTGGATTCGGAGTGGAGATTGGCGTTGCGGTCTGTGCTATACGGTGATGAGTTGTTGGCTGATGAGGCGTCGTGTTATGGCGCTCAGCAGAAGGAGCGGAATTCGGGGAAGCGGAAGGACTACGCGCAGCGACATGGGGATGGGGATCGGGTAACGGAGTTTTCGGCGACTCGGGTGGCGGAGCCGCGCGAGTCGGATAAGCAGTACGTGCCGTCGGGTGCGAAGTTACCGGTTGCGCCGGAGTCAGGAGAAGTGCTTCCAGTGAACGTCGCGTCGGCGGAGGTTGATTGGGCGATTTCGCTGCTGGCTGAATTCCCAGCTGAACCCGCAGCGGACCGTCTAGGTGACGGCGTCGATGTGTTGCTTGATCCGGCGCGTGTTCGTCAAACACGAGAGACCAGAGGAGGTGGTGCGACGGCGAGTGGGACGACAGTGTTGTTTGTGAGTGATACACATCTCGGGTACGAGAACCGTGTGAAGACGGGGAGTGGGGAACAGGTGTCGTGGATTGGTGAGATTAATACGCGGGAAACGATGCTGCGGATTCGAGAGATTGCGTTGGAGCGGGAAGTTGATGCGGTGATTCATACTGGGGATTTGCTGGATCATGAGGTGGATGGGGTGACGCTTGATGCTGCGACGTCAAGTTTGCGTGACTTGGCACGCTCCGAGATTCCGGTCTACTGTATTCTTGGAACGCATGACCACCAATCGGCGGACCCGAGGCATCCGACGTCTGTTGATGGTGGGGCGTGGCTACAACAACAAGTGCAGGACGGGACGCTCGTTGAGTTATCGGCATCGGGGACGGCGGTTGCTGGCGGACCGGTTGATGCGTACGGTGTGTCGGCGAAGAACGTCGGGCTTGACGATATTCGGTCGTATGATTTGACTGGGTGGGAGCCATCGGAGATTCCGTTTGAGGCGGCGTCGCCCGGCCCGAATATCCTGTGTCTGCACGAACGAGTGACGCCGTATGGCGGCGATGAGGCTGATATTGATGTAGACGCGTTGCTGGCGGCGTCACGAGTCACGTTTGATTGTGTCTTAGTGGGGGATGAACATTCGCCGCGTGGCGAGAATTTCGAGACCGGGTACACGTTCGCGGCAGCTGATGGGACACCAGTGCTGTACACCGGCCCAGCCACACGGGTGAATGACACATACGAGGACCGAGCGGCGTTCGTGACGGAACTCTCGATCTCTGCTGCGGGAGTGACAACGATGCGGCACTCGATATGACTGAGCGGTCGTAGATACCAAGTGCTGATAACCATCGCTGTCGTCTGGTCCGTTAATGCAGCGCTTCTCGAAGGGAGATCGTGTCCGGGTCGATATTCCGGATGGGACGGATCCCGATCATCAGGAGTTTCACGGGGAGCATGGGCAGGTCGTTGCAGTGTTGAGTGATGATGCGGATTCGGTTACTGCTGACGAGCGAGATGCGCAGCTCTACCGGGTCGCATTTGATTCGGGTGAAACGGCTGATTTCCGGTGGCGTGACTTACGACCACCAATCGACGACACCTCCCAAGCATAGTCCTCGACAGCTCTCAATCAGCTTCAGGACAGATCTGCCGGGGAAAGGATCATCATCCTGCTCTGTCACTGTTTCGTCATGCCTCCGGATCGGCTCCGTAGTATCGTCCCGATGTTTGGCGGTGGGACACGGTACGTTGAGACGCTGGATGCGATTCTTGCGTTCGTTGAAGCGCATCAGCCGACGACGGACGAACTCGTCGGATGGCATCGGGGTTCGTTCCAGAACGTGTCGAGTCGGGACTCGATTCTGCGGCGGGTGCGGTATTTACAGCAGGTCGGGTTTCTCCGTCAGGCGAACGATCACTGGGCGCTTGGTGATGCTGGTCGGGAGTACGTTGAGCAGGATGACGTGGCGACGCTGCTGCGAATTATGTGTGATCGAAACGTTGGACTGAGGAGTCTCATGTATGCGTTGGCTGCTGGGCCGATGACGCTCGCAGAGGTAAGTGAACAGCAGCTCGACACACATCCAGAGTTAGGGTGGAGCCCTGGCGAGACCGACATGGCGAAGCAGCGGGTGAATTGGCTGCGAAGCATGGGCCTCGTCGAGAAGCGCGGCGACGAGTACGCGTTGACGGAGGACGGCCTACAGTTCGTTGAGAGCGCGGTGGAGGAGTGGGCTGACTCGGACTGGACACCGTCGGTGAGCAATGCTGGGATGGGTACTGGGACGTACGAAACGACGGTCCACGCACGGTCGGTCGATCCGGAGTTCCGCGCGACTGTACTGTCCCGGCACGACCGGACGTGTCCAGTTTCCGGGGTGGATCATCCCGGTCTATTGGACGTGGCGCATATCCTGTCGTGGAGTGAGTACCCTGAGTACAGGGCGGACTTGGCGAACGTCGTGCCGTTGAGTAAAACGCATCACGCCGCGTTTGACCGTGAGCTGTTCACGCTCGATCAGGAGTGTCGTCTGTTGGTGAACCCGTCGTTTGAAACGGAGAGTGACTTACTACAGCGAACTATTATCAATCGAGCAGGCGAGCGGGTTCCATCGCTTGAAGGGCGTTTAGATACTACGTACCTTGCAGAACATAATGCGGAACTCGCGTGGGTGTGAGTTCAGGAACTCCAGCAGGAGTTCAGTCCAGCCACTACACCCTGCGAGAGTCTCACCAGTACGTGTGTAGACGTGCTTAGAAGCCGGCTCAGAGCCTACAAAACGTGGGAACACCACGTCCTTACGCTCTTTGCTTGCAGGGGAACTCCCTGGTCACTACGTCATCGTTCTTCCGTGCGCACTTAGTAGTGCCTATCTGAAAACAAGCCAAAGCGGGCACGAACGTCGCGGAGGACCGAGCAAACTCATGGGGGAGTTGCCCCGTCTGGTGGAGAAGTTTATGTATCTACAGTGTGGTTTTTGCGTGATATATGGCTACTGAAGGGGTTCCTCGGATCGAAGTGGACGATGACCGAGTACGTGTTAGCGAGTTTGAGGTGGCGGATTCAACGGTCGTGGAGTATCTTCGTCAGTTCGATGACGACCAAGAACGGGAGGATGCCTTCGTCCGGGCGTTGCGTGTCGGTGTAACGACGATGGATCTTGCGGAAACGTCTCAGCAGGAGGAGTACGTCGAGCGGAAGTTCACTGAGATGCAGCGAGATCTCCAGGAGGAGATTGACCGGATCGAGGATGAGGTCGAAGAGAAGTTTGGCGACGATGGTCACGTTCCTCAGATTTTCGACGATCACCTCGGACAGGATGGCCATCTCAAGCAGCACATTGAGGACGCGTTCAGCGAAGACGGGCCGTTTACCGAGCGCCTCGATGAAGAGCTCGGTGAAGACGGCGAACGTATTCAGAAGGCGCTGGACCCTGATACGGAGGGAACGCCCACGTACCGACTCAAGCGGACGCTACAGGATCAGATTCAGGACCTCCGTGATAAAATCGAGGAGCAAGCGACCGCTGAGGAGACGGAGGAAGAGATCCGGCAGCGAACCACGCTGAAGGGCGACGACTTCGAAGACACGGTCGAGAACATGCTCTCGGACCTCGTGTACAACACGAGTAACGAGGTCGAGTACACTGGTGACACGAATGGTGAGATCAGTGGTCGGAAAGTCGGCGACTTCGTTATCACGCTCAACGATACTGGTCAGCGAATCGTCGTCGAAGCGAAAAGCGACAGCGGGTACTCACAGCGCGATATCAAGGAGGAACTCGCTGACGCCGTGGAGAACCGTGACGCCGATTACGGGATCGTCGTCTTCGAGTGCGAGTCCTACATCCCGGACAAAGTCGGGTACTTCCACGAGTTCGATTCCGAGCGGCTCTCCGTTGCCCTCAAAGAAACCGAGGACGACGACGTCGAACCGGGCTTCCTCCGGATCGCGTACAACTGGGCGCGGACACGGGCGGTCCAAGGGTACGTCGATTCGGGTACCGCCTTCGATCCGGAAGCAATTCAGAACGCCGTGAGTGAGGTGAGCGATTCGATTGACCGGTTCAGTACGATACGGAAGAAGACAACCTCAATCAGGAAGACGGCCAACGAAATCGACGAGGAACTAGAGGAGATCGAGGGTGAGGTAAAATCGGAGTTGGCGGATATTCGCACCGAAATTCAGACTGCAGAGTAACCGACAGACTCCCTGTCTACCCCTGTGATTTTTCTCCTGGCAAAGTAGTGATTCACACACACGAATGACGGGGATTGCCATTATTACAGCTGGACGGGAGGACGCCTATCAGGATTATCTGCAGTCCGTGAAGGAAGGGTATGACCCGGCAGAGTTTGAAGAGTATCTTTCTGACACCGAAGTTGAGGCCGTTACTGATTCAGAGACTGAGAAAGTGCATCTGTGGGGGACGTCAGTTGACTCGAAGTGGCAGTTCGTGGAGGGTGGGGACATTGCGTTAATCTACCGGGATGGGAGGTACATCGCGCAGGCGACGGTTGTGCGGACACGTGAAGATCTTGACCTGGCTGAGCACCTCTGGCGTACTGAGGGGAACCCGTGGGATCCTGAAAGTCCGTGGCGGTATTTGCTGTTCTTGACTGGGGTGGAGGAGATTGATGTGGACGTTGAGTCGTTCAATGAACTCGCGGGGTACCAAGACAATTATATTCCGCAGGGGTTCAGTCGTGTGTCGGATTCGCGTATCCGCGACATAGAGGATGCGTATGAGTCCGTTGAAACCGCGGTTAATGAGTTGACAGGGAGCGGTGTCCGGGTTCATGAGTTCGATGAGGAGCCGTCGCAGGAGGAATCTGAAGAGGTACAAGAACTAGATCTGGGAGAGCGTATTGTTGCGGCGAGTCGGGATGGTGACCAATATGAGGAGTTGGAAGAACTGGTCGCCAAGGCGTTCTCTCGGTTAGGGTTTGAAGCGCGATGGATTGAAGGCGGAGATGATACGGACGTTGAAATCACGGCTCCAATTCACGCAGTCATCGAGGTAAAGGCACGAAGCAGTGGGACGCTGGCATCGCCAGATGCAACGCGAATCCAAGGGCATAAAGAGCGACATTTGGCCGACCAAGCGATTGTGGTTGCACCTGGCTTCACCCCGGCGGCAATTGAAGATGCGGACCGACAAGGAATCGTCCTCCTTGCGACCAATCACCTCCAGGCGCTCCTAGAACGGCGTGATGCCTATGGAATCCCGCCAGAAGCACTCGCAACATATCTCACTGAACCGGGTGCATTCCAAGATGACCGCTTAGATCAGATCGATGATGAACTCCGGACTCGTCTCGGTGGTACGGAGGACTTGCTCGCCGTGATGGAAGCGCTTCAACGAGCAAACCCAGAGGAAGGAACCGCTGACCGGCTCCGCTTGATTTTGAAAGGCATGTACAGTGAGGAACGAGTTCCGGACCAGCACGTCATTGAACAGTCACTCAACCTATTGGCTCACCCAAGCATCCAACTGGCGGAGTACGAAGAGGGACAGTACCAGCCGACAACAACCAAAGAGAATGCAGAAGTCCTGCTCCGACGGTTCGGGAATCTCATCACCGAAGTTAGTAAGTCAAGCGAAGAGTGAGCCAGTCAGAGTCCGACCGCTTGATTTAGCGTCCACTCGCTCGATAGGACTTCGTCCTTGTCATCGGTCCCACCTTCCGTGAGCAGTCCGATGTGCCGGAGATGGTATTTGAATTGAAAGTGAATGCCCGATTTGTACACGGTCGGATCGATAAGGACCGATTCGTCGATGTCACCGTCGGCGGTGAGGATGTCTTCGCGTCTGGATTGGGTGAAGAATACTTCCACGGTGAGTGGTTGGTTGATGCGGCAGGCTTCTCGCGCGACGTCGTCGATGGTTGCGGGTTTGATGCCGCGTTGGTGGAGGCGTTCGAGTGCTTCGATGATGAGTTGCGTTGGGTCGTACTGGATGGCGACTGAGCGGGCGAATTGCGCCCAGCGGGGTGCGAGGTCGGTGAACGGTGTGGATCGGCCTTTCCAGGAGGCGAATTCATCGAGTGCAGCATCGACGGTTCCGTGTTGAGTGCGAGCGAAGCGGACGACTTCTGCGCCGAGGTGCGTGAGTGTCTCTCCGTCAGGTCGATTGTCGACGAGACCGAGGAGGATTGCCCCGCGGCGGCCTCCAGATACGCTGTTGATCACGTGTTCGGAGTAGATGTCAGCGGTGTCACCATCTGCAGCGAGGGCGAGGGCGTAGCCGAGGTAGTTCTTCGGATGGTTTACTGGGAAGCTACCTTCGGTGAGTTGGTGCGTCGTTGCTTGAAATCGGATTGCGTCGATAGTGGTGGAGAAGTCACCGACGCCGGTGACGCGAGCGGGTTCGATGAGCGTTGCGTCGTACGGGCTTTCGACGCCGATGACGCCGATGTTGAGATCGCGTGCGAGAGCGCGTGCTTGATCAGAGATGCTCTGTATGGGGGCGGCGACGTACCCGATGTTGACTTCGGAGAGGTGGCCGTGCGCCTGGTTGATGCCGGTTCGGACATCGGCGGCGCTCGGGTCGGTGTTGTGGCCTTTCGATTCGATGACGGCGACAGGGGTTGTCGTGGTGTCGGCGTTCAGGACTTCGAGAGCGGGCATCCCGACGCCGAGGAGATCAGGTTCGCCGTCGGCAAGGCGAATCGTATTGAACGGCGCAAGACGACTGCGCAGATCTTCAGGGATTTCCCACCCACCCCACGTCGGTTTCGTGAACTGGGTTTCCGTAACAGCGTAGTGATCTGGACTGGTATCGAGATTCGGGTAGAGGGTGTCTTTCGCGGCAGCGAGAACGGCAGGTTCGGTGAGTGTAGCTGCCATTGCTACAGCCCTTCTCAACCGGTCGTCATTAAATTGGGCCGTGCAGGACGTCAATCCGCCCGAGCACAGATACCGATTCGAGTGCAGAACGGTGAGAGGTGCGCTACTCGTCGTTCGGGTCGTAGATCTTCCGGATCCACGCGCCTTGGGCAAGCTTCAACTGTATCTCTTCGCCGTCTGGCCAGAGGTTGTCGAAGCCACCGAAGACGTAACCACAGCCTTCGTCAAGCGTGATGTCGTCGTTGAAGACGACGCAGGGGCGTTGGACGTCGCCGCGGTCGCTGTTGCCGAGCATGACCTTCTGGTGTGGGGTGTGGCTGTTGAGGTCAATGGAGTAGTTGACGAATGCTTTCGTTTTGATGAACCCGTTCGTGCCGTCGAACTCGTCGATGTGGAGGAACGGTGGGCTGCTCATCGGTGACCACCTCCCCGGATCACGGTGACTTGTCCGCAGGTTTGGACGGCGGGTTGTGGTTCTCCGCAGGTTGGGCAGCGCGTGTCTGTGATCGGGTCTACGAGGTCGTCGCAGGCGTCGCACATCACGAGGCCGGTCGTGTCGAGGCGACCGTCGTTGATGAGGACGGTTCGGATCCAGCCGTCGCGGACGAGAATGAGTGCGTCGACGGGTTCGTAGAGACGGGCGTGGCTGCAGCGGGCTGCGGGTGCATCGACGGGTTTGGCGGCGCGCCAGGCAGCTTCGAGCGGGCGGTCCGTGGGGAAGCGTTCGTGCCAGCGGTCGTGGGCGTGCTGTTTGATCGGCGGAAGATACGTCTGGTCGAGGTTGGTGTAGCTGGACATTGATCGAAGGAGTCGCGTGGTGATGCGTCTCGTCGTCTGAGTGCCAGTGGCTGCGTAGGGAGTGTATCTGCGCTGGCCAGTGTTGCCACTGGGCGCGGTGATACAGACTGTTGAGGAAACCCTTCGAGGTGAGCCGTCGAGAGGGATGGAGCTCTCTGAGGGAGTGTCGAAGGGTCTCTAAGGGACGTCGCTGGCTAACGACGAGAAGCGATGCGTGAACCTCGCGCGTACGATGGAATGTACACCGAAGCGGTTGGCTGGGTCGAAGCCTCGAAGCTCGCGTGTGTAATGGAGTAACCCCTTCGTGGCTGAAGCAGAGTCAGAGTCCTCGTGAACTGGCCACTTCGGAATAGGTGTTGCAAAGGGGCCAAACTTGGTACCCTGCTTAACGAAGGGCTGGCGAACTTCGCGCGATAATTGGCAGCCAGGCCGTCGCTCCGCCTTATGGCGGAACCGACGACCGACGACCCTCATTTCGCATATTGTCGCAGGGAATACTTAAAAGAATATTATTTTCGAGCATTCTAGGCACAAAGATAATAACCATTGAGCATTTACCGGCACAAATAGGGGAGTACCGTTGTCCGAGGAGGTTTCTTTGGCGAATTCGGCGGGCACGAAGACGCAGTCATAGTGGGAAGTGATCGTGTTTTTTGAGTTCGCGTTTGACGAGTTGTGAAACGCTATAGAGATCGGATTTCGAAACCTCTTGTTCCTCCAGCAGAGTTTGGAAATCGTCTTGTTCCAGCATCCGCGGCGGGAGTCGGTCGGCATCGAGGTCCGGCAAGGCCTCATCAGGAATCCGATTAAACCGGTCCCACTCGACGACGACTTTGATCGTGGCGAGGGCAACTTTTGACAGGCGTTTCTGCCGACCGAATCGATCAAGATTCATCGTCGCCATCGCGGTGACTGCCGCTTGTTGCTGATGGGCGGGGATATCGAGCGCAGAGCAGAAAGCCTCGGTCACACGAACCTTATCGCGGATTGCCTCACGGGTACTGTGATTACCGTCAGAACGATGCCGGCCTTCATTGTGCCGAATGAGTTTCTCTACCTCTCCGCCAGCACTACCAATGCCGACGCGAGTCTCACCAAACGGATCATACCCCGAGGAATACGCATCCGGGGAATGGTCACGCTCCTGTTGACGGGAGGGCTGGAGCTCCGGGGTTTCATCGACTTGCGAACTATCTGCCTCTTCTGACTCAGTTTGATCCCCGGCGGTGAATTTCTCACTCACGGCAATATTCCAACTACAACTAAAATAGCTACCAGCTACAGTATAACGTTTACCCGGACTGATTTATTGCCAAATTTCTCACAGTCATACTGGAATATTCCTACTTCCGATGTCTGGACATTCAAATTTAAATGAGTTCTACAAGTTCGTCGTGCTATGGTAAATCAAGATAACAATTGGTGGAGGATGACCGCTGGCCATGGTGGGTCGTTAGCTATCGATTGGCTTGAACAGGACATTGTCACGGTCGGGTGGGCACGCTCAGTTGGTGATTTCCGGGATCAAAGCGCAGAGAAGATCGTAGATAAAAGCAAGGATGCGGGCGCTGGCCGCCAAGTAGCCCGTTTTCTGGGGAAGACAAAACGCGGAGATGGAATGCGCAAAGGCGACACAGTGATCGTCTATGCACCGAATCCGAAAGGACTGGTAGTGGGCGTTGGTGAGGTCGGTGAGCCGGAATACGTTAGGCACCCCAACCTGCCATTCGATGACCATCGATACCACCGTACCGTCAGATGGTATGACTGGGGCACTCCAGTATCTAAGGACGAACTGCCCTCTGACTGCCCTCAAGTCTATACGCCAGCTACATTAGCTAACTTTGGTGGTTCCCGGGCATCCGTTCTAGTTTAGCAGAGTGTACCGTCGTCTGATTAGATATCGTTGTAACTACCAGTCAGAGAAATCCGGTGGATAGTGTGACTTACTCCCCACCGGATTCAGTGATTGTTGATCGGATTCAAAGAGCGTTTCCCTCCGATGAGTTGCGCGAGCGCGCTCGCGCAACGAATCTCGTCGAGCGTGAACGGAAATTCGACGCTGTTGCGCTGTTCTACACGCTTTCACTTGGCTTCGCTGCTGGGTCAGACCGATCTGTACAGGCTTTTCTCGAACGATTCGTCGAAATGTCCGACTGCGATGAACTCTCCTATGCAACCTTCCACGGGTGGTTCTCTCCACCGTTCGTTGCACTCCTTCGAGAGATTCTCGATGATGCCATCGAGAGTCTCGATACCAGAAATGCCGACCTTAGCGGACGTCTCGAACGCTTTCGAGACGTCCTCATTGCCGATGGGAGCATTGTTTCTCTCTATCAAGACGCCGCGGATGTGTACGCTGCGACCGGTGACGATCAGGCCGGTCTGAAACTTCACCTAACAGAATCACTCTCAACTGGCCTTCCAACACGGTACCGAACAACTGACGCTAAAACCCAAGAACGGAGCCAGCTACCCACCGGCGAGTGGGTAGCTGGCGCACTTGTCTTGCTCGATCTCGGTTTCTACGACTTCTGGTTGTTCGACCGCATCGACCAGAATAACGGCTGGTTCGTCTCCCGTGTGAAAGACGACGCAAACTTCGAGATCGTCGAAGAGCTCCGGACGTGGCGGGGGAACAGTATCCCGCTCGAAGGAGAGTCGCTGCAGGACGTCCTTGACGACCTGCAGCGACAGGAAATCGATGTTCGCATCACCCTCTCGTTCGAGCGAAAGCGAGGGTCGTGCACCAGCACGACCCGAACGTTCCGACTGGTCGGTGTTTGGAACGAGGATACTGAAGAGTACCATCTCTATTTGACAAATCTCTCGAAAGACGACTATAGTGCGCCCGATATCGCACAGCTCTATCGGGCGCGCTGGGAAATAGAATTATTGTTCAAAGAACTGAAATCACGCTTCGGACTTGACGAAATCAACACGACCGATCCGTACATCATCGAAGCTCTGGTCATCATGGCCGCAATCTCACTGCTGATGAGCCGTGTTATCGTCGATGAACTCCGGAAACTGGACGTGAAACAACGGGAAAGCGCCGACGACGCCACAGCGTCGTCGCCGCAACTTCCTCGTCGACGATGTTCTCACGCTGTCGAACGCCATTCACACCTGATTCAGTTGTACGTGATGCTCGATTTAGGGTACGAACTTCCGGATTTAGATGAGTTGTTGCTGTGGGCTTCACGTGATCCAAATCCGCATCGACCGCGGTTACGTGAGCAGGTTGAGTCAGGCGAGTTCTGGTAACGAACTCGCCTGACGACCGGGGAAGCACCTGTGTCGATAGCGGCAGCGCTGGAACGGCGACGCACTCACGGCTGTGAGTGCGCCGCCTCGAAGGTATCACACAACAAATCAGCGACTGCCTGCTCCAGCGAACCCAGTCTCCTGAGCTAATCCGCCTCAATTCGGTATAGTCTCCGCTGAGATCCTGCTTCACTCCGTCACTAAACTAGAACAGATGGGTTCCCGGGAGGATCTCAAAGCGGCGGTGAATCGAGCACCAGAGATTCCGACCGAGGAAATTGAATCGACGATCTCGCTAGGATCATCGGAGGACGATATGCATGTTTGGGCGATGAGGAATCTTCAGAAAATAGATAGTGGCCTCACGGTTACAGAGCATGAATCTCCGATTCCTGTTGGTGATATCGATGTCCTCGCTGAAGATTCGGATGGCTGGGTAGTTGTCGAGCTGAAAAAGGGCGAGGCAGACGATAGTGCAGTTGGTCAGATCAAGGGATATATGAATGATTTGAAGCGTGAGACTCAGGCTGAGGAGGAGGTACGAGGTATCCTGATCGCGGAGGACTTCTCTACACGGGTGAAGCGTGCAGTAGCGGATGATAATGTAGATCTATACCGATTGAAGCTCAATCCTAGTTTCAGTACCTCACAAAGCGTCCTCAGTTGAGTCAGTCTGAGGTCTGATTTCTGTTGCGGAGTGCAGTGACCGACCGCGATCTCCTCACAGATCGACGGGAAGCTGTCGCTGTCGGCGGCGCTTAGCCGCCGACGCGACAGCGTCGCCACTCAGTGCGGGGGCTGTCCCGGTCAGTGGTTAGCGGTGGAATCGGTCGTCAGGTGGTCGGTTCGCGGGGACGGCCCGACGCACCGCAAGGGCCGTCCACGCAGCCCGTCGAACCATATTCACGAACTCCTTGTACGGCCACCACCAGAGGCGACGCCCGCCTCGGCGCGGCGTCGCCACGTATTCGTAGTGGAGATACCGCCAAACATTCTGTAGCAGCAGACTCACTACGACGTACAGCAGTCTCACCGTCGCGTCTCGTGTCGTTGTCGTCGCTATCGCTTGCTCGGACAAGCGATAGCTCGATTCGATACCGAAGCGTTTGCTGTAGTGGTATCGCGCTTCGCGTGGCGTCTCGATGAACGGCGCGTCAGCGGCGTAGCCGTGACGCGCTACACCGTTCTCGTCATATCGTCCGTTCAGGTACGTACAGTCGATGTAGACGGGAAACTCGACGGTCCAGCTGTGACCGTCGAGTTTCCCTGTCAGGTTGTGTTGAATAATGCGACTCCATCCTTCCGAGAGTTCCTGCTGAATCGCCTCACCCCACTGAATGATTGGGACCACGTAGGCGTAGTTGTGCGCCTGAAGCAGCGTGAGACACTTGCTGTCGTAGAATCCGCGATCAAGGTAGACGGCCTTGACCTCGGTGTTAAGGCCGTCGAGTACACCAAGGAACTCAGCGAGGACGCTGCTGGCGGTGTCGCCGTCTTCGAGACGGCGCACCGCCAGCGTGTAGCGTTTGTTCTTCACACGCGCGTAGAGTGTGGCGTAGGCGTGGAATGCGGTGGTTCCACGCTTGGCTTCCGAGTGATAGAGGTTCTCCGTGTCGTCTTCATCACCGTAGTAGGGCCGCAGGTGGAGGTCTGCGCAGACCTCCACCTGCTCGGGAAGCAGTTCGACGATGTCTCGGCGAAGAAGCGTGTTAGCGACTCGTTCGAGCCGTTCGGGCTCGAACTTCGTCCGTAGATGATAGAGAACTGTGTTCGCCGATGGCGAGTCTTCACTGGAGTTGCACAGCGTCGAGATCGAGGTCCCGTCGGCGGTCGCGCCGACGAGGACCTCGTAGATGTCCTCTGCACCGATTTCAGCGTTGTTGGCGAGGTTGAGAGAAACTTCCTCGTCAAGGCAGTTGACGAGGAAGTTAAGGAGCTGGTCCTCGTGAATCTCACTGTCTGCTTGCTGGGTCGTAGACACACCTTCAGCAAGCAGACGTTCTAACTAAGCGGCTTTGTGATGTACTGAGTTTGGAATCGACGTAATCCGGATCTTGTTTTAGGAGTAGAAGACGACGGGGCGGCGGTCGCTGCCGTGTTCGTCGTCGGGGAGGTGTTCGGCGAGGCCGTCGCGGTCTTCCGCGCCGAGGAGTTGGTTGAGGACGTCGATGGCGGAGGCGCGGAGGAGGGGTTTGTTATCGTTGTCGCAGTTTTCGTCGAAGGTGTAGGCGGGGCAGCCGTTGGGTTGGCCGCAGTGGCAGTCGCGGAGTTGGTCGCGGGCGCGTTCGGCGAGGGCTTCGAAGTTCTCGTAGATGGCGCGGGCAGAGCCGAGGCCGCAGGTGTCGCCGTCCGGAAACTCTTTAGTTGGAGTGTGGACTGAGAATCGTACCCCCGTTACCGTGTTCGGTATAAGATGGTCGAGTCGCTCAACCGGGAAATAATCGAAGATTTAGCTACTAAAAGTTAACAGAAACTATTCGAAGAATGACTATGACAACTGATCAGTGACGCGATCTAAGAAATCGTGAAGTTCCTCGATTTCTTCGCCTTCCCTGTACATCGCTTCGACGATTTCTGTGCCCCGTTTCTTGTCATATTGCCTGCCAGCGTCAGGAGCAGTGATATTGCCGCACGCGTCACACTGTCGATCCTCTACGGGTGCTCCCTCCTCCCCAATATGTGTCTCTGCAATCTCTGAATGGAGTTTCTCGGGGATGTCCTCGTAGCTTCCAACGAAATCTGGACCTACGTCGAGACCGAGCGTTTGGTTGATTCCAGTCGGCGAAAAGTAGTTCTCGATCTCCCGTTTTTCCAGGATATGAACGAATGCTCGAAGTTCTCTACAGTCGTCCTGAATCTGTTGTACGGTATCTGAAGGACGGGTATCTTCGGACCGGCGGTCGCTGTCCAGCAAGAAGCAGAAGTTGTGATTGATCCCTTGCAAGTCTTCCGGGTTGCAGCTCTGGATGTTGCCTGTCCCCCCGAGGTGCTGAATTGTGATGTTCTTCCGCTCCCAGTCTTCTACGTACTCTCGTGCCACGGTTCTGAGAATACTCGCGTCACTGGGGCCCTCAGTGTAGATGACGAAGTCGCTTTGGAGGATGTCACTGTTTCGAGCGCCAAGTTCCTCTACTGCGGAGAGATAGTCTTCGTTGATCATCCGAATCGATGTTTTTCCGCCTTCTCGTTGCACAAGATGGAGATCACCATGACCTCGACGATCGATGAAGATAGGTGAGTGTGTGGATAGCATTATTTGTCCCCCGGACTGGGCAATCTGTTTAAGCGAGCCCAGCATCTCTCGTTTCGCTTCTGGGTGGAGCCAAACTCCGGGCTCTTCGAAGAGTAGGAAGTACCCCTCGTCAACGTGCCGTTCTCGGTAAGCCTCAACCAGTGAAAGAACGAACATGCTCCCCACTCCCGAGCCTCGTTCTCCAACCGGGACTGACGTTTCGGTCGAGTGATCCTTGACCGTAATCGATGGAGTGAACGCTTTTCCCAAGTCAATTGCCCCAGGATCAACTTCCACTTCACTGATCGAGTCCAGTCGGCTCACTAGTCGGTCTTCGATTAGACCGGAGAGAACCCCCATCTCGTCTTGAAGTTCCTCCTCCAGTGATTCGCGCTTTGCGCTGAGCGACTCGCTATCGTTGAGGAGGGGACTCAGCAGGCGGTCGATCCAGGTGTCTGACTTGAACTTTGTCTGCTCGGAGATATTCCGCTCCGCGGGAATGTAGATAGGTTCGGGAAGGTATGACCAGATTCGCTCACGTGACGGAACCTTATTGAGTTCTTCGCCATCCTCTACGATTGTCCCGGAACCTAGCGTTTCCTGCTCGTCTTCTCCCAATAGTGTCGTTCGGGATGGAGCCCGTTCCCCATTCTCGCTGTACTTTCGGACGATTTTCAGAGTCCCATCCGACGTGTCGACAGAATCAGTGAGCTGCTCTGAGAGTTCATCTGGCACTCCTGCGAAGCGGCCAGAGAAGACGATCTCTTCCGCTTCGCGCATGTGGAAGTGACTGGGCTCGGGCTTCCCCTTCTCCTTGAGGAAGATCCTAACCGCTTCCAGAAACGACGATTTGCCTGCGTCGTTTTTTCCGATCAGTACTGAGAGTTCTTCAATCGATCCGAAGCCGTCCTCTTCTATCGGTTTGAATGTCTCGACTTGAAATTTAGTTAAATTCATGAGTGGTTATTATCACGTCATCATTCGCTCAGCCAGGCTTCCAAAATGTTCCGGTAGGTATCGGTGCCCGGATTGTTGAACATCTTTTGTGTCACCCACACATGACATTAATAATATCTTATCTGAGATGCGCTACCTCCAGCAAATCCACTACGTCCTGGTAAATACGCCAATTACGTCCTCTTCGTGCTCTATGCCCAAGGTTACCAAGATCACGAAGAGGCCCCCTCTACATTGAAGCATACAGGGCCGCGGCATGGTTCATTGACCAACATGTTACGTGCGATGTGAGTGACGACGTCGAAGCGACCATCACGACATCTACGCTCAAGGCGTTATACAACGTCGTTGCCGAGCACCGCGGCCGCCGAACCCCAGGCCTAGAATACGCAGCGGAGGTGGTGATCATAGACTGGCATCTTGGAATTCTGCCGGTAACTCAGATGGTGAACTTGCGAACGACTGGGCCCGTTGGACGATACTTACCCCACCCACGAGAGTCCCTGTGGCCAGAATGACTCCTCGTCGTATTTTCGTTGGGGTACGTTTAAGCGAGTAGATGAGACAGTGTTGATGAATGAGTGAATCGTCTTCTGAGATTGTGTTTGATGGAATCGATGATGTTGTTGATCGGTTTGTTGAGGTGTGGGATGCTGGTGGGTATGAGGAAGATGCGGCGTCGCCTGTTGGGTGGGAAACGTGGAAATGGGATTATCAGCGGCATTTGGAAGCAGAATTCTTAGCGGACACGGAGGTGACGGAGTTATCGCAGAGTGATGTTCCGGTGCTGCTTGAAGTGCTTGATGAGCAGGTGAGTATCGACACGAAAATTCCAGCGTATATGTTAGGTGGTGGGCAGAATGGCGGTGTAGCGTGGCATGAGTTCAAAGAGGTTTCTGAAGCGGACGTCGAAGCAACTGCCGATACGCTTTCGTTTTTCTTTGATCCGACTGAAGATCTCGTAGAGCGGTTAGACCGGTTTCGGGAGTTCTACGCGGATGTGGAAGCTGGGAGTGCGCCTGGTTCGCTGCTTGGACTCGGTGGGTGTCTTCTGATGTTTGTCCATCCGGATCAGTATGTTCACTACAAGTGGACGCAGATGCGGGATTTCTTCGGTGAGTTCGCGGACTACAAGGTGAATCAAGGGTTCGATGCGCGTCAGTATCAGGAATTAAACGAGGCGTGTGCGCAACTGTTAACGCGGCTTGAAGGGCGGGTGGAGGACCCGTCGATGCTGCACGTCCAAACGATGATTTGGAGTTGGAGCGATCTTCTCGCTCCTGACGCAGTCGAACCCGATGCATTACCTGACGTCGCGGACGACATCGATTTTTATTGGGTGAATCAAACGCACGACGAAGAATTAGATGGGGAGTATCTTCGGTCAACGGATACGAAGTGGCAACGCGATCTCACAGTTTTGGATCCGGGGGATGTCGTTTTCCACTACGCGAATCAGGAGATCCGTGCGTGTTCAGTCGTTGAGGCGGAAGCGTATCAGGATGAATTCGACGGTGAACAACACTTCTTCGTCGATCTGTCGACAGACCGATTAAGTGATCCAGTGCCGCTAAACGAGATTCGGGACGGGCTGCTTGATCCGGAGGTCCGGCAGGAGAAAACCAGGTACCCATTGAATGACGCTGGGAAGGTGTTGCAGGCGTATCTTTGCCACCTCACACCGGATGCTGGTGCATTTCTTTTGGACGCAGCAGGAATAGAACCGCCGGAGCCGGAAGGGGAAACGCAGTACTTCTGGGTGAATGCTGAGGCAACTGACTGGCATCAAGAGGGCGGTGAGTCGTTTTATCAGGTGACAAATTCAGCTGGTGAAACGCGACGGAATCTGGAGGCGTATCAGGAGGCGATGCCAGGGGATCAGGTATTAATATATCAGATTGCGCCGGTGAAGGAGATTGTCGGGCGAGCGCATGTTGTGCGTGGATTACACGAGGAGGCTCAGTACCTCACAAAGCATCCGGAGCTAACTGATGCTGGATCGTGAGTTACCGACGAACCAAAGCTGGATTTGTGTTCTGAAGATCCATTCCGACGACGAGAGACGGGAAGCCGTCGCGTCGGCGGCAATCGCCGCCGACAGCGACGGCGTTGCCACTGATCGGCAAGGCGTACTCGATTACTAGTTACCGGTGAAACCGGTCGTCCGGTGGACGATTCGCGGGGACGGACCGACGCACTGCGAGGGCCGTCCACGCTGCCCGGGTCACCATATCGATGAACTCTTCGAAGGGCCACCACCAGAGGCGACGCCCGCCTCGGCGGGGCGTCGCCACGTACTCCCAGTGCAAGAACCGCCAGACATTCTGAATCAGGAGGCTGAGAACAACGAACAACAGCCGTCTCGTGGGATCTTGCGTTGTCGTCGAGATAATCGTTGACTCGGAGAGGCGATAGCTCGCTTCGATCCCGAAGCGTTTGCTGTAGTGGGATCGAGCCTGTCGTGGCTCGTCGATGAACGGCGCGTCGACGGCGTAGCCGTGACGCGCCACCCCATGCTCATCGTATCGACCATTCTTGTAGGTACAGTCGATCATCACCGGAAATTCGACGGTCCACTCGTGTTCGCCATAGGACGTCGTGAGATCGTGAGTGATCTCACGACTCCAGCCCTGGGTGAGTTCGGTCTTGATCTTCTTGCCCCACGAAATGACCGGGACGATGTACGCGAAATTGTGCGCTTGGAGTAACGTGAGACACTTCCCGTCGTAGAAGCCGCTATCGAGATAGACCGCTTTGACGTCGAACTCGAAGCTATCGATCAGTCCAAGAAACTCGGCGAGGACATCGCTGGCGGTGTCGCCGTCGGTGAGACGGCGCACCGCCAAGGTGTATCGCTTGTTGTTCACGCGTGCGTAGAGCGTGGCGTAGGCGTGGAACGCAGTCGTTCCTGCTTTGGCCTCGTTGTAGTAGAGGCCGTCTGTCTCGTCTTCGTCACCGTAGTAGGGCCGCAGGTGGAGGTCAGCAGCGACCTCCACCTGCTCAGGGAGGGTTTCGAGAACATCCTGTTGGAGGAGCGTGTTCCCGGTAGATTCGACGGTTTCGAGGTCGAACTTGGTCCGGAGATGATGAAGAACACCGTTGCCAGAGGGAGCGTCTTCGCTCTTCTCGCAGAGGGTGGATATCGAGGTCCCGTCGGCGGTCGCGCCGACGAGGACCTCGAAGATGTCCTCTGGGTCGATTTCTGCGTTCTCACCAAGATCTAGCGTGAATGCGCTGGTGAGAACGTTGACGAGAAAGTTAAGGAGCTGGTCTTCGTGGATTTCACTGTCCGCTTGCTCTGTTTGTTTGGTCACAACTCAGCAAGCGGACTTCTCAACTAACGGCTTTGTGAAGTACTGAGGCTTCCACGTCCGGTAATTCTGAACCCGTGGAAGGCATCACGCTCCAATGGGAGAAGTCATTAGATGGAGCAAGTTGGCGGGATGTGAAGTCAGACGCGGAGTTAGATGGAAGCCGACTCGTTGAATCTGACAACAGCTTCGTCATCACGCAACTCACAGAGGGTGAGTACGACCGGATTCTGGAGTTATGCGAGATGACGCGGTTTGATGACTTCGCTTCGGAGCTTACGGTCCCGGACTCGGAGATCGCGGTTGAGCAGGAGCACTTGCATTTCCCGGAGGAGGAATGGGATCGAATTCAGTCACGGGTGGAACAAGCGTTGGCAAACGGGAATCACGTTTTGTTGTTCGGCCCACCGGGCACGGGGAAGACAAAGCTGGCACGGCAAGTGTGTGAGGCGACAGTCGGGGAAAACAAATACGAGCTCGTGACAGCGTCGGCTGATTGGTCGACGTTCGACACGGTCGGCGGGTATCAAACGACCACGCAGAACACGCTTGAATTCGGGCCGGGAGTTGTGTTGGACCGGTTCCAAGCAGATGGCGACGGGACACCAGCGAATGAGTGGTTGGTCATCGACGAACTCAACCGGGCAGATATCGACAAGGCATTCGGGTCGTTGTTCTCGGCATTGACGGGAGAGAGCGTCACGTTACCGTTCGATGACGCTGCCGGGGATCCGATTGAAATCCTCGACGCGTCCCGCAGCCACGAGGATATCGGCCAGAACCGGTTTTTCATCCCTGAGGACTGGCGGATGCTGGCGACGATGAACACGCTCGACAAGACGTCGCTGTACGAGATGAGTTACGCGTTTATGCGGCGCTGGGCGTTCGTCCCCGTTGGAATTCCTGATCTGCCTGCCCGTGAGGATGGTGATGATTCTGCACTCAAATCACTTGTCGCGGACTATGTCGCAGTCTGGGCGGCAAACGGTGGAGTGCCGGAAGCAGACCAGCACTACGAGACGGTCGGGCGTATCTGGCGAGCGGTTAATGAACAGCGAGCCATCGGGCCAGCCATCGTTGAAGACATTTATGAACACGTTGCAGCCGCTCCCTCAACGGAGACTGCGGATTATGTTTCGCCGATCATTATGTACGTGTTTCCGCAGTTGGAAGGGCTGCGGCGAAACGAGTTAGAGCAGCTGATCGGGGCGCTTGACGAGATTGTTGACGACGAGACTGGTGAGTTGTGGACAGTCGCACGTGATTTCTTCCAGATTGACCTGCAGCCGGGTGGGGGAGAGTAACTGAAAATGGCGAAGACGACTGAAGAGGCGTTGTTGGGAGAGATTGCCGACGATTTTCAGACGTATCTCCGGAAAGGCGTTCGATTCGATCGAGTCATCGGGTCGGCGCACGCGGACCTGGATATCGACGACATCGAAACGCTGCTTCGGATTCACTTCGTCTTGACCGATGCTGAAGACGACAGCTCGGAAGTCGGTGTCCTGGATTTTATGCGGCAGTTGGAAGATCGGATTCGGCAGATGAAGACGACAACCGCTCCGGAGTCGTTCCAGTACCGTGGTGAGATCCGCGGACAGATCGACTGGCAGGGAACGGTGAAGACACGGGCACGCGCTGGTCGGCTGGATGAGCCGCTGTTTGTGTGTACGCAGCCTGAAGAGCACTATAACATCGACGAGAATCTCGTGCTGAAACGGTTACTGACGATTATTCACGAGATCGTTACGGATGACCTTGCGTACGCGCTGGACAACTCGGAGGGGTATGACTGGCTGAACGAGTGGGTGATGCCGCACACAGGTGGGAGTGGTCGGGGTGTAGAGTCAGCAGCGGAGATGCTTGACCGGATTTACGAGCAGAACATCTACCTGCAGCGGATCAACGTCGCTGATACCGATATCACAGACAGGACCATCGAGTCAGTCAAGCGCTCGCGCTCGCAGTTCTATCAGGATGCAGCGGTCTTGCTGGATCGGTATCGGCAGTTGATGAACCACGAGTTGGACAGCACCGAAGCGCGCGATATATTGAATCACACACTCATTGCGCCAGCGAACACGGACACGCTGTTCGAACTGTACTGGGTGTTCCGCGTACTTGATTCGTACGAGGGCGTGGAGTATCGGGTGTTGACTGACAGTCGAGATAGTCCGTCGACGATCGCTACGTGGGAGCAGGACGGGTCACGATTCGTCTTGTCTCACGATGCGACCGGTCAAGGGCTTTCATTCAGTGAATCAATCGGCTCTGAAGATATCGAGCCTGACGGGTACTTGAACCGTATGAACGAGGTGCTCTCCCGATGGCAAACGATCTCTGAGGATCTGCTTGGGCGTGGCGGCAGTGATTCACTGTGGGGTGGCCGTCCTGATATTGTTCTTGAGCGATACCGGGAGACAGAGGCTGGTGGGACGGAACTTGAGCAAGTGTTCCTTGGTGAAGTGAAGTACACGCAGAACACCGACTATGTTGCAACCGGGCTCCGGGAACTACTGGAGTACATGGCGTTTGTCAAACAGTCGGCGACGGACGAGTACGTTGAATCCGCAGAAGACCTCTTGGAGTCAGTCGATGTCAAGGGGCTGCTGTTCGTCGACGAGTTAGCCCGCGAAACACCAGCTAGCCGCGACGAAGACGTGAAAATCATTCAGTATCCGGAGTCACCAGGACCGGTGTTGTAAGCCTGCACGACACGAGCTTCGAACTCAGTTTTGTTGGGAACTCATTGTGATCTGGGTGTCGTAGACCTCTGCGACGGCGTCAGTGTAGATGTCGTCGAGGATAGCGATTAGTTTGGGGTTCTCAACGACGAGGTCAGTGAATCCTTCTTCGAGGGCCGCGATATAGGCCGCGAAAAAGTCATCATACTCGTCGGGAGCGATATCGTACTCTGCTGATATCATATTGCGTTTGTTGCCGGTGAGACTGGCAGTATCCGGCAGCGTGGCCTCGATAGCATCGGTTTGCGCATCGAAGTGGTCAGAAACAGCATCGATGAAGGATTGATCGTTGGCCCCCATGTTTCGGAAATACAGTGTGAGCGTGTTGTCTCGGAGGGCTTGCTCACGGTCGTTTTCGAGGCGGTGGTGGAATCCGATTCTGGCATCGTTCCGATTGTCGGGTCGCTCGTGGAGCACGTCTGAGAGGTCATCGGTGTGTCGCCACCAGCCGTGTTTGAAGATCATCCCCCAATCGGAACTCGTTGAGCGGAACCACCAGTCCCCGACAGCGTCGTTCGGACACTCGAATAATACGTGGTAGTCGCTCTCCGAGCGGATCGATCCGTGATCGGCGGTGACGAGACGGTCAGAAAGGCGAGAGGGCCAGTTATGAGAGAACGTCTCCCACTGGTTCTCGAATGTGGCCGTTACGTCAGCGATGGCCTCGTAGTGGTCGAGATACAGTTCGATCTTCTCGTCAACGTTGTCGGTGGGGTCTGACATACCTGTGATGGATCGAATATCGTCAGCGAATTCGTGAAGTTGTACGACTGTTCGTTGTGGGTACCGTGGTGCGTTATCGACAATAAAGTCGGTCAGGACGGTTTCGACGAAGGCTGTCCACGTCCAGTTACTGAATTCTGGATCGTTCGCGTCTGGTCGGTCCCCTTGATGTAGATAGAGATAGTACGCGCCAGACTCGTAGTCGTCCTTCGGAACACCGTCGATGTGCGTAACGTCCTGTCGATAGAACTCCGTTTGCGTGTCCTCAGCAGAGAATTTGAGTTCGACCAGAAGGAACCATTCGTTCGGGACTTGAATTGCCAGGTCGACGAATCCTGACGATACTGTTTCTCCGTCGGCCTGCTCAGTGAGCCGTACTTGATCGTCGACAACGACGTCTGAGAGATCGTGGATATCCTCCTCGAACCCACACGTGTCGGGTAGGCCATTGAGAAATACGCGGAGAAATTCCGAGTTCATCCGGTGTGGCTGCTCCTGGTCGAGGAAATATGCGAAGAGGCGGTTGATGTACACCTCGGCCTTCCGTTGTGTTCCTAACGAGTACTCGATCACATCCATCAGTGACCGAGGTGTCTCGGGAACCGCGGTGAGTTGCTCCCATCGGCGTGTGAACGTCTTCAACTCCCGCCGCAAGTCATCTGTCTCAGTCATACCATCATCTCCGGACAACTCAACGCGGAGGTATAGACGCTTTGCCAACAAACTGCCCGACCAGATGGAGAGAACTAGCGGAAGTAGGGGTACTCTTATGACAGAATCAACCAACGTTTCTAATTATCCGAGGTTCGATTCCGTGTCACTATCATCTGTTTACCAGCAGTTCACCGGAACGTTAGTTACAGTACCGTTCGGGGGCGAAAACGTCGAACGGACAGCGCGAAACGAATACCGGATGCTTCTCAACGAGCACGATTCTGAGGATGTGCTCGTCATCACCGGTGCGCCGACGAGCGCAGACACGTTCCGTGAAGCGTTAGGTGAGGAACTGCCGGGCGCGGCGACGCCGTACGTGACGTCGTCGGTGGTGCACGCGACCGATGTCCTCAACCAGACCGATGACCGCGTCATTCTCTCCGACGCCCTACGGCGGGAACTCCTGTACCGGTTCCTCGCAGACTACGAGTGGGAAACGGAGTACCTCCAACGGGCGTCTGCGCAACCGTCGTTCATAGAGGACGTGGATGCCGTGATGGGCACGATCTCCTGGCAGACGGTCACGCCTGACGATACTCCAGAACTCCGTGACATCACGGCTGCGCTCGACGCGTTCCACGAGTGGCTCGCCGATCACGGGCACATGGAACGCGGGCAACTCATCTCGGAAGCGCTCGATGTCCTCACCGGGGATGCCCGCGACGAGGTCGTTGATTTCGACGCGGTGCTCGCGGTCGAGTTTGAAGAGTTCTTCCCGCTTGATCGCGCGTATCTCGACGCGCTCGCGGGAGACTGCGAGCTTGTCTGTGTCGCCGAAGAGAACGCGAGTGTGCGCCGGACGTGGGTCGAGACAGGGCCAGTCACGGACTACGTCTCGTTCAGCGAGTCCCGACTCGGGGCATCGGGGACGCCGTCGACGCGACCAGCTGCGACGGCAGCTTATTTCGCCGACGAAACGGTCCCGGAAGATCCGGAAAACGGGTCGGTGTCCGTCCTCGCTACAGACTCCAGCGACGAACAACTCGCTGAGATTGCGAACGAGATTGAAGAGCTCGTCGTGCAGCCGGACTGGGGGTACGACGACATCGCTGTCGCCACGAAGCAAAGTGGTAGTGCTGTGACGGACATTATCGAAGCGTTCGAAGGCACCGGGATTCCGACGGAATCGACAACTGTCACGGGGTTCGGTGACGACCCCGCGATTCGGGAACTCCTGGCGGCCGTTCGGCATCTCGCTGACGAGGAAGATGATGTTCCCGAGCACGGTCCAGAGCTCGACACGGACCGCTTAGACCGTGTCAGCGAGACGGAGAGCCTCGAAGACGCGATTCGCTGGTGGGCAACGGACTCCGGGTTAAAAGAGCGGATCGCGGAGCGGGCGGCCCCGTTGGATGCACGGGCGCAGTTCGGGAACGTCCGGCGGGCGTTCCGCATGGCCGAGTTCCTCGAAGAGACCGAGTTCGTGGATGCGACGTGGGAGTCGTTCAAGGAGATGCTGGAACGCGCTCACGAGTACGCACCGCAGCAGAATCAGACGAGTGCGACGGATCTCAACGGCGGCGTCCGCGTCGATCACTTGCAAGCGATCAAGAACGAGTCGTTCCGCGCGGTGTTCCTCGTGAATCTCGTCGACAGCGAGTACCCCGGCGACCCGTTCCTAACACGGTTGTTCCCGAGCGAGCGAGTCGCGTCGATGCCAGACTACCCTGGCGTAACGGAACTGGATGGAGCGGACGTGGATGCGACGTTCCCGACGACGTCGACAGCGTCAGGACGACCGTTCGCGCAGTACCACACGGAGCACGCGCGGCGACGGCTGGCTGTCGGTGCTGGCGCGGCGACAGAGCGGCTCTACTGTTGTCTCTACGAGTACGAAGACACGGCGCTCGAAGAGCGTACGCAGGCATCGCGGTTCCTCACAGCAGCGTATGCTGATCTTCCGTGGGTGACCGAGGCCGATGAGCCACACATTACGAGTGAGAAAGCGGCGGAGCAGTACCTGCTGTCGCGGGTCGACGACGCGCTCGCGGAGGTGCGCCGCGCGAACAGTCAGGACGTGGCGGTGTCGCTTGACGAGGTCGAAGCGGAACTCGGTGAGATTCAGGACCTGCTCGAACAAAGCGGCTCCCGAGGAGACGAGCTCCGAGAAGCGTTGCGTGCACGTGTCGAATTCGCTAACGGGGAGGTGCGGCGATGAGTTCGTCGCTCTCCCCGTCGCGGTTAGCGAACTACGCGACGTGTCCGCGGCTGTACGACTACCGCTACGCGCAAGACGTGAACGCGCCGGACCGTACAGAACTGTATCTCAACCAAGGAACGATCTACCACGAGACTATCGAGGACGTGTGTGATGCGACTGACCGCGATGACGACCCGGAGACGATACACAACCGGGCGATGCAGGTCTTCGATGCAAAATGGGACGAACACAGTACCCCGGACGACTACGAATCCGCTGCGCATCAGGAATACCAGCGAGCTGAGAACCGCGCTGCCATCGCGTCATTCTTCGATCCGGACGGCGGTGACGGGATCGAGCACGCTCGCTACTCGGTCGCCACGGAATGTTGGGTGGAGTGCGAAGTGGATGGTCGAGAACTCCACGGGAAAGCTGACAACGTCGTCCGGACTGATGACGGGCTGCACATTTTCGACTACAAGCGGAACACGGACGGGGTTCTTTCGTCGGGGACGGCCGAGTACCTTGGCGACCATTTCGACGGAGAAGCCCACGAACCGAAGCGAGTCCGGAACGCGTTCCAAACGGCGACATACGTCGAAGGCGTGAAGAACGAACCGTTCTACGAGGACGGGATGGAGGTTCGATTCAGTTTCTACGGGATCCTCAACAGCACGTCGTTCGAGAGCACCCCGAACGGATACGACGTGTCCGCGCGTGGCTGGCCTCGGGAAACCACGGAAATCTACGAGAACCACTACGACACGATCTGGGCGCTCATCCGGGATGCCCACGATGGCATCACGGGTGAGACGTACGAGCCGGAACCGCTCGACCTTATTACTGAGGAGGCGTGCCCGGACTGCGACTATCGAGAGATGTGTGCTGACCGACTGTCCACGGAGGTGCAACGATGAGCGACGAGTCCGAGTACCCGTCTTGGTTCCCGGTGCCGGAAGAAGACGTGTCCCCAGAGCCGCAACAGCGGACAATCATCAACTCCGATGCGTACCCGATGCGTGTGCTCGCAGGAGCAGGAACGGGCAAGACGTTCACGATGGTGCGGAAGATCGAGCACCTCATCGACGAGGAAGACGTTTCGCCAGACCGGATTCTCGCGTTGACGTTCACGAACAACGCGGCGGACTCGATGCGGGAGAAGCTTAACGCGAAACTCGGGACAGCGGGGTACGACATCGACGCGTACACGTACCACTCGATCTGTAACGAGATTCTCACTGACTACGCCTACGAAGCCGGGATCGACCCGGACTTCGAGGTCGCCACGGACGCCGAGAAGTACGCTATTGTGCTGGATGTTCTGGACGACATCGAGTACCGGTCGGTCAAACCCAACGTGTACGGCAGCGACGGGTACGCGTCCGGAGCTGCGTCGAAGCTGCTCAGCTTTATCGGGTCGATGAAGCGCAGCGGCATCTCGCCAGACGACATCGACGCGTTCCTCGGGCCCGCCGACCGCGTCTACGATCTCGCCGACCTGCCGGAACGCATCGAAACGATTGCCAGCGATCATCTCGGCGGCCGGTCCGTGTCGAGCGTGCTGGATTCACTCCCCGATGTGCGCGATGAGCTCGCCGCGGAACGCGATGCATTGGGTACGGACGGGATCGAAGCCAGTGCTCGGGATTTCCTCGACCGGCTCGTCGATTTGTGTGATGCGCTTGAAACCGCGTTCGAGGCCCACCAGAATGGCGAGCGTGATCTGCCAGACAACGCGTATAAACTCCCGAAGTACCTGTTTGGAGGGTACGCAAGCGGTGCTCCGAAAGGGATCCCGGACGATTTGGATCTTGAACTCACGGACCACCTCGACTCGTTCGTTTCCGACTGTCTTGCTGCCCGAGATCTCACTGCCGGGTACGCTGCGTACGAGCGAGAACTGGACGAGCGCAATCTCATTGACTTCGACGGCCTGGTGGTCGAGACGGCTGCGCTGATGGACTCGCCGGTTGGTGAGGAAATCGCCGAGCGCTGGGACTACGTATTCTGCGACGAGTTCCAAGACACGGATCGCCTTCAGTTCGACCTCGTCACGTCACTCGTCACCGACGATAATCTGTTCGTCGTCGGGGACGACGATCAGGCGATCTACGAATGGCGCGGCGCGAACGTCGCTAATATCACCGACGAACTGGACCAAGCGTTTGCGGCGCTCACGGACGAACCGCTGGAGGAGAACTTCCGTTCCCGTCAGCCGATTCTCAACCTAGCGAACGAGGCGATTCAGAAACTCGACCACCGTGAACAGCACAAGACGCTCACTCGCGTCGATGAACCCGCATACGACGGAGATACCGTCGTTACCGTCGAACTACCGGACGAAGACGACGACTCGGACGGTGCAGCCCAACTTCGTACTGTCGTACAGAATTTACTGACCGGTGTAGCAGACAACCTCGATGAGACGTACGATCCAGGCGACATCGCGTTACTCGTTCGGAAGCACGCCCACGCGACACCTGTCATCGAGGAATTCGAAGATGCTGGCATCCCGTACCAGGTTGCTGGCGATCTGGCCACGGAATCAGTCGGCGTCGGAACCGTCACTGCCTACCTGAAGGCGCTGGCCCGACCGGAAGACGAGGTGAGTTGGAATCGCGTCCTCCTGATGCGGTACCGGCTCTGCGATGCGGATCTCCGTACGCTCAACGTGGGCGACGACCCGCTCGTGGACACGCTCCGCGAGACTCCGCTCAACGAGTTCGCGGAACCCGACCGCGTCGCAGAAGCCCGCGAACACGTCACAGAGCTCCTCGCCATCCGTGATTCGGCGTCGCTCAGTCACCTGTACCGCGAACTCATGGACATCACGAACATCGAGTGGTACCTCAGCGAACAGGAGCGCCGGGATCTTGCCCAGCTGGAGGACGTCATCGAACAGTACGGGGACAGTGCTGTCCAACCACCGCTCACCCCGGAGTTCATCGACTCGCTGGAACACTACGACTCCCTGTTCGACGAGAGTGGCACCACACCCACGAGTCAGCCGGACGTCGCTGACGACGCGGTCAACGTGATGACCATCCACAAAAGCAAGGGCCTGGACTTCCCGGTTGTCCTCATCCCGCAAATCACGGCTGATGAATGGGCCCCGAGCTCACGTACGTACGACGCGCTCGAAACCAGCCTCTCGGATGGTGCGGAAGCAGCGTTCGCGCAGGACTTCGTCGAGCGGGATGCTCGTGAGACCCGTCGCGTGTTCCACGTCGGGATCACGCGTGCCGAGGACATCCTTGTCCTGCAGGGTGGCAGCGAGGAAGGAGACGATGCTGCGGACGAGGATTCGGTTTCGGAAGTGGTCGGCGAGATTCTCCCATCTCGAATCACTTGGCAGCCAGAGCGAGGACATCTCCCGCTCTGGACCGATGTCCAAGAGTGTCTCCCGGACGACGCAGTAGACTGGACGAACACGCTGGCCAGCGAGACTGTCGGAAATATCGGCGGTACCGTCAGGCACGATGGGGAAGAGCTAGCGGTTAAGATTGCGCGCGATCGCGTGCTAAACCTGGCAACGGCCACCCTCGACGGGAATCTCTCACCGAGAGCCGAGCGGGAGATACTCCGGGTTACGTCGCTGACTGGCCCGTCGACACCGTCGCCGTCGCTTTCCCACAGCTACACGTCACTGGCGGCCTACGAGGAATGCCCGCGAAGTCACTACTTGGACTACGTAGTCAACGCATTTCCCGATTACCAGGAAACCACAAGTGACGCCGGGGGTGGCGTGTCGCAACGTACAATCGGGTTGTTGTTCCACGACACCGCTGAGCAAGCTGCGAATCAAGACGTGGAACGCCGTGAGGAATGGTACGAGATTTGCGGACGACTTGCCAGTCAGCGCCGCGCTGAGGACGCGCTCCCGGCGGCAAAACAGTGCATCGACCGGTATTTCGAGTTAGATCTTCCCAGCTACGAGGTCATTGACGCGGAGCGAGAGTTCGAACTCAATATCGATGGGCACGAACTCGTCGGCTATATTGACGCCGTCTACCGGACGCCTGACGACGAACTGGTCGTCATCGACTACAAGGCAACCGAACGCCACCGCGACCTACAGGACGACAAACAACTCCCAATCTACCTGTTAGCGTGCCGTGACCTGTACGATGAGCCTGTCGCACGTGCGGGATACGCCTATGTCGGAGACATCGGTCCAAAAGTCGAATCCCGAGCGTTCAGCGACGGTGACCTGGCGGCGGTCAGGGACGACGTGACGGCGTCGATGAACCGCATTGCTGAGTTCTCGTTCGGTCGGTACACTGCTGGTGAGCACTGTCAGTGGTGTCAACACAACCAACTAGCCTGCGCGCCAGATTCGTTCACTGTCGGTCCAGGATTTGAGGAGTGACCAGTCGGAACCGCGCGATTGAACTGACGGCCGGTATTCCCGTCTCTTCAGCCCTGTTTCGCTTGGATCTTTCACCAGGCTTGGTTCGGTACTTTGTTCGCAGTCCGAGCAACTCTCGGTTGGGCCCGGTTGACCGAATGTTTAAGTCATTATCGTAGTAATCATTACCCAGAGTATGACCTTCTACGACCGGGAGGCGGAACTCGATACCCTCACCGACGCGGTGGAGTCCCCAGGTGCGGACTTCATCGTTGTTTACGGGCGACGTCGAGTTGGGAAGACGGAACTCCTCAAAGAGTTCTGCGCCAATCGTCCCCACATTTATTTCCTCGCTGCGCAGGAGGCCGAACATCGACAGCGAGAGAAGTTCCTCGACCAAATCGCAGACCACTTCGACGAGCGCGTCCCGAGAATCGACGGGTGGGACGAGGCGTTCGAGTACCTCGGGGAGCAACTCCAGCGTGAGGATCTTATCGTCGTCATTGACGAGTTCCCGTATCTCGTCGAAGAGAACGACTCGCTCCCATCGTACGTGCAAGGGTTCGTCGACCAGGAACTCGATGGGACGGATTCGATGCTCGTACTCTGTGGGTCGAGCGTGAGTACGATGGAGTCAGAGATCCTGGGACACGAGAGCCCACTCTACGGGCGACGAACGGCGCAACTTGACGTGACGCCGTTTTCGTTTCACCAGGCCCGAGAAGTCATCTCGTACGACATCCAGGATACGATTCGGTCGTATGCCGTCACGGGTGGTACCCCGATGTATCTCACACTGTTCGACTACTCGCAGTCGCTCGCGGCGAATATTCAGTCGCACGTACTGTCACCGTCTGCGGTGCTGTATAACGAACCCGAGTTCCTCCTGCGAACTGAACTTCGAAACCCAGCTCGGTACATGAGCATCCTCGAAGCAGTCGCACTGGGCCATACGACGCCGAACGAAATCTCCGGCGCAACAGGGATCGATTCGGGACCGCTCTCGAAGTATCTCCAGACACTTCGCCGACTACGGCTCATCGAACGAAATGTTCCAGTCACGGCCTCGGGGAAGAAATCCAAGCGGTCGCGGTACCAGGTTGCCGATGAGTTCCTTCGGTTCTGGTTTCGGTACGTCGAGCCGAATCGATCCAGTATCGAGGAAGCACCAGAGATCGTGTACGACGGGACGATTGAGCCGGACCTCCCAACGCACGTCGCAACCACGTTCGAGGACGTGTGTCAAGAAACCGTCTGGGAAGGGATTCGACGCGGGACATTCGACCCGTACTCGGAAGTCGGTCGCTGGTGGTACGCCGAGGAAGAGATCGATATCGTCGGGCTGGCACCGAACGACGACCGAGTCCTCCTTGCCGAATGTAAGTGGACGACTGAGCCAGTTGGGGAAAGCCTCGTCGAGAGCCTGCGAGCGAAGGCGGAGCACGTCCGATGGGGACCGCCGGATCGAGACGAGCAATTCGCCCTGTTCTCGAAAAACGGATTCGTCGACGGCCTCGAAGCACAACTCGATAACTCGTGGTCCTTGTTCACCGTATCGGACATCGATGACCTACTCACACCGTCTTGAGCACTCTGACACCAACCCTAGAGAACGTCAAACAAGCAGAACGAACCGCTGACGAAGGACGCGACATCCTCATGGACGAAGTCGTTGATGGACCTCGATGGGACACGACGTAGTTCGCTGTTCACGACTGTTTTCGAAAGTGCGGGTCGAGAGCTGTTTGCCATTTCTTTGTTCAGCGATTCAGCGTCGTCGGTCGTACGTATTCGTGTGGCACTCTGCTGACGAGGTTCGGAGTTCGACGAAAACTCTAAAAATCCCGTTGGTCGTCGGGTGATCAATCTGAGAGTGACTTTCGGATTGTTTCTGTCTTGTCGACGGAAGGTCCTCGCGCGGTGCTGGGATTACAAAAATTTCGTCGACAGATCCTCGCAGATCGGTTCGCGCGCGCGGTAGTCTGGGCTCTATTTTGCCACTGACTCTCGGCGTTCTGATCATGCAATTGTTATTATCGGCGGTATAGTCGTGCTGTCAGTAGGATGTCTACGCTGTGAATGCGAATTTGGCTTCTAACGGCCTATAGCGTTGAAACCTCGGACTCAGCGGACGAGGCTTTATATAGGGGTGGTTCATGATGGCAGGCTACCCCGATGTTGAATGAAACGAACCTTCGACGCTGCCGGACTGAAACCTCGGTAGATCCGGAATTAGCCGTGACTGAGCCGGACATAGCAAATGTATCGCCGATAACTCCGACTGCGCCAGATCCCCTGTGGATAAACAAGGATCACAGGATACCCGAGTTCAGCCGGTCAGTTGACACCGACCACCTCGCCGAGATCATCACAACGGTAGCTGATCGACTCGCACCAGCTCTCGCTGAGATCCCAGACTCACTCCACGAACGAGTCGATACGTGGTGTCTGTCTCACGGATACAATGATGCGACTACCAGTACCAGGAGACGCCTCGTCGCCCGCCAGGCCGTCCTCAACCGGTTGCTAAAGGCCACCGTGTATGAGTGGCATCATCGACGTGGTGAGTTGCCGGAGTTCCCTGCCGATACGTGGGAGATAACACAAAGTGTTGCAGAGGTTGGGGCGAATCCAGGTTTCGGAGAGTGCGTGTTGGATTACTTTCTTCTCCATGTCGATGAATCGGAGATGGAGGTCATCGACGAGAATCGAGATCGGTTGCTTGCGTCCACGCAACCCGCGGAAGACATCGGTCGCCTCTACGAGGCAGTAATTCCGAAAAAATACCGACAATCGCTCAGTCAGTTCAGGACACCACCTGACATCGGTCAGTTGATGCGGTTATGGGCAGGGGAAAGCGACAACACCGTCGTCGATCCTGGGATGGGCGCTGGCGTCCTATCGAGCCCGTTTCATCCGGACTGGCGATTGAGTACCGATTCAGCACGCGTAATCGGGATTGATCAGAGCCAGCTCGCCCTCCTTATGGGAAGCACTGCGCTGACCTTGTACGGGCAACCACACGAACTGCTTGAAACAGATTTCCTCAATATCCCACCTTCGGATCTGCAGCAAGATCTGGATGGGATCGTCTGTAACCCACCGTACACGAAGGGAGATTCACTCCCGGATTGGTACAAAGAACGGATTAACACGCAACTGGAGAAGACCACAGGACTCGAAATCAGTGCTCGGTCACCGCTCTATGCCTACTTTATATACCACTCACGCGCTTTCCTGTCGCCGAGCGATCGTGCGGCCTTCATCACCCCGCAAAGCTTCCTCAGCAACCGATACGGAGAGTCACTCAAACAGTTCCTCCTCGACAACTACGCAATCAAAGCCTTCGTACAATTCAACCCGGAGAGCTACTGTGTCTTCGATAACGCCGACACGACCGCTCTGCTCACGTTCTTAGAAGCGAAGCCGGATAGTGAGACAGGTGGCGAGACCCGCTTCATTCGTGTTGACGAGAAGATCGAGTCGAAGACGATCCGTGACGCAGTCGAGAACGGCGAACCGGGGGAAACTGAGTGGGGAATCATCAACCGTGTCCCACAATCCGAACTTTGCCCTGAGAAGAACTGGCAGGCCCTGTTCGACCCTGTCGAGATCGATACGAGTCACCTCCCGACTCTTGGGACACTCCTCACCATCCACCGCGGGCCAACAACAGGCGAAGTCAATCTCTTCTGCTTGTCACAGCAGGAAGTCGATGAGAACAATCTCGACGAACGCCACCTGTCGCGGATCGTCCGTAAGCCGAGTCAGATAGATGGATACGACTATCAGGAAGCCGACTGGAAGGAAGCACGCGAGAAGGGAGAAGAAGTCTGGCTCCTAGACCCAGACCGGATACCCGAAGTGCCGAATACGATTGCGGAGTTCAAACAGGAGGTCTCGAAAGCGGCAAGAAGGGAAGCGCGTGAGGGATCCGTCATTAGGGATGGGTACTCGGAAGTGCGAGAGTATCTTCGAGAGGGTGTAATTGAGTACGGGCTTAGTGACACGAGCACGTTCTCGAACCGTCCGTACTGGTACCGACCTCGACGAAAAGACCCAACTCGCGTCCTTGTTCAAAATGCGAGCCGGGATCAGTTCAAGTTCATCCTGAACGAAACAGATATTCGACACACGAGCGCTTGCTACGGCTTCTACGACATCACGCTTTCTGAGACCGAACTGAAAGCGTTACTGGCGTACCTCAATAGCCACGTCTTCGAAGAGGTTGTTCGTGAGTACAAGCAAACGCGGGATGGGGGGTTCGACAAAATCGAGCCGGATCAATTGGAACAGGTTCCGGCGATTGATCCACCGAAGATGAGCGGTGAAACGGTGAATACGCTGGCTGGCCTGTTCGACGAACTGCGGCAGACAACACGAAAGAACGACGACTGCAACCCAGTACTGGATCGTATCAATGTAGTTCTTCAGCAAGAACTCTGACTTGACCAAGAACAGGGCTGGTACTTTCGAGTAACAATCTCTGTGATGTCGCTAACTGAGAGGTCAGTTACCTACCAAGCAATCGCGCGATGAAGCCAGTTGATTCACTATCGTTCCCGTTGTCTTCTGGACCTCTATTCTGCTGAGAAATCTCAGATCCTGTTTCAGCAGCACCATTCAGTAGCTCATCAACCGAGTACCCGATCCACTCAGCGAATTCCTCTGGCGCGCCGATGTAGACACTAGTAGAAGACTTCTCGGACATGAACCGCTTGGGGAGACGCTTCTCGTAGTCGTACACCTCGTATTCTTCGCGGTCGAAGTCGGCCGTGATGGCGTTCGGTTCTGGTTCGAACGTGACACGGCCGCCTTGGATGTCCCGCTGCCACTTCAACCGCCCCGTGTCGTACGTCTTCTCGGCCGGCTCGTCAGCGGGGAAGTACTCGGGTTGCTCTCGACCGGCTTCGTCGTAGAATTCGCGGACAATACGGCGGACGTCTTCGATAGTGCCGTTCCCGTCGGTCCACGGTTGTTCGGTAAGCATTCGGCGAGCCACGTAACTGAAGATCGGGTTCTGCCGTTCCAGTACGCTTGACAGGTCTTGTTGCGCTTCGCGGAAGCCTGGGTCCTCCGGGTTGGAGGGGAAGGAGACGTCCATGCTCAGGATTTTCATCCGGTTCCGGAACTCGGATTTCGGGAGCGCGTCGTTGGTCGTGAAGATAAGGCACGGCTGATCGACGCTGGTGGGCGTCCAGTCCCCCCAGTAGTTTCGGATCGGGCTCCACCGCTGGATCTTCTCTTTCTCCGCGTCGATGATGGCGTACGGGAAGCACGTGTCCCACTCGCGGACGCCGCGGACTTCCTTGACGCCGACGTCGTCTGCGTCTACCCCGGAGATGACCGTGTTGTCGGAGACGAGTCGCAGGATGTACTCGGTGAGTTTGTCCTTCCCCGCGTCGCTCTTCCCTTCGATGTAGAGGTGCTGCAGGACGTTGTCCAGCGTCCGTGACGGTGACGACAGTGCCTCGGCGTACTGGTTGGCGAACGGGGCCCAGAACCCGTAGAGGAACGCCTCGTACATCTGCGCCATCACTGCGGTCTCGGATTGCGTGTGACCGTGGTTCTGGACGGTCTCGATGTAGTCTTCGATGGTTTTGAGGCAATGATCCAAGACTTCGGGGGTCGGCTCGTCGGTGGCGACGAGAATCATCTCATCGTCCTCACCGATCACGACTTGCTCTGACTCTGGGAGGACGGACATCGTCGGGATGGACGTCGATTCCTTGACCTGGTTGTTGTACGCGCTCAGCGGCGCGGTGATGCTGTGGTCCTCAACGGTCGCGCCACGGTCGCGGAGCCCGGCCCCGAACTCGTCTGCAGTGTCTTTGTCCACCTTGCTGGTTCCCATCCGTATCTTCTCGTCGGGCGCACGAACCCGCGGCCGGTCGAGTCCATCCGTCAACCCCGTCTCGTGATCTGACTCAACGAGTCCGACATCCGGAGACTCGTCCTCGTCCGGAGCATTGGGTGAGTCGTCCTCGTCCGAGGAGTCCTCTGGTTCGATGACGTTGCGGTCGGCGTTCTCGGGGTCTTCGACAAACGCGACTGTCTCCTCGGCCTCCTCAGGGTCGTCAACGACGGCGGTAACCTGATCAGCGACGTCTTTCAGGTCCTCGACGGCGTCCTGATTCAGGGCAGCAGTGTCGCTCACGTCAAGGTCACCCGCACCAACCCAGTACTCGATACGGTTCTCCCGCTCTTCCGCTGAATCGGCCTCCTCCAGTGCTTCGACAAGCCCTTCGAGGAGTGTCTGGTCGCTGTACCCGTCACGGTACTCGTCGATGAACCGCTCGAACTCCTCGTCCAGTTCGGTCCCGACATCGGTCGTAATGACGGAGATCTGGTTCGTGTGGTACTCCCAAGAGTTCCGTGAGAGGTTCGCTGACCCTTGGACGAGCTTCACCGTGTCGTCCGGCATCACGATTCGGTAAATCTTCGAGTGGACTGTCTTCCGGTTCTTCAATCGAATCGTGAGTCGGTCGTCCTGTCGCAGTCGCACGAGCGACCTCGCTGTCGATACTTCGCTCACCTGGTCAGCGTAGTCTTCGGCGTTCCCGATGAGTACGTCCAGTGAACCAATGTCGTACTCGGTCAGCATCTTCACCATCAGATCGGGCGTTTCCGCGTACGTCACGGCATCCACGTGACGAGCGCCTGCGAACAGATCAAGAAAGTCAGCGCGCTCTTTCACCATCGCCAGACGGTATTCTGCAGCACCGGAGCCGTAGAATTCCGGCATATCTGCGAATCGGTCGAACGAGATATTCGCTGTCAGTTCGTCCATACACACGGCAGCAGTCTGAAACGAATAAAACCGTGCCGCAGGGCGGTAGTAGAATATACGTAGCCGACACTTGGTGACACTTCGACAGCGATGAACGAGACGGACATATTCCCCCGCCCGGAGACGAGGAAATCCCACGGCACTACACCGCTGGATTGGATTGTTAATACGTAGGTTGGTTCTGGTCGCGTTCCGTCCATGATCGCTATCAGTACCTCGATATCGGATCTCCGCTGGGAGTACTAACGTTCGGCAGAATGTACGTACACACGTACTTGTGGACGTACACATGGATGTACACAAGTACGTACCCAGAGACGTACTGCCGAACGCTTGCCATCCTCATCCCAGTGCCGTCACTGAGAGATTCGAAAGCACCGAGTTAGTTGGACGAGGGGTGAACAGTATCCCCTTCTCGGCCAAGAATTTCCTTTTCGACGAGACGATCGATCCCAGCAGACACCGCCTCCTCGTCGCCAACGGAGAGCTCTCGGATGTTCGAAAGAACACGTTCGCTGATCGCGCGTGGACTCCGAAGACCCTCATCGACCGCTTCCAAGATACCGTACTCAACTTCGAATTCGGTTGCGAACTCCGACACGCGATCCGTAAACGAGGATGGCAGCCCGGAAAGCGACTGTACAGCCACCTCGATAGTAAATAACGGGTGAGATTGATTACGGATATGCGTCGCTTCAATTGACCCCGTATTGAACGGGCGCTGTTCCTCAATCTCGTTGAGGATCTCCTCGTAGGCGAGTCCACGCTGCGCGTACGTCCGCATATCCTCAATGTCGCGTCGTCTGCCAGCCCCTAAGTCGCCACCGGACACTGCCTTCAACAAGAACAAATCCTCATCAGCGAGCACGTACGCCGTTGCATACTCCCCTGTCCAGAACTCGTCCGCCCGGTCGTGCATGCTCTCTGTGATCCAGACTTTCCCGACAACCTGTTGCTCGAACAAGTCAACCCGAAACCCGCGGCCAGGATGGTAGAGCTCAACCGTTTTTCCAACCCCTTCGAATGACGCGGTCGGCTCACCCGTCACCTGAAACCCTTGTTCTCGAAGGGCGTGATAGACGTGTTCGAATTCGGTTGGCACGCCGAGAGCCAAGTCGATATCTTCGGTTTGGTCTTTCAGCCCGCGAACTGTCATTGCAGACCCGCCAAGGAGGTACACGTCCACCGATTCTGAGAGCCACTCGTCAAACTCGGCAAGAAACGTCTTGATGGCCTCCTCGCCACTAAAGACGGTCATTTATACGACTCCATACTGATCTTTCAGCGCCGCGTATTCTTGAGCACTCGGCAAGGGACTTCCCGCCTCCATCTCATCGGCGGCGTCAGTGCCTTCGTCTATAAGACGATACATCCGGGGTATCATTGAGTCCAGACCGTACCAAGTCGCAGTCTCGGTGAGTGTTTCCTGTTCGATTCGTTCCTGTTCGATGAGCAGCATCGCGTAGCTCACGCGTCGGGAGTCAGTGTTGAGGACGAGCGTATGGCAAACGATGTCTGCAAGGGTGAGATCGTCGTCTGGCGCGTACCAGAAGGCGGGTTCTCCTGCAAGGAAGAACTGCAGGCCGTACGCCTGGAATTCCGCTAATCCAGTCACGTCCCAGTCGTCGGCGTTCTGGAGTTTCTCCGCGTCTTCGGAGGTTTGTACTTGGACGAGCGCGCGTTTCGGGTCACACCACGCAATTGTGGCACTGGGCGCGAGTCGCCGAACACGGTTGCGGTGGCCATGCCTGACGACGGTGTTGGCGAATTCGAGTAAGGGGTGAAGGTCGTCGGCGAGTGCGTACTCTGGGCCGGCGGGAGCGAGCATCGCTCGGTTCTTCAACGGGGATAACGCCTTGTGGACAGCCTGTCGCGTAATTCCTAATCGGTCAGCGATCGTGGTGATGCGGCGTGGTTCATCAAGGTACCAGCAGACCTGTATCGTGGCCGGTGAGAGGAGGTCCGCCCAGTCCACGTGCCCGAGGTTCGATGTTAGGTCCCGGTACGCTTCGACAATCGGGTCGTCAGAGGCGCGCAGGACACGCTGGTTGTGCTGCGCTCGGGACTCGTCCAGTACCCCTTTGTCGAGTAAGTCGTCAACGACGCGGTAGACCTGCTTGCGACTATACCCGGTTTCTGCGGCCAGCTCTTGTGCGGTTGCGTCCGCCCCGGAACTCAGCACGTCTAGAATAGCGAGCCCGGCCTTCGTAAGCATCCTTGTAAACTATATTGTCTTAACAGTTAAAAGAGTTTCCGCATTTTAGTTTACAACCAGCCTCTATACCGTCGGAATCCCCCGGGTGAAGGATTGTGACTTCCAGCCTCTTCTCAGTTGGAACACAGACGAGAATCCGCGCGGGACGCGAAGAGTACCGAGTCGAGTTTAACGAATTGGTCGTGAGGGAATCCGAGGGGGTCGCCCACGCACCGCTCCGTGGGCATTTGAACCGTGAGTATGATGCCGCCTCCCGGATTTGAACCAGGGACAGCTCGATCTTCAGTCGAGTGCTCTCCCAGTCTGAGCTAAGGCGGCTCGTGTCCGTACTGATGCCGGGTGCAGAAAAAAGGGTTTCGAATCGCGGCGCTGTCACCCCCCCGGAGCCGCCGTATTTTGGTCGGCCTACATTTTCCCCCGGTACTTTTGTTCACTGTCCGTCGACGTGCCGTCCGGCTGGTTTGTCGTTGCCACACGTCATAGCGGGTATCGTCGGGGTCTACCCGTCAGGTGGGTTTAAGTACGTCCGGTATGTAGCCGTCCGTAGCCACACGCAGCGACCAGCGTGACGCGAACCCTCCGGGGGAGATCGTTCCAGCGGTGGTTGGCGTGGCAGGGTTCACAAATGACAGACCTCAGCCTCTTCGACACGGACGCGGACGAACGCGCTGTGTCGCCGGTCATCGGCGTGATTCTGATGGTAGCTATCACCGTGATCCTCGCGGCGGTCATCGCGACCGCAGTGCTTGGATTCGGTGACTGAAACCTCCAGAGCAACGCGCAAGCCGGCGTCACAGCCGAACAGCTCGACAACGGCTCCTACGATGTCACCCTCACCAAACTCGGTGACAACACCGAAGGCATCTACTGCAGCGACAAAGGGTACGACGAGAACGTCACTTCGGTGGGCAACCGACTCACTGGCTGCGGCGAGAACGCGAGTGTTGTTGCCTACACCAGTGGGAACGACACGCAAGTCGTCCGGACGCTGTAGAACGGCGACCACAGTCCGGCCTGGGGCCGGCTCGTTTATCCGACGTGAATCCTGAGACAGCCCCATGGCTATCGTCGCTGAGATCCTGCTCGCAGATCCCGACCTGCCACTGGTCAGCGTCGCGGACGCGATCCCCAGCGGGGAACTCTCGATTTCGAACTCCGTCCCGCTCGACGACGGGCGGCTGCTGTTCACGATCCGTGTCGCTGCTGACTCACAGGCGGCCTTCGAAGACGAGGCGCGCGCGCACCCACAGGTCACCAGCGTCTCCGAGATCGGCGCGACCGCCGACGGCTGGTTCTATCGGATCATCGTCGCCGACACCACGGGGCTGGTTGCCTCCCACGATCCGGCAGAGTTCGAAGGGGTCGCCTTGGAGGCCACCGTGACCGCCGACGGCATCCACGAACAGAAGGTGTTCTCGGACTACGACGCGCTGGCCACGCTCCGCGACCGGTGTGCGGTCAACGACATCCCGTTCGAGCTGGTGGCCATCGCATCCGACCCCGAACACCCCGGCGAGCGCGACCAGTTCGGCCTCACGGACAAACAGTATCGCGCCATCCGGACGGCGTTCGCCCGTGGATACTACGACTCGCCGCGGCAATGCTCGACCCGCGAGCTCGCCGCCGAGCTGGGTGTGTCGGCCGCCGCGGCGTCGGACCTGTTGCGCCGCGCGGAACGCCAGCTCATCGGCGAAACCGTCGGCCCCGAGCACGCCCGGCCGATGCATGCTCCGTGACGTGCACGCCACTGCTGGCCTGCCCACCACACACGCCATCCGTATATAAACCCCCGTACTGGTAAACACAGCACGCTCGTGGTTGCACCACGTACGACGACGTGATGGAAGCCGACTCAGACCCAACAGACGCGCAGTCCGCACACAACCACGAACTCGCCGGTGACGTCGCAATCGTCACGGGCGCGTCCTCGGGCATCGGCGAGGCCACCGCCGAAGCACTCGCCGCGGAGGGCGCTCACGTCGTCCTCGCAGCCCGCCGCGCCGACGAACTGGCGGCGCTCGCCGACCGCATCGAGGACACCGACGGTGACGCGCTCGTCGTCCCCACGGACATCACCGACGACGCCGCCATCGACGACCTCGTTTCGGAGACCGTCGACGAGTACGGCCGCATCGACATCCTCGTCAACAACGCCGGCGTCATGCTGCTCGAACCCCTGGAGCGGGCCGACCGCTCGAACCTCCGCCAGATGGTGGAGGTCAACCTGCTCGGGCTCATGAACCTCACCCACGCCGTCGTCCCGATCATGCAAGACCAGGACGCCGGCCACGTCGTCAACGTCTCCTCGGTCGCCGGCCGGCAGGCCGACGCCGACTCCAGCGGCTACAACGCCACCAAGTTCGGCGTGAACGCGTTCACCGACGCGATCCGCCAGGAGCTCACCAGCCAGGACATCCGCACCACCATCATCGAACCGGGGGCTGTCGACACCGAACTCTCCACGCACGTGCCCGACGAGCAAGTCCTCGAACGCTTCGCGGAGATGGACCTGCCCATGCTGCACCCCGATGACATCGCGCGCGGCATCGTCTACGCGACGAGCCAGCCACAGCGCGTGGACGTCAACGAACTCCTGATCCGCCCGACCGGCCAGGAACTGTAGGCCGCCATCCCCGCGGTATCGCTATCGAACACCCATCCATGTGGGCTTTCCCAGCGGTTCTGCTGCCCTCCGTTCTGTCGTGACTGACTCCTGGCTAGTGTAGAGTGACCGCCCAGCAGAATCCGGACGTGCACGCATTGCGTAGCCGTTTCGACAGCCAGCACGTGGCCCAGTCGGCCAGCAGTGGAACGACCGTCGACATCGAGAACCGGGGAGACGTTGTTGTATGAGCGTGAGGTTGAGCCGAGACTGGTGATGGAGTTTGGTGGCTGGGAAGGCTGGATATGTTCCGTGAGGACTACCTCCGGCAGTACTTGGTGAAAGCCCACTAGCGGGCGAGAGAGGGGGATTCGAACCAGATGAAGACTCACGTCGTTCGTCTTCCAGGGTCCGAACCGCCCTCGCTTCCCACGCTTGTTCGTTGCAGCAGACGAGTGGGTTCGGGCGGATTCGAACCACCGACCTCGGCCTTGTAAAGGCCGCGTCATGACCAACTAGACCACGAACCCGTACCCGTATCGTGCCGTTCGGTCGCAAAAACGGTTTCCTTTCGCCGCAACGACCAAAGCCGCCGCTGGCGTACACGTCGGCATGAGGTGGACCGCCCTTGTTGTCGCTGTGTTCGTCGTCGTTGCTGGCTGTGGTGGGTCGCCGATGGCCGCCCAGGATCCCCCATCGACCCCGGAGCCCGGAGATGCGCCGACGGTCACCGTCGTCGACGCGGACACGGGTGTCGAACACGGCAGCGTCGCGGTCGCGGTCGCAGCGACGCGCGGCGAGCGCTACACCGGGCTCAGCACTCGGGAGTCGCTGTCGGCCGACGAGGGGATGTTGTTCGTGCACGAGCGGGCCGGCAGCCGCGCGTACGTGATGCGGTCGATGGCGTTCCCGATCGACATCATCTACGTGGGGGCCGACCGCAACATCACGAGCATCCATCACGCGACGGTCCCCGACGGCGACGGGCCGTTGACCCGCTACGAGGGGCACGGCAAGTGGGTGCTTGAGGTGTCGCTCAACTGGACGGCCGCGCACAACGTCTCGGTTGGGGATCGGGTGCGGATCCCTGCGGCCGGCGAGTAACCAATCAACCGGCGTGTTTCGATTCGTAGGAAACGTTTTTGCCGGGGGCTCACGTTCGGTCAGGAACATGAGTACTGCACCGGACAACGAGGGTGACGACGATCCCTTCGAGGAGCAGCGCGCGGACGTCGACAACGCCATGGTGCAGTTGTTCGACGAGTACGGGCGCGATCACAGCTTTCAGGCAGTTGTCGCCGTTCTGGCGTCGGTGTTTGCGCGCGTGTTGGATCTCGCGCCGCCCGTGTTGCTCGGGTTGGCCATCGACTCCGTCATCCAGGGGAACAAGGCGTTTCTGCCGTTCCTCCCGCAGTCGGTCGTGCCTAGCAGCAAGCCCGACCGGCTGTTGTTCATGGGGGGACTGATCGCGGGGTCGTTCCTGTTGGGGGCGGCGTTCCACTGGATCCGCAACTGGGGGTTCAACTCGTTCAGCCAGCACATCCAGCACCGCGTTCGGACCGACACCTACGACAAGATGCAGCGCCTGAACATGGATTTCTTCGCCACCAAGCAGACCGGCGAGATGATGTCCATCCTCTCGAACGACGTGAACCGCTTGGAGCGATTCCTCAACGACGGCTTGAACTCGGCGTTCCGGCTGTCCGTGATGGTGCTGGCGATCGGCGTCTACCTCTTCGTCGTGAACTGGCAACTCGCCGTTCTCACGATGTTGCCGGTGCCCATCATCGCGCTGTTCACCTACCGGTTCGTGAACGCCATCCAGCCGAAGTACGCCGACGTGCGGTCGTCAGTCGGGCATCTGAACTCCCGGCTGGAGAACAACCTCGGCGGGATCCAAGTGATCAAGACGTCGAACACCGAGCGCTACGAGTCGGACCGCGTTGATGACGTTTCACAGGGGTATTTCGACGCCAACTGGGGGGCGATCACCATCCGCATCAAGTTCTTCCCGGCGCTGCGCATCATCTCCGGCGTGGGGTTCGTGTTGACGTTCGTGATCGGCGGCATCTGGGTCGCCACCGGCCCGCCGATGTTCTTCTCCGGAACGCTCGACCCCGGGGAGTTCGTGACGTTCATCCTGCTCAGCCAGCAGTTCATCTGGCCGATGGCGCAGTTCGGCCAGATCATCAACATGTATCAGCGGGCGCGCGCGTCCAGCGAGCGCATCTTCGGGCTGATGAACGAGCCCTCCCGCATCGAGGAGAACCCGGACGCCGACGAGCTCGTCGTTGACGACGGCGGCGTCGTCTACGACGACGTGAGCTTCGGCTACGACGACGACGACGCCATCGTCGAGCACATCGACTTCCAGGTTGACGGCGGGGACACGCTGGCGCTCGTTGGCCCGACGGGCGCGGGGAAATCCACGGTACTGAAACTCCTGTTGCGGATGTACGACGTCGATGCGGGCGCGGTCCGTGTCGATGGCCAGGACATCTCCGGGGTGACGCTGCCCAGCCTGCGCCGGCACGTCGGCTACGTCAGCCAGGACACGTTCCTGTTCTACGGCACCGTCGAGGAGAACATCACGTACGGCACCTTCGACGCCGACCGCGAGGCCGTCGTGGACGCCGCGAAGGCCGCGGAAGCCCACGAGTTCATCCAGAACCTCCCGGACGGCTACGACACCGAGGTCGGGGAGCGCGGCGTGAAGCTCTCGGGGGGGCAGCGCCAGCGCATCGACATCGCGCGGGCCATCCTCAAAGACCCCGAGATCCTCGTGCTCGACGAGGCCACCAGCGACGTGGACACGGAGACGGAGATGCTCATCCAGCGCAGCCTCGACCGCCTCACGGAGGACCGCACGACGTTCTCGATCGCCCACCGGCTGTCCACGATCAAGGACGCCGACCAGATCGTCGTCCTGGAGGACGGCGAGATCGTCGAGCGCGGAACCCACGCCGACCTGCTCGGCGACGAGGGGTTGTACGCGAACCTCTGGGGGGTGCAGGCCGGCGAGATCGACGAGCTGCCCGACGAGTTCATCGAGCGCGCGGCCAAACGCCAGGCGACCGTCGACGACCAGGACGACGACTAGCCGGTGGATGGCAGCCTACAAGCGCCGGGGGCGCGTGCCGTCGCGTATGCGGCTCGCAGACGCAACCTGGACGGACGCCGACGGCGTCGACACGGATCTCGCGGTGCTGCCCGTCGGCAGCACGGAACAGCACGGCCCACACGCGCCGCTGGGCACCGATCACATCACCGCTCACGCGGTCGCGGCGGCCGGCGCGGACGCCTACTCGGACGGCGAGGTGATCGTTGCGCCGCCGATCACCGTGGGGGTGTCGGCGGAACACCGCCAGTTCACAGGGACGCTGTGGGTGGCCCCGGACACGTTCCGCGCCACCGTTCGTGACGTGGTGGGGAGCCTCGCGAGCCACGGCTGGGATCGCGTCGTCGTGGTCAACGGGCATGGCGGCAACACCGCCGCGCTGGGCGAAGTCTGTGCCACGATCACGCGCCAGGACGACGCGTACGCGGTGCCGTTCACGTGGTTCGACGCCGTCGGCGACCACAGCAGCGACATGGGCCACGCCGGCCCCCTGGAGACGGCGTTTCTCAGGCACACCGACCCCGAGTTGATCCGCGAGGACCGCGTCCAGGCGGCCGCCGAGGACGGCGCCGACGCCTGGGGGGAGTGGGTGTCACACGCCAACCTCGCCGCCGACGCCGCGGCGTTCACCGACAACGGCGTTGTCGGCGACCCCCGTGCGGGCGACGCGGATCGCGGGGCGGCGCTGCTGGACGCCGCGACCGAGTCGCTGTGTGCCCTGCTCGCGGCCGTCGCGGACCGCGACACGACCGCCCCACTGCCACACCGATAACCGGCGCGTGGTTACTCGTCGGGAAGCGCGCCTCGCAGCTCCGGCAGCGTCTCCGCCAGCGCGCCCGCGTGCTCGCTGGCGGCTTCGAGGTCCGCAAGCACGTCCTCGATGGCCGCCAAGTCGTCGGCGAGGTCGTCGCCGTCGAACGCGTCCGCGCGCTGCCCGATCACGAACGCCTTCTTCGCGTCGCGCACGTGGGACGCCACCTCCTCGGTGTTGAGCGCCGTTTTGAGCGTGTTCAGCACCCCGAGCGTGTTGCCCCCGTCGTCGACTTCCCAGAGGGCGTCGTCGTCCGGAAGCGCGTCCCGGGCGGCCTCGATGTGGCCTTCCACCTCGGCCCGCATCTCCTCGGCGGCCTCCCCGAACAGTTCGTCGTCGTCCAGCGATGACTGGCTCATACTCCCGGCGTTCGGCCGCCGCTGGGTTAAAAGCACGCCCGCGCTACGGGTCGATCTCCGCCAGCCGCATCAACGGATACCCGTCGTCCATCGCCATTTCCGCGGCGACCGTCGTGCCCTCGTAGTCGATGCGCAACTCGACGTCCATGTACTCGCCCGTGAGCTCCGTGTACCCGTGTTCGACGTCCAAGCGTTCGGTCTTGATGTCGACGGCGACGCCCTCGCAGAACGGCTGGTTCCGGATTGATTCCTCGATCGCGGTCTCCAGGCTCGGCGCGCTCGCCGGACTCACCGGCGTGCCCGCGAACTGGTGGTAGAGCGCGCCGAACTTGATTCCGGCCTCGAAACAGGCTTGCTGAGCGTCAGTCGCCATACCCCGGCTGGGGGCGGCCACGCCTAAGCACTGTTGGCATCCGGCCCGACGGACCGAACCGTACCATTGATGCCCCAGTCGGGCGGATGACTACTCGAATGGACGAGCCGGTCCTCCTCACGGGCGCTTCCGGGCGCGTCGGGCAAGCCATCCTCGGCGGCATCGGCGACGACTACACGTGGCGGCTGTTCGACCGCGAGCCGCCCACCGACGACCCCGACCACGAGTTCGTGGTGGCCGACATCACCGACGAAACAGCGGTGCGTGAGGCCGCCAGCGACGTGGGCGCGATCGTCCACCTGGCCGGCGACCCCCGCCCCGAAGCCCCCTGGGAGAGCGTGTTGCGGAACAACATCGACGGCACGCGGACGGTCCTCGACGCCGCCCTGGCCGCTGGTGTCGACCGCGTCGTGTTCGCGTCCTCGAACCACGCCGTCGGCCACTACGAGACGGACCGCAAACCCGACCTCTACCGCAGCGACGACGACTTCCGGTTGGACGGCACCGAACGCCCCCGTCCGGGGAACCTCTACGGCGTCTCGAAGGCCGCCGGCGAAACGCTCGGCCGGTATTACCACGACGAGCACGGCCTCACGTTCGCCGCCGTTCGCATCGGCAACCTCACCGCGGGCCACCCGCCCATCGACTACGAGCGCGGCCAAGCGATGTGGCTGTCCCCCCGGGACTGCGCGCACCTCATTGATCGCTGTCTCAGCGCGGACTACGACTACGAGGTGGTCTACGGCATCTCGGACAACGACCGCAAATACTACTCGCTGGCGCGTGCCAAAGACGCGCTCGGCTACGAGCCCCGTGACAACTCCGCCGAGTGGGACGGCGACGAGAAACTCTCCGGCGGCAGCTGAGGCCGTTAAACAAAACGGAGATTAGCACTGGTTTTCGCATCGCCGTTTCGTAGCCATACACGGCGTGTCGGTGGGTCGTCGCCATTTGGCGGCTCATCGGTGTATTTGACTGCCGTACTCTAGTTCTTTCTGTGCGCATTGAACTACTCCCTCCTGAGATCTCGACTCCCCAACTCTCTCTGTGTGGCTCACTATCCCCAACTGGATTTATATGCCATGACGAACTAGTGTGGCTCGTATGAGAAATACCGGCCTCAAGATACGGATGGCCATCGTCGGCACCATCCTCTTTGCGTTCTACTCGGTCGCGATCGCTGCCGCGTGGTTTTTCTTCGGTCAGAACCAGACCATCCTCGCGATCGCCATCGTGGGGAGCGTGGTGCTCGTTGGCGTCCAGTACAAAGTCGGGAAGTGGATGGCGCTGCGCAGCGTCGGCGCCGAGGACATGGACGAACAGGAGTTCCCCCGGATCCACCGCCGCGTGGAGTCGCTGTCACGCGACATGGGGATCAAGAAACCGACGCTCAAAGTCGCGAACATGGGCGTCCCCAACGCGTTCGCCGTCGGCCGAAAGGGCAACGGCACCGTCGTGGTGTCGCGTGAGCTCATCGACATCCTCGAACACGAGGAGCTCGACGGCGTGCTCGCCCACGAACTCTCGCACATCGCCAACCGCGACGTGGTGACCATGCAGCTCGGGCAGGGCATCGCGTCGATCGTCGGGATCGTCGCCCAGTACATCGTGTTGTTCTCCGGCGACAACGACCTCGCGGACTTCTTCCTCGCGATCGTCGTGGGGAACCTCGTGCAGTTCCTCGTGACGCTGTTCGTGCTCGCGATCAGTCGCTACCGCGAGTACGTCGCCGACGCGGACGCGCGCCGCGCCATCGGGACCGGCGAACCCCTCGCGCGCGCCCTCGAAAAGATCAGCCAGGGCAACGAGCAGGCCGCCCAACAGCAGCGCCAGCGCACCTCCCGCGGGCGCGGGCGGCGCCAGCGCGGCCAGCGCAACGACGACGGGCTCGACCAGCAGGTGAGCGCGCTGTGCATCTCCAGCCCGGACACGAGCGTCCTCCAGAAACTCGTATCGACGCACCCGCCAACGGAGAAGCGCATCCAGCGCCTCCGTTCGTAGCGCTGTGATCGAGATCGTCGGTGACAGTGGTGCCGGCCTCCGCGAGCTGCTCGCCGTCGTCCTCGGGGGTGTGCTCGGCGTTGCGATGGTTGCCGCCCCGACGACGGTGGCACGCCTGTCGGTGTTCCTCGGGTCGACCCGGCGGCGCAGACACGACAGCCCCGCGGGCGGCACCGAACTGATCCCCGGCTGGATGCAGTGGGTGGTTCGCGCCGTCGGCATCGTCGTGCTCGGCGTTGCGGCTGTGATCGCCGTCCACGCCGTCTGAGATCAGTCGAACAGTCCGGCGACGTCCGCCTCCCGGCGTTGCTTCCGGCGGACGTGTTGTCGGAGTCGCGTCGCGATCATCGCTCGGTGGTCGGCGTCCGCCGCGAAGTCACACAGCAACCCCGTGATGGCGCCGTAATCGCCGTCGGCAAGCTCCTCGCGTGCGTACTCTACGCCGGCCTTGAACTCGTCCGCTTGGTAGCCGGCGGCGTCGGCCAGCACCACCGCGGCCTCCACGGCCGCCGGTGGGCCGAGCGCGGACGGCGTGATCGCGGTCCCAGACACGACCAGCGGCGGTACCCCAGCGTCGGTGACGCGGTCCGGGTCGTCGGCGAGCGCGTCGAGCGCCGCGTCCGCTGCCCCGACGTCGACGCCCGCATCCTCAGGGCAGCACGCGAACTGTTCGCGGGCGCGCCGGCAGTGCGCGCGCACCGCCTGTGGGTCGTGATCGTGGGCCGCAACGACCGCGGCGGCGAACGCCCGTAGGGCTGCTGTGCAGTGGCGCTCGGCGTCGTCGTCCCGGCAACGAGCCAACCAGCCGTCCGCCAGGGCGTCGCGGGCCGCCCGGTGGTGGCCGGCGTTGTAGACGGCGACCCCGGCACGCAGTGGCGCATCCATACTGCTGCGTTGGCGGCCACGTGGAAAAAGCGCCGCGCCCACGGCCGATCACGCCGACAGCGCACAGCCGGCGCTCGCCGGGTGAGAACTGTGAGAACGTCCGGACGGCGATTTGAACGCCGGTCCCTGGCTCCGCAAGCCAAGAGGATAGTCCACTACCCTATCCGGACTCACTCAGGTGTAGCCCGGGGCTACGTAAAGCGGTTACGATCGTGCCGCCCGATGACAGTCGTTTTCATGGTGGTGGGCGAGCGCACGCGCTGCACTCATCGAGACACCGTAAACGCTTATGGTGGCCGTCGCCTTGGCCTGAACCGACAATGGGCGCGATTGAGGACGTGTACGCTGACCTCGACACCGACGTGTCTATCGAGGAGTTCCGGGAGGCCGTCGAGTCGAAGGTCGAACAGATGGGGGGGCTCGCCGACGAGGAGACGGCGGCGATGCTCATCGCCCACGAGATCGACGACGGCGAGGTGAACGGCGTCGCGGACATCGACTCCGAGATGGACGAGGTGAAGTTCATCGCGAAAGTCACCCGCGTGGGTGACGTCCGCACGTTCGACCGCGAGGACGCCGACGACGACGATGCGGCCGCCGAGGGGCGGGTGGTGAACGTCACGGTGGCCGACGAAACGGACGACGTCCGGGTCTCGCTGTGGGACGAACAGGCCACCGCGGCCGCCGACGACCTCGCCCCCGGGGACGTGCTCCGCATCAAGGGGCGGCCGACGGACGGCTACAACGGCCTGGAGGTCAGCGCCGACGAGGTCGAACTCGACGCCGACGAGCAGATCGACGTCCAGATCCAGGACGAATACGACGCCGCCGACCTCTCGTTGGGGGTTTCGGACGTGACCCTCGTCGGGGAGGTCCTGGACACCGAGGCCGTCCGGACGTTCGACCGTGACGACGGCAGCGAGGGTCGTGTGTCGAATCTCGTGGTGGGCGACGAGACCGGCCGAGTGCGAGTGACCCTGTGGGACGACCAGGCCGACACCGCGACGGATCTCGACGCCGGGGCCGTCGTCGAGATCGTGGACGGATACGTCCGCGAGCGGGAGGGCAGCCTCGAACTCCACGTCGGGGACACCGGCGCGGTCACGCCGGTCCCGGACGCCGACGTGTCGTTCGTTCCGGACACCACGTCCATCGACAGCCTCGAACAGGACGACACCGCGGACATCGCGGGCGTCGTTCGGTCGGTCGACCCCACGCGCACGTTCGACCGCGACGACGGCAGCGAGGGCCAGGTACGCAACGTCCGCCTGCAGGACGACACCGGCGACATTCGGGTTGCGTTGTGGGGCGAGAAGGCGGATCTGGACATCGGCCCGGGTGACGAAGTGGCGGCCCTCGACGTGGAGATCCAGGACGGCTGGCAGGACGACATCGAGGCGTCGGCCGGCTGGCAGGCGTCGGTGATCCCGCTGTCGGACAGCACCCAGGACGACGCCGCCGCCGGCAGCGACGGCCCCGACCGCGGGCTGGCGGCGTTCGGTGCCGACAGCGACGACGAGCCCGCCGCCACCGACGACGCGGCCGACACACAGACTCCACACAGCGACACGCCCGTGGAGTTCACCGGCGTCGTCGTGCAGGCCCAGGACCCGCTGATTCTGGACGACGGCGAGGAGACGATGAGTGTCACCACCGACGCCGACGTGACTCTCGGCCAGGAGGTCACCGTCCGCGGCTCGCTCGACGACGGCCGGCTACACGCCGACGACGTCACGGAGTCGTGACTCGCGTCGAGGTAACGGAAACAATTAAGCGTGCGAGCGCCACGATGTGACGCATGAGCGTCGAACTCCCGTTCGCCCCGGTGGATTCACTCATCCGGGGGCACGCGGGTGACTTGCGAGTGAGCGCTGGCGCGGCCGAGGAACTCGCGCGCCGCATCCAGCGTCATGGGGCGATCCTCGCCGTGGACGCAGCCGCCGCCGCACGCGAGGACGGCCGAAAAACCCTGATGGCGTCCGACTTCGAGGGGATCGTGGGCCCGCGCGACGACACGGCACCGGACCGCCGCGGCGACCTCGCACTCCCAGTTGCCCCCGTCGACCGCATCGCCCGCCTGGAGATCGACGACCGGTTCCGGGTGTCCGAGGACGCACGCGTCGCGCTCGCGGGCGTGCTCGAGGCGTACGCCGCCGACATCGCTGACGGCGCAGCGGTGCTCGCCGAGCACGCCGGCCGCCGCACCGTCCAAGCCGAAGACATACAGACGTACGTCACGCTCGTGGAATGAGATTCGGATTCAGCGAGGCGTGTCTCGAACACGACCCGGGGGTGCGGCATCCCGAGAGCCCCGACCGCCTCCGGGCGATCAAGCGTGGCCTCCAGAAGCGCCACGGCGTCACCTACGAGGACGCCCCGGACGCCGACTTATCGGACATCACGGCCGTCCACGATCCCGACTACGCGACCGAGGTGCGGTCGTTCTGCGAGCGCGGCGGCGGCAGCTGGGATCCCGACACCGCCGCCACCGAGTCCACGTGGCCGGCCATCCGCGCCAGCGCAGGCCTCGCGATGGACGCCATAGACGCCGCCCTGGACGGCGCTGACGGCCGCGACACGCCGTTCTCGCTGGGACGGCCGCCCGGCCACCACGCGATCACCGACGACGCAATGGGGTTTTGCTTCGTGAACAACGCCGCCGTCGCCGCCCAGCACGCCCTCGACGCCCACGGGCTGGATCGGGTCGCGATCTTCGACTGGGACGTCCACCACGGCAACGGCACCCAGGACATCTTCTACGACCGCGGTGACGTCTTCTACACGTCCATCCACGAGGACGGCCTCTACCCGGGCACCGGGTCGGTCGCACAGACCGGTGACTGCGACGGCGCGGGCACGACGCTGAACCTCCCGTTCCCGACCGGGGCCGGGGACGCCGACTACGCGGCCGCCGTCGACGACTTCATCGCGCCCGCGATCCGGGCGTTCGACCCGGATCTGTTCGTGGTGAGCGCGGGCTTCGATGCCCACCACCACGACCCGATCTCACGCCTCCACCTCTCGACGGAGGGGTACGCGATGCTCACCGACCGTGTGCGCCGCATCAGCGCCCGGACGGACGCCCCGCTGGCGTTCGTCCTCGAAGGCGGGTACAGCCTCGACACGCTCGCCGACGGCGTCAGCACGGTCCACGAAACCTTCGACGGGCGGGACCCTACCGAGCCCGAAGACGACGTCAGTGACAGCGTGCGCGACCTCTTCGAGCGTGTTCGGGACACGCATCAGGCCTTCGGGTCGACGTAGGCCGCCAGCTCACTCTCGAACTCCGGCAGCAACGCCTCCACAACGGCATCGCCGACGTACACGTCGTAGTCGCCGCTGGCCACCCGGGACTCGATCCGCGCGCCCAGCGCGACCGTCCCCAGTTCGGTGCGCGCGAACCCACCGGCGGTCCGCACGTCCCGGTCGCGCTCCACGACGTACCGCCCGTCGTCGTCGACGAACGGCCCGTAGACGCCGTCATCGTCGGCGTACGTTTCGTAGAACCGCTCGGCGTGGGTGCCCACGGAGACCGGCGGGCCGACGTGGCGCTCAACGGCCGGCAGCTCGGCGCTCGCAAGCTCCACGAACACCACCGCGCGCTCGTCGGCCCACGCGGCCGCCCGCACCACGTCGAAGCCGTGCTCGCGGAGCCCGCGCACGACCCCATCACGGGACCGATAGAGCTGCGGGTAGAGCTGGTCGGCGACCACGTCCGGGGCGTCCAACACCACCGCCAGCGGGGTCGTGTCGCGGCGGTCGATGTGCGAGCGCAGCGCCGCCGCATCCAGGGGAGCCGGGGACGCCGGCGTGAACGCGTCCTCGCTGGGGGTGGCGCGGAACCGGCGGGCGTGGTGCTGGACGGTGGCGACGTTCGCTGCCGACACGACGGCGGCGACGTTGCGCTCCGGATCGGTGGGGTCCACGACCACCAGCGGATCGTCGAACGACGCCTGCTGGTGGGCCGCGGGGTCGATCACCACGGGCGGCTGCCAGTCCTCGATGGCCGCCAGCATCGCCTCGAAGCCACCGTATTCGACGACCAGCAGCTCGCAGAGATACCCCGAGAACCCCTGCGTGCGGAGGTCGCTGCCGTACACGCCGATCCCTTTCAGGAACTGCTTGCACAGCCGCACGTCGGCGGCGAGGCCGTCGTCGAGGTGCTCCTGGAGGTAGGTGGTGTGGAACGGCGTCCGATCCACCGCGGACTTGATCTCGGTGGCCGCCGCCACGTCGTAACACGGCACCAGATCCACCGCGTAGCCCTCGAACGTCCCGGTCACGTAGGGGTGTTCGGCGTACTCCTCGTGGCCGTCCGGCAGCACCGCCGCGCCCACGGTCGTGCCGTAGGTCTCTAGCTGTTCGCGGGGAAGGTCGCTGGGGAACCGCACGAACAGGTCGATGTCTCGGTCCCCCGCAACCCACGTGCCACGGGCGGTGCTGCCGACCTGTACCACGTCGGCGGCCACGGGTAGCTCCGCGATCGCGGCCTCGGCGCGCTCGGTGAGCCGGCTGGCAGCCGCCGCGAGCGCGCGCCGCTCGGCGGGCGTCGGATCGACGCGCTGGCGCACGCGCTCGATGACTGCTGCGGCGTCGGTCATACGTCTCGTTCGGCGCTCCGCGTCTAAGCCGTGTCGATGCCCGGACTCCCCGCCCGGGAAACGAAAGCCATTTCAAAATCCCCGGGTTACGATAGGGTGCGAGCCGCCATAGCTCAGTTGGTAGAGCACGTGGTTGTTACCCACGTTGTCCCAGGTTCGAGCCCTGGTGGCGGCGTCACTTCCTCTTCGATCCGTGCCAGCCAGCTCGTACGCCGACTAGTGTTCGATACCCTAAAGACACTCCCCGTGGTAGCCATCGCCAGCGGGCCCTTAGCTTAGTCCGGTTCAAAGCCCCCGGCTCATATCAGTGCCGTCGCATGCGGCGGCGCTGTGGGACACCGGGTGAGCGGTGGTTCAAATCCGCCAGGGCCCATCCATTTCCTCGACGGTTCTTACTTCATGCAGAAGTTCTCGTAGAGGTGTCTCTACCCTTCGAGAATCTCGTAATCGACTCGCCCGAATCCTTGCCTCTGAGTCGGATTCGAACCACCGAGTGATTCTGGGGCCGCGCAGTCCTGCGAATCCGTCAATCGAAACCGCGAGGTGGTGCGCGTGACGCTCCGGATCGAGGAGTATTCTTGGAGCCGCAAGCACATCTACCTCGGAGTCTGCCCGGTCTGTGGGTACGAGTCCGTCCGCAAGGAGAAACGCGAGTACCACATCGAGGGGCACGACCCCGAGGACTTCGGGCTCTCCCCGCTCGGTGAAACCGACGAGGAGGCTCAGCGACCGCTGTGGGGTGGGAGAGTCTGGAGATGCTGGTGACGGACGGCGGGAAGCTATCGCCGGCCGATCTCGCGGAGGCGACTGACCGGCACGTTGACTCGGTGCGGCGGGCGCTTCGGCGAATGGATGACCTCGTGGAGACGAAGTACGCGGAGGTTGGTTTGCGGTCTACGCGGGTCGCCGAGATCGTCCACGAGGCTGCCCAGGAGGCGAAGGACGCGACCCGGCGCGCGGTCGAGGCGAGCGCGAAAGTGATTGGTGCCGCCGAGCGTGGGCGCGACTCCGCGGCGGCAGAGTTCTACGCGTGGGCGTCTCGTCACGGTGTGGACGTGTCTCGGCGGAGCGATGCTCTCACGCTGGACTTCAGCGAGTAAGTCTCGATGCGCTCTGATTATATCTCGCCAAATCTAGTAGCGTAATCTTCACGAGGTTCTGTCCTAAGTGTGGATAATGAGGAAATGACTGACGACGGAATCCCGGAATTTGATCTATTTCAGAGGCGGTTACGGGAGAAGTCCTCTCGTGCGATTCGAGTGATTCAGTTCGATCTGATAGGGTTGTCCATCGTAGGGGCAATCCCGCAGTTGTCTGATTCGGGAAATTTAGAACCTAATGTGTATATTTACGTGGGATCGATTCCCCTTTTGTTATCTTTCGTTCTCGCAATCATTGCTATTTCAATTGGTAGTGTCCCACTCGCTGGTCTCGTCCGAAACAGTAACCAGAGTGACCGACAGACTGCCTTGGTTGCGGATTATCGGAACCGCATCAAAGAAATTTCGTTAATTCCAGCAGCAGCGCTTGGAAATGGAGCCACTGGCATCGCTATTCTTCTAATCGGAGTGATTGATGCAACTAGTGGAGTGGTGCCGCTGTTCAAAGGGCGATTGAGAATAATCTTTATTTGTGCGTTCATCTGCCTCTGCGGCGGCGGATTCATTCTCGGCCAATTCCTGGCCGGTACTCTTCCTAGACAGGACTGATGAGAATTTTGAGCGTGTGATCTCCGCGACTGTCTTTGACTCGTACACACGAGGCGGGAAAACCGAGTGAATTTGGCTCACTCGACAGGGTGATTCACGGAGGGTGGGCCTCGCCACGGTCCATGCGAGGGAGCCACACCGCGAAAGTGAACGACGGCGTACTTAGTCGAAGGTACCCGAGAGCGCGCGGCTACCGTGCACTCGTGGCTCTGGGTACTCGCCGGGGTGTGTCCGACCGCCTGAACGCGAGCGAGGAGATTCTGGACAAGCACTACGACCGACGCAACAAGCGCGAGCGAGCCAATCAGCGCCGCGACTACCTGCCCAACGAATGATGGACCGTTACAAAGTCAGCCGAAGTTCCGGGTCGAACTGCAACCGTGGAGTCACGAACCGCTAGGGCCCATCCACACTGTGCCTGGCCCCTGAGCACGTGGCTCCAGGGGTAGCTGCGATCCTCATTTCAGTCGGTCTCCCCGGACGCGTCGGCCGCGCCACTCGTTGACTCCCGGTATTCGAGCCACACTGCCGACCCGGGTCGCTGACAGGGCCGCTCACACGAGCGGTCGCGGCTCGATGATCTCGACGAACTCCCCGATCAGGGACCGGACCACGTACTCGATGCTTCCCGCGATGATCGCAAGGAACGAAACAGTGACGAACTTGACCATCAGCATTCCCGACGATTGGGCGCCGAGGAACAGCGCGATTACTACCGCTACGACGTAGCTAGCGCCGATCATCGGCGTCACCACGGACTGATCGATGAACAGATAGCACGAGACACCCACGGTGTTCCCGGCTCCGAACGCGACGAGCATGACGAAGAGAAAGGCCGACGTGCTGAACGTGATGGAGACATCGGACACCAGAATTCCGGCAATGCTGGCGACCGCGGAGACAACACCGAGACCGATCGCAAAGTCTCGCCGCTCGCCTGTGGAGAAGCCAGAACTCATAATCTATCCATCATCAACCGGCAAAATAACGCTTGTGGTGGTGGTCGATCTGTGGTTCCGGCGCACTCGATCAGCCCACGCCTGCAGTTCGTCGCGGGGCGGCAATCAGTTCACGATCGGGCGGCAGCGCAGCCACTGGTGGGGCGCGCTCAGCCTTCGATGGACTGCACGCCGGCGTCCGTGCGGTCGTATTTGGTTTCGAACTCTTGGATGAGCTGGCCCATTTTGGCGTACCAGTCGTTGAGCAGTCGCTGCATGTCGTCCGCGATCTCGGCGGGATCGGTCGGCTCGTAGACGTGATAGTAGCCGCCTTGGTCGTAGTTGATCTGTTCTTTCTGGATGAGTCCCGCGCTGAGGAGGCGTTGAACCGCGCGGTAGGCCGTCGAGCGCTCGCGGTCCACGCGTTCGGCGATGTCGTCGACTGTCAGTGCGTCGTTCGTGGTGACGAGCGCTTGGAACACGCCCTTATCGAGCTGTTTGAGGCCGTGGAAACACTCCAAGAGCCCGTCACAGGTCATGTCGTGGCGGAGTTGTTCAGCCATCGAATCTGGCATTGGCGTTGGGTTCCTCTAGCCGGTTCGACACCAAAAGATTTGTGTAAACTCTATACAATTCCCGGCGCGGGCCGGCGCACACAACCCCGCGATCGGGGCTGTAGCCGTCCGGCACTGGCTCCGTCCGGGTGCCTCGACTCGCTGGCTCCAGTCGGCGTGCTGTACCGCCGTACCCGTTCGCCTGGCGCGGTGTCGCCGCGGCGCTACCCGCCGCCCCGGGTGTGCGCTATGGAGACAATATTCTCGGCTGGTGTGAGTCGGTTGTTTCGCTCGCTGAGGTGTCGGGCGCGCGGTGCTTGTTCTCGCCACCGTTTTGTCCGGCCTGGTCGATACACCACACGGAATGCTTCCCATCGACCCGGCCGCCATCGACCCCGCTGACATCGGCGAACAGCAGGCGACACTGGAACTGTCCCACGAGGACGCCATCGAGCACGTCCGGGACGTATTCACGGATGCCGGCTTCGGTGTCCCCGTGGAGTTTTCGCCCGCGGAACTACTCAACGAGAAGATCGACGCCGACCGCGACCCCTACTACGTGCTGGGCGCGTGTCACCCCGACGTGGCCGATCGCGCCCTCGACGCGACCGACAACCGCTTGGGCGCGTTGATGCCGTGTAACGTGGTGATCTGGGCAGAATCGCCCGGCCGCCAGCGGGTCTATCACGTCTCGATCATGCGCATCGCGCGACTCCTCGGGATGGCTGCCGACGACAGCGAGATGCAGGACATCGTCGCCACCACGGGGGAGATGGTGGACGAAGCGTTCGACCGGTTGTAACATCCCGGCCGGCGGTCAGCCGGTCCGTGGATCGGCGTTCGACTGCCCTGTGCGTTCCGGGGCACTTGCAGCGCCAGAGAACGCCGACACTGATTTATGTGGCTTCCCGTGCTCGTGTCGATCGTGAGGCTTCGAACGTGCGTGCAGTGGGGGTGTCGGCAATCCACATCGCAGCGTTCGGTCTCACAGTCTCTCCTCTCTCCCTCCACCCTTCACACGCTGCAGCGGTGCAGCGGTGGTGACGTGCTCGCGGTTGGGCCCGCGAGCACGATGCCGTCAGTTGACGCCCCGTCGGCCCTCCACGCGTAAGGAGTTACGGCATTGCTGTGGCCGTCGCTCCACGCAGTTCCACAGCCGTTGTCGACGGCCCAGCGTGTCGCTTCGCTTGTGGCGGTTCCTGTCGCCCACCGATTTCGACAGACGTGGTAGGCCAGTTTTATTATCGTCGAAGTACTGCCGTCGGATATGAGCACGCAACGTGACGAGCAGTCAGCTGGCGTCGTGTCATCGGTTCGTGCCATCGACTCGAACCGTCGGAAGCTCGTCTACCTCTATCTCGCGACCCAGGGTGGGGCAACGTTGGACGACCTCAAGGCCGACCTCGAGTTGCCGTTGCTCACGCTCCTTCGTGTCCTCCCGGACCTCCAGGACAACGGCTTGGTCGCTGAGGAAGACGGGCGCTGGATCGCTCAACACACGTAGCGCGTCAGCTCACGTCAGCCAGCCCCCCGAACTCGTCAACCGGAAGCACGGAGTAATCGATGGTTAGTGTGTCCTTGGTCGCGCGGATCTTCCCGACGAACGTCGAGATGGACTCCAGTGACCCCTCCAGCACGAACAGCTCCATGCAGTGGTGACCGCCGACGTGGCTGTGGAAGTTCGACGCCACCAACCCTTCGTGTTCGTGGCGCAGGTGCATCATCTTCTCCTCGACGGTCGTCGTCTCGTAATCGAAGACCACAGTGACCACGCCCATCAGCTCCCGCCCCTCCAGTTTCTTGTCCTCGAACTCGCCGAGCAGGTTTCGGCTGGCCTCCCGGACGACCTCGCTGCGACCGGTGTATCCGTGATCGTCCGCGAAGTCGTCGAGTCGCTCGAGCAGTTCTTCGGGCATCGAGACGCTGACAACGCTCATATAACAACACAGTCCGCACTCAGTATTAAAAAATACCATTCAAGCCGCGTTTGACGGTCCACGTTGCTAACACAGCGTGCCCGAACGAACGTGGGCGTCGCACGCGAACAGCGCGTATCCGACCGCGGCCGCGGAACGTCCGCTCTCGTTTGCGATGTCACGGATCGGGCGGGTCATCGCCACGCAGTCGGCGGTGTCGAAGCGCTCCTGTCGCTCCTCGATGCGTCCGTTGCGCTCGGTTCCCCGCGATGAACGCCGCCATGTGGGCACGCTGGTGGCGGCCGGTGATCCCTGTGCCGCCGCGGCTCAACCTCCTAATTAATAACTCAATCGGATTTTTTTGTTAACTTTGATTAACTCAACCCGGGTAGATAGCAGTAGCGTTCATAACCGTCCGGAACGTACCAGTTCGCAATGTCTTCACGCGATCACCCGCCCGGCGACGGCCTGGTCGAGTTGCGCCTCGACGTGCCCGGGATGGACTGCTCGTCGTGCGCCGGCAGCGTCGCGGACGCCCTCGACGCCACCGCCGGCGTCACCGCCCACGAAGAACAGCCGACGACGGGCTCCGTCGTCGTCACGCTCGACGAAAGCACGGCCACCACGCCGGACGTCGTGGCCGCCGTTGAGGCCGCCGGCTACGACGTCACCGGAACCGACGGCGACCGAGACACCTCCCGGGCGGACGTCTGGACCAGCCCTCGCGCCCTCCAAACCGCGGTCGGCGGCGTGTTCCTGCTCGCCGGACTGGCGTTGCGGTTCTTCGTCGGTGACGCGAACGTCGTGTTGGGGGTGGTCGCCGGCACCAGCCTGCACGCCGCCGACGTCGCGTTCCTCGTCGCGGTCGCGGCCGGTGGCTTCAAGACGCTTCGCAACGGCGCGCGCTCGGCCCGCGACCGCCGCATGGACATCGACTTCCTGATGTCGATCGCCATCCTCGGCGCGCTCACCGCCAGCTTCGCGTTCGGGAAGCCGCTGTACTTCGAGGCCGCGACGCTCGCGGTCCTGTTCAGCATCGCGGAACTGCTTGAGGGGTACGCCATGGACCGCGCCCGCCAGTCGCTGCGCGAGCTCATGGCGCTGTCTCCCGATGAAGCGACGATCATCGACCCCGACGGCACCGAGACGACGGTCCCGGCCGACACGGTTTCGATCGGCGACCGCGTTGCGGTGCGGCCGGGCGAAAAGATCCCGGCCGACGGCGTCGTCGTTGACGGGGACAGCGCCGTCGACCAGTCGCCCGTGACGGGTGAATCCGTCCCCGAAAGCAAGCAGCCGGGCGACGAGGTGTACGCCGGCACCGTCAACGAGACGGGGTATCTCGAAGTCGAGGTCACCGCCGCCCCGGGCGACGACACGCTGTCCCGCATCGTCGAACTCGTCGAGGACGCCCAGTCGAATCAGACCGACCGCGAGCAGTTCGTCGAACGCTTCGCCGCCAAGTACACGCCTGCCGTCGTCGCGCTCGCGGTGCTCACGACGCTTGGATCGCCGTTCGTGCTCGGCGTGTCCTGGCCGACTGCGGTCGTCCACGGGCTGACGCTGCTCGTGCTCGCGTGCCCGTGTGCGTTCGTCATCTCGACGCCGGTGTCAGTCGTGTCGGCCATCACGAGCGCGGCCAACCACGGCGTGCTCGTCAAGGGCGGCACCCACCTCGAAGCCATGGCCGACGTCGACGTCGTCGCCTTCGATAAGACCGGCACGCTGACCGCGGGCGACCTTGCGGTCACCGACGTTCGCGGGCTCAACGGGCACCGCGAGCGCGACGTGCTGGCGTGCGCTCGCGGCCTGGAAGCCCGCAGCGAACACCCCATCGCGGACGCCATCGTGGACGCCGCCGACGAAGCCGGCGTCGACGCGCCGTCGGTCACGGACTTCGACAGCGTCACTGGCCAGGGGGTGCGCGCCACGCTCGACGGCCAACCGCATTTCGCCGGGAAGCCCGCGCTGTTCGAGGAACACGGCGTCGACCTGTCCCACGTGCATGCGACCACTGACGGCGGCCTGCGGGCGGCCCAGCCCGACTGCGAGCACGCCGACTGCCTGGATCTCCGGGCCGACACGATCCCCGACCTCCAGGCCGCCGGCAAGACGGTGGTGTTGGTGGGCACCGCGGACGCGTTGCTCGGCGTGATCGCGGTCGGTGACACGGTGCGGGCGGGCGCAGCCGACACCGTCTCCAGGCTCCGCGAGCACGGCGTCGCTCGGACCGTGATGCTGACCGGGGACAACGAGCGCACCGCGCGCGCCGTCGGCGACGAGGTCGGCGTCGACGCGGTGTACGCCGACTGCCTCCCCGCGGAGAAAGCCAGCGTCGTTGCGGACCTCCAGGACGAACACGGCGACGTGGCGATGGTCGGCGACGGCATCAACGACGCGCCCGCGCTGGCGGCTGCCACAGTCGGCATCGCCATGGGGGCGGCGGGCACCGACACCGCGATCGAGACGGCGGACGTGGCGCTGCTGGGGGACGCCATCACGACGCTACCGTACCTCTACGAGCTGGCCGGGGACACGAACACGGTCATCCGCCAGAACATCTGGGCGAGCCTCGGCCTGAAAGCCGCGCTCGCGGTCGGGGTGCCGTTCGGCCTGGTGCCGATCTGGCTGGCGGTGCTCGCCGGCGACGCCGGCATGACGCTCGGGGTCACCGGCAACGCCCTCCGGCTGGGCCGCATCTCGCCGTAGCCGCCGGCCCAGCGCTACAGGCTGACGCCGACCGCCGACACCTGCCCGAGCCCAACGACGATCTGGCCCACCCCCGCGGCCACCATGACCACGCCCGCGGCGCGCTCGATGGATTCGGTGTACGCGCCGAGCTCGCGCCACGCGTCGACACCCGCGCCTGCAAGCAGCGTCACGCCGACCAGGGGCGCGGCCACGCCCGCGGCGTACACGCCGAGCACGGTCACCGCGCCGGGCAGCGGGTGTTCGACCGCCTGCCCGATGACGCCGATGAACACCGGCACCACACAGCCCGCCGCGGCCAGCGCGTACACGCCGCCGAACACGCCGAACCCGACCACCGACGCGGGACGCTCGGGGAGCACGACGGTGATCCGGGGCCCGCGCCCGGCCGCTGTGAGCACGCCGACCACCACCAGCCCCAGTCCGATCAGGGGCTCGACTGCGGGCAGCGCCGCCTTGACCGGCTGGCCGGCCGCGAGCACCACGCCGGCGACGGCTCCAAGCGTGGTGATCGCGCCCACGGCGGCGGCGGCGGCGGCCGCCACCACCGCGATGTCGCTGTCGCGCTCGGTCACGTAGTAGCCGACGTACCCCGGCAGCAGGGGGAACGCGCAGGGCGCAAAGAACGTCGTGACGCCCGCGCCCGCGGCGAACGCCGCCGCGCCGCCCAACGGGAGCGCACTCATGTGACTGTGTCGAGGCGCTCGCGCAGCGTGGCCGCGGACGCGACCCCGCTGTGTGTGGCGACGATCTCGCCGTCGGCGTCGGTGATGGCGACGAACGGCAGGGCGTTCGCGCCGAAGGCGGCGAGCACGCCGCTCCCGGGGTCGACGCCGAGCGTCCACTCGCCGCCGTTGGCAGTCCACCAGTCGGCCAGATCGCCGCGGGTGAGCGTGTCGCCGACGCGCTCGTTGGTCACCGACACGAACGACACGTCCGGGTAGTCGCCCCGAACCGCGCGCATCGACGCGAGCTGTTCGTCACACCGCGCACACCACGTTGCGAACAGGTCCACGACCGTCGGGGCGTCCGGGCTGGGGACCTGCGCTGTCCCCGCCGTCGATCCCGGCGCGTCCAGGGTCTCGACCGTTCTCGGGAGACCGCCGCTGGCGGCGTCTTCGTCGCCGGGCGAGGGGACGCCGTTGCGGGCCACCCAGACGCTGGCGCCGGTCAACCCACTGCCCGCCAGCGCGGCCAGCACCCGCCGCCGGTTCACGCTTGTCTCACCGTCTCCAGGTCCGCGATGAGCTGCTGCTCGTCCGGCGACTTCGACCGGTACGTCCGCTCCACGTAGCCGTCGGCGTTAACGAGCACGGTCAGCGCCGCGTGTGAGAACATGTACTGCGCCATGTCCTCTGGGTGTGTGCGCTTGAACGTCACGCCGAAGTCGTCGGTCACCACGGCCTTCGCGCGGTCGACGCCCGCCGGCCGCAGGAACGTCCAGTTGTCGGCGTCGGTGTCGACGTGCATCCGCTCGCCGTACGACGCCAGGCGGTCGGCGGTGTCGCGCTCGGGGTCGAAGGTCACGGGCCGCAACGCGATGTCGTCGGCGTAGCCGTTGTTCGCGGCGTGGGTCTGGATGTTCCGGAGCGTCGACACCAACACCGGACAGACGGTCTGGCAGTGGCTGTAGAAGAACGTGTACAACGCCGGGGTCTCGGTCTCCCGGGTCGACACCGTGGCGTCCCCGAGCGCCGCCGGAACCGTGGCGTCGGGGACGCGCTCGCCCCAGGCGGGATACGGGAGCGCGCTGGCGTCGTACTCGTGGTCGGGCTCGGGCAGTACGGTCGGTGTGTCGTCGCCGCCCAGGACACCGAGGCAGCCGGCGGTTCCGGCGGCCGCGGCACTCCCGACCAGCGACAGGTAGGTGCGTCGGCGCATTGGTGCGTGTCAGTGGCTGTGGGGCCACGCTGCGGGCACACCCCGGGCGCTCTGACACACTCGGGGCTGTCTGTCCGGACTTCGGCCGCCACGTTGTTATGGACCCCGATCCGTGCGGGGGAGTCTCAGACACGGTTTCGGTGGACGACCCGCGACAGTCTGACAAGACATTTATCCGCCGGGAACACAGGCAGAACCGCCGGGTAGGGGTACCCGAGTTTTTTGCGCCCGCCGACGCCAGTCCCAGCGACCGCGCTAGTACTCCCCGAGATCGACCAATCGCTCGGCGATCCGGTGTGCGCCGCGCGCCGCCGCGGTCTCCGGTTCGTCGGCGGTCGTCGCCTCGACCTCGCGGTCGATCTCCTCGCCCAGGCGGGTCTCGAACTCCGAGACGATGCCCGGAATGCAGCCCATCCCGCCGGTCAGCACGATCGGGTTGTCAAGCGCCTGCTGGTAGATCTTCACGTAGTCGCTGGCGAGATCCGGCAGGAAGACGTTCGCCACCTCGTCGACGGCCGCGTCCACGAACTCGTCGACGGCGTCCATCACGGCGTCCTCGATGGTGAACTCGTAGGTGCCGCCGCCGGGCTGCTGGATGATGTCGCTGAACGGCTCGTAGTCGTTGAAATCGGCGTGTTGCTCCTTGTACTCCCGGGCCGTCGTGAGGTCGATGTTCACGCGCCCCTGGGTTTCCTCCTCGACGTAGTTGGCGATCCGGCGGTCGACCTCGGTGCCCGTGATCGCGCCCGTCGAGAACGGCGCGAGCTGCTCGCCGCGGCGGTACGCGCACGCCTCCAGGTTCGTCGACCCCATGTTGATCGCGACGAACGTGTCCTCGATGGCGTCGAGGCCGTCGCCCAGCGCGGGCACGGCCCCGCACAGGCTTTCGGGGTACGACGCGATGCGGCGCTCGCCCACCGGCCCGTCCTCGATGATCTCCGCGAGCCGGTCGAGGCCCGCCTCGTTGTCGATGGTGGGGATCGCGTACACCACCACCGAATCCGTGTCCAGGCCGTTCGCGGACGCGAACTCCTCGAAGAACCGCTTGGCCAGACCCGTGGTCTCCTCGTCCTCGGGCAGCCCCGAGCGCAGCATGAACCGGACGCGGTCGGGATACTCCGTGGCGGCTTCCGCCCCGTAGATGACGTGTTCCTCGCCGGTGAGCGCGTCGTCGTAGGTCGCCAGACAGGTCAACGTCTGCGTCACGGACGGACTGTCGGCGTCGTCCTCGGCGACCACGGTGCGCGTGCTCCCGACTTTGACACCGAGCGGCGCTGGCTGCTCGCCGAACTCCATGTCGGCCGTCGACTCCCCGCCGCTGTCGTCCTCGGTATCGTCGGACATGTAGGCCCGTTGAATGGGCCGGGTGAAAACTCTTGTTCCTCCCCGTCTGACGCCTGCAATCAACGCGTCGGCTCCCGGCTACAGCTCGGCCGCGGCGTCCCCGAACAGCCCGTCGAGCACCTCCGGCGTCGTCGGGTGATACGCGCGATCCGGGATCTCACGCACGTCCATCCCGGCGGCCAACACCACCTGCATGGTCTTCGCCATCACGTCGGCGTGATAATGCAGGCCGTGGTATCCCAGGACGGTCCCGTCGTCGGCGTCGACCACGAGGCGCGCCGCGCCGCGCGCGGCGTCTTTGGTCTTGAACACGCCGTCGCTTGACGCGTCGCGCTGACTCGTCACCACGTCGTGCCCGGCGGCCCGTGCCGCCTCGGCGGTCAACCCCAGCGACGCGAACGGGAACACGCCCAGCCCCGAGAACATCACCTGGTGTGAGAACGGGTCGTACGTCTCCAAGTCACCCCCACGCTCGACGGCCAGCGCGTTCCGGCCGGCCGCGTACCCCTCCTCTTTGGCGTTGTGCAGCAGCATGCGCTCGCCCATGGCGTCACCCACCACGAACACGTGGTCGTCGTCGCGGGCCTGCATCGTCGCCGGATCCACCCACTCCGGATCGGGGGTGAGACGTGTCTCCTCGATGCCCGCCGGATACGACGGCGTCCGCCCGGTGAACAGGAACAGCTGCTCGCCCTCGGCGGTCGTCCCGTCGTCGAGGCGGACCCGCACGCCGCCGTCGTCGGTCTCCTCGACGGCCTCCTCCCTGACCTCGGTGCGGATGTCGACGTCGAACTCCTCGCGGTACTGGGCGAGGATCTCCTCGCCGAACACCGGATGGAACGAGTCCAGGGGGCGGTCGTCGTGCTCGATCACGGTGAGGTCCATATCGGCGGCCTCCGAGAGGTACGGCACCAGCTCCACGCCCACGTACCCGAACCCCATGACGACGCCCGAATCAGGGAACTCGGTGGCGTCGAGCACGTCCCGGCTGCCCATCCAGTCGGTGTCCGCGATCCCGGGCAGATCGGGCACGTTCAGCGCCGACCCCGTGCCGAGCACGACGTAGTCGGCCTCGATGCGCTCGCCGTCGACGACCAGCGTGCGGTCGTCGACGAACCGCGCGGTGTCGTGGTGGAACGTGACGTGCTCGCGCTCGGCCATGTCGTGGACGGCCGCCCGCCGGTGCTCCGCGAACCCCAACACGTGGTCGTCTTTGGTGTCCACGACCGCGTCCAAGTCGACGTCCGGCACTGCACCCGTGAGGCGGTCGTCGTGGCGCGCCTGGTAGCGGTGTGCGCCCGCCGACAGCACTTCTTTCGACGGCATACACCCCCGGAGGATGCAGAGCCCACCGCCCGGCTCGCCGTCGTCGATCAGCGTCAAGGTGACGTCCTCGTCGACCAGTTCCTCGGCGGCAGCCACGCCCGCGCTGCCGTACGCGCCGACGATCACGACGTGTGGTTGCTCGGTAGTCATACCCGTACATCACCGGGCCGCACCCAAAGGGGTTGGCCCCCGCGCGGCGCTCGCCGGCATCACCGTCAGCACACCGTCACTAACTGTAAGTCACTGGGCCAGCTATACACATAGGATGCGTGACGTGACCCTGCGGGTGCGCAACCACGGCGCGCCGGCAAGCGACGTGAGCGCCGACTACCCCGCGGTGACGGTGCGCGCCGTCTCCTCGCTGCCCGGCAGCGACGGCGACCGCAGCCGCATCCTGGCCGTTCGCGGCCCCGGGGACCACGTCCAGGGGTTCCTGGACACAGTCGCCGCCGCCGACCCGGTGCGCTCGGTCGACGCGTGGTCCGGCCGCGACGCCGACCACGTCTTCGTCGCAGTCACCCACGACACCACCGACTGGCGGTCCGTCACGGCCCACCTCGCCGACCACGGCATCCACCACCGCGGCGGCTCGGTCGTTCGCGCCGGCTGGGAACACTGGACGCTGTACCTTCCGGACGGCGATCCCGACCCCACGGAGGCCGTGGCGGCGATCGAAGCCGCCGGCAGCGACGCCGAACTCGTCGCCGCGGCCAGCGTCGAAGCGGGTGCCGGCGGCGAGCACTTCGCGGTCTCCCGGATGTTGGACGCGCTCACCGACCGCCAGCGGGAGGTCCTCGCGCTCGCCACGCGCATGGGCTACTACGACGAAGCGGCGACCGTGCGCGTCGCGGACATCGCCGACGAGATCGGGCTCGCCGACACCACCACCTGGGAGCACCTCTCGCGCGCCGAGGAAACGGTGATGGCCGAAGTGGGCGCGCACCTCGCAGCCCGCGGCCACTGACACGCCCCGGAATCAGCAGGCATACCGGTGCGCCCGCTGTTCGGTCCAGCATGCACCCGCCCGCGCAGCCCAGCCGCCAGCCGGTGACGCCGAATGCCCGACGCTGATCACGCCGCCCGGGCGCGCGCCCACCTCGGGTTCTCCCGGTGGTGGCTCGTGCTCGCGGCGGCCGCCATGATGGCGGTCGTCGGCCCCTACCAGTACGTCTGGAGCAGCCTCCGCGAGCCGGTGGCTCGCCACCTCGGCATCGAGGCGGCCGCGCTCTCGACGGTGTTCACGCTGTTCGTCGTCGTGCAGGCCGGCAGCCAGTTCCCGGTCGGCTGGTGGCGCGACCGCCACGGCCCCCGCGGGGTCGCCGTCGTCGCCGCGTTCCTCGCCGGCGGCGGCTACCTCGGGCTGTCCGTCGCCCGAACGGTCTGGCAGCTCTACCTGGCGTACGCGCTGGGCGCGCTGGGCGTCGGCATCGTCTACACCGTCGCCGTCAACACCGCGCTCAAGTGGTTCCCGGACCGCCGCGGGCTCACCGCCGGCGCCGGCACGATGGCGTTCGCCGCCGGCAGCGCCGCCCTCGTCCCCTACGTCCGCGCGAACACCGGCCCCGCGCTGCCCGCGGACGCCTACGTCGGCGTCCTCCGGACGCTCGGCGTGCTGGTGTTCGTCGTCGTGCTCGGCGGCGCGCTCGTGCTCCGCGATCCGCCGGCGGGGTGGCGGTCGGCCGGCGACACCGCCGCCCACACCGGCCCCCAGTTCAGCTGGCGGGAGCTGATCCACACGTGGCAGTTCTGGCTCATGTACGTCGTGTTCGTCGCCGTCTCCGGGGCCGGCCTGATGCTCACCGAGAAGGTCGTCTCCTACGCCGCCCACCTCGGGCTGGCCGGCGGCATCGCCACCGCCGCCGCCACACTGCTGCCGCTTGCTGGGGGCGTCGGCCGCCTCGTCGTCGGGGGCGTCAGCGACCGCGTCGACCGCACGACCGCGATGGCGGCGACGTTCACGGCCGTCGGCGTCGGCCTGTTCGCCGTCGCGTTCTTCGGCGTCCGCGGCGACGGCGTGGGGTTCGTCGTGGCCGTCGTCGCCGCGACGTTCTTCTGGAGCCCCCAGTACACGCTGTTCCCGAGCGTCGTCGGCGACTACTACGGCGAACAGCACTCCAGCGCGAACTACGCCCTCCTGTACTCGGGGAAGGTGTGGGGCGGCGTCTTCGGCGGCACCGTCACGGGCGCGCTCGTCGGCTCGCTCGGCTGGACGGAGACGTTCCTGCTCGGTGGCGTCCTCGCCGTCGCCGCTGGCGGGGCGACCCTCCTGCTGTCACCACCGGACGGGTGACGCGGCGGTGACAGCCATCGCTACCGGTCGATTCCGCTGTGCTCGTCGGCCAGCACCGATTCGACGTCCGCGCGCGTGACGAGCGCCACGTCGCCGGGGATCGTGCGCTTCAGCGCGGCCGTCGCAGCCCCCCACGCCAGCGCGTCCTCGACGTCCCCGCCGTCGACGCGCGCGGCGAGGTAGCCGCCGACGAAGGCGTCCCCGGTGCCGATCGGGTCGTGGGTCTCCGTCTCGAAGACGGGCTGCGTGACCGTGGTGGCGTTGCGCACCGCCAGTGCGCCGGCCTCGCCGCGCGTGAGGACGACAGTGCCGAACGCGAACTCGTCGGCCAGCCCCCTGGCGATGGCGTCGGCGTCCCCCGTTCTGTCCAGCACGCCGCGGGCGTCGCGCTCGGCGACGAACAGCACGTCCACGTCCGGGAACAGCGCCTCCAGTGTGTCGCGGGCTTCCTCGTGGCTCCAGAGCCCACGCCGGTAGTTCACGTCGAGGGTTGCCGTCGTCCCCGTCTCCTGGGCGAGTTCGAGCAGGTCCGCGGTCGTCGCCGCGAGTGTTTCGGAGAGCGCGGGCGTGATGCCCGACGTGTGGAGGTAGCCGGCGCGCTCGACGAACGCGGGTGCCAGTTCGTCGGCGGTCGCCGTCGTCACGGCGGCGTCCTGGCGGTCGTAGTGTACGGTCGTCCCGCGTGGCTCCCCGCCCTGTTCGAGGAAGTACAGCCCCTGGCGGAGGTCGTCGCGGTCGGTCCACGTGACCTCCGGCGTGGTGCCCTGCGCGCGCAGCGTCGCCGCGACCTTCCGCCCGAGCGGCGACGCCGGGAGCTTCGACAGCCACGCCGTCTCTGCCCCGAGGCGGCCGGCGGTCACGGCGACGTTGCTCTCCGCGCCCGCCACGCGCACGTCCATCCGGTCGGCCGCCTCGACGCGCTCGTGGCCCGGCGGCGACAGCCGCAGCATCGTCTCCCCGAACGTCACCACGTCCATACGCGGCGTACGCGCGCCGGGGCTTAGTTCCCGGCGTCCTCGCGCCGCCGGCCGGCGTGCCCGGGGTAGTCGCGCTCGAAGCGCGCGGCGAGCTCGTCGCCGTCGACCTCGACGATCGTCGGCCGGCCGTGCGGGCACGCGTAGGGGTTCTCGCAGGCGTCCAGCGCGTCCAGCAACGCCACGACCGACCCCTCGGCCAGTGACGTGTTGCCCTTGATCGCGGGCGAGCACGCCAGATCAGCCAGCACGGCGTCGGCGGCGTCCGCGACCGGCGTCCCGTCGGCGTCCGCGAGGAACGACGAGAGCACGTCCCGCGCGAGCTCGGCGTCGAGCGCGTCCGCGAGGACCGCCGGCACCGCGGTCACGCGCGCCGTCCGCCCGGCGAGCTCGGCGTCGAAGCCAAGTTCGCGGAGGCCGCCGAGCGCCGCCTCGAAGACGGCTGCCTCGCCGGCCGTCAGCTCCAGCTCGGCCGGCGCGACGAGCGCCTGCGACGCGCCGTCAACGCGGGCCTGCAGGCGCTCGTAGTGCACGCGCTCGTCGGCCGCGTGCTGGTCGACGAGGACGAGGCCGTCGCCGGCCTCGGCGACGACGTACGTGTCGTGGAGCTGCCCGAGCACGCGCAGGTCCGGGAGGCTGTCGCGCTCCGAGGTCGTGTCCTGGTCGTCCGCCTCCGGCCCGCCTGCTCCGGTCGGCAGCCGCGCGTTCTCGGCGGGCGCGTCGAAGCGCCCCGTCCGGGACTCGGTGCCGGAACCCGGTCGCTCGCGTGTGCCGTCCGTCGACGCGGCGCTGTCGGCCGCCTCGTCGCCGCCGCCGGTCTCGAACGCGGACGCCGGCGACTCGCTGGTCGCACCGGACGCCGCTGTCCTCTGCCCGTTTCCGTCGCTCTGACCCGCAGCGTCCCCACCCCCGGCGGCCCCAGCGTCTCTGTCGGTCGGCGAGTGTTCGGGCGAAATCTCGGCGTCGCCGGGCTTCGACGCGCCCCGGGGCGCGCCCGCCCGCACGAGTCCCGCGTCCAACAGGGCGTCCCGAACCCCCGCCTCGACGGCGGCTTTCACGCCGGCCTCGTCCTCGAAGCGGACTTCCAGCTTCCGGGGGTGGACGTTCGCGTCGACGCCCTCGCAGTCCACGAACAGCACCGCAAACGGGTAACGGTCGGGCGCGAGCTGGTCGCCGTAGCCGTCGAGGACTGCCTCCCGGAGCACGGCGTCCGTGACCGCGCGCCCGTTCACGAACGTCGCGAGGTACTCCCGGGTCGAGCGCGTGACCTCGGGGTCCGAGACGTAGCCGTGGACGCGCTCGACGCTGTCCGCCGCTGGATCGGCGTCCACGGTGCGCAGCGACTGCGCGACCTCCCGGCCGTAGACGGCGAGCGCGGCGTCCTGCACGTCACCGGTGCCCGTGGTCGCAAACACCTCCCGGCCGTCGTGGGTCAGCGACACCGCCACGTCCGGGTTCGCCAGCGCGTACCGGGTGACCGCGCGGTTCACGTGCCCGAACTCGGTCGCGGCGCGCTTGAGGTATTTCCGACGAGCGGGGGTCTCCCCGAACAGGTCGGTCACCTCGACGGTCGTGCCTGCGGGGTGGCCGGCCGGCGCCACGCTTCCCGCGTCGCCGTGGTCGACGGTGATGCGCGCGCCCGTATCGCCGGCGTTCCGGGGTCGCGTCGTCACGGTCAGCTCCGCCACCGAGCCGATGGTGTACAACGCCTCCCCCCGGAACCCCAGCGTCCCCACGCCGTCCAGCCCGCTGGCGTCGTCGAGTTTGCTCGTCGTGTGCTGGCGGACCGCCATCCGGAGGTCGTCGCCGGTCATCCCGCGGCCGTCGTCGGCCACCACGATCCGGTCGGTGCCGCCGGCGTCGACGCTCACGTCCACGCTCGCTGCGCCCGCGTCGAGGCTGTTCTCCACCAACTCCTTGACGACGCTGGCCGGCCGCTCGACCACCTCGCCGGCCGCGATCCGCGCGACCGTCGCGTCGTCGAGCGCTCGGATGCGGTCAGTCATCGACGCTCCCCCGGCCGGTTCGCGCGCTCGATCCTCATATCCGGCCGCACGCGCGGCTGCCGTATCAATGCCGCGTCGGCAGCTAGACTTTTCGGCCCGTGGCTGCTGGCCCACAGTGATGGTGTCCGACGACCACCAGCCGGTTTCCGCGCCGGTCTTCAACGATCCGGATCGCTTTGTCGCCGTGGTGGACGCCGACGGCGTGGTGCTTTCGGCGAACGACGCTGCGGCGGACGCGGCCACCACCCCCGCCGCAGCACTCCAGGGACGCCGACTCTGGGGGCTGCCATGGGCGAACCCCACTGCCACCCGCCACGAGGTCCAGCGTGCCGTTCGTGCCGCCGCTAACGACGAGTACGCGAGCTTTGACGCCGCCTTCGAGACGCAACGCACGCCCGCTGCCAGCGGCCGCGACGCCGAGCCGTCCGTTCAGTGGGCGTTCCGCGTGCAGCCGGTCCCAAACGACGACCGGCTTGTCGTTCAGGGCGACGTACGCCGGGAACGCGAGCAGCTCGCCGAAGAACTGCGGGCGTCCGAGGAACTCCACCGCGTCACGTTGAACAACATGACCGACACCGTCCTCGTGACTGATGACGACGGAACGTTCACGTACGTCTGCCCGAACGCGCACTACATTTTCGGCTACACGGCCGAGGAAATCCGTGCGTTCGGAACCATCGACGAGCTCCTCGGGTGCGATCCCGTGGGCGGTGACTCGCTGTCCCGGAACGGCGTCGTGACGAACGTCGAGTGTACGGCAACGGACGCGAACGGCGACCAACACACGCTACTCGTGAACGTCCGTGAAGTCTCCATTCAGGGTGGGACGCGACTGTACAGCTGCCGGGATGTGACGACACGGAAACAACGGGAGGACGCACTCGCGCAACTCCAGGAGACGAGCCGCGATCTGCTGTATGCCGGGACCGCCACCGAGGCGGCGACTCGGGTCGTCGACGACGGGACGGCGGCGCTACCCGCCGGTGGCATCGCGGTCTACCGGTTCGATCGCCACGAAAACCGACTGTACCCGGTTGCGGCCGCCGACAACCTGGCGGCTGCTGTCGAAGACGCCGGCGAGTTGCGACTCGACGACCGTTCTCCTGTCGGCACGGCGTTCGTCGCGGACCGCGTGGTCGACTCCGGTGCCGAGGGGGAGTGGGATGCGGGGGTGGCTGCCGGGTTGGCCGAGTGGACGGCCCTCCCGATCGGCGACCACGGCGTGGTGCTCGCGGGGACGGATCGTGGGCGTTCCGACGACGCGTTGGGTGCTGTCGGGATCGAGATCGCGCGCCTCCTGGCGGCCACGCTTGAGGCAGCACTGGACCGCCTCGACCGGGAGGCCGAGCTCCGGGAGCGCGACCAGCGCTTGCAGGCACAGAACCGCCGCCTCTCCGAGATCAACCAGGTGAACGAGATCATCCGAGAGGTTGACGGCGCGCTCGTGGACGCTGACTCCCGAGCGGACATCGAAACCGCGGTCTGCGAGCGGCTCACTGCCGGCGACCGCTTTGCCTTCGCGTGGGTTGGTGACGCAACCGCGCACAACGACCACGTCACGCCACGGGCGTGGGCGGGCGATGCATCCAGCTACCTCGACGAAGCGGCGTTGTCACCGACCGCGTCAGGCGTCTCCGAGCCAGCCGTTCGAACGGCCGCCGACCGCTCAGTGACGCTAGTGCCGAATGTTGCCGACCGCCGCCGGGACGCCGACTGGCCGGCAGCCGCGCTCGCTCACGGGTTCAACTCGGTGTTGTCCGTGCCCTTAGTTTCAGACGACGTACTGTTCGGCACTGTCACGGTCTATGACACGGCCCCGAACGCGTTCAGCGAGACGGTGCGAGCGGTGTTCGCGGAACTCGGACAAACCGTCGGGGCGGCGATCAGCTCCGCACAGCGCAAGGCCGCGCTTGACGGCGATACCACCGTGGTGGTGACGTACGCAGTCCGCGACCAATCCTGGCTGCTCGGCCGACTGGCCGCCGACTTCGACTGCCAGCTCACCGTTGAAAGCGAGGTGGCCGGGAGCACGGGAGACACCCGCGTGGTGGTCAGCGTTGACGGTGCGGATCCGGACGCCGTGGTCGCCGGGGCAACGGCTCTTGTGGACGTGATCAGCGGTGATGTCGTCCAAGCTACCGGCGATAGTGGCGTGGTGAGCCTCTCCCTCCGGACGGGGTTGCGATCGCGCGCGCTCGCCGCCCAGGGGGTAACCCGACGCCAACTAACGGCCACTCCCGAGTCGGGGACCCTCGTGGCAGCCGCGCCCGACGCCGCAACGGCACGCGCTGCCGACAGCCTGCTCGCGGACGCGTTCGCGTCGGTGGACGTTACGGCCCGCCGCCGCCAGCAATCGAGCGCCGACGACGCGCAGGGTCCGTCGCTGACCGAGCGGCAGGTGGAGGTCGCACAGGTCGCCTACCACAGCGGCTTCTTCGATCCCTCACACGCCGTCAGTGGGGCGGTCGTCGCGGAGACGCTGGGGATCTCGAACACCGCGTTCTACGACCACGTCAACCGCATCGAATCGAAAGTCTTCGACGCGGTGTTCGACGACCCCGGCTGCAGTTGGGTTGAATAGTCCACCATGACTCGGCGCAGGACGGGTGACTATTCAGCTAGCATAGCTATTGGTGGACGGCCACTACGGAGATGCGGTGGGACGAGACGCACCCACCGATCCGAACGCACAGGCCGCTTACGAGTGTCACATCTGTGGAGAAACCACCACCTCGGACACCCATCCGGGGGCGTGTCCGGACTGCGGGACAACCATGCGCAACCGGGCAACACCACTGGAGTGACCGATGGCCCAGACACCACCGCCGGAGTCCGCGCCCTCCACCGACAGCGAGCCCGAGACCGCCCTGGAGACCGCACGCCGCCAGCTGCAGGCGGCTGCCGAGCACGTCGACATCGCTGACGGCGTGATCGAGCGACTCACCCACCCTACGCGCGTGGTCCAGGTATCGGTGCCGGTCGAGCGCGACGACGGCACCGTCACGGTATACGACGGGTACCGTGCCCAACACGACGACGTACGCGGTCCATACAAAGGTGGGCTCCGCTACCACCCCGGTGTGAGCGCCGAGGAATGCGTCGGCCTCTCGATGTGGATGACTTGGAAGTGTGCCGTCATGGACCTGCCGTTCGGCGGCGCGAAAGGCGGCGTCGTTGTCGATCCGAAGACCCTCAGCGCCGACGAACACGAGCGACTGACACGGCGGTTCGCGGCGGAGCTCCGCGACGAGGTCGGTCCCAGCCAGGACATCCCCGCGCCGGACATGGGAACCGACGCACAGACGATGGCCTGGTTCATGGACGCCTACAGCATGCAACAGGGCGAGACTGTCCCGGGCGTCGTCACCGGGAAGCCGCCAGTTGCCGGTGGGAGCCACGGCCGCGCGGAGGCACCCGGCCGGAGCGTCGCCATCGCCACCAGGGAAGCGATCAACTACTACGACATCCCCATCGACGACGCGACCGTCGCCGTCCAGGGATACGGGAGCGTCGGAGCGAACGCTGCACTGCTGCTCGATGACTGGGGGGCACGCGTCGTCGCCGTCAGCGATGTCAACGGTGGCGTCCTCGACACTGATGGCCTCGATACACACGCGATTCCGTCGCACGGGAACCAGCCGGCGGCGGTGATGCGACACGACGCGCCGAACACACTCACCAACGAGGAGCTCCTCGAACTAGACGTCGATGTGGTGATCCCGGCTGCTGTCGGAAACGTAATCACCGCTGCCAACGCCGACCGCATTCAGGCCGACATCGTCGTTGAGGGGGCCAACGGCCCGACGACATCGGCCGCCGACCGAATCCTCGAGGAGCGCGCCGTGCCCGTGATCCCGGACATCCTCGCGAACGCCGGCGGGGTTACGGTGTCGTACTTCGAGTGGCTCCAGGACATCAACCGCCGGACGTGGTCGCCGGAGCGTGTTCGCGACGAACTCGAATCCGAGATGCTGTCCGCATGGAACGCCGTGCGCAGCGAGGTGGACGACGGAGACCTGAGCTGGCGGGACGCTGCCTACGTTGTCGCGCTGCAACGCATCGGCCGTGCGAAGGAAGCCCGTGGGCTCTGGCCCTGATCTGCACGGCGTTGGGTGTGCCCACACCCCAAACAACTATCACGGACGTTTGTGATGGTGGTGGTGTCATGCATCGACCCCTCCTCGTCACCGACTTCATCGACCGCGCGCGCACCTACTACGGCGACGAAACCGCCGTCGTCGCCACCACCGGCCGGCGGTACACGTACAGCGAGCTCGCCGACCGCGCCGACCGCTTTTCGGCGGTCCTCCAGGCGGCCGGCATCGACAGCGGCGACCGCGTCGCCGTCCTCGACCCGAACACCCACTACCACCTCGAAGCCGCCTACGGCGCGATGCAGCTGGGGGCCATCCACACGCCACTGAACTACCGGCTCACGCCCGACGACTACGCGTACATCCTCGCCGACGCCGGCGCGGACGCCATCTACGCCGACGCCGCGTACGCCGACCGCGTCGAGGCGGTCCGCGACCAGATCCCGACGACCACGTTCATCACCGACGACCCCGCCGCCGTCGACGGCGACTGGCAGGACGCCGACGCCCTGCTGGCCGACGCCGATCCCGACGACTACGACCGCCCCGATATGGCCGAGGACGACGTGATCACCATCAACTACACGTCCGGCACCACCGGGGACCCCAAGGGCGTCTGTCGCACCCACCGCAACGAAGTGGTGCACGCGCTGTTGTTGTCCACCCACCACACCATCACGGACACCGACACCTACCTCTGGACGCTGCCGATGTTCCACGCCAACGGCTGGGGGCACATCTTCGCCATCACGGGCGCTGGTGCCACCCACGTCTGCACGCGGGGCGTCGACGCCGCCAGCGTCTTCGACACCATCCAGGCCGAAGCCGTGTCGTACCTGTGTGCCGCCCCGACCGTCCTGAACATGCTCCTGGACTACCACGAGGCCCACGACGTCGCGGCCACTGGCGACGCCGACGTGCGGGTCGCCACCGCCGGCAGCGCGCCCCCGGAGGCGACGATCCGCGCCGTCGAATCGGCGCTCGACTGGTCGCTCATGCACGTCTACGGGGCCACCGAAACCGGCCCCCTGATCGCCACCTCCGACGCCGACCGACTGCTCGCCGCCGGGGGCGGCAGCCGCGCCGCGATGCAGAAACGCCAGGGCATCGGCCTGTTGGGCACCGAACTGCGCGTCGTCGACGAGCACGGCAACGACGTCCCCCGCGACAACGAGACCATCGGCGAGATCGTCGTCTCCGGCAACCAGGTGATGGACCGCTACTGGAACAAGCCCGACGCCACCGAGCGGGCGTTCACCGACCGCGTCGACGGCTACTTCCACATGGGTGATTTCGCGGTGGTCGACGACACCGGCTTCGTCTCGATCCTGGACCGCAAAAAGGACATCATCATCTCCGGCGGCGAGAACATCTCCTCCATCGAACTGGAGGACACGCTCTTCGAGCACGACGCCGTCGGCGAGGTCGCCGTCGTGCCCTCCCCCCACGACGACTGGGGTGAAACACCGAAGGCGTTCGTCGTCCCTGCCTCCGGGGACCCCAACAACCCCGGCGTCACGACCACCGCGCTCGTCGAGTACACCCGGGCGGAGCTGGCGTCGTTCAAGACGGTGCGGCGGGTCGAGTTCGTCGACGAACTCCCCACCACGGCCACCGGCAAAGTCCAGAAGTACGAGCTGCGTGCCGCGGAGTTCGCCGACGAGGAGTCGCTGGTCGGCCAGGGGTAACCCGGCGGCGGTGCCTCAGTCCTCCAGTCGGTCCTGCCAGGCCTGCACCGTCCCGAGCAGCTCGACCGGCGACGTTTCGGCCAGCTCCACGGTCCGGAGCTCGTCCAGGACGGCCGCCGCCTCGGGGTCGTCCGCCTCGCCGTCGTCGCCCGCGTCGTCGACGAACCCGCCGCTGTCCACGTCGAAGACGGCCTGCACCGACTCGCCGGCCGACCCCTTGGCTTCCACCGCGTTCTCCTCCCGGAGCCGATCGAGCACGCCGCGCGCGCGGTCCACGACCGGCTCCGGGACGCCCGCGAGGGCTGCCACGTGCACGCCGTACGATCGGTCGGTCGCGCCGTCCCGAACCGTCCGCAGGAACGTCACCGCGCCGTCGCGCTCCTCGGCGGCCACGTGGACGTTCACGACCGCGTCCAGGTGGTCGGCAAGCGCCGTCAGCTCGTGGTAGTGGGTGGCGAACAGGGTGGTGGCGCGCACCTCGTTGTGGAGGTACTCGGTCGCCGCCCACGCGATGGAGATGCCGTCGTAGGTCGCCGTTCCCCGCCCCACCTCGTCTAAGACCACCAGCGAGTCGCTGGTGGCGGCGTGCAGGATGCGGGACAGCTCTTCCATCTCGACCATGAACGTCGACCGCCCGCCAGCCAGCTCGTCGAGCGCGCCCACCCGCGTGTAAATCCCGTCCACCAGCCCGATGCGGGCGGCGTCCGCCGGCACGAAGCTCCCGACCTGCGCGAGCAACACGATCACCGCGACCTGGCGCATGTACGTCGACTTCCCGCTCATGTTCGGCCCGGTGACGACCTGGAAGCGCCGGCTCGCATCGAACCGTGCGTCGTTCGGGACGAACGACGTCGTCTGCTCGACCACCGGATGGCGGCCCGCGTCGATGTCGAGGCCGTCGCCGGCCACCAACTCGGGGCGCACCCACTGGTTCGCGGCGGCGTGCTCGGCCAAACTCACGAGCGCGTCCACCTCCGCGAGCGCCCGCCCCACGTCCTGCAGCACCGCCGCGCGCTCCCCCACCCGTTCGCGAAGCGCCGCGAACAACTCCCGTTCGAGCTCCGCGCGCTCGGCCTCGATGCGCAACACCTCGCGCTCGTGGCTGTCGAGCTCCGCCATGGTGTACCGGGTGGCGTTCTTCAACTGCTTGATCCGACGGTACGCGCCGTCCTCGCCGTCTGGCACGGCGTCGGTTTCGCTGTTCCCCACCTGGATGTAGTAGCCGTCGGTCTTGTTCCGGTCGACCTGCAGGTGGGTGATACCCAGGCGGTCTTTCTCCCGGTCGGCAAGCCCGTCCAGCCACGCCCGGTGCTCGTCGTGGGCCGCCAGCAGCTCGTCGAGCGCCTCGTCGTACCCCGCCTGGAGCAGGCCGCCCTCCGAGAGCGTCTTCGGTGGATCGTCCGCCAGTGCGTCCGCAAGCTCCGCTCGCACGTCGGCGGCGGCCGCCCGGTCGACCCGCGCCAGCACGTCTCGGGCCGGCGACTCCGCCAACTCGGGGGTCGTCGTGAGCGCGTCCGCCACGTCCGGCAGCGCCGCCAGCGTGTCCCGCACCCGCAGCAGATCGGTGGCGTCGGCGCGCCCGCTGGCGGCGCGACTGGCCAGCCGTTCGAGATCGTAGATCTCACCCAGCACGTCACCCAGCGCGTCTCGCGCGAGCGCGGCGTCCGCCAGCGCGCCCACCGCGGCCTGCCGGCGGTCCAGCTCCGCGCGGTCCCGGGTGGGGCGTGTCACCCACGCCGCGAGCCGGCGGCCCCCCGCCGCCGACGCGGTGTGGTCGATGGTCGCCAGCAGCGAGCCGTCGCTGCCGCCGGTCATCGTCTCGGTCAGTTCGAGGTTGCGCTGGGTCGTCGCATCCAGCTCCACGTGGTCGCCGCCGCCGAACGGCTGGATGCGGGACACCGACGCCAGCACGCCCTCGTCGGCGGCCGCGATGTAGCCCACCGCCGCGCCCGCCGCCCGCACCACCGGCCCGTCGGCGGCCACGCCCAGGCTCTCGATCACGCCGTCGCCGAACTGCTCGCGCACCCGGTGTGTCGCCCGCCCGGCGTCGAACGCGCCGGCGTCGTGCAGCGTCAGCGTCGCGTCCGTGCGCTCCCGGAGCACGCCCAGGAAGTCGTCGTCGCCGCGCAGCGCCGGCCCGGGCAACACCTCCGCGGGCGCGAACCGGTACAGCTCCGTGACCGCGTCCGCGCGGTCGGCGCCACGGGTCACGCGGAACTGCCCGGTCGTCACGTCCACGAACGCCAGCCCCCAGTCGCCGCCGGCCTCGCGCACGACCGCCGCCAGATACCGGGGGTCGGCGTCCGTCGACGCCAGCAGGGTGCCGGGCGTCACTACGCGCTCGATCTCGCGCTCGATGTCGCCCGCGTCGGTCTCGGACTGCTCGGCGACCGCGACCCGGTAGCCCCGTTCCACGAGCGCCGCCAGATACGGCGTCAGGTCGTCGACGGGCACGCCCGCCATCGGATACGACGACCCGTGGTTGGACTTCTCCGACACCTGCAGGTCAAGCACCGACGCGACCGTTCGCGCGTCCGCCGCGAAGAACTCGTAGAAATCACCCACCTGCATCGCCAGCAGGTCCGCGTCGGTCTCGGCTTTCAACGCCTGGAACTCGTCTACGATCCCCATCCCAGCGCCTCCGTTGGCATCACGTGGATGGTCGCAGCCACAGCCAAGAAGGCTTGCGGTGTGGTCGCCGCCTACGCGTCGTCGCCGTACCGGCTGCGTGCGGTCCGGTAGGCCGGCCACAGCGGGTCGGCCGCTGGCTCCGCCAGCGGGTCGCCGTCCACGGTGACGCCGCTGCCGGCCTCGACGACGCCAACGTCGGCAGCCGGGATGCCCTCGTCGCCCAGCGCCCCGAGCACCGCGTCGACGCTCCCGGGATCGACGGCGGCGATCACCGTGCCCTCACTGGACGCCGCCCACGCGTCCATCCCGAACTGCTCGCAGACCGCCCGCACCCCCGGCAGCACGGGGACGGCGTCCCGCGCGACCGACAGCCCGACACCGCTTGCGGCCGCCAGCTCGTGGAGGCCGTTGGCGAGCCCGCGCTCGGTGGCGTCGTGCATGGCTGTGACCTCGCCCGCCGCCGCCATCGTCGCGGCGTCACGCACCGGCGTGGCGTCCGCGAACCGGTCGCGGGCCGCCGCCGCGGCGGCCGCGCTGATCGGGAGGCGGTCCCCGAACAGCACACCGAGCATGCCCGTCGTCTCGACCGCCGGGCCCTTCGTGACCACCACGCGATCGCCGGGCTGCGCCCCCGTGGGCGTCACCACGTCCTCGGCGGCACCGACCGCCAGCGCCGTCGCGCCGCCGACCGTCGGGAACGAACACCCCTCGTAGGTGCCCGTGTGCCCGGTCGTCAGGCTCACGCCCAGCGCGCGCGCTTCGCGGTCGAACACCTCCCAGATCGCGTCGAACGTCTCCGTTGCGGTGTCCGGGGGTAGGTTCAGATCGACGGCCAGATGCGCGGGCGACAGCCCCGACAGCGCCACGTCACTCACGCAGATGTGGAACGCGAACCACGCCGCGCGCTCGATCCCCAGCGCCCGCAACACGAAGACGGGATCGGTCGCCATCGCCACCACGCTGTCGGCGATCGCAACCACCCCGAAGTCGGCACCGTACGTCGGCCCGAGGCGGACGTCGTCGCGGTCCGCGCCCGTCCGGCCCGCGATGTGGTCGTCGAAGAACCCCCGGCCGGCCTTCCCATCGTCCATGGCCGCGCTTCGGCGCCGCGCCACAAGAACCCCGGCGTGACGCCCCGCGGGTCGATCCGATATTGTTCCGGCGATCGACTACCGAAAGTCAAAGCCCTTTACGTTGCGGGGCACAACACGAACCCAAGGAAACCATGCAGGGTCAGAACCAGCAGCAGGCCTACGACCGGGGAATCACCATTTTCTCCCCTGACGGCCGGCTCTATCAGGTGGAATACGCGCGGGAAGCAGTGAAACGAGGGACGGCCAGCATCGGCGTGCGCACCCCCGAGGGTGTCGTTCTCGTCGTCGACAAGCAGACCCGTTCGCCGCTGCTCGAAGGCTCCAGCGTCGAGAAACTCCACAAGATCGACGACCACGTGGGCGCTGCCAGCGCCGGCCACGTCGCCGACGCCCGCCAGCTCGTGGACTTCGCACGCCAGCAGTCCCAGGTCGAGCGCGTGCGCTACGACGAGCCCATCGGCGTGCGCACGCTCACGAAGAGCGTCACCGACCACATCCAGCAGTACACCCAGGTCGGCGGCGCGCGCCCGTTCGGCGTTGCGCTCCTCATCGCTGGCGTCGAGGGCGGCGAACCCCGCCTCTTCGAGACCGATCCGTCCGGCACGTCCAACGAGTGGAAGGCCGTCGCCATCGGCTCCAACCGCGGGGACATCCAGGAGTTCCTCGAAGACGAATACGACGCCGGCCTCTCGGTCGACGACGGCATCGACCTCGCGCTGCGCGCCCTCAACGAGGGCCGCGAGGACGCCCTCAGCGGTGACGGCGTGGGTGTCGGGATCGTGGACGCCGACACCGGGACCTACCGCGAGCTCGCGGCCGACGAGTCCCAGTCGTACATCGACGACATCGAGGACGCCGCCGACGACAGCGACGACGACGACGACGAGGAGTAACGCCGTCGTCCCGGCAGCATCCCCCACCGGAACCAGTTCTTTTGCGTGCCCGCACCGTACCGGGAGTCGTGACTGTACAGCACCGCCGCCCCGATCGCGTCGCCGACAGCGACGACCTCGACGCCGCGATCGCGGGCGCTGACCGTGTTCTCGTGTTGTTCTACACCACCGGGTGTTCGTTGTGTCAGGCCATCGAACCCGTCGTCGGCAACGTCGCCCGCGACACCGGCGTGCCGGTGGTGATGGTCAACCCCGGCGACGACATCGGGCTCGTCGACGAGTGGGCGATCAGAAGCGTGCCCACGCTCGTGCTCGTCGAGGGCGGCACCGAGGTCGGGCGGCTCGCCGACGGGTTCCAGGGCGGGGACGCCATCGAGGCGTTCATCGCCGACCACGCGTAGTCACGCCGCGTCGTCGTCGGCCGGCGACGGCAGGTGGGGGTCGCGGTGTGGGGTCCGGCCGTACGCCGGCAGCCCGTCGGTGAGCTGGTCGGTGAGCACGCGCCGCAGTCGGTTGAGACTCGTCTGGTCGAGGTGGTGGTGGTCCGCGAGCCGCTGGAACGCGGGCTCGTCGGTGATGTCGTGGCGCTTGTAGCGGTCGAACAGCTCCGCCATCCGGCCCTGCGTGAGCTCCGCCCCGTCGAGGTCGTCCAGCCCGAGGTACTGGCGGCGGTCGATGTCGACGACGTGGCGGATGGCCACCAGCGCCACCTTCTCGATGGCGCGCTGGCTGCCGAACGCTGTGAGGTCGATGGTGTCCATCACGCCCAGGGCCACGTCGCGTTGCCAGGGCGTCACGCCGATCGCCGTGCACAGCGCCTGGGTCGTCCGCAGGCGATCCAGGCGGTGGGCTCGCTGGCTGGTGCCGTCGGTGGCGTGGTGGCGGCCCTCGTGGAGCCGGCGCACGCTGTCCGAGAGGTCGCCGTCCGGGGACTCCGGGCGGCCGATGACGGTCGCGCTCGGGGAGACAACACCCCACTGGCGCACCGTCGAGTCGCGGCGGGCTTCCGCGCGGGACAGCGACCCCGACCCTGCGCGTGCGTCGACAGCGCGGTCGCCGTCGTCCGGGTCCGTCCACTGGAGTCGCTGCCCCGCGTCTGCTGGCATACTCCCTGCTGGGTGCTTCCGGGGAATAAATCCTCGGCCCGGAGCCACGGCTGCCGGGTGTGGAACGCCGAGAATCCTCGCTCGTATCTACTCCTTGTCGCCAGAACCACTTAAACGGCGACGCGATGCGCCGCCCGCGGGCTCGCCGGCCCTAGACGCCTTCCACCAGCCGTTCGAGCTGGCTCGGGGGCACCGCGCCGCGAGCGCCGTGGCCGTCGTAGACGAACGTCGGCACGCCCGTGATGCCGGCCTCGCGGGCGTCCGCGAACTCGTCGCGCAGGCGATCCCGCCACGCCTCGTCGTCGACGACCGTCCGGATCTCCTCGCCGTCCAGCCCGACGCCGTCGGCGATGTCGGCCAGCACGTCGGCGTCGCCCACGTCGCGGTCGTCCGCCCAGAGCGCCGCGAACACGCCCTCGTCGAAGGCGAGCCACTGCTCCGGGAACGTCTCCTTGACGTACCGGGAGGCGACTTGCGCCCGGAAGCCGTCGACGTCGCCGACGAGGTCGGTGCTCATCTCGTCGGCACCGTACTCCTCGCGCAGCCGCTCGACGTTCTGCCGCGCCTCCTCGTAGTACGCCTCGTCCTTCCCGGAGTCGACACTCTCGTCGAGCGTGCCGTCCGGCCGCCGATGCCGGCTGCGCAGGTCGAACGGCTGCCAGTCGATTTCGAGGGCGGGTGCCGCGTCGTCGCGCGCCTCCCGGTAGGTTTCGAGTGACTGCCGCCCGAGATAGCAGAACGGACAGACGTAGTCCGAATACACCGTGATTGATCCCGTCACACCGCTCCGTACGACGGCGCAACAAAAGAACACGCCGACTCCGGGGGTGTGTGCCGACGGCGTGACCGTCGCTGCCGGGCATCGGATGGACCACAGAACACCGCGCGTCGCCGCTCGTATATACTCCTTGTCGCCAGAGACACTTAAACGACGGCGGGCTGCACCCGGTCGTTTTTCCACCCCGCAGGCAAACCCCCGCCCATGCCGCGAACGCTCACGGACCCCACCGCCGACCGTGCGGCCGCGTTCGCCACCGACGCCGCCGCCGACGGCCTCACCGTCTCCCTGATCGGCTCCTGCGTGGCCACGCTCACCGGGCGCTCGCAGCGCGACCTCGCGGCCGGCGTGCGCACCCTCCTCTGGAAGCCCGACGACACCGTGGTGGTCCACGGTGCCAGCGGCCGCGACCCCGACGCGTGGGCGTCCGGTGGCCCGGTCACCGTCGACGCCGCCGACGGTCTCACCGTCGCCTGCGACGGCGGCCACACCGCCGGCGCGCTGCGCGTCCGCTTCGACGCCGTCCACACAGCGACAGCGTTCGACGCCGCCGGCGCGGACGCCACCACGGTGTCCGGAACGGAGGCCGCGCTCAAAGACCGCGTGCTCGACACCCCGGATCTCGTCGAGCCCGGGTTCCAGCCGCTGGCCACCGAGCGCGACACGCCCGCCGGTCCCATCGACATCTACGGCCGGGACGCCGACGGCACCGTGACCGCCGTCGAGCTGAAAAACGTGCGCGCGGGCCCGGCGGCGGCCTCGCAGCTCCAACGGTACGTGGCCGCGCTCCGTCGCACCCTCCACGCCGACGCCACCGTGCGGGGCATCCTCGTCGCGCCCGCCGTCACCGCGAAAACCAGGCGGCTGCTGGCCGACCGTGGGCTGACGTTCTCGCCGGTCAGTCCACCCGGCTCGCGAGATCGTTGAGCACGTTCAACGCCTCGATGGGCGTCAGCTCCGCGACACTCACGTCACGCAGCTCCGCGACGATCCCGGCGGCCGCCCCGCGCTGGCCGTTCGCGTCCGCTGTGGGGGTCGTCCCGCCGTCGCCCCCGTCGGCCGTCGCAGGCGCATCGAGCAGCTCCCGGGCGCGGTCCACGACTGGCTCGGGGACGCCGGCGGTGCGCGCGACCTCCACCCCGTAGGAGGCGGTCGCAGCGCCCGCCCGCACCGCGTGCTCGAAGGCGACGCCGTCGTCCCCTCGGGTCGCCGCGAAATGCAGGTTCAGCGCGTCCGGCAGGCGGTCGGCGTCCGCCGTGAGTTCGTGGTGGTGGGTCGCGAACAGCGTCGTCGCCCCCACGGCGTCGTGGATGTGCTCGGTCACCGCGCGCGCGATCGCGAGCCCGTCGGTCGTCGCGGTCCCGCGGCCCACCTCGTCGAGCAACACCAGCGACTCGTCGGTCGCCGCGCGCAGGATCGACGCCAACTCGGTCATCTCCACCATGAACGTCGACCGCCCGCCCGCGATGTCGTCGCTGGCACCGACCCGCGTGAACACGCGATCCACCACCCGCAACTCGGCGGCCGCCGCCGGCACGAAACAGCCCGCCTGCGCCAACACCACGATCACCGCGACCTGGCGCATGTACGTCGATTTCCCGCTCATGTTCGGCCCGGTGATGACCGCAACCCGGCGGTCGTCGTTCAGGGTCGTGTCGTTCGGCACGAACCCGGACTCGGTGCGCTCGACCACCGGATGGCGACCCCCCTCGATGTGGATGCCGTCGCCGCCCATCACCGGCTTGGTGTAGTCGTGGGCGGCCGCCACGGCCGCAAACGACGCCAGCGCGTCCACCGCCGCAAGCGCGCGCGCCACGGCCTGCATCCGCTCGGCCGCCTCCGCCACCCGCTCCCGGATCCCGACGAACAGCTCGTACTCCAGGTCCTGGGCGCGCTGCTCGGCGCGCACGATCTCCTCCTCGCGTTCTTTCAGCTCCGGCGTGACGTAGCGCTCGGCGTTTTTCAGCGTTTGGCGGCGCTGGTAGTCCTCGGGCACCGCGTCCATGTTCGCCTTCGTCACCTCGATGTAGTAGCCGTGCACGGAGTTCTGGCCCACCTTCAGCGAGTCGACGCCCGTGCGCTCGCGCTCGCTTGCTTCGAGGTCGTCGACCCACTGTTTGCCCGCGCGCTCGGTCGCCCGCAGGTCGTCGAGGCGCTCGTCGTAGCCGTCCCGGATCACGCCCCCGTCGGTCAGCTCCTGTGGCGGATCCGCCACGATCGCGCGGTCGAGCAGCCCCCGGATCTCGGGGAGGTCATCGAGGGCTTCCCGAAGCGACTGCAGCTTCCGGGCGTCGGCGTCCGCCAGCAACCCCCGGACCTCCGGCACCACCGCCAGGGTGTCCGCAAGCGCCCGCAGGTCGCGGGCGTTCGCCCGCCCCCGGGACACCCGCGACACCAACCGCTCGATGTCGTAGACGTCCCGCAGGTGCTCGTGGAGTTCCTCCCGAGACAGGGGGTCCGCGACGAGCTCCCCGACGGCGTCGTGGCGCGCCGCGATGGCGTCCGAATCCACCAGCGGCCGGCGCAGCCAGTCGGTGAGCTTCCGGCGGCCCAGCGCGCACGCCGTCTCGTCGAGCACGTCCACCAGCGCCGTGCCGTCGGTCCCGTGGACGCTGCGCTGCTCGAACAGTTCGAGGCTGCGCAACGCCACGGCGTCCATCTGGAGGTGCTCCGTGGGACTGTACCGCGTCACGTGGTTCAAGTACGTGAGACGCTGGCTGTCGCCGGCTCCGCCCCGCGTGTACTCGGCGTACGACAACAACGCCCCACACGCCCGTAGTTCAGCGGCCGTCGGCAGCGCGTCCTCGCCGCCGAAGTAGTCGGCCACCCGCTCTCGGGCGGCCGCGGGCTCGAAGGCGTCGTCGTCGTACGCGGCGACGAACGCCTCGTCGGCGAACCGGTCGGCGTCGACCCCCGGTCCGACGACGAGTTCGGCGGGCGCGAACCGCCCCAGTTCGTCACGCACGCGCGCCTCGCCGCCGAGCCGTGTGGCATAACAGTCGCCGGTCGACACGTCGAGCAGCGCGAGCCCGAACCCGGCGTCGGCGTCCCGGCCGCCGGCCAGCGCCGCCACGAAGTTGTTGTCCGCGCCCCCGAGCAGTTCGTCCTCGGTGACGGTGCCCGGCGTCACCACCCGTGTCACGGCCCGATCCACCACGCCGCTCACCTCGTCCGGGTCCTGGACCTGGTCGGCAACCGCCACCCGATAGCCGGCGTCCAGCAGCGCCTCGATGTACGGCTCGGCGGTGTCGATGGGCACGCCCGCCATCGGATACTGGCCCGTGGAGTCCTCGCGCGCCGTCAGCGTCACCTCACAGATGCGGGCCGCCGTCTCCGCGGCCGCACAGAACAACTCGTAGAAATCCCCGACCTGGAACAACACCAGCGCGTCGTCGTAGCGCCGCGTGAGCTCGAAATACTGGCTCATCATCGGCGTCAGGTCGCCCTCGCTGGCAGCCATCGCGTCGGGGGGTCCAAGCGCCGCGTCCATGCACGGGAGCCAGCACCGCGACGCCGTTATGCCCACCGATCGCGGGGACAGTCGGGGTGCCATGGTGCCGCCCACCACGCGAATCCGAAACGCACATGCGCTCCGCTGCGCTCCCGCCACACGGATCCGTCACTCCTGTCGGTTCGACACTGACGCATCTCCCGCCGAGCCACAGTGCACCCGCTGCGACCCACCACACCAGTATGAGTGATCACACCACACACCCCGTCGCACCGTCCGCGTCCACAGCCCACCGCCGCCTCGTCGTCGCCCACCCGCCCGGAGGGTGGGGGTCGTGAGCAACACCGACCAGGAGCTCGCCCGCGACCTCGGCTTCCTCGAAGCCTACACCATCGGTCTCGGCACGATGATCGGGGCCGGCATCTTCGTGCTCCCGAAGATCGCCGCCGAACAGGCCGGCCCCGCCAGCATGGTGTCGTTTTTCGTCGGCGGCATGGTGTCGCTGTTCGCCGCGCTCTCGTTGTCCGAGCTCGCCACCGGCATGCCGAAAGCCGGCGGCAGCTACTACTACGTCAACCGCGCGCTGGGGCCGTTTTTCGGCAGCATCGTCGGCTGGGGGATGTGGGCCGGGCTGACGTTCGCGTCGGCGTTCTACATGATCGGGTTCGGCCAATACCTCCTGCCGGGACTGGGCGAGTACGTCGGCGTCCTCGCCGGCTGGGGGGATCTCGGGATCACCGTTGCCGCGCTCGCGATGGCCGCGCTTCTGACTGCCGTCAACTACTACGGCGTCAAAGAAACCAGCGCGCTCCAGAACGTCATCGTGCTCACGCTGGTCGGACTCGTGCTCGCGTTCCTCGGGCTCGGCGCGGTCACCGGCCCGACGATCACGGAGTTCAACCCCAACGGCTGGCCCGCGGTCGCCGCGACCGTCGGCACCGTCTACGTGACGTTCATCGGCTTCGAGGTGATCGCCACCAGCGCCGAGGAGATCAAAGACCCCAGCCGGAACCTCCCGCTGGCGATGATCGCCGCCGTCGTCACGCCCACCCTGATGTACGTCGGCGTGATGTTCGTCTCCACCGGTACGATCGACATCCCCGTGCTCGCGGGCTCCGACGTTCCGGTCGCGCTGGTCGCCCGTGAGATCTTCCAGCCGCTTGCCGGCGCGGTCTCCTGGCTCCCGTTCGTCTCCGTTCAGCCCGCCACCGCCGGCTCGGTCGGCGCGCTCGCAATGATCGTCGGCGCGGTGCTCGCGACCGTCTCCAGCGCCAACGCGAGCATCCTGTCGGCGGCGCGCGTGAACTTCGCGATGGGGCGGGACAAGATCCTCGTCAACTGGCTCAACGAAGTCCACGACCGATTCCGCACGCCGTACCGCGCGATCGCCGCGACGGGCGTCATCACGCTGCTGTTGATCGGGATCGGCGTCGGCGTCGGCACGCTGGCCGAGGTGGCGAGTTTCATGTACCTCGTCACGTACGCCCTCGTGCACGTCTCCGTGGTCGTGTTGCGGCGCGCGAACCCCGACACCTACGACCCGGCGTTCCGCATCCCCGCGGTGCTGTACCCGGTGGTGCCGGTGCTCGGCGCGGCGGCGTGCGTCGCGGTCCTCGTCCAGATGTCCGTGACGTTCTCCCCCATGACGATCGGGGTGGCGTCCGTCGCGGTCGTGCTGCCGGTGACGCCGACGCCGGTCGGCGCGATCGGCACCGTCCTGGTGGCGTTCGGGATCGCGTGGTACTACTGCTATGCCCGCGCCTGCGCGCCGAGTCAGAGCCTCGTCGGCGACGCACTCGCGCCGTCCTCGTCGCCGGACACGGACACACCCGACACCTACACCGTCGTGGTGCCGGTTGCGAACCCGGACACGGAACACGACCTCCTGCGCATGGCGGCCGCGAGCGCGCACGCTCACACCGACGCGCACGCCGAAGTCATCGCGGTGAACGTCATCGAGGTCCCCCGCCAGACGTCGCTGTCCCAGGACCTCGCCTTCGAAGAGGAGCGCGTCGAGCGCCAACAGGAGCTGCTCGACGCCGCCAGCGCGGCCGCCGCCGACCTGGACGTGCGCCTGCGGACGCGCGCCGTCGCCAGCCACGACACCGGGGCCGCCATCCTCGACGTCATCGAGGACACGGCCGCCGATCACGTGTTGCTCGGCTGGGGGGGCACGCGTCGCCGCGACCACGTCCTGGGGTCGACCATCGACCCCGTGGTCGGCCACGCGTCCTGTGACGCCACGCTCGTGCGCCTCGGGCCGGCCGCCGCCAGCGACGCCAGCGACATCATGGTGCTCGCCGGGGAGGGCCCACACGCGCCGGTTGCCGCCCGCCGCGCGGCCGAATTCGTCGCCGCCGACGAGACGGACGCGTCGCTGACGCTGCTGAACGTGCAGCCGCCCGCGGACGACGACGCCGACGCGTCGGCCACCGAGCGCGGGGCGGCGGTCATCGACGCCCTCGCGGAGCGCGCTGCCATCAAATATATGACCTATGACACCGAAGTAGTCGTCTCGACGGACACCGAGGCCGCCGTCATCGACGCCGCCGCCGACTTCGATATGGTTTACGCCGGCGCAACGCGCTCGGGGCCGGTGTCCCAGGCCGTCTTCGGCTCGATCCCGGAGGCCGTCGGTGCGGGCGTCGATCAAACCGTCGTCATGGCGCGCGGCCCGGACAACACACCAATGTCAGTACGTGACGCGATCACACGACGGTTCGGGGGATAGCTCGCATGTATCTCATCATCGTGGGTGCCGGCGACATCGGCACCCCGCTCATCGACGTCGCCACCCGGTCGGGCAACGAGGTCGCAGTCATCGAGCGCGACGACAGCCGCGCCGCCCGGGCGGCAGACGACTACGACTGCCTCGTGTTGCACGACGACGCCACGATCAAAGACACGCTGGCTGACGCCGGCGCCGGGCGCGCCGACGCCATCATCTCCACCACCGACCAGGACGCCACCAACATCATGGTGTGCCTGCTGGCCGCGGAGTTCGACATCCCCGCGATCCTCTCCGTGGTCCACAACCCCGAACACATGGGGGTCTTCGAGCGCATCGGCGTGAGCACGATGGAAAACCCCCAGCAGCTCATCGCCGAATACCTCTACCGGGCCGTGACGCGTCCCGCGATCGTCGATTACATGCGCATCGGCGACCACGCCGAGGTCTTCGAGATCAGCGTCACCGACTCGGCACCCGTCGCCGGCACGACCCTCCAGGAGGCCGCGAACACGGGCGCGCTCCCCGACGACGTGCTGGTCGTCGCCATCGAGCGCGACGGTGACGGCGACCCCATCACGCCCCGCGGGGACACCGTCATTCAGGCCGGCGACCTCCTCACGGTGTACTCCGGGGTGGGCGCGAACCCGTCGGTCACGGATGCCTTCGGACACAACGAGGACGCCACCGGATAGCGCCCCCCGGGCGCGTGGCTACAGCCGGTAGGCCATCATCACCTCGTCGACGTACGCCTCGTCAAGCTGGTAGTGGTCGGCGCGGCGGGCTTCGCGCTCCCAGCCACGGGATTCGAGGAACCCGATGGCGGCGTCGTTCGTCGCCGGCACGCTGTTGTAGAGTTTCTCGTAGCCCCGGCTGGCGGCCCACTCCAGCCCACGCTCCAGCAGGTAGCCGCCGATCCCGTGGCCTTGGTAGGCGTCGATCACGCCGACAGTGAGGGTGGCGGTGTGTGCGAGCTTCGCCAGCTCGGAGCCGACCAGGTGCACCCACCCAACGACCGCCTCGTCGACGGTCGCGACGAAGAACATGCGTTCCTCAACGTCGTTGTGCCGCAACAACACTTCCTCGTGGTCGACGATGTCGGCGACGGATTCGGCCTCGATGTACGTGCGGTCGTCGGCGACCTGCCGTATCGCCCCGACGAGCCCGGACAGATCCCCCTGTCGCGCCGGGCGAACGACCACCTCGATGCCGTCGCTGCGGTGGGTCTCGGCCGCCACGTCGGCGTCGAAGGCGACGGTGACGGCCTCGTCGTCCACGCGCAGGAACCCGTCCCGCTGGAGGATGGCGACGTGGTGGCGGATGCCCCGCGGGGACAACGGCATCGCCGCTTCGAGGTCGTCGTACGTGCACTCGCCGTGGCGCTCGACGTAGTTGTAGAGGCGCTTCTGGTCGTCGTGGTCGAACGCGAGCTCCGTCTCGGCGGTGTCGCTCATACGTTCGTGTACGCAGTCCGATCACTTAGTGGTTTGTCGTGTCTTCACATGGCATGCCCGGTGGCTGGGACACGGCCACGCTCCGTACTCACGCCGCGGGACCGCGACTGCTGGCCCGCGACACACCGCAGAAATCGGCCGCCCGCTCGCGCTACGACTTGTTGCGCTTGTCGGCGTTCGTCGACGGGCGCAGGCCCTCGGTGCCCTTGCCGCGGTTCTGGAGGCCACGCGCGCGTCGTCCCGCGCTCGTCTTCCCACGGAACACGCGGTTCTTGTGGCTGTCGTCGCAGATCCAGTTCAGATCGTCGTCGTTCTGGATCGCGCCGTGCTCCGGGTCCAGGAGGATCGCTTCGAACCACTTCTGGGAGCCGTCCTCACCGACCCAGTAGGAGTTCAGCGTCCGGAGGTTCACGTACTTCCGGCTGGCGCGCTCCTCGGCGATGCGCTGGAGGTTCTTCGCGCGACCGATGCGGTTGACGCCCTGGCGCTTCGTGCGGCGACCCGCCTTGAACCGGGACTTCCGGGCGGTCCCCTTGCGCACGCTCACGCGCACCACGACGACGCCCTGCTTGGCCTTGTAGCCCAGCTCGCGGGCCTTGTCGAGGCGCGTCGGGCGGTCGACCCGTTCGATCGCGCCCTCCTTGCGCCAGTCCTGCTTGCGCTGCCACTGCAGCTCGGCGAGCTTCCCGTCGTCGGGATCCTCCCACGCTTCCTTGATGTGCGAATAGAAACTTCGTGCCATTGTTCTGTGTCCGCGGGCGTTGTGTGGTTCAATTCCCGGCGCACCGAGAATCACATCCCGGCCCGACGCGTCGTCAGGCGCCCGCTGGAGCCCGCCACCAGCGAGTTACCGTTCGGTACTCCACCGGCGGGGTTAAGAACTTCGGAACGACGCCACGTCCGTGCTGAGATCGTCGGCACGCTGGAAGCGCAGCCCCGGCCCGCCGTACCGCTCAACCAGCGTCGCCCCGTCGAAGTCGGCGGGTGCCTGGAACACCACGATCCCACGCGCCGTGCCGTTCGCCGGCACCTGCTTGGGGAGCTGTGCCGCCCGGAACGCCGTGGACGCGTTGGTGAACGACTGCGGCGACCGGAACGTCCCGTTGGCCGCGAGCGCCACCGTCTCGTCTCGGATCGTCACGGGCTCGCTGCCGGTCGCCGTCGCTTCGAAGGCCACCACCACGAACGTCTGGCCCGCCGGCGCGGTGTAGTTCCTGATCTCACCCCGGGGTTGTGCCGTCCACCGCACCGTCGCCGTCGGGGCGTCCGCGTCGGACAACGACAGCGCCGTGATCGGCTGTCCGCTCGCCGAGCCGGCCCGCAACTCGTCGACGAACGGCACCGACCCGAGCAGCGTCGGCCCCACGAACACCGCCGCCGCCACGACCAGGGCCGCCACCAGGATCGGGATCACCGGCACCCCGGTCGGCACCGACACCGGCAGCGACGGCAAGCGACCGCCCCCACCGCCGCCACCGCCCGTGTACTCCGTCACCATCTCTTCGACGCCCTCCTCGCGCACCGAGTTCGCCAACTCGTTCGGGTCGAGGAGGTGGATGTCCTCGGAGTCGGCGGCCGTCCGCGCGCCCGTCGTGAACCGCCCCAGCGTCGCCATCACCCGGACGTCGACGCCCTGCTTGTCGCAGAACGCGAGGAAATCCTCGACCTCCGAGGCGTCGACTTCCGTTCCGTCGTCCGGGCGCACGCCCATGAGCCCGCGCGTCCCCGAGTCCTTGTCCCCGGCCACCAGGTACGTGCCGTCGTCGTTTTCGGTCACCGACGTCTCCCAGCCCTTCTCCGCCCAGAACGCGGCCAGGAACTCGGGGAACGCCGACGCCTGCATCTCATCGAACATTACGATGCCTCCATGCCTGCGTTGGTGGTCCAGCCACGCCCGCTTGCTGTCTCGGTGTCGCCACCGCACCCGGCCCGCCGCGTCGTGGCTGCTGGCCCAATTCGGTCCATGAGTGAAACTCCGCGTTGGAACGCCGTTGCCGCGCCCGCGGTATAAATACGCGGGTGTCTGTCGGTCACACGTCACGTCCCGCGCCGCACCCGGCGGTGGTGGGCGCTCGCGTTCAGTGCTCGGTGACCGACGCGAACGCGTCGTCGGCGACCGCCCCAACGACGGCGTCGTGGTCGACTGCCGGCACGTCACTGGGGTATTTCTGGCGGAAATACTGGACGATGTTCTCCACGTCCCGCGCCAGCAACTCGCGGGCGTTCTCGTGGTCGGTCGGCGTCGCCTGGGGCCAATCGAACAACACGACGCCGTCCGAATCCACGAACACGTTGTACTCGCTGACGTCGGCGTGGACGTACCCCTCGCGGTACGCCGCCGCGACCTCCCGCAGGATCAGATCCAACACGCCGCTCGCCTGCTCGGGGTTCAGCTTCGCGTTCGACAGCTCGGTGCCGCTGACCTTCTCCATCACGATGGCGTGGCGGTTGTGATCGACCGGCCGCGGCACGTTCACGGTCGGGTACAGCGCCTCCAAGGCGTCGTACTCGCGCTCGGCGGCCTTCCGTGCGGTGTACTGCCACGACGTGTGTTCTTTCTCGCTGGTGTAATCCCGGCCCCGGTGGACCTCCCGGAACTGCGTGTACCCCTCGCGGTGGAACTTCAGCGCCATCGGCCGAAACGACTGCACCTCGTAGACGTCGCTCTCCTTGCCGACGCCGAGGGGCGCGCCGAACCCCTCGACGCTGTCCCGCTCGGCGAACGTGTGCAACGCCAGCACGTCGTAGCCCGCGAACGTGAGCTGGACGCCCTCGTACTGGATGGTCTTCCGTTCGAGGAACTCCCGGTCGAGCATCCTGTCGAGCCGGTAGTCGACCTCCTCGGGCGTGAGCCGCGAGAACTCCGGCAGCTTCTCGCGGCTCACCCACTCCGAGAACCGCATCCCGTGCTCGACGCCCGACAGCAGGTGGAAGTCCTCCGGGTCGAGGGCAGCGATCTCGTCGGCGACGTTCCGCACCATTCACTCACGCGTAGTCGGCCACCGGGTATAAGCCTCCTGAAGCGCACAGCCGCCGCGATCAGCCGGCCGCCGTCCTGGCGGCGCTCAGTCGTCGCTTGACATGGTGCCAAGCGTCTGGCCGGCGACCGCCACGGTCCGCTCGTTGTTCGCCACCCACCGCAACAGGATGAACGCGAAGACGTACTTCGCGAAGACGTCAAGCACCGAGTACGCCCAGGACGTAACTCCCACGGACTGCACGAGCGCCAGCCCCTCCACGCCGACCGCCCACACGATGGGGTATCCGAGCCAGAGCACCACCGTGAGCACGCGCAGCGTGTCGAAGATCTCCGCGGTGCCGGCGCTCGACGCCGACGCCGCCCAGTCGGTCACTAGGGCGGACAACACCACCACGAAGAACGCGCAACTGATCGCGTAAAACGCCCACCGGAAGAGCAGCGCCGACGTGGTCATCGCCGCCGCCAACCCCGTCACGCACATCCCGATGTCGGCCGCGATCACGGTAAACAGACTGCCGAGATCGACGTCCGCCAGCAGCCCCAGCGCCAGCAGTATCATCGGCGTCGACAGCGCCCACGTGAGATACCGCCCCCACTGACTGCGCACCATCTCGCCGGCCAGCGCGTGCCCGGCGGGCATCTCGATCATCCCCACGGTGAGCCCCGACAGCAGCCCGAGGTAGCTGGAGATCGACACCAGCGGGATCATCAGCGTCGCCCCCCAGATGAGCCGCGGTCGTCCCGGTCTGATGGTGCGTCCCATATACACGAACACGAGGATCGCGATCCCCGCGAGCGCGACGTTCACCCACAGCGACGAACTCAACAGCGCGTTCTCGCGGACCGCGGCCGCCGATTGCGCGCCCAGCACCCCCGCATCGACCACACCGGGTACACTCGTGATTGACATGTGTTCGGAAGGACACGGCACGCCATTAAATAACCTCCCCCAACTCACGAGACGCCCCGGCCCCAGGGTGACGAACCGCTTTTCTTGCTCCCCCGGAAAGCACGCGCATGGACTTGGCCGACCGCGACTGGCGGTTGATTCGCGAGGACACCCGCCCCGGGCCGATGCAGATGGCCCTCGACGAGATCGCCGCCCAGACGGCCGCCGACGGCGGCCCCCGTACGGTCCGCGTCTACACCTGGACGCCGGACACGCTCTCGATGGGGTACCGCCAGGCCACCGACTCCGTCGACTGGGCGGCCGCCGCGGACGCCGGCATCGACGTGACGCGCCGCCAGACCGGCGGCGGCGGCATCTACCACGACGCACACGCCGACATCTCTTACTCCATCGTCGCGCCCGCCGACGAACTCCCCGGGGACCTCATGGACACCTACGAGCTGCTCTGTACCCCCGTCTTCGACGCCTTCGACCGGCTCGGCATCGACGCCCGGTTCACCGACACCGAACAGCCGGCGCTCCACCAGCCGGCCTGTTACCTCCGCGCACTCAACCCCGCCCACGACATCGTCGCCGGCGATCCCGGCCGCAAGATCAGCGGGAACGCCCAGTACCGCCGGGCGGACGCGGTCATCCAGCACGGCTCGCTCAGCTTCGCGCTCGACGCCGAGCGCCACCTCTCGGTGTTCTCGGACCCCGACACCACGCCCGCGGCGTTCCGCGAGCACGTGACCACGATCGAATCCCAGGCCGGCGTCGACCGGGCCGACGCAGTCACGGCCGTCGAGCGGGCGCTCGGTGAGTGGGCGGACGCCGACGAGGGGGAGTGGACCGACGCGGAACTGGCGCGCGCCCGGGACCTCGCCGCCGAGAAGTACGCCGCCGACGCGTGGGTGCGGGATCGAACCGCGCCCGGCGACGCATAACCCCACCGTCTCCGAAGCCGCTAAGTCCGGGCGGCGGCAGACTACGTGTATGCGCGTCGGTGCACACGTCTCCATCGCGGGTGGTGTTGATAACGCCGTCACGAACGAGCTCGACGTCGGCGGGAACTGCGGGCAGATCTTCACGCACTCCCCGCAGGTCTGGCAGGACCCGAACATTGGTGCCGACGAAGCGGCGGCGTTCCGCGAGGGCACCGCGGCGGACCTCGATGGCCCCTGGGTCATCCACTCGTCGTATCTCGTGAACCTCTGCACGCCCAAAGACGACCTCCGCGCGAAATCCATCGACAGCATGCAGGCGGAGGTCGATGCCGCACACACCCTCGGCATCCCATACGTCAACGTCCACCTCGGCGCACACACGGGCGCCGGCGTGGACGACGGTCTCGACAACGCCGCGTCCGCCCTCGACGAGCTCGACATCCCCGACGACGTGACCGTCCTCATCGAGAGCGACGCCGGCTCCGGCACGAAGCTCGGCGGTGACTTCGAGCACCTCCACGAGGTGTTGACTCGCTCCGACCAGGACCTCGACGTCTGCATCGACACCGCCCACGCCTTCGCCGCGGGCTACGACCTCTCCACCGAGGCGGCGGTCAACGACACCCTCGCGGCGTTCGACGACGTGGTCGGCCTCGACCACCTGCAGTACGTCCATCTCAACGACTCCAAGCACGCCTGCGGTACGAACAAGGACGAACACGCCCACATCGGCGAGGGACACATCGGCGAGGCGGGCATGCGCGCGTTCATCAACCACGACGCCATCGCCGACGTTCCGCTGGTGCTGGAGACGCCCCACGAGGACGGCAGAGGCTTCGCGTGGAACATCGACCGCGTCCGCGACCTCCGGGCGTAACCCAGTCGGTCAAACCCGCGTTTCAGTCTCAGCCGGAACTAAGTCATCGTGGGTCGTTGGATCAGGTGCGTCCGCCTGCCATCCCCCACTCCCGGCCGGTCCCGTCTTCCGGGAGTGCGCGGCGGACGATGACCCGTCAGTTTTTCGCCGCCACACGACATCGGGGCGAGCGTGCGCGAGTTCAGCGCCGACTACCTCACCGAGACGCGCCGCGGCATGTGGCGTGACCGCGACGCGCTCGCCGACCTGCGCCTGTCCGACCGGTCACGCATCCTCGATGTCGGTGCGGGCACCGGCGAGTTCGCGCGCGTCCTGGCCGCCGAGTCGTCAGCGCCGGTGGTCGCGCTGGACGCCGACACCACGCTGCTGGGGCACACGGCCGACGGTGCCGCCCACCGGGTCGCCGGCGACGCCACCCGGCTGCCGGTCCGTGACGACGCCTGCGACCTCGTTGCCTGCCAGGCGCTGCTGATCAACCTCCCGGAGCCGGCGGCCGCCGTCGAGGAGTTCGCGCGCGTCTCCTCGGAGCTGGTCGCCGTCATCGAACCCGACAACAGCGCCGTCACCGTGGCGTCGACGGTCGCCGCGGAGTCGGCGCTGTCGGCGCGCGCCCGCGAGTTCTACGTCGACGGCGTCCACACGGATGTCACGCTCGGCGCGGACGCCGCCGACGTGCTGGCCGACGCCGGCCTCCGGGACGTGTCCACGACGCGCCACGAACACGTGCGCGTCACCGAGCCGCCCTACGACGACGGCGACCTGGACGCGGCCGCCCGGAAGGCCACCGCCGACCGGCTGGCCGACCAGCGCCCCGAGCTCGCCGCCGGCGGGCTTGCCGACAGCGCCTACGACGAGCTGCGGGCGGCGTGGCGCGAGATGGGCCGCGATGTCGTGGCCCAGATGCAGGCCGGCGAGTACGTCCGACGGGAAACCGTGCCGTTCTACGTGACCGTTGGCCGCCTTCCCGACGACGACACCGCGTAGCCGTCGGGCTTCCGAAAGCACTACCTTGCGGGCCAGCATCGCCGGGCGCATGGACACACGAGTGCGCCGCCACGCCGAGGTGCTCGTCGACCAGTGCGCGGACGTGCGCCGCGGCGACATGGTGACCATCAGGGCGAGCCGGCAGGCCGAGGCGCTGGTCGTCGCGCTCTACGAGGCGCTCGGCCAGCGGGGCGCCCGGCCGTCGCTGTCGTGGTCGCTCCCGCGGGCCACCAGGGCGTACGCACGGGCGATGGACGAAGCCGACTACACGACCAAAGACCACGAGCTCGCCGCCATGGAGGAGACCGACGTGGTGTTCCTGATCGGCGGCGGCCCGAACGCGTTCGAAACCAGCGACGTCCCCCCGGAGATGTCGCAGGCGGGCAGCCGCGCCCACAAACCGATCTCCGAGCAGCGACTGGACACGCGGTGGGTCATCACCACGCACCCCACTGCCGCGGGGGCCCAGCGGGCCGGGATGAGCACGGCGGCCTACGAGGAGTTCGTCTACGACGCCGTGAACAAGGACTGGGCCGCGCAAAGCGAGTTCCAGTCCCAACTGGTGGAGATCCTCGACCCCGCTGAGACGGTGCACATCGTCTCCGGGGACACCACCGACATCACGATGCGCGTCGACGGAATGCGAGCGTGCAACGACGACGGCGACCACAACATGCCCGCGGGCGAGGTGTTCACCGCCCCCGTTCCGGACTCCGTGGCGGGCGAGGTGTACTTCGACAAGCCGCTGATGCGCCAGGGCAACGAGATTCGGGGCGCAGCGCTGACCTTCGAGGACGGTGACGTCGTGTCGTTCAGCGCCGAGCAGAACGAGGACGTGCTTGCGGGCATCCTGAACACTGATGCGGGCGCGCGGCGGCTGGGCGAGCTGGGGATCGGGATGAACCGCGGCATCGACCGGTTCACGTACAACATGCTGTTCGACGAGAAGATGGGTGACACCGTTCACCTCGCCGTCGGCGGCGCGATCGACGAGTGTGTGCCCGAAGACTGCGAGTTCAACGACTCCGCGGTCCACACGGACATGATCGTCGACATGAGCGAGGACTCGTTCATCGAGATCGACGGCGAGATCGTCCAGCGCAACGGCACGTTCGTCTTCGAGGACGGCTTCGAGGCATAAGCGGACGTGTCAGCGCCGGCCCCCCGGCGCTCACACCACGTCGCCGCGCACCGTCGCGCCCGTCGCGCGATCCCGGCGCGCGTCCACCGCGTCGGCGGCGAGTTCGGCGTCCGCCTCGTCAGCGCCCAGCATCTCCAGGGCCTCCGCGAGCGTCGGGAAGACGAGCTCGCCGGCCCGGAGCTTCGCCATGGCGTCGGTGCCGCGGCGTCCGTCGGCGTACACGCACACCCCCCTGGGATCGAGGACGTGCTCGTAGGTCTCGGTGGCCAGCGCGCCCTCCAGGCGTTGCGTGACGTTGTCCTCGAAGCCGGCGTTGCAGACCTCCAGGTGGATGGGTTCGTCGTCGCCCACGAGGTGCGCACCGAGACAGCGCTCGGGCGCGACGTGCCCGCTGTCGTTTGCGCGCACGTGCTCGGGGTGGGCGTCCGCCCAGGACGCCCGCACCGTCTTCCCGACGCCCGCCACCCCGTACTCGCGCTCGAACTCGTCGGCGCGGTCGGCGTCGTCGCCCCGCAACAACACGTCTTTCGTGAGGTAGACGTCGAGCCTGTCGACGGGATCGAGCCCGAGCGCCACGTCGCCGTACGCCCACACTTCTCGGACGGGCACGGGCATCTCCTCGTCGATGACCGTATCGAGCAGTGCCTCGACGCGGTCGACGGCGGCCTCGCGGTCCATGCCCTGAATACCCGTCGCGCGTGAAAAACCGTTCCGGGACGCCGACTGCCGCCCACACCCCGGGAGTTTCGTGGGTAGCGCGCCTGCCATCGCGTATGTCCGACGACACCACCACCGACGGCGTCGACGCCCTCGACTCCTATCGCCAGTTCTTCGCGCTACAGCCCGACGTGCTCGTGCTGTCGGCGGCGATGCTGGTGTTCAGCCTCGCCTTCCAGATGACCACCCGGTACGTCCCCGAGTACATCTACACGCTCGGCGCTGGCGGCGCGATCGTCGGCCTCTACGGCAGCCTCGGCAACCTCATCTCGGCGGTCTACCCCTACCCGGGTGGCGCGCTCTCGGACCGCGTGGGCTCTCGCGTCGCGCTCACCGCGTTCGCCGTCGTCACCACCGCCGGCTTCCTGGTGTGGGCGGCCGCCCCGTCGCTGCCCGGCGTCGTCGTCCCCGAGATCGCACTGGGGCCACTGGACCTCGGTGGCTGGGCGGTCGGCGCGTGGCTGTGGGTGTTCGTCGGGCTCTTTCTCACCCAGGCCTGGAAGTCGTTCGGGCTCGGCGCGACGTTCGCCATCGTGAAACAAGCCACCGAGCCAAGCAGGCTCGCCATGGGGTTCGCGAGCACCGAAATCTTCCGCCGGGTGGGGTTCCTGCTCGGCCCCGCCATCGCCGCCGCCGTGCTCGCCGCCACCGAGTTCCAGGTCGGCTTCCGGTACGTCCTCCTGCTCGCGGCCGGGTTTGCGGCCGTCGCCACGGTCGCCCAGCAGTACCTCTACGACGCGTCCGAGGACACCGTCGGCGACTCCTTCGAAGGGCTCGACACCATCCGAGCGGATCTGGCGGCGATGCCGGAGACCCTGCGCCCGCTGCTGATCGCGGACACTTTGATCCGGTTCGCGAACGGGCTGGTCTACGTCTTCTTCGTCGTCGTCGTTACACGATACCTGGGCGTCGGATTCAGGGGCTTCGGCGTCTCACTCTCCCCGGAAGCCTTTTTCGGCGTTCTGCTCGCCGTCGAGATGGTCGTCGCCATCCTCACGAAGGTCCCCGTCTCGAAGCTCGCCGAACGCACCGGCCTGAAGCCCGTTGTCGGTCTCGGCTTCCTCGTGTACGCGGTGTTCCCCGTGTTGCTCATCAACGCGCCCGCCGACCAGTGGGTGCTCGTCGCGCTGTTCGCGTTCTCCGGGCTGCGGTTCGCCGGCCTCCCCGCGCACAAGGCGCTCATCGTCGGGCCCGCCGAACAGGACGCCGGCGGTCGCATCACCGGGACCTACTATCTCGTCCGGAACACGATCGTCATCCCGAGTGCGGCCGTCGGCGGCCTGCTGTACGGCGGCGACTGGGCGGTCCCCGTGCCACTCCTGGATGCCGTCCTGGTCGCTGGCCCCGAACTCTCGTTCACGCTCGCGACAGTGACCGGGCTGCTCGGCGTCGCGTACTTCGCCGTGTTCGGCCGCGAGTTCGACGCCTACGCCTGAACCGAAACACGGACGCGGCTGCCCGCCGTTGGTCCAATACTCTCTCAGCGGGCCACCCGCTCTGTCACCATGCCACCCACGCAACTCAAAGACCCAGTCCACGGCTACATCGAACTGGACGCCGCCCTCGTCGATGGGCTCATCGACCGCAAACCGTTCCAGCGGCTGCGCCACGTCCGGCAGTTGTCCGCGACCACCCTCGTCTATCCGGGCGCAAACCACACCCGCTTCGAGCACTCGCTGGGCGTCTACCACCTCGCGAAAACCGTCTTCGAGAACCTCCGCACACAACCGTACTTCCACCAGGACGCCACCACCACCGAACTCGACGCCATCCAGCGCACGCTCGAGTGTGCTGCCCTCCTCCACGACGTCGGCCACCCGCCGTTCTCCCACCTCGGCGAGCGCTACCTCGACCGCAGCGCCATCCTCGATCGCCTCGCCGACCACGGCCTCCACGCGACGTTCGCGGACGCCGGCGTCGGGAACGCGCCGCTGCGGGAAGCCAGCCCCCACGAACTGTTCGGCTGCCTGTTCGTCTGCCGGGAGTTCGCCGACGCCATCACGGCCATGGATGTCGACCCGCACGCAGTGTGCGCGCACATCCTCGGGTACAGCCTGGCCTACGAGCGCGGCGGGCGCTGGCAACACGGCGTCGCCGCCCAGATCCTCCACAGCCCCATCGACGTCGACCGCCTCGACTACATCACGCGGGACAACCAGATGACCGGCGCGGACGTGCTGAGCTTCGACACCGCCCGCATGGTCGCCTCCTACACCGCCCACCCCGACGAGGGGCTGGCGCTGTCGGACAAAGCCCTCTCGACCATCGGGAACTACCTCGAAGGCCGGATCGCCCTCTACATGTGGGTGACCCAACACCACAAGTCGGTGTTCGCCCACGCGCTCCTCCGGGAACTCCTGGCAGCGCTCGCGGCCATGCGGGACACCCCACCGATCACCATCGACGCCGTGCTCGATCGCGGCATCGACGACAACACCATCCTCGAACGCCTCCGGGTCGCCGCCCGCGACAACCCCGACTCGACGCTTGCCACGCTGTACGAGCGGTTTCGCAGCCGCGAGTTCCCCGAGACCTGCTGGAAACACCGGGTCGCGTACGCCGCCCGCGTGGACGTCGGCGACACCACGGCGTCGGCCTCCGCGCCCGCCGACGACCCTCCACGTGCCACGGACGCCGACATCGACGCGTTCAGTGACTGGCTCACCGGGAACGCCGACCGCCTCGAACCCCGCCTCGCGGACGCCCTCGGGGTGCCGGTCCACGAAGTCTGGATCGAACACTCCTACGTCCCCGAATACGAGCCACAAGCCCTCGAAGACATCCCCATCGCCTACGGCGGCACCACGCGATCGGTCGGCGACTGGGGGCTGTACGGGGACCGCGCGTTCGACTCCCCCATCCCCTTCGTTTTCGTCCCCCACGGCGTCGAAACGCAGGCGATCACCACGCTGTCGGCGTGGTTCCACGCCGAGTCGACGGCCTGACTGCGACACCGGCCGTTCGAAACCGTGAAACAACCGCCGCCGCTACCCCGCACCGATGGACTGCACGAAGTGCGACCGCGACGCGGTGATGCACGCGGCGTACTCAGGCGCGCACCTCTGTGAGCCACACTTCCTCGACAGCGTCGAGCGCCGGGTGCGTCGCCGCATCCGCACCGACAACATGCTCTCCCCGGACACCACTCCCGACGACCCCGAGACGTGGGTGATCGGGCTTTCGGGCGGCAAGGACAGCGCGGTGCTCACGGACCTCATCGAGGAGACGTTCCGCGACGACCCCCGCGTCGAGCTGATCGCGCTCACGATCCACGAGGGCATCGCGGGCTACCGCGACGAGAGCCTCGACGCCTGTACGACGCTGGCCGCCGACCGCGACATCCGCCACGAGCTCGTCACCTACCGCGAGGAGTTCGACGTCGCCATGGACGACGTGGCCGACGACGACCCCCTCGACATGGCGCCCTGTGCGTACTGTGGGGTCTTCCGCCGGGACCTCCTCGCGAAATACGCCGACGAGTACGACGCGGACAAACTCCTCACCGGCCACAACCTCGACGACGAAGCCGAAACCGCGCTCATGAACATCCTCGAAGGCAACGTCACACAGATCGCCACCCACTTCGACGCCAGCCTCGGCTCCTTCGACGACCGTGCGGAACTCGACGCCATGATCCCGCGCGCGAAACCCCTCCGAGACATCCCGGAAAAAGAGGTGGCGCTGTACGCCCAGCTGCGGGACCTCCCCGTGCACATGGCGGAATGCCCACACGCCAGTGAGTCCTTCCGCAGCGACCTCCAGGAGGTCCTCCTCGAACTCGAAGACCGCCGCCCCGGCACCCGTCACTCGATCATGGCCGGCTACGAGGAACTCGCCGGCATCGCTGCCGACGAATACAACACTGACGACGCTGACGTCGGCGAATGCAGCGACTGTGGCGCGCCGACCACCCGCGACCGCTGCCGGAAATGCACGCTCGTCGACGCCGTCACGTCCGTCTAACACGCGCGAAAAGAATCGGCCGACGGCCCCACGGTCCGTTATCGGATGACGTCGAGGCCGTTTTCCTGCTCGACTTCGTCCTGGCCGCCGTCCGAGTGTGCGCCACCGAACCCGCCGGCTCCAGCGTCGTCGGCCGCGCGCTGCTTGGAGTCGACGTCCTGCAGCTCGCGGCGGGACTTGTCCGCCTGCTTCTGCGTGCTCGGGCCGAGCACCTGCGCGGACTGCACGCCGGTCATGATCGCCATGACGCGCACCTTGCCCTTGTAGCTCTCCTGGATCCGCGCCCCCCAGATGACGTTCGCGCTCGCGTCCAACCGCTCGGTGATGTTGTCCGCGATACCCTCGGCCTCCTTCAGCGTGAGGTCCGGCCCACCAGTGATGTGGACGAGGCCGCCACTGGCACCCCGGTAATCGACGTCCAACAGCGGGTGGTTCATCGCGTCTTTGACGACCTCGTTGGTCTTGTTTTTGTCCTGGGTCTCCCCGACGAGCATCACCGCGACGCCGCCCTGGTTCATGATCGCAGTCATGTCGGCGTAGTCGAGGTTGATGAGGCTGGGTTGGGTGATCGTCTCGCTGATCCCCTTGACGGTTTCCGCGATGATCTGGTCCATCACGGAGAACGCCTTCCCGATCGGGAGGTTCGGGACGTAATCCAGCAGCCGGTTGTTGTCGAGGACGATAATCGAGTCGGCTTTCTCGCGCAGCTTCTCCAAGCCTTCCTCGGCTTTGACCGTGCGAGCGCGCTCGACGTTGAACGGCGTCGACACCATCCCAACGACGATTGCGCCCTGCTCTTTGGCGATCTTCGAGACGACCGGCGCTGCACCGGTCCCCGTGCCACCGCCCATGCCGGCGGTGACGAACACCAAGTCCGCGTCCCCGAGCACCTCTTTGATCGTTCCCTGGGCCATCTCGGTGGCGCGCTCGCCCATCGAGGGGTCGCCACCCGCACCGAGGCCGTTGGTCAGGGACTTGCCGACGAGGATCTTCGTGTCGGCTTTGATCATCTTCAGGTGCTGTTTGTCAGTGTTGATCGCTACCGTGTCCGCGCCTTCGACGCCGATGTTGTACAGTCGGTTGACCGTATTGTTGCCTGCGCCGCCACAACCGACGATGACGATCCGGGGGTCTCCGAACTCGTCACCATCGCCGTCGCCATCCATTTCGCGCTGTTCCGCCTCGGCGTTGTCAAGTGCGTCCTGGACGATATCTTGCATGGTTAAACTTTCGCCCAGCTCTTTGCACCAGTCTTGTCGGTGTGTTCATCAATCATCTCTCGAACAGCGGAGCGAATCGCCTCGCTCCGATTAGGGAACTTCCCGCGTTCGACCATCTGTTCCACCTCGTCGATCTGTTGTTCCGGAATCCGGAGTGTCACACGCTCCATTGTTGTATCCCCGTGTTGGTAAGACGGACCCGGTTTCCCGTCTCCGTGTCTTACACGGCCGTTCTGACGCCAAGGGGCAGCGCAGTCCGGTGGTTCTGTGTAAGACGACCGTCTCACGTACGAGAACACACAGGAGCTTAGAATAAATAATTAACGGCGGTGTAAACAGATGTCTTACTATGCGCTGTCGAGGGCGTCCCCGGACACCGTTCGGCGGCCACACCGCGGACAGAACGCCCAGTCCGCCCGAATCTCGTCGCCGCACTCGCAGAACACGCGATGCGTCGCCTTCCCACCGCAGTTCGGACAGTAGACGTGGTCGGCTGACAGCTCCGCCCCGCACTGACTGCACACGCTCTCGTCGCCCGTCGCCGATGTGTCGGCGTGCTCCGCGTCGGTCTCGCCGTCGTCACCGGGTTCCTCGGCGTCCGCGCGCCCCCCGCTGGCCGGGGTCGTTCGCACCTCCTCAACCGCCGACGGGGACGACACGCGAATCGTGACGTTTACGTCCTTTTGCGCGTCGGTCGCAGCCCCACGCACCGGCGTGTTTGCGCCCTCTACGGGGACGTCGTCGGCCGCAGCGTGGGTGGTGAGGTACGCACGGAGCGCGTTGCGCATCACCTCGCTTTTCGAGGCGTCGAGGTCTTCGACCGCGGCAACGAGGTCGTCGTCCGCGCGGAACGTGACTTTCGACATTGCAACTAGCTACATCACTGAACGGTTCCGGGATAAGCTTTGGGCATGGGGGCGGCATCCACCCACCGCGAATGACAACCCTTAAATTTCGGCCACAGCCTACATACGAGTGCGTCCGCCCTTAGCTCAGACTGGTAGAGCAGTCGACTGTAGATCGACTTGCCCCCCGTTCAAATCGGGGAGGGCGGATTTTCTCACCAGACGATTCAGAGCCGAGCGGAGTTGCACCGTCGTGCGTTCACGTATAGCCGAGCGTATCGGGGCAACTAGAGCCTTTTGCCCGAAATCGTCTAATGTCCTTACTCGATCGTAAAAGCCTTGAGCGGCGTGTTTTTTTAGAGCGCGGCGAACTCGCGCCACAGAAGGAGGCCACCCCAGCCGCGGAAATTGGTCCGGGTATAACCCATGTTACTTACTTTAACGATTCTTAATGCCCTCATCTCGATTCGACCGCCCGATGGTCATAGTATTGTATGCAGGAAATGATGATGCAATTAGAAATCCGGAGTACCACGTATCGAGTAATAGACAGGCAAGATAACACAGCTGGGGTGTCGAGATGACCACACTTGCTGTCATTCACATCGGCGGAGTCGCTTGTCCTTCATTCTATCATAAAAATATAAGTGACTGGGACATTATCTTCTGATAATGGCGGAAAACATTTCAGGCACTCGGTGGAAAATCGGTTGGAACCCATCACTTGCGATTGTTGGAACAACAATTATTTCAGCAATTGTGGGGGTAGCTATTGAGGCTATAGTTCCATTCATTACCATAGGATTATTAGCAGGTATAGCGGTCTGGTACTGGGGCGTTAGTGAAATAAATTCCAAATATTCACCAATTAAGGAGCAGTTCTATGATGAAACAGCGAGAGCCGCTGCTCGTGGCATTGATATGGATAACGCTGAATCCTTTTCGCTTAACTTTGCAGTAGGAGACTCGCCACCTTTGGTTGAGCCTGCATCAAAATATAGGAGTACTGCAATATTGGTATCCGACACATCTTTTAACGTAAATCAAGGTGCTGTCTTGGATATGAAACAGAGAGGAAAATCAGAAGGAGGCACGAATAAAGAGTTCTTTTATGACCAAGTTTCCAGCATTGAAACGCACCAGTCAGGAGGAGCAACGTACCTAGAAGTGCGGACAGCAGACGGAAATAGTGTGGAACTAGGTCCGAGTGTGCAAGAGTCAGCCGCAGAGGCAGAAGCAGCAATTAGACAACAGATGAGAGAAGTTAGGCGAAGCAACGCCTGAACAGAACCGAATTCTCTCCGCACTCCCCTACTGCTTCAATTCCCATCAGGTTTTGTCTATTATAGACCAATTATATCACCAACTAAACTACCTATAAATGCACCTGCCATCATACTTGGAACTCCGGCAAAAAATAATCCGGCTATACTTCCTGTTGAAGCCGCAATCCCCTTCATTATACCAATCTTTCGTCCTTTTTTCGGCGTATTTCCTAATAAGTACATAGAAATATCTGAAACAACTGTACCAGCCATTGCTCCAATTATAAATGCCGGAAGACCACCGAGAGGTATTGCTGCCACACCTCCACCAACCGCTCCAAGTCCACTAACAGTTCCTTTTATCACTCCCATAGGAATAATCACTTACCAAACGTATATAAAAATAGGGATTATAGACATCGCTATAGTATCAGTTTATTGGGGGGAAGTAACAGAGAGCCCGATTGTCATAGTGTTGTATGAAGGGGTTGTACGAGATGTACCGTATATGCGAAACACCCTGTGTACCTCCGTTGATGCACAGCGAGATAACACTGGGGGTGTCGAAATTCCCGAACAACCATGCTCTCTCCATGTACCTCTCTCCAAAGGTGTCGCTATTGGTTCGACAGACGTTCTCTATGTTCATCTCAGCATATGTGGCTCCGCCTGCGAAGTGTACCTCGTCCCACTTCGAACGCATCCGCCCTGAGGCTCGGCAACACTCGTCGATCAACTGCTGGTCGCCTCGACACCAGTAGTGAAGTTATGCGACGAAGGCCATATCGACCTCCGATGCAGACGGTCGCCCTTCCTCACTCCCTCGCCACAGGCGGAGTACCTCTCGGCTGACATCGTGGCTGTCGGTCTTGACGTAGGCTCGTATCGTCTGACGCACCTGCTCGGGAGTTGCATCTGTCTGCCCTCCGTCGAACTCCTGCTCGCGCACAGGCTTCTGCTGGCCCGTGAAAGAGAACGTCTGCTGTTTGGGGAGATGTCGTCCTGCACCTCTCGGACGACTTTGGACCTGCTTTCGACCGATGTGAAGCCGTCGTACACGTCTCCTGTGAGGACGAAGTACTACCATCGTCGTACACTTCGAGGTGTCCTGCCTCCGATATGTCGCCTCGATACTTGTGGTCATCCTAGTGGTCACCTTCTGCGATGACGTGTAGTCCTGTTCCCGACCATCGTCGCTACCTACTGGCGGGTGAAAAACGGTGAGGAGCCCGTCGAGCCACGGGCGGACCTCAGCCACGCTGCCAACTACCTGTACATGCTGACTGGGGAGGAGCCGACCGAGGCCGAGGTTCGGGGCATGGAGACGTACCTGAACACGGTTGTCGACCACGGTCTCAACGCTTCGACGTTCACCGGTCGGACGATTGTGTCGACGGAATCTGACATGTACTCGTCGCTCACCGGCTCAGTCGGCGCCCTGAAAGGGCCGCTCCACGGCGGTGCCCCGGGCCCGGTGCTGGATATGCTTCTCGACATCACGGAGGCCGGTAACGCCGAGAGTTATATCCGCGAGGTACGTGTTTACCCCGAGGTCTCGACAGCCGGCACAGCGTGAGCCCGTGAGAGCATCTCATTGCTGCTGACGACTCGACGAAGCTCTTCGTATGGATTGCGTCCCTGCTGGCGCCACGTCGCCAGCAGGGACAAGACCGTCTCGTGAACGAACATTCCTCGGTCATTGCGGAGCGTTCCGATGATTTTCCGGAGAACTACTGGCTCACGAAGCGCGTTCTCTGCGGCATTGTTTGTCGGAGAGACCGCTGGCTCACCGACGAAGGTGAGCCAGTGGTCAAGACCTCCTTCGATCTTCCCGAGCAGTGTTGCCACTGGTCCGTCGGGTACTGACCGTTCAATCAGCGATTCAAGCTCTCTTCGCGCCACACGCTGGAGGTCTGCTCTCTCACGAGGACTTGGGTCGCTCTCCAGCCGGGCCTGGAGAGCGACGTACACCTGTCTGAGAGCGTGGTAGATCGGTTCACCTTCTGCCTGCTTTTCGGCGGCGTCTTCAGCCTCTCGAAGAATATGCGCCCAACACCGCTGGAGGTTGCTGCTGAAAGCTGGGTACGCCGTCCACCCGTCACAGATGACCGTTCCCGCGAAGTCCTCGCCGAGGACTTCCGCGGGAACATCACTCCCGCGACTCTCTCTCACCGCGTATAACGTATGCTGAGCGGTCTTGAACGTCCAAATCCACGCCTGCTCACCGTCACGTTTGATGCCTGTTTCGTCGATGTGGACCACGTCGGCATCTTGGATCTCTCGACGGATCTGCTCGTACTCACAGCGACCGGCGCGCGCAGCGCGCTCGGTCGCGTGCCACGCGGATGCACCCGAGAGTTCGAGTTCATGCAGTTGCTCGAAGCGGTCAGCGATTTTCCGGTAGGGAAGGCGGTGATCGTACCGTGACAGAGCTGATTGAGCGATGACGTTCACCCCGAACTGCCCCTCATCGGGGCAGTCGGGGTGAGCCGCAACTGTCTCTGTTCCACAGGAATCGCACTGGTAGTAGTGGCGGTTGTACCGGGTGATTTCTGGGGGCTGCGGATCAGGGATCTCCTCGACGAGTCGGGGGCTGACGCCCACCGACTCGTCGAAGTGGTCGCCACACTCAGGACAACAGTCACAGGTGACTTCGATTTCTTCGTCGGGATCAGTTGTAGAACGCCACTCCGGGTCGTGACCGTCTTTTCGTCCGGGGGTGCCGCCGTCAGTTCGGACATCGTCGTCTTCGTCGTCTTGAGAGGTCGGGGACTCGTCAGTCCCCGACCGTCGCTTACTAGGCGGTGTATGTGGATTCTCGTATTTGCGAAGACGTGTTTCGAGTTCTTCGATTCGTTCGTCCTTCTGCTCGAGTTTCTCCTCCAACTCGTCGATTCGCTCTTCCATTTGGAGAAACCGTGAGAGAAGTTCGTCTTTGCTGAGGTCATCCCTATCCACTATGACCACCTCAGCGTTACCTCAGCAGGGTCACCGGGATGGTTTCCGAGCGGAGACCATCCCTGAAGAAGTTCAATTAGCCCTTGCTGAGGGTGCATATCTCCCCGATTGGTCGCCTGCTACGAGACAGTGCCGAAATTCACTGGGGCTAAACACGTACTCCGCGAGAAACTGGCGGCCGATGAGCGACTGATGGGCTTCGGTCACCGAGTGTACAGCACCCGTGACCCCCGCGCAGAGGTGCTCTCGACAGCAGCCGAGGAGTTCTACCAGAACAAGGACTCGGAGTTCTTCGAGATGGCGCAAGACTTCGAGGATATCGCTGTCACCCTCCTCAAGGAGTACAAACCGAACATCGAGCTCGAGACGAACGTCGAGTTCTACACAGCAGTGCTGCTTCACGGGATCGGAATCCCCCGGGACCTGTTTACGCCGACGTTCGCCATCGCCCGTTCGGGTGGTTGGACGGCCCACTGTCTCCAGCAACTGGCGGACAACCGCCTAATCCGGCCGCGCTCGAAGTACACTGGGCAGAAAGACAGGACGTGGGTCCCACGGGGCCAACGGGAGTAACGCTGGTCGCCCGGCTCACAGCACGACGAAGAGTTCGCCGTCTTGCTCTTCTACGTTGTAGGTCGAGAGCTTGTACTCAGAGTCGTCAATATTCCCGCCACAGGTGACGTCAAACCGCCAGCAGTGCCACGGACATTCGACTATCTTCTCAGTGTCCTGCTCGTCCGTGACGTCGGCGTAGCCGGTCAGCGCCCCTTTTTGCAGGGGCCCGCCGACGTGGGGGCACCTGTTCGAGATAGCGTGGTACTCGCCCTCCACGTTGAGGACGGCAACTGTGATCCCGTTTACCTCTCTGACGACCCGTGACCCATGTTCGCTCAACTCGCTCGTCTGATCGATGCGGTATCTGTTCGTGGACATATTAAGATTCAGTTACGTCGAAGCCAAAGACGTCAACGACGTTGCCGCCCATGATCTCTCGAACCTCCGAATCATCCAGCTGTCCACTGATACGGCGGTACAGTTCTTCCGGCGTATCGAAGTCAGGATGGGGAAGGTCCGTAGCGAACATCAAGTTCTCCGCGCCGATCATGTCCACCACTCGTGAGGCGTAGCCTTCCCTTCGACGGCTATGGGGTTTCTCGGTCAGCCCGATCGGCTGGGTGGAAAAATAGAGCAAGAAGGGTGACTGACACGAACGGAATCAAGAAAAGATAGAGCAGAATCATCCATATGTCAAGGGGAATCATATGGACGCTCGGCGCTCAGCACTTATCACCTGCCCTGAACTAATCGAGCTGTAAGCCCCGAAGTCTGCCCAGTGCCGGTCTAAGCCGTGCCTCTTCCGGACCGATCTCTGGATTTTACACGAAAACGTGAGACAGAAACCTGCGTAGATTTCGTCGCCGCTGGCGCGTTTGGCACGCTCCGATATCCGGGGATATCGCGCTTCCGACCTCGTGTCCGCGATTGCTCGATCCCGCCTCAGCCACGAGTCCGGATCGGTGATCCCGTCGCAGACTCACGCGCTGTCCGTGCCGCCACCGCCGGGTGGCGTCGGCGCTCAGTCGGCGTCGCTGCCGCCGGCTCGCAGGACCGCCAGCGACCCGCCGCCGACCGTCATCGTCAGCCAGAACCCGCCGATGCGGTGGATGACGACGGCGGCGGCGACCAGCGGCGCGGCGGCGCTGGTGAGCGCGGTCAGCAGCGCCACGTGAACGGACTCGATGCCGCCGAGGCCGCCCGGCGTCGGGCCGATGCCGGCCATGGTCCCGACGGGCACGACGAACAGCGGCACGTAGATCGGGATCGGCGACCCCAATGCGATGAACACCACCCACATCGCGATCGCTTGACACAGCAACGCGGCGGTCGCGAGCCCGATCACCTTCAGGACGCCCGTTCGATCCGCGGCCAGGCGCTCGACGGACGCGACGAACTCTTCGATCCCGGCCTCGATGCGTTCGGGTGACGGCACGGGGACTCGCGGGAGCACGCGCGCCAGCCACCGCAGCGCCGGCGTTGCGACCCGCACCACCGCGGCTTGGATGGTGGTCCGCAGCCGCCACCCGGCGACCGCCAGCCCCCCCACGATCAGGACGAACGCGCCGACGATCCCGACGACCGACCGGAGCCGCGGCGAGACCGTGTTCACGATCGCGTAGGCGGCCGTTCCGGTGAGCGCAAGCCCGATCGAGGGCACGAAGTTCAGCGCGTCGGCACCGGCGATCGCGGCCAGCGCGGTCTCGTAGTCGGCGTCCGAGACGTTCGTCGTGAGCAGCGCGGCGACCGGTTCCCCGCCGGCCTGCCCGAACGGCGTGATGTTGTTCGCGAACGACGTGCCCGCGAACACCAGGATCGCCGACCGAACCGACACGGTGATGTCCAGGATCCGCCAGACGATCCACAGCGCCGTGCCCTGGAGGACGATCCACCCCAGCATCAGCGCGCCCGCAACCACCACCAGCGGGATGCGCGCCCGCCCCAGCGCGGTGATGATCTCCTGGATGCCGATCAGCCAGAACAACACCGCGAACACCACCGCTGCGGCACCGAACCCGACCACCGTTGACCAGACGCGGGCTGCGTTCATCGGGGACTCTCCTCTGTGGGGGCACACGCCGCCGGTTGCCTTTTGCCCGTCGATTAGCGCGTGGCTCCACCGCGACGCGTTTCCACCCGCCACCGCAGCGCTATCGGCGTTCCGTCCCACTCTTTTCACCAGTGAAATCCAAAAATATTCCCGTGCGTGACCCGAACCAGTCGGCCGTGACGCTAGTGGTTGCAGACGACACACCGTCTGCACTGTGCGACGTCCTGGATGGGCCAACAGCGACAGCCACCACGGCTGCACTCACCGACGCCATCGCCGCCCACGACCCCGCCGTGGTGGTCGTCGATGCGCCCGCAGTTGCCGACCCCCAGGCCGTCGTCACGGCGATCCGGGACGCCGCCCCGCCGGCAGCGGTCGTGGTCGGCGCGGGGACGCCAGCCGGCGACATCGAGTGCCCGCCGCCGCGAGAGGCGGCCCCGGAGTCGATCCGGGAGGCGGTCGCGCAGGCCCGCACCACCGCAGCGTACCACCAGTCGGTCACGGCCCTCTACGAGCAGTGCCGAACCCACACCTTTGGCGCGCCCGACGACGCGATCGAGGACGCCCGCAGCGACGCCGACGCGCGCCTCGCATCGCTTCCCACCGACGCCTGGACCGTGGCGGCCGCCCTCCGCTCGTCGCCGCCGGCCGACGACGGCGATGCCCCCGACTGACAGCCGTCCGGCAGCCAACACCCCGGCCGCTGTACCCGCGTCCACTCCGTGCTCGTGGTCACTGTCCTCACGCGGATGTCGTACGCCACCGCCACCACCACCGCCTCGGCCGCCCGCCGCTGCACGACAACCCCGCCCGCACGGACGCAGCCCCCGAACCGACGGCCGCGGCCGGTCGGACAGTCGACGCCGGCCGCCGCGGTCGCGTTCCCAGTCACCTCGACGGCGGCCGCGCCCCCGGCGGTGGCCGGCGGCGGCTGAGCGAGCGCCCCCTGCACGCGGGTGAGCGTCCGCCGCCGCTGCGCCCACGGCACGCCGGTTGCGTCGGTGGCCGCCGCCGCCACAGCGCGCTCAACCGTGGTGGCTGCCTGGCTGCTCGGGGTCGGCCGTGGCGTCGCCACCGACGGGGCGTATCCGAACTGGAGGTACGCGACCGCCACCGATGCGAGCGCGAGCGCCGCGACCGCAGCCCCCGCGAGCACGAACTGGCCGCGCTGGGTCATGCGTCCCACACCCGCAGCGTGACCGTGCCGTTGGCCCTGTGGACGGTGGCGCGCCCCGTGGGTGCTGTCCGCGGTGGCTGCCGTCCGAGCCGCCCGCTGGTGGTGTCCACACTGAACAGCACGGACGCCGGCAGCAGTCGTCTCAGGCGGTCGTCGATCCGGGACCCACTCCCGTGTGGCGGCGTCGTCTCGATGATCGTCGCGGCGTCGGCGGCGTACCGATCCAGCTGCGCCGTCCGCGTGTGCCCGCCGTCGCCGGGGACGCCCACCGTGAACGTGGCCGCCACGGCGAGGATCACGAGCACACCGATCGCCGCTTCGACGGCCGGCAGCGACGCCTGGCCGCGACGCCCCCGTTCAGGCATCGACTGTCACCGCCATGACTGCGGGCTCGGTGATCCTCACGGCTTCGACGCGCACCACAGCCGCGACCGGCTGGGGCGGCTGGCAGTCCCGGCCGGTGAACGAGAGCGCCGTGCCCTCGCCCCCCGGCGGGGACACCCGGTAGGTTCCGTTGAGCCCACGCGGCGCGTGCAGGATGACGCGGCCGCCGGCGCGAACGGTCCGCACGCGCGCACAGTCCGGCGCACGGATCGTAAGCGACCCTGTGGTCGTCCCACGGGGAAGCGACAGCGCGGGGCCGCCGCCGGACAGTCGCGTCGCCCTGCCAGTGCGCGTTTGGGAGTGCGTGTCGGCGACAACGACGATGCGTCGCACCGTTGTGCCGCCCGCGGGCGTCCCCGCTGCAGCCACTGTCGTGTCGCCGACGGTGACTCGACAGGCCGTGGTCGCCGGACAGACGTCGCCCGTCGCGTTCGCCACTGCGTCCGCGCGCAGGACGTTCTCGCGCGCCGCCAGCGGTCCACGCGGCGACACCAGGCGGTCGGCGAGCGATGCGGCCAGCCGTGCCTCCGCGGGCGATCTGTCGGCGCGCGCGAACGCGTCGGCCCCGGCCCCCACCGCCAGCGTCACAGCCGCGCCGACGAGCAGAACGCCCACCACAAGCGCCACCAGGTTCGCTTGCCCGCGCTGCATCACGCCGAACACCCCGGCCTCGTTCCCGCGTCGCCGGCCCGGCGCGACGCCAGCACAACGACCAGGTCGCCGCCGGACTCCGGCGTGCACACGCGCACAACCCAGGTGGTGTTGGCGCGGTGGCCGGGCTGCCAGTCGCCACGCACGCGGTCCACGCGCGCCGGGAGCACCAGCGGCGTGGTGCCGCCGACGCCCGGCGTGGGGTGGCGGAGGCGCAGCGTCCGGTTCGTCGCGGTGATCGTGTACCCGCGATGGCGGATCGTCGCCGGCACCGACACGCGGCGCACAACACGCGCGTGTTCCCGCGGCGGCGGCACGCTCGCTTCGACGCCGGCGGCGGCGTGTTCGAGCGCCCGGTCCGCCACCGCGCTGGCCGCCGCGGTCCGCGCGTCCGGCACCACGCCACCGCACAGCGTGGTGGTGAACACCGCGATCACCAGCACCCCGATGCCCGCTTCCGCGGCCTTGCCCACGACCGGTGCGCTCGCTCGATGCCGGGTCACGAGACGCTCACCGTCGTTTCGTGCACGAGCAGCGTGCCCGTCGGTCGTCCCGGGATCGCGGCGACGACGCTCGGAACGCCGTCGTCGTCGAGCGCCCGGACCGTCGTCGCGGTCGCGCCGGCCGCCGCCAGCCGGGCGCTGACGGCGTCGGTGTGCGTGGTTTCGATCGCGATCCGGTAGCGGCCAGCGCCGAGCCGGCGGCGGCGGTGGGTGACCGTCGACCGCAACGTCCACCGGGCAGCGCCGCCCCCACGGGCTGTGCGGCCGGCGGCGATCGAGACCGACCCGCGGAGCGCGGGCACGCCGACCACCAGGCTGTCGGCGTCCGCACGCACTGCCACCGGGGCGTCCCAGGTCGTCCGCGCCGTGGCCGACGTGAGCACACCGCCGGCGAGATAGGTGACGGTGTGGCGTCCCGTCGAGAACCGGAGCGCGTTCGCGTGCACTGTCGCGACCGGCCCCGTCTCGTTCAGGACGCGCACGTCCCGGGGTTGGAGCGCCAGCCGGCCGCGCGCGAACGCGACGCGACCGGTCGTGGGTCCGGTCGTCCGCGCCGGGTGGAGCGCCGTCCGCAGGTCGGCGGCGACACGGCGGCTGTCGGCCGCCGCGGCGTGCTCGGTCACGACGGTGCCGACGCTCGCCGTGAGCGCGGCCACCGCGACCACGGTCGCAGCCACCAACACGGCAACGCCGACGACCGCCGACTGTCCGCGCGTCATCCCAGCCCCACCCCGGTGAAGACGGCGTACGCGACCGCGACGAGCACCCCCGAATGCAGCACCGCGCTGTACCGCCCACGGCTGGCTGCGCCCGCGAACCAGCCACAGGCCAGCATCGTGGCCTGCGTGACGACGTAGAACCGGAACCGGTCGCGGGCCACGTCCACGGCGCGCGGGTCGATCGACAGCCCGCCCGCGCTGGCGGCGTCCGACACCGCCGACAGCTGCGTGAAACTCCCCAGCACGGTGTGGCTGACGGCGACAGTGATGCCGACGACCAGCAGCGCGGTCGTCCAGCCGACGGCGACGTACACGAGCAGCCGCGAGCGCACCGACCGCTTCTCGTGGTAGAGCCGCCCCACCTCCGACTGGAGCGCTTCGAACGTGGCGTCGGCGTCGCTGCCCGCGTCGAGGGCCCCCGAAACGAGGCCGACCGTCTGGGCCGCAAGCTGGGTGTCGACGCGCTCGACGAACCCCGCGAGCGCGGCGCGCCTGACCCCGCCGGCCCGCGGCGTCGTGGTCGCTGCGAGCGCGACCGCGAGGTCGTCGACGTCGGGGTTCAGCGCCCCCAGGTCGACGCCGCGGGCGACCCGCGAGACGGCGCCGCCGAACGGCCGACCGAGGCCGACGTGGCCCGCGACCGCGTGCACGAACGCCTGCAGCTCGCGGTCTTTCGCGTCGTCGATGCGGGCGCGCCGGGCGGCCACCGCCCCGACCGGGAGCGCGAACGCCACGTACCCCATCAGAACTGCGTTCACCGCGCCCAGTTCGTGGGCCGCCAGCCAGCACGCGACCCCGACGCTCGGCAGCGCGGCGACGACCGCCGTGTCCGCCGGGTTCCGGGGCGCGTTCGTGAGCACGGCGACCCCCCGCGACCGTCGGTGCGCGTTCCAGGTGAGCCCGCGCGGCCGCAGCGCACCGACCAGCCACGCCGCCAGCGCGCCCACACCCAGGACGAACGCCGCGCTGCCGTACACGAGCAGCGCCCGCACCGTCGTGGTGTGGGCGGTGTGCGGGACCGCGACCGGCGCGCTGAACCCCGGCGCGAGCACGCCCACCACGGTCGTGATGATCGCCACCAACACCGGGAGCACCAACACCACCACGAACAGCTCTGCGACCAACTCCAGGGCGCTTGCGGCGCGCTCTTGGGCGCGCTCGCGGCTGTCAGCGAGCATCCGCGCCTCCATGTCGAGATACTGCCTGAGTGCGTCCGGTCCCTGGGCGGCGTGCTCCCGGAACTTCACGAGAAACGGCGCGAGCAGCGCCTGGCTGGGCGTGTCGCGGGCCGCAACGCGGAGTCCGCGGTCGACGCTGCCGGTGAGGTCCGCGGTGGCGAGCACGCCGCGAAACGCCGCCGCCGTCTCCCCGTAGGCCCCGGTTCGGGCCGCGGCACGCGCCAGCAGATCGCGCTCGCTGGGGGTGCCCGACGCCAACACCGACAGATACCGGACCGCGCCCGGGAGCGTGGCGCGGATCGCGGCCCGCCGCAGGCCCGCCCGCCAGGCCAGATACCGGTCGCCCGCCCGGACGGTTGCGCGCTTCGCCGCCGCGCCGACGAGCGCCCCACAGGCCAGCCAGCCCGCCACCTGCTGGCCCTCGTTCAGCACCGGCACGCGCACCCCGGACGCGACGCCGCCGACACTGACCGCGGCCCCGACGGCCGCACACGCGAGCCACGACACTGCGTACACACGTGCGACGAACGCACCGAACCCGACACCGGGCCGCGCCTCCCGGTACCGCGTGCGGGTGGTGGTGTGGCGGTCGCGGTCGGCGTGGCGGGCGAACAGCGCGCACAGCGTGCGGTCGACGACGCCCAGGGTCACGCCGGCCCGCCCCCGTCCGGCTCAGCACTGGACGCCGTCCTGCGTCGGGCCGCCACCCGCTCGAACAGCGCCTCGAAGTCGGTGACACCGGCGCGATCCAGCGCCCGAACGTACCGGCGTTTGCGCGCGAACTCGCGGCGAACCGCCGCCGGCGTGCGGTCCGTGCGCGCCGCCACCGCGTCGAAGAACCGCACGTCCTCGGCGTCCCGGACGGCGTACTCGCCGCTGGAGTGCAGCCCCTCGTCGGCGGCCGCCGGGCCGCGGGTGGCGATGCGGCGCACGTGGACCGTCGTGGCGTCCGTTTCGACGGCCGTCGTCGCCGGGCCGGCGTCGTCGACGAACTCCACGACCTCGCCCACGTACCGGTCGCCGTCGGTGCGTCGCGGGAAGACCACGAGGTCGATCTCTCGGAGCAGGTGCGCCGGAACGCCCTGTTCGACGGCGCGGTTCACCAGCGGGTCGACGCCCGCGGCGTGCGTGGTGCCCACGACCCCGTGGCCGGTGTTGAGGATCTGCGCGAAGCTCTCGAAGCTGGCCCGCGTGTTGATCTCCGCGATCACCTCGATGTCCGGGTTGAGGTAGTTGGTCGCGGTCATCAGGTCGGCCATCGACACGCGCTTGAACGCCTGTTCGTGCTCGCGGGTGCTCAGCGAGACGCCGGTCTCGTGGGGCAGCCGGACCTCCCGGCTGCCCTCGTCGATGCTCACCGGGCGGTCGTCGAACGGCACGAACGGCATGTGGGCGTTCATGAGCGTGGTCTTCCCCACGCCCGTCGGGCCGGAGAACAGCACCACGCGGTGGTGTTCGTACGCCAGCCACAGCAGCGCCACGATGCCCGCCGTGAGGCTGCCCTGCCGGAGCAAGTCGACCGGCGTGAGCGCGTCGGCGGCCTGCTTCCGGATGGAGACGTGGGGGCCGCCCTCGCTGATCGCGGGGAGCGCGACCGCACACCGGATGGTCACGTCGTCGGCGACCCCGTCCGGTTCGAGGTTCACCTTCGCCGCCGGCGTGGCGGCGTTCAGCTCCACGCCGTCCTGGGCGGCCAGCCCCGTCACGAGGTCCACGAACCGCTGTTCGTCGTCGAGCACGAGGTTCGTGGGGATGCGGTCGTCGGCCGCGTGCACGCGGTCGCGGGCCACCACTTTCACGCGCTCGCCCACCCGGTTCGCCTCCACGTCTTCGAGGTTGGGGTCGCGGATCGGGATCGTGAGTTCGGCGTCGCCGACGAGATCACGCACCACGTAGTACGCCAGATCCGCGACGTGGTCGTCGCCGACCGGCGGCACCGCGGGGCCGCGGTCGGCCACCGCTTCCCGGACCCGGTCGGCGACAGCGCCACACCAGTGCCGCGTTTTCGGCGCCGTGTGGCGGCGCGCAAGCAGACTGCGGGCGCGGTCAGCGATCGCCGCGGCGTGGTCGTCGCCGGCGTCGCTGTCGCCCGTCGCGACGCCGTTGGTCCAGATGCGGTCCTTGCAGGCGGCGATGCGGGCGTCGTCGCCGGGCAGCCGGTCGGGCTCCCGGACGGCGTACGTCGTGGTGAACGCGTCCGCGTCGTCCGCGGGCGTCCGGTAGATCCGCACGGGCACGTCGAACCCGCGGAACGGCACCGTGTACGCCGCGATCCGTGTGGCACGAAGCCGGTCGTGGGCCGGCGTGTTCGCGGGCAACCCGGTGGCAGCGGGCGGCTGCGCGTCGGTGTGCACGACCACCGTCTCGTCGTCGGCGACAGCCGCGGTCACGCGGTCGTCGGCCGCCACCCCGGTCAGGTCCCCCAGGCAGCGCGCCTCGCACAGCGCGTGCACCGTGATGCGGCGGCGTGCGGCCGGCGTGGCGTCGGTGAGCGCCGCGATCACCCGCCGGTGTTTGGCCTCGAACCCGGCCGCCAGGCGGTCCCGGGCGTCGGCGCGCGTCAGCGGCGGTGGGAGCGTCGCGTCGGCGAACTGCTCGCACACGTCCGCCAGCGCGTCTGCGTCCCGCGCGGAGAGCTGCGGCCGTCGCAGCGCGTAGGTCGGGCGCGCCCCGTCGCGCGCGGTGACGGTGGCCACAATGCCGGGATGGACGGTGTACTGGGCGGTGACCGCCGGGGCGTACCACGCCGCGTCGCTGCCGGGCGGCGTTGGCGGGGGAACGAAGGGAGCCATTACGCCCGGCTGCCTCGCTCCCGGATTTAAAGCTGGGGGCGGGGGCCACTCCACGACGCCAGTATCGTGCCATCGCGTACCGCGATGCCTGTTCGCAAAACCTATGGATTCGAGTTGTCAACCCCTGGCGCGTGGGTCGAAACGCGCGCGGTCCGGTCATCGCAGTGCTGTGTGTGCTTGCCATCTCCCTGGCGGCGTCCACGCTCGTTGCGCCGCGCCCCCAGTCCGGCGCTGGCCCCGGCACCGGCGGGAACGCCCAGTCCGGCGGAGCCGCTCCAAGCCACACCAGTGGCGCCGCGGCGTCCGCAACCGGCGGCCAGTCCGGAGCGACCGCCACGACCCCCACGCCCTTCGACGCGCTCTGTGTCCCGGTCCTGCAGTCCCCCGCCGTCCTGATCGGCATTGGGGTCGCGCTCGTCGGCGCGGTCTGGCTGCTGGCACGCCGCAACCCCCTTGCCTACGCGCTCGCCGTCGTGATCCCGGTGGTGCCGTTTCTCGTGCTCTCGTACGGCGCACTCACGGACTGCCGAGCGCCCGCCAGCATGTCACCGCAGCACGCCGGGGCCGCCGGCTCCGCGCAGTCTCCCCCTGCAAACGGCAGCGTGGGCGGCGGCACCGCCGGCGGACAGCCGGTCACCCAACTGGTTTCCCCGTCGTTGGCCGTCGGCGTGCTCGCCGTCGTCGCCGTGCTGTTCGTCGTGCTCGCCTACCACGCCACCGGCGACGACACCGCCACTGACCGGTCGCCCGACCCGGCGACACGCGAGCCCGCGGCCCAACCCCGGCTGGCGGCCGTCGGTGCCGCCGCCGGCCAGGCGGCTGCCCGCATCGAGACCGTGGCCGACGTCGACAACGAGGTCTACCGCGCGTGGCGGGAGATGGCCGCGCACGTCGACGTCTCGAACCCCGAGGCGAGCACGCCCCGGGAGTTCGCCGCCGCCGCCCGCGACGCCGGCATGGACGCCCGCCACGTCGACGCGCTCACCGCGCTGTTCCGCGCAGTCCGGTACGGCGACGCCGACCCGTCACCCGCCCGCGAGGCGCGCGCCGTCGACGCGCTGCGTGCGATCGAAGCGCGCTACACGGACGGTGGCCAGTGATGCTGCGGCGCTTCCTGCTGCTGGCCGGGCTGCTGTTCGCCGCCGCCGGGTTCGCAGTCACGGTCGAGCCGGGCGTGGCTGCCGTCCTCGGGCTCCCACCCACCCCGACGACTGCTGTCGCCGGACTGGCGGCCGTGTTCGCGCTCACCAGGGGAATCGACCGCCATCACACCGCGTTCCGGACCGCCGACGAGGCGCGCAACGAGACGCTCGAACCCCGGATCGAAGCGCCGCGACCGGGGGCGGACATCGACGCCCGGCGCCACGAGCGCGCGGACCGCCGGGACGCCGGCGCTGGCGGCCCGCAGTTCAGCGCCCGCCTCCGGACCGTGACCGTGCGCGCGCTCGCCGACGCCCACGGGATCGCCCCGGCGGAAGCGGAACGCCGACTCGACGAGGGGACGTGGACCGACGACCGGACTGCGGCGGCGTTCTTCGCCGAGGACGTGGACTCGCCCGCACCCGCTGTCATCACGACAGTCGTCAGCGCCGACCCGGCCCGCGAGCGCCAGGCCCGCCACGTCGTCGCGGAACTCCAGCGGCTCACCGGGATCGAGGGCGGTGTACACTGATGGTGTCCGAACGCACCCACCGCTGGCGGGGCGCGGTCGCGCTCTCGCTCGCCGTGATCGCCGCCGGCGCGACGACACGCGTACCCGCCGTCCTCGTGCTCGGCGTGCTCGGCGTCGCCGGTGCGGGCTACGCGACCCTGTTCGCGCCCCCAGCGCCGTCGCTGTCCGTCGAACGGTCGGTGTCCGAGGACGCCCCCGCCGCCGGCGACGAGGTCGACGTGACGCTGACGGTGACCAACGACGGGTCGTTTCTGCCCGACCTCCGCCTCATCGACGGCGTTCCCGATACGCTGGCGATCGCCGACGGGACGCCCCGGCTGGCGACCGCGCTCCGGGCCGGCAAGTCGGCGACCGTCACGTACACCGTGGAAGCCACCCGGGGCGACCACGAGTTCGACCCGGTCGCGGTGATCGCCCGCGACATCTCCGGCAGCCACGAGACGCGCACCACCGTCCCCGCCGCGGCGACGCTCACCTGCGTCCCCGACCTCCCCCGTCTGGCCGCGTTCCCGCTGCGCCGACAGCCCACCCAGCGCGCCGGCCCCACCCCAACGCCGACCGGCGGCTCGGGCGTGGCGTTCCACGCCACCCGCGAGTACCGCTCGGGCGACCCGCTGAGCAGAGTAGACTGGACGCGCCTCGCCCGCGACGGCGAACTCGCCACCGTCCAGTTCCGGGCGGAGCGAGCCGTCACCGCCGTCGCCGTCGTCGACACCCGGCGCGTCGCCCACGTCAGTGACGCCGACGGCACGAACGCCGTCGAGTACGGCGTCGAAGCCGCGGGCGGGGTCGCGTCAGCACTCCTCGACGCCGGCAACCAGGTCGGCGTGGCGTCGCTGGGCCCACACTGGGCGTGGCTCGCGCCCGGGCTCGGCCGCGAGCACCGCGCTCGCCTCGAAGCACTGCTCGCGCGCGACCGCGGCTTCTCGGTGTCGCCGCCCGACCGGCGGTTCCTCGGTGCGCTCGTGTTCCGCCGGCTCCGCACACACCTCCCCGACGACGCACAGGTGGTCTTCTGCTCGCCGCTGGTGGATGACACCGCCGCCGAGTACGTCCGCCGGCTGGAGGCCAGCGGCCACCCGGTCACGGTGGTGTCGCCCGACGTCACGGGGGCAGAGACGCTCGGCCAGCGGTTCGCGGGCGTGGCGCGCGCTGTCCGCGTCCGATCGCTGCGCGCGGCGAGCGTCCGCGTCATCGACTGGCAGGCGGGCGACTCGCTGGCAGTGACGGTCGCCGACGCCGAACGCGGGTGGTCCGCGTGAGCGAGTTCGACGCGCGCCCGCCGGCTCGCGCGGTCGTTCCTGCGGCTCTCGCCGCAGTCCTCGCACTGGTTCCGGCGCTCAGCTCGGGCGTCGGCCTCGCTGTCGGGGCCTCGGGCGCACTGCTCGTCGTCGGCGGCGGCCTCCGTGGGAGACGGCTGTTCGTCTCGGCCGGCGCAGCGACACTCGCCGTCGGGGTCGTCCTCGGCGCGGCGACCGGCATCGACCCGGGGTACGCGCTCGTCGGTGGCGTCGGCACTGTGGTCGCGTACGACGCCGCCGAGCACGCCGTCGGACTCGGGGTCGATGTCGGCCGGCACGCCCGCGTCACGCAGTCCGTCGTCGTCCACGTGCTTTCGACGACGGCGCTGGCACTGACGGCCGCGGTCGTCGCGCTGGCCGCCTACACGCTCGGCCCGAGCACGCGCCCGGTGGCGGCGCTGCTCGCGTTGCTGTTCGGCGGGGTGCTGTTGGCCGCCGCCCTCCGGACCTAAGCCGCGTCGACGGTGGGCACCGGCACCTCGTCGAGCACGCCCTCGACGATCCCGCCTTTGGCGACGTTCTCGACGGCCGCGTCCGGCGTCAACACGAGCCGGTGTGCGAGCACGCTCCCCGCCAGCCCCTTCACGTCCGCCGGCACGACGTACTCGCGGCCCGCCACGACCGCGCGAGCGCGCGCCGCCTCGAACAGCCGCTGGGTGCCCCGCGGGCTGACGCCCACCTCGACGCGGGGGTGCTCGCGGGTCGCGCGTGCCACCGCCACCATGTACTCGCGGAGGTCGCTGCCGACGCGCACGTCCTCGGAGGCGCGCCGCAGGGCCCGCACGCGCTCGTCGTCGAGCACGGCGTCGACGGTCGGACTCCGGGCGTCCCGGCTGGCACGCCGCGCCAACAGCTCGCGCTCGCCGGCCGCGTCGGGGTAGCCGATGGCCGCCGACACGACGAACCGGTCGAGTTGCGCCTCCGGCAGGGGAAACGTCCCCTCCTGGTCGACGGGGTTCTGGGTCGCGATGACGAAAAACGGCTCGGGCAGGGCCATCGTCTCGCCGTCGATCGTCACCTGTCCTTCCTCCATCGCCTCCAGCAACGCTGCCTGCGTCTTCGGGGGTGCGCGGTTGATCTCGTCGGCCAACACGACGTTCGCGAACACCGGGCCGGGCCGGAACTCGAACTCCCGGCTCCGCTCGTTGAACACGTGGGTCCCCAACACGTCCGTTGGCAACAGGTCCGGCGTGAACTGCACCCGGCTGAATTCGAGACCGAGCGCTGTCGCGACGCTGCGCGCAGTCAGCGTCTTGCCCGTCCCCGGGACGTCTTCGAGGAGCACGTGCCCGTCAGCCAGGAACCCGACGAGAACCGTTTCGAGGAACTCACGGTCGGCGATGACCGCCGCCGCCACCTCGTCCACAACGGCACTGCAGCCATCCCGCACACTGCTGGCGTCCATACCACACGACCTCCCCCGCTGGTGGGTTATGCGTACCGGTCACACGCCACCCGCTCGCCGAACCGAAACCACTAAACTCGCGGCCGGCATCGTATCGAACGAGCCGAGGTAGCCTAGCCTGGCCAAGGCGGTTGCTTCGAGAGCAACTGTCCACACGGACTCAGGAGTTCAAATCTCCTCCTCGGCGCTTCTCGGACCACCACGCCGACAGCGGTGCCCCCGTCTCGCCCCGCGCCGCCAGGGGGCTGCCCACAAGCTATTCGTGTCGCTCACGCGTACGATCCGTTCGTGACTGATCCGATGCCGAGTCGACGCGACGTGCTCCGGCTCGGAGCCGGAGTGCTGGCCGCAGGCACCGCTGGCTGCACCGACACTGCACCGAACCGTGTGGCCGCGGCCGAGACGGCGGCCACGACCACCCGAGAGACGACGACCGACTCGCGCTCCGAGAGCCCGTACACGGCGGTCTATCGGGACGTTATCGACTCCGTCGTCATGATCCGCACGCAGTCCGGGCAGGGGACGGGCTGGCTGTACAACGACACGACACTCGTCACCAACGCCCACGTCGTGGGGCGCTCGGAGACGGTCAACGTCCGGTTCAACGACGGCACCTGGGAGACCGGCCGGGTGCGGGGGACGGACCCGAACAGCGACCTCGCGGCCGTCACCGTCACCGACACCCCGGCCGCCGCCACCCCGCTGGCGTTGCGCACCGCGTCGCCGGTCGCCGGCACGGAGGTCGTCGCCATCGGCAACCCGTTCGCGCTCAACGGCACTGTGACAACGGGCATCATCAGCGGCACGAACCGCGCCATCCCGGCGCCGACCGGCTACCGCATTCCGGACGCCGTCCAGACCGACGCCGCGGTGAACCCCGGGAACAGCGGCGGCCCCCTGGTGTCGCTCGACGGCGACGTCGTCGCGGTCGTGAACTCCGGGGGCGGGGACAACATCGCGTTCGGCATCTCCGCCGCGCTCACCGACCGGGTCGTTCCCAGCCTCATCGACACCGGCGACTACGAGCACGCCTACCTCGGGGTGTCGTTCACCCCGGTCACCCCCACCGTCGCGGACGCCAACGGGCTCACGGAGTCCCGCGGCCTCCTCGTGATGTCCGTCGACCCTTCGGGACCGTCCGCCGGCCGGCTGGTGGGCAGCGACGCCACGACCATCGTCGACGGCGGTGCCGTTCGCGTCGGCGGCGACATCGTGCTCGCGGTGAACGGCACCCGCGTCCACACGCTCGAAGACGTGTTGAGCCTGCTGGCGTTACACACCAGTCCCGGCGACACCGTCAGCGTCAGGCTGCTTCGGGACGGCGACCGCCGAACCGTCGACGTGGAACTCGGCGCGCGCCCCTCAGGCTGACTCCTCGGTCACCCGGACGCGGTCGCCGACGCCGACGCCGCTCGCAGCGCCCGCCGGCAACTCGATCAGCGTGTCACAGTCCGCGCTCGCCCGCCCCGTCCACGCGGCCATGGTCTCGACGTGTTGGACCTCCTCGTCGACCACCCAGATGGCGTCGATGTCGAACGGCACACACACCATGTGGGCGTCCCGCACCTCGGGGTCGCCGAACGGGAACACGAGCGCGTAGTCGTCGGGGATCGACGTGCGGAACATCAGCCCGCGGGCCTGCGAGAGGAACGACTCGGCCGTCTCGACGGTGTTGGCGAGCGTTCGCGCGCCGTCGCCGTCGTCGGGATCGTGGCGGACGTGCACAGTCGCAGTCGGACGGCGCGCCCGAAAAGCGTTCTCCCGGCCGCCCGGCGAACGAGTGGGTTTTTACGCCGGTGTTGCCTACCCGCCGGCAATGACGCACATCCTCGTCGTCGACAACCACGGCCAGTTCACGCACCTAGAGCACCGGTTGCTCCGTGACATGGATGGCGTGACCGTCGACCTGACCGACAACACCACCCCGCCGGCCGACATCGACGCCGACGGCCTCGTGCTCTCCGGTGGCCCCACCATGGCGGACATCGGCCACTGCCGGGAGTACCTCACACTCGACGTTCCGATTCTGGGGGTGTGCCTCGGCCACCAGCTGATCGCCGACGAGCTCGGCGGCCGCATCGAGGCCGGCGACTACGGCGGCTACGCCGACGTCACGGTTTCGATCAGCGACGCCGACGACCCCCTCGTGGGGTCGCTCGCCCCGGACACGCGCGTGTGGGCGAGCCACGCCGACGAAGTCGTCGCCGTCCCCGACGGCTTCACGATCACCGCCGAAAGCGACATCTGCGGCGTCGAAGCGATGGGCGACACCGACCGCGACCTCTACGGCGTGCAGTGGCACCCCGAAGTCGCACACACCGAGGAGGGCGAGGCGGTCTTCGAGAACTTCGTGGCCATCTGCGAGTAACGCCGCATGACCGAAACCCAGGGCGAACTGGCCAGCCTCTCGAAGTACATCTTCCGTGCTCCCCGCTGGTATTCCAGCGTCGCGCTCTCGCTGGTCATCGCGGCGCTGGCGGGGGTTGCGGCCTTCGACAGCCAGTACGTCCTGGAGGACGCCTGGCAGGGCGTGTTCTTCATCGGCGTCCCCACGGCCGTCGCGAGCATGGCAACGACGACCGTCGACCGGTATTTCGGCGGCCAGCTCACGTACAACCGCTCCTCGCTGCTCGCCGTTGCCTGCGAGATCGTCGTCGTCACCGTGCTGGTCGCCGCCGGCGTCGCCGCCATCCTCACACCGCGGCTCAGCCAGAACTTCGTGTTCGACGCGCTCATCGCGGCGCTCGCGCTCGTGTTCGCTGTCCGGTTTCTGGTCGTCCTGGCGGTGTCGCGGAACACGCTGGCAGTGTCGGTGCTGCCGGCCAGCATCCAAACCGCCACCGCCGGCGTGTTGTTGTTCGTCTACGGCGGCACACTGAACTACGTCACGTCCGGCGGCGGGTCGCTGCTGGGCGCGTTCCTCGCGCGGCCCTCGCATGCACCCCCCGAGATCCAGTACGCGTTCGCCCCCCGGGATTTCCTGTTGTTGGTTGCGATGACCGCGCTGTACGGCTCTGTGGCCTACGGGTTCGTCGTCGTCATCGACCGCCCGTGGCAGCGCAGCCTCGGCGTGAGCGTGCTCGACTTCATCGGCGGGTTCATCGGCCACATCGCCGAGGGCACTCGGGAGCTCGAGGACTTCTTCGAGCAGATCGGCGAGGAGGCCGTCGTCCCCGTGACTGTGCTGTCGTTCCGCCGCACGAGCGACGAAACCGAGAAAGCGCGGTTCGTATTGCCGATGATCCACCCGGGGCCGATGGGCGAGATCGGCGGCGGCAACCTCCCCCAGCGGGTCGCCGACGCCACGGACGGGCTGGCGTTCCCGCCCCACGCAACCGCCGGCCACGACTTCAACCTCGTCACCGAGCGCGAGGTCGACACGCTCGTCGACGCCGCTGCCGACGCCCACGACCGCATCGCGTACACCGACACCGCGACCGCGCCGGTGCGGGCCACCGACGGCGAGGCCACGCTTTTCGGGCAGGCCTTCGACGACGACGCGTTCCTCGTCTCGACGTACGCCCCCAACTTCGCCGACGACATCTCGTACGCCGTCGGCCTGTCGGCGGCCGCCGAAGCCCGCGTCGCGGGACTGGAGACGGTGTTGCTGGCGGACGCGCACAACTGCAACAACGGCCTCGACGGCGACGACCTCGGCCACATCTACCCCGGCAGCGAGCGCTCGTTCCAGCTGATCCAGGCCGCCGGCAGCGCCGCCCGCGACCTCGCCGACGCACCCGAGCACGCGCTCCGCATGGGTGTCGCCTGGGACCCCACTGACTGGCAGCCATGCGACGGCATCGGCCCCCTCGGCGTCCGCGTCGCGGTCGTCGAAACCGGCACCACGCGCACCGCCTACGTGCTCATCGACGGGAACAACATGGAACCGGGGCTCCGCGAGCGCCTCCTGGACGCCGTCGGCGGCCTCGGCATCGACCACGCCGAAGTCATGACCACGGACACGCACATCGTCAACACCGTCGAGTCCTCGAACCAGGTCGGTGCCGCCATCGACTGGGGTGCCCTCACCGACGTGGTCGTCGCGCTCACTGAAGCCGCCACGGACGACCTCGACCCCGTCGAGGCCGGCGTGGCCACCGAGCGCGCGGAAGTCACCGTCTTCGGCAACGACCGCACCGAGACGCTTGCCAGCCACGCCAACGCCGTCATCGCGATGGGTGGCGCCGTCGCGGGACTCGCCGTTCTCGCCACGGTCACCATCAGCGTCCTCGTCTTCTTCCTCACGTAGCCCGCCGAAACACTCATCGCACTCCGTCTGGCAGTTCCGGCAATGACGGCGCAGTTGCCACCCGGCGTGACGCACGTCGACTGTTCGACTCTGGACATGCCGAACGCCTACGTCGTCGTCGACGACAACGAGACGACGCTCGTGGACGCCGGGTGGCCGGGAGACGAGCAGACCGTCCGAGACGGCCTGCGCACTGCCGGCGTCGAACCCGGCGACATCGACCGCGTGCTGGTGACCCACTACGACGCCGACCACGTCGGCACGCTCGCGCGACTCACGCCGGCACTGGACGCCCCGGTGTACGTCCACGAGCGGGACGCGCCGTACGTCGCCGGCGACCGACTGCCGCCGTGGACTGCTCGGAACGGCATCGGGGCGCTCCACCGGCTCTACTATCGCCGGCTCGACCTGCCGGATCTCCCGATTCGAGCCGTCGTTGACGGGGACGACGTCGGCGGCTTCCACGCGTACCACACCCCCGGTCACACGCCCGGACACGTCGCCTACGTCCACGAGGACCTGTCCGTCGCGTTCCTCGGTGACCTCGCCTATGGACTCGGCGACAGGCTGAAGCCCACTGGCTGGCTCACGAGCCACGACGCCGCCGCGGTTGAGTCCAGTGTGCGGTCGCTGTGTCGTCGTGCGCCCGCCTTCGAGTACGCGTGTCCCGGACACGGACCGCCGCTCCCCGACGGCGACGACCGGCTCGCCGAGACACTCCCGTGAGCGCTAGCCGAACGCCGCCGCTGGCGAACATCGCGAACGGCGAGAAGTTCTCCCCGCCTACTCGTCGGCGAACAGGTCGTCGACGGCTGCTTGCGCGGCGAGCGCGCCGTCGTCCGCGACCTGCTCGACGTCCGCGTCGGCGTCCGGCGCCCGGACGTAGATATCCACGTCCAGGACGCCGTCCTCGAACGTCACCGTGATATCGAGGTCGTCCACGTCGCTGGTCCGCAGCCGGTCGAGGACGAGCCCCTCGGCGGCTTCGGCGGCCGTCTCCACGACCTCCTCATCGTTCGGCATCGGTCGTTACGCGCCCGGACCGCCGCCCATCGCGCCGCCCGCACCGCCGAGCATGTCCTGCAGCTCCTCCTGGAGGCTCTCGAACTGCTCCTGCACGCGGTCTTCCTGCTTCTGGAGGGTTTCGACGCGCACTTCCAGGTCGCTGACCTTCTCGTCGAGGTCGTCGTGGGCGTTGTCGTACTCCGTTTCCACGAGCAACTCGCCGACCTCACGGTACATCGTGGTCGACTCCTCGATGTCGCCGAGCGCGTCCAGGGCCGTTTCGGCCTCGGACAGCTGCTGTTCGGCCTGCTGTTTCTGCGTGGCGACGTTCTGCGCTTTCTCCTGCAGATCCTGGAGCTGCTCGAGTTTCTCCTGCGCTTCCGGTGGTAGGTTACCCTGCATACGTATCCGGTTGCGCGCCCAACGGAAAAACCCCCGCTTTGTGGTTGCACACCGGACCTGGGGGTGTGACAGCCCGAGCCGCCGGATCGGATGGAGTTCGCGGGTCCCACGCCACGCCCCGAATCAGGGTCCGGCCGCGGACGGAGCGGCCGCTCGTTCGGCCACCTCGACGAGCGTCAGCCACGTGTTCTGGCCGGCACGCAGCGCCGTCAGGTCGGTGGCGTCGACGACCACGGTCACCGTCGCGCCGTCGCGGCTGACCGTCGCCCGGCTGCGCTCGCCGTCGATGTCGCCCGCCGACACGGCGACGCTGCTGGCGACGATGGACGCAACCGCCGTCGAATCGTACCGGAAAACGAGCTCCGTCGAGTGCGACGGCACGTCGGTTACTGGACGCTGACTTCCTTCACGTCCCGGCTGCGCTCTTTCAACAGCACGCGGTGCCCGCAGTACGGGCACCGCACGCCGCCGTATTCGTCGAGTTCGACGTCGCGCTTGCACCGCGAACACTTATACGACATCTGAACTGTTACTCGCTGTTGCTGTCGCCGGTTTCACCCAGGGCGGTCCGGATCGAGCGCGTGACCGTCTTGCCGCTGGGCGTCTGGGGCTGGTAGGCACCGCCGGCGTACTTGTAGCCGCATTTCCCGCACTGCCAGATGCCGGTCCCCTCGCGGGAGACGGCCTCGGACCCACAGTCCGGGCAGGCGTGGTCTTCGTTCATCGTGCCCTCGATGTCGGAGACGCGGCGGCGCGAGACGCGCCCGTAGCGCGCACCGAACCGGCCGGCGCTCCCGGTGGAGCTCTGGTTAGCCATAGTGCCAGCGTCTACCGCCGTCGCGTACATAAACGCTACGAGTTGTGTGCCCGAGTCGAGGGCACAGGAACGCGAGCGGGGAGCGTAGCGACCCGTGAGCCGTCAGTCGCGTGTCCGACCGAAGGGAGGACACTGACTCAACGAGCGCGGAGCGACCAGCCCCGGTCCGCGAACACGGTCGCCGCGAGTCGACCGAGAATCACGACCGGGAGAACCAACACGAGGAGCAATGCGAGGAAGCCAATTGCATTTATCGGCGGATTGTCGGCGCTCATCGTCTGGATGAATATCATGACGACGAACCAGAGCGTCGTCAGCTGGATTGTCTTCGAGTCGATCATGGGGACAACAGCCGGTCTGCCGGAGCGCACAAACTGTTTCCGGTTTCGTCGGCCACCCGCGTCGGCAGGACCGACCTCCGTCCTCACTCGCGGAGTGATTCGTCTTCGAGCGCGTCGTTGAGATCGGTGCGAACGCGCTCGCCGGTGTCGCGGCTCATCGCCGTGGTGACCACGCGGTTCTCCTGGACGCTTGAGCCGTCCCGCACGAGCAGCCGGAGGTTGCCGTTGGTGTCGGCGCGCGTGACCTTCGCGCGGACGCCAGTGCGGGAGCCCGAGCCGCCGGCGTCGATGGGGCCGGGAATGACTTTCTTGACGTTCGGGTGGCCCGCAACCGTGCGGATGGCTTGCTGGCCGTCGCGGTCGCCGATGAGCGTCGAGTGGCGGCCACCGATCTTCTCCCGGACGGGCTTCTCGACGACGTCCAGGGCGCGGTCACCGCGGCGATCCAGCACCGACGCCACGGGGTCGTCGGGCTCGACGCGGTAGACGTCGTGGTGGAGATCCGCGCGCACCGCCCGGATCACCTCGTGAGCGCCCGCGACGAAGACGTCCTCCGGGCGCTTCCTGCGGATCTCGTCCGCGATGCGTCCGGCGAAGTTCCGCAGCTCGATGACGCCGGTCTCGTCGCCGTCCTCGGGCACGGTCGTGATGTCGGTGCGGCCGACGACGTCCTCGTCGGTCAGAAACGTCAGCGTCGCCCGGTCGCGCCCGCAGTCAGCCACCACCGCGTCGCAGTTCTCGGTGCGGCACACCAGGCAGTAGTCGCCCGGTTTATCCAGTGGCGTGCCACACCGCGAACAGTCCATGCCCGATGGGACGCGGCGCGACCGCAAAAACCCGGTGTTTCAGCCACCCCGCTCAGAGGGCCAGCGGGCTGGGTTTCAGGAACTCCCGCAGGACGACCGTGGCGTAGCTGCCGGAGGGCAGCGCGAACTCGAAGGCCAGCGGGTCGTGGCTGACCGTGAGATCCGGCTGGAGGAGTATCGCGCGGCGACTGCCCGCCGAGTCGAACTCGCCGGGCAGGTCGAAATCCGCGCGCGAAAGGTCGAGGTCGTCGAGGACGCCCCGAGTGATCTCCCCGGGGTCGCCGTCCGCGAACTCGGTGTCGGTGCCGACGAGCGGCGCGGTGACGAACGCGCGGCCGCGCTCGCAGTGCCGGGCCATCACGTCCACCCGGGAGTCGGTGACCCGCTGCTGGCGTGCGGCGTCGGGCTGGGCGACGGCGGCGTCGGCGTCGCTGTCCGCGAACCACACCACGTCGCCCGCGACCGGCTCGCCGAACGGCAGCCCGCGCGCCATGCGCTCCGAGACGATTCGGTTGAAGACGTACGACTGGGCGGCGTGCACGAACAGCTGCTGGAGGTTCGACGGGAACGTCTCGACGGCGTCCCGGAAGCTCCCGCCGTCGGCCAGCTCGTGCAGCATGGTGCGCTCGTAGCGCAGGCGCTGTGGGAACTCCGCGAGCGCGCCCGTCCAGTCCCGTGTTTCCGCGACGTACTCGCGGGCGCGCTGGGAGTCCGCGGGTTCGTGCTCGGTGGGCGCGCCCAGGTACGCCATGGCGGCCGCCTCCCAGTCGTCGCGCAGGATGGCGAGCCCGACCTCGTGGGTGACCGGGCGCTTGCTCCCGAAGCGCTGTTGGCCGAAGTAGTTGGGCGTGCCGACGGTTCCGCCGCCGAACGCCGCCAACTCGTCGGCGACGGCGGCGGCCCGCTCGGGGGCGTCGGGGTCCCGCACCACGATCTCGAAGGCGTTGCCGGCGAGATCCCCGAACTCCAGGCCGCGGCCCGCCCGCCCGACGACCTCGATGTCGGCGTTCCGGATCTCCGGCACCTGGGCGGCGTCCAGATCGCGGACGGCGAACAGCTGAGTGGTGACCGCGTGGCGGTCCTTGGTGCCCGCCCACCGCACGCGCTCGCGGCTCATCCCGACGGTGTTGGCGAGTTCGCGGGCGAAGTCGTTGGTGTCCCACTCGTGGAGGGTCGCGCGCACCACGAGCCACGGGTAGTCGCCGGTCGGCGCGTCCGCCGGCTGGGTGTCGAACGCTTCGAGTTCGCGCACGCGGAAGTCCGCCGGGGAGTCCCGCAGCCGGCCGCCAGTGCCGTCGCTGTCGCTCGCGTAGTACGCCATCCCGACGGCGCGCTCGATGGGGTGTGCCTCGCGCATCAGAACAGCGAGAGGTCGCCCGTGATCCGGTCGACGTCGGCGTCGGGCGCGGGCCCGATGGCGAGCGCTGTCGGCGTCCCCGGCTCCAGTTGGGTGCGGCCGGCGTCCGAGATGAGCCCCGTGGGCAGCCCGGCGCGTTTGGCTTCCTCGGAGCGCTCGTAGAGCTCGCGCTCGCTGCCGACTTTCACCACGACTTTCGTCTGCCCCTCGTCTTTCCACCGGCGGACGGCGCGATCGTCGGTGTACTCGTAGGCGTTCAGCGAGGCGTGGGCGACCTGCGCGGCGAGCTTTCCCTGCCCCATTCCGATGTCCGTGCGGGCGGCGATGACCTGTTTCATGGCCGGACGGACGGCCGGCTCCGGCATAGCCCTGGCTACTCGCGGCCGAAACCACTACGTCGGTCCACCCTGCAGCATTCGGCATGGCTCCCCGCACGCCTTTCCTCCATCCCCGCGAGTATTTCGACCAGCACGGCTTCGACCTGCGGCCGGCGGCCGTCGTCGCCGGCGTCGCGGCGCTCTCGCTCGCGCTCGTGCTCATCGGCTTCGGCGTCCTGCTCTCGAACAAACTCGCCGCCGCCGGCGGAGCCGACGCCGCCAGCACCATCTGGCCCCTCGTCGGGGCGTCCATCGTCGGCCTCGTGTTGGCGCTGGCGGTGGGGTGGGTGCTGATCGCGGGCGTCCTCCACGTGTTCGCGCGCGCTGTCGTCGGCCACGACGGCCGGTTCACGGAGACGTTTGCGATCGTGGGGTGGGGGACCGCGCCGACGGCGCTGACCGGACTGGCACTGTTCGTGGCGCTCGCGGTCGCCGTCGACGGCGCAACCGTGTCCTCGCCGGAGCTGTTCCTCGAACAGTTCCAGGCGACCCTCCAGCGGACCAGCGCCGTCCGGACCGCGATCTCGTTCGCGGTGGCGGGCTGGCAGACGTACCTCTACGCCCACGGTCTCGCGGTGGCCTTCGACGACGACTCGGAAGCACCGTGGCTGGCGGGCGGCGTGATCGCCTACGGCAGCTGGCTGTTGACCCTGTTCTGAAACCTTTAGGCATCCCGAGCACACTGTTCGGGTATGATACTCTCCGACCAGGACATTCTCGCACGCCTGGCGGACGGTGACCTCGCCATCGAGCCCCTGGAGGACGTCGACCTCCAGGTGCAGCCGGCGAGCGTCGACGTCCGTCTTGGCCGGCGGTTCCTGGAGTTCGAGCGCGCGAACGTCCCCTGCATCCATCCGAACCGCGAGGACGAAGTCGATGAGTACGTCACCGAGACCGTCGTCGAGGACGGCGACGAGTTCATCCTCCACCCCGGGGATTTCGTGCTCGGCACCACCAAAGAGCGCGTGGAGGTGCCCCGGGACCTGGTTGCGCAGGTCGAGGGGCGGTCCTCGTTGGGCCGCCTCGCCGTGGTGGTCCACGCCACGGCCGGTTTCATCGACCCCGGGTTCAACGGGCGGGTGACGCTTGAACTCTCGAACCTCGGGAAGGTGCCGGTGGCACTCACCCCCGAGATGCGCATCAGCCAGCTCGTGTTCACGGAACTCACCAGCCCCGCCGACCGGCCGTACGGCGACGAGCGCGGGTCGAAATACCAGGACCAGGACGGCCCACAGGCCTCCCGCATTCGGGGGGACCGCGAGTTCGGGGGGACACAATGAAGTTCATCGAGGAGGTCGTCGTCGAGGAGTTCCTGCCGACGTTCCGGTCGCTGCTGGCGGCCGACCTGCGGGAGCGCGGGCTCACCCAACACGAGGTCGCCGAACTGCTCGGGGTCAGCCAGTCAGCGGTCTCGAAATACGCCCACGGCGACGTGACCACCGACGACGAGATCGCCGCCGACGACCGCGTCCAGGAACTCGTCGAGCGCACCGGCAGCGGGCTCGCAACCGGCAACGTCTCCCAGGTACAAGCGCTCGTGGAGGCCGAGGTTCTCGTGCGGGAGCTGTCCACGAGCAGCGACATCCTGGCCGAGCGCCACGAGGCCGCCAACCCCGCGCTGGCCGACTACGACGGCGATTTCACCGTTCACGACGCGGACAGCGAGGTGCGGGTGCGCGAGCACGTGTTGTCGTCGGTGCGCCGTGGGGTGCGCATGCTCGAACGCACCAGCGGCTTCGCCACCCAGATCCCGGCGGTCGGCGCGAACCTCGTGGAGTGTACGCCCGAGGCGGACACCGTCGAGGACGTGGCCGGCGTGCCGGGCCGGGTGCTGGACGTGATGGGGCGCACCGAGATCCCAGCGGAGCCCGAGTTCGGCGTGAGCGCGTACGTCGCAACGGTGTTGTTGGACGCGCGCGCCGCCGGTGTGGACGCCCACGCCGCGCTCAACATCGCGTACAGTGCGGACACGGTCGCCGCGCTCGCGGACGCAGGCTACGCCGTGGTCGAGTTCGAGCCGGAGGGAGAGTCGACGACCGACGACCACCACATCCGGGACGCGGTCCGCGACGCCGACGCGGTGGACGTGCTCTATCAGACCGGTGGCTACGGCGTCGAACCGATCGTCTACGTGCTCGCGGAGAACGCGCCGGACGCGGTGCGGATGGCCCGCGGCCTACTCTGAGGCCGCCGTCGCGAGCCCCGCCGGACCGCCGGACGGCTGCACGTCGATGCGGTCGCCGATCGGCGCGAACGCGGGCGCGTCGACGGCGTGGGTGGCGAGCAGCGCAACCGCAACCGGGAGGGTCACTGCGCCGCGGTCGCCCGTGGATTCGGCGGCGAACCGCCACCCGCCGTCGGTGCACGTGATGCTGCTGGCGAGGTCCGCGGCGACGACGGTCGCAAGCGCTTCGCCCGGCGTGGCGTCGGTGGTCACGAAGTCGACGCGGTCGGCGGCGTCGCTGAGGATCGCCTCCTGGGCCGCCGGCGCGAGGTGTTCGTCCAGGGCGTCGGCGGCGCAGGACAACAACACCATCGAGAGATCGTCGACGTCGGTGGTCGCCTCCGCGGCGGCGAAATACCCGTCGAGCACGGCGCGCTCGGCGGCGTCGCGGTCGGCCGCTGACAGCGCCTCGAACACCGCGCCGACGATGTCGTGGCAGATGTCCGAGCGGTCCGGGCCGTCGGTCGGCGACGGCACGGGCGCGCCGTGGACGACCAGGTCGTATTGGGGGGCCCAGGGGTCGTATCGCGCCAGCGTCTCCCGGTACGCGGTCGCCAGCGAGAGCGCGTCGGCTGCCGTGTCGCGGTCGGCGAACCGAAGCCCCGCCACGGGGAACGGTTGCTCGCCGGTCCGCGCACACGCAACGACGAATCTGCCGTCCGACTCCGCGAGGCCTTCCAGCCGGTCGCGGATGGTAGCGAGGTCGGTTCCAACCATTGTCACTCCTCGACGACGATCGTGCCTTCCATCCCGAGGTTCTTGTGGGGGATGCAGTAGTACTCGTGCTCGCCGGTGGTTTCGAACGTGTGGACGTACGATTCGCCCTCGGTGACCGCGCCCTTGCCGTTCGCCCAGCCGGTCTTGGCCGCGTCCTGGCTGTCGAAGCCGCCGGACGCCCAGTACGTTGCGTCCGCAGGGATGTCGTCCTCGTAGGCCGTGACCGAGTGCGCCTCGCCGTCGGCGTGTGTCCACGCGACGGTGTCCCCGGCGGACACGGTGAGTTCCGCGGGATCGTACGCGACCGCGTTCATGTCGATCACGTGGTCGGCGTCATCGGGGACGCCGGAGACGACGTTCGGCCCGCCGCTCAGCTCGGGCTGGGAGTCGCCCTCGCCACTGGATGCGGCGTCGCCGACCGGGGCCGCGCTGGCGTCGCCCGCCACCGCGAACTGCGCCCGCAGGGACGCCCGCCGCACCACGGAGACGTCGCCGGTCCCGGACTCCAGGCCGCTGGCGTACGTTTCGAACGACGACTCGAACGCCTCGTAGGCGTCGTGGTCGGCCTCCTCCAGCGGTTCGTGTGCGCGCGCCCCCTCGAAGTCACGGAGCGCGCCCCGAGCCACGGCCGCCGCCGCCGCCGTGAGGTCGCCGCCCGCGTTCCCGATCACGTCGTAGACCGCGGTCCTGGACTGCGCGCCGAAACCGGTCGCGGCGTCGAACACGCTCCCGCTGTCGCTCGCCGTCGAGGACACGCCAACCAGCGCCTCCTCGAAGGCGTGGTAGGTTTCCTCGTTGCTGGCTTCGACGGCCTCGTGGAACCCGCCCGCGCCGCCCTCGAAGTAGGCCATCGCGTCGTCGGCGATCGTCGCCGCGCGCGTCCGGTCGTCCAGCGCCGCCACGCCGGCGGCGTCGAACGCGCGGGCGGTGATGGTGACTGATTCGCCGCCTGCGACCCGCGCGGTCGGCGCGATCTGCGCCGCGAACTCCGCGAGCGCGGATCGCGCGCCGTCGAGGTGCGTCGTCACTGCGTCGTCGTTGCCGTTCCGCATCGCCGCCGGCAGCGCGCCCACGTGTTCGTCCTCGAACGTCTCGTAGAGGGATTCGCTGGTGGATTCGAGGGTCTCGTGTGCGCCCAGCTCGTCGCGCTCGAAGCGCTTGAACATGGCTTCGACGCTCGCGGCGGCGCGCTCGGCGTTGCCGCGCTGGTACTGCTCGCGGGCGTCGCCGAGCAGCGCGCGGAGGAACCCGGTCTCCAGGATGACCGCTTCGGTGTCCGTGGTCAGCGCCTTGATGCCGGCGACCAGGTTGGTGTCGACCTGCGAGAGCGCATCCGAAACGCCGCTGCCGGCGGTGATCGCTTCCTGGAGCGCTTCCACGCCGCCCTCGAAGCCCTCGTAGGCGTCGTGGTCGGTCTCTTCGAGGGGTTCGTGGGCGGCCGCGCCTTCGAAGTCTTCGAGCACGCTGATCGCCATCGATGCGGCCGCGTCCGACGCGCCGGCGTCGGCGACCCACGCGGCGTCCTGGGCGCGCGCCCGGTACGCCGACAGCACGGCGGCGTGCCCGAAGTCCGATGACGGGCCACCCATCGCGTTGAGCGCGGCGGCGTCGTACGCGCGGGACTGGAGGCTAGCGATGTGGCCCGCTTCGGTGCCGGCGGTGTCGGCGATCGCGTACGCACCGTCGACGGCCGCCGACACGGCGGTGGCGGCGGCGGAGTTCGCGTCGTCGGCGTTGCCGCGCTGTCCGGCCGACAGGGTGTCCCCGAGCCCGCTCTCGAAGGACTCGTAGGCGTCCGTGGCTGCGGACTCCATGGCCTCGTGGGCGGGCGCGGTTTCGAACGCCGAGAGGGCGGTGTTGGCGGCGACCGCGGCGGCGTCGGCCTGACCGGCGGCGGCGAGCGCGCGCGCGGTCGCGGCGTGGTCGGCGAACGCCAGCGCGTCCAGGGCGTGCATCGTGGTCTCCCCGACGAGGCGCTGTTGGGCGTCCCGCAGGTTCGCGGCGACGGATTCGGCCTGCTCGATCGCACTGGCGCTGTCCCCCTCCCTGAGCGCGTCCCGGACGCCGATCGCGGCCTGCTCGAAGCCCTCGTAGGCGCTCTCGCTGGTCGTTTCGAGGGTTTCGTGGGCACCGTGTTCGCCGCCGGCGTTCTCGAAGTCCTGTTCGAACGTGGTGGTGGCGAGCTGTGCGCCCACGTCGGACGCGCCGTGTGCGCCCAGCGCGGCGGCGTCCGCGAGGCGCGCACGGTAGACGTTCCACTGGGCGGCCACGGCGGCGTCGACGCCGACGTCGTCGCCTCCGCCGTTACCGCTGCCGGCGTCGGCCGCCGTCGTCGCGTCGCCGTCGGTCGTGCCTCCCGAGTCGCTGCAGCCGGCGAGTCCGACTGCGGCGAGTGCTGCCCCCGTTGCCTGTAGGAATTCTCGTCGTCGCTGCATAGGGTTTAGGGCAACCTAAAGATTCAAAAGACGTTCGGTTTTCGGCTCACCAAAAATAGTGTACGTCAGCGCGCTCCCACCTCCGCGCCACCACTCACACCGCCCCTGATTCGCTCCTCTGCCGCCCGCAGGGCGGCCTGCCGGTCGAACTCTTTGATGCACTCCTCACGGGCAGCATTCTCTGCTTCTGACAGATCACGCGCGTGTGCTGTGATGTTCGGCACCGCCCGCACCACGTTGTCGATGATCGGCACCGACGCCGCCTGCGCGGACCGCGACAGCGGGTTCAGGTCGATCACCAGCTCCGTCTTCCCCATCTCGGCCAGCGCCGCCGCCCGATCCCCGTCCTCCAAGGGCACCAACACCACGTCGGCGTCGTAGATCCCGTCGCTGTCGACGGTCGCGCGCTCGTGGTCCAACCCCGGGATCCGCGCGTCCGCCTTCGTCCCCAACACCCCACTCGCGCCGTGCTCGCGCAAGTGGTCCGCGATCCGCTCGACGCGCTCCTCGGTCCGATTGAACAGGTTCACCGCCAGATCCGCGCCGGTCGCCGCCGCCAACGCCACGAGCGCGTCGGGCACGAGCGCGGCCACGTTCCCGTTGACCGACACCACCGGGTGGTCCGCAGTCAACAACTGCGCGGCGGCCGCCCGCTCGGCGGCGTCCGCGCTGGGGATCGTTTCCTCGCCCAACAGGTAGTCGTACGCCTCCCCGCGGCCCTGCGCGATCAACCCCTGTCGGCTCGTGATACCGTCGTCCACCCCGTCCTCGATCCGGTGGCGGGTCACCAGCGAGTCGTGTCGCGGGTGGTCGTCGGGAATCTCGGTCATACCCCACCAACACCGTTGGCGGGCAAAAATCGCCCGCTCTCACCGCAGCGACGCGCCGCCGTGATGGATCGCACACGACGCCGCGTCGTACCCCGCGTCGCTCAACCCCGTTCCGAGCGCGAACACCGTCCGCCCGAGCATCGCCATCGCGGCCTCACCGCCAGCCGCCTGGACCGCCGCGATGGCGTCCGCGACCGCCGCATCCACCAACCCCGCCGCCCGCGCGAACCGCCGCGACGCCGCGACGAACTCGGCCACCGTCGGATCCGCGCGCAGGGCCGCCAGCGCGTCCGCACCGGCCGCCGACAGCGCGTTCGTCTCCCCACCGATCACGTCACTGGTCGACAGCCCGCCGAACGACACGTACTCGATGCGCCCGCTCGCCGGCACCCCGTCCAGGCTGCCGTGGGGCGGCGCTCCCGGTTCCACCCGAACGGGAAGCCCACCGCGCGCCTGCGCCACCACGTCGCCAAGCCCCGTGCCCGCCTCGGCGTCGGCCACGTGGGCCACCTGCACCAACTCGTTCTCCGAGCACCCACACCCGAACACCTCGTTGGCCGCCAACGCCGCCGCCAGCGCGGTCGCACCCGACACGCCGAACCCCGCACCCAGCGGCAGCGGCGTCTCCGCGGTCACGCGCGCGGTCACGCCAAGCGCATCGAGGACGCCCCGCACGCTCGCGATCTCCGTCGGCGTTCCGTTCAACACCACGCCCGTGTTCTCGGCCCGCGTCACGGTGACGGTGACGCCCGCAGAGAGCGCGACTCCCGCACCCCGAGACCCCGACGCGACCGCCGCCTCGGTCGCGCCCGCGTCCACGCTGAAAAACCCCGTCACGTGCCCCGGCGCGAACGCGACCGCCGACTCACCGTCGCTCATTGCACCGCTCTCGGCGACGCGGCACTGTAAGCATTACAGTCTCGGCACGCGCCCCTCACTCCTCGGCCTGCGCGTCCCGAACCCCCGATACGGTCTCTCTGACGGCGTCCACCCCGGCCTCGTGTACCAGATCCCCGACCACGATCGTGTCCGCGTGTGCGCCCATCCGGTACGCCGCGTCGTAGCCGTCGATCCCACCACCATAGAACACGGCCGCGTCGTCGACCCCGCCGGCGGCCGCCTCGACCACCGCCGGATCCCCCAGCGTCCCCGAATACTCCACGTACACGACCTCCTGGCCGAGCAACCGCTCAGCCACGGTGGCGTACGCCCCCACCTCGTCGGCGTCCAACCCGCAGTCCGCGCCGGTGTACTCGGCCACGCTCGCGTCGGGGTTCATCACGATGTACGCCTCCGTCGTGGTGCGCTCCCAGTCGAGGTCCGCGATCCGCACCCACTCCTTGTGCGCACCCGTGATCCAGAACGGATCCCCGGCGTTCAACACCACCGGCACGAGATAGCCGTCCAGGGCCTCGTCCTCGACGACGACGGCGGGGTTCGACGGCTCCTGATACAGCGGCACCTCGTGTGTCCGACACGCGTCGATGACGCGGCGCATCTTCTCGGTGGTCACGTCGAGTGTTCCGCCGATCTCGATCGCGTCCGTGCCCGTCTGCGCGACGTCGTCGAACGTCTCACCGTCCACCAGCGACTTGTCCGGATCGATCTTGAGGACGTGATCCCAGTCCGCCCACGGCGCAGTCATATCTACGGCGTTCCCGTGGCGTCCGCAAAACCCCTTCGATGCGCCCATTCACCTCCGAAACGGCGGAACACGGGGCCACGTGGGCGGCCCACGGCCAGGGCTCAGCCGTGAATGCCCATCGCTTCGATCTGCTCCTGGTAGCGGTTCCGGATGGTGACCTCCGTCACCTGCGCGACGTCGGCGACCTCGCGTTGGGTCTTCTTCTCGTTGCACAGCAGGCTCGCGGCGTAGATGGCTGCGGCCGCGTATCCGGTGGGTGACTTCCCCGAGAGCAGTCCCTCCTCGGCGGTCGTTTCGATGATCTCGTTGGCTTTCGATTGGACCTCCTCGGTGAGTTCGAGTTCAGAACAGAACCGCGGCACGTACTTCTTCGGATCGACCGGCTTCATCTCCAGGCCGAGCTCCTGGGAGATATACCGATACGTGCGCCCGATCTCCTTGCGCTCGACCCGGGATACCTCCGAGATCTCTTCGAGGCTGCGCGGAATGCCTTCCTTCCGGCAGGCCGCGTACAGCGCGCTCGTGGCGACGCCCTCGATGGATCGACCCCGGATCAGGTCCTCTTTGAGCGCGCGCCGGTAGATGACTGATGCGACTTCCCGCACCGACCGGGGCACGCCGAGCGCCGACGCCATCCGGTCGATCTCCGAGAGCGCGAACTGGAGGTTGCGCTCGCCGGCGTCTTTCGTTCGGATTCGTTCCTGCCATTTCCGCAGTCGGTGCATCTGCGAACGTTTCTTCGAGGAGATAGAGCGGCCGTAGGCGTCCTTGTCCTTCCAGTCGATCGTCGTGGTCAGTCCCTTGTCGTGCATCGTCTGGGTCGTCGGCGCGCCGACGCGGGACTTCTCCTGTCGCTCCTGGTGGTTGAACGCCCGCCACTCCGGACCGGGATCGATCTGCTCTTCTTCGACGACGAGGCCACAGTCGTTGCAGACCAATTCCGCGCGGTCCGAACTCTTCACGAGGTTATCCGAGCCACACTCCGGGCACTCCCGCACCCCCTCCTCGGAGTCCTCCTCCTCCTCCTGCTTTGCCGCCGTTTCTCGCTCCCGCTGGCGGGTGGACCGTGTCATCGCATTTTTATATTAGTGTCGCGCACACTCATAAACCCATTGGCAGTATTGAGCGGTCTTCAATCCAACACAATACCACGCGGTTGTCGGCGAGAACCACCGGCTCAGCCGCGTTTCCCCGCGCCAGGCACGCCGCCCCGAACAGTAACCCATAAACGGGACGCGGGGTGACCTGACTTCAATGCCAGTCGTCGAGTGCGACATCCAGACCGCCCGCGCGGCGTTGGCCGACGCCGGCGCATCGTTCAGCGACGGGAACTCCGAGCACGAACTGTGGCACGCCGACCTCGGAGACGCCCACGCCGTCGCCTACGCGGACAAACTCGTCGTCCAGGGGGGGTCGCCCACTGACATCACGGCCGTCGTCCAACCCGACCGCGGCGGCCGCGTGCACGCCTACTTCGACGGCGCAAGCCGCGGGAACCCCGGCCCCGCCGCGGTCGGCTGGGTGCTCGTCTCCGGCGACGGCGGCATCGTCGCCGAGGGCGGCGACACCATCGGCCGCGCCACCAACAACCAGGCCGAATACGACGCCCTGATCGCCGCCCTGGAAGCCGCCGCCGACTTCGGGTTCGACGACATCGAACTCCGGGGGGACTCCCAGCTCGTCGAGAAACAGCTCACCGGCGCGTGGGACACCAACGACCCCGACCTCAGGCGGAAACGAGTGCGCGCCCGCGAACTCCTCACGGGGTTCGACGACTGGTCGATCACCCACGTGCCACGGGCGACCAACGAGCGCGCCGACGCCCTCGCCAACGAGGCCCTCGACGATGCCTGAGCTGCCAGCCGACGCGGCCGCCGAGGCACAGCGACTCACGCGGCTCGCCCGCGACGCCACCGACCCCGCCGCCGCCGACGCCTACCGCGACCGCCGCGACGAACTGCTCGCCGACCACGGCTTCCTCGCGCGGGTCCGTGACGCCGACGCGACGCTGGTCTGCTATCCCACCGACTGGCTCACCGACGGCACCGTCCACCCCGGCGACATCGACGACCCCGACCGCGCCGTCGAACGCTCGCTCGCCGGCGGCGGCGAACAGGGCGACTACGAGCACGCCGCCGCCCGCAACGCCGCCATCGTCGACCGCGTTGCGGCCGCCCACGACGACGTGCACGCCCAGAACGCGGCCGCGTTCGCGGCGTTCATGAACAACCACTACGCGCGCCCCATGGACACCGCGACCGACGCGGAGCGCACGCGGTTCCGCGAGGAGTTCTTCCCCCGGAACGCGTGGCCCAGCGCCGATCAGCGCGACGCCATCGAGGCGTCGCTTGCGATCATCGACGACATCGCAGCCACCACCGACGAGGACACGGCGTAACGCTGCTGCTGGCGGTGTGGTGTGTGCCGAAAAAACTGCCTGGGGATGCCCAGTCCTCAGTCGTCGGCGACGATGGTCTCGACGCGCTCGCGGCGGTCGGCGTCGGCGACGAACTTCGAGAGCGTCCATTCGAGGTCGTCGACGACCGCGTCGAAGCCCTCGTTGGTGAGCGCGTACTCGTTGGTCCGTTTGTCCAACTCGGACTTCTCGACGAGGCCCTTGTTGACGAGATCGTCGAGGTTCGGGTACAGACGGCCGTGGTTGACCTCCTCGCCGTAGTACTCTTCGAGTTCGCGCTTGATTGCGAGACCGTATCGGGCTTCCTCGCCGAGGACGGTCAGGATGTTCTTCTGGAACGCGGTCAGGTCACGTGCGTCACTCCGTGTATCGGGTTGCGCCTCTGACATAGCTGAAGTGAAGTGGCCCGGACATTTAAACACTTCTCACCTGACTCCCCGTTTCGCGGCCGAACGGCGATACGAAAACCCTTTTTCGGCGCGCCCCACACCTCCAACAGCATGGCAAACCTCTGGGAAGACCTCGAAACCGGACCCGACGCTCCGGACGTCATCTACGCCGTCGTGGAGTGTCTCAAAGGCGAGCGGAACAAATACGAATACGACAAAGACATCCCGGGCGTGGTGCTTGACCGCGTGCTGCACTCGAACGTCCATTACCCGTCGGATTACGGGTTCATCCCGCAGTCGTACTACGACGACGGCGATCCCTTCGACGTGCTCGTGCTCGTCGAAGACCAGACGTTCCCCGGCTGCGTCATCGAAGCGCGCCCGGTCGCGCTGATGGAGATGGACGACGACGGCGAGCAGGACGACAAGGTCATCGCCGTCCCCGAGGAGGACCCCCGCTACGACGACGTCGAGGACGTCGACGACCTCACCGACCAGCAGAAAGCCGAGATCGCGGAGTTCTTCGAGACGTACAAGAACCTCGAAGCGGACAAGGAGACGGCGGTGCTCGGTTGGGGCGACGCGCAGGCCGCCAAAGACGCCATCGAGCACGCTCAAGACCTCTACGACGAGCAGTTCGCGTAACGCCATTCCCGGCGTATTATTCCGGCGCATCTCCCTCCCAGCGCGGATTTGTCAAGCGCATGGACGATTACTTGAGGCGTGCAGCCGTACGTCCAGTCGCAATGAGCACTGACACTCCCACCGTCGGCGTCGACCATCCCACGGTCGTCCCACTGAACTTCGACGCTGACGCCGCGGACACCGCCGACGCCGACGCGGACACCGATCACACCCACTGACCCGGGATAAGCTACTTAACGGTTCGCGGTGACTCTCGCCCACATGCTCCCTGAGGTGGGCCTCCTCGCGCCACGCTCCCTGGCAGTGCTCGCCGGCGTCGCCGCCGCCGTCGGCGGGATCGGCGCATACGTCGTCCGTCTCCTGATCCGCCGCCGGCGGGCGGCCACCACCACCAACGACGACTACGCGCGGCTCCGCGACGCCATCGCCTCCGTCGAATCGGCCGCGTTCGTCGTCCCCGAGAACCCCAGCGTCGACGCGCTCGCCGCCGCAACCGGGCTCTGTGACCTCTGCGAAGAATGGGGTGTCACGGGACGCGTGTTCGCCGAAGGCGACGTCACCAGCGACGACGCCAAAGCCTTCTGCAACCTCTTCGACCTCACGCTCGGCATCGCCGACGACCCACTCGACGACTACGACGGCGCCGTCGCGGTCGGCGGCGGCGGCACCGTTCCGTCGTTCGCCAACCAGCCGCCGGTCGTCGCGGTGATCCGCCACCGCCCCGCGGCCGTCGACCACCCACTCGTCATCACCGGCAGCGACGCCGGTGCGACCGCGACCATCGTCTCCCGGTTCTTCGAGCGCGCCAACCACACCCCCGACCAGGACGTCGCAACCGCCCTCCAGCACGGCATCCGAGCCGCCACCCGGGAGTTCCGCCGCGTCCGGTCGGCCGACGACTTTCGGGCGGCGACGTTCCTCGAAGAGTTCGTCGACCAGGGCACCATCGACACGCTGCGCGCCCCCGGCATGAGCGGGGAGACCTTCGACGTGATCGGGGCGGCCATCGAGAACCGCGAACGCCGCGCCAGCTTCGCGGTCACGAACGTCGGGTCCGTCCCCGCAGTCAGCGCCCTCGAGGAGGCCGCCGACACCCTGTTGCGCCTCGACGGCGTGTCGTCGGCGGCCGCCTTCGGCGTCCACGAGGACACCGTCGTGACGGCGTGTCGCGCCGACGACGTGCGCACGAGCGCCATGGACGTGTTGGCGTCGGCGTTCGACCACCCCGAGGGCCTCGGCGGGGACACCGACACCGCCACCGCGCGCGTCCCACTCGGCCTGTTCAGTCGCGTCAGCGCCGACCGCAGGGCGACCCTCGACGACCTCATCGACGCCAGCACCCGGAAAGCGTTGTTCTCGGCGTTCGAACACGCGTAGCCGCCGTTCGTCCCTGGAAACCAACGTTTTAGTGGCGGAGCGGAGACGGTTCGGTATGGGTCTGTTCGACCGACTTCGCGGAAGCGACGCTGGCCGGGTTGCGTTCGTTGGTATCGACGGCGTGCCGTTCAGCCTCATCCGCGATCATCCCGATACGTTCCCGAACCTCCACGACGCGATGGCCGCGGGGTCGGGCGGCGCTATCGAGAGCATCGTTCCCCCGGAGTCCAGCGCCTGCTGGCCCTCGCTGACGACCGGCGTCAACCCCGGCGAAACCGGCGTCTACGGCTTCCAAGACCGCGAAACCGGGAGCTACGAGACGTACGTCCCCATGGGACAGGACGTGCAGGCGACCCGCGTCTGGGATCGCGTCACCGACGCCGGCCGCGACGCCACCGTGATGAACGTCCCGGTGACGTTCCCGCCCCAGCGCAACGTCCAGCGCATGAGCTCGGGGTTCCTCTCCCCGGACATCGAGAAGGCCGCCCACCCCCCCGAGTTCGCGGACGCCCTCGAAGCCACCGACTACCGCATCGACGTGAACGCGAAACTCGGCCACGACGACGACAAAGCCGCGTTCATCGAGGACGCCCACGAGACCATCGACGCCCGCCAGGAGGCGTTCCTGGAGTACATCGACGCCGACGACTGGGACCTCTTTTTCGGCGTGTTCATGTCCACGGACCGCGTCAACCACTTCCTGTTCAAGGACTACGAGGAACACGGCGACAACGAGGCGGCGTTCTTCGAGTTCTACGAGAAAGTGGACCGCTACATCGGCGAGATCCGGGCGGCGATCGCCGACGACGTGACCCTCGTGGTCGCCTCCGATCACGGGTTCACCAGCGAGGACTACGAAGTCCACTTGAACTCGTGGCTCGCCGACCAGGGCTGGCTGTCCTTCGACAGCCCCGATCCGGAGGGGCTCGGCGACATCAGCGACGACACGCAGGTGTACTCGTTCATCCCCGGGCGGTTCTACCTCAACCGCGAGGGCCGCGAGCCCCGCGGGAGCGTCGCCGCCGACGACGCCGACGCGGTGCTTGCGGAAGTCAGCGACGCGCTGACCGCGCTCGAATCGCCGGACGGCCGGCAGGTCGTCGATCGTGTCGTCGAGGGCGACGCCGTCTTCGACGGCGACCACGACGCCATCGCGCCGGACCTGGTCGCCATCCCGAACCACGGCTTCGACCTCAAAGCCGGGTTCTCGACGCCCGGCGACGTGTTCCGCCACGGCCCCCGCAACGGCATGCACTCCTTCGAGAACGCGACGCTGGTCACCGACGCCCCCGACGTGTCGATCCCGTCGTCGACGAACCTCTACGACATCGCGCCGACGCTGCTTGACCTCATGGACGTCCAGTACGACAGCCGCGAGTTCGACGGCGACACCCTCGTGACTGCCGACGACTGACCGTCGCTGTCCGCGATCAGATCAGGTCGTCGAGTTCGTCCGCCTGGAAGTTCTCCGTCTCCTGTTCGGCCTCGACCTCCTTGCTTGCCTCCTTGGCCCGGTCCATGAACTCCTGGAGGCGCTGGCTCCGGGAGATCCCCGCGAGCAACACCAGCACCGCGATCTTATCCGAGTCCAAGGGGAAATCACCGCCCCGCACTTGCATGCTGCGGGTCTCGTCTTCGACCCACGTCCGCGCCTTCTCGACGCCCTTCCGGGAGACGCGCTCGCTCTCCCCCGCGGCGACCACCAGCGCCGCGCCGGCCTCCGTGGTCTGTGGCACGCTCATTCCCGACAGCAAGGCCTTGCGCGCCGTCGAGGTGATGGTGTTGATGTTCTCCCCGGCGTCGGCGGCCGCCTCGGCGGACGCGAACCCGATCGCGGACATCTCCCCGGACTGCAGCGTGTTGATCACCTCACTGGAGTCCACGACGCTCTCGCCGACGCCCTCGATGTTCTCCCCGGCCGCCAGCAGGATGCCCACGCGTCTGGCGATCCGGCTGTTGATCTCGTCGAACGCCTCGGTGACGCTGTCCCCGGTCGACCGCCACGCGTCGTTGTCCACGAGCAGCGTGGAGTCGGCCTCCCTGACGAGCGTCTTCAGCGACCGGCCGGCGTTCGCCTGATAGATGCCGCCCTCGTCACGGCCGGGCAGGATCCCCAGCGCGTAGACGGGGATCTCGTAGACGCGCTGGAGTTCTTTCACCAACACCGGCGCGCCCCCCGATCCGGTGCCGCCGCCCAGCCCCGCGATCACGAAGATCGCTTCGGTGTGTGGATCAACGACCCCGTCCAGCCCGCCCATGACCTCCCGGACGTCGTTGGTCATCACCTCCGCGCCGAGTTCGTTGTCGGCGCCGACGCCGTGTCCTTTGACGCGCTCCTGACCGATCAGCATCGTGTCGATGTCCAGCCCTTCCAGATCCGTCTTCGCGGTGTTGACGGCGAGCGTTCCGCGAACGGCACCGTACTCCGCGCGCTGGTCCTCGGCGAGGAGGGCTTCGGTCACCTTACCGCCGGCCTGACCGACGCCGATGAGGGCGGCCTTCATATGTCACGGGATTCACGGCATCCGTATCAACGTTGTGCCCGCAGGTGACATGTGTGGCCGCAACACACGACCTGACACCGGGAGCGCAGTGTCCTTGACCCTCGGGGTCGTACCGGCGTGCGTGTTCACCGACGAGATCCAGACGCCCGCGGAGACGACCGCCGACGCGGTCCGGGCGCAGTACGAGGCAACGCTCGCCGACGTCATCGAAACCGTCGGCTCGGACGCCGTCGCCGCCCACGCCGACATCGACGCCGACACGATCGCCGCGCTCGCAGCCGGCGATTCGCCCACGCTGACGGTCACCGAGGCGGCCGACATCCTGGCCGCCAGCGACGACTACCCGCCCGCGGACACCCTCCAGGCCGAACTCCAGGACCACGTGATGTTGCAGATGAGTTCCGCCGTGCTCGACGTGGACGCGCTGGCGCGCGGCCTCGACGGCGACCACGACGCCAAACCCCTCCAGCAGAAACTGGAGGGCCGCCAGCCCATGACCCTCGCGGAGTACGCGCGCATCCACCGCTACGTCGCCGCCCAGAACCCCTACTGATGCGGGTCGCAATCCTGGGCTGTGGCTACGTCGGGTGCGCGCTCGCGCGCCGCCTGCTCGCCGCCGGCCACGACGTTGTCGGCGTGTGTCGCTCCCCGGACAGCCTCGACGCGGTCCGGGAGACCGGCGCGACCGCGGTGCGCGCCGACGTCACCGACGCCGCGTCGCTGGCCGCGGTCCCGGACGCCGACGCGGTGGTGTTCGCGGCGTCGTCCGGCGGTCGGGGGGCCGACGCCGCCCGCGAGGTGTACGTCGACGGCCTGCGGACCGTCGTCGAGCAGTTCGGCGGCCGCGACGACCCCCCAGAGCAGCTCGTTTACACGTCCAGCACGGGCGTCTACGGCGACCACGACGGCGACTGGGTGGACGAGGAGACATCCCTCGATCCGACCACCGAGAAGACCGCGGCGCTGGTGGACGCCGAGCGCGTCGCGCTCACCGACGCCCCCGAGCACGGCCTGGACCCCACGGTGGTGCGGTTCGCCGGCCTCTACGGCCCGGACCGGTATCGGCTGACCCGGTACCTCGACGGCCCGGTGACGGAGGGCTACCTGAACATGATTCACCGGGACGACGCCGCCGGCGTGGTGGCGTTCGCGCTCACCGACGCCGACGCGGACGTGCTGTTGGCGGTCGACGACGACCCCGTCTCGAAGTGGGCGTTCGCCGACTGGCTCGCCGACGAGGCGGGCGTCCCGCAGCCCGCCAAGCAGACCGTCGCCGAGCGCATCGCCGCCGGCGACCTCTCGACGCCCGCCGAGCGCCGACTGCGCACGAGCAAGCGCTGCTCGAACGACCGCCTCACCGAGCTGGGGTATTCGTTCGCGCATCCGACGTTCCGGTCGGGGTATCAGGCCGCCATCCGGGCGCACGAACGCGGCGAGTACAAGTAACGCCCGGCCGAACTGCCGGCATGGCCACCGCCGACGCGACCTTCCAGTACAAGCAGCGATTCGGCGACGCGACCGCCCGCACCTACTTCCGGCGCGTGGGCGACTGTGCGGTCTCCAGCGTCGGCCTCGGCACGTACCTCGGCGCGCCGACGGCCGCCGTCGACGACGCGCTCTACGAGACGGTGCGCGCCGGTCTCACGGCCGGCGTGAACGTCATCGACACGGCCGTGAACTACCGCCACCAGCGCAGCGAGCGCGTCGTCGGGCGCGCGATCCGGGACAGCGAGATCCCCCGCGACGCCGTGTTCCTCGCGACCAAGGGCGGGTTCGTGCCGTTCGACGGCGAGCAGCCCGACGCCCCCGGCGAGTACGTTCGCCGCGAGTTCGTCGATCGCGGCGTCGTCGACGGCGACGACCTCGCGGCCGGCAGCCACAGCATCGCGCCCGGGTACATCGACGCCATGGTCGACCGGTCGCTGTCGAACCTCGGCGTGGACACCATCGACCTCTACTACGTCCACAACCCCGAAACCCAACTCGACGAGCGCCCCGCGTCGGCGGTCTACGACCACCTGGAAGCCACCTTCGAGCGCCTCGAACAGCGCGTGGCGGCCGGCGACATCACCCACTACGGGGTGGCGACCTGGGAGGCGTTCCGGGTGCCCGCCGATCACGACCACTACCTGGACCTCGGCGAGATCATCTCGCGGGCGCGCGCCGCCGCGAAGACCGTCGGGAACACGGCCACCCACCTGCGCGCCATCCAGGTGCCGTTCAACGTCTACATGGCCGACGCGTTCACCGTCGCCGCCCAGGAGGGCCCCGACGGCCCCCAGAGCGTGCTCTGGTACGCCCACGAGGCCGGCCTGAACGTGTTCACGTCGGCGAGCCTGGGGCAGGGCGAGGTGGTGTCCGGCATCCCCTCGGCGGTCGACACCCAACTGGCGGGGGAGACGCCCGCCCAGCGCGGGATGAACTTCGCGCGCAGCGCGCCCGGCGTGACCAGCGCGCTGGCCGGCACCACCGACGCCGACCACGTCACGGAGAACGCCGACGCCGGTACGTTCGAGCCGCTGGGCGCGAACGCCTTCGACGCCATCTTCGAGTAGCGGCGCGCGTCGGTCGCCGGAACCCGAAGGGTTGTTGCTGCCCGCCGAGAAGCCGCCGTGTGGCCCCATCCAGCGACAGCGGCGCGCGTCGGCTCCCCCTGTTCGGCTCGCTGTGCGCGCTCGTCTTCCTCGTGAACTTCGGCCGGGTCGTGTTCGCGCCCCTCGTGGTGCCGCTCCAGGAGTTCTTCGTCGGGACGAGCAACGCCGCAGTCGGGCTGGTGGCGACGCTGGCGTGGCTGGGCAGCGCGCTCCCCCGGCTCCCGGCCGGCTACCTCCTCACGCGAGTCGCCCGCCATCGGGTCGTTCTCGGGACTGGCGGCCTGCTCACTGTCGCCTCGGGGGGGATGACGCTTGCGCCGACGATCGAGCTGGTGATGGTCGGCGCGCTGTTCGTCGGGCTGGCGTCGGGCGTCTACTTCGTCGCCGCGAGCCCCCTCGTGAGTGAGCTGTTCCCCGATCGCGTCGGTCGCGTCATCGGCATCCACGGCACGGCCTCGCAGCTCGCGGCCGCGGTCGCGCCGCTGCTGGTCGTCCGCGTGCTGCTCGTCCGCTACACGTGGCGTGCGCCGTTCTACCTGCTGTCGGCGGCCGCCGCCGTCGTCACGGTCGTGTTGTACGTCACCGCCGAGCGCGCCGATCTGCCCGACGCCGCTGGAGCCGACCGCGACCTCCTCGGGTCCGTCCGCCGCCAGTACCGCATCGTCGCGCTCGGCGTCGTCACCGTCGGCATTACCGGCCTCGTCTGGAACGGCTTTTTCAACTTCTACCCGAAATACCTCATCGAGACGAAAGGCGTCACCAAGCGCACCGCCAACCTCCTCCTGACGGTCGTGTTCGCCGCTGGCGTGCCGGCGTTCTGGTACACGGGCCGGCTCGCCGACCGGTTCCGCCACGTCCCGCTGATGCTCGCCATCCTCGGGTCGTTCGTCGTCACGCTGTTCGCGATCACGGTCGTCAACGCCACGCTCGCTGTCGCCGCCGTCTCGCTCTGCCTGGGGTACGCCATCCACAGCCTCTTTCCCGCCATCGACACCTTCCTGCTGGACAGCCTCCCCGACAGCGACCGCGGGTCGGCGTACGCCGGCTACAGCGCGTCGATGATGCTCGTGCAGGCGCTCGGCAGCGTCGTCGTGGGCACGCTTCGCGGGACCGGGTTCGCCTACGACACCATTTTCCGCACCGGCGCCGCCGGCCTGGGCGTACTCGCGGTCTGCCTCGTGGCACTGCAGTGGGCGGGGCGCTTGCCGCAGGGCGCAAGCTAATTCCCCTGCCGCCACTGCCGTCGACGTATGGACTACACCCAGGAGCGCGTGGCGACGCTCCACGACTACGGCGACGCCGACCCGCCCGCCCCGGCAGGCCGTGCCGCGGTCGTCGTCCCGATGACCGACCGCGAGTACGCCAGCCTCGCGACCGAGCGCGTCTTCTCGGAGCTTGAGCGCGTCGACCCCGCAGCGGTCGTCGTGCCGTTGCGCGCGCCCGCAGAGCGCGTGCCGGCGTTCCGGGAGTGGCTGGCCGGCTTCGACCTCGATCTCACCCTGCTGTGGTGCGACGGCCCCCGGGTCGAGGGACTGCTCGCCGACGCCGGTCTCGACGGCCCCCGAGGCAAGGGGCGTGACGTCTGGCTGGCGCTGGGCGTCGCGGCCCGCCACGACTTCGTCGTGCTCCACGACGCGGACACGGACACCTACGAGGCCCGGGACGTCAACAAGCTGCTGTTCCCGCTCGCCGACGGCTTCGAGTTCTCGAAGGGCTACTACGCTCGCGTGGAGAACGACCGGCTGTACGGGCGGTTGTTCCGGCTGTTCTACACGCCGCTGGTGGCGGCGCTTGAGGACACCCACGACCACGACGTGCTCGATTTCCTCGGGTCGTTCCGGTACGCGCTGGCCGGCGAGTGTGGGCTCACCAGCGAGGCTGCGCGCGGACTGCGGGTGCAACGCGAGTGGGGCCTGGAGGTCGGCACCCTCGGCGAGGCGTTCCGGCTGGCGGGCGCGGCCGGCGTCGCACAGGTCGACTTGGGGCGGTACGAGCACGACCACCGCGCGGTCTCCGGCCCGACGGGGCTCTCGGAGATGAGCCGGGGGGTTGGCGCGGCGCTGCTGCGCGCCGTCGCGGACACCGGCGTCGACATCGCCTACGACACCGTCCGGGAGCGCTACCGCGAGCACGCCACCCGCCTCGTGGACGCCTACAGCGCCGACGCCGCGTTCAACGATCTCAGCTACGACGCCGAGCGCGAGCGCGACCAGATCACGACGTACGCACAGGCGGTACAGCCGCCCGGCGCTGACACCCGACTGCCCGCGTGGTCGACGGTCTCGCTCACCCCCGGCGACGTGGCGGCGGCGGCGCGCGCCGACGCCGCCGACACCGAAGAGTGACCCGTCTTCGGGCAGCCACCGTGACACATGGACGGTGACGCACTGGCCGGCATCGTGGCGTTGTTCGGCGGCCTCACGCGGGCCGAGCTCAGCACTGCGGTCCGCGAGCACGCGGGCCGGCACGGCGACGGAACCGAACACCCGGACGACGCCATCGACGCGGCACAGGACGCCTACGAACTGCTCGCGGTCGCCCACGACGGAACGACAGTGTTGGTCCCCGGGCCGACAGCGTTTCCCGAGCCGCCTGCGGGAGCCGAGGACCTGCCACACATCTTGGCGGACACCGAGCGCCGCACGGTCCCCGCAGCCGCCCGCGCCGACGCCGTCCGCCGGCGCCTCACCGCGGCGGCCGCCGACGCCGACCCGGGCAGCGAGCACGCCCGCAGGCTCGTCGACGTCACGTACGACGCCGAAGCCTGGGTGGCCGTTGATCTGTCCGGCGTCCGGAACACCCTCACCGACCACACCGGTGGCCCCTCCGAGGACGCCTGAACCGGCCGCCGCCGCGGGCGCGTGAGTTAAGTTCGTCGCAGCCGTGGCGTCGACCATGGACCTCTCCGGGGTGGCTGCACACCGGCCGGTCCGGGTCACCGACCAGGACCGCGCCGCCGCCGTGCTCGTGCCGGTCGTCGACGCCGCCGACGGGGCGGCGCTCGTGTTCACGAAGCGCGCCGCCGACCTCAGCGACCACCCGGGTCAGATGAGCTTCCCGGGCGGCGGCTGCGAACCCCGCGACCCCGACTGCCGCAGCACCGCCGCCCGCGAGGCCAACGAGGAGATCGGCCTGGGCCGCGACGAGGTCGCGTTCGCCGGCCAACTGGACGACATCGCCACCATCACCGAGTACGCGGTGACGCCGTTCGTCGGCCGGGTCCCGGACCGCGAGTTCGACCCCGACGAGCGCGAAGTCGATGAGGTCGCCGTGCTGTCGGTTTCGGCGCTGACCGACCCGTCGAACTACGACCTCGAAAAACGCAGCCACCCCGAGTACGGGACGGCGTTGGTGCATTTCTTCCACGTTGACGGATACACCGTCTGGGGAGCAACGGCGCGCATCCTCGTGCAGTTCCTCGATCTCGCCGCGGGCTGGACGCCCCCGGACCGCGACCCGACGGTCGTGGAGCTGGACCCCGACTACCCGGAGACCTCGTGAGGGGTAGCCTGAAGTCCGGGTAGGCCCACTAGACGGCCATGACAGCGTCCCAGCGCGTGGCCGTGCTTGGTGGTGGCATCGCAGGACTGACCGCGGCCCAGGAGCTCGCCGAGCGCGGCCTCGACGTGACCGTCTACGAGGCCAACGACCGCCTCGGCGGGAAAGCGCGCTCGATACCCGTCGACGGCTCCGACGGCCTGCTCGGCGAGCACGGCTTCCGGTTCTTCCCGGCGTACTACACGAACGTCGTGAAGACGATGGCGCGCATCCCGGACGGCACCGGCGGCTCCGTCGCCGACCACCTGGTGTCGACCAGCGAAACCCTGATCGCGAGCGCCGACGGTGACGGCGCGGTGGCGTCCACGGAGTCCCCCGACACCCCCCGCGAGTGGGTGTCCGCCATCCAGCCCCAGATCGCCGGTGGGGAGGTCCCCCGGCGGGAACTCGCGCATTTCGTCTCCCGGTTGGCGGTGCTGTTGACCAGCTGTGAGGACCGCCGCGAGCAGGCGTTCGAACACCAGTCGTGGTGGGAGTTCATCGACGCCGACGCGATGTCGCCGGCGTACCGGAAACACCTCGCGCAGTCCACGCAGGCGCTGGTGGCGCTTCGCCCCGAGATCGGCAGCGCGCGCACCGTCGGCACCATCTACCTGCAGTTGCTGTTCGGCCAGTTCGACCCGGGCGCGCCAGCCGAGCGCGTCCTCGACGGCCCCACCAGCGAGGTGTGGCTCGATCACTGGCACGACTACCTCGACGCCCAAGGCGTCGACGTCCGCCTCGACAGCCCCGTGACCGAACTCCACAGCGACGGCCACCGCGTCACCGGGGCTGTGATCGACGGCGAGTCAGTAACCGCCGACCACTACGTGGCCGCGCTCCCCGTGGACGTGCTGCCCGCCCTCCTCACGCCCGCGCTACGGCGCGCCGCCCCCTCGCTGCGCGGCGTCGACCGCATCCGAACGGCGTGGATGAACGGCGTCCAGTTCTACCTCGACCGGGACATCCCCATCGTCAACGGGCACGCCGTCTACGCCGACTCGCCGTGGGCGATCACGTCGGTGAGCCAGCGCCAGTTCTGGACCGACCACGACCTCGGCGCGCGCTCTGACGGCGACGTGCAGGGCGTGGTGTCGGTCATCGCCTCCGACTGGGACACGCCCGGCGTGCTCTACGACAAGCCCGGCCGGGAGTGCACCCGCGAGGAAGCCGTCGCGGAGATCTGGGCGCAACTCCAGGCCCACCTCGGCGCGGACACGCTGCCCGACGAGGCCCGCGTCGCGCACTTCCTGGACCCCGAGCTCGCCGAAACCGACGACGGGCTGCGCAACGACGCCCCGCTCGTGATCAACACCGTCGGCAGCCTCCAACACCGCCCGCGGCCGGACACGGACGCGCCGAACCTCGCGGTCGCCGGCGACTACGCCCGCGTCGAGACGGATCTCGCGACGATGGAAGCCGCCAACGAGGCGGGGCGGCGCGCCGCCAACGCGGTGCTCGACGCCGCCGGCGCGGCAGCGCCCCGCGTGGACGTCTGGGGGTTGTCCGAGCCACGCGCGTTCGACCCCCTGAAACGCCAGGACCGCATGCGGTTCAAGCTCGGGCTGCCCCATCCCGGCGAGGTGGGCCACGACGCCTGGGCGTTCGCGCGCACACTCCGCCCCTGACAGCAACCCTTTTGCCCGCGGGCGTGGTACGGCGGGTATGGTCGCAGAGACGATGGATCGAGTTCCGGCACTGTTCTAGTACTACACTCTGTCTCGCGGCCGGGGGTGGGTCGTCGTGCTGAGTTCCAGCAGCGACGCCCACGCCGCGGTCGCCGGCATTGACGCAGTCGCAGTGAAACCCGCCGAACACGACTGGCGGCGCATCACCGACCTCGTGGCGGGGGTCAGCACCGTCACCGTCGACTACGAGGGCCACGCCCACATGCCCGACCTCGACGCGCTCGCCGCGTGCGTCGACGACGGCCGCGCCATCCGCGTGACGACGCCCGTCCGGGTCGACGGCTTCGACCCACTGGGCGACGACTCGTTGGCCGCCGACATGCCCCCCGAGCTCGGCCGGGTTCTGGTCGCCGGCCACGGCGCATACCTCTCCGACGACGCCGCCGAGCGCGCCGTCGCGCCCCGCCTCGGTGCCGCCGTCGACGCCCTCGATGGCGACCCCTGGGTGGGCACCGAGGGCGTCGAGCGCGCCGCCCTGGCGACCGGGGGGACGCAGTTCGAACTCCTCTCCCGGGGCACCCAGCGCGACCTCGACGGCCTGCGCGCCGCGGGCTTCGACGGCGACATCGCGGTGTACGCGCCCACCGTGCTGACCGACGACGAGGACGCCATTCTGGACGCAGTCGGAGCGTACACCGCCCGCCGGGGGCCGGTGCGGCGCGCGCTCCCCGAGGACGCCGCCACCGACGCCACCGCCACCGGCCGCGCTCGCGAGGTGTTGTCGGCGGCCGTCCGGGACTTCGCGCTGGTGGGGGACTCGGAGACGGTCCGCGAGCGCGTCGCCGGACTGCGCGCGGCGGGCGCCGACCACGTGGTCGCGTACCCAGCCCGCGGACTCGACGCCTTCACTCGCGCGTGACCACGTACGTGCGGCCGCCACGGCGCTCGATGTAGGTGTGCTCGGTGCGGTGGGTGGCCGCGTACGCTGCGACACCGGCGGTCGTCATCGCCGACACCTCGACGCGGCGGCCGCTGGTCGCTGCCTCCGGGCGTGCGTGGCGCGTCTGGACTGGCATGCTCGTGGATGCAGCCCCGACATGCTTCAACCTCAGCCGTCCACGGTGAAAGTGAAACCGCCGGCCGGGTTGCCGCCTCCCCGACAGTTATCCGGGTCGGGTGTCCACCCGCGAGTATGACACGCACCGACGCTGCGTCGGATCGCCGCGTCGCCGTGATCGGAGCCGGCGCAGTCGGGTTGACGGCTGCCCACGACCTCGCCGAGCGCGGCGTCGATGTGACCGTCTACGAGCGCGACACCGTCGCCGCCGCAAGCACCGGGCGCGCGGCCGGCATCTGCTACGACGCGTTCGCCGACGCCGTCGACGCCCGCGTGGCGGCCCGCGCCATCGAGCGGTTCCGCGAGTTCTCCGGCCACGGTGCGTTCACCGTCGCGGAGACGCCGTACGTCTGGTTCGCCACCGAACCCGGCGCGACCGCCGACGCCATCCGCGAGCAGGTGGCCGCCATGCAGCGCCACGGGCGCGCGGTCGAGCACGCCGACGCCGACGCGCTCGCGGCGGCGGTCCCCGCGCTCCACACCACGGACATCGTCGCGGCCGCGATCGCGCGGGACGCCGCGGTCGTGGACACGACCGCGTACGCCCGCCTGATCGCCGACCGCGCACGCGACCGCGGTGTCGAGATCCGCACACACGAACCGGCCAGCGTCGCCACCGATCCGGTTCGAGTCAACGACACCGCGTACGACGACGTGGTGGTCGCGGCCGGCGCGCACACCGCCCGCGTGCTCGCCGACGCCGGCGTCCCGGTGCCGCTGAAACCCTACCGTGTGCAGGCGCTGACCGCCGATGCGCCCGCCGCAGAGCTGCCGACGGTGTACGACGCCACGGCCGGCTACTACGTCCGCCCCCACCCAGAGGGTGTGCTCGCCGGCGACGGCACCGAACCGGTCGAGGCCGACCCCGACGACTACGGCCGGGACGGCGACGACTGGTTCGTCGACGCGATGGACGACCGGCTCCGGGATCGGTTCCCCGGCTACGAGCCCGCCGTCGAGCGCTCGTGGGCGGGCCTCTGCACCGCCACACCCGACCGCGACCCGCTGCTCGGCGAGCTCCGCGACGGCCTCTACGTCGCCGCCGGCTGGCAGGGCCACGGGTTCATGCGCGCCCCCGCGACCGGAGCGGCGCTCGCCGACGACGTCCTGGGCGGCGACGGCGTTCCCGCGTTCGACCCGACGCGCTTCGACGGCACCGAACAGTTCGCCATCGCCGAAGGCATGGTCGTCGAGTGACCTACGCCGACTCGTCGTCGCTGTCGTCGGTCGCCGTGACGTGGATGTCCGCCTCGGCGGTGCCGTGTTTCGGCAGGAACACGTGCAGCGTGCCGTCCTCGTTCAGCTCCGCGCGCCCCGCGTCGGCGTTCACCACGGCGTTCGCGGGCAGCGTCGCGTGCCCCTCCAGGGTGAGCCCGCGCCCCGGGAACACCACCTCGAAGTCCGCGTCGAACTCGCGGAACCGATCCACCCGAACGTGGACGCTGTCGCCCTCGTAGGTCACGTCGATGTCGCCTGCGTCCGCGCCGGGCGTATCGAACACCAGCAGGTACTCGTCGTCGCTCTCCAGCACGTCGACGGGCAGCGGCGCGTTCTCCTGGACCCGGCCGGCGGCGCGCCCCGCCCGCTCTAAGAGCCCGGCGCCCACGCAGTCCGCGAACTCCCGACCGTTCATAGCTGGATCTCCGCGAGCTCCTCGGTCGTCCCACAGTACGGACACGAGAAATCCGACACCCCGACGCTGTCAGGCATGTCGTACGTGTAGTGTAACTCGAACATGTCCATCTCGCAGTCGCCGTTGTCGCAGCGAACCTCCAAGGTAGCGGGCATGCCTCCACGTTGGGCGGTCGAAGCCAAAAAGGGGATGGCTGCGGCGGCTCCGGCCCACAACAGCTACGCCGCGCCAGCCCGAAGCGGGCGCTGTGGCTGCCCACACTTGCTACGGCGTGGATTTCAGCGGCGCCGCGACCGCGGGCCGAACCATCTGGGTGACCAGCGCGCACGCCGACGCCGGCACGCTCCGCGTCCGGGACTGCGCGCGCGCCGATGACTTCCTGGCCGCCCACTACGACGGCCCCCCGACGACCGACCGGGCGCCGACGCTGGCCGCGCTCGTCTCGTTCATCCGCAGCCATCCCGACGCCGTCTTCGGCCTCGATTTCCCGTTTGCGGTTCCGCGCGCCATCGCCACCGACGCCCTCGGCGCGACCACCCACCGGGCGGTCGTCGCCGCGGTCGCCGCCCACGACGACGGGGACGACTTCGCCGCGACGTGCGTCGAGTGGGCGACCGCCAACGCCGACGGTGCGACCTACCTGCGGCGGGCGACCGACCGCGAACACGACGCCCTCTCCCCGTACCACTTCTTCGTCGCACACCAGACCTACCACGGCATCGCCAGCGTGCTTGCGCCGCTTGACGATGCCGCCCGGATCGTTCCGTTCGACCCGCCCGCCGCCGGCGGTCCGGTGGTCGCGGAAACGTATCCGGCGGGCGTGCTGGACGCGCGTGGCCTCCCCCGAACGGAGTACAAGGGCACCGAGCAGGCCCACACACAGCGCCGCGTGCGCATCCTCGACGGTCTCGCCGACCAGTCCAGCGTGGCGATCCCGGACGCCATCCGGGCGACCTACCGCGACGACACCGGCGGCGACGCCCTCGACAGCCTGCTGGCGGCGCTGGGTGTCTCCGGGTGCCGCGACGCCTGGGGCCACGAGCCGTCCTCACTGACCGGCCACATCTACGTGTAGTCACGTTCTTACGGATCGACACCGAACCCCGGTGTATGATCGCCCCCGAGGACCTCGACGTGACGCTCGTGGACGGCTACGTCGACGAGCCGGCCCACTTCGGGGTGCCGCCGTACATCTCGACGTACCCCCGGTACACCGCCGGCGCGCTCGTCGACGCGGGCGTCGACCCCGCCAACGTCACCTACCACACCATCGACGAACTCCGCGGCGACACCGCCAAGTTCAACGACGTTGCCGACGCCGACCTGTTCGTCTACGTGGGCGGGATGACCGTGCCCGGCAAGTACGTCGGCGGAACGCCCGCCGAACCCGACGAAGTCCGCGAGCTGGCGTGGCTGGCCGACGGCACGAGCGTGATGGGCGGCCCCGTCCGGTTCGGCGTCGGCGAGGAGAACGCCGGCGCACAGGAGATGGAGCGCTCGGACCTGGATTTCGACTTCCTCGCGATGGCGGACATCGAGGCGGCCGCCTACGACCTCGTGGACAACGGACTGGAGGGGTTCGAGGACCGCTACCGGGACAACCAGGAGATCAACCGCTGGGCCGCGAAGGGCGCGTTCGTCGTCGAACAACACCCCAACTACCCCGAATACCTCATCTGCGAGATGGAGACCTCGCGGGGCTGTGCGTACCGGTGCTCGTTTTGCACCGAGCCGATGTACGGCGACCCCTCGTTCCGGTCGGCGGACGCCGTCGTCACGGAGGTCGGCGAACTCTACGCCCACGGCGCCCGGCATTTCCGGCTCGGCAGGCAGGCCGACATTCTCGCGTTCGGCGGCGACGGCGAGGCACCCAACCCGGACGCGCTCCGCGACCTCTACGGCGGCATCCGAGAGGTCGCCCCCGAGTTGGGGACGCTGCACCTCGACAACATGAACCCGGTGACGATCGTGGACTACCCCGAGAAATCACGGGACGCGATCCGCGTTATCGCCGAGCACAACACGCCCGGCGACACCGCGGCCTTCGGCCTGGAGTCCGCGGACCCGCTGGTCCAAGAGGAGAACCACCTCCTGGTGAGCGCCGAGGAATGCCTGGAGGCGGTCCGCATCGTCAACGAGGTGGGCGGGTGGCGGCCCGGCGAATCCCCCGCCGACGCGCCGTCGTGGGGCGAGGGGTCGCCCGACCGGCTCCCGAAGCTGCTGCCGGGCATCAACCTCCTCCACGGCCTCACCGGCGAGCGCGCCGAAACCTTCGAGCACAACAAGCAGTTCCTCCACTCCCTGCTCGACGAGGGGCTGATGGTGCGGCGCATCAACATCCGGCAGGTCATGGCCTTCGAGGGCACCGAGATGGCCGACACCGGCGTCGACCTCGCGCAGAACCACAAACAGCTGTTCAAACAGTACAAAACCGACGTGCGTGAGACCATCGACAACGCGATGCTCCAGCGCGTCGTCCCGCCGGGCACGGTGCTGAAAGACGTCACCCTCGAATACCACCAGGACGGCAAGACGTTCGGCCGCCAGCTCGGCACGTACTCGCTGCTGGTCGCGATCCCGGGCGAGCGCGAACTCGGACAGACCATCGACGTCGCCATCACGGACCACGGCTACCGCTCCGTCACGGGCGTCCCGCACCCGCTCGACCTGAACGACGCGTCGATGGACGAACTCACTGCGATCCCCGGCATCGGCTCCAGCACTGCCGGCGACATCCTGGTCGCCCGCCCACACGACTCCGCGCCGCCTGTCGCCGATGCGGACCTCGCGAAGTTCACGCAGTAGGCGAGCGCCACCGCGCCAGGCCGGAGAATACGACCCACAGGACGGGCGACTCGGGTCGTCGTACGCGTGGCTCCGACACAGTGACAGCGGTAGCAAGGCGAAAGCCCACCCGTTTACGGGTGGGATGAAGCCGACAACTGGGAATCTATACACGCCCGTAGCCACGGCTGGGGTTGGATGTTTGCGTAATATCTTTAGGTGAAGCTATTCTATATACTGACGATGCCTCGTGGGTTCGACAGGGAACGTACCAACGTCCATAAACTCCAGTACCACTTCATCTGGTGTCCGAAGTACCGCAAATCGGTACTAACGGGCGAGGTACGCGACCGGCTCGAAGAACTCATCAAGGAGAAAGCCGACGAACTCGGTGTAGAGATACTGGAGTTGGCGATTCGACCCGACCACGTACACCTGTTCATCACGGGCGATCCAACGCTCGCTCCGAACAAGATCATGCAACAGATCAAGGGCTACTCCTCGCGCCACCTGCGTGATGAGTTCGACTTCGGCTTGCCGTCACTGTGGACGCGCTCGTATTTCGTATCAAGTGCGGGTGACGTGTCCAGCGAGGTCATCGAGGAGTACATCGACGCCCAAGCAGGTGAGTAGTATGCAGCGGAACGTCTCAACCACGGTGCGGGTCAAACTCCACTCGCTGACCAACAGGAAAGCCGACCTTCTCGCCCGCGAGTACGAGGCGTTCCAGACTGAGGTTCACGACGGAGACGCCGACCTCTACTCTGCGACCGACCAGCAGGCGTCGAAAGTTCAGCGACAAAAAGACCCGAATCCCGGCACTGAACAGCCTGTCGTTCTCCGCAACGACGTGTTCGACGTGTCTCACGACGAGGACACTGTTCTCTCGTCGTGGTGGGTCAACGTCCCCGTCTACGATCCCGAACGGGGACGGGGGAACTCAATTTGGTGTCCTGCCCACATCCCCCGGAAGGACGAACAACTCGTCCGTGAGGGCGATGTTCGGGACAGCGAGTTAGTGCGCCGTGACGGTGACTGGTATGTCCATCTCGTCGTCAAACGGTCTGTGACCGTGGCCGACGAGTACGACGACGTACTGGCTATCGACATGGGCGCACGATGGGTCGCCACCTGCGCGTTCCTCTCCGACCGCACAACCACGTTCTACGGCGAGGAAGTTCGCCGCATCCGCGAACACTACAAACAACTGCGGAAGTCTATCGGGAAGGCGAAACCCCGACAAGGACAGCAGGTGGTCGAGCGTATCGGTGACGCCGAGGCACGGAAAGTGGACGACCGGCTCCACAAGATTGCTCGGCAAATCGTAGAGGATGCCGAGGAGCGGAACGCGGTTATCGTCGTGGGCGACCTCGGTGGGATTCGCAAGGACAACGACAAGGGGCGGTACGTCAACGACAAGACCCACAAGATGCCGTTCGCCCGCCTGCTCAACTGTATCGAGTACAAGGCCCACGACGCGGGTATCGACGTGCAGCTGGTCAACGAGTACGACACGTCGAAGACGTGCAACCGCTGTGCCTGCGAGGGAGTCCGAGCAACGCAGGGACGCTTCGAGTGTCCCGAGTGCGGACTGGATGATAACGCAGACAAGAACGGTGCGCTGAACATCGGCAAACGAGCCTTGGGCAAGTTCTCGAAACCGCTGTCCGAGGCGGGGGCTGTACTGGCACAGCCCGAAACGCAGGTCATCGTCCACCGTGACGACGAACCTGCGAACCTCTCCGTTTCCGTGGATTCAACCCCCAGTGGGGGAACCCCACGGCTTTAGCCGTGGGAGGATGTCAGACGCGGATGTCGAGAGGGACGCGTGGCGTCCGCGGTCAGTACTCCTCGTCGATGATCTCGCCGACCGCGAAGTTCGACTTCACTTCCGTCACTTCGACTTTGACGCGCTCGCCGATCTCGGCGTCCGGCACGATGATGACGTATCCGCGCTCGACGCGCGCGATCCCGTCGCCTTGCTTGCCGATGTCCTCGATCTCGACGTAGCGGATCTCACCCTCCTCGACCGGCGGCTGGGGTTCCGACGACGCCCCAGTCGACGTCGAGGATGACGACGACGACGCCGAAGACGTCGTCGAGGTGTTGTCCGCGTCGCCATGGCGTTCGATGAGCGCGACACGGTAGACGTCGCCCGGATCGACGGATCCCGTCTCGATCTCGCTTTTGGGCACTTCAACCACGTACTCGTCGTCTTTGACCGTTACCTCGGCGTTGAACAGACAGAGCAGTTCGTCAGATATCTCCAATGTCGAATACCTCCATCGGTGTGTCACCCCCTCGCCACTTAGTCGTTGTCACAGCGACGGCGACGCACGGGGGTGTTCAGTTGGGGTACGCCGACCCGTCCGGCCGTTTTGCGCCCTCCGAATCGTGCACCACCGTCGCGCCGGGCTCCGGGTTCGCCGGCGCGTACGCCTCCCGCACGTCGATTGCCTCTTCGAGCTCGCGGATCGCACGCGCTTTGAGCGCGCCGGCGAGCTCTTCGGCGTCCGCCCGCGAGATGTCGCGGCCAAGCCCCTCACACTCGTGTGCGCGCACCATCCCCGCCTCGTCGACGGCCTCGCCCATGGGCTGGCTCGTTCCGCCGAGGGCCACGCTGAACGGGTACGTCTGGCAGATGAGCGGGCGGCTGCCGTGCACCGAACACGCGCCGGTGCCGTCGTCGTCCTCCCGGTAGAACGTGCAGTCGCCACAGGAGTCCGCCTGCAGCGCCCACTCGAAGGTTTCACCCGCGCCGTCCTCGTCGAGGCCGTACGGCATCGGGCGCGCGACGTCCCGCCAGTCGCGGTCCGTTTCAGCACCGGCGGCGGCCTGCACGTCTCGGACTTCGTCGGGGAAGACGGTCGCCGTGTGGGGGTCGTCGGCCTCGCTCTTGCAGCACGCCCCACACCGCGTGCATTCGAAGCCGATGGTCTCGATGGCGTCCGCCAGCGTGGCCACGTCGAGTTCGCGTGCGCGCTCCAGTTCGGCTTCGAGGTCCTGCATGCTCGCGTCCAGGGCACCGACGCGCAAAAGTCACGCGCCCGCGGCTCACGCAGGCTGGTGGGTCGCGCGGGACCCGTTCCAGTCGATGCGCTGCTCGCGGGCGAGCTTGTCGAGGTGCGCGCGCACGGTCTGCCCGGCGAGGTCGCGGACGCCCGCCAGGTCCTTGTCGTAGGCCGCATCGAGGATGGCGTCGACCGTCTCACAGCCCGCGGCGACCGCGTCGAGGACGCGGCGCTCGCGGTCGCGGCGGTGTGCGTACAGCGCGTGCAGGCGATCGGCCGGCTGCTCGATCGTGGGGCCGTGTCCGGGCTGGAGTCGGGCCGGCGCGCCGGCTGCGAGCCGGCGCAGGGACGCGAGATACGCGCGCATGTCGCCGTCGACGGCACCCACGAAGACGCTGCTGTCGGCGAACACGAGGTCCCCGCTGATGGCGTTGCACTCGCCGTCCACGGTGGCGAGCACCGCCACGTGGTCGGGAGCGTGGCCCGGGGTGTCCGTGACGGTGAGCGCCGTGTCGCCAATCGCGTCCCCCGGGCGGAACACGCGGTCGGGTGCCACGCCGGTTTCGCGCTCGAAGCGCGCCGTGAACGCGGCGTGCGCCCACACGGTGGCGTCGGTCGCGGCCGCGTACGCGTCCACGGCACCGACGTGGTCGGGGTGGGCGTGCGTAACGACGATGTGATCCACTCCCCGCGAGACGGCTGCATCGAGGGCCGCCGTCCGCCCGGCGGGGTCGACGAGCACGCGGGCCTGGCCGTCTACGAGGTACGCGTTGGTCGTGCCGTGGGGTGCACGAGTGGCACCGTCTACTGGGTACCGCTCGATCATGCTCGCGTTCACGGGCGGCAGCGAGGAAAACCCTGGGTCAGCCGGCGAGATAGTACACCTGCTTGCGGGCGTCTTCGAAGCTGTACCGGGAGTCAACCAGGTGTTGTTCGTCGAGCCGGTTGAGCGCGTACCTGACTGTGCGGTCGGGCAACAGCGATTCGTCGGCGAGCTCGCCCTGGGACAGCGGGGAGTCGATTTCGAGGACCTTCGCAACGAGTTTCGCGCTCGGCGGGAGCTCCTGCAGTCGACTCCGGAACTCCTCGTCGTCGACAGGGGCCGGCTTGTCTTCGGTCGCGGACGCGCTCATGTCAGGACGTGACACACCGTCGCAGGTAAGTGTTGTCCCCCCGTGCAACTAAACACCTTATATTATATTATGGCCGGCCCGCCGCCGTTCAGCACCCCGCAGTCGCCGACTCACGGACCCGCCACGAGTCCCGCGGCGTTCCAGTACGGTTTTACATCCCCGCCCACGACGTGGCCGTATAAGCGTGAAGGGACAGGAGTGGTACCAGGCCACCGAGGTCGCCGAAGAGTACGACGAGAAGCGATTCTCTCGGGGCGGCCGCTACATCGACCGCCGCGAGAAGCGGGCAGTACTTGACGCGCTCGGACGCGTGGACGGCGACCGCGTCCTCGAAATCGCCTGCGGCACCGGTCGGTTCACCGTGATGCTCGCGGAGCGCGGCGCGGACATCACCGGGCTCGACATCTCCGGGCCGATGCTCCAGGAAGGCCGCCAGAAGGCCGCACAGGCGGGAGTCGCGGACACCATCGAGTTCATGCGCGGGGACGCCGGCCGGCTGCCGTTCCCCGACAACCACTTCGACAGCGTCTTCGCGATGCGGTTTTTCCACCTCGCGGACTCCCCGGCGACGTATCTCCGCGAGATGGCGCGTGTCTCCAAGCAACAGGTGTTTTTCGACACGTTCAACAGGTTCAGCACGCGGTCGCTGTACAACTGGCTGCTCCCCATGGGGTCGCGGCTGTACGGCTCGCGTGAGGTGCGCGCGCTGGTGTCGGGTGCCGGCCTCACGCTGGCCGACGCCGACCACGACTTCATCGCCCCCTACGGCTTCTACCGGGAGGTTCCGGACTGGATCGCGCGCCCCTTCCGGAACGCCGACGTGACGCTCGGTGACACGCCGCTCGGCGAGCCGCTGGCGTCGGTCTCCTACTGGGACGTTCGCCTCTGACCCGCGCCAGCGAGGCGGGGTGTTTTTACCGCCGGCTCCGAACTGACACCGTATGGACCTCTCGGTGGTGGTGCCCACCCTGAACGCGCGCGACGCCCTCCTCGACGCGCTCGACGCGCTCGCAGCCCACGCACCCGCCGCCGAGGTCGTCGTCGCGAACGGCCCGTCGGTCGACGGCACCTCCGGCACGGTGCGCGACCACGACGCCGTCGACACGCTGCTTGAACTCTCTGAGCGCAACCTCAACGCCGCCCGGAACGCCGGCATCGCCGCCACCAACGGCACCGTCGTGGCGTTCATCGGCCAGGACACACACATCCAGCCGGGGTGGACGAACGCCGTCGCCGACGCCATCGCCGACGGCGCCGACGCCGTCACCGGCCCCGTCCACCGCACTGTCGAAGGCGGCGTCACCACCGAATCGGTCGACGAGGCGACGGTCTCGGGCCGCGACGTGACGTTTTTCGACGGCGCAAACGTCGCCATCACTCGCCGAGCGCTGCGCGCACTCGATGGCTTCGACGAGGCGCTCCAGACGGGTGCCGCCCGCGACGCCGCACACCGGCTGGCGGGCATGGATCGCCGGGTGGCGTGGGCCCCCAACGCCTGCGTGCTCCGCACCGACGCCGACGACGTCATCCACCGGCTGCCCGAGGACGCCGACAGCTCCGCCCGCGGGTTGAAATACCGCGCGCTCGCCTACCGCCTCACGAAGAACTACGGCGCAACCGCCGCCATCACCGCCCGCGTTCTGCGCCACGCGGTCGGCGACGCCGCCAGCGTCGGCGGCGCTGTCCTGCGCGGCGACGCCGACCTCTCGACGTGGGTGGGCGCGGGGCTGGCCGTCCTCCCCGGGCTCTGGCGGGGCAGCCAGGCCGGCCTGTCGGCGCGCGTCGCCGACCGCACCACCACCCGCAATCCCAACGGCGTGTCGACCCGCATGGACCGTGTGCACGCCCGCCACGACTAGCCGCTGGCGGCCGCCGGCAGGATCCGCGCGAGGTTCTGGCCGAGCACCTTCGCCATGGCGTCCTCGGTGACATCGAGGGTCAACACCTCCATCAGCGAGACGTTCGGGTGTGTCGCGGGCGCGCCGGACCCGAACACCACCCGGTCGGGGTGTTCCCTGATCGCGCGCTCCAGGATCTCCCGGTACCGGACGCCCGCAGTGTCCACGTACAGCGACTCGTGCGACTCCAACAGCTCCACCGCGGCCGTCATCAACTCACGATCCAGTGGATGGCCCCCGAAATGCCCCAGCACGACGGGGAACTCGCGATCCAGCAGCGTCTCCGCCAGCGCGGCCGGCGTGAACTGGCGGCCACCGTCGACGAGCACCGGCAGTCCAACGTCGTCCAACACGTCCAGCACATCCGCATCCGGCAGCCCGTCCTGTGCGGGGTCGAGTTTGAACCCGTGGAAGCGGTCGTCGTACGCGTACTGCTCGATGTCCTCGGGGGTGGTCTGCCAGTCGTCCCGTGACGCGGCGACGTTCCGCACCGCCGCGACCGCGCCCCGGCCGGGATCCCGGGGGCCGTCGATGCGCGCGAACGCCACGAACGGGCGCTTGACCGCCTCCCTGGCGACGGCGTTGTTCGCGCGCAGATACCCCTGCTCGCCCTTCCGCGGGCCGGGGAACACCACGGCGCGCACGATGCCCGCCTGATGCATCTCGCGCTCGAAGGCCTCCCCCTCGATGGTGCGGCCGCGGCTGGGACGCCCCGGGCCGGCGTGGAGCCGTGCGTGACAGTCCACGACCCGGAACCCGTGCTCCAACTCCAGCATGCTGGAGTGCTTGCCGGCTGGCTATTTCGGTCTGGCGGTGCGCGCGCCCGCCCGCCGGCCGGGCCACGCCGTCACGCCGGGGCGTTGAGCCGGACCGTCGGCAGCGCCCACTCGAAGCGGATCGCGAGCAGCCGCACCGCGAGCGTGACCCCCGCGCCCGCCGCCGCCGCGATCGTGGCCCCCAGCCCCGACGCAGTGGCGACCCACAACACGGTGCTCCCGGCGATCGCGCACGTCGCGTACAGGTCCTCCGTGAGCACGAACGGCACGCGCTGCAACAGCACGTCGGACACCAGTCCCCCGCCGACTCCCGTGGTGGTGCCGAGCACGACCACCCCGAACGGCGACACGTCCGCCCCGACGCCGACCAGCGCGCCCGACGCCGCGAACGCCGCCAGCCCGACGGCGTCCGGGACGTCCACGACCGGGTGGGCAAGCACCTCGGTGCCGACGCGTCGCGCCACCACGACCGCCACCACCACGCCCGCCAGCGCGAACCCCACGTCGGTGGTGGACTGCAACATCGCCGGCACCGACCCGACGAGCACGTCGAAGTCGGCGTCGATCGCCTTCAGCGAGCCGACGGTGGCGAACGCCACCAGGCCGACCGCGTTCATCACGCCGAACGCCGTCACCACACCACCGTCACCTCATCGCCGGCGCTCACGCCGAACGCGTCGTCGCCCCGGCCGCGGTTCACCGCCAACTCGACGTTCCCGTGGCTGCCCACGGTGAGGAGGCGTTGCCCGGGGTCGGTGTGGGCGTACGACCGCCGCACCGGCGTGGCGACGCCGTCGACCTCGACGGTGTCCCCGACCCGGTCGGCGACGATCTCCCCCGGGAGGTTCGTGATGGCGTTCCCGAACCCGTCCACGGCGATGACCATGCCGGCCGCCCCGCCATCGGTGACCGCCGGCGCGGGAAACGACACGCGCTCGTAGTCGGCCGTCGGCTCGTACTCGGGATACTGGTCGAACGTATCGACGCCACGCTCGTGGATGTCGGCGGCCGCCGGCGCGAACACGTCCCGCCCGTGGAACGTCGCGCTCGCGGGGTCTTCGACGTCGATCTCGAACACGTCGATGTCGGCGGCGTCGCCTGCGATGCGGCGCGCGGCCGGCACCGCCACGCCGTTGTCCGGCGCGACGATGGCGTGGCTTCCCGCCCGCACCACGACGGCGCTGCGGTCCGTTCCGACGCCGGGATCGACGACCGCCAGGTGGACGGCCGGCGGGAAGTACGGCACCACCTCCCGCAGCCAGAACGCCGCCGCGCGGACGTCCTGGCGGGGGAGGTCGTGGGCGATGTCCACGAGCCTGGCGTCAGTCGTCTGCAACACCACGCCTTTCATCGCTGCCGGGTACGGCGAGCCGAAGTCAGAGCTCAGCGTGATCACGGTCTCCGTGTCGTCCGGCGTGCACAAAAACGCCCGTTGTCCCGGGCGGGCTACCGCAGCCCCGAGTCGTGACCGTTGGCGTCGGTGTCGGCCACGTGCTGGATGCGCTCGACGCCGTCGATCTCCGCGACGACATCCGCGACGGCGTCGGGCACCAGGCTCTCCCAGTCGTCGCCGTCGGCCATCCGGCGACGGATCTCCGCCCCCTCCAGGACGTCCCGGTCGTACATCGGCGGCTGGCGCACCTCGACGGCGGCCTCGTTGAACAGCCGAATCACCAGCGGGTTGTTCGAGTACGCGACCTCGAACTTCGGGCACATCGACCGCACGTGGCTCACCCAGACGGCGTTGCGTTCGAGGTCCTCGATGGGGACCGCATACGTCACGAGGTCGAACTCGACCAGCGCCTTCGTGATCATCATGATCCGTTCGCCGGCCGTAAACGGGTTTCTGGCCGAGTGGGAGTCCCCCGCACTCCCGATCCCCACCACCAGCTCGTCGACCTCAGTCGCGATCTGTTCGATAACGCGGCGGTGGCCGGTGTGGAACGGCTGGAAGCGACCGATATAGAACCCGCGAGTCATCTCTCGCGTAGACGAATCTGGTCGGCGACCATAAGAATGGCGAGTTCGCCTCGATACGAATCGCGGAACCCGTAGTATGGCCCCGAAACGCGGAGAATACGGCCGATTAGACGGCGTTTCAAGGGAGAAAGTATATCAGTTGCCCACCCGTGTTTTTTCGTGTCGAACCAACTTCTATGAGCAACGAATCGACGAACGACGCGCCGCCCGACGACGACCCCGACGACCCCGAGCCGTCCGTCGATCACGACGACACCGACGGGCTCCAGGACGACCCCGCCGACAGCGTGGACGACGCTGGGGAGGTCGACGACCTGGAGAACCTCGGGAGCGACGTGGGCGTTGAGGGTGATGTGTCTATCGACGAAGACAACGCCGAGGACGACTTGCTTGGCGGCCTGCGCATCGACGACACGTCGGACATCACAGTTCCGGATCGGCTCGTCGACCAGGTCATCGGGCAGGAGGCGGCCCGCGAGATCGTCAAGCGTGCGGCCAAACAGCACCGCCACGTCATGATGATCGGGTCGCCGGGTACGGGCAAATCCCTGCTGGCCAAAGCGATGAGCCGGCTGCTCCCGAAAGAGAGCCTGCAGGACGTGCTCGTCTACCACAACCCCGACGACTCCAACGAGCCGAAAGTCAGGACCGTCCCGGCCGGGAAGGGTGAGCAAATCGTTGACGCCCACAAGGAGGAAGCCCGCAAGCGCAACCAGATGCGGTCGTTCCTCATGTGGATCATGATCCTGCTCGCGGTCGGCTACGCGCTGTTGATCGCGACGCCGGCGCGCCCGCTGCTGGCGCTGCTCTCGGCAGCCGGCATCTATCTCCTGTTCCGGTACACCAACCGCGGCAGCGACGCGATGGTGCCGAAGCTCCTCATCAACAACGCCGACAGACAGGTCGCGCCCTTCGAGGACGCGACCGGCGCACACGCCGGCGCGATGCTCGGCGACGTTCGCCACGACCCCTTCCAGTCCGGCGGGATGGCGACGCCGAGCCACGAGCGTGTCGAAGCCGGCTCCATCCAGAAAGCCAACAAGGGCGTGTTGTTCATCGACGAGATCAACACGCTGGACGTGCGGTCCCAGCAGAAGCTGATGACCGCCATCCAGGAGGGCGAGTTCTCGATCACGGGACAGAGCGAGCGCTCCTCGGGGGCGATGGTCCAGACCGAGGCGGTGCCGTGTGACTTCATCATGGTCGCGGCCGGGAACATGGACGCCATGGAGAACATGCACCCGGCGCTGCGCTCCCGCATCAAGGGGTACGGCTACGAGGTGTACATGGACGACACCATCGAGGACACCCCCGACATGCGGCGCAAGTACGCGCGGTTCGTCGCCCAGGAGGTCGAGAAGGACGGGAACCTCCCGCATTTCGCCCCCGACGCGATCCGCGAGCTCATCCTGGAGGCCAAGCGCCGCGCCGGCCGCAAGGACAGCCTCACGCTGAAGCTGCGCGATCTCGGCGGGCTGGTCCGGGTTGCTGGCGACATCGCGCGCTCGGAGGGCCACGACCTCACGCAGCGGTCGGACGTCCTCGAAGCCAAGAAGCGCTCGCGCTCCATCGAACAGCAGTTCGTGGACAACTACATCCAGCGCCGCAAGGACTACGAGCTCGGCACCACCAGCGAGGAGGCCGTCGGCCGGGTCAACGGGCTCGCGGTGATGGGTGGTGACTCCGGCATCATGCTGCCGGTGATGGCGGAGATCACGCCCGCACAGAGCCAGGAGGAGGGCCGCATCTACGCCACCGGCCAGCTCAAAGAGATGGCCGAGGAGGCCGTCGAGAACGTCTCGGCGATCATCAAGAAGTTCAGCGACGAGAACATGTCCGAGAAGGACACGCACATTCAGTTCGTGCAGGCCGGTGAGGGCGGGGTCGACGGCGATTCGGCGTCGATCACGGTCGCCACCGCCGTCATCAGCGCCCTGGAGGACATCCCCGTCGCCCAGGAGCTGGCGATGACTGGCAGCCTCTCGGTCCGCGGTGACGTGTTGCCGGTCGGCGGCGTCACACACAAGATCGAGGCCGCCGCCAAGGCCGGCTGCGAGCGGGTCATCATCCCGAAGGCCAACGAGGACGACGTGATGATCGAGGACGAGTACGAGGAGGAGATCGAGATCATTCCGGTGACACACATCAGCGAAGTGCTCGATGTGGCGCTGGTCGGCGAACCCGAGAAGGATTCGCTGGTCGACCGCCTCAAGTCAATCACCGGCAAGGCGCTCGACAGCGCGTCCGACTCCGGCACCACGGGCGGCAATCCGAGCCCGCAGTAGCCGCGGTCGCGGCGTCTCTTCTTCCGGAGCGCGTGTTCGCAGCGCCGCCTGCGGGTCAGCGTTCGAGGTTGCGGAGGGTTTCTGCGACGGGTGGGGGCGCACTCGACGGCGCGTTCTCGACGCGGTGATCGGGGACCAGCAGCGGGACCGGGTTCGCTTCCAGGGCAGTCCTGACCGTGTTGTGGCCGTCCGTGGTGGTGTGGTCGATGCCGGCGGTCATGCGGGCTGCCAGTTCCACGTCGGCGCGGTCGCCGTAGGGGACCGATCGGATGGTTTCGAGCACGCGGCGCTGGGGGGTTGGGAGCGTGAGGCCGATGGGGACGTCTCGGAAGTCCTCGGCACTACCGGCCGCGTAGTCCGCGATGCGGTCAAGCAGCGGGTGGGTGGCGGCGGCGTCCTCGGGCGCGTGGGTGGGGAACGAGACGCTGATGACGCGGTCGCCCGCGATGCCCAGTTGTACGGTGCCGATGCCGTCGACGCTGCGTGCGTAGACTCCGGTCGGACCCATGTGCGTAGCTGGTCGGTCGTGTGGGCCTTGAGCGTCCCGGCTGACGCAAGCTTTATGTACAGAGTAATGCATTGATGTACAACAATGGACGACAGTTCGTCGTTGGCGTCCCCGGTCCAGTCGATCCTGGCGGCCGCCCGCCGCCGCGACCCGCCGGCACGGCGGTGCACCGTCTCGGCGCGCTCGCTGCCCGCCGCCCTCCACAGCGCGGCCGCCGACGGCCGCACGCCGATCATCGCCGAGGTGAAACCCACCAGCCCGACCACCGACACCGAACACAGCGGCGACCCCGCAGAGCTCGCCCGCGAGATGGTCGCCGGCGGCGCGGCAGCCATCTCCGTGCTCACCGAGCCACACCACTTCGACGGCAGCACGGACGCGCTGCGCGCGATCCGGGACGCCGTCGACGTGCCCGTGTTGCGCAAGGACTTCCTGTTGACCGAACCCCAACTGGACGCCGTCGCGGCCGACGCCGTGTTGCTCATCGCGCGGTTCCTCGGCGACGACCTCGGCGACATGCTCGCGGCCGCCCGCGACCGCGGCTTCCAGGCGCTCGTCGAGGTCCACAGCCGCCGGGAGCTGGCGCGTGCCGTCGACGCCGGCGCGGACATCATCGGCGTGAACAACCGGGACCTCACCGCCCTCACGGTTGATCTCGACACGTTCGGTGCCGTCGCCCCCGAGGCCCCGGCTGACGTTACGCTCGTCGCCGAATCCGGGATCGCGACGCCCACCGACGCCCGCACGATGCGGGCGGCGGGCGCGGACGGACTGCTCGTCGGGAGCGCGATCATGGACGGCCCGGTACGCGACACCACACGGAGGCTTGTCACTGCATGAGCACGAACACCGACGACACGACACGGACGGACGGAACGTTCGGGGACTACGGCGGCCAGTACGTCCCCGAGGTACTGATGCCCGCAGTCGAGGAGCTGACCGACGCCTACGAGCGGTACGTCCTGGACAACGAGGACGGCTTCGTGGACGACTTCCGCCAGCGCATCCGCTCGTTCGGCGGGCGGCCCACGCCGCTGACCCACGCCCCGACGCTCAGCCAGCGCCACGGCGTCGACGTCTACCTCAAACGCGAGGACCTCCTGCACGGCGGCGCGCACAAACTCAACAACGCCCTGGGGCAGGTGTTGCTCGCCAAATACATGGGCAAAGACCGCATCGTCGCGGAGACCGGGGCCGGCCAGCACGGCACCGCAACCGCGATGGCCTGTGCCGCCCTGGAGATGCCATGCGAGATCTACATGGGGCGCACCGACGTGAACCGCCAGCGCCCCAACGTCTTCCGGATGCGGCTGCACGACGCCGACGTGAACCCGGTGACCGTCGGCTCGGGGACGCTGAAAGAAGCCATCAACGAGACGATGCGCGACTGGGCGACGAACGTCGCGGACACCCACTACGTCATCGGCTCCGTCGTCGGCCCACACCCGTTCCCGTCGATGGTGCGGGACTTCCAGGCGATCATCAGCGAGGAGCTGCGCGCGCAGTCCCGCGAGCAGCTCGGCGAACTCCCGGCCGCCGTCATCGCGTGCGCCGGCGGCGGCTCGAACACCATGGGTGCGTTCGGCGCGTTCGTCGGGAGCGCCAGCCTGCCGGGGGCTCCGGCGGGCACACACGAGCCGGCCCCCGACGTGGACCTGCTGGCCGTCGAAGCCGGCGGCTCGCGCCTCGGCGTCGACGACGACGCGGGGTACGCGCCGAACTCCGCCAGCCTCTCGACGGGCACTGAGGGCGTCCTGCACGGCGCGCGCACGAAACTCCTTCAGACGGAGACCGGCCAGATCGTGGAATCACACTCCGTGTCCGCCGGCCTCGACTACGCGGGGGTCGGCCCGGAGCTGGCACACCTCGTCGACACCGGCCGCATCACACCCACCAACGTCGACGACGACGCCGCGCTCGCGGCGTTCCACCGGCTGTCGCGCGACGAGGGCGTGATCCCCGCCCTCGAAACGAGCCACGCGGTCGCCGCCCTCGACCAGTACGACGGCGACGGTCCCGTGGTGGTGAACGTCTCCGGCCGGGGGGACAAGGATCTGGACACCGTCATCGAGGCGTCGGCGGCCAACGACATCGACGCCGCGCCGGACATGGAGGTGTTCGAGCAGTGACCCGCAGCGACCTCGCCGCGGCCTTCGACGACGGCCCGGCGCTGGTGTCGTACGTGGTCGCGGGCGATCCGACGCCCGCCGCGACCGCCGAGTACATCGACGCGCTCGTGGACGGCGGCACGGACGTGATCGAACTCGGGCTGCCGTTCAGCGAACCCGTCGCGGAGGGGACGACCATCCAGAACGCGATCAAGCGCGCGCTCGATGCCGACATGACGCCCGACGCCTACCTGGATCTCGTGGCGCGCATCGACGCCGACGTGCCGGTTGTCTGTATGACCTACTACAACCTCCTGTTCCAGTACGGCGACCGCGCCGGGCCCGCGGCGTTCGTCTCCGCGGCGGCCGAGGCGGGCGTCTCCGGGTTCGTGGTTCCGGATCTGCCCGTCGACGAGTCCGGCCCGCTCCGGGAGGCGTGTCGCGCCCACGGCCTCGATCTCGTGTTCGTCGTTGCGCCGACGACCACCGCCGACCGCCGCGAGCGCATGCTCGATCTGACCACGGGGTTCGTCTACGTGCAGGGCCGGGTCGGCACGACGGGTGCCCGTGACGAAGTCAGCGCGGCGACGCCGGACGCGCTCGCCGCCCTCCAGCACACGGACATCCCGAAGGCCGTGGGGTTCGGCGTCTCCTCGGGCGAGCAGGCCCGCGAGATCACGGCCAGCGGTGCTGACGGCGTCATCGTGGGGAGCGCGTACGTCGACACGGTCGCCGACGGTGTTGCCGACGACGACCCCCCCAGCGTGGTCGCCGATCGCCTGCGGGACCTCGCCGCCGAGCTGAAGGCCGGCGCCGCTCGGGGCGTGCCGGAACCGGAACACAAATAGCCCAACGTTTGCTAGCCAGTACCAATGACTGACGCCGGGAAAACCGCACGACTCAACCGCATCAGCACCGACGACAGACTCCTCACGATCCCGATGGATCACGGCATCACCCTCGGCGCGATCGACGGCCTCGTGGACATCGAAGCCACCATCCGTGAGGTCACAGCCAACGGCGCCGACGCCGTCCTCACCCAGCCGGGCATCGCCCCCCGCGTCCACCCCAACAAGGGCGACGCCGGCTACATCGTCCACCTCAACGCCTCGACGGCCCTCGGCCCCGACCAGACGGACAAACGCCGCACCGGCACCGTCGAAGACGCGGTCCGCGCCGGCGCGGACGCCGTCTCCGTCCACATCAACGTCGGCAGCGACCACGAACCCGACCAGATCACCGCGCTCGCGGACGTCGCCGCCGACGCCGACCGCCTCGGCGTTCCCGTGCTCGCGATGGCGTACGCCCGCGGCCCCGGCGTCGACGAACACGACGCCGCGAACCTCGGCCACGCCGTCCGCCTCGCCGAGGAAGTCGGCGCGGACGTCATCAAAACCGCCTACTCGGGCAGCACCGAGAGCTTCCAGCGCGTCGTTGATGCCACCGCCAAGCCGGTCATCATCGCCGGCGGCGACCCCGCCGGCGACCGCGAAACACTGCAGGGCATCCGGGACGCCATGGACGCCGGCGCGGCCGGCGTCTCCACTGGCCGCACCGTCTTCCAACACGCCACCCCCGGCGCGATGACCGCCGCCATCTCGGCGGTCGTCCACGACGACGCCGACCCCGAAGCGGCGCTCGCCCGGGCCGGTCTCGTCGTCGACGCCTAACGCTCGGCGTCAGTCACCTGCCACCCGCCCGGCGCACGCGCGAGCACGTCCTCGACGTCCGCCCTCGCCAGCCCGAAAAACGACTCCCGGCCGACGGCCGTCCGGAACCGCGCGATCACGGTGTTCGGTGTCGCCTCGAACACCGTCACCGAGCAGCTCCAGTCGGCGTGTTCGAGGCGCGCACACTCGGGCTTCTCCGCCGCGATCTCGCTGCCAAGCGCCCAGCTCAGCGACTGTGCAGCGTCCACGGGAAGCGGCATCCGATCAGCAAGGAAGCTCTGTTCCCCTTCGCGGGTTGCCATACCGCAGCTACGACGCCACCGACGAATAAATCGCCCGCTTCTGGTATGCCACGCGTCAGCCGCTCCGGTACGCTTTAGGCCGCGTGCCGCCTCCACCCGGCAATGACACGGTCCGTTTGGCTGAAAGCCGACGACGAAGTCGGCGACTGGGAGACCCGCAAACGCCGCATCACCGCCGGCCTGGAGGCCGGCGTCGACTGGGTGCTCGTCGACCGCGCGGACGTCGCCCGCGTCCGCGAACTCGGCTCGGTGAACGTCGCCGCGTTCTCCACCGACGACGCGAACGTCATCGAGGACGCCGAAGGCACCGACGCCGACCCCGACGCCTACGTCGCCGGGAAGGACGGCGAAGGCGACGGCACCGTCGATCTCCCCGCTGACTTCTCGGGGAGCGCCGACCTCTCGGCGCTCCGCCGCGGGCACGCCGACACGGCGTACGTCCGCATCCGCGACGAGGAGTACGAGCCGTTCGCGCAGGCCGCCGCCGAGGTCGCCGACCACACCATCGTCGTCGGCGACGACTGGACGATCATCCCCCTGGAGAACCTCATCGCGCGCATCGGCGAGGAAACCACGCTCGTCGCCGGCGTCGAATCCGCCGCGGAAGCCGAAACCGCCTTCGAGACGCTCGACATCGGCGCGGACGCCGTCCTCCTCGACAGCGACGATCCCGACGAGATCCGGCGCACGGTGTCCGTGCGGGACGCCGCCGACCGCGAACACCTCGCCCTCTCGACGGCCACCATCACCACCATCGAGGAGGCCGGCAGCGCCGACCGCGTCTGCGTGGACACGGGCAGCCTGCTGGCCGACGACGAGGGGATGCTCGTCGGCTCGATGAGCCGCGGGCTGTTCTTCGTGCACGCCGAAACCGCCCAGTCGCCGTACGTCGCCGCGCGGCCGTTCCGCGTGAACGCGGGCGCGGTCCACGCCTACGTGCGGACGCCCGACGGCGGCACCAAATACCTCGCGGAGCTCGGCAGCGGCGACGAAGTCCAGGTCGTCGACGGCGACGGGCGCACCCGCTCGGCGGTCGTCGGGCGCGCGAAAATCGAGAAACGGCCGATGTTCCGCGTGGAAGCCGAAACCGACGACGGCGACCGCATCGAAACCCTCCTGCAGAACGCCGAAACGATCAAGGTCGCAACCCCCAACGGCCGCACGGCCGTCACGGACCTGTCCGTCGGCGACGACCTCCACGTCTTCCTTCAGGACGGCGGCCGCCACTTCGGGGAGGCCATCGACGAGCGCATCATCGAGCAGTAACCGCGGTCAGTCCAGCTCCCCGGGACGCTCCAGGCGCTGCGTACACCACGGACAGAACTCCAGCTCCTCGTCGAGTTCGTTCCCACAGGCCGGACACACAGCCGCGTCGTCGTCGGTCGCCGCCGCCGGCGACGACTCCTTGACCGCCAGGATGTACGCGTCAAGCGTGCAGAACACCCGTACGGCAAGCAGGCTCACCATCACTCTCGGTCCGATGGTCGCGCCCGCGTCGATCGCACCTTGTACCCCACGCGCCTCGATCGCCTGGTATGCGGCATCCGGGATGACCAGCGCGGCAACCGCCATCGACAGCCCGAACCACGCGATGGCCCGCACCCACGCCCGCAGATAGATGTGTCCGAGCCCCGGGTAGACGAACGCCAGCACACCAGCCAGCAGTCCACGTCTGTTAGCCACAGTGGATGTCTGTCGGCCCCAATGGTAAACCCACCGAACGCGGCCACCTACTGTAGGTCGGCGATCAGCGCCTGTAGCGCCGCCGGCGCGTACTGCCCGGGCGCGGTCGTCTCCCCGTCGGCAACCGGCGCGTATCCGAGCTTCGACCCGTACAGCGGGGTTACGGCCCGCGTGTGTCGGCCCAGATCGCCCATGCCCATGGTCGCCACGGTCATCCCCGCGGCGCTGTACTCGTGTGTCACACGGATCACGTCCAGCGCGTCACCGCGGTCCTGGGGGGTCACCGCCAGCTTCCCCACGTCGCCCAGCGAGCACGCCTCCCCGAGCAGATCCGCCATCGCGGACAGCGACGGCGTCCCGTCGAAGTCGTGGGCCGACACCACCGTTGTGGTGTCCGTCGAACGCGCCGCCGCAAGCGCCTCCGCGCCGTCGGCGGTGTCGTCGTCCACGAGCGCACTGCGCTCGATGTCGACGGCTGCGACGCAGTCGGTCCTTGCGGCCTCCGCGAGGGCGTCGATCCGGTCGCCGCCGTCGGCCGCAGCCCCGCCCTCCCAGTCGGCGCGGTTGGTCGCCAACACCGGCAACACCCCGTCGTAGTCGTCGAGGGCCGCCAGCGGGTCGGCCGCCAGGTCCATGCGGAACTCGACGAGGTCGACGTGTTCGGGGGCCGCTGGCGCGGCGCCGAGATCGCCGGTTGACGCGGCGAGCAGAAAATCCTGGAACTCCATACCCGGCTCACACGCGGCCAGTGGCAAAAAGGTGGGACACCTCCGAGCGGGGTGTGACGTCTACACCGGAATGGTGTCTTCGGCCTCCAGCAGCTCGTGGTAGCGGTTGCGGATGGTGACCTCGGAGATGTCCGCGACCTCCGAGACTTTCGCCTGCGTCGTCTTCTCGTTCGTCAGCAGCGCCGCGGCGTACACCGCCGCGGCCGCGAGCCCGACCGGCGACTTGCCGGAGTGGACGCCCTTGTCTTTGGCCGTCTTCAGGAGCTCGCGGGCGCGATGGGAGGCCTCGTCGCTGAGCCCGAGGTCGCTTGCGAACCGCGGCACGTAGCTCTCGGGGTCGGCGGGCGCGACCTCCAGGCCGAGCTCGCGGACGACGTAGCGGTACGTGCGCGCGATCTCGGCCTTCTCGACGCGGGACACGTCGGCGATCTCGTCGAGGCTGCGGGGAACGCCGGCCTGGCGCGCGGCGGCGTACACGCAGGACGTGGCGACGCCCTCGATGGAGCGCCCGGGCAGCAGGTCGTCCTCAAGCGCGCGGCGGTAGATCACCGAGGCGGTCTCCCGGACGTTGTCCGGCAGCCCGAGCGCGGAGGCCATCCGGTCGATCTCGCCGAGCGCCTGCTTGAGGTTGCGCTCTTTGGCGTCCCGGGTGCGGAAGCGCTCGTTCCACTTGCGCAGGCGCTGCATCTTCTGGCGCTGGTTGCTGGAGAGACTGTTCCCGTAGGCGTCCTTGTCCCGCCAGTCGATGTTCGTCGACAGCCCCTTGTCGTGCATCGTGTTCGTGGTCGGGGCACCGACGCGGGATTTCTCGTCTTTCTCCTTGGAGTCGAACGCGCGCCACTCGGGGCCGCGGTCGATGCCGTCCTCCTCGACGACCAGCCCACAGTCGGCACACACCGACTCGCCGTGCTCCTCGTCGTTGACCACGAGGCCACCGCACTCTGGGCAGCCGTCCGTCGATTCCGATTCCGTCTCGTCCGTGCGCTCCTGCTCTCGGGAACGCATTCGTGCGTCTGTCATGTAGCGTACAGCCCCCCGGAAAAACCCGGATGAGTCGTAGCCAAGTTATTTACCCAGTTCCCTCTTAACAGTTGTGTATTCGGTCGCGGTCCGGGATGAGACAACACGGCCGCTAGGCCGACAGACACAGCCGCATGCGGGCGCGGCGGTGCTCGATCTGTTCGCCAGCGCCGCGCCGGAACTAACGTATTGTTTAGGAACTATTATTATAGGGTTTCGTTTGACCGATCACACGCCGCCCCGGGAACCGCCACCACGAGCGTTTTCCGCCCGCCACGCCACACCCACGTATGCGCGTCGTCTCGCTTGCACCCAGCGCCACCGCCGTCGTCACCGCACTGGGCGCGTCCGACCGCCTGGTCGGCACGACAACCCACTGCGACGCCCCCGACACGCCGGCCGTCGGGGGCTGGCTGACCCCCGACTACGACCGCGTCGTCGACCTCGACCCGGACGTCGTCCTGACCAGCGACGCCCTCCAGGCCGAGATCCGGGACGCCCTCCGGAGCCGCGGGTTCGACGTCCACCACACCGCACCAGCGACACTCGACGACGTGCTCGCGTCGTTCGCCGACATCGGCGACGCCGTCGGGCGGCCCGACGCCGGCGACGCGCTCGCCGCCGATTGTCGGCGACGCCTCGCCGGCGTCCGTGACGCCACCCCGGCGGACGGGCCGACCGTCTACTGCGAGGAGTGGGCGGACCCGCCGATGGCAGCCGGCAACTGGGTGCCCGACGCCGTCGACGCGGCCGGCGGGCAGTACCCGTTCGTCGATGCCGGTGCCCGCTCCCACGAGGTCGACGCCGCGGCTGTGCGCGCCGCCGCCCCCGACCACGTTGTGGTCCACATCTGTGGTGCCGGCCGGCAGACCGACGCCGACCCGGCCACACGCTGGGGCCTCGACGCCGCCGTCCACGTCGTCGACGACAGCCTCCTGAACCAGCCGAGCCCCCGGCTGATCGACGGCATCGAACTGCTCGCCGACCAGCTCCACGCCACCTGACTCAGTCGTCGACGCCCACCGCCGACTCCCGGTCCGCGCCGAGGTCGGCATCACGCCCGTCCACGGCCTCGGTCAGCGACACGTTCAGCGTCATCATGGACACCGCGCCGCCCGCCACGGTCACGACGTTTTTCACGATGTGATCCACGATGGCGATCCCCACTGCCGTCCCGAACGACACCGGCAACAGCGTCGACACGATGGCGGCGAACGCGGCCTCGTAGACGCCGACCCCGCCGGGCGGCCCCGGGATCACCTTCGAGAGGTTGCCGACGCTCACGGCGAAGAACCCGACCGCGACCAGCCCCACCGCCGAGAGGTCGAGCCCGAAGGCCACGAACACCAGCAACGCCGTCGCCACGTCGATCGTCCAGATGACGACGCTCGAGACGCCGATCCACGCGAACGCCCGGCCGTTCACCGCGACCTGCTGGATGTCGCCGACGAACTGCTCGACGACGCTCGCCACGAGCTCCACGTAGGAGTCGTCGCTGGTCCACGCCACCACGCGGCGCGCGTAGTTGGTGTCGGTCCGCGCCGACCACACGATCACGGCGACCGTGCTCACCGCGATCGCGCCGACGACCGTCGACACCACGGTCGCCTGCTGGACGGCCGCCGACGCCGGCCCGGTGAGGCTGTCTCCGGTTGCGGTCGCGGCCAACTCGGTCACCGTCGACGGCGCGAACGCCGACAGCGCGACCAGCACACCCCCCGCAAGCACGGTGATCGTCAGCAAGTCGAACACCCGCTCGACCGCCAACGACGCGAACCCCGTGGTGTAGGGCACGCTGCGCCGCGCTTTCACGACGTAGGCGCGGATGGCGTCACCCGCCCGCGCGGGGATCACGAGGTTCCCGGTCTGACTGATGAACACCGCGCCCGTGAGAAACCACACGTCCTCGCGGTAGCCGAGCTCCGCCAGGATGTCGCCGTAGCGACGCCCCCGCAGCGGCCACGACAGCGCGTACACGACCGCGCCCGCCGCAACGAACACCGGATCGGCGTTCGCCACCGCGTCGACGAACGCCTCCACGTCGATGTAGACGAACATCAACGCGAACGCGACCACCGACAGCAGGCTGCCCACCGCCAACCCCGTCCGCCGGTTGGCGTACGGACGCACGGAGAACTCCCAGAAACACCGCAGGATCTGGCTCCCCATGCCGAAGACGTCGCGCACCAGATCGACTTTCGAGTCGCCTTTCGGCGTCCAGTCGACGGCGAACTCCTCGACGTCGAACCCCTGGCGCTGCGCCCGGACGAGCAGCTCCGTGTCCCAGAACCAATGCTCGTCGGCCACGTCGTCGACCAGCGCCTCGAACGCCGACCGGCTGAGCGCCTTGAACCCACACTGGTGGTCCCGAACCGTCGACCCCAGCAGCGTCCGCACCGCCCCGTTGAACACCCGGGAGGGGATGCCGCGCTTCGCCGGCCGATCGGCGGTCTCGCCGGGCATCCACCGCGACCCAGTGGCGACGTCGGCCGATCCCGTACGCACGCGCTCCACGAGCGTTTCGAGGTGGCGCATGTCCGTCGCCAGATCCGTATCGAAATACACCAGCGTGTCGCCGTCCGCCACGTCGAACGCGGCGTTCAACGCCCCGCCACGCCCCAACCGCTGTTCGCTGTGTAGGTGTCGCACCGCGGACTGCTCGGCGGCCAGCGCCTCGGCACGCGCCGGCGTGTCGTCGTCGCAGCCGTCCTCGGCCACGATGACCTCGAAGCTGCCCGCGGGCAGAAACCCGGCGAGCGTCTCCACCGTGGTGTGCACCGTCGCGTCGATGGTGTCGGCCTCGTTGTACGCCGGCAGCACGACACTCACCTCGACGGCCGTCTCGCTCATTGCCAGCACTGTCGGCTAGCTCACTGTAAGTACCTTCTGTATCCACGCGCTCACAGCCCGGGACGCGTCCTTTCCAGTGTCTACCAACGCCGGCGGTTTTCCCGGTCGTGCGCCCCCACTGGACCCCGCAGAATCGCAGGACGGCGACGGGTTTTACCAGCCGTACCAAATCCCTCTTGGGTCGACACACCGTCTACCCACTCATGAGCGCGACCACGGCGGCGAGCCGGACACTCACCCCGAAACAGCACCGCATCCTCTCGTACCTGCAGGACCACGCCGACGAGCGCACGTACTTCAAATCGCGGCTCATCGGCGACGAACTCGATCTCTCGGCGAAAGAAGTCGGTGCGAACATGCCCGCCATCGAGGACGCCGATCACGACCTCGACGTGGAGCGGTGGGGGTACTCCTCCTCGACCACGTGGAAAGTCGCCAGCGCGTAGCTCCGCGCGCTACGGATCGTAGCTGACCATCGACGCGGCCTCACTGGCGAACGCCACCGTCGCCGCGTCGAAGGAGTCGGCGTACCGCACGAGCAACACAACGAGCGTCTCCGGCTCCTGGATCTCGTAGCCGTCCGCCCGCGAAAGCACGCCCGCCGCCTCTAACTCGGCGCCGTACTTGCTCACCGTCGCGGGTGACACGTCCAGCGCATCGGCGACAGCGCCCGCCGACGCGTCAGGGTTCGACAGCAACTCACGGATCATCCCGCGCGGGGTCTCCCGGCGCAGATACCCCAGCGCGCGCCGCTCGAACGCCGAGAACCGGCCGGCGGGGTAGAACCGCTTGTACTCCCCGTCGCGGACGCTTTCGACGACGCCGTCCGCACACAGCCGCCGCAGGTGGTGTTGGGTTTCCCCCGTCCCCAGTTGGAGATCGTCCCGGAGCTTCGAGAAGTGTGCGCCCGGCGTCCTCGCAAGGTAGCCCGTGATCGCGTCCCGGACGTCGCTTCCCGACGCCCCGTCGTCGTCGGAATCACCGCCCGCCAGTCGCGCCAGTGGCCCCGCCGCACCCACCGCCGCGAACCGACGCAGGGTCGCGCGCTTGTCCTCGTCGACACCCATTCAAATCGCTGTATGATAGCTGTGAACAAAAGTGTTCCGTACCGCCAGCGCCGCGCTACGTGCCGGTGTCCTCGGTGCCGTCGTCGAGTTCCGCGTCCATCTCCTCGATCACCTCGCCGGCGTCCTGCAGTCCCGCGTCCTCGCCGCGCTGCACCGCCTCGGCTTTCTCCTCCAAGTCCGCGGGGTCGACGTCCGCCTCCTCGGTGATCTGGTTCAGGATCTCGTCGATGTTGTCCAGGCCGATGAGTTCGCGCGTCTCCTCGTCGAAGGCCATGCTCTCCAGATCGGAGCCACCGTCGCCGACATCGCTGCCCGCGAGGTGTTTGCCGTACCGGCCGACGAGGCTCGTGACCTCCTGGGGGAGCACGAACGTGTTGGACTCGCCCTCGCCGATCCCCTCCAGGGTCTCCATTCCTTTCTCGATGATGGCGCGCTCGCCCATCGACTCCGCGGACTTCGCACGGAGCACCGTCGAGATGGCGTCCCCCTGGGCTTCGAGGATCTGGGACTGCTTTTCCCCCTGCGCCCGGATGATGTTCGACTGCTTGTCACCCTGGGCGTTCTCGATGGCGGACTGCCGTTCACCCTGGGCCTCCAGGATCATCGCGCGGCGGCGACGCTCCGCGCTGGTCTGTTGCTCCATGGCCTGCTGGACCTCCTGGCTCGGGTTGACCTCACGGACCTCCACGCTCTCGACGCGGATCCCCCACTCATCGGTGGGCTCGTCGAGCTCCGTGCGGATCCGGGAGTTGATCTCCTGGCGCTTGTTCAGCGTGTCGTCGAGCTCCATGTCACCCAGCACCGCCCGCAGCGTCGTCTGCGCGAGGTTCGACACGGCGGTCTTGTAGTCGTCGACCTCCAGGAACGCGCGCTTGGCGTCCCGAACCCGGATGTACACGACAGCGTCCGCGGTCACCGGGGAGTTGTCCCGCGTGATGGCTTCCTGGCGGGGCACGTCGATCGTCTGCGTGCGCATGTCGAAGGTGTACGTCCGGGAGACGAACGGCGGAATGACGTTGATCCCGGGTTCGAGCAACCCCCGGTATTCGCCGAACACCGTCAGCGCCTGCTTCTCGTAGGCGTCGACGATCTGCACCGTCTCGTAGACGACCACCGCGAGTAACACGAGCAACAACAGCCCGACCACCGTCGTCAACGATCCGCCGAAGATCGCTGCCGGGAGCGCGTCGGCGGCCGCCGCGCCAGCGGTGCCGACACTGAGTGCTGTATACATCGTCTCAACCGTCCGGCGACTACACAATAAGTGTTCGCCTCAGCCCGGGACCCCGTCTTCGGCGTCGTTGCCCGCGGCTGCGGCGTCAGCGACCGGCTCGACGGTCACCACGTTCCCGCCGCCCGGATCCACCACCACGACCTCGGTGTCCGCTGGAATCGTGCCGGTCGTCGTGCGCGCCGCGTACGACGAATCGAAGCCGCCGTGTTCGAGGTCGACGCGCCCCTCACGCGGAGTCACGGGGTCGACGACGTACCCGCGCTTTCCGCGCAGGTCGCTTGAGGACTGGGTCTGCCCGCTACCCGTGCCCTCGTAGATCTCGTAGTAGCGGTAGACGTACAGCGCCACCATCCCCACCACTAACACCAGGCCGGCGAGCTGGAACGCCGTCGCGCCGGACAACACGAACATCCCGGCCAGCCCGGCGGCGAGCAACGCCACGCCCAACACGATGAGGTGCGCGCCGGGTGCCAACGCCTCGGCGATGCATAACACCGCCCCGATCACCACGAGCACGAACGACAGCGACTGACCGAACACGCCCTCCATACCCGTGCGTTAGGCTACCGCAGTGAAAACCGTTACCCGAACAACAGCAGGCCGATCGCGCCCACCATCGTGGCGACGCCGAGCACGAAAAACGCCACGTTCTCCGCGGCCGGCGACCCCGCTTCGATCGTCTCCGGGCTGGTGGTGGCGTCCTCGCCCACCTCGTTCAGCGTGAACCGCCACTCGCGGTCGTCGTCCGTCTGACTCATACCCCGGGTTGGCCGTCAACGGCCAAAAGCATCGGGGTCACTGATCGGCCTCGTAGACGACGCCGCGCTCGCCGTCCACGGTCACCAGATCGCCAGCCGGCACCGCGTCCACGTCGACATCGCCGACCATCGGCACGTCGAGTTCGCGCGCGATCACCGCCGGATACCCGGTCAGCCCGGCGTCCGCGCTCACGATCGCCCCGATCTTCGAGAGATCGCCGTCGAACTCGCCGTCGAACCCGTGCGCCAACAGCACCACCGCGTTCTCCGGGGCGTCGCTGAGATCCCCGCTGTCGGCACGGTACGTCCGGCCGGTCGTCCGCCCGTCGACGACCGCCCGCCCGGTCGAGAGCGTCTCCGCGGCCACGTGCACTTTCAGTGTGTTCGTCGTCGATGCGCCCTCAAGCTCCGTCATCATGCCCACGAGCACCACCACGGTGTCGCCGCTCGCCACCACGCCGGAGTCGACGGCCGCCTGCACCGCGCGCTCGACGACCGTCGTCGCGTCGCCCTCCGCGACCGCCGCGTAGTTGGCGTGGACCCCCCAGTTGAGCGCGAGCTGCCGGCGCACGTCGTGGGACGGCGTCGCACAGACCACCGGGACGCTGGGCCGGAACTTCGCGGCCTTCCGGGCGGTGTACCCCGACTCGGAGGCCACCACCACCGCGCTGGCGTCGATGTCGCGGGCCAGATACCGCGCCGACCGCGCCAACGCGTCCGTCTTCGCCGTCCCGTCGGCCGTCGGCACCGCCTGCTCCTGGCGCTCGCTGTACTCCGCGCTGCCTTCGACCTCCCGCACGATGCGGTCCATCGTCTCGACAACCCGCGTGGGGTTGTCCCCCACTGCGGTCTCCGCGGACAACATCACGCCGTCGGTGCCGTCCAGGACCGCGTTGGCCACGTCGCTGGCCTCCGCGCGCGTCGGACGCCGGGCGTGCACCATCGAATCCAGCATCTCGGTCGCGGTGATCACCGGCACCCCCGCGTCCCGGCACTGCGCGATGATGCGCTTTTGGATCATCGGCACGTCCTCCATCGGACACTCCACGCCGAGATCGCCGCGCGCCACCATCACGCCCTGGGCGGCGTCGATGATGCCGTCCAGGTTCTCCACGGCACCCGCCCGCTCGATCTTCGCCACGATGGGGATGTCGGCACCGTGGGACTCCAGGACGCGGTTGACGGCCAACACGTCGTCGGCGTCCCGGACGAAGCTCGCCGCCACGTAATCGACGTCCAGCTCGGCGGCCAACGCCAGATCGCGGCGGTCCTTCTCGGTGACGACGTCCACGTCCAGCTCGACGCCCGGCACGTTGACGCCCTTCCGGCTGCCGAGGCTCCCGCCGGACACCACGGTGGCGTGCACCGTGTCGCCGGCGACGCGGTCGACGTCGGCCTCGATGCGGCCGTCGTCGAGCAACACCGTGTCACCGGGTTCGGCGGCCGCGATGCTGGTGGAGATCCCGATCCGATCGGGGGTCGCGGTGTCGCCCTCGACGAACGCCACGTCGCTGCCGGTTTCGATGTGGATGGTGCCGTCGTCGTCGATCGGTGCGGTCCTGACCTCCGGGCCTTGGGTGTCGAGCATCACCGCAAGCGGCTTGTCGGTCTGGGCGTCGACGGCCCGCGTGGTCTCGATGAGCTCCCGGCGCGCGGCCGCGTCGCCGTGGCTGGCGTTGATCCGTGCTACCGTCATGCCGGCGTCCGCGAGCGCCCGCACCGACGCGTCGTCGTTGGTCGCGGGGCCGAGCGTACAGACGATCTTCGCGTTTCTCATACGCGACGGTACACCGCCGCCCGGCAAAAACCCACGCTCTTTACTCGATACTGAGTTCCATTCGCGTGCGGGGCGGTGGCCGCCCGCCCTACATCACCTTCGTGCCGGGCTCGCTGTCCTCGTGGGTCGTCAGCAGGTCGGCGTCCTCCCCGGCCGCCAACACCATCCCGTTGGACTCCACGCCGAACAGCTCCGACGGCTCCATGTTCGCCACCACCACCACCCGCGTCCCCGGCAGCGCGTCGAGGTCGTGGAGCTGCTTGATGCCGGCGACGATCTGGCGCACCTCGTGGCCGATGTCGACTTCGAGGCGCGCCAGATCGTCAGCGCCCTCGATGCCCTCGGCCTCGACGACCTCCCCCACCCGCAGATCCAGCGCCTGGAACTCCTCGAAGCTGATATCGTCCTCGGCAAGCGGTTCGAGCTCGATCCCGTCGTCGGCTGTCTCGTCGGCCATACCCTCCCCATCGGCGTCCTCGCTACTAGCAGCTTCGATCTTCGCGGCCAGCGCCTCGTCGAGCTCGGTGACCCGGTCGTCCTCGATCTTCTCGAACAGCTCCGCGGGCTCCCCGAACTCCGCGGGCGGCGCCTGCAGGCAGTCCGCGATCGTCGCGTCACTCACACGCCCGTCCTCACCGAGCTGCGCCCAGAGGGTCTCGGTCTTCTCCGGCAGGAACGGCTGCAGGAGCACTGCAACCGCCTTCACGAGCTGCACGCAGTCCCGCATCACCGGCGCGGCCGCCTCGCTGTCGAGGTTCCACGGCTCGTTGTGCTGGATGTACTCGTTGCCGAACCGCGCCAGCGCCACCGCGCGCTCGCCGGCGGTCCGCAGGTCGTACTCGTTCAGCGCGTCCTCGTAGTCGTCCATCGCCTGCGCGATCTCCGTCTCGACGTCGTCCGTGAGGCTGACCTCCTGGGGGGTGCCGTCGAAGTTCCGGTTCGCGAACAACAGCGCCCGGTACGCGAAGTTCCCCACGGCGTCCGCGAGCTCCGTGTTCACGCGCTGCGCGAACTCTTCCCAGGAGAAGTTCACGTCGCGCTCGAAGCCGCTCGCGGTCGCCAGGTAATACCGCAGCAGGTCCGGATGGAACCCCGCATCGAGGTACTCCGCCGCCCAGATGGCGCGGTTCTTCGACGTCGACAACCCCCGCCCGTCGATGTTCACGAACCCGGTCGCACACACCGCCCGCGGCTCGGCGTAGCCCGCGCCCGCCAGCATCGACGGCCAGAACACGGTGTGGTGCTGGATGATGTCGCGGCCGATGACGTGGATGATCTCGCCGTCGCCGTCCTTCCAGACGGACGCCCAGTCGAACTCCTCGGTGCCCACGCGCTCGGAGTACTGCTTCGTGGCGGCGACGTACTCGATGGGGGCGTCGACCCAGACGTACAACACGAGGTCGTCGCCACCCTCCCCGGGGTAGTCGATCCCCCAGTCGAGGTCCCGCGTGATGCAGAAATCCTCCAGCCCGCCCTCGATCCACTCGCGGGGCTGGTTTTTCGCGTTGTTCGTCCCCTCCATCCGGTTGATGAACCCCTCCAGATACTCCTGGAAGTCCGACAGCCGGAGGAACTTGTGCGCGCGCTCGTGGTACTCCGCGCTGTTGCCCGTGATGGTGCTCACCGGTGCCTCGATCTCCCCCGGTTCGAGGTGGCGCTGGCAGCCCTCGTCGCACTCGTCGCCGCGCGCGTGCTCCCCGCAGTACGGACACGTCCCCTCGACGTACCGGTCGGGCAGCCACTGGTCGGCGTCGGGGTCGTACGCCACCTGGATCTCCGTCTCGTAGACGTGGTCGTTGTCCTCCCACGCCCCCACGAACTCCCTGGTGAGCTCGACGTTGGTCTCCTCGTCGGTGTGGCCGTAGGTGTCGAACGCGACGCTGAACTCCTCGAACGTGTCGGCGTACTGCTCGTGGCGCTCCAGCCCGAGGTCGAGCGGCCCAACCCCGGCCTCGATGGCCTGGACGGCGATCGGCGTCCCGTGCATGTCCGTCCCCGAGACGAACACCGTCTCCTGGCCGAGCTTTCGGAGCGCGCGACTGAACGCGTCGCCGCTCACGTACGTCCGCAGGTGGCCGATGTGCAAGTCCCCGGTCGGATAGGGGAGCCCACAGGTCACCACCGCCGGATCGTCCGTGGGGTAGTCCTCGTCTGTCATGTGTCCCTGTTGCCGTGCCGCGGGCCTAAAGCCCGCTGATTGCGTCACTGCCCACCAGGGTCACGCCAGCGCGTCGACGTCGTCCAGGAACGCCGCCAGCATCTCCCGCGTGACGTGGGGCATACAGACCACGCGCAGCGCGTCCGACGCCGTCCGGGAGATCCGCCACCCCTCTTCGCGCAGCGCCTGGAACTCGGCGTCGGGCATGTCGGCAGCGACCAGCGGCAACTCGGGGTCGACGACGTCGTATCCGCGGGCGGCGAGCTCCGCGGCGAGGTACTCAGCGTTGCCCTGCGTGCGCTCGTACTGCTCGCGGTAGCCGTCCGGCCACAGCGCCCGCAGGCTGGCGAGCGCGCCCGCGACGCCGGCCCCCGACCGCGTCCCGCCCAGCGTCGGCTGGGTGTCGGACTCCAAATACGGCGTCTCGATGGCGAGCGCGTCCAGCGTCTCGGGATCCCGCGCTAGAAACCCCCCTGCGGGAACCGGTGCCTGCCCCATCTTGTGTGGGTCGATGGCCATCGTGTCCACCGGCGCGTCGGCGAAGCTCCAGTCGTGGTCGGTGAACGGCAACACGAACCCACCCCAGGCCGCGTCGACGTGGAGGTTCGCGTCCACCCCGGCTGCGATGTCCGCCAGCGCCGGGATCGGGTCCACCCGCCCGTACTCGGTCGTTCCGGCCACCCCGACCACCACGGCGGTGTCGCCGTCCACGAGGTCCGCCACTGCAGCCACGTCCGCCCGGTGATCCCCGTCAGTGGGCGCGAGCCGCAACTCCACGCCGAGCACGTCAGCGGCCTTCTGGAAGCTGAAATGCGCGCTCGCCGGCGCAACCACGTTCACGGCGTCGGCGTCGGCGCGGTTGCGCGCGGCCCGGACGGCCTGGAGGTTCGCCTCCGTGCCGCCGGCAGCGATGTAGCCGTGTGGCGACGACAACCCCACGATCTCTCCGAGCAGTGCAACGGCGTCGCGCTCGCGTTCGGCCACCGCCGGATACGTCTCCGGGTCGCCCGGGTTGGTCGCCAGAAACGCCTGTGCAGCCTCGCGGGCCGCGGGATGCGGCGTCGTGCACATCGAGGACAGCACCCGGTCGAACTCCTGTGGCGGCCGCCGCGCTTCCCCACGCGTCATACCCGCATGCAACGACAGCAGCCGTTTAGCGGTTCCGCTCTCGGCACGCCGACCGCTCCGCGGCGGCCCCGCTGTCGGCCGCGGTCAGATACCGGATGCGCTCGGGCACCGGCGGGTGCTGGTAGTGGAACGCCTCGTAGTAGGGATGCGGGAACGGGTTGCCGAGGTTCTGGCTCGTGAGCGCCCCCAGGGCGTCCGCGAGCGGTTCACCGTCCCCCATCACGTCCACGGCGAACGCGTCGGCCTCCCGCTCGTTTGCCAGCCAGAGCTTGTTCTGTAGCGGCGCGGTGAGCCGGCTCAGCGGCTGCAACCACACCCCCGCAAGCAACAGCCCGGCCGCGGGCTGTTCGGGCACCCCGAACATGCCGTACAGCCAGCCGGCATCGAGCAGCCGGGACGCCACGAACAACACCACCCCAGCCTGCAGCGTGGCCGCCCCGATGGTCTGCCAGATGTGGCCGTTCTTCCAGTGGGCGAGCTCGTGGGCGAGCACGGCTTGAAGCTCCGTTTCGCCCATCTGGTCGATGAGCGTGTCGAACAACACCACCCGCTTGGTCGCGCCGAACCCCGTGAAAAACGCGTTCGAGTGCCCCGACCGCGACGAGGCGTTCATGACGTACACCTGCTCGCAGGCGAACCCCGCGCGGTCGAAGACGTCCTCGATGGCGTCCCGCAGTCCGCCCTCGTCGACGGGGTCGAAGTCGTAGAACAACGGCATCACCACCCGGGGCACCAGCACCTGCGTGGCCAGCAGGAACACCCCCACGATCCCGGTCGCGGCGACGAACCACCACTCGGGGAGCGCCGCCACAGCCACCAGGACGGCCCCGCCAAGCACTGCGACGAACACGCCCGCCAGCCCGGCGCTCAACAGCGCGTCCCGGGCGAACAGCGCCGGCGACTGCTCGTTGAACCCGAACGCCGACTCGACGCCGAACGTCTCGACGGCGTCGAACGGCACGCGCGCCACCTGCATGGCGACCGTCGCCCCCACGAGCAGCGCGACGCCGGCCAGCACGTCGCTGCCGACGGTGTCGTAGACGAACGCCACGGCGGCCCCGAACGCGCCGGTGTATAGGACACCCAACACAGCGCCGGCCAGCACGACCGACCGGAGTTGGCTCACCGCCGTCCCGAGTCGGTGGTACGCCAGCAGCTCCCCGGGGTCGTCGACGCCGATATGGGTGGCCAGCCAGGCGTTGCGCTCGCGGACTGTGCGCTCCGCGTACCGGACGTTCAGTGCCGCCAGCGACGCGAACAACAGCGTCGTCCCGGCGACGAGCGCGAGGAAGACGACGTGGTGGACGAGCATCCCCTCAGTGTCGGTTCCGCGCCTCCCTAATTCCGGCGGTCACTCACGGGCCGACTCGAGCAGGAGTCGCTGCTCGACGCGCTTGACCTCGTGTTGGACGTCGCGAACGGCGTCGATGTTCGCGGAGATCGAGGACACGCCGGTCTCCACCAGGAAATCCACCATCTCGGGTTTCGAGCCGGCCTGCCCGCAGATGCTGGTGGCGACGTCGTGCTCGCGGCAGGCGTCGATGGTGCGTTCGATGAGCGTCAACACCGACGGGTGGAGTTCGTCGAACCGGTCGGCGACGCTGCCGTTGTTGCGGTCGACGGCCAGCGTGTACTGGGTCAAGTCGTTCGTGCCGAAGCTCGCGAAGTCCACGCCCTCCTGTGCGATCTCCTCGATGGCGAGCGCGGCCGCCGGCGTCTCGATCATGACGCCCCACGATCGCTTCTCGACGTCGATGCCGGCGTCCGCCATCAGGTCTCGGGCCCGCGCAACGTCCTGGGCGTCGTTGACCAGGGGGAACATCACTTCCACGTTGTCGTACCCCATCTCGTAGAGCCGCCGGAACGCCGACAGCTCGTGTTTGAACACGTCCGGGCGGTCGAGGCTGCGCCGAACCCCGCGGTAGCCGAGCATCGGGTTGTGCTCGTGGGGCTCGTCGTTGCCGCCTTCGAGTTGCCGGAACTCGTCGGTCGGTGCGTCGAGCGTGCGAACCCGCACCGGCCGCGGGTAGAACTCCTCGGCGACGCCCCGGATGCCGTCGACGAGCTCCTGGACGTAGGCGTCCTCGCCGTGGTCGTCGATATACCGCTTGGGCGTCTTGTTCGTGGACAGGATCATGTGCTCCATGCGGAGCAGCCCGACCCCGTCGGCACCGGTCGCGGCGGCGCGCTCGGCGGCCTCCGGGATGGAGACGTTGACCTTGACTTCGGTGGCGGTCATCGGCTTCACCGGCGTCGTCGGTCGCGCGTCCTCGATGGGGTCGTGCTCGGTGGTGGTCTCCTCGCGGCCGTCGCGGACGACGCCACGGTCACCGTCGAGCGTGACCGCCTGATCGTCGCACAGCGTGGTCGTGGCGTCCGTCGCGCCGACGACCGCCGGACAGCCGAGTTCGCGGGAGACGATGGCGGCGTGACTGGTCATCCCGCCCTCGTCGGTGACGATGCCCGCCGCCCGCTTCATCGCCGGCACCATGTCGGGGGTCGTCATCTCGGTGGCGATGATGTCGCCCTCGCCGATCTTGTCGAGCTCGTCGAGGCTCGTGACGACGCGTGCCGGCCCCGACGCGACACCCGGGCTCGCGCCCAGTCCGGTGACGACGGCGTCGCCGTCGCCGCCACCACCGTCGGTGTTCGCTACCGCCCCGTCGGTGTCGTCCTCGATGGTCGTGATCGGCCGGGACTGCAGCATGTACACGTCGCCGTCGACGATCGCCCACTCCACGTCCTGTGGGGCGTCGTAGTGGGCTTCGACGCGCTCCCCGATGGTGACCAGGTCGCTGATCTCGCCGTCGTCGAGGACGCGCTGGGTGCGCTTCCGGTCGGGCACGTCGCGGGACACGGTCTCGCCGGTGTCGTCGTCCTTGACGTGCATCACCTTCTTGTCGGCGACCGTCGCCTCCTCGACGGTGTCCGTGTCGCGGTCGACGACGTAGTTGTCCGGCGACACCGCCCCGGAGACGACCGCTTCGCCGAGCCCCCAGGCGGCCTCGACGATGGCCTCGTGTGCGCCCGTCGAGGGGTGGCTGGTGAACAACACCCCGGATTTCTCCGCGTCGACCATGCGCTGGACGACGACGGCGATGTTCACGCGGTCGTGATCGAAGCCCTGTTCCTGTCGGTAGTAGATCGCGCGCTCCGTGAACAGGCTCGCCCAGCAGCGTTTCACGTGGTCGAGCAGCGCCTCACGCGTGATGTTGAGAAACGTCTCCTGTTGGCCGGCGAAGCTCGCGTCCGGGAGGTCCTCGGCGGTCGCCGAGGACCGGACCGCGACGAACGCCGCCCCGTCGTCGAGGGCGTCGTACGACGAGAGGATGTCCTCGCGGAGACTCGCCGGGAAGTCGGTGTTCAGGATGAGGTCGCTCGCGTGCGCCGCGGCGTCGGCGAGCGCGTCGGAGTCCTCGGCGTCGACGCCCACCGCGTCGAACAGCTCCTGGTCGATCCCTGCCTCCTCGATGAACGTCCGGTAGGTGCCGGCGGTCACGACGAAGCCCGGTGGGACTGGGAGCCCGGCATCCGTGAGTTCGCCGAGTGATGCCCCTTTGCCGCCGACACTGTCGATGTCGTCGGCGCGTACGTCTTCCAGCCAGCGTACAGCCATGTGGCGTCTGTACAGTCACGCAATGCCCCTATGAATATTCCGAACCCCTCTGGAGAACTGACATATGGTACTCGGAACCGAGTTGTCGTTTCTACTCGATGGGTTTTACCCGGCGCACTCCGTGAGACCGCGCATGGACGCGAAACGCGCCGCCACACACTCAAGCAAATACTTCCTCGCCACGACGATCCTCGGCATCGTCGCGCTCGCGCTCATCGGCTACGGCGGGGTCCTCGCACAGCCCGCGTTCGAACACGGTCTCCCATCCGGCCCCCACCTCGCTGACGCCGTTCCCGGGCTCGCGCTCGCGGCCGCCGGCGTCGTCATCTACCGGTTCGGCGCATCCTGGGCGCTGTACACGACGCTCACTGCCGCCCACGAGGACGCACTCGACGACACCCTCGACACCGCACGCGTGAAATCCGACATCGTCAGCGTGCTCGACGACCGCCTCTCGGACATGCAGACCGACCTCCAGTCGGCCAACCGCGAACTCCGCGAGCTCAAGCGCGACGACGACTGACTACGCCTCCAGGATCTCCTCCTCGGTCTCGGCCGGCACCGCCAGCGTCCCGTCGAGCGTCGACACGCCACGCCCGCCGACCATCGGCGCATCGCCAGCGACCCGCACCCGAACCCGCCCCGGCCGATCCACGAAATGCCCCTGCTCGAACACCATCTCATCCGGCGCGTCCCCGTCGAACGCCCCGAACCGCGCCAGATACGCGCCCGCCGCCCCGCTCGCGGTGCCCGTCACGGGGTCCTCATCGACGCCCACACCAGGCACCCACGCCCGCCCATGCGCCGTCGACGCCCGGTCGAGCGCGTCGAACGAGAACATGTAGACGCCCGCCGCGCCCACGTCGTCGGCGAGCGCCTCGACGGCATCGAAATCGGGGTCGGCGTCGCCGAGATCCGAGAGGTACGTGATGGGCACGATCAGGAACGGCAGCCCGGTGTCGGCGACCGCAAGCGGGATGTCGTCGCTGGCACCCCGCAGCGCGGCCGCCTCGGTCCCGGTCGCCTCCGCGACCCGCTCGTAGGACAGCTCCACCTCGCGGACCGTCGGCGGGTTCTGGGCCATCCACACGGTCCCGTCCTCGGCCACCTCGATGTCGAGCACGCCGACGTTCGTCTCCAGGGTGTGCTCGCCGGCGGCGAGCGCGCCGTCGTCGTACAGGTGCGCGTGACTCGCGATGGTCGCGTGCCCACAGAGGTCGACCTCAGTGGTCGGTGTGAAATACCGGAGTCGGCGGTCGGCCGCGTCGCTCGGCCGCAGAAACGCCGTCTCGCTGGCGCCGAGCTCGGCCGCGATCGCCTGCATCTGGTCGTCGGTCAGTCCCCCGGCGTCCGGCACCACACCCGCGGCGTTGCCCGCACACGAGTCGTCGGTGAACGCGTCCACGAGCAGCGCTCGCGTCTCGGTCATGGCCCCGATTCGGGGCCCTCGGGCTTGCCTGTTTTCCTCCTCGCGTCGCCCCAGCCCGCCGCGGCGTCACTCCGATCCAGCCAGCCAGCCTGCGAGTGCCGCGACGACCGCCGCCGACTGATCTCCGCAGGCGGTCCGTCGTGGTGCCGTCATACGCCCGCTCCCGGGTGGAGGCCACTTCTGCGTTCCTGGGCCCGAGCGCGCTCGGTCCGGACACAGGGTTCGCCCGGTCGGCCTGTAAACCGTTAAGTAGCGACGCGAGCGAGTGCCGACACGCAATGAGTGACCTCCCGGACGATTTCAACTGCACGATCACCAACTGGGAGTATATTTACGGACTCTGCCGGGACGTCAGCGACCAGGTCAAAGCCGCCGACTTCGAGCCCGACGTGGTCGTTGCGCTCGCCCGCGGCGGCTGGTTCGCGGGCCGGTGTCTCTGTGACTTCCTCGGCCTGAACGACCTCACGAGCCTGAAAATGGAGCACTACGTCGGCACCGCGGAGAAATCCGCCGAGCCCGAAGTCCGGTACCCGATGCCGGAGGGCTCCGTCGAAGACAAGGACGTGCTCATCATCGACGACATCGCCGACACCGGCGGCTCCATCGAACACGCCCACGAGTACGTCCAAGACCGGGACGCCAACGCGGTCCGAACGGCAACCCTCCAGTTGCTGCAGACCAGCGCCTTCGAGCCCGACTACGTGGGCGAACGCCTCGACGAGTGGGCGTGGATCGTCTACCCCTGGAACTTCATCGAGGACATGATCGACATCATCGCCGGCGTGATGGCCACCGACGACGACGGCCCCTACACCACGGCCGGCATCCGCGACCTGCTCGCGGACTACCACGACGTCGACCGCATCCAGATGGAGATCGCACAGCCTGACCGCCTCACTGAAGTCCGCTCCGAGATGGTGCGCCGGGACGTGCTCGCCGCCACCGACGCCGACCGCTGGGCGCTCGTGTGACGCCCGCCGGCCGCCACCGCATCGTTTAGGTGTGGGGCCCGCTCACATCCTGGTGTGATCGGCTTCATCGGCGGTTCCGGCATCTACGACGCACTGCCACTGAACGACGTCCGGGAAACAGCCGTTTCGACGCCGTACGGCGACCCGAGCGCGCCGGTGACCATCGGCGAGTTCGGCGACACCGGCACCGAGGTGGCGTTCCTGCCGCGCCACGGCTCCGACCACCAGCGGTCGCCGACGAACCTCCCGTACCGCGCCAACATCTACGCGTTCAAGCAGCTCGGCGTCGAGCGCATCCTCGCGTCCAACGCCGTCGGCAGCCTCAGAGACGAGCTGTCCCCCCAGACGCTGGTCATCCCGGACCAGATCTTCGACCGGACGAACCACCGCGACGCGACGTTCTTCGGCGATGGCGTTGTCGTCCACCAGCCGTTCGCGGACCCCTACTGTCCGCACATGGTCGAGCACCTCCACGACGCCGCCACCGACGCCACCGACGCCGACACCCAGCAGGGCGGCACGTACGTCTGCATCGAAGGCCCCCAGTACTCGACGCGCGCCGAGTCGGAGTTCTACAAGGCCCAGGGCTGGGACCTCGTCGGCATGACCGCCATCCCCGAGGCGAAGCTCGCGCGGGAGGCGGAGATGTGTTACGCGACGGTCGCCGGCGTCACCGACTACGACGTCTGGAAAGCGGACAGCGAAGTCACGCTCGACGAAGTGCTCGCCAACGCCGCCGCCAACGAGGACGCCATCAAGGCGACCGTCGAGCGCGCCATCGAGACGCTGCCCGACGAGCGCGACTGCGACTGCGGCCACAGCCTCGACGGCACGGTCAACACGCCCCCGGAGGCCATCCCCGAGGAGACCCGCGACCGCGTCGCGCCGCTGCTCGGCGACCACATATAGCGGTCACAATACACTAAGATTCGAATCCGTAGACATAAAATGTAAATACGTGAGCCGACTTCGTTAGTGTATATGCAGGGTGACGTGGATGCACAGGCGTTCTCGGCGGAGCTCGCCGAGTTGAAACGCGGCGGCTGTACACTGCTTGTCGCCAGTGACGCGCCCGGCCACGGCACCGCCTGCGAGCGCCTGCTCGGCGCTCCCGAGCTCGACCGCAGCCACGTCTTCCTCTCGACAGCAGTCGACGTTCCGACGATCCTCACGCGCCACCGCCCACGACGCACGGACCCCGGATCGTTCGCCGTCGTCGACGCCACTTCCGACACGCGAAGCACAACCACGACGACCAGCGCCGCCCCCACCGGCCCGACTGCCACCACGGAGTGGTACGAGCGCGCCCCCGATCACCTGGATCTGGCGGCCGTCTACACCACAACCAAGGCCGCCATCGACCGGGTGGCTGCGGACGCCGACGGCCCGGGTGAGCTCCGCGTCTGCCTCGACCGCCTCGACACCTACATCGACGCCACCACCGCCGGCACCATCGCGGAAACCGAGCTGTTCCGGTTCCTACACTTGCTCTGTGGCGCGATCCGGCGCGTCGACGGCATGGGCCACGTCCACGTCTCGGCGTCGGCCGACGACGACGTGCTCGGAACCATCGAGCCGCTGTTCGACGCGACCGTCGAGATCGAAACGACGGCCGGCCAACACGCCCGCCAGCGCTGGCACCTCCACAGCTCCGGCCGGGAGACCGGCTGGTTCCAGCTGTAGCCTCTCACGCCGGCGGCACTGTCGCCGCCTGCGCGGGGAACTCCTCGGTCGCCTGCACCCAGAGGTCGCCGAACAACTCGTCTTGGGCGAGCGTGACCGCGCCCCGGTGTGCGAGAAACAACACCGCCAGAAACGTCTCCACTCGGGACGGCCCGGCAGCCGCGATCTCGGCGTACAACACCTCGTCCCGGCCGGCCTCGTACTGCGCGGCGAGCGCCCCCCGGACGTCGGTGATCGTGGCCTCGATGTCCTCCCCGTGGGCGTTCCCGAGCGTCTCCGCGGTGGTTGGCTCGTCAGCCATCCGGCCCGCGTCACCGCTGCGGTACTCCATCTCATTGACGCCCCGCCGGAACCCCTGTGGGCTGTCGCTGGTGTCGTACTCCCTGGACTCCTTCCACCACGACCCCCGCTCGGCCTCCCGGAGCTCGCGCACGAGCTCGTCCAGCGTCTGTGGGCTGCCCCGCGCCTGCTTGCGATCCAGTCGCCGCTCCATTTCGGCCTCCAGGGACGCCACCGGATCCGACGCCGGCTGTGCGTCGTCCCCGTCCGGCGGCTCCCAGGGCGCGCGCTCGTCGTCACCGTCGTCGGCGTCCTCGTCGTCGTCGTCGTCCAGCATCGCCTCGCTTTTCATCCGCAACAGCACGCTGGCGTAGAACAGCGCCCGCCCCGACGTCCGCAGATCAGCCTCGTCGAGTGCCGCCAGGAACTTGTCGGTCACCGCGACGATGTCGATGTCCCAGGGCTCGATCTCGCCGCGCTCGGCCAACCGCACCAGCACCGCCACCGGCTCGACCGCATCGCCGTCGGCGTCACTCCGCCCCTCGTGGCCGGGACTGGCCACCGGCACCGCGTCCCGATCAGTCATCCGTGACCGCCTCCTGCGCCGAGAGGTCGATGCCGGTGACGATGCTGCGGTTGTCAGCCTGCATCGTCACCCCGATGGCGCGCTCGGAGCGGTCGAGCATCGCCGACCGATGGCTGACCACGACGAACTGCGCGTCGCCCGCAAGCTCGTCCACGAGCTCGCCGACGCGATCCGCGTTCACCGCGTCGAGGAACGCGTCCACCTCATCCAGCGCGTAGAACGGCGCGGGGGTGTGGCGCTGGATGGCGAAAATGAACGCCAGCGCGGTCAGCGACTTCTCGCCGCCGCTCATCGCGTCCAACCGCTGGACGGGTTTGTCCCCGGGCTGTGCCTTCATCGTCAACCCCCCGTCGAAGGGGTCGTCGGGGGTTTCGAGTTCGAGCCCGCCGGTGCCGGCTGACAACCGCGAGAAGATGCGCTGGAAGTGGTCGTTGATCGCCTCGAACGCCGCCATGAACGTCGACTTCTTCTGCTCGTCGTAGCGCGCGATGCGCTCCCGAATCCCGTCGGCCTCCTCGGTGAGCGTCGCTCGCTGCGCCTCCAGGCTATCGAGGGTGTCGGCGACCGACTCGTACTCGTCGATCGCGAGCATGTTCACCGGCTCCAACGCCTCCATGCGCGCGCCGAGGCGTTCGACGTTCTCCGCGACCACGTCGGCGTCCGGAATCTCCGCCGGATCGTACTCCCCGACGGCGTCGTCCAGCTCCGCGACCTCCTCGCTGAGCGTCTGCGCTGCCGCCTGCAGGCGCTCCAGGCGGTGTCGTGCGTCCTCGACCGCGGCCGCCTGCTCGTCGCGGGCGTCTTCGGCCTCACTGAGGTCGGCCTTGCGCTCCTCGCGGTCGCGTTTCAGGTCCGCCAGCTCGGCTTCGAGGTCCTCAACCGCCGCCTCCTTCTCAGCGAGCTCCGCCTGCTTGGCCTCGATGTCGCCGTTCAACGCCTCGATTCGCGCCTGCTCGTCGGCTTTCCGGCTCTCGGCGTCGGCCACGTCAGCCTGGAGGTCCTCGACGGCGTCCTCGGCGTACTCTTTTTCCAGTGTGAGGCTGTTCAGCTCGCCATCGAGCTCGTCGACACGACCCTCTAGGTCCGCGACGGTCGCCTCGATGTCTTCCTTTTCGGCGGTGAGCTCGGGGATCCTCGACTCCGCCAACTCCGCCTCCAACGACTCGATCTCGGCCTCGATGGCTGCGATCGTCTCCTGCTGTGCGTCGATCTCCGCGTCGACGGTCTGCATCTCCGCGTCGACGGCCTCGCGCTCGTCCTGCAGCTCCTCGATGCGCGTTTCGAGATCCGCGATGCGCTCCACGGCGGCCTCCCGGTCGGCCTCGGCGGCCTCGATGTCGGCCTGGATCGTCCGCACCTGCTCGGTGGCGTCCTGGCGGCGGTCCCGCGCCGAATCCAGGCGCTGGTCGATCTCGCGGACCTCCTGGCGGCAGTCCTCGCGGTCGTCTTCGAGACCCTGGATGCGCTCGGCGACCCGTTCGAGTTGCCCCTTCCCGGATTTCGAAAACGAATACCGCGACCCCGACCGACTCCCCCCGGTCATCGCGCCGGATTTCTCGACGAGATCGCCCGCCAGCGTCACGAGCCGGAACTCGCCCATCAGGTCGCGTGCGGTCTCCATGTTCTCCACGACCAGCGTACTCCCCAACACGTACGAGAACACCGGCGCGTACCGCTCGTCGAAGTCCACGAGGTCGTACGCGAAGTCCACCACGCCGGGCATCGCCGGCGCGCTCGGCAGCGACCGTTGCTGCATCTCGGTGATCGGGAGGAACGTCGCGCGGCCGGCGTTGCGCTGCTTGAGGTACTCGATGCAGCGCTGCCCGACGCCGTCGTCGTCCACCACCACGTTCGCCAGCCGCCCGCCCGCAGCCGTCTCGCAGGCGGTCGCGTACTGCTCGCGCACGCCACCCAACTGGCCGACGGTGCCGTGCACGCCGTCCCGGTCGTCGTTCAGCACCGTCGTCACCGCCTTCCCGTACGAGGAATCTCCCGACTGGTCGGCCTGCGCCTCCAGGCGCGCGTACTCCTCTTGGGCCGCCGACAGCTCGTCCTCGACCGCCGCGAGGTCCTCTTGGCGCTGGCGTTTCTCCTGTTTGAGGTCCTCGACCACGTCGACGATCTGCTCGCGGTTCCGCGTTGCCTTCTCCAGTTCGTCCGCGAGCTCGTCCAGCGTGGCGTCCACCTCGGGGAGCTCGGCCCGGGCGTCCTCCAAGTCGGCCTCGGCGTCGGCCAGCTCCTCGCTGCGGCGTTTGGCCTCGTCCAGCAGTCGGTCTTGCTCCCGCTGGTGGTCGTTGCGCTCGCGTTTGGCGTCCTCCAGGGCGGTCTTCTCGTCCGCGAGCGCGGCTTTCAGCTCGTCGAACTCGGTGTCCACGGACTCGATCTCGGCTTCGATGTCGGCGAGCTCGTCGCGGCGCTCCTGGATCTCCGCGGTCACCGACGCCTTCTGGACTTTCACCTCCCTGATGTCGGTCTCAAGGGCGTCGATCCGTTCGCGTTTGCGGTCGATCTCGACGACCGCCTCTCGGCGCTCGGCGTCCGCGTCCTGGACGCGATCCTCGCAGGCCGCGACCGTGTCTTCGAGCCGCGACACCTCGCCTTTGATCTCCTCGATCTCGCGCTTGATCGCAAGCTGTTCGTCCTCACCCTTGCGCTCGATCTCGGCGTTCAACGCCGCCAAATCCGCTTCGATGCGGCCCACGGTGTCGCGGCGCTCGTCCAACTCGGCGGTGAGCCCCTCCAACTCGCGCTCCTGTTCGTCGATGTCCGCCCGCGTCGACGACAGGTCGGCGCGGGTCTCCTCCAACTCGGCGGCCTTGGCGTACCCCTCGTACTCCTGTTTTTCCTCCTGTAGGTCCTGGTATTCGAGGGCGGTCTCGCGCTCGTCGGCGAGGCGGTCGAGGCGGTCGCGCTTCTCGTCGATCTTCAGCTCCGCCTCCCCGATGCGCTCCTCGACGACGTCCAACTCCTCGAACGCGTCGCGCTTCTTCGCGTCGAACTCCGCGACACCCGCGATCTCGTCGATGATCTCGCGGCGCTCGCCGGCGGTCATGTTGATGATGCCAGTGACGTCACCCTGCATCACCACGTTGTATCCCTCCGGGGCGATCCCCGCCTGCGCGAGCAGCTCTTGGATGTCCGCGAGGTTCACCGACCGGTCGTTCAGGTAGTAGTACGAGTAGTGGCTGTCGTCGGTGCGCTTGACGCGGCGCTTGATCGTGATGGTGTCCACGCTGCCGACGTTCTCGGAGCCGGCGGCGGTGGTCACCTGCGACCGGGAGACCACGCCCGCGTCGTTGTTCAACACGACTTCGACGCTGGCCTCCGTCGGCCCCGCGGCTCCATCAGCGCCCTCGTGAGCGGGGTTGTAGATGAGATCAGTGAGCGTTTCGGCGCGCATCCCGGTGGTGCGGGCCAACCCAAGCGCGAACAGTATGGCGTCGATGATGTTCGACTTCCCGGAGCCGTTGGGACCACTGATCGTCGTGAAGTCCTCGTAGAACGGGATTCGGGTGGTCCCTGCGAAGCTCTTGAAGTTCTCAACGACGAGTTCCTCTATGTACATGTGCAAAGGGGGCGGCCAGCCTCAAGCGACGATGATGTCGTCGAGCCCGGAGTCGTCGGTGTCGTCGGTGGTGGTGTCGTCCTCGGTGTCGTCGGCGTCCGTCTCGTCGGCTGGCTGGTCGTCGGCCGGCTCGATGGCGGACTGGTCGCGGGCCTGCCTGAGCGCGTCGGTTGACGGTGGCTGGTCGAGTTCGGCTTCGAGCGCCCGGATGCGTTCGCCCGCATCGACCAGCTCCTCGGTGAGGCCGCGCACGGTCGCTTCCAGTTCAGCGACTCGGTCTTCGAGGTCGGTGGCGTCGTCGCTCATATCCTGGGAACCGGCCTCGATACGTAAAAGGATGTATCGGACGTGCGTCAGACACCTATTAGAGATTCGACTGGTTGTGGGTTCGGGGCTTCGTTACTCCTAAGCGGACGCACCGAGAATCCGTTGGTAATGAGTGCGCAGGCAGCCGAACGGGATCTCACGGCCATCATCGGGCTGGAGGTCCACGTGCAACTGGAGACGGACACCAAGATCTTCTGTGGGTGTTCGACGGACACCGACGACGCAGACCCGAACACGCACACCTGTCCGGTCTGCCTCGGGCTTCCGGGGGCGCTCCCGACACTGAACGAGGGGGCCGTCGAAGCCGCCGTGAAACTCGGGAAAGCGATCGACGCCGACATCCCCGAGCGAACGCGCTTCCACCGGAAGAACTACTTCTACCCCGACCTCCCCAAGGGGTTCCAGATCACGCAGTACGACGCCCCGATCTGCCAGGACGGCGAACTCGAGGTCGGCACCGCCGACGAACGGCGCGCCATCGGCATCGAGCGCGCGCACCTCGAAGAGGACCCCGGCAGCCTCCAGCACGTCGGCGGCAGCATCGAGGACGCCGACTACACGCTCGTGGACTACAACCGCGCCGGCACGCCCCTGATGGAGATCGTCACCCGGCCGGACTTCCGGGCCGCCGAGGAAGTCCGGTCGTTCCTCGCGAAGCTCACGTCGGTCCTGGAGTATCTCGGCGTCTTCGACGCCGAACGCGACGGCAGCCTGCGCGTCGACGCCAACATCTCGATGGTGGACAGCGCGGAACTCGCCGGCGAGGGCGGTCCCAGCGACGACGTGCTCGAAGCCGCGAACCGGACCGAAGTGAAAAACATCTCCAGTCACCGCGCCGCCCAGAAGGCGCTTGCCTACGAGACCACGCGCCAGCGCAACCAGCTCGAACGCGGGATGGCGGTCGCCCAGGAGACCCGCCACTGGGACGAGGCCCGCGGCGTCACCGTCTCGATGCGCTCCAAGGAGGAAGAGAAAGATTACCGGTACTTCCGGGAGGCCGACATCCCGCCCCTGGAGGTCTCTGACTGGAAAGACGAGATCCCGATCCCGGAGCTGCCGGACGCGCGCCGCGAGCGCTTCCGGACCGAGTACGGGGTCGGCGACGAGACGGCGTCGAAGCTCACCTCCCGGAAAGCCGTCGCGGACCTCTTCGAGGAACTCGCCGACGAGTACGACGCCGCCCTCGCCGCGACGTGGGTCGCGGACAACGTTCTGGGCGAGCTCAACTACCGCGACCTCTCGCTGGACGACGTGGCCGACCGCGACGACGAGTTCGAACGCCTCGTCGAGCTCGTCGCCGAGGACGAGATCACGGCGAAGAACGCCGAGGAAGTCGTGCTGCGCACGATGCTCGACGAGGACCGAGCCCCGGACGAGATCGTCGATGCCGAGGGACTCGGGAAGACCTCGGGGGACGCGGTCGCGGACGCCGTCGCCGAGGCCATCGCGGAGAACCCCGACGCCGTCGCGGACTACCACGACGGCGAGGGCGACGCCCTGAACTTCCTCGTCGGGCAGGTGATGGCGAAGACCGGCGGCAGCGCCGACCCCGGCCAGGTCAACGAACTGCTGCGTGACGAACTGGCGCAGGCGTAACCCTCGCCGCGGCCCCTCATCGCTCGCCTTCGCCGCCGTTGGGGGCTACGATTCTCCATCCGTCCGGTCGGACCCGACGACTGCTGGCCGCACACCAGTGACGACTCCGAGGGCGACACTGAGGCAGCCAGCGAGCAGCCAGCCGGTGCCTGTCCCCGCCGCCAGCGTGGCTCCAAACCCGGTTTTGGTGTATCCGGAGATGAGCATGACCACGCCGAGTGTGGTGTACCCCGCACCCGCGAGCCAGTGTTCGTCGACGAACTCGGGGCGTCTCTCCGGGGTGCCAGCGAGGACGAACGCGACGCCGGCCGCGACGAGCAGCCCCGACTGTTCGGTGAGTCCGGCTGGGTGGCCCGAGACGGCTGACACCGCGAGCAGCCCGCTTCCGAGACACACCAGGAACGCCCCGAACACCGGTGTCGCTTCGCTCCACGTCACGGTGGCGACGACAGCCGGCGTCGGGATAACTCTGCTGTGCCTCTGGACCCGACCGACATCACTCGGGGAAGCCGTCCGACCCGAGGCCGAAGTCGCCCGGCCGGAAGACGTACGCCAGCCCGACGAACGCAAGGCTTGCGCCGCCCAGCCCGACGGCGATGGCGTACGCGAGCTCGGCGTCGGTTCCGGTGTCACCCAGCTTGGAGACGACCAGCCACGCGCCGAGTACGGCGTTCCCCGCGCCGAGCAGTCGGTGGGGACCGACGCGGTCACGGAGCGCGCTCGGCGTCCCGGAGAGTATCATGAGCACACCGGCGGCGATGAGAAGCACGGCTTCTGCGGCGAGCCAGCTCGGCGGCGGGTACGAGAGGGCGACGACACACGCCCCGAGCACGGCGAGTACGAGCCCGAGAACGCGAGCGTACTGGTAGCGGTTCATACGCGTGGTGAGACAACCCATGGGGGTAGTTCTTTCGTGCGATCGCAGGCGCTGCGAGCGGCCGCGCGAGCACTCGCCTGCGCACCCACGGCCACCCGGCATCGCGAACGCCCGAGCGCGCCTTGTCCCGACGCTTGCCTGCGGTTCTCGCGTACGAAATCTTTACCCGGAGTCCCAGCGTACAGTCCCCAACGACACCCGCAGGGGTGGAGGTAGCACACCGTGGAACTCATCGTCACAGAGAAGAACAACGCCGCGCGGCGCATCGCCGACATCCTCTCCGAGGGAGGGGCGTCGACGACACAGACCGCGGGCGTGAACGTCTACGAGTGGGGTGGCCGGCGCTGCATCGGGCTGTCCGGCCACGTCGTCGGGGTTGATTTCCCGCCGGAGTACAACGACTGGCGGGACGTCGAGCCCGCGGAACTGATCCACGCCGACGTGGTGAAAGACCCGACCCAGGAGGACATCGTGAACGCGCTCCAGCGGCTCGCTCGGGAGGCCGACGACGTGGTCATCGCGACCGACTACGACCGCGAGGGCGAGCTCATCGGGAAGGAGGCCTACGAGCTCGTCCGCGAGGTGAACGAGCAGGCACCGGTCAACCGCGTGCGGTTCTCCTCGATCACGGACACCGAGGTGCGGTCGGCGTTCGCGGACCCCGATGACATCGACTTCGACCTCGCGGCCGCCGGCGAAGCCCGCCAGATCGTCGACCTGATGTGGGGGGCGTCGCTGACCCGGTTCCTGTCGCTGTCGGCGGGCCAGATGGGCGAGGACTTCATCTCCGTGGGCCGGGTGCAGTCGCCCACGCTGAAGCTCATCGTGGACAAGGAACGCGAGATCGAGGCGTTCGACCCCGACGACTACTGGGAGCTGTTCGCGGACCTCCGGAAAGACCAGACGACTTTCGAGGCGCAGTACTTCTACGAGGACCCCGCGGACGGCACCGAGGCCGAGCGCGTCTGGAACGAGGGCGACGCCGACGCCGCGTTCGACGCCCTCCGGCAGGCCGGCGAGGCGGTCGTCGACTCCGTCTCCCGCCGGACTCGCACCGACGATCCGCCCGCGCCGTTCAATACCACGCAGTTCATCCGCGCCGCGGGCTCGCTTGGCTACTCGGCGGGCCGCGCGATGAGCATCGCCGAGGACCTCTACACCGCGGGCTACATCACGTACCCCCGCACCGACAACACCGTCTACCCCGACGACCTCGACGAGCGCGACCTGCTGGAAGCCTTCCAGCAGACGGTGTTCGGGGACGACGCCGATTCGCTGCTCGACCAGGACCGCCTCTCGCCGACCAGCGGCGACGAGGAGACCACCGACCACCCGCCGATCCACCCGACGACGGACTTCCCCGACCGCAATCAGCTCTCCGAGGACGAATGGGCGGTCTACGAACTCGTCGTGCGGCGGTTCTTCGCGACGGTCGCCGCGCCCGCCGAGTGGGCGCATCTCCGCGTCACCGCGGACGCCGACGGCGAGTCCCTGAAGGCCAACGGGAAACGCCTCGTCGAGGCGGGTTACCACGCGGTCTACCCGTACTACGACAGCTCCGAGAACCACGTGCCGCCCGTCGAGGAGGGCGACACGCTCGCCATCACCGACGCCCGACTGGACGCCAAACAGACCCAGCCACCGCGCCGGTACGGGCAGAGCCGGCTCATCGAGACGATGGAGTCGATGGACATCGGGACGAAGTCCACGCGGCACAACACCATCGAGAAGCTCTACGACCGCGGCTACATCGAGAACGACCCGCCGCGGCCGACGACGCTCGCGGAGGCGGTCGTGGAGGCCGCCGAGGACTACGCCGATGTCGTGGTCAGCGAGGAGATGACCAGCCAACTGGAGGCGGACATGACCGCCATCGCCGACGGCGAAACGACACTCGACGACGTGACCACGGAGTCCCGGGAGATGCTCGACCGGGTGTTCGACGAACTCACCGCTTCCCGGGCTGAGATCGGCGACCACCTCCGCACGTCACTGAAGGCCGACAAATCACTCGGCCCCTGTCCGGAGTGTGGCGACACGCTGTTGCTCCGGCAGTCCCGCACCGGATCGCATTTCGTGGGCTGCGATGGCTACCCGGAGTGCCAGTTCACCCTCCCGCTGCCGTCGACCGGTGACCCACTCGTCATGGACGCCGTCTGTGAGGATCACGACCTCCACGACGTGAAGATGCTCGCCGGCCGGAACACGTTCGTCCACGGCTGCCCGCTGTGCGCGGCCGAGGCGGCCGACGAGTCCGAGGACCGACTCATCGGGCCGTGTCCGGACTGCGGCGAACCCCACGGCGGCGAACTCGCCATCAAGCAGCTCCAGTCGGGCAGCCGGCTCGTCGGCTGCGACCGCTACCCGGACTGCGAGTACTCGCTGCCGCTGCCCCGACGCGGCGACATCGAGGTCACGGAGACGTACTGCGACGAGCACGACCTCCCCGAACTCGTCGTCCACGACGGCGAGGACGACGACCCCTGGGAGCTCGGCTGCCCCATCTGTAACTACGAGGAGTACCAGGCCCGCCAGCGCCAGCAGGGACTCGAAGCACTGGACGGCGTCGGTCCGAAAACCGCTGCAAAACTCGAATCGGCCGGGGTCGAGGACGTCGGCGCGCTCGCCGACGCCGACCCGGAGGGGATCGCCGACGCGGTCTCGGGGGTCAGTGCCGACACGATCCGAGAGTGGCAAGCGCAGGCGGACTGACAGCCGCCCGCTCGATCCGGGCCGCCAAGCGTGTGACATACGACACGGATTGCGTGTCGTATCGCCGCCTACGTGCCCCCGTGATGGGTGTGTTCTGGTTGCGGCGGAACGGGCCGCCAGTAGCGCCGCGGTCAAGTGAATGGCCACACTACGGTCGGGCGTGCACCTCGACGAGTACATCGACGACCTCCAGCCGGACAGCGAGCACCAGCGCCGCCAGCAACTCGCTGCCGAGAAATCCTACGAGATCCTGGACTTCGTCGCGGACGTCGAACAGGGCGTCACCGAGGCGCTGCAGGGCGACACCCTCGTTGGGGCGACCGCGCCGTCGGTGTTCGTCGGGCGGTCGGCGTACCCGGACGTCTCGGCGGGCATCCTCTCGCCGGTCGCCGGGGACGCCGACCCCGCGGAGTTCGCGACGAGCGGCGAGTGGTACCAGCAGGGCCTCGGCATCGACAACGTCCTCCAGTACCGGACGGGCCTGCTGAACTCCCGTCGGGCGGCGAACGTGAACGTCGACGACGTTTGGGACGGCTTCGTCGGCACGCAGCGCGAAGTCGCGATGGCCGACCGGCCGGTGGACGTCGAAATCGGGCTGTCGGACGCCCCGACGTTCGACCGCGAGGAGTACACGAGCCCGGCGGCGAACGCGCCGTCGGGGCCGAACGCAAGCGCCGAATCCGCCGCCCTCGGGGAGAACCCCCACGTGCCGCGGTACGTGGAGAAAACCCTCGCCGACGACGACTGGGCGGCCGAGGGCGCGATGACGTACCTCTACCGGCGGGGGTTAGACGTCTACCAGATCAACCGCGTGCTCTCGGTGGGCGCGCTCGGGCAGGGCCACCACCGCCGCCTCGTCCCCACGCGGTGGTCGATCACGGCCGTCGACGACACGGTCGGCCAGTACCTCCGCGGAACGATCCGGGACGCACCAAGCGTCGATGAGGTCACCGTCCACGTCAACGAGTACATGGGGAACCGCTACTGGGTGGTGCTGGCGCCCGGTCGCTGGGAGCACGAACTCGTGGAGATGAAAGCCCCGGGCAGCATCTGGAACCCGGATCCGGGTGGGGACCTCTGGATGGCGGCCGCCAGCGAGGGCTACGAGGGCCGGACCGGCTACGTCGACGAGACGGCGGGCGCGTACTACGCCGCCCGCCTCGGCGTCCTTGAACACCTCTCGGACATCGGCCGGCAGGCGAAGGCACTGGTGCTCCGGGAGGTCAGCGACGACTACTGGGCACCCGTCGGCGTCTGGCAGGTCCGGGAGAGCGTCCGCAACGCCTTCGACGGCCAGCCGGGCGAGGCCGAGACCTTCCACGGCGCGGTCGCGGAGATCAGCGACCACCTCCCGGTCTCGCTGGCCGCCCTCCGCCGCAAGTCCGACATGGTTGCCGGCGTCCAAAGCGCGCTCTCGGAGTTCGCCTAACCTTTATCTAGTTCCCTGTCCATCGCTGACCACATGGTCCCCCCAGTGTTCATCGGTGGTGTCCCGAGTGGCATGGAGCTCGCAGTCATGGCCTTCCTCCTGATTCTGATCGCAGCAGTCGCCTACGGCACCGTTTGGGTCGTCCGCGCCGTTTCGGATCGTGGGGGCAGCGACCTCGAAGCCCGCGTCGAGCACCTCGAAGGAGAGGTCGCGGCGCTGCGCGAGGACCGCCGCAATCGCGAGGAGCCGTAGCACTGGGGTTTTTTGAGCACCGCCGCCAACGCTGGTGCATGACCTCGGCCACTTCGTATCGTCCACAGCTTCGGGCGGTCGGGATTGCGGTCCTCCTCACTATCGTCGCCATCGCCCTCGGATCGATCCTAGCGGTCTCACTCTTGATCGGATACATGCGGCTCACCCCGGCAGCCACGGGGAACGTCGGCCCGATCGTCGAGATCGGCGTCTCCCTGATCGCACTCCAAGGGCTGTCGTTCCCGCTGGTCGCGTGGGCGTACCTCCGGTGGCGGGGTGACGGCTGGTCGCTGCTGAACGTCTCGGTGCCGTCACTGCGCGACATCGGCTACGCCCTCGGCGGGTTCTTGGCGTCGTTCACGGGTCTGTTCATCATCAGCATCGTGCTCACCGCGCTCTCCGTCGAGACGGCGCCGAACTCCGTCGGCGAAACGGCAGCCCAAAACCCCGGCATCATCCCCCTCCTCGTGGTCTGCCAGTTCCTGCTCGTCGGCCCCGGCGAGGAGCTGCTGTTCCGCGGCATCATTCAGGGCTCGCTGCGCGAGCGGTTCAGCGCCGGGCCGGCGATCCTGCTGGCGTCGATGATGTTCGCACCGATACACATCCTTGCGCTCTCCGGTGGCCTCCCGGCGGCGGCCGCCACGATCGCCATCCTGTTCGTGCCGAGCATCGTCTTCGGCGTGCTCTACGAGAAAACCGGCAACCTCGCTGTCCCCGCACTCACACACGGCCTCTACAACGGCACTCTGTTCGGGCTGACCTACCTCTCGACCACTGTCGACGCACCCGAACTCATCCACCTCTTCTGACTGGCGGGGCCGCTACTGGCTGTCCGCCCAGGTGAACGACGACCTGTCGTCCGCCCAGCCGCCGTCGCTGACGGCGACCGACTCGCCACCCGAATCCGGAACCCCCTCTTCGTCCTCGGCGTCGCTCGCCGGCTGTGGCTGGTCAACAACGGCGGCAGCCGGCTCGTCGTCCGCCGCCGGAGGCTGTGCAGCCGGGCTGTCATCAGCCACCGACTGGTCGGCCGTGCCCGCGTCCGCAGGCACCGTGAAGTCATCCAGCATCCCCGCCAGCGCCGCGGTCTGCTCGGCCAGTTCGTCCATCTGGCCGGCGACCTCGTCGGTGGCGTCCGTCTGCTCGGCGGCGTTGTCCGCCACCGTATCCGACTCGGCGGCCGTCTCCTCGCTGACCGACGCGACCTCCTCGACCATCCCCACGACATCAGTGACCGACTGCGCGCCCTGGTCGGTGGCGTCCGAAATCTCCTGGACTGCGTGGTTGACGTTCGCCACCTCGTCGACGATCGCCTCGAAATCCCGCAACACGCCCTCCGCTTTCGTGATCTTGCGCTCGACCTCGGCGTCGACCTCCCCGATGGCGATCGAGGCGTCTTCGGCCTTCTCGGTCACGGCATCGACGATCTCGGAGATGTCGGCCGCCTGCTCGCGGGTCTCCTCGGCGAGGTCCTTGACCTCGTCGGCGACCACCGCGAACCCGTCGCCGTCGGAGCCAGTGCGGGCGGCCTCGATGGAGGCGTTCAACGCCAGCATGTTCGTCTCCTCGGCGATGTCCTCGATGAGCGCCGTGATGCCGTCGATGCGTTCGACCTCCGCAGCCAGTGACTCGACGGTCTCCGCGACGGCCTGGCTCTGCTCGCGCAGCGCGCGCAACGCCTCGATGGTCTCCTCGACCTCGCCGCGGCCGTCCTCGCCGCGGTCCGCCGCCGCCTGCGCGGTCTTCGCCACGTCGTTGGCGCTGGCCGCGATCTCCTCGACGGTCGCGGAGACGGTGTCCATCTCGGCGGCGATGTTGTTCAACTGGTTGGTCTGCTGGTTCGCGCCGTCCGCGATCTCGGTGACGCTCTCGCTCACGGCCGCGCTCCTGTCCGCCACCGCGTCGACGCGCTCGTCGGTCGTCCGTGACACCGCAAGCACCGCGTCCGAGAACGACTGGATGTCACTGATGGTGTCCGCAAGCGTTTCCAGCAACTGGTTGAAATCCTCGACCGCCGCCCGATGGTCGTCGGTGACGTCCAGCGCGGCCGCGTCCACGGTCGCGGTCAAGTCCCCGGCGCGCGCGGCGTCGGTCGCCTCCGACAGCGCATCCACCAGCGCCCGCAGCTGCTCGGACTGGCGCTCTAGCTCCGCCTGCTGGTGTTCCAACTCGGCGGTTTTGTCCTCCAGTTCTGCGGTGTACGCTTCGAGGCTGTCGGCCATCTCCGTGATGCTCTCCCCGAACGCCCCCGGCACCGACTCGTCGAGTGCGGGGTCGTCGAACGCCTGGCGCGCCAGTGCGTCGGCCTGCCGGGAGGCCACTTCGAGGTTCGACTGCATCCCATCGAAGGACGCGACCAGACTCGCGATCTCGTCGTCGCGCTTCGAGGACGGGATGTCCGCGCGCTCGAACTCCCCGGCCGCGATGTCGTCGGCGGCGTCCTCCAGGGCAACCAGGGGCTCCACGAAGTCCGCCTCGGCGATGAGGTAGGTGTTGTAGAACGCCACGACGGACAACGCGAGCATCCCACCGACACCGATCAGTTGCACGGTGCCGGCGGTGAACACGGTCAGGAACGCCATCCCGCCGGCTGCGAGGAACTGCAGCCCAACGGCGGTCAGCATCTTCCGCTCGACGCTGCCGGTCGCCCCCACCACGTCCATCGACCACCACAGCGAGCGCTTGTATGCCTGTGTTATGTTCATGCCTAATCGTCTATGTCCCCCGACAAAATGGTTATCCTGTGGTTCCCGTGGGGTGGGAACCAGCGTCCCGTCTCGTGCCGTTACTCAGTCGGCACCGGGCCGGCACCCATCGCGGCACGCACGTCGCGCTCGAACTCGCGGCGCGTCTCGAAATACGGCGTCGATACGTCTTCGAGCACGGCGTCCAGATCCCGGGGACCGTCGGGCGTCCGAACCACCGTGTCTCCCTCCTTACGGACGACCTCGCTTTTCTGGAGCGCCCACGTCAGCCGGGACGCCACGCGCGCGATCGGTGCCCCAGCGACGCGCGCCCCCTCCCCGAGTTCGACGGCGGGTGCGTCCTCGTCGTTGTCATCGCTCATGTCCGCGGCTTCGGGAGGCCTCGGATTCAAGCTTTCGAAGCCGGCCGCGTCTGACGTAGTGTTTTTACCTTGCGACGACAAGGCGAATGCATGACGAGCCTCGGGGAAGCGTACGACAGCCGTGGCGGCGAAGCGAGCACCCGCCGGGTGTATCTCGGCATGGGACTGTTCGCTGCGGGCGCGCTGCTCGTGGCCGGAGGAATCCTCGCGGGCGCGACCGAACTCCTGTTATCGCGGGGGTTCGGAACCTATGAGAGCCGTGAGATCGCGGGCGTGCTCGGCGGGCTCGGCATCCCCGCCGTCTTCGTGGGGATCTTCACGGTGTTGCCCGCCAACCGCCTCCAGCGCGCGGCCGCCGCTCTCGGCTCCGGGCTGACCGTTCTCGGCGTGATGCTGTTCCGCATCGCCTACCCCTACAAGTGGTACGACGCCGGGGCCGCCAGCACCGAGACGCTGGCGTTCATCGTCGTCTACGCGGCCGGCATCATCACCACCTTCTGGTGTCTGTTCACCGCGGTCGCGACGTTCAAAACCCGCAACGATCCGGGCGGCACCGTGACCATGACCGTCGAACAGAACGGCGAAACGCGCACCGTCGAGGTGCCAACGACGGACGTCGAAACCGCCCGGGAAGCCCTCGACGCCGAGGGGTTCGGCGGGGTCGGCGTGTTCGGCGGCGTCGAAGACCCCGCCCAGGAGACCCGCGCCAACGCCTCCGAGCCGAAACCCAGCGCGCAGTCGACCCAGCGCTCGCAACCCTCCCCGCCCGGGGGAGCGTCGGTCTCTGACGGCGGCGCGACCGAGACCGACATCTCCTCGCCGCTCGACGGCTCGGACTCCCGTGACGGCCCGGGGCCGGACGAATACTGTGGCAACTGCACGCACTTCGACTACGTCGACACGGAGGACGGCATGCAGCCGTACTGTGGCCTCTACGACGAGCGCATGGACGACATGGAGGCCTGCGAGTGGTGGGAGCAAAACAGCGACTGACAGCCCCCCGTGGGGGCGGCCCGAGAACGCCACACCGTTCAGGAGTTGCCGAGCGCTGACTGAACGAACGACACCCAGCGCTTCTTGTCGGCGGTCTCCCGGGCGCGCTCCTCGGCCTCGATGTTCGTCTCCCCCAGTGACTCCAGGGCGTGCAACGCCCTGTCGATCCCGATGATCACGTCGGCCTCCCGGTCGCCGGTCTCGTAGCTGATGTCGCCGTCTTCGATCCGCTCGCGGCGCTGCTTGCGCTCGCGGCGCAGCGACTGTTTCGCGTGCTCGACCTCCGTCTCCAGGTCGTCGGGGATGGTGTCGTGGCGTTTCACGTCGAAGACGAACGACGCCAACTCGATCGTCTCTCCCTGTACCTCGACCTCGTCGGGGATCGAGGTGCCCACCGTCGCTGTCTCCTTGTCGATCCGCGCCAGCAGTTGTTTCCGCTCTGATTCGCGCATACGGTGGGTTGCCCTGCGACCCGCAAAAGCAACGCGGCTCCTATCAACGCGCCGACCCAAAGCCATAACCACAGCCCACGCCTACGGTGTGTCGATGGCGACGTGTGATCGGTGTGGCACACAGGAACCGATGCCATACCAGTGTCGGCTCTGTGGCGGCACTTACTGCTCTGACCACCGCCTGCCGGAGAACCACGACTGCCCCGGCCTCGAGAACTGGGGCGACCCCAACGGCGTCTTCGACAGCGGCTTCGACGACACCGTCGACGGGCAGGCCACCCAGCAGTCCCGTGGTGGCGGCGGGGGTATCGCCGACGCGATTCCGATCAACACCGGGCCCGGCGGGCTGGTGGCGTACTTCCGGGGGAACGCCGCGTTCCTGTTCCTCGGGGTGATGTGGGTGACGTTCGTCATCCAGTACGGCATCGCGCCCCTGGCCGGGATCACCGACCGTTCCCCGACGTGGTACAACCTCTTCACGCTGAACACCGCCCACCCGGAGTACGTCTGGACGTGGGTGACGTCCGTGTTCGCCCACGGTGGGTTCTCCCACATCGTGTTGAACAGCATCGTGTTGTACTTCTTCGGCCCCATCGTCGAGGACCGCATCGGGTCGAAGAAGTTCGTCGCGTTGTTCCTCGGTGCCGGCATCCTGGCCGGACTGGCGCAAGTCGGCGCGAGCCTCCTGGCGAACCCGGGGCCGGCAGTCATCGCCTCCCAGAACGGCCGGCTCCTGATCAGCGACGCGTTCTCCGCGACGCTCGGCGCGAGCGGGGCGATCGCGGCGCTGATGGGCGTGCTCACCCTGTTGAACCCGGGGCTTCGTATCTACCTCTACTTCGTGATCCCGATGCCGCTGTGGCTCGCCACCGGCCTGTTCGCGGCGTACTCCATTTTCGTCTCGGGCACCGGTGGCATCGGCGCGGGCGGTGTGGCGCAGCTCGCGCACCTGGCCGGACTCGGCATCGGCCTGCTGTACGGCGCGAAGCTCAAACGTGAGGGCGCACGCGCCCCCAACGAACTGCAGTTCGGGGGCGGTCCCGGCGGCGGAATGGGTGGCCCCGGCGGCCCTGGGCGGCGGCGCTGACCGCATGCGCGTCGTTCGTCCCGAGTTTCGTCCGGCCCCCGAGTTGGACACCGACGCCATGGCGTCCCGCCAGTACCCGACCCCGGAGACGCGCCACATCAACCCGCTCTACGTTAGCCCCGGCCACCGTGTGAGCGCTGGGACTGCGGCCGACCTCGTCGAAGCTACCTGCACCCAATACAAGCTCCCCGCCCCGACCCGACTGGCAGATCAGTACGCTGCTGACCTGACGTGACTGCGGGTGGCCGGCCGACTACTCAAGCGTTAATTACCCGGCCCCCGAGGGTCACCGCATGGAGAAGGTCGCACTCGTGACCGGGTGTTCGTCGGGCGTCGGCGCGGCGACGGTACGGTCGCTGACCGACGAGGAGTGGAGGGTCGTCGCGACGGCGCGAGACACGGCCGACCTCGTGGCGCTCGCCGAAGAGACCGGCTGTGAAACCGCCGAGCTGGACGTGACCAAGCCCGCGCAGTGCCGCGCCGTCGTCGACGACGCCGTCGACGACCACGGCCGGCTGGACTGCCTGGTGAACAACGCCGGGTTCGCACAGCTCGGCCCGCTGGAGGACGTTCCGCCCCGGAAGCTCCACCGGCAGTTCGACGTGAACGTCTACGGGCCCCACCGGCTGGTCCGGGCCGCGCTTCCCCACATGCGGGAGCGCGGGGAGGGTACCATCGTGAACATCTCCAGCGTCTCCGGGCGCGTGGCCACGCCGGGCATGGGCGCGTACAACGGCTCGAAGTTCGCCCTGGAGGGGCTGAGCGACGCGCTCCGGGGCGAGGTCGCCGAGCACGGCATCGACGTCGCCGTGGTCGAGCCCGGCCCGGTCGACACCGGGTTTCAGGACCGCGCCGACGCCGAACTCGACGCCCTCGACCGCAGCGGTGGCTACGAGCGCATCTACTCGTGGTTCGAGGACGCCAGCGCGGTCAACGGCGTCGGGGCCGTGTCTCCCGAGCGCGTCGCCGACGTGATCGCCACGGCGGCCGTCAGCCCGAACCCGGCGGCCCGGTATCCGGTCGCGCAGGCCGGTCGCGTCGGCGTGCTGGCGCGGTTCCTCCCGGACCGCCTGCTCGACGCCGGCTACCGGGTTCTGTTGCGCGTTCTCACGTAGCCCGTCGTCGTCCGATCACGCCAGACAGGCAGCGACGACGCGCAGCGGACGCTCTCCGCACACCTCCTCCGCGAGCAGCGGCACGCGTTTCACCGTGTGCCCCCGGAAGATGTCCTGGGCGTCGGCCAGCGCCTGTTGTTGGACGTCCCAGCGGCGCGCGCAGAACGCACAGTCCTCGTGGTTCGGGGCGACGAACGCGTCCGCGGGCACGTCGGCGACGTCGGCAAGCGGCTCCATCACGCGGTTCACAACCACCGTGTTCACGGGCACGCCGTACTCGTCGAGGCGCGTGATGAGGCGGTTCGACTCCGCCACCGAGAGCTCCTCGGGCACGAGCACCACCCGGAAGTCGGTGCGCTGTGGGTCCGTCAACACTGCCCGCAGCTGTTCGACGCGCTCCTTGACCGCGTCGAGGTCGCCCATCGTCTGCTCGGCGGACGCGTCGTCGTCACCGCCGAACATGCCCGTGAGCCCGTCCATCATGCCGCCCAGTCGTTCGCGGACCTGCATCAGTTGGCCGACCATCGAGTCCATCACCTCCGGGAGCTCGAGCAGCCGGAGCGTGTGCCCGGTCGGCGCGGTGTCGACGACCACCCGATCGAAGCGGTCGTCGTCGAGGTACTCCAGCAGCAACTGCATCGCCGCGGCCTCGTCGGCACCGGGCATCATCGCCGCGCTCCCGTCACCGCCGCCCGGCGCGCCGGCGTCACCGCCGAGCATCGTCTCCAGGGTCCCCGAGAGCGCGCCGTCCTGGCCGAACATGCCGGTCCGGTCGAGGGCGTCGTCCGGGTCGATCTCCACCGCCCACAGCGGCACGTTCTCGCGGATGCGGTGTGGCCGGCTCGGGATCTCGGCCTCCAAGGTGTCCGACAGCGAGTGTGCGGGGTCCGTCGAGACCACGAGCGTGTTCGTGCCGTCGCTGGCCGACGCCACCGCCGTCGCCGCCGCCATGGTCGTCTTCCCGACGCCACCTTTCCCACCGTACAGCACGTATTCGGCGGTGTCGACCGTGATACCCGGGTCGAGCGAGTCCACCGCCTCGACCTCGATTTCGTCCATGCCGGTAGTCGACGCCCCACGGGGGTCAATCCATTGGTCGCGGCCGCCCGACACGTACTGTTACAGTGGTCCCTGTGCATTGGTGGCGCATGGACCGCTCCGACCTCGTGACCGCGTACTACGACGCCGTCGACGAAGGCGACATCAGCGCTGTCCTGGCGCTGTTCAGCGACGATATCGTCTACGAGCGCCCCGGCACCCCCACCATCGTCGGTACCGACGACCTGGGACAGTTCTACCGGACCGAGCGCGCGCTCACCGGCACGCACACCGTCCACACGCTCACCGTCGACGGCGATACCGTGGCCGTTCGTGGCACGTTCACCGGCGAGCAGGCCGGCGACCCCGTCGAGTTCGGGTTTGCCGACTTCCACGTCATCCGGGACGGCGCGATCACGGAGCGCCACACGTACACCGACCGTGACACCGTGTAGGCCGGCAGCGGTAGCTTCTTGCTCGTACCCTGGGAACAGGCTGTCATGGACGACTCCGACCCCGATCCGCCGACCGAGCAATCACTCGGCGACGCACTCCGGGACGCCGGCCACACTGTCGCGACCGCGGAGTCGTGTACGGGCGGCCTCATCGGGTCGCTGTTGACGGACGTACCCGGGGCCAGCGCGTACTTCGACCGCAGCTACGTCACGTACTCCTACGACGCGAAACTCGACCACGGCGTGTCCCGCGAGCACCTCGACGAACACGGGGCCGTCAGCGAACCGGTCGCCCGCCAGATGGCCCGCGGCGTCCGCGACCAAGCCGGCACGACCTGGGGGGTCGCCACGACCGGGATCGCGGGCCCCGACGGCGGCACCCCCGAGAAGCCCGTCGGCACCGCCTACATCGGGGTCGGGTACGCCGGCGACTGGGGGACTGCGACCTCGGCGACGACGGTCGTGCGCCGCGAGTTCGACGGCGACCGCCGCGCGATCAAAACGCGGATCGCGCGCGCCGCACTGACCGTGCTCGCAGCGGAACTCGAAAAGGTGACGTGACCCCCGTGCGTCGGCCGCGGTGTGAACAAGGGCGACCACGTGCTGAACGGGATCCTGCTCGCCGTCGGCCTCGGGTTCGTGATCCACCCGGACGGCAGCGTTCGCACGCTCGAAACGATCGCCGCGACGCTCATTCCGGTCGTGCTCGGGACGCTGTTCCCGGACGTCGACACCGACTTCGGGAAACACCGCAAAACGCTCCACAACCTGCCCGTGCTCGCCGTGCTGTACGCGTTCCCGTTTTTTACCGGGAACCTCACGTGGGTCTGGGTCGGGGTCGCCAGCCACTACGTCCTGGACGTCGTCGGGAGCAAGCGCGGCATCGCGCTGTTCTACCCGCTGTCGAGCGCGGAGTACGGACTCCCGGTCGGCGTCACCACGTCCTCGAAGTGGGCGAGCACGGCCACCGTGCTCATCACGGTCCTGGAAGTCGGCGTGATCGCGGTCCTGATCCGCGTGGTCCCCACGACCGTGCCGCTGAACGCGATCCCCGGGCTGTTCTAGTTCAGTACACCGCCACGTCGTCGAAGCGGCCGTCGTAGGCCACCTGCCGGGGGTGGGTTCGCTCCATGCCCGACAGCACCACTCGGTCGAGTTTCTCCCAGGTGTTCTCGTACCCGAGGTGGAGCTTCTCCGCGATCCGCTGGCGGTAATGACTCAGTCCCGTGTCGTGGTCGACGGTGCGCGACACCCCATCACGGAGCGCAGCCGTCAGCTCCGAGCCGGACGTGATCGTCGTGTCGATGGTCGTCCACACTTCCCCGACGGTGCCCGCCAGGTGGGCGTACGACGACCCGAACGCCGGCATCCCGTGTGTGTCGGCCAGCCGGCGCGCACGGCGGTTGTTGTGCGGGGCGTGTTTCGGGTTGTACGTCTCCACGGCGTCGATCCGGTCGCGGTAGGCTTCGATGTCCGCCGGCGTCAGACTCACGGTCAGAAACCCGGGGTGTGGCGCGAGCACCGCCGCGTCCTGGCGCGCCAGCTCGGTCAACGCCCCATCGAGTGTGATGTAATCCGGCACGCACTCCTCGAGGCCGATCGCGAGCACGTGTTTGCGGTCCCGGTACGACCCGGTGAACACCTCGCGGGCAGGCACCACCAGGATGTCGTCGTCGCTGTACGCGGCCGCGCGCTCACGAATGGTTGGCAGGCGGGTGAAATGCGGTGCGTACACGAGCACGTCGATGTCCGCGGCTTTCGCGCGCCGAATCACCGTGTCGTTCAACACTTTCACGTGCAAGTCAACCCGAGTCGTCGGCACGCACACTCGTTTGCGTGCGCGGTGTTAGCCGCTTTCGGTCGCGGTGAACGCGTTGCCCGATGTCAGGGGTTTTATCGAACTTATCCGGCTGCAGTCCAACCGCGGCGTATGGACGTCGAGTTGCTGTCCGATGATGTCGTCCCGGAGCACGCCCGTGCCGTGAAACAGGACGCGCGTGCGTTCGCCGCCGAGCACATCGCGCCCCACGCCGAGGAGTACTACGCGTCCGGCGAGTACCCCTGGGAGGTCCTAGAGGCCGCCATGGACGCCGGGCTGGTCGCCCAGGACATCGGCGAGGACTACGGCGGCCGGGGGTTGGATCTCACGCAGATGCTGGCCATCGCCGAGGAGTTCTTCCGCGCGGACGCCGGCATCGCGTTGACCCTCCAGCTCGCGAGCTTCGGGGCGGAGCTCGTCGAGGAGTACGGCACCCCCGCGCAGAAAGACCGGCTGCTCACGCCCGTCGCGAACAACGACCAGCTCACCGGGCTGGCGGTCTCCGAGCCGGAGGTCGGCTCGAACCTCGCCGGCATGCAGACGACCGCCGAGCGGGACGGCGACGAGTACGTGCTCAACGGCGAGAAGTACTGGATCGGCAACGGCGTCGAGGCCGACTGGGTGACGGTGTACGCCAAAACCGGCGACACCGACGACCGGTACATGAACTACTCGCTGTTCGCCGTGCCGACCGACACCGACGGCTACGAGGCCGAACACATCCCCGAGAAGATGGGCATGCGCGCCTCCAAGCAGGCGCACATCGTGCTTGACGACTGCCGCGTTCCGGAGGCCAACCTCATCGGCACCGAGGGCGGCGGGTTCATGATGTTGACCGACTTCTTCAACCACGGCCGGGTTGTCGTCGCCGGCCACGGGCTGGGACTTGCGGCCGCCGCCTTCGAGGAGGCCTGGGACTTCGTTCACGACCGCGCGGGCTTCGGGCGCACCGTCTCGGATTTCCAGTCCGTCCAGCACAGCCTCGCGGACATGCGCATCGAGTTCGAGTCCGCGCGCGCGCTCGCCTACCGGGCCGCAGAGAAGGTGGCCGCCCACGACGAACCGGGGCTGTGGGCGGCGATGGCGAAAACCAAAGCCACCGAGGTCGCAACCGCCAACGCCGAACAGGGGATGCAGTTCCACGGCGGCCGGTCGAATTTCACCGACCGCCGCATCGCCCGCGTCTACCGTGACGTTCGCATCCCTGTCATTTACGAGGGCGCAAACGAGATCCAGCGCAACCTCGTCTACCGGCAGTCCGGCGACCAGTAACCAACACCCACACAACGCCGGCATCCACCACGTGGTGGCGTTGCGTGCTCGTTTTCAGCCCGTTGTCACAACGTTTATGCGAGCACTCAGGCTAGTACCGTGCATGTCTGGGTGGAAGTGCGCGATCGCTGGCTGCGGGTCGACGTTCGGGACCGTCGAGGGACTACTCGCCCACCAGGTCACCGACCACGACGCCCACACGTGTGAGGTCTGCGACGAAACCATCCCGGAGGGGTATTTCGCGATCAAGCACGGGCTCGAAGAACACACGCGCGCCGAGTACGTGCGCTACTACGACGGCGACGCCGCCGCCGTGCGCGAACGCGAGGAGGTACTCGACGCCGTCAACGACGCGCTCGATCCGGCGGTGCTCAAAGACCTGCTCAGCGACGAGCGCGCGAACGCATTGGACACCACCGAGCCGGACCCGGTCACCACGAAGTGACCGCCGGGCCTACCGCTCTTCGCTGTCCAAGACGCGGATCTGGTCGCCCCGGACGGTTACGGGGATCGGCACTGTCGCCTCGTACAACTCCACGGTCACCTGGTCTTTGCCCTCGTCGATGCGCTGCACCTGGGCCTTCTCGCCTTTGAACGGGCCGGCGATGAGCTCGACGATGTCGTTCTCGGCGATGCCCTCGACGTCCGGTTTCGGCGAGAGGAAATGCTCGACCTCCGAGATCCCCGACTCACCCGGGACGAGACTCCGGGCGTGTGGGATCTCGTCCATCGTGCGCTCGATGGCGGCCGTGTCCTCGGCCTCCACCATCACGTAACTCGTCAGCGCGTCGGGCGCGAGCACGGCGTGGATCGTGTCCTCCTCACGGTTCGCGATCATGCTCGCGACGGTCTGCTCCTGGCTGGCGGTGGTCTTCACTGCGAACACGCTCATCTCAGATCACCGATACGATCCCGCCCATGATGAGGAACACAACGAACCCGATGGCGCCGATCAGCAGGATGCCTGCGCCGGCGATCTTCGCGATCTGGGAGAACTCCTCCCAGGACGGCGTGCTCGCCAGCCGGAGCACCCGGGTGTATGCCGAAAGCTCTAGGGGAACGTCCATACAGGGGGTCAGACGACGCTAACTTTTTTATCTATTGATGCTGCGGCCGGCACAGACCCCGCGTCACTCCACGTAATCGATGTCCTCGATCTCCGAGCCCGCTTGGGGTTCCGGCTCCGGTTCGGGCGTCGACTCCTGTGCCGGGCCGTCGCCTTCGGCGGCCTCGTTTCGGCCGTAAATCTGGGGTGAATCGACGCCGGTCACGACCACCATCGTCCGCATCTCCTCCTGGATCTGCTCGTCGATGCTCGTTCCCCAGATGATGCGGGCGTCCGGGTCGATCCGGTCGTAGAGCTGCTCGACGACCCCCTCAGCCTCCTCGATGCTCATGCCCGGGCCGCCCGTGACGTTCACCAGCGCGGAGTTCGCCGAGGAGATGTCCACGTCGAGCAACGGCGACCGCAGCGCCGACTGCACCGAATCAGCGGCCTTCGCGTCCGAATCGGCCTCGCCAAGCCCGATCATCGCCACCCCGCCTTTCTCCATGACGGTGCGCACGTCCGCGAAATCCAGGTTCACCAGCCCCGGCTTCGTGATGAGCTCCGTGATGCCTTTCACCGACCGCATCAGCACCTCGTCGGACACCTTGAACGCCTCGCGCACCGGCAGCTTCCCGACCGAGTCGAGCAGCCGGTCGTTGGGCACCACGATCACGGTGTCCGCGACGTCGCGGAGCCGCTCCAAGCCGGCTTCCGCGTTCGTCCGCCGCACCTCGCCTTCCGCGGTGAACGGCGTGGTGACGATCGCGATCGTGAGTGCACCCTGCTCGCGGGCGGCCTTCGCCACGACCGGCGCCGACCCGGTTCCCGTACCGCCGCCGAGGCCGGCGGTCACGAACACCATATCCGACCCCGCGATCGAATCGCGGATCTCGCCTTGGGACTCGATTGCGGCCTCCTCACCGACCTGTGGCAGCGACCCAGCACCCCGGCCTTTGGTCTTCTGTTGCCCCATCAGGATCTTGGTGTCGGCCTCGATGTCGACGAGATGCTGGACGTCAGTGTTCGCCGCAACCAAGTCCGCGCCATGGATCCCCTCCGTAGCCATCCGGTCGACCGTGTTCGACCCGGCACCGCCACACCCAACCACGGTAATATTCGTCTGCAGTTCCTGGAGGACGTCCTCCAGTTCGTTGTCAGTCATCGTGCCGGTCGGGACCGTATCGCCCCCACCGCCAGCGACGTCGGCCGGCTCCGAAGCCGAGTCCTCGGACTCCTCGGCCTCGTCGATGGCGTCCTGTACAATCGAGTCCATTGTTGGCTAACGGGTAGCGTGTGAGGCTTAATTACCTTTCCCCTCATCGTCGGACGGGCGTCGCACGCGCTCTCGCGGCCGCTCGTGGAGGGCAACGTCGGCGCGCACGGTTTCGGTCGTGGTGACCGCTGCCGGCGCGATGGTCCGCCCGTCGTGCTCGATCGCCTCCCCGCCTGCGAGCCGCCCGAACGCCGGGCCTTCGGGCACACCGAGGGCCGCCGCGGCCTCCGGATCGAACACCTCCCGGGTGGCGGTCAGCTCGCCGTCCGCCCGCGACACCGACGCGTACTCGGCGTCGAGCACCGCCGCCACGTCGTCGACAAACGCCTCGTAGGCGTCTGCATCGGGGAACGCCGCTGATCCGGCCAGGCGGCGCCCTGCGTTCACCGTTGTGACGGCGAGTGCGTGACTGCGGCCGGCCGCAACCGTCGCCGCGGTGTCGACGGCGTGGGCGGCGTCGAGCACGGCGTCCGGCAGCTCCACGACGAGATAGCCGCCGGTGTGCGTGGCCGCCGGCTCGCCGAAGCGCAGCCCGTCGTCGACGGTCGTCAGCGACTCTTCCAGGGCAGCCACACGCGACAGCGGGACGCCGTCGGTCTCCCGCACCCACGTCTCCGAGACGACCGTATACCCGAGGTCCCTGATCGTCTCCGTGAGCTCCGGGCGGTCCCCCTCCACCAGCGCGTGCGCCGCACCGCTGGCAGTGAACATCGCGTCGACGACCCCGCGGTGGGCGTCCGGGCGGCCGAGCTCGGTGAGGCTCCAATCGGCGGCCACGTGGCCCACCGGCCAGTCGGTGTCCGCCAGGATCCGTGTCGCCCGCGGGGTGTAATGGCCGCCGCCGAACACCACCACCGCGCGGTCGCCATGCGGGGGGACGCCCCGCAGGTCACGCACTGCGCGTGCGACCGCACGCGCCCCCGCGTCGTCCTGCCACTCGGCGGGCGAACTCCCCAGCTCCACGAACATCGACGGTGCGCCGACGCTCGTCGGGCCGTGGTGGGTGCATTCCATGGCCACGTCGTACTCCGGGGGCGCGTACGACCGCAGCGAGTCAACGACGGCGTGGTGGGCGTTCGGGCACGCCGGGGCGACCGACCGGTCCGCGCCGCCGTACTCCGCCGCTCCGAAGTTCCCCGTGTAGTGTGCGGACAACAACGGGCCGGTATCGCCGCTGTGCCGGGACACCACCACGACCATGTCGACCGCCGCCTCGAAGGCGTCGGCGGCGTCGTCGATGGTGGTGTGGAGCTCCTCGAACACCCGAACTTCGATCCCGTCGGCGCGGTACGCGTCCGGGCCGATGCGCTCGAAGTCCTCGATCTCACGCAGCTGCGCCCAGATGTGTGTGGACGCCTCGTCGGCGCGACTCACAACGATTCCGATCACGCACACGCCTTCGACAGCCCCGGTAAAACGCCTCCCGGTTGCCGCTCATGCCGCCGGCACTTACGGCACCAGGAAGTAGACGAACCCGCCGTAGGACCCGATCAACACCGCACCCTCGACGCGAGTGATGCGGTCGCCGACCGCCATCATCCCCAGCGCCAACACGGTGAACCCGAGCATCACCGGCAACTCGAAGGCCAGCGTGCCCTTCGTGACGGTGATCGGCACCAGGATCGCAACGATCCCGATCACCGCGAGCACGTTGTAGATGTTCGACCCGACCACGTTCCCGATGGAGAAATCCGCCTCGTCGCGCAGCGCGCTCACGACCGACGTGGCGAGCTCCGGGACCGACGTGCCGAACGCGATGACCGTCAGCCCGATGAACAGGTCGCTGAACCCGAACTCCATGAGGACGCCCCGCCCGCCGGTGATGAGCGCGCGGGAGCCACCGAGCAACAGCAGGATCGCACCCACGAGCACCACGTAGTCGCGGGCGGTGGCGGTCGCGTCGTCGTCCATGTCCACGTCGTCGGGCAGCGACACCTCGTCATCCTGCTGGGCGTGGCGGTATATGTACGCCGTGAACACCGCCAACAGCGCGAGCAACGCGACGCCGTCGAGGGCGCCAAGCGTCCCGTCCAGGGACAGCCCGACGAGCGCCAGCGCGGCCGCAAGCATGAACGGCCCGTGGTGGTACAGCAGCGTCTTGTCGACGTCCATGGGCCGGAGCAGCGCCGCCGTTCCCAACACGAGCCCGATGTTCGCGATGTTCGACCCCACGATGTTGCCCAGCGCGATGCTGTCGCCGGCGGTGATGCCGCCGACCGTGCTGACGAACAGCTCCGGCGCGGTCGTCGCGAACGCCACGACGGTGACGCCGACGGTTGCGGCCTTGATGCCGTGGGAGAGCGCGAGCGCGGAGGCGGCGGACACCAGCAGCTCCGCCCCCACGTACAACAGGAGGATGCCGGCAACGAGGATGCCCCCGTTGACGAGCAGCGAGTCGGCCATACGGATCGAAACCAGGCAGCGAGTAAAAAACGGTTCGGTGTGCGACCAGTTATGCTGCTGGCGCGACGAGCCGGCGCATGGACGTCTACGGACTGATCGGGAACCCGGTCGGGCATTCGCTGTCGCCGCCGCTGCACGCGGCCGCCTACGACGAGTGCGGGCTCGACGCCCGGTACGTGACCTTCGAGCCGGCACCGGACGACGCCGCGGCCGCCATCCGAGGGGCTGGCGCGCTCGGCGTGGCGGGGCTGAACGTCACCGCGCCGTTCAAGCAGTCGGCCGCGTCGGCGGTGGCGACCGACTCGATGGCCGCCCGGGTGGGCGCCGTCAACACCATCGACTTCTCCGGGGCCGCGCCCCGCGGGTACAACACCGACGTTGCGGGCGTGAAGCGCGCGTTCGCCCACCACGACGTGTCGCTGTCGGGCACGCAGGCTGTGGTCGTCGGCGCGGGTGGTGCCGGCCGCGCCGCCGCGTTCGCGCTCGCCGACGCCGGGGCGACCGTTCGGATCGCCAACCGAACACGGGCGGCCGCCGACGAACTCGCCGCCGACGTGGGTGGCACGGCCGTCGGCCTCGGTGACCTGCCGCGGAGCCTCGCCGACGCGACGGTCCTGGTCCACGCCACCACGGTGGGGATGGACGACCCGGACACGTCGCCGGTGTCCGCCGACGCCCTCCACGACGATCTCGCCGTCCTAGACGCCGTGTACTCGCCGGTTGAGACGCGGCTGCTGCGGGACGCCGCGGCCGCCGGCGCAACCACGATCGACGGCGCGTGGATGCTGCTCTATCAGGGTGCCGAGGCGTTCGAGCGCTGGACCGGCCTGGACGCCCCCGTGGCGGCGATGCGCGCCGCCCTCCGTGCACGGCTTTAAGTCCGCCGGGGGTATATGTGCGACCAATGGGTCTGCTCTCGAAACTCAAGTCGTTGTTCGGGGCTGCTGACAACGACCATCCGCCAGGCAGTGGCGTCGACATCACTGTCGAGCACGAGCCCGACGCCACCACCGAGCGCGCCGTCAAAGGTGCGGAGTCGACGCCCCAGGCCACCGACGACAGCCAGCCTGCCGACGCCGAGCCGGCCGCCGGCGATCTCACCGACATCACGGGCATCGGGCCGGCGTACGCCAGCCGCCTCGCGGACGCCGGCGTCACGACACCACAGGAGCTGGCCGCCGCCGACACCGACGACATCGCGGCGGCGACGGATCTCTCCCCGAAACGCATCCGGCGCTGGCGCGACCGCGTCGGCGACCAGTAACGTGGCGACACCGCATGCCTGACTCGGCGGCGCTTGCGACCGACCCCGCGGCGTTCCGCGACGCCGCCGGCGACGCCACAGCACCGACGCGTGCCGTAGTCGAGGCGCGCCTGCCGGTCACCGACCCGTTCGCGGCGTACCGGCGCGCCCGCGGCGACGCCCCGTCGTTCCACTACGAGACCACCGGCGGCAGCGACGGCTGGGGCTACTTCGGCGTCGATCCGGCGTCGATGCTGCGGGCCGACGGCGCGGGCGCGCTCGACACCGTCCAGGCCGCCGTCGGCGCGCGCCTCGCTCGGGTCGACTGCGACGTCCCACACCCCGGCGGCCTGTTCGGCTGGCTCAGCTACGACATCGCCCGCGAACTCGAAGCGATCCCTGACACCACCACCGACGCGCGCGGGCTGCCCCGCCTCCAACTCGGCGTCTACCCCACGATCGCGGCGTGGCGCGAGCCGTTCACGCCTGGGGACGACCTCCGCCTGATCGCCGCCGTCCCGGTCGACGAGTACACCCCCGACGGCGCGTTCGAGGCCGGCCGCGACCGCGTGCAGGCGCTTGCGGCAGCCATCCGGGACGGCGACCCCGCGGTCGGCCCGCCGCCCGCCGACTCCCCCGCGCCGTTCGAGAGCGCGGCCGGCCGCGCGGCGTTCGAGGCGCGGGTCCGCCGCATCCAGGACGCCATCCGGGACGGCGACACCTTCCAGGCGAACGTCAGCCACCGCCTCGACGCCCCGGCGGCCGTCCACCCGGTGGCGGTGTTCGAGGCGCTCCGGGACACCAACCCCGCGCCCTACTCGGGGATCGTCGAGTTCCCGGGCGTCGATCTGGTGTCGGCCAGCCCGGAGCTGCTGCTCGCGCGGCGCGGCCGCGAGCTCACCACCGAGCCGATTGCGGGCACACGCCCCCGCGGGGCCACCCCCGCCGAGGACGACGCCGCCCGGGCGGCGCTCCGCGCCGACGACAAGGAGCGCGCCGAGCACGCGATGCTGGTCGATCTGGAGCGCAACGACCTCGGGAAGGTCAGCGAGTACGGCTCCGTGGCGGTCCCGGACTACCGGCGCGTGGACGCGTACAGCGAGGTGTTGCACCTCGTCAGTGAAGTCACGGGCCGGCTCCGCGAGTCGTGTTCGCTCCGTGACGCGATCGCCGCGGTCTTTCCCGGCGGAACTATTACCGGCGCGCCCAAGCCCCGTACAATGGCGCTCATCGACACCGTCGAAGCCACCCGCCGGGGCCCCTACACGGGCAGCCTCGCCGCCATCGGGTTCGACGGTGACGCCACGCTCAGCATCACCATCCGAACGCTCGTCAGACGCGCCGCCACCTACCACCTGCGCGTCGGCGCCGGCATCGTCCACGACTCCACGCCCGCAGCCGAATACGACGAAACCCTCGCGAAAGCCCGCGCACTCGTCACCGCGCTGGGGGACGCCGGCGGCATCGGGCGCGTCGCCGACACGACGCCCGACAACTCGTGACCCGCATCCTCGTCGTCGACAACTACGACTCGTTCGTGTACAACCTCGTGCAGTACGTCGGCGCGGCCGCCGACGACGTGGTCGTCCGGCGGAACGACGCCATCGACACCGCCGCCGTCCGCGACCTCGACCCGGACGGGATCGTCGTCTCCCCCGGCCCCGGCACGCCCGCCGACGCGGGCGTCACCGTCCCCGTGTTCCGTGAGTTGTCGTACCCGACGCTCGGCGTGTGCCTGGGCCACCAGGCGCTGTGTGCCGCCGCGGGTGCCACGGTCACGGCCGCCCCACGGGTCGTCCACGGCAAACCCTCGACGGTCCGCCACGACGGAACGGGCGTCTTCGCTGGGCTCCCGGACACGTTCGACACCGGCCGGTACCACTCGCTGTCCGTCCCGGAATCGGGGCTGCCCGATGCGGTGGTGCCGACTGCCCGCACGACCGACGGCGTCCTCATGGGGGTCCGACACCGGGACGCGCCACACGTCGGCGTACAGTTCCACCCCGAAAGCATCCTCACACCGGTCGGCTCCGACCTCATCACCAACTTCCTCTCCCTATGCGATACCACGTAAACGGCGCGCTCGTGGACGCCGCCGACGCAACCGTCAGCGTCCGCGACCGCGGCTTCCAGTACGGCGACGCAGCGTTCGAAACCATGCGCGCGTACGGCGGCCAGACGTTCGCCTGGACCGCCCACTACCGCCGCCTGCAGGCCACCTGTGACTCGCTGGGCATCGACCACGACCTCTCGGAGGCGGCGCTGCGGGGGCGCGTCCACGAGACGCTCGCCGCCAACGACCTCGCGGACGCCTACGTCCGGCTGTCGATCACTCGGGGCGTCCAGGACGGCCGGCTCACCCCGCGGGACACGACCGATCCGACCGTCGTCGTGGTGGTCGACGCGCTCCCCCGCGGCGGCGTCGACGGCGACCCGGTCTGGTCGATGCCCGCCACCGTCGAAACCACGACGATCACCCAACACCGCGACACCACCATCCCCAGCACCGCGAAAACCCACAACTACCTGCCCGGCGTGCTCGCCCGCCGCGACATCGCCGCCGACGCCGACGAAGCGCTGTTCGTCACGCCCGACGGCCACCTCACGGAGGGCGCTGCGAGCAACCTCTTTTTCGTCGCCGACGGCACCCTCTACACGCCCAGCGGCGATCTCGACGTGTTGCCCGGGATCACGCGGTGGGCGGTCGCCGAACTCGCCGCCGAGCACGGGCTCACGGTGCACACGGGCGCGTACACGCCGTCCCGGCTCTACGACGCCGACGAGGCGTTCCTCACGAACACCACCTGGGAGGTGCGCCCCATCGCGCGCGTCGACGACGCCACGTACGACACGTGCCGGATCGGGGCCGCCCTCGCCAGCGCGTACAACGCCGAGATCGAACGCCGCCACTACTAGGGGCCACCAGTGCGTTCAAGCAGCCCGCGCCAATACGCACTGGTAATGGTTGACGGCGACACCGACGGTGGGGACGCCGCTGAGCCGGCCCCCGGCGACGGCGCACAGATCGCGTCCGTGACGGACCTCCAGGCCGGCGACAGCTTCCGGTTCACCGTCCGGGACCGCGACAGCGGCGACGAACAGGAGGCGATCCTCGTGGCGCTGTCCGACGGCTCGATCACGGGCTGGCTGAACTACTGCATGCACTGGACGGACGTCACACTCGACTCCGGGTCGGGCGCAGTCCGCGACGGCGAACTGGTCTGCCGGAAACACGCAGCCACCTTCGACCCCACTTCCGGCGTCTGCACACACGGCCCGTGTGAGGGGGCGACACTCACCGCCGTCGACGTGACCGTCCAGGACGGCACCGTCTCGTTGACCGATCCGGACTACGAGTTTGTCATGCAGGGCGTCGACCCCGGCGACCCCGCGGACCTGTCCACGTCCCCGGGCTCCCGCATCGGGTTCTAAGCCGGCTCCACGACGAACGCCGGCTCCGCGATCGACTCGCTTTTGCACTCCGGACACCGCGACGGCACGTTCACGGGGTCGTCGAAGTCCTCGAAGCCACAGTCCCGGCACGCCGGCGGTCGCACCAGCAACTCCTCGTCGGCGCTGTCCAGGCTCTCGGCGATATGCCTGACGTGGGTCAGGGCTGTTCCGCGCGCCACGTCGAACGCCGCCGCGACCTCGCTCGGCGTTGCCGGCTGCTCGCGGAGCGCCGCCCGGACGCGCTCTCGGGTCGTTCGGTCGTCCATACGTAGCCAGTGTCGCCGGATGAAAAAGGACTTACCGGACCGTGTGGACCTGGTTGGTATGAAAGCCGTCGTGCTCGCCGGCGGATACGCGACCCGGCTTTGGCCGATCACGAAAGACCGGCCGAAGATGTTCCTGCCGGTCGGCGACTCCACCGTCATCGATCGCATCTTCGCGGATCTCGAATCCGACGACCGCATCGACACCGTCTACGTCTCCACCAACGAGCGGTTCGCCGGCGAGTTCCGCAGCCACCTCGCGGAGCGCTCCTTCGAGAAGCCGCAGCTGTCCGTCGAAGACACCACCGACGAGGACGAGAAGTTCGGCGTGATGGGGGCGCTCGCGCAGCTCGTCGACCGTGAATCCATCACCGACGACCTGGTGGTGATCGCCGGCGACAACCTCATCTCCTTCGACGTTTCCGCGTTCGTGGACTTCTTCGAGGAACACGACGCCGACAACCCCGCGATCGCCGCCTACGACGTGGGCAGCTACGAGCGCGCGCAGTCCTACGGGTTGGTCGAGTTGCACGGCGACGAGGTCATCAACTTCCAGGAGAAGCCCGACGACCCCAACAGCACGCTGGTCTCCATCGCGTGTTACGCCTACCCCGAATCGGTCGTCGCGGACATCGACACGTACCTCGCCGCCGACGGCAACCCCGACGAACCCGGGTGGTTCGTGGAGTGGCTACAGGACCGCCAGTCCGTCCGCGCGTTCACGTTCGAAGGCGCCTGGTTCGACATCGGCACTCCGGAGTCGTACCTCGACGCCGTCGCGTGGACGCTCGACGGCGACAGCATCGTCGCCGACGACGCCACCGTCTCCAACACCACCATCGGCGAGAACGTCCACGTGTTGCCCGGCGCCGAGCTGACCAACTCCACGGTTTCCAACAGCGTCATCTTCCCCGACGCCACGCTCCGGGACTGCGACGTCCGTAACTCCATCATCGACGAGGACACCGTCCTGGACTCCATCGACTTCTCGGGCGCGCTCATCGGCGCCCACACCACCATCGAGAACGGGCACGACGCGGACGGCCGCTAGCTACGGCCCGAGGCACGCCTCGGTGATCTCGATGTGCCCGCGGTCGCCCGCCCACACGGTCTCGTAATCGAGTCTGATCGGGCGGTCCATATGCGGGGCGTCGGTCACCAGCGTTTCGAACTCGCCGCCCTCGCCGAGCACGTGGACGCCGTACTCGTCGTTGAGCGCGGCGAGCTCCGCCAGCGCGTCACGGTCGAGGCGTCGCCCCAGCCACGACTCGTCGAGCCCGTAGGCCGCCACCTGAATGATGCGGATCTCGAACCCCGCTGTGAGCATCGCATCAGCCAGCTCCCGGGGCGGCTGCTGCCAGAGGGGCGCGTACAACTCACACCCAAGCCGGTCGCACATTCCCTCCATGCGGCTGGTCTGGAAGTCGCTCTCGACGGCCCCCGCGATCACGCCCGCGAGCCCGCCGTCCAGGGTATCGGCTACGTCGGTCACGGCGTCCTCCAGCGGTTCGAGCTCGGTGTCGCCCTGCGCGCCCGCGTCGGCTACGTCCGCCGTCTCGAAGGCGTCCGGCGTCACGTTCACCACTGGGATGCCGATGCTCTCGGCGGCGAGCTCCGCGAGCCGCGTCGCCGGGACGTGGTACATGTACGAGTCGCTCTCCGGATGCACCGTCACCAGCCGGCCGACGTCCAAGCCGGCTTCAAGCGCCCGGTAGAGCGCCCACGAGGAGTCTTTGCCCCCGGAGAACAGGCCCACCCATTGTCCGTCAGTCATGCCGACGCGTTGTCCCACCAGCCCGATATACTTGCTCTTCGCGGCGTCACTGCTCGGCGGAGCGCTCCACGTCGCGGATCGTCACGCCCGAGACGTACGTCGCAACGCGAATCCCCGCAACGCTCACCAACACCCCCAACACGACGAACACCGCGAGCCGCTGCTCGGGGGAGACCCGGAACCCCCGCACGGAGAGCGCGCCCAGCGCGGCGCTCGGGGCAGTCAACGGGGCCACGATGCCGGCGCGCTCCATGAAGTACACCGCGAACCCGCGAACCACGAGACCAACCGCAAGCACGCCGAACGGCAGGTTCACGAACGACGTGCGCACGTCGTCGTTGCGGATGTACTCGTCGAACAGCCGGCCGCCGCTGGCGGTGAGCGCGCCCAACGTGACCCAGGGAATGCTGTAGTAGGTGAACGTCATCGCGGCCACAAGCCGGGACAGTCCTGCGGCCTGGTTCGTGAGCCCGAGCGCACCCGCAAACACACCCACGAGTCCGAGGCCGCCCGCGACGACGTACGTCACAATCGACACGCGCCCGGAGTACAACGCGTCCCGCGCCTGCCCGGGGAGCGCGGCCACGTACTCGTCGACCCCCAGGCCCTTGTACAGTAAGAACAACCCGATCACGGTGGTGATGCTGGCCGCTGCAACCGCGAGGCTGCCCGTCACCATCATCAACCCGGGGAACACGAGCAACACGATCCCGACCGGAACCAGCACGGTCTGGCGCAGCTCCTCGTCGGCGAGGAACTGCTTCAGGAGGTAGTACGTCGACTCCAAGTCTCGGGCCTGGCGCACGACCACGCGATCGACCGCGTCGACCTGAATGCGGCTTTCGACGATCGGCACGACGCGCTCGTCGGCCGCGCTGTCGACCACGACCACACAGGAGTCCGGGTCGTGGCGGTCCACGAGGCTGTCGAACTGTTGGGCGACCGACCGATCCGCGGTCACCCCGTCCCCGGTCGCCGACACCGCCGCCACCACGGCGTCGTCCGCGCCGTCCCGCAAGTCCCGCGTCACGCGCAACGCCTCCAGGAGGCAGTTGACACTCGCGTCCTCCGGATCGGCAACGCCCATATCCGTGACCAACGACTGTACGGCCTCCCAGCCGGCGATCGGCGTCCGCAGTCCGGTCTGTCGGGAAATATCACCGGCCCGGTCGACGCACACCACCAGCGTACGCATCTCTCGGTTCGACGGTTACGTCCCCATCACAAAAACTTCGCGGGGCTGCCACGGCCGACGGCACGCGAACCCGTTACAGGTGGCCGGACTTCTGGAGCTTGCGGAGGTCCTCGGTGTCGAGGGTCTCGCCCTCCTTGAACCGCTCGTAGATCTCCTCGGCTTCCTCGCGGGCTTCCTCCTGCTCTTGGGCGCGCTTGTCTTTCTCCTCTTCTTCTTCCTGTTTGTCGAGTTCACGCAGTCGCTTCTGGACCTCGACGAACGCCTCGTGGTGGGCGTCGGCCGCTTCCTGGGCTTCGACGAAGTCCTCGTGCATCTCGTCGGCCTCGTCCCGGATGTCGTCGGCCTCCCGATAGGCCTCGATCATCTGGTTGTGGTGCTCTTGGGCCTTGTCCGCGAGCTCCGTCACCTTCTCGTGGTGCTTGGAGGCTTCCGCCCGCACGGACTCGGCTTCCTCGACGAGCCCTTCCAGGTCGCCGGACTGGTCGAGTTTCTCCTCGCGGTCCTGGTACTCCTCGCGCTTCCCCTCGATCTTCTCGATGAGTTCGCGCTCGTCCTCGGTGGACAGGACTTCGGTCTGTTGCTTGAACTCCAGCTCCTCGATCTCCTCTTTGAGCTGTTCGAGGTCCTTGCCCTCGTCGAGCTCGAGGTCCTCTTTGCGCTGCTCGACCTCGTCGAACAGCTCGTTGGCGTCCGCGTTCAGATCGTTGCGGATCTCCTTGTGCTCCTGGACGCGCTCGTTGAGCTCGTCGCGCTTCTCGCGGTGCTCTTGGGCTTCGTCGACCTTCTCTCGGGTCTTGGCGTTCAGGTCGTCGCGCTCCGACGCCCGGGAGCTCGCGAGCTGATTCAGCTCGTTGCGCCGGTCGCGGAACTGGCCGGCGTTCTTGATGAGCTGGCCCTTGGATTTGTTCTGGAGTTCGTCGTCAGTAATGAGTTCGTCGGCGGTCGATACCTCGATGGTTGTTTCTTCCTCAGCCATTGTTCAAACCTCGATGCCATTCCGCTGGCGCGCTCGCGATAGCAGTCGCTCGAGAGGTCGTCCGTTCCGGTCGGAAGGAGAACGTCCTGTCATTCTCTCGGGCTGTACACGAACGCTCGCAGCGTTCAGGTGACAAGTAGTACTCCGGGATACCACTTAACGTTTGCGTGTGTCCGCCCCCCGCAATCTGTCCCCTGTGCCTGCCACCCCCCTGCTGTCCGTGACCCCGCCCCCGAACGCCGTCCACAAGTGCGTTCGGCTGCTGCTCGGGCGTATGGATGTCTCCGTGAGTGCCACCGGCCACGACAACGTCACCGCACGCCACGACAGCACGCTCGAACTCACCACCGACGACTTCCTCACGCCGGCCGGCGACTGCATCCTCGGCATCGACGCTGACTGCTCGCCAGCGGCGTTCAGCGACGCGTTCGTCGCCGCCTGCCAGGACGCCGCCGCCACCATCACGCTCGTCCTCGATACGCCCCACCACCGCGACGAAATCACGGGCTCGGGCCACCCCGACCTCACCTTCACGAACGACCGCAGCATGGTCGGCCGCACCAGCACGTACGTCGACGACCGCACGGTCTTCGTGGACGCCGACAAGGCCGCCGCGGACGTCGACCGCGAGCTGGTCGCTGCGCTCGCCGACGGCGCGCCGCTCACCGCCACGCTGCGCGTCGACTGACGGTACAGCCGCCCCGAACACCCGGGATTTAGGGGTGGCTCGCCCCGAGCGTTCGGTATGGCTGATGAGCCAGCCGAGAACATCGCCGGTGGAGACGACAGCCGCCCGACCACGTTCGCGTCCGGCGCGGACCCGACGCAGGCAGCGCTCGTGGTCGACCGCCTGGGGGAGCTGTACTGGCAGAAAACCTACGGCGGCCGGGCCGCCTTCGAGTGTCTGGTGCGCACGATTCTCAGCCAGAACACCAGCGACAAAGCCAGCCAACCCGCCCACGACGCGCTCATGCAGCGCTACGGCGCGGCCGCCGACGACCTCGCGGCGGCGCTCGCCGATGCCGACCAAGACGTGCTCGCGGACACGATCTCGATGGCGGGCCTCTACAACCAGAAGTCGGCCACGATCATCCGGATCGCCGGCCGCGTCTGCGAGGAGTACGGCGGCGCGGAGGGCTTCGACGCGTTCGTGCGCGAGGGCGACCCCGACGCCGTCCGGGCGGCGCTCCTGGACATGACCGGCGTGGGACCGAAGACCGCCGACTGCGTGTTGCTGTTCGCCGGCGGCGCTCCCGGCGTGTTCCCCGTCGACACACACGTCCACCGGATCGCCCGGCGCATGGGGATCGCGCCCGCGGCCGCCGACCACGAGGCCGTCCGCGCCGCGCTCGAAGCCGCGGTTCCCGACGCCGCCTGCGGGTTCGGACACACCGCAATGATCCAGTTCGGCCGGGAGTACTGCACGGCACGCGACCCCGCCTGCCTCGACGATCCTGCGGCGTGCCCGCTGGCCGAACACTGCGATCGCGTCGGCGTCGACGCCGCCACCGGCGCGGTTGTCGACCCCGCCGACGCCGACTAACTCAGGACTGGGTGGCGTTGCGGGTGACGTTCCTCAGCGTGTCGGTGCCGATGGTCGCGTTCTCCAGGGACGTGTTGTTGGCGATCGTTTCGTTGCCCTCGTAACTGAACTCCGTGTCCGACGCCGGGCCGGCACTGAGGAACGGCAGGTTGAGCTCCCACTCCGCGCTCACGGAGAACCGCGAGAACGGATCAGAGAGGAACTCCTCCAGGGGCCCGATCCCGTCGAACTGCAACTGGAGGTCGATGACGATGACCCGGGTGTCGAGCGCGGTTCCGACCGCGCTGAACCCGAGATCACCGGCACCACCGAGGTTCGTCAACAGATCGAGGTGGAGCCAGAACGTGATGTGGGGGCTGTCACCCCCGACGTCGAACCGGTACCCGCCGTCACCGTCGACTTTCGGGCCGCTGCCCGCCTGCTGGGCGGCACCACCGCCGGTGAACGCGACGAGCACGACGATGGCCATTCCGATCGCGCGAAGCGGCGGGCGATTCACGCCAACACATACCGGTGGTATGATAATAGACCTGTCGGAACACCGATCACAGTTGATAGGTCACCGCGACCACCGCCACGGCTGTGGCCGGCTACACGAACCGGAACGTTTCGAGGTTCTTCGGCGCGAACGTCCGCATGTTGAACTCGTGGTACAGCGCCGACGAGAGGTCCTGTGTGGACGACTCGTCGCCGTGGACGCACAGCACTTTCTCCGGCCGGGGGTTCATCGTGCGCACGAAGTCTTCGAGGCCCTGGCGGTCGGCGTGTCCGGAGAAGCCGTCGACGGTTTCGACGCCCATGTTGAGTTGGAGGTGCTCGGTGCGGCCGCCGCCCCGAGAGTCGGGCATCGGGATCTTGTCCCGGCCGGACTGAATGCGGCGGCCAAGCGTGCCCTGGGCCTGGTAGCCGACGAACGTCAGCGTCGAATCGGGGTCCGGCGCGATGTGTTCGAGCCACGACATGATGGGGCCGCCGGAGACCATCCCCGACGTCGAGAGGATGATACACTGGTCGTCGTCGGCGACCGCTTGGCGTTCCTCCTCGCCGCCGTCGATGTGGTTGAACTGGGGCGCGAGGAACGGATTGGAGTCGCTGTGGAAGATGCGATCCCGGAGGTCGTCCCGGAGGTACTCGGGATAGGTGGTGTGGATGGCAGTGGCCTCCCAGATCATGCCGTCGAGGTGGATGGGCATCTCGGGGATCTCGCCCTCCCGCATCGCCTCTTCGAGCACGAGCATCATCTCCTGGGACCGGCCGACGGCGAACGCCGGAATGAGGACCTTGCCGCCGTCCTCGTAGGTCTCGTTGATGACGCGTTTGAGCTTGCGCTCGGAGTCCTCCTGGTCGGTCTGGTAGTCGTTGCGGCCGCCGTACGTGGACTCCATCACGAGCGTCTCCACGCGCGGGAAGTCGTTGACAGCGCCGTTGAACAGTCGGGTGTCGTCGTAGTGAATGTCCCCGGAGAACGCGACGTTGTAGAGGCCGTCCCCGATGTGGAAATGGGAGACGGCCGACCCGAGGATGTGACCGGCGTTGTGGAACGTGAGTTTCACGTCCGGCGCGATGTCAGTGACATCGCCGTACTCCAGGGGGATGCAGTGCTTGATCGCTTCCCGCACCATCTCGGAGTCGTACGGCGGTGCCCGCCCCTCCTTCGCGGCCACGTCCAAGTAGTCCAGGGTCAACAGACCCATGAGGTCCCGGGTCGGCTCCGTGCAGTAGATCGGGCCGTCGTAGCCGTACTTGAACAGCAGCGGAATGAACGCCGAGTGGTCGAGGTGGGCGTGGGTCAAAATCACCGCGTCGATCGTGTTCGCGCCGCCCGCCAGCGCCTCCTGGACCTGCAGATACGGGACTTCGTCCTCGCTGCCGGGTTTGTCCCCGCAGTCGACGAGAATCCGCGTTTCCGGCGTCGAAAGCACGAAGCTGGCGCGCCCGACCTCCCGACAGCACCCCAGGGTCGTCACGCGCACGTACTCGTCGTCCTGCATCTCCTCACGGTGGATCTGGCGCCCGACCGTTTCGAGGATGTCGCGGCGCTCGTCGCGCTCCTGTTTGAGGAAGTTCCGGACGTTCGAGACCGTCGAGGACTCGATCGGTGGCGTGCGCACGACCTCCGGAGTCCACCCGGCTTCCTGTGTGATCTCCCGCAACGTGGAGCCGTGGCGGCCGATCACCATGCCGGGCTTCTCGGCTTCGATGACCACCTCGCCGGTGTCCTCGTGGAAATCCAGGTTCGTGACGCCGGCCTCCTCGGGGATCACGTCGAGGACGCGGTCGCGGGCGCGCTTCGGGCTGGAGAGCACCGCCGGATCCGGCCGCACGGTGATGCGCTTCCGGAGCTTGGACGCCAGCCGGCGAACGAGGTCGCCGTCCTGTGCGAACTGTTTGGGGTCCCGGGTGTAGACGACGAGCTCGGGGCCTTCGTATTTGACATCGGTGACCGAGATGTCCGCCGGAATTTCGCTGACGATTTCGTCCTGTAACTCCTCAAGTTGACGGTCTACAGTACTCATAATCGGTTAACACGGGGTTCCCGAGTGTGGTGACACCGTCCGTGACGGACCTGCGACGATGTGGGCCGGTGTGCGCGGGGCCCAGGGGGCACGGTGGCAACCACAGCGGTATCATTGGCAGTAGTGAGATGCTGTTCCCGGCCGGCCGTCGGCCGGGCCGCGGGAACGATGTGGAAGAACCCGCTTGCAACCTGGTAGACAGTCAGGTTATAAAAGTCTTGGCAAACCATGTGTGCGATCCGACATGGCGGATCGCAGCCGCTCAGCGTGGGACGAAGTGACCGTTCGCGGAGCGCCGTCGACCGTTTCGGGGACGGTCAGCGGTCGCCGAGGCTGAGTTCGCCGTCCGGGAACTCCGGCGGGTCCGTGGGCTCGTTCGTGGCCTGGAGGGAGCGCTCTACGTCGCGCTTGCGGAGCTGTTCGCGCTTCTTTTTGCCAGTGCGTTCGCGACCACGTTTCGTGTCGCCCATACTGTGTGGCACGTAACCATACTACTTAGTCTTCGTGGTGGATGTGCATTGTTCACATGGATGCTGGCGGGCGGGAGACGCTTCACGGGATTTAAGAGCGCGTCAGGCGAGTGTTCCAGCAATGAGCGACGACGATCAGGAACTCGGCATCACCGAGTCCAAGGAACACAGCCCCGGCGACTGGTACGCCGAGGTCGTCCAGAAGGCGGGGCTGGCGGACTACGCGCCGATGGGCGGGTTCATCGTTACCCGGCCCCGCGGCTACGCCCTCTGGGAAGCGATCCAGGACAACCTCGACGGCTGGTTCAAGGACACCGGCGTCGAGAACGCCTACTTCCCGATGTTCATCCCCGAGGACTACCTCGAACGCGAGAAGGACATCGTGGAGGGCTTCGATCCCGAGGTCGCGTGGGTGACACAGGGCGGCCACGACGACCTCGACCAGCGCCTCGCGGTCCGTCCCACCTCGGAATCGATCATCGCGCCGTATCTCTCCCAGTGGGTGCGCTCGCACCGCGACCTCCCGCTGCGCGTGAACCAGTGGAACTCCGTGGTGCGCTGGGAGGCCACGGAGACCAAGCCGTTCTTCCGCACCAAGGAGTTCCTCTGGCAGGAGGGCCACACCGCCCACGCCACCGACGAAGCCGCGTGGGCGGAGACGACGCTGCGCCTCGACCAGTACCACCGCCTCTACGAGGACGTGTTGGGCATCCCGGTGTTGCGCGGGCGCAAGCCCGACCACGACAAGTTCCCCGGCGCGGACACCACCATGTCCGTCGAGGCGCTGATGCCCGACGGGAAATCCGTGCAGGGCGGCACCAGCCACCACCTCGGGCAGTCGTTCGCCGACGCCTTCGACATCACGTTCGCCGACGAGGACGAGGCCGAACGCACCGCGTACACCACCTCCTGGGGGTTGTCCTGGCGCGCCATCGGCGCGCTCGTCATGAGCCACAGCGACGACCAGGGACTGGTGTTGCCGCCGACGGTCGCGCCCAAGCAGGTCGTCATCGTCCCCATCTGGCAGGAGGACACGAAAGACGACGTCGAGCAGTACGGTGCCGAGATCGCCGCGGAGCTCGAAGCCCAGGGCGTGCGCGTGCACTTCGACGACCGCGACGGCCGCAACCCCGGCTTCAAGTTCAACGAGTGGGAGCTCAACGGCGTGCCCGTGCGCTTCGAGATCGGGCCGAACGAGGTCGAGGACGACGAGGTCACCGTGGTCCACCGGCCCGACGGGGAAAGCACCGTCGAGGACCGGGCGGCCATCGCCGACCGCGTCCACGACCACCTCGACGAGGTCTACGACAAGCTCTACGACGCGGCCGCCGACCGCCTTGCGGAGAACGTCCGGGAGGCGGACAACCGCGCCGACATCCTGGGCACCATCGGCCAGCACGGCGGCTACGTGAAGGCACCGTGGTGTGGCGACCAGGACTGTGAGGCCGAGATCAAAGACCAGATCGCCGCCGAGATCGTGATGGTGCCGCTGGGCGAGGACTCCGCGGCGCGCGCGGCCTCCGAGTTCGAGGGCGAGCGCGTGCCCGAGCCCGACCACGACGGCGAAGACTGTGCGATCTGCGGCGACGAGGCCACGCGGACGGCGTACTTCGCGAAGTCCTACTGACGCCGCCCCGCCGACCGGGGTGTGTTCAGCGACTGTTTGAGTCCACGCAACCGTTTATTGCGTGTGGGACGATGGTCGACGTATGAAACGACGTGCATTCCTCGCGACTGCCGCAGTGCTTACAACAACGGGCTGTCTCGGTCGAACCGACAGCGTGAGTGACTCCGACGACACCGACGACTGTCCGACCATGCACAGCGACAACGACAGCGTCGACACCGTCGTGTGTGCCGGCGCGTCCGACGGCCACCCGATCACGTTCACCCAGGACCAGACCACCGTCTCCAGGGGCGGCGTCGTCCCGGTCACGCTGGGCAACGACGACGCCGACGAGATCGGACTGAACCCCCACGACTGGACGGTCTACCGGGAGACCGACAGCGGCTGGAAGACGGTCAGAGAGGACCCCGTCATCCAGCCGTGGACGACGCTCTCCGCGGGCGACCGCATCCACTGGCGGGTCGGGGTCGGTGACGCGGACCCCGACACCAGCGGTGACACCGTCTACGGCGACGTGCTGGATCTGGCGTCGGGATCACGGTACGCGTTCTCGACCATCGTCGACGTCGACGACGAGCAGACCGCCCTGGTCGCGCCGTTCACCGTCGAATAGCCACCACTTTTGGGTTCCGCGCCGTCCCCCGGCGTATGGACACGGCACTTGTGATCGGCGGCACGCGGTTCATCGGCCGCCACCTCGTCGCGGAGCTGCTGGCCCACGACTACGACGTGACGACGTTCAATCGGGGGACCCATGACAACCCGTTCGCCGACGACGACCGCGTCGCCCGCGTCGAGGGCGACCGCACCGAGCGCCGCGCCCTCCTCGACGCCAAGCGGACGGTCGATCCGGATGCCGTCTTCGACTGCGTGGCGTACAAGCCCCGTGACGTGGAGTCCGCGACCGACATCTTCGGCGACGTCGACGCCTACGTCTACGTCTCCAGCGGCGCGGCGTACGCCGCCGAAGAGGTGCCCAAACGCGAGGGCGAAACCCGATTGGAGTCCTGTTCTGCCGAGGAGGCCACCGACGACTCGTCGGCGACCTACGGCGCGCGGAAGGCCGCTGGCGACCGCATCGTCTTCGAGGCCGCCGCCCGCGGGGTGCCGGCGATGGCGGTGCGCCCGCCGGTCGTCTACGGCCCCCACGACTACACCGAGCGGCTCGCGTACTGGGTCGAGCGGGTCGCCGAACGCGACGAGATCGTCGTGCCCGGGGACGGCACGAACCTCTGGCAGCGCGTCTACGTCGAGGACGTGGCTCGCGGCCTTCGGCTGGTCGCCGAGGACGGCGAGCCGGGCGAGGCGTACAACGTCGGCGACCGCAACGCCGTCACCCTCGACGGCATGCTCGATCTGATCGCGGACGCCCTCGACACGAGCGTCGAGCGCTCGTACACGAGTCCCCGCGAACTCTCCATCGTCGACCTCGGCCCCGGTGAGTTCCCGCTGTACCGCGACGCCCCCCACGTGCTCGACACCACCAAGATCGCCGAGCTGGGCTACGAGTCGACGCCGCCGGCCGAGGCGATGCAGCGCACGGTCGATGCCCACCGCGAGCACGGCCGCACCGGTGACGACAACGGCCCCGACCGCGAAACGGAAGACCGGCTGCTGGACGTGCTGGACACGGTCTGAGGGGCGACACACGAGCCGCAGTCACGAACCTGCCGGAGCGCTTTTGCCGCCCGTCGACGGCGACCTCGCTGGCCTCTGCGTGAAACCCGACGACCGCCGCGGGGAGCGACCGGCTCGCCGACGAGTAGGTTTTTACTCGTCCCCGAGGGAGTCCCGGTATGTTCGAGAAGTCGACGTGGATCCGGCTCCCGCGGAACGTCGTCGTCGGGCACGGCGTGCTCGACGACGCGGTGGAGGTCGTCCGCGACACCCACCTGACGGGGCGGCCACTCGTGGTGACGAGTCCGACGCCGAAGACGGTGGCCGCGGAGAACGTCGTCGCGCAGTTCGAAGCCGTCGGCGACGACCCGGCCGTCGTGGTCGTCGAGGAGGCGACGTTTGACTCCGTCGAGCGCGTGCTCGGTGAGGCCGAGGCCGTCGACCCCGGCTACCTCGTGGGGGTCGGCGGCGGGAAAGCGATCGACATCGCGAAGCTGGCCAGCGACCACCTGAACGTCGGGTTCGTGAGCGTGCCGACGGCGGCGAGCCACGACGGCATCGTCTCCGGTCGGGGGTCGGTCCCCGAGGGCGACACCCGCCACTCGGTGTCGGCCGCCCCGCCGCTGGCGGTCATCGCTGACACCGGCGTCATCGCCGACGCGCCCTGGGAGCTGACGACGGCCGGCTGTGCGGACATCATTTCGAACTACACCGCGGTCAAAGACTGGCGGCTGGCCAACCGCCTCCAGCACGTCCCGTACAGCGAGTACGCCGGCGCGCTCTCCCAGATGACCGCCGAGATGCTCGTGGACAACGCCGCCAACATCAAGCCCGAACTCGAGGAGTCGGCGTGGGTCGTGGTGAAGGCACTGGTGTCCTCGGGCGTCGCGATGTCGATCGCGGACTCCTCGCGGCCCGCGTCGGGCAGCGAGCACCTGTTCAGCCACCAACTCGACCGCATCGCGCCCGGGAAAGCCCTCCACGGCCACCAGGTGGGCGTCGGCTCCATCCTCGCGGAGTACCTCCACTCCGGCCAGGAGGGGCAGTGGATGGCGGTCCGGGACGCGCTGGCGAGCCTGGACGCGCCGACGACCGCCGACGAGCTCGGCGTCGCCGACGACGAGGTACTGGCGGCACTCACCTCCGCCCACGAGATCCGGGACCGATACACGATCCTCGGGGGCGGCATCAGCGAGGTGGCCGCCCGCGAGGCCGCCAGCCGCACGGGCGTCATCTGAGCGCGGCGCGCAGCCGCCACAGCGCCACCCCGCCGACGACCACGCGCGTGCCGTACGTCGCCACCCGGAACAACACGAGCGCCGACGCCAACGTCGCCAGCGCGTGCCCGGTGAGTGCCGCGATGACGCCGCCCAGCGCGGCGTCAACCGGACCCAGACCGCCCGGCACGGGGACGACGTGCGCGAACCCCGCAACCGGGAGCGCCACCAGCGCCACCGCCGGCGACACCCACAACCCCACCGCGTGGAGGCACAACACCAGCGCCAGCGCGCTGCACAGCCACGCCGCGTGCGCCGCCCCGGTCACGGCGGCGAGCCGCTGTGGGGTTCGCGCGAGCACGCCGACGCTTTCGAGGGCGGCGTCCAGCCCGGCGCGGACGCGCTCCCGCGGGGGTGGCTCCCAGCGCCCAGGGAGCACGCGCGCGACGCCCGCCAGCAGCCACACCGCGAGGCCGACCACGAGGCGTCGCCGCCGAACCACGAGCGCCCCCGCAGCCACGCCAGTCACACACACGCCGCCGAACGCGGCGGCCACCAGTCCCGCGGTTTCGACGGCCCCGCCCGCCGCGAGCACGCCGGCCACCCCAGCCACCGCCACCGTCGCCGACGCAGCCATCTTCGCCACCTCCCAGCCGGTGACGCCGCCGACAGCCTGCGCCGTGGTGGCGGCGTCGCTTCGCCCCACCACGTACGCAGTGAACGCAGCCTTCCCGAGGCCGCCGGCGGGCAGCACAGCGCCCACGAACATGCCGCCGACCGCGGCCCGGCACGCCAGCCGCCGATCGGGAGCAACCCGGGACACGCCCATCGCAACCCGGACCCCGTCAGCGCTGACGGCCGTTCCCGCAAGCGACGCCAGCACGGCGAGCGCGACGACCGCCGGCTCGGCGCTCGCCAGGCCCGCGGCCACCTGTCGCCAGCCGACGGCGTACAGCAGCCCGGCGACTGCACTGCCAGCCACCACGAACCTGGCGACTGCGCGGCGCCAACGGGACGCTGTGCGGCGACGGAAACCAGCCACACGCGTGGGTCACGCCGTCGGTCAATGAGCGTTGTGGTCGCTGAGGCGGCGCCGCCGGGCGCTGACCGACGGGTGAAGCGCGAGCGCGCCGGCCACCCGCCCGCGCTCCGCCGCCGCGGCGTCCCGTGGTGCGACCGCCGCCAGCGCGCGCGCCATCGCCACCGCCGTGACGTGCCGGGCAGCGTACGCGTCCGCGTCGAACTCCGTCCACCGGATGACGGGGCCGACCGCAACCAGGAGCACGGCCGACGCCACCGCTGCGCCACCCGCGCCCACGGCGACGGCGCTGCTGGCGACGCACAGCAGCGGTGCCAGCGCCGTCACAACGGCGAGCAGCCGCAGCCCGAGGTGGCCGCGATGGTGGTGGCCGGCCTCGTGGGCGATCACCGCCGCCGCCGCGCCGTCGTCGAGGCGCTCGAACACCGCCGCCGTGACGAACACACACCGGAAACCGGGCACCACACCGGTCGCGACCGCGTTCGGGCCGAGGCCGCCCGACGCATCCACGACGCGGAGGCGGAGGTCTCGCGCGCATGCCGGCACGCACGCTCGCTCGCGCTCGGTCGGGGTGCCAACGGCGGGATGCCCCCCGGCGAGTACGGGGCCGACGGCCGCGATCCCGACCGCCGCCGCCAGGATCGCGGCGAGCCTCGGGAGGCCCGCCGGGGCTGCGACCCACGCGGCAACCACCGCGAACGCCGGCAGCGCCACCGCGCACACGACGAGGAGATACCGGCGGACGGTGCGGCGGTAGTCCACGGCCGTCCGTGTGATCGTCGCCCACGCCGGCCGGGTGCCCAAGTGAACCGCCAGCGCGGGCCCCACACCCCCGACAGCCACCATGCTCGCGAGGCCGACGAGCACGCCACCTCCCGGGGGACCGGGGACGGCTGCGGGGACGGCGTCCGCGAGCAGCGACTCCATGGCGACGGCCAGCCCGGTCAGCGCAGCGACCGCCTGGAGGGCGCGGTTCGCGCGCCGCAGCCGCGCCGTGGCGGCCGCTCGGCCGGGCCGGCGGATGGCGGCGCGCGCCGCCAGGCGGCCAACGGCGTACGAGAGGCCGGGCAGCACGCCGAGCACGACCGCATGCATCACGTCGGTGTGTCGCTCCCGGACCACTAAAGCTATGCGTGGTCGTCGAGGAAGTCCACGACCGCCCGGTAGGCCGCCTGCTTGTTCGCACGCTTGCTGAACCCGTGGCCCTCGTCGTCGAAGACGTGCTTCTCGACGGGGACGTGGGCGCTTGCCTGCTCGACGATGCGTTCGGCCTCCCCCACCGGCACCCGGGGGTCGTTGGCGCCGTGTAACACGAGCAACGGGGCGCGGATCCGGTCGGCGTTGTTCGTCGGGCTGATGGATTCGAGGAACTCGCGGTCCGCGTCGAGGCTGCCGTACTCCGACTCGCGGTGTTCGCGCCGCCAGTCGCCGGTGTTCTCCAGGAACGTCACGAAGTTGGCGATCCCCACGATGTCGACGCCGGCCGCCCACAGCTCGGGGTATTCGGTCAGCGACGCCAACACCATGAACCCGCCGTAGGAGCCGCCGTACGCGACCACGCGGTCCGCGTCGATGTCGGTGCGGGCGGTGAGCCACTCGACGCCCGCCTTCCCGTCGGCGACGGCGTCCATCCGGTTGCGGACGTTGTCGAGGTTCATGTACGTCGCCCCGTAGCCCGACGACCCGCGCACGTTCGGCTCGAAGACGGCGTAGCCGTTGTCCACGAAGTACTGGCGCAGCGACAGGAACGAGGGGCGGCGCTGGCCCTCGGGGCCGCCGTGGAAGTCCACGATGACCGGGTGCGGGCCGTCGCCGTCGGGGCGCGTGAACAGCGCCGGGATCTCGCGGCCGTCGAACGTCTCGTAGCGGACCAACTCCGGCTCGCGGAACGTCGACTTCGGGATGCCGGCCGTGGCCGCGTTCGTCCACTGTGTGGCGGCGCCGGTGGCGACATCGACCACGAAGACGTTCGGGTTCTCGGTGGCGGCCGAAACCACGACGGCGAGCGTCTCACCGTCCGGCCCCCAGGAAAGCCCCCTGATCACGCCGTCGGGGAGTTCCGGGGTGGGCTGCTCGGTGAGGGTGGTTCCGGCGGCGTCGGCGATGGTGAGTTCGCTGTACCCGTCACGGTTCCGAACGTACGCCAGCCGGCCGGCGTCGTGGGCCGTGACGACCGCCTCGATCGGCCAGTCGCCGCCGTCAGCCACCCGCGAGATGGCCCCCGTCTCGGGGTCGAGCAGCCCCAGATACCGGGTGTCGGCGTCGTGGTCGGTGGTGACGTAGACGCCGCCGCCGTCGGGTGCCCACGCCACCCATGAGAACCGCGTGTCGGCGTCGAGCCCCGCGGTTGCGCGCGTGATCTCGCCCGTGTCCACGTCCAGCACGGCAACGTCCTGGTCGAAATTCGAGTGCGTGTCGACGACCAGCAGGCGGTCGTCGCTGGGACTCCACCCCACGACCGACGGCAGGTCGAACGCGTCCCCCACGCGCACGCAGTCGGCGTTGGCACCCGCCTCGTCGCGCCCCTGGACGTACACGTCGAATCGACTGGCGTCACGGCGGTTGGCGGTGTACGCGATCCGGTCGCCGTCGTGGCTCCAGCCACCCCAGTCGTGTTTCGCGTCCGGGAACGCGGTCAACTGCACGTCCTCGCTGCCGTCGCCGGACACCCGATGCAGTTGCGTGAACTCGTCGCCGCCCGTGTCCATCCCGTAGGCGAGCTCCTCGCGGGTCGGTGAGAACGACGCCCACTGCACGCGCTCGTCGTGAAACGTCAGCTGTGTCGGCCACGCCCCGGGGGCACCGAGAGCCCACACTTGTGCGGTCCCGGTCGTGCCCAGTGTGAACGCCAACTCGCCCGTCGGCCCGTACGTCGGGTCGCCGGCCCCCCGAATGTCGAGATACCGCTCGATGTCGTATGCCATACGCACGCGTCTCGGGGCCACGAGTTATCCGTTCGGGTTCCGGCAGCCCGCTGGCGGCCCCGAACGGAACGGTTTTTATCGCCGTGTTTCGTCCCCGAGAGTATGCGCGTGGCGTTCGTCTCGGAGACAACCACCCACCACGAGCACGGCGACGACCTCGACCGGCTCGCGTTGCTCGCGGACTGCCTGCTCGACCGCGGCCACGACGTCCACGTCTGCTGTGCGCAGTGGTGGGACGGCCAGCCCGACGTCTTCGACTACGACGGGGTGACGTACCACGCGGTGACGCCCGACCACGGCCAGCGGTGGTTCGCGCCCAAAGCCGCCGGCATGGTGCGCACGCTCGGCCCCGACGTGGTGCACGCGACCAGCCGAACGCCCGGCCACGTCTACGGCGCGCGCTGGGGGGCGTTGCTGGCCGGCGCGCCCCTCGTCGTCGACTGGTACGACACCCCCGAGGCGCACGGCGGCCTGACGGGGCGCGCGTACGGCTACGCCGCCCGCAAGCCCGCGGTCGTCGTGACGCCGTCCCGAACGGTCAAAACGGCGGTTCGCGAGCACGGCGGGCGCACCGACGCGATCCGCGTCCTCCCCACGGGGATCGACATGGACCGCATCCGGCACGCCGTCCCCGGTGGCGGCGGCGACATCGTCTGCAGCCGCCGCCTCGACGGCGACGCCAACGTCGAATCCCTGTTCCTCGCGCTCGCGGAGTTCCGCGAGTACGACTGGAACTGCACCATCGTCGGCGACGGCCCGGCTCGCGCCGACTACGAGCGCCAGGCCCGCGACCTCCGGATCGCCGACCGCGTTGATTTCGTCGGGGACTGCACGGTCGACGAGCGCGTCGAGATATTCAAAAACGCTCACGTCTACGTTCACACCGCCGAGAAAACGCCGTTCGCGCACGACCTGCTGCGGGCGCTGGCGTGTGGCTGCGTCGGGATCGTCGAGTACCACGCCGAGTCGTCGGCCCACGAGCTCATCGAGACGTACCCGCGTGGGTTCCGCGCGACCAGCGACGAGGAGATCACCGAATGCCTGGTGCAGGCGGGCGACCTCGAACGCAAGGCCGTTGACGAGTCGTTCGCCGAGCACGACCACGAGCAGTTCCTCGACACCTACCTCACGGCGTACGCGGACGCACAGGCCGCGACCGGACTGTTCTGAGGGCGGGCGCTGCCCGCCGCGTCACTCCGCGTCCGCACCGGTCCGGGTTGCCTCGGCGACCCGGACGGCGGCGACGTTCTCGGGCACGTCGTGGACGCGCACGATGTCCGCGCCGCGGTCGGCCGCCAGCGCCGACGCGGCCGCGGTCGCGTACCCGCCTTCGTCCGGGTAGCGGTCGACCGCGCCGAACATCGACTTGTGGCTGTGCCCGACCAGCACGGGGCCGCCGAGCGCGTGGAACTCGTCGGCGCGGTCCAGCAACTCGAAGCCCTCGGCGGCGCTTTTGCCGAACCCGAGCCCGGGGTCGACGATGATCCGCTCGCGGGGGACGCCGGCCTTCTCGGCGAGCAGCACGCGCTCGGTGAGCTCCGCGATGACGTCGTCGACCACGTCGTCGTAGTCGGGATCGCTGTCGGGGTCGACCGGCGCGTCGATCGAATGCATCACGACGATCGGCGCGTCGTACTCGGCGGCCACGAACCGCATCTCGGGGTCGTCCAACCCGGTCACGTCGTTGAGGATGTCCGCCCCCGCCTCCAGGGCCTGCCGCGCGACCTCGGCTTTCCGGGTGTCCACCGACAGCAACACGTCCAGGTCGCTGATCCGCTCGATCACCGGGAGCACCCGATCGAGTTCGTCGGCGACGCTGACGGCGTCGGCACCGGGGCGCGTGGACTCCCCGCCGATGTCGATGACGTCGACGCCGTTTTCGGCCATCGACTCGGCGCGCGCGACCGCGTCTTCGAGGGCGCCGTACTCGCCGCCGTCGTGGAAGCTGTCCGGCGTGACGTTCAGGATGCCCATCACGGCGGTGCGCTCGCCCTCCCAGGGGTAGCCATGCGTGGCCGGTGCCGCCTGGATGCCCAGCGACTCCCGGAGGTCCGCGCCGACCTCGCTGAGGCCGTAGGGCTGCCCGTCGAGTTTCTCACAGAGGCGCTTGAACTGCGCCATCGTCGCCATCATGACGGCGTCAACCATCGCCCCGGACTGCGCGTTCAGCCCCGACACCGAACACTCCCCGCCGAGGCTCAACAGCTCCTCTTTGAGGTACTGGGCCTGCCGCGTCTGCACCCTGGTTTTCACCACGCGGTGGACGCCCTTCCCGCGCATCCGCCACACCCCCGGCGGCGTCACGTGCGCGCGCTCAAGCGCGTCCCGCGCGTCGTCGAGGCTGTCGACGTCGGTCTCCGCGAACGTGCGCGTCCACCGGGTCCGGGCTTCCGCGACCGCGAACAGCGATCCCGCGACGAGCACGAGGTCGTCCGCGGTCGCCTCCGCGATCGCGTCCGCGACCGCCGACTCCACGGCCCGCGTCACGCTCACGGCTCCCGCGCCGGCGTCCTCGAACACCGCCGCGAGCACGTCGGCGTCCTCCGCACGGTCGGGCACCGGCTCGCACGCCCACACGTGGTCGGGCGTCGGGAGCGTGGCCGCCATCGCCCCGTGATCCTTGTCGTGCATCGCGCCGAACACGGTCAGCAGGCGGTCGTAGTCGAACTCGGCGACCGTCTCCGCGACGGCACCACACGCCCCCGGGTTGTGCGCGCCGTCCAACACCACCACGGGGTCGGCCCCCATCACCTCGAAGCGCCCCGGCCAGTGCGCGCTCCGCAGCCCGCGCGCGATGGCGTCGTCGTCGACGCCCGCCGTCTGTCGCGCCAGCGCCGCCGCGACGCCCGCGTTCTCGGCCTGGTGGTCGCCCAGCAGCGGGATCTCGGCGGCCACCGACCAGTCGTCGCCGGTGATCGAGACCGCGGCCTCGGTGTGGTTGGTGCGCCCCTCGTAGGTCGCGGTCACGTCGCGCTCCGCGGTGTCGCCGACAGTGCGGACGGCACCCGCGTGGTCGCGCACGGCCGCCAGCGCATCGTCGGTGGTCGCGGTCACCAGCGGCGTATCGCCCGCCGGCGCGACGTGGGCTTTGTCCCGCGCGATCTCGGGGATCGTTTCCCCGAGCACGTCGGTGTGTTCGAGGGTCACCGACGTGACGGCGCTCGCCGACGGGTCCACCACACTGGTCGCGTCCAGGCGGCCGCCGATCCCGACCTCAAGCACCGCCACGTCCACGTCCGCGCGGCTGAACTGCCACAGCGCCATCGCGGTCACGACCTCGAAGTACGTCGGCGCGGCCCCGTCGGCCGCGCGCTCGGTCACGTACGGCGTGATCGTCTCGATGAACGTCGTCAGCGCCGCCTTCGACATGCGGCGGCCGTTGACGGTCACCCGCTCGCGCACGTCGTCGAAATGCGGCGACGTGTACAGCCCCACGTCCAGGCCGGCCGCCCGGAGGATGGACTCCGTGAACCGTGCGGTCGATCCCTTCCCGTTGGACCCCGCGATCTGCACGTAGTCGGGGCCGTCCTGGTGTGGGTCGCCGAGGCTGGCAAGCAGGTCCGCCGTCGACTCGGTCCCCGGTTTCGGCCCGTACCGCCGGAGGTCCAGCAGGAAGTTCGCCGCTTCGTCGTAGCGCATACACCAGCCCAGCCACGCTGCCAGTATCAGGCTGTCGGAGCCGCCGCCCTAGTCGTGGCGGAACGCCCGGTGGCCGGTGAACACCATCGCCATGCCGTGCTCGTTGGCGGCCTCGATGACCTGGTCGTCGTTTTTCGAGCCGCCGGGCTGGATCACGGCCTCGATGCCCGCCTCGGCGGCGGCCGCGATGCCGTCCGGGAACGGGAAGAACGCGTCCGACGCCATCACCGCGCCGTCGGCGGTCTTGCCGTCGGCGTCGCGCTCGGCCTTTTTGGCCGCGATCTCGACGGCGTCGACGCGGGACACCTGGCCGACGCCCAGCCCCACCGTCTCGGTGCCGGCCGCGAACAGGATGCCGTTGGATTTCACGTGCGTGAGCACGCGCCACGCGAACAGCATCGTCTCGACCTCCGCGGCCGTGGGTTCGCGCTCGGTGACGACCTCCAGGTCGTCGGCGGTCGGCGCCCACGTGTTGCGCTCCTGGACGAGGCGGCCGCCGACCAGCGGCGTCTCCGTAACGGGTGCGGGCGTGCCGTCGAGTGTGCCCACATCGAGCACTCGGAGGTTCGACTTCGCCGTGAGCACGTCCACGGCGTCGTCGGTGTAGCCGGGCGCGACCACGACCTCCTTGAACGAGTCCGCCACCCGCGTTGCGGTCTCGGCGTCGCACTCCCGGTTGAGCGCGACGATCCCCCCGAACGCGCTCTTGGCGTCCGTGGACAGCGCGTCGCTGTAGGCGTCGGCCAGCGTGTCCGCGGTCGCGCAGCCAGCGGGGTTGGTGTGTTTGATGACGGCCGCCGCCGGCCCGTCGTCGAACTCCCTGACGAGCGCGAGCGCGGCGTCGGCGTCGTTGTAGTTGTTGTACGAGAGCGCTTTCGCGTCCGGGTTCAGTTGGTCGGCGTGCACCACGCTGGCGGCCGCGTGCGTGTTGTCACGGTAGACGGCGGCGTCCTGGTGGGGGTTCTCGCCGTACCGCAACACGTCCTCGCGGGTCGTCCCGGTGAGCCGGCGGGCGGGAAACGTGGCTGCGTCGTCGCTGTCGGCGCGCGAAACGCCGTCCGTGGTGGCGTCGAGTTCGCCGGCGGCGAACTGGCGGATCGCCCGCGGGTACGCCTCGAACTCCGCGTCCTGTCGCACACGCGTCTTGAGCGTGGCGGCCGTGTCGTCCTCGAAGACGGGCACCGACTCCTGGGTCACGATCGGGCCGCCGTCGACGTCCCCGGTGCGCACGCTGCCGTCCTCGGCGACGGCGTTCGTGACGACGTGGACGGTACACCCCGAGACCGACACGCCGGCGTCGAGCACCTGTTCGTGGGCGTTGCGCCCCGGGAACGCCGGCAGCAGGCTCGGGTGAACGTTCAGCGTGGTGGGCATCGCGTCGAGGAACACCTCCGAGAGCACCCGCATGTAGCCGTCCAGACACACCACGTCGATGTCGTAGTCGTCGAGCGCCGCGACGACGCGGCGCTCGTGGTCCCGCCGCGACTCCTCGGCGCGGCGCTCGACGACCACGGTGGGGATGTCGCGGTCGGCGGCGGCGTCGAGTACGGGCGCGTCGGCGTGGTTCGACACGACGACGCCGAGGTCGGCACCGCCGGGCTGTTGGTCGGCGAGATGCAGGAGGTTTCGGCCACGGTTGCTGGCCAGACCAGCGATGGTGGACATACTGACTACACCCGCCGCCTCCCGCAAAGCCGTTGTGGTTCCACACGACCGAGTATCCATGAATTCGCATACTAACGGCGTGTTTCGGGCGTCCGTTGCCGGGAAATGTACATCCCTGTGCGTCGGCGGGATCGGTAGGCTTTTGCGGCGAGCACCGCCAGTCGGTGGCATGACCGACGACCACGCCCTGTACGCGGTGTCGCCACTCGACGGCCGGTACAGCGGCCGCACCGACGCGCTCGCGCCGTACGTCAGCGAGGCGGCGCTCATGCGGGCGCGCGTCGAAGTCGAAGCCGAGTACGTGCTCGCGCTCGCGGACCTCGACGCCGTCCCGCTCGAACTCGTTGGCGACGAACGCACCGCGCTCCGGGACGCCTACAAGACCTTCGACGCAGCCGACGCCGACCTCGTCAAGCGCATCGAGACCGAGGGCGCGCTCGGCCACGCCGCCACCAACCACGACGTGAAAGCCGTCGAGTACTTCCTGCGCGAGCACGCCCCGGCGCGCGCTCACTCCTGGATCCACTTCGGGCTCACCAGCGAGGACGTCAACAACCTCGCGTACCGGCTGCTCGTCGACGGCGCGATCACCGCCGTCCTCACGCCCGAGTTGCGCGGCCTCCGCGACGACCTCGTGTCGTTCGCACACGACTACGCCGACCTCCCGATGCTCGCGCGCACCCACGGCCAGCCCGCCACCCCGACGACGTTCGGCAAGGAGATGGCCGTCTACGCCGCCCGACTCGGGCGCGCGCTCGCCCGCATCACCGACGCCGTCGACGGACTCACGGGCAAGCTCGCCGGTGCCTCCGGCACCTGGGCGGCCCACACCGCGGCGTTCCCGGACGTGGACTGGCGGTCGTTCGCTGCGCGGTTCGTGGACTCCCTGGGGCTGGCGTACGCCGAACCAACCACGCAGGTCAACCCCTGCGACGACCTCGCGGCGGTGTTCGACGCGGTCGCGGGCGCGAACGGCGTCCTCGAAGACCTCGCGGTCGACGCGTGGCTGTACGTCTCCCAGCGCTACCTCGGCCAGGACGCCGCCGACGGCGAAACCGGCTCCTCGACGATGCCACACAAGGTCAACCCCATCGACTTCGAGAACGCCGAAGGCAACCTCGCGAAAGCCAACAGCGACCTCGGGTTCCTCGGTGACTCGCTCACCACCAGTCGCCTCCAGCGGGACCTCTCGGATTCGACGGTGAAACGCAACATCGGCGCGGCGTTCGCGCACTGCCTGCTCGCCTACCGCAAGCTCGGGGACGGCCTCGACGCAGTCACCCCCAACGAGGCGGTGCTCCGGGAGGACCTGCGCGCCAACCCCGAAATCATCGGGGAGGCCGTCCAGACGATCCTCCGGCGGGAAGGCCACGACGACGCCTACGAGCGCGTGAAAGCACTCACGCGGGGCGAACGCGTCTCCCTGGACGACTTCCAGGAGCTGTTTGCCAGCCTCGACATCGACGCCGACACCCGCGACGAACTGCTCGCGTTGACCCCCGAGCGCTACGTCGGCGTCGCCGCCGACATCGCGCGCGACGCCTGACGCGCCGCCGTTGGCGTCGCCGGTTCCGCGGGTTTTTTGCCGCGTGTCCCGTACCGGCGTCCGAATGCTGGTCCTCGGAGACGCGCACGCCACAACCCCCGGACGGCGCCGGGCACTGTTCGCCGCGTATCGCGCGGCCAACGAGTCCGTCGCCGTGCAGGCTGGCGACCTCATGTACTACGACCTCCCGGTGCAGACGTATTTCATCGGCGGCAACAACGAAGACTTCGACGCCATCGACGCCCTCCGCAACGGCCGCGTCGAGAGCGACGACGTCGCCAACGCCACGCTGCTGAACAGCACCGCCGCAACCGTCGACGGCCGCCGGGTCGCCGGCCTCACCGGGAACTACGCGCCGACCCAGTTCGACAAACCCCGGGCGGTGTTGCGCGGCGACCGCCGCCGGCATTTCGTCCGCAGCGACGTCGAGGCGGTCATGGACCTCGACGACATCGACATCTTCGTGGCACACGAAGCCCCCAACGGGCTCCCCGTCGAGGAGGACTACGACGTGGGCTGCCAGCACATCGACGACATCCTGGATGCCCTCCAACCGTCGCTGTGTCTGGTCGGCCACCACCACCAACACGCCGAATGCGACTACGGCGACACCCACGTCGTCGGCCTGGAGCCGGCCTGGGAGTCGTACTACGTCGTCGACCCCGACACGCTCGCCGTCACCCGCCACGACACGCCGCCCGCCTGACGTACATTCAAGACCGTGCGCCACCGAGGTAGATCCATGCCGCCGCTTCAGCCCGCCCAGCGGGTCGCTGTACTCGCTGACTCACAGAACCTCTATCACTCCGCACAGAGCGTTTACTCTCAGAACATCGACTACGCTGCCCTGCTGGACAAAGGCGTTCAGGACCGCGAACTCACGCGCGCCATCGCGTACGTGATTCGCGCCCAATCCGAGGACGAAGACCGGTTTTTCGACGCGCTCCGGGACATCGGCTTCGAGACGAAGATCAAGGCCATCAAGACGTTCGGCGACGGCTCGAAGAAAGCCGACTGGGACGTCGGCATGAGCCTCGATGCGGTGTCGCTGGCCGATCACATCGACACCATCGTGCTTTGCACCGGCGACGGTGACTTCTCCCGGCTGTGTCGCCACCTCCGCCACGAGGGGGTTCGCGTCGAAGTGATGGCTTTCGAAGAGTCGGCGGCGACGGAACTCGTCGACGCCGCGGACTCGTTTGTCGATCTCAGCGAGCGCACCGAGACGTTCCTGCTGTAGCTACACGACCCGGCCGTCGGTGCCCGTCATCCCCATCAGGATCGAGCCCAACGCGAGCCCAAGCGTTCCGGTTCCGGCAGCCACGAGCACCACCGTCGACGTGGTCGGCGTCTGGCTCGTCCAGAAGAGTATCGCGGCGCTTGCGAGCAACAGCACGCCCGCAACGGCGATCTTCGCGGTGTCGTTCATGCGCGTTCGTTACAGGCCAGCCCACATAAACGCGTTCACTCGGTCTCGAAGCCGCTTTACGCGCGGCCCACGCACGCCCAGACATGCAGGATGCCGGCATTCCGGCGCTTCGCACCGTCGCTGCCTACCAGTATGGGGCGGCGGCCGGGCGGGCGCTGTTCCCCGAAGACAAACCCCACCACGTGCAGCGGTCCAGCACCGGTCGCCCCCAGCAGATCCACCGCGACGACGGCGCGCGCCTCGTCTCCGTCGGGCTCGACGGCCGCCTCACGCTTGGCCCCGCCGGCGGCCAGCGACTGATCGACGCGCTCGCACACCCCCGGGCTCGCGTCGTCGTCGGCGACGAGAGCGAGCCGTTCGTGCGCGACGGCAAGAACGTGTTCGCGAAGTTCGTCACCGATGTCGACGACGACGCCCGCCAGGGCGACGAGCTCGCGGTGGTGCACGAGGACGGCCGCCTGCTCGCGGTCGGGCGCGCCGAACTCGACGCCGCGTCGATGCGGGACTTCGAGACCGGGATGGCGGTGTCGGTGCGGGCCGGCGTTCCCGCGACCGACGCGTAACGGCGGGCTACCGCGGCTCGACCCGCATCCGCATCTCCTGTTCGGGGTGGATCGTCAGCGACGGCACGAACGACAACGGGGTGTCGCCCTCGTACCGCAGCCGGTAGTCGCTGGCGACGGTCGCCACGATGAGTTTCGCTTCCAGCAGCGCCAGCTGTTTGCCGATGCAGTGACGCGGGCCGCCGCCGAACGGGAAGTACGCGAACCGCGGGCGGTCGGCGCGGCGCTCGGGCCGCCAGCGTTCGGGGTCGAACGCCTCGGGGTCGTCCCAGTGGTCCGGGGAGCGGTGGATCGCCCACTGCGGGAGCATGATGGGCGCGCCGGCCGGCACCTCCGAGCCGGCCAGCTCGACCGGCTCGATCGGCGTTCGAAAGACGTTGTAGACGGGCGGATACAGCCGCATCGACTCCTGGAGCACCCACTCAAGGTAGTCGAGATCCTGGAGCTGCGCGACGGTGGGCTGTGCGCCGTCGTCGAGCGCGTCGTCCAGTTCGGCGTGCAGCCGTGCCTCCACGTCGGGATGCTCGGACAGCAGGAACCACGTGTACGTCAGGGTCAACGCGGTCGTGTCGTGGCCCGCCAGCAGCGTCGTCATCACCTCGTCGCGGAGCCGATCCAGGGACTGCTCGCCGCGGTCGCGGGCGCGCAACAACACCGACAACAAGTCCATGGGATCGTCCCCGTCGCCCCCGCTGGCGGTCCCCTCGCGCGCAGCGACGATGTCGTCGACGAGATCGTCAAGCGTCGCGACCGCCGCCGCGTACTCCCGGTCGTCGGGCATCGGCAGCCACTCCGGCACTGCGAACCGCACGGGGTCCGGCTCGAAACGCGCGCCCACCGGCTCCAGGGCGTCCCCGATGGCGTCCACGCGCGCCTCGGGCAGCGACACGCCAAGCATCACGTCCAGGATCACGTCCAGGGTGATGTGTGTCATCGCCGCCTCCACGTCGACGGTGTCGCCGACCGGCCAGTCGTCGACCCTGTCGGCGGCGTGGGCGGCGATGTCCGCGTCGAACCCGGCGACGCGCGCCATCGAGAACGCCGGATTGGCGCGGCCGCGCTGCTCGCGCCACGATTCGCCCTCGCTCAACAGCAGGCCGTCCCCGAGCAGGTCGTCGATGGCGTCGGCCTGGAACTCCGGCTTCCGGAACTCGGCGGCGTCGCTCACGAGCAGCCGCTCGACGAGCGCGGGCTCGGTCACCACGTACGTCTCCATGGGTCCCATGTCGAAGGCCGCGATCCCGTCGTAGGCGCGCTCGACGCCCTCCAGAAACGCCGTCGGGTCGTCGGCGTACTGGCGGCTGCTTCCGAACACTGGGTCCCCGCGTGGCCCGGGTGGTGTGTCGTTCACGCCCGTGGGTTCGGGCTACACCACCAAAGCCACACGGCCCAGCCGATCCGACACACAGCCCCGCTGGCCGCGACAACTGCGTGGGGTTTTTGATCCCGCGCCGCGAGCGTCTACCCATGTTTGGAGGCGGCGGCATGAACCCCCGGAAGATGCAGCAGATGATGGAACAAATGGGCATCGACGTCGACGAGCTCGACGCCACGGAGGTCGTCATCTCGCTCGACGACGGCACCGAGGTCGTGTTCTCGGACCCCGACGTGACGAAGATGGACGCCCGCGGGCAGGAAACCTACCAGGTGCTCGGCGACCCGGTCGAGCGCGACGCCGCCGACGCCATCGAGGCCGCCCCCGCCGACGACAGCGACGACACCGACGACGATGACGCCATCCCGCAGGGCGACGTTGACATCGTCGTGCAGCGGGCGGGCGTCCCCGAAGACGAGGCGCGCGAAGCGCTCGACGCCGCCGACGGCGATCTAGCGGCCGCCATCGACCACGTAGACGAGTGATGTTGCTGGTGCGGGGGGACCGCGAGTTCCTCGTTGCCCCCGGCGAGGAGCTGCACACGGACCTCGGCGTCATCGAGGCCCCCGACGACCCCACCCCCGGGGAGACCGTCGAGACGCATCTCGGCGAACCGTTCACGGTCCGGGAGCTTCGCGGCCCCGACCTGTTCAACCACTTCGAGCGCACGGGCGCGCCGATGATGCCCAAGGACATCGGCCTCGTCATGGGCCACACGGGCGTCTCGGGCGCGGATCGCGTGCTCGACGCCGGCACGGGAACGGGCGTGCTGGCGGCGTACCTCGGGCGCGCCGGGGCGGACGTCACGACCTACGAGCAGGACGCCGATTTCGCGGCCGTCGCCCGCGAGAACATGTCGCTTGCCGGCGTTTCGGACGCCGTCTCGGTGCGCGCCGGCGATGTCACCGCGGACCTCGACGCGCTCGGCACGTTCGACGTGCTCACGCTGGACACCCAGGACGCCCCCGACGTTGTCGCGCACGCCGACGACCTTCTGGTGTCCGGCGGCCAGGTCGCCGTCTACTCGCCGTTCGTGGAGAACGCGCGCGCCACGACCCAGGCCGCCCGCGACGCCGGCCTCGTGGACATCGACGCCATGGAGACGATCCAGCGCCGCATGGACTTCGACGACCGCGGAAGCCGCCCGTCGACCGCGGGCGTCGGTCACACCGGCTACCTGTTGTTCGCCCGGAACCCGTAGCGGTCGTTCCGGGCGCTGACCCACGCCACCAATCCCGCGGGGTCAAGCCGGCCTGGTGGCGGTGGGGTCGGCCGGTGGCGCTGTTGGGCGCGTGTTTCGTCGTCGAAAAACTAGCCACACAACGGCCGCCTAGTTGTCGTCTTCGCGCCAGCGGTGCTCGCACTCCGTGCAGATGAAAAACCGCGTCTCGGACTCGTCGGCCGACCGGATCTGCTGCATATACCAGTGGGCTTCGTCGTTGCCACAGTCCGGGCAGACGACGCTCGTCGTCGGCAGGCCGCGGTCCTGGGCGTCGCTGACGTCGACGACCTCGGTCTCCTCCTGGCCTTCGGTGACGACGAAACTCGCCGACGGGTCCTTGGGTTGCTTGTGCCCGCAGCTGCTGCATACCCACAGCTCGTCGTCGGCTTTCATCATCGAGCCGCAGTCGTCGCAGAACTCCATGCTCCCCGGCTAGCACCGCGGGTCAGTTAAGCGTCGTGTTTCAGCGCCGACCAGACACGCTGCCTGCCCGGTCCCGAAGCATCAAACGCCGGGAACCCGAGTACACGCACAATGGGATTGTTGGATACGGATCGGCGCGTGCTCACGCTCGCACTCGCACGCATGGCCGACGCGCTCGGGAACTCGTTTCTCATCGTCTTACTGCCGGCGTACATCGGCGAAGGATACGTCGCCGTCGACTCGCTGACCGGGCCGCTGTCGGTCGCCGGGGTCTCCGTGCTGACGGTCACGCCGGCGCTCCTCATCGGGATCGTGCTGTCGACGTTCGGCTTCCTGAACAGCTTCCTGCAACCGTTCACCGGCCGGCTCTCGGACCGCACGGGCGTTCGAAAGCCGTTCATTCTCGGCGGCCTGGTGTTGCTCGCGCTCGCGTCCGGCGCGTACGCGTTCGTCTCCGACTACCGGCTCCTGTTGGTGTTGCGCGCGCTCCAGGGCATCGGCGCGGCGCTCACGGTGCCCGCCACGGTCGCGCTGGTCAGCGAACTCGGCACCACCGAGACCCGCGGCAGCAACTTCGGCGTGTTCAACACCTTCCGCCTGATCGGGTTCGGGTTCGGCCCCATCATCGCCGGCGTGGTGCTCGAAGTGTTCAGCTTCAACGCCGCGTTCGGCGTCGCCGCCGCCGGCGCGCTCACGAGCTTCGTGCTCGTCGAGCTCACCGTCGACGAACCCGACACCGACGGCGCGGACGCCGGCGACGACCTCTCGATCGCGGTGCGTGGCGACGACGCCGTCCTCGACCCCGTGTTCGCGCTCGGCATCGCCACCGTCGCCATGGGGATCTGCATCGCGATGTTCGCAACCCTCGAAGCCAAGATCAACGGCAAACTCGACCAGTCGTCGATCCTGTTCGGCGCGGAGTTCGGCGCAGTCACGCTCGCCAACGTCATGTTCCAGGTGCCCATCGGCACCGCCAGCGACACCTACGGCCGCCGGCCGTTCATCATCGCGGGGTTCATCATCCTGATCCCCGCCACGATCGCGCAGGGCTACGCGCCGACCCCCGCCACCATGATCCTCGCGCGCTTCGTGCAGGGGATCGCCGTCGCGGCGGTGTTCGCGCCGTCGCTTGCGGTCGCGGGCGACCTCGCGGGCGCCGGCGAATCCGGGAGCACGCTGGCGGTGCTCACGATGGGGTTCGGACTCGGCACCGCGATCGGGCCGCTGGCGTCGGGGTTCCTCGCCGCGTACGGCCTCGCGACACCGTTCCTCATCGGGGGCGTGCTGGCGGCGCTCGCGCTAGCCGTCGTCTACACGCAGGTGTACGAAACCGTCCCGGACGCCACGGCGGTCTCGGCATCGACGGGTGACTGACTACTCGAAGTCGGGATCGCGGTCTTCGAGGAACGCCTGCATGCCCTCCTGTTGGTCGTGGCTCCCGAACAGGCCCGCCCAGGTCCGCGCCTCGAACTCCAGGCCCGCCGACAGGGTCGTTTCGTGGCTGGTGTTGATGGCGTCCTTGGCGGCGCGCATCGCCGCCGCGGGTTGGGCGGCGAGATCGCGCGCCAGCGACGCCACGTGGTCGTCGATCTCCGCCGCCGGCACGACCTCGCCGACGAGGCCGTGCTCGCTGGCGTCCGCGGCGCTCAGCCGGTCGCCGAAGTAGATCATGCGGCGCGCGGTCTCGTCGCCGACGATCCGGGGCAGGCGCTGGGTGCCCCCCCAGCCGGGGATGATGCCGATGTCGATCTCGGTCTGCCCGAGGATCGCGTCCTCGCTCGCAACCCGCAGATCGCAGGCCAGCGCCAGCTCCATGCCGCCGCCGAACGCGTACCCGTCGATCGCGGCGACGACCGGTGCCGGGAACGACTCGATGGCGTCGGCGACGCTGTGCCCGAGTTCGGCGTACGCCTGCGCCTCCGCGGTGTCCATCTCCACCATGTATGAGATGTCCGCGCCCGCGATGAACGCGTCGTCGCCGGCGCTGGTGAGCACGACGGCGCGCGCGCCCTCCGACTCGGCGGTGTCGAGGGTGTCACGCAGCGCGTGCAGCGTCGCCACGTTCAACGCGTTCAGGCTGTCCGGGCGGCTGATCGTGATCGTTGCAACGCCGTCGTCGACCGCAAGCGCAACGGTGTCGCTCATGACAGTGGGCACGCGGCCCCCGGGCAAAAGGCTCCGGGGTCCGGTTCGCAAATCCAATATACCGGCTGCCCGAACGACGCCACATGACACTCTCCGCGGAGGCCCACGAGCGCCTGGCGGACCTCGTGGCGCTCCAGCCAACGAAAAACAGCGACCTCCAGGACCGCTGGGGGTTGGACTCCGGCAGCGCCGTCCACCAATACCTCGAATCCCACCTGCGGGAGTACTACTACCGCGACGAGGACTCGATGATCCGCGCGACCGCCGAAGCGTCGACGCTCGTGGGCGACGACGACGCCGACGAGGCGCCCGCCGTCCACATGTCCGACACCGAGCGCCTCGTGTTCGACGTCATCGCCGGCCCCGAGGACCGCTCCCAGAGCGTCGTCTCGGTGCTCCACGCCGTCCAGGACGAACACGGCGCGGACGCCGACGGCCTCGACGCCGGGGGTGTGCGGCGCGCGCTCCAGACGCTCAAGCGCAAAGGCATCATCGAGGTGGAGAACCGAACCGTGCCGACCTTCCGGCTGGCCGTCCCCCGCCAGGAGGTCACCATCGCCGACGACTGACGCCGGTCACTCGCGGCGGCGCTGCCGCCGGTCGGCGAGCACCGCCTGCACCGTCGCCCCAGGCCCGCCCTCGATCGGCCAGCCGTGCTGGCGCCACCCCGGCGGCTCCGGCTCGTAGTCGGCACACGACCCCCCGCATTCGGCCGCCGACTGCTCGCGGGCTTTCGCCGCGCACGCCGGCACGTAGCCGTGCGCGCCGTCGACAAGCCGGAACTGCCGGCAGTCCGGCCGCATCGTGTCGACGTACGACCGCCAGCCGCGCTCGAAGGCGCGCTCCGCGATCGCCAGGCGCGTGTGTGCCTTCCAGTCGGCATCGACGTACTCGAAGCCGGTGGCCGGCCGGTCGGCACCGTCGGCCGGCCGGCTGGTGAGCCGCGTGCCCGACGCCGCCGTGGCCAGCCCGTGGGGCAGCCACTCCACCGTCGCCGTCCAGTCGTCGTCGAACACCAGGATCCCGGCCTCCACCGGGAGGTCCGCCAGCAGCGCGCGCTGGACGCCGCCCGCCGCGTCGTCGGCCGTCGCCACCCACACCTCGTCGGCGAGCCCCAGCGCCACGTCCCGCCGGAGCTGTGTGGTCAGCGCGTCCGCCGCCGACGCGTCGAGGTCCGGCTTGTTCTCGATGGCGACGATCCGGCGCACCCACTCCGGGTACGCCATCGCCCGCCGGATCTCGATTTTGTTGCCGTCCCGTCGGGTCTCCAGGATGCCGCGGTCGCTCGCCCGGTGGACGGCCTCCCGCACGTACCGCCACGGATACTCCGGCGTGGGGAGCGCGTCCCGGTAGAACGCCCAGTCCGTCGGCGCGTGCCGGACGACGTGCAGGAGGTCGGCGTCGAGGCGCTGCGCGCCGAACTGCGCGCGCCGGCGGAGTCCCTCGGGGTCGACCTCCAGGATGATCGTGTCCCAGCGCCGCCGCTTCGTCCCGAGCTGGCGCGCGACGATCCGTGGCGCGCCGTCGCGCTCGGGCCGCCAACACGCCTCCGCCCACGCGCACACTCGCAGCTCGAAGCCGAACTCGTGGCCGACTGTCACGGCTGGACTGCGGTCGCGGACCGGCGTCTGTCTTTCGGCGCGCCGGCGGCCCCGCGGCTGGTCGCTGTCCGGACTGTGCGTCGGCCGACCGCCGGGCGGCGGTCAGATGTCGGCGTCCTCGTCGATGAACACGTGGGCGTCTTCGAGGATCTCCCGGGGGCCATCTTGGGTGATGGTGTTGACCGCCTGGTCGTAGTCGCGCCACTGCAGGTCCGAGTGTTCGTTGGACAGCTCCGCGCTGGCCTCGAAGGACTTCGCGATGAACAGATGCACCGTCTTGTGGATCCGGTCACCGTTGGCCTCGAACACGTAGTCGTACTCGTCGCGGAAGCCGTCAACGAGGCGGAAATCCTCGATCCCGGCTTCCTCCTGTACCTCTCGAATCGCCGTCTGCTGGAGCTCCTCGTCCCCCTCCACGCCGCCTTTCGGGAACTCCCAGTCCCCGGGACGGCTCTTCAGGAGGAGGTACTCGCGCCGGTCCCGCGTGTCGCGGAACAGGATCGCGCCGGCGCTGGTCGCTTCGACCGTCATTACGGTCCGGTAGTGCAGCGGCGGTTAAGTCAATGTCGGAGTGGGGGTGGCTCGCACGCCGCCACGATCAAACACACGGTTTAACACGGTGGGTCACCTCACTCAGGGGTAGCACCCCCAGCGATGACCTTCGTTACAAAACTCTCTCTGGAAAGCGGGGACCGAACGGCGCTCGACGCCGTCGTCTCCGACATCAAGGAAACGTGTCGACGAAAAGGCGCTCGACTCAAGGGCCCACACTCCGACGCTCCGGCCGAGATCCGCGTGCCGCTGTACGCCCGTCTCGGCGGCGATCCCGCGGAGAAAACCAACGACTGGCAGTACACGGTCTACCGACGCCGCGTCGAACTGCACGGCCACGACGACCTCGCCCGCGACATCATGGAGCGGGACTTCCCGGCCAGCGTCCACGTTGAGGCCGAAGTCGAGCGCATCGAGCCACTCGGGTCCTCCGTCTGAGGCCGCCCGCCTTGGTTCCCGTTGTTCCACTCGACCAGCGGCAGCGCTGGCCGGCGTTCGGTCTTCGGGCCGCCCGAAAAAAGAAACGCGCCGCTTAGAACGCGCTCTCGCCGACCGTTTCGAGGTAGTCGGCCTCGCCGACGTGGTCGTCGGTGTCGAAGCCCGTGACCCGTAGTCGTACCTTCGTGTCGAGCGCGTCCGCGGGCGCGCCGTCCAACCGCAGTGTCGAATCACCGACGCGCACGACGTGCGCGCCGTCCGCGCGCCCCGTGACGAACAGCTCCAGTTCGTCGCCGGCATCGAAGCGCGGCGTGTTCGACCGGAACGTCAACCCCGCCAGGTACTTCTCGAGGATGCTCATGCGCGCGCCACCTCCTCGCTCTCGCGGTCACTGATGTACTCCAGGCCGAAGCCAGTCAGCGCCGAGAACACGAACACCCCCACGAGCAGCCACCCGTGGAAGACGAACGGCACGACTTCAGTGGGGTCGACCACCATTCCCCGGGTGAACCAGTCGTACTTGGTGGGCAGGTCCGCCAGCGCTGCGTAGCCGACGAGCACGCCACCCGACCACGGGAAGATGTACCCGAGCGCGCTCGTGTTCGCGTCCAGGATGTTCGCACGCCGGTAGCTGTTGATGTTGAATCGTTCGCCGAGGCGCGCGATGTACGGCGCGATCGCGATCTCGGCGGCGGTGTTGATCGTGATCATGGAGTTCACGAACGCGGTGCCAAGCACCATCGTGAGTTCGGCGCGTCGCACCGTCGTCGCCACCGACTCAAGCAGGAAGTCCTGGATCGCGCGGAAGCCGCCCCCGCGGATCATGATCTGTGCGCCGGCCACGATTAGCAACACGAGCACGATCAGGGGGAAAAACCCCTGCGCACCAGCGTACAGGCTGCCACCGACGCTGCTGGTGACGCCCTCGGGGCTGGTGTTGATGGCTTCGACGAACGGCAGCACGGAGAGCTCGCGTGCGATCCAGAGGCTGTCGCTGGCGCGGAACACCAGCATCTCCGAGACGTCCGCCAGCCCGAACACGACGTTCAACACGAACGCCACGACGATCCCCCAGGAGATCGCTTCGACGATGTGGCGGCCGGCGATGGCGGTGCCGATGACCGTGGCCATCGACAGCAGGTGCAGGAGGCCAGTGGGCCCGACGTTCGACCCCAGGATGGCGCTCGCGTCGCCCGCAACCGAGATGCCGTCCATCACCGCGCCGGCACCCAGGTACGCGGCAAACGACAGCACGGCTGCGACGCCCGCGTACTTGAATCGGGACGCCACCACACCGCCGATGTCGGCGTCCTGCGTGACCGCCGATACGATGGTGGTGTCGCTGACCGGCGCGAGGTTGTCCCCGAAGACCGCGCCGGAGAGGATCGCCCCGAACAGCAACGCGGGGTTCGCGCCGAGTGCGACCCCCGCCGGGAAGAACAGCGCGGTGAACGCGACGGTGGTCCCGTACCCGGAGCCGATGCCGGTCGCCAGCAGCCCCGCAAGGATGAACGTCGCTGCCGGGAACACCGCGCCGCCGATGCCGGCCGCCTCCGCGGCCCACACCAGCCCGGAGACGAACTGTCCCGTCTGGATGGTTTCGGCGAACATGCCCGCCCACAGCCACGCGACGATCGCGGTGGCCGCGACCCGCTGGGTCATCCCCGCGAAGATCGTGTTCGCGTATCCGGCCCACGATCCCTTCACGAGGAACATGCCGAAGATGAGCGCCACCAGCATTCCCGCCACGAGTCCTGTGGTGTCGCTGACTCGGAGCACGCCGCTCTGTACGATCGCCCATACAACAAAGAAGACGAGCGGGAACGCGCTCGCCAGTTTGCCGCCGTAGAAGTCGATTTCGGGCTCGGAGTCGTCCCCCGCAGACACTCCCCCATCGAACCCGTCCGTCTGGTCAGTACTCATTCTGCTACGGTTGCTAATTCCCTGGCAGCGGGAAATATGTTACTGGGCCTCTGAGCGACTCCCACATTTAAACTGTCACCGGACGCCACATACCGTATGGACTACACTGATCCTGCGGTGCTGACTCGACTCCGACGCGACCTCCACGGGATCCCCGAGCCGGCGTGGTGTGAGTTCCAGACGACCGCTCGCGTCGTCGACGCCTGCGAGGACATCGGCGTCGACACACTCCACGTCGGCCCGCAGGCCGTGGCGTCCGACGCGCGCATGGCGGTGCCGGACGACGACACGCTCGCCGACTGGCGGGCAACCGCCCGGGACGCGGGCGTCGACGAGGCGCTGCTCGACTCGATGGCGGGCGGCCACACGGGCGCGATCGCGGTCCTCGACCGCGGCGAAGGCCCGACAGTGGGGCTGCGCGTGGACATCGACGCGCTGTACGTCACGGAAAGCGAGGCTGACGACCACCACCCCGCGGCCGCGGGGTTTCGATCCGAGCACGACGGCTGCATGCACGCCTGCGGCCACGACGGCCACGCCACCATCGGCGTCGGCGTGCTCGCGGCGGTCGCCGACAGCGACTTCCAGGGCACGCTGAAGGTCGTCTTCCAGCCCGCCGAGGAGCGCGCCGGCGGCGGCAAACCAATCGCCGAGAGCGGCCACCTCGACGACGTCGACTATCTGTACGCCGTGCACCTGGGCCTGGATCACCCCACCGGGGAGGTGGTTGCCGGCGTCGACGGCTTCCTCGCGGTCAGCCACCTGCGCGCCGACTTCACCGGGGCCGGCGCACACGCCGGCTCCCACCCCGAGGACGGCCGCAACGCCATCCAGGCGATGGCGACGGCGATCCAGAACCTCCACGCGATCCCGCGCCACGACGGCGGCGCAACCCGCGTGAACGCGGGCCGCGCCGGTGGCGGCACGGCACCCAACATCGTCCCCAACAGCGCCTTCCTGGAGGGGGAGGTGCGCGGGGAAACGACGGCGCTGATGGAGTACATGAAATCACACGCCGACCGCGTCGTCCGGTCGGCGGCGGAGATGCACGACTGCACCGTCGAAACGGCGACCGAGGGGCAAGCCCCGAGCGCGGAAAGCGACCGCGAGCTCGCAGCCTGCTTCGGGGCGGTCGCTGCCGACCGGGCCGGCGTTGATTCCGTCCTCGACAGCGACGCCCTCGGCGGCAGCGAGGACGCCACCTACCTCATGCGTCGCGTCCAGAACACGGGCGGCATGGCGTGCTACGTCTGTGTCGGCACCGACCACCCCGGCGGCCACCACACGCCGACGTTCGACGTCGACGAGCAGTCGCTTCGGATCGGCGTCGGCGCGCTCGCCACCGCGATCACGCGGGTCGCGGAGACGCGGCCCTGACGCCCCCTGTCAGTATTTGGCGTCCGCGCCCGTCACGTCGTACACTGACTGCATGATGTCGTCGCGGCGGGCCTGCCAGTCGGCGAGCCCGTCGGGGGAACTCGGATACGCCCGGTAGTGATCGAGCAGCCGGTCGGCCTGCTGTTTCGCGCGGTAGAAATCCATGATCTCCGACCAGTACCCGAAGGACTTCAGCGCCGTCACCAGCTTGAGCTTGAGCCCGAACTGGGTGCTGCCGTCGTAGAGCGCTTCGGCCAGCTTCTGGCCGGGCAGCGCCGCCAACAGCCCCATCAGGTCGTCGACGTCGATGGCCGTCGACATGATGTTGTAGACGTCCAGGGCGGCGTACCGCGCGCCGAAGTGGTCCATGACGTGCTCGTTGTACTCCCACAGCATCGATTCGGACACGTCGCCGGTTTCGGCGGCGCGGATCGCGCGCTCGCCGGCGTAGGTGCCGGCGTACGCCGCGCCCGCGATGCCGCCGCCGGTCGTCGGGTTGACGTGACCCGCGGCGTCCCCGACCGCCATGAACCCGGGTGCCGTCGCGGAGTCGTAGGGCCGCCGCGTCGGCAGCGCCGCCCCGAGCTTGTCGGTGACTTCAGCCCCCTCGAACTCGGGGCGCTGCTGGAGGTCGGCCTTCAGGTCGTCGACCAGCGTCATCGGCTCCTCGGTCATCTGGAACCCCAGCCCGGCGTTGATCTCCGTGTCCGTGCGCGGGAAATACCAGAGGTAGCCGGCGGCGCGATCCGTCGGCTTGAACACGAGCGCGTCGTCCCACTCGACGGGCTCGGGCACCTCCACGATCTCCCGGTACGCCGAACAGAACTGCGAGTACGAGACGTTCGTGTCGAAGGTCGCCCCCGACACGTCGACTTTGTCCTGGAGGATCGACAGCGACCCCGCGGCGTCGATCACGATGTCGCCGGTGAACTCGTGGCCGCGCCCGTCACGGATGCCAGTGACGCCCGTGACCCGGCCGTCGTCGTCCTGGATGACCGACTCCACGACGGTGTCGTAGCTGAACGTGACACCGGTGCGCTCGGCACCGTCGATCACGCACCGGCCGTACTCCCGGCGGTCGATGACCGCAAGCTCCCCCGGGACGGGGATGTTGAGGACGGTGTCCTCGCGGGGGATCTCGAACCGGCCGTGGTCGACGCCGGTGTTCGTGAACGCGGGTTCGAGTTGGGATTTCGGGATCACATCGGGGAAGTTGTCCGCGCCCTTGAGGGCGTCCCCACACGCGATGTGCCCGGCTTCCGACGCCGATTTCCGCTCGACAACGACGACGTCGTAGCCCGCGTCGGCGACCGTCGCCGCGGCATAGCAGCCAGCGGTTCCAGCGCCAACAACGACGACGTCGTACTCGTGAGCAGGCATACTCGCGAGTTGCCGTCCGCGAGCAAAACTCTTTATGACGACACCGACGGCCCGCGCTCGCAGGGTGGAAAGCGTTTTGTCCACACTCCTGCAAGCGTGGGCCGTATGACCGAGTACACCGTGGAGTTCGCCGGCACCGGCGAAACCATCGAGGTGTCGGACACCGAAACGATCCTGAAGGCGTGTCTGCGGGAGGGCATCGCCCAGGAGTACTCCTGTCGGGTCGGCATGTGTCTGGCGTGCTCCGCGAAAATCGAATCGGGCGATGTCACCCAGCCGGCCGCCCGCGGCCTCACCGACGCGGAAGCCGACGAGTACGCCCTGACGTGTATGGCGCGCCCACAGACGGATCTCGTACTCGACCGCGGGAAGTACCCGCCCAGCATCGAGGAGGAGGCTGCGGTCGCCGACCAGGCCGCCGCCGACGACGACTGAGCTCAGTCACCCGACACCGCGCAGTTGTTCGGCCCCCGCTCCAACGCCAGGGTGTCCTCGTCGATCGCCGTCTCGCCGAGGTTCACCGCCACGATCGCCTCGTCGTTCGCGGGCCGCGGCGGCAGCCCGGTGGTCACGTGATCGACGAACGCCGCTCGATCCAGATCCAGCATCGACAGCTCCGCCGCAACGGCCGCCAGCGACCCCACCACCCCGCCGTCGCGTCCGTCGTGGGTCGTCGATGGGGTGACGTGGCCGGGCATCACCCGCCGCTCGTCCGCGGTCGCGGTCAGCGCCCCGAGCGTGTCGTACTGGCGGCCCGCGAGCTCGCGGGCCGCGTCGGCGTCCTCCAGGTCGGGGCGGCCGACACCGTCCAAGAACAGGCAGTCCCCCGTCAGGAGGTCGTCGCCCCACGAGAACACGAGGTGTTCGGACGTGTGTCCGGGGGCGTGCGTGACCCCGAGCGTGCGGTCGCCGACCGCGATCTCGTCCCCGTCGGTCGCGAGCACGTCGGCGTCCACCGCCAGGCCGCGCTCGGTCGCGCCGGCCGGGAGCACGCGCGCGGCGGCCGTCGCATCGGCCACCCCCCTCACGCCCGACACGTGGTCGGCGTGCACGTGCGAGTCGATGGCGTGTGTGATCGTCGCGTCGCGGGCGGCCGCCGCCTCGACGTAGGCGTCGACGGCCGCCGCCAGCGGATCCACGACCGCCGCCGCGTCGCCGTCCACGAGCAGGTACGACAGGCAGCCACTCGACGGGCGTTCGAACTGCACCACGCCGTTGCCGAGGTCGTGGCTGGTGACGAACGCCCCCCAGGCGTCCATTCCGCCCTCCAGGTTCACGGCGTCGACGCCCTCCGCGCGGAGGGATTCGGCGACCTCCGCGCTGGCCTCACCGACCGCACAGACAACGACCACCGGCTCCCTGAGACCGTCCGGAACCACGCTCGCTGCGTCGCCGCTGACACCGGCGGCAACGACCTCCATGTAGGGAGTGTGTCGCGCCGTCACGCCGGGGCCGTCGACGCACCACGCGTCGAACTCCGCGCGGTCACGAACGTCGAGCACGTCTACCTCGCGGTCCGCCTGGAGCCAGTTGTAGAGATCACGAACCGACACCGTGGGTGCAGGCATACGCGCCCCTACATCGCCTGGGGGCAAAAGCTCACGTTCACCGGCGACCAACCCACCCCATGAACGCCGAGCGTTTCCCGGACGCAGTCGCGGACCGCACACGCACCGCCCTCGACCGCCTGGGGTCATCCAAGCGCCTGGTTGCGATCACGGGCGCGGACCTCACCACGCCGACGGTGCTCGCGCGCGCCGCCGCCAGCGAGGCCGCCGCCGCCGACACCTTCGACGCGCTCGCCGCCGCCGCCGACACCGACGCCGCAGCCGCCGCCTGCGACTCGTTTGCCGCCACCGAACGGGACCACTACGACCGGGTCACGGCGGCGCTCGACGCCGACGACGCCGACACGGCGGCCGACCCGGGCGCGGTCCACGACTACCTCCGCGAGCGGCCCGACGACACCACCCGCCTCGGCGCGGTGGTCGGCCGCGGGCTGGTCGCCGACCGCACGCTCGCGCAGTTCGTGGGCTTTTTCGTCAACGACGCCGCCCACGACCGCGCGGACCTGTTCCGTGACCTCAGACGCGACACCAGCGCCGACACCGCCGACGCCGCCGCCGCGCTGGCGTCGTGTTGCGACGGCGACGACGACTGGGCGCGCGCCGCCGATGCCGCCGCCGACGCCGTCGACGCCGCCTACCAGGAGTACGTCGCCGCCCTCAACGGGATGGGCGTCGACGCCAAGTCGGTCTGCTGATCGCTGTCCCGGCGCGCCGCGGTCACGCCTCGTCGAACAGGGTTTCGCCGTCGACCATGTGTTCCTCGACGGCGTCCATGTCCAGGGTGATGCCCAGCCCCGGCCGTTCGGGCACCTCGATGGAGCCGTCCTCGATGACGTCCTCTGCGACGAGATCGCTCCACCAGCCCAGTTCGTAGGAGTGGTACTCGACGGCCAGCGCGTTCGGGATGGCGGCCCCGACGTGCGCGCTCGCCATCGTCGCCACCGGCGAGGCGACGTTGTGCATCGCCACCGGAACGTAATACTGGTTCGCCACGTCCGCGATCTTCCGCGTCTCCCGCATCCCACCGACCTTCGGGAGGTCGGGCGCGACGATGTCGACGGCCTGGTTCTCGATGAGGCGGCGCGCCTCCGTCACGCGATACCGGTTCTCCCCGACCGCGATGGGCGTCGCCGTGGACTCGGTTACGGACGCCTGGACGTCGAGGTTCTCGGGGGGTACCGGGTCTTCGAGCCACCACACGTCGTACGCCTCAAGCTCCGCCGCGAGGCGCTTGGCGCTCCCGCCGGAGAACGTCCAGTGGCAGTCGAAGGCAACGTCAGCCCGGTCTTTCACGCGCTCCGTGACCGCCGCCACGATGTCGGCCTTGTGCCGGATCTCGCCCGGGCGCAGGTGGCGGTTCGCGCGGTCCTTCTCCAGCCCGCTGGGGACGTCCAGGTCGAACTTGAGGGCGTCGTAGCCGAGATCGTCGACCACGCGCTCGGCCTCGTCGGCGCACGCCTCGGGGTCGGCCTCCGCCGCCGTGTGGCAGTCACAGTACACCCGCACCTCGTCGCGGTATTTCCCGCCGAGCAGCTGGTAGGCGGGGACGCCCAGGACCTTCCCGGCGAGGTCGTGGAGCGCGACCTCGATGCCCGAGATCGCGGTCACCGTGACGCCTTCCACGGAGCCCTCACCGCTCATCTTCTGGACGAGGTGCTCGAACAGCCGGTCGATGTCCAGGGGGTTCTCGCCCACGACGAACGGCGTCATGCGCTCGATGAGCTCGGGGACGCCGGCCCCCCAGTAGGCTTCCCCTGTCCCGACGACGCCCGCGTCGGTGTAGACGCGCACCAGCGTCCACGGGAAGTTCCCGTCCACCATCGTGGTCTGGACGTCCGTGATTTCGAGATCCCGCGGTGCGGGCCGACCGCTGTCCGCGCCCATCGTCTCGGCGGACAGCTCGCGCATGGTGTACTCCGCGTTCGGATCGTGGAGGTCCGCGTAGTCCTCGCTCATGGCTGCGCGTTCGCCCGCCACGGTGTAAAACTCCTGCTCACAGCAGCCCCAGGTCGGCGAGGTCCGCTTCGAGCGCCGCCCGGTCGTCGTCGTCCAGCCCGCGCAGCGGCGACCGCAGCGGCCCGGCGTCGAACCCCCGCAGCCCCAGGGCGGCCTTCACGCCCGCCATGTAGGGGCCGCGCTTGAGCGCTGCCCGCACCTCGTAGACGGTGGACTGGCGCGCCCTGGCGCGCTCGCGGTCGCCCTCGTCGTAGGCCTCGTACAGCCCCACCACCAGCTCCGGGGCGACGTTGGCGACGGCCGACACCAGCCCCGCACAGCCCACGTCCAAGCCCGGCGCAAGCAGGGAGTCCGAGCCCGCCAGGAACGTCAACTCGGGGTGGGCGTCGACGGCCTGCCCCAGCCACGGCACGTCCTTCGAGGAGTCTTTGACCCCCGCCAGGGCGTCGATCTCCGCCAGCGCCGCCAGCGTCTCCAGGGACAGCTCGTTGCCCGTCTTCGACGGGATGTGGTAGACGTACACCGGGCAGTCGACGGCCGCCGCCACCCGCCGGTAGTGTTCGACGGCGGCCGTACCGTCCAGCGGGTAGTAGAACGGCGTCACGACCACGACCCCGTCGGCACCGACCGACGCGGCGTGTTCGGCGTGGGCGACCGTCTGGCGCGTGGACGGCGCGCCGACGCCCGCGATGACCGGCACCTCGCCCCCGACCTCGTCGACGACCGCAGTCACGACGCGGTCGCGCTCACTCGGGGTCAACAGCGGGAACTCGCCGTTCGTCCCCAGCGGGAACACCCCATGTACGCCCGCATCCACGACCATGCGGGCGTGGTCGGCGGTGGTGTCGGCGTCGAGGCTCTCGTCCGCGTCGAAGGCGGTTACAACCGGCGGAACGACGCCATGCAGTCCCAGTGGGTCCCCGCTGCCCGGGGCCGGCGCGTGCGTTGGCATGCGTGTGTGGTGTGCGGCGACCAGCATAAGCGCCGCGGGCCACGCCCGCTACGCGAACTGCGCCAGCGCCCACGCCGTCCGGAGGATTTCGTCCGCCGCGCCGGCGTCGAAGACGAGTTCGTCGGTCGTCGCCACGTGCTCCAGCACGCGCGTCGAGGCGTGCTCGGGTGCGGCAGCGATGCCGCTGTCGTGGTCGTCGACGTGCTCCATCACCCGCAGGTCGCTTTTCGAATCCCCCATCACGAGCGCGAACGGATCCGCCACCCCGAGCACGTCCAGGGCCGCCTGCACCCCAACCACCTTGTTCAGTTCCCGGGACGCGATCTCGGCGGCGTCCCCCTCGTAATACCCCACGTCGATCCGCGACAGCGTTTCGGCCGCCGCCTCGCCGAGCGCGTCGGCGTCGCCGACGGCGGCCGAGGACGCCGCGACGACCGCCGCGATCTCGGGGTCGGCGTCCGCGTAGTACGCCCGCACGGCCGCCGGGTCCGCGCCCACGCAGTCCGCCAGCAACCCCAACAGATGCACGAGCGCGCTGTCGATGAGCGCGCGGGCGCGCTCGCTGCCGGTCTCGTAGTTCGGCTTGAGCGTGACGTTGAACTCGTTGCCCTGGAGGTGACACCCCCGCCGGATGTCCTCGGGGGCCGCCGTGTGCACCCGCGAGCGCACGTCGTCGAACACGCCCCGCACGTCGTCGCCGAGGTCCTCGTACAGCAGCCGCTTCGTGTCCGCGCCGTGGCCCGGCGTGAACACGCCCGTCCCGGCCTCGTACACCACCGACAGCCGCCCGGAATGCACGAGCTCGTTGCCCAACCCCTGGCTCAAAAACCCCTTGACGTTTTCCAGCGTCTGCCCCGTGCAGATGACGATGGGGACGCCCGCCTCGTGGAACTCCGTGAGCAGATGCAGCGTGGCCCGCGGGATCTCGTTGTCCGTGCTGCCCGCCGACCGCAGCGTCTCGTCGACGTCCAAGACCAGCACGTTGACCGCCCGCCCGTACTTGCCGTAGAGGTCCAGGGCGGTGAACGCCTGGTCGCGGGTGGCCCGCGCCGCCACGTCGGCGAACGCGTCGTGGGCCGGGAACGCCGCCCTGATCTCGTCTTTGTGCGCCGCCAGCTCGTCGCTTGCTGACTCCCAGTACTGCAGTGCAACCGGCGAATCGACTGGCGGCGCGAGGTCCACGAACTCCTGGTGGGCGCGCAGGCTCTCGGTGTCGAACTCGTCGTAGAGCGTGTACAACCGGTCGTGCAGCTGCATGCCGGACCGAGGGCTGGGGTCCACTTCAACCCCCGCCGCCGCCCACAGTCCCACCCGTTTAATTCGTCCACGGAGAACACACCCACCATGGACGCAATCGTCGTCTCGAAGGCCGACCGCACACCACGGCTGGTCGACCGGCCCCGTCCGGACCCAACACCCGGCTCGGTGCTCGTGCGCACGCTCCGCGTCGGCGTCGACGGCACCGACCACGAAGTGATCGCCGGCACCCACGGCGGCTTCCCCGAGGACGCCGACGAGCTCGTGCTCGGCCACGAAGCCATCGGCGTCGTCGCGGATCCGACCGACACCCGGTTTTCCGCGGGCCAACTCGTCGCGCCGACCGTGCGCCGACCGCGGGGCGACCCCACCCCGCAGTTCGACCGCGGCCAACCCGACATGGCGGCCCCCGGCACGTACGTCGAGCGCGGCATCGACGGCGCCGACGGGTTCATGGCCGACTACTTCACCAGCCCCGCGGACGCGCTCGTCGCGCTCCCCGACTCGCTTGCCGCCCACGGCTTCCTCACGGAACCGGTGTCGGTCGCCGAGAAAGCGATCGAACTCGCGCTCGCTTCGCGGTCGGCGTTCGACTGGCGGCCGGACTCCGCGCTCGTGTTGGGCAACGGCTCGCTCGGCCTGCTCACGCTCGCCATCCTCGCCGCCCGCGACGACACCGAGACGCTCTACTGTCTCGGCCGCCGCAGCCGCCCCGACCCGACGATCGACATCATCGAGCGACTCGGCGCGACCTACATCGACTCCCGCACCACGCCGGTCGCCGACATCCCCGCCGCCCACCAGCCCGTCGACATGGTGTACGAAGCCACCGGACACGCGAAACACGCCTTCGACGCCATCGACGCGCTCGCCCCCGCCGGCGTCGCTGCCCTCCTCGGCGTTCCCGCCGCCGGCTGGACGTTCGAAGTCCCGGGCAGCGACCTCCACCGCAGCCTCGTCCTGGAGAACAAGGCGGTGGTCGGCAGCGTCAACTCCAACGCCCGCCACTTCCGCGCCGCCGCCGACACGCTGGCCGCCCTCCCCGACTGGCTGTGTGACGCCATCGTCACCGGCGTCCACGACACCGCAGCGTTCGCGGACGCGTTCCGGGACGGCGAAACCTCCATCAAGACGGCCGTTCAATTCGACACCCGATGAAGAACGTCGACGACCTCATCGACGACGCAGCAGCGCTCGCGGACCGCGGCCTCTCCCGCGGCGAAATCGCCGACGAACTCAACGTCTCCCGGGAAACCGCGTCGTGGCTCGTCGAGCGCGCCGACACCAACGCGTCCGTCGCCGCCACCGACACCGACGACAGCCCCCGAGACGTCCACGTCGACTGGAGCACCATCGGCGAAGCCGGCGCCCGGCTGTCCGCCATCGGGGTCGCGCTCGCCGACGCGCTCCGAGATCACAGCCACGACGTCGATCTGGTCGTCGGCATCGAGAAGGCCGGCGTTCCGCTCGCCACGGCCACCGCCAACGAACTCGGGACCGACCTGGCGACCTACACGCCCCGCAAACACCAGTGGGACGAAGGCGACATGGCCGACCTTGGCGGCAGCTTCTCCCGGAACTTCGCGTCCGTCGAGGACCGCGACTGCTTCGTGGTTGACGACACCGTGACCTCCGGCACGACGATCACCGAAACCATCCAGGCCGTCCGAGAGGCCGGCGGAACACCGGTGGCGTGTGGCGTCCTCGCGGACAAACAAGGCCTCGGCGACGTCGACGGCACGCCGATCGAAGCGCTGTTGCAGGTCATCCGCGTTGGCAGCGGCGACGACTGACAGAGCAAGGCCTTTCCTCGCTGCCCCCCGACGGTGGGACATGGCCTTCGATCCGCTCGACTCGTCGATGGCACAGGACGCCGTCGACGACATCGTTGACGCCGCCATCGAGAACAACGAGGTCGTGTTGTTCATGAAGGGCACGCCCGCCGCCCCCCAGTGTGGGTTCTCCGAGCGCGCCATCCGACTGATCTCCGACTACCGGCCGGACGTCCACACCGTTGACGTCCTCCAGAGCACCGACGAGTTCCGGGCCGCCCTGGAGCGCCACAGCGGCTGGGAGACCACCCCACAGGCGTTCGTCGACGGGTCGTTCGTCGGCGGCAGCGACATCCTCGCGGAGCTCGCCGACCGCGGCGACCTCGCGGACGAACTCAACGCCGATGGCGTCGACACGACCGCCGACGACGCCGCGCTTGACGCCGACATCGACGCGCCGTTCTAACGGGGCCGTCGCTAGTAGATCAGCTCGTCGTCGTTGTCGACCATGTACACCGTTCGCGCCGAGATGTTGACGGCGTGGTCGCCCACGCGTTCGAGGTCCCGGACGGTCAACAGCAGCCGCGAAACGTCCTGCATCAGCGCCTCGATCTCGGCGTCGTCGGTGGCGGCGTCGATCTCGGTCTCGATCAGATCACGGATCACCGTCTGTGAGGCGCTCCGACACCGCTCGTCGATGTCGTCGTCGCGCTCGGCGATCGCGTAACACGCCTCGACGTCCGCGCTCGCGTACGCCGCCATCGCGTCGGTCACCATCTCGATGGTTCGGTCGCCGATCGCCTGCACGTCGACCTCGGGGAACATGTCCCGGTCGGCGTCCAGCGTGTACTCCGCGAGGTTCGCCGCCAGGTCGCCGATGCGCTCCAAGTCGGTGATGATCTTGAACGACGACGCGATCAGTCGCAGGTCGCCCGCGACCGGCTGCTGGAGCGCGAGCAGGTCGATGCAGTCGTCTTCCAGATCCAGATACAGCTGGTTGATCTCGTCGTCGCCGTCGATGACCTGCCAGGCGGCGTCGTCGTCTTTCCGGGCCATCGCCTCCAACGCCATCCGGAGCCGGTCGGTGACCACTTCGCTCATGTACAGGACGTCGTCGCGCAACGTGTCGAGTTTCTCCTGGTAGCTGTCTCGTGCCATACGTATCACCCAAACTTTCCAGTGATATACTCTTCGACGCGCTGGTGCTCGGGGTTCTCGAAGATCTGGTCGGTGTCCCCGAACTCCACGAGCTTGCCACCGGTGAGGAACACCGCGGTCTTGTCGCTGATGCGGGCGGCCTGCTGCATGTTGTGCGTGACGATCACCACGGTGTACTCCTCGGCGAGCTCCTCGATGAGGTCCTCGACCTGGCTGGTCGCCACCGGGTCGAGCGCGCTCGCGGGCTCGTCCATCAACAACACCTCGGGGTCGGGCGCGATCGCGCGGGCGATGCACAGCCGCTGTTGCTGGCCGCCGGACAGCGCCACCCCGGAGCTGTCAAGCTGGTGGCTGACCTCGTCCCACAGCGCCGCGCGCCGCAGCGACTGCTCGACGATCTCGTCGTGATCGCCCTCGACGTCCTGGATTTCGAGGCCGTACGCGACGTTGTCGTAGATGCTTTTGGGGAACGGGTTGGGCTCCTGGAACACCATTCCGACCCGCCGCCGGAGCGCAACCGGGTCGACGGCGGCGTCGTAGACGTTCGTCCCGCGCAGCGTGAGGTCGCCGTCGATGCGCGCGGCGTCGATGCGGTCGTTCATCCGGTTGATACACCGCAGGAACGTCGACTTCCCGCAGCCCGACGGCCCGATGATCGCCGTGACCTGCTGTTCGGGGATGTCGATGTCGACGCTTTCGAGCGCGCGCTCGGAGCCATAGAACACATCCAGATCCCTGGCTCTGATCACCGGCTCGGGGGGTGTCGTCGGTGTCGTCGTCGCCGCGCCGGTGGTCGCGGTGACACCGCCATCGCTCGATTCGTCGGCCGTCTCCGCCGTGTTCTCGGTCATCGTTGGTTAGTCATGTGATTGGTATTTGTTCCTGAGCACGATCGCCACGGAGTTCATCGCGAGCAACACCGTCACCAACACGACCACACCGGCCGGCACCACCTTGGTGTAGAAATCCGGGGTCGCGTAGAGGCTCGACCACGCGTACACCTGCAACGGCATCGCGGTGACCGTCTCCGAGACCTGCGTGGGCAGCGAGAACTTGATCGTGGGCGCACCGATCATGATCAGCGGTGCCGTCTCGCCGATGGCGCGACCCAGCGCGAGGATCGTGCCGGTGAGGATGCCGGAGAACGATCGCGGCAACACCACGTTGCGCACGGTCTGCCACTTGGTTGCTCCCATCCCGTCGGAGGCCGCGCGCTGGGCCTCCGGCACCGACCGGATGGCTTCCCGCGCGGAGATGATGATGATCGGCAGGATCAACAGGCCAAGCGTCGCGCCGCCGATCAGCACCGTGCCCGCGGGCCGATTGAGGTGTGTGACGAACAGCCCGAACCCGAGCAGCCCGTAGACGACCGACGGCACGCCCGCGAGGTTCGAGATGTTCACGTCGATCACACGCGTCAGCCAGTTGTCCGGTGCGTACTCTTCGAGATAGATCGCTGCGCCGACGCCCACCGGGAACGCCAGCACCGCGACGCTCAGCATGAGCAGGATCGACCCACCGATCGACGGGTAGAACCCGGCTGATTCGGCGTTCGTGCTGTGCGCGGACGTCAGAAACGCCCAGTCGACCCACGACTGCGGGCCGGCCAAGCCGACGACGGACACGATCCCGGCGCCGACCAGCGACCCCACGATCACGGTCGCCGGCACCGCCAGTCCGACCCGCTCGCGCGGGGCGTTGACCGCAACGTCGGCCGCGTACGCAGCCGGCGGCACCACCCCGACCGCCGCGACGACCACCGCCGGCACCGGCGTAACGCCGACCGCCGGGCCGACGACACCGGCCACCGCGACGACTGCGAGGAACGCACTGCTCGCAGCGACGCGCGCCCGCCGCCCGCGGTCTCGCGCCACCGCGTGGCCCGCGACGACCCCGATCGGGCCGCCGACGGTCGCCACGAGCATCAGCCATGGGGCCGGCGCAACCGGCACCCCGGACACCACGTCGACCACGCTGGGCACGAGGCGCACACTGCCGAGTGTCGCTCCCAGTGGGATGGGGAGCCCGAGCTGCGAGAGCCAGGACGCAACCGTCCCCAGCGGGCCGGGCAGACCGAACAGCGAGAGATAGAACGCCGCAGTCGTCACGCCGAACCGTGCGAGGAACGGCAGCCGCTGGTCGTAGGCGGTCACGCCGACGGTGATGGCGGCCGGCACCGCCAGTGCGACCACAACCGCCAGCCACGTCAGCGGGCGCACGATGTCGATGAACAGCATCGCCGCGCCGCCGCTGAACAGCAACGCGACGGCCACGAACCCCAGCGCGAGCATGCCGGTCTGGAAGGCGGCCTGGCTGCGCCGGTAGACGAACGCGCCAACGCCGGCGGTCGGCACCACGAGCGTGAGGAAGAACGTGAGATGCCACCCCGGATCGGCGGTCAGCGGTTGGATCGCGTCGTTTGCGACGTACAACAGCAGGATCGTCACGAACACGATGCCGAACAGGGTCGCCGCAAGCAGGAGCGCGCGGAACACGCGACCCGCGGTGCGACTGACCTGCCCGAAGCCCGCCGTTACGTCGCTGGTGTCGGCTGCCATCTCAGTACTCCTCCTTGAATCGGTGTGCGATCACGTCACTGACGATGTTCATCACGAGCGTAATCACGAACAGCGTGGCCCCGATCGCGAACACGCTGCGGTACGCGAGCCCGCCACCGGTCACGTCGCCTTTCACGAGTTTCACCATCGCCGCCGTCATCGGGAGCGCGGACTCCGTGTACGCCCCTGGGTCGATGATGTTGAGGAACCGCGCGGTCGACCCGGCGGCGATCGTGACCGCCATCGTCTCGCCGATGGCGCGCGACAGCGCCAGGATGAACGACGAGAAGATGCCGGACAGCGCCGCCGGCACGACGACGCCGGTCGACACTTCGAGTTTCGTCGCGCCCATTCCGTAGCCCGCCTGCCGGAGCTCGTCGGGCACGGCGGACATGGCGTCCTCGCTGATGGACGCCACCATCGGAATGATCATGATGCCCACGACGACGCACGCCGAGAGCATGTTGAACTTGCTCAACCCCGGGAGGACCGTGCCCAGTGCGGGCGTGATGTAGATGACGGCGAAAAACCCGTACACGACCGTCGGGATGCCCGCCAGGATCTCCAGGGCGGGCTTCAGGACCGACCGGAGTCGGGGGCTGGCGTACTCGCTGAGGTAGGTCGCGGTGCCGAGTCCGAGCGGCAACGCGATGATCGAGGAGCCGATCATCACCATCAGCGTCGCCGACACCAACGCGAGCACGCCGAAACTGCCGTTCGTTGGGTCCCAGTTCGTTCCAGTAAGGAACTCCACGATGCCCGCGGTCGCGCCGTCGACGCCGACCAGCGGCGCGGAGAACGTGAAGAACTTCGCAGCCTCGGTCGCCAGCAACGCGATGAGCCCGATCGTCGTCACGATCGAGAGGGCTGCACACAGGAAGAAGAACGACCGGGAGAGCAACTCTGAAGGGGCGTTCTGGGTGCGCGTCGTGAGCGCCGCTTCGAGGTCGTCTCCGCTCATTGGTTTGAATCAGTCATAGCGTACGTATACAGTCTTTGCTGGGTGGGGCGACGCGCTACTCGTCCGCACTGCCGGCCGCGTCGATGGCCTCAGTCAGCGCGTCCAGTTGTTCTCCTTGAACCTCTTCGCTGAGGGGCACGTAGCCCACTTGGTCGGCGACGATCGCCTCGCTCGTGGCGTGCTCGAGCCAGAACCGGAGGAACGCCGCGACCGCGGGCTCGGCCAGCGACGACTTCGCCGCGTACGTGAACAGCGGCCGGGAAAGCGGCGTGTACGCCCCGGATCGCGCGGTCTCCAGGCTCGGCTTCACCGGCTCGCCGTCGCCGTCGTCGACGGCAAGCGCTTTCACGCGGTCGCCGCTCTTCGAGTAGTACGCGTACCCGAGGTATCCCATCGCGTTCGCCGATCCCTCGACGCCCTGGATGATGGTCCGGTCCTGTTCGGTGCCGGTGTAGCTCCCGCCGCTGATGTGCGTGAGCTCCGTGTCGCCGCCGTGCAGGATGGACTCGATGAAGTAGTCGTAGGTGCCCGAGGCGCTCGACGGGCCGTACAGCTCCAGCGGTTCGTCGGGCCAGTCGGGGTTCACGTCGGACCACTGTTCGGTGTCGCGTTCGGCCGACCAGATGCTCCGCAGCTCGTCGACGGTGATGCTGTCGATGTCCAGGTCCGTGTTGACGATGACGGTCAGCGCGTCCGTCGCGACAGTGAACTCGACGGGCTCGATGTCGTTGTCCGTACACTGCTGTGCCTCGGCGTCCCGAACCTCTCGGGAGGCGTTGTTGAGGTCGGCGTTACCGGTGCAGAAGTGGTTGGCGAACCCGCCACCGGTGCCGGTGGATTTGGGGTTGAAGTTGACGTCCGGGTGTGCCTCGCCGGTGTCGCCGCCGCGGAAGAGCTCTGACATAGTGGTCGCCAGCGGGAACACTGTCGAGCTTCCAGCGAAGTCGACGGTGCCTGACAGCGAGTCGTCGGCGGGATCCTCGGATGACGTGCTCTGGCAGCCGGCGAGCGCTGCCGCGCCGGTTGCCCCCATCCCGGCGAGAACTTGACGGCGCGTACGTGTGGTGCGTTCGGCGTCGTCTGCTGGCATCGTCGTATGCTCGCCGCGATGTGAATAAGTACTCTGCTATTACGTATATATAGCAGTACATAGGGAACAGTTCACATCGCATGTCCGCGAATCGATTCGACGCTCGTCGTCGATGTATATTTCGACCCGAGCGCCTGCAAGCGCTTTATTCTCCTCTACAGTGGTTTGGTGTAGTAACTATGTATCGTGACCGGGATTTATATTACAGGCATCGATACGTGGTCGCATGGAACGACGGAAAGTCCAGGTCACCGGCGGCTCAACGTTCACCGTATCCATCCCGAAAGACTGGGCGCGCGATCACAGCGTCGAGGCCGGCGACGAGGTGGGGTTTCACCCGGACAGCGGCTCCCTCCTGTTGACCCCCATCGACGACACCGACACCGACAAAGGAACGCTGACGATCACCGACATGCACGGCGAAGAGCTCATGCGCGCAGTCATGACGATGTACGTCAGCGGCTTCGACGTGCTCGCCCTGGAAGCCGAGTCCATCGATCCCGACCAGCGCCGCGTCATCCGCGACGCCACCCAGGGGCTGGTCGGCCTCGAAGTCCTCGAAGAAACCAGCCAGCGCGTCGTCATCCAGGACCTCCTCGACTCCTCGGAGCTGTCCATCCACAACGCCGTTCGGCGCATGCACCTCATCGCGGTCTCCATGCTCGAAGACGCCGTCACCGCGCTCGCCACCCGAGACCCCGACATCGCCCGCGACGTCACGAACCGCGACGACGACGTCGACCGCCTCTGGTACGTCGTGTCACGCATCTTCCGGGGTGCACTGCGCTCGCCCACGGTCGCCCAAGAGATCGGCATCACGCGGGAAGTCGCGTTCGACTACCACTCCAGCGCCCGCCAACTCGAACGCGTCGCCGACCACGCCACCAAGATCGCAACCGCCACACACGACCTCAACGACGACATCCCCGAGGACGTCGTCGACGCCCTCGAAACCCTCCAGGCGGACGCCACCGACATCATCGAGACCGCCATGGACGCCCTGTTCGCGGACACCGCCGACGAAGCCACCGCCCTCGCCACCCAAGCCCGCGCACAAGTCCGCGACATCGACGACCAGGCCCGCGACGTCGATGACCGCCTCCACGGCCTCACCGCCCACCACGCCCAACACCTCGGCCTCGTCGTGGACTCACTCTCCCGAAGCGCCGACTACGGCGGCAACATCGCCGAAACCGCCCTGCAAAAGGCCGCCCCGACTCCCAACCCCTAACGCGCCCCTCTCCCGCCCCAGCCGTCGGCGGATATCCACACGCATATACGTTACCGGGTAGACCCCGAAGCCATGAGCGAGGACTTCCCGGACTACCTCGACGTCGACTACCACGACGGTGACGGTGAGAGCCCCGCTGACTACTCGACGCTGGACGCGAAAATCGAGCAGGCCATCGAGGTCACGCGCGACGGCCTCGAATCCTACGACAACCCCGCCATCATGTGGACCGGTGGTAAGGACTCGACGCTCACGCTGTACTTCGTCAAGGAGGTCGCCGACCAGTTCGACCTCGATGTCCCCGAAACCATTTTCATCGATCACTTCCAGCACTTCGACGAACTCCACGACTTCGTCGACCACTGGGCCGACGAATGGGACCTCGACGTCGTCTACGCCCGCAACGAGGACGTCGGCGACTACGTCACCGCCAACGACCTCGAACCCGGCGACGACATCCCGATCAGCGAACTCGACGACCAGAACCGACACCACGTCCGGGACCTCCTCGAATACGAGGAGGACTCGTTCCCGTTCCTGCTCGACACCTACGTCGGCAACCACCTCCTGAAGACCGTCGCGCTCAACAACGCCCTCGAGGAGCACGACGTCGACGGCATCCTCTCGGGCATCCGCTGGGACGAACAGGACGCCCGCGCCGACGAGACGTTCTTCAGCCCGCGCCACGACCCCGACGTCTACCCGCCCCACGACCGCATCCAACCCATCCTCCAGTTCGACGAAGCCGCCGTCTGGGACGCCTTCTGGTATTACGTCGTCCCCGAGACGGTCGCGGACTTCCCGGACGACGGCTACGTCCCCCAGGACTTCGACGACCTCCCCAACGACCTCACCCACGAGGACATCCCCGTCTCCCCCAAGTACTTCAAGGGCTTCCGTTCGCTGGGGAGTGAGGTTTCCACGGACAAGGCCGCCGAGGAACCCGCGTGGCTCCAGGACCTCGAAAACACCACCGAGCGCGCCGGCCGCGCCCAGGACAAAGAGGACCTGATGGAGCGGCTGCGCGATCTCGGTTACATGTAAGTCGGCCCGGTTCACGTCGGCGGGCTTCCCCACGCCAGGACCCCGACGCGCAGAACGCGCCACAAGCCCCTCACAGTGAACCGCGCGGACGCTGCACCACGGCTGCGCTGCGCAGGTTCGCAAATCATACGTACGTGGACGCACGACTCGGCAACAGCGACGATGACGGCGACACGCACACCGGTCGGATCGCGCGACGCCCGCCGTGACCGTGGTCGGGGTGTCGCCGGCGGCAATGCGCCTGCGTGAGCAGGCCACCACCCATTCTCCCGACTGCCCGGACGCCGTCGCAACGCGCCGCCAACCAGCCATCCACAACTCCACCAATGCTCGAACGAACCTACATCGAAGACGTAACGCCCGACGACGACGGCGAAGACACCACCATCGCCGGCCACGTCCACGAACTCCGCGACCTCGGCGGCATCCTCTTCGTCATCGTGCGGGACGCCACCGGCCGCCTGCAGGTCGTCGCGAAAGAAGACGACACCCCCGACCTCTTCGAGACGGCCGAAGGCCTCTCCAGCGAGGACGTGGTGCAGGTCACCGGCACGCTTGAGGCCAGCGACCAGGCCCCTGGTGGCGTCGAACTCGCGCCCACCGAGCTCACCGTCGTCAGCGAAGCCACCGACGTGCCGTCCATCGAGATCTCGAAGGACGTCGACGCCGACCTCTCGACGCGGCTGGACGAGCGCCACCTCGACGTGCGCAAGCCCTCGACGAAGGCGGTGTTCTCCCTGCGCTCGAAGGCGATGGGCGCGATGACCGACTGGTTCTACGACAACCGCTTCGAGGAGGTCGACACACCCGAACTCTCGACGGCGGGCGCTGAGGGCGGCGCGGACCTCTTCCCGGTCGTCTACTACGACAAGGAGGCCTATCTCTCCCAGAGCCCACAGCTCTACAAGCAGATCCTCGTCGCCTCGGGCGTCGACCGACTGTTTGAGGTCGGCCACGCGTTCCGCGCCGAGGACTTCGGGACCTCCCGGCACGTCTCCGAGATCGCCATGTTCGACGTGGAGCTCGGCTACGTCGAGGACCACCACGACGTGATGGACGTCCAGGAGGAGTCCCTGCGCCACACCATCCGACACGTCGTCGAGCACGCCCAGCGCGAACTCGACGAACTCGGCTCGGACCTCTCGGTCCCCGAGGCGGACTTCCCGCGCATCACGTTCGAGGAAGCCCGCGAGATCCTCGCCGACGAGTACGACCACGTCCCCGAGGACGACAACGACCTCGACACGAAAGGCGAGCGCCTGCTCGGGGAGTACTTCGAGGAGCAGGGCCACCCCGCCGTGTTCGTCGTCGGCTACCCGGACGAGAAGTTCTACTATCGCCAGGACGTCGACGGCGACGACGTCGCCTCCCGGAAGTTCGACCTGCTGTACCGCGGCCAGGAGCTGTCCTCCGGCGGGCAGCGTGAGCACGACATCGAGCGCCTGACGGCGAAGATGCGCGAGCAGGGCGTCGAGCCGGAGAACTTCGAGTTCTACCTCGACGCGTTCCGCTACGGCGTCCCGCCCCACGGCGGCTACGGGCTGGGCATCGACCGGCTCATCCAGCAGCTCGCCGGCCTCGACAACATCAAGGAAGCGATCCTCTTCCCGCGGGATCCCGACCGCCTCGAACCGTAGGCGGTTCGGACAGCCCGTCGAACGCCTCGTGTTCCGTTATTCCAGGCCGTCGATGAGTCCCTGCAGCGTCTGGACGTGGTCCTCGAACATCGCCTCGCCGTCCTCGGTGAGCACCGCCGTCGTGTGCGGTCGCTTGTCCACGAACTCCTTGCGGACCTCGACGGCGTCGGCGTCCTCCATGCGCTGGAGGTGACTGGAGAGGTTCCCCTCCGTCAGGTCCAGTTCGCCGGTGAGGTCGCCGAAACTGGACTCGCCGTGCCGGTAGAGGTACGCGAACAGTTCGAGCCGGGTCGGCTGGTGGACGAGCTTGTCGAGGTCCATCCTACGTTCGGGTCAACACGAGGTAGGAGGCTGCGGCGTAAACAACGTACGATGCGCCGAAGGCGGCGTAGCTCCACGTGTGCAGGACGTCGACGGTCGGGATGGCGACGCCCAGGGCGACCAGGAGGAGGCCACCCCCGTGTAGCACGTAGCGGTCCCGTGCACGGATGCGGTAGGCCTTCAGCGTCTCGCCGGCGACGAGGTAGCCGAGCCCGAGCATCACGGCGACGAGTCCGAGCGTGAGCGCGTTGTCCGCCAGGTAGCCGAGCTCCGGGAGGAACGGGTCGACGGCGGACAGCGCGGCGAACGACCCGAAGTAGACGACGAGAATCTGGAAGCCGACGTTCGGCTCGCTGTGGCCCGGCCCGAAGGCGTAGTCGTACCGCCGGGAGAGCACGAGGGAGCCGGCACCGAACAGCCCGACCCAGACGACGGGGTACCAGAACCCGGCTGCCCGCGCGAAGAGGAGGACCTGGGAGACGGCGCTCCCGGCCGCCACGAGGACGCTGAACAGCAGCCACTGTTCGGGTGCGCTCTCGTAGCGCTCGGCGATCCCCATCGCGTCCTTGATGCGGTCGAGGTCCTGCTGGAGTGCCCGGGGGTCGACGTCCTCACTCATTGTCGGCGGCTGCGTGGACGTAGTAGTTGAACGCGTCGGTGTAGCTCGGCTCCACGGTCTCGACGGTGGCGTCGCCGGCGTGCTCGCGGATGTCCGCGAGGGTCGCGTGCTCGCGGAGGAATCCGCGGCGTTCGTCGCCGTGGTAGAACGGGTCGCCGACGACGTGCGGGGCGAGGGCGTCGCCGGCGGTTGCCTGGCCGACCACTCGCACGACGGTCGGGACGCCGTCCAACAGCGCCTCGGGGGTGTCGACGGCGAGCACGCCGCCCCCGTTCACGAACGCGACGCGGTCGGCGAGGTCGGCGTCGACGGGCCGGTGGCTCGTGGCGACGACGGTCCCGCCGTCCGCGACGCGGTCGCGGATGACGCGGTGAAACGACTGCACCATCGAGAGGTCGACGCCCGCCGTCGGTTCGTCGAGGAGGTACAGCGGCGCGTCGACGGACAGCGCCAGCGAGAGTTCGAGCTTGCGTTTCATGCCCTCCGAGTAGTACTTGATGCGTTTGTCGAGGTCGCCGTCGATACCGAGGTCGTCGACGTACGTCCGCCAGCGGTCCGTGAACTCGGGGTGAAGCCGGGAGTAGAACGCGGCCGTCTCGCGGCCAGAGAGCGTGTCGACGCTCGCGCCGCCCTGCAGCAGCAGCGAGAGGGTCCGGCCGCCGTCTTCGCTGACGGGCGTCCCGAACACCGACACGGAGCCCTCCGACGGCTCGGTGCCACCGGCGAGACACGACAGCAACACCGTCTTCCCGGTGCCGTTGGGCCCCATCAACAGCAGCACTTCGTTCTCAGCGACGGTGAGGTCGATGCCGTCGAGGACGCCGTCCTCGCCGTAGGCCTTGTGGACGTTCCGCGCCTCGACGGCTGGCCGGTCGACGCTCACCGGACCGCACCCCCGTAGAGCGAGCGGCGGGTGGCGGCGACGGCGAGCGCGAGTCCGGCCACTGCGTAGCCCGCGAGCAGCGCGACGTGACCCATGCTCGTCGGCGCGCCGGGCGGTGCCAGTCCGGCTTGCGTCCACCCGCCGGCGGCGACGAGGTGGTGGACGGCCAGCCGGGTGGCCAGCGCGTTCGGGACGACGTTCACGAAGTCGGCAGCGCCGGCGAGCATCCCGGGCTGGATGCCGTTGTAGCCGGTGAGGAAGAAGGCGAGCATGACGACGCTGACGGCGACGATGCTCGCGAACTTCGCGTCCGGGACGACGGCGACGAGGACGACGGCGATGCTGGCGGCGAACAGGCCGAGCGCCAGCAGCCCGAGCAGGGCCACGGGGATCGAGGCGGCCGACCGGAGCGTGAACGCCGCTCCCGTGGCGGCACCGACGCCCAGCACAGCGAGGACGGCGGCGACGGCGAACAGGTAGGCGGCCGCGAACCGTCCGAGGAAGTCCGCTGCCGGCGACACGGGGAGTGCTCGGAACTGGCGGTATCGGCCGCGTTCGACGTCCGCGACGAGCGACCGGGAGAACGTGCTCAGGAACACGGTGAGGGCCGCGAAGGCCCCGTACGAGACGGCGTGCGTGGCTTTGACCGCGCTCACGACCTCGGCCGGCATCCCTCCGGTGTCGATGAAAAGGGACACGGACAGCAGGTAGAACATCGCGGGGAACGCCACCGCCCAGAAGGCGACAGCGCTGTTCCGGCGGAGCGTCTGGAGGGTTCGCACGGCGAACGCCGTGGTCTGTTCGAGGAGCCGGCCCAGGGGCGGGCCGCCACGTGTCTCGATGCTCATACTACGTCACTGACACCGACTTACAAATAACTTTGCACTACAAACCCACTTTGCAGCGCAAAGTCGCGGCTCGCGGGGCTGCGGTGTCGGTTCGATTCGGGGACTCGTCGAGAAATACTGCGTGTGGTGGGTCGGCGCTACGGTCGGCTCAGTTCCAGGGCCCGAACTCCGGGTCGACCTGTCGCTCGCGGCGGTCGATGCCGTCGATCTTCGCGACGTCCTCGTCGTCGAGTTCGAGATCGAGGCTCGCCCAGTTGTCGGCGATGTGGTCCTCGCCGGTCGCCTTCGGGATGGCGGTGACGCCCTTCCGGCGCACCCACGCCAGGCTCACCTGCGCCTCGCTGACGCCGTGCTTCTCCGCGACGGCCTGGATCTCGGGCACGTCGAAGACCTCACCGCGGGCCAGCGGCGAGTACGCCACCAGCTCGATGTCCTCGCCGTCGGCGTACTCGCGCAGCTCCTCCTGTTGGAGGAGCGGGTGGAACTCCACCTGGTTGGCGAACGGCAACTCGCCCAGGACGTCTTCGGCTTCGTCGAGATGCCGGGGCTCGAAGTTGCTCACGCCGATGCGCTCGGTCACGCCGTCGGCCTGCAGGTCGGCCAGCGCAGCCAGCGTCTCCGTGGCGTCGTACTGGTTTGCCGGCCAGTGCACGTACAGGAGGTCGACGTAGTCGACGCCGAGCTTCTCCAGGCTCTGTTCGGTCGCGGGCGCAACGTCGCCGTCACCGAGCTCGCTCGTCCACACCTTCGTCGCGAGGAAGACGTCCTCGCGGTCGACGTCGGCGGCCGCGATGCCGTCGCCGACGGCGTCCTCGTTCTCGTAGATCTGTGCCGTGTCGATGTGCCGATACCCCATTTCGAGGGCGGTTCGTACGCTGTCCGCGCACGCACTGGGATCCTCGTTCTCCCAGGTTCCCAGTCCGAACTCGGGCATCTCCTCGACGACCGCCGCGCGCTGCTGTGTGTCCTGTGCCATACGCATAGCAACAACGGGTAGGTGGTTAGCGGTTGTGGATGCGGCGAGAACGCCGGCGTGTCCTCACGCGCGCAGCCGGTCGCGGGCGAACCGCGCGAGCAGGGGGACGTCTTCGGTGTGCACGAACTCGAGCAGCGACCGCAGCCCGCCCTCGTTCGCGCCGGACAGCGTCCCGACGTCGGCCGTCTGCAGGTCGCTCATGAGGCGGTCGTAGCGCTCGTTGGACGCGAGATACAGCAGCTGGGTCATGGTCAGCCGCATCCGCGCGTTCGGCGCGACACGCTTGTGCCAGAGGTCGTCGTAGATCGACAGCGCGTCCGCGGACGTATCGCGGTTGTCGCCCATGAAACACCGGTCGGCGGTGATGGCGGCCGCGCGCGCCGACTCCATGCATTTGTGGATCCCCTCCCCCCACAGCGGGTCGACCGTCGGCACGGTGTCCCCGATGGCCATGAAGTTGTCCGTCGAGAAGTTCGCCGGCAACTGGATGTGCGCCGACCCGCGGTGCTGTTTGCCCGCCAGTTTCGTGGCGTCGGCGAGGCGCGGATCGGTCTCCATCCAGTAGTCGAGGTGGTCGTCGATGCTCTTCGAGGCGTCACCGAACCGCTGGTAGCTCTCGTTTTGGATGTAACAGATGCCGACTTTTGCGGTGTCAGCGCCCGTGTGAAAGATCCACGAGTAGCCGCCGGGCGCGAGGTCGTGATCCAGGCGCAGCATCATCGCGTCGCTCAGGTCGGCGTACCCCTCGTGGTCGACGGCGACGTTCTCCATCTCCCACTCGATGCCGATGGCCTGGTTGCTGCGCCGGAGGTCCGTCACGCCGAGTTTCTTCGCAAGCGGCGCCGCCGGGCCGGTGGCGTCGATGATGATGTCGCCGTACACCTCCTCGTCGCCGTCGTACTTCACGCCGACAATCTCCCCGGCTTCCGTGATCGGGTTGTTCACGCGCGCCTCGAACCGGTACTCGGCACCCTGCTGTTCGCCGGCGGCGACCAGCCACTGTTTGAACTCCGCGAACTCCAGGACCGCGCCGGGCTGATCCTGGACGAAATACTCGTGGGGGGATTCCAACACAACGTCGTCGGTGTACTGCATGACCACGTCGTCGGGCACGCCGAACGCGCCCATCATGGACGCGAACGTGCCCGCAGTGGACTTGTTCGACTGGCGGGGGAACTCGTCCTCGGGTTCGGCTTCGAGGACGACCACGTCGTAGCCCCGCTCCGCGAGGTCGCGCGCGCACTGTGCTCCTGCTGGGCCGGCACCGGCGACAATAACGTCGTGCATGTCTGACATAGGATCGATCACGCCGAAGGGTGACGCGAGTCAGTCGCCCTGAACCGGGTGCTGTCAGCAGCCAGTCACGACCACCGGCCCGCGCACGGCTAGTTGTTCACTCTGAACCACGCCGGGGACTAAAAACACGCGGGAACGTTCCTGACGCCCGCAAAGGGGTGGGACTCCCCGACACCGGCTCGTGCGCGCTCGGTCAGGCCAGCCGGTAGCCCCCGAGCCGGGCCACTGCCACCCGGTAGGCCACCGGAAGCGCAACAGCGACCGCCGCCAGCGCGACGAAGGCCCCCGTTTCGACGGTGCCCGCGCTCACACGCCAACCAAACGGCAGCGTCCGCGAGACGAGCACGGTGACTGCATCGTGGAGGACGTCGCTCCGGACGACGGTGACCGCGACGACGGCCGCCGTGAGTGTCGCGGAGAACACGCCGTACGCGACCTTGCTGGGTGGCACGGCGCGGCGGGACCCGGCGAGGTCGACGCCCTCGAAGCGGGGAAAGACGCTGCCGACCCCGGCTGCGAGCACGGATGCGGCCAGCACAGCGCTGCCGGCTGCGACCACGACGCCCAGTACGCCGCCCAACGAGTAGCCTGCGGCGCCGGCGAGCAGGCCGGCCACAGCCCCGCTGACAGGGACAGCGACAACGCCGGTCGCCGCGACGTAGCCGCGGACGACGTGCCGGCCGCCGGCGCGCGCCGTCAGCAGCGACGGCAGCGACCTGCCCTGATTCCCGAGGGGGTTGAGGGGGAGCGCCGCGCCGCCCGCCCACGCACCATACCAGACGGCCAGCCAGGGCGCGTACCGCGGCACGGTGCCGCCGGCGAGGACCTGCTCGCCGACCGGGATCGCCCCCACCAACGGGAAGGCGACGAAAACCAGCCGGAGCGGCGACCGGTAGATCTGCAACAGTGCCGTGCTCGCGACGCCGTGGGTCGCAGGCGCGCGCGTCAGCACGCCGAGCAGTCTGTCGACCGCGTGGTCGGGCGCAGTCGTGGGTTCGCCGTCACTCTCGGTCGACGCCATCCCGTCGGCGCGCCAGGCGTACCGGGCGGCCGGCACCGCGAGAAGGACGCCGGCGCCTGCGACGACGACACCGAGGGCGAACGCCCCAGCGACACCGGTGGCGCCGGGAGTCACGCCGGGCGTTGTCGCCAGCGAGAGGTCGCCGAGCCAGCAGAGCGGGGGCGCGCGGAGCACGGGTCGCAGGGCGTCGATGGCGGTCGTGAACTCCCCGGTGAGCATCACAGCGAAGTACCCGAGGCCGATACCCACTCCGAGCACCGGCTTCAGTTGCGTGAGGACGTTCGACCGGCGGACGACGCCCTTCAGCAGGAAGCCGACGGGGTAGCCGGTGGCTGCCGCCGACGTGACGGTGACTGTCGCCGCGGCGACGACGCCGAGGACGGGGACCGGCGTTCCCAGTCCCAGGCTCAGCCCGAGGGCCAGCCCGAGTGCCGGGAAGAGCATGAACCCGGCGAGCTTGACAGCGGCGCTCGCGAGCTTCCCGGCGGTGATGTCGGCGGTCGGGCGGAGCGTGAGGTAGTGGCCGTCGTTGTCGAGGTCGCCGTTCGAACCGACAGCCTCGACGACGAGCATCGCGACCGTGAACAGCCAGGCGACGCTCCAGGCGGTCGCCGCACCGCCGGCCGCGAACCACGGCGTCTCACCGGCCGCCAGCGCGACGCCGGTGTCGTGGCCGAGCGAGTACGCGTACACCGTGATGAGCGCGAAGCCGACGGCCGAGAGCGCGCCGTACAGCAGCCAGAAGTCCTGGCCGCGCAGCTTCCGGTAGCCCCGCACGAGGTCGACGCGCGCCAACTCGACTGCGGCCTCGGCGTCGGGGACGGCTTCACGAATCCGGGAGCGGGGCGTCGGCATCCGCAGTCACCTCCATGAAGACGGTCTCCAGGTCGGTCGCGCTGCCCTCGCGGGCGGTCGATTTGAGGTTCTCTGGGTCACCGTCGGCGACGAGGACGCCGTCGTCGATGACGCCGATGGTGTCCGCGAGTTCGTCGACGACGGGGAGGACGTGCGTGGAGAGAAGGACAGTCGCGTCCCCCGCCGCGAGGTCCGCGACGGTGTCCCTGACGGTGCGGGCGGCCCGGGGGTCCAGCCCCGACGTGGGTTCGTCGAGGAACAGGACGTCCGGGTCGTGGAGCATCGCGGCGACCACGCCGATCTTCTTCGTCATGCCTGTGGAGTACGACTCGATGCGGCGGTCGGCGTCCGCGAGCAGGTCGAACCGCTCCAGCAGCGACTCGATGTGGGTGTCCGCCTCGCCGTCGTCGAGCCCGTGGAGTCGGGCGACGTGCCGGAGCTGCTCCCAGCCCGTCAGCTCGTCGAAGACCGGTGGATCGGCGGGTAGGTAACCGATTCGCGGGGTGAGCGCCGCCCGGTCGGTGACTGGAACGCCGGCGACCTCGGCGGTCCCCGCGGTGGGATCGGTGAGGGAGGTGAGCAGGCGCATTGTCGTCGTCTTCCCGGCACCGTTCGGTCCGAGGAAGCCGTAGACGCTGCCCGCGGGCACGGCGAGGTCGAGGTCGTCGACCGCAGCTTCGTCGCCGTAACGCTTCGTCAGGCCGTCTGCGCGGATGGCGAGGTCGGTCATCGGCGGTCTCCAGTCGGTGTCGTGGTGTCGAGGCCGGTGGGGGACATGGCTTGACTCGACTCGCGTGTAAAGCGAGGTTTACAGGAAAGTATGTTTTACACTCCAAGGTAAAGCTGTCGGTGGTCCGAACAGAACACCGAGCAGCGCTGCCGCCTTCGCTACCCGTCGAGTTCGGGGTCGAAGAGGTCCTCGATCCGGCAGTCGAAGAAGTCCGCGAGCTTGAACGCGAGTTCGATGCTGGGGTCGTAGCGGTCGCGCTCGATGGCGTTGATGGTCTGCCGAGTGACACCGACGGCGGCCGCGAGGTCGGCCTGACTCAGGTCGGCCTCGCCGCGGCGTTCGCGCACGTGGTTTCTCATCGTCGGTAGCGAATGGCGGTGTAGACGACGCCGTAGACGATGAACAGGGCCGAGATGGTGAGGAAGCCACCGACGAACTCCTCGGGCACGTCCACCGACGGCATCTGGTCAACGACGACGTGCGTGGTCATCGCCAGTAGACCCACGACGCCCGCAATCTGGAGTGTGAGCAGGCTCGCCCGGCGCTCCAGGTCGAGGTCGCGCTCGTCGTACAGCGTGACGGAGGTCCCCTTCCAGACTGCGAGGGAGCCGAGGATGCCCGCCCAGTACACCACGAGTCCGGCCAGCGGGTAGTCGAACTCCGCGGCAACGATGAACCCGCCGACGCCGACGCCGATGCACGCGTACATCAGCCGCCGGTACCGCCGGACCTTCGCCAGTCGCCCCGTCCCGGTCGACCCGCGGTCGCTCATGGACACGATCGTAACGCGTGCTTTACTCCCGGGTGGCTTGTAGGTTTCCTCTCAGCGGGCCCCTGGCAGCCCTCGTGCCTGCACGGTGGATCTCTGCACGTGCGACCGGTCGACGACCGACAGCGGCCGGTGACGCCACCCCGGACACCTCGCCGAACACTTCGAACCAGCCGATGGTCCGGATGCCGGCCTCGACCCGATCCACAGCCTCCGGAACGCGCTCCAAGCCCGCTACTGGCCGGTCTGGAAGTCCCGCTGACGCACTGAGACGTGAGAGTCGGTCGGCGAAGCATCGGCGCGCGAACGGGATGAGCGCACCGGCCACCACGAGCGGCGGTACGGAGCGAGCAGGGAGTGTTTATCGCAGTTTCGCGAGGAGAGGTCGCCGGAGGCGATCCGGCGAAGTAAACCGGGACTAGTAGAACTCGCGGACGAGATCGGTGGCGCCGTCGGGCGCGCCGTCCGGGAGCTCGGCCATGTTCTCGGTGACGCCGTGGGCCTCGCTGTACGGCGTCGAGTCCTCGTCCTGGTAGAGCACGCCGAGGTACTCCTTGCCGGCGTCGAGGATGGCGTCTTTGGCCTGGTCGTAGTCGTGGCGGTCGTAGTCGTCGTCCTCGCTGAGGTCCACGAGGCTGTCCCGGAAGTAGTCGTAGGTGTCGACGTCGTTGAACGTGACACACGGGGAGAACGTGTTGACGAGGCTGAACCCGTCGTGTTCGATGGCCTCCTGGACGATCTCCTGGTGACGCAGCGCGTCCGAGGAGAAGCTCTGTGCGATGAAGCTGCCGCCCGCAGCCATCGCCAGTGCCAGCGGGTTCACCGGTGGCTGCTTCGGGCCGTCCGGCGAGGTCGACGTCTCGAAGTCCGACCGGCTGGTCGGGGACGCTTGGCCCTTGGTCAGCCCGTAGATGCGGTTGTCCATCACGACGTACGTGATGTCGACGTTCCGCCGGACGGCGTGGATGAAGTGGCCGGCACCGATCGAGTAGCCGTCGCCGTCGCCGCCCGCCACCATCACTTCGAGGTCCGGGTTCGCGAGCTTCACGCCGGTGCCGACGGGGAGCGCGCGTCCGTGCACGCCGTGGAGCGCGTACGACCGCATGTACGTGCCGATCTTCCCCGAGCACCCGATGCCCGCGACGACGAACGTGTCGTCGGGGCTGTTGCCGGTTTCCGCGAGCGCTTTCATCATGCCGTTCATGGTGCCGAAGTCACCGCATCCCGGACACCACGTCGGCTGCTTGTCTGACTTGAAGTCGGTGAATCGAACGTTCTCTGAGCTCATGCGAGGGACTCCGTGATTTCGGCGGCGAGTTCGTCCGCTTTGAAGTCGACGCCGGTGTAGTTGTTGATGCGTGTGACGCGCTCGAGCACGTCGTGCTCGATCACGTCGGCGAACTGGCCGGTGGCGTTGGCTTCGACAACGACGACGTCGTCGGCGGCTTCGACCTCGTCGGTGAGGTCGGGCCGCGGGTAGATGTACGGCACCGACACCACGCGGATGTCGGGGTCGTCGTCGCCGTCGAGGTACTCCAGGGCTTCGACGATGGTGCCCTCGTTCGACCCCCACGAGACCACGAGGTTGTCGGCGTCGCTGTCGCCGAACTCGCGGTAGTCGAACTGCTCGCGCTCGCGGGCGGTGTCGACTTTCCGGTAGCGTTTGTCGACCTGGTCGACGCGCACGTCCGTGTCTTCGGTGCGGCGACCGAGTTCGTCGTGCTCCAGGCCCGTGGACATGTGGACGCCGCCCTCGGTGCCCGGCACGGCGCGCGGGCTGATGCCGTCGGCGGTGTCGGCGTGGGGTCGGAACTGCTCGGTGTCGTTTTGCCACGCGGAGATCTCGTCCTCGTCGACGAGCTTCCCGCGCTCGATCTCGACCGCGTCCATGTCGAACTCCTCGGGCGGATACGTGCGCTCGGTGACCGCCATCGAGAGGTCCGCGGTGACGTAGACGGGGAGCTGGTATTTCTCCGCGAGGTTGAACGCCTCGACGGTCTTGTGGAAGCACTCCGCGACCGACGTGGGCGCGACGACGAACCGCGGGATCTCGCCGTGGCCGCCTTTCAGCATCATGTTCAGGTCGCCCTGTTCTTGCTTGGTCGGCATCCCCGTCGAGGGGCCCGACCGCATCACGTTCGCGATCACCAGCGGTGTCTCACTGGTGGCGACCAGGCCGAACGTCTCGCTCATCAGGTCGATGCCCGGCCCGGAGGTCGCGGTCATCGATCGCGCGCCGGCGCGCGCCGCACCCAGCGCGAGGTTGATCGCCGCGAGTTCGTCCTCGGCCTGGACGACGTGGCCGCCGAACTGCTCGATGCGGCCCGTGAGGTACTCCATGACGTCCGTCGCCGGGGTGATGGGGTAGCCGGCGTAGAACCGGCAGCCGGCCGCGATTGCGCCCATGCCGATCGCCTCGTCGCCGTTCAGGAGGACGTAGTCCTCGTCGGTGGTCTCCAGCTCGTAGGGGAGCGTGACGTCCTCGAACTCCTCGGCGACGTACTCGGCACCCAGGCGGGCCGCCTGCTTGTTGTTCTCGATGATCTGTTCGCCCTTCCCGCTGAACCGCTTTTCGAGGGATTCGTCGAGGTTCTCGATGGGGAAGTCCGCGACCGCACAGACCGCGCCCAGGGCGACGATGTTCCGCATGATCGCGCCGCCGGCGTCCTCGGCGAGGTCCTTCAGCGGGATGTCGAGCCCGGTGACTTCCGCGGGGGATTCGAAGTCGGCGAACTCGGTGCGGTCGCCGTCGTAGATGATGATGGAGTCCGCGTGCAGCTCATCGAGGTTCTCGTCGACGGTGCGTTCGGTGAGCGCGATGAGGATGTCGAGGCGGTCGACTACACTCTGTACTTGGTCGACCGACGTACGGACCTTGTAGGCAGTGTACCCACCTCGGATGCGTGATGCGAAGTCCTTCGAGGTGAACACGTGCCGGCCGGCGCGCGACAGCGCCTGCGCAAAGATCTTGCCGGTGGACGCGATTCCATCGCCGGCCTCCCCGCCGATGGCCCAGTTCAGGTCGTCGTGCATGTCGTTACGGGCTACCCGGGCCGCCAGCAAAAAGGCTTCTGAAGGCGTCTCCCGGCTGGAATGCAACGGACCCGCTGGCACGCATCGCGAAACTGGACGTACGTGTGCTCGGGTCCCACAGGCGTGTACGACCACGTGGTGTGTGACGCCGAACCGTGAACCCCGGAAGTTGCTGGTGTGACATCTGGCGGCCGACTGTCGGTGTCCCGAAACGAACGGGTTAGGTGAGTGGCCCACCAGACACACGTATGGACGAAACCCCGGTCACAGTGCAGGCGGTCGACGACGTCGGCCCGGACGCCATCGCAGTCACGTTCGAAACCCCGGCAGGGTTCACCGCCGAACCCGGACAGTTCGTGCGCGTCGTCCGCGAGTTCGAGGACGGCGAAACGGAGGGGCGATACTACACGCTGTCATCGCCGACCGTGGCCGACACCTTCGAGGTGACCGTCGACGTGGCTCCCGACGGCGTGCTCGGCCCGTGGCTCGCGGGCCGCGACCCCGGCGACGAGGTCACTGTCGAAGGCCCGTTCGGCGAGGACTACTACCAGGGCGAGCCCTCCGTGTTGCTGCTCGCGGGCGGCCCGGGCGTCGGCCCCGCCGTCGCCATCGCCGAGCGAGCGATGGACGCCGGTGCCGAGGTCGCGCTCGTCTATCAGGACGAGGCCCCCGTCCACGAACCCCGGCTCGCCGCGCTTTCGGACGCGGGCGCGGACGTGCTCGTCGTCACCGACGCGTTCGAGGACGCCGTCGCGACGCTGGCGGACGCGTCCGATCAGGCCGCGTTCGTCTACGGCTTTGCGGCGTTCTGCGGCGCCGCCACCGACGCGCTGGAGGCAGAAGGCTTCGACACCGACGCCGCGAAAGTCGAGAGCTTCGGCCCTGAGCCCTGAATCTGGGGGCTTGCGTGTCGACACCAATCAGCGTCAGGAGTCGGCGCGCGGTCGACCAGCGACTCGACCGCCTCCGCGACGCCCACGGCCCGTTCCCGTGCCACACCGAGACTGTCGAGAACGACCCGGCGCTGTTCGCACACGGGCGCGAACTCGTCGCGGCCGGTGGTCGCGGCAGTGCGGGCGCACGCGTGACCGACACCGACGGCCGCGTCCTGCTCATTCGACATCCTGGGGACCCCGAGAAGTGGGTGCTCCCGGGTGGCGGCCACGAACCCGGGGAGACGTTCGCGGAGACGGCGGTCCGGGAAGTCTGGGAGGAGGCCGGCGTCGAGTGCGAACTCACGGGCGTCTGGCAGGCCAAGCGCCGCCGGATTCGTCACCGACCCCGATGTCCCGCAGCGGGACGCGGTGAGTGAGAACTGACCGGTCAATGCTCGACGAACTCGATGAGCGCGCCGCCGGTGTCCTTGGGGTGTAGGAAGGCCACGTCGTGGCCCCAGGCCCCGGCCCGCGGCTCCTCGTCGATGCGGTCGACGCCCGCGTCGCGGGCGGTCTCCAGCGCGGCCTCGATATCGTCGGTGGCGAACGCGACGTGATGGATGCCGCCGCCGGTGCGCTGCAGATACCGGCCGACGGTCGTGTCCTCGTCGACGGGTTCGAGGAGTTCGACGTAGCCGTCCCCCCCGAGATCGAGGAAAACCGTGTGCAGTCCGTCGAAGACCTCCTCGTGCGCGACCGGCGCGCCCAGCAGCGCCGTGTACAGTTCGCCCAGGTCCGCGGCGTCCTCGGTGGCGACGCCGACGTGGTCCACGTGCATACTCGCAGGTGGCCCGCGGGCGCTCATCAAGCCACCGACTACGCGGGGTCCGGCAGGTCGAAGTCGACGCCGGTGCGGTCCGCGGAGACCGTCCAGAGGCGGCGCGCGGTGTCCTCGTCACGCGACCGGGCGCTCGGCTGCTGGCGCTCGGGGTGGCCGCGCATGTTCAGGACGCCGCCGGGGCCGATGTACTCACCGCCGTCGATGCCCGGGTTGGTTGCGGCGTACAGCAGCGGCCACGCGCCCTGCTCGGCGCTCTGGCCGACGAGCGCGTTCGCGGCCCGCATCGCGAGCAGCCGCAGCCGCGACCCCGCCGCCTGCGGACCGCGGAGTTGGAGGTTCGTCGCGGCGTACCCCGGATGGCAGGCAACGCTCGTCACGCTCGCCGACGCCGCCCGCAGCCGCCGGTCGAGTTCGTACGCGAACAGGAGGTTCGCGAGCTTCGACTGGCTGTAGGCCTCCCACTTGCCGTACTCGGCCTCGTGCTGGAGGTCCTCGAAGTCGATCCGGCCGCGCCGGTGTGCGCCCGACGACTGCGTGACGACGCGCGTCTCGCCGCTGGTCCGCCGGAGCACGCCCAGCAACCCGGCGGTGAGCGCGACGTGCCCCAGGTGGTTGACGCCGAACTGCGTCTCGAAGCCGTCGGCGGTCTCCGAGCGCGGGATCGCCATCACCCCGGCGTTGTTCGCGAGCACGTGCAGGCTGTCGAACTCCGCGGTGAACCAGTCGGCGAACGCCGCCACCGAATCAAGCGCTGCGAGATCGAGCTCGTGCACTGTCAGCGACGCACCCGGGAGCTCTGCCACGATGTCGTCGCGGGCGTCCTCGCCGCGTTCGGTGCTCCGGCACGCCATGACGACGTGCGCGCCAGCCCGAGCGAACGCCCGCGTGGCCTCGAAGCCGAGGCCGCTGTTCGCGCCCGTCACCACCACCCGCCGGCCGGACTGATCGGGGAGCGCTGCCGCCGTCCACGCGTCATCGCTGCTCATACCGCCACGGTCGGCGGCCAGCGGGAAAACTCACGGTGGTGGTGGCGGCGTCCTCAGAGGGCTGCCCCGGGCTGGTGTTCGCCGAACACGTCCCGCAGCGTGTTGCAGATCTCGCCCACGCTGGCGTACGCCTTGACCGCGGCCACGATATACGGCATCACGTTCTCGTCGCCCGCGGCGGCCGCCCGCAGGTCCGCGAGCGCGGCTTCGACGGCCTCGCTGTCCCGGTCGGCTTTCACGTCGTTCAGGTGCTCGATCTGGCGGCGCTCGTCGTCCGCAGTGACCTCCTCGATGTCGGCCTCGGGCTCCTCGTCGTCGACCTCGAACTCGTTGACACCGACGATGACGCGCTCTTTCTCCTCGATCTCCTGCTGGCGGTCGAACGCCACGTCCTGGATCTGGCGTTGGACCCACTGGTCTTCGACGGCGCGCCGCATCCCACCCCGACTGTCGACCTCGTCCAGGATCGCCTGGGCTTCGGCCTCGATGTCGTCGGTGAGCCCTTCGACGTAGTAGCTGCCCGCCAGCGGGTCGATGGTGTCCGCCGCGCCAGACTCGTGGGCGAGGATCTGCTGGGTGCGCAGCGCGGTCCGCACCGACTCCTCGGTGGGGATCGACAGCGCCTCGTCTTTCCCGTTCGTGTGCAGGCTCTGGGTTCCCCCCAGTACTGCGGCCAGCGCCTGGTAGGCGACCCGCACGATGTTGTTGTCGATCTGCTGGGCGGTCAGCGTCGAGCCCGCCGTCTGGGTGTGGAACTTCAGCTGCTTGCTCTTGGGGTCGTCGGCGTCGAAGCGCTCCTCCATGATCGTCGCCCACATCCGGCGGGCCGCCCGGAACTTCGCGACCTCTTCGAGGATGTTGTTGTGCGCGTTGAAGAAAAACGAGAGCTGGGGCGCGAACTCGTCGACGTCGAGGCCGGCGTCGAGGGCGGTCTGGACGTATTCGATGCCGTCGCCGAGCGTGAACGCGATCTCCTGGGCGGCTGTCGCGCCGGCCTCGCGGATGTGGTAGCCCGAAATCGAGATGGTGTTGAACTTCGGGGTCTCCGCGGCGCAGAACTCGAAGATGTCCGTGATGACCCGCATCGACGGCTCCGGCGGGAAGATGTAGGTGTTGCGCGCGATGTACTCCTTGAGGATGTCGTTCTGGATGGTGCCCCGCAGCTCCTCGCGGTCGACGCCCTGCTGGTCGCCCACCGCGATATACATCGCCAGCAGGACGCTGGCGGGCGCGTTGATCGTCATCGACGTACTGACTTCGTCCAGCGGAATGCCGTCGAAGACGGTCTCCATGTCCGCCAGCGTGTCGATGGCGACGCCGGATTTCCCGACTTCACCCTGCGCCATCGTGGCGTCCGAATCGTACCCCATCTGGGTGGGCAGGTCGAAGGCCATCGACAGCCCCGTCTGGCCCTCGTCGAGCAGGTAGTTGAACCGCTCGTTGGTTTCGGCCGCGGTCCCCATGCCGGCGTACTGGCGCATCGTCCACAGCCGCCCGCGGTACATCGTCGGGTAGACGCCCCGCGTGTAGGGCTCCTCGCCGGGGAACCCGATGTCCGCGTCGTAGTCGCGGTCGGCGACGTCGTCGGGCGTGTACAGCCGGTCGACGGACTGGCCGCCCGTGTCCGTCTCGAAGGACTCCTTGCGCTCCCCGAAGCGGTCCAGCGTCGGCCCCATCGTCTCCTCTTCCCAGTCCTCGCGGCCGTCCCGAATCGCCGCGAGGTCGTCCTCGTCGTACATACCCGGACGGACGGCGGACGCCGTCTTAATCCTTGTACGTTCCTCCCGGGCGACGACCCGCTGCGCTCCGGGGTCGACAGTGACTTCGCGACCGAGCGGGAGCGGCGCGACGGGGTTGGTGTGCCCCCAGTCGAGGCCCAGCACGACCGGCGCGCGACCTGCTCGGCGACCGCGTCGTAGACGTCCTCGCGGTAGCCGTCGCGGTCGCCCCCCGGCGGGTCAGCCGCGAAACTCCGGGTCGGCGGCCGGCCAACGAGCACGGCGAGGAAGCTGCTGCCGTCGAACACGCCGGCGATAGTGAACTGGAGCGCCACGGGAAAGCACGCGAGCCCGGCGAGTCGGTCACGTCCCGGCGGTCGCAGCGTGCTGGGGCGTCTCTTGTGGGCTGTGCCGCCGTCACCCGCCGGTGTCGTACTTGTACGTCGCGGTGTCGGAGTCGATGCCGAAGTCCTCGCCTGCGTCGGCGTCCTCGCTGCCGTCGTCGCCGGCGAAGCGCCGCTGGAGCCGCTCGGGCACCTCGAACGCGTCGAACGCCACACACAGCGCCTCGGCGTCGGGCTGGGACTCCCGGGTCGCGGCCAGCCGGTCGCCCAGCGGCGGCGGTAGCTCGGCTTCGTCGACGCGCTCGAAGCCGAACTGGTCGAGGTACGCCGGCTCGTCGGTCAGCGCGTACGCCTCCTCGATCCCCTGCTCGCGGGCGTCCGCGACGAGGTATGCGAGCAGATGGGCCCCCACGCCTCGCCCCCGCCAGTCGTCGAGCACGCCGATGTTCGTGAACTCACAGACCCGCGCGGTGTCGTCCGGTGTGTGCACGCGGAAGCGCGCGAACCCCGCACGCTCGTTCGTCGCCTCGTCGACCGCCAGCACGTAGTCCCGGGATCGGAACGCCGGGTCCTCGAAGCCGTAGTCGTCGAGCCGGTCGAGCAACCACACCTCCTCGTGGTTTTTGGCGTCCCGCGTGTGCATACCACGCAGTTGTGTGCCACACGTCAAAAGCGTTTGCTGGGGGGTCCCAAGCGACACCCCGCGGTCGGCTACCCGCAGGCCGTCGACGCAGCGACCTCCCGCAGCGTCTCCAGTGACACGCCACTCCCCCGGACGGTGTACCGATAGGTCGCGCAGTTCCACGAGATGCTCGTCGTCGGCCCGACAGCCACCGCGGCGTTCCGTCCGGCGACCCGGATCTCGCGGTCACCGGTGACCGGATACGTGCGGTCGTATTTCGCGACCGTGACGCTCGCGGTGTCGTTGGCGTACCGCAGGCCCACGCCGTGGATGCGGCCCGTCGTCTCGGTCGCCGCAACCAGCCGCAGCGACCCCGGCGTCGTCGGCTCGGGGACGCTCGCCTCGGTCGCCGCCGCCAGCCGCTGTGCGGACGGGTACACCGTCCGGTTGGGCGTGTCGTACGTCTTCGCTGTGGTGTTCGGTGGCGCAGAGAACGTGAACGTGTCGTCGGTGACCCCCGGGTCGAAGGTGATGTGGCTGTAGGTCGTTCTGGCCGTCACGGGCTCGCCGTTGGCAACCCAGGAGGTCTGTCGCTGCACCGGGAAGAACCGCTCCGTGTCGACCCACAGCGTCTGTTCGAACGCAGCCCCCACGTCACCCGTGGCGCTCAGCCGCAACACGTAGACCGACCGGCCGCTGACTGTGGTCGTCCCGTCGTAGGTGAGCCTCAGTGTGGCCGTGTGACTGGCGCCGGTGGCTCGGCGGGCCGTGTCCACGGGAACGACCGGCAGCGGCGAGACGCCGTCGGCTGTCGCCGATGCGGTCCTGGCGGTGACGTTCACTCGCTCGAACAACCGCTCGACGCGATCCCCGAACGTCCGGGGGTCTGTCGTCCCGGCCGGCTCGAACCGCCGCACGACCCCGGTGTCACGGTCGTACATCGTCATCACGGAGTCGTTTTCCACGATCGTCTCGTGGCGGCGGCTGGTCGTCTCCCGGATCGTGATCCGGCGCTGATCGGTGCCCGGCCGCAGGGACACCCTGGCGACGGACCGATACGTCTCCGAGCCCCGGTGAACGACCTTCTCGCGGGTCGCGTTGACGCCGTCGATCCCGGCGTACGCCCCGCTGGCGTTCGCGCCGATCCGCGGTGAGCCGGCACCCGACTGCGTCCCGCCCAAGACAGTCATCCCGATCACGGCGCCGCCGGCGAGAACGGCAACGGCGACGAGCCCACCGACCAGCAGGCGTGTCCGCTGTCGCCCCTCAAACATAGCGTGGTTTCACGCGGCCACCTCTTAGTGGTTGCGTCCCGACTGAAACCTACTGCAAAGATTCTTGCACGTTCGCTGTGTCGGCCCCGGCATGGATTCACTCGACGGAGTCGGCACGGTCGTCCACGAACCGGACCCTGCGCTCGCGTCGTCGACGAACGTCGCCCAGTTCATGGCCGCCCACGACATCGACGACGTGGACGCGCTCCGCGAGCGCAGCACCACTGATCTCGACTGGTTCTGGGGGGAACTCCCGGAGTACCTCGGCCTGGAGTTCTTCGAGGACTACGACGCCGTCCGCGACGACGTCGACGACCCCCAGTCCACGGCGTGGTATCCGGGCGCCGAACTGAACGTCGCGCACAACACCGTCGACCGCCACGCCAGCGTCGACGCCGGCACCCGCAACCACGTCGCCTGCATCTGGGAGGGCGAGGACGGCACGGTCCGCCAACAGACCTACCACGACCTCCACCAGCAGGCCAACCGGGTGGCCAACGCCCTTGCCGAGCGCGGCATCGGCGAGGGCGACACGGTGGGCCTCTACATGCCGATGGTCCCGGAAGTCCAGAGCATCCTCTACGGCATCTTCAAGATCGGCGCGATCGCCGTCCCCGTCTTCTCCGGGTTCGGCGTCGAGGCCACCGCCACGCGCATCGCCGACGCCGAGTGTTCGGTGGTGTTCACGGGCGACGGCTTCCTGCGGCGGGGCGACCGCGTCACGCTCATGGACACCCTCAACGACGCCATCGAGCGGGCCGGCCACGTCGACCACACCATCGTCTACGACCGCCTCGGCATCCCCGCGGACTCGCTGTCCTGGACGCCCCGCGACGAGTGGTGGGACGACGCCGTGGCCACCCAGTCCCCGACGTTCGAGACGCACTCGATGGCCGCCAGCGATCCGTGCATGCTGTTGTACTCCTCGGGGACGACGGGAACACCGAAAGGCATCGTCCACACCCACGCCGGCGCGCTCGTCCAACCCGCCAAGGAGATCCACTTCGGGTTCGACCAGCGGCCCGGCGACCGGTTCTGCTGGGTGAGCGACATCGGCTGGATGATGGGGCCGTGGTCGCTCATCGGGAACCACGCGTTCGCCGGCACCATCGTGATGTACGAGGGCGCCCCCGACCACCCCGCCCCCGACCGCTTCTGGCAGCTCATCGAGGACCACGGCATCACCCAGTTCGGCGTCTCTCCGACGGCGATCCGTGCACTGCGCGACCACGGCGACGAGCACGTCGCCGGCCACGATCTCTCCTCGCTGCGCATCCTGGGGTCGACGGGCGAGCCCTGGGACCCCGAGTCCTGGCGGTGGTTTTACGACCACGTCGGCGGCGGTGACACCCCGATCATCAACATCTCCGGCGGCACGGAAGTGTTCGGCTGCTTCCTCATGCCGCTGCCGACGGAGTCGCTGAAACCCTGCACGCTCGGCGGCCCCGGACTCGGCATGGACATCGACATCGTCGACGACGACGGCACCTCGGTTCGGGACGCCAACGAGCGCGGCTACCTCGTCGCGCGGTCGTCCAGCCCGTCGATGACGCGGCGCCTTTGGAGCGGCGAGGACCGCTACCTGGAGGCGTACTGGTCGCGCTTCGAGGACGTCTGGAACCACGGCGACTGGGCGCAGATGGACGGCGACGGCGACTGGTTCCTCCACGGGCGCGCCGACGACGCCATCAACGTCGCCGGCCGCAAAGTCGGCCCGGCGGAGGTCGAGGGCGCGCTCATCGACCACGACGCCGTCACACAGGCGGCCGTCGTCGGAGTGCCCGACGACACCACCGGTGAGGCCGCCATCGCGTACGTCATCCTCGCCGACGCCGCCACCCCGAGCGCGGAGCTGCGCGCGGAACTGCGCGACCACGTCGGCGACGCCCACGGCAAACCGTTCCGGCCCCGGGAGGTGGTGTTCGTCGACGACCTGCCGAAAACCCAGTCCGGGAAGCTCGTGCGCCGCGCCGTCGCCAGCGCGTACACCGGCGCGGACGTCACGGACCGCTCCAGCATCGAGAACCCCGCGGTGCTGGACGCGCTCCGGGACGCGACCTAGAGCTCCGCCAGCAGCCCCTCGGGCTCGATCGTTTCGCCGTATTTCCGGAAGTCATCACGGTGCAGCCACGCCAGGCGGGTCGTGTCGCCGGTGTCCGGATCGTACACGGTGAACCCCTCCTCGGTGTACGGCCACACCGCCCCGAGGTCCGCCTCGAAGACCACCGTCCCATCGAAGGACCCGATCGGCGCCACCCACTCCAGCGCCACGCCAAGCATGTCCTCGAAGGTGGCAGTCACCGCGTCCTCGGGCGTGTCGTCCGCGCCGACGGCGCGACCCGGCGGCCGGTAGACGCGGCCCCCGGACGACCCAACCGTTTCGACGACCAACAGTTCTGCATCGCGGCGAACGAGGCAGGCAGCGCGCGTGTCAGTCACTACCCGCATGCTCGCCCCCGCGGAAAAAAGAGCTATCGTTCGCGGTCCGCGGTCCACTCGCGGCGCAGCACGTCGTACCACACCTCGTCGGCGTACCCGCCGTCGATGTACCGCGCCTCGCGGCGGCGGCCCACCTCGGTGAACCCCATCGCCGCCAGCAGCCCGCGGGACGCCTCGTTGAAGTCGTAGGCCGCCGCCGACACGTTGTGGACGCCGTACTGCGCGAACACGTAGTCGATGCCCGTCGTCGCCATGTCACGCCCGTAGCCCGAGCCCGTGTACTCGGGGCGCAACCAGTACGCCAGCCACGCACGATCGCTGTCGACGTGGCGCGCGCTGAACGACCCGATGGGCGTGGTTTCGTCGGCGGCAGGCTGGCCGGGCGGCGCGTCCTCGTCGTCGACGCAGACGACCGCGACGACGGATCCGTCGTCCTCGACCCAGTGCTCGATGCCGTCCGCCTGTTGCTCGCGCGACCGGTGGTGGACCGATCCCAGCGAATGCCGGATGCGGGGATCCGTGCAGGACCGCTGGAGGTGGGCGGCGTCGTCGCGCTCCACCGTGCGCAGCGTGACGCGGTCGCCCTCGGTGACAATCGGCCCCGGCATCACTGCACCTCCCACTCCGTGCGGAGCAGCCCGTAGTGGATCTCGTCGCGGTACGCGCCGTCCACGAACTGTGCCTCGCGGTTGCGCGCCTCCTCGGTGAACCCGACCGCCGACACCAGGTCCCTGGTGAACTCGTCAACGCTGACCACGCTCGCGCCGACCGTGTGGACGTCGGACACCCGCCACAGCGCGTCCAACCCGAGTTCGAGCGCCGGCCCAGCGTGTCCCGCGCCGCGGTGCTCGGGTGGCACCCAGCAGACCACCGTGGGCTGGTCGTGATCGACGTGTCTGACGTACAGGAACGCCACCGCGGTCGTCTCCGCCGCGTCAGGATGGTCGAAGGGCGCATCCTCCGTATCGACGCACGCAATGTAGGCCGCGTTGCCGTCGTCCTCGACCTCCTCTTCGATGAACGTCTCGACCTCGGCCTCGCTCTTGTGGGTGCCCACGTGCAGCGCGCAGCGCGCGTACGGGTCGGCGAACGCCCGCTGCACGAACGCCGCGTCGTCGCGCTCAACCGTCCGCAACACGAGATCGTCGGTGTCGTCACTGACCTCCAGGATCGGCCCCGGCATCACTGAGCCACCCCCGCCAGCAGTGCGGTTGCGTCCGGACGGCGTCCCCCTGGTGGGGGTCCACCGCAACCCTGTCCAATCACACTTTCTGACATACCACTCGCGTCGCCGTCGCCGCATATAGTGGTTCCGAGTTCGCCGACGCTCAGTTGGGCGCGGCGCTCCCGGGCGACACCACGTCGGCCTCGGGCACTGCATCCGCGTCGGCCGCGGCAACGGCGACCGTGCCCTCGCCGCCCTCGGGTGGCAACACGACCGTTGCGCCCGCGAGCAGCGGCGCAACGACGCCCGCCACGACGGTGCCGGGGTCGGACAGCGGCGCGCGCACCGCGACCGCGTCGTGGCTGTCGTATCGCTCGCTGGCCACGCGCTCGGCGGCGGCCACCACCTCCCGGTGGGTCGCCCCGCCGGCCGCCAACAGCGTCGTGCCGGCGTCGATCTCGGGCTCGGGGAACGCGGGGTTCTCGCTCCAGACGTCGCGCTCGAAATACATCCACGACGGGTCCGCTGGCGGCTCGCCCCACCCGACGCGCTGGCCGCCCGCGGGCAGGTCGTACGCGCCGAGGTCAGCCGTCGGCCCCGCCAGCACGCGCGCATCCACGACCGGTTCCGGGCCGAACGCCACGGTCGCGCCGAGCAGCGACGCTCCCAGGAACGTCTGGACCGCCTCCGGCGTCGGCGCGTCCAGGATCGCCACGCCCGCGTCCACCCGAACCCCACGATGCCGGAGCGCGTTCCCCGTCTTGTACACCCGGTTTCGCGTCGTCCGCGCGTCCATCGGGCGCGCGTGCCGGAGCACCGGCTGTGCCGGGTCATCCAGCGTCGCGACGACATCGGCGACTGTCTCCATGCCCGGATCTGGGGTCGCCGCTGGCTTACAACTGACGCGTCGCCGCCCCGCGGGCGACAGCCGGCCGGCTAAAAGGAGTTTTTGAGCTTCTCGAAGAACCCCTGCTCGACGTCGATCTCCTCGCCGCCCGCCTCCGCGAACTGTTCGAGGGCGTCGCGTTGCTCGTCGCTGAGGGACTCCGGTGTGACCACCTGGACGGTGACGTAGAGGTTCCCGTTGCCGCGGCGGCGCAGCCGCGGCATCCCTTTGCCCTTGAGCCGGAACGTCTCCCCGCTTTGCGTGCCGGCGTCCAGATCGAACGTCGCAGCGCCGTCGAGCGTCGGCACCTCGATCTCCGCGCCGAACACCGCCTGGGGGAACGAGACGGCGTGGCGGTGATGGAGGTCGTCGCCGTCGCGCTCGAAGTCGGGATGCTCCTCGACGGTGACGTCGACGAGCAGGTCACCGTTGGGCGCGCCCGGTTCGCCCGGCGCGCCCTCGCCGTCCATGCGCAGCGTCTGCCCGGTCCGGATGCCCTCCGGGATGTCCACCGTGAGCGTCGCGCGCTCTCGGGTCTGGCCCTGCCCGCCACAGGTCGAACACGTCTCCGAGTGCAACTCCCCCTCGCCGCCACAGCGCGAACACTCCTGGCGCTGCTGGACGCGGCCCAACGGCGTCTGGCGCACCTGCGTCACGACGCCCTGCCCGTCACACTGCGGGCACGTGCGCACGTCGGCGTCCTCCGGGTAGCCGCTTCCCCCACAGTCCGCACAGCGCTCGGGCCGCCGGACGGTCACCTGCTTGGACACCCCCCGGTAGGCTTCCGACAGCGTGACCGTGAGGTCCGTCCGGAGGTCGCGGCCCTGCTCCGGGCCGGACCGCCCGCGGCCGCCGCCACCGCCAGCGCCGCCGAAGAACTGCTCGAAGATGTCGCCCATACCGCCGCCGGCACCACCACCCATGCCGCCACCGAACGGGCCACCCGCACCGCCCATCCCGCCAGCGCCGCCGCCACCGTTCCCGGTTGCGCCGCGCTTCTCGGCCTCCTCGAAGCGCTCGTGGCCGAGCTGGTCGTACTGCTGGCGTGTCTCCTCGTCGGTGAGGACGTCCTTGGCTTTCTGAATCTTCTTGAACTTCTCCTCGGCGTCCGGGTCGTCGCTGACGTCGGGATGGTACTCCGAAACCTGGTCCCGGTACGCCTGCATGATCTCGTCCTCGGTCGCGTCCCGGCTCACACCCAGGACGTCGTAGAAGTCCTCACTCATCCGTTACCGACATGTACCCAGTTGAGACACTTGAAGTGACCGCTTACAGCCGCGGCGGGCACTGTGCCCGTGGCGTTACTCCTCGTCGACGTCCTCGAAGTCCGCGTCGACGTACTCCTCGTCGTCGCCGTCGGCGTCGGCCGCCCCGCCGGGGCCGTCGGCCATGCCGCCCATGCCACCCATGCCGCCAGCGCCGCCGGCCGCGCCGGCCTGGGCGTCCTGCTGTTGCTGGTAGGCCTGCTTGCCGATCTCCTGGAGGGTGTCACTGAGCTCCTCGGTGGCCGTTTCGAGGGCGTCGATCTCCGGCTCGTCCTCGTCGAGCACCGCCTGGACGTCGTCGATGGCGTCGTTCACGTCCGCTTCGAGGTCCTCGTCGACGAGCTCCTCGTTCTCCTCGAGGAGGCTCTCGGCGCGCTGGATCGCCGTTTCGGCCTCGTTGCGCGCCTCGATGCGGCGGCGGCGCTGCTCGTCCTCCTCGGCGTGCGCCTCGGCGTCTTCCTGCATCTCGTCGATCTGCTCGTCGCTGAGCCCGGCCCCACCCTCGATGGTGATGGACTCGGCGTTGCCCGACCCCTGGTCTTCGGCTTCGACGTTGACGATGCCGTCGGCGTCGATCTCGAAGGTGACCTCGATCTGTGGCGTACCCGCGGGCGCCGGCGGGATGCCCGTGAGATGGAAGTCCCCCAGCAGCTCGTTCTCGTTGGCGATCTCGCGCTCGCCCTGGAACACTCGAATCTGGACGCTGGTCTGGTTGTCGGCGGCCGTCGTGAACACCTTCGACGCCGTCGTCGGGATCGCGGTGTTCTTCTCGATGAGCCGCTCGAAGAGCCCGCCTTTGACCTCGATGCCGAGGCTCAGCGGCGTCACGTCCACCAACACGATGTCGTCGACCTCCCCGGAGAGCACGCCACCCTGGACGGCCGCGCCGAGCGCCACCGCCTCGTCGGGGTTGACGTTCTTCTTCGGCTCCTGGCCGACGAGGTCCTCGACCTGCGCCTGGACCTGTGGCATTCGCGTGGACCCGCCGACGAGGATCACGTCGTCGATGTCGCTCTTCGAGAGGCCGGCGTCTTCGAGGGCCTGCTCCGTCGGGCCAACCGTGCGCTCGATGAGGTCCTCGGTGATGCTCTCGAAGGTCGCACGCGTGATGTCCTGTTCGAGGTGTACCGGCCCGGAGTCGGTCGCCGTGACGAACGGCAGGTTGACCGTCGTCTCCTTCCGGCTCGACAGCTCGATTTTGGCTTCCTCGGCGGCCTCCGTGAGTCGCTGGAGCGCCTGGCGGTCCTCCCGCAGGTCGATCCCGTGCTCGTTCTCGAAGTTGTCCGCGAGGTGGTCGATGATGGCGTGGTCCCAGTCGTCGCCACCGAGGTCGTTGTCCCCGTTCGTGGCTGCGACCTCGTAGACGCCGCCGCCCAGGTCCAGGATCGACACGTCGAACGTCCCGCCACCGAGGTCGTAGACCAACACGGTCTGGTCGCGGTCCTCGTCGAGGCCGTACGCCATCGACGCGGCCGTCGGCTCGTTGACGATGCGCTCGACGTCGAAGCCCGCGATCTCGCCGGCGTCCTTGGTCGCCTGGCGCTGGCGGTCGTTGAAGTACGCCGGCACCGTGATGACGGCTTTCTCGACGTCCTGGCCGAGATACTCCTCGGCGTCGCGTTTGATCTTCTGGAGGATGCGCGCCGAAATCTCCTCGGGCGTGTACTCGTCGTCGCCGAGGGCAACCGTGTAGTCCTCCTCGCCCATGTGGCGCTTGATGGACGCGATGGTCTGATCGGGGTTCTGTACCGCCTGGTTTTTCGCGGGTTTGCCGACTAGCAACTCGCCGTCGTCGTGGGCGACGATCGACGGCGTGGTGCGGTCGCCTTCTTCGTTCGTGATGATTTCGGGGTCGCTGCCTTCCATCACAGCGAACGCGCTGTTCGTGGTGCCGAGGTCGACTCCCAGAATCTTCTCGCTCGCCATGTTACCCGACAGTACGGAGCGTTTTCTGTTTAAGCCTTGCTAGTGCGACCGACGCCGAGAACAGGCCATCCCGTCGCTGTTGCCTGGTTTTGGCTCCCGACCGCGATCCCGGGGGGTCGGTTTCGCGCCCGCCCACCCGGCGGCCACCACGGCACCATTATGTGGATGCCCCGGCCACCGCCGCGGGGCCATCGCGCAGCGCCGCGATCACGTCATCGAGCACGGCCGCCCGCCCGGTCGAGGAGAAGAACTCGTGGCCGCCGTCGTACACCCGGAGGTTCGCCGCCGGGGTCCGCTCGCCGATCGCGGCCACGGACACGATGGCATCCGTCAGCGAGCAGAACACGGTGCTGTCTGGCCTGAACGCCGGCAGCGACGCCTGGGCGCGCCGCACCTCCCGGACGAACGTCGGGGATAACCGGGTCGTCTCCCGGGGCGTCGGCTCGCTGATGTCGCCGACCGACCCGGCGGCCGGCACCAACGGGCGGCTCGTCGGTAGCGCCGCCAGCGCCCGGAACACCGCCGACTGCACGCCCTCCCGGACGCCCCACCACGGGCTGAGATACACCCGACGCACGTCCCAGTCGAGGGTCGCGGTCACCAGCCCGCCCAGGCTGTGGGCCACCACCGCGTCGAACGTCCGGTCCGCCACGTACGACGCCAACGGCCGCATGTACGCGCGCTCGAACGACGACGCGTTGGTCGGGAGCGTCGCCGCATGCACCTCCCAGCCAGCGGCCACGAGCCCGTCGATCAACCACGCAACGTTCGCCTGACCGGGGTGGTTGCCCCACCCCAACACGACCAACACCGGCTCCCGGTCGTCGCCGTCGCCGTGCACGGAGATCTCCATGCGTTCCGCCACGAGCCCGGGCCGCAAAACAGTGTCCGCTTACTCCTCGCTGACCGTGACCTGGGCGGCGCGCACAACCCGCCCGGACATCTCGTACCCCGGCCGGTACACGTCCACGATGGTGCCCGCCGGCTGGTCGCTGTCCACCCGCATCATCACCTCGTGGCGGGCCGCGTCCACGCTGTCGCCGGGCTCCGGCCGGATCTCGGTCACGCCCTCGGTCTCCAGCACGCGGTCGAACTCGTCGCGGGTCAGCTCCACACCCTCGCGGATGCCGTCCTCGTCGCTCTCGGACGCCTCCTGGTCGAGCGCCCGGTCGAGGTTGTCACGTACGTCCAGCAGCCGCTCCACGAGGTCCTCGGTGGCGCGCTCCCGGATCTCCTCCTGCTTGCGCTTCGCGCGCTCCTTGTAGTTCTTGAAGTCCGCCTGCTTCGTCTGCACGCGCTCCGTGAGGTCCGCGACCTCGTCCTCGGCGTCGGCCAACTCGTCGGTCAGCGTCTCCACGCGCGCCTCCAACGCCGCAACGTCGTCGGCGAGCGCGTCGGCGTTGTCGGCGTCCAGCGCCCGCACGCGCTCGCTGAGCGCGCTGGTGCCGTCGTCGCCGCCCGCGTCGTCTCCCTCCGGGGCGTCCGTGTCCGCCGCATCGGCGGCGTGCTCGGCGTGATCGCTCATACCCCTCAGAGGGAGCCCCGCCGGTTTACGGATTTCGGGATGCGTCAGCACGGCCGCCCCTGGGCGGGCGCTGTATCACGCGTCGGTTTCGGTGGGCTCGCCTTCCCGGAGGTCAACCGACGGCGACACCGACTCCGAGAGCTCCCCGTAGGTCACGTTGTACGCGAACGCGACGGTCGTCGTGGCGTGCGCCGGCACCGAGACGCCGGTCGTTCGCGTCCGTTCGGCCCCGTTCAACTCCGTGTTCACGTACAGCTGCCCGTTCCCCGACCGGTCGCTGGGGTTCGACACTGTCACCCGATACACCAGCGTGTCGTTCTCGCCGCGCTCGAAGCTCCGCCCGGTCACAGCCAGCACCGACTCCTCCTGGCCGCCCCCGAGACACCCCGCACCCACCGACAGGGACACACACGCTGTGAGTCCAGCGACCGCCCGCCCCAGCAGCGTCCGCCGATCCATACCCGGTGATGCCACGCGCACTGCAAGAACCTTCTGCCATCCGTCGGGGCACTCAGAACTCGCGGCGCCGCCCCTTCGGCACCATCGACTGCAGCGTGCCGTACGTGTACAGCCCGACGCCGATGGGCTCCAGGCGGCCGGTGAGCTCGTGGGCGGCGATCACGTACCCCCAGTCGCCGTCCCACGCGATCTCCTGCTCCTCGCCGGCGAGGAACGCGGCGGCCTGATCGCGCTCGTCCAGCCGCAACACGTTGCGCGTCGCCTCGCGGCCGAACCGCTGGGCGGCGATCGTCGTCGGCTTCCAGTGCTCTTGGCGCGTCCGGAGGACGGTCAACCCGAGCGCCTCCACGGGCACGGGTGCCCCCGGATCGAACGGCAGCGCCCACACCTTCCCCGCGCCTTTCTCCCAGAGCGTGTACGACTCGAAGATCGTCCGCGGCACCCCGAAGCGGTCGGTCCACCAGTCCACGACCGCCGCCCGAGTGGGGCGGCCCGCCACGCTGCGCTCGGCGTCCGTTGCGGGCAGCCGGCCGAACGTCTGGCTGTCGTTGTCGGTCATACCGTCACCTCCAGCTTCGCGGCGAAGAACCCGCCGGTGTCGTTGTGATGGGGGTAGTATCGCTGCGCGCGCGCCAGGCTGTCGTCGTACGACGCGTCGCCCCACTCGGTCAGACCCGGCGCCGACGCCAGCCCCACGTCGAACTCGACCAGGCGGCTGTCGGTGCGGCCAAGCACCTCGTCCACCACAGCCTCGTTCTCCTCGGGGGCGAACGTGCACGTCGAGTACACCACGGTGCCGCCGGGCCGCGTGAGCGCGACGGCGCGCGCCAGGATGTCCGCCTGCAGCCGGCCGAGACTCCGGCTCGCGGACGCCCCCGCGCCGTCCAGCGCGTCGGCGTTCTTCCGGATCGTGCCCTCACAGCTGCAGGGCGCGTCCACCAGCGCCGCGTCGACCGCCGCCACGTCGGGGAACGCATCGAGGGTCGCGCGCCGCGCGTCGGTGTTCGTCACCGCCGCCGACGTCACGCCCAGGCGGTCGCAGTTCCCGCGCAGCGCCGACAACCGCCCGAGGTTGTCGTCGTTGGCCACCACCAGGCCGTCGTCGTCGATCTCGGCGGCGATCTGTGCGGTCTTCCCCCCGGGGGCCGCACACGCGTCCCACACCACGTCGCCGGGCTCGGGGTCGAGCACGCGAGGCGGCACGCAGGACACCTCCTCCTGGCCGTGCACCCAGCCGTGGACGTACGGCCACGTGTTCCCCGGCTTGTTCGTGTCCACCTCCAGCACGCCCGGGTGCCACTCCCGGCGGTCCACTGCCACCCCCTCGGCAGCCAGCGCCTCGACGGCGCGGTCGGGGGCCACCGCCAGCGGGTTCACGCGAACCGTCGTCGGCAGCGGGCGCTCGCACGCCGCCAGGAACCCCTCGAAGTCGTCGATGATCGGCTCGTACCGCGACAGCGCGTCCATTGCTCGCGGGTAGGCGTGACGCCGGCTTGTGGCTTGCGCTCGCGTGGCGGTCGCCGCCCCCGGGTTTATGAGTTCCTCCCGCGAACCGCACGCCCATGGGAAGCGTAACCACGCACACGGCGTTCGACATCGAGGACCCCGTTCTCATCGAGGGGTTGCCCGGCGTCGGGCTCGTCGGGAAGATCGCCACCGACCACATCATCGACGTCTTCGATATGTCCTGCGTCGGAAGCGTGTCCTGTGCGGCGATCCCCCAGGTCACCGTCTACACCGAGGACAGCCACGCGGCCACCCCGCCGGTGCGGATCTACGCCGACGAGTCCCGGGGGCTGTTGGCGCTCCAGAGCGACGTTCCGATCTCCCGCAACAACGGCACCGAGTTCGCGGACTGCGTCACCGGCTGGATCGACCACCACGACGTCACGCCCGTCTACCTCAGCGGGCTGCCCAGCGACGACCACGAGCTCGGCGACCTCCCCACCGTGTTCGGGATCGGGTCCGGGGCGCTCCCGGAGCGCATCGCGGCGTTGGACATCGGAACGCCGCCCGAGCGCGGCGTCATCGGCGGGCCGACCGGCGCGCTCATGACCGCCGCCACCCAGCGCCAACTGGACGCCGCCGCCCTCGTGGTCGAATCGGACCCGCAGTTCCCCGACCCGGCGGGCGCACGCCGCCTCATCGATCACGCCATCGAACCGCTCGTGGAGGTCAGCGTGCCGACCGACGATCTCGTCGACCGCGCCGCGGACATTCGCTCGCAGAAAGAACAGCTCGCCGAACAGATGCAGCACGCCGACGAGCACGAATCGACGCAGGCCAAACCCCTGCGGATGTTCCAGTAGCCCGGGGCAGTCAGTGATCGCCGACGGCGTCCGGCGTGGCGAACGTGAACGCGCTGAACCGCGCCAACAACACGATGAGGCCCAGCGTGATGACGGCCGCGCCCAGCAGGAACGGCAGCGCCGCTCCGTAGTTCCCGCCGATGTAGCCCGCGACGATCGGCGCGAACGCGCCGCCGGTGAACCGCAGGCTGTTGTACGCGCCCGAGGCGGACGGCCGGCTGTGCGTGGAGATCCCCATCGCGAGCGTCGACAGGTTCGCGTTCAGGAGCCCACACGCGAGGCCGGCGGTGACCACGAGCCCGGCCAACACCATCGGGGAACTGACCAGCCACATCAGGCACAGCAGCGCCGCGAAGGCGGTCAGCGCCGCGCTAGCCACCTCCGGCGTTCCGAACCGCGCGTTCAGCCGCGGCGCGAGGACCGCGGACCCCACGATCACGAGCAGTCCCCACGCGAAGAACACCAGCCCGATCTGCATCGTTGTGAACCCCTCAAGCACCAGCGGCGTGTACGCCAGCACGGTGAAAAACCCGTAGGTGTAGAGCATGCCGACGATCGCGTTCGTTCGCACGCCGGTGTGACGGAACGTCCCGATGAGCGCGCGCACGCCCTCGCGGCCCTCCGTGTCCGGTTCCGTGACGGTGGTGGCGACGAAGACGAACCCGAGCAGCATCAGGACGCTCGTCCCGGCGAACGGGAGCCGCCAGGACTGCGCGCCCAGGAACCCGCCCAGGAGCGGCCCGCACGCGATCCCGAAGCCGAGGGCGGCCTCGTACAGGGTGATCGCGCGGCCGCTGTTCCCGGCTGAGACGCCCACGATGATGGCGAGCGCGGTGGTGGTGAACAGGGCGTTGCCCAGCCCCCAGAAGCCACGCAGCACGGCCATCGACTCCACCGAGGAGACGAGCGCACAGCCGCCGGCGAACACGGCGACGATCCCGATGCCGACGAGCATCGTGTTCTTGCTGCCGATGCGTGTGGCCAGCGTGCCCGCCACGAGGTTCGCGAGCCCGGTCACCAGCAGATAGCTCGTGAACAGGAACATCACCATGAAGTGGTCGGCGCCCAGCTCCTTCGCGATACTTGGCAGAATCGGGTCGACAACACCGATGCCGAGAAAGGCGATGAACGTTGCAAGCGCGGTCGCAAGAACGGCCGGATGAAAGTCTCGAAAACCCATCCCATGTGGGGACGGACTCGGCCGCAATAAGCTCCCGGAAAGATTATACATGTGTGCTCGCGGTACCATGGCATACGTGTCGCATACGCTCTGAGAAGCCCACGAACGGGTACGTTACTGTTTTGTTGGGGGCGCTATTCTCCGCTATTATTTTCGACATTCCCGGGCAGTGCTTGCACCGCCCGGGCGGTCGGTCGCCAACAGTTATCAGGGACCGCGCCCCCGTCTGTGGTATGACGGAGTTCTCCGACCGCGTGGCCCAGGTCTCGATCAGCGGCATCCGGGCGGTGTTCGAGGCGGCCGGCGAGGACGCCATCAACCTCGGCCTCGGCCAGCCCGACTTCCCCACGCCCGACCACGCCCGGCAGGCCGCGGTCGACGCCATCGAATCCGGCGCGGCCGACGGCTACACGTCCAACCGCGGGACGGCGGCGCTGGTCGACGCCATCGTCGAGAAGCACGCCCGCGACCAGGGCGTCGACGTCGCGCCGGCGGGCGTCATCGCGACGGCCGGCGGCAGCGAGGCGCTGCACCTCGCCATGGAAGCCCACGTCGACCCCGGGGAGGAGGTGCTGTTCCCAGACCCCGGGTTCGTCTCCTACGACGCGCTCACACGCATGGCCGGCGGCAACCCCGTGGGATTGCCGCTGCGAGACGACCTCACGCTGGCCCCCGGGACCGTCGAGGACCACATCACCGACGACACGGCCGCGTTCGTCGTGAACTCGCCGGCAAACCCCACCGGTGCCGTGCAGTCGCCCGCCGACATGCGCGCGTTCGCGCGCATCGCCGACGAGCACGACGTGCTCTGCATCAGCGACGAGGTCTACGAACACATCGTCTTCGAGGGCGAACACCGCTCCCCGATGGAGTTCGCCGACACCGACAACGTCGTCGTGGTGAACGCCTGCTCGAAGACGTACTCGATGACCGGCTGGCGGCTGGGCTGGGTCGCCGCCAGCGAGCGCCGCGCCGAGCGCATGCTTCGCGTCCACCAGTACGTCCAGGCGTGTGCCAGCGCGCCCGCCCAGTACGCCGCCGAAGCCGCGCTCTCGGGCCCCCAAGGCGTCGTCGACGAGATGGTGGCGGCCTTCGAGGCGCGCCGGGACGTCCTGCTGGACGGCCTCGAAGCCATGGGTCTCGACGTCCCGACTCCCGGGGGCGCGTTCTACGCGATGCCGACGGTGCCCGACGGCTGGATCGACGAGGTCGTCGACCGCGGCGTCGTCGTCGTCCCCGGGTCGGCGTTCGGCGACCACGGCGCGGGCACCGCCCGCATCTCGTACGCCACGGACATGGCGACGCTGCGGGACGCCATCGACGTGATGCGCGCGGCGACGGCTGCCGTCCAGTAACCCGCTCACGCCGCCGCCCCCCTACACCGCCGGCCTGAAGGCACCGCGCTTCCTCGCCACCACCATGACCGACTGGCAGGCCGACGACGTGGTCGCCGCGCAGTACGCCGACGGCGGACTGCTCGCCGCCCGACGCGCGCTCGACGCCCGCTTCGGTACCGGCGAGCGATCCCACTACGAGTGGCTGTTCGACCACCTCGATCTCGGCCCCGACGCCGCGGTGCTCTCGCTCGGTGCCGGCCACGGCGCGTTCTGGGGCGCGAACGCCGACCGCGTCCCCGACGGCTGGGACGTCACCGTCACCGACGCGTTCCAGGGCGTGACGGCTGACGCGATGGACGCGCTCGCGGACGCCCCACACGAGTTCACCTTCGACGTCGTGGACGCCCGCGACATCCCGTATCCCGCGGACACGTTCGACGCCGTCACCGCCCACCACGTGCTCGCGCACCTCGGCGACGCCGACCGCCGGCAGGCGCTCGCCGAGATCGCCCGCGTACTGACCCCGACGGGTGAACTGCACGCCGCGACCAGCGGCGACGACGCGCTCACCGAACTCTGGGCTGTCGCCCGCGACCACGGCGACGTGCCGGATGAGCGCCCGTTCACGCTTCAGAACGGCGCGGCGCAGCTCCGCGACCGCTTCGCCGCCGTCGAGCGGCGTCGTCTCGACGCCCCCCTCGTGGTCGACGCCCCCGAGCCGCTGGTCGCGTACGTGCTCTCGCTGCCGGGCTTCGACCCGGAAGCCGGACCCGCGCTCGAACGGGCGTTCCGGGCGCGCTTCGCCGACGGCACTCTCACCGTGACCGGCGATCGCGGCGTGCTCATCGCGCGCCACCCGGACACGGCTTAGTTCGCCGTGGAGACGATCTTCACCACGTCACCCTCGCCGAGCTCGTCGTCCTCGCCGATCTCCCGGTTGGTCTTCGCGTTGACGGCGTGCAGGTAGCCGTCGCCGATGTCCGAGTGCACGGCGTACGCCAAGTCAACGGGCGTCGACCCCGCGTCAAGCAGGACGGCGTCGGGGAGGACGGTGCCCGTGGCGTCGGTCCACTTCGACTGGTCCTGGACGGGGAACGCTGTCACCATCTCCAGCAGGTCGTAGACAGCGTAATCGAGCGCACGCTGCATGCCCGTGCCGCCGTACTCCTGCATCGTCTCCCGGAGGGCTTCGAGGGCCTCCCGCTGGTCGTCGCCCACGTCGCCCGTGATGTCGAAGTCCTCGTCGCCGGGGTCGTAGTCCAGGAAGCCCGCGTCGGCACCGCGCCGCAACGCGAGTTCGCCCTGTGCCGTCGCGGGAATCACGGGCTTGTCGAGGTCGAGCAGCCGTTGGACGTTCTCTTCGGGTGCCACGTCGACTTTGTTCGCGACGACGACGATGGGCTTCGTGCGCTCGCGGACACCGCGGGCCAGCGCCTCGCGGTCCTCGCCGCTCCACTGGATGGGGTCATCGGGATAGTCGAACTCCCGAAGGACCGCCGCGACCTGGTACTCGCTCGCGCCGAAGCCGGTCATCATCTCCGTGATGGCCGTCTCGATGTCGAACCCCGGCGACCGGGACGCCCGCTCGACGCTCTCCCAGTTGTCCTCGACGATGCCCGCGAGCCACAGATCCATCTCCTCTTCGACGAAGTCGATGTCCTCGACTGGGTCGTGGTCCCCGATCTCGACCGGTTCGCCCTCCTCGTTCGTCGCGCCCGAGGCGTCGACGACGTTCACGATGACGTCGGCGTTCGACAGCTCGTCGAGGAACTGGTTGCCGAGCCCGCGGCCCTCGTGGGCGCCCGGCACCAACCCCGCCACGTCCAGCAGCTCCACCGGCACGTAGCGCTTCCCGTCGTGGCAGTGTTCGTGGCCGCAGCGCTCCTCGCGGGTCAGGCACGGACACGCCGTCCGCACGTGGGTCACGCCCCGGTTCGCGTCGATGGTGGTGAACGGGTAGTTCGCCACGTCCACCTCCGACCGCGTCGCCGCCGTGTAGAACGTCGACTTGCCGGCGTTCGGCTTCCCGGCAAGCGCGATAGAGAGCATACCATCACCGTTGCTCCAGCGTCGGAAAGCGTTTTTCGGTTGGGGTCCCGCCGTCCGTCCGCTGTATCGAATCCGACACTTCTTTGCACGGCGTTCGTCATGCTGCCGATATGTCTACTGGCGAAATCACGCCGGTGACCGCGCTACGCATCTTCGGCGGCATCGCCCTCCTCGCCGGCAACGGCTTCTTCGTCGCGACCGAGTTCGCGCTCACTCGCGTCCGACAGTTCGACGAGTCGGCGTTCCAGGAGACGGCAGGGCTCCGCCGGGCGTGGGAGATGACCGACCGCCTCGAAATCTACCTGACAGGCTGCCAGCTCGGCATCACCGTCTGCTCGGTCGGGCTGGGGGTCGTCGCCGAGCCCGCGCTCGCAGTGTTGTTCACACCCGTTTTCGAGTTCGTGGGCTTCGGCGCGGGGTCCATCGCGACGCTCTCCGTGCTGGTGGCTCTCGCCGTCATGAACGTCGCCCACCTCGTGCTCGCCGAGCAGGCACCCACTTACCTCGGCGTCGAGCGCGCGAAGACGGTCGCGCACTACTGTGCCCCACTCCACTACTGGTGGACGCGGACCATGTCCCCCATCATTCGCGCCGGTGACCGCATCGCCAAGGCGATTCTCTCTCTCGTGGGCGTCGAGATGACGCGCTCGTGGACCGAAGAAGAGGCTGAAGGCGAGCCGACCATCGACGGCCGCTCCGACCTCCGGAGCCAGATGGGCGACCTGCTCAGTGGAACGGAGATTCCCGACGAGCGCCGTGAGGAAGTCATCGGCGCGCTCGACATCGACCGCATCCCCGTCGGCGATGAAGCCGTTCCGGTCGACGAGGTCGTCGCCGTCTCCACGACCGACGACCTGGAGACGAACCTCGACCGGATGGCCGACAGCCCCCACGTCCGGTACCCGCTGGTCGGCGAATCGATGGATGACTTCCGGGGTGTCGTCTACCTCCCCGAGGTCTTCCGGGACCTCGACGACCTCCGGGACGGCACGCTCGCCCTCGAAGACGTCGCGCACCCGCCGCTGGTCTTCGACGCCGACATCGCTGTCAGTGCGGCCATCGACCGCTTCCAGGCCGAACGTCAGGAACTCGCGTTCGTCACCGACCCCGACACGGGCGCCGTCGTTGGCATGGTCACGATCACCGACGTGCTGGAAGCGATCACCGGCGAGGTCGAAGACCCCTACGACGAGGCGGCCGAGAAGTCACAGTCCTAATCCAGCCGGGCGGCAGCGCTCCCGACGGCCACTGTGAGGAAGTAGACGCCGACGAACACGAGCGCGCTGTCCCACAGCAGACTCGGAACGCCGTACCCGGCGTACGCGGGGGTCGGCTCGCCGAGCATCCACCAGACGCCGTGAACTCCGGTGAGCAACGCGAGTACGCCGAGCCACGCGAGCACCGCCGAGGGGAGCAGGCGGACGCCCAGCCGCGGCGGCCCGTGGTCACCGTTCAACGACTGGTCCGTCGCACCGTCATCGTCGGGGGAGGGCATCACTGCTGGATGGTCGCGGACCAATCAAGAAACCTGATGGTCCGGGCGCGTCACTCGGCGTCCCGGTCGGCAACACTCCCAAGCCGCATCTCGCCGCGGGCGCGGATGACGCCGTCGACGTCTGCCGCCTCGTCGATGGTGACGTCGTGGCCGGAGACGTCGCCGAGGACGACCGCGTCCCCCTGGACGTGGACGCTCCCGTTCCGGGTGGTCACGTCGCCGTGGATCTTCGTGCCCGCGCCAACCGTCACGTCGTTCTGGGCGCGCAGGCTCCCGAAGACGTTGTTCCCGCGCCCGACGTCGATCTCGGTCGCCCGGATGTTGCCGTGCAGCCGGCAGTCGTCCCCGATGGTCGCCGGCGTGGAGACGCGCCAGGCGTCGTCGGAGACGCTGGCCGACTGCGGGATCGTGAGGGGGCCGCGGTCGCTGTCGGCCGCCAGCTCCTCGACGAGTTCCTGGGCGTCCTCCGCCTCGCCGAGCCGGAGGAGGTGCGTGAGGTACATGACGAAGAACGTGAGGGTGGGCATCGGGTTCCGGATGACGATCCAGCCCGACGCCTCGAACCCCTCCTCGATGTCGACGTCGTCGCCGATGTCGAGGTCGCCACCGACGACCAGCCGCTCCGTGATGTGGGTGCGTTCACCCACGTAGGCGTCGCCTTCAACGAGCACGTTGCCGGTGACCTCACACCACATGTCCAGCCGGCAGTCGCCCGCCGCCTCGATGTCGCCGTCGACGGACACCCGTTCGCCTGCAACGACGTTGTGGCCCCGCACCCCGAGCCGGAGCTGCGACTGCGCCCCGATCAGCACGTCACTGTCGGCGACCACGTCGTGCTCCTTGACCGTGGTGCCGTCCGGGATGTGTAACTGGTCGATCGGGGTCGGGCCGAGCACACCGCAGTCCAGTCGTCGCATCGGCATAAACCCCGCGAGACCGTCGGACGACCGTCAGACGACGGGGTTTAGTCTCTGCACACGTACCATCAGTCATGACCTCCCTCTCGGTTGCAGACGACGGCGTCGACGTGGTGTACGAGGGCACCGAGTTCCGCCTGGAGAAACCCCTCATCGAGGACGCCACGCAGTCCGACTACCACGACGTCACCGACCACGACCTGCTCAAGCTCGTCGAACCGAACCCGACGCTGTCCGGGGAGCCGCGCCGGATCGGTGACATCCTCGACTGACCGGCGCGGTGATGACAACGCTTAGGACGTGGCACCGCGACGTGTCGGTATGAGCGACGCGCTCGATGCGTTCGATCACGACGCGTGGCGGACAGCGCTCGGGACGGCTGTCAGCTACGCGCTTGTTCTGGTGGTGCTGACGGCGGTGCTGTTCGGCGTGCCGTACCTGGCGTTCACAGCGCTGTAACGCGCCAGGGTCGCGGAAAAACGGCCCCCGAATCGCCGGCCGACTACGCGAACGTCCGGGAGACGTCCGTGGCGGCGGCGGGCTCGGAGTCCTGATCGAGTTTCTCGCGTGCCGACTGGAAGTCCTGCATCCGGACCTCCGTGCGGTCGTCGCGGATGGCGAACATCCCGGCCTCCGTACAGATCGCTTTCACGTCCGCACCGGAGAGATCCCCGGTGTCGGCGGCGAGCTCGCCGAAGTCGACGCTGTCGGCGACGTTCATCGCCCGCGTGTGGATGCGGAAGATCTTCTCGCGGCCGCCCACGTTCGGGTGGGGAACCTCGATGAGGCGGTCGAAGCGGCCGGGCCGCAGGATCGCGCGATCGAGCATGTCGAAGCGGTTGGTGGCGGCGATGATGCGGATGTCGCCGCGCTCGTCGAAGCCGTCCATCTCCGAGAGCAACTGCATCATCGTGCGCTGGACCTCGGCGTCCCCGCTGGTCTTCGAGTCCGTGCGCTTCGAGGCGATGGCGTCGATCTCGTCGATGAACACGACGGCGGGCTCGTGGTCGCGGGCGACCTGGAAGAGATCGCGCACGAGCTTCGCGCCCTCGCCGATGAACTTGTGCACGAGCTCGCTGCCGGCCATCTTGATGAAGCTGGCGTCCGTCTGGCTGGCGACGGCCTTCGCCATCAGCGTCTTGCCCGTGCCGGGCGGCCCGTGCAACAACACGCCGCTCGGCGGGTTGATGCCCACGGTCTCGAACAGGCCGGGGTCTTTCATCGGAAGCTCGACTGTCTCCCGGACTTCCCGGAGCTGGTCGTCGAGGCCGCCGATGTCCTCGTAGCCCACGTCGGGGGAGTCATCGACTTCCATGACACGAGCCCGCACGTCTGCCTCGTCGTCCAGTTGGCGGACGACGGACAGCGAGTTGTTGACCGCGACCCGCGAGCCCGGTTCGAGGGTGGCACGCAGCTCGTCCGTGACCTCAGTGAGCGCTTCCTGGTTGTTGCCGTGCTGTTTGATCACGGCCCCCTCGTCGGTGAGCTCCTGGACAGTCGCGATGAACAGCGGCGACTGCTTGAGCTTCTTGTTCTCGTGTGAGAGGCGTTCGAGCTTCTGCTGGTATTTGTTGTTCTCTGCGTTGGCATCAAGCAGCCGGTCTCGCATCTCCTCGTTCTCCTCTTCGAGGGTAGAGAGTTGCTCCTCTAGCGCCTCCAGTTTGTCCTGTTGTGAGGCGCTGTCGTCGTAGGGGAGCTCCACGTCCTCGACGGTATCGGTCATCACCACTGAGTAGGGTGTTAGTTCATAAGAGGCTTCGGGTGACCCAACCTGTGTGGGGGTTCGAAACCGCACGCGCGAGACAGTCACAGCCGGTCGTTGGGGGTGAATCCATCCCCCGTGACCGACGCAGCCACCCCGTCGTTGAATTACCGTAGCGCATCAAATATAGCAAAAGGATTAATACGGCGCATTCGATACTGGTGGGTATGAGCGCCACCGAGACGGCGGACGCACTCGAATCCCTCCCGCCGAGCGCGAAGCTCGTCGCCAAGGTCCTCGAATACAACGACACCCTCTCACAGCGGGAGCTCGCCGAGAAGACACTGCTCCCGGACCGCACCGTCAGATACGCGCTCACGCGCCTCGAAGACCACGACATCGTCTCCTCGCGGTTCTCGTTCACCGACGCCCGCAAACGCCTCTACACCTTGACCTGACACCGCCGCCACACACGCACCGAAGCTTTCTCCGCCCCGCCACCCCACGCCAGGTGTATGGCTCGCGTCATCCACACGGGGGACACCCACCTCGGATACCAACAGTACCACGCCCCCCAGCGGCGACAGGACTTCCTCGACGCCTTCGACGCCGTCATTACGGACGCCATCGACGAGGGCGTCGACGCCGTGGTGCACGCCGGCGACCTCTACCACGACCGCCAGCCCGGGCTCCGGGACATCCTGGACACGATCGCCCTGCTGCGCCCGCTCCAGGACGCCGGCATCCCGTTTCTCGCTGTCGTCGGAAACCACGAAGGCACCCGCGACGCCCAGTGGCTGGATCTCTTCGAGACGCTCGGCCTCGCCGAGCGCCTCGACGACTCGCCACGCGTGGTCGCGGATACCGCCTTCTACGGCCTCGACTACGTCCCCCAGTCCAAGCGCGACGACCACGACTACACCGTCGCCGACCACGACGCCGACCACGCCGCGCTCGTCTCCCACGGTCTGTTCACGCCGTTCCCGTACGCCAACTGGGACCTGGACGCGGTGCTGGCCGACGCCACGGTGGAGTTCGACGCCGTCCTGCTGGGCGACAACCACACCCCGGACACCACGCAACTCGGGGACACGTGGGTGACGTACTGTGGCTCTACGGAGCGCGCCAGCGCCAGCGAACGCGACCCCCGGGGCTACAACATCGTCTCGTTCAGCAGCGACGCGACCACCGACGTTGCCATCTCTCGGAAGTCGCTCAACACCCGCGAGTTCGTGTTCGTGGACGCCGACCTCGGCCCCACGGACGGCACGGCGTTCATCCAGGAGCGGCTGCGCGAGCGCGCCCTCGACGACGCCGTCGTGGTCGTCACGATCACGGGCGACGGCGACACGGTCACGCCCGCCGAGATCGAGCGCTTCGGCGACGATCGTGGCGCACTCCTCACGCGCGTCAACGACCGCCGGGAGTTCGACACCGGCGACGACGCCCCCGACGTGGACGTGTCGTTCGCCGACCCCGACGACGCCGTCGAGCAGCGCGTCCGCGATCTGGGGCTGGACGAGCCGGCCCGCGATGTCGACCGGATCGTGCGTGACGACACGCTGGCCGACGCAGCCGTCCGAGAGCGCGTGATACAGCGCGCAGAGGCTGTGCTGGACGACGACGCCGACGCGGCGGACGACGACGGCCGGCCCACCACCGTGGAGGAGTTCCAATGAGGTTCACGCGCCTCTCCCTGTCGAACTTCAAATGCTACGCGGACGCCGCCGTCTCCCTGGACCCCGGCGTGACCGTCATCCACGGGCTGAACGGCAGCGGCAAGTCCAGCCTGCTCGACGCCTGCTTTTTCGCGCTGTACGGCACCACCGCCCTCGACACGACCCTCGCTGACGCCGTGACGATCGGCGCGGAGACGGCCGAGATCGACCTCCACTTCGAGCACGCCGGCGGCGACTACCACGTCCACCGCCGGATCCGTGCGTCCGGCGGGCGCGCCCAGACCGCCGCCTGTGTGCTGGAGACTCCGACCGACCGGATCGACGGCGTCACCGACGTCGAAGCCCACATCTCGGGGCTGTTGCGCATGGACGCCGAGGCGTTCGTGAACTGCGCGTACGTCCGCCAGGGCGAGGTGAACAAGCTCATCAACGCCGCCCCGAGCACGCGCCAGGACATGATCGACGCGCTCCTCCAGTTGGGGAAACTCGAGGAGTACCGCCAGCGCGCCGGCGACGCCCGCCTCGGCGTCGAGGACGTCAAGAGCAACGTCGAGGGGCAACTCGACAGGCTCGCCGACCAGATCGCTGACAAGGAGGCCGCCGACCCCCACGACCGGCTGGCGAGCCACAACACCGCGCTCGCCGAGGTCACCGCCGACATCGAGCATTTCGAGACCGAACGCGAGCAGGCCAGGCAGACCCGCGACGACGCCGCGGACGTCCTGGAGCGCTACGAGGAGTCACGCACGGCGCTCGCGGACGTCGAGGAGACGATCGCCGACGTCCGCGAGGCCGTCGCCGAGGCCGAACGCGAACGGGAGACGCTCGCCGACCGCGTCAGCGATCACCGCGAGCGCGCCAGCGATCTCGACGACGAGGCAGCGGCGCTCGCGGCCGATCTCGGGCTCGACGATCCGGACGCCGAGGACGCCAGCGCGGAGCGCGACGCCGTTGCCGACCAGCGGGAGGCGGTCGCCGAACGGGTGCGCGAGGTCGCACCGGCTGTCTCCCGGCTCACCGAGCAGGCCGACAGCGCCGCCGACGACGCCGCCACCCTCGACGAGCGCGCCGAGACGCTGCGCGAAGAGGCCGCAGCCCTCGACGCCGAGGCCGACGACGCAGCGGCGAAACGCGACGACGCCGCCGCCCGCATCGAGGCGTTGGACGCCGACATCGAGGCGGCGATGGCGGCTTTCGACGACGCGCCGGTCGCGTTCGGGGACGCCGAGGCGTTCCTCGACGACGCGGCGGCCGAACGCGACGAACTGCGCGAGCGGGCGGCGACGCTCCGCGCCGACCGGCAGTCCGCTGCCGACCGCGTCGCCGAGGCTGAGGCGCTGCTCGACGAGGGGAAATGCCCCGAATGCGGACAGCCGGTCGAGGGGGCACCCCACGTCGAGCGTGTCACCGACGATCGCGAGCGCGTCGCCGAGCTCGACGCCGAGTTGGCGGACGTCGAGGACGAACTCGACGCGGTGGCCCAGCGCGTCGACCGCGGCGAATCACTGGTGGCCGCCGAAGACCGGGTCGACGACCTCGAACAGCAACGCGAGCGCGCCGTCGAGCGCCGCGACGAGCAGGCCGACATCGCGGACGCGAAACGCGACCAGGCCGCCGAAAAGCGCGACCGCGCCGCGGACCTCGACGCCGAGGCCGAGGACGCCCGTGCGGACGCCGCGGCCAAGCGTGATGCGGCCGACGAGAAGCGCGAGACGCTGGCGGCGCTGAACGCCGACCAGACCGCCCTCAAGGAGCGACTGGACGCGCTTGCGGATCTCGTCGACCGCCTCGAAGCGGCCGCCGACGCCCGCGAAGCCGCCCAGCGGCTGGCCGAGAAGCGCGCGGCACTGGCCGCCCAGAACGAGCAGCGCCGGGACCGCCTCTCGGAGCTGCGCGAGCGCAAGCGTACGCTGGACAGCGAGTTCGATGCGGACCGCATCGAGACAGCGCGCGCCGACAAGGACCGCGCCGAGGACTACCTCGAACAGGTCGAACCGAAACTCCAGGCGCTGCGCGAGGACCGCGACGACCTCCAGGCGAAGATCGGCGCTGCGGAGAACGCCATCGCGGAGCTGGAGTCGCTGCGCGAGGAGCACGAGCGCGTGCAGTCACGCCACCAGGACCTCCAGGCGGTCCACGACGAGGTGACCGCGCTCGAGACGATGTACGGGGAGTTGCGGGCGGAGCTGCGCCAACAGAACGTCTCGAAGCTCGAACGCCTCTTGAACGAGACCTTCGAGTTGGTCTATCAGAACGACTCCTACGCCCGCATCGAGCTGTCCGGCGAGTACGAGCTCACCGTCTACCAGAAGGACGGCGAGCCCCTGGAGCCCGCGCAGCTCTCGGGGGGCGAGCGCGCGCTGTTCAACCTCAGCCTGCGCACTGCCGTCTACCGGCTGCTGGCTGAGGGGATCGACGGCGACGCCCCTCTCCCGCCGCTGATCCTGGACGAACCGACTGTGTTCCTCGACTCCGGGCACGTCTCGCAGCTCGTGGAACTGGTGGAGTCGATGCGACGGCTCGGCGTCGAGCAGATCGTGGTCGTGAGCCACGACGACGAGCTGGTGGCGGCCGCTGACGACGTGGTGCGGGTCGCGAAAGACGCCACGTCGAACCGGTCCCGTGTGTCCACCCCCGAACACATATGATATCAGAGGGGTTCCCGAACCCTCTAATGGATCCAGGCCCAGGGCGTCCATATGCCAGAACCGGCGGACGCTTCTGCAAACGAAACCGAGTCGCGGACAGGTGAGCACGGCCGACACACGCCGGTGCACCGGATGCTGCAGCTCGGCGGCGTGCTGGCGGTGCTTGCGATCGTTCTCGGTGCTGTCGGGATAACCGCGTCAACCCCACTCCTGTGGGCGTTTGGCGTCGGCACGGCTGCCGTCTCCGTCTCCGTGCTCGCCGCAACCGGCTACCACCACAGCCGGCGCGGTCACTCCGCGTGACGGAGCGCGCCGATCCCCTCGCGGCCGGCCGCCGTGAGCTCGTAGGCGCGCTGACCGGCCACCGTCGTCTCCGCGAGCACGCCGGCCGCCCGGAGCTCGGTGGTCGCACCGAGGAAATCGCTCTCGCAGACGCCCGCCGCCGCCAGTAGTTTCCGAACCGGGCGCGGGCCATCGTCGGCCAGCGCCACCAGCAGTCCGAGTTGCCAGTCCGCGTGACACGCCTTCGCGACCCGGCGGCCGGCGGCCGGAACGCGGTCCGCGAGCGCCTCGAACACGGCGTCGTCACTCGTCGGTGTGAGTGTCTCGCTGGGCACCGTGGTCTCCTCGCCGGTCGTTGGGTCCCGTACCCTGCTCTGTTCGCCGTGGTCCGCGATGCGTATCCAGCGCCGCCCATCGGTGTCTCGAACCGTCTGCACACCCCACGGAAGGAGGGCGACGGCGTTAGTCCTTCCGTGTGTAGACGCGGTATTTGTATCCGCCGTAGACGGACAGGATCACGGCGGCGGCCAGCAGCGGGCCGCCGGTCCCCCAGTTGCCGTTGAACCACGCGATCATCGCCCCGACGCTGCCCGCCAACACGGCCGCGTTGAACACCAACACCAGCGACCAGAACTTCCGCTGGAGGGTTGGATCGGCCGCCGAGCCGTCCGGGATCTCGATGTCGGGGGCGAGGTCCTGTTCGGCCTCGGACTCCTCGTCGGCGAACGGAACGTCGTCGAGCACGCCACACACTGTGGGTGGTGCGAGCAAAGCGTTATCGGTTCTACAGGGCGTCGCCGAGGCACACCGCGTGTGTGCCTTTGAGCCACGCGAGCGGATTCTCCGCGTCGTAGAGTACGACCCCCTCGTCGGCATCGTAGGCCTCGACGCTGTCGCGTGGGTCGTTGCCCTCGGGCAGCTGTGGGATGTCGTTGCGGTGATTCCGGTCGCCCGCTGCGTGGTCTGTCATCTCTGTCACCTCGGCCCGTGGTAGTGGACCACATGGGATAACTGTTTTCCCCCCGTCGGATTCTGCCGCTCCGAAGGGCGAGCTTTTAGGCCGGACGGACGAACCCCAACCCAATGGGAAACACCGAGCTCTCCGAGTTCATGCACGAGAGCGACGGGGCAGACGACCCCGGGGAGGACGCGATCCAGGAAGAAGCCGCGGTCGTCGCCGGCGACGCCGACCCCGTCGTCAACGAGGTGCTGACGGCGGAAGCGGACGCGCTGCCCGACGCCACCGGCGAGGTCGAACTGATGGTCACACAGGTCGATTACACGATCGAGGGCTCGGGCGACCGCGAGCGCCCCGTCCTCCACGTCTTCGGCCGCACGACCGACGACGAGGCCGAACACGTCCGCGTGCACGGCTTTCGACCGTACTTCTACGCACCGACGGCCACGCTCTCCGAAGACGACCTCACCGACGACGTCATCACCGGCACCGAGGACGGCTACGAATCCATCCGGGGCGAAGCGCTGACGAAGATCTTCGGCCGGACGCCCCGCGACGTCGGGAACATCCGTGACGCGTTCGATCACTACGAGGCCGACATCCTGTTCCCGAACCGCCTGCTCATCGACAAGGACATCACCGACGGCGTCAGGGTGCCCGCCCGGCGCGCCGACGACGGCGCGCTCTACGTCCACCACGACGAAATCGCGGCCTGTGAGGTCGCCGCGACCCTTCGCGTGAACACCTTCGACATCGAAGTCAACGACCGCAACGGCTTCCCCGAGGACGGCGAGGAGCCCGTGGTCTGTCTGACCAGCCACGACTCCTACCGCGACGAATACGTCGCGTGGCTGTACGCCGCCCCGGACGCGACGGTCGACGCCCCCACAGCGGTCCCGGGCTACGACCCACTGACCGACGACGCCGACATCGACGTGCGCGTGTTCGACACCGAGGAAGCCATGCACGACGCGTTCCTCTCGTACATCGAGGATACCAACCCCGACGTGCTCACGGGCTGGAACTTCGACGACTTCGACGCCCCCTACCTCATCGACCGGCTGGACGAACTCGACCCACGAACCGACCACGACCTCGACTCCGACCGCCTCTCCCGCGTCAGCGAAGTCTGGACGTCCGGCTGGGGCGGCCCGAACGTGAAAGGACGGGTGGTCTTCGACCTGCTGTACGCCTACCAGCGCACGAAATACTCGGAGCTGGACTCCTACCGGCTGGACGCCGTCGGCGAACAGGAGCTGGGCGTCGGCAAAGAGCGCTACCCCGGGGATATCGGCGACCTCTGGGAGGACGACCCCGAGCGCCTCCTGGAGTACAACCTCCGGGACGTCGAGCTCTGCGTGGAAATCGACCGCAAGCAGTCCATCGTGGCGTTCTGGGACGAAGCCCGCAAGCTCGTGGGCTGCAAACTGGAGGACGCCACGACCCCCGGGGACGCGGTGGACATGTACGTCCTGCACAAGGCGTTCGGGAACTTCGTGTTGCCGTCGAAAGGCCAACAGGACGCCGAGGAGTTCGAGGGCGGCGCGGTCTTCGACCCCATCACTGGCGTTCGGGAGAACGTCTCCGTGCTGGACCTGAAGAGCCTCTACCCGATGTCGATGGTGACCATCAACGCCAGCCCGGAGACCAAAGTCGACCCCGAGGAGTTCGACGGCGACACCTACCGGACGCCGACGGGCGTCCACTTCCGGAAGGAACCCGACGGCATCATCCGGGAGATGGTCGATGAACTCCTCACCGAGCGCGAGGAGAAGAAAGCACGCCGCGACGACCACGAGCCGGACAGCGAGGACTACGAGCGCTACGACCGCCAGCAGGCCGCCGTGAAGGTCATCATGAACAGCCTCTACGGCGTGTTCGGCTGGGACCGCTTCCGGCTCTACGACCGCGCGATGAGCGCGGGCGTCACCTCCACGAACCGCGAGGTCATCGACTTCACCGAGCAGGCCGCCGAGGAGTTCGGCTACGAGGTCGCGTACGGCGACACCGACAGCGTCATGCTCGAACTCGGCGACGACATGACGAAAGCGGAGGCCATCGCGGAGTCGTTCGACATCGAGGACCACATCAACGCCGCCTACGACGAGTTCGCTCGCGAGCAACTGCACGCCGACGACCACCGCTTCCAGATCGAGTTCGAGAAGCTCTACCGGCGGTTCTTCCAGGCCGGCAAGAAGAAGCGCTACGCCGGCCACATCGTCTGGAAGGAGGGCAAGGACGTCGACGACGTCGACATCACGGGCTTCGAGTACCAGCGCTCGGACATCGCGCCGATCACGAAGCGCGTCCAGAAGGAGGTCATCGACCTCGTGGTGCGGGAGGGCGACGTGGACGCCGTCGAGGAGTACGTCCACGGCGTCATCGAGGAGTTCCAGGAGGGGGATGCGGATCTGGACGACATCGGTATCCCGGGCGGCATCGGCAAACGACTGGACAACTACGAGACGGACACCGCCCAGGTGCGTGGCGCGAAGTACGCCAACCTGCTGTTGGGCACGAACTTCGACCGCGGGTCCAAGCCCAAGCGACTCTACCTCGCGAAAGTGCATCCGGACTTCTGGGGTCACGTCGAAGACGAACAGGGCATCGACACGAGCACGAGCGACCGCTACCGCGAGTTCCGCCGGGATCCCGACGTGATCTGTTACGAGTACGCCGACCAGATCCCGGACACGTTCGTCGTCGACTACGACAAGATGCTCGATAAGACGCTCAAAGGCCCCATCGAGCGCATCCTCGAGGCGCTTGATCTCTCCTGGGACGAGGTGAAATCCGGCCAAACGCAGACCGGGCTGGGCCAGTTCACGTAGCCCGCTGGGCCCCAGCTAGAACTCCGAGAACTTGTCCTGGCGGTACATGTCGATCTCGCTCGCCACCGTGGGCGCACTCTGGGTCGCCGCGAACGCGATGGCGTCGGCGATGTCGGTCGGCCGGGACACCTCGGCTTCGTCGTAGGCCTCCTCGAAGGCGGTGCCGTCCTCCTCGTTGAACCGGGTTCGCACCTCCGTGGGGTTGACTACGGTGACACCAAGGCCGTCGTCGCCGTAGCGTGCCTCGACGCTGTGGGCGAACCCGCGCGTCCACCATTTGGTCGCGGCGTAGACGGGGTTGCTGGGGCGGGGGTACTGCCCCGCGAAACTACCCAGGAAAACGATGGTGCCGTCGGCGTCGGTGAGGTGCGGGAGCGCCGCCCGGGTGGCGTAGAACATGCCGTCGCAGTTCACGGCCATCATCTGACGGTACTCGTCGTCGGTGAGGGCCGCGACGTCGTCGCCGCGCGCGAGCCCGGCGTTGTTGACGAGGAGATCCAGGCTGCCGTACTCCTCGACGGCCGTCTCGACGAGCGCGTCGACGGCCGCCCGGTCGGTGACGTCGGTGGGCACGGCGTGGGCGGCAGTGTCGTACGTTGCCGTGATCGTGTCCGCGATCTCGGTGAGCGTCTCTTCGCTGCGCGCGGCGAGCACGACCGTCGCGCCGTTCTCGGCGAGCGCGTGTGCGGTTGCTTCCCCGATGCCACTCGATGCGCCAGTGATGACGGCGACGTCGCCGTCGAGCGGAGCCGTTTCCATATGCGTTCATCCCGGGCGCGGGCCTTGACAGTTTCTCCTGCCAGGGTTCCTGCCGCATAGCAGCGTACGCCAACCCACACCGCTCCCGCAGTGATACCGCCCCCCATGTGGGCGGGCTCGCCAGGCGATCCCGGCGCGTGTGTCGGCTCCCGAGACACGCTGTAGACGACGCTGCGGTCAGCTCGCCACACGACGCCGTTTTTAGTAAATCAAAAACTCTATTTTATGTTAGCAAAAGCAGTTACGGTGAACTCCGCAACTATTATGATGCTGACCCACTTCGTTTAGGATGACCTAATCAATGGCTACGCTTGAGCTCAAAGACGTACACGCCGAAGTCGCAGAGGACGGTGGGGAGAAAATTCTCGACGGTGTCGACCTCGAAATCCCGTCCGGCGAGATCCACGCCCTCATGGGTCCCAACGGCTCCGGGAAATCCACCACCGCAAAGATCATCGCCGGCCACCCGGCCTACGACGTCACCGACGGGGAAGTCCTGTTCACCATCGAAGACGACGACTTCGACGGTGCCGAAGAGCTCCCCGCCGACGACCGAACCTTCGATCTGCTCGGCCTGGAGCCGAACGAGCGCGCCGCGCTCGGTATCTTCCTTGCGTTCCAGTATCCCGCAGAGATCGAGGGCGTCACCCTCGTGAACTTCCTTCGCACAGCGCTCAACGCGAAGCTCGACGAGCGCGAGGAACTCCTCTTCGAGGATGACGACGAGGACGCCGACGACGCCACCGACGATGACGAGGACGCCGGCTACGAGACCTCCCCCATGGAGGGGCCGGCCGACGACGGCGAGATCGGCGTCGCGGACTTCCAGGAGATCCTCTCGGAGAAAATGGAGACCCTGGACATGGACGAGAAGTTCGCCAACCGCTACCTGAACGCGGGCTTCTCCGGCGGCGAGAAAAAGCAAAACGAAGTCCTCCAGGCCGCCATCCTGGAGCCCTCGATCGCCGTGCTCGACGAGATCGACTCCGGGCTCGACATCGACCGCCTCCAGGACGTTTCGACGGGCATCAACGCGCTCCGCGACGAGCAGGACACCGGCATCCTCCAGATCACGCACTACCAGCGCATCCTCGATTACGTCGAGCCCGACCGCGTCCACATCATGCTCGACGGCGAAGTCGTCATGGAGGGTGACGCCGAGCTCGCCGAGAAGCTCGAAGACGAGGGGTACGACTGGGTTCGCGATCAGGTCTACGAGACCGCGTAACGCCGCCCAGACACGCAACGCAACCACACACACCACATGAGTTCCGAAGACATACAAGACACTGACACCGAGGCGCGCTTCGAGTTCAAAAAGGAGGAGAACTCCGCGTTCGAATCCGAGAAGGGCCTGACCGAGGAGACGATCCGCGTCATCTCCGAGGACAAAGACGAGCCCGACTGGATGCTCGACCGCCGCCTCCGTGCGCTCGAACAGTACACGAAGATGCCGATGCCGACCGACTGGCCCGGCCAGCCGGACCTCACCGAACTCGACATCGAGGAGATCGTCCCGTACATCCGCCCGGACGTCGACAAGCGCTCGGGCGCCGACGAATGGGAGGACCTCCCCGACGAGATCCAGGACACCTTCGAACAGCTGGGCATCCCCGAGGCGGAGCGCAACGCGCTCTCCGGCGTGGGCGCCCAGTACGAGTCCGAGGTCGTCTACCAGAACATGCAGGAGCGCTGGGAGGAGAAGGGCGTCGTCTTCTGCAACATGGACGAGGCCGTTCAGGAGTACCCCGAGCTGGTCAAAGAGCACTTCATGACGAGCTGCGTGCCGCCGAGCGACAACAAGTTCGCGGCGCTGCACGGCGCGGTGTGGTCCGGCGGCAGCTTCGTCTACGTGCCCGAGGACGTCACCGTGAACATGCCCGTGCAGGCGTACTTCCGGATGAACTCCGAGGGCATGGGCCAGTTCGAGCACACCCTCATCATCGCCGAGGAGGGCTCGGAAGTCCACTACATCGAGGGCTGCTCGGCGCCCAAGTACGGCAGCCACAACCTCCACTCCGGCGGCGTCGAAGTGTTCGTCGGCGAGGACGCCCACGTGCAGTATTCGACCGTGCAGAACTGGTCGAAGAACACGTTCAACCTCAACACCAAGCGCGCGGTCGTCGAGGGGAACGGCACGATGGAGTGGGTCTCCGGCAGCATGGGGTCGAAGGCCACGATGCTGTACCCGTCGACGATCCTCAAGGGTCGCGGCGCGACGGACAACCACATCACGATCGCGTTCGCCGGCGACGGCCAGGACATCGACACCGGCGCGAAAGTCTATCACAACGCCCCGGACACGAGCTCCACCATCGAATCGAAGTCCATCGCGAAAGACGGCGGCCGCACGAACTACCGCGGCCTCGTTCACATCGCCGACGGCGCCGAGGACTCGAAGACCAACGTCGAGTGTGACGCGCTGATGTTCGACAACGACTCCACCAGCGACACCATGCCGTACATGGAGATCAACGAGTCGAAAGTCGACGTGGCACACGAGGCGACCGTCGGGAAGATCGGCGACGAGGACGTCTTCTACCTCCAGAGCCGTGGTCTCGACGACGACGACGCAAAGCAGATGATCGTCTCCGGGTTCATCGAGCCGATCACCGAAGAACTGCCGATTGAGTACGCGGTCGAACTGAACCGCCTCATCGAGCTGGAGATGGAGGGTTCGCTCGGTTAATATGAGTACGCAGCTACACACTGATATCTCTGCAGAGACGGTCCGCCGGATCGCCGACGAGCGCGACGAGCCCGCGTGGCTCCGCGAAACGCGCCTCGATGCGCTTGAGGCGCTCGACGACCTCGCGTTCCCCAGCGTCATCGAGACGCCGGGCCGAAAGTGGACCACGCTCGAAGACCTCGATTTCGACGCGCTGGTCGATCCGCTCTCCCAGACCGAGGACAAAGACCAGGTCGGCGCGGAGAACGCTCGCGTGGAGTCGTTCCACGACGCGCTCCAGGACGACGACCTCGCCGACCGCGTCGAGGACGCGTTCGGCAGCGTCATCGACCCCCACCAGAACCGCCTGACGGCGCTGTCGACGGCGCTGTTCACGACCGGGACTGTGGTGTACGTGCCCGCGGGCGTCGACGCCGAGGACGTCACCATCCGCACCTCGATGAACTCGCGGTCGCTGTTCAACTACACGCTGGTCATCACCGAGGACAACGCGACGGCGACGATCCTGGAGCGCCAGGACACCGGCGACGACGTCGACGGCGAGCGCTACTACTCGGGGATCGTTGAGGTCGACGCCGGAGAGAACTCCTACGTGCAGTACGGGAGCCTCCAGGACTTCGACGAGCAGACGTACAACTACACGCTGAAACGCGGGCACGCCGACACGTACGCCACGGTCAACTGGATCGAGGGCAACATCGGCAGCCGGCTGACGAAGACCGGTGTTTCCACCGAACTGGCGGGCGACGCCAGTGAGACGAAGATCGTCGGCGCGTTCTTCGGCCACGACGACCAGCACTTCGACCTCGACGCGAAGGTCTGGCACCGTGCCGAGCACACCACCGCGGATCTCGTGACTCGCGGCGTCATCGACGACGACGCCCGCAGCGTCTACGAGGGCGTCCAGGACGTCGGCAGTGACGCCTGGGACACGTCGAGCTACCAGCGCGAGAACACGCTGATGCTGAGCGACGAGAGCGAGGCCGACGCCTCCCCGAAGCTCATCATCAACAACCACGACACCGAGGCCAGCCACTCCGCGACCGTCGGGCAGGTCGACCAGGAGACCCTGTTCTACATGCAGGACCGCGGCCTCACCGCCCAGCAAGCCACGGACATGCTTGTTGCGGGGTTCTTCGTGCCGGTGCTCGAAGAGGTCGAAGTCCAGGAACTGCGCGAGGACCTGGAGACACGGATCGCCGAGCGGCTCGACTGACACGCGCAGCGGTTCCCCACACCCCGTTGCCGGGGAATCCTCGCCTTTTAGGACGGTGAGACCGTCGGCTGTATCCATGCGCACCGTATCGTTCGCGAGGTGGCGGCGGCCGTGAGCTCGCTCGCTGCGAGCGTCGACTCCGACCGCCAACTGGCGCGGCTGCTACAGATCGGGGTCGTGCTCGAAGAGGTCGTGGAGGTCCGCGCGCATCGACATTACCAGTCGCTGCCGGCGGCCGACCGGGACGCCGACATCGAGGCGCTGTTGTCCGACGCCAGCGAGGAGTCCGCGGATCACCGCGCGCGCTTGGAGGACATCATCGAGTCGCTTGACGCCGACAGCATCCCGTTCGGGGAAGTCGAAGCGCTGGTTGCGGAGAGCTACGGGCAGACTGGGCCGGACGACTTCGACGGCGTGCTGTACGATCAGTTGCACGGCGAGGAAACCGCGTACAAGTTCTACGACGATCTGATCGCGGCGATCGAGGCCAGCGAGGCGGCGTTCGGCGTCGATCAGGACCGGCTGTTGGCGACGCTGCGGGAGATCCGGGCGGCCGAAGCCGACGGCGTCGAGTCGGTCACTGCGCTGATGGAGGCACACAGATGAGCACGGCCACTGTCGGCGCAGCGGTGCCGGCCGGTGTGGTCGCCGTTCGAGGTGATTGGACATGAACACTGCTGATCAGTACTTGAAGACGATCTTTCTCGTAGAGCAGTTAACCGACGGCCCCGCCGCGACCGGGGAGCTCGCCGACCGCCTCGGCGTCAGTCCGGCGAGCGTCAACGAGATGGTGGGGAAACTCGAAGACCGTGGTCTCGTGACACACGAGAAGTACAAGGGGGCGTCCGTGACCGAGGACGGCGCGGCCCGCGCCCGAGACGCCCTCCAGACGTACTGTATCCTCGAACGGTTCCTGGCGAACGTGCTCGGGGTGGAGTCGTTCCGCGACGAGGCCCGACAGCTGGAGCCGGTGATCGATGAGACGGTGGCCGAGCGCCTCGACATGATCATCGACCGCAAGTCCCAGTGTCCGGACTGCTTCGACGCCGGCGCTGACGCGTGTGGGTTCCTCGCCGAGCCGTCCGTCGAGGCCGACGACTGAGCGCCCCGCGGGGGTGCGGTTCGAAAAGCAATCTCTTTGTGTCTTGCATCGCTATCCGCGAGTGCAGTCCCGTGGTGTAGTGGCCAATCATATGGGCCTTTGGAGCCCACGACGGCGGTTCGAATCCGCCCGGGACTACTCACGGATCCGCAGTCCAGTGCTGTCGGGGGGTGGTCTGGTTTCTCGGCGAGTGATCGCGACAGCAAAAACAGTATGGGGGGTGTCGGCCGCCGGGACGGCTGTCAGGTTCGTGTTGCGCGGGCTTTCCGAACGTCGGCCCCGTCCCGAACCATGTCGGGGCATTCGGGGCAAACGCGCGGCCTGTCGACGCCTGGTGGTGTGAACACGCGTGCGTAGTCCGTGGTTACGAACGAGCCGCAGTTCTTGCATTCCGGCATCGTATTCGGAGCAATGATAGTACTCCATATATACTTTGTGTACATTTTTAGAGTATGAATAAAACGTATATTGGGAGCGACACCCCTACGTGTGGCTGTTCCGAACGGCCGGTATGAGCGAGCCACTCGAATCGCTTCCCGACCGGCCGCTGCGCCAACAGGAAGTAACGGCCCTGAACCACGCCGACGCGTTCTCGCTGGTGGTCCCCGTCGACCGCCAGCGTGCCGTCGAGGCCGACACCCGCGATCCGGTCGTGGTCACCGAGCACGTGATCCTCGGGACCGACGACTGGGTGACCGCTCTCACCTACGACTCGGGGTGGGTGACCGTCGAAACCGTCCCGATCGAGGAGCCCGACAGCGAGCGCTTCGAGGCGATGCAGGAGTGTGAAGCTGCACTCACTGCACACCAGCAGTAGCTTCATGAGGTGTGGCGGTGACCTGGCACACGAAGCCGTTCGGCTTCGGTTCGTTATGAACATCGACCAATTCAACGCCGCGGACACCGCAAGCGACGACGCCCCGTTCGCGATCGAGAACAGTTACACCCTGGCAATCGATGTCGACGGCGACGTGATGGCGAAAGCCGGGGCGATGGTCGCGTACACGGGCGAGTTCTCGTTCACCGGGAAGCGGTCGGCGGAGGGCGGGCTCACGGGCATCATCAAGGAGGCCGCAACCGGTGAGGGCACACCGATCATGCGCGCGGAGGGCACAGGCACCCTCTACCTCGCGGACGCACAGAAGAAAGTCCAGATCCTCGAGTTGGCCGCCGACGACCGGATCACGGTCAACGGCGAGGACGTACTCGCGTTCGAGTCCGAGCTGTCCTACGAGGTCACGACGATGGACAGCCTCGCCGGGTCGTTCGCCGGGGGGTTCACGAACGTCGCGATCAGCGGCCCCGGCTGTGTTGCGCTCACCACCCACGGCGATCCGCTGGTGGTAGCGCCGCCGGTGACGACCGACCCGAGTGCGACGGTCGCCTGGAGCGCCACCACGCCGAGCGTCGACGTGAACGCCAGCCTCTCGGACATGGTCGGCCAGGAGTCCGGGGAGCGCTTCCAAATGGAGTTCGACGACGCGGGCACTGACTCCGGCTTCGTGGTGGTGCAGCCCTACGAGGAGCACGTCTGACCCACGGCCACCGTGTGGGCGACAGTTCCGTCGCGCGCCACGGGTCGGGCTGCTTCCCGTGGCGTGGTGGCTGGCGGGTCGGCCGCCGAGTCGACGTCGCCCGCCGGGAGGGCTGCAAAAGGCCTAAGACTGGAACAAACCTGTATCCGAACAATGACACGGATGCACTGCTTGGGAACGGAGGTGAGACGGTGGGCGTCGAAATAAGGGAGTCGCCGGTCACGGACGCGCAGTTCGACAACATGGCCGCGTTCGTCCGGGATTACCTGGAGGCCAGCGTCGAAAACGAGACCGACGGCGGGCGGATGCGGTGGTACCCGTGGCACTCCGCGGAGTACCGGTTCACCCACATCATGAACGTCGTCGACATCGCCGAGCGCATCGCCGAGGCGACGAGCGCGAACGTCGATGTGGTTCGGGTCGCGGCGCTGTTCCACGACATCGCGAAGCTGGAGGCCGAACAGGACGCCCACGCCGAGGAGGGCGCGCGCATCGCGCGCAAATACCTCGAAACGCACGGCCAGTTCCCGCCGTCGTTCGTCGATCAGGTCGCGGAGGCGGTGTCACGGCACTCCTACCAGGGTGACCTCATGGACCTGCCACTGGAGGCGCGGTGTCTCGTGGAAGCCGACCTGCTGGACAAAGCCGGCGCGAACGGCGCCGCGCTGATGTTGCTCCGGATGGGGTACGAGGCGCGCACCCACGTCGACGCCGCGGAGATGATCCAGCGCGTGCTGGACCGCGGCGAGGACGCCGCCGAGCGCGTGGAGTCCGACGCCGCGTCGTCGATCGCACACAAGCGCTTGAAGCGCGTGCGGTGGCTCCACGACTGGCTGACTTCGGAGGTGCCGGCGATGAACGACACCGGGTACTAACCGTCCCGGGACGCTGCCAGCGATCAGAGCAGCTGGCTGGCGAGCGCCACCAGTTCCTCCCAGACGGAGACGCCGACACTCACTTCTAGGAGCGTGTCCCCTGCGAAGAAGAAAAACAGCACTGCGGACACGAGGTGCGCCTTGCGCGCGTCGAACTTCCCGGAGAAGCGGTCGAAGAAGTACGCGTTCACCATGCTGACGGGAATGATCGCCAGCATTTCCCCCAGCCAGATCGCGGGCGTCGCGCCGTAGTCGCTTGCCAGTCCGATGGTGACCAGCTGTGTTTTGTCGCCGAACTCGCCGGCGAACATCATCGAGAAGATGGGGATGAATCCGCCGAGCGCCGTGGTGAGGCGGTACCCGAACAGGGTCACGTCGTCGATGCTGGCCGCGACGCCCCCGCCGTCGCTTGACATGGGTTCGTCAGATCCGGTTCGTGCGGGCATCGACCGCAACAGCAGAATGCCGAACACGGCGAACAGGGCGGCGGTTGTCACGTCCAAGACGACACCGGGAATGAGGCGTTGGAGCCCCTCCCCGACGAGGATCTCGATCACGGTCCAGATGCCGAACGCGGAGCCGGCCGCTGCGACGACGATCCGCGGGTCGTACTCGGTGCTGAGGCTGGCGATGATGAACTGGACCTTTTCGCCCGGGAGCGCTGCGAGTTGCGTGACGAACGCGAGCGTCAGGACTTCCGTGAACGCGCTCACGCGTCGGTCACCTCGTCGGCCGCGGGTCTGACTTCGAGCGTTTCCGCGACGCGCTCGGGGAGGTGGACGGCTTCGCCGTCGATCTCGACGACGAACAGGCCGATGGGCGCGTGCTCGGTGACCGTGAGTTCAGTGCCGGGCTGCACGCCGGCGTCGGCGAGATATCTGAGCTCGTCGGTGTTGCGGTCGCTCGCGCGCGCCACCACGAGGGCGTCGCCTTCGGCGTGGTCGGCAAGCACCTCGGTGTCGGGGTGCTCGGGCGGTTCGAGGTCGGCGTTCGGGATGGGGTCGCCGTGGGGGTCGACCGTCGGGTCACCGAGTTTCTCCGCGAGTCGGTCCTCGAACTCCTCGCTGATGTGGTGTTCGAGGGCGTCGGCCTCGTCGTGGACTTCGTCCCAGTCGTAGTCCAGATGGGTCGCCAAAAACGATTCGAGCAGGCGGTGGTGGCGGATCACTTCCACGGCGACGGTTTCGCCGTCGGGCGTGAGCTCGACGCCCGCGTATTTCTCGCGCTCGATCAGGCCGCGGGATTCGAGCTTCTCGGCCATGCTGGTGACCGTGGGCGGCGTGACGTCCAGGTACTCCGCGATGGTGGACGTCGCGATCGGCGGTTCGTGTTCGCGTTCGAGGTTGTAGATCGATTTGAGGTAGTCTTCCATTACGTCAGAGAGCATGCCAACACCGTCGTTTAGATGCATCTAAATATATATTTGGCGATGCTGGTACCTTCGTTTTCCCGACTGTCGTGAGCGGTGGCACTGCGACGAACCATTCACGCAGGCAAAAACGAGCGACCACCCGGCAGCGCTACGCGGCCGGTTCCTCGGCGGTGCTCGCACGACGGTTCCGCACGAGCAGCGCCGCGAACACCGCGAGCCCGATCGCCCGCAGTCCGAGATCCACCACGACACCCGTCTGTCCGCCCGCAACGCCCAGCAGGCCGAGCACGTCGTTGGCCGTGGTGACGATGAGCGTGGGTGCCATCAGGAACAGCGCGCTGCCCGCGTACGCCACGCGCTCGGCGCGCGCAACGTCGGTGTACACGTGCCCGATGACGGTCGCAGCCAGCGCCACGACACCCAGAACGACACCCGCAATGGGGAGCACCACCTCCGGAACCGAATACCCCACGTCGAGGAGGTCAGCCACGCCGACGACGCTGTACTGGTCGCCCGGCGGCAGCGACCCGGCGTTGCGCCGCAACAGCATGACCCCTGGCGTCACCACGAACGCGAACGGCACGATGGCCTTGTTCAGCGACAGCGAGAACGCCTCGACGCCGGTGTCGAACGGGTCCGATTTCGCCACCCCGGCGGCCGCGTACGCCGCCACCGCGACCGGCGGCGTGATGTCCGCGATGACGCCGAAATACAGGATGTACAGGTGCGCGGCGAGCTCCGGCACCCCGAACGGCAGCAACACCGGCACGAGCAACACGGAGAGGATGATGTACGTGACCGTCGTCGGCATCCCCATCCCGAGGATGATCGAGGAGATCGCCGTGATCACGAGCACGACCACCAGCGAGCCCCCCGCGACGGCCTGAATCAGCGACACCAGGTTCGGCCCGAGCCCGGAGATGCTGATGACGCCCGGAATGATGCCGGCCGCGGCGACGGCGATCACGACCGGGACCGCGGTCCGGGCGCCGTCCTCCATCGACTTCAGGGTGAACACCCCGTACCGGAACAGCCCGTTGCCGGCAAGCGACGGGCGCCCCACCGCGGCGCTGACCGCGCCCGCGGTGTCGTCGACGGCGTCGTCGAAGCCCAGCAGGCTGGCGTCCGCCCGCGGCCGCAGCGCCATCGTTATCACGCCCGCCGCGATCGCCAGCCAGCCGAGTTCACCCAGCGTCGCGGCAACCGCTCCGCCCAGCGGCTGCGCGCCGGCACCACCACCGGTCAGCACCGCCACCAGTGAGCCGCCCCCCAGCCACTCCGCCAGCAGCGTGCCACCGGTCACCACCGTCAGCACGCCGCCCAACAGGCCGCGGGTTTCGTCGCCGTACGCCGCCACCAGCGCCATCAGTGCGCCGATCGCGACGATCGTGAACCACGCCGAGCGCGCCACCGACAGCCGCTCGACGATCAGGTAGTACAACAACAACCCGATCGGGACGAGGTAGAACCAGCCGGTGCGGAGGTGCGACCGAAGCGACACCAGGTCGTCGGTGCCGAGCCCGCCGATGTCCTCCTTGCCGGCCTCGAAATGCACCATCACCCACACGCCGAAGAAGAACACGAGCGCGGGGATGGTCGCGGCGACGATCACGTCCGCGAACGGCGTGCCGGTGTACTGCACGATGAGGAACGCCGCCGCCCCCATGACTGGGGGGAGGATCTGGCCGCCCGAGGACGCCGACGCCTCGACCGCGCCCGCGAACTCCGGGCGGTATCCCGAGCGCTTCATCAGCGGGATGGTGAACGCGCCCGTCGTCACCGTGTTCGCGATCGACGACCCCGAGATGGTGCCCATGAACCCGGACGCCAGGATGGAGGCCTTCGCGGGGCCGCCTTTCCGGGTTCCGGTCGCGCCGTAGGCCAGGTCGATGAACCACTGGCCGGCGCCCGACATCTCCAGGAACGCACCGAACAGGATGAACACGTAGATGAACTGCACGGACACCGTGACCGGAATCCCGAACACGCCGTTCTCGGTGTTATACCAGAGGTTTTGGATGATCTCCGGCCACGCGAACGGCGGGATCGAGATGATCTGCAGGTACGCCACGTCCTGTGGAATGAGGTAGCCGAAACGGGCGTACGCGATGAACGCGGCGACGATGCACATCAGCCAGAGGCTGATCGCTCGCCGCGTGGCTTCGAGCACGAGCACCACGCCGACCGCGCCGAGCACGAGCGCGTAGGAGGTGTGGCCGAGCGGCCCCAGCAACGCCCCGGCAGGGTTCAGGACGGGGCTGAGCGCGTCGAACACCGGCCGGATCACGTCGAGGTAGCCGAGCCACACCGTCGGGAGCGGACGCCCAGCGGTCAGGCCCAGATACCGGAGCTCGCGGATCTCAGCGAAGTCCGTGATGAAGTACACCGCCGCCAGCGCCGACACCGCGGCGAACGCGATGTCGATCGGGGCCACGGCGTCGAGGTCGTCGTCGACGATCGCCCACGCCAGGCCCGCGCCGACAGCGTTGATCACGCGGGTCACCGGGTGCGACGAGCCCAGCCTGGCGGTGGCCGCCTCCGACAGCCGCTTGCACCGCCGCGCCACGGGCCCGTCACCGGTGCTCGCCGGATACAGCAGGAACGTCAACACGAGCGCGAACGCCACGTGCACGGCGTTGATCTGGAGCAATTGGAGTTTCGCCAGCGTGACCGACCCCACGATCGGGAGCGACACCGAGAGCACCGAACCCCGGGCCGCCAGCCACAACTGGAACACGGAGAACGCGATCCCGATCGCGGCGACCGCCAGCACGATCCGCCCGCTGAGGTCGCGTTTCCGCTCGATCTCTTGCAGTACTGAGTCCGCGTCCGGCGCGTCCGTCGTCGAGTGGTCGTTACTCATAGATGCTCTCGATCATCGTCGCAAGGAGTGTTCGATGGACAACATGAAGATCAACTGATTGTGCGTCGGTCACCGAGACGAGGTCGTAGCTTCGGTCGTCGACGTGCAGCGTGTGGCCGGCGATGCGTCCCGGTGACACCGTCAACACGGTTGCGTTGCGGTCCGGCGAGTAGACGAACGTCCCGTTCTCGATGGTGACGTTCGCGGCGCTGGGGAACCCCCAGCCGTACGACTCGAACTCCGCGCGCGTCATCTCCAGTGTCTCGCCGCGAACGGCGTAGGCCTCGTAGACGCGGGAGCGCTCGACGCTGTGTGTGTACTCCAGCGCCACCGTCGAGCCCTCTGAGACGGGCACCGTGAGATACCGCTGGTCGGTGTCGGTGTCGTCGGCGACCAGCACAGTTCCGGCCGGCACGACGGCAGCGATCACTGTCAGCACGGCCAGGACGCTGGCCGCCACGACGACGATACGAGTGCGGTTCATGAACTGATCTCTCTACGCATGTGGCTTGTGAAACACCCGCGTGTGGGGTGTGGAGGCGGCGTTACGACTCGAAGTAGGCGGCCGCGCCAGGGTGGAGGTCGATGGACATCCCGTCCTGGGCCGACGCCGTGTCGATGAAGTCGGGTTTGATGGTCAGGTCGCCGGTGTGCTCGAAGATCGCGCTCGTGACCTCCGTGACGGTCGCCTCGTCGACGCCGTCGTGGGTCGCGATCATCGCCTGCACGGAGACGGTTTCGATGGACCGGTCGATGCCGCTGTACGTCCCGCTCGGGATGGTGTCGTCGGCGAACCAGGACGCCGCCTCCTTGGCGGCGTCGCGGGCCTCTCCCTCGATGGGCACGATCTCGATGTCGTTGGTGTTGGCCAACTCCTCGATGGCACCCACGGGCCAGCCGCCGACCACGAAGGCGGCGTCGATGTCGCCGTTCCGGAGCTGTTCGGCGGCCTGTGCGAACGACGCGGTCTGCTCCTCGTAGTCTGTCACGCCGGCGGCCTCCAGGATCTGGAGGGCGTTGACCTGCGTGCCGGACCCGAGGTCACCGGTGTTGATGGTCGCGCCGTCGAGGTCGGCCACGGTCTCGATGCCGGTGTCCGCACGCGTGATCAGCGTGATCGTCTCCGGGTACAGCGTGGCGACGCCGACGAGGTTGTCGACCGCCCTGTCCTGGAAGGCATCGATCCCGGTGCCGTTCTTCGCGAAGTACGCGATGTCGTTTTGGATGAGCGCGAAGTCGGCGTTCCCCTTCGCGAGGCTGCCGACGTTCTCCACGCTTGCGCCCGTGGTCTGGACGTTCAGCGAGTAGTCCGTGTTGTCCTCGACGATGGTCTTGAACTCGTTCGACAGCGGGTAGTACGTGCCACTCTGGCCGCCCGCGTGCCACGACAGCCGCGTGCCGTCCCCGGCCCCGTCGCCACCGCCGGCGCACCCAGCCAGCGCAGCGATGCCGGTTGCCCCAGTCGCCTGCAGGAACCGCCGACGCGTGTGCTCAGTTGGCATACAGTTGCCGGTGGGTTCTCCATCGTATTAATATTTCGAACGTCGTATTCGGCGCTGTCGCACCCATTGTTCCAGAACCAACGCCCGCAAAATTCACCACGAATTAAACCGATCCGTCGAAATAACGCGTGTTCTCAACGCGGTCGCTCAGATGCCTTTGCTCATCAGATGCGACCGCAACACGTCCGCCGCCTTGTTCGCCGTCCCCGTGTTCACCACCACCACGGTGTCGTCTTCCCCGAACGCGTCCCGGTCAGCCAGCTCCCACGCGCCCGCCGCCGCCGCCGCGCACGTCGCCCCCATCTCCGGGCCCGCACGGCTGGCGACCGCGGTGCCCGCCTCCAGGATCTCCTCGTCGCTCGCGGCCACCGCGCCGCCGTTGCTCTCGCGCAGTGCCTCCAACACCAGCCGGCTGCCCGCGGGGTCCGGGATCTCGATGCCGCCACAGATGGTGTCCGGCGTGTCCCACGGCTCGTGGGCGTCGCGGCCCTCCTGGAACGCCCGCACGATCGGCGCACACCCCTCGGCCTGTGCGGCGTACATCGCCGGCACGTCCGCGGTGATGCCGAGCTCACGGAGCTCCGTGGCGGCCTTCCACATCCCCACGAGCCCGCCGCCGTCGCCGGTCGGATAGACCACGTGGTCGGGCGTCTCCCAGTCGAGTTGCTCGACGGTCTCGTACAGCAGCGTCTTCTTGCCCTCGTGGCGGTACGGCGTCGCGAACGCCTGCAGCGAGTACCACGCCTCGCCGTGTTCGTCCATGGCGTCCTCAAAGGCGGCGTTGGCGTCGCCGATGCGCCCCTGCACGACGTTCATGTCGCCGCCGTGGACGTTCACCATCGCCTTGGTGGTGAACCCCGAGCGGGACGGCAGGAACACGTGCGCATCGAGGCCCGCACGACCGGCGTACGCTCCCGCTGACTGTCCGGCGTTCCCCGTCGACGCCAACGCCACCTCGCTGGCACCGTGCTGGGCCGCCGCCGTCATCGCCACCGTCTGCCCGCGGTCCCTGAACGTGCCGGTCGGGTTGCGCCCCTCGTCTTTGATGTAGAGTTCGCCCACGCCGAGTTCGTCGGCCAGCCCCGGACACGGAACCAGCGCCGTCGCCCCCTCGTCCATCGACACCGCCGACCCACGCGTGAACGGCAGCAACTCCGCGTACCGCCACAGCGAGTCGAACCGCCGCGCGCCGAACGTCTCGGCGTCCACGTCCAGGTTCTCCAGGTCGTAGGCGGGGTCGAGGATGCCCCCACACTCCGGACACCGGTGGGTCGCCGCCGCGGCCGCGAACGATTCCCCACAGTCCACGCACTCCAGCCCCTCGAAGGCTCGCGTCGTCTCCATGCTGCGGTGTTTCGAACGCCCCGACAAAGGCCCTGTCCCTTCCAGCGTGGCCGGCGTCCTCGGGGCGGCACACGCGCCCCGAAAGCACCCACGTTGATGACGCCGCCACCCCAACACACGGCCATGACCGACGAAGAGGCAGTGGTTGTGGGCGGCGGGCTGGCGGGGCTGGTGGCGGCGCGACACCTCGCGGCGGACGGTCTCGACGTGACCCTGTTCGAGCGCAACCCCACGGTCGGCGGCCGCGTCCGCTCCACGCACGCCGACGGCTTCACCTTCGACCGCGGCTTCCAGGTGCTGTTCACGTCGTACCCCGCGGCGAAACGCGAACTCGACTTCGACGCCCTCGACCTGCGGTCGTTTTCACCTGGGGCGGTCATCTGCCGCGGCGACCGGCGCGCAGTGCTCGGGGACCCCCTGCGCGATCCGGGCGCACTCGTTCCGTCGATGCTGAACCGGGAGGTATCGACGATGGACAAACTCCGCACGCTGCTGTTGAAGCGGGAGCTGACCCGCAAACCCTTCGCGGACATCTGGAGCGACGCCGACGCCACCATCGAGCAGTATCTCGCCGCCCGCGGGTTCTCCGACCGGTACGTCGACCGGTTCGTGCGACCGTTCTACGGGGGCATCACGCTGGACCGGTCGCTGTCCACGTCCAAACGCGTCTTCGAGTACACGTTCAAACTGCTCGCCGACGGCCGGACCGTGCTCCCGGCCGCCGGGATGGGCGCGATCTCCGCCCAGCTGGCCGCCCGTGCCCGCGATGCGGGTGTCACCATCGAACCCGAAACGCCGGTCGAAGCCGTCCACAGCGATCCCGCTGCCGTCGACGTGCCCGGCGAACGGATCGACGCGGACGCCGTCGTCGTCGCCACGGACCCCGACGCCGCACGCGAGCTCACGGGCGTCGACGCGATCCCCACCGACTGGAAGGGCTGTACCACCCAACACGTCGCGCTCCCGGCCGCCCACCCGCTCGGTGACAGCGACCGCATCCACCTCAACGCCGCCGATGACGTGCCCAACACCGTCGCACCGATGTCCGGCGTCGCGCCCGAATACGCCCCCGACGACCGCGAACTCGTCGCAGTGACCACGCTGGGCACGCCGGACCGCTCGTCGACGGCCCTCGCCACCGCCGCCCGGGACGCCATCGCCGACTGGTATCCGGAGGCGTCGCTCGGCGCGTTCGAAGTCCTGCACACACACCGGGTGCCGTTCTCCCAGTTCGCACAACCCCCCGGCGTCCACGACACGCTCCCGGACACCACCGCCCCCGCGGGCGCGGTGTACGTCGCCGGCTCGTACACGCACAACGCCTCGATAAACGGTGCCATGGAGAGCGGGCGGGCGGCCGCACGCGCCGCCAGCGATCACGTCTCGTAGCCGCGCGCGCCCACCAACAGCCCGTCGAGATCCCCGAGCGCGGGAAACCCCAGCGTCTCCCCGTTGCTGACGACGATCGGCCGGTAGCCCGCCGGCGGCGCCAACAGCGGCGACACGGCGGTGCCGTCGCCGAGCGTTCCGACCGGCGTCCCCGCCGCGAGCCGCGTGAACGCCGGCACCACGAGCACGTCGGCGCTGTCGTACTGCCCGGGGCCATAGAGGAAACACGGCCGCCGCTGTCCCCCACTGATCGTGACGGCCGGATGCTGGTGGCCGACCACGTACCGGTCCCCATCCGCCGCCGGCTCCTCGTGGCCGTGGCACACGACCGTGCCGTCGTCGAGCCGCACGCTATCGGTTGCGGACACGCCAACCGCGGCAAGCATTCCGTCCCGGTTGCCCCGAACCACACGCAGGCCCGCGGCGCTGTCCTCGATCGCGCCGACGACTGCACCAACCGTCTCCGCGACCCCCGCCGGCAGCGACCCAGTGGCGTGCAATAGATCACCCGCTACCACCACGCGAGCCGGCTCGAACCGGTCGAGGTGGCCCCGCAACCGGGCCAGGATGTCCCGCCGCTCGTCCGACGCGCTGCCCCGCCCCACGTGCAGATCTGCCAGCACGAGCGCGTCGGCCGCCGGGAGATACGCCACCCGCTGCCCGAACACCACCCACGCCGGCGTCTGGGACACACCCGATGCGTCGCAACCCGGCGAGTTATGCACAGCGATCCGCGGCGGCGGCCACCAGCCGGCTACCGCGCCTGCTGTGCCACCGCGTACGCCTCCCGGACGCGCTCGAAGGCCTCCCTGTCACCGCCGTGGTCCGGATGCGCGTCCTTGACGCGGTCCTGGTACGCGGCCCGCAGTTCGGTGTCGCTGGCCCCGCGTGAAACGCCCAGCGTCTCGAAGGCGTCCTCGATCGCCGCCGCCCCGTCGCTGTCACTCTCGGCAGCGCTGGCCGCCTCGAACACGTCGCTCACGTCCGGCGTCTCGAACGGGAGCCGGCCGCCGATCGCCCACCCGGGGAGCTCGTGCTCGGCCAACACCGCCGCCGTGTCCGCGCTCCGAATGCTGAAATACGCGCCCGCGTCGAAGGTCACCGCGACGTCGCGCTGTGGCAGGTAGAACGCCACGCTGCGACCAGCCACCACGTGGTCTTCGGCGAACGGCTCCCCGATCGCGTGCAAGTACTCCCGGATCTCCCTGCGGCGCTTCCACTCCCCGGACTCCCCCGTCGGGCCGTGGCTGTCCCCCGCGGGGAACAGCCGCTGCCCGGCGACGAACAGCGCGGCCGCAACCACTGTCACGCCGCCCGTGATCGCAGCCCCCCACGCGAGCCATGCTCCTGGCACACGTCATCATGGGGGCTGCGTCGAAAAGAAACGTTCGCTCACCGCGACCGACCGGCCGCGGCTCAGCCGATATACCGCAGGTCCTCGTCGCCGGGACTGGGCGTCTCCTCCATGTCCTGGAGCCGCGACACGACCTCCTCCATCTCCTCGGCGCGGTCGTCCAGCGCCTCCTCGTCCATCTCGAAGTCGAGTCGCGCCCCCAGCACGGCCAACACGGCCTTGGCGGCCTTCGGGTCGACCAGGTAGCCCGACGTCTCCCCCATCAAGCAGGCCGCGTCGAACCCACGCTTCCCGCCGAGGCCGACCAGCAGCCCGCTCGATCCCACGATGCCGCCCGCGGGCTCCTCGCTGCGGAACTCCACGCCGGCGTCCGCGAGCCCGTCTTTCAGCGCCGCACTGGAGACCGCGCCGATCACGTCGTGGTCCTCGACGAGTTCGCCGGTCGGGACGCCGCCGAGCGAGAACACGTCCGTCGCGTCGAACTCCGCGGCCGCGTCCAGGAACGCCTCGGTCACGCGGTACTGGCCCACGGTGTCCTGGGCCTGGTGGTCGCCGGTCACCACGAGCAGATCCCGGCCGCTCGTCTCGACGGCGTGGATCTCCGCCGCCGCCAGCTCCGCGACGCTGTCGTCGCCGACGGTGACCTGTGGCGGGAAGTACTCGCTGTGCACGCGACACACGAGCTCGCTGTCCGCTTCCGCGATCACGTGCTCGGCGACCAGCTTGCCCACGTGCCCGACGCCCGGCAGCCCCTCGACGAGCGCCGGATCGTCCAGCGATGGCTCTGCAACCCACTCAATGCTGAGTTCGTCCATATACCTACAGCCGGCGGCGCTCCTTAAGAGCGCGTCGGTACTTGCCGTGTGGGTCCGCCGGGTCGAACGGCGCTGGCGCGCTGTTGACGGCGTCACCGCCACACTCGGGACACGTCTCCGACAGCGTGTAGACGGGGCCGTCGTGGTGGCTGCGCCACGCCTCGCAGACGCGGATATCCGACTTCATTACGCGTCGTCGTCGAGCTGGCGCTCGCGGTGGAACGCGCCGCTCCCGTCGTGGGCCGTGACCGAGTCGACGGCGCGGTCGCCGGCCGCCTCGAGCGCGGACTCCGCGGTCTTGTAGTTCGGTGCCTGCACGCGCAGCCGGTACTCCGGCGCACCGACGTACGTCACGTCCAGGTCGACCTCGTCGGGCACCTCGCCGTTGCCCTCCGCGGCCTGTAACGCGTCCTTGATCGTGTCGACGCCGTCCCCGTCCGGCGACTGCAGCGAGACGTACCCCGTGACTGTGACGTACGGCACGGAGACGTTGTCGCGGGCGGTCTCGACGATGGCGTCGATCTCGTCGTCTTCGAGGGCGGTGTCAGCCAGCGCCTCGTGGCCGTGGATGGCCGCCTGCTCGAAGCCGTCGTAGAGGCTCCCGAAGTCCGCCAGCAGGCCGTTGGCGATGCGGCGGAACTGGTCGTCGGCCATGTCCTCGCCGAACGCCAGGGTCAGCCACTTGTCGGCCTTCTGTTCGTTCTTCCACTCCTGGATCGTGTCCGAGTGCTGGTGGTCGTTGACGTCTTTCAACGACAGGTCGATCTGTTGGGCGGACTCGTCGACGCCCAACACCTTCGCGACGACGGTCTGGTCCTCGTTGACGTGGTCGCGGACGTTCTTGATCCAGCCGCTGGCGACCTCACTGACGTGGACCAGCCCACGCTTGTCCTGGTACTGTTCGAGGTCGACGAAAACCCCGAAGTCCTCGATGTCGTCGACTTTCCCGACGACCAGTTCGCCCTCGTCGGGCCAGCCCTCGTATTTCATCTGGCCTCGACGGTTTCGATGACCTCACCGAGGAGGTCGGCCTCGCCGCCGGTCGGACGCGCGAGCGTCGTCCCGCAGACGGCACAGGCGACCTCCGTGGAGGCCTTCCCGAAGACGGTCTGTTCGTTCTCACAATCCGGACATTCGACGTTGTAAAATCCTCCTGACATTGGTCTACTCCTGGAGCACCAGTCGGCCGGCGCGCCATCCCTCACGCAGGTGGGCGTTGCCGCATTCGCTGCAGCGGTACTTGAGGTCCGTCCGGTTGGTCGGCTTGTTGCCGACCGGGACCTTCGAGAACCGACCGTGGTTCCCGATGGACGCGTTGGCGCGCTTCGTGCGGCGAGCGTCCCATTTCATGCCAGACGAGCGGCCGGAACGCACCTTCTCGGCCTCAAGCTGGTGGTGTTCGTCACAGTTCGGGCAGTAGCTGTTGAATCGGCGTGGCATCTCCATAGGCGGAATCAGCTCTGTTATCCCCCGATATGATTCGGCTGTTTAAAATCCGTTTGGTTCGGGGGCGGCAGCAGAACCGTCGTTCGAGTTGGACGCCCCGCGGCGGTTGCCGAGCAAACGTTTTGACAGTTCGATGTGACACGTCGGACATGTCACCGCCCCCCTCGTCCCGATCGCTGTCCGCCGTGTCTGAGTGTGCCGACGCGAGTCGCATTGGTCTCATCGCCGTCGTCATCGTGGTCTCGGCGTTCTCGCTCGGCGCTGCCCCACCGGCCGCGGCGGCACCACCGCCAGCGGACGTTTGTGGTGCGTGCGGTCCGAGCTTCGAGGAGGCCGCGGCGGCGGCCGGCGGCGACAACACCACCGTTGCGGCGTCCACGATGGACGTCCATGTTGCCGCCAACGGCACCACCCAGGTGTCCGTTGATCTGACCGTTGGCTCGGCGGACGCCCGCTGGGCCGCCGCCAACGCCGACGCCGTCCTCGCGGCACTCGCGGCCGGCAGCGACCCCACTGCGACCGACGGGATCGCGCCGGTCCCGGCAGCCGCCACTCTCACGGCTGGCGGGGACACCGTCACCATCGAGTACGACGCGCCCGGCGTCGCCCACACCGCAGCGGGCGGCGTGGTCGTCGTCGACGCCGTCGCCGACGGCAGACCGACGGGCTGGGAAGTCGACGCCGACGCCGTCCGGCTGCACGCGCCCGCCGACCACGTCGTCACGCACGGCCCCGCCGACGCACCCGTGACAACGTGGACGCGCGGCGACCAGCTCGACGACGCAGTCATCGCGTACGCTACCGACGACGGCCTCCTCGCCACCGCCGCCACGCAGGCCGCCCTCGTCGCCGAAACCGGCCCCGCATTCCTCCGGTACGCAGCCATCGTGCTCGCGCCGACGCTGGCCGTGCTCGCCGGGCTGCTGTGGTCGACGCGCGCGGTCGGCACGCGCGTGCCGACCGCTGGCTCCACCCAAGCCGGCACCGTCGTCGCCGCCGCTGGCGGGGCTGCGGCCGTCGCGCTCGTCGGGTCCGGCGTGGTCTCTACGTACTTCGAGCTCTCCATCGCCGCCGCGCTGTTCGCCGCGCTCACTGCCGCCGCCGTCGGGACACTCGCAGCCAGCGGGCGGCTCCGAACGGTTCGCGGCCTCACAGCAGCGGCGGTCGGCACCCCGATCGCGCTCGGCACGCTCGCCGCCGTCGGCGGCGCACTCACACACCCCGCGGTCGCGCTGCCGACCGTCCGCAGGGCTGTCGTCTCGGGGCTGCTCGTGGCGCAACTCGGCGTGTTCGTCGTCCTCGGCGCGGCCCACGACGTCGCCCCCGCGAGTCGCTGGCAGCGGCTCGCAGCCGTTCTGGCACCGCCAGCGGCGGTCGTCGCCGTGGTCGGTCCGACGCTCGTGCTCGTCGCGTGGCTGCCCCTGCTCGTCGTCCTCGCCCACCCCACGTACTGGTTCGGACGCACCGCCGCAGGGGGGCTTCGAAGCGTTTAATCCGCGTTACGCCGAAACCGAACGCATGGAGCGGCTCATCATCCACGGCGACGCCGACGTCCGCCGGGAGGGCATCGTCGAGGTCGACGGCGAGGAGAAACACCTCTTCCAGGTCACCCGGAACGGCGACTGGCACGGCCCCGACGAGGTCCAGCTGTGGTGTATCGCCGGCGACGAAGACGAGCTTGAGGACTACGAGAAACGCAACTTCGTCCCCCACTGGCTGGACGTCACGGCCGTCGACGCCGAAGACGTCACCGTCACGAAGCGCGCCGGCGACCTCGCGGTCTGAGCCCCCGGTGCCATCGCGGTCGCCGCTTGTGGCGTCGTTGTGACCGTGATGGGGCCGCTGCGGGGCGCGACGAGTTCGCCGTCCGTCACCCGATAGATCGTGACCGCTGGCGTCCGGTGTACCGGCTCGATCCCGGGGTCGGCGCTGAGATCCGGGATCTCGTAGCGCGCGCGCTCGACCGGCCCCACCCACACGTAGGTCACGTCGTACTTTTCGAGGATCGCCGCCCGTGACGCGGCGTCCGTCGTCTCGTAGACGACGCCGATGTCGTCGACGCGTTGCTCCCACGCCGCCTGACTGTGGTAGTTGGCGGCGTGGGCCCACCCCGCGACGGTCGGCACCCCGCTCAAACTCGCCGCCGGGTTCTGCCACGTGTACGGATCGACGCCCGGTGCCGCGATGATCCGTGTTCCCCTGCGTCGGTCCCCCAGCCACCTGGCGGCCGCTGCTTCCCCTGGATGGGCGTCGCCGGCGTACTCCAGGGCGTCCAGGGACGCGTCGTCGGCGTTCGCGGCGTGCGTGGTCACCGCCAGCCCGCCGTAGACCGACGCCGCCACCACCAGCCCCACCACGAACACTGCTCCCAGGCCCCTGCTGGATGCGCGCCGTTCGGAGACGCCAGCGAGCGCAACGCCGCCCGCCACCGACCACAGCGCCCACACCTGTGCGTACACCTTGAACACGGTGTTGAACCGCTCGTAGGACGCCGCGTCGGCCAAGTAGACGTACTCCACGAGCACCACCAGCCCCGCGCCCGCGGCCACCAGCACACACTCGACCCCGGCGGCGTTTCGGCGGCGGAGCCACCACGCAGCGCCCAGCACCGGCCCCACGAGCACCACCGCGGTGATGCCCACGCCACCGACGACCGGTCCAACGGCCACCGCCACAGCCACCGCAGCGCCCGCAGCCGCCGCCGCGACCACCCAGCCGGCCACCGATGTCGCCACGCGCGACACGAAGTACGCGCCGAACGCCGCGAGGAACAGCCCGTGCACGAACACCAGCGCGCCCGCCTGCGACGGCACCGGCAGCACGGCCAGGTGCTGGTTGCTCGCGCCGGCCAACAACACGTTCTGCACGAACGGCCACGCGATCGCCACGGCGAGCACGCCACCGACGGCCGCGACGCCCACCGCCAGCAGGACGCGGTGCACCGACTGCCCCACCGCCGACCGCCGACGCGTCCACCGCTGCACCCCCGTCGGCAGCAGTGTGACGGGCGCGGGGTCGGCCAGCGCGACGGCGAGCGCGGCCACCCCGAACACGGTCGGCAGGCTCCACGTGTTCACGGTCAGAATCGCCGCCCCGGCCACCGGGAACGCGCCCCACAGCAGCGCCCAACGCCGCCGCCGCTGTCGGGCCGGCGTCCGATAGTACGCCACCCCGACCGCCACGGCGACGAACAGCACGGGCACGCTCACCATGTGGGCGTGGAGGTCGCCGTTCAGGTACGCGAACAGCGGGAACTCGTTGAGCCCGGTTTCCATGAACCGGCTGGCGTGCCACATGTCGAACGCCTCGGGGGTGATCGCCGGCCGACGGTCGGCGTTGATCCCCGCGGCCACGACCGCCGCCCTGACAACGTCCACGCGCGCCGCGAGCAGCCGGATCACCGGCCCGAGATTGCTCGCGAACCCGAACGCGAACGCCCCGAGCACGCCCGCTCGCACGCGCCTGGGCCGCGTGACGACGACCGCAGCGGCGGCCGCCGGGAGCGCGACGACCAGCCAGTCGACGCCGGTCGCCAGCACCACCACGGCCATCGCGACCCCGGCCCCACCGATCGCTGTCGGCACACCCACCGGCCGACCCTCGCCGCCGTTGCCCGCGGCGATCGTGCTCGCAAGCCCGTACGCCGCCGTACACCCCATCGCGTAAACGCCGGCGAGCGCGGGCTCGTACGCGAACCGCGGGGCCGTGTCCGTGAGGTGGGCGCCGATGCTCGCCATGAGCTGGCCGCCGTAGTAGTAGACGACGCGCTCGCCCGCGAACCACATGTCACGCGGGGGTAGCTGGCCGGCCCGGTCGAGCGCCTGCAACAGCCCGAAATCCAGGAACTGCTCGCCGCCGCCCGGCTGAACCCCGTCGGCCCACGCCCGGACAACGATGAGGAACACGAACGCGACCGTGAACACGCCGACCACTTCCAGCAGCGGCTTCCGCGGGATTTCGACACCACCGCGCGCCAGCCACGCGGCTGCCGCGAGAACCGCCACGAACACCCCGCCGACGACCAGCTGTCCGTACGCGACCTGCCCCACCCAGAGGGTCGCCAGCGTCACCACCACCAGGGACAGCGGCATCGCAACCGACGCCCCACGGTCGGGCGCGTCCGGGAGCAGGCGCGACGCCACGGGTAGGCCTGCCACCAACAACACCCCGAAGAACACCCACCATCGAGCGACCACCCCGAACTCCATTAGCGGAGGCGTGGCGTTGATCCGGCAAACGTTTTCGGGTTCCGCCCGCGGCTCCGCCGGCCGGCGGACCGAATAGCTTACTCGGCGACGCGCACTCGCACGTCACAGCACGATGGGAGACAGCACCGACGACCACGAGGCGACCGCCCCCGGCGAGACAGTGTCAGAGGCTGAACGCGACGCGCTGGTGACGATCTCTCACGGCGCTGTCGTCACCTCCGGCGGCGTCTCCGCCCAGCGCGCGCTCGTCGCCGCAGTGGAGTTCGTGCTCGCCCGCGGTCTCGGCCCCGTCGCGTACGGCGTCTACGCGCTCGCGTGGCGGATCGCACAGCTGCTGTCCCGGCTGGTCACCTTCGGCAGCGTCCCCACCCTCCAGCGGTACCTGCCCGCCGCCGACGCCCGCCGCCGCTCTCGGGTGACCGGCCTCGCGTACGTCACCACCGCCGGCGTTGGCCTGCTCATCACGGCGGGCGTCTGGCTCGCGGCACCCCGCCTGAACGCCGCCACCGTCGACCACCCGTCGTTCCCGGCGGCGATGCGGCTGCTCGGCGCGGTCGTCGTGCTCGTCGGCCTCGTGATGGTGTACGCCGCCACCTTCCGCGCCGACGGCTCGGCCCGCGGTGAAGTCCTGTTCAATAAACTCCTCCGGCCCGCCGTCCGCCTCGTGGGCGCGCTCACGGCGCTCGCGCTCGGCTACTCCGTGGTGGGCGTCGCCGGCGCATACGCCGCCAGCATGCTCGTCCTCGTCGTTCTCGGGTTCCCACTCACGGCGCGCGTCACCGGCGTCACGCCGACGCTGCGCGGCCTCCGCCGGGACGCCCGCCGGTTCTACGACCACGCAGCCCCGGTCGCGATGAGCAGCTTCGGGAAGGTGTTCCAGAACCGCGCCGACATCCTCCTCGTGGGCGCGCTCCTCACGGCCGTCGCGGCCGGCGTCTACAACGTCGTGCTCGTGCTCGTCTCCATCGCGTGGATCCCCCTGCTGTCGTTCAACCAACTGCTCCCCCCGGTCGCCTCCCGGCTCCACGCCGCCGGCGACATCGACACCCTGAACGCCGTCTACTCGTCGGTGACCCGGCTTATCGTCACCACCGTCGTCCCCATCCTCGCCGTCGAGCTCGTGTTCGGCCGCGACCTGCTCGCGCTGTTCGGCCCGACGTACACCCGCGGATACGGGCCGCTCGCCGTCTACCTCGCGGGCGTGTTCGTCGGCAGCGCCGTGGGCGCGACCGGCTGGCTGCTCATGATGACCGCCACCAGTACGCCCGGATGGCGCTGGACTGGCTGCTCGCCGTGCTCAACGTCGCCCTCACGTACGTCTTCGTCGTCGAGTTCAAGCTCGTCGGCGCGGCGCTCGGCACCTCGCTGGCCATCGCCGTCCAGAACGCCCTTCAGGTCCTGCTCCTCCGGCGCTTCGAAGGCCTCTGGCCGTTCGATGCCACGTTCCTCCGACCGCTCGCCGCCGGCGCCGTGATGGCCGCCGCGATGCTCGGCGTCCGATCCCTGCTCGTGGACGGCTCGCTGGCAATCGCTGCCGGTGTTCTCGTCGGCCTGCCCTCGTATCTCGGCGCGCTCTCGGTCCTCGGCGTCGACCCCCGCGACCGACTCGTCGTCCGCGAACTCGCCACGCGCTACCGGAACACGATCGTCGACGCGGTTCGGCGCTGATTGGACCCCGTGGGGCAGTCGCTGCCGGCGATCGACGACACGATCCGCGCCGGCGCTCGCTGCGCTCGGCTGTAATGAGAACACGCACCGCTCCACAAGCAGGGGACAGGAACTCTCGGGGGGCCCCGCAACGGTGGCGAGGCTCAGGAGTCGAGTTCCAGAGGAGTAGCGGGAGGTAGATTTGAACTACCGATCTCCGGGTTATGAGCCCGGCGGAATCTCCTGGCTATCCCATCCCGCTATCAATCCATAACTCGGTTTTACGGATAAGGGTTCTGATTCGGTCGCCGTGTGGGAGATTTCCTACACGTCGAGCTCGTCGAGCAGCCTGTCGGCGGCGGCCGCCGACGACCCCGGACCGCGCGCGGTCACCAGGTCGCCGTCGACCGTGACGCTCGTCTCCGAATCGAGTTCGGCGTCCCAGTCTGCGCCCACAGCCACGACCTCGTCCTCGACCCAGTAGGGGAGCTTGCGGCCGTCGGGCAGCCGGTCGTGCTCGTCGACGATTCCCTCCTCCCACTCGTTGGGGAAGCCGGTGACCGACCGGCCCTCCGCCAGGAAGTCACCGTCGTCGGTGCGCGTCCACGCCAGGATGCCGATGGTGTGGCAGACAACCAGCGCCGTCCCGTCCTCGCCGGCGACCGCGTTCCGCAGCAGCCGGCGCGCGTCGACGTCCTGGTTCACGTCCCACTCTGCGCCGTGCCCACCGGGGAACACGACCGTGTCGTAGTCCGCGGCCGTCTGGGCGGCCAGCGGCTCGGGGTCGTTCAGCCGTTCGTCGTTCTCGTGGACCTCCTGCACCCACTCGGCGGTGTCGGCGTCGACCTCGGCGGTGTCGACGGATCGCTCGTCGAGCACGGCCGGCCCGCCACTCGGCGTCGCCACCGTCACGTCGAACCCAGCGTCGTCGAGCGTCGTCAACGGCTCGATACATTCTTCGCCCCAGTATCCCTCCTCGCTCACGACCAGCAGTGCGGATGCCATGTACCCCTTCGTACGGCACCCGAGAAGAAAAACCGCGTGTCCGCCGCGATCCCCGCCGGCTTCCCGGCTCAGTGATCGCCCTGGTCGTCGACGACGACGACCTCGCCGTCCGCCACGTCGACGTTGATCAGCGTCCGCACGTCCATGTCCGTGTCGTCGAGCTCGTTCGGCCCCGCCTTCTTGATGACCGCCAGCACGTCCGCGACGTCCGCGCCGGTCTGCTCCAAGGCGTCCGTGATCGCGCGCAGCGTCCCGCCGGTCGACAGCACGTCGTCGAGCACGAGCACGCGGTCGCCCTCGTGAACGTCGTTGATGTACATCTCGTTCTCCGAGTAGCCCGTCTCCTGGCTGAGCGCGACCTCGCCGGGCAGCCCGTACTCGCGTTTCCGAATGACCACGATCGGGATGTCCGTCATCAACGAGACCGCCGTGGAGATGTGGATCCCCATCGCTGCGGGGGTGACGATCTTGTCGACCTCGTCGAGTTCGGCCTTCCGAATGATGCGAATGACGATCTCCCGCAGCAACTCCGGCTCCAGCATCGGGACGCCGTCACTGATCGGATGTACGAAATAATGGTAACCGTCCTTCTCGATGATGGGGGCATCGAGCAGGGACTGCTTGAGCCGATCCATGCAGGAAATACTCGCGGGCCGACGAAAAGGTGACGGAACGGAATGCCCGTGGTACGCCCTACAGGGCGGTGATCGCCACGACGAACGCGGCCACAACCACAGCCACCACCAGGATGCTCGTGCTGTAGTCCGCCCGCAGTGACACCGGCGAATCCGTGTCACCGAGCAGCCGCCCGGCCACTGCGTCCGGCGCGCGAACGACGCCCGCGGTCGCGGACGCCGCCGCCACGACAACGCGATCCACGGCCGCGTACAGCTCGGTCACGCCGACCACGAGCGCCCGCGTGCCGTAGAACAGCACGCGGTTGTAGACGGCGTCGACGTCGGGCACCCGCCCGAGCCCCGATAGCGGTGCCTTCACGAGGACGAACCCGATCACGCCCAGGACGGCAAGCGCCACGCCCTCCGTGAGGTGGGACATCGTGTACGTCGTGTACACGTGGCCGACCGGCGGGTTCGTGGTCACGTCGATCGGGAGGATGCCGAACAACCCCTCGGGGTACAGCCCGTACCCCAGGCACAGCGCCGCGATCGCGACCATCGCGGCGGCCTGCCCGCGGTTGGCGTCTTTCACGGTGCCGTCGTAGCTCCCGTGGAAGAACGCGTAATACCCGAACTTGATGAACGACATGAACGTACCGACGCCACCGAGCAACAACAACACCTGGAGGCCGGTGAACTCCCCGACAGTGACCAGCGGCGCGTGCATGTAGTGGCTCGCCGAGATGATGATGCCCTTCGAGACGAAGCCGTTGAACCCGGGGAACCCGCTGATCGACAGCGCCGCCACGGTGAACGCCCCGGCCGTGATCGGCATCTCGCGGGCGAGCCCGCCGAGCTTCGGGAGGCGCTCCTCACCGGTCCGGTAGACGATGACGCCCGCCGTCATGAACAACAACCCCTTGTAGAGGATGTGGTTGAACACGTGCGCGAACGCGCCGGCCTGTGCGAGCGCGGAGCCGATGCCCACGCCGGCCACCATGTACCCGACCTGCGACTGAATGTGATACGAGAGCAGCCGCCGCATGTCGTTTTGGAACAGCGCCATCATCGCGCCGAACACCGCCATCGCGCCACCCATGTACGCCACCGCCATGTTCCCGTGCTCGGGGAACACGCGATACAGCCCGTACACGCCGGTTTTCGTGGTGAACACGCACAGGAACACGCTGGCGGCGATGTGCGGGCGCGGGTAGGTGTCGGGCAGCCACGCGTGCAGCCCCACGAACCCGACGTTCACGCCGATCCCGAGCGCCGCCAACACGGGCGCGATGCTGCCCGCTAGCCCCGCCGTCTCGGGGCCGCCCGGCACCGACCCGAACAGGAACGTGCCCGTTTCGGCGAACTGCCAGATGATCGCGGCGAGCAACAGCGTCCCGCCGATGCCGTGGGCGAGCGCGTATCGGAACCCCGCACGCACGGCCTTCCCGCCGTAATGCCAGACCAGCAGCGTGCTCGTGGCGGCCATCAGCTCCCAGAAGAAGATGAGGGTGAGCCAGTCGCCCGCGAACACGGCACCCAGGCTGGTCCCCACGTACCCCAGCGCGAACGCGGTCTGGATGTTCTCGGCGTCGCTGGCGTACGAGTACACCACGCCGGCGGCGCCGATGAGCCCGAAGATCAGCCCCATCAGCGTCGAGAACGGGTCGACGTTGAGCAGGATCGCGTGGAACCCGAACAGCTTCACCGGCAGGTGTGCGCCCGTGGCGACCAGCCACACGTACGGCACCACGGCCGCCGACGCCACCGCGCCCAGCGCGTGCCCGGTCCGCCGCGACAGAAACGGCACCAGCAGCGCGGCCACCAACACCGGCACGAACGGCGGCACGAAGGCGTCGATCATACACCCACCACCCCCATCGCGGTCGCGGTGTCAACCACCGTCCGCACGAGGGACAGGAACACCGCGGTGTCCGGGATCACGCCCAGCACGATCGACCCGAACGCCGCGAACACCACCGGTCCGATGAGGAACCACGACCCCTCCGCGCCGGACACCGCCCGGCGCTCGAAGCCGCCGCCCTCGTGGCCGCCGTCGGTGCGGGTGTGTCCGGCCAGCCGGCCGCCGAGCGCCCCACTGACCAGGGGTTTCTCGTCGCTGTCACCCTGGGATTCGAAGAACGCCGTGTAGACGACCGGCCAGAAGTACGCGATGTTGAGCACGCCGGAGACCAACAGCGCCGCCGTGAACACGAGGTGGCCGCCCGTGACGGTGCCGATGAGCAGGAAATACTTGCTCACGAACCCGGCGACCAACGGGATGCCAGCCATCCCCGCGGCGGCGACCGCGAACGCCGTCATCGTCAGCGGCATGCGCTTGCCGATGCCGGCCATGTCCGAGATGTCGTCGGTGTGGGTTTCGACGTGCAACGCGCCCGCACAGAAGAACAGTGTGAGCTTCATGAACGCGTGTGCGGGGATATGCAACAGCCCCCCGATGAGCGCCCACTTGGTGGCGTCGGCTCCCGGGGTGGCTGCGCCGACAGCCAGCCCCAACACGATGTACGACAGCTGGCTCACCGTCGAGAACGCCAGCCGCCGCTTGAGGTTGTCCTGGCGGAGCGCGATGACGCTCGCCACGATGAGCGTGATCGCCGCGACGACCGCGACCGCCATGCCCACGTTGAGGTGGGCAACGAGGTCGATCCCGTAGACGTCCAAGAGCACGCGCGCGATCCCGAACACGCCGCTTTTCACGACCGCCACGGCATGCAACAGCCCCGAGACGGGGGTGGGCGCAACCATCGCGTCGGGCAGCCAGGAGTGCAGCGGCATGAGCGCCGCCTTCACCCCGAACCCGGTGATGAGCAGGCCGAACGCCGCCCGCGCGAGCGTCGGGTCGGCGGTCGCGAGCCCGCCGATGCCGCCGGGCGCGAACGCGGTGGTGCCGGTGGCGTGGTAGACGAGCACGACGCCCGCGAGCACCGCGACGCCGCCACCGAACGTGTACGCGAGGTACTTCCGACCGGCCGCCCGCGCGGCGTCGGTTTCGTCATGGACGACCAGTGGGTACGTCGCGACGGTCAGCAGCTCGTAGGCCAGATACAACACCACGAGGTTCGCGGCGAACGCCACGGCGATCGCGGACGCGATGCTGCCCGCGAACGCGGCGAAATACCGGGTCTGGCTGTGCTCGCCGAGCCCCCGCATGTAGCCGATGCTGTAGAAGCTCGCCGCCAGCCACAGCGTGCTCGCCAGCAGCGCGAACAACACGCCGAGTGCGTCCGCCCGCAGCGCCAGCGAGACGCCCGGGACGAACGTGGACAGCGTGGTGACGTAGACGTCGCCCGCGATGGCACCCGGCACCATGCTGCCGACCAGGCCCAGCGTGAGCACGGACGCCAGCAGCGTCCAGCCCTCCCGGAGGTTCGGGCGGCTGCCCGACGCCAGGATCGGCGCGATGGCAACCACCGACACGAGCACCGCGGCCAGCGGCCGGAGTGAGGTGATTTCTGTCATGACAGAAGCTGTGTGAGTGTCGCCTGCATCTGTGTGCTGTACACGAACGCACCGAACCCGAGCGCAACGGCGCAGACGGTCGCGCCGACGACGGTCGCGTACATCCCCGTCGACGACGACGCCGGCGTCTCGGCGCCGTCGGAGCGGCCGTCAGCGGGCACCGTCGCGGGCGCCCGGAAGAACATCCGCTCGACGAGCCGCAGGAAGTACGCCAGCGTGAGCAGCGTGCTCGCCACGATCACGGCCAGCAGCGCCCACGATCCCGCCTCGGCCGCGCCGATCGCGATATACCACTTGCCCGCGAAGCCGACCGTCGGCGGCACTCCGACCATCGACACCGCGAGCACGCCGAACGCGCCCGCAGCAACCGGGCTGCGGTCGGCCAACCCGTCGAACTCGTCGATCGTTCGCGCGCCCGTCTCCGTCGCCACGACCCCCGCGGTGAGGAACAACCCGCCTTTCATGACCGCGTGCCCGACCAGGTGGATCGCCGCCCCGGTCAGCGCGGTGTCGTTCCCGATCGCGATCGCAGCCAGGATGAGGCCGAACTGCGACACCGAGGAGTACGCGAGCACGCGCTTGATCTCGGACTGGGAGACCGCAAGCAGGCTTCCCGCGACGATGCTGACGACGGCGCCGCCGATCAGGATCGCCCGAGCGACCGGCGTCGAATCGAGGAACCCAGCGCCGAACACGGTGTACACCACGCGCAACAGCGCGTACGCCGCGACGGTGGAGACGAGCGCGGAGATGAGCGCGCTCACGGTGTCGGGTGCGCCCGCGTACGCGTCGGGCTGCCAGGTGTGCAGCGGGAACACGGCCACCTTGATGAACAACCCAACGACGATGAGCGCGAACGCCGCCTGCGCGAGCACGGGGTCAGCATCCGCGAGCTTCGCGGCCAGGTCGGCCATGTTCAGTGTGCCGGTGCCGACGTACGCGTACCCGATCCCCAGCAGGAACAGCGACGCGCCGAACGTCCCCACGAGGAGGTATTTCAGGGCGGCGACCGTCGACCGGCTGTCCTCGCCGGCTGCCACCAGCGCGTACGCCGTCAGCCCCGTGATCTCCAGGAAGACGTACATGTTGAACAGGTCCGCGGTGACGGTCATCCCGGACAGCCCGGCCACCAGCAGCATGTAGATCGCGTAGAACGCGTTCGACCGTGGGCCCGCGCGGCGGGCGTACGCCAGCACACCCAGGGACACCACCGCGATCAACACCAGCACCGTCGCCGACAGCCCGTCGACGACCAGTTCGATCCCGAACGGCGTCTCGAAGCCGCCGACGACGTACGCGATCCGGGCGGGCCCGGCGCCGAACGTCGCCGCGGCCAGCACGCCGGCGACGGCGACCTGAGCCAGCGACGCGACGGCCGCGACCGGCCACCCGGTCTTCGGGCGCGCGATCCCGGCCGCGAACGCCAGCACCGACCCGAAGATCGGGACCGCAACCACGAACGGAACCAGATCAGTCACTGCTGCGCACCTCCTTGAGCGTGCGCTCGTCGAGCGTCCCGTAGTCGTCGTAGATGCGCACGATCATCCCGAGCGCGACCGCGGTCAGCGCCACCCCGACGACGATCGCGGTCAGGATGAGCACGTGGGGCACCGGGCTGACGTGTGGCGTCTCGGATGTCAACAGCGGCGGGGTGCCGCCCTCGACGTACGCCGACGCGATGAAAAACAGGAAGATGCCCGTCTGGAAGATGTTCATGCCGATGACCTTCTTCACGAGATTACCGGCAGCGATCATGACGTACGTTCCGATCCCGATCAGCAGGAACGACGCGATGTAGTAGTCTTTCGCCGCGAGTGCTTCCATCATTTGTCGTTGCCTCCGTCGTCGTTCGTCCCGGCGTCGATGGCGATGAACAACCCCGTGATGGTGCTCGCCACGATCGCGCCGATGAACAACTCGATGATCTCGATACTGTACTTGCTGGCGTGGTGCCCGCCGAACACGGAGACGTCCAGGAACGCACCGCCCAACAGGACTGTGCTGGACGCGACGGCGAGGAACGCCGTGACGCCGCCGACGACGATCGCCACGAGCAGCCGCTCCCCGACCCACTCCCTGACCGGGTCGATGCCGAACGCGATCCCCAGCATCAACATCACCGTCGCGACGATGACGCCGCCCTGGAAGCCGCCGCCGGCCGAATCCGCGCCGTGGAACATCACGAACAGCCCGTAGGTGAACACGAACGGCGACACCACCCGGACCGTTCCCATGATGATCGAGCTCTCGATGTACGACTGGCGCTGCGACGACGAGGGGCGGTCGCTCATGCGAACACCTCCCGGCGCAACACCACGAGCAGTCCGACGCCCGCCGAGTAGACGACAACCGCCTCACCAAGGGTGTCGAACCCACGGTACGACGCCAGCACGGCCGTCACGACGTTTTTCACGCCCGCCTCGTGGTAGGCGTGGTCGATGTAGTACCGCGTCACCTCCGACGTGACCGCGATGTTGCTGGGGTCGCCGATCGTCGGCAGCGCGTGCACCGTCGTCAACAGCGCCCCGACGAGCACCACAGCGGCACCGAACGCGGGCACGTTGAGGCGCTCGAACACCGCCTCGTCACCGGGGCGCACGGTCTTGGCGATCGTCAGCAGGAACAACACGGTGGTGACGCCGGCACCCACTGCCGCCTCGGTCAGCCCGACGTCGGGGGCCTGCAACACCACCCAGACGACCGCAACGCCGAGGCTGTACGTCGCGAACGCGATGATCGACGCGAGCACGTCACGGAGCACGGTGGTCGCAAGCGCCGTTGCGACCACGAACACCAACAGCGGGAGTTCGATGTTCATTCCCCCTCACCTCCCTCGTGGTCGTCGGCTGTCCACGGGTCGATTCCCTGGTCGGCGGCGGCGCGCGCGATCGCGTGCGCCGCGGTCGGGTTCGTGATGAACATGAATACCAACAGCAGGCCGGCTTTCAGACTCGACAGGCCGCCGCCGAACGCGACGGCGACGGCTGCGAGCGCGAGTCCGGCACCCAGGGTGTCGCTTTTCGACGCGCCGTGGGCGCGCGTGTAGATGTCGGGCAGCCGCAGCAGGCCAACGGCGGCGACGAACGTGAAGAAGACGCCACCGGCGAGCAACACGCCGGCGGCGATCGTGGTCGGCGTCACAGTACCCCACCCCGTTCGACCGTGAACTTCGAGATGGCGATGCTCATCAGGAAGTTCAACAGCGCGTACACGATGGCGATGTCCAGGGCCGCCGTCAGCTCCGTGGCCGCGCCGACGAGCGCCAGGATCACCACGATGTTCGTGCCGATGGCGTTCACGCCGATGACGCGGTCCTGCATCGTCGGTCCGACGAGCACCCGGTACAACACGACCGCCGACAGCAGGATGAACGCGCCGGCACCGGCCAACAGCACCTCGGACAGCAGTGTCACTCCGAGTCACCCGCGTTGGTGTCGGTGCGCGATGCCGACTGTGCGCTGTCGATGCCGGCACTGTCGACGCTCCCGTCCGGGGTTTCACCGCGCTCGGACGGGGTCGCCGACCGCATCGCCGCCCGCCCGTAGAAGACGAACCGAACGGCGCGTTCGAGCCCGCCCGCAAGCAGGTCGCGGCGGGCGTCAGCGGTGAGGCTGTGCACCGTGAAATGTCGCTGTGTCACGTCCACGGTCAGCGTCCCGGGTGTCAGCGTGATGCTGTTCGCGAGCGTCGTTGCGGGCAGCTCCGACCACACCGCGGCGTCGAACTCCACGACGGCCGGGTCGATCGGGAGCCGGGGATGCAACACCACCTTCGCGATCGCGACGTTCGCTTTCGCGATCTCCCACAGCAGGTACGGCGCGTACACCAGCATGCGGCCGACGCGGCCGACCAGCCGGCGCGGGCGCACCGACCCCTGCGTGGAGACACGGCGCAGCACGCCCGCGACGATGGTTGCGGTGATCGCGCCCGTGATGAGGTTGACGGTCGTGAGCTCGGTGGCGATGAGCTGGTAGAACCCGAACGCCGCGCCGAACAGCAGCGCGAACTGCCCCAGGCCGGCCGATCGCGTGATCGGGCCGCGCCGGGTCGCGCGCTCGACGGGTGCGAGCTCGGTTGTCAGCCCGGCGGCCTCCAGCTCGCGCTCCAACGGCGGGAGCAGCGGGGCCATCCCCAGGGGGTTGAACCGTGGGTCAAGCACGACCGCAGTGACCCCGTTTTCACGTGCGTATGCGCCGAAGACGTCGGCGTAATCGCCCGGGTTGAACAGGTAGACGTCCAGCCCGACCAGGCTCGTCTCGATGGCGACCCTCGATGCGTCGTCGCCGAGATCGTCGGTGGCCCACACCGACACCCGATCGAGCAACGCTTCGGCCTCGGCTGCAGCCGCGCTGTCGGCCGCGTTCGCCGGCCGCTCGGAGACCGGGCAGACGAAATGAAGCGTCGGCGTTCCGTCGCGTTCCTGCGCGCGGTCGGCCGCATGGGAGACGGTCTGCCTGACCGTCTCGGAGTCCGCAACCGGGATCAGCAGGTCGTTATCCGCCATCACTCACCTCCGGCGGTTCGGACCGCGCACTGCCAGGCGGCCGCGTGACTGTCGTCATTGTCGTGTGTGAAGGGTCGTGATACCCGATGTTGATACCTTCGGTTTCTCGGATGAGCGCCGGTTCTCCCGGCGTCCTATCACCTCCCCGACCGGACCGCCGACACGCGCGCTACGCGAACACAGCCAGGCGCTCCGCGATCCGCGCACCGAGGCCGCGCTTGTGGCCGGCGTACTCGCTGACGGAGTCCGCGGTGACGAACAGTGCGCGGGTTTCGTCGTTGCCCATCACGCCGGCGTCGTTGGCAACCACGAACGCCAGCCCGTCCCGCTGGAGGAGCGAGCGCGCCGCGGCCACCATGCTGTCGTCGCCCGCCGTCCCGTCGTCGGCCGGCGTTTCGGCCTTGAACCCGACGATCGGGAGGTCGGGGTTGTCGTCCCGAACCGCCCCCACCAGCTTCCGCGTCGGCTCCAACGACAGCGCCACGTCCTCGCGGCCCGACCGCAGCTTCTCGCCGGCCGCCTCGACGGTGTAATCGCTGATCGCCGCCGCCGACACCAGCGCGTCGGCGTCCGCACAGGCCGCCAGCGTGGCCGCTGTCATTTCGGCGGCCGACGACACGTCACGCACGTCCGCGTACGGCGCTGCCCCGCCGTCGCTCGCGTCGTGGACGAGCGTGACCCGCGCGCCGCGGACGTAACACGCCGCGGCGACCGCCCGCCCCGTCCGCCCGGACGCCCGGTTGGTCAACACCCGCACCGGGTCGATCGCCTCGCTCGTCGCGCCCGATGTCACGACCACGTGCGTGCCCGCAAGCGGCTGCTCGCCGGCCGCGCGTGCCGTCTCGTGGACGATCGTGGACTCACGGGGGAGCTTCGCTTTCCCCTCCTCGATGCGCGGATCGACGACCGACACCCCCCACGAAGACACGCGATCGATCGCGTCACGAACGCCGGGGTGGTCGTACATCGGCTCGTGCATCGCCGGCACAACCACCACCGGCACGTCAGCGCCCACCGCAGTCGTCACACACGTCGTCACCGGCGAGTCGTCGACCGCCGCCGCGATCTTCCCCACTGTGTTCGCCGTCGCCGGTGCAACCACGAACACGTCCGCCCAGCCGTCCCGGCCGCACAGCTCGACGTGCGGAACCGTGCCCGTGATCTCCGTCACGACCGGGTTCTCGGTAGCGAACTCCACCGCCCACGGGTGGATGATCCCCTGCGCGCTCTCAGTCATCACCGCGCGGACGCACGCGCCGCGCCGGCGAAGCTCGTGGACGAACTCCACGACTTTCACCGCCGCAATACTGCCGGTCACACCCACCGCGACGTTCACTCCGGAGAGCATTCGGGTTCGACTCAGTGAGCCGGCGTCTTAAATCGCTGTACTCCACGCCCCGCCGGTGCCGGCCACGCCGCGGTACGACTAAGCCACCAGCACCCCACGTAGATCCGTGGCCACCCTCGAAGTCACCACCACCGTCCACGTGCCGCCCCACGAAGCCTACACGTTCCTCGCTGACTTCCCCGGGTACGCGCAGTACTCGGCGTACCTGGAGTCGGTCACACAACACGGCGACGGCGGCCCCGGCACCGAGTACGACCTCACGTTCGCCTGGTGGAAGCTCTCACAGACGGTTCGCTCCCGGGTCACCGACACCGACCCCCCGGCGCGCATCAGCTGGGAGATCCTGGGCAGCCTCGACGCCGCCGGCGACTGGCTGATCGCCGACGCCGACGCCGGCGCAGCCGTCTCGTTCGTCGTCACCTACGACCCGGGCAGCGCGCGCGGCCTCATCGACCTGCCGGCGTTCGTCTCCTTCGACTGGGTGGCCGACCGCGTCACCGAGAAAATCGCCGAGGAAGGCCAGCGCGTCGTCGAGCGCGTCGTCGAGGACCTCGAAGGCGAACCACGCCCCGTCGAGCTGGACGTCACGCTGACGTGACCGCAGGCGTTACTCGCCGTAGTCGCCGCCGTACTTCATGAAGAAATACGCCAACCCCAGCACGGACGTCATCGACCCCATCGCTCCGACGGCCATCGTCTTCGCGGAATCCGGGACGATCGTCTGGTAGCCCTTGTTCTCCGGCGGGCTGTCGGTCACGATGATGGTGCCTTTCATCCCCAGCGAGGCGTGTGGCGTACAGACGTAGTTGTACTCCCCCGTCGGACCGTCGAACGTGTGGGTGTACTCCTTCGGCGGTCCAGCGATATCCGTGCTCACGCCCCAGTCGGCGTCGCCCGGCACCTCCGTGGCGTGGACGTTGTGGCCGCCGGACTCCCAGACGAACCGCACTTTCGTGCCGGGTTTGACGTACATCTCCGCGGGCTTGAAGACGTTACTCCCGTTGGGGCCGACTTTCACGACTTTCTCCCCGCCGCCGTCACCGCCCTCGCCTTCGGCTGCCGCCGCCGTGCCCGTGGCCGCTGCACCCGCAGCGGCAGCCACGCCGCCGCGAAGGACGCTCCGCCGGGACACCCCCACATCGGTCTCGGAGTTCATACGTGCGGCTAAGGAATCACGGCTACTGAAGACTTTGGTTTGTCCGTTCGCCACACGCCCCCGTGAGGCCGCCACCGACAACGCGCGTCCGCACGTCCGTCGTTCCAGAACCCTTATCATTGGTGGTACCGACGACCCTCCCATGTCCACTGTCGAGTCCGAACTCCGCGAGGAACTCACCGACGCGTTCGCAACCGCTGACTATCCCGTCAAAAACCAGATGGGGCTCGTGCCGGCGCTCCCAAGCGGCCCCTCGACGTCCTTCGAGGCCGGCGGCGAATCCTGGACGGCGATGGAGCTGGCCACCAAGCTCTCGAGCCGCGCGGACTTCCCCTACGACTCCGTCGACGCCCTCGTCGACGACGTGATCGCCGGCCTCAAAGACGAAGACGAGCTGTAGCTCGCTGTTCTTCCATAACTTCTTAGCCCACGCCCCGCGTCCGCCCCGCTATGACCGACTGGATCGGCGACACGTTCACCAGCACCACCGGCTGGACGCACCTCCAACGACTCGTTGACACCCCCACCCGGATGGCGGGCAGCGACGGCGAACGCGAGGCCGCCGCCGCAACCCGGGACGCGCTCGCACAGCACGCCGACGACGCGTGGCTCGATACGTTCCCGGTCCAGGGGTGGACGCGCGGCGACAGCGCCATCGAGACGCCCGCCGACACCACCGCGGACACCATCGCACTCCCGCGCAGTCCCGCCGGGACCGCCGCCGGCGAGTTCGTCGACCTCGGCTACGGACTGCCCGCGGACTTCGAGGACGCCGACCTCGACGGCGCGATCGTGATGGTCGCCGCCGACGTGCCCGACTGGTACGACCGCCACCTCCACCGCCGAGAGAAATACGCCCACGCCGTCGCGGCCGGTGCCGCCGGCTTCGTGTACATGAACCACGTCGCGGGCTGTCTCCCGGCGACCGGCAGCGTCGGCACCGGCGACGACCCGATCGGCGAGATCCCCGCGGTCGGCGTCTCCACGGAGACGGGAACCCGGCTCTCCCGGCGCTTCGAGCACGACACCGTCACGCTCACCGTCGACGCCGACACGCACGACGCCACCAGCCAGAACGTCCACGCGACACTCGGCCCGAACACCGACGCCGAGCTACTGGTCACCAGCCACGTCGACGCCCACGACATCACGGACGGGGCGATGGACAACGGTGCCGGCACTGCGATGGCCGTCGAGCTCGCACGCATCCTGGCCGCCCGGGAGTCGGCGCTCGACACGCGCGTTCACTTCGTCTGTTTCGGTGCCGAAGAGGTCGGGCTCGTCGGCTCACACCACGACGCCGCCCAGCGCGACCTCGACGACGTTCGCGCGGTGCTCAACCTCGACGGCGTGGTGCGCGAGCGCACGCTCAAGCTGTACACCCACCGCTTCGACGCGCTCGGGGACGCCGCCAACGCGGTCAGCGACACGTTCGCCCACCCGATCACGGTCGCCCCAGCCCTCAACCCCCACTCCGACCACTGGGCGTACGTCAAACACGGCGTTCCCGGCTACCACGCCACCAGCGACGCCGCCGGCGGCCGCGGCTGGGGGCACACGTCCGCCGACACGCTCGACAAACTCGAACTCCGGACGTTCCGCGAGCACGCCATCCTCCTCGCCGCGCTCGCGGCTCGCCTGGCCGACGACGGCTTCGCGGTCGCACACGCCAGTGAGGCCGACGTTGCCGCCGGCTTGACGGACGCAGGCCTCGCCGAAGGCATGCAGATCACCGGCGACTGGCCGTACTAGTCGCCACGCCGCCACGCTCCCGGCGTCCGGGTCGCGCCCGTCGGGTTTTTGTGAGTCGCGGTCCCCGATGTTACCGATGAGACAGACGCCGACTTTCGGAGCGCTGTCGCCACCACCGCAACCGGGGTTGTGGCCGCGGTGACACTCCACGTCGCTGTCCGCGGCGACAGCACCGCCCCCACGGTCGCGACGCTCACCGCGAGCGACGACGCAACCCTGGTTGGGGACGCCGCAGCCGCTGACGTCGTCGTCGCGGTCGGTGACGCCGGGCTCCGCGCGGCCGCGCTGTCCGACGTCGCGCCCGCCGCACAGCCGCCGGTGGTGCCGGTCGACGTCGACGCCGCCCCCGACAGCGTCGCCCCCGCCGACACCACCGACGCGATCGCCGCTGTCGCCGCCGGCTCGTACGCGGTCGTCGACCACCCCACGTTCGACGTGACCACGCCGACCACCGACGCGCGCGCGATCGCCGACGTGTCGCTGATGACGACCGCGCCCGCGAAGATCTCCGAGTACACGGTCTCGACGCCCGACCGGACCGTGGCGTCGGTCCGCGCCGACGGGATCGTCGCCGCCACGCCACTCGGGAGCCATGGATACGCCGCCGACGCCGGCGGCCCGCACCTCGCCCCCGGCGTCTCGGCGGCCGCCGTCGTTCCCGTCTCGCCGTTCCGCGTCGACCGCACCAACTGGGTCGTCTGCCCGCCGGTCTCGGTCACGGTGGCCCGCGACGAAACCACCGTTGAACTCCACGCCGACGGGCACGCCCACGGCCGCGTCCCCGTCGACAGCCCCGTCACGCTGTCCTGGGGGACGCCGCTCCCGATCGCGGTGGTGTCCCACGCCGGGACGCACGGCGATTAAGCGATTGGAAAAGACATAATACTGCGTCCCACCGAAACCCGACCATGGTAGACCCCTCGGTCGCGATCTTCGGGCCCCTTGACACGTTGGTCGCGCCATACCTCGAATATGCGATCCTGGCGCTCGCGGTCCTGAACTTCGTCAGCCGACGCATCGCGCACGCACAACACGTCACGCAGGCCGCCGACGGTCCCGAAGCGCTCAGCCGACACTGGTTCCACTCGTTCACCACGTGGGGCCTCGTCATCACGACGCTGTACTACCTCACACTCCACCACCACGCCGGAATGGTGCTGTCGGTGCTCGTGCTCGGCGTGTTCTTCGCCGACTTCTTCGAGTTCGAAGCCCGGAAGGTCGAAGCACGCGACGGCCGCAGCCTCGAACGCCCCAAGGGCGCGCTCGTCGCTGCGACCTTCATGCTGCTGTACGTCGCCTACCTCAGCCTGTTTTTCGTCGTCAAGCCGCTGTGGACGCAGGTCGTCTGATCGTCACGCTCGCGGCTCCGGCCTGCCGACGTTCTCCGTTTCGATGCCCGCTGTGGCGCGTTCCGAGTGATCTAACAGCACGCCGCCCGCCCGCTTAATTCGAGGCGTACGTCGCGTACGCTTCACGGCCCAACGGCAGGCCGATCCAGAAGAACAACGCCCCGATGATCGCCACCCAGAACGCCCCCTCCAACAGCACGACCGCCATCTGGTCGTACATCGTTAGGTTGCTTGGCACCTCACTGATGAGCTGGCCGTGCCCGAACTCCGGCGTCCGGTACCACCCCGCCATGATCATCCACACGAGGCCACCGCCGGTCAACATGCCCAGCCCCTTGATGAATTCGTCAGCCATTGTTTGGTTGTTGGTCGTCGCTGTTCTTATCCGTTGCCATTCCACGGGCCCGGAACCGGGACGCGAACGCGTACACCAGGCCGCCGGCCGCGATCAGCCCGATACCCAACACCGCAAACGGGACGCTCACCTCACTGGCTTTGGCCGACGCGCTCTTCGTCGCCGCGTCGAGCGCCACGAACCCCCCGACGACCGTCACGATCGCGAACAACGTCGAGAACACGGTCACGGTCTTGTAGAGGCGCTCGGGAACAACGATACTGCGTGAATCGTCACCCATCACGGTACTGTGGGGGTGCTGGCTACTTTACTGCGACGGAACCACAGCTCACCGGGAGCCGACACGCGAAAAAACGACGCCGCAAGCGGGCCGCTACTTCGGCGGCCGCAGCTTGTAATACCGCTTGTTCAGGTCGTACATGTACCCCTCGCGCATCGTCTTCAGGATGGCGTACGCGACCGCACCCGCCATCGGCGGGATGAGGAACGCCAGATCGAAGCTCAGATGCGGGTTCAACGGGAGGTGGGTTTTCGCCGAGTACGCGCTGATGGTGAACGCGAACACGACACCCATCACGCCGACGGACGCCCAGAACGGCTGCTCGACGGGGCGTCGTGCGCTCCCCTTGTTGAGGAACGGCACGATGGCGATGAATCCGACCACAACGACGTTCGCGAGCACGCCGAACGTCCGGTCGGCCAGCAGCTTCTGGCCGCCGAGGATGGCGAGCTCGGGGTTCAACGCGCTGAGCTTCAACAGCCCGAACGACCAGTACAGATACCAGTCGGGCAGGATCACGGCCGGCGTCGTGCTGGGGTTGGCCGGCTGTCCGAGGTGCGGCGGCAGCGTCGCGCCGAGGAACAGGATCATGCCCACGAAGAAGCTCGTGATCGCGAGGTTCCGCACGAGCTCGTGGGGCCACGTCGGGAACGCCAGCACGTCCCGCTCGACGTAGTCCGACTCCTGGCGGAGGTCTTGGTCCTCGCGGCGCGACCGCTCGAAGTACTCGTAGGTCAGCCGCGACAGCCCCGTCGTTCGTTCTTTCCGTTCGCGCCACGTGGGCGTCTCGTCGTCGGGTGAGACGATCCCCGTGCCGTCGGTGCGAGCGTCCTCGTCCGTTGGTTGGTCGTCACTCATTGTGTTAGTGGGGTTCTGCGATGCCCTGCATCCACACCAGCCCGAGGTGGATCGCGATCACGGTTGTCACCACGAACGGCAACAGGAACACGTGCAGGAGGTACATCCGCTGGAGCGTTGCCTGTCCGAGCGAGAACCCACCGAACATCAACTGGGCGACCCAGTCGCCGACCAGTGGGATCGAGAGGCTCATCTCGACACCGATCTGTCCCGCCCAGTACGCGAGCTGGTCCCACGGCAGGAGGTAGCCCGTATACCCGAACACCATCGTCAGGCTGAGCAGGACGATGCCGATGAGCCAGTTGACTTCGCGGGGTTCCTTGTACGAGCCCGTGAAGTACACGCGCAGCATGTGCAGGAAGACCGCGGCGGTCATGACCTGTGCGGCCCACCGGTGCAGCGACCGCAGGAAGAACCCGAAGTTCAGATCGGTCATGATCCCCGCGACCGCACAGTACGCCACCGTGCTCCCGTCGACGCCACAGGTCGCCGCGGCCGCCGACGGCGAATAGTAGAACCCAAGCAGGGCCCCGGAGATCGCCGCGACGACGTACGACAGCGTCGAGAAGAACCCAAGCGAGTACAGCGGATACCAGTACCAGAACTTGTTGTCGAGGTTGTACTGTTCGGTGTGGCTTTTCGGCATCTGGAGGTTGACGCGGTAGTACAGCGTCTCCAGGAGTTCCAAGTAATCGACAATGCGGAGGCGGCGGTCGAGCCACACCAGCACCGTGAGGAACGTGCTCTCGATGGCCGTCAGATCCTTCTCCTTGATCCAGGCCTTGTGGTCGTGGTCGTCTTTGCGTTCAATGCTCATTGTTAGTTTTCAGGCCGCGCGAACGCGACGAAGCTCTTTTTCACGATGCTGAACGGATCGTAGATCGACTGGTGGCACTGACAGTAGATCTTGTCCTCAGCGCCCTCGTAGTTCGACGTGCGGAACCCCTGTGGCGCACAGCAGAAGTGCGTACACTTGTTGACGATCGCCATGACGCCCTGATCGGTCGCGGCCTCCAGCCACTCGGCGACCTCCCCCTCAGCGGACTCGACGCGGTCTTCGAGGACGGGACTGCGGATGATCAGGATCGGGATCGTGTTATCGGTGTTCTGGGACCGCCACGTCGCTTTCGCCGGCTTCCCGATGCCGGCGTCACCGTAGTCGTTCTCCCAGGTGTCGTAGTCGTCGAACTCGTCGATGTTGACTTTCCCACCGGAGGGCTGCCAGCTGTACCCGGCGCCCGAGAACCGGAAGTAGTTGTCACCGTCGTAGTCCGGGCGCAACCCGCCGTAGCCCTGCACGCCACAGTACTGGTACCAGTTGGGCGTGTACTCGATGCCGCCCAGCTCCATCCGGGCTTGCTTTTTCGTGCCACCGGTCTCCGTCTCGACCTCCTTGACATCCGGGAACACGCCCTTGATGTCGCCGTTGTCGTCGATCTCGATGGGGACCATCGGCATCCCCCGGGGTGCCGGACCGGCGGTGTTCTCGACGGCGAAGTAGTTCGTCTGCCCACCACCCGACCCTGTTGGGTTGGTGACCGATTCGAGAACTGCCGTGCCGGCCGTCCCAGCGCCGGCCAGCGCTGCGCTTCCCACGACGCCTTTCACGAACCGGCGTCGACCCGAACTCTCTGGATATTTGTCTGACATTGTTATTTACGCTTGTACGGATACAGCGCCGTTTTGAACTGTTCGACGGTGTTCTCGAACATCGAGGTGCCGTCGACCTGGTCTTCGCGAATGTAGAGATCCTCCCACTTGCGGCGGCGCTTCTTGACGATCATCACGTCCGGCAGGAACTCCTTGCGGTACAGCATCAGGATGAACGACAGGTCGATGAAGACCGCCGCCAGCAGGAACCCGAGATACATGTTTCCGACTGGATCGGTGCCCAGTCCGGTCACGAGCCCCCAGGTGAACAGCCCGACGAGCAGCACCTCGATGACTGTCAGAAGCACGATCGTGATCATCGCGGCCGTGCTCTCACTGGCCGGCTCGTACCGGTGGATGTCGCCGTAGTTGGAGCCTTTCGAAGACATTATGGTTTGTTCGGGGCGCTGGCGTTCCGTGACTCGCCGTACTTCAACACGAAGAACGTGTACACCATGCTCAGGATCATCATGAGGATGGTGGCGATGCCCACGTAGTGGGCCTGAATCGGGACGCCCATCTCGTGGGGTGACCGCTCCACTGGGCCGCCGCCGCCGCTCGGTGCCTGGCCGTTCTCGTTGACGATCACTTTGCCTTTCATCCCCAGACTCTTGTGGGGGTCACAGACGTAGCTGTACTCGCCGGTCGGCCCCTCGAACGTGTGTGAGTACTCGTGAGGGGCGGAGACGATCTCCGTCTGGGCGTCCCAGCCAGCCTCGTCCGGAACGCTGGTCGCGTGGACGTTGTGCCCAGTCGATCCTTCCCACACCCACTTCACGGTGTCACCCGGTGAGACGTACACTTCCGCCGGATCGAACACGTTCTGGTTGTTCGGCCCAACCTTCACCGTCTTCGTGGTTGCACCACCGCCGCCGTCACCGGACTCGCTGTCGCCGCCGGCGGCCGTCTCGTTGCCTGCTGTGCTGTTGTCCATCGCCGTGCCGTTGCCCGTGGCGTTTCCGGGTGCCTGTTGGTGTACGGCTGACGAAGACGAGGACGACCGCGCACCGACTGCTCCGACGGCCGCCGCGCCGCCAGCCGAGCCGGTTGCAATTTTGAGAAAGTCCCGCCTCTTCATACACGCTGAAATCAGGATGCGAACCGGATAAACCCACCGATGGCTCGGTGCCACTACGCCGCCAGTATCGCCGGCTTACGGGGTGTCTTCGTCCGGTTCGGCCGTCCCGGTATCGGCGTCGGTCTGTGGGACGAACGCCGGGCGGTCGTCGGTGCCGACACCCACCGACCGCAGCCGCGCTCGGAACTCGTCGGCGCGGAACCGATCCGAGAGCCGTGCGTTCGCCACCAACACCAGCATGAACACGCCGAACAGGACGAACCCCACACCCGCGATGGCTGCGATGATCCCGGAATCACCCAGTGGATGCAGCGTGAACGACGCGCCCGCGATCTCGCACGCACGCGCCGTCGACCCCGGCACCGAGACCGGTGGACACTGCCGCACGAGCGGGTCGTACACGAACGGCGCGAGGAACAACAGCACGCCAGCCACCAGCTGTGCGATGCCGATGTACTGGAGCAGCGTGGTGCCGAACCCGCTTGCCGACTCCGGGATCTCCTGGGGGTCGGGCAGCCCCGCGTCCGCCGGCGGGTCGGGCGCATCGTAGCCGTCCATCGAACACAACGCAACCGTCGGCTTGACGTCGCGCAGCACGGTGCCCGACCCCTCCACGGTGCCGTCCTCGTAGACGACGGCGTACCCCTCGTCCGAGTACGCCAACACCACGGGCTCGCCGTCGATCGTGTCGCGCTCGACGACCGCGAACACGTCCCGCGTGGCCACCCGGCTGCGGAGGTCGTCGGCCACGCGGTCGAGCAACGCCCCGCCGGTGATCCACGCGTCCGGGTCGAACGCCGCCTCCCACTCGTCGGCGTCCATCTCGGCCATCTGCCGGGGGCCGAACTCCTCGAAGTCGTACTCGTCGTCGACCTCCGCGGCGATGTCGCTTGCGGTCATCGACTCGACGGACTTGTCGGCGTCGGTGTCCTGTGTCGTGCGATCCGCCGGCTCCGTTTCGTCTCCGCCGGCGCTGGAGTCCGTCATCGTCTGCGCGTTGCGGGGCGACGGAGTAAACGCTTCCGACCGACGGGGTGGCCGCGACCCGAACGCGTTTTGTCCCGCCGGCCAAAGACCGACGTATGGTCGAAGACGTGGCGGTCGCCACCCTCGCCGCGGCGCTGGTCACGCTCAGCTTTCCGTTCTACATCTACGGCGCGTGGATCATCATCGACGCCGACCCCGTCACGTGGGGTGTGCTGCGACACCACCTCTCGTATATCGTTGTCGGGCTGACGCTGAACACCGTGCCCGTTGTCACGTGGATGGCACCCCGGTTGCTCGGCCAGCTCGGCGGGTTCGCGGCGCTGCACGCCTTCTTCGGCGTGCAGGCGTACGCGTTTCTGGTGTTCGCGCTCACCGGGATCGTGCCGATCCTGCGCGCGAAACGCCAGTACAACCTCTACAACGACCCCGATCCGGACCTGGAGATCGACGACATCCACGAGAACATGGGCGCCTGGCGGCTCCGGCTGCGCGCCGGCGTCGCGGGCTACGTGCTCTGCTGGCTGGTCGCCTGGGTGCTGGGCCTCGCCCGGTACGTCATCCGGTACCCCGAGTTCCCGTTTTAGGACTGATACCACGCGTACGCGCCCACCATCGCGAGGACGAACACGCCACCGGCGAAGAACACGACGCCGGGCGGGAGTGTCTGCAGCGTCGCCGTGACTGCGTGTCCGATCCGATCGATGACGCCGGGCTCGGTGGTGTTTTCGGCGGCTTGTGTGACCCGCTCGGATGCCACGCGCATCCTGGCACCGGGGCGCGGTGTACCCCCGGCGAGCAGCCGTTGGACGGCGACGCTCACCACGCCGAGGGCACCGAGCACGCCGAGCAGTCCGGCCAGCCGGCTGCGCAGCGACGGCGACTGCCCGCTGTCGGCGGCGAACAACACCAGGGTGTCGCTCGCCGGCGCGTACACGCTCATCTCTCGGCCTTGGGCGGAGTACCACGTGTCCGCGACCTCCAGGAGGTCGGCCTCGACGAGGTTCTCGATGTGGTAGCTCGCGTTCTGCAGGGAGGTGTCGACGCGGTCGGCGACGCCCGACGCCGTGTCGGGCTCCTCGTAGAGCGCGCTCAGGATCTCGCGTGCGGTCCGAGACCCGAGCGCGTCGAAGACATCATCGGCGGCGTCCTCCCGGATGTGAACGACTTCCGAGCCGTCGCCGGCGTCGACCGATGCGCTGCCCGGGAGGAGGCGGTTCGCTGTCATCCACACGGACGTACGGCGGCCGGATATAAAACCGCTCGCGAGGCTACAATCCGTGTTTAACTCCCCTCTGGCGGGACCAAAACAGTCACCGAGCGGTCGTCACCACTCGCTGCCGTCGGCCAAGTCGATGTCGTGGTCGGTCTTCGACGACGGACAGATGTCCGCAAGCACGCACGCTCCGCAGTCCGGGTTCCGGGCCGTACACGTCTCTCGGCCGTGCGCGATCAACCAGTGCGTGTAGTTCTTCCAGTGGTCCTCGGGCACCACCGGCATCAGGTCGGTTTCGATGGCTTCCGGGCGCTTTTTGTCGGTGATGCCGAGGCGCCGCGATAGCCGCTGCACGTGGGTGTCTACGACGATGCCCTGGGTCAGATCGTGGCCGTGCTGGAGGACGACGTTGGCCGTCTTCCGACCGACCCCCGAGAGGTCCGTGAGGTCGCTCATGGTGTCGGGTACTGCGCCGTCGTGGTCTTCGAGGATCGACTGTGCGGCGCTTTTGATGTATCCGGCTTTGCTGTTGTAGTACGTGATCGAGTTCAGTTCCGCAGCCAGCGCTTCCTCGTCGGCGTTCGCGTAGTCCGCGACGGTCTCGTAGGTGTCGAAGAGGTGCTCGGTCTCGGCGTTGACGCGCTCGTCAGTGCACTGTGCGGACAGGATCACCGCCACGAGCAGCTCCATGCGTGAGGAGAACCGCAGCGAGATCTCCGGGTCGGGGTGTTGCTCGCGCAGCCGGTCGATGACGGTCTCGACCTGTGCGCTTCGCGTCTCCAGTCGCGTGCCCATACCACTGCCAGGGCGTCGATGCCCTTCGCTGTACCGGAACCACCACGGGGTGTGTCCGTGCGGCTGCTTCCGGGACGCTTATGCGCGCGACACCCCCGCATCGACGTATGAAAGCAACCGCGCGCGCACACCCTATCCAGGGCCTCGTGAAATACCACGGGATGCGCGACGAGTCGCTTCGCATGCCGTACCACGACTCCATCAGCGTCTGCACCGCGCCCAGCAACACCACGACGACCGTCGAGTTCGATCCCGACCGCGACGCCGACCAGTACGTCGTCGACGGCGACACGGCCACCGGTCACGGCGCGGACCGCATCCGCAGCGTGGTCGATGCGGTCCGCGACCGCGCCGGGTTCGACCACCGCGTGCGCCTGGAGAGCCAGAACAGCTTCCCCACGAACATCGGCCTGGGGTCGTCGTCGTCGGGGTTCGCGGCGGCCGCGTTGGCGTGCGTCCGCGCCGCCGGCCTGGACCTAGATCTCCCGACGGTGTCGACGATCGCGCGCCGCGGATCGGCGTCCGCGGCCCGCGCCGTCACGGGCGGGTTCTCGGATCTGCACGCGGGATTGAACGACGCCGACTGCCGCAGCGAACGCCTCGACGCCCCCGCGGAGTTCGCGTCCGACCTGCGCATCGTCGTGGGCGAAGTGCCCGCCTACAAGGAGACGGAGTCCGCCCACGCCGAGGCCGCCGACAGCCACATGTTCGACGCGCGGCTGGCACACGTCCAGGGCCAACTCGCGGAGATGCGTGACGCCGTCCGCGCGGGCGACTTCCAGCGCGTCTTCGAGACCGCCGAACACGACTCGCTGTCGCTCGCGGCGACGACGATGACGGGGCCGTCCGGGTGGGTGTACTGGAAGCCCGAGACGCTCTCGATATTCGAGACCGTGCGGGATCTCCGGGCGGACGGCGTGCCGACGTACTTCTCGACGGATACCGGCGCGACAGTGTACGTGAACACCACTGCGAGTCACGCCGACGAGGTCGAGGCCGCGGTCGCCGACTGCGGCGTCGACACCGCCGTCTGGGAGGTCGGCGGGCCTGCCCACGAACTCGACGAGCGCGACGCGATCTTCTGAGTGCCTCGGTCCGCGATCCACGGCCTCGCCGGCTACTCGGGAGGCACCGACGACACCGACGGAAACGACACCACCGAAACCACGACCGCGAGAGCGGGACGTCCACCACGAGAGAACAGGTCGTATCGTAGCCCGGCAGATATCCCACCTGCGGCACGGGAAGCCTCGCCGTTTACCGCGAGGAGGATGTCACTTAGCCCGCAATCCGCCCATCACTGTCCACAAACAGGATGTGAGCACATAGAGGGGGATGATCCAAAACAACGCGAGCGCGAAGAGACCGATCCCCATCGTTATTGGCCCGTCACTCCCAGGTGATGTCTGCAGAAAAACCACGACGACGAACCAGAGTACGAGCAACCGAACAATTTCGGGCTTGTTCATGTCTGGATTACGTGAGAGCGTGTTCATATTAAATCAGTTTCCACATAGCAGCGCAGCTACCTACCGCGGTTCACACCCTGTAGCGTATGATCTGTACGGTCGCCGTTCGCCGAATACGTCCTGTGCCCCGTGCGGCGTTCCGAACAGAGCTGATCGGTGTCGGCCGACTTCGAGCCGTGATTGCACTGTGCTGACCGCACTGGGGCCAGAGCACACCGCCGATAGAAGCTTTCAGCACACGCCCCCAGCACGCCTATGCGGGAGCCGCCCGTTACGTCCCCATGGACACCACTGTCACCGAACTCGACGGTGCCCTCCTCGCACGCCTCGAAGCAACGGACCGCGTCTTCGAGGTGCGATTCGACGCGCTCGAGGTGACCGACGTGACGCTGCGGTTCCGCCACGACGGCGACCGGGTCGGCAGTATCTACAACGACGACGGCACCGACCGGACGATGGCGCGCCTGACGGTGCCCGGGGACTCGGATTTCATCGCCGTGGAGGTCCCGACGTCGTTCGTCGCGGCCATCGTGGACGCCGCCACGCGGACCGACCGCGTGGCGAACCCTGAGCGACTGGCGGGGTACCGATTGCGCGTTCTCGACTGAGCGCCGCCACTCAGACGCCGGCACCGGTGGCGGCGTCGGGCAGGTCGGCAGGCTCGGCGTCGATGCCGAGTTCGTCTAAGGCCGCCTCCATGTGGCGGTCCGCGGCGAAGTCCGCGCCGTCGGCCTCACGGATGCGCTGGGCGGCCGCCAGCACCTCGCCCCGGCGGTCGTCCGGGATGTCGTACTTGTCAGCCGCCAGCTCGACGATGAGGCCGTTGTTGTCCTGCGTGTACAGCGAGCAGAAGATGCCGCGGTCGAAGACGTTGTAGCCGTGGCCGGCGTCGTCCAGCGCCGCCATCACGTCCTCGAAGTCCGCGGCCGCGATGGAAAACGAGAGGTGGTGGACGCCGCCGACCTGCGTGCGGAGACGGTCGTGGTTCGAGGACCGCTCGTCGTTCACAAAGACGGTGAGGATACGGCCGTCCCCCGTGTCGAAGAAGAGATGCGTCTGCGCGGGGTCGTCGAGGTTCGGCTGGCGCATCACCAGCGGCATCCCGAGCAGGTCGCGGTAGAACGCGATGGTGTCCGCTGCGTTGCTCCCCCAAATCGTGACGTGATCGGTGCCGGTCGTCCGGAACGGGCTGTCGGGGGCGTCCGCACTGACTGGGCTGTTGGTGTCCGCCATACCACACGTAGGCAGCGGCCGAACAAAAGCGCTCGCGGGCGTCCGCGCCACCCGGTGACGGCCGTGTCACCCAGCACCGTGTCTACTGACGCACCAGCCTGTGTGGCGCTTCGATGCGGACCGCCGTCCGTACAGCGACCCCGTGACAGCGCCACCGCTTTATTCAGGGCCGGCGTACCCGAGTGCGTGCAAATTGTCGGGTACGAAACCGCGCCAGGCGAAGGACCCGCCGCGCTTCGCGTCGCCGACGCGGGGACCATCGACCACATCACGCTGGCCCCCACCACCGAGCTGGCGTACTCGCTTGCCGACCGCCACTGCGCCGGCGTCGACCGCGGCGACGACGGCCACCAGCCTTGCCAGCGCCCCGACGCGCCGTACTGCGACGCGCACACGTCGGTCTGGCCGTGCGCGCGCTGCACGGGCGACTGCGACAAACCACTGGACGCCTGCGAGGAGGAACACGCCGTCTACCTCGCGGCGTTCGCACCGGACGTGTTCAAAGTGGGCGTGACCCGCTCCTGGCGCCTCGACACCCGCCTCCGCGAGCAGGGCGCGGACCGCGCCGCACACGTCCACACGGTCGCCGACGGGCGGCGCGCCCGCCGCATCGAGGCCGGCATCGCGGACCGCATCACCGACCGGGTGCGCGTTCCCACCAAACGCCGGGGGCTCGGTGCCACCCTCGACCGGACCGCGTGGCGCGACCTCGTGTCCGACTTCGACCCCATCGACGAGTTCGACTTCGACTACGGCCTCGATGTCGACAGCCGCCCCGTCGCGGAGACGATGCTCACCGGCACGGTCCGCGCAACCAAAGGCCGCCTGCTCGTCCTCGACCGGCGGGAAACGACCTACGGCGTCGACATGCGCGCGCTCGTCGGCCACGAGATCACGCCCGGCGCCGACGACCGCGACCGCCAGGCCAGTCTCACCGCGTTCTAGGCGCGTCCGGGAAGCCGGCTTTTTTCAATGCGGGCGGCAAACCACCCTGCATGGCAGACGACGACCAACCAGTAGACGACGCCGCCGAGGACGACGGCGAGGAGAAGTCCTTCCGCGAGCGCGTCGAGGAGATCCGTGAGGAGCGAGCCGAAGAGCGCGACGAGGGCGACGGCGAGGACCCCCGCGAGCGCATGGCCGACGCGATGGGCGGCGGTGGCGGCCCGCCCGGCATGGGCGGCGGCGGTGGTGGCGGCGGCAACCCGTTCGCGCAGATGATGGGCGGCATGATGGGGGGCGGCGGTGGCGGCCCGCCCGGCATGGGTGGCGGCCCCGGCGGCGATGAGTCCGGCGGCGGCACCAGCGAGACGGCCGAACGCGAACTGGAGATGCTGCGCAAGGAACTGGAGCGCACGAACAACAAGCTCGACCGCATCGCGAACGCGCTCGAAGACTAACCGAGCAACTCGCGGTAGCGGGCCGCGAGCCGGTCGATGGCGCGCCCCACGCTGATGTCGGGTCTGCGCGCCACACAGTTCTCAGCGAGTGTGTCACGATCGTCGAGCGCGCGCCGTATCGCACGCCGAAACCCGGGGATGTCGCCGGCGTCGTAGTGGTAGCCGGTCGTCCCGTCGATGATCGTCTCGGAGAGCGCGCCCGCGTCCACGCCCGCAACCGGCGTGCCACAGGCGTTGGCTTCCAGGGCGACCAGTCCTTCCGTCTCGATGGGGCTCGGAAACGCGAACACGTCCAGCGCCGAGTAGAACGCCGGCATCTCCTCGCGATCCAGGAACCCCAGGAAGCGCGCGTCGACGCCGCGGGCGTCGGCCTCGGCTTCGAGGTCGTCGCGGGCGGGTCCGTCGCCGCCGAACACCACCGTGGCGTCGACGCCCGCGGCGGCCGCGAGCAGGTCCCCGAGTCGCTTCTCGTAGCCGTGGCGGCCAGTGTACCCGATCAACGGCTCGTCGGCGGGCAGATCGTGTGCCGCCAGGAACGCGGTGGGATCGGTCGGCTGGAAGCGGTCCGTGTCCACGCCGTTGGGCATCGCCTCCACGGGCGTGTCCACGCCGAGCGCCCGGACCTCCCTGCGGGTGCGCTCGCTCGGCGTCAACACGAGGTCGGCACGCGACAGGAACCACCGCTCGTATCGCTCGCTGGCCCGCCGCACCGCCCCAGTCACGGCGTCCGGCCCCACGTACTCGGCGTACTCCGCGGTGGGCGTGTGGTAGGTCGCAACCAGCGGCGCGTCGTTGCGGCGGGCGAGCCGGACGGCCGCGAGCCCCAGTCCGAACGGCGTGTGCGCGTGCACGACGTCGGCCCCCGCGACGGCGTCGGGCGGGCTCGGGAACGCCATCCGATAGCCGTCGTAGAACGGGAACGCCAGGCTCGCGACCGGGTGCTCGGTCTCGGCCGGCTCGTGGTCCGACGCCGGATAAACCACGGGCATCCGGCCGCCTCGCGCCTCGTACTCGGTGTGCCACGCAGACACCGTGTACGTCACGCCGTTGACCGTCGGCAGGTAGGAGTCCGTGAACGCCGCAACGGTCGGCAGCCGTCCGGACACACTACCCCTCCGTGGCCGCGACGGCCGACGCCACGTCGCCGTCACGCAGGCACTCGTAGATGCTGGCGAGCTCCTCGCCGATGCGATCGAGGCTGTGTGATTCCGCGGTCTCCCGCGCGTTCTCGCCCAGCCGCGTCCGCAACTCGGGGTCGCCGGCGAGGCGGTCGATGGCGTCGCGGAACGCTTCGAACGTCGAACACATGAGACAGTCCTCCCCGTCGGTGAAGAACTCCCGGAACACCGGGATGTCCCGGAGGACCACCGGCTTCCCACACGCCATCGCCTCCAGGACGGCGATCCCCTGGTTCTCCACTTTCGCCGGGAACAGGTAGATGTCGCCCGCGCCGAACGCCGCGCGCTTGTCCTCCATGTAGCCCGTGAACGTCACGTTCGCCGGGGGGTCGGACACCCACTTCCGCGTGGCCGCGCCGGCCTGTGGTCCCTCGTCGTAGGGGCCAAACCACGCGAACTCGTGGTCGGTGGCTTTCGCCAACTCGCAGAACATCGTCAACCCCTTGCGCTCGAACACCTCGCCGACGGCGTACACCACGGTTCCGTCGAGATCGAACCGCGCCCGGGTGTCCGCCCGGAACGACTCATACCCCTGCATGCTTTCGAGGTCCACGCCGTTCGAGAGCTGTCGAATCGGGGCGTCGACGGGGTACGCCCGGAGCACGTCTTTCGTGTACTCGCTCGGGCACAACACGAGGTCGGCCTGCGAGTAAAACCACCGCAGGTACGGTTCGAGGGCGGGCGCGATCGTGCTCGACCCCCGGAACGACTGCGCGAAGTCCTCGCGAGTGAGGTGTGCGTGCAACACCAGCGGCGTGTCGGTGCGCCGCGCGTGGCGCGCGACCGCGACGCTTCCCGGCCCCACGAGGTTACAGTGCGCCACGTCGAACGCCGTGAAACACGACCCGCCAGCCGCCAGCGAGCCGATCGAACGCACCGGATCGCCGGCCCGCCACGGCGTTTCAACTACCTCAACGTCGGTCGTTTCGAGGGCGGCCCGCTGCTGGTTCGTCGCGGTCACCATCCCGCCGCGAAGGGCCTCCGCCGCTTCGAGGTAGTTCAGCGCTCGCATCATCCGGTGGACGTACGCCGCCGCCGATAACCCTACCGGAACTGTCTTCAGCGGGCGTCGTCGACCTCCAGTATGGCGTCCATCGCGGCCGAGCGCATCGACCGCCTCCACACGCTCGCGCGGGCGGCGGCCCGCACCGGCGACGACGATCGCGCCCGCGAGTACGTCCGGCTCGCCCGCCGACTCGCCGAACGCAACCGCCTCACACTCCCACCGGCGTTCCGCCGGTTCACCTGTGACGACTGCGACGCCGTCCTGGTCCCAGGGCGCAACGCCCGCGTTCGCACCCGCAGCGGCCACGTCGTCGTGACCTGTGACTGCGGCACGCACGCACGATACCCGTACACCGGCTGACCCATGCAACAAGGTTCAAACAGCCCGGGGCGCAAGCACGCACACGAATGTCAGACGATCTGGCGACGAAAGCCCACGAGGCCGACGTTACTGTCTGGGTTGGGAAGGCCGGCATCGAGTCCGTTGTCGAAGAGCTTGCCGACCAACTCGACGACCGCGACGTTGTGAAAGTGAAGTTCCTCCGGGCGGCCCGTGGCGGCGACGACACGGCAGGGCTCGCCGCCGATCTCGCCGACCGCGTCGGCGCGACCGTCGTGGACGTGCGGGGCAACACCGCCGTCTACCACTAACACGCTGGCCCGCGGCTACGGGGCGTCCTCGTCGCCCACGTTCGTTTTCACCACGGTCGTTGACCGGTCGGTCACGCGCAACACGCGATCAGTCACGCTCCCGAGCAGCGACCGGTACTCGTCCGAGCGCCGCTTCGTCCCCAGGATCACGATGTCCGCGTCGACCTCGTCGGCGACAGTCACGATCTCGTCGGCCGGGCTGCCGTACAACACCGCCGTCTCGATGGTGACGCCCGCGGCGTCGGCGCGCTCGGCCAGCGCACCCAAGACACTGTTGCCGTACTCAGTCAGGCCGTGGGCCGGCCCCTCGGCGGTGTCGACGTACTCGTCGCCGCTGTACGCCGTGGTCACCGCCTCGTCGACGACGTACACCGCGTGCAGCGTCGCGTCCATCGCCGCCGCGAGGTTGAGCGCGTGCGTCTCCGCGTTCTCGGACGCCACGCCGCCGTTCGTTGCGAGGCACACTCGATCGTACATAGCAACGCCTGCCACGCCACGGATAATAAATCCGCCCGCTGTTCCCGGCGACCGGGAGCCGTCGCTGTTCGGCTCCGAATTCGGTATGAATGAGTGGACAGTCGGGGTAGCCCGGCGTTCCCGGCCGGGTAGTCCCGGTCGCCTTCTCCACCCCGCGACCCGTCGAGCGACGGGCGTTCGGTGGTCCGCTGCTCACTTCCGTGCCTGGCGGGTTGCCACCGTCGAACCACGACGGAACGCCCCTGCGGGCGCACGCCGCGGACCGCCGTCCCCGACGGACGAGGCTTCCACGTTGGCTTCCGGGGCCCGACCGCGGCGGTCGGACGCGCCCGGTGTTCGGCCCCCGCTGATGACTGTCTCACGGGTGTCGGGCGGAGCCAAACCGCCCGGCCTAGTCCATCTCATCCTACCCGGGTCGTTCTTAAGGGCCTTTCGGGTTCGAGTAAATGACACTTGCTACCGCGTCTCGCGTTAGCACTTTATCGAGGTCCGTCGTGTCCCCGAGTATGTCCGCGCTACCGAACCACTACGAGACCCTCCGCGAGGCGTTCGACTACGACCGCCCGACCGTCGACATCGGCGACGTGAACGCCGGAGTCGTCGACCGTGCGTTCGCTGCGACGACCGACGAGGACGCGCTCCGCGAGGTGGCCGACAGGGAGACGCTGTTCGTGGCGAGCGCCGGGCTGACGGGGCCGCCGCACGTCGGCACCGTCGCCCAGATGTTCGCCGTGAAGCGCCTGCACGAGGCGGGCTTCGACGCGGAGTTCCTGCTCGCCGACTACGAGAAGGTCGCCACGGGCGGCCGCGACCTCGACGTCGTCCGGGACCTCGCCGACGACTACCGGGTGTTCCTCGACGGCATCGGGTACGGCGGCCGCGTCCGGACGCAGTACGACGCCACCGGCGTGATGCAGACGGCGCTCCGGCTGGCACCCTACTTCGACCCGGACGCCAGCATCGACGTCGACGCGGAGCCGACCGAGTGGGTCGCGGAACTCCAGGCCGCGTACGAGCGCGACCGCGACGGCCCCACCGACGAGGCGACGACGACCGACTTCGGGGGCGACGCGGCGAGCCTGCTCTGTCTCGCGGACTTCGTCCACCCGACGCTGGCCGACGACTACGACCAGACGGTGTTCGTGCTGGGCGTCGACGAGCACGCGCTCGTCCGGGCGAACGAACACCAGCTCGCCGACGCGCCCGTCGACGCCGCCTTCGAGGGGCTGTTCACGCGCATGGTTCCGGGGCTCGACGGCTACCCGAAGATGGCGAAGACGATTCCCGGCTCGGGTATCACGATGGACCAGAGCCCCGAGACGGTGCGTCGGCTCGTTCGGCGGGCGGCCGCCGAGGACGACGGCGCGCCGCCGGAGGAATCCACCGTCTACGCGATGCAGTGTCTCGTTTCGGAGTACGATGCGGCCCGGCTGGCCGAACTCGACGCGGCCTGCCGGGCGGGCGGCGAGGCCTGGGACGCGGCCGTCGAGGCGTACGCGGACTCCCTCGCTGCCCCCTCCCGAGCGTGGCCGTCGGAGGGGAAACGATCAACCCACAGGGGCTGTTAATCGGCTGTATGGGATTCGGTTCAACCGCGAAGAAACTCCAAAAAGTCACCGACCTCGCGGACAACCTCTACGAGCGCTTCGAACAACTCCGCCAGCAAGTCAGCGACCTCACCGGCACGGTCGAGGAGACCAACGACCGGGTTGCAGCCCTCGAAACGGAACTCACCGAGCAGCGCGCGATCATCGACGCCATCGCCGCCGAGCACGACATCGACGTCGCGGCGGTCGCCCCAGCCACGGACTCGCCCCAGGACGACGCCGGCAACCCGGACCCGGATGCCAACGACTAAACGCCACAGCCAGAAACCCCCGTACAGATGACGACCCACGACAGACCCCTTGACTCGGTGCTGGACACCGTCGGTGAAACGCCGCTCGTGCGCGTGCAGGCCGCGCCCGACGACGTCCCCGTGTACGCGAAACTGGAATCGTTCAACCCCGGGGCCAGCATCAAAGACCGCATCGGCACGTACATGATCGAACAGATGCTCGCCTCCGGCGAGCTCCCCGAGGGCGGCACCATCATCGAGCCGACCGCCGGCAACACCGGCGTCGGGTTCGCGGTGGCCGCCAGCCAACTCGGCATCGACGCCGTCTTCGTCGTGCCGGAGCGGTTCAGTCTCGAAAAACAACAGCTGATGCGCGCGCTCGGCGCGGACGTGGTCAACACGCCCACCGACGACGGCATGGGTGGCGCGATCCAGCGCGCCCACGACCTCGCCGCCGAGCGCGAGGACGCCATCGTCCCCCAGCAGTTCTCCAACCCCCTGAACGCCGAAGCCCACTACGAGACCACCGGCCCCGAGATCTACCACGCGCTCGACGGTGCTGTCGGCGCGTTCGTCGCCGGCTGTGGCACGGCCGGCACCCTGATGGGCACCAGCCGGTTCCTCCGCGACCAGATCTCGGCGCTGCACGTCACGGCCGTCGAACCGGAAGGGTCGATGTACGCCTCGGCCGCCGGGGCCGACGTCTCCGAAGGCGAGTACAAGACCGAGGGCATCGGCACCCACGACCCGTCGACCAGCGAGCTGTTCGACCCCGAGTTCGTCGACGACGTCACCCAGATCCCCGACGAGGACACGCACGCCGAAATGCAGCGCCTCGCCGCCGAGGAAGCCCAACTGGTCGCGTCCAGCGCCGCCGCGAACAGTCTCGCCGCCATCGATGTCGCCGAGCGCGCCGCCGCCGGACACATCGACCTCCCACACGACTGCGTGGTCACTGTGTTCCCTGACTCAAGCGAGCGCTACCTCTCGAAGGGGCTCTACGGCGACTACGAGGAGTGGGAGGGCTGACGCCGCCCCCTACGGTGCCACCAGGCGCTGGTGGTCGACTTTGATACAGCTGTTCGACACCACCCGAAGGCCGGCCGCCGCGGCGCGCTCCTCGGCGTCGGCGTGCTGGATGCCGACCTGCAGCCAGACGGCGCCGACGTCGTCGCGCGCGATCGCAGCGTCGACGATCCCCGGCACCTCCTCGCGGGGCCGGAACACGTCCACGACATCGACCCGCTGGTCGATCTCGGCGAGCGAGTCGGCCGCCGCATGTCCGAGTACGCGCTCGGCGTACGGGTTGACCGGCACCACCGTGTAGCCGTGCGCGTCGAGATACGCGGGCACCTCGTGGGCGGGTTTCCCGGGCGTCGCCGAACACCCGACGACCGCGATCGTTTCGGCGTCCAGGACTGCCCTGCGCTCGCTGTCGGTGTTGCCTGCCATTCCACCGGCGTACGGCTACCGCGCCGATAAACCTATAGCTCCCGCCACGACGTGTCGTCACCGACGCCCAGTACCCGCGCCCGAAACCCGCCGTCGTGCTCCTGGATGGTGATCACACCGTCGAACAACTGCTTGAGCGTGCTCACGGTCTTGGCGTCGTGAGCCGCCCCGTCAACGGTGAACAGCCCCAGGGCGTCCGCGGACTGCACGCGCCCGGTGAACACGTGCAGGAACCGGAACACGGTCTGCAGGTCGGAGTACATCAACAACGTCGACAACGAATGCAGCAGGATCCGATTGCGGGTGCTGTCGCGTTGCTCGTAGAGGCGCTGTAACAGCTCCGACAGCTCGATCCCGATCCCGGTCAGATCGTTCGGCGAGGACGCGTACCGCACCAACTCCGCGTCGCGCCGCTCACCCCCCATCCCTTGTTGTTTTGTCACACAATCGACGACGCCGAGCGTCGCAGTCTCGGCGTCGCCGACGCCATCGAAGGCATCGATCACGCGGTTGGCACTATCCTTGGTCGAGACGACAAGCGCGCTCTCGCCGGCGTCGGTTCCGGCCGCAAGCACCCGGAACCCGAGATCGCGCTTCCCACTCATCGCTGGTCCCTCCACAAGGAGGTTTGTCCCCTCCGACACGTCGACGCCGGAGAACGCGGCGCCTAACTCGTACATAGTATCATCACCTCCCAACGGTAGTCAGGGGCGGCCCCACAGGCCACCCAGCTCCCCCGTTCTTGCCTGCGTCTACTGTGTCCTGTGGCGGTTATATTCCTTTTGATTAGGCTGTTATGGCGTGACAAGACGCCCGACGACGAACGCCGCCGCGGCGAGCAACTGTCCGCGCTTCAACAGCCGCTGACCGGCGGCTGGGTCCGTGTAACTCCGGGCTGCCGCCACCACCATCACGACCACGCCCGGACACACGGCCACCAGATACCACCACCCGAACACGCCCACGAGATACGGCACCGGACTCGCCGCCGCTGCGCCCACGACGAACACCGCACTGACTGCCAGCGCGCGCTGGTGCCCCACCACCACCGGCAGCGTCCGCAAGCCCGCCGCCCGATCACCAGCCAGGTCCTCGACGTCCTTGATGACCTCGCGGGCGAACGTCGACAGCGCCGCCAACGCCGCCAACACACCGCCCGCAAGCGGACTGCCGACCGCCGCCGCCCCGAACACGAACGTGCTGCCGCCGAGGTACGCCACCAGCGCGTTTCCCGCACCCGGCCGTCCCTTCAAATACTGCGTGTACGTCAGCAACCCGGCGAGGTTCAGTGCCGCGATGCAGACCGCAAGCACCGGCAGCGTCGCCGCCAACGCGGCCGCCCCCACGAACAACACGACGCTGTACGCCAGCGCCCCCCGCGGCGACACCGCACCCCGGGGGATCGCGCGGTCGGGATCGTTGATCCGGTCGACCTCGCGGTCGAAGTAATCGTTGATCGCGTTCCCGCCCGCCGTCGCCAGCCAGGTCGCCCCCACCGCAGCGCCGGTCGCCGCCGGCCGCCCGACGGCACCGCCCGCAACGAACGCCCCGATGAACGTCAACGCCCCCGCCGCCAGCGTGTTCACTGGCCGCGCCAACTCAACCAGCCCGCGCCCGGTCTCCACGCCCGTCCCCATGCGTCGTATCCGCGAGTGGAGCCCACAAAAACCGAGCGAAACCACTGCCCCAGCCACACCGCATCCGTCCCCGAATCACTGGGCTTAAACGTCCCCCCCGAATACCGTGGGATGCAGGGCGCTTAGCTCAGCTTGGACAGAGCACTTGGCTTCGGACCAAGATGCCGCGGGTTCAAATCCTGCAGCGCCCACTCGATTCCTTCCTGAAGCGCGTCCAACTCAGGAGCGCGAGGCTAGACTCGTACACACTAGCGAGACGTGGGTGTGATTTTGAGTTACTGGATGGGGTGAAACGGCCGGGATTCGCCCCGATCTGCCCAGTCACGTCGGCCTCGACCAGCTCGTTGAGACTGCGAGTGCCGAATTATGCACACGAGGTTTGCGGTCTCGTGTGCATATCTCGGAATCGAATTCTGAGCGCGTGAAAACGCTTGTTTGTGTTAACGCCCTCAAAAACCGCCACACGAGAGAGAAATCAAAAGTTAACAGCTAAAGGTCAGAGACGCGACTACGCAGGGCTTCGTATGCGCTACCCAGCGGGCCACGGCTTCCCTCTACGAATTTTCCGGACTCATCGCAGCCTGAGCGATCGCCGGAGCTTCCGTGGTTGTGGTGGTTACTCATTGTCCTACTAATTGGTACAACGGCTCTTCGTATAGAGGTGACGGTTGAGGTGATTGACTTGCCCCTATTTATACAGCGTCCGAAATTACGATCCCTGACCCGATTAACAGACAAACGAGACCCAGAATAAAGAGGATTTGAACACTCCAAAGCAAATTCCGATTTCTCTCCAAGCGAGTCTGCATAACCGAAATAGCATCGTCGTACTCGTCCGATAGCTCAGAAGTGGCCTTCCAAGCATTCCGCCGCTCACTTAGACCATGCCGTATACGCTCCCCAATTCCGTAAATCGGCTGGGAGTACTGTGTAGTTACAATTCCAATTATCAATGAGAAGGTGAGAGATATTAGTCCAATACAGCCTACGTAGACTGCGACGGTAGATATTTTTGGGGCTATAAGATAGGGCCCGTCCGAAGAGGGTTCCAGGAGAAGGCTAAGCCCAGTAAACGTAATTCCCAATAAAACCGCGGAGGTTCTGGTAATACGTAGTGCTCTATCGTCGATGTGCTGCATCATTTCATACTGATTTCTCAATATATTTCTCTCCTCGTTTATAACCTGATTAAATGTGTGGGTGTTGGGACTGTTCTCGTGTTGATTTGGATCAGTACGTTCGGTCATAAGATTGCTATATCGTAGGGAAGGTTAAAATAACAGTATGTGTTTAGCCCGAGCTGATTTCGCCACCATCTCATAGGAGGCGCACAAATCGGGCTGTATGAGCTGGCAGCGGAGGTTCGTGATGATCCACAGGGATGGGCTCCGTCGCGGAGCCCATCCCGTTGCCTCCGCTGTCTGTACTGGAAGGTGGGATCTGTGAACGGAGATGATCTCACCAAGGACGAGTTGCTCTCCCGGTTTTTGCAACTTGAACAACGAGTCGAAGAGCTTGAACAAGAGAACACACAGCTCCGAGAGAAGTTGCAAGAGAAAGACGAGCGGGTCGAAGAACTCGAAACACGTCTTCGCAAATACGAGAATCCGCACACTCCACCCAGCAAGCGACGGTCGGGGACCGATGAGTCCCCGACCTCGCAGGACGACGAAGACGACGATGTCCGAACTGATGGCGGTACTCCTGGTCGAAAGGACGGTCACGATCCGGAGTGGCGTTCTACAGCTGATCCCGACGAAGAAATCGAAGTCACCTGTGACTGTTGTCCTGAGTGTGGCGACCACTTCGACGAGTCGGTGGGCGTCAGCCCCCGACTCGTCGAGGAGATTCCTGATCCGCAGCCCCCAGAAATCACCCGGTACAACCGCCACTACTACCAGTGCGATTCCTGTGGAACAGAGACAGTTGCGGCTCACCCCGACTGCCCCGATGAGGGGCAGTTCGGGGTGAACGTCATCGCTCAATCAGCTCTGTCACGGTACGATCATCGCCTTCCCTACCGGAAGATCGCTGACCGCTTCGAGCAACTGCATGGACTCGAACTCTCGGGTGCATCCGCGTGGCACGCGACCGAGCGCGCTGCGCGCGCCGGTCGCTGTGAGTACGACCAGATCCGTCAAGAGATCCAAGATGCCGACGTGGTTCATATCGACGAAACAGGTATCAAACGTGAGGGTGAGCAGGCGTGGATCTGGACGTTCAAGACCGCTCAGCATACGTTATACGCGGTCAGAGAGAGTCGTGGAAGTGATGTTCCCGCGGAAGTCCTCGGTGAGGACTTCGCGGGAACGGTCATCTGTGACGGGTGGACGGCGTACCCAGCTTTCAGCAGCAACCTCCAGCGGTGTTGGGCGCACATTCTTCGAGAGGCTGAAGACGCCGCGGAAAAGCAGGCAGAAGGTGAACCGATCTACCACGCTCTCAGACAGGTGTACGTCGCTCTCCAGGCCCGGCTGGAGAGCGACTTGACAGTCCGTGAGCGAGCAGACCTCCAGCGTGTGGCGCGAAGAGAGCTTGAATCGCTGATTGAACGGTCAGTACCCGACGGACCAGTGGCAACACTGCTCGGGAAGATCGAAGGAGGTCTTGACCACTGGCTCACCTTCGTCGGTGAGCCAGCGGTCTCTCCGACGAACAATGCCGCAGAGAACGCGCTTCGTGAACCAGTGGTTCTCCGGAAAATCATCGGAACGCTCCGTAATGACCGAGGAATGTTCGTTCACGAGACGATCTTGTCCCTGCTGGCGACGTGGCGCCAGCAGGGACGCAATCCATACGAAGAGCTTCGTCGAGTCGTCAGCAGCAATGATATGATCTCACGGGCTCACGCTGTGCCGGCTGTCGAGACCTCGGGGTAAACACATACAAATAACATATTTAAATATACTTCTGAACTTTATCTCGATCAGATGTTCTATCTAGGGGGTCCAGCCGCCAGTCCTCAAACTAGGGCCGATGGCGAGGGCCACGTCGTGCTCTACAGAAGGGGCGAGCAAGTAGCAGCTCGAAGGGAGCCTACGGGCTGCTCTGGGTTCTGTACATAACTTCCAGACTCGTTTAGAGTGTCCTGTGGGCGCTCGACGAGCCAAGTGCACTGCTCGTGCGACAACTCGGCGTCTCCGTGCCCCCCGGACGGCGACTCGTCCGGTCTACCACTGGGTGAAAATGTGAGTCACCGAGAACTTCACCAGGGGAGTTTTAGTGGATCGCGAGTCTGGCCCTTCACATGGGAACTTCCGATGATCTCACCGAAGCCGGCGTTCGGCGCGCCGTCAGACAGGGGGTGGCAGACGCGGGGCTGTCCCTCGTCTCGACCGTTTTCTGGACGGTGCTGGCCGTCTTCACGGTTCTCGTTGGCCTCCAAGCGGTACAGCTGGCGTTCCACACCACTGGCTTGGCTGCCGTGGCTTTCGCTGCCGTCGGGATACTCGTGACCGGCGCCAGCGGCTATCTGCTCTATCTCCTCCACTGGGCGTGAGACACCTCCCTGTGCAGTGACCTCTCGGAATCGTTCTGTGTCGGGGCGATCCCGCATCGTACCGGTCGGGACGGAACGGCAGGCCCGCCTCGGAGACGCCGTGGTCGCGATCCAACCGCGGCGGAGAGCGTGACCCCCCATAGGGACGGGGCGCACGCCCGCCGCCGCTTACGAGGTGTCGAACTGTTCGGCTCGATCCAGGAGCTCCGTGGCCTGGGTTTGCAGTGACTGCGCGCTCTGGGAGATCTCCTGGATGGCGCTGGTCTGCTCTTCGGCGGCGGCCGAGACGTTGCTGGCTTCGCCGGCCGTCTGATCGCTCACGCTGGCGACCTCCTCGACCATGCGTGTGGCTTCCTGGACGGACGCCGCTTGGTCTTCGGTCGCGTCGTTGATCGACTGAATGCCCGCGTTGGCGTCTTCGACGCGATCGACGATGTCCTCCAGCAGCGCGGCGGTGTCCGTGATGGTGTCCTGTCCGTCGCCGACGCGGTCGCGCATCTCGTACATGTCCTCGGCGAGCGCGCTCGTCGATGCCTCGACCTCCGCGATCAGGGATTCGACTTCGTCGGTTGCGGTCGCAGTGTCCTCGGCGAGGGATTTGACCTCGTCGGCGACCACTGCGAACCCGTCCCCGCTGGTGCTCGCGTTCTCGGCCTCGATGGACGCGTTGATCGCGAGCATGTCCGTCTGGGACGCGATGTCGTCGATCATCGTGACGATGTCGCTGATCCGACCGACCTCCTCCTGGAGGGACTGCATCTCTTCGACGGTCTGCGTGGCCTTGGATTCGATGGCGTCCATCTCCGCGATGGCGTCCGTCGCGGCTGCCTGTCCGTCCTGGCCCATCGCCGCCGCGTCCTCGGCCTGCTGGGCGACGTTGTTCGAGGAGGACGCGATCTCCTCGACGGTCGCCGAGAGGTCCGTCATTTCGCCGGCGGCAGCGGTCAGCTTCTCGTTTTGGTTCTCCGCGCCGGCGGAGATCTGCTCGATGCTTTTCGCCACCGACATACTGGACTGTTCGATCTCGTCGGTTGATGCGGACATCGCGTGGGTTCTGTCGTCGACGGCGTTGGCCGTGGCTTGGATCCGGTCGACGAGGGCTTCCAGCTGCACGAGCATGTCGTTGAACGCCGTGGCGATCTGCGCCAGCGACTCGCGGTCGACGTCCGTATCGAGGCGCTGTGTGAGGTCGCCGTCGGCCGCCTGCTGCATCTGCGTGCTGAAGCGTTCGGCCTGGCGCTCCAGCGAATCGGCAAGCGCCTGGGCCTCCTCGCGGGACTGCTCGGCGTCTCGCTGCGAGCGCTCGGCCTCCTCGCGGGCATCGGTGAGGTCTTCGATGAACGTTTCCAGATCCGTCTGCATCGCCGTGAGCGACTCCCCGAGGGTTCCGGGCACCTCGTCGTCGAGCACGTCGTTGTCGAAGTCCTGTTGGGAGAGCGCGATGGCCTGCCCTTCGACGGTTTGAAGGTACGATTTGATGTCGCGGAACCCCGACCGAACCCGCCCGATCTCGTCGATGCGGCCGTTGTCCTGGATCTCCTGGTCGAGGTTCCCGTCGGCGATCGCGGCCGTCTGGGTGGTGATCTCGCGCAGCGAGCCGATCAAGCCCGCCCGGACCACCGCGACGAAGCCGACGAGACCGATGAGGGTCAGCCCCAACAGCACCCAGATGTTCGTTTGCACGTTGTTCGCGATGGCCAGCGCGTCCGATTTGGGTGTCTCCTTGACGACAACCCAGTTGGTGGCGTCGTCCTGGACGGCCGCGAACGCGATGATCGTGTCCTCGGTGACGACCGTGCCACGGTCCTGGGACTCGATGGTTTCGATGACCCCACTGCCGCCGATGCTCTGGTACTGCGTGAGGAACGCCGACTCGTTGCGGTCGAACAACACGTCCCCGGTGGTGTCGCCGACCGCCGTGGTTTTGGTGCCGTTGATCGCGCTCGTGAACCGCTGTGCGCGCTCGCTGGTCCGAACCACCGCGATGAGCAACGCGTCTTCCTCGGGGACCGGGGACGCGTAGGCGACCGACGGCGTGCCGTCGTCGGTGTACATCCAGGTCTGAACGACCGCGTCGGGCGTCTCAAACGAGACCTCCGAGAACGCCTGCTCCTGTGGCCAGACGATGTTCGTGGCGGCGATGCCCGCGCCCTCGAGTTGCCGGTCGGTGCTGGCGCGTATGCTGCCGTTCTGCCGGCCGACGTAGTGGAGGTGTGCGACCTCCGGCGGGAGGAACTCCCGCTCCGTGGCGAGCGTTTGGCGAACCGCGGCGTTGCTGTCGGCGGTCAGGCCGCGGTGTTTCGAGAGCGTGCGGACCGTCGAGCGCTGGGATTGCACCCACTGCTCTAGTGACCCCGCCTCCTGGTCGGCGTTCGTCAGCAGCGTTGCCTGTTGTTGGTCGGTGAGTTGATTGGAGACCGCGGTCTGCGTGACGACACCGGTGACGACGATGCTAACGATCAAGACGGCCGCAAGCACGCTGAACTTCCGGACGTAGCTCCGCCGCACCCAGTCCGGGAGCCTGTCTTCGAGCGTCACGCGCGACACCCCCCGCTGTTGGTGCCCACTCTGTCTGTGCCCATGATACACGCACTCATGGGCGGCGGACTGATAAACGCATCACCGACGGCGCGCCTGGGGTCGCCACGCTGTCGCGCACGATCACCCGCTCGTCGACCGCCCTACCGGGGTCACACGAACGCGTCGGTGAACGCTCGGATGCCCTCGGTGGTGCCAGCCACCACCAGCTTGTCCCCGTCCCGGACGCGACTGTTCGGGCCGACCTCAGTGATGAGCGCACCGTCCCGGTTGATCGCCACGACCGTGCAGCCGGTTCGGGTTCGCACCAACGCGTCACCGATGCGCGTCCCCACGAGCCCGGGTGCTGCGGTCCGGACCACCTCGATCTGGCGGTCAAGCGCCAGCACGTCCTCGCCGTCGATGACCGTCGACGCGATCATGCGGCCCGTGACAGCCGCCAACGACAGCACGTAGTCCGCGCCCGCACGGTACATCTTCTGAATGCTGCCGGACTCCTCGACCCGCGCGATCACCTCCGTTGCCGGGCTCAGATCGCGGATCACCAGCGTCGCGAACTCGGTGAGCGTGTCGTCGGGCAGCGCCAGAATCACCGACCGCGCGTCCTCGATGCCCGCCGCACGCAGCGTCTCCGGCTCCACCGCGTTCCCCACCACATCGACGCCATCAACGTCCGCGCTGGCATCCACGACGGTGTGTGGCACCCCGGCGGTATCCAACTCGTCGGCGATCGACTTGCCGACGTGGCCGTACCCGATTACGAGCGTCTCCCCGCGCTCGAAGCGCCGAAACTCCGACTGCGTGATCTCCATGAGCGCCTCCAGTTGGTCTTTCCGCCCGGTCACCAACAGCACGGTGCCGTCAGTGAGCCGCGTCTCGGGGTCCGGCGGGGTTTCGAACTCGCCGTTGAACCACGCACCCACGACGTTCACACCCGTTCGCTCGCGGATCCCGCTCCGCGCGAGCGTCGTCCCCTGTAGCTCACTGCCCGGATGCACCGGGAACTCCGCCATCTCGAAGCCGTCCCGGATCTCGACGGCGTCCGCCGCGTCCATCGACACCGACATCGTCACCTTGGACGCGAGACTCCGCCCCAGCAGCGGCCGCGGGGACAGCACGTCGTCAGCCCCCGCGAGGCGATGGTAGGGAATGCGGTCGGGATCCTCCACGACGCTCACGATCGGTACGTCCTCGTTGGCCTCCCGGGCAGCGAGCACGATGCTGGCGTCGACGCGGTCGGACACGTCGGCCACGAGTGCGCGCGCCGACGCCAGGCCAGCGCCACGCAGCCCCGACACCGACTCCGGATCGGCGTGCACAACGTCGACCCCGTCCTCGTAGAGCTCGATCGCCTGCTCGCGGTCGGGTTCGACGATCACGTACGCCACGTCCCGGGATTCGAGATCGGCCACGAGCGCGCCCGCCCGAGACGTGTACGTGCACACGACCACGTGATCGCTGTAGTCGTCGACCACCGTCTGTGGCACCGTCGTCGCGAACGCGTCCTCCATGAGCGGGAACACGAACGCCGGCAGCGCCATGAAGATCAACGCGACCCCGGTGAGGTCCATGACCGCCACGAACACGTTCATCTCCGGGGTCGCCCACGGCGCATCGGATCCATACCCCGTCGTCGTGAACGTCTCCACCACCACCCGGAACGAATGCACGAACGTCTTCGGGTCGCCCTCGAACAGCCGCATCCCGTAGTAGTAGCCCACAGCGAACGCCGCCATCAACCCCAGCAGGCCGAGCGAGTAGGCGGCGGTGCGCCGTTGCCACTTGTTCATGCACGTGTCGTCACACCCACCCCATTAAACGCCACCGAGAACGCAGTCACAGACGGCGCCTCCGGTGTCGGCTCCCCGCCACAAAGAACACCGCACAGCGAACCGCACCGACTCGTAGGCTTACTCGCTCGGCGCCGGCATCCGCCCGCGGTCACCCGTCACCAGGTAGTCCGCGAGGTTGCCCACCAGCACTTCGTTGTCGGCGACGTACGTCCAGTCCGGATCCAGCACCGACGAATCACCGAGCGCCACGATGTTGCCGGTCCGCGCCAGCACGCCGTACGCGTCGGCGTCCCGGGTGGTCGTCAGCTCCGTCTCCGAGTCGGTCTGCAACAACACGTTGTTGCCGGTGACCGGTGCCGCCTGATGCACGACGACGCTGTCGACACCCGCGGTGAGGTCACTACTCCCGGTCGGAGCGGCGTCGATGTTCGCGTGGTTGTTCACGTTGTCCGTGGTGTCGTACAGGTACCCGGAGCCGACCGTCAGCCCGTACTGCGACAACACCGGCGTGAACTCGGCCGCCGACCGGCCGGACCGACCGAACCCGCCGATCCCGAGCAGTCCGCCGCCACCGCCGGACTCCGGTTCGCCCGCCGCAAGCACGCGACCGCCGGCGTCCACGAACGCCGACACGCCGTCGGCCTCAGCCGGCTTGAACCGGTTATCGGGAGCCAGCGAAACGAACGCGTCGGCGCCCCGAAGCGTCTTGTTCAGTTGCTCGCCGCCCGGCCCGCGGTCCGGCTGATAGAACCGAACCTCGTGGCCGTTCTCGGTGAGCGTGTTGATCAGTGGCCGCAGCTGGAACTCGCCGACGCCGTTCCCGTGGGCCTTGTCGATGACGACGACCTTCCCGCTGGTTGTCGCCGACATCTCGATCTGCCCCTCCTCGACGGGCTGCGTGGCGATGTTCGGCGAGTCGTGGCCCGGCACCGACAGCTCCCCCGCGGAGAACGATCCGCTACCGCCAGCGATCATGCCCGGTCCCACGATGGCCGCCGCAACGATGACCGCGACGAGCACGAACGCGCCGATCCGAGATGTCATATCAGCAGGACGCATTTTGGATCACCTCCAGGTCAGGCCCCGCCTGTGGAGCGTATGCAAGGTATTCGTTGGTACAGAACTCCGACGTCGAGACGGCGTTCGCCGCCCCCGTATCGGAGTTGCCGCCGATGATGCTGAGGAGCCCGCCGAGACCGCCCGGGCTCCGATACACGACGCCGTAGTTCTGCACGCTCGCGCGGTCGGCGGCGTCCGCGATCGCCGCGTCGAGGCCGCCGATCTCGTCGGCGAGCCCGATCTCGACGGCCTTGTTGCCGGCGTAGATCTGCGCCCGGCCGATCGTCTCACGGTCGACCGTGAGGTCGTCGCCGCGCTCGTTCATGACCACGTCGAGGAACGACTGCCGGAAGGTCGCGGCACGCGCGCGAGCCTTGTCAGCCGGGCCGGTCGTCCCTTTGTCCGGCGCGGATTTCCACCGCGAGGGGACGCCGTTGTTCTCCGACACGGAACTGATCACGCCAACGCTGCCAACGAGCGAGCTCGGCGTGACGTAGATCTTGTCAGTCGGCGCGATCGTGTAGTAGCCCCCCGAGGCTGCCGGGCCCCGGACGCTTGTTACGACCGGCTTCTCCTGTGCGAGCCGTTTCACCGCGCGGTACTGCACCTCGCTGCCTGAGACAGCGCCGCCCGGGCTGGACACCCGGAGCACGACCGCGTCGATCGAGTCGTTTCCACGGATCGATCGCAGTTCCTTGGCTACCGCGTCGCCTGTCCCACCAGTGATCGCCGATTCGATGTTAACGACCGCGACCGAGTTCTCCGGGCCACTGTCGGACCCCGACTGGAGCGCAACCCCGCCGACGCCGCCAACGATGGCGGCGACGACGATGATGAACGTCCAACTGGTCGCAAGCGTTTTTGCGTGTTTGTCGATTGGATTCGTCATTGTAGTCGATGCACCGTCTGTCGAAACCAAGACGGCGTTCACTCCGTCCAACACGGCCAACTGTCTTAAACGCGCCCACCGGCTCGCAGGACCTGCAAACCCGACGCCGCTCCGTCACAATCATATACCCCCGTCTCAGCGAGCGGCAGCCACCGGCCACGCGGGCCGGCACTCTGACCGCGGCTACCCCCGTGTGATGTGGTCGGCAGCGGCGAGCCCGGCTTCGACGGCGGCGTGGACCCGGCCGTCGCCGGCCACCCAGTCACCCGCGACGTGCAGCCCCGCCTCCCGCGCGGCGTCCACAGGCGCGCCCGCAACGGCGTCGTTGGGGAGCGCGTACCGCCACCTCTGGGTGTCCGTCCAGTCGGGGTCGGCCAGCGGGTCGTCGCCGAGCAAGACGCCGGCGGCCCGCGCCGCCACCGCGGCCTGCTTGCTGGCGGGGTGGTCGTAGTGCTCCCGCGACCAGTCGGGAGCCATCTGCACGATCAGGATCTCCTCGCCGTCCGGAACGTGGCCGGCCTTGCAGGCCTCCCGTGAGAGCCACCCGATGTCGTGGCCGTCGTCGGTGTTCACCAGTCCGTACCACTCCCGGTCCAGCTCGAAGGGGTAATGAAGCACGGCGGTGACGATGGGCCGATAGGACACGTCCGCGGCCGCCGCCCGGAGCGCGTCCCGGCGGTCGTCCGCCCAGTCGGTGTTCGACAGCAGCGTGGCTGTCTGCGGGGCGGGCGGCGTCAGCAACACGTCGTCGAAGCCAGTGTGTCGAGTTCCGCCGTCGATCGTTACGGTCCAGTCGCCGTCGTCGGTGCGTGCGAGCGTCTCGACGCGTGTCTCCGTTTGGACGGTGGCGTCGGTCGCCGCGAACAGCCGCTTTGCGAGCTGTGTGATGCCCGCCTCCCACGTCCACTTCGGGTCGTCGTCGCCCCGCCCCGGCGAGAGCTCGCCGTCCCCAGTGAACGTCCACACCGGCGCGGTCACGTCCACGAGTCCGTCGTCACCGAGCGCGCGAACGAGCTCCGCGACCGGGCCGTCACCGGGTTTCACGTAGTTCGCACCGTGGTCGTAGCGACAGCCGTCCTTGCGCCGGGTCGCGGCCCGCCCGCAGACGCCCCGGGACTTCTCGAAGACGGTGATCTCGCGGTCAGCCTCCCGGAGCCCGTACGCGGCCGCCGCGCCCGCGGGACCAGCGCCGACGATTGCCAGCGAATCCATACGCTGTGTTGGCGCTCGCCCGTCAAAAACCCAGGCGGCCAATGGTCAGAAGAGAAAACGGTATGGGGGAGCCTCCTGTCACCGATGATCATGAAAGTACGAATCGGCGTCGGTGCGACGGACGCGGAGGCCAGCGCGGTCGCGGCCGCACTCGCGGCACACGTCAGCGACGACGTTGCGGTGTATCTGGGCGACGCCGACGAGCCGGCAGCAGTCCACGAACCCGCCTCCCCTGCCGACGACAGCGCCGACGCCGACGACCTCGGGCCGACTGAACGCGAGGAGGTGCTCCGCGAGGAGATCGCGGACATCCTCGACGGCGGCCCCGAGAAGTACAAACAGCGCCTGCCCGAGCAGGACAAACTGTTCGTCCGCGACCGCCTCGCCCTCTGGTTCGGCGACGACGACGACGGCGACGACGATCTCCTCTTCGAGGACGGCAGGTTCGCGCATTTCGACGGCTGGCATCCCAACAGCCCCGATGTCGACGAGGCAGACGACGGCACTCGGGTCCCGGCCGACGGGCTCATCACGGGCGCGGCGGATTTCGACGGCCGGGACCTCCACTTCATGGCCAACGACTTCACCGTGAAAGCGGGGTCGATGGCCGAGCGCGGCGTCGAGAAGTTCCTCCGCATGCAGCAGCGCGCGCTCAAGACCGGCAAACCCGTGCTGTACCTGATGGACTCCTCGGGAGGGCGCATCGACCAGCAGTCGGGGTTCTTCGCGAACCGCGAAGGCATCGGCAAATACTACTTCAATCACTCCCGGCTCTCCGGCCGCGTCCCCCAGATCTGCGTGCTGTACGGCCCCTGTATCGCCGGGGCAGCGTACACGCCGGTGTTCGCGGACTTCACGATCATGGTCGAGGGGATGTCCGCGATGGCCATCGCCAGCCCCCGGATGGTGGAGATGGTGACCGGCGAGCAGATCGAGATGCAGGACCTCGGCGGCCCGCAGGTGCACGCCGAGCAGTCCGGCAGCGCCGACCTGGTCGCCCGCGACGAGGACCACGCCCGCGAGCTGGTCGCGGACCTCGTGCAGTACCTCCCCGACAACAGCGACGAGAAACCGCCCAGTCAGCCGGCGAAGCCGCCAGCGAAGCCGCCCAAGGGCATCGACGGCCTGATCCCGGAGGCACCGAACCGCGCCTACGACATGCACGACCTCATCGACCGCGTGGTCGATCAGGACTCCTTTTTCGAGTTGCGGCCCGAGTACGGTGCCGAGATCCTGACGGGGTACGCGCGCATCGACGGCCGCACGGTCGGCATCGTCGCGAACCAGCCCGCCCAGCGCGCCGGCGCGATCTTCCCGGACGCCGCCGAGAAGGCCGCGGAGTTCGTCTGGAAGTCCGACGCCTACAACATCCCGTTGCTGTACCTCTGTGACACGCCCGGCTTCATGCCGGGGTCGTCCGTCGAGAAAGACGCCATCCTGGAGAAGGGCAAGAAGATGATCTACGCCACCAGCGAGGCCACCGTCCCGAAGCAGTCCGTCGTGGTGCGGAAGGCCTACGGCGCCGGCATCTACGCGATGTCCGGGCCCGCCTACGACCCCGAGTCCACCATCGCACTCCCATCCGGCGAGATCGGGATCATGGGGCCCGAAGCCGCGATCAACGCCGTCTACGCGAACAAGCTCGACGCCATCGACGACCCCGAGGAGCGCAAACAGCGCGAGCAGGAGCTCCGCGAGGCGTACCGCGAGGACATCGACGCCCACCGGATGGCCTCCGAGACGGTCATCGACGAGATCGTGCCGCCCTCCGAACTCCGGACTGAACTCTCGAACCGGTTCAGCTTCTACGAGGACGTGGACAAAGACCGCCCGTCGAAGAAACACGGCACCATCCTGTAGTCGGCACTGTCCGGCCGCCTACTCGCCTCGAAGTGCGCCCACGAGCACCGCCAGCGCAAGCCCGGTCAGCCCCACGTCACGGGCGACCACGTCCCCGAACAGCCCCGTGTCGACCCAGACGACAACGAGGTACACGGTCGTCACGGCGAGCGAGCCGGCCGCGACGAGCGCCGCGAACGCCGTACAGCGGTCCGCGAGGAGGAGCGCGGCGAACCCGAGTTCGAGGTAGCCGTTCGCCAGCATGAACGCCGTCGGGGAGACGACGAGCAGGGGGGCCAGCCAGTCCGTGACGTAGACGGTCCAGCCCGCGGGGTCGATGAGTTTGTGCGCGCCCGCCGCGACGAGCATGAGGCCCAGTCCCACGCGGGCGAGCGTCGCCGGTGCGGGTGCGCGCTCGGCGAGGCTGCTCGCGCGGCCGCCGAGCGCGTCGACGCGGTCGCGTGCAGTCACGGGTTCAGTCCCCGGTCGCGTCGTGTGCGCGCTTCAGCGAGAGGACGGTGCGCTCGAACTCGCAGACCAGCGGTTCGTCCTCGCGGTTGACGGCGAACACCTCGACGCGCATCGTGACGACGCCGCGCTCGCCGTCGCTGGTCTCGCGCTTGTCGGTGACCGTCGACTGCACTCGGATGGTGTCGCCGTGGAACACCGGCGCCGGGTGCTCCACGTCGTCGTAGGAGAGGTTCGCGACGATGGTGCCGTCGGTCGTTTCGGGGATGGTGATGCCGACGGCAAGGCTCATCGTGTAGAGGCCGTTGACGATGCGCTCGCCGAACTGCGTCTCGGACGCGAACGCGGCGTCCAGATGCAGCGGCTGCTGGTTCATCGTCATGTCACAGAACTCCTGGTTGTCCGCCTCCGAGACCGTGCGCCGGGTGGCGTGCTCGATTGTCTCCCCGACCTCGAAGCCCTCGTAGTAGCGGCCTGTCATGCCCGGGAGGTGGACGCCACCCGCCAAAGTCGCTCCGGAAACGTACAAGATGGGGGCCGCCGTCGTCGTGCACATGACCCGACGCAGCGTGCTGTTCTCGCCGGGCGACCAGCCCAGCCTGATGCGGAAGGCACCGACCACGGGGGCCGATGTGGTGGTTTTCGACCTCGAAGACGCCGTCGCGCCAGCCCGCAAAGGCGACGCGCGGCGCGCGGTCAGCGACCTGCTCACGGCCGCCGACTTCGACCCCGACTGTGAGGTCTGTGTGCGCGTCAACCCCGTCGGATCGGGCGCGGGCGACGACGTGGACGCGGTCCTCTCGGGGGGCGGCTTCGATTCGGTGGTGGTCCCGAAGGTGACCGACGCCGACGACGTGGCGACCGTCGACAGCCTGCTCGCCGAGCACGACGCCACATCGCCGGTGCTCGCGCTCGTGGAGTCGGCGGCGGGCGTGCTGAACGCCCACGAGATCGCAGCCGCAGGCCCCACGGACGCGCTGGTGTTCGGTGCCGAAGACCTCTCCGCGGACATCGGGGCCACCCGGACGGACGAGGGGACGGAGGTGTTGTACGCCCGCGAGCGCGTCGTGCTCGCGGCGAGCGCGGCGGACGTGGACGCCATCGACACCGTTCACACTGCCATCGAGGACCCCAGTGCCGTCGCCGCCGACGCGCGGTTCGCGGCCGACCTGGGGTTCGACGGGAAGCTGGCGATTCACCCGGCGCAGGTCGACCCGATCAACGACGCGTACACGCCCACCGAGGCCGACACCGCGTGGGCGACCCGCGTGCTCGACGCCGCAGCCGACTCCGACGCGGGGGTGTTCCGCGTGGACGGCGAGATGATCGACGCGCCGCTCATCGCGCAGGCCGAACGAATCATGCGACGGGCGCGGGCCGCGGACAACTGATTGGGCGCTGACGCTTCCGGCGGGGATGATCCGTCATGCTTATTCGTTGAGTTTGAAAGTGGCTTAGATATGCCGGAAGCCAACCCATTCGAGAGCCTGCAGGAACAGCTCGACGACGCCGGCGAGTTCCTCGATGTCAACGCGGACGTTCTCGAACGCCTGAAACACCCGGAGCGCGTCCTCGAAACGACGCTCTCCGTGGAGATGGACGACGGGACGATTGAGACGTTCAAAGCCTTCCGTTCGCAGTTCAACGGGGACCGCGGCCCCTACAAGGGCGGCATTCGCTACCACCCGGGCGTCACCCGCGACGAGGTGAAAGCGCTCTCGGGATGGATGGTGTACAAGACCGCCGTCGCAGACATCCCGTACGGCGGCGGGAAGGGCGGGATCATCCTCGACCCAGAGGAGTACTCCGACAGCGAGCTCGAACGCATCACACGCGCGTTCGCCACGGAACTCCGCCCGTTCATCGGCGAGGACAAAGACGTGCCCGCACCCGACGTGAACACGGGCCAGCGCGAGATGAACTGGATCAAAGACACCTACGAAACCCTCGAAGACACCACCGCGCCCGGTGTCATCACGGGGAAGGCGCTTGAGAACGGCGGCAGCGAGGGCCGAGTGAACGCCACCGGGCGCTCCACGATGTTCGCCGCCCGCGAGGTGTTCGACTACCTCGACCGGGACCTCAGTGACGCCACCGTCGCCGTCCAAGGCTACGGCAACGCCGGCAGCGTCGCCGCGAAGCTCATCGCCGACCAGGGCGCCGACGTGGTCGCCGTCTCGGACTCCTCGGGCGCGGTCCACAACCCCGACGGGCTGGACACGCGCGCGGTCAAAGCATTCAAAACGGAGACCGGCAGCGTCTCCGGCTACGAGGGCGCCACCGAGGAGCTCTCGAACGAGGCCCTGCTCACGATGGACGTCGATCTCCTCGTGCCCGCGGCGCTAGAAAACGCCATCGACGAGGACCTCGCCCACGATGTCGACGCCGACGTCGTCGTCGAGGCGGCCAACGGCCCGCTCACCCCCGACGCCGACGACGTGCTCACCGAGCGCGGCGTCACCGTCGTCCCGGACATCCTCGCGAACGCGGGCGGCGTCACCGTCTCGTACTTCGAGTGGGTGCAGAACCGCCAGCGCTTCCAGTGGACCGAGGACCGCGTCAACGAGGAGCTTGAGGCCATCATCACGGACGCCTTCGACGCGATGACCGACGCCCACGAGGACGCCGGCACGCCGAACCTCCGCACCGCCGCCTACGTGGTCGCCGTCCAGCGCGTCGTCGACGCCTACAAGGGCAGCGGCAGCTGGCCCTGAGAACGGCCGTAACTACCCGCTTCGTCCGCGGCGTCCCTGTCCGTGTCCGGCGCGCTTCCGGGTGTCGCATAACTGGGCCGGCGACCGGAGCGACGCCGACACCCGGGCGCACAGCGGCGGCCGCTACAGGTAGCCTTCGGCCGCGAGCCGATCGACTGCCGCTTCGAGGCGGTCGGTGCTCGCCGCGTAGGAGAGTCGCGCGTAGCCGGGCGCGCCGAACGCCGATCCGGGCACGGTTGCGACGTGGGCGTCTTTGAGCGCGTCTTGGCACCACGCCTGGTCGTCGTCGGCGACCGGGAGCATCAGGTAGAACGCGCCGTCGGGCGTCGAAACGTCCGTGCCGTGCTCGGCGAACAGGTCCACGAGCAGGTCCCGCCGCGATTCGAAGGCGGCGACCATCTCGTCGATGGCGTCGTCGGTGTGCCGGATGGCTTCGACGCCGGCGCGCTGGATGAAGTTCGCGGCCGACGAGACGGAGTGTGACTGCACCTTCCCGGCCTGATCGACGAGCGCCTCGGGGCCGGCGAGGTAGCCGAGTCGCCACCCGGTCATCGAGTACGCCTTCGAGAACCCGTTGATCGTGACCGTGCGCTCGAACATTCCATCGAGGCCCGCGAGGCTCACGTGCGCCGGGCCGTAGTTGACGCGCTGGTAGATCTCGTCGGAGATCACCGTGATGTCGTGGTCGACGGCGAGATCCCGAACGCCCTCCATGGCCGCCCGCGAGTACACCGCACCCGTCGGGTTGCTCGGGGAGTTCACCACCAGCAACTCGGTGTCGTCGGAGACCGCGTCCGCGAGGTCGTCGAGTGCCGGCTCCAACCGGAAGTCGTGGGGCGCGAGGTCGACGCGGTTCAGCTCGCCGCCCGCGAGCTTCGCCATCGCCTCGTAGGACACCCACGCCGGGTCCAGCAACGCGACCTCGTCGCCCTCGTCGACGACCGCCTGAAACGTCTCGTAGAGCGCCTGCTTCGCGCCCGGGGTCACGATGACGTTGCCCGCCTCGTAGTCGAGGCCGTCGCCCTGCAGCTTCTCCGCGATCGCGTCCCGGAGTTCGGGCACGCCGTTGGACGGCGCGTAGCCGGTGTGGCCGGCGTCCATCGCCGCCTTCCCGGCGTCCACGATGTTCTCCGGCGTGTCGAAGTCGGGTTCGCCCACGGACAGATCGACCACGTCGACGCCGTCGGCTTCCAGTTCGCTCGCGAGAGTGCTCACCGCGAGGGTTGCGCTCGGTTCAACGCTCGTGACTCTGGTGCTGAAGTTCATAGTTCCTGGGTCAGACTGACCGCGCTTTCGACCGCCGCCGCGCCTTTCTCCACACGCTCTCGGGCTTCCGCGCCGGACATGCCGGGGCCGGACACGCCGAACGTCACGGGCGTGTCGCGTTCGAGGCTCACGTCGGTGAGCGTGTCGGCGGTCGCGCTGGCGATCACGTGATCGTGGTCCGTGTCGCCGGTGACGATCGCGCCGACGACCGCCACGGCGTCGATGTCGTCGCGGCGCGCGAGCCGGTCGGCCGCCAGCGGCGAATCGTACGCCCCCGGCACGTGTACCGTGTCCGTGATCGCCGCGTCGGCGTCGGCGGCCGCCTCCCGCGCCGCCGCCTCCATCCGTTCGGTGACGCTGCGGTTGAACTCCGCAACCACCAGCCCGAGCCGTGTCATACCAGTCCTATCTTCGGGCGTGGACTAATGCCTACCGCTCCCGCCCTCCAGCAACACGCAACACTTGTATGCGCGCCGATCCGTCCCACGGACAACATGGACTCGACGGGACGCGACCGCCGTGTCGTGGTTGCCGGCGCGGTCGCCGCCGTGGTTGCGGGTGCGCTCGCCGCGCGCCTCGCCGGGCTGGGCGCGCGGCCGTTCCACGCCGACGAGGCGCGCGTCGGGTACTGGATCCTCGACTACCACGCGACCGGCGCGTGGTCGTATCGGCCGATCGTTCACGGGCCGTTCCTGTTCCACGTCAACGACGCGCTGTTCGGTCTGTTCGGGGCGTCAGACGCGGTCGCGCGCGCCCCGGTGGCGGTCGTCGGCGGGCTCCTGCCCGGCGTCGCGTGGCTGTTCCGGGGGCGACTCGACGACACCGAGGTCATCGCGCTCGCCGGCCTGCTCGCGTTCACCCCCACGTTGGTGTACTACTCGCGGTTCATGCGCAGCGACGTGCTCGTGGCGGCGTTCAGCCTCGCCGCGGTCGGGTTCGCGGTCCGCGCCCACGACACCGGACGCCGCTGGCTGCTCCCGGTCACCGCGGGGTGGCTCGCGCTCGCGCTCACGGCTAAGGAGAACGCGCTCGTCTACGCCGCCATGTTCGCGGGGGCGGGCGCGCTCGTCGCGGATCGCCGGCTGCTCACCGCCAATCCCCGGGGGCTGTCCTGGACGCAGTCGCTGCAGGCCGGTGTCACACGGGCCGCCCGCGGATTCTGGGCGTGGCGGCGCACGCTCGCGGCGTCCGCGGTGGTTGCGGGTGCCGTGTTCGTCGCGTTCTACACTCCTCGGCCGGTCGCGGGCGGACTCGGCGCTACTCCCACCCGGCTTCCGTCCGCCGTCGCCGCCGGGTCCGCCGACGCCGCCCATGCCCTCTGGCAGACGTGGGTCGTCGACGGGGTCGACCGCGACCACAGCTACATCGCGTACCTGGTGGCCGCCGTGCGCACGCTGGCCACGACCGCCGTCGTGGTCGCGGGGGGTGGCGTGCTCGGGTTCCTCGCGGAGCGGTACGCCGCCGACACTCCCCGGCCGCTCGTGCTGTTCGCGGGCTACTGGGGGCTCGCCTCGGTCATCGTGTACCCCGCGATCACGACCGTGGCGGGCGCGTGGTCGGTGACCCACGCGGTGGTGCCGCTCGCGATCCCGGCGGCCGTCGGCATCGCCGCCGTCGTCCGCACGGGACACAGCGCGGTTGCGTCCCGGGACACGGTGAGCGCCGCGCTCGCGGGCCTGGTGTTGCTGGCCGCCGTCGCACAGGTCGGCGTGGTGGCGGCCGAAACCAGCTACGTGACACCACAGGCCGGCGACAACCCGCTGGTGCAGCCCGGCCAACCGACCAGCGACATGCATCCGGGCCTGGAATCGGCGGCGTCGGTGCTGGGGCCGTCGACCCGCGGTGACCCGGCGGCCGAGCGCGGTGCCGGTGTCGTGTACGTCGGCGACCAGTTCGCCGTCTCGTCGCCGTTCGACCGCGGAGACCCCGCACGCGTTGCGGGCACGTCGTGGTTCGACCGCCTCCCGCTGCCGTGGTATCTCGAGCGCGCCAACGCCACCGTCACGTCGACGCCCCGCCCCGACGCGGTCGTGTCGTGTGACGCGGCCGCCGGCACCGCCTCGCTCTGTGACGCGCCCGTGGTGATCGCGCCCGCCACCCACTACGACGAACTCGCACCCACGCTCGGTGACCGCGGCTACGACAGCGTCACCTACGAACTCGACGCCGATGGGCCGATCATCGTGGTGTTCGTGGACACGACAGCGCCCGGATACGAACCGCCAACGCCCAACAAGTAACCAGGTTCGTGTATACTTCTCGGTCCAACTGGGCAATTCTTATGCAGGTGTAGGTGGGAGGTGTCGGTGATGACACGCGTGCCCGGTTCCACGATCGGCGTCGTGGGTGGCGGCCAACTCGGCCGGATGCTGGCCGACGCCGCCAGCCCGCTCGGCGTCGACGTGATCGTCCTCGACCCGACGCCGGACTGCCCCGCCTCACAGCCCGCAGCCGACCACATCCGCGCCGACTTCGACGACCCCGATGGCGTCCGGGAACTCGCCGCGCGCGCGGACGTGCTCACCTACGAGATCGAACTCGCGGACCCCGACGTGCTGGCCGACGCCGCCGGGGCACACGAGGTGGCGGTCCACCCCTCACCCGAGACCCTGCGCACGATCCAGGACAAACTCGTGCAGAACCGCGCGCTCGCCGACGCCGACATCCCCGTGCCGGCGTTCCGCGCGGTCGACGACGCGGCCGACCTGCGCGCGGCCTTCGAGGAGCTCGGCGCGCCGCTGATGTTGAAACGCCGCACCGGCGGGTACGACGGCAGCGGGAACGCCCCCGTGGACTCCGTCGCCGACGCCCGCGCGGAGTTCGACGGCGACCTCGGCGGGTTCGTCGCCGAGGAACTCGTCGACTTCGAGCGCGAACTCTCGGTCATCGCCGCCCGCGGCGACGCCGAGACGGCCACGTTCCCGGTCGCCGAAAACCTCCACGAGGCGGAGATCCTCCGGGAATCGGTCGTCCCGGCGCGCACCAGCCCAGCCGTCCGCGAGGACGCCACCGGTGTCGCCGCGGACGTGCTCGACGCCCTCGACGGCCGCGGCGTCTTCGGCGTCGAACTCTTCGCCGTCGACGGGCGCGTGCTCGTCAACGAGATCGCACCCCGCCCCCACAACTCCGGCCACTACACCATCGAGGGGTGTCGGACCTCCCAGTTCGAACAGTGCATCCGCGCCGTCCTCGGGCTCCCGCTGGGGGACACGACGCTCCGCGAACCGACCGTCATGGCGAACCTCATCGGCGACCCGGATGTCGATCCACATCCGGCGACGATCGCCGGCGTCCCGGCCGCGTTCCGCGACGCCGGCGTGGCGCTGCACTGGTACGGGAAACGACAGCTCCGCCCGCACCGGAAGATGGCCCACGTCACCGTCAGCGGCGGCGACGACCGCCTGGCGAGAGCGCGCGCCGCCCGCGATGCCGTCTCGTTCACCGACACCCACCACTCATGACAACCGTCTCAGATCTCATCGACCTGTTCGAGACCGAAGCAGCAGCCGACCATCCGCCCGACGAAACGCCCGACGTCGGCGTCATCATGGGCAGCGACAGCGACCTGGACGTGATGGCGGGCGCACACGACGCGCTCACCGACCTCGGGTTCACCGAGCTCACCGACTACGACGACCCGCCGACCGGATACACGTTCGAATCCTGGGTCGTCTCCGCCCACCGGACGCCGGCACTCATGGACGCGTACGCGCGCACGGCCGCCGCCCGGGGACTGGACGTCATCATCGCCGGCGCGGGCGGGAAATCAGCCGACCTCCCGAACATGACCGCGTCGCTCGCCTACCCCATCCCGGTCGTTGGGGTGCCCGTCCAGGAGAAATCCGTGCCATCAGTGATCGGCATGCCGACCGGCGCGCCGATCACGGCCGTCGACGCCGGGAAATCCTACAACGCCGGCCTCGCTGCCGCCCAGTTCCTCGCCACCGACGACCCCACGCTCGCCGACCGACTGCGCGACCTCCAGGCCGCCCGCCAGGAGGGGGTCGCCGATGTCTCGGCGCGCCTCCACAGCCAGGGAACCGACAGCCTTCGCAGCCCCCAGAACTAACCGCGCCACCCCGACTGCGGCTAGGGGCCTGAAACTCCGGATAACGCGTTCCTCTGCCCGTAAGGCCATAAATCAACGTTTATGAGTGTGCGGTTCAAACTCCCAGCCGTCACGGAGATAATCCTATGAATCCATGGATCGCCATCGGTATGCTGGCGCTCGTATCCGTTCTCATCCCCGCAGGGATGCTGAGCGTCTCGTCACTGATCCGGCCCAGCGTATCCGAGCAGGGAAAACGAGCCACGTACGAGAGCGCGGAGGTGCCGACCGGGAACGCGCGACTCCAGTTCAACACGCAGTACTACATGGTCGCGTTGCTGTTCCTCGTCTTCGACATCGAAACCGTGCTCATCTTCCCGTGGACCGTCATCTACCGCGACGCGCTCGCGATGGACGGGATCGGCCTAACGAACGTGCTTGCGCCGATGCTCGTCTTCATCGGTATTCTCGTCGTCGGCCTCGCATGGGCCTGGCGCAAGGGCGTCGTGCAGTGGATGCGGACCCCGGCACACGAACAAAGGACCACACATGAGTAGTGACCAACCAAGAGACAGTATCACCGACACGAGTGACCCGTTGACATCGACTCGTGACGCCCGCATGGGGGATGGCGTCGACGATCGATTCAACTCCCGGCTCCGCGAGGCGTTCGGCTCCACGCCGTTCATCCTCACGAAGTTCGACAAGTTCATGAACTGGGTCCGGGGATCGAGCATGTTCATGCTGCAGTTCGGGATCGCCTGTTGCAGCATCGAAATGATGCACACGTACTCGGTCAAACACGACCTCGACCGCTTCCACGCGGGGGTCCCCCGGGCATCCCCGCGGCAGGCTGACGTGATGATCGTGCCCGGCACTATCGTCTCGAAGTTCGCGCCGCGCATGAAGCGCGTCTACGACCAGATGCCCGAGCCGAAGTTCGTCGTGAACATGGGCAACTGTTCGACGTCCGGCGGCCCGTTCCAGGAGGGGTACAACGTCGTCAAGGGCGCCGAGGAAGTCATCCCCGTGGACATCCACATCCCCGGGTGCCCGCCGCGCCCGGAAGCGCTCGTCTACGGCGTCGCGAAACTCCAGGAACGCATCGCCAACGGCGAATCGTCGCCGGTCACGGTCAAGCCATACGAACTCGAAGAGTTCGGCGACCTCGAACGCGACGAGATCGTCGACAAGCTCGCCGCCGACATCGACGAGGAGTCGCTCGTCATGCGGTACAACTGGGCTGATTCACCATGAGCACACAGCAAGAAGACGACACGCCGGACGTCGACGACGCCGCTCCGGCGACGCCGGCATCCGGCAGTCCCGCAGCGCTCGAGGCGCTCATCGAGGACCACGTCCTCGAACGCGAGGACCACCTCAACGCGCCCGGGTTCGTCATCCGCGCCGACGCCGTCCAGGACGTGCTGTCGACGCTCAAAACGGAGGCCGGGTTCGACCACCTGTCCTGTGTCACCGCCGAAGAGCACGAGGACCGCTTCGAGAGCATCTATCACCTCCGGAAGTACGACGACCCCACACAGGAGGTCTCGATCATCGTGCCCACCAGCCGGGACAACCCCGTCAGCGAGACGGCGGAGCCCGTCTTCCGCACCGCCGACTGGCACGAACGCGAGGCCTACGACCTCGTGGGCGTCGAGTACGACGACCACCCGAACCTCGAACGCATCCTGCTGCCGGACACCTGGCAGGGCCACCCCCTGGGGTTGGACTACAACCAGAACAAACCCCAGATCGTCACCTTCGACGAGCACAAGAACCCACTGGAGGGCCACGAGCAGGCCGCCGATGACTCGGACACGATGTTCCTCAACATCGGCCCACACCACCCCGCAACACACGGTGTGCTCCACGTCGAAACCGTCCTCGACGGCGAGCAGGTCGCGGACGTCAACCCCGACATCGGCTACCTCCACCGCTGCGAGGAGCAGATGGCACAGAAGGGGACGTACCGCCACCAGATCATGCCGTATCCGGACCGCTGGGACTACGGCCCGGGCGGCATCCTGAACGAGTGGGCGTACGCCCGCACCGCCGAAGACCTCGCGGACATCGACGTCCCCGAGTACGCGCAGATCCTGCGCACCATGGGCGGCGAGCTGTGCCGCATCGCGTGCCACATGCTCGCGCTGGGGACGTTCTGTCTGGACATTTACGGCGACTTCACCGCCATCTTCATGTACGCGATGCGGGACCGCGAAGTCGTCCAGAACATCCTCGAAGACCTCACGGGCCAGCGGATGATGCTCAACTACCTCCGCCTCGGCGGCGTGGTCTGGGACATCCCCGAGCCCCGCGCGGAGTTCTTCGAGAGCGTCCGGGACTTCCTCGACGAGCTGCCCGAGCGCCTCGACGAGTACAGCGACCTCATCACCAGCAACGAGATCTTCCAGGCGCGAACAGTCAACACCGGTGTTCTCGACTACGAGACCGCCAAAGACTACGGCGTGACCGGCCCGGTGGCTCGCGGCTCCGGCGTCGACTACGACGTTCGCCGCGACGACCCCTACGGCTACTACCCCGAACTCGACTGGGACGTCGTCACCGAGGACGGCGGCGACAACTACTCGCGGCTGCTCGTGCGCATGGAGGAAGTCGAGCAGTCGGCCCGCATCATCGAGCAGTGCGTCGACCTGCTGGAGGGCTGGCCCGAGGACGAACGCGACATCCAAGCCAACGTCCCGCGCACGCTCAAGCCCGAGGCGGGCACCGAGACCTACCGGACCGTCGAGGGCGCCAAAGGCGAGCTCGGCGTCTACATCCGCGCCGACGGCACCGAGAAGCCCGGCCGGTTCAAGATCCGCAGCCCGTGTTTCTCGAACCTCTCCGCGCTCAAGGAGATGTCCACCGGGGAGTACATCCCCGACCTCGTTGCGACCCTCGGCAGCCTCGACGTGATCCTTGGGGAGGTGGACAGATAGATGGCCACGCAGACACCCCTGCCGGACATCATCTCGGACCTCCTCGGTGTCGGCGGGTTCCTCGGGGACGCGGTTTCGATGCTGGTCGCCGCCGCGCTCGTCGGCACCATCATGCTCACGATGACCGCGTTCGCCGGCCCGTGGGCCAAGCGGAAGATCACCGCGGCGTTCACCGACCGCATCTCGGTCAACCGCGTCGGCCCGTGGGGGCTCGGAACGATCGTCGTCGACTCCGTGCGCCTGCTCTCGAAGGAGCTGGTGATCCCGGAGGGCGTCGACCGGCCCGCCTACGACCTCGCACCGATCGTGCTCGCGGGGTCGGCGCTGTTCGCGTTCGCCGTCATCCCGATGGGCAACGGCATCCAGCTTGCCGACCCCGAAGTCGGACTCGTGTTCGTGTTCGCCATCGCGTCGATCGCGAGCCTGGGGCTGATCATGGGCGGTTACGCGTCGAACAACAAGTACAGCCTGCTCGGCGGCCTGCGCGCCGTCGCGCAAAACATCGCGTACGAGATCCCGCTCGTGCTCACTGCGGCGTCAGTCGTGTTGTTCACGGGGACCCTGCAGCTCAGCGAGATCGTCGCCATCCAACAGAACACCACGCTTGCGACCATCGCCGGCGTCCGCATCCCGGCGTGGTTCGCGTTCGTGAACCCGTTCGCGTTCGTGCTGTTCGTCGTGGCGAACCTCGCTGAAGTCGGCCGCAACCCCTTCGACACGCCGGAAGCACCGACCGAGATCGTCGCCGGCTACCAGACGGAGTACTCGTCGGCGTACTTCGTGCTGTTCTACCTCGGCGAGTTCATCCACATCTTCCTGGGCGGTGCGATCATCGCAACGCTGTTCCTCGGCGGCCCTGGCGGGCCGTTCCTGCCCGGGTTCGTCTGGTTCACGATCAAGATCTGGGCCGTGTACTTCTTCACGCAGTGGTGCCGGTCCGCGATCCCACGCGTGCGGATCGACCAGCTCATCGGCATCGGCTGGAAGGGACTGCTCGTGTTGTCGTTCGCGAACCTCGTGCTCACCGCGACTGCACTCGGGGTGACTGGACTATGATAGGCCTCCTCAAATCGATGGCGACGACGATGAAACACGCGCTCAGCGGTGATACGTTCACCGTCGAGTATCCCGAGGAAGCGCCCGAAGTGTCGGCGCGCTTCCGCGGCGTCCACAAGTTCAGCCAGGAACGCTGCATTTGGTGTCGGCAATGCGAGAACGTCTGTCCGAACGACACCATCCAGATCGTGACGGACAACCAGCGCAACGGCGAACAGTACAACCTCCACGTCGGCCAGTGCATCTACTGCCGGCTGTGTGAGGAAGTCTGTCCCGTGGACGCCATCCTGCTCACGGAGAACTTCGAGTTCACTGGGGACACGAAACACGATCTCGTGTTCAACAAAGAGCAGCTGAAAAACGTACCGTGGTACAACGATATCGACCCGGTTGCCTCGCGCGAACCCGACCGCGGCGCCTGGATCGGTGACGGCGAGGGCGAAGTCGACTACCAGTAGACGAGCGTCTCGAAACCTACATAGGGCGCTCTCTCAATCCATCAGGTGACCAAATCAATGCCATACGAGACACTCGCGTTCGCGTTGTTCGCTGCCCTCACGGTAGCGAGCAGCCTCGGTGTCGTTCTCGTGCGGGACGTGTGGCACTCCGCGCTGTTGTTGGGCATCGCGTTGCTCAGCATCGGCGTCCACTACGTGATGCTGCAGGCGCCGTTCCTCATGGCGATGCAGATCCTCGTGTACGTCGGTGGAGTGCTCATCCTCATCACGTTCGCCGTGATGCTCACGAAGAAACAACCGGGGGTGACGTCCTCGTGACGTCGCGCCCGGAGTTCGCGGGCGACCTGAACTTCGGTTCCGGGTTGGCCGCAGTCGCGCTGTTCGCTGTCATGGCCGTCGTGTTCGTCGGTGCGGGCTTCGAGTCGGCGACCGCCGGGTTCCCGGCGGACGTTTCCGTCACGGCGAGCCTCGGCTACGTACTCATGGACCTCAACGGCACGGCGCTGGCGGAGGCGACGCCGGGGTTCCTCGCTGCGTTCGAGATCATCGACGTCGTGTTGGTCGCGGCGCTGGCGGGCGCCGTCTTCCTCGCAAACCGCGGCAGCCAGGGAGGTGACCAGTGATGGTGCCCATGGAGTACTACCTCCTGTTGTCCGCTGCCGTCTTCTGTATCGGCGTCTTCGGCGTGCTGACGCGCCGCAGTGCGTTGCTGTTCCTGATGTCCGTCGAGTTGATGCTGAACGCGGCGGGCATCAACCTCGTGGCGTTCTCGTGGTTCCACGGGAACCTCTCGGGGCAGGCGTTCACGCTGTTCGTGATGGCGCTTGCCGCCGCCGAGGTCGCGGTCGGTCTCGGCATCATCCTGACGCTGTATCGTAACTTCGATGACATCGATGTGACAAACGCGACGACGATGAGGTGGTAAGATGGCAGGTGCATTAGAGTTCATTCCGGCGATTCCGTTGTTGCCGTTCGCGTCGTTCCTCGTTGCCTTGCTTGCGGGCTATTTTGCACCCAAGCTGCTCCCGAAGGGCGGCGCGATTCCGGGTATCGTAGCGACCGCTGGCTCATTGGTGGTCTCGGTGTGGGCGTTCGTCACCGTGAGCCAGGGCGAATACATTGCCGAGTCGATCTACACGTGGGTGGCGGCCCCGAACGCGTTCAGCCTCCACTTCGGCGTGCTCGTTGACCCGCTGGCCGCGATGATGCTCGTCATCGTCTCGCTGGTGGCGTTCCTCGTGCACGTGTTCAGCCTCGGGTATATGAACGACGAGGGCGAGGGCGGACTCCACCGGTATTACGCCGGGCTTGGCCTGTTCACGTTCTCGATGCTCGCGTTCGTCGTCGCGGACAACCTCCTGATGGCGTTCATGTTCTTCGAGCTGGTGGGGCTGTGTTCGTACCTCCTCATCGGCTTCCACTTCCGCCAGCAGGGGCCGCCGAGCGCGGCCAAAAAGGCGTTCCTCGTCACGCGCTTCGGTGACTACTTCTTCCTCATCGGCGTGGTGGCGGTGTTCGCGACGTTCGGCACGGCGCGGTTCGTCGCGACCGGTGAGGGCGCACACGCGTTCCCCCACATGGCCGAGCAGGCGCTCGCCGCGGTGGGCGGCGAGGGCACGATGCCCGCACACGTCGCACACTTCCTCGACGTGGTCGGGATGAGCGCCCAACAGTGGTTCAGCGTCGTTGGGCTGCTGGTTCTGGGCGGCGTCATCGGGAAGTCCGCGCAGTTCCCGCTGCACACCTGGCTGCCCGACGCGATGGAGGGTCCAACGCCGGTTTCGGCGCTCATCCACGCCGCCACGATGGTGGCGGCCGGCGTCTACCTGGTCGCGCGCATGTACGGCTTCTACGCGCTGCTACCGACCGTGTTGGCGATCATCGCGCTTGTCGGCGGGTTCACCGCGCTGTTCGCCGCGACCATGGGTGTGGTCAAAGACGAACTCAAGCAGGTGTTGGCGTACTCCACCATCAGCCAGTACGGCTACATGATGCTTGGCCTGGGGACCGGCGGGTATATCGCCGCCAGCTTCCACCTGCTCACGCACGCGTTCTTCAAGGCGCTGTTGTTCCTTGGGGCGGGATCGGTGATCATCGCCATGCACCACAACGAGAACATGTGGGACATGGGCGGTCTCCGCAAGAAGATGCCGGTCACCTACTACACGTTCCTCTCCGGGAGCCTCGCGCTGGCGGGGATCGTGCCGTTCGCGGGTTTCTGGTCGAAAGACGAGATCCTCTACGAGGCACTCATCTACGGTGCCGGCGACAGTCCGATCCTGCTTGCGGCGTACGCGATGGGGCTGCTCGCAGTGTTTTTCACCGGGTTCTACACCTTCCGCATGGTGGTGCTCACCTTCCACGGTGAGCCCCGCTCCGACACCGCAGAGGACCCACACGGCGTGCGGTGGAACGTCAAATTCCCGCTCGTCGTGTTGGGGGTGCTTGCGGCCACGGTGGGGCTGGTGAACATGACGCCGGTCGCGGAAGCGACGGGCCTCCACATCGAGTTCCTCCACACGTGGCTCGCCGGCCCCGAGGGCACCGCGTTCTCGGCGCTGGGCTACGAACACTACCATCACCTCCTGGAGTCGTTCGCCGGCTACCACGCCGCGGACATCGCGCCGTTCGTTCCCGCGGCGGTCTCGCTGGCGCTCGCGCTCGGCGGTGCCGGCCTCGCGTGGCTGCTGTACAGCGGCCCAGCACCCACCAAGCACACCGAGAAACTCGGCGCAGCGAGAACACTGCTGTACAACAACTACTACCAGGACGAATACCAGGTCTGGCTCGCGAAGGGCGTGACGCTGCCCCTGGCTCGCGGCGCGGACACGTTCGACCAGGGCGTCATCGACGGCATCGTCAACGCCGTCAGCAGCATCAGCCTGTTCTCCGGCGGCCGCATCCGCCGCATCCAGGACGGCATCGTCAGCCACTACGCGACGATGCTCACGCTCGGCTTGGTCGCGTTGCTTGTCGTCTTCGGCGTCACAGGGGGGTGGTTTTAGATGATGATAGAAGCGTTACTCGGCGTTACGCTGCTGTCGGCGCTCGTCGTGATGCTTGCCCCGGACCGCATCGCGGGGAAGCTCGCCGCCGGCCTCAGCCTGCTTCCCGTCGTGGGGAGCGTGTGGATGTTCGCACAGTTCGACGGGAGCGGGAACGCCCTGCTTGAGGGCGGCTCGCTCGCGTTCGAGACGATGACACACTGGATCACGATCGGGCCGTACACGCTGAACTGGCACGTCGGCATCGACGGCATCAGCATGCCGCTGGTCGTGTTGTCGACGATCCTCACCACGCTCGCCATCACGAGCGCGTGGACGCCCATCGACGAGCGCCAAAGCCAGTTCTACGCGTTGATGTTGCTCATGGAGGCCAGCCTCCTGGGCGTGTTCACGGCGCTTGACTTCTTCGTGTGGTTCGTGTTCTGGGAGTTCGTGCTGGTGCCGATGTACTTCCTCATCGGCATCTGGGGCGGCCCCCGGCGGAAATACGCCGCCATCAAGTTCTTCGTGTACACGAACGTCGCGAGCCTGCTGATGTTCATCGGGTTCATGGCGCTCGTGTTCGGGCTCGACGTCACCACCATGGACATGCCCGCGATCGCGCAGGCGATCCACGCCGGGCAGTTCGGGACGACGTACGGCCTGGGCGCGGAGACGCTGAAGACGGTGGCGTTCTTCGCGATGTTCATCGGGTTCGCGGTGAAGGTGCCGACGGTCCCGCTGCATACGTGGCTGCCCGACGCCCACGTGCAGGCCCCGACGCCGGCGTCAGTGATGCTTGCGGGCGTCCTCCTGAAGATGGGGACGTACGCGTTGCTGCGGTTCAACTTCACGATGATGCCGGGGATCGCACAGCAGTACGCGGTCCCGATCGCCGCGCTGGCGGTGCTCTCAGTGATCTACGGGGCGATGCTCGCGCTCGCACAGCGCGACCTCAAACGCATCGTCGCGTACTCGTCGGTGTCCTCGATGGGGTACGTCATCCTCGGGTTGGTGGCGTACAACTACTACGGGGTCGGCGGCGCGACCTTCCAGATGGTCGCTCACGGCCTCATCTCCGGCCTGATGTTCATGTGTGTGGGTGTCATCTACAACACCGCGCACACGCGCATGGTCGGTGACCTCTCCGGCATCGCGGACAAGATGCCGGTGACCGCAGCGGTGTTCATCGCCGCCGCGTTCGGGTACATGGGCCTGCCGCTGATGGCCGGGTTCGCCGGCGAGCTGTTCATCTTCCTCGGCGGGTTCGGCGCCGACTTCGCGCACGCCCAGCTGTTCACGGCGCTGGCGATGTTCGGCATCGTGATCGTCGCCGGCTACCTGCTGTTCGCGATGCAGCGGGTGTTGTTCGGGCCGTTCGCCGCCGAAACTGACTACGACATCGTGCCGGCGGCGCTCCACGACACCGTGCCGATCGTCGCGTTGCTCCTGTTGGTCATCGTGGCCGGAACCGTCCCGAACGTGTTCTACGGCATGATCCAGGACGCCGTGACGCCGGTGGTGGACGCCGCGGCGTCTGCGAGTGCTGTCGTGGTGTCAACCGGGGGTGTGTTCCTGTGACGGAGCTTCCGCCGTTGACACCGCAGTTCGTGCTGGTCGCAGCGGCACTGCTCGTGTTCGGTGTCGACACGCTGTTGCCGGACCGCGACAACAACACGCTGCTCGCCGGGATCGCGACCGCCGGCACGCTGCTCGCCGCCGGGACGGCTGCGTGGTTCCTGTCGGCGGGCACCGGCGACGCGCAGTTCGTGCAGTTCGACGGCGCGATCATCGTCGACGCGCTGTCGCTGTTCTTCGTGGTCGTCGTCGGCTCGGTCGGCACGCTGGTCGTGATGGCCAGCCACGACTACCTCGACGACGCCGACAGCGTCGCGGAGTTCTACGCGCTGACACTGCTTGCCGCCACCGGAATGACGCTGATGGCAGCCGCCAACAGCCTCGTGACGGTGTTCATCAGCCTCGAACTCGCCAGCCTCCCGTCGTACGTGCTGGTGTCGTATCTGAAACGCGACCGCGGCAGCATCGAAGCCGGGCTGAAATACTTCCTCATCGGCGCGCTGTCGTCGGGGATCATGCTCTACGGCATCAGCCTCGTGTACGCCGCGACCGGCGTCATGGGGCTGGCCGCGATCGCGGACACGATCACCGCCGGCACCGACTTCGTTGGCGTGCTGGGGCTGGGGATCGTGATGCTGGTCGCCGGGTTCGCGTTCAAGACCGCCTCCGTGCCGTTCCACTTCTGGGCGCCGGAGGCCTACGAGGGCGCGCCCGCGCCGGTGTCGGCGTTCATCTCCTCGGCGTCGAAAGCCGCCGGGTTCGCCGTGCTGTTCCGCGTGTTCACGACCGCGTTCCCCCTGGACGTCATCGCCGGCACGGTCATCGACTGGTCGCTGCTGTTCGCGGCGCTGGCGGTGGTCACGATGACACTCGGGAACTTCGCGGCGGCCACCCAGGAGAACGTCAAGCGGATGTTGGCGTACTCCAGTGTCGGCCATGCGGGCTACGTGCTCATCGGCCTCGCCGCGCTGCAAAGCGGCGGCGGCGCACAGAACTCCCTCGTGTTGGGGGCGTCGATGATGCACCTGCTCGTCTACGGCTTCATGAACACGGGCGCGTTCCTGTTCGTCGCGCTCGCGGAGTACTGGGACGTGGGCCGGACGTTCGAGGATTACAACGGCCTCTCGAAGCGCGCGCCCGTCGCGTGTGTCGCGATGACCGTGTTCATGTTCAGTCTCGCTGGCCTGCCGGTCGGCGCTGGCTTCCTCTCGAAGTACGTCCTGTTCGCGGGCGCGGTCCAGTCCGGGTTCGCGTGGCTGGCGGGCATCGCAGCCATCAACAGCGCGCTGTCGCTGTTCTACTACTCGCGGGTCGTGAAGGCGCTGTGGATCGAGGACCCACGCGACGACCTGTCGCTTTCGGGGCAGCCGACGGGCCTCTACGTCGCCGTGCTGGCTGCGGCGGTCGGCACGATCGCGCTCCTGGTGGCGTTCGATCCCGTCGCGCAGACCGCAACGCACGCCGCTGACGTGCTGTTCGCTGGCTGATCCGGAGTTCGGCGCGGTTCCACAGCGGTACTTTTTAACAGGCTCGTGGGTAAGGCATGGCAACGAATGGTTTCTCGGCTGGTGCTTGGCTGCGGAACGGTCGGGCACGCTGTCATCGGCTCGCTGGCGGACCGACGCGGGGAGTTGTTCGTCTTCGACGGCGACGAGAGCCGCGTGGACAGCCTCCGCAACGAGTCCGTCGCCGCCGAAGTCCGGGACGTCACCGATCCGGCGGCGATCACGCTCCCGGATCGGTCGGTCGACATGGTCGTCGTTGCCGGGGAGCGCGCCGACCGGAACCGGCTGGCCGCGATCGCCGCCGACGCGGCGCATCCCGACGCCGGGCTGGTGGTGTATCTGGGGTTCGACGCGACGCCGAAAGACCGCCACCGGATCGACTCGGTCGCGGATCGCGTCGTCGATCCCGGCGCGGAGCTGCTGTCGCACGCCAACTCGTTGACCGAATCGGGCGCATCACAGCGCCTCCAGGCGCTGCGCCAGACCCTGCAAGGGATCGACGGCCGCCTCGGGGTGTTCATGCACGACAACCCCGACCCCGACGCGATCGCGGCCGCCGTCGGCCTCCAGCGCATCGCCGAGGACGCCGGCGTCGACAGCCAGGCCTGTTACTTCGGGGAGATCTCACACCAGGAAAACCGGGCGTTCGTGAACCTCCTGGAGTTCGACCTGCGGAACGTCGAAACACAGTCCGACGCCGAATTCGACGCGGTGGCGCTGGTCGACCACTCCGGCCCCGGGGTCAACGACCAGCTCGCCCCCGACACCGACGTGGACATCGTCATCGACCACCATCCGCCGACGACCGATGTCGACGCCGGGTTCACCGACATTCGGCCGGACACCGGCGCGACCAGTACGATCCTCGTGGAGTACCTGCGTGGCTACGGGATCGACGTCCGGACCGCGGTGGCGACAGCACTGTTGTACGGGATCCGCGTGGACACCGACGACTTCGCGCGGGAGATCACGCCGCGTGACTTCACGGCCGCCGCGTGGCTGTTGCCCAACGCCGACACCGACGTGCTCGAACGCATCGAAGCCCCGTCACTGAGCGCGGACACCTTCGACACCATCGCCGCCGGGATCCGCAACCGGCAGCTCAATGGGTCCGTGTTGGCGTCCTGCGTGGGGCAGATCACCGCCAGGGATACGCTCGCACAGACCGCCGACCGCCTGTTGGCGATGCGGGGCGTGGCGGTCACGTTCGTCTACGGCTACTTCGACGGCACGATCTACGTCTCCGCGCGGTCGCGCCGAAAGGACCTGGATCTCGGTGCGGTGCTCCGGTCGGCCTTCGACGACCTCGGGTCGGCCGGCGGCCACGCCGACATGGCGGGTGCACAGCTCCCCCTGGGGCTGTTCGACGCCGTCGGTGAGGACGCAGCCACGACGCTCACCGAGATGATCGAGGAGGTGGTCGCGTCGCGGTTCTTCGAGGAGGTCCACGGTGGCACCTCCGGCATCCAACAGGGTGAGTGAGCTATTTCTGCGGCGGCGGCGTAGTCCCGGTATGGACGAGGCTTTAGCGCACGCCAACGGCGAGACGCCGGCCGTCGGGGACTACATGACCAGGGACGTCGCGACCGTGTCCGCAGACGACACGGTCTCGGACGTTGCGGCCCGGATCTCCGAGAGCGATCACAACGGGTTCCCGGTGACCGACGGCCGACACGTCGAAGGGTTCGTCTCCGCGCGCGACCTCCTGTTGGCCGATCCCGACGAACTGCTGTTCAAGGTGATGACCGAGGACCTGGTGGTCGCGCACCCGGAGATGGACGTGACCGACGCCGCGCGGGTCATCCTGCGCTCTGGCATCCAGAAACTCCCGGTGGTCGACGACGCGGGCAACCTCGTGGGTATCATCACGAACGCCGACGTGATCCGCTCCCAGATCGAGCGCGCGACCCCCGAGAAAGTCGGCAAGCTCATGCGAACGCTGGAGACGATACACGGCGTTTCGATCACCGAGGAGCGCCGCACGGTCACGATCAGTGACGTCGTTCCGACCCAGGGGAAGGTGTACGCCGACGAACTCGAAGGCCGCCGCTACGAGCTCGAAAACGGGCTGGCGGAGCCACTCGTGGTGATCGACAACGGCAGCACCGGCGACGACGGCAGCCTGCTGTTGGCCGACGGCCACCACCGCGTGATGGCCGCCGAACGCGCCGGCGTCGCGGAGATGGACGCGTACGTCATCGTGTTGGAGCGCGCGGTCGATCTCGGGATGGCGCGGACCGCCCGGACCGAGGGCCTGGACTCCATCGCGGACATCGATGTCGTCGATTACGCGCGCCATCCGCTGGTCGAAACGATCGAACGCCTCCAGTAGGGTCCACGGACTGTTATTACCGCGATCGACCGCTCGACACGCTGGGCGTCAACAACGCAAAAAGCCGCGTGCAGGGCAGCCAACTGCTCCAGATCGCAATGGCAGACGGCGTCGCGCTCTGGGCGCGCCTCCTCGGGGAGTTGACCGTGCTCGTGGTGACCACCGTCGGCTACCTCGCCGCCGGGTACGTGGCGTTCTACTACTGCCAGCGGTGGGCGCGCCGAGACGGCGTCATGGGCCACTACTGACCGGCTGCCCGCCAGTCACGTGCCCACAGCCCTGCTCGGTGCTGCCGCATGGCCACGCCCGACCACCACCATTCGAACCCGATCCCCACCGGTTCCTTAATGAATCTTCCTGAATGAGTGTGTCACACATGTACGATGACGACGACCTCGCGGACATCCGGGAGGCACGCGACGACTGGACCGAAACCACGCTCGGGCCGGTGCGGGACGCGTACGGCGAGCGCAAAGCCCGGTTTGCGACCGTCTCGAACATGGAAGTCGATCGGCTCTACACGCCCGCCGACGTCGCCGACACCGACTACAACGAGGACCTCGGGTTCCCGGGCGAGTTCCCGTACACGCGCGGCGTCTACCCCACGGGGTACCGGGGTCGGACGTGGACGATGCGCCAGTTCGCCGGCTTCGGCACCGCCGAGGAGACAAACGAGCGCTTCCACTACCTCATCGACAACGGCCAAACCGGGCTGTCGACGGCTTTCGACATGCCGTCGCTCATGGGCCTGGACTCCGATCACCGAATGAGCCTCGGGGAAGTCGGCAAGGAGGGCGTCGCCGTCGACACCCTCCGAGACATGGAGATCCTCTTCGACGGCATCGACCTCGCGGCGGTTTCGACGAGTTTCACCATCAACCCCAGCGCGCCGGTCATCTACGCGATGTACCTGGCGTTGGCCGACCAGCAAGGCGTCCCCCGTGAGGACATCCGTGGCACCCTCCAAAACGACATGCTCAAGGAGTTCATCGCACAGAAAGAGTGGGTTGTGCCGCCCACGCCGTCACTGGACCTGGTGACCGATGTCGTCGAGTACTGCGTCGCCGAAACGCCGAACTTCCACCCGATCTCGGTGTCGGGCTACCACATCCGCGAGGCCGGCTCGACCGCGGTCCAGGAGCTGGCGTTCACGCTCGCCGACGGGTTCGCGTACGTCGAGGACGCCATCGACCGTGGGTTGGATGTCGACGCGTTCGCGCCACAGCTCTCGTTTTTCTTCAACTCCCACAACGCCATCTTCGAGGAGGTCGCGAAGTTCCGGGCGGCCCGCCGGATCTACGCGACCCTCATGGACGACTGGTACGGGGCCGAGGCCGACGCCGCAACGCAACTGAAGTTCCACACCCAGACCGCCGGGCAGAGCCTCACCGCCCAACAGCCCAAGAACAACATCGCCCGCGTCACGCTCCAGGCGCTGGCCGCGGTGCTCGGCGGGAGCCAGAGCATTCACACGAACTCCTTCGACGAAGCACTCGCGTTACCCAGCGAGGAGGCGGTGCGGGTCGCGTTGCGGACCCAACAGATCATCGCCGAGGAGTCGGGCGCGGCGGACATCGTTGACCCACTGGGTGGCAGCTTCGCCGTGGAGTCGCTCACGAACGAGATCGAGGCCGAGGCGATGGCGTACCTCACCGAGATCAAGGAGCTGGGCGACGGCAGCGTCCGCGACGGCGTGCTGGCCGGCATCGCGGACGGCTACTTCCACCGCGAGATCCAGGAGTCCGCCTACGAGTACCAGTCCCGTGTCGACGACGGCGAGGAAACCGTCGTGGGCGTCAACGAACACGAGATGGACGCCGACACCAGCCCGGACACGCTTCACGTCGACGCGGAGGCCACTCGGGACCGGCAGCTCGGCCGCCTCAGCGACGTCAAGGCCGAGCGCGACGACGACGCCGTCGAGGCCACGCTGGCCGAGCTTCGGGCCGGAATCCGCGCGGACGAGAACACCATCCCGTACATCGTGGCCGCGGTCAAGGCGTACGCCACCATGGGCGAGATCATGGCCGTGTTCAAAGACGAGTTCGGCGGCTACCAGGAGACGGCCGCCGCCGCGTGACCACTCAGAGGTAGGCCGCGTCCCACCGGGTCTCCCGGCGCTCGTTCCCACAGTTGTTGCATGCCACTCGCCCCATCGTGTTCATCGCGGTGTCAGCGTGCTCGCAGGCCGCACAGTAAAACCCGTATTTCGTCTCCCGATCCGCGTCCCGGTACGCCGCGTAAAACGGCGCATCAGAGCCGCGCTCGCGTTCGTCCAGCGCCACCCAGAGGTCGCCGACCGTGGTCTCGCGCCGTTCGGTCATCGCGGCCGTGCTCGCGGCCGCCGGGAGCTTGACGTACAGATGCTCGGTGTGGGTGTCGTCGCGGATCGCCAGCTCCCGGGTGCCGCTTCGCGCGTAGCCGTGCGCCTGATAGAAGTCGTTGCCGGGTTCGTTGGCCGCGAGCACCCGCCCCTCGATCCGGCTCGCGCCGTGTTCCAGCAGGTGTGTTTCGGTGTCACTGAGCAGGCTGCCGCCGACCCCGTCGCCCCGGGCGTCCGGGTGGACGTGCAGCCACTGGATCGCCGCCACGTCCCCGTCGCGCTCGCTCTCCGAGAACCCGACCACTGCGTCGTCCCGTTCGGCGACCAGATACTGCACGGCGTCGGTGTCCAGGCGGTCGGCCAGGCGGTCGCTGTCGTACCACTCGGTGGCCGCGGTGTGCACGATGTCGTCGCCCAACGGATCGGCGTACGACGCCTCCAAGGACGCGTTTGCGACTGCACGAACGGCGTCGCCGTCGGCGTGGGTTGCCTCCCGAACTATCATGATCGTTCGTTCGGATGCCACGCATATATACGTGCCTGCCACCCGTCGTCGTGGTCACTCGCGGTTCGACACCAAGATGATCGCCGCCAACCCGACCCCCAACAGCGCACCCACGGCACAGACCCCGAACACGGCGAGGTTCAACGGGGTCAACTCGAAGACGATCGGGCCGAGGCTTCCGTACTCCGGGGACGGCCCGGTCGCGAGCGGGCCGGCCGCGCCACCGTTGCCGTACACGATCACGCCCAGCACGTAGCCGAAGATGCCGGCCGTCCCCATCGCGCCGGCGTACATCCACAACACGATGCGACGCCCACTGCTCTCGGTGTCACTCACGGCCGGTCGTTGGTGGCGCAGTGAGTAGCCTTTTGCGGTGTCACGCCCAACGCAGCGCCATGGAAGACAAAGTCGTATTGTTGCTGTTGTTCGGCGGGATCGCAGTCCTCATGTTCATCACCGGGTTCGTACTGGTACTCGCCTGACAGCTCCGCCGCTGGGCGTACGCCGCCCGAACCCGCAGAAAACGTCGCTGACGGCGGCTACGACTCGGTGTCGCTGTCCGCGGCCGGCTGCCCGCCGTCAGTCACCGCGTCCGCCTCGGATTGCGCTTCGTCACCGCCGTCGGGGAGCACGGTCGTCTCCTCTTTCGCACGGAACCACGCCCAGTCGTTGGTGAACTGGTCGGTCTCCTCTAGGTCCCATGGGTCAGTGGAGTCGACGCGTGGCCCCTCACGCCACGAGGTCGCCATGTTGAACAGCCAGATCAGCGTCGACACCCCGATCAGGAACGCCCCCACTGTTGCGAGCCGGTGTGCGGTCGCGAACTGCGGGATGTACGTCGCGTACCGCCGTGGCATCCCGCCGTAGCCGAGCCACAACATCGCCAGGAACGTCGCGTTGGAGCCGACGAGCGCCGTCCAGAAGTGCGCGTGCGCCAGGCGCTTCTGGTACATCCGGCCCGTGACCATCGGGAACCAGTAGTACGACGCCGCGAACAGCGCGAACCCGATCGCACCGTAGACGATGAAGTGGAAGTGACCGACCACGTAGTAGGTGTCGTGCAGGATGAGGTCGATCGGAATGACCGCGAGGAACACGCCGGTCACACCGCCGATGATGAAGTTCTGCACGAACCCGATGCAGAACAGCATCGGCGCGGTCAGGCGCAGTTTCCCGTTCCACATCGTGGTGATCCAGTTGAACACCTTCACCGCCGACGGGATCGAAATCGCCAGCGACACCGCCATGAAACTCGACCGAATCCGCGGGTCGATGCCCGTCGTGAACATGTGGTGGGCCCACACCCCGAAGCTCAGCACGCCGATCGCCAGCGTCGAGTAGACGACGAACTTGAACCCGAACAGCTTCCGCCCCGAGAACTTCGGCAGGATCAGCGACACGATCCCCATCGGCGGCAACACGAGCACGTACACTTCGGGATGGCCGAAGAACCAGAAGAGGTGCTGCCAGAAGATCGGATCCCCGCCGGCGACCGTGAAGAACGTCGTTCCGAAGTTCCGGTCGAGCAGCAGCATGATGAGGGCGCTGCCGAACAGCGGGAACGCGAACAGGATCAGTCCGGACTGGGTGAGCATCGTCCACGAGAAGATGTCCAGATCCGGCCATCCGACGTCCTCACCGCGCTCAGTGAAGATTGTCGCGATGAAGTTGATCGCGCCCATCGTCGCGGACACGCCGGTGAGGTGCAGCCCCAGCATCATCATGTCCACCGCGGGACTCGACATCTGGAGCGACAGCGGCGTGTACATCGTCCACGACGTCTGTGCGGTGGCGATCCCCGGGATCAGGAACCCGGACCAGATGAGGATCGCGCCCGGCGGCAGCAGCCAGAACGCGATCGCGTTGATGCGCGGGAACGCCATGTCGTCGGCGTCGATCAACAGCGGGATGAAGTAGTTCCCGAAGGCCGCGATCATCGGCGTCCCGAACAGGAACAACATCGTGATCCCGTGACTCGTCAACAGCCCGTTGTACAGCGACGGGCTGATCAGTGTCTCACTGCTCGTCGCAAGCTCAGTCCGCATCAGGAGCACCGACACCCCGCCCCATGCGAACGCGATGGTGCCGTAGACGCCGTACAGGATCCCGATGTCCTTGTGATCGACCGTCGTGAACCAGCGGATAATGCCCCCAGGCTTCTCCTCGTGCGTGTAGCCGGTGCGCTCCCCGAGCCCACCGCCCACGTCGCTGAGGGGCGTGTACGACCGCCAGTCCTCGAGTCGCGCGAGGACAGCGACCACGCCGACGAGCAACACGCCCATCAGCACAGTGAGTGTAATCGATGACGCTGCTGTAGCCATGCCTCCTAGTCAGGATTCGACGGTAAAGAAAGCTTAGGATTGTCCACGGAAATGTCGGCGCGACCACGCCACCAAGTCAGCGGTCGACACGAGACTGTGCGGCGTCGCCGCGCGGCGGGCGGTGCCTACGTCTCCGGGCCCTCGATGGCCTTGGCGGCGAAGTACGTCAGCACCGCGAGCGCGGTGAAAATCCAGCCGATGAGCACGAACTGGATGATGCGTTTCAGCGTGAGCCCACCGTCCCACGGGTTCAACACCATGAAGACCACGAAGAAGAACCCGAGAATCGCCAGGGGAACGAGGTTCACCGTGATGTCCAGGATGGTATCCCGGTCGAAGAGTCGCGCTGACATTGGTGTGTAGTGAGTGTGGCTGACTGATATACGTTGCTAGTTCAGAGCCGCTGGGTTTCGTAGAGGAACGCCACCGCCGACGCCGCCCAGACGAGCACACTCGTGCCGAGCATCGCGATCCCGCGGGTGGTGGCGGTTGTCCCCGTGTAGATGACCGCCCCGAGCACGGCGAACAGCACGCCGACGGCGACGCCCGGCCGCCAGAGGGTGTCGGCGAACGCCGACTCGCGGGTGATCCCGACCACACAGGCGGCGAACAACAGCATGCCACTGACCGCGACCGGGGTCAACCCCTCGAACACGAGTCCGACCTCGGTGACGACGATCCCGATCACGAGCGGGATCGGCCACGGGCTGGCTCGCGTGTACTGGTCGCTGAGCCCCGGCTCAGTTCGTTCAGCCATGCACACGCCTTGGGGTGACAGCATTAGAAACCCACCGGTTCACGCCGTCGTCCTGGGACACCAGCCACACGTTCGTCTCGGACGCGCTGGCTGGCCGCCGCAGTTGGATGGGTTTTTAATACTCGCTCCGTAACCCCGTTGTATGAGCGTAGCGGACGACTCGACCGACGACCACGGCCACCACCTGCCGGCCGTGGAGGACTGGCCGAAGGGCTTTGGGGAGGCCAGCTGGTGGCCCTTCATCACTGCCATTGGCGCTGCGGGCTTCTACATCGGCGCCGCACTCTACGTGCTTGGCCGCGGTGAGAGCGCACTCGTGGGTCCGATGGTGGGGCCGGGCGTGTTCATCGCAAGCACGTTCGCCTTCCTTGCCGGGCTCTACGGCTGGGTGTACCACGCCTTCGTGGCCGCCTACTGGAGCAACGACGGCGGCGGCAGCACCGCACTCCGGTGGGGGATGATCGGGTTCCTGGGCTCCGAGATCGCGACGTTCGGTGCCGGGTTCGCGTACTACTTCTTCATCCGCGCGGGCACCCAGTGGAGCACCGCGGCCAGCGCCATTCCGGACGGGTTCCTGGGCTCCCTGGTCGTTGTGAACACCGCCATCCTCGTGGTGTCGAGTTTCACCCTCCACTTCGCACACGTCGCGCTCCGGAAGGGCAACCGGTCTCGGTTCCTGGCGCTGTTGGTGTCCACGTTCGTCCTGGGTGTCGTCTTCATCGGCGGCCAGGTCTACGAGTACTACGAGTTCATCGCCCACGAAGGGCTCACGCTGTCCGGTGGCGTCTTCGAGAGCGCGTTCTTCGGGCTCACCGGCCTGCACGGGCTGCACGTCACGATGGGCGCGGTGCTCATCGGTATCATCGCGGCGCGCGGGCTGAACGGCCAGTACTCCGCCGAGCGCCACACCTCAGTCAGCACGGTCTCGATGTACTGGCACTTCGTCGACATCGTCTGGATCTTCCTGGTCGTCGTGCTGTACGCCGGGTCGGTCGCCTAACCACGGCGAACCCGCCGGTCTTTTTCACTGGCGTTGCGAACGCCGCCGTATGACTGTTGATCCCGCGGCGCTCCAGCGCCAGGTGTCGGCACCGGTCGTCCACCGCGAGACGTGCCCGAGCACGAACGACATCGCGCGCGCCGAAGCGCGGGCAGGGGCCACCGACGGCACGTTCGTGATCGCGGACGAGCAGACGGCGGGCCGCGGGCGCACCGGCAACGCCTGGGCGAGCCCGCCCGGTGGCGTCTGGTCGAGCACCGTCGTTCGCGCCGACATCGCAGCCAGCCACGTGGGACGACTCACGCTCGCCGGCGGGCTGGCCGCCGCCGACACCGCTGCGTCGTTCGGCGTCGACGCCCGGCTGAAGTGGCCCAACGACGTGGTGGTCGCGGCCGCCGACGGCAGCGACCAGTCGAAGCTGTGTGGCGTGCTCACTGAGGCGGTCATCGACGAAGTCCCTGTCGCCGGCAAGCCCGTCGGGAGTGTGCTTCCGGAGACCGACCCTGCGAACGCCGACATGTCGTTTGCGGTGCTCGGCGTCGGCGTGAACGCGGCGCTTGATCCCGACTCGCTCGGTGATCTCGACCGCGCCGTGACGACGCTCCGAGCGGAGCGTGGCGCTGTCGATCCGACGGCCGTGGCGGCGACGCTGCACGAGCACCTCCGAACGTGGGTGTCGCGCGTCCAAACAGCGGGCGGGATGGACGACGCCGTCGCCGCGGTCCGCGAGCGCAGCGCGACGCTGGGCAAGCGGGTGCGCGTGACCCGCTTCGACGACGACCCAGTCACCGGCACTGCCGTGGCGATCGACGACCGTGGCGCGCTCGTCGTGGAGCGACCCGACGGAGCGCGCGTGCACGTAACAGAAGGAGTGTGTCAGCGACTGCGGCGCGCGTAGTCAGGCGCCGACGGAGACGTTCTCCGGGTCGTTGATGTACGCGTCGTACGTGTCGCGGTCGACGACGTGGATCTTGCTGAGCATCTTCGAGTGGCCCGCGCCACAGAACTCAGCGCAGTACAGTTGGTAGGTGCCCTCATCGAGGTCGTTCGTGACGAGGTGGTTCTGCTGGCCGGGAAGCGCGTCCATTTTCAGCCCCAGCTCCGGCGCGTGGAACGCGTGGATGACGTCGTTGGACTCGGTTTGTATGGTGACCTCCGTGTCCGCCGGTAACACCAGCGGCTGGTTGCCAACCACCGTGTCGTTGCCGGCACCCGAACTCATCGAGACGTTCGACCCCGCGTAGTCGTAGTTCCAGTACCACTGAACGCCCTCGACGGTGACGGTGGCGCTGTCCTCGTTGGCCATCGCGGCCTGGACGTCGTCCCCGGAGGACAACAAGTACGGTGTCCCCATTGCACTGTAGGCCGACACGCCGACGAACAGCAGGACGACCGCGGTCGCGACTGTCCACGTGATTTCGAGCCGGCGGTTCTCCTTGGTCGGTTTCGCCTCGTCGGCGTTCCGGAACTTCCAGACGGTGTATACGAGGATCCCCTCAACGAGCAGCGTGATCGTGATGGCGGCGGCAACCAGCTGGCTGTTGAGATTGCGGATGAGCTCCTCGGTCGCCGACTGGTACCCGGACGACGCGGCAGCCGGGTCCACGAACGCCACGAGGACCGCGATGCCAGCGACGAGAACAGGTACAAGCCGCTTCCCTCTCATACTGACTGACGGTAGGGAGTGACTCCATAAATAGGTGCTGAATGGGGGGCGCTGCGAGTCGGATAGGCTAAGTGTCCCGACCCGTAAGCTCCGGCTGAGAACCGCAGTGAGCAGAAACACCGCCACCCAGTTCGTCGCCGTGCTCGCCGCCGCCGCGATGGGCGTGTACTCGCTGCTCGTGCTCGGCGCAACCACCTCGCTGACGGGGGCCGCGAGCGCGTGCCAGACGTGGCCGTCCTGCAACGGGCAGTGGTTCGCACTGCAGTCGCTTGACCTGGTCGTCGTCTGGGGCCACCGGACCGCCGCCGCGCTCACCGGGCTCGCCGTGGTCGGTGCGGCCGTGCTCGCGTGGCGCACTGGGGCGTCCCGGCGCGTCCGCACGGCGGTCACGCTCGCGCTCGCACTCTACCCCGTCCAGGTCGTCATCGGCGCGTACACAGCCATGTCCGCGGGCGCTGCGCCGTTCACCGGCGTGCATCTGACGCTCGGCGTGGGGATCTTCGCGTCGCTCGTCGTGGCCCTCGCCTGGACGCTTGACGCGCAGACCGGCGACCTCCCGTCCGCGGAGTGGGAGGGCGAACCCCGTCACACCGACGACGGCGACCCCACCCAGCCGGGCATCGTCCGCGCGTACGTGCAGCTCATGAAGCCGCGGCTGATGTGGCTGCTGTGTCTGGTCGCCGGTGCCGGCATGGCGCTCGCCAGCAGCCAACTCGGGGCCGGCCAGCAGCTCTCGGCGGCCACCGTCGTGTTGACGCTCGGCGGTGGCGTCCTCTCGATCGGCGCGTCGGGAACGTTCAACCACGTCCTGGAGCGCGAGCAGGACGAGAAGATGGCGCGAACCGACGACCGGCCGGTGGTCACGGACCGCATCCCACCCCGGAACGCGCTGGCGTTCGGCGTCGTGTTGGGGGTGGCCTCGCTGGCCGCGTTCGCGGCCGTGAACCTCCTGACGGCCGTGCTCGGGCTCACCGCCATCGCGTTCTACTCGATCGTGTACACGCTCGTGTTGAAACCCAACACCAGGCAGAGCACGGTCATCGGCGGTGCCGCGGGCGCGCTGCCCGCGCTCATCGGCTGGGTCGCCGTTACCGGCGCAGTGGGGGTCGGCGGCGTCGTGCTCGCGGGCGTCATCTTCCTGTGGACGCCGGCGCACTTCTACAACCTCGCGCTCGCGTACAAGGACGACTACGAGCGCGGCGGGTTCCCGCTGATGCCGGTCGTCGAGGGCGAGGCGAAGACCCGCCGCCACATCGTCTACTACATCGGCGCGACGCTGGCGTCCGCCGTCGTGCTCGCAGAACTCACCGGGCTCGGCCCGCTGTACGCCGCAACCACCGTGTTGCTCGGGGCCGTGTTCCTCTACTTCGCGATCCGGCTGCACCGCGAGCGCGACCGCCGCGCCGCGATGCGGTCGTTCCACGCGTCGAACGCCTACCTCGGCTGTCTGCTGGTCGCTGTCGTGCTCGACACGATGGTGGTCTGAATGCCCACACGGACCGTCTCGACCAGTGTGGTCCGCCCCAGCCGGGAGACACTGCTCACGTGGGCGGCCGTCCTGAACGGCGAGCTCGTCGCCGTCCTGCTGTATTTCGCACTGACCACGGCGACCCCGACCGACACGGTCGCGATCGTGTACCCGTTCGTCTGGATCAACGTCGCCGTGTGGGCGGTCCGCCGCGTGGGCGTGCCGTCCGTGGCGTCCCGCCGCCAGGCAGCGGTTGCGGCCGGCGTGGGCGTCGGCTACTTCCTGTTGCTCGGCAGCGTGGGCGGGCTGTACATGCTCCAGGGGGCGGGGTTGGGCGCGCGCGTGGCGTGGCTGTCCCCCGGCTGGGGGCCGGCGCTGGTGTACAGCGGCACCGCGGTGACGGTGAGCCTGATCCCGTTCAAGCTCGTCGGCTACGCGACCCTGGCGTACCTCGTCGCCGCCGCCGTCGCCGACGCCGCCCGCACGGGGGTTGCGGGTCTCGTGGGGCTGGCGTCCTGTGTGAGCTGCGCGTGGCCGGTCCTCGGAACGCTCCTCGCGGGCCTGTTCGGGAGCACGTCGGCCGCCGTGACCATCGCGGAGTCCGACCCATACGGGGTCTCTACGGTCGTGTTCGTGTCGTCCGTGGTCGTGTTGCTGTGGCGTCCGTCCTGGTGACTTCCACACTCATTTGAGTGCCCGGGCTAGATCTCTCGGTATGGACTCGGTACTGGTTGCCGACGACGTGGCCAAGTCGTACGGCGACGTCGCCGCTCTTCGTGGCGTATCGTTGTCCGTCTCCGAGGGGGAGGTGTTCGCCCTCGTCGGCCCGAACGGTGCGGGGAAGACCACACTCGTGCGGTGTCTGACCGGCACGACGACGCCCGACGGCGGGCGCGTCGAACTGCTCGGTGAGCCACCCCAGGACGCGCAGAAACAGCGCCTGGGGCTGCTCCCGCAGTCGTTTTCGCCGCCGGACCGCTTGACCGCCGCCGAGCTCGTCGGGTATTACGCGGGGCTGTACGCCGACAGCCGCGCGCCCGACGCCGTGCTCGAATCGGTCGGCCTCGACCCCGACGACGCGACCCGGTACGGTGATCTCTCCGGCGGACAGCGCCGCCGAGCCTGCGTCGCCGCCGCGCTGGTGAACGACCCGGACGTGTTGTTCCTGGACGAACCCACGACGGGCGTCGACCCGGCGGGCCGACACGCCCTCTGGTCGGTGTTCGAAGGGCTCGCGGCCGACGGCACGACGATCGTGTTGACGACCCACGACATGGCCGAGGCGAGCGCGCTCGCGGACCGCGTCGGCCTGCTCGCCGACGGCGACATCGCCGCCACCGGAACCCCCGCGGACCTCGTGGCGGCGCACGCCGGCAGCCCGCGGCTGGTCGTCGACACCGACGCCGACCCAGAGCTTGCCGGCTTCGATTGCACGCGCACCGACGCGGGGCTCGTCTTCGAGGGCGTCGACCCCACCGCAGTGGGCGAGATCGCCGCCGCGCTCGACGACGCGGACGTGGCCTTCGACGCGCTGTCGTGGCGCGAGCCCAGCCTTGAGGACGCCTACCTGGCGCTCGCCGGTGACGCCGAGCGCGGGGAGGTGGTGCAATGAGCGCGGCGGGCCGGGTGCGAGCGGAAGCCACAGGCGCGATGCGGACGTTCCTCCGGCGCCGCACGGCGGTGTTTTTCACCTTCTTCTTCCCGGTGGTGTTGATCGTGATCTTCGCCGGCCTGGTGCGCACACAGGGCGGCAGCAGCGCGGGCCTGTTCTCGCAGCCCACGGGGTATTACCTGCCCGCGTACCTCGCAACCGTGGTGTTGTTCACGCCGCTGTCGCGCGTCGGCAGTGAGGTGGCGCGGTACCGCGCGGACAACCGCTTCGAGAAGCTCGCCACCACACCCCTGTCGCGGGCCGAGTGGCTGGCCGCGCACGCGCTGGTGAACGTGGTGTTGATCGTGCTCGCGGCGGCGGTGTTGGTCGTCGCGTTGCTGTTGACGGGCGCGAACTTCACGGTGTCGCCGTGGCTGGCGTTCTTCGTGCCGGCGGCGTCGGTGCTGTTCTGCGGGATCGGCGCCATCCTCGGGAGCCTTGCCGACGGCCAGGACGGCGCGATCGCGGCCAGCAACGGCATCGCGTTGCCGCTGTTGTTCCTCTCGGAGACGTTCGTGCAGCCGGCGCTGTTCCCGGCGTGGTTCCGGCCGCTGTTGAACGCGTCGCCGCTCGTGTACTTCGCGCGCGGCGTGCGCGCGGCGACGTTCACCGGCGGCGACGGGGTCGTGTTCAACGCCGGCGTGGTGTTGGTGCTGGCCGTCGTCGCGTTCGGGGTGGGAGCCGCCCTGATCCCGTGGACGGAGTGAGGCGGTCACGCCCCGTCCGTGGCTCGCATGTGGGCGGCGGCGAACGCCGCGGCCGCGATGGCCACGCCGAGGACCGCGATCCCGGCGGCGACGACGGTCCCGGCCCACAACAGGAGTGCAAGCAGCGGTATCGACGCCAACACGGGGGTGCCGGAGACGACGGTGGCGAGGCCACCCAGGCAGAGGGCACCACCACCGGCAACCACGGCCGTTCGTGTCGACGTTGCGGTGACGTGTGCGAGCCGCGGCGGCGTGTCCGTCGTGGTGTCCTGTGGCGGCGGTGAATGCCCCAGCAGCGCCTGCGTGCCACGCGCGCCGTCGTCAGGGGCGTCCGTCAACGGGGACAGCGTCGTCCCCCAACAGCGCTCGCAGGGTGGCTCGGGTGTCCGCTGGACCGCGCCGCAGTCTTCACACCGCCAGCGGTCCGTGTCGTCGGCGGCCGGCTCCGTCGCGGGTTCGGTCGCCGTCTCGTCGCTGCGTGACATCGGGTGGACGTGTGGTGTTATCTGGGCACCCAGGCGTAGACGTGGTTCAGCATGACGTACGTCACGACGCCGAGGAACAGCGACAGCGACCACGCGGTGGCGGCGATGCGGCCGAACGTCGCGTGCCTGGTGCGCTTGAGCTCGGCGGGCGAATGCGTCAGCCCCAGGACGATCGCGTACAGCACGACTGGCACCGAGACGACCGACAGCAGGATGTGTACCGCCAGCATCAGGAGGTACGCGCCCTTGACGACGCCCGCGAACTGCCCGAGGAACATCCCCTGGGTGATGACGATGGATTTCTCGAAGCCACCGCCGACCTTCCAGAGGTACAACACGAGGAACACGCAGATGAGCGTGAACGCGGTGAGCATCGCCGCGCGGTGTTTGCGGACCGCGCCGCGCTTGATGAACGCGACGCCGGCCAGCAGGCTGGTGAGCGCGAGCGTGTTCACGACCGCGATGAGGTCCGCGAACAGCAACACCGTCGGATCATCGAGGGGCGGGAACAACGCAACGACGTCGGTGAATGCGCCGGCGACGAGCGCGTACCCGAGCACGGACAACACGATGGTGACCCGTCCCGGGTTGGCTTTCGCGTAGCTGGCGGCGCGGACAGATACCATACGCCGTGGTTAGTGGGGGAGTGGCAACCCGTTTTCGCTTCACGCCGCCACCGCCGCGGTGTGTGCGGAACTATCATACAAGTCCGTTAGAGTGAAGCCGGCCTGCGATGATGGTTCCGCCATGAGTGAGGACTCCACACGGAACGTCCGGTGTCTCGTGGCCAAAGTCGGACTCGACGGCCACGACCGTGGGGCGCACGTGATCACGCGTGCGTTCCGCGACGCCGGCTTCGAGGTGATTTATTCGGGGCTGCATAAGGCACCCGACGAGATCGTGCAGGCCGCCGTCCAGGAGGACGTCGACGTGCTCGGGATCTCGATCCTCTCGGGGGCGCACAACACCCTCGTGCCCAAGATCATCGAGGGGTTGGCCGAGTACGACGCCGCCGAGGACACGCTCGTCATCGTCGGCGGCATCATCCCCGACGAGGACCGCGCGGACCTCGAAGCCGCGGGCGTGGACGCCATTTTCGGCCCGGGGACGCCGATGGCGGACACGATCTCGTTCATCGAATCCAACGCCCCACACCGTGACTGAGATGCCGGCCAATCAGCCCGACCTCGTTGCGGATCTGCTCGCGGGCAAACACAGAGCGCTCGCCCGCGCCATCACCAAAATCGAGGACCGGAACGACGGCTACCGCGACATCGTCTCGGCGCTGTACCCACACACGGGACAGGCCGACGTGATCGGGATCACCGGCAGTCCCGGCTCGGGGAAATCAACGCTCGTGGACAAGCTGGCCAGCCAGTACCGCGAGCGCGGCCTGACCGTCGGCGTCATCGCCGTGGATCCGTCCTCGCCGTTCACCGGCGGAGCCGTGCTCGGCGACCGCATCCGCATGGCGTCCACCGCGACGGACATGGACGTGTTCTTCCGGTCGATGTCCGCCCGCGGCAGCCTCGGGGGGTTGTCGACGGCGACCGCGGACGCGGTGAAAGCCCTGGACGCGTTCGGCAAGGACAAGGTCATCATCGAGACCGTGGGCGCCGGCCAGAACGAGGTCGACATCGTCAAGACCGCCGACACCGTCGCGGTGCTCGTGCCGCCGTCGTCGGGCGACGACGTGCAGATGCTGAAAGCCGGCATCCTCGAAATCGGCGACGTGTTCGTCGTGAACAAGGCCGACCTCGACGGCGCGAACAAGACGGTCACCGAACTCCGGAACATGCTGGATCTCCGCGACCCCGACGACGACACCGATTGGAGCCCGGAGATCGCGGAGACGGTCGCCGAACGCGGGACCGGCGTCACCGACCTGCTCGACGTGTTCGACGCCCACACCACCTGGCTGGACGAATCCGGCCGCCGCACTGAGAAGCGCCGCACGCGGTACGCCGAGGAGCTCCGAACGCTGCTGCGGGCGGACGCAAACGAGGTGCTTGAGGCCGAGCTCGCCGACCGCGGCGGGGTCGACGAGCTGGTCGCGCGCATCGACAGCGGCGCGACCACGCCCTACGAGGTCGCCGCCGACGTGCTCGACCCGATCCGGGACGCGCTGCGCGAGGACTGACCGCGCGCCGGCGCGGCGACACAACGGCTAAACCACTGGCCGTCATCGCCCTCACGTATGACACTCCGCAGACTGCTGGCTGGCGTGGCCGGGGGCACCGCCGCCACGGCCGCAGCCAACCGGCTGGTGCGCGCCGACGAGCAGCCCCCCGACCCGCTTCCCGGCACCCGGACGACCACGCGCTGGCGCGGCTTCGACGTGTCGTACACCACGGCCGGCGACCCCGACGACCCCGATCTCGTGCTTCTACACGGCGTTCACGCGGCGGCGTCCAGTCGCGCGTTCGCCGGTGTCGTCGACACTCTCGCCGAGGACTACCACGTGCTGGCCCCCGACCTCCCCGGGTTCGGCCACACCGACCGGCCGTCGATCGCGTACACAAGCGCGCTCTACGAGGCGTTCGTCGCGTCGTTCATCGGCGACGTCGCCGGCGACGATCCGGCCGTGGTCGCGTCCTCGCTGACCGGCGCGTGGGCCGCGATGGCGGCCGCTGACACGTCCGTGTCCGCGCTCGCGCTGGTGTGTCCGATCGCCGACACCGGGCAGCGACGCCCCGCCGTGCGCCGCCTGCTCCGCACGCCGGTGGTCGGCACCGCCGTGTTCAACGCGCTCGTCAGCCGCCGCGGCCTCCGGTGGTTCACCAACCGCCACGCGTTCTACCAGTCCGCGAACGTCCCCGCCGGACTGCTCGACTACCAACACCGGACCAGCCACCAGCCGAACGCACGGCTGGCACCGGCGTCGTTCGCGGGCGGCATGCTCGACCCGGCAGTCGACCTCGTGGACGCAGTCCAGTCGGTGCCGGCCCCGGTCACCCTCGTCTGGGGGCGGGAGGCACGCATCACGCCGCTTGCGGACGGCCGCGCGCTCGCGGACGCCGCCGACGTGCGGCTGACCGTCCTCGACGACGCGGGCGCGGTGCCACACGTCGAACACCCGGCGTCGTTTTGCGACGCGCTCGGCGCGGCGCTACCGCAACTCGAACACCACTAGCCGGTCGCCGGTCGTCGCCGACTCGCCGACCGTCGCCGCCACCTCGTCGCCGATCTCGACCGTTCCCGGCTCCGCCCGCACCTGGCCAGTCAGCCGCACCGCGCCGAACGACGCCACCGCAAGCACGTACGGCGCGTCGTCGGCGAACGCCGGCGTCGCCACGTGCAGCGTGGAACACGAGTCGATCGTGCCCGTCTCCGGCAGCGCCGTCTCGGTCAGCTCCCGGGCCCCGCAGTGCGGACACGCGTGCCGCGGCGGCAGGCTCCCGTGGCCGTTCGGGCACGCCAGATAGTACCCCTCGTCGGCGGCCAGCGCGTCGATGGCGTCGTCGTAGCCGTCGTCCCGAACGCGGTCGCTCATGCCGCATCCGCCTCCGTGTCCGCGACCGTCTCAAGCACGTGCACGACGGCGCTGGCGACCGTGCCCCCGGCGTTGTGCGCGACCGCGGTCTGTGCGTCCGCGACGTGCTCGCTGTTGACGTGGTCGCCGCGCAGCAGCCTGGTGAGCTCCGCGACCTGGCTGGTGCCGGTCGCGCCGACCGGATGGCCCTTGGCTTTCAGGCCCCCCGAGAGGTTCACCGGCAGCCGCCCGTCTTTGGTCGTGACACCCTCGCGCGCGGCAGTGATGCCGGCTCCGGGCTCGAAAAAGCCCAGCGACTCCGTCGCCATCACTTCCGCGATGGTGAAACAGTCGTGTACTTCCGCCACGTCCACGTCGTCGGCGGACACCCCTGCGTCCGCGTAGGCTTCGGTGGCGGCGTCGGTCGCGGCCGGCGAGGTCGCCATGTTCTGGCGGTCCTGGAGCGCCATCTTGTCCCCGCCCTGGCCGGTGCCGGTCACCGCGACCGGTGCGCTGACGTCGTGCGTGTCGGCGTACGACTCGCTCACGAGCACGAGCGCGCTCGCGCCGTCGGTGACGGGGCACGCGTCGTACAGATGCAGTGGTTCCGCGACCGGCGGCGACTCCAGGGCGTCCGCGACGGTGATCGCCTGCTGGTACTGCGCGCGGTCGTTGTCCACCGCGTTGGCGTGGTTTTTGACGGCGATGTGCGCGAGGTCCTCCCGGCTGCCGCCGAACTGCTCGAAGTACGACGCCGCCATCAGGGCGTACGCGCCGGGGAACGTCATGCCCGCGCGCACCTCGTACAAGCCGTCGGCCGCGATCGCCAGCGCGTCCGTCGATTCGGCGGTTTCGAGGTTGTTCATGCGCTCGGCGCCGCCGACAACCACCACGTCAGCCTCGCCGTTGCGAACGTCCCGGACGGCGCGCCGGAGCGCGACGCCGCTCGACGCGCACGCCGACTCGTACCGGGTTGCGGGCACGTCGAGGCCCAGCGCCTCCGCGACCAGCGGCCCCTGGTGGCCCTGGTGCTCGCTCAACTCCCCCATGAAGTTGCCGTAGTGCACGGCGGCCACGTCTTCGCGGGCGACGCCGGCGTCGTCCAGCGCCGCCAGCCCGGCTTCCGCGAACAGGTCGCGGCTCGTCCGCTCGGGATGCACACCGAAGTGGGTCAACCCCACGCCAGCTACGCGCGCGTCTGTCATGCACGACCGTACTCCGAGCGGGTTCAAAAACAGTCCGAAACCTACATCCCCATGTCCGCCGCGCCCGCCGGCACTGGGAGGTCGTGTTTCCCGACGCCGAGGCGCTCGGCGGCGTGATCCAGCGCCATGTCGAACCCGTAGTAGCGTTCGAGCTCGTCGCCGTCCGGCGACGACCGCACTTTCAGCATCGCATACCCCTCGACGTTCTGCGCGATGGCCGCGGTGGTGCCGCGCTCGCCGGTGAACGCCAGCACGCGCTCGGCGTCGGTCTCGTAGTACTGCGCGGTGATGCCGTCGGCCTCGGCGGTCGCAGCGGGGTCGTCGGTCATACGCCGACGTACGGACGCCGCCGGCAAAAACGAGGTGGGTTCGGGCTATTCGAGGAGCTCGTTCGCGATCGTGTTCCGGAGGATCTCCGACGTCCCCTCGTAGATCTCGTTGAGCTTCGCGTCCCGGTAGTACCGCTCCGCGTCGAAGTCCTTGGTGTAGCCGTAGCCGCCGTGGATCTGGATGCCCTCGTTGGCGACCTCCCGGGAGATCTCCGAGGCGTACAGCTTCGCCTGTGCGGCCTCCTTGATGAACGACTCCCCGCGGATCTTCAGGTCCGCGGCCTTGTGCATCAGCAGCTCCGCGGCCTGGAGTTTGGTGTCCATGTCCGCCAGCTTGTGCTGGATGGTCTGGAAGTCGCTGATCGCCTGCCCGAACTGGTCGCGGTCCTGTGCGTACTCCCGGGCGTCGTCGAGCGCCGCGCGAGCCAGGCCCACCGACCGCGCCGCGATCGTGATGCGGCCGCCGTTCAGCGTCTCCAGGGCGTGTTTGAACCCGTCGCCCTCCTCGCCGAGCAGGCGGTCGGCGGGCACCCGCATGTCGTCGAACCGGAGCTCCGCCGTGGGGCAGCCCTTGTCGCCGAGTTTGTCCTCGGTGCCCGCCACGATGAACCCGTCGTCCTCGGCGGGCCGCACGATGAACGACGAGATGCCGCGGTGGCCGGCGTCGGGGTCGGTCTTCGCGAACACCGTCACCGTGTCCGCGACGCTGCCGTTGGAGATCCAGAGCTTCTCCCCGGAGATGACGTACGCGTCGCCGTCGCGCTGTGCGGTGGTCTCCATGGCCGGCACGTCGGAGCCCGCGCCGGCCTCCGAGAGCGCGAACGCGCCGATGTCGTCGCCGCGACTGAGCGGCGCGAGGTAGTCGTGTTTCTGGTCGTCGCTGCCGTACTCGTAGACCATGTTCCCCGCGAGGCTCGTGTGCGCGGCCACGACCGTCCCCAGCCCGCCGCTGCCGCGCGCGATCTCCGACAGCGCGGTGGCGTACGTGTGGTAGTCGAGGCCGGCGCCGTCGTACTCCTCGGGGAACGGCATCCCCATCAGTCCCAGATCGCTCATCTCCGCGACCAGGTCGGCGGGGAACTCGTCGGTCTTATCGATGGTAGCGGCCCGCGGTTTGACTTCTTCGTCGACGAACTCCGCGACCATCTCCGCGATCTGGTCGTGTTCGGCGGAGCGCGTGAAATCCATGTGGTATGCTTTGTCGGTCTGCCCTTTACTGTTGGCATCCCGGAACCCCATCGCGGGGCGCGATGATCGCAGTGGGCGACGGGTCGACGCCCCAACCTCTTTTGTATTCCCCCACCCTAGCCCGACCACGAGTGATGGACGGCCGTCAGTCCCACCAGCCGACCGCGTCGGACCGCGAGTGGTGCCACAGCGCGGTACAGGACGTTTCACGTACGTTTGCGCTCACCATCGACGCCCTCGAAGAGCCGATGGCGACGCGCATCTGCGTTGGCTACCTCCTGTGCCGGGTTGCCGACACCGTCGAGGACGCCACCGCGATGCCGCCCACCGAACAAGCACAGCTCTTGGAGACGTATGACGCCGCGCTCGATCCCGACTGCGGGACGACCGTCGCGGAGTTCCAGGCCGCCGTCGGCGACCACGTCCCCAGCGAGCCGAACGCCGATTGGCGCGTCGTCGCCAACACCACCCGCGTCGTCTCCGCGTTCGAGTCCCTGGACGACGCCGCCAAGGCCGCGATCCGGCCGACGGTCCGGGAGATGGCCACCGGGATGGCGTCGTTCGTACAGCGGTACGCCGACGCCGGCGGGCTCCGCATCCAATCACCAACCGAGCTCGAAGAGTACTGCTGGTACGTCGCCGGCACCGTCGGCGAACTCGTCACGGAGCTGCTGGCCCGCGACGCGCCCAGCGACGCCGCCGCCGCCATGCGCGAGAACGCGCGGTCGTTCGCGTTGCTGTTGCAGCTCGTGAACGTCGCCAAAGACGTCCGCCCGGACTACGAGGAGGAGAACAACGTCTACCTGCCACAGGAGTGGCTCGACGACCACGACCTCGCCCCGGAAGACGTCGCCGACCCCGAACACGCGGGCCGCGTGGCCTCCGTCGTCGAGCGCGTCACCGACCGCGCCCGCGGCTACGTCGCCGACGCCCAGCGCTGGCTTGAGGTCATGCCGACCAGCCAGGGCAACACGTTCGCCGCGTGGGCGGTGCCGTTCCTGCTTGCGGTCGGCACGATGCGGGAGCTCGGGAACCGGCCCGCCGACGTCGTCCGCGAGGGGGACGTGAAAGTCGACCGCGAGGAAGTGCACGCCGTCATCGGCCTGGTCGCCGACGATTTCGACCGCAGCGCCATCGACAGCGTGCGCGAACGGATCGCGACCGAGTCGCTGTCCTGACCCGCGGCGCTGTCTGAGTGCCCGACTCAGTCGTACGTGTAGAAGCCCGCACCGGTCTTCTTCCCGAGGTCGCCGGCGTCGACCTTTCGCTGCAGCAGGTACGCGGGCTTGTACCGGTCGCCGAGCTCCTCGTGGAGTGTTTCGCTGGCGTCCAGGCAGACGTCGAGGCCGATGTGGTCGGCGAGCTCCAGGGGTCCCATGGGGACGTTGGTGCCGAGTTTCATTCCGGTGTCGATGTCGTCCTTGCTGGCCACTCCTTCGTCGAACGCCCGGACGCCCTCGTTGATCCACGGCATCAGGATGCGGTTGGTGACGAAGCCGGGTTTGTCGTCGGACTCCCAGGTCTCCTTGTCGAGGTCCTCGGCGAGGGCGTGGGCGAACGCCACCACGTCGGCGTCGGTTTTCTCGCCGACGACGACCTCGACGCCGGTCATGATCGGGACCGGGTTCATGAAGTGCAGGCCAACGACGCGGGACGCCCGATCGGTGACCGACGCGATGGTGGTGATCGACAGCGTGGACGTGTTCGTCGCCAACACCACGTCCTCGGGCAGGGCGTCGTCGAGGTCGCGGAAGATGTCCTGCTTGACCTCCATGTCCTCGACGGCGGCCTCGATGACGACGTCGCAGTCGGCGAGCTCCGCGAGGTCGGTCGTGCCCGTGATGCGGTCGACGATGGCGTCGGCGTCGGCCTCGCTCAGGTCGTCGTTCGAGACGAAGCGGTCGAGCGAGGATTCGATGCTGTCGAAGCCGGCGTCGACGTACTCCTGTTCGATGTCGCGCATCACGACCGTGTAGCCGGCGGTCGCCGCGACTTGCGCGATTCCGGCGCCCATGGTGCCCGCGCCAACAACGCCGATCGTCTCCGTGTCTGCGAGTGATCGCATGGGCGGTGGTGGGTGCGGCCGGAACCTAAGCGTGCCGGAAACGTGGAAACACTCAAGCAGCTTCAGTTGCACCTTCGATGCAACTGTGTCCGCCCCTGACTTGCGGGCGCGCCTCCGCGAGCTTCGGTTCGTCGGGCCGTCGACAGCCGACGCGCTGGCGGCCGCGGACGTGGTGCCAGCGGACATCACCGGGAAACGCGTTTCGCACGCACAGCTCGTCGAGTATGGCGTCAACCCGGGTGTGGCGGCGCGGATCCGCCGCGAGCACTCCCTGCAGTGGTCGTTCGAGGGCGGCGCGGACCTCGATCAGCGGGCCGAGCAGGTCCGCGGGTTGCAGGACGACGAGCGCCAGTGGGTCGCCGCGAGCTACGGCGTGGACGCCGAGGCCGACGGGAGCGGGGACGCGGCGGCCGCGGAGTCGGACTGGCAGGCGGCCGCGGTCGCCGGTGGCGGGGGTGGTTCGCCCCCCGAGCAGACCGACACGTCGGACGCCGCGGACGAGGAAGCGGCGTGGCGCGAGGGGGCGTGGCCCACCGGCGACGCGGACGACGCCGCCGAGCGCGGGGAGGCGGCGTGGCAGGAGGCGTCAGCGCCGACGCCGGTGACAGCGCTCCGGGCCGTCGACGACGACGCGGCGGCGCTGCTGGCGAGCGCCGGGATCACCTCCGTGCGCAGCCTGGCGACCGCCCACGTCGACCAGGTCGCGGACTCCCTGGGCGTGTCGAGTGACCGCGTGCGCGCGCTCCGGGACGCCGCCCGCGACCGCCTCTAAACGTTCACTCGGAACGGAGTTAAAACGCCGTACGGGGCGGCTGCCGGCGGGCGCACAGAGGGTTAGACTCTTAACGCTCTCAATCGGAGTGTGTCGTGATGCGACCCTTCGAGGACTCACCGATCTCCCGCGACGGCAAGGTACTGATTCTGGCGTACGACCACGGCCTCGAACACGGTCCGGTCGACTTCGAGGCAGTGCCAGCCACCAAAGACCCCGAAGCCGTCTGGGATGTCGCGACCCACGACGCCGTCTCCGCGATGGCCGCCCAGAAGGGCATCGCCGAAGCCTACTACCCCTCCTACAGCGACGACGTGAACCTCCTGGCGAAGCTCAACGGCACCTCGAACCTCTGGATGGGCGAGCCCGACTCCGCCGTGAACTGGACGGTCGACTACGCCGCCGACGTCGGCGCGGACGCCGTCGGGTTCACGCTGTACGGCGGCTCCAACAGCGAAGTCGAGATGGCCGAGGAGTTCCGGGACGCCCAGGAAGCCGCCCGCGACCACGACCTCCCCGTGGTGATGTGGTCGTACCCCCGCGGCCAGGGCCTCAAAAACGACAAGAACCCGGACACCATCGCGTACGCCGCCCGCCAAGCCCTGGAGCTGGGCGCCGACATCGCGAAGGTCAAATACCCCGGCAGCACCGACGCGATGTCCCACGCTGTCGACATGGCCGGCCCGACCAACGTCGTGATGTCGGGGGGCTCCAAGACCAGCGACCGCGACTTCCTCGAATCCGTGAAGGGCGCAATCGACGCCGGCGCGTCCGGGCTCGCGGTCGGCCGGAACGTCTGGCAGCGCGAGCACCCCGCGGCGTTCCTCGACGGCCTGGAAGCCGTCGTCTACGAGGAAGCCAGCGTCGACGAGGCGCTCGGACGCATCTGATGGCCGACGTCATCGACGCCGTCTTCGATGCGATCGCGGACGCCGCCCCCGAGGTCCGTGCGGGGCTGCCCGACCACCGCGCGACCCGTGACGACCAGAACGCCTCCGGAGACACCCAACTGGAGGCCGACGTGTGGGCCGACGACCTGCTGTTCGACCGCACCGAGTCCATCGAGGGCGTGAACTGGTACGCCAGCGAGGAGCGTGACGCCGTCGTCACGGTGGGCGACGCCGAAGGCGGGTACGCCGTCGCACTCGACCCCCTTGACGGCTCCTCGAACGTGAAATCCAACAACCCCTGTGGCACCGTCGTCGGCATCTACGACCAGCCGCTGCCCGCGCCCGGCTCCAGCCTCGTCGCCGCCGGGTTCGTCCTCTACGGACCCACGACCACCATGGTCGTCGCGCGCGACGACACCGTCCGGGAGTCTCTCGTCTCCGAGACGGGGGCCACAACCGATCTCGGCCCCGTCGAGTTGCCGGCCGAACCCACCGTCTACGGGTTCGGCGGCCGGGTCCCCGACTGGACGCCGGCGTTCGAGTCGTTCGTCCGGGACGTTGAGGACGACCTGAAGCTGCGCTACGGCGGCGCGATGATCGCCGACGTGAACCAGGTGCTGGTCTACGGCGGCGTGTTCGGCTACCCCGGCCTGGAGTCCGCGCCGGACGGAAAGCTCCGCGCGCAGTTCGAGGCACTGCCGATCGCGTACATCGTCGAAACAGCCGGCGGCGCGTCCTCGGACGGCACCCAGTCGCTGCTGGACGTGGCACCGACACGCCTCCACGAGCGCACGCCCACGTTCGTCGGCACCGACGACGTGATCGCGGCCCTCGACGCGGCGCTTCCCGACCACACGAATTAACCGCCATCGGCACCTCCACTCCCACATGTGTGGCCGGTACGCGCTGTTTTCTACCCCCGAGACGCTGCGCGAAACGTTCGGGCTGACGACCGCCCCCGTCGAGCCGACGTACAACGCCGCGCCCAGCCAATCGCTGCCCGTGATTCTGGACACTGAACCGACGGAAACGGTGCGCGCGCGGTGGGGACTGGTGCCGTCGTGGTCCGACGGCCCGCAGTCGGCACCCGACCCGATCAACGCGCGCGCCGAGACGCTCACCGAGACGCGACACTTCCAGGCGGCCTACGAACACCGGCGGTGTCTCGTGCCGGTCGACGGGTTCTACGAGTGGCGCGACGAAGACGGCGCGACGGTCCCGTATTTCGTGTCTCGAACCGACGGCGCGCCGTTCCTGCTGGCGGGGCTGTGGGAGACGTGGACGCCCGAGCAAACCCAGACCGGCCTGGGCGAGTTCACGGGCGACGACGGTCCCAGTCGCGACCCCGAGACAGTGCGGTCGTTCACCGTCGTGACGACGCAGCCCAACGCGTTCCTCGCGGACTACCACCACCGGATGGCGGTGGTGCTCACACCCGCCCAGGGTCAGCGGTGGCTGACCGACGACGATCCAACGGACCTGTTCACGCCGGGCGCGTTCGACCTCCAGGCCTGGCGGGTTTCGACGGCGGTCAACGACCCGACAGTCGACCGGCCGGCGCTCGTCGAGCCGGCGTGAACAGGCGACGTGACGCGCGGTAGCGGAGCGACCGGTAATGAATAGTGGCCCGGGGGTCGAACGCTCGGGCAGCCGATGGCCGCCGTCCAGCCTGGGGCAGTACTGGCGGCGAGCCGGCGACCACGCCCCACCGACGTGGCGCTGGACAAGTGGGGGACTGGATCGCCGTGTCGGGCGTGGTCGGTGGCTGGAGCGTGTCGGGCACCCCGGTAGCCGGCGTTCGAACCGGCTCGGAGCGTGTCAGAGGCACAGCCGGTGCGTGCGCACCAGCAACTGTACACACGGCCGGTGAATGCTTTACCCTACGTGTTGCCGAGACGTGCAGTCGTCACGCATCACAGATAACTATAACGGTCGTTTATGTGGAAGACGTTTTCACGCAACGCCACTAGTGTAGAAACGATGCCGGCACCCGACTCGCTGTTCCAGCTGCTCGCGCAGCGCGCCGACCTCATGCGGGCAGTCCGAGACGCCACCACCACGACGAAGCCGGAGCTCGCTGACACGCTGCCCGTCTCCCGGTCGACGGTCGACCGCGCCGTTCGTGAACTGGAGGCCCACACCCTGCTTGAGCGCGCCGGTCAGGTGTCGCTCACGCTCAAGGGCCGACTCGCGTTGCGCAGTTACGAATCGTTCGCCGCCGACATCGACGGCCTGGACGCGGCTGACGCCGCCCTCGCGACGGTCCCGGCCGACGCCCGCATGGACACCGTCCTGTTCCGGGACGCGACGGTGGTCAACGCCACGTCGGTTGCGCCCCAGCGCGCCACCGAGGCCTACCGGTCGCTGCTCGCCGACGCCACGCGCATCGAGGGGTACGCGAGCGCCGTCCTCGACAGCGTCGTGTCGACGCTCCGCGAGCGCATCCGTGCGGGCGAGCTGCAGGTTTCGCTGGTGTTACACCCCGACGTGTTGGACGCGCTCATCGCCACACACGGCGACAGCGTCACTGACGCGCTGCGCACCGACGCACTCACGCTGCGTGAAGCCACGACCACACTCCCGTACAGCCTGTTCACCCTCGACACCACAGCCACCACGTACGCCTGTGGGCTGTTCTACGACGACACCGGCCACACCAGCCTCGTCCACACCGACGACGCCCAGGCTGTGGCGTGGGCCGACCGCGTGACGGCAGACCTGCGAGCCGACGCCACCACCCTCCCGAAATGACGACGACACGCCGCGGTGGCACCCCAATGCTCAAATCACCACCGTTCCATCTACCGGTATGATCTCCGTGCAACGCCTAGAAAAACGGTACGGCGGCGTCACCGCCGTGGACGGCGTCTCCTTCGACGTCGGTGCCGGGGAAGTCTTCGGACTCGTCGGCCCCAACGGAGCCGGCAAGACCTCCACGCTGAAGATGCTCTGTGGGCTCGTTGAGCCGTCCGCCGGCGACATCACCGTCAACGGGTTCGACGCCGGCGACACGGCGATGCGCCGCACCCTCGGGTTCCTGCCAGAGGAGTCGCCGCTGTACGACGAAATGACGCCCCGGAGCTATCTACGGTTTTTCGCGGATCTCTACGACGTGGACCGGGCGACCGCAAACGAGCGCATCGAGGCCGCCCTCGATCGCCTCGACCTCGACGCCCGTGACCGTCCCGTCGGCGACTTCTCGAAGGGCATGACCCGGAAGGTCGCGATCGCGCGCTCGCTGGTCAACGACCCCGACGTGCTGGTGTACGACGAACCCGCAAGCGGACTCGATCCGCTCACGACGAACACCGTCATCGAGTTCACCCGCGAGCTCGCCGCCGACGGCAAGACGATCGTGTTCAGCGCCCACGACCTCCATCACGTCGAAAGCGTCTGTGACCGCGTCGCCATCATGCGGGACGGACAGTTCGCCGCCACCGGCACGCTGGCCGACATCCGCGACGAACACGGCGAGGTCTCCTATCGGGTGTTCACCGACGTCGACGTCGACGACGCCCGGCCGTCTAATGGCCGCTACGTCACCACCGTCGATTCGATGGCCGACGTCGACGCGATCCGGGCTGCGGCCGCCGACGCCGGCGGCGGCGTGGTCGACATCCGAACCGACGAGTCCACACTCGAAGACGTCTTCCTCGACGTGACCGGCGCATGAAGGCGGGAAACGTCCTGCGGATCGCCCGCTGGGAGACCACGCGAAGCGCCACCAGCCTCGACCGCGAGACTGCGATCGCGTTCGTCGTCGTGGCGGTTGCGTTGGCCGCCATCGTGCCCGCGGTCGTCACCACCGGCCCCACGCCCGGGGAGGGGATCTACCGGATCGGCGTCGACGACGACAGCCCGTACGCCGATGTCGCCGCCAGCGACCCGCAACTCGCCGCCGTGCAGCCCGGCAGCGACGCCGATGTCACGGTCTCCCCGGTCGGCATCCAGTACGCCGACACCGCGAAAGGCCGGGCGGCGCTGTCCACGCTTCGATCCGCCACCGTCGCGTACAACGACGCCGTCATGGCGGACGAACCGGACCAGGCCGCCGCGTTCCCCGTGGTCGTGTCGCTCACGTACCGGCCACAGTCGATCGACGTGACCAGCGCACAAGCCGACACTGACGGTGCCGGATCCTCCACCACTGGTGGCGACGGCGGCCGGACCGACACGCCGTCCACTGACGACGGGGCCACGGGCACGTCACCGACGGCGGGCGCCTCCGGCGGCGGGCTGAGCGGACTGCTCGGACAAGCCCAGTCCGGCACGCCGTCGTCGATCTCGCCGCCGTTCCCGCTGCAGTCGCTCGTGTTCGCGTTCGCGTTCCTGTTGCCGTTGAACATCGTGATCCAGGCGTACGGCTCCAGCGTGCTCGCCGAACGCATCGACCGCCGGGGCGAGCCGCTGCTCGTGGCTCCGGTCTCGCGGGGCGACATCGTCGCCGGCAAGACGCTGCCGTACTTCGCGGGCGCGATCGCGCTCGTCTCCGTGATCGCCGCCGCAACGGGCGCGGGCGTGCTCGCGGTGCTCGCCGTCGCGCCGCTGGCCGCGCTGTTCCTCGCGGCGACGTTCCTCGGCGCGATGTTCGCGCGCTCGTACAAGGAGCTCACGTTCGTCACGGTCGCCGTGAGCGTCGCGCTCACCACGTACGCGTTCGTGCCCGCCGTCTTCGCGGAAGTCAACCAGATCGCCGCCATCTCCCCGCTCACCGTGGTCGTCGACTCGATCACCGACAGCGGCGTGAGTACCGGCCAGTTCGTGCTCTCGACTGCGCCGCCGGGGCTGGCAGCGTTCGTGCTGTTCGGCCTGGGGACGGGCGTCTACCGCGAGGAGGACATGTTCACCCAGCTGCCGATCCCGTCGAAGCTGCTGGACGCGCTCGCCGCGCCGCTGGCGACCCCGCGGCGGGCCGGGGTCTGGACGGCGCTGTTCCTCCCGTTCGTGCTCGTCGCCGAGCTGTTCGCCGTTGCCCTGCTGTTCGTCGCGCCCGTCTCGCTGTCCATCCCGGTGTTGCTGGGGGCCATCGCGGTCATCGAGGAAGTCGCGAAAAGCATCCACGTGTTCGCGGCCTTCGAGCGCGGCCAGTACCGACGCAGCTTCCGGACCGCGCTGGCGGTCGGAGCCGCCTCCGGCGTCGGGTTCTTCGTCGCCGAGAAGGCGCTGCTCGTCACGCAGCTGGTCGGGCTTCCCGGGTTGGACATCGGGCGGGCGGCGTTCGCGCCCGCGCTCCGGGGTGCGTCCCCCGGGCTGTTACTGGTGGCTCCGCTGGTGTGGCACGTCGTGACGGCCGCCATCTCGGCGGTCGGCGCCGCCAGATCACGGCTCGCGTACGTGGGCGCGCTCGCCGCCGCCATCGGTGTGCACCTCGCGTACAACATCGCCGTGGTGGTGATCGCCCTTGGGTAACCCACGCGTCGTCCTCGCGCGGCGCACCCTCGGGTCGCTGCGCTCGGAGAAAACCATCGTTCTCGCGCTCGTCATCCAGCTGTTCATCGCTGGGTTCTCGTCGTTCCTGGTCGTGGGACTGGTGTCGCTTTACGACCCGGGGACCACCAACGGCGACGCGCTCACGGTGTCGGTCGGCGTCACCGGAAACGCGTCAAGCGACGTTGCGGCCACCATCGCCGACGACGACAGCCGCAGCGTCGTTCCGTACCCGTCGCAGGCCGCCGCGAGCGCTGCCTTCCAGCGCGGCGATGTCCAGGCGCTCGTTCACGCCACCAGGCAACCGGGCGGGCGCATCCTGGCCGCGGCCACAGCGCCGGAGGGGTCGTTTCGAACCACACTGGTGGTCACGGAGCTGAAGGGCGCGCTGTCCACCCTGGAGCGCGAGCGCCGCGCCGACCTCGACCACCGTCTGGAGCGGACGCCGGTCGACCTGCCCCCCGACGAACGATCCAACCCGTACTTCTCGTTCACGTACACCGTGCTGTTGCCGCTGTTGGCGTTCCTGCCGGCGTTCATCTCCGGGAGCGTGATGGCCGACTCGATGGCCGAGGAACTCGAACGCGACACGCTCTCGTTGCTGCGGGTCGCGCCGCTGTCGCTGCCCGAGATCGTCGACGGGAAAGCGATCGCGCTGGTCGGGCTGGCACCGGCACAGGTCGCGCTCTGGCTCCTGTTGCTGTGGCTCAACGGCACGCACATCGCCAACCCGCTGGCGCTGCTCGCGCTCGTCGCGGGCGTCGCTGCCGTGCTCGTCGCCACCGGCGCGGCGCTCGCGCTCCGCGTCGGGGCGCGCCGCGAAGCCCAGCTGCTGTACTCGTTCGTTGCGCTGGCGGTGTTCGGTGTCGCCAGCCTGCTCCCACAGAGCCCCCAGAACCTCATCGCGCGGCTGGCAGTCGACAGCCCCACCACGCTCACGTGGGGGCTGCTGGGCGTGGCCCTGACCATCGCAGCGGCGTCGTACACCGGACTCCGGTGGCTCGCGGGGGGCGCAGAGACGTAGCCGCGCGCCGGAAACCACAACACAGAATCGGACGCCGCACCGACGGTCGTGCATGCAGCCCGGCACGTACACCCTCCTGGTGGCGCTCGACGACGCGCCATCCATCACGTTCGGCGCGGCCGGCACCCGCAGCCTCGACGCCGGCTGGTACGCCTACACCGGCTCCGCGTTCGGCCCGGGCGGCCTCACTCGCGTGCAGCGACACCGCGAACTCGCCGCCGGGGAGCGCGACGCCCGCCACTGGCACATCGACTACCTGCTCGGCCACCCGGCAGCGAGCGTCGACGCGGTCTACGCCACCACACACGACGACGTGGAGTGTGCGACCGCGCGCCTGCTCGCCGACGACGCCACGCCCGTTCCCGGACTGGGCGCGTCGGACTGCACCTGTGAGACACATCTGGTTTTCGCGCCCACCCGTGACGCGCTCGCCCAGCGCCTGGCGGAGATCCACGACACGTCGCTGTGAGCGGCTGTCGCCGTGTGCCAGCCCGGCTCGTGGCCGGTCACTCGGCGGGCTCGTCGAGAAACGTTTGGAACTCGAGGGTCCGTCCGTCGGGGTCCACGGCGAAAAACTGGTGAACCGCCTCGGGGTCAAGCCCCGAGGCTTCCCGTGGATTAGTCGGACACTCCCACGCGACCATCGGCTTGATAGCCTCGAACGGTCAGGTGGGTCACGGTCGGGGCGTCCACGGCCCCCGATGCCTGCCGTCGCACCTTCCTGACGGTGGGAAGGTTGTTGAGAGCAGGCACATTCCAGTCTTGATGCTTCTTGATGCCTTTCACGGCGATATTGATGCTTGCACCTCGGTCGCTGTGGTCTTGATGAGAACACGACCGGCAGTTGAACCGCTTCTTGTTGCGGTTCGCACGTTCCGTATGGCCACACAGCGGACACCGCTGGCTCGTGTACTCGGGGTTAATGCACGCTGTCGGGATACCCTCGAACGACGCCTTGTACGACGTATAGAACTGAAGAGCGCGGAACGGGAGGTGGTGCAAGCGTCGGTTCATCCGCGTACCGTAGTCGATACTATCGCGCATCTCTTTGAGGTCTTCAAAGACGACGCACGGCATCTCGAACTGACGACTCCACTCCACGATGTGCCGGGATACTTTGTGGAGTCGGTCGCGGACGAACCGTTCTTCGCGCCCTTCCAGAGTATCGTGGATACTGTTCTTTCCCGCGTTCTGGACACGTTTCCGTATCGTGAAGTAGCGGTGACGCTTGAACTTGATTTCGGGGAAGTCGATAACCAACGTGTCCTCGACGCCATCCTCAGAGAGAGCGGTGAGAGCCACGTTGTCCTCGTTCACGTCCACACCTACGACTGTTCGTGAGTCGTGCTTGTGTCGAACGGTCTGCTCGGTATTGGTGACGTTAACGTGCAACTCGGGATTGTCGTTGTGGAACAAGGCTTCCGCCGTCCCAACCTTCCACTCGTCGCTCGTGAGTGCAGTCTTGAGAATGTCGAGGTGAGCATCACTCCCTTCGAGGACGCCCGTGACGTGCTTGTAGGGTTTCGCGCTGATACGGAAGGCTACGTCGCCGTCGTCGGTGAGCGACAGACTGTATCCCTCCTCGTAGTTCGCACGAAGCGGGTATTCACCGTCTTTGGTGTGACTCGGCTGGCCGAAGTCGTCGTACTCGTAGTAGTTCTCCATCGCGCCGAGTGCTTTGGCAACGACGCGCTGTGTTGTGTTCTTCACGAGGTTGGCGTCATCAGCCACGCGGTCGGGGATGGCGTTCCAGTCCACGCCTTCTTTAGCGAGGCGGATGGTTTCGTTGTACACCGACCGCGCTTCGAGCGTGGCGGCGTACAGCAGACCCTCGTTGTCACTCTGGATATTGAGTTGGAAATCCAGTGTCTTGACAAGAGTCTGTTCGGTGGTCATTCTTCGTCTTGTTCGGTGGGTTCTGAGGTTCGGACGATTTTCACGTCAGCCCCACGCCAGCGTTTCGGAACGGTGACGTGGGCACTGTTCCCGAACGGTTTGACCTCGCCGTCGAGAACTTCCTCGCCGTCGATTTCAAAGCGATTCGCCATACTCACGTATATCCTTTGGATATACTTAACTGTGTTGGTGGAGTGGGTTCGATATGGGTGAAAAGCGTTCGAATCACACAGTGTACAACGTCAACTACCACTTCGTGTGGTGTCCAAAATATCGTCACTCAGTTCTCGAACCCATCGAGGATTCGCTGGAAGCGAGTTTCCGCAACGTGTGCGACGAGTACGGCTACGAGATACTATCGCTCCACATCTCACCAGACCACGTACACCTGTTCCTGACAGCCCATCCGAAGCACGCGCCGAGCGAGATTGTGCGAACGGTCAAGAGCATCACGGCGCGGGAGATGTGGGAACAGCACGAATCGTACTTGGAAAAATATCTATGGGGTGGTGGGTTCTGGGAGCAGTCGTACTACATCGGAACAGCGGGCGAGGTATCCACGGAGACGATTGAACGGTATATCGAACGAACAGAACACGTCTAAGTGTCGGCTTCACCTCGGGGTCAAGCCCCGATGCACTCGCCTTGTTCATCTGTAGAACGACACGACGCGCTCGCGGTCGGCCGTCCCGAAGAACACGATCCCGCTCACTGGCGGACGCCCGCCACGGGCAGCCAGTCCGTCGGCGCGTCGGCGAGCCCGCGCAGCCGCACCTCCTGGGTGCCGTCGTGCAGCCGCACCTCGAGCACGCCGTCGAACAGCTGGCTGAGCGTGGTGATCGTCTGGTCGTCCTGGCTCTCCGGGTCGATGGCGAACACCCCCAGCCAGCCCTGGCTCTGGATCTGGCTGGTGAACACGTGCAGGAACCGGAACAGCCGCTGAACGTCGACGTACATCAACACCGGCGACAGCGAGTCGAACCCCACGCGAAGCCGGTCGACGCCGGCGGCCTCGGCGGCCTCCGCGACGCCCGAGAACTCGATGCCGATCCCCGTGAGGTCGCTGGGCGAAGACACGTGATGGACGCCCGGTGCCGGCGACGCGCTCCCGGACTGCGTGCTCACGCAGTCGATGACGTGGCGGAACGCGCTGTCCCCGCCGCGGATGGCCTCGTAGTCGTCGATGACCGTCTCTGCGGGGTCCGTCGACGTTGTCAGGACCGCCCCCTCGCCGTCGGGCTCGCCGCGCGCAACGAGCTCGAACAGGAGCGTGCGCGTGCCGGACATCGCCGGCCCACTGACCAAGAGGTTCGTTCCGTCGTCGATCTCTTGGGGGAGCGGACGCGGGAGCACGCCAGTGGCATCGTACGGCATCCTTGTAGTTCGCCGAGTCAGTGTTCGGCGCTGTCACTCTCTCCGACCCGGAGCCACATAAGTATGCGCCACATGCCAGCCCAGCGACCTGATGTCTCGCTGCCGTTCCACAGTGACGGCCCCTGACAGCCGCGGCGAGCCAGCCCCCGACTTCGTCCGCCGCCCGGGGTGGCTCGGGCGAGCGCTTTCGAATCAAAAGTACTGGCGGGCGATTCACCGAACAGTCGAAGGGAGAAACCGCTTGAATCGGGATGCCGTAGTCTTCAGTGATGACGACCAGAACAGCGCGGATCGATGTCGGGGGGATGTCCTGTGCGAACTGCTCGGGCACCGTCGAGGACGCCGTGGGCGCGCTCGACGGCGTCACCGACGCGACCGCGAACTTCGCCACCGACGCCGCCACCGTCACCTACGATCCCACCGCCGCCGACCTGGCGGGCGTCTGTGCCGCGATCTCGGACGCCGGCTACACCCCGATCACGGCCGACACCACGATCCCGGTCCACGGGATGACCTGTGCGAACTGCGCGCAGACGATCGAAGACGCCGTCGCCGACGCCCCCGGCGTCCTGGACGTGTCCGCGAACTTCGCCACCGACGACGCACACCTCACGTACGTCCCCGCAGCGTTCGACCGGGACGCCGTCCACGCCGCCATCACCGACGCCGGCTACGACCCCATCGATGCCGACTCCGACACCGGTGCCAGCACCCAGACCGCCGCCGACGAGGCCCGGGACGCGGAGCAGCGACGACAACGCATCCGCCTGGCGTTCGGCGCGGTGCTGTCGGCGCCGCTCCTGTTTTTCGTCGCCGACACCTTCCTGTTCGGGGGCGCTGTCGTTCCCGACAGCTTCACCGTTGGCGGCCTCACGATCCCGTTCGGGTGGGCGGAGTTCGCACTGGCGACCCCCGTCTACGTCGTCCTGGGGCGGTCGTTCCTCAGCAACTCGTATGCGGCGCTCGTGCGCAACGGCACCGCGAACATGGACGTCCTCGTGGCGCTGGGGTCGACGACCGCGTACGTGTACTCGCTCGCGTCGCTGCTCGGCGTCCTGGCCGGCGGCGGCCTCTACTTCGACACGGCGGCGCTCATCCTCGTGTTCATCACGCTCGGGAACTACCTCGAAGCCCGCTCGAAGAGCCAAGCCAGCGACGCCCTCCGGGAGCTCCTGGAGATGGAGGCCAACACCGCGCGCCTCGTCGACGCCGACGGCGAGACACGCGAGATCCCCGCCGACGACGTTGAGGTCGGCGACCGCCTGAAAGTCAAACCGGGCGAGCAGATTCCGACCGACGGCGTCGTGGTGTCCGGGGAGTCCGCGGTCGACGAATCCATGGTCACCGGCGAGTCCGTGCCCGTGTCCAAGGCCCCCGGCGACGACGTTGTCGGCGCCACGATCAACGAGAACGGCGTGCTCGTCGTGCAGGCCACGAAGGTGGGGGCGGACACCGCGATCCAGCAGATCGTCACCACGGTTCGGGACGCCCAGTCCCGCCAGCCGGACATCCAACGCCTGGCCGACCGCATCAGCGCGTACTTCGTCCCCGCGGTCATCGCCAACGCCGTCTTCTGGGGGGCGGTATGGTGGTTCGCCCCCGGGCTGCTGGCTGACGTGGTGTCGGCGCTTCCGCTGTGGGGGCTCGTCAGCGGCGGCCCGGCGGCCGTCGGCACCGGCGAGTTCGCCGTCGTCGTGTTCGCGTCCGCAGTCCTCATCGCGTGCCCGTGTGCGCTCGGGCTCGCGACGCCGGCCGCGACGATGATCGGCACGAGCATCGGCGCGAAACACGGCGTGCTCTTCCAGGGCGGCGATGTCCTGGAGCGCGTGACCGAGTTGGACGCGGTCGTGTTCGACAAGACCGGCACTCTGACGACCGGCGCGATGGAGCTCACGGACGTCGAGGCCGTCGCCGCCGTCCCCGACGGCGGCACCGCCACCCGGAGCGACGCCGCTGTCGACGAGGACGCCGTGCTCCGGCTGGCCGCCGCCGCCGAGTCCAACAGCGAGCACCCGCTCGGGACCGCCATCGTCGCGGGCGCCGAGGACCGCGGCCTCGACGTTCCCGCAGTCGATGCCTTCGAGAACGTCCCCGGCAAAGGCATCGTCGCGACCGTCGACGGTCGCCGCGTCCGCGTGGGGAACCGCGCGCTCCTCACGAGCGCGGACATCGACCCGGCGCCCGCCGCCGACGCCATGGAACGCCTCGAACGCGAGGGGAAGACCGCGATGCTGGTTGCCGTCGACGACCGGGTTGCCGGTGTCGTCGCGGACGCCGACACGGTCAAGCCCGAGGCAGCCGCCACCGTCGACGCCCTCCAGGATCGCGGCCTCGACGTGCACATGATCACGGGCGACAACGAACGCACCGCGCGCGCGGTCGCCGCCGACGTGGGGGTCTCGCCCGAGCACGTTCGGGCGGGCGTGCTCCCCGGGGAGAAAGCCGACGCCGTCGACGCCATCCAGGCGGGCGACGCCGACGCCATGATGGTCGGGGACGGTGTCAACGACGCCCCCGCGCTCGCCACCGCGCACGTCGGCGCCGCGATCGGATCGGGCACCGATGTGGCGATCGAGGCGGCGGACGTGACGTTGATGCGCGACGACCCCGCGGACGTGATCCAAGCCATCCGCATCGGCGAGGGCACGCTCGCGAAGATCAAACAGAACCTCTTCTGGGCGCTGGGCTACAACACCGCGATGATCCCGCTGGCCTCGCTGGGGCTGCTTCAGCCGGTGTTGGCGGCCGGCGCGATGGCGGTGTCGAGTGTCAGCGTGCTCACCAACAGCCTGCTCTTCGGCAGGTACACGCCCGACGAGGATTACTCGCTGCTCGGTCGCTAGCCGGGGTGTGGCGGCGCGAAGCCGCAAGACCCTAATCAGTTGATCGAGTAGCGCCGGTCGCATGCCAAAGACTCTCTCCATCGACGAGATGGGTTGTGAGGGCTGTGAAGACATCGTGGAGAACGCACTCGCAGGCGTGGCTGCGGTTTCCGACGTGGACGCCGACCACGAGAGCGGCACTGTGACCGTGGATGGAGACGCGACCGACGACGACCTGTTGCGGAGCGTCGAACTCGCCGGCTACGACGCCGAGCTGGCCGACGCATAGGGCCGCCAGTCACCGTTTGTGCCGCCGGGTTCGTCGGCGGCCACTCAACCCCCCGAAGACACCGGGTTACCGGCAGGTAACCGGCTCACACCGGCGTTACCGAGTGCCTAAGTGGCCGGCACCCCTGCATTGATACGAATGAGTTCAACTGACGAAACCGTCCAAGAGCTGCCGCCGAGTGCGAAGCTTGTACTGAAGGTTCTGGAGTACAACGGCGGACTGACCCAAAAGCAGATCGTGGAGAACTCCCGGCTCTCACAGCGCACCGTCCGCGACGCACTCGACCGACTGCAGGACGCCGATGTCGTCGAGAAGGACATCTACATCCCGGACGCCCGCCAGAACCTCTACCGACTGAAACTCGGGGACGAAGAGACCGCCGAGGACGACGCCGACAAGCCCGTTGAAGCCCTCCTCGACTAGCGCCTACACGACCGACGCTGCTTCTTCGTCGACCGGATCGAGGTGTTGGTGGCCCCATTCGGCCATCGACGACACCACGGGTTCGAGTGACTGACCGAGTTCGGTGAGTGCGTACTCGACGCGAACGGGTTTCTCGCTGACGATCGTTCGGGAGACGATCTGCTTGTCTTCGAGGTCGTCGAGGCTCTCGGAGAGCACCTTACTGGAGATGCCGTCGACCTCCTCCTGCAGCGCGTTGAACCCCAGGGGGCCCTCACTGAGGAGGCGGTGAATGATCACGGGATGCCATTTCTTCCCGACCAACGACGCCGTCGTGGTGATCGAGCACCAACTGTCACCGGGACACCACGCGGGCAGGCGATCCGTGTCTGTCATGTCAGCCGGTACGGCAGCCGGGATGTTAAGGCTACCTCACCACACTCAGTTACGCGTTCGTAACGGCGCTGTGCGCGGCGCTCGGCTACAGCCGGCCCGCGGCCACGCCCTCCCGGACGCGCTGTGCGCGCTCCCGGATCGCCGCCAGCTTGCCGGCGTCGCGTTTGCTGTCCAAATGCGAGTACACCAGCCCCATGCGGTGATTCGACCGCAGGGTGTCCTCGTGTGTCGCGAGGAAATCCCAGTAGAGGCTGTTGAACGGGCACGCGCGTTCGCCGACCGTGCTGTCGGGGTCGAACGCACAGTCGCTGCAGTGGTCGGTCATCTTGTCGATGTAGTTCGCCGACGACGCGTACGGCTTCGAGGTGAACGCGTCGGTCCCGAACGAGCCCATGCCCACCACGTTGGGCGTGACAACCCAATCGTAGGCGTCCACGAACCCGCCGTGGAACCACTCCGTGAGCGCCTGCGGGCGCGCGCCGTACGTCAGCGCGAAATTCGACAGCACCATCAGGCGCTCGATGTGGTGGGCGTAGCCGCGGTCGTAGACGCGCCCGGCCGCGGACCCCAGACACGCCATGTCGGTCGCCGTTGGCGTCCAGTACAGCGGCGGCAGGTCGCGGTCGGCCCCCAGCTGGTTCGCGGTCGCCAGCCCCGGCATCTGGTGGCGGTAGACGTGGCGCATGAACTCCCGCCAGCCGATGAGCTGGCGCACGAACCCCTCGATGGAGTTCAGCGGGATGTCGTCGCGCGACCGGTACGCGTCGAGCGCGGCGTCGGCGACCTCCTCGGGGTGGAGGAGGCCGATGTTCACCGCCGCGGACAACAGGCTGTGTTCGAGGTGCCAGTCGTCGGCGAGGACGGCGTCCTCGTAGGGGCCGAACCCCGCCAGCCGATCCGCGACGAACGACTCCAGGGCGCGCGTGGCCTGCTCGCGGGTCACCGGCCAGTCGAACCCGTCCGGGTCGCCCCAGGTGTCGAACTCCGTGGCGACCCAGTCGCGGACTGCCGGCACGTGCTCGTCGTACTCGAAGCCGCCGACCGACGGCGAGTCGTACTCCGCCGGGGGTGTCTCCTGGTTCTGGTCGTCGTAGCTCCAGTCGCCGCCTTCCGGGGTGTCGTCGTCGCGCATCAGATAGCCGGTTTCGCGGCGCATGTGGCGGTAGAACGGTCTGTGCTTGAACGGCGGCTCCGTCCCCATCCAGTCGTCGAACTGTGCGGGCGAGCAGCGGAACTGCGCGTTCGCCACCACGCGGAGGCTGCCACCGCGGGCAGCCACCAGCTCTCGGAGTCGGTCGGCCGTCCCGTGGTTCGCCGGCCGCTGCACGACCAGGTCGTCGCCCGGATGCGCGTCGAAGTACGCGTCCAGCCCCGCGCCGAACGTCTCGGCGCGCTCGTAGACGACGTCGACGCCGTCGTCGCGGAGTTCGTCCCGGAAATGCCGCATCGCTGCGAACACCATGCACAGCTTCTGGGGGTGGTAGCGCCGGCGGCGCGCGAGCGCCGCGGCCTCGATCAGCAACACGCGGTCGGGGTCGTCCGTGAGCGGCCCTGCGGTCCTGGTGAGCTGGTTCCCGAGCACCCAGACGGTTGTCATGGGCTGTCATAGTGGCGGCACGTGCATAGCCTTACTCCCGCGGACCGGCGACCCGGACCGGCCCGCGAGCCGTGGATAGTGACGCCACACCGTGGCTCGCGGGGCTTAAGCCGGCCGGCCGACTACCCGGGGGCGTGCAGAACGTCACGGACCGAACGACCAACCCCTTCGACATGCAGCCACCGTGTGAATCGTTCGTTCCCGGGCACGGCGACGCCAACGCCGACATCCACGTCATCGGCGACCACCCCGGCGTCCACGGCGGCACCGACACGGGAACCCCGTTCACCGGCTCGGCGGCGGGCGACCGGCTCCGGAGCGCACTCCGGGACGCCGGCGTCCTCACGACGGCCGCCGACGACACGCCGCCCATCGACGACCCGGACAACAGCTTCTTCTCGTACCTCCACCCCTGCGTCCCCGAGGGCACCCCGACGCCGGCCGACTACCGGGAGCTGGAGCCGTTTTTCGACGCGGAGCTCCGCGCCATCACCGCCCACGTCCTCCTCCCGGTCGGCGAGCGCGCAACCACGCACGTCCTCGAAACGTGTACGGCGATCGACCCCGCGGACGCCAGCCTTGAGGACCGCCACGCCACGGAACTCCACGGCAGCGGCTGGCTGGTCGTCCCCTGCGTTCAGCCCGACGCCTGGAGCGCCGCCCAGGAAACCGCGTACGTCGAGGCGCTGCGTGCGGTCATGGCCACCGACTACCAGCGGCAGGCCGACCTCGGGCGGTTCCTCGTCGGCCCGGAGCCGTACACCGTTCGGTAGCGCCCCGACTCGCGGTGCAGCACCCGCCCGCGTTCCCACAGCTATATTGTCGGTGCGCGTATGGGTCCGGTCATGGGGTACGCAACCGCCCTCCAGACCCTCCGCAAGAACTACGGCCCCGGCACCGACCGTGGTGACGTCACCGCGGGCTACACTGCGATGATCGCCGCTGCCGTTGCGGCACTGCTGTACGTCGCCGCCGTCGCGGCCGTCCAGAAAACCATCATCCCGACCGGGTACGGCGGACTCGTTCCACAGTTCTTCGCCGAAATCAACACGTCGGATGCGACAGTCCTGGCAAGCAGCGGGCTCTTCGTCGCCGCCCCGGCAGCGTTCCTCATCGGCTTCGCCGGCTGGCGCGTGTTCCCGCCGCGACGGCGGATCACGGGAACGCTGCTCGGTGGCATCGGCGCACTCCTGGCGTATCTCGGTGGTTCGGCGCTCGGGGTGCTCGTCATCGGAGTACTCAGCGTCGCTGGGTTCGCGACGTTCGACGTCACACTCCCACTGGTTTTCTTCTACGCCGGGTTCCGGCTCACGTGGTGGCTCACCGTTCCTGTCGGCTGCCTCGCCGGGTTCGTCATCGCGAGTCGCGGCACCCCTGCGTAGCACCGTCCACCGAACAGTCGGTGCTGACGGGCTGTCCACGGACGCTGTGGGACACGCGGCCGGCACAGCGCGCCCGTTCCCGCTGGAGACACCCGCAGTTCCGGATCAGTGTGGGAGCCAACGACACAGCTATATGAGCACGCACACGCTACCCTGTGTCGTGCATCAGTTCCAGTTGACGAACGCCGCCTTCGAGGGCCGGAACAGCGTCTACCTCCTCGGCGTCGGCGACGACGCCGCGCCGACAACACTCGTTGACACCGGTATCGCCACACCGGCCGTCGAGGCGGAGCTTCGGACGGCGCTCGACGACCGCGGCACGTCGTTTGCCGCCATCGACCGGATCCTATTGACACACTGGCACCACGACCACGCCGGCCTCGCGGGCACGATCCAGGCCGACGGCGACGCCACCGTCTACGTCCACGAAGCGGACGCAGCCATGGTGGCGCAGGACGCCGACGCCGTCAGTGGGATGGCGGCCACGCAGGCGGCCTACCTCGACGAATGGGGGATGCCAGCCGACAAACAGGCCGAACTCAACGACTTCCTCGACACCCACGACGGCCTCCAGGGCCAACCGGCCGACGTGACGCCGTTGTCCGACGGGGACACCGTCCAGCTCGGCGGCCTCGACGCAGAGGTCGTCCATCTCCCCGGGCACGCCGCCGGCCTCGTGGCATACGTTGTCGAGCGCGACGGCCGTCGAGAGGCGTTCGTCGGCGACGCCATCCTCCCGAAGTACACCCCCAACGTCGGCGGCGCGGACGTGCGTGTCGAGCGCCCGCTCCAGCGGTACCGTGACAGCCTCCAGCGCATCGAGGCCCTCGACCTTGACCGGGCGTGGCCCGGCCACCGCGGCCCCGTTTTCGCGCCGGCGGCACGCGCCCGCGACATCGCCGCCCACCACGACGAGCGCACCGAGCGCGTCCTCGACGTGGTTCGTGCCCGGGGGCCCGTCTCGGCGTGGACCGTCAGCGACGCCCTGTTCGGCGAGTTGCACGACATCCACGTCCTCCACGGCCCGGGCGAGGCGTACGCCCACCTCGACCACCTCGTCCACGAGGGCGTGCTCGTCGAGTCCCAGCCCGGCGAGTACGCGCTCGCCGCGTCGGCCTGACTGTCCGGTAGCCCACACGGGTGGCGGGGCGCACACCCCCCGGCTATTTGATCGGCGCGCCCGACATCGCCGGCTATGGTGCAACTAGACTCCGAGCCGGAGCTGGAGGTGGGCGCTCCCGCCCCCGGGTTCTCGCTGCCCGGTGCCGACGGCGAAACACACTCGCTGGCGTCGTTCACCGACGTTGACGCGGTGGTCGTCGTGTTCACGTGCAACCACTGCCCGTACGCGAAGGCGAAAGTCGACACGCTCAACGCCATCGCCGCCGACTACGACCGCGTCGCGGTCGTCGGCATCAACCCCAACGACGCCGACGAGTATCCCGCGGACTCCATGGCGCGCATGCAGGCCCTCGTCGCGGACGGCACCATCCAGTACGACGCGTACCTGCGCGACGCCACCCAGGCCACCGCCCGGGCGTACGGTGCGACCTGCACCCCCGATCCGTTCCTGCTCCGCACCGCCGACACCGACGACGACGCCGCGTTCAGGGTCGCGTACCACGGCCGCCTCGACGACGCGCTCGCCCCCGACGAGGACCCGACGCGGGACGGCGGCGACATGCGGGACGCCATCGACGCCGTGCTCGCCGGCGATCCCGTCGAGACGGCGTTTCTGCCGGCCCGGGGCTGCTCGATCAAGTGGACGGACGGCGAGTGACGCGCGCCACCAACGCCTAACTGGCGGGCCGCCGTCACCGTGCCGCATGGGTCGACTCCTCGACACCGACATCACTGCACTGCTCACCGCCGGCCACGCCGAGCCGTCGCCGCTGCTGGCGGAGATGGCCGCCCACGGCGAGGACCGCTCGTTCCCGACGGTCGGCCCCGACGTCGGCCGGTTTCTGCGGGTGCTCGCGACGCTCAGCGACGCCGAACGGGTCTTCGAGTTCGGGTCCGGGTTCGGCTACTCGGCGGCGTGGATGCTGCCGGTGCTGCCGGCCGACGGGGAACTGGTGCTCACCGACCACGACAGCGACCGACTGGCGGACGCGCGGTCGTTTCTCGATCGGGCCGACGCCGACGCAACCGCCGTCTTCGAGGTTGGCGACGCGCTCGACACGATCACCGACTACGAGGGGCCGTTCGATGTCGTGTTCATCGACCACGACAAGGCGCGGTATCCGGCGGCCTTCGAGCACGCCGTGGACGTGCTCGCGCCGGGCGGACTGATCGTTGCCGACAACGTCATGGCCGGCCCGGTCACCGCGCCGGCGGTCACCGACGCGGTCCGGGACGGCGGCGGGGCGGCCGACGCCGCAACCGCGGGGGTCGCGGCGTACGTCCGGCGCGTTCGGGACGCGTCCGGCTTCGAGACGGCGCTGGTACCGTTGGGGGAGGGGATCGCGGTCAGCGCCGCCACCGACGACACGGAACCGCCTTCGGAGCCCACCGATGGGTGACACAGCCGGGTGGTGTGTTCCCGGTGACTCGCGTCGACCACGTGATTTTATTATCTAGTGGTATCACTAAGTAATTGATGTCAACACAGCTCCAACACGCCCGCGACGGAACCGTCACAGACGCGATGCGCCGCGTCGCAGACCGTGAAGGCCGCGATCCCGAAGTCGTCCGCGAGGCGGTCGCCGACGGCCACGCCGTCATCCCAGCCAACCACCACCACGACGCCCTCGACCCGATGATCATCGGTCGCGACTTCGCCACCAAGGTCAACGCGAACATCGGGAACAGCGACACCACCGGCGACATCGACGACGAGCTCGAAAAGCTCCACACCGCAGTCCACTACGGCGCCGACACCGTCATGGACCTCTCGACGGGGGAGAACCTCGACGGCATCCGCACGGCGAACATCGACAACTCGCCGGTTCCCGTGGGGACGGTGCCCATCTACGAGGCGGTGACCCGTGTCGAGGACGTCACCGACATCACGCCCGACCACCTCATCGACGTCGTCGAGAAGCAGGCCAAGCAGGGCGTCGACTACATGACCCTGCACGCCGGCGTTCTGGCCGAACACCTCCCGCTCACCGACGACCGCACCACCGGCATCGTCTCCCGGGGCGGGTCGATCCTCTCGCAGTGGATGACCGAACACGGCGAACAGAACCCACTGTACACCCACTACGACGAGCTCTGTGAGATCCTGCAGGCCCACGACGTCACCATCTCGCTGGGCGACGGCCTACGCCCGGGGTCGGTCGCGGACGCCAGCGACGACGCCCAGTTCGCCGAACTCGACACCCTCGGAGAGCTCACCCGGCGCGCCTGGGACCACGGCGTCCAAGCGATGGTCGAAGGCCCCGGCCACGTCCCCATGGACCAGATCCGCGCCAACGTCGACCGCCAACAGGAGGTCTGCGACGGCGCCCCGTTCTACGTGCTGGGCCCGCTGGTGACCGACATCGCCCCCGGCTACGACCACATCACCAGCGCCATCGGTGCGACCGAGGCCGCGCGCGCCGGGGCCGCGATGCTCTGCTACGTCACGCCCAAAGAGCACCTCGGACTCCCCGACGCCGAGGACGTCCGCGACGGCATGGCCGCCTACCGGATCGCCGCCCACGCGGGCGACGTCGCCGCCGGCAAACCAGGTGCCCGCGACTGGGACGACGCGCTCTCGGAGGCGCGCTACAACTTCGACTGGAACCGCCAGTTCGACCTCGCGCTCGACCCCGAGCGCGCACAGGCGTTCCACGACCAGACGCTGCCCGGTGACAACTACAAGGACGCCCGCTTCTGTTCGATGTGTGGCGTGGACTTCTGTTCGATGCGCATCGACCAGGACGCCCGCGACGCCGGCGACGACGCCGACGACATGACCGAACTCACCACCGAGACGGACCTCAGCGAGTCGGCGGCCGCGGAAGTGAACCGACCGCCCACCGGCACCCACGACGCGCCCGCCGCCGAGCAGGCACCCAGCCCGGGCGACGATGACGACGACTAGCAGTCCGGCGTGAACTCCACGCCCCGGATCTCGAATCGGGCACCGCCATCGGGAGCGTCGGCGGCCGTCACCGTCCACCCGTGGGCGTTCACGACGGCGCGAACGATGCGCAGTCCGTAGCCACTCCCGCCGGCGCGCGTCGACAGCCCCGGCTCGAAGGCGGCCTCCGGATCGAGATCACCGAACCCCGGGCCGTCGTCGGTCACCACGAACCCAGCCCCGCCCGCATCGGGGTGTGGATCGACGCGCCGAACCGACACCGAGACGGTCTCGCCGCCGTGCTCGGCGGCGTTCCGGAACAGGTTCTCGAACACCGTGCGGAGGCGTTCCGGATCGGCCGCCAGCCGCACGTCGGCACCGATGTCGACGGTCAGGGTCGCCGCGTCCGGAAGCGCGGTTGCCGCCGCGTCGGCGGCCACCGACGCCACCGACACCGCCGCAGGATCACCGACAACGTCGCCCTGCGCCGCCAACTCGTGGACGCCCGCCACGAGATCGGTCATGCGGTCGATGGCGGCGTGCGCGTTCTCGATGGCGTCGCTCGCGCGGCCGTCAGTGTCCCCGGCGTCGAGATGCTCGGCAGCCAGATCGAGGTGCCCGCTGGCCGCGTTCAGCGGGCTGCGGAGGTCGTGGCTGACGACGCCCGCGAACTCCCCCAGCCGGTCGGCCTGCTGGGTGAGCTGGTCGCGCTCGCGGCGGTGTCTGAGCTCGCGCTCCAGCCAGTCCGCAAGCACCCCGACGAACGCCTCGTCGGCCGCCGTGATCGGCTCCGGATGGGCGTCCCGGTCGGCGAAACACACCGTCCCGTGCGTGGTGCCGTCCCGACGGATCTCCGCGCCGATGTAACACTCCAGGCCGAACACGTCGTAGGCGGTGTCGTCGGCGAACGCCGACGCACCGGCGTCCCGCACCACCGTCGGCGCGTCGTCGGCGATCGTCTCCCGACAGTACGTGTCCGCCAGCGCGGTCTGCTCGCCGGGCTGCAACAGCGGGTGGTCGCCGACGGAGACGCGAACGAACTGCGTCCCGGCGTCGATCTTCGTGTAGAACCCCTCCTCGAACCCGAGGTAGTCGGCGCCGACCGCAAGCGCCGTGCGAACGCGGTCGTCGAACGGCACCTGGTCGTCGGTGTCGGTGGCGGCGTACAGCGCCTGCACCGCGTCGAGCGCCGACTCGACGTCGGCCGCCGTCGACTCGCTGGCCGCCCGCCGACCGACGACCACGACCGCAAACGCGTGGTCGTGGTCGTCGATGCCGTCCACGGCGGGGGCCGGCATCGGCTGCAACTCCAGCTCGACCGTGGCCGTCCCACCGCCGCTCGTGCGGTGGGTCGCGGTGAACTGGCTTGCCTCCCCTTGGACGGCCGCCGCAACCTGCTCGCGGACCGCCGCCTGCACGTCCTGGTCGTGAGTGAACCACGGGGCCTGCCAGAAGAACGTCCCGACGAGGTCGCGTGCGTCCGCGCCGATCACGTCCCGCGCGGCCTCGTTGGCGTACTCGATCCGGCCGTCGGGGCCGACGACGCCCGCGTACCACGACTGGGGGCGGTACAGCAACGCCGCAAACTCCCGTACCAGCCGGCGTTCGTGCTCCGAGTGGCGATCCCCGACTGGCGCGTCGCTCATCAGGATTCGTGACTCAGGGCTTCCAGACGCCTAAATGTGGCCCTCAATGGGGGGACCCATGGGTTTTTGCTGAGCACACCACAACACGTGTGTATGGCTGCGCGTTCTCCGACGGGAGACGACGACACGACAGGCGCCGACTCGGCTGTGTTCGGCATCGCGACCGTCGACGAACACCTCCGGGACGCCGACGTGTCCTTCCCAGCGACCGGTGACGCCGTCGTTGCGGCGCTCGGCGACCCCGAGATCAAGGTCGGACCCACGGGCCACCGGATCGCACTCTCGGCCGCCGTCGAGGCGACCGATCGCAGCGAGTTCGACACGCGTCGCGCGTTCCTCGACGCGCTCTACGACGAGTTCGAGCGCGAGCGCACCCAGACCGACGGCATCATGGACTGGCTGCGGTCGCTGTTCTCCTGACCGGCGTCGCCGCTACGAGCGGATCCGGTCGACGGCCGCCAGGAAGCCGTCGCCGTGCGTCTCGGACAGCACTGTCTCGGCCGCGCCTTTCGCGTGGTCGTCGGCGTTCCCGACGGCGTACGACTCCCCCACGGCTTCGAACAGCTCGACGTCGTTCGCGGAGTCCCCGACAGCCGCGAAGTCGCCGGCCGACACGCCCAGCCGGTCCGCGACCGCGGGCAACGCGTTGCCCTTGCTCATCGACTCGGGTTTGACGTGGTACGCGAACCCGGTGTCGACGACGTGGAGGCCGTGATCGGCGGCCAACGCCGACAGCACGTCCAGGGGTTGCTCGCGGCTCACGGCGAGCTCGGTCTCCCGCCATCGGTTCGTGAGGTCCGCGTCCCCCCAGCCGATGTCGTGGCCGGCGTCCTCGAACGCCGCCGCGACCTGTTCGACCGCCCGGCTGTCACCGAACTGCAGCAGCTCGTCGCCGACGTACGCGACGCCGCCGTTCTCCGCGATCACGCGCTCGGCGATGCCCGCGAACTGGCAGAGCGCGACCGCGTACGGCAGTGCCTTGCCCGTCGCGACGACGACCGGTCCATCCCACCCACGAAGCACGTCCAGCACGCGGCCGTCGATGGAGCGATCGGCGCGACTCAGCGTGCCATCGATGTCGACCGCAAGCGGCGGGTCGGCGGTGTCCATACCGGCCGTCAGGGACGGCGCGCGTAAATGCCGTGTCCTTCCCACCGGTCGGGAGCCGGAGCAGCCCTTTTTGCGCCACCGCCCCGAGTAGCAGGCGTGTCAGACGAAGCCGCTGACGGCGTTCTGTTCGACCTCGACGGAACGATCTACGTGGGCGACGCCCTGGTGCCGGGGGCCGCGGCGGCGGTCGACGGGCTGCGGGCCGCCGGGGTCGGCGTGGGGTTCCTCTCGAACAAGGCGATCGAGCGCCGCGACGCGTTCGCGTCGAAACTCGACGGGCTCGGGGTGCCGGCCGACGAGTCCGCGATCCTCAACGCCGCGTCCATCGCGGCGTCCTACCTGGCGCGCGCCCACCCCGGGGAGTCGGTGTTCGTCGTCGGCGAGCCGCCGCTGTTCGAGGAGCTCGCCGCCCACGGCGTCGCCACCACCACAGACCCCGGTCGCGCCGACGTTCTGCTGGTGTCGATGGACCACGACTTCGATTACGACACCCTCACCGACGCGTTCAACGCGGTCGACGAGGGGACGCCGTTCCTGGCGACGAACCCCGACCGGACGTGTCCCGTCGCCGGCGGCGAGGTTCCGGACTGCGCGTCGATGGTCGGTGCCATCGAGGGCGCTACCGGGCGGTCCCTCGATCGGGTGTTGGGGAAACCGTCGCCGGTCGCCGTCGAGGCCGCGACGGACCTGCTCGGCGTCCCGCTGGCCCGGTGTGTGATGGTCGGCGACCGCATCGAGACGGACATCGAGATGGGGAACCGCGCCGGCATGACGACCGTCCTGGTGCTGTCCGGGGTCACGGACGACGCCGCGCTGGCGGCGAGCGACGTCGAGCCCGATCACGTCATCGACTCGGTGTCGGACCTCGACACCGTGCTGCCGGCGCTCACGTGAGCGCTCAGTCCGCCGCGTCCGGCCGGTACTCGCGGCTGATCGCCTTCCACTTGCCCGACCGGAACCGGAGGTAGTTGACCACCGCGGGCACGCACGTCTCCGAGAACAACGAGAGGTAGATGCCGTACAGCCCGAGCGGCGTTGTCGCGCCGAGATACACCAGCGGCAGCGCGCCGAGCATCCCCACCGCCCGCGAGTAGAACGGCCACCGGGTGTCGCCCGTGGCGTCGAGCGCGCCCGCAACCGTCGCGCCGATCCCCTGGGGGATCACCGCGGCCGCCGCAACGTACACCATCGTCACGGCGATCGGGACGCTGGGGTCGCTCGCGGAGTCAACGAACACACCCACGATCTGGCCGGCGAACGCGCAGACGACGCCCGCGAACATGACGTACATCACCACGGAATACAGCGTGATCTCGCGGCCGTAGGCGGCCGCCGTGGACTCCCTGCCCTGCCCGAGCTCCTGGCCGACGAGGCTGGACGCCGCGAGCCCGAACCCCCAGCCGGGCGTGTTCATGATGCCGAACACGCGGCGCACGATGATGTACGCGGCGGCGACGGGCTGCCCGAACAGGCTCATGAACGCCAACAGCGGGAACCGCGCCAGCGTCCACACCGAGTTCCGGCCCACCACGGGCAGCCCGATGGTGACGATGTCCCAGCAGTCATCGCGCACCCAGTACGCGCCCCGCACCGAGACCGTCATGGGGAACGCGCCGACGGCCGGCAGGCGGCCACGCGACAGCCCCACGACGAACGCCGTGGTCACCACGACGTTGCTGAGCACGGTGCCCAGACCGGCACCCACGACACCCCACCCCAGGCCGAAGATGAACACGCCGTTGAGGCCGATGTTGGCGAGCGCGCCGCCGCCGCGCAGCACCATCGCGGTGTAGGCGTCGTCAGCGCCGATGAGCGCGCGGCTCCCGATGAGGTTCAGGCCCGCAAACGGCACCCCGAACGCGACCACGCGGAGGTAGTCCGCTCCGAAGGCGATCTCCGCCTGCCGGTCGGTCAACAGCCCGATCAGCGCGGCCGGATGCGAGTAGAACAGCACCGCGATCGGGAGCGTCGCAGCCACGGTGAGCGCGGCACTCGATCGCAGCGCTTGCCCGGCGTCCGCGATCTCGTCGGCGCTGAACCGCTGGGAGACCAACGCGATGGTGCCGGCTGCCAGCCCGCCGCCGATGCTGAACGCCGCCCCCCAGAACGGTCCCGCGTAGCCGACGCCCGTGATGGCCGCCGACCCCAGGGCGGCACCCACCATTGCGACGTCGGCCGCACTCTTCGACATCCTGCCGATGCCAGTGAGGATTCGCGGCCACGCCAACTCGGCGGTTCGCCGTGCGCGCGACTCGGAGATCAACCCGAGGCGCGCGATCGCGACGCCGACTGCCCGGAGCAGCCAGCTGAAGGGATTCGGGACCATGGATACAGGTGCTCGGCTTGCCCCGCTGAAAAACGTCTGCATCCCGGAACGCCGCGCCGCCGCGACCGACCACCCAGCCCCCGTGGCTCAGTCGACCCGCCAGCCGCGCGCGGTGTCCGTGAGCGGCTCGCAGCCGTCGGCGGTGACCACCACGAGGTCCTCGATGCGGACGCCGAACTCCCCCGGGCGGTAGACGCCGGGTTCGATGGAGAACACCATCCCCACATCGAGTTTGCGGTCGCTGTCAGCGACTATGAACGGGGCCTCGTGGACGTCGAGGCCGACCCCGTGGCCGGTCCGGTGCACGAACGCGTCGCCGTAGCCGGCGTCCGCGATGACGCGCCGCGCGGCGGCGTCGACCGCGCCCGCGGACACCCCGGGTTCGACCGCGTCCACGGCGGCCCGGTGGGCGTCCCGCACGACCTCGTGGACCGTCCGAAACGCCGCCGGTGGATCGCCCGCGAACACCACCGTCCGGGTCTGGTCGCTGGGGTAGCGGTCGACGACCGTGCCGAAATCACACACCACCGGGTCGCCCCGCTGGATCTCCCGGGCGTCGTGGGTGTGGTGTGGCTTCGCGCCGTTGGGACCGCTGCCGGCGATCACATCGAACGAGACGCCGGTGCCGCCGTGGGCGGCCAGCCGGTCGGCGATGAAGTCGGCGAGCTCGTGCTCGGTCATCCCGATGGCGTCCGCGCCGAGCCCGCGCACGTCTGCCATCGCGGCGTCGGCGGCCCCGCCCGCCCGCCGGAGCGCGTCCAGCTCGGCGTCGTCTTTGCGCACCCGCAGCGACCCGAGCACGGCGTCAGCCAACCCCCAAGTGGCGTCCGGCAGCGTGTCCCGCAGCAACTGCGTGAACTGCGCCCACATCGTGGGGTCAACGAGCAGCCGGCCGTCTGTCAGCCCGCGGTCGGCGGCGACGGCGCGCACCACCGCACTGGGGTCTTGACTGTCGGTGTACGTTCGGATGTCATCGACCCAGGTTTCCGCGGCGAGTTGCGTCTCGTACAGCGCCGGCGCGACGAACGCCGGCTCGCCGTCGGCCGGAACGACCAACACCAGCAGGCGCTCGGAGGGCGTCTCGTCGAAGCCGCTGAGGTAGTAGAGGTTCGGGCTCGGGAACAACACCGCGCCGGCCGCGCCGGCGTCCCGGATGGTTCGTTGGCAGTCCCGCGTCCGCGATTCGAAGTCGGGCATAGCTGGCAGTCGTCGCGCCCGCCCTTCAATCCCGGTGGGGCGGCGAGTGGCTACACTTTTCCGGGTGGTTGGCCAACGTTCGGCCGATGAGACGCAGGGGAGGTCCAGGGGATGTCGTCGCCAGACGACCGCTGTCGCTGGTCGGCGTGCTGTTCGTCGTGGCGGCGATCGCGCACGTCTGGTGGTGGACGGTCACGCCCGGTCCCGGGAGGACGTTCAGCACCGCGCTCGGCAGCGGCCAGTACGTCGCCGCGGCGTCGGCGCTGGCCACGTATCCGACGGCGCACCCGGCGTACGTCGCCGCCGCGATCGTCGGGGTGGCGCTCGTCGTCCGGGACGCCACCTAGTACGCCGTCCACCGGGAACGGTTATGAGCGTGGTCGCCCAAGCACGCCCATGAGTGGCTCCGAGCAGTCGCCCGATCCGGACACCCCACAGTCCGCCTCGTCGGCGACCCAAGACGACGACGGACTGGCCGCCGCTGATGCGTTCGCGCTTCTCGGGAACGAAACCCGCATCGACATCCTGCAGGCGCTGTGGCGCGCCCCCGAGCGCCCGGTGTCGTTCTCGGCGCTGCGCAAGCGCGTCGGGATGCGCGACTCCGCGCAGTTCAACTACCACCTCTCGAAGCTCACCGACCACTTCGTGCGGTCGACCGACGACGGCTACGAGTTCCAGTACGCCGGCGAGAAGGTCGTGCGCGCGATCCTCGCGGGCACGTTCACCGACCGCGTGTCCCTTTCGGTGCCGATCACGGGCACCTGCTTTGCGTGTGGGGACACACTCGTCGGCCAGTACGCCGACGAACGCCTCAGCGTCGAGTGTGCGGCGTGCACCACCACGTACGCCCGGTACGCGTTCCCGCCGGGGGGCCTCCGCAACCGCTCGGACGCCGAGGTCGCGGCGGCCTTCGATCAGCGCATCCGCCACCTCCACTGCCTGGCCGCCGACGGCGTCTGCCCCGAATGCGGGGGCCGCATGACGACCACCCTGACCCCCGACGACGACTCCCGCCTCGACCTGAACGTGCGCGTCGACCACACCTGCCAGCAGTGCCAGCACACGCTGTCCTCCCCGGTCGGGCTGTCGCTGCTCGACGACGCCACGGTGGTCGCGTTCCACGCCGACCACGGGATCGACGTGACGAGCACGCCACACTGGACGCTCGGCTGGTGTGTGACCGACGACACCACCGCGTACGACCCTGACCGCGACCGCGCCACGGTCACCATCCGCCTCGACGACGAATCGCTGACCGTCACCCTCGACGGCAGCCTGTCGGTCGTCGACACCACCCGGGCGTGATCGCGGGGGCTACAGCAGGGTGGCGTCGACGTACTCGCTGGCGGTCCGCCTGCCGGCCGCCAGCGCCGACGGATCGCCGTGCACGACCGACCGGGTGCGCGCGCCGTCGACGATGGTCATGAGCGAGCGGGCGACGTGGTCGGCGTCGACGGCTTCGAAAGCGCCTTCGTCGATGCCGTGGCTGATGACCGACTTGAGCATGAACCGCGTGTACTCGTCGTTTTGCTGGAACCGCTCCCGGAACGGCTCGTTGTAGGGGGCCTGCGCGCGCATCTCCAGCAGCGCGACCGACAGCGCCTGGTTGGGCTGGGGGTCGACGAGCAGCTCGTCGAGCAGCAGTGACAGCCGCGTCTCGGGGGCCGTCGTTTCGACCGCGCGGATGGACGCGACGAACTCCTCCAGGAGGTAGTCGAGAAACGCCGCCAACAGCTCCTCTTTGGTGTCGTAGTAGTAGTGGACGGCGGCCGTCGACTTCCCGTATTCGTCGGCGATCCGTTTGATCGTCAGGTCGACGTAGCCGTGCTCGCGGAGCGCGCTGTACGTCGCCTGCATGAGCTCCGCTTCGGCTTCCGAGAACTCCCGGTTCGAGGGCGCCGCCATTACGGAACACTTACCGCAGAGTCAGATAACTGTTTTCACGCGCCGATTCCTATGCAGTCGAGTCCCATGGTATGGCGTTCACAGGGCGTGAGGCGGCCGTATTCAGAATATTCGGGTAGCCAAAGTCTTTTGACTGACCGGTTAGTACGTCCACTCGTCCACGGTATGTATACTGACTCCGTACTCCTGTCTGTACCTGCATCACTCACGCGACCCCGGACGCTGGCGGCCGCCTGGCCCCGTGGTGTCCGGTCACCCGCCGCCCCGACGGGCAGTGTCCCGGGGCCGCCGTCGAACCACCAGCCGGCACGGCGCACGCACCAGCCGGCAGGCGAGCGCGCGACAGCGCGACTGTGCCACACGCACAGCCCCGCCGCGTCACGTCCTGTACCCCGAACAGAGGCGGTCCGCTGATGGGACTGCGCAGCCAGCTCTCGAAGCTGTTCAGAGGGCCGGAGTCCTTCGATCTCACGTCCGGCCGCATCGGCAAGCCGCTGTTCTTCCTGGCGATGCCGATCGTCATCACGAACCTCTTCCAGACCGCGTACAACCTGGCGGACACCTTCTGGCTGGGCCAGTACAACACCGACGCGCTGGCCGCCATCAGCTTCGCGTTCCCGATGGTGTTCCTGCTCATCTCGCTGGGGATGGGGATCTCCGTCGCCGGCAGCGTCCTGGTCGCCCAGTACACGGGCGCCGGCAAGGACGAGCAAGCCGAGTACGCCGCCTCCCAGACGGTCACCTTCTCGGTGCTGGCGTCGCTGCTGTTGGGCGGCATCGGCTACTTCTTCGTCGAGGACTTCCTCTCGGTGGTTGGCGCGTCCGACGCGGTGCTGCGGCCCGCCACCAGCTACATGCAGGTGGTCGCGCTCGGCCTCGCAGCCATGTTCGGGTTCGCGGTGTTCATCGCGCTCATGCGGGGGTACGGCGACACCATCACACCCATGCTGGTGATGTTCGGCTCCGTCGTGTTGAACATCGTCCTCGACCCGTTCCTCATCTTCGGGTGGACCGTCGTCGAGAACGCGCCCCTCGTCGGCACGGTCTCGTTCCCCAGACTCGGCATCCAGGGCGCAGCCATCGCGACCGTGTTCTCGCGGGCGCTCGCGTTCGCCGTCGGCCTCGCGATCATGTTCCGGGGGACCCGGGGCGTCGAGATCAACGCCGCCGACATGCTCCCGGATCTCTCGTATCTCCGGCGGCTCGTCCGCATCGGCCTGCCGGCCTCCATCGAAGGCACGGGGCGCGCGCTCTCGATGAACCTGCTGTTGTTCATCGTCGCGACGTTCCCCGATCACATCGTCGCCGCCTACGGGATCGGCACCCGCGTGTTCTCCGTGGTGTTCCTGCCGGCGATCGCCATCGCCCGGGGCGTCGAAACCATGACCGGGCAGAACGTCGGCGCCGGCAAGCCGGACCGCGCCGCCCGCGCCGCGCGGCTCGCAGCCACCATGCTGTTCGGCGTGCTGTCGGTGCTCGGGCTGATCGTGTACTGGTACCCGGAGCCCATCGTCTCCGTGTTCGTCGGTGCCGGCCAGGAGAACAGCGCGCAGGTCATCGAGGCCGGCAGCCAGTTCCTCCGGTACGTCGCGCTCACGTTCGGTTTCATCGGGATCGCGCGCGCCTACACGGGGAGCTTCCGTGGCGCCGGCAAAACCATGGTCGCGGCCGCGATCTCCGTGATCACCCTGGGCGTCATCCGGTTCCCGCTGGCGTGGGCCACCATCGGCAGCCTGGGATCGGCCGGCATCTGGCTGTCGTTCGCCGTCTCGAACGTCATCGGGGCGATCATCGCGTACGCGTGGTATCGCCGGGGCACGTGGCGCGACACCGGCGTCGTGGACGCGACGACAGCCCAGGAGGACACGGGCGTCGAGCAGTCCGCACAAACCGACTGACGCGCCGCTCGACCGGACCTCGCCGCCAGTTGTAAACGCGGCGACATCTGCCGAGAGCACGCCCAGTTTATGTTTCACACCCGAATCGATCAGTGCGGCCGTCAGAGGCACGCCGGCGCGTGCGGACGAACGCCCTTTTCCCGCCGCCCGCGCTATCACCGCGCATGCAGACCACGACGGCCAGCCAGTACCGCGTGCTCGGCGACGCCCCCGACCGCGACGGCCTGCTCGTGCTGGATCGCGCCGACTACGAACCCCTCCGCGTCACCACCGGCGACGCCGAGGGCGCGCTCGACGACACGGTGGCGGCGCTCCGTCCCGGATACCTCGTGGACGCCACGCTGGCCTGGAACGACGGCGACGCCCGCTTCACCGACGTCGACATCCAACGGCGCACCCTACTGACGTTCGCCCGCGGCGTCTCCGGACTGTTCGAGGCCGCACTCGACACGATGGCCGACGCCCACGAGAACGGCGTGGGCGTGACCGGGCGGCCGACGTTCAACACGGACAACGAACCCAACGGCGCGGTGTACGCGTTCGCCCAGCAGCCCGGCGAGCGCGACATCTTCACGGAGATCAGAACCGGCCGGCTCCCCATCGAGCCGCTCGTCGACCGCCTCGACGAGGACGCCGCCGACGCCCACGAGGTGTTCGTGTTCGACCCACTGGACCACGAGTTCACCATCGTCTACCTGGTGGCGCACCGCGACTCCGTGCTCGCGGACACCGTCAGGGACACCTACGACTGCCCGCGCCCGCCGGAGACGGACCGCGACTAACCGTCCCGTTGGGCGAGCCGCACGAGATCAGCCAGCGTCCGAATCACGGGCACCGCGATGTCGTGGTCGCGAGCGCGCTCGACGACCGCCCCGTGCAGTGACTCGACCTCCGTTCGCGCGCCCCCCGCGAGGTCCTGGCGCATCGAGGACTCGTTGGACGCGGTGCGCGCCGCGACCTGCCGCGCCCGCTCGACGACGGACTCCGACACCGACACCCCCTCGGCCTCCGCCACCCGCACCCCCTCCGTGACCGCGCGCTCAAGCACCCGCTCACCCGGCGGGCACTCCACGAGCGCGCCGTTGTCCACGTCGGCGAGCGCCGTCGCCGCGTTGATCCCGACGTTCACGAGCACCTTCTCCCAGACCGCACGCTGGGGGGACGCAGTCACCGTCGTCTCCATGCCGCCCGTCGAGAACGCCGCCGCAACCGACGCGACGCGGGCGTCGTTCGCGCCGCGATACCGCCCGATGGTGGTCTCACCGCCGCCGGCGTGACGGACCACCCCCGGCTCCGTGCGCGCCGCACCGTGGGTGGTCGTCCCCACCAGCACCGTGTCCGCCGGCACGTGCTCGGCGAGCACGGCGGCGTTCCCCAGCCCGTTCTGGAGTGTCAACACCATCGCGCCGTCGCACTGCCGGCCGAGCGCCCGCGCCGCCGACGCGGTGTCGTAACTCTTCACGCACACCACAACGAGATCCGCGTCCGCAACCACCGACGGATCGGTCGCCACACTGGGCCGTGTCACCCTCGTGGTGCCGTCCGGCTGCACGACCCGCAGCCCGTCCTCCCGGACCCGAGTGAGGTGCTCGCTTTGGTGTCCGAGCAGCGTCACCGCGGTCTCGCCGCCAGCCAACACGCCACCAACCAGCGACCCCAGAGAGCCGGGTCCTTGCACAACAACGCGCATGTCACAACGCTTCCCACGCGGGCACAAATAGCTGTCCGGTCGCCGCCACCGACCGGTTTTTACCGCTGGCCACCCCGGTCCCGGTATGCTGACCGCGCGCCGCTTCGTCCGCGTCGTCGCCGTGGTGTGGCTGGCTGCACTCGCCTCCGCGGTTCTCACGTGGCCGCCCGCAGCGACCGCCGCGCTGTTCGGTGGCGGCGCGGCGATCGCGTTCCTCGCCGAACGCGTCGTCATCCGGGCCGGCTGGCTGACCCACCACATCGACCCCGCGATCCGCGGCGTCCCCCTGTACGCTCTGGCCGGCTGGACCGCCGTCGTGTACGCCGCGGCCCGTGTCGCGCTGCTCGTGACCGCCGGGTGGACGGCCGTCGCGACCACAGCCGTCTTGGCGGCCGCGTTCGACGCCGTCACCGACCCGATCGGGGTTGCCAGCGACTACTGGACGTACCGTACCGCACTCGGCGGCCCGCAGTACTGTGGCGTGCCGTGGTGGAACACCGCTGGCTGGCTGGCGGTCGCCGCCGCCACCGCGGCACCCGCGGTTATGCTCCAGTGATCACGCCGACAACACGACCGCGCCGTCGTCGGTGTGCTCGATGCCGATGTCGTAGTCGAACTCCGCCAGCAGGTCGACACACGTTTCGATGTGCGTGGTCACCTCGGGCGCTCGCACTTCGCCGCCAGCCACGGCCACCACCGGCACGAGCTGGTCGGCGAGATGGCTGTCGACCGCGCCGGGCCCCGACTCGAACGCCGCGAGCGCGTCGGCGGCGTTCTCGCCGACGGCGTCGGCGCTCACGCCACGCTCGCCGAGCGCCGCGAAGCCGGCCCGCGAGTGTTCGTACTCGGCGGCCAGCACGACCGCCGACCCCGCCGAGTCGGCGTCGGTGTAGGCGATCTCGTGGGCGGCGTCCGGGGCGGCTGCCGTGGCCTGCTGCTCGGCCACCTCGTCGTCGGCCAGCGACGACTCCGCAACCGAGTACGCCGTCAGCGCCTCGCGGTCGCCGCGCTCGGTGAGGGTGATCGGCGTCGGCGTGGACGGCTCGACCGTGAGCGTCGCCTCGCCGCCGCCGCGTGGATAGAACCCCCGACGGTCGACGGACACGGTGGCGTCGATCCCGTGCTCGCGCAGCAGCGGCAGTTTGACGTGCTGGAAGTAGTCCATCGGCGGCGCCCACTTCGCGTCCGTCCCACCGGTCAGGGTCGCAGTTATGGGCTCGTCGAGCGCGCCCGCAAGCGGCAGCAACGAGTCGAACACCAGCGGGATGCTGCCTGCGGTGCCGACCTCCACGCTCGTTGTCCCGCCGAGCGTCGGCTCCTCGTCGTCGTCGGCCTCCTCGGCAGCGACCTCCGGCTCGAAGCTGAACGCTTCCGATCCCACTTCGACGCCGTCCGTTGCCGCATCACAGATGTCGGCGACAGCGTTCACGGCGGCACAATGCTGGGCCTGCAGGCCAGGGTTCGATCGTGCGCGCCGCACGTACCGCATCCGGAAGGACTCTCCGGAGACCGCCGCACACGTTAATGCTGTGCGGACGAGCTGACCGCCACCGGAACTCCCGTCGAGAACGTGCATACGTACACCACGAACTGGATCAGTCAAAAGGGTGTCCGTCCGTCCCGCCACCGTTAGGGTGATGTCGCCGATACCACTGCCTGTGACCGACACTGACGACGCATGGCGGGCTCGCATCGCGGCCCACCGCGCGGACAAAGACGAGTTCCTGGCCACGCACGACCAGTCACCGATCCCGCCGGCCGACCGCGGGGCCTTCGACGGCCTCCGATACTTCGACATCGACGCGTCGTTCCGGGTGGCCGCGCGATACCAGCCCGCCCGCGACCCCGAGGCGGTCGAACTGGAGACAACGCGTGGCCCGCCCGCGGAGTACACGCGTGCCGCCGTCCTCGGCTTCGACCTCGGGGACAGCCACCACACGCTCACCGCGTTCCGTGTCGAGGGTGAGTCGTCGCTGTTCGTCCCGTTCACCGACGAGACCACCGACGACGGGCGCACCTACGAGCACGGCCGCTACCTGGACATCGACCCCGCCGGGGCCGATGGTGGCGACGAGGTCGCCCTGGATTTCAACCTGGCGTACAACCCGTTTTGCGCGTACGGGGGGTCGTTCTCGTGTGCGCTGCCGCCCGCGGACAATCACGTTCCGGCGGCGATCACGGCCGGGGAGCGCGTCGACGCCGACTGAATCGGCGGTCCACGGGACGCGGAAAACAGGCGGCGTCAGGCGGCTGCTTCGGTGGCTTCCAGCAGCTCCTGGTAGCGGTTGCGGATGGTGACCTCGCTGACGTCGGTCACCTCGCTGACCTCGCTTTGGGTGACCTTGTGGTTGGTGAGGAGGCTGGACGCGTAGATCGCCGCGGCGGCCAGTCCGACCGGCGACTTGCCGCTGGTGACGCCGTCGGCCTGGGCGTTGGAGATGAGTTCTCGGGACCGCCGCTCGACCTCGTCGGGGAGGTCGAGGTCGCTTGCGAACCGCGGCACGTACTGCGCGGGGTCGGCGGGCGCGACTTCGAGGCTGAGCTCCCGGACGATGTAGCGGTACGTGCGCTTGAACTCCATCTCGTCGATGCGGCTGACGTTCGCCACCTCGTCGATGGAGCGTGGCGTGCTGAGCTGGCGCGCGGACGCGTACAGGGCGGCGGTGGCGACGCCCTCGATGGAGCGCCCGGGCAGCAGGTCCTCGCTGAGCGCGCGGCGGTAGATCACCGACGCGGTCTCCCGGACCTCCTTGGGCAGCCCGAGTGCGGAGGCCATGCGCTCGATCTCACCGAGCGCCTGCTTGAGGTTGCGTTCCTTGCTGTTGCGGGTGCGGAAGCGCTCGTTCCACTTGCGCAGGCGCTGCATCTTCTGGCGCTGGTTGCTGGAGAGACTGTTCCCGTAGGCGTCCTTGTCCTGCCAGCCGATGTTCGTGGACAACCCCTTGTCGTGCATCATGTTCGTGGTCGGGGCGCCCACGCGGGATTTCTCGTCTTTCTCCGTGGAGTTGAACGCGCGCCACTCGGGGCCGCGGTCGATGCCGTTCTCCTCGACGACGAGCCCGCAGTCGACACAGACCGACTCGCCGTGCTCCTCGTCGTCGATGACCTGCCCGCCACACTCCGGGCAGGTCAGGACGTCTTCGTCGGGGGTCGATACTGTCTCGTCGTTGTCTGTCTGGCGCTGGTCGCTGCTGTATGTTCTGATTGTACTGTCACTCATTATGTTGGAAGTGCCGGGAGATGGCGCTGGTGCGCCCGGCTTGTCGTGAATCAAAGTAAGAGCGACAAGTACTTAAATGTTTCCCAGAAATGTGCGTTTCTTGGGAAACCGTATCGGCGTAGGAAACGGTTATCACGGCCACTGACTGGTGCTTTGGGGTAACCAAAACGTTACCGTCGGTGTGTCTCCACTTAGCGAAAGGCTTATCACTGTATATTGCGGTGGTAGCATCCAGTAATCGACCCCCGTTGCCGACTCCCCACCAGTGAAAGACATATAACGCCAGTCCACCCAACGTAGCACGAACGGCCAGTTCTATGAGTTCACAAGCGGGCACCGTGCTCATCGTCGACGACGATGCAGCCCTCACAGACGTCTACGCCGCCTGGCTCGCCGACGACTACCCCGTCGAGACAGCCACATCAGGGGCTGCTGCCCTCGACGTAATCGACGACCACGTCGATATCGTACTCCTCGACCGCCGCATGCCGGGGCTCTCCGGCGACGACGTGCTCGCGGAGATCCGTGCCGACGGCCACGACTGCCGCGTCGCCATGGTCACCGGCGTCGAACCCACCACGGACGTGATCGCCATGGGGTTCGACGAATACCTCGTCAAGCCGGTCGACAGCGACGACCTCCACCGCACCGTCGAGACGCTGCGGGATCGGCTGGCGTACAGCGACGACCTCCAGGAGCTGTACGCGTTGCTGTCCAAGCGCGCCCTCCTCGAAACCAACCCGGACGCCGCCGACACCGACGCCTACGACGACCTCGACGACCGCATCGACGCCCTTCGGGCCGATCTCACCGACACGGTGTCCGAGTTCAGCCACGACGACTTCCGTGCCGCATTCCACGACCTTACACCCCAGGACCCCGAAGGCAGCGCCAACGCAAACTGACGAATGCACGTTCACCGGAACCTGCGGTCGGCCATCCGCGCAGCAGCACACACCGCTGACTCGACCACGGCGCTCTACGACGGCGTCTGTGACGCCGCTGCCAACACCGGCACCACGTACGCCTACGTCTACACCCAGTCCGACGACCCCACTGCGCCCACCGTCCACGCCACCGCCGGGGACACCGACTCCGCGGCCATCCCGACGGTACCCACTGCGCCGTCGGCCGGCGTCACCACCGTCGACACCGCTGGGGGACGTGAATGCCACGTCCCCATCCTGGACGGCGACGACCGCTACGCCACACTCTCGGTCCACATCGCCGACGACACGCCAGCCCCTACGGACGACCTCCGCGCCGTCGGACAGACGATCGGCCTCGCCGCGGCGAAACTCACCGCCGAAGCGGCGCGCGACAGCCTCGCGGACGACCTCGACGTCGAACAGCGCCAGTTCCGGAAACTCCACAGCATCGCCGCACAGATGATCGGCTGCGAAAACGAGCGCGCCATCTACCAGCTCGCCATCGACGCCGCCGAGAACATCCTCGAGTTCGACATCTGCGGCATCGACATCGCCCGCGACGGCGTCCTCGAACCGGTCGCGCTCTCCACGAGCCTCAACGCCGCCGACTCCCAGCGCCTCCCCGACGACGAAGGCATCGCCGGCCAAACCTACCAGGACACCACCACGATCATCGTTGACGACCTCCACGCCAGGCCCGACGCCGCCCCGGCAAAGGACGCCTACCGGTCGCTGCTCAGCGTCCCGGTCAAGGACCTCGGCGTGTTCCAGGCCGCCGCGGAGCGCGAGAACGCGTTCGACGACCGCGACGCCGAAGTCGTCGAGCTCCTGATGGCCCACGTCGGCGAAACCCTCAGCGGCCTCTGGTCGGCGCACGCGCTGCGCGAGAGCGAGCGCAAATACCGCACCCTCATCGAACAGAGCCACGACGCCGTCACCATCCACACCCGCGACGGCTTCGCGTTCGTGAACGAGCCCGCCACCGAGCTGTTCGGCCGCGACGAGTCGACGCTCCTCGACCTGGCGGCCAGCGATCTCGTTCACCCCGACGACCACGACGCACTCACCCCCATCACCGACGACGCCGTGCCCGGCGACGACCACGACACCTTCGACGCGCGCGTCCAGCGCCCCGACGGCACCATCAGGCAGTGCGAAGTGTCGACGACCACCATCACCTACGAGGGTGACCCCGCGGTGCTGGCGTCGATCCGTGACATCACCGAGCGCAAGCGCCACGAACAAGCCCTCGAACGCAAAAACGACCGCCTCGAACAGTTCGCCAGCATCGTCAGCCACGACCTCCGCAGCCCGCTGAACGTCGCGAAAGGCAGCCTCGAACTCGCCAGGAACACCGGCGAGCACCAGCACTTCGACCGCGCCGCCGACGCCCTCGACCGCATGGACAGCCTCGTCGAGGACGTGCTCGCACTGTCGCGGCAGGGCGAGCTCGTCGCCGAAACCGAGCGCACCACGCTCGCGGAGATCGCCGCCGACGCCTGGGCGTCGATCAACGCCCCCGACGCCAGCGTCGAATACGACGCCGCAGCCATCGACGTCGACGCCGACCCCGGACGCCTCCAGCAGCTCTTCGAGAACCTGTTCCGGAACGCCGTCGAGCACGCCGGCGACGACGTCACCATCCGGGTGGGGTCCACCCCGGAGGGGTTCTACGTCGAGGACGACGGCCCCGGCATCGAACGCGACGCCGCGGACACCGTCTTCGAACGCGGCGTCTCCGGCACCGACACCGGCACCGGGTTCGGACTCGCGATCGTGCGCGAGATCGCCGACGCGCACGGCTGGTCGATCACTGCGGTGCCGGCAGGCGATGACGCGCCCGCCGACCGCGGTGCGCGCTTCGAAATCACCGGCGTCCCGGTGCTAGCTTAGGCGGTTCACGCGCCGTCGCCGTCCCCGAGCGACGCGGCGATGTCAGCCAGGCCTTCGTCCGGCGTGCCGGTCGACTCGTAGGTCGCCGTCTCCCCGGGTGCACGCAGGCCGTATTTGAACCCGGCAGCCACGACGTCGACGTGTACCGACCGCCCAGCCTCCAGGCCGGCGTCGGCGAGCCACGCGGCGAGCTCGTTGTCCGCGCCGTTGGGCTGGCGCGCGAGCCGCGGGGTCGCGTACGCGCCCCGGATGACAGGCGTGTCGTCGGCCGTTGCGGCCACGCTGGCGTGGTGTTCGGAGCCATCCAACACGACCCGCACCACGTCGCCGACCGGCAGCGACGCGGCGCTGTCAGCCGGCACCTGGACCGCCAGCCGCCGCGTACCGCCAGCCCGCACGACGGAGCCACGCCCCGACTGGACTGTCTCATGCGTCACGCGTTCGGTCATACGACCGCGTGGGGGCCCGACAAGCAAAACGCTCGCGGTCCCATCCACAGCGAGCCGGATCGTTTTTGCGCGTCGCCGACGAACACAGCGTATGGACGTACCCACGCCGACCGACAACCGCATCGGGAGCCGCAAACAGGCGGCGGTTGCCATCCTCCCGTTCCTGCTGTTGGGCCTGCTCGACGTTGTCCTGCTGCTCGGCTGGGGGCTGGATCCGCTTTGGGGGTTCGTCATCCTGCCGCCGATCCTGTTCATCAGCGTGCTCGGCTGGATCGCGTTCAAATCCGGGTTCGTGGACGATCGCGGCACGGCCTGACCCGCAGCCGGCTACGGCGCTGCGACCACGCGAGCGGGCGCGCCGTCGGCCGCAACCGGCAGCGGATACGCCTGGACCGGGACGCGCTCGGGGAGCCCGTCGAGGTTCGTCACGTTCTCAACGATCAGCGCTCCCGCACCCAGGAGCGCGCGGTGGGCCGGATACGCCGCGGCGTCGGATGACTCCCCCGCGGGCGCTGTTCGGGTCGGGTCCACGCTGGGCGCGTCCACCGCGACGGCGCACCCGGCGTCGGCGCAGCGCTCGGCGGCGGCCACGCTCAGGTGCGGGTGCTCGTAGTACTCGGTGCGGCCCCAGTCCGCGGCCGTCCCGGTGTTGAACACTACCATATTGTGGCCGTCCAGTGATGGCACGCGATCCACGGGGATGGCGTCCCCGGGGCCGTAACCGGTGCAGTCGACGACGTGCGCGTCGAACCGGAACGCCGACACGTCGAAGGCGTCCAGGGACCGCCCGTCAGCGAGGAGGTGACTCGGGGCGTCGATGTGCGTGCCCGAATGCGTGCTACACGCCACCGCCGACACCCGGTAGCCGTCGGCCGCCATCGTGGCGTGTGGCGTCACCGCTGCGGGCGGATCACCGGGATACGGCTCGCCCGACCCCAGTGCGTGTGACAGATCGCGCATGCCGCCGCCTACACCCCGCCCGCCGTTGAACCCCGCGATCCACAAATACCGGTAAGCGTTAAAGCGGGCCTCCCACAGGGATTCGTATGGGGGTGGTGGCCGCGTTACCGTACGGACTGCTCACGGGAGGACTGCTCGCCGCCAGCTGGGGGCTGCTCCGCGCCGGCTCAATGACTGTGGTGCCGCTGTACGACGCGGACGCCGCCAGCGATCCCGCGGCCCTGTCCACCGTGGTCGCGGTGTCGCTCGCCGCGTTCGCAGTCGCGACGCTCGCGTTCACCGTGCTCCGGGCAGCGGGCCGGGACTCCGTCGTGGTGGTCGCCGGCTACGGCGTGGCCGTGCTGTCGGTCGCACTCACCACGGCGTGGCGCGCCCGCGCCTACGAGTGACACCGGCGGGTACTCACGCCGGCTGCTGGTAGCCCGTCACCGCCTCAAGCGCGCGCTGTACGAGCGCCGGGTCGTACGTCCAAAACCCATAGAACCCGCCGTCGGCGCGCTCCTCGGCCAGCAACGCCGAGGACTGCGCGCGGTCGGTGCCCCCGTCGTAGAGCACGAACCACGACACCGCAAGCTCGTCGCTCTCCGGGGCGTGCACCGCAAACGACGTGTCACCGAGCTCCGCGTCCGGCACGCCGTAGACGTGCACGGAGAGATCACACGCCGCGAGCTGCTCGTAGGTGTCACGCTCCTTTCGCACGTTCGACAGCCGCTGGAACCCCGTGTGAAGCTGGCCGCTGTTGGCGCGCCACGCCCGATCCTCGATCTCCCGGGACGCCATCGTCATCTGGCGCCGGTCGTAGGAGGTGAACGTGGTGTGATCGAGGTGCTCCAACAGCGGGCTGTACGGTGCTTCGTCGCCCACCTTGTGGAGGTCCCGGGACGCCAACTCGCGCAGCGCCGGCGCGTCAACCGACGCCAGCTGCGTCCCGTCGGCGTCCGCGAGGACCGCCCGCAGCGCGTCCTCGGTCGGCTCGTGCTCGATGGCAACGTGCTGGGACGAAAAGTACTCGCGCACGGCAGTGACGACGCCGTCACCCGCCGGTGCGTAGACCGTCAGTGCCTTCTCGCGGCCCCGTACCTCCGCCATTAGGTGCCGGAGACTCATCACTGATCGTTCTCCCCTCGCGTACAAATGCGTTGTTCATACCCAGCGACCGCCCCATGTTTTATGGTTGCCGCACAAGCGGTCTCAGGTATGGATCGAGCGATCGCAGTCGTCGAAGCCAGCGACTCCGCCAAGCAACTCGTCGAAGAAGCCGGCGAACTGGCCGCGGGCGTTGGCGCTGACCTCCTGTTGTTACACGTCACCACCGAAACCGAGTACGGCGAGCGCCGCGAATCGATGGCCAACATCCCGGATTTCGACGTCACGTACACCATCGACGAAGCCACCGACGGCGCGCGCAAGTTCGCCTCCGACATCGGCCGTGACGTGCTCTCCGATGTCGACATCGAGCCGACATCCGTCGGCCGCGTCGGCGACAAGGGCGACGAGATCCTGGCGCTGGCCGACGACCGCGACGCCGACCACATCTTCATCGCCGGCCGGAAGCGTTCCCCAACCGGGAAAGCCATCTTCGGCGACGTCACCCAGCGCATCATCCTCGAATTCGACGGCGCGGTCACCGTCATCACGACCTGACGGCGCGCGCTCACAGCCACTCGTCGGGTTTCGTGTCGTAATCGAGGTCGTCCGCGGCCAGGTGCTCGACGGTCTCCCAGTCGAGCTCGGCGTGGCTGACCGACTCGCCGTCGTACCGCAACGCGACCCCCACCTCTTCGGGTTCGGGCTCGCGGTCGTTGCGGCGCGCGCGCTTCCGCTCGCTGTCCGTGACGCGTTTCGTGATCGTGTGCAACACCACGGGCCGCCCCCACAGCTCGAAGACGCGTTGTAGCGTCGCCTCGGCCTGTTCGCGGTCCAACATCACGCCGTTGTACTCGTGGCCGAGCAACAGCTCGCCGCGGTTCTCGTGGTTCGCGTCGTACACCGCGATCGTCGGCTTTCCGAGGTTCGTGAACCGCAACAGGAGCTTGCGCTTCACGTCCGCGGCGTCGGTGCTGGTCGCCCGGAAATCACCCCGCGTCTGGCTGAACTCGTAGGCGAAATACTCGTTGGCGTCCACGAACTCCTGGGTGAGGAACTCGTCGACGAACGTCACGTCGTTGTGGCTCTCCCGGACGCTGTACATGCGATCCCACCCCGCAGTCACCGGCACGTCCGCCAGCGCCGCCTCGACGCTGGCGTACCGCGCCGTGTCGAAGAGGTATCGGCTCACGGACTCCAACTCGTCGCGCGTCACGCGCCCCAGGAACCCCCGGTACTGGGGTTTCGCCAGCGAGTAATGCCGGTGGGCAAGCCCCTCGTAGGTGAACAGCTTCCACGGATACCGCTGGACGTCGATCTCGCGCTCCCGGGCGGCCGCAAGCCCCTGCCAGTCGACGTACGCGTCCGGCAGCGACTCGACGGCATCCAACTCGTCGGGCGCGACGGCCGCCACCGCGGCCGGTGGTGCCAACGTGTCCACCACGTCCGCGGTGTCGACCGTGTCGTGGAAGTTCCGCCACGTCACGCCGTCCACGCGCAGCAGGTGCTCAAGCACCGCCCGCCGGTTGGCGCGGTTCTCCACGTACTCCCACAGCTCCTTCCCGAGTTTGTACGGGTTGAACCCCGGACTGTTCAGCACCCGGGCCTGGTGGTCGGCGTAGCTCAGGAACTCGTCGTCGCCCGCGAACGCCTCCTCGCCCATCATCATCGACTCCCAGTACGCCGCCCACCCCTCGTTCATCACCTTCGTGGTGCGCTGGGGGGCGAAGTAGTACGCCTCCCGGCGCAGCAACTCCAGGAGCTCGCGCTGCCAGTCCTCGAAGGCCGCCGCCTTCTCGGCGTCCTCGTCGTAGGCCTGCCCGTGATCGCGCAGGAACGCCAGCAGGTCGTACTCGGGGGATTCGGGGAACTGCACGCTGTCGTCGACCGCCGCAATGTCGTCCAGCCAGGTCTCCGTGAACACCTCGTCGCGGACCTCCTCGCTGACGCCAAGCGACGCCAGCGTCTCCGCCAGCGCGTCCGGATCACCGCCCTCCGCGTCCCGGTCGAACGCCCGCCGGTATTCGATGTTGTCCTCAATGGTCAACACCGTGTCAATGAACCGCTCGACGGACTCCCGGCCGATCTCCGGGTCCGACAGGAACGACGCCACGCGGTCGGCGTGGCGCTCCAGCATCGCCGCCGCGTCCGGCCCCTCGCCGTCCGCGAACAGCCCGAACCACTGGTTGTTGTTGAAGAAATCCGCGTGCCCCTCGACGTGCGTGATCACCGCCTTCTGATCCGCGAGGTCGTTGCTCACCTGCAGGAACGCGTTCGAGGGGTCGTCGTTGTTCACGATCTCGAACGCCTTCCCGCCGAGGAACTGCGTCTGCTTGCGTTGTTTCTCGTATTTCATCCCCCACCGCCAGTGTGGATACCGCGTCTGGAACCCATCGTAGGCGATGAGCTCGTTCATCTCGTCGTGGTCCACGACCCAATACTGCACGTCGTATGGGTCGAGGCCGAGCTTCCGGGCGAGCGCGTTGGCTTCCCGGGCCGGCTCGTCGAGCGTCTGGGCCGCCGCGTGCTTGGCTGGATCAGGCCGTGTCATTGTCCTCTGTGCTGAGAATCGTCTCGATGGCACCCATCACGTCATCGGGCTCGGTGACCGTCGTCACGGCGACGTTGTCGGTGTCGCCGAACGCGTCCCGGACTTTGCCCGCGTGCGTGCCCGTCTGGACGCCATCGGTGGGCTGTGTTTCGACGTACGCGTGCAGGTTCGCGTCGATGTCGTTCATCAACGGGATCACGTTCTCCTCGGTGTCGTCGTGGCTGTTCTCCCCGTCGCCGGCCGCGAACACGTACCGGTTCCACTCCGAGAACGGGTACTCGTCGAGCACGCTCTCGGCGAGCTCGTAGGCGGTCGAAATGCGGGTGCCGCCCCCGGACTGGATCCCGAAGAAGTCGGTGCGGTCGACCTCCCAGGCGTCGGCGTCGTGGGCGATGTACACGAACTCGGCGTTGTCGTACTTCCCGGTGAGATACCAGTCCAACGGGGTGAACGTCCGCTCGACGAGCTCGCGTTTGGACTCCCGCATCGACCCCGACACGTCGCGGATGTTCACCACGACGACGTTGCGCTCGCGGTGCTCGACGACCTTCGGATGCCGGAACCGCTCGTCCTCCCGCCGCAACGGCACCCGTCCCGGGCCGCCGCGCCGGATCCGGGTCCGCGTGGGTTCGACGTCGACCGCCGCCTCCATCGCGTCGATCGACGCCCACACCGCGTCGTCGACAACTCGGCCGGCGTCGTCGTCCGGGCTGGGGCTGCGGGCGCGCTCGGCGATCCACGCCCGCGACACCGGGATGTGCTGTTCGCGCGCCCAGGTGTACACCGCATCGACCCCCCAGCCGTCGACCCGCAACGCCGCCGTGACGTACGCCTCGTCGAAGTCCATCGCGATCTTGCGCTTCAACCCCTGCTTGTAGAGGTGCGCGAAATCCAGGGTGCCACGCGGGCCACGGCGCGCGGTCTCGTTGAACGCGCCCTCCGTCTCCGCGACCACCTTCTTCCCCTTCGGGTCGAGATCCAACCCCAGGCGCTCGTCGAGCTCCGCCGCGAACTCCTCGGGGTCCATCTCGTAATACTCGTGGTCGGCGCTCTCGTCGCCGGCCTCGTCGTCGTCACCCTCGCCGGCCTCGTCGGGCTCCCCGACCTGATCGCCGGGGTCGACGTCGCCCTGCCCGACCCCGCCGCGGTCGAGCTGGTCGTATTCGAACGCGGGCAGGTCCACGAGCTTGATCGGCACCCGCACGGCGTCGGGGCCGCTGCCCCCCAGATCGCCGTACTGGATGAACTCCGCGAGGTCTTGGCGGCGCTGTTCACCGATCTCGTGGAACCGTTCGCGGTCCTCTCTCAGTCCCATTCGTCCGTCACCTCCGAGATCACGCTTCGGGACGCCAGCTCGGCGCTCGCCCGCGAATACCCCCGCTCGGACACCAGAAACGAGATGGCGTCCGCCTTGACCGCGGCCGTGTCAGTGCCCTCCGGCGGGTCCGCCCACTGCGTCGGGTCGAACTCCGGGTGCACGCGCTTGACGTCGTCCCAGTCGTTGCCCGCGAGCACGTCGCGCAACACCGGCACCGTCGACAGATCCACGTCGTGGGCGTGGAACTCGTCGTCGCGGTGCTCCCAGGCGTGGCGAGTCACCGCCGTCATCACGGTGTCCTCGCGGAACGTCTCGACGGCCGGCGTGGGGTCGTTGCCGTGGTAGTGGGTGTCGGCGTCAAAGCGCCCCAGCGTCTCCGTCTCGAACAGCTTCATCGACAGCGCGTCCGGCTCCGCTTGCTCGCCGCGCGCGTTCTCGACGGTGTCGCCGGTCGCCCACGCGTGGACGTTGTCGACGTACTCCTCGACCGCCGACTCGCTCGCTCCCTCCCCGGCCAGCACCGCGTCGCGCACGTCCTCGGCCTGCTGGTCGTGGATGTACGCCTCCACGACCGCCACCCGGTCGTTGAACTCCGCGCGCTCGGCGTCGGAGAACACCGGCGCGGACGACAGCCCGTCGACCATCCCGGACAGCACGTCACCGGGCGTGATGACCCGCTCGACCGCGAGGTCGGGGTGGCTGCGGTCGGCGTCCGCGTGCAGGCGATCGGCCAGCACGTCCCGCGTGTACGTCACCGGGATCCCGTTGGCACCGTCGGCACCGTCAGCGAGGTCGAACTCGCTCGCGTCCCGGCGGTCCTCCCCGCTGCCGACGTACCCTCGGTCGAACAGCAACGCCTTCTCGACCAGCGACAGCTCGTCGCCGTGGTCGTCGTCGTCGAGCCGTGTCACGACGCTGTACAGCGCGGCCGCCTCGATCGTGTGCGGCGCAAGCTCGCGCTCCGTCTCCCCGTCATCGTCGCGCACCGACACCGTCACCGGCTGTGCGGCGCGCTCGGCCAACACCTCCGGGTCCGTGGCCGTCCACACGCCGGCGTCACCGGTGAGCTCCCGGCGCAGCAACTGGGCTTCGAGACTGATCGACGTGAGATAGCCGAGCTCGTGTTTCGACAGCCGCCGCTTCAACGCCTTCAGCGGGTCGAACCCCTGCCGGTCGTCGTGTTTGTTCAGCTGCGCTTCCAGGTCCAGATTCGAGATCACGACCAGCTGCGTGTCCAGGTCCATCCCGATCCCCTTGTCGAGTTTCACGCGGCGCTCGTCGGGCACGTTCAACAGCTTCTGTAGCAGGTCGGCGTGCTGGCTGGCGTCCTCCATGATGGTGAGACAGCCGTTGCCCTGCGAGAGCACGCCGTCGTAGCTGAACGCCTGGGGGTTCTTGCGCCCCTTCGAATCCAGTTGCCCGAGCAACCCCGCGACCCAGGACCCCACGAGGCGCTCTTTCGGGCTGCCGGCGTCCTCGGAGTGCAACACGCCGATCCCCTGGCCGCGCTCCACGACGTAGTTTTTCACGCGCAAATGCTTGGGGTCGGTCGCCGCCGCGAACACGTCCGCGACGCCCTCGCGGCGGTACTGCTGTTCGAGGTGGTCGTAGGCCTCCCGGGAGAACGGCGGCAGGTCGGCGTCGGCGCGCAACGCGTCGGCGTCCTCGCGGTGGTCGTTGACGTCCGCGAGCACGTCCTCGCGGACGTCCGTCGGGAACACCGACAGCGGCGACGCCTGCACGGGGCTCTCATACCAGTCGTCCTCGCGGTCGACGGGCTCCTCGCCGTAGGTCAACCCCGGACCGCGGTCGGCGTCCGAGACGTTCCACTCGATGGTGTATCGCCGGCCCGCGTCGGTCTTCGAGAACTCCCGGAGCCCGTTGATCAGACACCGCTTCAGCTCCGACTTCCCGGTGGCCGTCGGCCCGGCGAACCACAGGATGGTCTCGGCTTTGCCGCGGCCCGCCGCGATCGCGCGCACGTCGTCGACGAACGCGTTCAGCGTCGCCGTGTTCCCGAGGACCGCGTGCTCGCCGTCGTTGTGGGGGTCGTCGAAGAACCGATAGCGCTGCGCGCGCTCGCCGTTCTCCACGACCTCCCGGGTGCCCGCGCTCTCGATCGCCGCCAGCAGGTACCGGCTGGCGTGGGCGGCGGCTAACGGCTGTTCGAACGCCCGGTCGACGTACTCGGCGAGGCTCATCGGCTCGTCGTAGGCGTCCCGCAGCGCGCGGTTCGCCCGCCCAATGTAGTCTGTCACGATTCCAGTTCCGCTTTCGCGACCTCGGCGCCGGCGAACTCCAAGACCTCACGGGCACCGTCCTCGCTGTACCCGCGGTCGACGAGCGCCGCCACCCACTCGTTGTCCTGTTCCTCGTCGACGTCGGCGTTCGACACCAGCGCCGAGAAGTTGATGTTGTGCTTCTTGTCCTCCCAGAGCTTCCGCTCCAAGGCGCGGCGCAGTCGGTCGTTGTCCTGGGGGTCGAACGGCTCGCCCTCGCGGGCGCGCCGGCTCACCCAGTTCGACACCTCCTGGCGGAAGTCGTCTTTGCGGTCGCCGGGCACGCCGAGTTGCTCCTCGACGGCGCGCAGGAACGTCTCATCGGGCTCCTGCTCGCGGCCCGTGAGCTCGTCGGCGACGGTGTCGTCGTCGATGTACGCCATCACGTGGTCCATGTATTTCTCGCCCTGGCGCTGGATCTCGTCGAGATCGTAGGCGAGGGCGTGCCTGACGTCCTCGATGGCGCGCTCCTTGTACTCCTCGCGGACCTGTTCGAGGACGCGCTGGTAGTCCGCGACGTGGTCCTCGGGGATCGATCCGTGCTGGGGGAGGTTGTCCTCGACCCGGTTGAACACCGTCAGCGGCGACAGGAACCCGCGGTCGCGGTCCATCGACTCCATGATCGCGGCGGCGATCTCGTCGCCGACGAACCGCGGGCTGACGCCGTCCATGCCCTCCCGATCACCGGTGACCTCGGCCTCCTCGCGGAGCTTCTCCGGGTCGACGTCGTCGATGTCATCGAGCTCCCCGTTGTACGCTTTGGCCTTCTCCAAGAGCCCGATGGCGTCGGTGTCGGGCTCGCGGATGCGCGTGAGCACGCCGAACAGCCCGGCCATCGTGAGCGTGTGTGGCTCCACGTGGATGTCCGGCACGTCGGCGTTCCCGAGCAGCTTCTCGTAGATCTTGGCCTCCCGGTCGTACTCCAGGACGTACGGGAAGTCCACACGCTTGGTGCGGTCGTTGAACGCCTCCATCTTCTCGTCGGCGCGCTTGTCCTGGTATTCGGGCATGTTCGTGCGCCCGACGATCACCTGGTCGATGTCGATCCGGGGGTTGTTCTTCGGCTTGATGGTCTGTTCCTGGGTGGCGTGCAGGAAGTCGTAGAGGAACTCCCGCTGGAGTTTCAGCAGCTCCTCGCCGGAGAAGATGCCGCGGTTGGCGTTGCAGAACGCGCCGGCGTAGTCGAACGCCCGTGGGTCGCTCTCGCCGTAGACCGCGAGCTTCGAGTAGTTAACGTCGCCCGTGAGCTCGGTTTCGTCCTGGTTTTTCTTGTCCTTGGGCTCGAACGTCTCGATGCAGTCGCGGCGGTTCTCGCTGGCGACGAGCCGCACCACTTCGACGTGGGATTCCAGGACGGCCTGGAGGTCGTCGTCGTAGTGCGCGAGCAGCTCGTCCATGTAGAACTCGCTTTCGGGGTCGAGGCTCTGGCTGTTGCGCAGCGAGTACGGCGCGTCGAGGTCCTCGTTGAGGTCGTCGATGACCTGCTGGCGTTGGGCCTCCGGGAGCAACACGAGCGGGTCCTGGTGCATCGGGGAGGTGATGGTGTCGTCGTTGGGGTCCTGGTCGTCGATGACCGAGCAGAGATCGGTCCAGCGGAACGTGTACAGCCGCCCCTCGCGCTGTGCGGTGTAGTCCTCGAAATAGCGGCGGACCTGGCGGTCGACGTCTGATTTCCCCGAGCCAACGGGCCCGAGCAGGAGGATGATGCGCTTTTCAGGGCCGAGCCCCCGAGCGCCGCTTTTGACCTTGTTGACGAACTCGTGGATGGATTCGTGGACCTCCCGACCGAAGAACGTGTTCGCACCCTCGCCCAGCGGGTCCTCGGATGCAAGCCGGTACTCGACGACCCCGTCGTCGTCAGTCGTCTTGCCGTAGTAGTCGAACATGTCCGCGAGCCGCTGGTGGGCGTTGCGGGCGACCGTGGGGTCGTCGTAGAGGGTGTCCAGGTACCACTGGAAGCTCTGGGTGTCTCGGAGGTCCGCTGGCACTGACTCCGCGTATTGCTCGCTGAGTCGGTCGAGGGTTTCAGTCATGGTGGGTGTGTGTCTCGGTGGCTCGCCCGGGTGTGCGACCGAGGTGGGTCAGATGTGGGGTGTGGGGGCGGTCGCTGGGCGGGACACCGGCACTCATATAATTATGGGGATTGGTAACACATAAGTGCGTTGCCCGTTGGCACACGTCATACGCCCGGATTCAGGGACGCCCGGCACACGACCGCGTCCCCATCCGGATATTTCCGGGTGGAACCTCGACACAACGACCGCCCCCGTCACAGACCGCAGAATAGTTCGGGCTGTGTCACGTTCCGCGCCCGACCGACCCCGGCATATCCCACCAGTGAGTGCACATAAATACCGGCGGTACAAAGGTGGTAGCATGGACCACGACTCGTATCTCCGGGCCATCGGCCTCCCGGAGTACGCGGATGCGGCCTCGGACGCCGCCCACCGCGGCGCGGCGCTGGTTGCACGGCCGCCCCACACGACGATCACCACGGCGGCCGTCGAAGACCACTACACGTACCCCGTGCCGTCCGAGTCGACTCCCGGCACGGCGCGTGACGTCGGCCCCGCGGACGACCAGTACAACCTCGCGCCGATCTGTGGGCTCGAATACGACCCCGAACAGCTCCGCGACCACCCCAACACCGCCCGCCTCGCTGCGCTCGCCGGGACTGTCGACGCGCTCGCCGAGGAACTCCCCGTCGACTGGCTGGGGATCTACCGGCGTGCAGCCGACAGCGACGGCCACCCGATCCTCGTCAAGGAAGCCTACACGGGTGCGCCGTCACGCGCCGTCGTCCCGCTCACAGACTCGGTTGCTGCCCGCTCGACCAACGCCGCTGTGGGACGCAGCGGGGAGGCTGTGGTTGTCGACGACACCGCAGCCCACGACGGTCCCGGCAACGAGCGCGACAGCGCCGTCGCCAGCGAATGCTGTTGTCCCGTCCTCGCTGGCGACGACGTCGTCGGCATCGTCGACGCCGAATCCCACACCCCCGAGTTCTTCACGCCAGAGCGTGTGCTCACGATCGTGGGGGCGTGCGCCGGCCTCGCGGACTCGGAGCTTCTCACTCCGCCCCGGGTCGAACAGTAACGCGAAAAGACTTGTATTTGACACTTCTGCCAGAGTACTTAATACAGTGGGGGTGTTCTACTTCACCTGGAGAGATGGACGACCTCACTGGATTCCAGCGGGATTTGCTCGTGGTCGCCGCCGGGCTCGACACCCCGAACGGCCTCGACATCAAATCCGATCTCGAAACGTATTACACAGGCAACATCAACCACGGGCGCCTCTACCCCAACCTCGACACGCTCGTCGACAAGGGCCTCCTGGAGAAAACGAAAGCCGACGAACGAACCAACCACTACCTGCTCACCGACCGCGGGAAACGCGAGCTCCAATCCCGCCGCGAGTGGGAAGACCAGTACGTGCCCACCCCTGCCGACGACAGTGACGGCCACCCCACAGCCCGGAACTAACACCCCCGCAAACCCCGCTGCCAGCCGCCCACCTCCACGCTACGCTTCGTCCCCACTGAGTTCCGCCGCCAGCTCCGCGGCCGCCGTCCGCACTGCCTCGTCGCTCGCTCGTGTCGGCTCCCACCCCAGCGCGGCCAGCTTCTCGATTGACAGCCGCATCCGCGGCACGTCGCCGGTCCAGCCGCGGTCGCCGCCCGTGTACTCGTAGGCCGGATCGACGCCGAGCTCGTCGCTGACGAGGTCCGCGATCGCGGTGACCGACGTGGTGGTCCGCGTCCCCAGGTTGAACACGTTCAGCGGCCGCGACGGGGCGTGCTCGATCACGTGCGTCATGGCGTCCACGCAGTCCTCGACGTGCAGGTATGACTTCTCCTGACGGCCGTCCCCCAGGATCGTCAGCGTCTCCGGGTCCGCCCGCAGCTTCTGAATGAAATCCGGGACGACGGTGCCGCGCTGGCGCGGCCCCACGATGTTCGCGAACCGATACACCCACGACGTGATCCCGTGAGTGTGGGCGTACGTCGAGATCAGTCCCTCGTCGGCCAGCTTCGACGCGCCATAGACCGAGATCGGCTCCAGGGGCGCGTAATCCTCGGGCGTGGGCATCGGCGCTTCGCCGTACACCGTCGACGACGACGTGAACGCGAACCGGTCGACGCCGACCGCCGCCATCCGTTCGAGCACGTTGTACGTCATCGCCCCGTTCTCCTCGAACAGCTGTCGGGGCTGCTCGTAGTTCGTGTCCGTGTACGCCGCGAAGTGGAACACGATGTCCACGTCCGGCGTGATGACGTCCGCCACGTCGTCGGGGTCACACATGTCCCGGCGTCGGAACTCGACGCCGTCCGGAACCGCCGCCCGGCTGCCCTTCGAGAGGTCGTCGGCCACGAGCACGTCGTTGTCGTCGGCCAGCGCGCCCGCTGCGTGGCTGCCCACGAGTCCTGCACCGCCCGTCACAACGATCCGCTTCCCAGTGAGTTCCATACCGGACGCTCTGGCCCCCACGACAAGTGCGTTCTGATTGCCCGGCCGCACCCGCCACGGCCAGGCGCGCCGTCCCGGCCGCTAAAACCCCCAGATCGGGAGGAACCGAAACGCCAGGTACGCGCTGACGGTGCCCACAATCGGCACCAGGTTCTGCATCGCGATCACCCGCACGGTCGTCCCCGGGTCGAAGAGGTCGCCCGCACTCGGGATGTCCTCGGGCTGTTCCTCGCCGATGGCCGGCACCGCCTCGTCGGGGTCGTCGGCGGCCAACCCGCCGACAGACACCGCCACGTCGGAGTCCCCGCTGACCGCGCTTTGCACGCTCACCGGGCGGGTCGCACGCCCCCATCCGAGCCCGACGATGCTCACCGTCGCGATGACCACGAAGCTCGCCGGAATCCCGATCGCCGACAGGAAGATCACCAGCGTCGCGCTCACCGACGCCACCACGATGGCGGCCGTCAGCGGCAGCTCGGTGATATCGCTGCCCATCGTTTCGAGGGTCCGGCGCGCGATCGTGAACGAGCCGACGCCGACCGCGGCACACCCCAGGAGGATGGCGGGGTTCATCCCCACCACGCCGCTGCCGACCAGCGGTGCGATGGCGTTCGCGATGTTCGACGTGCCGGAGGAAAACGCCATCAAACACCCGATCGTGATGACCGTGACCACGCCGAACAACTCCCGGCGGTTCGTGTTCTCCGCCGGCCGCACCGTCGGGATCGCGCCCGTCCGGTCGACCCGGAGGAGCGCGCCCTCCGTGCGGTTCATGGCCACCCGGCGGTGGAGCCGCGCGTAGAAGTATCGGCCGATGATCAGCGACACCCAGAAGCCGATGACGGGCGCGACCACCCACCAGATCACGATCTCACCCATGACTGCGACGTCGAGGGCGTCACGCGCCAATCCGAGGCCCGCGATCGCACCGACGGCGGTCATCGACGTCGATGCCGGCACACCGGCGTAGTTCCCGACGAACAACGCCAGTCCGATGAAAAACAGCACGCCGATGCTGGCCTCCAGGGTGAAGATGCCGGGCTGGCGCAGCAGCTCCGTGCCCAGCGTGTCCACGACGCGGCGACCGAGCGTCCACGCCCCGATGAAGAAGAACACGGTCATCAGGCCGGCTGCCGTCGGCTTCGACAGCGCGTCCGCACCCACGGCCGGGCCGAACGCCGGCCCGGTCGTCGATCCGCCCACGTTGAAACCGACGAACGCCGCAACAACCAACCCCACCCCGAGCAGCGCGCTAATCATGGCCGCCCCCAGTGTGTCGCGTCCGCGCACCGATCACGGCTCGGCCCCGTCCTCGTCGTCGCCGGGTTCGTCGTCGTTGCCCGGCTGCACGTCCGCTGCGGCGAGCCGCTCGTCGACGGTCTCTTTGACGGTTTGTTCGACGGTCTCTTCGACCGTCTCGTTGACCGACTCCTCGACTTGCTGTTTGACCGACTCCTCGACAGTCTCGCTGACCGTCTCATCCACGGTCTCCTCGACGGACTCTTTGACAGTCTCCTCGACGGTTTCGCTGACAGTCTCGTCGACGGTTTGCTCGACGGTCTCACCCACGGTTTCGTCGACCGTGGATTCGACGGACTCCTTGACCGTCTCCTCGACGGTTTCGCTGACCGTCTCATCAACAGTCTGTTCGACGGTCTCACCGACAGTCTCGTCGACGGTTCGCTCGACGGTTTCGCCCATGGTTTGCTCGACGGCTTCGTCCATGGACTCCTCGACAGTCTCCGTGACGGTTTCGTCGACGGTCCGCGTCATCCACTCGGGATCGAAGCGCGCCATCTTCCATGCGATGTGCAACACGTAGGCCGCCAGCACGCCGAACCCGAACGCAACGCCGGTTTTCGTTCCGACGCGCAGGATCAGTCCGACCGCAGCAAAGATCAACACGCCGTACGCGAGGTCGGTGAGGCTGTCGACGCGGCTCGGATTCACGCTACCACCGCCAGCCCTGCGAGGGGTGACAGACACGGCCAAAACTGGAAAGACATGTGCAAAGATCAGCTCCCCTACTGGTACAACGCCGGCGGGCATAGACATTCCGATCCGGGTGTGGACCATCGTCCACACGGCACACCGCATGGGCCGTTCCGAAACGCGTACCCCGACGGCACACCTTCCGGGACGCATGCAGTCCCCTCCCGAAGTCGCGGTCCTCCGGTACGGCCATCGGCCGGGCCGGGACGACCGCATGACGACACACGTCGGGCTGACGGCGCGCGCGCTCGGCGCGGACCGCGTGCTGTTCCCCGACAACGCGACCCAGGCCGCCGAGACAGTCCGCGACATCACCGGCCGGTTCGGCGGCCCGTTCGATGTCGAACGGACGACGGAACTGAACGCCACCATCGAGGACTGGCCGGGCGCGGTCGTCCATCTCACGATGTACGGCGAACAGCTCCAGTCCGTCGACGACGAGATCCGCACCATCCACCGCGAGGAGCCGGTGTTGGTCGTCGTCGGCGGCGAGAAAGTGCCCGGGGATGTGTACGAGGCCGCCGACTGGAACGTCGGCGTGACGAACCAGCCCCACAGCGAGGTCGCCGGGCTCGCGGTCTTCCTCGACCGGCTGTTCGACGGCCGCGAACTCGAACAGGGCTACGAGAACGCCGAGCGCCGCGTGATCCCCGAGGAACTCGGCAAGCACGTCGTCGACGTCGAGGACGGCGACCACGCCGAGGGTGCGGCCGCCGGCGACGGCGACTAGCCGCCGGCGGCGGTCGCGGCGACAGTCGTCGGCCAGGGCTCACCGAGCGCGACACGGAACAGGACCGCCTCGGCGCGCGGCAGCGAGCACTCCAGTCACAGTATTCACTGACGAGCACCGGCCACGAAAGCCGTTCGCGGCCTCGCAGCGCCCACGAACGCCCCCGGAGTAACAAGACTTAATGGCGCTCCGACCGCCGGTTTCAACAATGGCTTTTGAGGACTTACTTGACGACCCCGTGGTACAGAAGTACCTCCACGAGCTGGTCGGACCGAAGGGGATGCCCGTCGCGGCCGCGCCGCCGGACGGCGAGGTGACCGACGAGGAACTCGCCGAGCGACTCGGGCTGGAGCTCAACGACGTGCGGCGCGCGCTGTTCATCCTCTACGAGAACGACCTCGCGACCTACCGCCGGGTCCGCGACGAGGACTCGGGGTGGCTCACGTATCTCTGGACGTTCCAGTACGAGAACGTGCCGGGGAACCTCCGCGAGGAGATGGACCGACTGCTGGAGGCGCTCGTCGACCGCCGCGAGTACGAACTCGAAAACGAGTTCTACCTCTGTGAGGTCTGTTCGATCCGCTTCGAGTTCGGCGAGGCGATGGACCTCGGGTTCGAGTGTCCGGAGTGTGGCTCCGCCGTCGAAGCCATGGAGAACACCGACCTCGTTGACGCGATGGACGACCGCATCGAGCGACTGCGCTCGGAACTCGCCGTGGAGGCCTAATGGTCGTACTCGCAACCAAAGTCTACGTCAGCGGCGACGCCCGTGAGCGGGCCCTCGACGGGCTCCGGTCGCTCGTCGGCAACGACATCGGCTCCCTCGCGGTCACCGTCGATGTCGGCGTTCGACACGACGACTTCCCGACGGTCACCCTGGAGGGCCCGGACGAGGTCGCCGCCCGCAACGCGCTGGTGGAGTCCTGGGGCGAAATCACACCCGAGTTCGAATCCGGAGAGACGTACGTCGGGACGCTTGCGTCCTGGGACGACGACGGCATCGTGCTCGACGCCGGCGAGGACGTGCGCGTCCCCGCCGCGGAGCTCGACCTCGGGCCGGGCACCCCCAGCCAGATCCGGGAGCGGTTCGGGCTCGTCCAGCACATGCCGCTGCGGTTCGTCCACGACGACGACGGGCCGGCGGCGCTCGCGGACGCCGAGCGCGACCGTCTCTACGAGTGGACCCGTGGGTCGGGGCGGCTGAACGTGAACAGCGCCACCCGCGGCGAGGTGCGGGCGACAGTCAACCGCGCGGGCCACGCCCGCGACATCGTCACCGTCGAGCGAATCGGGCTGCTCGAACAGAGCGTCATCTGCAAGGACTCCACTGATCCGCCGGGACTGCTGGCCGCGATCGGCCAACACCTCCCGTCGGAGCTCCTTGCCGTCGTGCCATGAGGGCGCTCTGGGTCGCGCTCGCGGTCGCCGCGCTCGCCGTCACCGCCGGCTGTGCTGGTTTCGGCGGCCCCCAGTCGGCTGCCACCCCGTCCGACGAGCAGCTCGCCCAGAACGCCACCTACGAGTGGTCACACACCGCCCCGGTCGCGGTGAACATGTCCCGTGACACGTACACCGTCGTGGCGTCGGTCACGGACCGACAGAACGTGACCATCGGTCGGCCCGCCGGGCGTGGTGACGCCGCGCCGACGGACATCTCGGCGGTCGCGTTCCGACACCCCAACGGCACAGTCGTCGGCAGCGACGCGATCAACGTCTCGACCACGGACTCCGCGCTGGTCGCGACGTTCCCCGCGACCAACGGTACGTTCGCGTACACGGCCCCCGCGGACGGATCACAGACCGTGATCCCGGTGGTCGTCAACGGATCGCATTCGGTGACACTACCCCGTGGAATGCGCGCCTCGCTCCCGATCATCAGCTCCGTCCAGCCCGGCGGATACGACCGCCGGATCGACGACGATCGGGTGCGCCTGGCGTGGGATTCGGTGCCCGCCGACCGGATCCGGATCAGCTACTACAGCCAGCGCAACGCCATGCTGTTCGCCGGGCTCGCCGTCCTGTTGGGCCTCGTCGGGGCCGGCGGCGTCATCTACTATCGGCTCCAGATCCGGCAGCTCGAGTCCGAGCGCGTGGCGTCGGAGGTCGACCTCGAAAAGTAGGGGGCTTTTCTCCACGCGGCCCCTACCCGACTGCATGCAGGTGGCGTTGGTGACCGTCGGAGATGAATTGCTCGCCGGCGACACGGTGAACACGAACGCCGCGTGGCTCGGCCAGCAGCTTCACGAGCGCGGCGCGACAGTCGCACGGACGATCGTCATCCCTGACGAGGTGGCGACGATCCAGGCCGACGTTGCGGCGCTGTCCGAGCGGTACGACGCCGTGATCGTGACCGGTGGCGTCGGGCCGACTCACGACGACGTGACCATGGACGCCGTCGCGTCCGCGTTCGACCGCGAGCTCACAGAGCACGCCGACGCCGTGGCGTACTTCCAGCGCCACGACACCTACTCGGCGGCTGACCTCACCACCGGCACGACCCACCTCCCCGCGGGCGCCCGACTGCTGGAAAACCCCCGGGGCGTCGCGCCGGGTGCGGCCGTGAACAACGTCTACGTGCTGCCGGGCGTGCCCGACGAGATGAAAGGCATGTTCGAGACCGTCGCCGACGAGTTCACCGGCGAACAGGTGTACACCGAAGAGGTGTCGGTGGACGCCCCCGAGAGCGCGCTCATCGACACGATCGCGGCGCTCCAGGAGGCATACGACGTGACCGTCGGCAGTTACCCCGGCGACCGGGTCCGCGTGAAAATACAGCATTCTGATGCGGACACCGTCCGCGCCGCCGCCGACTGGTTCCGGGACCGCGTCACCGCAGTGTCTCAGGAGTGAAACGCCGGGTCACCGGTAGAAGGCTGCAAGCCACCCGACAACCAACGCGAGGCCGAGCACGGTGACCGCCCAGCCAGTGAGATTCGGTGGGAGTGACGCGCCAGCTTCAAGCGGTGTGAACATGTCTTGTGGTTCCGTCGTGACCGTGTTTAACCCTTGGGTCCGAGCACGGCGACGGTCCACCGGACCACGACGCTTTTAATCGCGTGCGTGCGACCACACGCCCACATGACCCCGCCACCCGTCGCGTCTCTCATCACGCCCCACGCGGGCACGCCGGTTCTCAACGAGGCCATGGTGTTCCTCGCCGAGCGCGCCGTCTTCCTCGTGCCGCTCGTGCTCGTGGTTCTCTGGGTTGCTCCCGGTGTCGATCGCCCGATCCCCGTGCTCGAAGCCGCCCTCGCGGGGCTCGGGATCACGACCCACGACGGGAAGCAAAAATCGGTGTTCGTGTTCGCCACAATCGTCGTCGCGCTCGCGATCTCGTACGGCATGGGCACACTCCACAGTCACCCCGCACCGTACGCCGCCGGCTACGAGACGCTGCTAGCCGGCCCGCCGGAGAACTCCTTCCCGAGCCAACACACGACGGTCATGTTCGCGTTCGCGTGGCCGCTGGCGTCTCTCCAAGACCGGTGGCGGGCCGTGGTTGTCGGCGTGGCGGTCGCGGCGCTCGTAGGCTACAGCCGCGTCTACGTCGGCGTCCACTACCCCGTCGACATCGCCGGCGGCATCGCTGCGTCCGTGCTCGGGTTCGGGGCCGTCTACGCGGCCCAGCCGCTGGTCACGGCGTTCGCGGACCGCTGCATTCGGGTTGAGGCACGGCTGCTGGGCGTTGTCTTCGGGGGTCGGTGAGCCTGCGGGCGGCGGAGCGTCGCGGGGCGCTCGCGCACGCCAGCCGCCGCGACCGCGTGGCTTTTTGTGGTCGCTGTCGCAGTGTCACGCATGCGCACTGTCGGCGTCGTCGTGAACCCGATCGCCGGGATGGGCGGCCGAGTCGGCCTCAAAGGCACCGATGGAAACGTCGCGGAGGCCCGCGAGCGCGGCGCGGACCAACGAGCCCCCCAGCGAGCGCGCACGGCGCTTGACGCGCTGCGTGACGCCGCCGGCGACGTGTCGGTTGTGACTTACGACGAGCCGATGGGCGGGGGCGTCGCCGCGGCCGCCGGGTTCACGCCCACCGTGGTGGGTCACCCGACCACGCCGGCGTCGACGGCGGCCGACACGCGGGCGGCCGTCGAGGCGTTCATCGACCACGGTGTGGACGTGATCCTGTTCGTGGGCGGCGACGGGACGGCAACCGACGTCGCGACCGCCGTCACAGCCCACGACGCGTCGGTGCCCGTCCTCGGCGTGCCGGCCGGCGTGAAGGTGTACTCCGCCGTGTTCGCGGTCCAGCCGGCCGCTGCCGGCCGGGTTGCGGCGACCTTCGAAGACACCACCACCAGGGAGGTCAGCGACATCGACGAGGGCGCGTACCGCGACGGCGAGGTGCAGACGACGCTCCGTGGCGTCGTTGCAACCCCCGTCACGGAGGGGGCCGACGCCCTCCAACCCGCCAAGCAAGCCTACGCCGGTACCACCGGCGCGCTGGCCGCTGGCGTCGCTGACAGCGTCCGCGACGGGGTGACGTACGTCCTGGGGCCCGGCGGCACGCTCGCCGAGGTCGCCGACGCGCTCGGCGTCTCCGGATCGCCGCTCGGTGTGGACGTGTACCGTGACGGCGCGCTCGTTGTGCGCGACGGCAGCGCCAGCGAGATCACCGCGGCGCTTGGCACCGACAACGTCGTGTACGTCTCCCCGATCGGCGGCCAGGGGTTCGTGTTCGGGCGCGGCAACGATCAGATCTCCCCGGCGATCATCGACCGCAGCGAGGTCCGCGTCGTCGCTTCACCGCAGAAACTCGATCAGACCGGCGTGTTGCGCGTCGATACCGGCAGCGAGGACACAGACGCGTCGCTGCGAGGCTGGCAGCGGGTCAGAACCGGCCGCTTCGAGAAGCGCCTCGTGAACGTGGTGTGAGGACGGCGGTTACTCGTCTTTGATCGATTTGAGCTGGTCGATGAGTTCCTCGCTGTCGGCCTCGGAGTCGAACGACACCTCCCCATCGTGGTCGTTCTCGTGGACGCTGACGCCCTTGTCTTCGTCCGTATCTACGCTCTGATCTTTCTGCTCGGACTCATCGTAGCTACCAAAACCCATGTGCATCTATACGACTGGGTCACGGAAAAGCACGCCGGATCACAGTGTCTGTGGGGATGCAGCCGGCCGTGGGTCGAAACTAAGGGCGCGCACGAACTTGCGTACGGCATGGGGACACGGAAAGTTCAGCAACTCGGCCCGTCGACGCTCGCGATGACGCTGCCCGCCGAATGGGCGCGCAGCCAGGACGTCGTGAAAGGCGACGAGGTGACCGTCCGCGAGGGGGGACGTGGCTCGCTGACGGTCACCCCGGCGTCGGCCCGCCAGGGGGAGACGGAAGCCACGATCCACGCCACGGACTTCGACGCCGACGCCGTCGAGCGCGCCATCGTCGGTCAGTACGTGCTCGGGCGGCGCATCATCCACGTCGAGAGCGAAGCCGCCCTCGACTCGGCGCACATCAACGCGGTCTACAGCGCCGAAACCCAGCTCATGGGGTTGGGGGTGGTCGAAGAAACCCCCGCCAGGATCACCATCCGGTGTTCGGTCGATCCGGCTGACTTCGACCTCAACAACCTCCTGGAGCGCCTCGAAAACACCGGGTCGACGATGCGCGGGGAGGCCGTGAAGGCGCTCGCCCACGGCAACCCGGATCTCGCACAGCGCGCGCTCAACCGGGAGCGACAGGCCAACAAGATCTTCGTGCTGTTGTTGCGGCTCATCTTCACCGCCTACCACGACCCCGGGCTGGCGCGCACGGTCGGGCTCGACGAGGGGTTCCCGCTCGTCGGCTACCGGAGCGTCGCGAAGAACCTCGAACTCGTTGCGGACAACGCCGAAGACATCGCGGAGATCGTCATGGCGACGGACGGCCACACCTTGGACGTCGATCAGGCGACGATGCGCCGCATCCGCGAGTTCACCGACGCCGTCGACGACGTCGCCGCCAGCGCCGTTTCGGCGGCGGTCAACCGCGACTACGACGCCACAGTGGCGGTGCGCGAGCAGTTCAGCGCGATCGAGGACCGCGAGGCCGACATCCTGGCTGACCTCCCGGAGATGAACAACGCCGACCTGCTCGAAGCCCGGGAGGTGCTGGTGAGCCTCCAGCAGTCCGCACAGTACTCGATGCGCAACGCCGAGATCGCCGCGAACCTCGCGTTGAACGAGCAGTCCGCACACACCACACTCACGTGACCGACGCCCCCGGGCCGCCGAGTAGAATCAGTTAAGGGCCGCCACCGGCAACCCTGGCGTGTGACTATGCAGTCCGCCGACGAAACCGACAAGGGTGTTGGCGTGGGCATCGTGTTCGGCTTGCTGACGGCTGCGGCCGCCGCGTACGCCTTCGTATCGTCCGGGCAGTTCCAGACAGCGATCGGGTTCGGCGCGGCGATGGTGCTTGCGGCGTTGTCCGTCGGCGCGATCCAGCTCTGGGGGTAGCCGGAAAACCATTAAGCCGACGAAGCCACAACAGCAAGTGATGAGCGACTACACCGACGAGGAACGCCGCATCCTCGACTACCTTCGGGAGAGCGTCGACCGGGGTGAACGGTATTTCCGGTCGAAGAACATCGCGGACCATCTCGGGCTCTCCTCGAAGCAGGTCGGTGTTCGGCTCCCGGAGCTGGCGGAGAAATCGGAGGAAGTCGACATCGAGAAGTGGAGCCGGTCGAAATCGACGACGTGGCGGGTCGAGCCCGCGTAGTCCGGTAATCGGCGGCTTTTTCCTGACGGCACCGAAACTCCGCGTATGACCGTTCGGGTCGAGCGCACGTTCGAATTGGCGGTGCCCCCTGAGGACGTCTGGGCGTTTATCTCCGACCCGGAGAAGCGCGCCGACGCCATCAGCGTCGTCGATAGCTACACGACCACCGGCGACACGACGACGTGGCACGTCGAGTTGCCGATCCCCGTCGTCCGGCGCACCATCGACGTGGAGACACGCGACGTGGACGTACGACCACCGACGTTCGTGAAGTTCATCGGCAAGTCGGGCATGTTCGACGTGACCGGCGAACACGAGATCGAGCCGGCCGACGACGGATCGACGCTCACGAACCGGTTCGTCGTCGATGGCTCCGTGCCCGGCGTCGAGCAGTTCTTCAAGCGCAACCTCGACGACGAACTGGACCGCTTGCAGCGCAAGCTTGCCGACGCATAGCCGGTGTGGCGGGCGGGCAGGTCGAGACCCGGCACACGCACCCACCGACACGTGAGTTTAAGTAGTCGGAGCCAGTACTGTGTACTGCCGGAAACGACGCTTTTCTCGTCGTGACGGCATCACAACATCGCTCCGCGTCCGCACCCACCCCACCACCGCTGCTATCGGCGCGTGGCCACGATTCCGGGACTCGTGGCCACTCGCCACCATCCGCCTCTTCGTAAAAAACGTGTGTTCCGACGCGACGACGGCTTACTCGTCGGTGTTGATGTCCGCTGAGAGCCCCTGCGCCATCTCGATGTCCTTGGAGTTGTTCAGCGTCCACGCGGTGCGCTCAGTGACCGCTTCGATGACCTCGCGCGCGCTGGGGTAGCCGTTCCCGGATTTCTTCATGCCGCCGAACGGCAACTGGACTTCCGCGCCGATGCACGGCAGGTTGCCGTACGCCAGCCCGACTTCGGCGTTGTCGCGGTAGTAGTTGATCTGGCGGTAGTCCTCGCTGATGACCGCGCCAGCGAGCCCGTAGGGCGTGTCGTTGTGGATCTCGACGGCGCGCTCGATGTCACCGGAGTACTCGATGAGCGCGACGTGCGGGCCGAAGACCTCCTCGGTGATCGAGCGCAGGTCCGGATCGTAGTCCACCTCGTAGACGAACGGCCCCACCCAGTTGCCGTCCTCGTGGCCGTCGGGGATCTCGTCGTCGCCGAGCTCGGTGCGGTCGACGAGCACGTTCTCGGCTTCCTCGCGGGCGATGTCGTTGTACGTCTGGATCTTCTCGACGTGGGCGGGCTCGATGGCCGGCCCCATGAACGTCTCCTCGTCGAGGGGGTCGTCGACTGCAACCGACTCCGCGATCTCGACGAACCGCTGTTTGAACTCGTCGTAGAGGTCCTCGTGGACGATGAGGCGCTCGCTGGACACACAGCGCTGGCCGGTCGTCTTGAACGAGCTCATGACCGCGGCGTGAACGGCGATGTCGAGGTCCGCCTTCTCGGTGACGACGATGCCGTTCTTGCCGCCCATCTCGCAGGCTGCGAGCTTGCCGGGGTCGTCGGCGACCGTCTGTGCGACCTCCTCGCCGACCTCGGCGGAGCCGGTGAACAGCACGGTGTCGATGTCGTCGTGGTCGACGATGCGGGCGCCGGCGTCGCCGAAGCCCTGCACCATGTTGAACACGCCGTCGGGGATGCCGGCGTCCGCGAACATCTCGGCGATGATCTGGCCACACCACGGCGTCTGCTCGGCGGGCTTCCAGACGACGGTGTTGCCCTCGACCAGCGCGACGGCCATGTGCCAGAACGGGATGGCGACCGGGAAGTTCCACGGCGTGATGCAGCCGACGACGCCGCGCGGCTGGCGTCGCATGTAGGCGTCCTTCTCGGGGATCTCGGAGGGGACCACGTCACCTTTCGGGTGGCGGGCGTCGCCGGCCGCCCACTCGACCATCTGCCAGGCTTCGGTTACGTCGGCTTTCCCCTCGCTGATCTCCTTGCCACACTCCTTGGTGACGACCTCACCGAGCTCCTGGTGGCGGTCTTTGAGCTCGTGGTAGATGTCCCAGAGGTACTCCGCGCGGTCGATGCGGGACAGCGACTGCCACTCGTCCTCGGCGTCGTCGGCGGCCGCGATCGCCGCCTCGACGTCGGTCGTCGTGCCACGCTGGAACGTGCCCAGCGTCTCGCCGTTCGCGGGGTTCCTGCTGTCGAAGGTCTCGGTGCCGTCGCCGTCGACCCATTCGCCGTTGATGTAATGTTGGTACGTCATCGGGAGAGTCTGCGTTGTACTGCGTGAAAAAGATGGGTCTTCTATGGACGATAGCGCGTACACTGTCACATGGTGTCACAGGCCGCGCTGGGCGTTCGTTGCGGCCATCCCGATGTGGCCGGTCAGCGCCGCGGTGTCGAAGTCGTGGTCGGGGCGAAGCTGGACGAACCCCAGGAAGTCCTGGGCGCGCAAGAGCGCGTCCATCGTGGTGGAGACGTCCGCCGCGGCCTCGTCGACGGTGTACGACTCGCGGGCGATCCGCACCACGGTCTGGGCGTCGATGAGCGGCTCCAGGGCGGCGAGCGCGCACGCGAGGTCGTACGCGCGGGCGTCGGCGATGGCGTCCGTGTCGACGTTGGTGGCGTCGATGAAGTAGAGGTCGCCGTCGGACACGAGCACGTTCTCGGCGCGCAGGTCGCCGTGTGCGACCCCGTTGGCGTGCATCGTGGACAGCGCCTCGAAGACCGCCGGCGCGTGGGCGGCCACGTCCCCCACGGGCACTTCGTCCAGGGGCGTGAACGCCGGCAGGTAATCCAACACGAGCACGCCGAAGCCGTCGACCTCGAAGGCCTCGATCGGCCGCGGCGCGTTCACGCCGAGCGCCCGGAGATCGCGGGTGGCGTCGCGTTCGTGTTCGGCCATCGCAACCGGGCCGTCGAAGCGCTCGAAGAACCCCTCGGTGCCGCTGGAGAACATCCCCAGGTTCCGCGCACCGGTGAACACCGCGTGCACGAGCGCGTTCTGCTCGGAGATGACTTTCACGAACCAGCGGTCGTTGACGACACACGGCGTCGACAACCAGTTGTCGGCGTCGAGGAACACGACCCGCACGGTGTCTTGGTCGTAGCGTGCGCCGAGCTCGCGGGCGACAGCTTCCAGTGACTCCCATGGGACGGTGCCGCGAACGAGCTGGCGGATGCGCACACTGGGGGTTCGGCGGCCCGAGTCAAATGTCCAACGCCATCGCGGTTCGTCGGCACGGCGCCGGGGGTGTCCGGCGGGTCGACTGGGACCGCCCACACAGCCGTTGTAACAAGTACATGTTTTCGGTGCGTTTATCATGGTTGTGCCAAACGTTGACGCATGAACCACGAGCTGCCCGACGAGCACGCGCTCATCCAGGAGACCGTCCGCGAGTTCTGCGCGGCGGAGATCGAGCCGATCGCCGGCGACATCGAAGCCGAGCATCGCTTCCCCACGGAGGTCTTCGACGCGCTCGCGGACCTCGACATGCTCGGGGTGCCGATCAGCGACGAGTACGGCGGCCTCGGGGGCGACCAGCTCATGTACGCCACGGTCACCGAGGAGCTCGGCCGCGTCTCGGGCTCGATCGGGCTCTCGTACGCCGCCCACGTCTCCCTGGGCGCGAAACCCATCGAACTGTTCGGCACCGCCGAACAGAAACGCGAGTGGCTGCGCCCGCTGGCCGAAGGCGACTACCTGGGGGCGTGGGCGCTCACGGAACCAACCAGCGGCAGCGACGCCAGCGACATGTCCACCACGGCCACGCGCGACGGCGACGACTACGTGCTCAACGGCACCAAGCAGTTCATCACGAACGCCTCCGTCGCCGGCAGCGTCGTCGTCAAAGCCGTCACCGACCCGGACGCCGGCTACGACGGCATCTCCACGTTCATCGTCGACCCCGCCGACGACGGCTTCGAGGTCACGGCCGAATGGGACAAGATGGGGCTGAACGCCTCACCCACCTGTGAGATCTCCTTCGACAACTGCCGCATCCCCGCCGACCGGCTGCTCGGCGAGGAAGGCGACGGCTGGACGCAGACCAAGAAAACACTCGACGGCGGCCGCATCTCGATCGCCGCCCTCTCGACCGGGCTCGCACAGGGCGCGTACACCGCTGCCAGCGAGTACGCCACCGACCGCGAGCAGTTCGGCCAGCCGATCTCCCGGTTCGACGCCGTCCGCAACACGCTGGTCGACATGCACCGCAAGATCGAGCGGTCCCGACTCCTGACACGCCGCGCCGCCAGCAAATACGACGCCGGCGAGTCGGTCACCCGTGAGTCCGCGCTCGCCAAGCTCGACGCCAGCGAGGCCGCCCGCGAGGTCGCCGAGGACGCCGTCCAGACGCTGGGCGGCTACGGCTACACCACGGACTTCGCCCCCCAGCGGTTCTTCCGGGACGCCAAGCTGATGGAGATCGGCGAGGGCACCAGCGAGATCCAGCACCTCGTCATCGGCCGCGAACTCGGGCTGTGAGCGCACGCTGCCCGGCCGTTCACGGATCCGAGTCGCCGCGCTGGGCGAGCACCCGATCGACGATGTCGCCCGAGGACAGCACCTCGTCGTCGTAGCGCGCCTCGCGGGGGGACGCGCGTTCGACCGCGCAGTCGAGGCCGCGGTCGGCGAGTTCGGCTTCGATGGCGGCCGCGTCGTGGTGCTGGTCGAACCCCAGCGCGATCACGTCCGGGTCGATGGCTTCGATCGGCGCGAAGATGTCCTCGGGGTGGCCGATCCGGGCGTGGTCGACGGGGTCGAGCGCGGCCACCACGTCGCGGCGCTGGCGGTTCGGCAACACCGGCGGGTCCTTGTGCGTGACGTTCTCGCGGCGCGCGAGGATGACGTGCAGTTCGTCGCCCATCGCGGCCGCGTCCTCCAGGTAATGAACGTGGCCGGGGTGAATCAGGTCGAACGTCCCCTGCGCGACGACGCGTGTCATTCTAACTCCTCGTCGATGTCGGCCTGTGTGAAATCGAAAAACGACTCGGGGTCCGGCAAGTCGACGTCGAGCACCGTCGTCGTGCGGGGTTCGCCCTCGCTGTCGAACGCCCGCCAGCAGTCCGGCCCGTAGGGGTGGCCGAGGATGATGTGGAGTTGCCCCTTCCCGAACATCGACCGGTCGGCGTCCGACGGCGCGAGCACGCCGTTGGGGTGGGAGTGGATGCTGCCGACGTTGCGCATGTCGTTGGGCACCTGTGTCGACCCGAACGTGGCGCTCACGGGGTTGGTTTCGGTGCCCGGGATCACGAGCACGTCGGTCACGACGTATCCGTCGTCGGCGTCCAGATCGAACGCCGACGCGGGCGTCGCCCGCAACAGCCCGAGGTACTCGTCGGGGTGAGAGTCCTGGGCCGCCTCCCGGGCGAACTCCAGGGCGTCCTCGGCGATGCCGAGTACGGACGGCCGGCCACCGAACAACATACCGTGGTGTCCGCGCCCGCTGAAGTTGAGGGTTCCGACTCGCTGCCGGCACAGCCGAGGCCGAACCTCGCAGGAGTTAAAACTGCCGCCGCCAATCCCTAGACAAGATGACTGACGCCACTGTGGGCGATGAGGCCGCTGCGCCAACCGTCGTCCGTCTCGACGCCTCCTGCACCACCCAGGAGGTCGAAGCCGGCGAATACTACCACGCCACCGTCAACGGTGTCGTGGAGTACGGCGCGTTCGTCGACCTCTCCGAGCACGTCTCCGGACTGATCCACGAATCGACGTACTCCGGCGACCCCGACCTGGCGGTCGACGACGACGTGATCGTGCACCTGTCGGCCGTCCGCGACAACGGCGACCTGAGCTTCGAGTTCGTCGACCCCGAGGAGTATCAGACCGAACAGCGCAGCCACGCCTACGAGCGCACCACCGCCGACGCCGTCGGGTCCCGGATCGGAGACACCGTCCACATCGAGGGCGAGGTCGTCCAGATCAAGCAGACCGCCGGCCCCACGGTGTTCCGGGTGCGCGACGAAACCAGCGCCATCCCCTGCACCGCCTTCGAGGACGCCGGCGTGCGCGCCCACCCCGGCGTCGAGGTCGGCGACATCGTCCACGTCAGCGGCGACGCCGACGACCGCGAGGGAACCACCCAACTCGAAGTGGACGCCTTCGAGGTGCTGTCGGGCGGCGACAGCGCCGACGTCGCGCGCCGCCTCGACGCGGCGCTGGCCGAACAAGCAGACCCCGTCGATGTCGACGCGCTCGTCGACTGGCCGGCGCTCGAACAGCTCCTGCCGGACCTCCGGTCGGTCGCGCGGACACTCCGCCGCGCGGTCTTGGAGGGGCGTCCCATCCGGATGCGCCACCACGCAGACGGCGACGGCATGTGCGCCAGCCTCCCGGTGCAGTACGCCCTCCGGCAGTTCATCGAGGACACCCACCAGGACGAGGACGCCGCCCGCCACCTCCTCAAGCGCCTCCCCAGCAAGGCCCCCTACTACGAGATGGAGGACGCCACCCGCGACCTCAACTTCGCGCTGGAGGATCGCGCCCGCCACGGCCAGAAGCTCCCGCTGTTGTTGATGCTTGACAACGGCAGCACCGAAGAGGACACGCCCGCCTACAAGACCCTGGACAACTACGACATCCCGATCGTCGTCGTCGACCACCACCACCCCGATCCGGGGGCCGTCGACCCGCTGGTCGACGAGCACGTCAATCCCTACCTGCACGGCGAGGACTACCGCATCACCACCGGGATGCTGTGTGTGGAGCTCGCGCGCATGATCTACCCCGGGATCACGAGCGACCTCGAACACGTGCCCGCGGTTGCCGGCCTCTCGGACCGCTCGAAGGCCGACGCCATGACCGACTACTTGGACCTCGCCCGGGACGCCGGCTACGACGAGTCGTTCCTCCAGCAGATGAGCGAGGCCCTCGATTACGAGGCGTACATGCTCCGGTACGACCACGGCACGCAGGTCATCGCGGACATCCTGAACGTGGACGGCGACGCGCAGCGCCACCGCGAACTCGTGCCGTTCCTCGACCGGCTCGCCAGCGAAGCCGTCGCCGAGCAACTGGACGCCACGCGGAGCCACGTCGAACACGAGCGCGTCGCCAGCGGCGCGAACCTCTACCGGATCGACGTGGAGAACCACGCCCACCGCTTTACGTACCCCGCGCCGGGGAAAACAACCGGCGAGATCCACGACCGCAAGGTCGAGGAAACCGGGGAGCCGGTGATCACCATCGGCTACGGCCCGGACTTCGCGGTGCTCCGATCGGACGGGGTGCGCCTGGACATCCCCACGATGGTCGAAGAACTCAACGATGAGCTCCCTGGGGCCGGCGTCTCCGGCGGCGGCCACCTGGTCGTCGGCTCGATCCGGTTCGTTCCCGGGATGCGTGATGCGGTGCTGGACGCGCTCATCGAGAAGATGGCCGACGCCGAACTCGACGCCGACCTCCGGAGCGCCCCACAGCGCTAACCCGCCTCGAATTCGACGCGGGCGGCCGCCGCGAACAGGCCGGCAGTGACGGCGACACAACACGCCACCGCGACGCCGACCGGGAGCCGCCACGCGCCGCCCCGCCAGTCGGCGCGAAACGCCCGCCCGTAGTACGTTGCGACGGCCGGATCGTCGATCACCACGACCACCTCCCGGTTCTCCGTGGCGGCCTGCGTGTTCCAGTTCAGGCTGCCGACGACCGCGCGCTCGCCGTCGACGACCGCGCCCTTCACGTGCACCTTCTCGAAGCGCGACCGCGGCTCGACGATCGCCGCCGCCAGATCCAGCTCGTGGGCGTCAGCAACAGCGTTCAGCCGCCGGGTCGTGTTGCGGTTCTGAGCTTCGTTGTACCACCGCCCCGACAGCAGCACGCGCACCCGGACCCCACGCTTGGCCGCGTCAACGAGCGCGGTCGTGAACTCGCCGTGTGGATCCAGGCGCGGCTGCTCGACGACCACCGACTCGGTGGCGTTGTCGAGCAGCGCGTGCACGCCCTGGCGGGCGTTGTCCGGTGCAACGTGTACTACCGCGCGGTCAGCCTGGGTCGTGACCGGCGGGAACCGGGTGGCGAACTCGCCGGAGGCCACGGACCGGTTCCGGGCGGTGAGGGTGTCCCGAGCCGCCGCCCACGGCTGTGCGTCCGGCCACCCGGTGTCGGCGCGGAACACGGCCGCGAGGTGGGCGGCCAGCCGAGCGTCGGCCACCGACACGCCCCACCCGCGGTTGGCGTGGCCGCCGCTCCCGGACGGCTTCCAGTTCTCCGAGAGCACGACCGCGCGGTCGTCGGCGACCACGTACTTGGCGTGGTGGAACCGATAGCGGGCGCGCTCACCCCCAAGCACGCGCACGTCTACGCCCGCTGCACTGAGCCGGTCTGCCTGGGTGATCTCGGCGCGGGGCACGCCACCGGCGACGCTGCCGCCGACGAGCACCCGCACGTCCACGCCGGCGTTCGCGGCGGCCACCAGCGCGTCCGTGACGCGCGTCGACGTGATCGTGTAGCCGGCCAGGTAGAGCCGCCGGTCGGCGTCGGCGATCGCGGCCACCGGCTGCCCGGGGTCGTCGGGGAGCACGAACGCCGACAGCGAGACGTTCGTCGCCGCGACCGGCGGGAAATCCGTCGCCCCCAGCGGCGTCCACGTGTCGCCGTCCCAGCGCTCCGCCGTGGGCGCACGGCCGTACGACAGCGCGTCGACGGTCCGGTTGTGTCGCGTGCGGATCGTGACCCGGTCGCCGGCGTTCGACAGCGACAACTCCCCGGTCACCTCGACGACCGGATGGGGCGTCCGGGACCTCGTCGTGGCCGGCGCGGTTGAGACCGCCACGGTTCCGGAGAGCGTCCGGTTCGGGAACGCGGCGCGGTGGTGGCTGTCGGTGATCGTCCACCCGGTCGTGTTCGTGGGCGTCCCGAAGGAGACGACCACGAACTCGCCGGCGTCGCCGTCGCTGGCCGGGTTCGGTGCCACTCCCACAATGGTCGTCGATGCGAGCAGCGCGGCCACGGCCAATCGAGCGAACACACGCCCTGCTGGCCGCGCGTCCCTACTTGAACTTACGCGCTCCCCGTCGAAGCGTCGGCAGCGTCACGATGGTCAAGCGCGGTCACGGCCTTCGTGGCTTCCTGCTCGACGACGTACGCCCGGTCGTCGGCGTACTCGGCGGCCGCCTCCAGCGCGGCCTCGGTGCCGATCTGGACGAGCGCCCAGGCCGCCGACGCCCGCACCGTCTCGGAGTCATCGCTCTCCAGGATGTCCACGAGGGGCGCGATCGCGCGCGTGTCACCGATCAGTCCGAGCGCGCGGGCGGCCTGGCTGCGAACGTCGGCCCGCTCGGCGACGAGCTGGTCGGCGACGACCTGCGTGGACTCACGACTGCCGATCTCCCCGACCGCCTTCAGCGCGGTCGTCCGGAGGTTCGGGCTGCCGTCCTCAGCCACGTACTCCTCGATGTGTTCGAGGCCGTCTTCGACGCCGATCTTCCCCACGACCTCGATGGCTTTCGGGTCCCGGCGGGCAGCCAGTTGCCCGACCGCGTCGAGTGCCGCCGGCTTCGCGACGTGCAACAGCGCGTCCAGACAGTGGCGCTGCATGAACTCCGAGTCGTCCAAATGCTCCATGCACAGCAGGATCATCTCGACGTTCCCGCGTTGCTCCCACTGCTTGAGGGCGGTCCACTCCGGCGGGAAGTCCTTATGCTTGTCACCCATCACCTCATAGTACCCCTCCGCGCGGAGCTTCTGGCGGACTGAGAGGTCGTCCCACTCCTGGGCGTCCGCGACGCCCTCGTCCAGGCTGTCGGTGGCCGCGACCAGGGATTCGATGGTGTTCGCGTCCGCGTCGGCGTCCAACCCCGCCGCCGAGATCCGCTCACTGACCGCCGCAAGGTCGGCACCGAGATCACCGGTCTCGTCGAACGTCTCCCCCAGGGCGTCGCCGGCCGCCTCACGGAACTGGGCGACGACGGCCGCGAGGTCGTCTTCGCCCTGGTCGGTCCACCGCGTCTCCGCGATCGTGGACTGCGCGGCGTCGACGGTCTCGGCGGCGTCGCTGGCGTACGGGCCGCGCTGGTCGTCGACACCGTCGCGAACCTCGGCGAGGTGATCGGTGAGTGCCGCTTCGCGGCTCTCCTCGTCGTCGTCGTCCGGTTCGGGGAGCTCGGCGGCCTCGATGTCGGCCGCGACAGCGTCGAGGCTGGCCTCGATGTCGTCGAGGTCGGACTCGGTGCTGGCCGCCTCAAGCGCCGCCTCGGCGTCGTCCAGCCGGGACTCAAGCGTGTCCGGATCAACGGCAGTCGTGTCCGCCGCCTCACCGGCCTCCTCGGTCGTCTCCGCGGGTTCCTCGTCCCCGTCGCTCATACACGTGCGTTCCGCCAGCGCGCCTATGAGCGTTTCCCTTCGGGGGCGCTGGCTACGCCGCTCGCCAGTAGAACCGCGGTGCGAACACCAGGTACGCGCCCGCCCACCCGAACAACGCCTTCGGGAACGCGCCCGCCAGCGCCGCCGGCGCAACCACCGCGCCCGCCTGCACGACGCCCATCGCGAGCGCGTCCCGAACCAACAGATCTGGGTACTCGATCGTCGACACCATCAACACAGCCAGCACCCCCGCAGCCCCAACGATGACCGTCGGCTGCTCGACGCCCGCGAGCACGCCCGCCGCCAACAGCGTGGCGGCAAGCGTTGTCTGCACGCCCTCCGTGTGCTCGTGGCCGGTGTCGTAGGCCGTGTACAGGCCCAGCCGGACGACCGCGCTGGCGACGAACCCCGCCCCGACGACGAGCGCCCCGATCCCCACCGGTGCCCCCGCCTGCCAGGTGTTCCCCGTGGCGGCGACCACGATGCACGCCGGCGCAACGCCGAACGACGCCACGTCGGCAAGCGAATCGAGGTGTTTGCCCGCCGGCGTCGAGCCGAGGCGGCGCGCCACCACCCCATCGAGGCCGTCGGCGATCGCCGCCACCAGCACGATCCGGGCGGCGAGCCGGGGGTTGCTGGGTGCCGTGACGACCGCGAGAAACCCCAGCGCCGCGTTCGCCGTGGTCACGGCGTCGGCCACCCCTAACCGACCGACGAAGCGCGGTTGCATACGACTCGCCAAACACGTGGCCCGTCCTTACGTGTTTACATCCGCGACCCACCCGCGACCGCGGCAAATAAATACGCCACAGCCCAACCGTGTGACATGCATCGTCGGGCGTTTCTCGCCGGCGGAACCACCCTTTCAGTGGGCGTGTTGGCTGGCTGCATCGGCCCATCGGTCTCGAAGTCCGACTACGACATCGGCATGGTGTCGAACGGGTTCGTCCCGCAGGAGCCCGTCGAGGGCGAAGACATGGCCACCCACCAGCTGACCGCCGGTGACACGGTCACGTGGGCGAACACGGGCTCCCGGAACCACACCGTCACCGCCTATGGGAGCGGACTGCCCGAGGGGGCGTCGTACTTCGCGTCCGGCGGCTTCGACACTGAGCCGGACGCCAGGCGCGCCTGGCAGGACAACGTCGAGGGCGGCGGCAACATCTCACCCGGCGCCACCTACGAGGTCACGCTCACTGTCCCCGGTGAGTACTACTACTTCTGCATCCCCCACGAGGGTGCCGGCATGCGCGGGAAACTCGTCGTCGACGACTGAACGCTTGGGCGACGCGTCGACGCGCGAAAAAACCAGGTGTGTGTGATCGGCGACCGCGAGTTACTCGCCGCTGAAGTCCACTGCCGTCTCCTCTTCCTCGTGGACCTCCTCGGGGTGGGCTTCCAGGGTCGCCTTCTCGACTTCCACGCGGCGAAGCGGGTAGATCGTGTTCGCCTCGTCGTAGATCGCCGACGACAGCCGTCCCTCGATGATGGAGTTCAAAAGCGCCTCGAAGGTGCGCTCCTCGCCGGCCTCCTCCACGAGGTCGATCATCGTCCGCCGGATCGCGTGCTGCTGGCTCTGGTCGGCCTGCTTGGTGGTGTACGCCACCGGCTGGATGCGCACGCGGTAGTCGTCGGTCGTCAACACCGTGACCGTCACTGCGACCTTCGACGACCCGCGGCGCACGAGGCTGCGCTGGTAGTCCCGCGTCAGCTCGGCCTGCACGAACTGCGTGGACGCGCTGTCGCTGCCCACGTCGTCGATCTGGAAGGTCAGCTTGATGTTGTTGTCACCGCCGTCCCGGATGTCCGACAGTGCGGCCTGAATGGTTCGGTCGTATACTTGATCTGGCTCCTCTGCCAGGGTCTCACCGAGCTCCGCGCGGTCGAACTCCTCGGGCGCGAGCACGGTGTACCACCGCTTCTCCTGGTCCTGCTTGGAAACTGAACGTTCGCTCATGATTGATGTGTGGTGTGTTGGTTTGCTGTCTGTGCAACCGTCGCCGCAACGGTGAGGTTCACGACGTAGTCGTCGACGGTGGACTGCATGCCTGCGGTGTCCGCGCGCTCGATGCGCGTCACGACGGTGTCGCCGGTGTCGTCGACCGTGGTGGTCATCTCCGCGGTGTTGTCGGGGCGCACGCAGGCAGCGACCAACGCCGGGGTGTCGACGGCGGTGCGGATCGTCGCCGTGCGCGTCACAGTCCACCCCGCACGGTCTCGATCACTGCGTCCGCGTCGCTGCTGTCCCCGAGCGTGGTGACGGCGCGCCGACGGGTTCCGACACTGCCCGGCAGTACGGCGTGCGCGTCGGCATCGGTCGTCGCGAGCGCAGCGGTCTCCGTGCCCACCGCAAGCACTGCCGGCTCCGTGGCCCGATAGTCGCGGAGCAGCCGTGCAACGGTCGGGCTGGCCGTGGGGACGTCCGCAACCACGACGCCGCGGTGGCGCGCCAGCGACGCCGCACGGACGGCCGCATGCGACGGCGCTGCGTGTGCCTGCCACGCCGCCAGCACCGCGGTGCGGTCGGCAACGCCGAGCCCCAGGGCGACCCCGTGTCCGGGCGCTGCCCACGCTACCGCGTTCAACACGTCGGCGTACCCCTCGACGGTCGCCATCATCCCGTCCGGGGTGGCGCGCGGACGCAGCGCGTCGTGGACCGCGTCAGCGGCGCACGGCGGCGCATCAGCGGTGGCGTCCAAGGCCACCGCCGACGCGAGCCGTCGGCGCGCCGCCGCGTCGGGCTCCGGTGGGAGCCCGAGCTCGGCGAGGAACGCCCCGGCTGCCTGCTCGTCGCCGGAAAACGACGCGTGTACGAGCGTCGAATGCGCCAGCCCGGCGGCCAGGTCGGCCGTCGGAACGCCGACGCCCGGGCGGCGCGTCCACGCCTCGGCTGCCGCCCGCACGTCGGCGGGCGGCTCAACGCCGTCCGCGACCGCGCCCGCAGCGGTGACGACGGGATCCGGGTGGGTCCCGACCTCGCGAGCGAGCGCGAACGCGTCCGCAACGCCGGTCACGGAGGCGTCGGCAGCCACCGCCTCACAGCCCACGGTCACGTGGGACGCAGTCGGCGTGGCTGCCTGCGAACCGTCAGCAGCGCCGCTGTGCGACGGTGGCTCGGATACCACGCGCACCTGAGAGGGGACGCCCACCTCGTCACAGACGCCGGCAAGCAGTCCCGCGGCCACAACGCACCCGCCGGTCGGCGCCGCTGTCACGCGGACGAACTCCGCACCGGACACCACGCCAGCGACGTCCCGCACGCCGTCGCTGTCGTTGCTGCTGCGTCCCGTCGTCGCCATGCCGTTACTCCTCGATGATCTCGCGCGCCGTCTCGTAGGAGTACGCGAACTCCTCGTCGAGTTTGTCCCCGCGGTAGTAGTCAGCGAGGCGGCGGATCTTCGACTGCGTGTTCTGCAACGCGCGCTTGTTCTGGTGGTCCTGGCCGTTGGCTTCCACGTGCTCGTGGAGCCGGACCGCCTTCTCCAGGAGGTTCCGGAAGTCCTCGGGCAGCTCCGGCTCGGCGTCGTGAGCTTCGAGGATCTCGGTGACCTTCTTGCCGGTCGCCAGCTTCACGTCCGGCACCGGCGTGCCCTGCACGCCCTCGTCGCGCAGCTTCAAGCCGATCTGGGAGGGGTCGTGGCCTTGCTCGGCGAGCTCCACGACGCGCTCCTCGATGGCGTCCTCATCTACGTCACTCCACTCCGGCGGTTCGTCTGCCGTCGGGCGATCCGAACCGCTGGACCCGCGACGGCGTGTGTGCATTCGTGCCATTGTTTACGATCTGGATTGGAACAACACGAGACGCTGCCGGCACCAGCTGGTGCCGCGACACTACCGCAGTCCCAAGCCCACCAACCGGCGGGCGTGTCGGATCTACGGCCGTGCGTTCCCTACACCGTCGGAGACGGTCCGCCTGGTAAAACGTTTCCATCCCGCCGAGGCGCTCGAATCGCGGGGTTTATCAACGACCCCCGGCAACGAATGGATGCGTTCGCGGGCTCGTAGATCAGTGGTAGATCATCCCCCTGGCACGGGGAAGGCCTCGGGTTCAAATCCCGACGAGTCCACTCCCGTTCCTTCGCTGTCCTCAGTTCCCGACACCGCACGGTACGTTCCGTGAGACGCGTTCGTCGCGTTTGGGGCAACGCCCGCACGGAAGCGAGTGCAACAGGACCGTGTGGGTTCGCGCCATCTGAGCTGCTTGCCGTCCTTTCGGTGGCGGGTGGGACAGCGCGCTATCACCGTCTCCGGCTCGCGCCCCCCACTGTTGCTTCCCTCACCAAGTCCAGATCACAACCCGGCGAACGGCCCGTTGTGTTCCTCTCACGCGTCGCCACCGCGTGCCGCGACCCGGCGGTTCAGTCGCCGGTGTCGTCGGCGGACGCGTCCACCGTGGCGTCAGCATCGGGCTCGTCGGCGTCAGCGCGGGTCTCGAACTGGTTGACCGTCGTGGCCAGTGCGTCGGCGCGATCGCGGAGATCGTCGGCGCTGCGCGCGATCTCCGCAACCGACGCGGACTGCTCTTCGGCGGCGGCCGACACCTGCTCGGCGTCCTCGGTGACGTGCTGGCTGATGTCGGCCACGTCGTCGACGCGCCGCACCACGCTTTGGGTGGCGTCGGCCTGGTCCTCGGTGGCGTCCGAGATCTCCTGGATGCCGTGGTTGGCGTCCTCGATCGCGTCGACGGTGTCCTCGATGGCGGCTGCGGCCTGCTCGACCGTCGACACGCCGTCGTCGATGTGCTCGCTGGTGGCGCGGATGTCCGCCACCGTCTCGTCGGTCTCGGCCTGCACAGCCTGGATCTCGGATTCGATATCGGCGGCGGCTTGCTTGGTCTCCTCGGCGAGATCCTTGACCTCGTTGGCAACCACGGCGAAGCCGTCGCCGTCCTTGTCGGCGCGGGCGGCCTCGATGTTGGCGTTCAACGCCAGCATGTTCGTCTGCTCGGCGATGTCCGTGATGAACTCGATGATGTCACCGATGTCCGACATGCGCTCCTGGAGCGCGAGGATCTGATCGACGGCGTCGGCGGACAGTGACTCGATCTCGGCCATGTCGTCGATGGCTGACTCCGCGGCGTCGCGGCCGGCTTCGCCGCGCTCGACGGCGTCGGCAGCCGTTTCGGCGACTGTCGCGGAGGACGCCGCGACCTCCTGGATGCTGGCGGACAGCTCGTCCATCTCGCCGGCCGCGCGTTCGAGGTCGTCGTGTTGCTGGATGGCGCCGTCGGCGATCTCCTGGATGCGTTCGCTGACGGTCTGGCTGGTCGTCTCGATCTCCTCGGCACCAGTGGCGACCTGCAGGGTCTCGTCGGCGACCTCGTCGGCGAACCCCGCGACCTGGGCGATGGTGGCCTCCAGGCCGTCGAGCATCGCGTTGAACTCGGTGGCGACCGCCCGCATCGCCTCCTCGTCGGCGTCCTCGTCGAGGCGCTCGGTGAGGTCGCCGTCCGCGACCGCCCGCATGACCTCGCTGTAGTCGGCCGCCCGCTCCTGGAGGCGTTCGCTGGCGGCTTCCGCCGTTGCCTTCGCGCGCTCGGCCTCCGCCTGGGCGTCCTCGGCGTCGGTGCGCAGCTCCTCGGCTTCGGCTTTCGCTGCGTTGGCTTCCTCGACGGCGGCTTCGGCCTCCTGGATGCGGTCCTGGAGTGACACACGCATGTCGTCGAAGCTCCCGTAGAGGCGTCCGACTTCGTCGATGCGCCGCGTCGAGAGGTCGACGTCGAAGGTCCCGGATTCGATGTCCTGGGCGCGGTTCCGGAGCCGCTTCAGCGGCGTGACCGTGTGGCGGCCGAGCGCAACCCCGACGATCGCCAGCGAGATGACTGCAAGCACCACCAGCACGGTCACCGTCTGGCCGACGGTGTCTCTGACCGCGAACGCCTCTCCGGTGTCGACGCTCGTCACGGTCACCCAGTCGGTGTGTGGCGTCGCCGAAAGCGCGTACACGCGGCCGTTCGACACCGTCGTTGTGGCCGCCGTGGTGTCGTTCCGAACTGCCGCGATGCTGTCGGTCAGCGCGCCGGCATCGAATCGACTGTTGGAATCCAGTACGGGCTCGTCGTCGGTGTTCAGGATCGTGGTGCGGCGCGTCGAGTTCGCGTCCGAGAGCCGGTCGACCTGGGGCTGGATGCGGGTCACCACCACGAGGTGTGTGCCCTCGCGTTTCGGCACCGAGCTGGCGAACGCCATCACCGGCTCGTCGTTGAGCACGGGGGAGCGGTACGACTGCTCGGTCGCCCACACCGCACTGTCGTTGCCCGGGCCCTCGGGGACGGCTGCGGTCGTCCACGGCGCGTCGAGTTCCGCGAGCGACCGGCCCTCGATGGCCAGCTCCGTGCTCGCGACCACCGTTCCCCGCGTCTCGTTGACGAGATGAATGCTCACCACGTCCGCGGGCAGCAACTGGTCTTTGAGCAGGATGTAGGGGGCCGCGCGGCGGTCGTCGCGCAGCGCCTCGTCCTGTGACACCGACCGCGCGTGCGTCCGTTGTTGCTCCATCCAGGCCCCGATGGCGTCGGCCTCCAGCTGATTGGATTCGGCCAGCTGGCGGGTGGTCTGGTGCTCGACGGTCGTCTCCGTCGACTGGAACGCGAACACGCCGGCCCCCGCGATGATCACCAACACGACGATGAACGCGACGGCGAACTTCGCGCCGAACCGGCGTCTGATGGCGTCAGGCGCGACGATACTGGCGGCGTTCCGGAGTGCGCCAGTGATGCCGTCGCTCATACGCCACCACCGCCGGCGGACTGCGGGCGCTCGGTCGGCACCGTGATGTCTCCCGCGACGAGCGCCTCGCGTGTCTCCCCGAGTGCGTCCGTGACGGCGTCGGGGATCGCCGGCCCCAACTGGGTGCCGTATTGGACGCTGACCCCGTTGGTCGCCAGGCCGAGCGACACCACGTCGCCCGCCGGCAGGTCGCCGTCGATGGTCGCTTCGATGGCGTCGTAGACCGCCGTGTCGATGCGTTTGACCATGCTCGCGAGGACGACGTCGGCGTACCGTGGATTGCTGCGCGACTGGTCGGAGTCGACGCCGATGGCGTACCGGCCGTTGGCCTGGGCGGCCTGCAACACACCCACGCCGGCACCGCCGGCGGCGTGGTAGACGATGTCAGCGCCGGCGTCGTACATGGCTGCGGCGGCGGTCCGCGCCGCCTCGACGTCCTCGAAGTCGCCGATGTACGCCGCGAGCACGTCGATGTCGGTGGCGGTGTGTGTCACTCCCGCCTGGAATCCGGCGTGGAACCCGTGCGTGAGCGGCTCGTCGACCCCGCCGACGAACCCCACCGTGCGTGCGTCCGGGTTCGTGGCACCGCCGCCGGCGTCGATGTCCCGCGTCGTCAGGAGGGCCGCGAGACGGCCCGCCTGGAACGAACCGATCTGCTCTTCGAAGACGTAGCTCGCGACGTTCGACGCGTCGACGGCGGTGTCGACGATCATGAACTGCTGGTCGGGGGCAGCCGCGGCGGCGCTCTCGAGCCCGTCGGCTTGCCGGAACCCGACACAGCAGACCAGATCGTACGCCGGGTTCGACGACGCGGCGAGCGTCGCCTGTGTCTCCCCGAGTTCGGCGATGCTGTCGGGTTCGTGGTTCGTGTACGCGATCCCGTGGTCGAGCCGGGCGCGCTGGGCACCCCGGTTCGCCGCGTCGTTGAACGACCGGTCGTCCAGGCCGCCCAGCGCGTACACCATCCCGACGGTGGCTGGGGCGTCGTCGGTGGCCCGCGCTTGCTCGGTGGGTGCGCCACCGCCACTGGTCGACTCACCACCGCCGCGCCGTCCCAGGCAGCCGGTGACCGCGGCGACGGTCGCTGTGCTGGCACCCGCAAGCAGTTGTCGTCTCGTGAGGTGTGGCGTGGGCACGGTGTCCTCTATCAGAGTAAGCAAAAGCCGCTGGTAAAAACGTCGGGGCCAGCTTCTCGCGAGTGATAACGTCGTGATGGGGCCGGAAACCAGCTGGAACTGTCGAAAAACCACGATTTAGTGTGGTCGAAAACTGGGCGCGAAGCGACCGAGACGCACAGTTGGTATATGAAGGTGCCGGTTCGAGGGACGTTCTGTGGGGTTTCTATCGTCCGGCTGTCCGGTCGGGCAGTTGCGTGATCGGCGTCCGTCCCGCGGCGGGCCGCCGGTCGCCGGGCGGCACGGATAAACGGGGTTTGTATCTGTGCCCCACTCCCAGGATCACGCAGAAGTGGCGCTTCTTAAACGTGCCCAGTCCTGAGTCGGTAGTGATGTCTCGTGACACCCGACTTGACCGTCGAACAATGCTGAAGTCTACCGGCGCAGCGGTGACTGCGACCCTTCTCGCTGGCTGTTCCGGTGGCGGCGACACCGGCGACGATGAGAGCGACTCCGAGAGCGGCGAGGAGGCCACCGGAAACGAGGCCGGCGGCGGCGAGGAGGCCAGCCAGAGCGGTGGGAACACGATCGCGGTCGCACCCGATGGCGGGTTCAAGTTCGAGCCGTCGGAGCTCACCGTCTCCGTCGGGGACACGGTCACGTGGGAGTTCGAGGAGTCCAGTCACAACGTGAGCGCGTGGCCGGACATGCACGACAAGATCTCGATCCCCGATGGCGCATCCGGGTTCGGAACCATGGACAAAGACGGGAACCAGTTCGCAGTTGTCGACGCCGGTGAGACCCTCGAACACACGTTCGAGACGGCCGGCGAGTACACCTACGTCTGCATGCCACACGTCGCATCTGGCATGATCGGGACCGTCGTCGTCGAGGAGTAAGCCAGCCCGCTCGGCCGGGTGACGCACCGCGGTGCGGGTTGCTTCCCACCTGATATTCTTGGGGGTAATACATCGCCGCCGGATAATTATCAACTGTTCGAAACGTTTTTGCCGTGTAGTCCGAACCACCCCGTATGGACGACACACCTGCGTTCGAAACCCTCGCCGTCAGCCACGGCGAATCACCGCGCGAGACGCGCCACGGCGATGTCGTCTCGCCCATCCACCTCGCCTCGACGTACGCCGTCCAGGAGTTGGACACCGACCTCAGCCTGGAGGGCGTCGACCCCGACGACGGGCAGTTCCTGTACTCGCGCCTCAACAATCCGACCAGACACGCCCTCGAACGGCGCCTCGCAGCCCTCGAAGGCGGCGACCACGGCTTCGCGTTTGGCTCCGGCACCGCCGCCATCGCCACCGCCGCCTTCGCCGCCGTCGAACCCGGCGATCACGTCGTCGCCTTCGACGACCTCTACGCCGGCACACGGCGCATGCTCGAAACCCTCTTCGAGGGGAACCTCGGTGTCGCCGTCTCGTTCGTGGACGCCACCGACCCGGACGCCGTCGCCGACGCGATCCGTCCCGAAACCGCCTTCGTCTGGATGGAGACTCCCACAAACCCACGCATCAAGCTCTGTGACATCGCCGCCATCGCCGACATCACTGACGACGCCGGCGTCCTGTTCGGTGTCGACAACACCTTCCTCAGCCCCTACTTCCAACAGCCCCTGGCGCTCGGCGCGGACGTCGTTGCCCACTCCACGACGAAATACCTCAACGGCCACAGCGACGCCGTCGGCGGCGCACTCGTCACCAACAACGACGCGCTCGCCGACAGCGTCGAGTTCCTCCAGCAGGTCGGCCTCGGGAACATGCTCGCGCCGTTCGACGCCTACCTCGTGTTGCGCGGCATCAAAACCCTCGCCCCGCGGATGCGCGACCACGAGGCCAACGCCCTCGCCATCGCCGAATACCTCGCCGACCACGACCGCGTGACCGCGGTTCACTACCCCGGCCTCGACTCCCACCCGCAACACGACCTCGCGGACGCCCAGCAGTCCGGCTACGGTGGCATCCTCTCGTTCGAACTCGACGGCGACCTCGCCGACGCCAAGCGCTTCCTCGACGCGCTCGACGAGTTCAACCTCGCGGTCAGCGTCGGCGGCGTCGAATCACTGGTGGAACTCCCCGCCGGCATGACCCACGAACCCATCCCGAAGCCCGACCGCGAAGCCATGGGCATCACGGACTCGCTGATCCGCGTGTCCGTCGGCATCGAAGCCATCGAGGACCTCATCGCGGATCTCGACCGCGGCTTCGAGGCGGTCCGATCGACCACCCCGACAGCCTAACGCCGCCGTGCCACCCCGGCGACCAGAATCCATTAACTCCGCCAGCCCCTACGGGACGTATGAACTCCGACCAGCGTGGCGTCCCGCGGCGCGAGTTCCTGAAAGCCGCCGTCGCCATCGGCGGCGCGAGCGCGCTGTCGGCGTGCCTCGGACGCACCGACGACCCGATCCCCGGCGGCGTTGCCGACCCGACCACGCTCCCCACGCGACAGCACGCGTGGAACGACCACGCCGCACGCGACGACGCCGGGAACGTGTTGCCACCCCGCCACCACGTCCTGCTGCACTTGTCACTTCCTGCCGGCCCAGCGGCCACCACCGACGCCGACCGCAGGGCAGTCACGGCTGCACTCACCGCGCTCGAACGCGCCTACGAGTGGTCGAACGAAGGGCTGTTGTTCACCATCGGCTACTCGCCGGCGTACTTCGACGCGCTGGACGCCGCCCCAACGGGGGTTGATCTGCCCCGCCCGCGCGCGCTTTCGGAACTCGAATCCCCCACGCTCGACGAGCCCGACGCGATCCTCCATCTCGCAAGCGACCGTGCCGACGCGGTGCTCGAAGCCGAGGCGGCGCTCCGCGGCGACCGCGACGCCGCGAACGACGAGCCGATCGACGCCACGCTCACGTCGGTGTTCGACGTGGTCGACCGCCGGACCGGGTTCGTCGGTGCCGGACTCCCTGCGGACAACCAGGACACCGGCGGCGTTCCCGACGACACCCCCGTTCCCGAGGACGCCCCCCTCTACATGGGGTTCAAATCCGACTTCGAAGGGAGTCAGGCCACCGAAGACCGCGTCACGATCGACGACGGTCCGTTCGCGGGCGGCACCACCCAGCACGTCTCCCACATCACGCTCAACCTCCAGCAGTGGTACGGCCAGGACGACCGCGAGGACCGCGAGGCCAAGATGTTCTGTCCCGCCCACGCCGCCGACGACCGCATCGAAGGCACGGGCGAGAACCTCGGTGCTGCCCCCGGACTGGACGGCTCACCGGCGCCGGCGGAGTCCGCCCGCGAGGACGGCATGGTCGGCCACGGCCAGAAGCTCCAGGCCGTCCGCGAGGACGGCCGCCCGATCATCCTCCGCCGCGATTTCGACTCCACGGACGGCGGACAGGCCGGCGTGCACTTCCTCGCGCTGCAGTCAGCGATCAGCGACTTCGTCCGCACGCGCGAGGCGATGAACGGCGCTGATGTCACCGCGGACAGCGCCGTCGGCCGCACGGCGAACAACGGCATCCGACAGTACCTCTCGGTCACCAACCGCGGGAACTTCCTGGTGCCGCCCCGCCCCAAGCGCGCGCTCCCGAAGCCGGACGCGTAATCACGCCCCGATCGTGCCCCGACGCACCCACGCCAGCACCGACCGCAGCCCGGGTGACCGCCGATGAGCGAGGTCGCCCCAGCGGTCGCACTCGACGCCGTCCGCAAGACCTACCAGCGCGGCGGCCAGCCAGTCCACGCCCTCCGCGACGTGTCCCTCCGCCTCCCGCGTGGCTCGTACACCGCCGTCGTCGGGCCGCGGGGCTGTGGCGCATCCACACTGCTGGCGGTCCTGGGCTGCCTGGCCGCCCCCACGAGCGGCCGCGTGGTCGTCGACGGCACCGATGTCACCCAGCTTGACCCGACAGCGCGGACCGACTTCCGCGCCGAAACCATCGGCGTGGTGTTCCCGGGCACCACCGTGTTGCCGCGGCGCAGTGCCGTCGAAAACGCCGCCCTCCCGCTGTTGTTCCAGGGGGTGCCGGGCCGACAGCGCAGGCGACGCGCCACCACCGCCCTAGAGCGGGCCGGCCTCCCGGCCAGCCACGCCACCCGGCCAGCCGCGGCGCTGTCGGGCGTCCACCGCCACCGGGTGGCACTCGCGCGCGCACTGGTCGCCGACCCCGCGGTGGTGCTCGTCGACGAGCCCGCCGCGGCGCTCGACGCCGACGCTGGCCGCGAGATCATGGCCGCGATCACCGACCAACAGGACGCCGACACCACGGTGCTCGTTGCGACGCACACCGCGCGCGTCGCCGACCACGCGGACCGTCGGCTCGCGCTCCACGACGGCGCCATCCGGCATCCCGACGGTGACACGGCATGAACCAGTTCGAGAGCGTTCGCATGGGGCTGCGCGCGATCCGCGGCCACCCGCGCCGATCGGGGCTGGCGGCGCTCGGCGTCGCAGCCAGCACGGGCACGGCGCTCACGCTCGTAGGGGTGGCGGCGGGCTTCGACACCACGCTCGGCGTCCACTGGCTCGGCGCGGGGTCGCCCGCCGACGTTCCACTCGCCCGTGTGTGGGGTGTCCCTGGCGGCGTGCTCGCAGCCATGGTGGCCGTCCTCGGGGCCGGCCTGGGTGCGGTCGCGATCACCGCCGTCATGCTCGTGGCGGCCGTCGAGCGCGCCCCCGAGATCGCGGTCATGCGGGCCGCGGGCGCGCAGCCCGCTGACATCGCGCACCTGTTCGTCGTGGAGGCCGCGCTCTGCGGCGGCCTCGGGGGTGTCGGCGGCGTTGTGGGTGGCGCGCTCGCCACAGCCGCTGTCACCGCCTCCGCCGGGGTGCCTACCGTGGTGCTCGTGGAGTGGGGCAGCGGTGCCGTCGCCGCCGGGGCGCTTCTCGGTGCGGTCGCCGGCCTGTATCCGGCATGGCGCGCCGCACGCACCGACCCCGCCACCGCGTTCCGAGCGACGTAAGCGCGGCTCCGGAACTCGACTTCGGCACCGGTCAGCGCGTACTCGAAGAACCGGGCGTGGCGGGACGTGACCCCGAGGTGCGCGTCCCGCGTGCTTCGAATCCGGTCATGCCGGTTGGCCCGTCGCTTCGCTCCTCGCTGCACGGGCGTGGCGGGACTCGAACCCGCGATCTAGAGGTTAGGAACCTCTCGCCGTGTCCGCTTGGCCACACGCCCACACGTCCGGCGTGGGTCCCACGGCGAAAATCAGTTGCGTTAGTTGGTCGCCGTGTCGTCGGCGCTGCTGGTCGCGTCCGTGGTCGTGTCGCTGGTCGTGTCGGCGGTGGCGTCCGCGCTCGCGTCGGGCGCGGACTCGGATTTGATCTCCTGGAGCTCCTGTTCGACTTCCTCGCGGCCCTTCTGGAACTCGCCGATCGCCTCGCCGCTGGAGCGGGCGAGCTTCGGGATCTTGTTCGCCCCGAACAGCAGAATGGCGATGAGCAGGACGACCGCCATCTCCATCCCGCCAGGAAGGCCACCAATGAACAGTGGGGTGCTGGTGAACATCTCTACCTACGGATACCCATCTCTTGACTATAGGCTTTATGCTCGCTCCAGGCGGGTGGTCACGGGCCGATTCGGCCCCGGATGCGCGCAACCCACCCCGGCTGGTGGTGCTCTCCTTGCGTGGGATGTCGGCGGCTCCGGCCCCCGGCGTCTGCACCCGATTCCCCCGCCGGCTTTTTCCTGGCAGCCATCCAACGTTGCCGGAGATGACACAGCCCGACCAATCGAATCCGACGCGAGCGTACGATCCGGCGCAGTCCCACGCGTTCCCGGACGGTCGCCTGAACGATGTTCTGGAGTACGTGCTCGACGACGAGGCGGTGACGGCGTACCTCACCGCCCAGAACGTCAACCCGGTCACCCGGAAGGGGTACAACGACCACGGCGCGAAACACATCGAGATCGTGCGCAACCGCGCGCTGCGGCTGTACGCCCTCCTGAAGCGCGGCGGCGTCCCGTTCAACGGGGCCACCGACCAGGGGCTGTCGGAAGCCGACGAGCCGGTGATCGTGGCGCTGGCGGCCACGCTCCACGACATCGGGCACGTCGTCCACCGCGACGACCACGCCTACTACTCGATCCCGCTGGCCGCGGACGTCCTGGACCGCATCCTGCCGGAGTTCTACGACCCCGCCGACGCCGTCCGCGTGAAAGGCGAGGTGCTGCACGCGATCCTCTGCCACCACACCGAAGAAACCCCGTTGACGACCGAGGCCGGGGTCATCCGGGTTGCCGACGGCCTCGACATGGAGCACGGCCGGTCGCGGTTGCCCTACGAGCGCGGCGGCCGCGGCATCAACACGCTGTCCAGCCAGGCGATCAGCCGGGTCGCCCTCCAGGAGGGCGACGACGCGCCGGTGCTCGTGGAGATCGAGATGCAGAACGCCGCCGGCGTCTACCAGGTGGACAACCTCCTGAAGGAGAAACTCCACCGCTCGGGCATCGAAGACGACGTGCGCATCGTCGCGCTGAACTCGACGGGCGAGGGCGACGCGCTCGTCGAACGCATCGAGCTGTAGGCGGCTGCCTGAGCGTCCCGCCGAGTCACTCCCCGCGCTCGTTGTCGGCGGCCACTTCGAACTGGGCGGCGTGCTCGCGCAGGGCGACCGCGTGCTCGGCCAACGTCTCCGTTTGGGCCGCCACGTCAGAGAGCGTCGTTGCCTGCTCGGCCGCCTCGTCGGCCGTCGATTCGGCCTCCGTCGCCGTCTCCTCGCCCAGCGCCGCCACGTCACCCACTGCGGTCGTGACGTCAGACACCGACGCCGCCTGGTCGTCCATCGCGTTCGAGATCTCCTGGACGCCCGTGTCCGCCTCCGCGATCCGGCCGGCGATCTCCGACAGCGACCGTTCGGTCTCCGAGACGGTTTCGACGCCGTCGGAAACCCGCTCCTGGATGCGGTCCATCGCCGCCACGCTGGTCTCGGTCTGTGCGCGCACCTCCGCGACGAGCGCCTCGATTTCGGCGGCCGACGCCTTCGACTCGTCGGCGAGGTCCTTGACCTCGTCGGCGACCACGGCGAAGCCGTCACCGTCCTGGTCGGCGCGGGCGGCCTCGATGTTGGCGTTCAGCGCCAGCATGTTCGTCTGCTCGGCGATGTCCGTGATCGCCGCTACGATCGTCTCGATCTCGCTCATCTTCGCCTCCAAGTCGTCGACCGCGGTCGCCGCCGCCTGCGTCTCGTCCTCGATCTCTTCGAGTTGCGCGACCGCGTCCTGTGCCGCCGCCTGGCCGTCGTCGCCCAACGCGGCCGCGCGCTGGGAGGTTTCCGCGACCTGGTCGGCGCTCGCCGCGACCTCCTCGATGGTGGCCGACATCTCGTCGGTTTCGCTGGCCACGGCTTCCAGTTGGTCGCGCTGGTCGGTCGCCCGGTCGCGGATCCGACCGACGGCGTCGGAGACGTCGCGGCCGGTCTGCTCGACGGCTGCCGCGCTGTCGGAGGCGTCGGTGCTGGCGGTCGCGACCTCGTCGGCGAACGCCACCACGTCCGCGATCGTCGCCTCCATGTCCGCCGCCATCTCGTTGAACGCCGCCGCGATGTCCGCCATCGCCGCCTGCTCGACGTCCGCATCCAGGCGCACCGTCAGGTCGCCGGCGGCGTACGCACGCATCGTCTCCGAGAACGCCTCGGCGGTCGTCTCCAGGCGGCGCGCCTGCGCCTCGGACTCCTCGCGTGCGGCCTCCGCCTCGGCCTGCGCGGCTTCCGCGTCGGCCTGTGCGGCCTCGGCTTCCGACCGCGCCGCCTCCGCGTCCGCCTGTTGCTCGTTGGCGTCCCGAATCCGCGCCTGAACGGTGTCCCGGAGGCTAGCGAACGCCTCGAACAGCCGCCCCAACTCGTCCACACGGGCGACGTCCAGGTCCGTGTCGTACTCGCCGCGCTCCAGGGCGGCGGCCTTCGCCTCCAGGTCGTTCAGCGCGCGCACGGTGCCGCGACCGAGCGTGAGCGCGATGAACACCAGGCCGGCAAGCGCGATCCCCAAGATCAGCAACACGTTCTCCGCCATGTTCGACGCGAGGCCGTAGGCTTCGCTGGTCGGCACGTGCAGGGTCACCACCCACGGGGTGCCGTCGACGGGTGCGTACGCGGTTTCGTGGGCCTGGTCCATCTCCTTGGCCGCCTGTGCCGCCGGCTGGAAGCCCACAGCCCTCGCCCCGACGATCGGCGACGTGGCGTTTTCGACGTACGGCTGCCTGGTGGCGCGCTTGCTGTCGTCGGCGATCACCGAGCCGGTGCCGTCGACGAGCTGCGTGAAGCTGTGGGGCGTCGGATCCCAGAAGCTCGACGAGATCGCCGCCAGGCTCGCCGTCATCACGACCGCGGTGCGCCGGCCCGGGGTGCTGGAGACGCGTGCGACGTACGCGACCTCCGTGACCCCGTCGTTCACGTACGGCTGGGAGACGAACACGCCGTCGTCGCCGGGGGTGAGCTGCTGGCGGCTCCACGGGGCCGCCTCGGAGCCAAAGGACGCGTTTCGAAGCCCCGCGTCGGTGCTCGTGATGACCCGGGCATCGGTCAGGCTCACGTAGTGGATGTCACGCACGTCGCTCGGCAGGTGGTGTTGCTCGTCGGTGAAGAACTGCTGGACCTCGGTGGCGTTGTCGTTGTCAAAGACGCCGTACTGAGCGAGCATCCTGGCGTTGTTCGTGCGTTCGTCGTGCCAGTTATCCACCGCCGACGAGCTGAGCTCGGCGGCCTTCTTGAGTTCGGTCCGCGAGCTCTGTTGGAGGTGCTCGGAGGTGTTCAGATACATCACGCCGCCCGCGGCGCTGATACAGACGACCACCGCGAGAAGCGCGACACCGAACTTCGCGAGATAGCTCCGGCGAACGAACCCGGGCAGCGCCCGCCGCAGTATTCGATGCGCAAACGATCGTATCGACATTACTCTCCGGTCAAACGCGTCTCGTATATAAAACCACACCCAGGAGTCTCACGCCTGAAAACGCCTGACGGCGCACGAATGAGAGCATGACTCACGGGGCCACGTCGTGTTCATGATTGTTGTGGCCATTTGCGCGCCGGGCCCGGACCGGCGACTCACTCCACCCACAGCGTCTTCCGGTTGACGAACGCCCGGATGCCCGCACCGGCCAGCTCGCGGCCGTACCCGGAGCGTCCGATCCCGCCGAACGGAACCCGGGGGTCGGAGGTCACCGGCTGGTTCACGTACGCGCAGCCGGCGTCCATGGCGCGGGCGACCCGGCGGCCGCGATCCCGGTCGGCCGTCCACACGCTGGCCCCGAGTCCGAACGCCGTGGCGTTGGCCTTCGCGATCGCCGCCGCCTCGTCGGGCACCTCGAAGACCGCCGCCACCGGCCCGAACAGCTCCTCGGTGTCGGCGGGACAGCCCGCCGGCACGTCGGTGAGCACCGTCGGCTCGTAGAACGCGCCCTCGCGGTCACTGGGCTGGCCGCCGGTCACCACGGTCGCGCCCGCGTCGACGGACGCCCGCACCTGCTCGTGGGTGGTGTCCAGCCCAGCGGCGCTGGCCTGCGGGCCGACATCGGTCTCCTCGCGCGTCGGATCGCCCACGGTGAGTGAGTCGATCTCGGAGACGAACGCGTCGCGGAACGCCTCGTAGACGTCCGTGTGAACGATGAACCGTTTGGCCGCGATGCAGGACTGCCCGCTGTTGAGGGTGCGCGCCCACGCGCCGCTGGCCGCGGCCGCCGCCACGTCGGCGTCATCGAGCACCACGAACGGGTCACTGCCCCCGAGTTCGAGCACGGTCTTCTTGAGTGTCTCGCCGGCGGTCGCGGCGACCGCGCTGCCTGCGGGCTCGCTCCCGGTGAGCGTCGCGGCGCGCACCCGGTCGTCCCGAATCACGTCCCCGACGGCGTCCGCGCCGACGAGCAGCGTCTGGAACACGCCCGCCGGCAGCCCCGCCGCCTCGAAGACGTCCGCGATGGCCTCCGCACACCCGGGCACGTTCGAGGCGTGTTTCAGGAGCGCGACGTTGCCCGCCGCGAGCGCCGGCGCGGCGAACCGGAACACCTGCCAGAACGGGAAGTTCCACGGCATCACCGCCAGCACCGGCCCGAGGGGCTCGTAGACGGTCTGCACGTCCGCGCCGGGGGGGCTCGGGTGGCCGTCGGGCTGGAGGTACGCGCTGGCGTGCGTCGCGTAATGGTCACAGACCGCCACACACTTCTCGATCTCCGCGCGGGCCTGCGTGATCGGCTTCCCCATCTCCGCGGTGATCAACTCGGCGTACGTCTGTGTGTTCTCCCGGAGCACGTCCCCTGCGGCCGCGACGTGGCGCTCGCGCTCCCGGATCGGCCGGTCCCGCCAGTCGTCGGCGGCGTCCGCGGCGCGGGCGAGCGCGGCCTCGATGTCGGCAGCAGTGTCCGTCTCGTAGGTGTCGATCCGGGCCCCGGTTGCGGGGTTGATGTCGTCCATGTGGTGGCGTTGTTTCCCGATGGGTTTGCGCCTTCTGCACCAGCCACCACCCAGGGTGGGCGGCCTCCGTTTCGACGCCAAACTTTTATCCCCGTCACGCATATCCGGGGTCGTGACTCAAGGGGGGTTGACTCGCCACCGGATCGGCGCGGCGGCGGCTGCAGTGTCGCGCCCGTACCAGCGCGGGGGCGAGCAGCTGTACAGCGCGAACCGCGTGAAGACGTATTTCGGGGAGGACGCCGCCGTGGCGAAGCTGCGATTCGAGTACGAGCTGACGGAGGCGGTGTTGCGGCTCCGCTTCAACGGCCACGTCAGCGTTGACGGCGCGACGGACTACCGGCTCCGGGCGGTGTACCGACGCCCGTTGGGCAGCAACCCGTTCACCTACGCGGTGCGGGGCAGCCACCGCGACGGCACGGTCTACATCACGGCGACCGAGCGCGTTGCGTTCGAGCCGGCCGGCGACACGGTGGATCACAACCCCGGCCACAAGCGTCTCGCCGACGTGATCACGCCGGTGCAGCGCCGGCTGGCGGAACTCGAGTTGCTGCACGACCACCGCGGGGCGTACGCCCACCTCTCGGAGATCGACGCGTTCGATGGTGTGTCGTCGTTTCTGGCTGATCGGGAAGAGATTTTCGCGTGCAGCGGCGACGACGCGCAGTCGTGATCACCGGTGGCGCGGCGGCTGGCAGTGGTCGCGCAGCTGCCCGGCGATGGCGCGCGCGGGGTCGTGGTCGATCCGTGGCGTCTGGTCGTGTGTGGCGTACTGCGAGAGGAGGGCAGCGAGTCGCCTGCACTCGAAGGCCGTGAACGTGAACTCGCCGTCCTCGATGCGCCCGAGGATGGCGAGTTCGACCGCCGGGTACGGGAGTCTGCTGCTCTCGTCGAGGGCGTCTTTGGTGTGGCTGCGGACAGCACTGTGAAGCGCCCACTGCTCGGGAAGGCTGAACTCGAACGCCGTCTCGGATGTGTCGTTGGATTCGGTGGACATTGTGCGTGACCTCCAGTTGGGGTGCCGACAGTACATACATAGGGCATGAGGTATGTAAACATATGGCATACCGTACGAAACCACGTTACCATCCGGTGAGTGTCTCGCCGAAAGCGCACGGATGGCGGGCTACCAGCCAGGTGCACCCCGACACAGTGGTTCGTCAGTGGGCCAGATCACGCCGAGCACTGACCACGGCAACGGCTTTTTATGGCCTCAGTCGGCGGTAGCGGACAGGTTCTGCTGATCCCGGAGAAGGGTCTTTACGTGTGTGAACACATAACACAACTATGGCGCTGGGCACGTACGTTCCGACAGCGATACGGACGAGTCTGCTGCGAAAAGCGGCAGTGGTCATCGTCACCATCATGCTCGTCCTCGTCGGCGTCGGCGTATTCACGACACAAGCAGTCTCCACACAAGTCACCGAGCAACGCGACACGGAACTGCTCACAAGCACCGAACAGGAAGCCGAAGCACTCGAAGAATGGATCGGTCGCCAGCGATCGGCAACGCAGTACCTCTCACAGGACAACGCAATCCAGTCCGCCCCCCAAGCCGACAAATCAGAGGTCCTCTCCACGCGGATCTCGGGGCTCACAGAGACCGCCGCAGCGCTCCACTACGTGAACCTCTCGACGGACACCATCCGGGCCTCGACCGACGCCGCCGTCGAGGGCGACACGTACACGTCGTACTCCATCCCCTGGCGCGGCGAAGGCCTCAGTTTCTACGGGGGCGGTGACGTCATCACATCGAGCGTGTTCAACTACCGCGGCACCCCCGTCATGGCGTTCGCCAGCAAGCAGCCCGGCTCCGACAACGCCGTGTTCGTCTTCCACAGCGTCGAGACCCGCGGCGAGGCGTTCAGCCGGAACATCGACGGCAGCTACACGCAGGTCGTCGACATCAAGGGAACGGTCCAGATCGCGGCCGACGAGTCGGCGATCAGCAGCGCGTACGGTGCCGGCCGGGACGCACCAGTCATCGCAACGGGACTCACCACGAACAGCGGCATCGAAACCCGGGACGGGTTGCTCGTGGGCCACGCGAAAGTCGAAGGCACCGACTGGGTGCTCCTCAAGCACGCCCCCACGTCGAACGCGTACGCGCTCGAAGGCGACGTACAGCGTAACATCGTCGTGCTCATCGTCACCGCGGTCGCCGGCCTCGGCGCGCTCGTGCTCGTGATCGGTCGGGACGCGCTAACCGCGCTCACGGACATGTCCGACCGCGCGGAGGCGATCGCGGCCGGGGACATCGACACCGCGATCGAAGAGACGACTCGCATCGACGAAGTCGGGGATCTCAGGCGGTCGTTCCGCGACATCCAAGAGTACCTCCAGACCGTGGCGGGGCAGGCCGACGCCCTCGCCGAGCAGGACTTCGACGCGGACGCGCTCGACAAATCGGTCCCCGGCCGCCTGGGCGAATCCCTGGAGACGATGCACTGGGACCTCGAAACCGCGATCGCGGACCTCGAAGACGCCCAGGAGACCGCCGAGCAGTCCCGCAAGGAAGCCGAACAGTCCCGCGAAGAAGCCGAAGCGCTCGCGGCGGCCCTCGAATCACAGGCCCAAGACATCCGGGAAACCGTCGAACACGCCGCCGATGGCGACCTCACGCAGCGCCTTGAGACGGACACCGACCACGAGTCCATGGCGGCCATCGCGACTGCCCTCAACAGCCTCTTGGAGGAGCTGGAAGGCACGATACACCGGATCCAGCGCTTCTCGAAGGACGTCGCTGAGTCAAGCGACCACATCACCACGAGCGCCGAGGAGGTCAAGCGCGCCAGCGGCCAGGTCAGCGAGTCCGTCCAGGAGATGTCCGCGGACGCCCGCCAGCAGAACGGCATCGTGCAGGACGTGTCCGACGAAATGACGGACCTCTCTGCCACCATCGAGGAGATCGCGTCCTCCTCGGACGAGGTCGCGGCCAAATCCAACGACGCCGTCTCCGTCGGCCAGTCGGGTCGGGCCCGGTCCCAGGACGCCATCGAGGAGATGAACGCCGTCGACGAGCAGGCCAAACGCACCATCGCCGAGATGGAAGCCCTGGACGACGAGATGACCGAGATCGGGGAGATCGTCACGCTCATCGACGACATCGCCGAGCAGACCAGCATGCTCGCGCTCAACGCGTCGATCGAGGCAGCCCGCGCGGGCGAGGCCGGCGAAGGGTTCGCGGTCGTCGCCGACGAGATCAAATCCCTGTCCAAGGAGACGACCGAAGCCACCCAGGAGATCGAGTCGCTGATCGCCGACGTTCAGGACTCGACCACCGACGCGGTCACGGACATGCAGGAGATGGGCGACCGGCTCTCGGAGGGGAAGTCGACAGTCACGGACACCGTCGAGACGATCGACACGATCGTCGAACGCATCGAGGAGGCCAACGGTGGCGTGCAGACGATCAACACCGCGACCGACGAACAGGCAACGACCACCGAGGAGGTCGTGACGATGGTCGACGAGGTCGGCTCGATCAGCGACGACACCACCGCCAGAGCCGAGGACGCCGCCGCCGCGGCAGAAGAACAGACGGCCTCCCTCACGGAGGTCACCAACCGGATCCAAGACCTCTCCGATCAGTCCACGGACCTCTACGAGTTGCTCTCGGATTTCACCGTTCGGGAGGACCACGCCGTGGCCGACGGCGGCGCGGAGAACACCACTGGCGCGTTCGTTCGATCCGCCAGCACTGACCACTCACGAGACGCGACACACCACGACACATGACAGACCACACTGATCTCTCCCGGCGCCAGTACGTCAAAACGGCCGCGCTCAGTGCGGCCGCCACGACGGCGCTTGCCGGCTGCATGGGCGGACTCGACGACGGCGGGGACGCGAGCACCGGCGACGACGGCGCGTGGCGGGACGCGGAGCTGGCAGCGGTGCCGGCCGCACCCGACGACAGGCTGTACAGCGCCGACAACACCCAGTCGTCCGGCGAGACGATCCGCCACCTCACGTGGAGCGGCTACGAGGCCGCCAACGTCCAGCGTCCCTTCGAGAAGAAGTTCGACTGCCAGACCGGGGTCGACCTGTTCACGTCCAATCTGGACGCGTTCAACCGCTTAGACGACGGGGCCTGGCGGGAGTTCGACCACGCCACGTTCGACATGGCGTGGCTTCCGGACCTGGCTGAAGCCGGCCTGATTCGCCCCCTCGACTACGAGGCGTGGAAACCGTACACGTTCGACAAGTACACCGACCTGTTCCAGCGCGAGAACGGCTACGAGTTCGCGTTCCTCGATGAGGACTACAACTTCGACGCCGACGGCCAGCTGTACGGCGTCCCCCAGCGGTTCGGGTGGGCGTCGTTCGCGCTCAACACCGACGTCGTCAGCGAGTCGGACGCCCGCAGCTACGACGCGGCGTGGGCCGACGAGTACGACGTCGGCGTCTACGACCTCCCGTTCTGGGGGGTGCAGATCGTGATGCTGCGGGAGGGCATCGACCCGTACGCGACCCACACCGACGCCGAGGTCGAGCGGATCCGGGAGGCGACGGTCGCGCTGTTCGAGAACGCGGCCGGCGTCTACGCCGACGTGGGGTCGCTGAACACGGCGCTGGCGGCCGGCGACATCGACATCGCGTTCGTCTCCGGGAACTGGATCAACGGCAGCCTCCGGCGCGGCGGGCGCTTCGAGTACGAAGCCAGGGTTCCCGACGAGGGCGGCGTGATCTGGGTGGAGACCACGACGATGCTGAAAGGCAGCCACCCCAGCGTGTCCACCAACTACTTGGCGTACATGCAACACGGCATCACCGCGAAGAACCTGATGTGGCCGACGGTCGGCGGAACCAACGTGGTGCCCCACCAGTCCTCGATCGACCGGCTCAACCGGCGACAGCGGACGGTGTTGCGGATCGACGACCTCCAGGACATCATCGACAAGTCGCGGTTCTACACCGGCGTGCCCGACTTGGACCGGCTCGTCTCCGTCTGGGAGGACGCCAAAGCCGAAGCGACCGGCTGAGCGCCCGTCGGCGCGGTGCTCAATCGCCCACGGACGCAACCGCCTCCGCGACGGGGGTGTCGCCGGCCAGCACTTCGAACGTCGTGTCGCGGGCCGCCGGCGCGGTGAGCGCCGCCGCCAGCGTCTGCGCCACGTCGGCACAGGGGATCGAGCCGGCCGCCGGGTCCAGTGTGTCCGCGACCGTCACACGCCCGGTGCCCGCGTCGGTGGTCAGGCTGCCCGGGCGCACGATCGTGTGCGGTATGGGGCTCTCCCGGAGGCGGGCGTCGGCGTCGGCTTTCGCCGCCAGGTACGATCGGAGGTCGTCCGGGCCCCGGGACGGGTCGTCGGCTCCCATCGAGCTGAGCATCACGAAGCGGTCGACGGCGGCGTCTTCGGCCGCCGACAGCAGCCGAATCGCGCCGTCCCGGTCGACCGCGTCGAGCGCCTCCCCGCGGGACCCGGCCGCAAACACCACGCCGTCGCAGCCCGCGACCGCGTCCGCCACGTCGTCGGTCAGATCCGCGACGACGGGGGTGGCACCCAGCCCGTCGATGGTGTCGGTCTGTGCGGGGTCCCGAATCATTCCGCGGACGTGGTGGCCGTCGTCAGCGAGTCGTTCCGTGAGGTGTTGGCCGACACGTCCGTGCGCGCCAGCAACGAGTACGTCCATACGGATGCATGACCGTGCTGCGGTGAATACCTACGGGTGCCTGCCAGGCGTGCCTGTTCTCGGTGCGCGCTCGTGCACACCGGAAGGCGCTGCTGGAAGCGTAACTACCCTCCCCCTGGGGGTTGTTGATGATTGTATGCGAGACACTTCCCGCGAGTGGGTGTTCGCCGAGCGACCCGAAGGCGAACCCGACATGGACAGCTTCGAACTCCGCGAGCGCGACGTTCCCGAGCCCCGCCACGGCGAACTGCTGGTGCGCGTTCGGTATCTCTCCGTCGACCCGTACATGCGCGGTCGGATGCGGGACTCCGATTCGTATGCGGACCCGTGGACGGTCGGCGAACCCCTCAGCGGCGGCGTCGTTGGGGAAGTCGTGGAAAGCGAGAGCGACGCCTACGAGGCCGGCGACCTGGTGTCCGGCAACGGCACCTGGGCGGACTACAGCCTGCTCGACGCCGCCAACGTCGCGCCGGTCGACCCGTCGGTCGCGGATCTGCCGGCGTACCTCGGCGTGCTCGGGATGCCCGGCCGCACCGCCTACTTCGGCCTGCTTGAGGTCGGCGCCCCGAAGCCCGGGGACACGGTGGTCGTCTCCGGCGCGGCGGGCGCAGTCGGCTCCGTGGTCGGCCAGATCGCGAAGCACAACGGCTGCCGCGTGGTCGGGTTCGCCGGCTCCGAGGAGAAAGTCGACTGGCTCACTGAGGACCTCGGCTTCGACGCCGGGATCAACTACAAGCAGGTCGACGACTACAGCGCCGCCCTCGATGACGCCGCCCCCGACGGGGTCGACGTCTACTTCGACAACGTCGGCGGCCCGATCAGCGACGCGGTGTTCACGAAGCTGAACGTCGACGCGCGCGTCGCCGTCTGTGGGCAGATCGCACACTACAACAACGAGGACGTGCCGACGGGACCGCGGAAGCTCCCCCAGCTCATCGCGCCCCGCGCGAAAGTCCAGGGGCTGCTCGTTGGGGACTTCGCCACCCGGTTCGGCGAAGCCAGCGAACAGCTCGGGCAGTGGGTCGCGGCCGGCGACATCGAGCACCGCGAGACGGTCGTCTCCGGGCTCGAAAACGCGCCGGACGCGTTCCTCGGGCTGTTCTCCGGGGACAACATCGGCAAGCAGGTCGTCGGCGTCTCGGAGTAACACCAGCCGTCCGCCGGTCGGCATCGACGGCCCTCGTTGGGTCAAGCCGGTCGTTATACCCAACGTCCGAACGTATTATTTATTATAGGTCACTGTGTGGCAAAAACTGATTAGGGCGGACCCCGCGTAGCGATGACACACGGCCACGCAGCACAGGACCCGCCCCTGCGGGCGTGGCCGACACGCCTCACACATGCCCCACGATAGACGCAGCTACCTCCGCACGTCATCAGCAGTCATCGCATCGCTGCTCGCGGCGAGCACACCAACATCGGCCGCCGACACCCCACCCGAATGGGACCCCGACACCGTCTACACTGACGGCGACCAGGCGACCTTCGACGGCTACGTCTGGGAAGCCAAATGGTGGACGAAAGGCGACAAACCCGGTGCCGACGAGTGGGGGCCGTGGAACCAGCTTCGCCCCGTCGACGACAGCCCCACCGATCCCGGCGGGCCGACCGCGTCGTTCACCACCAGCGAATCAGTGATCGAGCCCGAAACCACCGTGACCGTCGACGCCAGCAACACCGTCGGCGACGTCGACAGCTACGAGTGGGCGTTCGGCGACGGCACCACCGCGTCCGGCGTCACGGCCTCCCACACCTACGACGCCGCCGGCGAGTACACCATCGAGCTCACTGTCACCACCGGCGACGGCACCACCGACACGACATCGGCGACGCTGCTGGTCGCCGACGGCGGTGCGCCCGCTGACGGGCGCGTCGTCGGCTACTACATGCAGTGGGCACAGTGGGACCGCGACTACTTCCCGGGCGACATCCCCCTGGATAAGGTCACACACGTCAACTACGCGTTCCTCACCGTCCGCGAGGACGGGGCCGTGGACTACATCCAGGAGAACGCCGCGATGCGCGTGCTCGAACCGAAATCCTGGCACGACCACACTGGCTTCGACGACCTCGTCGACGACCCCGACACGGCGTTCCTGTTCTCCATCGGCGGCTGGAACGATTCGACGTACTTCTCGAACGCCGCCCAGTCGCAGGCCAGCCGCGAGCGGTTCGCGGACACCGCCATCGAGATCATGCGCACCCACAACTTCGACGGCCTGGACATCGACTGGGAGTACCCCGGCGGCGGCGGGAACTCCGGCAACGTCGTTCGCGACGGCGACAAACAGCGGTACACGGAACTCCTCCAGACCGTCCGCGAGAAGCTCGACGTCGCCGAGGACGAGGACGGCAAGCGCTACCAGCTAACAACCGCGCTGTCCGCCGACCCGGAGAAGAACACCGGGCTGGACCACGCGGCCAACGCCGAGGCGCTTGACTTCCTGAACGTCATGACCTACGACTACCACGGCGCGTTCAACGACTACACCAACCACCAAGCACCGCTGTACGGCACCGAAGCCGATCCGTCGCCGAACGCCGACGAGTTCTACGTGGACGCGTCGATGTCCTTCTGGCTGGATACGGCCTTCGACCCCGCCCAGCTGTCGCTTGGCCTGCCGTTCTACGGGCGCAGCTTCGGGAACGTCGCCAGCAGCGACAACAACGGCCTCTACCAGCCCTTCGACGGCACGCCGGACGGAACGTGGGGACAGGACAACGGCATCAAGGAGTACTGGGACATCACCCAGAACCTCGCCCCGAGCAGCGACTACGAGACGTTCTGGGACGACACCGCGAAGGTGCCGTGGTTGTACTCGCCGTCGAAGAACGTGCTCGTGAGCTACGACAGCCCCCGGTCGGTCGAGGCCAAAACCGCCTACGCCGCCCAGCACGACATCGGCGGGATGATGTTCTGGACGTTCTCCGGCGACAAAAACGAAGTCCTCCTGGACACCGTCCGGGACGCCTGGCAGTAGCGATACGATGCATCGCCCCCCGAACACGGACGCGCTGGCGGCGACCCACCGCCGTGGTGGCCGCCACCGGCTCCGCGCGCACCCCCCAATGCATGCCCCACGATAGACGCAGCTACCTCCGCACGTCATCGGCAGTCATCGCATCGCTGCTCGCGGCGAGCACACCAACATCGGCGGCCGACACCCCGCCCGAGTGGGATCCCGACACCGTCTATACGGACGGCGATAAGGCGACCTTCGACGGCTACGTCTGGGAAGCCAAATGGTGGACGAAAGGCGACAAACCCGGTGCCGACGAGTGGGGGCCGTGGACCCAACGCCGCCCCGTCGACGGGTCGCCGGGCGGCCCCACGGCCGCGTTCACGGTCACCGACACCACGGTGGAGCCGGGCACCGCCGTGACCGTCGACGCCGGCGACACCACCGGGAGCGTCGACAGCTACGAGTGGGCGTTCGGCGACGGCACCACTGCAGCCGGCGTCACGGCCTCCCACACCTACGACGCCGCCGGCGAGTACACCATCGAGCTCACCGTCACCACCGGCGACGGCACCACAGACACGGCGACACAGCAGATCACCGCCACCACGTCGCCCGGCGACGACGAGTTCAAAGTCGTCGGCTACTACCCCAGCTGGAAGGGGACCGACGACTACGACTTTTACCCGGCCGACGTGCCCTTCGACCAGGTCACCGACGTGCTGTACGCCTTCCTGGACGTGCAGCCCGACGGCACCGTGGTGCTCCCCGACAGCGACGTGGACCACGAGTCGCTGCTGGCGTCGTTCGCCAGCCTCAAGCAGGACCGGGCCGCCGACACCAGGCTGAAGCTCTCGATCGGCGGCTGGGGGTTGTCCCCGGGCTTCGAGGACGCCGCCGCCGACCAGGCCAGCAGGGAGCGCTTCGCCACCACCGCCGTCGACCTCATGCGCACCTACGACTTCGACGGCATCGACGTCGACTGGGAACACCCGGGGCCGCGCCGCGGGAAATGCGAGTGCGGCAGCGCCCAGGGACCCGCGAACCACGTCGCGCTCCTGGAGACCGTTCGGGACCGGCTCAACGACGCCGAGGTCGAGGACGGCCGCACGTACGACCTCTCGGTCGCCAACGGCGGGTCGGACTGGAACGCCGCGCTGATCAACCACCGCGAGGTCGCCGCCGTGGTCGACGACATCTACATGATGGCGTACGACTTCACGGGCGTCTGGCACGGCACCGCCGGGCTGAACGCGCCGATCTACGGGACGCCCCCGGACTACCCGCCGTCCGGGGACGCCCAACAGTACACCCTGGAAACGACACTCACGATCTGGAAGGAGCAAGGCTACTGGGTGGACTGGATGGAGTGGGAGGACCACGGTGACCCCGTCGACGATCCCGGCACGCTCGTGTTGGGGATGCCGTTCTACGGCCGCGGCTGCAACGTTGAGAACGGCATCTGGGACACGTTCTCGCTGTCGGAGTGGCAGCAAGGCGACCCCAAGTACCAGAACGACGTGATCCCGCCGGGCACGTGGAACGACCTCCGCGGCCCCGACGACGCCAACACGGGGGCGTTCGACTACGGCGACCTCGCCGCGAACTACGAGGGCGCCGACGCCTGGACCAAACAGCGCAACGAGCAGGGCGGGGTTCCCTACCTCTGGAACGACAGCGAGGGCGTGTTCATCAGCTACGACGACCCGACTTCGATCGCTGCGAAGGTCGAGTTGGCGGTCGCCGAAGACCTCGGCGGCGTGATGATCTGGGAGCTCTCGCAGGACTACGACGGCACGCTACTCGAAACGATCAATCAACACACACCATGAACCGACGCACCTACATCCAGCGCGGCGCGCTCACGGTCGGCGCGCTGCTGGGCGCGAGCGCATCGGCAACGGCGGCATCGGACAGCCCACCCGCGTGGGATCCCGACACGGCGTACACCGAGGGCGACGAGGTCACCTTCGACGGCTACGTCTGGGCGGCCAAGTGGTGGACGAAAGGCGACGAACCGGGCAGCGACGAGTGGGGGCCGTGGAACCAGCTTCGCCCCGTCGACGACGGCGATGGTGACGGCTCCCTCGCGGCCGCCATCACGGTGCGTCCGTCGTCACCGTCGGTCGGCGAGTCGGTCACACTCGACGCCTCGGCGTCGACCGGCGACATCGACGGCTACGAGTGGACGCTTCTCGACCAGGACGACGTCACCGGCCCCACGCCGACGGTCACGTTCGCTGCGGCCGGCTCGGTGACGGTGTCGCTCACGGTCACCGGTGCGGACGGCGACACCGCGTCCGCCGACACCACGATCACGGTCACCGACGGCGAAGACGCCGCGCTCACCGCGGACACGACGCTCGCGGAGTTCCTGCCGTCCTACCAGGAGCGCCACATTCCGGACGTGTTCCTGGATTTCATGCCCGGCGAGAACGGCGCTGGCGGCGGCGTCGCCAGCGTCGAGCGCGCCACGGTGAACTGGACGGACGCCGAGAAGGCCGCGGCGTTCAACGTGGACTTGGACGCCATCCGGAACACCGTCCGGGACGGCTCGCTGCCGTTCGGCGCGCTCGGCAGCCAGGCCCTCGGCTGGGCGCAGTCGTTCCGCAGCGCGGACACCGAGGTCCCGGATCACGCCATCGCACAACTGCTGCCGCGGCTCATGCTGTTGCCCGACGAGACGGAGCCACCCACCTTCCAGGGCAGCGGCCGAGCCGCTGCCTGGGACGAAACCGGCGGCCCGGTCGCGGCGACAAACGACCCCGGCGTGTTCTGTCAGACCCAGTGGCCGACGGACGCCCGCGGCGAGGCGGACGCCGAAGTCAAAGAGCGCGACCGCGTCTACCTGCAGGCGAAAACCGATCCGGCGTGGAGCGACGACTTCACGTATCTCGACAACTACGACAGCGCGCTCCTCGACACGCTCCAGAACAACACCCACCCGGTGACCGGCGATCCCCTCGGCGGCGACGGGTTCACCGCCACCGCGCCCATGGAGCTATCCACGGAGATCCACGGCGACAGCTGGTTCTGGTACCAGGTGTTGCTGTTCAAGAACACCAGCCCCGTGCCGTACCACCTCGACGGCGCGGTCGTCTGGTGGCTCGGCCCCTCGAACTTCGGGAAGACGATGTCCGCGGGCGCGTACAACAACGAGCAGCGCCCCCGGCCGGGATACGGCCACCCCCAGCGCGACATCATCGAGATCACGCTGCCCGACGAGCGAGTGCCCGACGCCTACTCGGACGTCGCGTCGTCGCTGTCGGCGTACGCCGTCCGGCTGGCGTACCACGACTCCCCGTACAACATGCGCACCGCCTACCCCAACCAGTACTGGTCGCTTGAGGTCAGCGTCGGTGAACCGCTGGCGGACAAATTCGACACGGCAGCGAAACGCCAGCGCGCGGTCGACATGATCGCCGCCACCGCCCACGTCGAGTTGGAGACCGACATGGACCGCAACGACGACGTTGTGGACGCCATCGAGCTGTACAACCGCGTCGGCAACTGACGACCGCGAGGGATGCGCCGACCGGGATTTGAACCGATGCGAGGCGTTCCTGCTCGCAGCGCTGCGCGGGCTGCGACTCGCAGGGTACAGATTCCCCGGCGCGTTTCGTCGCACTCCGTTCGACAGAAATGCGCCGACCGGGATTTGAACCCGGGCCATGAGCTTGGAAGGCTCAGGTCCTACCACTAGACTACCGGCGCGCACCCACTGCTTTCCAGCCGTCGTTTATGGGTGTTTCCCTTCGCCGCCAGCGTCACGCCGGCGCAACGACCGCGTAACAGTTGCCACTGGAGACGGTTGAGGACACCACACGGAGGTCGCTGGCCGCGAGGTCGGCGTCGAACTCGTCGGGGTCGTAGACGTGGTAGAACCGCGGCACCGTCTCACCGCCGGGGAGCGTCCAGTCCACGGTCGTGTCGAAGCCGGTGGTGGCGTCGAAGCGGTCGTGGGCGGTGCTCCAGGCGGACACCAACGCGGTGCCCTCGGGGGCCAGCACGCGCGCGAGTTCGGTGAGGCTGGCCACGCGAGCGTCCCGGTCTCGGAGGTGGTGTAGCGTCGCAACGTACACCGCGATGTCCACCGTGCCCGACGCAACGGGAACGCAGGCGGCGTCGCCGGCGACCAGTGTCGCATCGAAGTCGTTGGCCGCCGCGCGGTCGCGGGCCTCCGAGAGCAGCCCCGTGCTGGCGTCCACGCAGACCACGTCGGCGGCCTGCGCGGCGAGCAACTCGGCGTGGCGTCCGTTCCCGCAGCCGAGGTCGAGCGCCACCGCCGGCGCCGCACACTCCTCGTCCAGGAACGACTCGACCTCCGGCCACGGGTATTCGCGGGTCTTCGCGAAGTGGCTGGCGATCCGGTTGTACGTCCGCTGTACGTCGCGGTCGGCGGCGTGTGGTGTGTCTGTCATCCCAGGAGTAGAAACGTCGTGTACGCAACCACCAGCATCACGGTGGCGTGTTTCGCGCCCGCTTTCACCGATCCGGCCCCCATCTGGCCGGCCACGAGCCCCGAGCAGACCGCCTGCACCAGGCTGGTGTGGAAAAACACCGTGCTGTAGGCGGCCTTCTTGGCGGCCGTGAGCTGGCCGGCCGACTGCGAGAACGCACCGCTATCGACGGCGCTGCTCGCGCCACTCCCGGCCTGCGTCGCCGCGCCGGTGGGGATGTTCGGAATGAAGATGGTGTCGAGGGCGACGATGATCGCGATGAACACGAAAAACGACACGTAGATCACGACGACGTACGTGAGCAGTTCGTTGCGGCGGTCCCGCTCCAAGCGCCGGCTGGCGGTGGCTTCGTTGGCGGCGATCCTGAGCACCGGCCCGAGGTTGCCGCTGGCGGCCATCGCGTTCGTCGTCAGCGCCACGACCCGCGAGACGGCCGGCGTGTTCACGCGGTCCCGGAACCGCGTGAGCGCGTGCTCGATGCGGGCCCCCCACTGGATGTCCGCCCACGTGCGTTCGAGTTCCTGCGTGAGCGCGCCCAGATCCCCATCAACGGTGCGCCCGAAGCTCTCGACGGCGGCCATCCCCGCCTCGTTCGTGGACGCGAACCGGTCCAGGAAGTCCGGCACCTCCGCTTCGATCGCTTTCCGCCGTCGCCGTGCCGTCTCGTATGCCACGGCGAACGTCCCGACGACGAACACGGTCGCATGCACGAGCGCGTCGTCGTACGCGGCCGGCGCGAACACGCCCGTACTCAGTGGTGCCCACCACTGGCTGCCGAGGTACACAGCCGCGATCGGACAGCTCACCCAGAACAGCAGCGTCGGCGTCTCCAGGACGACCGTGAGGGGGTTCCGGAGGCGGTACAACACCGGTCGCAGGCGCTCGGAGATCGCGAACCGAGCGCGGTTCTCCGGCGACGATCCGAGCGGTGCCACGGCCGCGTCAGCGCCGCCGTCGGGACACAGCGCCGCCGACGGCGACGGGATCGACTGGAACCGGGACTGCTCGCCGCCCACGGACTGCTCGTCGCCGGGACCGCCCACCGTCGCGTCCGTGATCGAGTCCAGGTAGACCGCGAACCCGAACGTCGCGCCGGGCACCAGCACGAACGCGGTCAGCCGAAGGAACCCGAGCGTTCCGCCGAGCGTGAGCCCGATCACCACCAGAATCGTGATCAAGAACAGCGGCCCGGCGACCAGCACCGTCACGTACGCCTCCGCCAGCGTCGCCAGCAACTCGAGGAACTGCGACTGGGTGGCCTCGGCCTCCTCGGCGTAATACTCGTACTCCTGTTTGAGGAACGCCGGCAGGTCGCTGCCGGACTGGAGGATGCTCCCGAGGTTCTCGGTGAACTCCGCGAGGTCGTCGCTCGGCGTGCGGGACCCCACCCGTTCGAGGGCCGTGATGATGTCCTCGCCGTAGTTGTCGATGTCCGTGACCGCGACCGCCATCTCCTCGGCCGCCGCCCCGTACACGGGCTGGTTGCGCGCCAGGATCCGCAACACCTCGGCCAGCGGCATGCCGCTGCGCGACAGCGCGTACATGAACGCCACGGTGCGCTCCATCGACGCGTCGATCCGGCGCGCGCGCTCGCCGGCCGCATACCGCGGCCGCAGCCAGCGTGCCGTGTACGTCCCGTAGGCCGCGACGACGCCGACCGTTGCGCCCGACAGGACGAACGCACCGAACAGCACGCCCGGCGAGAACGCGGCGACGCTATCGACGAACAGGCCGCGCACGGGCCCCGGGAACTGGCTGCGGACCCCGGCGGAGGCTCCGCCCAGGAACACGAGCACGCCGGCAACGAGATACACGCCCAGGATGCTGGCAGTGAGCGCGGCGAGCGTCGCGAACAGGTACGTGCGGGCGGCGTACGTCCGGTACGTCTGGGCGACGTGGGCCCCCTGGAGCGCCGCGACCTGCTCGGGGTTGGCGCGCTCGCGGTCTCGGGCCAGCCCACCGAACGCCGCACGCCCCACCCGGGAGAGCACGCGATCGACGCGGTTCGCGCCGGTGATGGCGGCCGCGCCGACCACGCAGTCGACTGCCAGCACCGCGGCCAGCGGCAGCAGCCACACGGCCACCGTGATCACTCCACGACCCCCGGCGCGGCGGCCGCGACGTCCGAATCGAGCGCGTCGGTGACGCGGGCGACCACGCGCTCGGGCTGCGCGTAGTACTCGTTGATCAGGGCCGTGAACCGGCGGTAGTCGGTCACGTCCTGCTCGACGAGATACTGGAGGACGCGCTTGCGGTTCCTGAGCTCCCGGAGCAGGTCGCTTCGCGACCACCCGCGCTCGTCCTGGATCTCGTCGAGGACGTTCGAGTCGCGCTGCTCGAAGTCGTCGCGCGTGGGGTCCCATTCGAACGCCGTGGAGTAGTCGAGGTCGCCGGTGCGCTGGTCGATCCCCTCGATCTCCGCGATCACGCTGCTGCGGCGAACGCGCTCGTCACCGACGTGCGTGAGCGTCTGCACGCACAGGATATCCAGGCTCTGGATCATCGCCCGCGGGACGTTGATGGGGTCGTTTTCGAGGCGGTTGATGACCGTCTGCACGCTGTCGGCGTGCATCGTCGAATACGTCGTGTGGCCCGTGTTCATCGCCTGGAACAGCGTCATCGCTTCCTCGCCGCGCACCTCGCCGACGATGATGTACTCGGGGCGGTGGCGGAGCGCCGACCGCAGCAGATCGTACATCGTGATGGTGTCTCCGCCGCCGCCGTCCGCCCCCCGGGTCACCGACGACAGCCAGTTGTCGTGGTACAGCGCAAGCTCGCGGGTGTCCTCGATGGTGAGGATCTTCGCCCGCGGCGGCACGAACATCGACACGGCGTTCATCGACGTGGTCTTCCCCGAGGCGGTACCGCCCGCGAAAAGCAGGCTCTTGTTGGATTCGATGGCCAGCCAGAGGTACGCCATCTGGTCGAGGCTGAACGTGTCGTAGTCGACCAGGGTTGCGGGCGTGAACGGCTCCTCGCTGTACTTCCGGATGGTGAACGCCGACCCCCTCGGGGTGACCTCCTCGCCGAGCGCGAGCTCCGCGCGCGATCCGTCCGGCAGGGTGGTTTCGGTGACCGGATCGCCGATGGAGATGTGGCGGCCGGACTGCTGGGCGAGGCGCACGACGAAGCTGTCCAACTCCTGTTGCTCGTAGGTGATGTTGGTCTCGATGTCCGTGTAGTCGGTGTGGTAGACGAACAGCGGCAGCCCGTAGCCGTCGCACGACACGTCCTCGATGTGGGGGTCCTGCATCACGGGGTCGAGCTTCTCGAACCCCTCGAAGGTGCGGTGTAAGTAGTAAAACAGCCGGTGGAACGCGTTCGGCGTCACGTCGATGCTGTACTCCGAGAGGAGGCGCTGCATCTGCGCGATCAGGACCGCCTCGCGGTCGTCGGGATCGGTGGTGGCATCGTAGATGAGCGCGTCCCGGATGTCGTCGTAGAGCTGGTCCAACACCGTCTGCTCGAAGTCATCCAGGTGTGGCTCCACGACGTGATAGTAGTGGGTGTCGGATTCGGCGTCGAACCCGATGAACACGAACGCGTAGGGGGCGTTGACCCAGTACCGGTCGACCTCCTCGTAGTCCGCCACCCCGTCAAACTCGACCAGCGGGCCGTGGGCCTGTGGGTCGTACGGTGGAACGTCGACGGCGGTTCCGCGCAACACCTCGACGATCCGGCTCGCGCGCCGCTGTAGCGCATCAAACCCGCCATCCAGGCCCGCGAAGAGATCCCCAGCCATCGCTCCTACTGGAGCGTTCAGTCGTGTGACCATAAAAAGCTGTCCGGCGCTGTGGCACGCATCTCAGTCACCCGCGTTCGAAACACCGGTCTCACCGGGGTCGTGCGCGCGATCGACGGCGCGTGGGGCGCGGTGGCGCTCCCGGGCCGCAGCCAGTTCGGCCGGCGTATCCACGTCCATGAAGCTGTGGCGCGCCGTCCGGTGGCGTGTCTGCGCCGCCGGAACCTGCGTGACCGGCAGGCGAGCGACCACGCCACTCAGGCTCCGGTTCCCGGCCGCCGCCGCGGCGTCGACAGCCACCCGCGTGGGGGCCGCGGCCAGCACGCTGTGCGTGACTTGTAAGTGTCCATCAACGACGGGCACTGCACCGGCGCAGCCCGCGTCGGCGCGCCGGTCACACAGCCACGCGAAAAACGCGGGGTCGATGAACGGCATGTCACACGCCGTGACCGCCACGACCGGCTCCCCAACCGCGTTCAGCGCCGTCGAAAGTCCCGCCGCCGGACCCTGCCCGGGATCCGGATCGACCGCGAAGGCCACGTCGGTGTCCGTGGTCGTGACCGCCGTCCGGAACGCCGCGCGCTGGTCGCGCCGGCAGTTCACCACCACACTGTCGACCACCGTCCCGAGGCGCGCAACGACGTGCCAGAGCAGTGGGCGGCCCCCGAGCGTGGCCAACGCCTTCTCGCGATCCCCGAAGCGGGTGGAGCGACCCCCAGCGAGAACGATCCCCGCCCGCCCCCCGGCCGCGCTGCCCATCACCATGAGTGTCGGTCCACACTGGTCGCTGAAAACCGTCCCGCCGAATCCCACGCCCTTGGAGCGCGCCCGCCGCCGGCCGACGCTACTGCTCGTGGGGCTCGTAGGCCGCCGCCGGATCCGTGATCGCGGCCACAGCCGCGTCCAGGTCCAGCGCGTCGGCGCTCGCCGCGGTCACGGCCACTGGCGCGGCCGCGTCCCGGCCGCCGAGCACGACCTTCGGGAGGGCGCTGTCGCTGAACCCCTCCACCAGGGCGTAGTCGTGTGTGGGCGCGAAACTCCCGAGGACAGCCGAGAGGTCGCGGCTGTCACCGGTTCCGAACCACGAGCCGTCGTCGGTGAGCCCGATCGTCCGGGACGCGCCGCCGGCCCGATGGCGCGCCGTGTCCTTTCCCTCGGTGTCGATGTCGGGCTCGTGGGTGAGGTGTTTGACCGTGGCGACGGGTCCCCGGGCGGCGAGTCGCTCGGCCAGGCGCGCCACAACGGTCGTCTTCCCCGAATCCGACGGTCCCACGACGGCGAGTACCTGCATACGGGACCGGTCCGGCCCAGCGCCCAAGAACGCTGCGCTGTTCGCGCCGGTGGGTCTGTGCGCGCCGAGTTGCTGGCCGCGGCGTCGTTCCAGCCCTGTAGGAACAGCCGCGCGGTACTTTACCGGCCACCCGCAAACACGCGGTATGTCAGAGCGCACAGCCAGCCAGCCGAACACCGACAGATCACGGCGCCGTCTGCGCGTCGTGCTCGACGTGGCGCTCTCCGATGCGGCCGCATGCCCCCTCGAAGAGATCGACGGCGAGGTCACTGCCGTCCGCCACCAGTACACTGGCGACGACTGCCACGCCGACGTCACTGTCGCGCCGGCGTGCCCGGACGCCGACCGATCCGACGTGATGCACGTCGCAACCCAGACCACCGAGAGCTGCCTGTGTTGCGTGTTCAGCGACCACGGCTGTGTCCCCCAGATCACGGCCGTCGCCGCCGACACCATCACCGTCGAAACGTATCTCGCCGACCGCACGACGCTCACGGACCTCGTGGCGGATCTCAAGGCGGTCGCGAACACCGTCTCGCTGACCCACCTGACGCGGCTCGCCGCCGACGACCAGTCGGGCGACTCACACACGCATGTGACCCTCGATCTCTTCAAGCTCACCGACAAACAGCGCGAGGCCGCGGCGGCGGCGGTCGCCAAAGGCTACTACGCCACGCCGCGGGGTGCCGACCTGTCGGATCTCGCGACGGCGCTTGGCATCTCCAAGTCGGCGGTTTCACAGCGACTGAGCGCCGTCGAGTCCAAGCTCGCCACGAGCGCGTTCACCGAAGCCCAACAGTCAGCCGGCTCCGCGCCGTGACGCCGCCCCGACTGCCACAGATAAAGGCCGCAATTATTTAGCACCACCACCATGCCCGCCGGAACGCTACGGCTAGCTGTATGGCCCCCAACACGCCGGACGCACACGAGCCGATTCCGGACTGGGAGGAAACGGCCGACTCGATGCTCGCGGACTGTGGCTACGACGCACAACTCGGCAAGGAGATGGCCGCGGACGCGATCCGCGTCGCCAACGGCGACCTCTCCGAGGCCACGTTCCACGAGCGCTACCACGACAGAGTGACCGCGGAGTTCGGGTGCGACGACCGCCCCACGGAACCGGAGGACTTCGATGAGTGACACCGACCTCAACGCCACCCGGCGAGACGTCCTCAAGTCGGGCGCGGTCGCCGCAGTCGGGCTGAGCGGCGGCGGCGGTCTGCTGTCGACGCTCCAGGAGGCCGACGACTCCGACACGGCTGGGGACGCCGTCACGAGCTTCCTCGGCGAGGATCAGGTCGTCAAAACCGCCTGCTCGCCGAACTGCCGGGGGAAATGCCCGCTCGACGTCTTCGTCCGGGACGGCCAAATCAAGAAGGTCGAACAGCAAGTGCCGGCGGCGAAAACGTTCAAACGCGGCTGCACACTGGGGATGACCCATCTCCAGCGGGTCTACAACGCCGACCGCCTGAAATACCCGATGAAGCGAACGAGCTGGTCCCCGGACGACCCACAGCCCGATCAGCGCGGGGCGGACGCGCAGTTCGAGCGCATCGCCTGGGACGACGCACTGGACCTGGTTGCCGACGAAATCCAACGCGCGAAACGCGAGTACGGGCCACGGAGTCTGCTCTGGCACTCCGGCTCCGGCGACGGCGGGATCACCGGCTACCGGCGACTCAAGGAGCTAGTCGGCGGCCTCCAAGACGACTTCACGTACGGCATCGACACCAACGTCGGCCAGGGATTCAACCGCGTCACCGGCGAGGGCGGCGTGTTCATGCCGCCGACGAACACGGCCGACGACTGGGTGAACGCCGAGACCATCATCATTTGGGGGTCCGACATCTTCGCCAGCCAGTTCCAGATGGACGCCGAGTGGATCCTGGACGCCAAGCGCAACGGCGCAAAGCTGGTGGTCGTCGACCCCGTCTACACCAACACCGCGGAGAAAGCCGACCTGTGGCTCCCCATCAAACCCGGGAAGGATACGCATCTCGCGCTGGCGATGATGCAGTACATCTTCGAGCACGACCACTACGACGAGGCGTTCTTGCGGTCGCGGACGAACGCCCCCGCCTTGGTCCGTGCCGACGACGGCACGCTGCTCGACCCGGCCAGCGTCACCGCGACACCTCCCGAGGACGGGATCGTCGTCTTCAACACCGAAACCGGCTCCCCGGAGGTCGTCCCGGCTGAAACGAACGGCCCGTTCGCGCTGTTCGGCGAGTGGACGATCGACGGCACGACCGTTCATACCGGGCTCACGGCGCTCCGTGAGCAGGCGTCGTCGTACCCACCACAAGCCGTCGCTGACACCGCGGGCCTGGCCGCCGCCGACATCGAAACCGCCGCCGACTGGCTCGCCACCCGTGGCCCCGGCGGAATCATGCCGAGCTACGGGGTCGGCCGGTACCTCTACGGCCACGTCTTCGGGCAGACGTACGCGACGCTGCTCGCGCTCACTGGTGACTACGGTCGGCACGGCAACATCCACGCCCAACACCCCTCCTACGACGGATCGTACCTCGAAACCGGCGACTGGAACGACCCCGACGGCGCGGCCGGCGTGGACACCTACGGCTACAACCGTGTGCTCGACCTGCTGGCGAACGGCGACCCGGTCCAGACGAAGTTCATGTACGGCATGAACTCGAACATGCTCGGGAACCAGTTCCCCGAGCGGGACCGGTGGCTGGACGCGATGTCGAACTTGGACACCGTCGTCTGGGCGGACATCTATCACACGCCGACCACGCAGCAAGCGGACATCATCCTCCCAGCAGCACACTGGTTCGAGACCGAAGACCTCCTCACGACGTACACGCACCCGAACCTCAGCTACCGGACGAAAGCCCACGACCCCCTGTGGGAGGCCCGCGACGACTACTACATCATGGCGGGGCTCGCACAGCGGCTGGGCCACGGCGACAAGTTCCCCGACGACAAACACGACGTCCTCGACCGCTTCGTGCAGAACGACGACCGGCTCTCCTGGGACGCGTTGCGCGAGACCGGCACTGTCGCCACCGACGAAACGCCGACGGTCGCGTACACCGACGAGTTCGGCACGGAATCGGGACGCATCACAGTCTACGACGACGACGCACCCGTCGAGGAGGGGCCGGCGCTCCCCGACGACGGCGTCTCGCTTGAAGTCCCGAAACCACTGGAAGCCCGGACGGCCGACGACTGGGCGCACGCCGACGAGTACCCGCTGTTGTTCATGCAGAAACACTCCAAGTGGCGCATCCACTCACAGTGGGCGAACGTGCCGTGGCTCCGGGAGATCAACACGGAGCCCCAACTCGACATCCACCCCAAGGACGCCACACGCCGCGGGATCGACGACGGCGAGTACGTCCGCGTACACAACGACCGGGGGAGCGTGGTCGTCCGCGCCAAGTACAACGACGGCATCCAACCCGGGTTGGTCAACACAGACCAGGGATGGTGGGCGCGCGACTTCGTCGACGGGCACCTCCAGGACCTGATCTCGGCGGAAACGGCGAAAGTCGGGCGCACGTTCGCGTTCTACGACTGCCGCGTCGAGGTGACGCGGGCCGCCGACGAGCACCAATCGAACGAGTACACACAACACAACCCCCGCGGTTCGTCCGGGACCGCCACCGACGGTGATTCGTCATGACCAACTACGGCCTCGTCATCGATCAGGAACGATGTATCGGCTGCCAGTCGTGTTCGCTCACGTGCAAACAGGAGAACAACGTCCCGATGGGGCAGTTCTGGAACCGCGTGCTCACGCAGGGCGGCGACCACGTCGACACCCCGTCGGGCGACTACCCCGAGGGCGGTGACGGTGGCACCCTCGAAATGACCTACCAGCCGACGGCGTGCCAACACTGCGAGAACGCGCCCTGTGTGAAGGTCTGCCCGGTGAACGCCACGTACACCCGGGACGACGGCATCGTGGAGATCGATTACGACAAATGCATGGGGTGTCGGTACTGCATGGCGGCCTGCCCGTACAACGCCCGCGTGTTCAACTGGGACGAGCCCGAGCATCGCCCCGAAGACGGCACGGGGGACGTGGCCGAACGACCGCAGGGCGTCGTCGAGAAATGCACGTTCTGCAGCCACCGCGTCGAGGACGGCCTCGATCCCGCCTGCGTCGTGAACTGTCCGGCGGACGCCCGCATCTTCGGTGACCTGGACGACGACGACAGCACCGTCTCGAAGTACATCGCGGAGTACGACACCCACCAACTCCTGGACGAGAAGGGAACGGACCCGAGCACGTACTACATCAACGGCGAGATGTCGCCCGGACGCCCCTGGAAGAGCAAGAAGCTCGAAAGCGAACTCGACGACGACGAGGCAGCGAAAGCGGCGCGACGGCGCAGCGGCAGCGTCGAAAACGGATACGACGTTACCCCACACGTGCCGGCGGAGACCGCGGGAGGTGACGACTGATGGCGGACACCGACACGACCGCACGCCGCCCCGTACTGTCGTCGTTCGGGACACTCGGGCGCGGCTGGCTCGGCGTGCTCGCGCTCCTCCTGGTGATCGGCCTCGGCGCGTGGGCGTACCAACTCCAGCACGGCCTCATCGAAACCGGGATGCGCAACGTGTTCTCGTGGGGACTGTATATCATGCTGTTCGTGCTGTTCGTGGGGCTGTCGGCCGGCGGGCTGATCCTGTCCAGTGCGCCGAAGTTCTTCCACTCCCAGCGCTACGAGGGGTTCGCTCGGCTGGGCGTGCTCGTGAGCCTGGGCTGCATCATCGTCGCGGGGCTGTTGATCCTGCCGGATATCGGGCGTCCGGACCGCATCTACCAGTTCGTCACCTCCCCGGACTTCCGGTCGCCGATGGTCTGGGACTTCGGCATCGTGATGCTGTACGGCGCACTCAACGTCTGGTACCTGTGGCTGTTGACGCGCCGCGATCTCGCCGCCCGGGGGTCGCGGCTGTCGCTGTGGGTGTCCGACTCGGCCGCCGGCCGCGACCGCGACCGCACGCTCATGTTCTGGACCGCGGTCTGTGCGCTGCCCGCGGCAGTCGCGTTGCACTCCGTGACCGGCTGGATTTTCGCCACACAGGTCGGCCGCGGCGACTGGTTTAGCCCGCTCGTCGCGCCCGTGTTCATCGCGAAAGCGCTGGTCTCGGGGCTTGGACTACTGCTCGTGGTGTCGATCCTCGCGGACCGATTCACGGCGTTCACCGCCGACCGCGGGGAGCTCACCAGCCTGGGCAAACTGCTGGGGATCTTCTTGGCGTTCCACGTGGTGTACCTGCTCGCCGCCGAGCGCCTCCCGCACGCGTGGGCGCACCACTTCGGGTTCTGGGCGATCACCAGCAACTTCCTCATCGGGGACACCGTCTACTTCTGGCTGTGGACCGGTCTCGGCGGCGCAGTGCCACTGCTGTTGTTGGCCACGCCGTCGCTTCGCAGGCGCACGTCGGTCATCTTCACCGCGAGCGTGCTGGCGGTGTTCGGCACGCTCTTCGAGGGGATCCGGCTGGTGTTCACCGGCTACCAGCGCGTGAACATCAACGCCGCCCCGGGGATCGCAACCGGCGGCGAGTACGCCGGCCTCACGACCGACGCCTGGGCGACCGCCGGCACGTACACGCCGACCGCGGTCGAGATCGCGGTCACAGTCGGCGTGATCTCGATCGGCGCGCTGATCGTGATGGCCGGTCTCCGCTATCTCCCCCTGCAGCGCGCGGCACCCGATGCGGCGTACGCCACTGACGGCGGTGATCGAACACAATGACACCAGCCACCCGGAACAACGACAGCGCGGTCGCGGTCGCCGACGCGTTCGATGACACGGGCGACGGTCCGCCGACCGCAGCCCGCTTCGCGGCGCTTGCGGCCTGCTGGCGACAGCCCGATGACGACCTGCAGGCGGCGCTCGCCGCCGAGACCGACACGACAGTCGACGCACAGTCGCTTCGGGCCGAGTACACGCGACTGTTCGTCGGGCCCGGACCGTCCCAATCACCGCCGTACGAAAGCGTCTACCGTGACGGCGAACGCGACGCGGACCTCGGCCCGGTGTACGGGCCGTCGACGCAGGCGGTCGCCCGCTGGTACAGCGAGTACGGCCTCCAGCCCGCTGCCTCGGAGTCAGCACCGCCGGACCACCTCGCAACCGAACTCGAGTTCGCGGCCTACCTGCGCGAGCACGAGGGCGCCGAAACACTCGAACAGTTCCTCACCGAGCACCCACGGAACTGGGTCGAGTCGTTCGCCCGGCGCGTCCGGGACGCCGACCCGAAGCCGTTCTACCGAACTCTCCTCAACGTGACCGTGGACACGCTGGCCCGTGCTGACACGCCCCCGTGACTCCCCGCTGGGGCCCGGATCTCCGGCAAGCAGAAGGGTCATAATGACCGACCGAAATCGTGAGACATCAGTATGCCTGACACCCAGCTAGCATCACTCCTTCAAACAGCAGCGATGCGAGAGGCAGCGAGCGCCGTCCTCGAAGAAAGCGACGCCCGAACCGGGGACATCCAGTGGGACGACGTCAGCGACGCCGTCTCCAGCAGTCAGTGGGGGCGACTGATCTCCGCGGGCGTGCTCACGAGCACCGACACGGGGTTCGTGGTTGCGGACCCCGACGAACTGGCGGCCGAGCTGGCGGCACACACTGACGCCGAGTCGACCGAACACACCGACGCGCCGGCGATCGAATCCGCGTCCTGGACGATCTACGACAAGGCGGCAGCCGTCGGCGCGATCGGGCTGTTCGCGGGATACTGGAACAGCTCCATCCAGACCACGATCGCATCGGTCGACAACCAGCTCCTGGCCCCGGTGATGAACCTGTTGCCGTTCCACATCGTCGTGTTGGTGTTGGCTGTCACCACCGGCGTCTACTCCACGTACCTCCAGTCCCGGCTCATGGACCACGAGACGCTCCAGGCGTACAAAGACCGGATGGCGGCCCTGAAAGAACGCCGGGAGGCAGCCAAAGAGCGCGGTGACGACGAAGCACTCGAACGCATCCAAAGCGAGCAGATGGACGCCGCTGGCGATCAGCTCGGGCTGTTCAAGCTGCAGTTCCGGCCGATGGTGTGGATCATGCTGTTGACGATCCCGGTGTTCCTGTGGCTCCGCTGGGAGGTCCGTGGCGGACACCTCGGCGCGAGCGAGCACGGAATGGTGGTCCCGCTCGCCGGACACGTTGCCTGGCAGCACGCACTGCTCGGACCGATGGCGACGTGGATCGTATGGTATTTCGTGTGCTCGATGGCGTCACGCCAGTTCCTCCAGAAGACGTTCAACATCCAGGCCTCGACGTAGCGAGCGCGGCTCTAGCGGTCGTCGTCGGGTAGCGTTGCGGCCAGTCGATCGGTCACCGTCGGGTCGATGATGCTCGCCAACTCCATTGCCTCGGATTCGTGGGTCTCCAAGTCGAGCACGCTTCGGAAGAACCACGACAGCGTCACGTAGGATTCGTGGAGCTCCGTGGCGCGCTCACGACCCGCATCAGTGAGGCGTGCACCCTTATACGGCGTGTAGGTGACGAGCCCGTTCTCGTCGAGTTGCTTGAGCATCTCCGTCACCGACGGTGCGGCCTTCTCTAGGCGGTCGGCAAGCTGTCCCGTCGGCACGGGGCTGTCGTCGCGATGGGATTCGATGTAGATCGCCAGCAGGTACTGGTCCGCGCCACTCATTGGTCGGTCCACCGGGAGCCGGGTGTGGATGATTGGGTCTGTGCCACTCGTATGTGAACGTTGGGCTGCAGCGGGATAAGACTGCTACCGCGTCGGTGCGCGCGCGACCGTGGTTTGACTGCATCACTCGCCGCTGGACGGTGTGAACCGCTCCTCGTGCAGTCGAGTGTGTACATAGCACATATCATTCTGAGAGTGGATTTCGGGGTCGTGGTGCCGGGTTCGACCGGTGCTCCGACAGCCGCTCAGGTGGTGGTTATCAACGAGTGCGAATCTAGCAGGCAAAACACTTCCGGATTCTAGGCTAGCCTACATTTCTGGGGTGCGTACAGACCACACCTCACAACGGGCCACGTGCGTTCACGCCTCGGCGTTTGGAAGTTGCTGCTCGAACAGTCGCTCGCCAGTGTCCTCGCAAGTCACAGCAAGCACCTCGTGAGAGCTACAACACGATTCGACGACCTCCGAACCGAGTTCAACGTCACCGCCCGTCGTTGGACACGTCTCGATGAACATCCGCAGTCCGTTCAGCACCGTGCCCCGATCTTCCGCATCGACACCACTCCACTCTGGGGCCCACGACCGGAGCGTCTGACTCGCTGCAACGTCCGCGATCAGCGCTGCCCGGGACGGCCACTGTCCGATCCACCCGGACTCGGATTCGAGGATCTGTGTCTCTCCGTCCTCAATTCGCTCGAACTCTTCGCCTGCCTCGGTGTCCATTCCGAACGACTCTGCAACCAGCTCACCGGTGAGATCCGCGTCCATCAGTCGCTCAGCCGCGGTCATCCAGGCGTCTTCGAACTCAGCAGTCACACAGAGATCATCCGCGTCCGCACACGGCTCCAGGACGTCATGCGCCACAAAGAACTCCTCTAGGTCTCCTGTTGACGGATCAACCTCGGCTGCGGATGCATTGGATACACCACTCGGCCCACGATCCGTCGGCGACACATCCTCCGCCGGTGACCGTGCGTCCGCTTTTGACGCTGGCTGCGCCGACGCACCGCTTCCCTGGAAGCCGGTGCTGACTGCTGGGTCCGGTTCCTTCCCGAACCAGCGAAGTACTGCCGGCGGCAAGTACCGCTTTGTCAGCGTTGGTGTGCCGGGCAGTAGGTAGCCACGGAGATAGATCAGTCCAACCGAGATCCCCACCGCGATCACACCACCGAGTCGTGATTTGCGCGCGATGGCGGAGCCGAGTATCGCTGCAATGATGAGATTCAACACCGTACACGGTGTGCACCGGTTTTCCCCTGTATACTCCGGCTGACGGAACCTCTCAAACGGCGGCTGTTTCATACATGTATAACGAAATAAAGTCAAATATATTCTTTGATTGTTTGAAAGAGATCGTATTAATGGAACGCAACCCACACCACACAGTCGGATGACTTGACCGAGTATACTGAAAGAGACTCTAGCAACAGATATCCCATCTAGTTATTTTTACTAAGATAAGTTACTAACAAATTTTATATACCTGCAAAGACAATGATAGCTTGGAAATGAGCGGAAACGATCCAAATCGGCGGAAAATGCTGAAGGGAATGGCGGCGCTGGGATCAATCGGGATTGGATCCAGACTAAACGTTTCGGTCGCCGCCGCAGAGGGGGAAGAAAGCGATCCGGTCACTGTGTTGAGTGGCTCTGAAGAGAGCGATGCAGCGCGTAGCATCGCACAGTCAACCGCGTTTACGCAGCTCCGCCAAAAGGCCGTGGACCTCGGCTACTCATTCGCCTGGAGTGATACTACCCTCACCGTGGCTGTTACTGAGACAGAAGGCTTCAAACGCGAAGTTGCCTCGTATGAGCTTCAGGACGCGGCAGAAAACAGTCGTGCGGGGATCATTCTCGGACGCCATCCCGAATCCCAGGAGATCGCCATTGCACAGCTCGACGTCGAGTATTACCACGACGATGGCACATTCAAAAAGCTTGAGCAATACGACCTGCTGGGCGACGATTCATCGGGGACCGACCTAGCCATTGCGACTGACCGTTCCGGCGAAATCGATGGCTCGTTCACGAAGACAACCGAGGAACCGAGCAAACAGGCTGTCGAGGCGTTGATCGATGACCTCAGCCACGTACAGGATGCAGAAGATCCGAGCGCGCAACTCGATCTGCCATCCCCAGATGACCTCCCGGACCTTCCGGATGAGCTAAACTTCAGTGGATGCGATGGCTGCTATTTCGCCACACAAGTCATCTGCAAAAAGCTCTGTGGAGCGTTTGGTAAGGTGGTCTGCGGGGTCCTCGGGATAAGTGTTGCCGGAGGCATTGCATGTGTTACGATCGTCGAAGCCATTTGTAAAGTCGCCGAGGCTACAACCGATGGGTGCGGTAACGACATCAGTGCGACAATCTGTAAGTCCTCTGGGCTTGATGTGTGTGAGCCCGATAAGCCAGGTGAAATAATTGAAGTACCGCTCCCGAATATATAACGTAAATAATGGGAGACGTTACTATTGGATTCGGACTAGGCAGCGTTTCCACGCGGACAGCCGCTGCTACCGTCGCTGTCGGCTCATCGCTGCTGACGCTAGTGGGCTACATCGCCCTCGGTCGGAACCCGATCGCGGCCCTCTCTGAGGCCACATTGAGTGGGATCGTTGTTGGCGTCGCCTACTACATCGGTCTGTCAGTCCGGTCCGGGGCGAACTGAACCGTCCCATCCCGGGAAACAACCGTTACCGTAACTTAGCGACGCTGGCTGGTAGATCGGATCCAATCACTACGCCGCTGGCACCACCACCATCAAGTGACAGGTACAGCAGCCAGTTATCGCGGCTTAGCCATTTGATTGCACTCAATCCTGCACGCTTACCGGTGGTTGAATCCACCTAATACGCTCAAACCCTCGAATCCAGTACAGGCCGTGCTTTTCGTATATCACTCTCAGATTTACGACTGTCTTCATTCCAATACCAGGATTCGTGTGTTCCAAGCAGCTCGCTTCCGCAGACAGACGCCACACACCGGATTTGGTGATCGTCGGTTCACGGTTTCGCACGGATCACAGTGGAAACTACGCGATGAGGAACTTACGATGCGCAGATGTTGGACGTGAACACCGGTTGGCGGAACATAGCCACCGCTTGGCAATCGTTGTCTTGCTGTTGCAGGGGTGTACAACAGCTCTACAAGACTGCGTGATCCGCGTGTTCCCCACTCAAAGGGATAGAACTAAAGAACGCCGTGGTGAGACTGTCCGGGAAATTCTCTGGCTAACTCCGACAGTGTTCTGCGTTGACCTGAGTAACGTCGTCAAACGGAAGATCTTGATACGCTGTGTTGATTCCCCACGTGAGCGCCACGGTAAGCTCCACCCGTACTATGAGGAACATCGGCAAGATGATCAACCAGCTGTGTGCGTAACGCGATCACTCCGGCCACCGACCAGTGAAACAGCGTGATACATTGGTCCACCGTGGGCGATACCAAAAGTTAACGCGATTATACATATGTTTCGGCCGATGTAACTGTGGCCACGAGCCGCGGACTCCACAGGGTATCCAGACAGTAGTACGGTACTCACTGACCCACCGCCTGCCGAGCTTGGGCAAACACATTCTGAGCCGAGCTGTGGCGGCCTTGCTGGTCGGCGCAAAGCGGTGCGCCACCGGCTCTTCGATACCTGCGTTCAGATGCCATCGGATCGTCAATACTCTGTGGCGAAGCCTTCGGCACCGGGAATTGGTCCAACATTGCATCACGAGGAACTCACGATTTGAACATCGCTGATGTTACGCCGGGCTCCGTTCGGATAGAACGTGGTGTCCCCTTCAGGTTGGCTGTTTTGTGGGCTGGTCTGAGGGCGCCACGTATACGGCTGCGCTAGACCACGCAGCTATCGACGGTCGCCTACTGAGTGTGCCGGGGTCGCCACTGTGCCGGCGTCAGTGAATCGATCGCCGAGTGCCAGTTTTCGGCTGTGTACGAGTTCAAGACCGCCCACTCGATACACGGTTATACACCGGCGTGCAACCTCCCCTCATCCGGTGGCGTCTTTATCTTTTTGTGTGGTACTCCACGTTCCAGTGGAAATCCTCTTCTATGGAATCAAATCAAAAGAAATCCTCCTGTCTAGACCTTCTTTGGCGATCTGAACCAGGCCCGGAGAACCGATAAAAACACTTATCTCTGTATGAGGAACATTGAAGTGAGCCGTGGCTGTTGGCCCTGTATGGGAGACACTGATCGCGCCGTCGTGAAGACGTACGTACCAGCGGACCAGAAAGCCACGTGGCGGGATCACGCCGAGCGATTAGATATGACGCAAAGCGAGTTCCTCCGAACGATGGTGCAGGCCGGACGACGGGGGTTCCTGGACGACAGTCCAGACGGTGGTTCTAGCGACGCAACCCCTAGGGGTGATGCCCTCGAAGACCGGGTTCAATCGATGGTCGACGAAGGGGATGCCGTGTCCTGGGATGAGTTAGTCACTCAACTGGCGGGGGACTTCGAGGACCGGATCGACACCGCGGTGCAGTCCCTCGCAGACGATGGTGTGATACGGTTCGACCCGCGACGCGGTGGCTACGTTTCCCAGGCTGATGAGTGAGCCGCGTGATTCCTTGGCGAGGGAGACCGATGCTGATGCGCGTGACGATCCTATCGGCTACTTCCTCGAGGACATGCAGTATCACGGCAAAGCAAAGCGAACCCGGGACGCGTACGCACGCGTCCTCCGGTCGTTCGAAGCGTTCCTTTCGAACGCCGGCGCGCAGCCGGTCGACGCCGGCCGCCGGGATTGCTTGACCTGGGTGCATCACCTCCGCGAGCAGTACGCCGAAAGCACGGTCGCGACGTACGCGTCGTACGTGAACCGGTTCTACAGTTACATGCAGCAGGTCGGCGTCGTTGACGGGAATCCGATGGCGTTGGTCAGCCAGGAGATGGACGAGGCCATCGACACGAACCCCACTCGGAGAGACATCTCGGTTGCGGCGATGCGGGAGTTCATCGCGGACATCACCCACCCGTTGGAGCGCGCCGTGATCGTTGGACTGCTGAAAACCGGGCTTCGAGTCGGCGAGCTCTGCAACCTCGACCTCCGGGACGTCAACCTGGACGCGCCGGCTGTCTCCTCCGCCTACGAGGTGGGGACACGCGGCCAGCTCGGCAGCCACCCCGACACGCTGTACGTTGATCCGGCGATGAGCCGTGGCGAAACGGTCAACGGCGAGCAGCGCTCGGCGTCGAACAAGCGCAAGCGTGCCACGCTCGTCCCCCTTGACCGGGAGTTGAAAACCGAACTCGTCCGGTGGTTGGCGATTCGACCGGACACCACATCGCCTGCCGACCCGGTGTTCGTGAGCACGCAGGACGCATGGGGCAAGCGTCTGACGCCGGAGATGGTCCGAGGGATGGTGCGGCGACACGCCGAACCCCGCGGGTGGTATCACAAAGGTGGGGACGCCGCCGAGAACGTAACGCCACATTACTTCCGGCATTTCTTCACGACGCACCTTCGGAACCGGACTGGTGATCGCGGCGTCGTGAAATACCTCCGCGGCGACGTGGCCGACGACATCATCGACACGTACACGCACAACTGGGGGGATCGAGTACGGGAGGTGTACCTCAACCACATCTATTCGCTGACTTCCTCCCACGGAAGAGCTTGATAAACCGCATTCAACGATAGAGAGACGTTGGAGGTCGGCGTTGTGGCCACAACAGGCTTAATCGGCTATTGATGCGTCTTTTTGCCCGATCCAGTGAATGGACCCCCACTCAGACGGCTCTCCAAACGCCCACTCTCAGATCCGACGTCACGTGTGTATCCGCCATCAGATCGTGGAGGAACCCAGATGACGACAGACGTGTCGTACTCCCTGTTGTGGAGGTCCGTTCCCACCGTACTGTGGCGGATCACCGGTTTCGGATTCTCGCCCGAAGAGCGCGGTCCGCCGCGGTTAGTAACTCCAGAGCCGAGTGATCCGTGACGCGATTTCGGGCGCTTGCTCGCGGAGCGTTGATGGGTCGGTTTCACCGTCGACGTTGATCACGTGTGCTTCGCCACGGGAGCCCGGGTACACGTCCTGGAAGTCGTACACCGCGCCGACGACCGAGACGGCGTCGTCGACGCGGTCGCTTTCCAGAAGGAACTGGACCTGCTGGTCGACGTTGTATTCGACGAGTCGGTTGATCGCTGCGGACTCTGAGAGGTCCGCCGGGAGCAGATCCACTCCAGCCGCCAGTCGCGTGCGGATGGGAGTCAGCGAGTGCGCGATCCCCGGCGGCTCCGCCCCAGTGTCGCCGGTGAGATCCCGGTACGCTGCTGTGACCGCGCCACAGCCGGTGTGACCCACCACGACGGCTGTCTCCGTTCCAGTGTGCTCGATGGGGTAGAGCACGTCGCCGGAGACGACGTCTCCGTCGGGGGTTCGTTGGATCACTCGGTTGCCGATGTTCGCGCAAGTGAAGATACTACCTGGGTCCGTGTTCCCCCACAGTTCGTCCTGAAGCACCCGTGAGTCGGCACAGCAGACAGTGACTGCGTCGGGGTGTTGTGCGTTCTGGACGTCGTCGAACCGGGACTGGAATTTGGCGGCATGGCGCTGGTTGCCCGCCAGCATGTCGACGATCACGTTGTCCATGCACACACCGACGGGGTGCCCCATGATATATGCCGGGGCCAAGCAGCCCGTCGCCTCCAACGGTGGCTGCCGTGGGTGGGTCAGGCGGCGCCGTCGACGACGCCGCGGGCGAGGAGGTACTCGACGCGAACCGTGTTGTCCGCGAACCACTCATCCAGCGTGGCAAGCGCGTCTTCGCGGAGGGCGCTCCGCGCACCGGGGTCGTCGAGCGCGCGCAGCGCCGGTGAGAGCGGGCCGGCCTCCTCGGCGAAGTTCCGCCAGAAGTGCTCGGGGGAGACGTACCGGAAGCGCGCGATGCGGCGCTCGAAGGTGAGCTCGCAGGCGTCACCCAGGTGGTCGCGGACGAACTCCGGGTTCCCCCACCGGAGGTGCGCCCAGGGGTCGTGGTCGTCGTGTCCGACGTAGTCATCGAGCACGTCGGTGAGCGCCCCCACCAGGCCGTCGGGGGACCACGCGGTGAACGCGACGCGGCCGCCGGGCTGGGCGACGCGCAGCATCTCGCGGCCGGCCTCGGCTGCGGCCGGGGAGAACACGTGGCCGAAACTGGAGAGCACGACGTCGAAGGCGTCGTCGGGGAACGGGAGCGTGCTTGCGTCCCCGGCGACCCAGGAGATGTCGTTGTAATCCGTGAGCTGTGTGGTGTCCCGGGCGAGTTCGAGCATCGACCGCGTGACGTCAAGCCCGGTGACGGTTGCGCCGGCGCGGCGGGCGGTGAGGGCGGCGTTCCCGGTGCCACAGCCGACGTCCAGGACCGTGTTCCCGGGGTCGACGCCGCAGGCGCTCACGAGGCGTGCGATCGCGGGCAGCAGGTTCGGGGCCAGTGAGGGGTACCGGCCCGCCGACCACGTGTACGTCGCGCGTTCGGTCCCGGTGTCGGGAGCGGTGTTCATCAGCGTGAGAAGGGCGTGCGTGCTCAAGAATACCACGGAAGGCGAGGATGTGGTGGGAGCCGTGGCGGCGCCCTGCCGTGGTCGTGGGGACACGTGCCAGGCAACGTTTATCAGCGGTCGGGGGCCAGTCGGGTGTATGCGTTTCCGAGCAGCGGTCGCGTCGCGTCTCGGCGTCGACACGCGATCGTTGGCCGCGTTCCGTGTCGGACTCGCGGTGGTCGTGCTGGTTGATCTGGCGTTGCGGCTGCAGTCGTTGACGGCGTTCTACACCGACAGTGGCGTGCTCCCGCGGGCGGTCATGCGCGCACAGTATCCGGTCGTCAGCCGCGCGTCCTTGCATATGCTTTCGGGGGCGGCGTGGGCACAGGCGGCGCTGTTCGCGGTGACGGCGGTGGCCGCGGTCGCGTTGCTCGTTGGGTATCGGAGCACAGCCGCGACGTTCGCAACGGGAGTGCTCGTGGTGTCGATGCACGCCCGAAACCCGCTGGTGTTGAACGGCGGTGATCTCGTCCTGCAGATGCTGTTCGTGTGGGCGCTCGGGCTCCCCCTGGGGGAGCGCTGGAGCGTGGACGCCGTGGATCGGGGGGCGTGGCGGGACCGCGTCGTCTCGGTGGCGACCGTGGGGGTGCTGTGCCAGCCCGTGATCGTCTACACGTCGAACGCCGTGTTGAAGCTTCGCGGGGACGCGTGGGTGTCCGGGACGGCCGTACGGACGGTGTTCAGTCTGGAGATGTTCGTCGTCGGGCTCGGCCACGTGCTGTCGGAAACCCCGCGGTTGTTGGTGGCGTTCGACCGAGTGTGGCTGGTGTTGCTCGCGGGGTCGGTGTGTCTGATCGTGTTGACCGGGTGGTGGCGGGCGGCGGCGGCGGCGGCGTTCGCGGGGATGCACCTGGGGATGGCGGCGACGATGCAGCTGGGCGTGTTCCCGCTCGTCGCAGTCGTCGGACTGGTGCCGTTCGTTCCCGGTTGTGTCTGGGAGGCGGCGGCTGCAGCCCGCCCACAGCGCACCGTGCATCCCGTTCGGTGGATTGCCGACCGGCGTGAGAGGGTGCCGTCAGTTCCAGTGCCGTCACTGCCTCGATCCGTTCGAGCGCGCGCTCGAACCGCCGTAACGGGCGTGTTCGTGGTGTTGCTGGTCGGACAGGCGGCGTACACGGTCGTCTCAGTCGGGGGTGTGGAAACGCCGGTCAGCGTCGGGCCACTCGACGCCGGGGACGCGCCACCACCGCGGTGGTACATGTTCGCCCCGGAGCCAGTCAGCATCGATCACTGGGTGAAAGCGCCGGCCGCCACGCCCGGTGGCGGGCGCGTTGGGGCGTTCGCTGGCGGCGCGTTCTCCTGGGGGAAGCCCCCCGACGTGTCAGCCCAGTATCCGAGCGCGCGGTGGCGCAAGTACGTCGTGAACGTTGTCAACAGCGACAGTCACGCGGTCCGGGCGGGGTTGGTGGCCTATCTGTGTCGGCGGTCGGCTGCCGGAACGCCGCACCGGAGGGTGACGAACGTGACCGTCTATGACGTCCGGCAGCCGACGCGGCTCGGCGGGTCGGAGCCGACACACCGGCGTCGAATCGGGGCAGCGGACTGCCCCGTGAACGCTGCCGAACGGGTGTAGCAAGCGAGCAGCGGCGGGTCGGCGTTACTGTGGTGGGATCGCGGTCTCCGTCGGTGCGGTGGTGAGCGCCTGTCGCACACTGGCAACACGCTCCCCGGTGGCCTCGTGTTGGTTCTCCATGAGCACGGTCTCGCTCGGGAACAGTTGCTCGCCGACGGTGAGGCCGTGGTCGCGGGCGGTCGATCCCGTGACCGTGAGGTAGACACCGACGCCGGCGTCAGCGATCGCGGCTTCTTCCTCGTCGTGGTCGGCATCGGGGTAGGTGAACGTCAGGCCCTCGGTCACGGCGGTGCCGAGCACGGCTTCGACGAGGCGCTCGTAGCGGGGGCTGATGCAGACGGGGCCGCTGTAGGCGTCCAGAAACGCCCGGTCGACGCCCGCCGAACCGTGGGCGTCCGGCGTCGCCAACAGCGTGTGATAGACCGTGTCGCCGAGGCCGGAGGCGACGCGCACGTCCGTGTCGACGGGATCGATGCGCTCGTTCACGTCCGCGATCGAGGTCAGCGGCTCGGGACGGAGCCCCACCACCTCCTCGAGCACGAGGTCCGCGCTGTCGAACCCCAGAGCGAACTCGTGCGTGCGGAGCGCGCGAAACGGCTCCTCGCGTCCGATGAGTTCGACGCGCGTCCCCGCCACGGTCACGGTGAGCGAGTCGAACACGATCCGGCGCGGTTTCCCCACACGGGAGTCCCGCAACAGCGTGTAATCGGGGGCCGTCGGCTCGTCGGGAGTGCTGTACGCGGCGAGCCGCTCGTAGACACCACGAGCGTCGTGGTGGTCGCCTTTCGTGAGCCCCTTCTCGTAGCGCAGCGTCGTGGCGATGTCGTCGGCGACCGACGCCGCGTCGGCGAGCTCGCCGACGCGGTCGAGAACCGCCTCCAATGGCCGTCCTTTCCGCGGGACGGCGATGCGAACCGGCGGGGGTGTCATTGTTGGGTGCAGCCAGTGCGCGCCGAAAACCGTTGTGATCCCGAGCGCTCAGGCGCTGAACACGTCCGACAGCTGGTCGCGCCAGTCGTCGATGGCGTCGACGTGCTCGGAGAGCTCGGCGACGTCGGCTTCGAGGGCGTCCACGTCGCCGGAGACGTCGGCCAGCGCCAGCACGTCGTCCTCGGTGTCCGCGAGGCGCTCGTCGAGGGCGTCCACGTCGCCGCGCAGCCGGTCCAGCGACGATTCGAGGTCGTCGACAGCCCCGACCGTGGCTTCGACGTCGTCGACGCGCTCGTGCAGCGCCGCCCGGTCGTCGGCGGCAGCGTCGACGGACTGCTCGACGCCAGCCACGTCGTCGCGCACCGTCGATAGCTCGGTTTCCAGGTCGGCCACGTCGTCTTCGAGGTCGTTGAGCACGTCCTGTGCCGTGCCGTTGTCGTCGATGAACGACTCCAGGGCGTCGGTGTACGCTTCGATCTCGGAGACCCGGGACTGCAGGTGTGTGAGCTCCACGCGCGTCGATTCGGGTACCCCACCCATCGCGTCCTGGATGGTTGCGAGGTCCTCGTCGGCGACGGCGTCGTTGCGGATCGCGTCCGCGAGCGCGGCCACGATCTCCGAGCCATCACGGGGCGCAGCGTCCACACCCGCAGCGTCGTCGGCGGCGCTGGTGTCGGCGGCCACCGTGTCGGTTGGCGGGTCGGCGTCGGCGGTGTCGTCGCCGTCGGTGGTCGCCGTCGCTTCGAGTGCGGCGCCCGTCCCTGTGGTGTTGTCCGCGGGCTGGCCGTCAGTGTCGGGGCTCGTGTCGTCGGCGTCCTCGGGCTCGGTCCCACCGATGTCGGTGAGCCCGGCGTCGTCGCCGAGGATTTCGGCGTCGTCGGTGACCGGCGTGTCGACATCGGCGTCGCCGACGTCCGCTTCGACGGATCCGAACTCGTGGTCGGTGGTGTCCTCGTCTTCGAGCCCGGGGACCGTGTCGCGGTCGCCGCCCGCCAGCTCCCGCACCACGTCGCTGGACTCCGGCGGGATGGCGTCCTCGATGTCGGGGCCGTCGACGTCGATCTCCGGGGCCGAAAGGAACGGCGTCTCGTCTTGGTCGTCCTCCATGCGGACGCCGTAGACGGTGGTGAACGATTCGCCGGCGTCGATCTCGCGCTCGAAGCGCACGACGCCGTCGCCCGTCGCCGTCCAGTGTTCGCTGCCGTATTCGGGGTGGAACCCGATCTGGTCGATGCCGAACTCCTCGGGGATCTCGTCGGTGATCGTCAGCGTCACCCCGCCGTCACGGGTCGAAGACACGTCGAAGGCGACGGCCGGCACCGGGAAGTCCTCGGCGTTGAAGAACTTGCTGACGGTCACACCGTTCGTTTCGACGACTGTTTCGTCACTCACGGGCATCACCCTGGAGTGCGTCGTTCATACAGCAATCTACGCGGAGAGGCCCTTAAATTGCCGGGGGGTAGGTGTATGCGCGAGGTGGGGGCCTACGAGACGTCGATGCGGTCGCCGATTTCGACGACGTCGAGGCGCTGTGGTGACGCCATGCTGCGGGTGTGTGCGTGCAGCGCCGTCGGGTCCGCGGTCAGTCCTTTCCACATGTCCCAGTGCGTGGGGACCAGCCGGTCGAGTTGGAGGGCGTTCGCGCACGCGACGACCTCCGTCTCCGTGTTGTACCACGTCGTGACCGACGGTTCGCGGGTCTGTTTGTCGGGGATCTCGCCCGTCGATCCGAACGCCAGGATCCCCACGTCGATGTCGTGGGCCGCCCCGATCTCCGCGAGGGCGTCGGCGGGTTTGGTGTCGCCGCCGTGGAACACCGTGCCGGCGTCGTGCTCGAAGACGTACGACACCGGCTGGACCGCGTCGGGGTCATGTGCGGGCGTGACGTGGACGGTGAACGAGCCGATGTCGTAGGTGTCACCGACGGCGACGCGCCGGTACTGGTCGGTGGTGACGGCGTAGTCGTCCTGCCAGCGTTCGTCGTCGCGGGCGACCGCGATCGAGGCCTCGGGGGCGTACAGCGAGCAGCCCGTGTCGGCGAGCAGCGGGGCCTGGCTCGGGCCGTGGACGTGGTCGGTGTGCTCGTGGGTGGCGAGCACTGCGTCGGCGTCGGAGACGTCACGGGGATCGAACGGCACGGGAATCATGCGCACCGTTCGCGGCGGGTCGCCGGTCCCCAGGTAGGGGTCGACGAACAGCGTCGTGCCGTCGCTGGCCTTCAGGATCACGCCGTTGCAGCCGAGATACCAGACCGCGATGCCGTCGGGATCGGCGGCGGCGACGGCTGCGGGCAGCCAGTCGCCCCAGTCGGAGTGCACCATACCGGCCGTTGGTGGCCCGCGTCCTAAGCGTTCGGTGGTTCGGCCAGGGCACTTAACAGCACGTGGACACGTGTACGATGTGATGAGCGTCATCGCTGAACTGTCGATGTCGTCGCCCCGCATGATCCTCTACGAGGCGACCACCAGCGTCCCCAACGTGACGTTTGACGTCGAATCCGTCGACGTGGCTGATGGCGGGGACACGGTCAAAACGGTCGCGTGGGCGATCGGCGATGACCTGTCCGCGTTCGACGACGCGATGCGGGCTGACTCGACCACGACCTCGGTAACGCTGCTGGATCAGCTGGCCGATCGGCGACTGTACAGCTACCAGAACGCCGACGCGTCGGAGGTCCAGATGTACACCGAGTGGCTGGATCTCGGTGCCGCACAGCTGCACGTCGAGTCGCAGAACGGCGTGTGGTTCGTTCGCGTTCGGTTCCCCGACCGGGACGCACTGGCGTCGTTTCGCGAGATCTGCACCAGCCAGGGGGTGGCGTTCACGCTGCACTGCATCTACAGCGGTGTCCCCGAGGCCGACGCCACCCATCAAGACCCGCTGACCGACGCCCAACGCGAGGCCGTCCGGGTCGCCTTGGACGTGGGCTACCTCGACGTGCCGCGGTCGGCGTCGCTGTCGGCGGTCTCCGAGCAGCTCGGCGTCACCGAGCAGTCAGCGAGCGAGCGGTTGCGCCGCGCGACGCGGAACCTCGCCGCCAACGCCGTTGACTGACGGCGCCGTCAGTCCTGACAGCAGGCACCGGACTCCCCGACGAAATCCACGTCCAGGGGGTCGCTGATGAGGTCGTTGAGTCCCTCAAACCGTGCTTCCAGGGCGTCCTGGGCGTCGAGGTAGTCCGCCATCACGGGGTGGTCGTGGAGGTGCTGTTGGGCCTCCTGGACGCGGTTGAGGGCGGCCTCGTCGGCGTCCCCGGACTGGCGGGCGAGCATGAACTCCTGGCGGAGTTGCTCGAACTCCTCGATCCGAGACTGCACTTCATCGGTGGTCTCGACGGCGCGCTTGGTCTCCATGAGGCGGCGGTACTCGGGGAGGTCGGCGATCGCGTCGCCGAGCTGGCGCGCGAGGTCGTCCGCAGCGTGGTCCGCGCTGGGGCCGGCGGCGTCGGTCTCAACACTCATGTTCCGGGGTTGGTGCTGGCGTCGTTTCAAACTGCCGGAACCCCCGAACGCCGCCCCCGTACCGCGAACCACGGGGGTTAAACGAGCAAGCCCCCATACCGCAGCTAATGAGCAACGAGGAGGCACGGTCGGCGGGCGATCTCCGGAACACTGGACTCTCGCTGCGCCACGACCGGACGTGGGATTACGAGCTCGACCGCATCGTCGACGAGGTCGAGCGGAAAGACGCCGAGAAAGTCGGCCTGCAGTTCCCCGAGGGGTTGAAGCGCCGCGGGCCAGCGGTCGCCGACGACCTGCGGGCGCGCCTGGACGACACCCGCATCATGCTGTCCGGGCAGCCCTGTTATGGGGCCTGCGACCTCGACACGTATCTGATGCGGCGCACCGACGTGTTCGTGCACTTCGGGCACTCCCCGATGAAGGAGTCGGATTCGATCATCTACGTGCCGCTGTTCTCGAACGTCGACGTCGAGCCCATCATGCAGGAGGCCCGCGACGAGCTCCACGACGGCGACGTTGGGCTGGTGACCACCGCCCAGCACATGAACCAGTTCGAGGAGATGCGCACGTGGCTGGAGGAGCGCGGATACACGGTGCACACGCGCCGCGGCGACGACCGCCTCACCAACGAGGGCCAGGTGCTTGGCTGCAACTACGCCAGCGCGGACATCGACGCCGACCAGGTGTTGTACGTCGGCGGCGGGAAGTTCCATCCGCTCGGCCTGGCGATGGAACACCCCGAGAAGAACGTCGTCATCGCGGATCCGGTCAACAACGCGGTGTCGATCGCGGACGCCGAGCAGTTCCTCAAGGAGCGCTACGCGTCCGTCCACAAGGCGATGGACGCCGAGCAGTGGGGCGTGATCTTCTGCACGAAGATCGGCCAAGGCCGGTTCGATCAGGCCGAGGAGATCGTGGAGAACAACGACAACGCCTACCTCATCACGATGGACGAGGTGACCCCCGACCGGCTGATGAACTTCGACATGGACGCGTTCGTGAACACGGGCTGCCCGCGAATCACCACCGACGACGGCCCGCAGTTCCACAAGCCGATGTTGACCCCCGGCGAGTACGAGATCGCCGTCGGGAACAAGCCACTGGAGGACCTCTCGTTCGACACCTTCCACGGCACCTGGTAGCGCCGTGCGGGCGCAGGGTTCTTCGCCGCCGCCCACCACGGGTGGAGCGTGAAGCGCGCGCTCGCCAGGCGACTCGGCGCAGTCGAGGGGTTCCGGGATCCGGACCCGGGGCTCGAACAGTACGCCACACCGACCGAGCTGGCCGCCCAGCTCATCGCGCTCGCCGACCTCCACGACGACCTCGCCGGTCGCACGGTCGCCGATCTCGGAGCCGGCACGGGGATGCTCGGGATCGCGGCGGCGACCCGCAACCCCCACCGCGTTCTGGCGGTCGAGCGTGACCCCGACGCGGTGGCCGTCGGCCGGGCCAACGAACCCCGCGTCGAGCCGGGTGTGGGCGTCGAGTGGACGGTGGCCGACGCCACGCGGCCGCCGCTGGCAGCCGTCGACACCGTCGTGATGAACCCGCCGTTCGGCGCGCAGGACCGCGCCGAGCACGCCGACCGGGCGTTCCTGGCGGCCGCCTCGGACGTCGCGGCGGTGTCGTACTCCGTGCACAACGCCGGCAGCAAAGCGTTCGTGGAGTCGTTCGCCGGCGACCGGGGTGGAACCGTCACCCACGCGTTCGCCGCCGAGTTTGCGGTGCCCGCTCAGTTCTCCTTCCACACCCAGGACCGCGCCGTCCTCGACGTGGAACTGTTCCGCGTGGACTGGGGTCGTCAGTCGTAGGATTCGCTGTGCGCGACCGTGACGGTCGTGTTGCCGGTGTGCGCGAGCAGCCGGCCGGCCGTATGTTCGAACGTCAGGCCGCCCGCCGTGGCGGTGGCGTTGGCCGCCGGCACGCCGGTGGTGGCAAGCGCCGTTTCGTTTCGCAGCACCGTCAGCGAGAACTGCCCGGCGTCGGCGTTCAGCCGGACGTGGCGGCCGTCCAACACGGGGGCTGCGGTGCGGTTCGCCGACGCGAACACCGGCCGCAACGATCCGCCGTCCGGCGGTCGCAGGTAGACGTTGTAGACCGGCTGGCCGCCGGTGGCGACCCACCCCTCGCGGTGCACGCCGACGGTCTCCCGCCAGTTCAGCCCGCCGACAGTGATGGCCGCGTCACCACGGAACGCGAGCTCGTCGGTGCCAACGCGTTCGGTCCACATGCCGCGGTCCGGGTTGGCGACGATGACGCCGCTGGCGGAGACGTTCGTCGCGGCCCCCGAGTACGGGATGTCGACCGCCGCAACCCGCTTGTTGGTCGCGTTCTCGGCGTACGTGACTTCGTAGCCGTTGACCGAGACCGCCGACTGTGCGACGTTCGCGTCCTGGACGGTGGTGAGGTTCACGGGCACCGCGACGAACGCCATCGTCACCACGGGGATGATCAGCGCCGCCGCCGCGAGTTTGCGCGCCGTCGCGGTGGTTTCGCCGCCCCGGCCGGGGAGCGTAACGCCGCTGTGCGTGCCCGCGACGACCGCAAACACGACCGCAAGCACCACCACGAGCAACAGCCCGCCGGCGCGGAACAGCACGTACTCGGCGCTCCGGCCGTACCACCACACCGCCCACAGCGACAGCGACGTGGCGATCACGACCGCGCCCAGCCAGACGCGGGCCGGGTTGGGGTGGTCATCGCGGTGCACGAGCACCGCGACCGCCGCCAGCGCGCCCAGAAGGAACCCGAAGAGGTGGCCTTGGACCGCGACGCCCGCCCACCACGGCGGCCCGAACGACTGGGACGCCGACGCGAACGTCACGGGCTCCAGCAGCGTCCGCCAGAACACCGAGATGGCGTCCCGGGCGGCGACGGCCACCACCGTCGCCAGGGGGTATTTGAGGAGCGCGAACCCCGCGAACGCGAACACGACCCCGGAGAACCCGACGGCCGCGCCCCAGGAGAACACGCTGGTGAGAAGCGCCACCGCGAGCACGCCGGCGGGGAACACCACGCCGGCACGGACGTAGGGGTTCGTTCGCCACGACCCGAACGCGGCGGTGCCGCGGGCAGTCGGGTAATGCGAGAACGCGTACTCGGCGACCGGCGCGAGCGCCAGCGTGCCGATGAGGTTGCCGGTGACGTGGCCGAGGTTGGCGTGGGCGATCGGCGACGTGAGCACGCCCAGCGGATAGGCGTACGACCAGGAGATGAACGGCACCACAAGCAGTGTGCCGTCCGGGCCGCGCTGGACGAGCGTGTAGAACCCGGCCACGATCCCGGCAACCAGCAGCGTCCCCCAGGGCACGCCGAACAGGAGCCGCGACCGAACCGCCTGGACGGCGTCTTGGCCCGGTCCACGGGTGAACACGGCGGTGCCGGTCGCAAGCAACACCACGACGGCGGCGTATCCGACGGCCCGCCACAGGTCCAGGAGGCCGCTGCTCCCCGCCACGACGAGCCCGGCGAGCACCCCGCTGACGGCAGCCCCGGCGAGCCACCGCGCGCGGCGAAAGCGCGGGACGACACTGACAGCGAGCACACCACCGACCGCCGTCAGGGCGACGACCGCGGCGGCGTCCGACGGCACGTGCATACATCACGTCTCCGTGTTGGGACGTAATAAACCAGCGGGCGCACCCCGACGGGTCGGCCGTTCGAAACGTTGAAACGCCGGACGGGCGAAACCGGAGCCATGGATCTGCGGGTTATTGAGAAGGACGACGCGGAGCTGACCATCGAAGTCGCCGGGGAGAACCACACGTTCATGAACGTGCTGAAGGGCACGCTGCTGGAGACCGACGGCGTCACCGCGGCGTCCTACGACATGAACCCCGAGCAGTCCGGCGGCCAGACGGAGCCGCTGCTCACGATCAAAACCGACGGCGACGTGGACCCAGTCGACGCCCTGCAGGCGGCGGCCGGCCACACAAGCCAGAAACTGCAGTCGTTCGCGGACATCTTCGAAGCCGCGGTCTGAGCCGGCTCACGCGTCCGGGGCGCGGATCGGATAGCCGGCGTCAGCGAGCGTCTCTTTCGTCTCCGCGATGCTGTACTCGTCGAAGTGGAAGATCGACGCCGCCAGCGCCGCGTCAGCGCCGGCGTCGTAGGCGTCGGCCATGTCGCCGGGCGCGCCACACCCCGAGGACGCGATCACGGGCGTCGAAACGGCGTCACAGACCGCCGCCGTGAGCGGAACGTCGTAGCCGTCCTGTGTGCCGTCGGCGTCGATGGAGTTCACGAACAACTCGCCCGCGCCGCGTCGCTGTGCCTCCTGAACCCACTCGATGGCGTCCATGCCGGTGCCTTCGCGGCCGCCGTGGACCGTGCACTCGAACCAGCACGACTCGCCGTCGACCTGCGTGTAGTGTTGGCCCTGTTCGTCGAAGCGCCGCCGGGCGTCGACGCTGATGACGATGCACTGGCTGCCGAAGGCTTTCGCGCCGCGGTCCACCAGCGACGGGTCGGCGATCGCGCCCGAGTTGATCGAGACCTTGTCGGCGCCCGCGCGCAGCGTCTCCCGGATGTCGTCGGTGTCCCGGATGCCGCCGCCGACGGTCAGCGGGATGAACACCTCGTCGGCGACCGCCGAAACGGTGTCGAGCATCGTCTCCCGGCCCTCGGCGCTGGCCGTGATGTCGAGGAACACGAACTCGTCGGCGCCCGCTTCGTTGTACCGCTTCGCCATCTCGACGGGGTCGCCCGTGTACGCCAGCTCCTCGAAGTTGACGCCGGTGTACACTGCGGGCTCCCCGTCGTCGTCGAGGTCCACGTCGATGCAGGGGATGACGCGCTTGGTGAGTGTCATCGGTCGGGTACGACGGCGTACACCCGAGACCCGGATAAGGTGTCCGATCCGCGCGCTCCCCTGGCGTGGCGTGTGGATCTCGAAACGCTGAGGGGGCCCGAACGCCCAGGCGAACCCATGACATACGTCGTCGCGTTCGACAGCTCGCCGCTCGCGGAGGCGGCACTCCGGCGTGCCGTCACGTTCGCCGACGCCGCCGACGCGGCCGTGGTGGCTGTCACCGCCGTGCAACGCGATCCCGCGATGGCCCGCGACCGGGGCTGGCTGGGCGCTGACGAGTCGTTCGATGTCGGGACGGTTGCGGCCGCGATCGCGGCGGACGTCCACGAGATCGCGCCGGGCGTGCCGGTGGAGTACGAGGTATTGGACGCATACGCGCCCCGGGGGCGTGTCAGTCGCACCGTCCGCGAGCTCGCGGTTGATGCCGGCGCGACGGTCGTGTTCGTCGGCAGCGACAACGCCGGCCACGTGGTCGGCGGCCTCACCTCCGTGGGACAAGGCGTCTCCGCGGACGACCGCTACGACGTGCACATCGTCCGGTAGGCAGTCACTGCGCTTCGATACTGCCAAGTGCGGGCGCCGAGAACCGCCGCGTATGTCCGACGATCACGGCGACGACGGGGGCCGCGTCACCGCGCCCATGCAGGAGTTCTCGATTGGACAGGTCACGAACGGGCTCATCGTGCTTTTGGTTGGGCTGGCGGTCGCGTACGCCGTCCCCGTCGTCGTGTAATCGCCGGTCAGTCCAGCTCGCGGGCGATGACGCCGCGGTGATCCCGGATCGTGGCGGCGTCCCGCGTCACAGTCTCGTCGTCGATGGTCACCGACAGCGTGCCGTCCGTGGTCGCCGACCCGAGGCGCACGACGGGCACATCAAGGGCCGCTTGGAGCGCGTCGGCGTCGCGTGTTTCGACGACCGCACGACCAGGGCATTCCGAGAACAGCGCCGCCAACCCGGGCACGGTGACGGTCGCGCCGGCGTCCGCGGTCACCATCTCGGCGAGCGTGACCGCCAGCCCACCGTCGCTGATGTCGTGGACGGCCAGCGTGTCCGCTCGCGTGGCGGCCTCGCGGACGGCGGCCACGCCGGCTGCGTCGGCGGCCGGGAACTGGTCGGTGCCACCCAGCGCCTGGAGGTAGACCGATCCGCCGAGGCCGTCGGCGTGCCCGCCGACGAGCACGAGATCCCCGTCGCCCGCGAGGCCACTGCCGGGGACGGGGTACTGGTCGCGGTAGCCGACCACGGCGAGCGTCGGCGTCGGCGCGATGGGGCCGGTCGCGGAGTCGTTGTACAGGCTGACGTTGCCGCCGACGACCGGCGTGTCGATCGCACGACAGCCGTCCGCCAGCCCCGCAACCATCGCCTCGAAGCCGCCGTACACGTCGGGGTCCTCGGGGTTGCCGCCGTTGAGGCAGTCGACGGCCGCCAGCGGCTCGGCACCGGCCGCCGCGAGGTTCGTGGCGTTCTCGACGGCGGTGGCGTACGCGCCGGCGTACGGCTGGCAGGCCGTCCACCCCGGATTCGCGCCCGCGGACAGCGCGACCGTCGTCCCGTCGTCGGCCTCGTGCAGCGCCAGCCCGGCGGCGTCCTCGCCGGGGCGCTGGACGGTTCGCGCGCCGACCTCGTGGTCGTACTGGCGGTACACCCACTCGTTGCTCGCGGTGTTGGGGGCCGAGAGCACGGCGTCGATGGCCGTCCCGAGCGCCGGATCGGGACGGTCCGTGGCTGGCGCTTGGGGTGCCGTCGACGGCTGGTCGGTTGCCGGCGCTCCGTCCGCGAGAACCGTCGCGGGCGCGTCGACGACGGTCTCGCCGTCGAACTCGCAGACGTAGTTGCCCGTGGTGACCTCGCCGATGACCGAGCAGCCCAGGTCGTATCGCGTGGCGACCTCGCGGACGGCGTCGACGTCGGCTGGGGCGACCTCGTAGCACATGCGCTCCTGGGACTCCGCCAGCAGGATCTCCATGGCGTTCATCTCCGGCTCGCGCTGGTGGACCGCGTCGAGGGTGATGCGCGCGCCGAGTTCGCCCTGCGCGACCATCTCCGAGGACGCCCCGCCGAGCCCGGCGGCCCCGAGGTCGCGGGCGGCGACCACGAGGTCGCGGTCGACCAGCGTCTCGTTGGCTTCGATGAGGAGTTTCTCCGTGTAGGGGTCGCCCACCTGGACGGCCGGGCGGTCGGCGGTTTCGGCGTCCTCGGCGAGGTCCTCGCTGGCGAAGCTCGCGCCCCCGAGGCCGTCCCGGCCGGTGGCGTTCCCCACGAGCACGAGCTTGTTCCCGGGCGATTTCGCCGCCGCCGTGACGAGTCGGTCCTCGGTCACCAGGCCGACGCACGCGACGTTCACCAGCGGGTTGCCGGTGTAGCCGTCGTGGAACTGTGTGGCCCCGGCGACCGTCGGGACGCCGATGGCGTTGCCGTAGTCGCTGATCCCCTCGACCACGCCGTCCAGGAGGTATCGGGCGTGCTCGTCGTCGAAGTCACCGAAGTACAGCGCGTCGGCGAGCGCGATGGGATAGGCCCCCATCGAGAGGGTGTCCCGGACGATGCCGCCGACGCCGGTGGCGGCACCGTCGTAGGGGTCGACGTAGCTGGGGTGGTTGTGGCTCTCCACGCCGACGGTCACGAGTTGGTCGGTGCCGGGGACGCGCACGACGGCGGCGTCGTCACCCGGGCCAACGACCACGGCTTCGCTGTCGCTGTCGAACGCGGACAGCAGCGACCGCGAGGAGCGGTACGCGCAGTGTTCGCTCCAGAGGTTCTCGAACAGCGCGGCTTCCGCGGGTGTGGGGTCGCGGCCGAGGGCTGCCACGACGCGCTCCCGATCCGAGTCACCAAGAGACATTCACTTTCGTGGTCTGACTCGGGTGGTTTAGTCGTTTCCATATGCATAGTCGTGGTGTGTTCGGCGGCGCACCGGTACCGAGTCGTTTTTCTTCCCACCACGGCAAGCGTTGACTGTGCTGTCTGTCGAACTCCACGCGCACTCCGAGCGCTCCTACGACGGCCGTGACCCCGTCGAGATGCTGCTGGAGCAGGCCCAGGCCGTGGGGCTCGACGCGCTTGCGGTGACAGATCACGACGAAATAGACGCAAGTCTCCGGGCCGCGGAGTTGGCCGCCGACTACGATCTCGTCGGCATTCCCGGGATGGAGGTGACGAGCGCGGACGGTCACGTGCTCGCCATCGGTGTCGAGCGCGCCGTGCCCGCCGGGCTGCCGTTCGCCGAGACGCTGGCCGAGATCAGGGACCGCGGTGGCATCGCCATCGTCCCCCACCCCTTCCAGTCCTCGCGCAGCGGCGTTGCGCCCCACATCTCGCGGCGCGAACTGGCGTCCGCGGACGCCATCGAGGTGTACAACTCCCGGCTGCTGACCGGGCTCGCGAACCGGAAAGCCGAGACGTTCGCGGAGCACAACGACTGCCCCATGACCGCCGGCAGCGACGCGCACATCGCCGAGATGGTGGGGCAGGCGGTCACGCGGATCGACGCCGACGACCACACGGTCGAGGCCATCCTGGACGCCATCCGGGCGGGCGAAACCACGGTCAACGGGAAACGAACCCCGTGGCATATCAGCTTCCGGCAGGCGGCCGGCGGCGCGAAGCGCCGGATCACGAACCGCCTCGCGGAGTTCTTCTGATGCGGGGCGCTGCCCCCGACGCGGTGCTGGACGCCGTCCAGTCGGGCGACCCGCTGCCCGGAACCGGCGGGTTCGCGGGCGAGCTGCCGGACGGCCGGCTCGCACGGGACGTGTTGGGCCGCCGGCTGTGTTACGTCGACGGCGACGAGTGGAGCCACGACCCACGGGATCTCGCTGCGCCGACGCTCCTGCCGGCCGGCCACGTCCGCGCGCCGGGCGCGACCGGCAGCGGACGGCCGGTGTGGTCGCTCCCGGAGCCGGCGCCGACCGGCGACGAGCCGGTTGAGCGCGTTCGGGCCGCCGTTGCGGGCGCGCTCGGGGGCGTTCCTGCGGGCGACGACCTGGCGGTGGCGTTCTCCGGGGGCGTCGACTCCGCGCTCGCCGCGGCCGCGCTGGACGCGCCGCTGTACGTCGTCGGCTACGCGGACAGCAGCGACATCGCGGCGGCCCGCGAGTCGGCGGCCGCCATGGGGCGTGCCGACGACCTGCGCGTGCACGAAGTGACGCTGGCGGACATCGAGGCGGCCGTGCCGACGGTGGCGCGGGCGATCGGCCGCACGAACGCCATGGCCGTCCAGATCGCGTTGCCGTTGTTCCTGGTCGCCGCCCGGGCGGCCGCCGACGGCTACAGCCGCCTCGTGGTCGGGCAGGGGGCCGACGAGCTGTTCGGTGGGTACGCGAAGGTCGCGAAAGCGCCGACCGACCCGCGCACTGACGCCGACACTGTGCGCGGTGCACGCCGGGAGACGGTGCAGTCGCTGCCGGCCCAACTGGAGCGGGATCTGCGCGCGCTGCGGGCGGCCGGCGTGGAGCCGGTGACGCCGCTGCTGCACGACGACGTGGTGCGCGCGGCGCTCGCGCTGCCGGGGGAGTGGCTCGTGTCGGGCGACACCCGGAAACGCGCGCTCCGGGAGGCGGCCCGATCGTGGCTGCCCGCCGCGGTAGCTGACCGCGACAAGAAAGCCGTGCAGTACGGCAGCCTGGTCGCCCGCGAGGTCGACCGGCTCGCCCGCCAGGCGGGGTTCAAGCGCCGCATGGACGACCACGTCACACAGTACGTCGAGGCCCGCATCGAGGAGTGACCGGGCAGCCGGGGGTTACTCCCCGGCGGCCGCTTCGATGGCTTCGATACCGATCCGCGCCGTGTCCGGGTCGACGGCGGCGTCCGCGCGCAGGGCGGCCGGCGAATACCACTCCCAGGCGTCCGGCGGTGCCTCGCCGTCGTCGGGCGCGACCGTGCGGGTCGGCACCGTCCCGAAGTAGACGTGGTCGATGTGTTGGTGGCCCACCGAGCCGTCCTCGTGGACGTTGATGTCGTAACAGAGCTGGTAGCGCGGCGTCGGCAACGCGACCCCGGCGGGAGCCGGGATCTCGGGGCGCTCCCCCAACAGGGTCGGTTCCTGGCCGAGTTCCTCGCTGACTTCCCGCAGGCCGGCCTCGTGGGGGAGCTCGTCGCGGTCGACGTGGCCCCCCGGTGGGATCGTGAGGCCGAGGCGGGCGTGCTCGTGGAGCGCCGTCGCGCCGTCGTTGACGACGTAGACGGTGGCGGTGAAATGCCGCGTGGTTTCCATACCCAGCGGTGGCGCGACGCCCCGAATATGGGTTACGCTTCCACGCCGGGTTCACCGCCCGCGTCCAGGATCTCGTGGTAGCGGTTGCGGATGGTGACCTCGCTGACGTTCGCGACGGTGCTGACCTCGTTTTGCGTGACGCGCTCGTTCGTGAGCAGCGCCGCCGCGTACACCGACGCCGCGGCGAGGCCGACGGGCGACTTCCCGGACGTGATGCCGGCGTCGGCGGCGGCGGCCAGCAGGTCTCGGGCGCGCCGTTCGACGTCGCCGGACAGCTCCAGGTCAGAGCAAAACCGGGGAACGTAACTCGCGGGATCCGTCGGCGCGACTTCGAGGCTGAGCTCGCGGGCCACGTAGCGGTACGTGCGCGCGATTTCGCCGCGGTCGACGCGGCTGACGCTTGCGACCTCGTCGAGGCTGCGGGGCGTGTTTGCCTGCCTCGCGGCGGCGTACAGTGCGCTGGTGGCGACGCCCTCGATGGAGCGCCCGGGCAGCAGGTCCTCGCCGAGCGCGCGGCGGTAGATCACCGACGCGGTCTCCCGGACGCTGTCCGGCAGCCCGAACGCGGAGGCCATGCGCTCGATCTCACCCAGCGCCTGCTTGAGGTTGCGTTCCTTGCTGTTGCGGGTGCGGAAGCGCTCGTTCCACTTGCGCAGGCGCTGCATTTTCCGCCGCTGGCGCCCCGACAGGGTGTTGCCGTAGGCGTCTTTGTCCTGCCAGCCGATGTTCGTGGACAACCCCTTGTCGTGCATCATGTTCGTGGTCGGAGCGCCCACGCGGGATTTCTCGTCCTGTTCTTGGGCGTTGAACGCGCGCCACTCGGGGCCGTGGTCGATGCCGTCCTCCTCGACCACGAGGCCGCACTCGCCGCAGGTGGTCTCCCCGCGATCCTCGTCGGTCACCAGGTCGCCGTTGCACTCCGGGCACCCGTGGTCTTCGTCGGTGGACTCACGGCTGCGCTGCGTGGGTACTGATTCCGTGCCGTGGCTCCCGTCTCGTGTTGTGCGCTGGTTTGTCATTGTGGGGCTGGCTGCGGGGGGCCGGTGTGGTTGTCCGCTCGTGTGGATAATGCACATGCACGGGCAAAAGTACTTTGATAACTGTTACCACATATCATTAATTTGCGTGCTCGGTCCCGCCATCGAAACGCTTACCGCCGGCACGCGCGACCACTCGCGTATGACTGACGCCGTCGACGCCGAGGAGATCCGGCACGTCGCGGACCTCGCGCGCCTCCGACTGGACGACGAGGACGTCGACACCGTCGTCGACCACTGTGGGGACATCCTCGAACACTTCGAGCGCCTCGAAGAGGTCCCTGAAGTCGACGCCGAGCCGGAGCTGGTGAACGTGATGCGGGCCGACGAGATCGCGGACTCCCTCGACCAGGACGACGCGCTCGCAAACGCCCCCGAAACCGAAGACGGCCGGTTCAAAGGCCCCAACGTCTCGTAATGAGCCTGAACGCATTCATCACCGAGACGACCATCCAGGGAGCGGCCGACGGCCCCCTCGACGGCACGACGGTGGCCGTCAAGGACAACATCTCCACGAAAGGCGTGCCCACCACGTGTGGCTCGAAGATGCTGGCCGACTACGAGCCGCCGTACAACGCCACCGTCGTCGAGGACCTCCTCGCGGCCGGCGGGACCATCGTCGGCAAGACCAACATGGACGAGTTCGGCATGGGGACGACCACCGAGACCTCGTACTTCGGTCCCACCAAGAACCCGGTCGACGAAACCCGGGTGCCCGGCGGCTCCTCCGGCGGCTCCGCGGCCGCCGTCGCGAACGGCGACGCCGACCTCGCGCTCGGCTCCGACACCGGCGGCTCGGTTCGCGCGCCCGCCGCGTACTGTGGCGTCGTCGGCCTCAAACCGACGTACGGCCTGGTCTCCCGGTACGGACTGGTGGCGTACGCAAACAGCCTCGAACAGATCGGGCCGATCGCGCCCACCGTCGAGGGCGCGGCCGAACTCCTGGACGTGATCGCCGGCCCCGACGAACACGACGGCACCACCCGCGACGCGGGCGCAGACGCCGACTACGCCGGCGCCGCGACCGGCGACGTCGACGGGTTGACCATCGGCGTCCCGCAGGAACTCACCGACGGCGCTGACGACCGCGTCGTCGAGCGCTTCGAAGCGGCGCTTGCGGACCTCCGCGCGCAGGGCGCGACAACCGTCGACGTGGCGTTGCCGTCCTGTGAGTACGCCGTCGCCGCCTACTACGTCATCGCCATGTCCGAAGCCTCCTCGAACCTCGCGCGCTTCGACGGCGTGCGGTACGGCACCGGCGGCGGCTTCGACGGCAACTGGAACGAGACGTTCGCGGACGCGCGCGCCGACGGGTTCGGCGACGAGGTCACGCGCCGCATCCTCCTGGGGACGTACGCGCTGTCGGCGGGCTACCACGACAAATACTACAAGCAAGCCCAGGAAGCCCGGGCGTGGGTGAAACAGGACTTCGACGAAACGTTCGCCGACGTCGACGTGGTGGCGTCCCCGACGATGCCGGTGCTCCCGCCGAAGCTCGGCGAGAGCCTCGACGACCCCGTCCAGATGTATCTCGCGGACGCCAACACCACGCCGGCGAACCTCGCGAACCTCCCCGCCATCTCGGTGCCCGCCGGCGACGCCGACGGCCTCCCGGTCGGCGTTCAGCTCGTCGGCCCGAAGTTCGGCGAGGAAACGATCATCAACGCCGCCGCCGCCGTCGAACAGTAGCCGCCGCTCACAGCTCCTGGTGTGCCTGCTCTTCGTGAGCCTCCATCGCCGCCGCCCGCAGGCCGGTTTCGGCGTCTGACTCACACGCCAGATCCGGGACCGGGATCGGGGAGCCGTCGTCGTCGACCGCGACGAACGTGAAAAACGACGACGTCGTCTTTCGGGTCGCGCCCTCACGGGGGTCCTCGGCGTGCACGTCGACTTTCACGTCGATGCTGGTCGAGCCGGTGTCGAAGACGTACGCCTCGACCACCGCCACCTCCCCCATCTCGATGGCGGTGATGAAATCCACGTGATCCATCGACGCGGTCACGCACTGCGAGCCGGCGAACCGCATCGACGCGATGGCGGCGCAGATGTCCATCCAGTGCAGGACTGTCCCCCCGAGCGCCCGCCCGAGGTTGTTCGTGTCGTTCGGCAGCAGCATCTCGGTCATCTCCGTGTACGACTCCATCAGCCGGACCGTGTCGGTCATGCGCCGTCGTTTTCACCGGAGCGGTTGAAAGCTTGCGGGAGCGGCCGGCCAAGCATCGGGCCATCGACAGGTGTAAGGCTGGGCCCCCGTATCCGCTAGGTAATGAGTGAGGACGCCGCGTCGGCCGACCGCGAGGGGTCGGTGCGGGTCGTCGGCACGGCGCACGTCTCCTCGGACAGCGTCGAGGAGGTCGAGCGCGTTATCGACGACGAACACCCTGACACAGTCGCCGTAGAGCTCGACGAAGGCCGGTTCCGGCAGATGCAGGGCGACGCCCCCGATGACTTGGACGCTACGGACCTCCTGAAAGGCAGCATGGCGTTCCAGTTCCTGGCGTACTGGCTGTTGTCGTACGCCCAACGGCGCCTCGGCGAGAAGTTCGGCATCGAGCCCGGGGCCGACATGCAGGCGGCCGTGGACGCCGCGAACACCGCGGGGGCCGACGTGGCGCTCGTCGACCGCGACATCCAGGTGACCATCCAGCGCTTCTGGGCACGGATGTCGCTGCCGGAGAAGCTGCGGATGGGTGGCGAGTTGGCGCTCGGCGTCACCGACAGCCTGACACTCGGCCTGACCGTCGGCGGGCTGATCGGGGCGTTCGTGGGTGTGATCGCCGAGCTGCTCGGCGGTCTCTACGTGCTGCCCAGCGTGCCACCCGGACTCGGTGTGTTGGCAGGTGTGGTTGGCGTGATCGCCGCGATCACCGAAGTCGGACTGTTCGCCATCGCGGGCGGTGCCGTGTTCGGCATCGCGTTCACGGCGGTGTTGGCTTGGACCGCGCCGGACACGGAGACGGATGTCGCGGAGTTCTCCATGGACGAGCTCACTGACGCCGACGTGGTGTCGGCGATGATGGCCGAGTTCCGACGGTTCAGTCCGGGCGGCGCGCAAGCGCTCATCGACGAGCGCGACGCGTTCATCGCGCACAACCTGCTCGCGCTTCGCGCCCAGGGCAAAGACGTCGTCGCCGTCGTCGGTGCGGGCCACCGTGACGGCATCATGAACTACCTCGAAAACCCCGATTCGCTGCCCCCGATGGAGTCGCTGACGGGGAAAGAGACCGGGGGGTCGTGGCTGCTGAAAGGCGTCGGGCTGGCGTTCACTGTGGGGTTCCTGGTGTTTTTCGCGCTGCTCGTGATGGCCGGCGTGGGCAACGACGTGCTGTTGCAGGTGTTCGGCGGCTGGTTTCTGTTCAACGGCGTGTTCTCGCTGACCACCGCGAAGCTCGCGGGTGCCCACTGGACGTCGGCCGGCGTCGGCGGCGCAGTGGCGTGGCTCACGTCGGTGAACCCGCTGCTCGCGCCGGGCTGGTTCGCCGGATACATCGAACTGCGCTATCTCTCCGTGCACGTCACCGACATCGAGACGCTGAACACGCTGTTGGACGACGAAACGCGTCCGGTCCGGGAGATCGTCTCGGAGATGCTCGACGTGCCGTTGTTCCGGCTGATCGCCGTCGTCGCGATGACCAACGTCGGCAGCATCGTGGCGTCGGTGCTGTTCCCGCTAGTGGTGTTGCCGGCCATCGGCGGGCCGTTCGACTCGCTGCACGCGGTTTCGGACGCGATGGTGCAGGGCGCTGAGAACAGCGCCCGGGCGTTGTGGGGGCTGCTGTGACACGGTCGTGGGTGTCCTGGCACGAGGCGCGGGATCTCGGCGCGGCGTGGCTGCTGCTGGGGCTGGCGTTCGCGTTCTACCGGGTGCCGGTGTCGCCGACGACGCTGACGGACGTGCTCGCCAGTCAGGTGTTCGCCCGCGCGTTCGCGTTGAGCCTGGCGACCGTGGGCGTGGCGTTCCTGCTGCACGAGCTCGCACACAAGGCGGTGGCACTGCGGTTCGGACAGGAGGCGGAGTTCCGCGCCGACTACGGAATGCTGGGGCTTGCGGTCGCCGGCGGGCTCGCGGGGTTCCTGTTCGCCGCGCCGGGCGCGGTCCACCACCGCGGCTACATCACGCCACGCGAGAACGGCCTCATCGCACTGGCCGGCCCGCTGATGAACGTCGTGCTCGGTGCGGTCTCACTGGTGGTGTTGGTGACGGTCGCCCCCAGAGTCGGCTACTGGGGGGTGTTCATCAACGTCCTGCTGGCGGGGTTCAACATGATCCCGTTTGGCCCCCTGGACGGCGCGACGGTGCTGGAATGGAGCACGACGGCGTACGCGCTGTCGGCGGTGGTCACGATCGGGCCGGCGGTGTTGTTCTTCGCGGGCGTCCTCGTGTAGTTGGGTGGACGCGCATATACCAGTACGCTTAACGCCACGAGTTGCGCACGTGCGTGTATGACTGCTGGCGAGAACGCCGATGGCGACCCGGACGGACTGACCTACGCCGACGCAGGCGTCGACATCGCCGACAGCGAGGCCGCGACGGCGGCGCTCGTCGACGCCGCGTCGACGGGAACCGACGGCACCGCGTACGCCGGCCTGGTGGACCTCGGCGACCAGTATCTCGCGCTCGCCACCGACGGCGTAGGCACGAAACTGCTGGTCGCCGAGGCTGTTGGGGACTACTCCACGGTGGGCATCGACTGCATCGCGATGAACGTCAACGACCTCCTTGCGGCGGGTGTCGAACCGGCCGCATTCGTGGATTATCTCGCTGTTGACGAGCCCAACGAGCGGCGGGCGGCCGAGCTCGGCGACGGCCTGGCCGCCGGGGCGGACGCGGCCGGCGTCGCACTCGTGGGCGGCGAGACGGCGGTGATGCCCGACGTCGTGCGGGGGTTCGACATCGCGGGCACCGCGGCGGGCGTGGCCACCGACGCGGAGCTGTTCCCCGGTCGGGCCGAGGCCGGAGACGCGCTCGTTGGGTTCCCGTCCGCGGGCATCCACTCCAACGGGCTCACGCTCGCCCGCGAGGCGGCGACCCGGGACGGCGGCTACGACGAGCCGTATCCGTACGAGGGCTACGAGACAGTGGGGGACGCGCTGTTGGAGCCGACGCGCATCTACACCCATTTGCTCGATGCGTTCCGCGAGCACGGCGTCCACGCCGCCGCACACATCACCGGTGGCGGGTGGACGAACCTCGACCGCATGGGCGGGTTCCGCTACGAGGTGTCGGACCCGCTGCCCGCCCAGCAGGTGTTCGACTACGTGCAGGACGCCGGCGGCGTCAGTGACGCGGAGATGCACCGGACGTTCAACATGGGCACCGGGTTCGTGGTCGCGCTCCCAGAGGGCGCGGCGGCGGCGCTCGCGAGCCAGACGGACGGCGAGGTCGTCGGCCGCGTCGCCGACGGCGATGGCGTCTCGATCCGCGGGCTGTCCCTGTAGCCGGCGGTAACGGCCAGCGCTGGCGGGGCCACACGGCGCGTTCAGCCGGCATCGCCCCGTCGATACCCCCGGGTTGGCGGGCGGGTCAACTGATCCGGGCGGCGATGTCCGCCTGGGTGATGATGCCGACGGTTTCGCCGTCTTCGGTCACCATCACCGCCTTGTAGTGGTCGAGGAGGCTGGAGATCTCGTCGAGGGTCGCGTCCGCCGACACGGTGGGGAAGCTCTCGCTCATCACCTCGCGGACGGCATGGTCGCCGACGTCCTCGCCGGCGTGGACGATGTCGTTGTCGCTGATCGAGCCCACCGGGACCCCGCTGGAGATGACGGGCAGCTGGGAGTAGCCGGCGTTCTGCATGCGCGCAACGGCGTCGCTGACGGCGTCGTCGGGGGCGACGCTCACGAGGTCGGCGTGCATGAGTGTTGCCGCCCGCACCACGTCGCCTTCGGCTTCTTCGAGGGCTTCGACGATGCGCCGAAGCGTCGAGAGCCGCGGGTCGACGTCACCGCCTTCGATGCGCGCGATCAGCGGCTGGGAGACGTCCGCGCGGTCGGCAAGCTCGCTTTGGGTCAGATCGAGGGAGGTCCGCCGCTCGCGGAGATCTTGGGGCGTCGGTAGATGCACACGCCCAGATAACTAGGAGTTATTAATAAGTCTTCGGGGGTTACGCCTCCTCGGCCGGCGCGTCGCCGTCCTCGATGACGTCGATCACTTCCAGGGGAACGTCACGCAGCGCGCCCCCGACCTCGCTTTTCGCGATGCGCTGGGCGTGCTCGTCGCTGTCCGCGTTGAACACGGTGAGTTCGAGCACCAGCCCGACGAGGGCGGTGTTGGCCGCCAGGAACGCAGCATCGAGGCCCTCGCCACACGCAGGGCAGCCGGTCACGCCGGCCTCGACCTCGACGTAATCGAGGTCCTGGTCGTTCAGTCGTTTGCCGGCTTCGCTCACGGCGACGCCGATGGCGTCGTCGGAGTTCTCGACGTCACGGACCAGCCACGCAGCTTCCATCGCAACGACGTAGTTGCTCATACCACAGTGGACGTGACGGGGGAAGTCGTGCTTTGTGGTTCCGAACGCTCACGAGACCGCCGCCAGACTGTGTCTCCCGCCCGCCAGTCGTCATCTCACCGCTCACCGCGCTGCATCCAACTCACCCGGACGGTGTAACCCACAGGTAGACGGCGTATCAGCCGGTGTTTCGGACGCCCCGCGGAATCCCCGGAAGAGATGCTTTTATCAGTCCCGGGCTGGTATCGAGTGGTAATGTTCAACCCGAACAACGGCTCTGAGTTCGCCCGCAATCGGGCGCGACTCGACGACACGCCCAACCCCTACGAGCCGGAGGTCGGCTCGCTCCCCGAGGGCGACCGCTCGCAGGCCGGCTCGGACACCGTCAACAAGACCGGCACCACGATCGTCGGTCTGACCACCCAGGACGGCGTGCTGATGGCGTCGGACATGCGCGCGAGCCTCGGCGGCCGCGTCATCTCCAACAAGAACGTCCAGAAAGTCGAGGAGATCCAGCCCAACGCCGCCCTCTCGATCTCGGGATCGGTCGGTGGCGCCCAGAGCTTCATTCGGTCGCTGCGCGCCGAGGCGAACCTCTACGAGGCGCGGCGCGGCGAGTACATGTCCATCGACGCGCTCTCCACGATGGCGTCGAACCTCCTGCGCGGCGGGCCGTTCTTCCGCGTCGTCCCGATCCTGGGCGGCGTCGACGACGACGGCGGTCACGTCTTCAGCCTCGACCCCGCCGGCAGTTCGATGTCCGACACGTACACCGCACAGGGCTCGGGGATGCCGTACGCCCTGGGTGTGCTCGAACAGGAGTACAGCGAGGATCTGACGATGGCGGACGCCGAACAGGTCGCCGCCCACGCCGTGAAGTCCGCGAGCGAACGCGACACCGCCTCGGGCAACGGCATCCACATCACGAAGATCACCCACGACGGCCTCACGACCGTCGGCCACAAGGAATTCGACGCGCTCCTGTAACGCGCCGACCCAGAGCCGGTGTGACGGCCCCCGCGCGGGCTCGCCGTGGCAGCCCGTGTCCTGGCGGCTCACCGCCGTCTGTTTCTCCACTGTCGCCGCGGTTCGCGCCGCTTATCCGCGACTAGTCGCTACGTTATCGCAATGAAGTTCGGCTCGTTCGCCACGTTCGCTGCCGACATCGAAGCCACCGACGCCGACCTCGACGTGGTGGCGCTGGTCGCGGAGCTCTTCGACGCGGCCGACAGCGACCTCGATGTCGTCGCGCGGTTCGTCCAGGGACGCGTGTTCCCCGCCCACTCCGAGACGAAACTCGACATCGGGCCACAGCTCTGTTACACGGCGCTCTCGCGGGCTGCGGGCCGGAACGTCGACGCGGACGACATCGAGGCACGACTGGCCGAGACCGGGGACATCGGGGCCGTCGCCGGCAGCCTGGCCCTCGGCGGACAGACCGGACTCGCGGCGTTCGGGGGCGGCGACGACCACGCCGACGGACTCACCGTCAGCGGTGTTGCGGACGAACTCGCGGCCCTGGCGGCCGCCGCCGGCGACGGGAGCCAGTCCGAGAAAGTCACGCTCCTGTTCGGGCTGTTCAACCAGTGTACCAGCCGGGAAGCCCGATACCTCGCGCGGCTGGTGTTGGGTGAGATGCGCATCGGCGTCGGCGAGGGGGCCGTCCGGGACGCCATCGCTGAGGCGTTCGACGTGCCGACTGCGGCCGTGCAGCGCGCCCTCCAGGTGTCGAACGACTACGGCCTCGTGGCCGAAACCGCACGCGACAGCGGCACCGACGCGCTGGACGCGATGGGGCTGGAGGTGGGCCGCCCCGTGCAGGCGATGCTCGCGCAGGCCGGCACGGTCACGGACGCCCTCGACGAGTGGCGCGAGGCCGCCGTCGAAACGAAATTCGACGGCGCACGCGTCCAGGTGCACTACGACGGGGACGACGTGGTGCTGTACTCGCGGAACATGGAGAACGTGACCGGGGCGCTCCCGGAGCTCGTGGAGTTCGTCGAGAACAACGTCACGGCCCCCGTGATCATAGACGGTGAGGCCGTCGCGGCCGACGAGGACGGCGACCCACTGCCGTTCCAGGAGATCCTCAAGCGGTTCCGCCGCAAGCACGACGTGGCCGCGATGCGCGAGGAGATCAGCGTGGAACTGCACGCGTTCGACTGCCTGCACGCGCCGAGCGCCGACGGCGGCGAGGACCTACTGGACGCGCCGTTTTCCGACCGCCACCGGCGACTGCGCTCGGTGGTCGACGACGCGTCGGCGGTCTCGGAGGTGCTCGTGACCGACGACGCCGACGAGATCGCGGCCTTCGAGGCGGCCGCGCTGGAGGGCGGCCACGAGGGCATCATGCTGAAGAACCCGGCCGCCCCGTACACGCCCGGCGACCGCGGGAAAGACTGGCTGAAGCGCAAGCCCGACGTGGAGACGCTGGATCTGGTCGTGACCGGCGCGGAGTGGGGGGAAGGCCGCCGCGCGTCAGTGCTGGGGACGTTCCTGTTGTCCGCGCGGGACGCCGCCGGCGACGGCTTCGAGACCATCGGGAAGGTCGCCACCGGGCTGACAGACGAGGAGCTTGCGGCCCTCAGCGACCGCCTGGAGCCACACGTCCGCAGCGAGGACGGCCAGACGGTCGACATCGAGCCGGCGGTGGTTCTCGAAGTCGGCTACGAGGAGATCCAGGCGTCGCCGACGTACTCCTCGGGGTACGCGTTGCGGTTCCCGCGGTTCGTCTCCGTCCGCGAGGACAAAACCCCGGCGACGGCCGACACCATCGAGCGCGTCGAGCGGCTCGCCGCCCAGCAACAGCAGTGACAGCCGCCCCGCACTGACCAAAGACCTTCACGCCCACGCGCCCACACTACCCACGTGACCTACCGTGGCGTCGTTCTGGACCTGGATGGGACAGTCCTCCGTGGAGACACGCTGCTGCCCGGTGCCGAGGCGGGCGTCGCCGCGCTCCGCGAGCACGCCAACGCGGTGTTGTTCCTGACGAACAACCCCATGCGACCGGCCAGCGAGCACGCCGCCCGCCTGGAGGGCCTCGGCGTCGACGCCACCCCGAGTGAGGTACTGACCGCGACCGACGCGACGATCACGTACCTCCAGCGATCCCACGACGGCGCGGCAGTGTACCCCATCGCCGCGGACGCGATCACGGCCCAACTGCGCGCCGCCGGCGTCGCCATCACCGCCGATCCGGTGGCCGCCGACGTGGTCGTCGCCGGGTTCGACCCGGCGTTCGGCTTTCAGGACCTCCAGGCCGCGGTCGACGCGTTCGCGGACGGCACCACGGCGCTCGTCGGCACGGACCCAGACATCACGATCCCGGCCGCGGACGGAGCCAAACCGGGGTCGGGGGCGATCGTGCAGGCCGTCGCGGGTGTTGCCGAGCGCGACCCGGACGCGGTGCTCGGCAAACCCTCCGAGACGACTGCGCGGCTCGCGGTCGACCGCCTCGGCGTCCCGCCGGCGGAGTGTCTGGTCGTCGGCGACCGACCGGACACGGACGTGGCGTTGGGTGCGGCCGCCGGGATGACGACGGCGCTGGTTCGCACGGGCGTCGACGCCGCCGCGCCCGCTCACGCTCAGCCCGACCACGTCCTCGATTCGCTGGGCGAGATCGGGCGGCTGATCGCGTAACCCCGGTGGCCAACGCGCTGGGAATCACGGCCGGCCATTTATCCACACCGAGCGTACACGACGCTATGACAGTCACTGCCGCCGGCGTGACCGTTGATTGGCTCGGGTACGCGACCACGCGCATCGAGTGGGCGGACGGCACCGTCGCCTACACCGATCCCGGCCGGTACGGCGTGCTCACCGGCGAGTGGACGCCCGGCGGCTTCGAGGGGGCGCACGAGCACCCGCCGGGGGCGGAGTACCGCGCCCAGGACGGCGATCTCGTCGTGATCACGCACGCCCACCACTACGACCCCCACGGCATCGCGCGCGTCGCCAGCGCGGACGCGACGGTCGTCGTCTACGACGCGATCGACGCCGCCACCACCAGCCGGGATGTCACACCGGTCGACGCCCTGGACTACGACGTCAGGCGCGTCGAGTACGGGGCCCGCCAGCGAGCCGCCGGCGTCGCGCTCACCGTGACCGAGGCCCAGACGGCACCCGACGAGCCCGGCGGCACGTCCCTACACCCACCCGGCGTCGGCTGCGGGTACACGCTCACCCGCGGGGACACGACGGTCTTCTGGCCGGGTGCCTCCGACGCCCTCGCCAGCCACGACGCCATCGACTGCGACGTGTTGCTGGCACCGATCAGCCGCCGCATCACGATGGGAGAAACGGAGGCCGCGGACCTCGCCGATCGGCTCGACCCGGCGCTGGCTGTGCCGATCCATTACAACACCGTCGAGCGCCTGACCGGCGACGGCCGCAGGTTCGCCAGCGCCGTGGCGAGCAGCGGGGTGCCGGTGGCGCTTGACGAACAGGCGTCTACAGCACGCCCATCTCAGCGAGGCGCTCGGGGAGGTAGGTGTCCGTGACGAAGTCCAGGCCGCGGGACGCCAGTGCCTGCTGTTCGGCCTTCTTGTCGATGTCCAACTGGAGGCCGATCTGCTCGGTCCAGAAGTCACTCTGGAACCGGGGGTCCTCGAGCTCCGATTCGAGGGCGTTGACGTCGGAGTCGCTCAGCGGGTCCGTCGGCAGGTCGTAGTCGACGATGTCCTGGGGGCGGATGCCGATGAACTGCGCCTGCGGGGTGGCGAGATACTCCGAGAGGTGTGCGGACTTGATCGAACCGTAGGCGACGGAGCCGTAGATGCGATACGACCACGGGTCGCCGTCGGTGAACACGGTCACCGGGAGGTCGAGTTCGTCGTGGAGGCGCTTGGTGAGCCGCCTGGTGGCGCGGGCGGGCTGGCCGCCGAGGTGAACGACGATGGCGTTGTAGTCGTCGTCGAAGCCGTTCTCCACGAGCCGGTCGCGCATCCCACCGGTCTCCACGCAGAGCACGAAGTCGGCGTCGGTGTCGAGAAAGTCGATCGTGTCCGGGTTGTTCGGGATCTGGTAGCCGCCCTGCCCGACGTCCTCCTGGCAGTGGATCTCGCGGTCGCCCCGCCGGGTCTGCTCGCGCAGCCGCAGCGGCCCCATGACCTTCGCGCCGGACTCCTCGGGGCGCATGTGGAAGTCCTCCCGTTTCACCCCGGAGACGATTTCGAGGTCTTCGACGAGCTTGTCGCTCTCGCTTTGGTCGTTGAACTGGGCTTCGGCCTCGTCCCAGGACTCCGAGAGGTAGTAGAGTTCACGCAGCGTCGACGACCGCCCCTCGTCGAGTTGCTGGGCGAGGAAATCGACCGTGTAGACGGATTTCAACAGTTTCCGAGCGCCACGGACCGAGTTCGCCGAGCGCGTCGACTGGCTGTCACCGTACACCCAGACGTCGGCGTCCTCGTCGTACTCGATGTTGGATTTCGAGCGCGTCGGCAGCGACATCCGGGGGATGTCGCCGTCGGCGAACTGGTCGTAGAACTGCTCGGCGATCGCCAGCAACTGGTCGCGGGCCTCGGTCTCGTCGGAGGTGTGTGTCTCGCTCATGTGTCAGCCTCGGATACGGTGAGTCGTGCGTCCGCAACGCCCGATACGGAGAGCTCGCAGTCCGCGTCAGCGTCGACGCTGTACGTCAGCTCCGCGGCGTCGTCGCCGGCCACAGCGGGCGTCCACTTCACGAAGTATTCGTCGTCCATCGCCACGACGCTGGCGTCGTCGCCGACGCCGTCGGGTTCCGCGGAGACGATGTCGGTGACATCGACGTCCACGCTCCCGGTGCCGTGGTTCTCCACGCGCAGCGTCACCGTTTGCCCGTCGTCGCTGCGCGCACGCTCGACGAGCACGTTGTTCATGATGCGGGCAAGCGAGTCCGACACGTCGACGCCGCCGCGGCCGGTCAGCTCGCCGACTTTTTCGGCCATCGTCGGCAGGATGTCCATGATGACGTCCTGTTTCTGTTGGCGTTTCCGCATCGACTGGCGCTTCTGCAGGAAGGATTTCAGCTCGCGGGCGGCCTCCCGGACCGCCAGCTCGATCTCGGCCTCGATCTCGGGCACGTTGGCGATGGCGTCCTTGGATTCGCTCGTGAACGGCACGTTCGTCGAGGCGACGTGCACCATGATGACCGCCGGCCCCTGTGGCAGCCCCGAGCCGCCGGGCTGGCTGAGGTTGTAGTTGCGCCACCCGATGTCCCCGAGCACGTCGGTGGTGGCGCACGCGCCCCGTTGGTAGACGAGGGGCACGCGGTTCGCGAACCGCATCAGCTGGACGCCGCCCTCGCTGTCGATGTCGCCGCCGTACGCGATGCCGGCTTCGACGATGAACGGATCGCCGCCGTGCACGTCGGCGTCCCGCGTGGCCGCCGCGTAGAAGTCGGCGTCGAACTCCGTGCGCAGCCCGGCCTCCAGTTGGTCGGCTTCGATCGGCGACAGACACGACGTCGGCGGGGCCATCACGCTGACCGACGCCATCGCCGCCAGCAGGTCGCTGGCCGCGTCGCGGTCGTCGGCGAGCGCGCTCGTGTTCGGGGGGTCGTCGGGCACCGTTGCCATGCGCGCCCAGAGCGCGTCGGCGACGTTCTCGCGGGCCGTCTCACCGATCGTGGCGTCGGCGTACTCGGCGGTGTTCTCGGCGGCCCGGAAGACGTATTCGTCGAGGGTGTCCCGCGTGACGCGGTCGGTGTCACCATCGGACTCGAACTTCGCGGCGATCCGCTCGGCGAGCCCGCGTACGGTGGCGTCGTCTTTCTGGACGGTCGTCGCCTCATCGACCGGGCCGAGCACGTCGGCGACGCGGTCACTGGTGAGCGCGTCCCGGACGGCGGCCACGACGTTCGCCTGCACGGTCTCGCCGAACGACGTGCCGGTGTCGTCCTGTGCGTCGGCGGCTGCGTCCGCGACGAGCGCCCCCAACTCGGCGGGCGCGATGCTGTCGGCGTCCCGGACGGCGTCGGCGACCGTCCGCGCGAACACGGCCGTGTGTGTGGCGTCCTTGTTCGCAACGGCGTCGGCCACCGTCGCTTCGAGGTCGGCGTCGGCGGGCGGCCGCCACCGCATCTCACGGCCGAAATGCTCGTCGCGGAACGCGTCGATGATGCCGGTGGCGGTCTTGGAGCCGACGCGCGTGAACTCCGACTGCAGGAACCCCGAGACGGAGTGTGAATCCGTCTCCGCCAGCATCTTGATGAGCGTGCCGAGCTCGACGCCGTGCGGGTGGGGGAGGATTTCGTCGGTTTCGGCGGGCAGGCTGGCCTCCTCGGCGCGCTCTGATTTGAGCTCGCCGCCGGGCTCCTGTAACTCGATGCGGGCGTGTGGGTTCACGACCGCCGTGTGTTTGATGTAGTCGTGGAGCTGCCCGCGAGCCCGCATGTTCGCGTCGAGGGCCATCTCGATGCGCGTGCCATGCGTCCCCCGGAGGTCGCTTTTCGCGGCCGAAACCTCCGTTTCAGCGCTGATCTCCGGCTCGTTGGTGTCGGTGTCGATGATGAGCTCGTAGACGTTGGCGGTCTCGGAGTCCTGGGTCCGGCTCTCGATGCGCACCGGCTTCCCCGACGTCAGCTGCGAATACAGGACCGCCGCGGAGATCCCGATGCCCTGTTGGCCGCGGCTCTGCTCGCGGGCGTGGAACCGCGACCCGTACAGCAGCTTCCCGAAGATCTTCGGGATCTGTGCGTTGGTGATGCCCGGCCCGTTGTCCTCCACGATGAGGGTGTAGTAGTCTCGTCCCTCCGAGATTTCGACGTAGATGTCGGGGAGGATGCCCGCCTCCTCGGTGGCGTCGAGGGCGTTGTCCACGGCTTCTTTGACGGCCGTGACGAGCCCCCGGGCTCCGGAGTCGAAGCCCAGCATGTGCTTGTTCTTCTCGAAGAACTCGGCGACGGAGATCTCGCGCTGGCTCGCGGCAAGCTCCTCCGCGATGCCGTCCTCGTCGTCGTCGAGTGTCGACTGGAACGACGTCATTCAGTGTCCCGTGGTTCACGACCAGCGGCTAAAACACCAGCGGTGCCGGGGTGAAAGTGAAACCGGGCCCACAGTCGGCACACGCGCACACGCGTGCGAGCCTTTTTTACCACCCGACCGTCTACTGTGGTCTAACGTTCATGTCTGATCAAAGCGAGTACAGCGCTGGCCAAATTCAGGTTCTGGAGGGGCTCGAAGCCGTCCAGAAGCGGCCAGCGATGTACATTGGTTCCACTGACGCTCGTGGTCTGCATCATCTCGTCTACGAGGTCGTGGACAACTCCATCGACGAGGCGCTTGCAGGGTACTGTGATCGAATCGACGTAACGCTGCACGACGACGGCTCGGTGAGCGTCACCGACGACGGCCGTGGGATCCCGGTGGCCACCCACGAGGAGTACGACCGACCGGCGGTGGAAGTCATTCTCACTGTGTTGCACGCCGGCGGGAAGTTCGACGCGAAGTCCTACCAGGTGTCCGGCGGCCTACACGGTGTCGGCGTCTCCGTGGTGAACGCCCTCTCCGAGCGCCTCGCGGTGGAAGTCTCCCGGGACGGCGCGCGGTACCGCGAGCAGTTCGAGCGCGGCGAACCGGTTACCGACCTCCAACACGTCGGGGATAGCGACGACTCCGGGACGCTCATCCGGTTCCGTCCGGACAGCGAGATCTTCGAGACGACAGCGTACGACTTCTCCACGCTCGAAAACCGGCTGCGTGAGCTGGCGTTCCTGAACTCCGGCGTCGAGATCACGCTCACCGACGAGCGCGGCGACGAGCCCACGCAGTCCACCTTCGAGTACGAGGGCGGCATCCGGGAGTTCGTCGAATACCTCAACGAGACCCGCAATGCGCTGCACGACGACGTCATCTACTTCCAGGGTGAGGACGACGGCATCTCCGTCGAGATCGCCATGCAGGCCTCCGAGGACGTCCAGTCGTCGACGCACGCGTTCGCGAACAACATCAACACGCGGGAGGGTGGCACGCATCTCACTGGGTTCAAGACGGCGCTCACGCGCACCGTCAACGACTACGCCAACGACAACAGCCTGCTGTCGGAACTCGACGGCGAGAACCTCACCGGCGACGACATCCGGGAGGGGCTGACTGCGGTCATCTCCGTCAAACACCCCGACCCCCAGTTCGAGGGCCAGACCAAGACCAAACTCGGGAACAGCGAAGTCCGGGGCATCGTCGAGCGCGCCGTCAACGACGGCCTGGGGACGTATTTCGAGGAGAACCCCGCCACCGCCAAGGCGGTCGTGCGGACGGCCGTCGAAGCCGCGAAAGCCCGAAAAGCAGCCAAGAAAGCCGAGGAGCTCACGCGCCGGAAGTCCGCGCTGGGCTCCACGAGCCTCCCGGGGAAGCTGGCGGACTGCCAGAGCAAAGCCCCCGAAGACGCCGAGCTGTTCGTGGTCGAGGGCGACTCCGCCGGCGGCTCCGCGAAACAGGGCCGCAACCCCGGGTTTCAGGCGATCCTCCCGCTCGGGGGGAAGATCCTGAACGTCGAGAAACACCGCCTCGACCGGATCCTCGAACACGACGAACTCCGCCACATCATCACGGCGCTTGGCACCGGCATCGGCGACGAGTTCGACATCGACGAGCTGCGCTACGAGAACATCATCATGATGACCGACGCCGACGTCGACGGCGCGCACATCCGCACGCTGCTGTTGACGTTCTTCTATCGGCACATGAAGCCGCTGCTGGAGGCGGGATACGTCTACGCCGCCCAGCCGCCGCTGTACCGGATCCGATACCGCGGGGACACCTACGACGCGATGACGGAGGCCGACCGCGAGCGCATCGTCGAGGAGCAGTGCAACGGCAACCCCACGCAGGTCCAGCGGTTCAAGGGCCTCGGAGAGATGAACCCCCAGCAGCTCTGGGACACCACGATGGACCCCGAGAACCGCATCCTCAAGCGCATCACCGTCGAGGACGCGGCGGCCGCGGACAAGATGTTCTCCGTGTTGATGGGGGACGCCGTCGAACCACGCAAACAGTTCATTCAGGAGCGCGCCGGCGACGCCGAATGGGTCGACATCTAAGATGAGTTCCGAATCACCAGACGTACCCGACGACGTGGCGGATCGAGTGAAGAACGTGCGCGTGGACGAGGAGATGGAGCAGTCGTACATCGACTACGCGATGAGCGTCATCGCGGGGCGCGCGCTCCCGGACGTCCGGGACGGCCTCAAGCCCGTGCATCGTCGCATCCTCTACGCGATGCACGAGTCCGGCGTGACAAGCGGGTCGGGCCACCGGAAGTCATCGAACATCGTCGGGGACACCATGGGTGATTACCACCCACACGGCGACTCGCCGATCTACGACGCGCTGGTGCGGATGGCCCAGGACTTCTCGATGCGGTATCCGCTGGTCGACGGCCAGGGGAACTTCGGCAGCGTCGACGGCGACCCGGCCGCAGCGATGCGGTACACGGAGGCCCGGATGGCCCCCATCGCCGAGGAGCTGCTGACCGACATCGAGAAAGACACCGTCGCGTTCCAGGCCAACTACGACGACCGCCTGACCGAGCCGGCGGTGTTGCCGTCGTCGTTCCCCAACCTGCTGGTGAACGGCTCGTCGGGCATCGCCGTCGGCATGTCGACGAACGTCCCGCCGCACAACCTCGGGGAGGTCATCGACGCCACCATCCACCTCATCGACACCCCCGACTGCACGGTTCTGGATCTGATGGAGTACGTGAAGGGCCCGGACTTCCCGACGGCCGCAAACATCGTCGGGCGGGCGGACGTCAAGCAGGCCTACCAGACGGGCCGGGGTCGCGTGCGAATGCGCGCCGAATACCACGTCGAGAGCAACGGCCGCAGGGACAGCATCGTCATCACGGAGCTGCCCTACCAGCAGAACAAGTCAACGCTGGTCGAGCGCATCGCCGACGACGTCAGGGACGGCAAGCTGGAGGGGATCACGGACCTGCGGGACGAGTCCGACCGCAACGGCGTCCGCATCGTCATCGACCTCAAGCAGAAGGCCAACACCGACGTCGTGGAGAACCGGCTGCTCGAGAGCCACCTCGAGAAGACGTTCAGCGTCATCAACCTCGCGCTCGTCGACGGCGAGCCGAAGGTGTTGACGCTGAAAGAGCTGCTCGCGGAGTACGTCAGCCACCGCAAGGAGGTCGTGCGCCGCCGCAGCGAACACGACCTGGGGGAGGCAGAGGACCGCGCACACATCCTCGACGGCCGGCTGACGGCCTTGGAGAACGCGGACGAGGTCGTCGAGCTGATCCAGGACGCCGAGGACCGCGACGCCGCCAAGGAGACGCTGAAGTCGGCGTTCGACTTCTCGCAGGACCAGGCCGACCACATCGTGCGGATGCAACTGGGCAGCCTGACGTCCATGGAGGCGGCGGACATCGAATCCGAGTACGAGGACGTGACCGCGCGCATCGAGCGCCTCGAAGAGATCCTCGGCAGCGAGCAGGAGCTCCTCGACGTGATCAAAGACGAGCTCCGGGAGATCAAAACCCAGTACGCCGACGAGCGCCGCACGTCGTTCATCGAGGACACGGGCACGGTGGCCGACGAGGACCTCATCCCGGAGGAGGACACGGTGGTGGTGCTCAGCGAGGGCGACTACATCAAGCGCGTGCCCGCGGAGACGTTCGACGCCCAGCACCGCGGCGGGAAGGGGATCATCGGCTCCGATCTGAAGGACGGCGACCGCGTCTCGACGGTGTTCACGGCGAGCACCCACGACTACCTGCTGTGTTTCACCGACCAGGGCCAGGTCTACCGACTGAAGGTCTATCAGGTGCCGGAGATGTCTCGAACGGCGCGGGGAACGTCGGCGGTGAACATCCTCGATCTCGACGACGGAGAGGAGATCTCGGCGGTCGTCACCGCCGACGACCTCGACTTCGAGGCCGACGACGAGTATCTCACGATGGCGACCCGGAACGGCTACGTCAAGCGCACCAGCGTCGGCGAGTTCGGGAACATCCTCTCGACGGGGATCATCGCCATCGACCTGGAGGACGGCGACGCGCTCGCGGACGTCGAGGTGACCGACGGCAGCCACGACGTGATCCTCGGCAGCGAGGCGGGGATGGCGATCCGCTTCGACGAGGGCGACGTGCGCGCGATGGGGCGCAACGCGCGCGGCGTTCGCGGCATGGATCTGGACGCGGCCGACCGGATCGCCGGCGTCGCCGCGGTCGAATCCGAGGACGACCGCAGCCTCCTGACGGTCACCGAGTTCGGCTACGGCAAGCGCACCCGCATCGGCGAGTATCGCTCCCAGTCCCGGAACGGCAAGGGGCTGGTGGACATCAAGACGGGCGACCGGAACGGCGACGTCGTCTCCGTCGACGCGGTCGGCGACGACGACAGTCTCGTCGTGATGAGCGCGGACGGCCAGATCATCCAGATGCCCGTCGACGAGATCTCGACGGTGGGCCGGAACACGAAGGGCGTCAACATCATGGCCGTCGGGTCGGGCGACGAGGTTGCGGGGGTCTCCGTGCGCGCCGCCGACCAGGCCGACGGCGAAGAGTAGCGCCACGGCGACCGCGCTCGCGAACGCCGCCGCCCGGGAGACTGTTTCAGGAGCGTGTGGATGGCTGCCCCGCGAATAAACTGGAATCAACACCATCGCGGGTTTGAAGTGCGTCTGCGGCGAACGCCACGGCATGTCATCAATCGAGCTGACCGCTAGCCAGAAGACCGTCCTTCGCGCGCTCGTCGACCGCTACACCCAACAGGAGACCGCGGTGAAAGGCGAGGCGATCGCCGATGAGGTCGACCGCAACCCGGGGACGATCCGGAACCAGATGCAGAGCCTGAAAGCACTCCAGCTCGTCGAGGGTGTCCCGGGGCCGAAAGGTGGATACAAGCCAACAGTCGACGCCTACGAGGCGCTCGACATCCAGCAACTCGACTCGGCGGCCGAGGTGCCCGTGACCCACGAGGGCGAGGACATCACCGACGTGAACGTCAAGAAAGTGAACCTGACGAGCGTCCACCACCCCGAGCTGTGTCGGGCAGAAGTCCACTTCCGTGGCTCCATCCGGGACATCCACGACGGCGACAGCGTGATCGTTGGACCGACCCCGCTGTCGAAACTCCAGGTGTCAGGCACTGTCGACGGGAAAGACGACGCGAAAGGCGTCGTCATCCTGAAGATCGACGCGATGGAAGCCCCGGCAGACGAACCGGCGCACTGAGTCACTATCGCAGGCTTTGTATCACCGGCCCACCGAATCCTGGCTATGACCACGCGAGTCGTTGTTCTCGGTGCGGGGTACGCTGGTGCGGGGGCAATCGCAGGGCTCGAGTCCGAACTCGGCCCGGACGCGGAACTCGTCTGGGTGGCCGACACGGACTACCACCTCGTGTTGCACGAGGCCCACCGGGTGATCCGTGATCCGGGCGTCCAGGAGAAGATCACGATCCCCGTCGAGGACATCAAATCCCGAACCACGGAGTTCATCGAGGATTCGGTCACGGACATCGACACCGACGAGCGCAGCGTCTCGCTTGCGGACGGCGACGACGTCGCGTACGATTATCTCGTCGTCGGCATCGGCTCGGAGACCGCAACCTACGGCATCGAGGGGATGGCCGAACACCCACTGACGCTGAAGAGCCTCGACGACGCCATGGAGATCCACGAGCAGGTCCGGGAGGCCGCCCAGGACGCGACCCGTGACGACCCGGCGAACGTCGTCATCGGCGGCGCGGGGCTGTCCGGCATCCAGAGCGCGGGCGAGGTCGCGGAGTTCCGCGACCGCCACAACGCGCCGATCGATGTCACGCTCGTGGAGGCGCTGCCGGAGATCTTCCCGCCGGGCGACAGCGAGATCCAGGGCGCGCTCCGCCACCGGTTGGAGGACGCTGGCGTGACCATCCTCACCGACGACCCGATCACGGCGGCGTCCGAGGACGCCATCGAGTTCGACGAGCGGGACAGCCTCGACTACGACGTGTTCGTGTGGACCGGCGGCGTCACCGGGCCGAGCGAGCTCAGCGACGTGGAGATGGACGCCGAGCACAACCGCCTACAGGCGTCGTCGACGCTACAAGCCGACGACGAACGCGTGTTCGCCGTGGGTGACTGTTCGATGATCTCCCAGGGCGGTGACGACGTCGCGCCGCCGACGGCGCAGGCCGCCTGGCAGGCCGCCGACGTGGTCGCGCGCAACGTCGCGCGCGCCATGGAGGGGCGACCGTTGGAGACGTGGACCTACGAGGACCAGGGCACCCTGGTGTCGGTGGGTGAGACGGCGATCGCACACGACGTGGAGATGAGCGGGATCGCAGCGCCGATCCGGACGTTCGGGAACATGCCGGCGAAAGTGCTGAAGAAGGGCGCGGCGGCGCGCTGGATCGCGAAGATCACGTCGTGGTCGCGCGCGATGAAGGCGTGGGACGCACTGTAATCGAACAGTAACTTTCGAGTACCGGCACGACGAAGCACCGGTATGCCCTCCGGCCTAGTTGGACTCGCGTTCGGTGCGCTCGTCTCGGTAACACTCGTTTCGTTCGGTGCCTACATCGGCGCGCTCCGAGCGCTTGACGTGTACTTCTCAGATCAAGACAGCGTTTTCGTTTCGGACGACGCCGGGCCGCGTGAGTGATGGTCGGGTTAGCGCGCGACACGGTCGAACTGGAACCCCACGACTCGGCGTGGCACGACGCCTACAAGCGCGAGGCCCAGCGCCTCCGCGAACTCGTCGGCGACCGGGTGCTGGACTTCCAGCACGTGGGTAGCACCGCCGTCGACGGCCTGCCAGCGAAACCCGTCATCGACGTGCTCGCCGTCGTTGACGACGACTCGACTGCCGACGACCTCGCCGTGGTGCTGGCGGCTCACGGCTACGAGCACCGGCCGAACGACGACGTGCCCGATCGCGTGTTCCTCGCGAAGGGGCCGCGCTCGGAGCGCACGCATTACCTCTCGCTGGTCACTCGGGACAGCGACTGTTATCGCGAGCAGATCGCGTTCCGGGACGCCCTCCGCAGCAGCCCCGACCGCCGCGAGGAGTACGCCGAGTTGAAACGCGAACTGGCGGCCGAACACGCCGACGACCGGCGCGCGTACACGGCGGCGAAGAGTGCGTCCATCGAGCGCATGCTAGCGCTCGTGGACTCGGATTAGTCGAGGCTCATGCCAGCGTGCCACTGGTCGACGCCTGCCGCCGCCTTCCGCTGGTCCATTTTCGCGAGCAGGTGGACCGCCAGGCTCGCCGTTTCCGAAGCGGTGGATTCGCCCTCGGTGAGGAACTCGCCGGTCTCGCGGTTCGCGAACACCGAGCAGACGGCACCGGCGCGCAGGCCGTAGACGTTCGCGAGCGTGCAGATGGCGGCGGCCTCCATCTCGATGTTCTTCACGTTCGCGTCGCGGAGTTCGTCGAGCATTGCGTCGGCGCCGGGCGCGCGGAACCCCTCGAAGCCGTCGCGGCCCTGGCCGGCGTAGAAGGAGTCCGCAGACATCGTGAGCCCGACGTGGTAGTCGTGGCCGAGGCGTTCGGCGGCGGCGATCAGCGCGGCGACGACTTCGTGATCGGCGACTGCCGGGTAGTCCTCGCGCACGTACTCGTCGGTCGTGCCCTCTTGACGGACCGCGCCGCGCGTGATGACCAGGTCGCCGGGTTCCATGTCGGCCTGGAGCGCGCCACACGATCCGACGCGGATGAACGTGTCAGCGCCCGCCCGCGCGAGTTCTTCGACGGCGATGGCGGCCGACGGGGAGCCGATGCCCGTCGACGTGACGGAGATCGGCGTGCCGTCGTACGCGCCGGTCGCGGTGCGGTATTCGCGGTGGTGGGCCATCTCCTCGTGGTCGTCCCACAGCGGCGTGATGGTGTCGACTCGCTCCGGGTTCCCCGGCAACAACACGGCGTCAGCGATGTCCTCGGCGGCGACTTCCAGGTGGTATTGGACCTCGTCGTTGGGGTCCTCGCTCGTTCCGGGCATACACCCGCTTCGATGTGCGCCCGCAAAGTGTCTTGGTGTTCGCGCCCGCTGCGCTACGCGTCCAGGTTCGACGCCGTGATGGTGTCCGGCAGCAGCTCGCCGAGCGTGTACGTGACCACGCCGGCGGTGTCGTCGCCGCTGTCACAGAGGATCGTGAGGTCGTCGGCGGCGAACTCCGCGAGCGTCTGGCGGCACATGCCACACGGCGTCACCGCGTCCCGCTGGCTCGACGTGACCGCGAGGCGCTGGAAGTCGGTGTCGCCGGCGCTGACCGCCTTCCCGACGGCGACCTCCTCGGCGTGCAGGCTGTTCGAGTAGTTCGCGTTCTCGATGTTGCAGCCCGTGTAGACCGCGCCGCTTGCGGTGTCCAGTGCGGCCCCGACCTTGTACTCGGAGTACGGAACGTGGGCGGCCGCGGTTGCGTCACGGGCCGCCGCAAGGAGGTCATCGGTGTCCATACCACATGACAGTTCGAGCACGGACAAGAGTCCGGTGTTCCCGGCGCGGGTCAGCGGTCGTCGCCGGACTCGTAGTACTCGCCGGCCGCCTCCGGGATCCGGGTGCGACCCACGAGCACGAGCACCACGACGACCGTGACGTAGGGAATGACTTGGATCAGCTGGGAGGGCACCTCGTAGGGCGTGAACTGCTGGATGCCGATCTGGAGTGATTCCAGCCCGGAGAACAGCATCGCGGCCCCGAACGTCCCCAAGGGGTTGTAGTTCCCGAAGAGGTAGGTGGCGATCGCGATGAAGCCCTTGCCGTCGATCATCGTGGTGCCGTTGCCGACGAACGACCCGACGTGTCCGACCGAGAGCGCCGCGCCGCCCATGCCGGACAGCAGCCCCGAGACGAGCACGCTCGCGTACCGGACGCGATGCACGTTCACGCCCGCGGTGTCGAGGGCGTTGGGGTTCTCCCCGGAGGCCTCCACCCACCGCCCGAAGGCGGTGTGGTTGAGCACGTACCACGACACCGCGACCGCGCCGAACATCAGGTAGACGATGGGGTTGGCGCGCAACAGCACGTGGCCGACGTACGACAGGATGCCGACGCCGGAGTTCACGAACGCGTCGTGGAGGACCGGCACCGTCCACTCGCTGAAGCGGTTGATCGAGGTCGTGTTCTTGCCGCCGAACACGACCGAGGACGCGAACGGGGCGAGCCCGAGCGCCACCAGCCACACCGCGAGCCCGGCGATGATCTGGTCGGCCTCGTACTTGATGCAGACCACCGCGAACAGCCCCGCGAGCAACACGCTTGCGAGGACGCCGCCCGCGAACCCGGTCCACAGCGCGGCGCTGGTGGTTCCGCCCAGCGCCCACGCGACGAGCACCGCGGTGAACGAGGAGATGATGAGCAGTCCCTCCAGGCCGATATTGATGACGCCCGACTTCTCGGCGAAGATGCCGCCCAGCGCCGCCAGCGTGATGGGGACCGCGAGCCGGAGCGCGATCTCCGCCATGATTGGGCGGGACGCGATGCCGAGGAGTTCCCCGGCGACGCTGCCCGGGAACACCACGCCGAGCGCGACGACGACGGCGGCGAGCCCGCCGAGCGCGGCCATGAGGGTGCCGCGGTCCGGCTTACGCATCGACGTCACCCCCGACGCCGAGGCGGCCGCCAAGCAGCCTGAAGAACTCGGGCATCGCGACGAACAGGATGATGAGTCCGCGGAGCACGTCCACCAGCGCCGGCGGAACGTTCGTCCCGAACCCGATGGCAGCGGACCCGCTTTTGAGCACGCCGAACAGGAGCGCGGCGAACCCGACGCCGAGCGGGTTGTTGCCGGCGAGGATGGAGACGGTGATGCCGTCGAACCCGAGCTGTGGGAGGTTCGAGAGCCACCGCCCCTGTACCATCAGCACGAGCATCGCGCCCGAAATACCCCCGAGCGCGCCCGAAATGCCCATGCTCGTGACCATCGTGCGTTTCTCCTTGACGCCGCCGTAGGCGGCCGCCTCGGGCTGCGAGCCGCTGGTGCGGAGGTCGTACCCGAACGAGGTGCGCGCGAGCAGATACGCGACGCCGACGACGAGCGCCACCGCGAACAGCAGGCCGAGGAGGCTGAAGTTGTCCCGTGGTTGGAACCCGAAGGGGACGTTGGGGATCCGGGCGGCGGCCGGAATGGTGGCGGTCTGCACCAGCGAGCTGTCGGCGGGCGTGAACCACGTCGACACCGCGACGTACGCGAGGTTGGCGGCCACGAAGTTCAGCATGATCGTGGTGATCACCTCGTTGGCGTCGGCGTACGCTTTCAGCGCGCCGGGGATCGCTCCCCAGACGCCGCCCGCGAGTGCGCCCGCGACGATGCCGACGGGGACGAGCACGAGCGTCCCGACAACGCCACCCGGAACGAGTGGGGCGGCGTAAACGGTGGCGAGTGCGGCGGCGAGCGCGCCCAGGAGCAACTGCCCCTGCACCCCGATGTTGAACATGCCCGCGCGGAACGACACCGCGACCGCGAGCCCGGTGAACACCAGCAGCGTCGTGGACCGGAGCAGCGACGCCACCCGGAAATCCAGGGGCGTCCAGGTGCCGGTCCCGAACAACACCTGCTCGGGGTGGCCGATCGCGCCGAGGAACAGCTCGCTGTAGACCGCAAACGGATCGTAACACGACGGCGTCCGCACGCCGAAGATGGTGGGGTGCGTGGTGCACGAGGCCGCCAACCCGGCGAGCGTGACGATCACGAAGCCGACGGCGACCGCGAGCACGAGCGCGGCGACGCTGATGACGAGGCGTTCTTTCACCGATGCGTCGACAAGCCGGGCGATCGCGCGCCGCCATCGTGGTGTGTCCTGGCTCATTGTTCCTCCGGGTGTTGGCCGGCCATCAGGAGGCCGAGTGCTTCTTCGGTCACGGTGTCGGGGTCGACTTCGTCCATGACGCGGCCCTCGTACAGCACCGCGAGGCGGTCCGAGAGGCTCGTCACTTCGTCGAGTTTCGAGGACACCAACAGCACCGCAGTCCCCTCGTCGCGGAGCTCAAGCAGGCGCTCGCGGATGAACTCCGTCGAGCCGATGTCGACGCCCCGCGTCGGATGCATGACGACGACGAGATCGGGGTCGCGTTCGAACTCGCGGCCCACGATGAACTTCTGTTGGTTGCCCCCGGACAGCGAGGCGGCGGTGGCGTCGGCGTCGCGCGGCCGCACGTCGTAGGTGTCGATGACGTCGGTGGCGTGCGTGCGCGCCGACTGCCAGTCGATGCGGCTCCCGGTGGTGAACGCGGGGGCGCGCTGGCTCCCGAGGATGCCGTTGGCAACGAGGTCCGAATCCATCACGAGGCCGCGCTCGTGGCGGTCCTCGGGCACGTACGCCATCCCGGCCTCGATGTGGTGGCGGCGGGAACGCTGGGTCACGTCCTCGCCGTCGAAGGTCACGGCCCCGGCGTCGGGGACGCGCAGCCCGGTGATCGCTTCGACGAGTTCGGCCTGCCCGTTGCCGTCGACGCCCGCGATGCCGTACACTTCTCCGGCGCGAACGCGCATGGACACGTCGGCGACGCGGTCGATGCCGTCCCCGTCGGTCACCGTGAGCGAGTCCACGTCGAGCACCGTGTCGCCGGGCGTGCCGGCGTCGGCGTCGATGTCGAGTAAGACCTCGCGTCCGACCATCAGCTCGGCGAGCTCTTCGCGGGTGGTGTCCGCGGTCGGCAGTGCGCCGACGGTCTTGCCGTCACGCAGAACGGTCACGTCGTCGGCGGCGTGCAGCGCCTCCCCGAGCTTGTGCGTGATGAAGATGATCGTCTTCCCCTCGGCGGTGAGTTCCCCGAGCACCTCGAAGAGGTCATCCACCTCCTGGGGTGTGAGCACAGCGGTCGGTTCGTCGAGGATGAGCACGTCAGCCCCCCGGTAGAGGGCTTTCAGGATTTCGACGCGCTGCTGGACGCCGACGCTGACGTCCGCGACGCGTGCGGTGGGGTCCACGTCGAAGCCGTACCGGTCACAGAGGTCGTCGACGGCGGCCCGAGCGGCCTCGCGGTCCACGCGCAGCCCCCGCCACTTTCGGGGTTCGTTGCCCAGGACGACGTTCTCGGCGACGGTCATCGAGTCCACGAGCATGAAATGCTGGTGGATCATCCCGATGCCCGCGTCGATGGCGTCCCGGGGCGAGTCGAACGCCCGTTCGGTGCCGTCTACGGACACCGTCCCTTCGTCGGGCTCGTACAGCCCGTAGAGGACGTTCATCAGTGTGGTTTTGCCAGCGCCGTTCTCGCCGAGCAGCGCGTGGACGGTTCCCTCTTCGACGGTCAGCGTGACGTCGTCGTTGGCCACGACGCCGGGAAATCGCTTCGTGATTCCCGACAGGGAAATCGAAGTCATCAGTGTGGTCGGGTGTCGGTGCGGCTACGGCTCCGTCGGGACGTCGATGTCCCCGGCGATGAGTTCAGTGCGACTCTTCGAGACGGCGTCTTTGACCGACTGCGGGATCTCGGCGCCGAGCTGGTCGCCGTAGACCGCCACGACGCCGTCGTCTTCGAGCCCGAGGCGGGTCGTCTCCCCGCCCGCGAAGTTCCCGTTGGCGACCGCGTTGATGGCGTCGTAGACGGCGGTGTCGACGCGCTTGACCATGCTCGCGAGGACGACGTCGGCGAAATCAGACTTGGTGACCGACTGATCGCGGTCCACGCCGATGGCGAACCGGCCGATGTCCTGTGCGGCGCGGAACACGCCATCGCCGGTCGCAGCGGACGCGTGGTAGATGATGTCCGCCCCGGAGTTGAACATCGACCGTGCCTGTGACTGGCCCGCCGACGGGTCGTTGAAGCTGCCGACGTACGACGACAGCACGTCGATGTCCTCGCTGACGTCGTTCACGCCGGCGGTGAACCCGGCCTCGAACTTCTTGATGAGCGGGGTTTCTATGCCGCCCACGAACCCGACCGTGGCGGCGTCGGGGTTGGTCGCGCCGCTGCCCGCGCTGAACTCGCGCTGGGTGAGCAGCCCCGCCAGCTCGCCCACGAGGTAGGAGCCCGCTTCCTCGCGGAACCGGTAGCTCGCGACGTTGTCCTGGTCGACGGTTTCGTCGACGAGCGCCCACCGCTGGTCGGGGAAGTCAGCGGCGTTCGTCGCCAGTGCGTCCTTCTGTGCGTACCCCACACAGTTCACCAGATCGAAGCTGCCGTCCTGGGCGTACTGCTGTTGGTCGGTTGCGAACTCGGAGTTGTTCTCCGGCTGGGACTCCTCGTACGTGATGTCCAGCTCTTTTTTCGCCCGTTCGAGGCCTTGTTTGGCTTGGTCGTTGAACGAGCCGTCGCCGAGACCCCCAGTCCCGTACACCGTGCCGACCTTCGTGGTGTCGCCGCCGCCGCCGCCACTACTACAACCTGCGACCAGCGATGCGCCAACTGTTCCCCCCGCTAGTTTCAGGAATTCCCGTCGGTCGAAATCGGCCATGCGTGCCAATGTTGAGGGTGACAAGTTATGATAAACGTGCCGCTTTCGCCAGCTACTGTGGCCGATTTCGACATATGTGTGTGGCTGTTGTCCGCGACGCGATCAGACGTCGCTGACGGTCGACGCCACGACGTCGGTAACGGCGTCGACGAGCTCGTCGACGTCGCTGCTCTCGGCGTACACGCGGACGTACGGTTCGGTCCCGCTGGGGCGCACCAGCGTCCAGGATCCGTCGGCGAACGCGAGCCGGACGCCGTACTCGGTTTCCACGTCGGCGTCCGGGTGGGCGTCGGGCAGCCGGTCCGCGACGGCGTCCATCACGGCGGCTTTCTTCTCGTCCGGGCAGTCGACGCTGACCTTCCGGTAGGGGCGCTCTGTCACCGGATCGCGGAGCGGCGCGAGACCGCCGGCGTCGGCGACCAGCCGCGACAGCACTGCGGCGGACGTGACGCCGTCGATCCAACCGCCGAACGCGGTGTGGATATGCTTCCAGGGTTCGGCCGCGAACACGACGTCGCCGCCGTCGTCGCGGGCCGCGGCGATGCCCTCGTGGAGCGCCCCCAACTGGACGCGCTCGACGCGTCCGCCGGCCGCCGTGACCCGGTCGTCGATGCGGCCGCTGGCGTTCGGCGTGGTCACCACGACCGGATCGGCGGCGTCGCTGGTCCGCGTGTAGTGGTCGGCGAGGATCGCGACGATGGTGTCCTCGTGGACGATGTCGCCGTCGCCGTCGACGATGACGATGCGGTCGGCGTCGCCGTCGTGGGCGATCCCGAACGCCGCGTCACCGGTGGCGACGAACTCCCGAAGGTCGGTGACCGTCTCGGGCGTTGGTTTGCTCGGCCGCCCGGGGAAATGCCCGTCGACGTTGGCGTTCAGCGTGACGACGTGCGCGCCGAGCGCCCGCAGGACGTGGGGGGTGGCGACCGCAGCGACGCCGTTGCCACAGTCCACCGCGACCGTGGTCCCGTCGAGGGGCGCGCCGTGGTCGCGCGCGAACGCCTCGACGGCCGCCCGGTAGTCGGGGCGCACCGTCGCCGACTCCGCGCTGCCCCACTCCACCCACGCGGCGTACTCCGTGTCAGCCGCCACCCGCGTTTCGATGGCGCGCTCGGCGTCGCTGTCGTACTCCCGGCCGTCCGCAAACAGCTTGATGCCGTTGTCCGACGGCGGGTTGTGGCTGGCGGTCACCTGGATGCCGCGTCGCCCCCGGCTCGCGTACGCCAGCGCCGGGGTCGGTAACACGCCGCCGCGGATCACGCGCGCACCGCCGGCGGCCAGCCCCGCAGTGACCGCGGCGATCAGTGCCGGGCCGGTTTCGCGGCCGTCCCGGGAGACGACGAACTCCGGCGTGTCGCCGGGCGCGGTGGTTGCGGCGGCGGTGCCGACAGCCAGGGCCAGCTGTGGCGTGACCGTCTCGACCGCGTCCCCCCTGATTCCTGCCGTCCCGAACAGCTCGACACGACCGTCGTCGGTGTCGTCCATGCGCGACGCCAGCGCGCCCGCACACTTAGCTATCCCTATCTGGGGTTAGAGTTCGACACCGCTGGGGATCAGGCTGCGCCCCCGCAGGAGGTCGCCGTCGCTGCTGTAGACGAGGAACGTGGCTTTCTCGTGGACAACCAGCTCCGTGCCGTCGACCCGGATCTCGACGCGGTACCGCCCGTCGGCGTCGCGTGCGGCGTCGGATTCGCCGTACCGCCGGGCGGCACGGACGAACTGTGTGACGTCGTCGGCGGCGACGTTCAGTTCGAGGATGAAATCACCGGTGACGCGGTTCGTGACCGAAACGACGCCCGCGGCGTCGGTGTCGTCGGCGGCGTCCGTGAGCCGGAACGCCGCGTCCGTCTCCGTGGCTTCCAGTACCGCCCCCGTGGTGTCGGTGAGGCGGTCCCGGAGCGCGTCAGTATCGCCCGTGAACTCGATCACGACCGTCGGCTGTTTCGGTTTGCCGCCGTTCGCAACCCAGTCGACGTTTGACACGTCGAGTTCGAAATAATCCCGGCGCATTCCCTACATGCGTTTTGGGCGGACAGGGAAATGAACGTAACGCTCGTTCGCTGACAGCAACCCCGGACTTCCCCAGCGGGAGTGATCGCGTGTCAATTTGAATCGCGTGCCGTGGTGAAGTTATCCCACGACGTTAGGGTTTTCAGGGTTCGGCGACTCTCAGTGCTGACAACATGGCGGTCGGGACACTCGACTGGATCGGACTGTTCGCACCGTTCGTCGCCTACCTCGTGGCGCTGGTGGTGTACTACGTTTGGGAGGGGCGCCGCGAGCGGCGGCTCCGAGAGCGATACGGGCTCACGGGTGACCACAGTGAGTAACGCGCTCGCCGGGAGCGCGAACGCGTGGGTGCTGGGCGCGTTCGCCGCCTACCTCGTGGTGCTGATCGGGATCGGCGTCTGGGCGAGTCGCTTCATGGACTCCGTGGGGGATTACGTCATCGGCGGCCGCGACGTGGGCCCGGTTGTGACGGGGTTCTCCGAGCGCGCCTCGGAGATGAGCGGCTGGCTCACGCTCGGCGTGCCCGGTGACGCCTACACCACGGGCATTATGGCGTTCTACAACGGCGTCGGCATGATCCCCGCGGACCTCGCGGCGTGGGCGGGGTTGGCCAAGCGCCTCCGGAAGTACAGCGAGATCGTGCGCGCGGTGACGCTGCCGACGTTTTTCGCGACCCGACTCAACGACGACACCGGCGTCGTGAAGGCGGTGTCGTCGTTCGTGTTGATCGTCTTCGAGGGGAGCTACGTCGGCGCGCAGATCGTCGCCGCCGGCACGCTGTTGCGCGTGCTCACAGGCGTCGACATGTGGGTGGGCATCGTTGCGGGCGGCGTCATCGTCGTCGGGTACACGATGCTCGGCGGCTACTTCGCGGTGGCGTGGTCGGACTACTTCCAGGGCGCGATCATCCTCGCGGCGTTCGCGATCCTGCCGATCATCGCGTACGCCACTTGGGGGCTGCCGTTCGCCGACCTCGCGGCGATGGACAACGGCGCGTCGCTGACGAGCATCACCGGCGGCGCGACCGGTTGGGCGGCGCTGTTCGGCATCATCTCGTACGCCGCGGTCGGGCTGGGCATCCCCGGGAACCCACACATCATGGTGCGGTTCATGGGGATCGACCGCGTGCGCAACGTCCGCACCGCGGCGGTCGTCGCACAGCTGTTCATGTTCGTCGCGTACATCGGCGCTGCGCTGGTGGGACTGTACGCACTCACGCAGTTCGGCGGCCTCGAAAACACCGACAACGCGATGCCGCTGGTGACGCTGGAACTGCTGCCGAGCGCGGTCGCCGGCGTCGTGTTGGCGGCGGCGCTGGCCGCGATGATGTCGAGTGCGGACTCACAGCTGTTGGTCGCGACGAGCGCCGTCGTCGAGGACGTCTACCACGGCTTCCTGAACGAGCAGGCAACCGAAGCCCAGCTGGTGCGGTACTCGCGGTACGTCACGCTCGCGATCGGGTTCGCGTCCATCGGGTTCGCGTACGTCGCCCGGAACACGCCGATCTACGAGCTGGTGTTGAACTACGCGTGGGGCGGGCTGGGCGCGGCGCTGGGGCCGTTGTTGATCGCCGTGCTGTGGTGGCGCCGCGTCACCGCGGCGGGCGCAGTCGCGAGCATGGTCACGGGCACGGCGACGATGATCCTGTGGACGCAGTGGCCCACCATTCTGGGGGCGGAGACGGTCAACAGCTTCCACCCAGCAGTGTCGGGGATGCTGACCGTGTACGGGCTGTTCCCGGCGTTCGTGGTGTCCGCGGTCGTGCTCGTGGTTGTGTCGCTGTTGACAACGCCGCCCGACCAGGACGACGTTTCGGAGGCGTTCGACATGATGCATCGGCCGTTGGCGGCGATCACCGAGGACGACGGCGACGGCAGCGAGTACGCCACCGACGGCGGGCGCCCCGATCCGGCGCCGATCACTGAACACGACAGCATCCGGTCCCACGTCGCCGACACCGACTACTGGACGGATGACGACTGACGGCGACCGGTCGATCCCATCGGTCCCCGCGGGTGACGACGACCAACGGATCCGCGAGCGCGCCACGCTGGACGTGATCGCGCCCGCGATCAGCCGCGATGAGGTGGCTGCAACCGGGCGTGTCGGCGCGGTCGCGTATCCGTATCTCGTCTACCGCGCCACGGCCACGATCAGCCGGCGGTTCCTCGGCGACCGCGACACCGAGTACGTCGTCAGCCTCGACCGCGCCCGCAGGCTCCCGCTGCGCGCGGACACCCATCCCGAAACGACCACCCGAACGCTTGCCGACGTGCTCGTGGTGCCGCCCGCCGTGGACCGCGAGCAGTCCCGGGCGCTGGCGCGCGACGCCGTCTTCAAGTGGACGCTGCGGTCGTATTCGCTGGGTGCCGCCCCCGAGATCGAGCTGTCGGCGCCGGTCGCGGCGCACAAGCTGTTCTGGCTGGCGACCCGCGACGGCGGCGACGTGATCGTGGACAGCGTCACCGGCGACGAGCGCCCGCTGGCACCGTAGCGCGCCGGCGAGCACGCCCGACCAGAACATCTTCAACCCGGTGGCTGCTAGCCACTGCATACTGACCCCATGACGACAGCACAGCACGCGACCGCCGTGCCCGCGGGTGAGACGCCGGCAGCCGTCTGCGAGTACTGCCAGCGCCCCTTCCCGTCGGCAACGCGGCTGACCTTACACAAGGGCACCGACCACCCACAGCGCATCGACGACGCCGAACGGGCGGCCTTCCAAGACGCATACCTGGCCGAAGAAGACGACTTGCGGTCGTTCCGCCTCCGAGCGCTGGCAGTGCTGGTGCTCGTGTACTTCGGGTTCTTGATCATGTATGCCATCCTCGCCTGACTGGGAGGGTGTCGGGCGCGTGCTGCGAACGCCGGCGGTCCGCATCGGCGCGCAGTTCGTGGTGTGGTGTGTGGCGCTGGCGGCGCTGGCGGGCACCGTTGGGGCGTCCAACGGCCTCACGCTCTCGAAGTCCCCCAAAGACACCTTGGCGGTGCCGCGGTGGTTGTACCTCGCGACCGGCGGCGCGACGATCGGGGCGTCGGCGTTGCTCGCGAGTTTCGTCACCGACCGCGCGTTCATCGCGCGCCTCGACGACTGGTCGTACCCGCTGCCGTCGGCCGGCCGACTGCGCCGGCTGGCCGTGTGGGGCGGCCGGACGCTCGGCGTGGTCGTGCTCGTGTTGGCGGTGTACCTCGGGTTCACCGGGCCGGCGCTCCCGACCGCGAGCTTCACGATCCTGATCGCGTTCGCCGGCGGGCGGGCCGCGCTCCCGATCCTGTCGTACGTCGTGGGCAACGTGTGGCCGATCCTGAACCCGTGGCGCGCGATCGCGACCGTGCTCCCGTCGGGGTTCATCACGTATCCGGCGTCCCTCCAGCGGTGGCCGGCCGTCTGTGGACTGCTCGCGTTGGTCTGGGTGGAAGTCGTGTTCCCGATCAGCACGGTGCCGTCGGTGCTGGCAACGGTGTTGGTGGTGTACTCCGTGGTGACCGTCGCCGGCGCGGTGCTGGTCGGGCCGGAGGCGTGGTTCCACAACGCCGACCCGGTGTCGGTGATGCTGCGGTGTTACGGGGCCGTCGGGATCGTGCAGCGATACCCCGACCGGGTGCGGGCCGTGCTCCCCGGCAGCCGGCTCCAAGACCCCGACGTCGTCACGGACCGCTCGGACATCGCGTTCGTCATCGGGCTCGTCTGGGAGCTGACCTACAGCGGGTTCATCACGACGACAGCCGGCGACACGACGATCCGAACGCTCACAGCCGTGCTGCCGGCCGGCTCCACCACCAACCGCGCGATCGTCGTGTACACGGCGGTGTTCCTCGCCGGCTACGCCGTGTTCTTGGGCGCGTACCTGTACGCGGGCCGGTGGTCGCGCCGGCTCTCGGGGACGTATCTCACCAGCAGAGCGCTCGCGGTGCGGTTCGCGCCGCCGCTGTTGGCGGTCGCGGCCGGCTACCACCTGGCACACTACGCCACACTGGCCGTCTCGCTGGCCCCCGCGATGGTTGCCGTCAGCGCGTCGCCGCTGGTGCCGCCGCCGAACCCCGTGGTGTTGTCACCGCCGGGCTGGTTCAACGCCGCCAGCATCGCGTTCGTGCTCGCGGGGCACCTGCTGGCGGTGTGGGCCGCACACACCGCCGCCTACGACGTGTTCCCGCGGCGGCTGGTTGCCATCAAAAGCCAGTACCCGTTCGTGCTCGTGATGATCGGGTACACCGTCGTCAGCCTGTGGCTGCTGTCGCTTCAGGGTGCCGTGCCGCCGTTCGTGGGGTAGGATACCGTGGCCGTGCCGCCGGCGGCCCGGAACGCGGTCTCGTAGCCGTCGTGGCGCGCGAGCTGCGGCGGCGTGTCGACGGTGATCGTGAGTGTCTCGCCGCCCGCAAGCCCCTCGACCGGCGCGCCGTAGTAGGCACCGAGGTCGGGGTCGATCGAGGGGGCCAGCGCGCCGTCGAAGCGCGTGACACCGCTGGCGTCGGTCGCGGTCAGTGACAGCGCCATCCGCGGAAGGAGAATGCGGTTGTACGGGGTGCGTGGGGACACCACCACGTACGGCTGGCCGTCGGCACCGAACCGCGCGCCGTCGCGCACCACGGACACCGCCAGCTCCATGCCGTCGACGGATGGCGCTCCGAGGACCGTGCCGGGCAGCGCCGACTCCGCGGGCGCAACCGGCTCCGGCACCCCGTCCGTCGACATCAAATCGACGGTCCCCGGGTCACCGGCCCGGTCGCGGAGGCGTCGGTATTCGAGGTTGTAGGTGTCCGCCGGGTCGAACGTGAACGGGATGGTCGTGGACGCGCCGGTATCGAACGCGTCGCCGAACGGCGCGGTGCGCGTGATGCCGACCGGGCCGACTGTGAGCGTGGCGTCGTACGTCCCCGACCCCGGGAGCGCGACGTTGTCCCCGTAGTGGAACCCCATGTTCGGGGAGAGCATCGGCCAGAGCGTCGTGGTGCCGACAGTCGCACCGTCGTCGTCAGTGATCGTGATGGAGGGATCCACCGGCAGGATCGCCCCGGAGTCGGTGTCCCAGACGGTCGCCATCAGGTGGACGGTGTCCTCGGCGTCGACGACCACCTTGGTCTGTGCGGTGCCGGTGACCGTCCAGAACCGGTGTGGGAACGAGTGCATGAGCGCGAACCCGACGCGACCGCTGCTGTCAGTGCCGTAGACGCTCATGCCTTCGACGACCGCCGGATAGTACACGCTGTCCGGGCGGTCCTCGGCGAGCGGCGGGTCGCGCCACGCCGACTGGCGCTCGAAGCCAAGCGCGCCGAGGCAGCCTGCGAGCGCGGCGGTGCTTCCAAGCCCGGCGCTTGCGGTGAGGAACGCGCGGCGGTTCATACGCGTGCTACGGGCACCGGCGGAGGTATGCGTTCCGGTCCAACACTGGCCACGCCGGCGGGGGCGTGCCAGCCGGCACCACGTTTATTGGTCTGACACCCCAGGAGGCAGGCATGGACGACGGGGCGTTCGACGCGTCGCGGTCGGCAGCGCGAATGCGGGACGCGGACGCCGCGCTCACCGGGCTCCGGGAGCGCTTCGAGCCGCCCGGCGACGGCGTCGCGTTGACCGCCGCGACGCTCGGGGCCCACGGTGACGACGCAGCGGCGACACTGCAGCGGGCGGTCGACCAGTGGCGCGCCCGTGGCGACGGGGCGTGGACCAACGCCGAGCCGGCGTGGGCCGACTACGCCGAGCTGCTGGGGGATCGCGTGGCGGGACTCATCGGCGCGAAGCCGTCGGAGTGTGTCGCCGCCGGCGGGTCGCCGAGGACGATTGCGCGCCGGCTCGTCGCCGGGTTCCGGCGTGCCGCCGACGGCGACACCGTGGTGGTCCCCGAGGGTGCCGCGGGTGCCACCGGCGAGGAGCCGGCCAGCCCCGTCGTGACCGTGGCTGCGGACAGCGCCGGTGCCATCACGCCGGCCGCGGTCGCGGACGCAGTCACCGACGACACGGCGGTCGTGTACCTGCCGTCCGTGCGCCCGTGGACGGGCCAACTGCTCGCTGTCGACGCGATCACCGAGATCGCGCACAGTCACGGCGCGTACGTCGGCTTTGATCTGGCGCACTCGGCGGGCGTGGTCGACCACACGCTCCACCGCAGCGGCGTCGATTTCGGGGTGTGGTCCAGTCACCGCTACCTGAACGCCGGCCCGGGTGCCGTCGCCGGGCTGTTCGTTCACGACGACAACGCCGACATCTCCGCGCCGGCGCGCACGGCGTGGCTGACCCCCGACGACCCACCGTCCACGGGGGCGGCCGCCTCCCACGCCGCCGAGTGGCAACACACACCGGTCGACGTGTACGCCGCCGCGCCGCTGTTCGGCGCGCTGGACGTGGGTACGGCGGTCGGGATCACTGAGCTCCGCGCACACTCGGTGGCGTTGACGTGGTACGTGATCGGGCTGGTGGACGCCCACGTGCCGGACTGCCACGTGCGGTCGCCGCGTGCGGCCGAGCGCCGCGGTGGCCACGTCGCGCTCACCCACCCCAACGCCGAGAGCGTCGCGCGCGCCCTCGATGCGCGCGGCGTTGCGGTCGACGTTCGGCCGCCGGACGTGCTGCGGGTGGCGCCGTCGCCGTACTACGTCAGCCACGAGGACATCTGGGTGGCCGTAGACGAACTCGAAACCGTGCTCTCGACGGCCGCCCACGAGCAGCCCCCGGACACCGACACGAACCCGCCGTAGTCGTCCTACGTCCGGAAGGGCGCGCCCGGCGGCGTGCCGTCGGTGCGGAACTCGAAGCGCGCCCCGCCGTCGGCGCTGTCGGTGAGCGTGACCCGCCACCCGTGTGCGTCCGCGACGTTCTCGACGATGGCCAACCCGAACCCGGTTCCCGTGTCGCTGAACGTCGTCCCGGATTCGAAGACCACGTCGCGTCGGTCCGGCGGCACGCCGACGCCGTCGTCAGCAACGTAGAACCCGGGGCCGTCGGCGTCCGGGAGCGCGCCGACGGTCACGGTGATCGGGGCGCCGTCGACCGGCGGCTCGCCCGCATCGGGGCGTCCGTGCTCGACGGCGTTCCGGAAGAGGTTCTCGAGCAGGGACCGGAGCCGGGTCGGGTCGGCTTGGACCGTCGGTGGGTCCGCGACCTCGATGGTGGCGGCGGTCGTGGCCACGGTCTGCCAGGCGTCCGTGGCGGCCTCGGCAAGCGCCACCGCGGTGGTGTCGTCGAGGCTGTTGCCGTGGCGCGCCAGCGCCAACACGTCCTCGATGAGCGTGCCCATGCGGTCGAGGGCCTGCGTGGCGCGGTCGAAGTGCTCGCTGGCACCCGTCTCTTCGGCCAACTCGACCCGCCCGCGGGCCACGTTCAGTGGGCTGCGGAGGTCGTGGCTGACGATGCTCGCGAACTCCTCCAAGCGCTCGTTCTGGCGTTCGAGCTCGCGCTCGCGTTCCTTGCGGTCCGTGATGTCGGTGTAGACGGCGAAGCCGTGCACGCTGGGGTCGGCCAGTCGGAACGGCGCGACGTCAAGCAGGAAGTCGCGGACGCCGTCGGTGATCCGGCGCTGGACCTCGACGTTGACCGTCTCCCCGGCTTTCATCTTCCGGTTGTACGCCGCGGCGTCCCTGCGGGTGTCCGCGGGGACGATGTACTCGTCGATGTTCTCGCCCGCGAGATCCGCTTCCGTCCACCCGAACACCGTCTCGAAGGCGTCGTTGACCGACTGCACGATGGGGGCACCGTCCTCGATGACGAAGCTCGCCGTGGGGCTGGGGACGTTCTCGAACAGGGCGTGCAGCCGGTTGCGCTCCCTGCGGAGGTCGGTCTCCCGGTCGCGGAGGTGGCGCGCGTGGCGCGCGTGATCGAGGGCGGCGGTGGCGTTCGCCGCCAGGATGCCGGCGAGGTCGCGGTCCAGCCGCGACAGAACGCCCGAGCGTTCGGCGCCGACGATGAGGACGCCGTGGTCACCGAGCGGGAGCAGGTACTCCTCTTGGATCTTCGTCCGAGCGTTGGCGACGTTCGGGTGGGAGGGCACCTCGGTCACCCACCGTGGGGTGCCGTCGGTGTAGACCTCCCAGGCGATGCTGTCGCCGGCTTCCAACGCCGGGAGATCGGTGCCGGTGACGGCGTCGGCCGCAGCGGCGGGCACGAGCGCGTCCGCGTCCGCGAAGAACAGGCCCACGTGGGGCAGGTCGATGAGCGCCGTTGCGGCGTCGATCACGATCGACGCGATCGCTTCCCGGTCTTCGGTGTCGAACATCCGGCGGGTGGCGTCGTGGAGGCTCGTCAGCGCGCGCTCGCGCTCCACGTGCTCGGTGACGTCCCGCAGCTCCGCGAACGCGTCGACGCCGTCGGCCGCCGGCAGCGGATGGACGATGACCGTGACCACCGTGTCCGTCGCGGTCACCGTCGTGGTGATCCTGCGGCTGCTGTTGCCCGGCGCGAACGCGTCGGCCGCCGCGTCCACGAGCGTTGGGAGGCGGTGCCCACACAGCCCGGGTGCCGGCAGCTCGAACAGCGCGTTCGCCGACTCGTTGGCGTGCGTGATCGCGGTCGGAGTGCCGTCTTCGATGCCGTACAGGACGAGGGCGTCGTCGGCTGCCTCGAAGAGGGCGTGGAAGCGCTGCTCGCTGGCCTCGGCGCGGCGCTGGGCGTCGAGGCGCTGGATCGCGCTCGTGGCGTGGGCGGCGAGCTGCGTGAGCACTGCCACGGTGTCGTCGCCGCCGGCTGCGGGGGGCTGGAACACCTGCACGACTGCGTGGTCGTCGACCGGCACCGTGACCGCGTCGCGAGCGGTGGTGCGGACGACGGTCCCGGAGTCCAGGGCGCGGGCCGCCGGCTGGGTGGCCAGCGTCTCGGGATCGGCGTCGCCGGTCCACCCGTGGACCGATAGCCCGTCGGCGGCGGCGGTGGCGACGCAGGCGGGAGCCGCGACCGCATCGTCGACCGCCTCGATGAGCGCGTCGAAAACGCGGTCCACGCTGGTCGCGGTGGTGATTGCGGCCGCGGACTCCAGGACGGTGGCGGCGTCCCGTCGGCTACCCGTCATCAGTGTCGCCGTCGGGACCCGATAGCTGCCGGAACAGCACCTCGTAGTCCGCGTCGTCGAAGTCCGCGACGACGTCGTCGAGGTCGTCCCGGAGGCTCGCGAGGTCCGATTCCAGGGCGGAGAACTCCGCGGAGTCGGTGATCGTCGGGTCGTCCGACTCCGAGAGGAGTGCTTGCTTGCGCGCTGCCGCGAAGAACTCGGCGACGGTGTCGTCGTACGTCGACCGGCGCTGCAACCGTCCAACCGTCTCAAGCAGCGTGTCCCTGTCGACTGGCTTCTGGAGGTAGTCGTCGAACCCGAGGTCGATGATGTCTAACTCCGGTTCGACTGCGGTGACCATTGCGACCCGGCATTCGATCCCGCGCTCGCGGAGTTCGTCGAGCACGTCGTCGCCGGACACGTCCGGCATCTGGCGGTCGAGCAGTGCCACATCGATGGTGGGGTCGATGGCGTCGATCGCCTCAGTTCCGCTGTACGCCGTTTTGACGTCGTAGTCGTCTTCGAGCCAGATTGTGTATAAATCTGCGAGCCCGCGTTCGTCGTCGACAACGAGCACAGTGGTGTCGTGCTCGTCCGTCGTAGCATCCGTGTCGGCATCACTCATTGTTGGAAACTCGTTCCGGTGTCTCATGCGGTGATGGGAGTGAACGTATTTATGGTTTTTCACCACAGCCCGTTTTTGGCAAGCCTAAAATGGCTGTGCGGGCTACGCAGGGCCAATGCACGACCGGTCGTACACCCTCGACGACGTGACCGTCGCAATGGGGACGTACAACGAAGCCGCCGCCATCGACACTGTGCTCACTGACATCGCCGACGCCACCGACGACCGCGCACGCGTCGTCTGCGTCGACGGCTCCAGCGACCGTACCCCGGAGATCGCCCGCGAACACGGCGCCACCGTCATCGAACAGGAGCCCCAGGGGTACGGCGTCGCCGTCGCCGCCGCCCTCGACGCCGCGGACACGCCGGTCGTGATCACCACGGACTGCGACAACACCTACCCCATGGAGCGCATCCCGGCGTTCCTCGCGCGCATCAACGAGGGCTACGACGTGGTCAGCGGCGACCGCCTCTACTGGGGTGCCGACACGATGCCCGCGTTCAACCGCCTCGGGAACGCCGCGTTCGCCGCCATCACGTCGCTGCTCGTCGGCGAGCGCGTCCACGACACCACCACCGGAATGCGGGCCTACCGCGCGCCGGTCATCGACGCCATCGACTGGACGCAGAACACCGGCCTCTCGGCGGAGCTGTTGATCCGGCCGCTGTGCCGGAACTACGACGTCATCGAGGAACCCATCGGGTACGCCGACCGCCTCGGCGACACGAAACTCGACCCCCTGGAGGGCGGCGCGGAGATCCTCGGCTCGATCCTCAAAGTCTGCGCCGAGGAACGCCTCCCGTAGCCGCCGTCCGGCGGCCGGTTGCCACCGACACGTTGATCCACGCCCCCTCGGGGCCGCTGCCGGGGACGTACGTCGACGACGGCCCCCCACACACCTGGAGGTCAGTGCACAGCGACCGCGACGGCGTCACCGCCCGGTACTGCTGGCCGGCCGTCGACACCGGCAACTCGACTCGGTATCTGAACCCGGCACCGTACCCGCCATCGACGAGCACCGACATGGAGACCGTGGACCCGTTGACCGGCACCGAATCAGCGTCTGCCCCCGCCACCGGCCCGCTGAGCGTGACGCGCCCGTCGGTCACATGCATGTCGACTGTCGCCCGACTGCGGTTGTCCACGCCCGTCAGCGCGTAGTGGGCGCGCTCGCCGCCCGCGGTCACGGTCACAGTCGCGCCCGCCGTCCAGGACGGCACGCCGAACGACGCCGTCGCCGTGACCGCCTCACCCGTGACTAGCGACACCTCCCGCAGCACCGGCTCGACGGGGGTATCACCCTGGGGCGACCACGCCCCCCGATACGTGTACCGGTAGAGGTCGCGGTCCGGGTAGGCGGCCGCAACCGCTGGGGCCCGGTCCCCGGCGGCGTACACGGTCGGCCCGTCGAACCCGGGCGTGTTGCGGAGCGGTTGGAACGGATGGTTCAGCCAGTTCCCGTAGGGGTCCGGCACGAACACCACGGCGTTCTCCGGCGGCGACGGCTCGAAGGGCTGGTAGGCGGCCGCGTAGTTGGCGGTCACGTCGGTGTTCTCCGCGACCGGTGGGGCCGTCGCAGCCACGGCGCTTGCGCCGAGCACCGCGGCGGCAACGAGCACGACCGCGCCCGCCACAGCAGCGGCCGCCTCCGCATCGACGCGGGCCACCGCGGCATGGCGCGCGCGATCCACGACCGCCAGCACGCCCACGGCGGCGAACGCGCTCACCGGCACCAGCGCGTCGAAATGGTAGTACGGCCCCAGGGCGTGGATCAGCCCGTCCGTGTGATCGGGGAGGCTGCCGAGGATGTTGCGGTTCCCCCAGAACGCGAGGTTGCCGCCACACACGCTCACCGCGACGCCGCCGAGCACGGCGCGCCGCCACGTCCACGCCTCGCGGCGCGCCACGACGGCACCGCCGACCACCGCGAGCACGCTGCCGAGCGCGCCGAACGGCGCCCAGTTGCGGAGGAACGACCCGACCACCTCGGCGTTCGACCGCAGCGCAAGCGAGAGCGTGTACAACTGGTCGTAGCCGAGGATCTCACGGTGGCCGAACCCCAGCCCGTCCAGGGGGGCGAACGCCTCGTAGGGGAACACCAGCGGATCACCGGTCACGACGGCGTTGTAGCCCAGCGCCACGGCGACGCCGGCCGCCCCCAACCCTGCGGTGGCGGCGCGGCGCGCCAGGCAGTCGGGCCACGCCGGCGCGGCCGCCCACAGCGTCCAGCCCGCGTGTGCGATGAACGGCGCTGCGAACAGCACCGCCGTGTACGGCCGCGCGAAGAACGCCAGCCCGACAGCGACGCCGGCGACGCCCGCCCACACGGTGCTGTCGGTGCGTTCGGCGCGGAAGTACGCGAACGCGAACGCGAGGTTCAACAGCGTCGTCGGCGCGTACGGAAGGAACACCCCCGACTGCACGACGAACAGCGGTGACGCCAGCAGCGACACCGCGGCGACGGCCGCCGTGCGGTGGTCCCAGGCGTCTCGCACCACCCCGTAGAGGAGCGCGACGTTGCCCGCCGCCACCGCCGACAGCGCGTACTGGTAGTCACCGGCCAGCCGGCCGGCGGCGTAGATCGCCGCGGTCACGGGCGCGTACTTCGAATACAGCCCCCGCGGCGAGGAGACGAAAAACCACGGCCGGAACGCGTCGGCGACCGGCGGCTGCAGGAACAGTCGTCCGTCAAGCAACAGTGCGGCCTGCTGGAGGTAGACGGCTTCGTCGTGGTTCAACGACCGGTACGGAAACACGAGCGTGGCGGTGGCGAACGCCACCACCGCCGCGGCCGCCGCGAGCGCGGCCACCACGAGCGGGCGCGACCACACCGCGCGACGGAGCCGCACCATCACTCCGTGGGGTACCAGGCCAGGGCGTGGTCGCTGACCAGGGAGACGGCCACCGGCTCGCCGATCGCCATGTTGTCCGCGTGGTTGTGCAGACACCGCACCACGTCGCCGTTGTCCAGTTCCACGTGGTAGATGAACGACGGCCCGGTGTACTGCCGTTTCACGATCGTGCCGTTGCCGGCACCGGTGGCGTCGGCCACGGGCGCGGCGCGCAGGTCGTCGGGGCGCACGAGCACGTCAACCATCGCGCCCTGGTAGCCGTCGGTCAGCCCCGCCAGGAGCGCGCGGTCGTACGACCCCACGGCGGTGTCGACGGTGTCGCTGCCGACGCGCGCCGAGAGGAACGCCGCCTGCCCCAGGAAGGACGCGACGAACCGGGACTCGGGGTGCTCGAACACGGCCTCGGGATCACCGACTTGCTCGATGCAGCCGCCGTTGAGGACGGCGACGCGGTCGGAGATCGACAGCGCCTCCTCCTGGTCGTGGGTGACCGACACGGCGGTGACGCCGGCCTCCTTGAGGATGCGCCGCACCTCCTCGCGCATCTCCACGCGCAGCCGAACGTCGAGGTTCGAGAACGGCTCGTCGAGCAGGAGGATGTCCGGCTCGGGCGCGAGGCTGCGCGCGACGGCCACGCGTTGCTGTTGGCCGCCCGAGAGCTGGTCGACGGAGCGATCCCCCATCTCGGGCATGTCCACGAGCGCGAGCATCTCATCGACGCGGGCAGCGGTCGCGTCCTCGTCGCGGTCGGTCAGCCCGAACGCCACGTTCTCCGCCACGGAGAGATGCGGGAACAGCGCGAAATCCTGGAACACGATGCCGATCTCGCGGTCCTCGGCGGCGACGAACGTGTCCGGCCCGGCGACCCGCTGGGCGTCGAGTTCGATGGTGCCGCCGGTGGGCCGCTCCAGGCCCGCGAGCATCCGCAGCGTCGTGGTCTTCCCGCAGCCCGACGGCCCCAGCAGCGTGAGGAGCTCCCCCTCCCGAACGGACAGCGAGAGATCACGCACAGCGGTTTCGGCGCCGTACTCCTTTGTCACACCGTCGAGTTCGAGGACCGTGTCGGCGTCCGAGAACTCGGCGGTCGATCTGGACGTATCGTCGGCGTGGCGTCTGGAAGCTGATTCAGCCATTGTATCGTTCCTGTGCGAGGATCACAACCATCGACAGCGCTGAGACGCCCACGAGCACCAGCGCGGGCACCGCAGCAGCGCCGTACGACCCGGCTCCCCGAACCAGCCAGATGTACGACACCAGGGTTTCAAAACCTATCGGACGGAGCATCAGTGTCGCCGGCAGCTCCTTCATCGTGGTGAGGAACACGAGCGCCGCGCCCGCCGCAACGCCGGGCGCGATCAGCGGCAGCGTCACCGACCGGAACGCGTCCGTCGACGACCGGCCCAGCGTGCGCGCGGCCTCGGTGAGCTTCGGGTCCACCTGGAGGACCGAGGACCGAACGGATCCGACGGCCTGTGGGAGGAACCGCACCACGTACGCGAACACGAGCAGCGGCACCGTCTTGACCAGCGACTGCACGAACTCCGTGGACAGGAACACCAGCGACAGCGCGATCACGACCCCGGGGATGGCGTACCCAACGTACGTGAGCCGGTCGGAGACCATCGACAGCCGCGAGGACGACCGTGCGGCGTATCCGGCGACGGGCAACGCGAGCACCGTCGCCACCCCCGCCGCAGCCACCGCCACCTTCAGCGAGTTCCACGCGATCATCGGATCGAACTCGAAGATGGCGTCCCCGGCCCGCTGGAACCACCACGCAAGCACCCCCAGCGGGACGCCCAGCGACAGCACCGCGATGGCGGTGCAGAACGCCAACGCCGGCCACTTCCACACGCCGAGGGACACCCGGCCGGGCTGGCTGGCACCCCGAGAGACGTAGGCGGTGTCGCCGTCGCCGATGCGGGATTCGAGCGCGAGCACGACCGCCACCACGGCCAGCAACTGGATCGACAGCAGCGCCGGATACCCCTCGGGCACCCCCAGGCTGCCCTGGGCGACGAAGATCTGCTGGGTGTACACCTCGTAGCGCATGATCGACGGCGTGCCGAAATCCGAGAGCGCGTACAGCGCCGCCAGCAGCCCACCGGCCGCCACACCGGGCAGTATCTGTGGCACCGTGATGCGGCGGAACGCCTGCCACCGCGAGTGGTTCAACGTGCGCGCGGCCTCGACCAGTGTGCCGTCGAAGGACAGCAGCGCCGCCCGCGTTGTGAGGAACACGTAGGGATACGTGAACAGGATGAGCACGAGTGCGGCGCCGTGGAGCCCGTAGATCGAGGGGATGCGCTCGATGCCGATCACGCCGAGCGCGCCCGCGAGATCGCCCCGGGGGCCGAACGCCGAGACGAACGTGAACGCGCCGATGTAGCTGGGCACGACCAGCGGGAGCGCGGCGATGATCGTCCACGCGCGGCGGCCGGGCAGATCGGTCTGCACGGTCAACACGGCAAGCGGAACGCCCACGAGCACACAGCCCACCGTCACCAGGCCAACCAGCGAGAGGCTGTTCACCAGCACGTCAAGGCTGCTGGTGTCGGCGAAGACGTCGAGGAAGTGTCCCAGCCCGTAGTTCGACGCGCGCACGAGCAGGCCAGCCAGGGGCAGGGACACGAACGCTGCGACGGCTCCCGCAAGCACTGCGAGCGACAGCCCCGGTTCGTCGTCGTCGCCGCTGACGACAGCGCTCCGGATGCGGGCGAGTCGCTCGCGTGCAGCCATCGTTACGAGAGGATGCCGACGTCTTTGAGCAGTTTGACCGTGGGCTGGACGTCCGACAGCGACTGCAGGTCGATCTCCGGCGGCGAGAGCTCCGCGATGGACGGCAGCGGGCCGACCGGGTCGACGCCGTCGATCATGGGGAACGCGAACCCGCGGGTCGCCAGGAACTCCTGGGCTTCGGCGGACAGCAGGTGGCGGATGTACAACTCCGCGAGCTCGGGGTCGTCGGCGCCCTTGAGCACGCTCGCGCCGGCCGTGTTGACCAGCGAGCTGGCGTCGTTTTGCGTGAACGCGAGGTCCAGCGGGGCGTCCGGGCGGTCGGCGAACACGAGCATCGGGTAGTAGTGGTTCGTAAGCCCGGCACCCACTTCACCGTTGGTGATGCCTTCCGAGACGGCCTGGTACTCGTTTCTGTACCGGGTTGGGGTCTGGCCGCGCATGCTGGTGAGCCACTCGCGGGTTGCTTCGTCGCCGCGGAGCTGCCGCATGGCGGTGACGAACCCTTGGAACGCGCCGTAGGTGGGTGCCCAGCCGAGCGTGCCCTGGAACCGGTCGGCGGTCGTGAAGGCGTCGACGCTGTTGGGGATGTCAGATTCGCTGAACTGGTTGGTGTTGTACGGGACCGCCCGGGAGCGCCCCGCGAGACCAACCCAGTGTTCGGTGGTGAACTGCTCTGAGAGGACGGGGTCCCGGGTTCCGCTGGAGAGCGTTCGTGTCGCGCCGTTCGACGCGACGTACGCCAGCGAGCCGGCGTCAATGGACCAGAAGACGTCGGCCTGCATGGTGTCGTTCTCGTACTCGGTGACGATGTTGTTTGCGAGCTGTGAGGAGCGCTGGGTCTGCTGGGTGGCGCTGAAGTCGTCGTAGTACTGGTTGATGAGGTCGATAAGCGCGACGTAGCGCCCGCCCTCGCCGCCGCCCAGATAGATCGAGAGTTCGCCTTCGAGATCCGGGAGGTCAGCGATGGATTCGCCCCCGGGAGCGGGGCGGTCCTGGACGATCGCGCCCGAGCCCCGGAAGTCACCGATCCCCGGTCGGTCGTCGGTGCTGCTGTTGGAGCCGAGCATGCCGCTGCAGCCTGCAAGACCGCTGAGCGTCGCCGCACCAGTTGCTGCAAGGAACGTTCGACGGCGGAATCCGGATTCCTCGGACATACTCAAAATTAGGCTCGCCTAAACCGCTTATACCTACCGATTCAGTCCCGGAGGCTGTGATTGTGGGCCATCCACACGACCCGACGTGGTGGGCTGTCAGTCGCCGGCGGCCGCCGCGATCTCGCGGTCCGCCAGCGCGTCCAGGCAGGCCACCCAGTCCAGCAGATACTCCCCACACTCGTTGAGGAACGCCCCGTTGTTGTAGCTGTCGTACTCCCCGTCGGCGAGGCGGCGGCCCACCGCCTCGGCCACGCCGGCGTACGTCTCCGTGGCCGGATCAGCGGCCGCGACCTCCTCCCAGAAGTGCTCGTTCAGTTCGAGCCCCGCGACCTCGTTGGCGAGGTCGTCGAACGTCGAGCGCGGTGCCTTGTTGTGCTCGCACAGCGGCGCACCGTTGTAGATGTCACCCCCGACGACGTCGGCGGCGCGTTTCAACACCACCCCGCTCCAGATGTCGTCGAAGCGCCCGACGTCCCAGGCGTTGTCGTCCATCGGGAACTGGTAGAACGCCGGAATGACCTCCCGGCGGAACGCCAGGTTCATCGAACACACCGTGAGGTAGTCGCCCTCGGCGGCGACGAAGTCGCGGTCGAAATCCGCCGTTTCGGTACGGGTCTGTGCCTGCCCGCGGAGATCGCCGTCCATCAGGATCCGCACGGCGTCGAGGTCGGGCACGTTCGTCCACAGCCCCTGTGAGGCGACGACGTGGTCGGTCTCGGCCTGTCCGGTGGTCGTCGTTTCGTCCATCGCGGCGTACGGATACCCCCGTGGGTAGAGCGCCGAGTCGGACTGGTAGAGGACGTTCACCCAGCGCTCGTCCGAGGACACCGACTCGACGGGCCCCTCGTGGTGGAGGTTCTCCAGGTGGCGGCCGAAGAAGTCCCACTCGTCGTGTGGCAGCGTGTCGTCGTCGATGAACACGCCGTACTCGAAGTCGTGGGCCCACATGTACAGCAGTCCGAACGACGTTTGTGCGTGGCTGGCGGCGGGCACGAGGTGGTCGTACTCGCCGATGTCGTGGTCGTCGTACCACTGCTCGCGCGCGGCCCCATCGAAGACGGCACCCGCGACATCCTCCGCGGCGAGTAGGTCGCGCATGCTGTCGGTGTCACAGAAATCCTCGGTGACGAGCACGACGAACAGCCGATCGAGGTCGAAGCCGTGCTGGCGGGCGTTCTCGAAGTACGACCGCATGCACTCGTACTCCCGGATCGTTGGCACGATCACACAGATGTCCTGGGTCATCTATTGGCAGCCACTATTTAGGCTGGCCTAAAGTGTGTGTCGGTGTCTCGGCGCCCCTCCCGGGGGATTACGTCACACCGGCGACAGACTGCTGGAGGCGGATCGTCGGCGGCACCACGAACCCGGCGAGCAACACCACGAAGACGTACCGGGCGCTGTCGGCGGCCACTCCCGGCAGCCCCAACGCCAACACGTCGACCACCGCAACCCCCGTTGCCGCCACCAACACGAACACCAGATGCCGGCGCAGCGTGTCCACCGCCGTGCCGTGTGCCAGCCCCTCCAGTCGCTCGCTGAACACCACCCCGTAGGCGGCGAACGCGATGGCCACGCACCCACGCAGGATGCCCGTTGTCGCGCCACCGCCGACGAACACCACGGCCACCCACTCCACCGCGATCACAACCACGAACCCGAACTCGATGGCCCGCAGCGTCGGCAGCGACACCGCCCGCTCCCCGGGTCCCGGAGCCAGCGCGCTCGCGTAATACACCTCCCGCAGCGAAAACGACACGAACACGATCCCGAACAGCAACGCCAGATCGCGGCACGCCACCACGATCCGGCCGCCGACCCCGACCACCTCGGCCACCCCGCAGCCGCCGAACAGGGCCAGTGCGATCCCGACGTAGGTCAGATACCCCCAGAAATCGCGGTGCGCTTCGAGGCGATCAAGGGCGTAGTTCCGGGCCGCGTAGTAGGTGAACGCCACGCCCGCGACCACAACCAACCCGTTCCCCGTGAACGCCACCGCGTCCAGGACGCGACCGGGCGCGGCGGCCGTCATGCCGGCCACGCCCCGGGGAGGTCGGCCACGCACTCGTCGAAGGCCGCCTGGAAATCGAGCACCGTCTCGAAGCGCGCCTGCTTGCTGGTCGCCAGCGACCGCTCGAAGAGGCTGTCGACGCGCTCGGGCAGCGCCGGGTTCTGCTGGGCGGCCGGCACCACCCCGTCGCCGCCGCGCGGCGAGACACCGGTCACCAGGAAGTACGCCAGCGCCCCCAGTCCGAAGACGTCCGTGGACTGATCGAAGCGCCCGTACGACGCCGGGTCGTGGTGTTCGGGGGCCGCGAACCCCGCAGGGATCGGGGGGCTGTGGTGGCCGCTCGCTGCGTGCGCGAACCCCCAGTCGGCCACCACGGGGGCGTCCCACGCGCCGACCGACGTCTCCACGAACCGCACCGCACCCGGATGCAGGCCGCCGTGAACGACGCCCCGAGCGTGCGCGTAGCTCACCGCCCGCGTCACCCGGTCGACCACCCACTGTGCCTCGCTCAGCGTCGCCGGCGGCCCCCGGCGGGCCAGCGTCTCCGCGCCGTCGTATCGCGTGGCGATCCACGTGTCCCCGGTCCCCAGCACGCGCTCGATGTGGGGGTATTCGTCGACGGCGGCCCACCGCTTGAGCGCGCGCTGGAACGCCTCCACCACCCGGCTGTCGGTCCCGTTCGCCGTGGCTGCGTTGAGCCGGCGCAGCGTCACCAGCCCGTGCTCCAGGGTGTCGTCGGTGATGGTCGCCCGGAAGTCGGTCGTCAACACGGTCTCCCGCAGCTCCAGGCCGGGCGTGAGATCCGCCTGTGAGACCCCCACCGAAGGGGCATCCGGGACCTCTGCAGGCGGGTGACCGGGGGCCGCACTCTCGTCACCGCGGTCGGCGGCATCAACGGCCACCGGAGCATCCGCCCCGAACGACACCGATACCGGATCCGGCGGCCCGTCCTCGCTGTCGTCGGTGGTCACCACCGTGAGGTCGTCGGGCAGCAACGCCGCGTACTCGGCGGTGGTGCGAACGAGCATCGGATAGCCGGCGTCCTCGGCGCGCGCCGCGATCTCCGCCGCCACCTCCGCGACGGCGTCCTCGGCGTACCGCGCCAACAACGGGTCGGCATCGTGGGTCAGCGACGCGAGCGTCGACAACCCCGCGGTCGCGCGCTCGGGGTAGCGCTTGGTCACGCCGGCGACCGCCACCGCGCCGTTCTGGCGCACCAGCTCGTCGTCGGCGTCCGTGAGCGCCACGAGCTCCGAGAACTTCATCGAGAGGGCGTCGGGCTGGCGCTCGGCGAGCTCCGCGATCACCCAGGTCACCCCGCGTCGAACCCACACGTCCTCGTCGTCGGCGCGCGCCACGATCGCTTCGAGATGGGCGCGAACCGCCGTCGGCTCCGTTCCGGCCGCCTCAACCAGCCGCCAGGCGGCCCCCGAGCGCTCGTCGGCGTCCGCGCTGTGCAATCGCTCGGCGAGCTCGGCAACGTCGTCGGTGTCGACTGCCCCCCGGTGGTGTGCGACCGCACCCGGATCGACGTCGTGGCGCTGTGGCGACATCGGCTCTGTCGACCGTACCCTCGTGTGCATTGCACGTCAACGTTTGGCTTTCAGCCGGTGTCGCCGATCCCTGCTGGTAGGCGAATTGTTTTCTCGCGGAGCGCCCGAGCACTGGCATGGACCTCTCCGTTGTCGACTTGTCTCCGGTCCCGGACGGCGGCACTGCCGCCGACGCCTACGCCAACACCGTCGCGGCGGCCCAACAGGCCGACGATCTCGGCTACAAACGCTTCTGGGTCGCCGAACACCACGGCATGGAGACGCTTGCCGGCACCACCCCGGAAGTCCTGCTGGGGCACCTAGCCGCCGAAACCGACCGAATCCGCCTGGGATCGGGGGCGGTGCTGGTGAACCACTACAGCCCGCTGAAGGTGGCCGAACAGTTCGGCGCGCTCGACGGGCTCGCACCCGGCCGCGTCGACGCCGGCCTGGGACGGGCCAACGGCTCGCCCGCGGTCGACCGCGCGCTCGAAACCGACCGCCACTCCTCGGATCCGGACGGCGACCACACGGACGCAGTCAAAGCGGTCCTCGGCCACCTCCACGACGACTTCCCCGAGGACCACGCGTACAGCGGGATCGCGGTCCCCGGTGGCGACGACGAGCCGCCACAGCCGTGGCTCCTGGGATCCAGTCCGTCCAGTGCTGCCATCGCCGGCGAACTCGGGCTGCGGTACTGTTTCGCGGCGTTCATCCGCCCACAGTTCGCGACCCGCGCGTTCGACGTCTACCGGGAGTCGTTCACCGCGTCCACGCTGCCCGGTGGCGTCGACGAACCAACCGGCATGGTCGCGGTGAACGCCGTCTGTGCGGACACCGATGCGGCCGCGGCGCGACGGCGGGCGTCCGCCGAGGCGTCCTACCAGCGCATGAAACGCGGCACGGTCGGCACCACCCCGGGCGTCGAGGAAGCCATCGACGAACTCGGGGGCGTGCCCGATCCCACCCCCGAGACGCTTCCCGAAGGGGACTGGCCGCGCGCGATTTCGGGCAGCCCGGAGACGCTGGCTGGGCTGTTCGAACAGCTGGCGGACCGCGTCGGCGTCGAGGAGGTCATGGTCCAGCAGATCGTCCCGGACCACGACGCGGCGCTGCGCTCCCACGAGCTGCTTGCCGACGCCGTCGGACTCTGACCACCCGGGTTCGGGCGGACCGACGACCGCGGGCGTCGGTGCAAAAGTAAATAGTCGGGGTGGCCGACAGTCAACCCATGGACCGCGTAGCAATCATCGGCGCGTCGATGACCGCGTTCGGCGACCGGGACGCGTGGCTGCTGGCGCTCCTCGCGGAGGCCGGCGACGCCGCGCTCACCGACGCCGGCGTGGACGGCGACGACGTCGACCACCTCTACGTCTCGAACATGGCGAGCGGCGAGTTCGAGGGACAGACCGGTGTGCCGAACGCGCTGGCCCACGATCTCGCCGCGATGCCGGCGTACACGGCTCGCATCGACCAGACCAGTTCCTCCGGCGGTGCCGGCATCTACGCCGCCTGGCAGTCCGTGGCGTCGGGCGCGAGCGACCTGACGCTGCTGGTCGGCGGCGAGAAGATGACCCACCGAACGACCGGCGAGGCCACGGACGTCATCGCGAGTCTTACCCACCCCGTGGAGTACAAGCACGGCGTCACGCTCCCGAGCTTCGCGGGGCTGACCGCCCGGAAATACCTCGCCCAGTACGACGCGCCACGCGAGAGCCTCGGCAAAGTCGCGGTCAAGAACCACCGCAACGGCCTCGACAACCCCCACGCGCAGTTCCGCAAGGAAGTCGACTTAGAGACGGTCCTGGACTCCCCCATGGTCGCGGACCCGCTGCGGCTGTACGACTTCTGCCCCATCACGGACGGCAGCGCCGCGCTGGTGCTGTGCCCGGAATCCGTCGCCGCGGAGTACACCGACGACTACGTCGTGATCTCGGGGGTTGCGGGTGCGACCGACACCCACGTCGTCCACGAGCGCGACGACCCCACGACGATGCGCGGGGTCGTCGAGTCCGCGGAGCAGGCCTACGAGATAGCGGGTCGTGGCCCCGCCGACATCGACGTGGCCGAACTCCACGACATGTTCACCATCCTGGAGTTCCTGCAGAGCGAGGATCTCGGGTTCTTCGAGAAGGGCGCGGGCTGGAAAGCCGTCCGGGACGGCGTCACCGACCGCGACGGCGACCTCCCGATCAACACCTCGGGCGGCCTCAAGTCGAAGGGCCACCCGCTGGGCGCCAGCGGCGTCGCACAGGCGTACGAACTCTACCAGCAGTTGCTCGGAACCGCGGGCGACCGGCAGGTCGACGCCGAGGTCGGCCTGGCGTGCAACGTCGGCGGGTTCGGCAACTGCGTGACCACCACCATCCTCGAACAGCCATGAGCGACGACCACGACAGCACCGAGCCAGGCCTCGACGCGCACCGCTGCGAGAACGGCCACCTGAGCTACCCCGGACACGCGCGGTGTCCGGACTGTGGTGCCCCACAGACCGAGACCGTCGATCTCGCCGAGCGCACCGGCGAGGTCGTGACGTGGACCACGTCGACGGCGACGCCGCCGGGCGTGCGCGAGCCGAACCACCTCGCCATCGTCGAGTTCGAGGTGGACGGCGAGGCGGTGCGCGCGCTCGGCCAGCTCACGACGGCCGACGGCATCGAAATCGGGGCCGCGGTCGACCCCGTCTACTGCGCTGAACTCCGGGCGCCCGGCGCGGGCATCCGCGAGCCCGAGAGCCAGCGCTGGGACGGCTACCGCTTCGAGCCGGCGTGACGTCCCCGGGCGCGTATCACTGGAACCCGCGGCGGTACTGCGGGGGCACGTCGGCGGCGTCCTCGCGGCCGAGTTCGCGGGCGGCGTGCAGGGGGAAGTACGGATCGCGGAGGAACTCCCGACCCACGATCGCGAGGTCGGCGCGGTCGTTGCGCACGATGGCGTCGGCCTGCTCGGCGCTCTGGATGCCGCCCACGGTGCCGACGGCGACGTCGCGCTCGGTGTCGGCGTTGATGCGCTCGGCGAACTGCAGCTGGTAGTTGGGCCCGCCGGACTGGATGTCCTGGTCGGGGTGGATGCCGGCGGTGGAGACGTCGATCAGGTCCGCGCCCAGCGCGTGCAGGTCGTCAGCGAGCTGGACGGACTCCTCGACGGTCCAGGAGTCGCGGTCGTCGATCCAGTCGGTCGCGGAGATGCGCACGAACACGGGCTTGTCGTCGGGCCACTCCTCGCGGACCGCCGACGTGACTTCGCGGGCCAGCCGCGTGCGGTTCTCGAAGCTGCCGCCGTACTCGTCGTCGCGGTGGTTCGACACCGGCGACAGGAACTGGTGGATGAGGTAGCCGTGGGCGGCGTGGATCTCCGCGACCTCGAAGCCGGCCTCGTTGGCGCGCCGCGCGGCGTCGCGGAACGCCTCCACGACGTCTTCTATGTCCGCCGTGGAGAGCTTCCGGGTGTCGCGCTCGTCGTCCTCGTAGGGGTAGGGATCGGCGCTCGGTGCGACCGGGTCCCAGCCACCCTCGTCGAGCGGGACGGGGCCGCTGTCGTCGCCCCAGATGCGCGCGGTACCGGCCTTTCGGCCGGCGTGGGCGAGCTGGATGGCGGGCGTCGCGCCCTGGTCGCTGATGAACTCGGCGACGGGTGCCAGCGCCTCGCCGTGCTCGTCGCTCCAGATGCCGAGGTCCTCGGGGGAGATGCGGCCGCGCTCCTCGACGGCGGTGGCTTCGGTCATCACGACGCCGGCGCCGCCGACCGCCCGCGACCCCAGGTGGACGCGGTGCCAGTCGGTCGCGAGGCCGTCGCGGTCCTCACAGGAGTACTGGCACATCGGCGACATGGCGAACCGGTTGCGGATCGTCGTGTCTCGGAGCTCCAGTGGCGAAAAGCTGTCTGCCATACACCACGGTACCCGCCCGTGGCGTTTAGCGGTGGTGAAGCACTCGGTGCTTGCCGCCTTCCGCCGGTTCGCGGCGGAAATTGCTGGTTGCGGTGTGGCGGTCACACACCGCGACGCGGCCGGCTGTTAGGCGTCCGACTCGTGGTCTTCGTCGGCGACCTGTACCTCGGCCTCGACCTCGATGTCGAGTCCCGGCGCGGTCAGCGCCGCCTCGAAGGTCTCCTCGTCGCCGGCTTCGACCTCCAGTTCGGCGGAGTCAACGTCGACTTCGACCTCCGCATCCACGTACGTGTCTGGCATACACACGGGAACGGACCCAGCAACTGTAAGCGGCGTGGTTACTGCGCCGACACGTTACATCGACTCGCGGTGCAGGACTTCGTCGACGCTGCGCCGCGGGAGGCGGTCGGGTTCCTCGCCGCCGCTGGGACCCACCGCGATCAGCACCACGGGCACCGTGTCGGCGGGCAGCCCGGCGAACTCGGCGGCGGCCTCGAAGTCGAACCCGGACATCGGCGTGGCGGTGAGTCCGCGGGCGTGCGCCGACAGCAGGAGGTTCTGGGCGGCGAGGCTGGCGTTCCGGACGGCGTAGTCGCGGCCGGCCTGGTCGCTCTCGTAGCTGGCGACCGTCTGGGACTTGAGCTCGGCGCCGGTGTCGGCGTCGAAGCGCCCGGCGTCGACCCACTCCTCGAAGACGCGGTCGGCGGTCTTCGGATCGGTGTGGCCGGCGACCAGGATCGCCGTGCCGGCGTCCACGATGTGCTGTTGGTCGTAGGCGATCTCGGCGAGCTCGGCGAGGCGGTCGTCGTCCTGAACGGCGACGAACTCCCAGGGCTGGAGGTTGTACGACGACGGCGCGAGCGTCGCGTCCCGGATGAGCTCGGTGAGCGTGTCGTCGTCGATGTCGGCGTCCGGGTCGAAGTTGTGTCCGGAGCGCCGCGTTCGGAGGCCATCGATGAGCGCGTCAGCGTCGGTTGTGCGGTCGGCGTCAGCCATTACCACCCGGTACGGGGCCAGCACTTAGTTACGTGGCGGCGACGGAGAGTCCCGCCGGTTGGCGTGTGTCGTCGTGAAACGGCGGATACCTGGTGGGTGGGCCGTCGGCAGGTGACGCGTGTCTCACCCGGCGAGCGGGTCAGGCCTCACCCGGGAGAACGGGAATGAACGCGCGCTGTTCGGCGAGCACGTCGGGGTCGAGAGTGGCGGTGAGCGTCCGCTGGCCGCGGTTCAGCGCCTGACAGACCACGCCGTCGGGCCGGACCACCGCCGACCGGCCGGCGTACTCGACGACGGGCGCGTCGGGGATCGTGCGCCGGCCGGTGCGCCCGCAGCCGACGACCCACCGGACGCCGTCGAGGGCGCGGGCGCGAAGCAGCAGCCGCCAGTTCTCGCTGTAGGTGCCCGGCCACGCCCCCACGACGAACAGCGCGTCGACGCGCTCCCGGGTGAACGCCGCGCTGACGGCCACGAAGTTCAGGTCGTAACACGTGACCAGGCCCGTGCGGCCGACGGGCGTGTCAACGATCACGGGCTCGGTGCCCGGCGTGAGGGCGTCCTGCTCGCCCGCCCAGAGGTGGCGCTTGCGGTAGTGCGTGCGCTCCCCACTGGGGGTGACGTAGACGACCGTGTTGTGGTAGGTGTCGCTGTCGGGTGCGTCCTCGATGTATCCCGCGAGGACCGCCACGTCGTGCTCGGCGGCGGCGGCCGCAAGCCGGTCGAGGATGGCCCCCTCTCGGTCGAGGGCGGCGGCGTAGACGCGGTCGTCGGCGACGAAGCCGGTGAGCGCGTACTCGGGGAACACTGCCACGTCGACGCCGCCGGAGTCGAGCGCGGCGAGTCGCTCGCCGATGGTTGCGAGGTTCGCGGCCGGATCGAGGTCCGCGACGGCGATCTGGCAGGCGGCGACTGTGGGGGCTGACATCCCCGGAGCGACGGCCGCCCGCCACATCAACGCTGTGGAGAATCTTTCTTCGGTATTGAGTAAACTCTTTACCCGTCGGCGGACAAGGGTGTGGTATGGAACAAAACGCGATTCAGCGGCGCGAACGCCCGTTCGTCGCCGGCGAGTGGGTCTCCGACGGTGAGCCACTGCCCGTCTCGGACCTCGCGGACGGCGGCACGTTCGCGTCGGTCGCCGCCGCGGACACCAGCGACGCGGAGCGCGCCCTCAGCGCGGCCACTGGCGTGCACGCGGACCTGCGGGAGACCACCGTTCCCGAGCGCGTCGAGTGGTTGGAGTCGATCGCCGACGGCATCCGGCGCCGCGAAGACGAGCTCGCGGAGGTCATCGTCCGGGAAGCCGGGAAGCCGATCTCCAGCGCGCGCGGCGAGGTCCAGAGCGCCGCCGAGCGCTTCGACCGCGCTGTGGGCGAGCTCCGCCACCTCACCGGGGAGTACCGCACCGGCACGACCGCCGGCCACGAGGACTGGCAGGCCATCGTGAAACACGAACCAATGGGGACCGTGCTGTGCATCACACCGTACAACTACCCCCTCTCCACGATGGCGCTGCAGGTCGCCCCGGCGATCGCCGCCGGCAACGCCGTCATCGTGAAGCCAGCCAGCAAAACTCCGATCAGCGGCGCGATCCTCGCGGACATCGCGGCCGACGCCGGCCTCCCCGACGGCGCGTACAACTTCGTCCCCGGCGAGTCGAGTGTCATCGGTGACCCGCTGGCCTCGGACGCCCGCGTCGACGCCATCGCGATGACCGGCTCCTCGGGGGCCGGCGAACACGTCGCGCGCCAATCCGGGATCACCCGCCTTCACATGGAACTGGGCGGGAACGCGCCCGCAATCGTCTTCGAGGACGCTGACCTCGATGCGGCCGCCGACGCCGCCACCGCCGGGTCGCTCAAATACGCCGGCCAGCGGTGCTCGGCTGTCTCCCGGGTGCTCGCCCACGAATCCGTCCACGACGAGCTGGTGTCGCGCATCGACGACGCGATGGCCGAGTGGTCGATCGGCGACCTCTTCGATACGGACACCACCCTCGGGCCGCTCGTCAGCGCCGACCAGGCCGACTGGGTGGCCGAACTCGTCGACGACGCCGTCGACCGCGGCGCGACAGTCGTCCGTGGCGGCGAACGGCACGTCGAGGACGGCGTCCACTACTACGAGCCGACGCTGCTGGCCGACGTTCCCCGTGACGCGCGCATCGTCGACGAGGAGCAGTTCGGACCGGTGTGCGCGGTCACCACGGTCACCGACGAGGACGACGCCGTTCGGACCGCCAACGGGTCGGAGTTGGCGCTCGACGCCGCCGTGTTCACGGCCGACCACGACCGCGCGATGCGCGTCGCCGAGCGCGTGAACGCGGGTGCGGTCCGCATCAACGGCGCGCCGAGCCACGGCCTCGGCGACGTGCCCTTCGGCGGGAACGACGCCTCCGGCATCGGCCGCGAGGGGCTGGACTCCACCATCCACGAGTTCGTGCGCGAGAAGTCCATCATCCTCTGAGCCGCCGCCCGCTCAGGTGACGAACAACATCGGCACCATGCCGGCCACGCCGACGGCAATCCCGGTGGCGAGTTCTCGGCGTCCGTTGTGTGGGAGTGCACCCCCGACCTCGCGTGCCTCCGGGATGAACTCACTGAGCACCAGAAACACCATCGCGCCGCCCGCGAACCCGTAGCCGAACGGGAGCGCGGCGCGCGCGATCTGCACGAAGACGTACGCGATCCCGGCACCGATCGGTTGGGGGATGCTGGTGAACACGGCGACCCCGACCAGCGTCCAGCGGCGCGCGCCGTGCTCGTGCAGCGGGATCGACACCGCAAGCCCCTCCGGCACGTTGTGGATCGAGATGGCGATGGTCATGAACACCGCGAGGATCGGGATCGAGAACCCGAGCACCGACAGCCCGCCGTCGATCCCCATGTCCGCGAACGAGACGCCGACAGCGACGCCCTCGGGGAACGAGTGGACGGTGAGCACGCCCGCGATGAGCGCGAGTTTCTTCACGTCCGCGGCGGCGATGTCCCGTGGCTCGAACTCGTGGTCGTCGATGACGTGTTCGGCGACCACCACCAGCGCGACGCCCGCGAGCGCGCCGGCCGCGATCTCAGTGGGGCCGCCGTAGTTGAGCGCTTCGCGGAACAGCCCGAACCCCGACGCCGAGACCATGATTCCGGAGGCCAGCCCCCACAATCCGACCCGCCACCGGTCGTCGATGTCGTCGACGAAGAAGAACGGCAGCGCGCCCAATCCGGTAGCCAGGTCCGTGAGGAGGCCGGCAAAGACCACGAACAACAGCTCCCCTGACGGGCTCATGTCTCAGCCATACGTTCGTAGTGTGAAGTCTTTTTCGAAGCGAAAACAATTTTTGGGATGCCTAAACTATCTGTGGTGATGATGTAACGATCCGGCTGCACCGCCGATTGCACGTCGCCGCCGTCCGGGACCCCACCGCCTCACCCGTATGGCGCGCCAGGATCCCTCACGAATCTTCGTGTGTGAGAGGCGTTCTCCCGGGGACACCGGGTCTGCAAGTTTAAGCCGTCCCCAGCCATCGGTCCACACGTGACGACCCAAGAAGACGCAGGTGGACTGTTCACCCCGGATCGAGTCGCCGTCGTCGGTGCGACTGACCGCGACGGGGCGATCGGTCGCGCCATCATCGACAACCTCAGTGATTTCGACAACGACGTCATCGCAGTCAACCCCGGCCGCGACGACGTGCTCGGGTACCCATGCTACCCCGACCTCGGCGACGCACCGCCGGTCGACCTCGCTGTCGTCGTCGTGCCGCCACAGATCGTCGTCGACGCCGTCCGCGACGCCGGCCAGGCGGGCGTCGAGAACGTCGTCGTGATCACCGCCGGGTTCAGCGAAACCGGCGGCGACGGCGCGGACCGCGAGCGCGACCTCGTGGCCGTCGCCGACGACTACGACATCAACCTCGTCGGCCCCAACAGCCTCGGGCTGCTGTCGACGCCGACCGGGCTCAACGCCACGTTCGGCCCGTCGAACGCCCTCCCCGGGAACCTCTCGTTCATGAGCCAATCCGGCGCGTTCATCACCGCCGTCCTCGACTGGGCCAACGACCAGGGCATCGGCTTCAAAGACATCGCCAGCCTCGGCAACAAAGCCGTGCTCAGCGAGACGGACTTCATGCAGGCGTGGGCCGACGACCCCGACACGAACGTCATCCTGGGCTACCTCGAAGGCGTCGACGACGGCCGCGAGTTCATCGACGACGCGCGTGAAGTCACGCAGGACACGCCAGCGGTCGTCGTCAAATCCGGCCGCACGGAAGCCGGCGCACAGGCCGCGTCCTCGCACACCGGCACCATCGCCGGCAGCGAGGCCGCCTACGAAGCCGGGTTCAAGCAGGCCGGCGTCGTCCGCGCGGAAAACGTCCAGGAGCTGTTCGACTTCGCGCGCGCACTCGACGGCCTCCCGATGCCCGACTCCGAGGACGTCGCCGTCATCACGAACGCCGGCGGTCCCGGCGTCATGGCGACCGACGCGGTCGGTGACTCCCGGCTGTCGATGGCGTCCTTCGAGGACGACACCATCGACGCCCTCCAGGGGTCGATGCCCGACGAAGCGAACGTCTACAACCCCGTCGACGTCATCGGGGACGCCGAAATCGACCGCTTCCGCACGGCCATCGACACCGTGCTCGCCGACGAGCACGTCGGCTGTGCGCTCGTCCTCTCGGCACCGACCGCGGTCATCGACTACACCGAACTGAGCGGCGTCATCACCGCGCTGCAGGAAAAACATAACAAGCCAGTGGTCACGTGTCTGATGGGTGGTGAACGCACCGAGCAAGCGACCGACGTACTCGGGGACGCCGGCATCCCCAACTACTTCGACCCCGCCCGGGCGATCGGCAGCCTGGACGCGCTCGCGGTCCAACGCGAGGTCGAATCCCGGGACTACCAGGCCCCCACGGCCTTCGACGTGGACCGCGACGCCGCCCGCGACATCCTCGAAGACGCCGCCGACCGCGGCGCAACCCGGCTCGGCGTCGAAGCCATGGACCTGCTCGACGCCTACGGCATCCCGACACCGACCGGCGACGTCGTCGACAGCCCGGACGCCGCGCGCCGCGTCGCCCGCGACATCGAGGGGGACGTCGTGATGAAGATCGTCAGCCCGGACATCCTCCACAAATCCGACATCGGCGGCGTGAAAGTCGGCGTCGAAACCGACGCCGTCGCGGACGCCTACGAGGACCTCATCACGCGAGCCACCAACTACCAGCCCGACGCAACCATCCTCGGCATCCAAGTCCAGGAGATGGTCGACGTCGACGCCGGCACCGAAACCATCCTCGGGATGAATCGCGACCCACAGTTCGGGCCGCTGCTGTTGTTCGGGCTGGGCGGGATCTTCGTGGAGATCCTCGAAGACACCAGCGTCCGCGTCGCCCCCGTCTCCGAGCGCGAAGCCGGTGACATGATCGACGACCTCGATTCCGCGCCGCTGCTGCGCGGTGCCCGCGGCCGCGACCCCGCCGACGAGGCCGCCATCACGGAGGCCATCCAGCGGCTCAGCCAGCTCGTCACCGACTTCCCCGCGATCCTCGAACTGGACGTCAACCCGCTGCTGGCAACCGGTGACAGCGCAACGGCGCTCGACGTGCAACTCACCATCGACCCTGACGAACTATGACAGACACCCTACTCGTAACATCGACGAACGCAGGCACCGGCAAAACGGCGGTTTCGCTCGCGCTCGCACGGCTCGCCGGCGACCGCGACCGGACCGTCGGATACATGAAACCGAAGGGCACCCGCCTCCAGAGCAACGTCGGGAAAACCCTCGACGCCGACCCGCTGTTGGCGCGCGACCTCTTGGACCTCGACGCGGAGATCCACGACCTCGAACCGGTCGTGTACTCGCCGACGTTCATCCAGGGGGCCGTCCGCGGCCGCGAAGACAGCGCGAACCTCGCGGACCGCGTTCAGGACGCCTACGACGAACTCGCCACGGACCGCGACGTGATGCTCGTCGAGGGCGCTGGCACACCGACGACCGGCGGCATCGTGGACCTCACCGACGGCGACATCGCGGCACTGCTCGATGCCCGCGCGATCGTGGTCGCGGACTACACCGGCCCCAGCGACGTCGACGACGTACTCGCCGCCGCGGACGCGCTCGGCGACCGCTGTGCGGGCGTCGTGTTCAACGCCGTCGCGGACGCCGTCTACGACGACGTCGAAAGCGAAGTCACGCCGTTCCTCGAAAGCCAGGGGATCCCCGTGCTCGGCGTGTTGCCCGTCGAGCGCGACCTCGCGGGGGTCACCGTCGACGACCTCGCGTCGGAGCTGGGCGCGACGGTGCTCACCGAGGACACCGCCACCACCGACGCCATCGTCGAGCGCTTCCTCGTGGGCGCGATGAGCAGCGAATCCGCGCTCAGTCACTTCCGCAGAACGAAGGACGCAGCCGTCATCACGGGCGGCGACCGCGCGGACATCCAAACGGCGGCCCTGGACGCGCCGGGCGTGCAGTGTCTCGTGCTCACCGGCGGCCACCGCCCCTCGGGTGCGGTACTCGGTAAGGCAACGGACGCAGGCGTGCCCGTGCTCTCAGTGGACGCGGACACGCTGACGACGCTCGAACGCGCCGAGGAGCTGGTCAGAGACGGACGCGTCCGCGACGAACACACTGTCGACGTGATGCAGCGACTCCTCCACGACCACGCCGACACCGATCGGCTACTCGACTAACCACCGCTCCGACTACACGAGGGCGTCGGGTTCGACCCAGACGACGAACCGGTCGTCGCGGCGGATGATTCCCCGCGTCGTCTCCGACGCCGCCGACTCATCCAGGGCCGCCTCACCGACCGCCTCCACTTCGTGGACGTCGTCAACCAGCAGCCCGGTGGCGTCGTGATCCGACAGCACGACGATGCGGGTTCCGTCGGCTGCGCCGTCTTCGCCGAGTTTCACGCGCGGATCGACCACCGTTGTTGTTTCACCACGCAAGTCGACTACGCCGATCACGTGCTGCTCGGAGTTCGGAATCGGGGTCACGTCCTCGCCGGCGTCGACGATCTCATCGACGTGTGCGATGTCGATGCAGTACCGACCTGCTCCCAGGGAGAACTCAAGCACGTCCGTCTCGTCATCGGACATAGGTCTGCATCAGCGGCCGGTCGGATTAAGCGTTTGGTTCAGTCAGCCCCGACACTCTTTTTTCTGGCGGGGCCGTTTTCCATCTCGATGGACCCGGTGGACGTGTTACGGGTACTCGGTAACAAGTACAACGCCGAGATACTCGAAGCGACGCACGCGCCGAAGTCCGCCCAGGAGCTCAGCGACGAACTCGACATCCCGATCGCGACCAGTTATCGGCGCATCGAGGAACTCAGCGAGCACGACCTCCTCAAACTCGAAGGCAAGGAACTCGCCGATGAGGGGCGGCGCACGAAAGTGTACCGGCGCCAAGTCGACGAGATCAGCGTCCAGTTCGGCGTCAACGAGACGACCGTCGAGACCAAAGAGCGCACCGAAGCCAAGAACGCACTGGTCGACGTGTGGAGTGATCTCGGGGCGGATAGTAGTGAGTGATTCTCGCGGCTAATAATCGCGCCCCTACATTTTTACGGGATCTCGGGGTGGTATTCGGTAGGAACGGAATGCGTCTCATCGAAGCACTCTACGTGTTGTTCAGCGGAACTCTCGCGGTCGCCGGCCTCAGCATGGTCGTGTTCGCGGTGCGCGCGTACAAGGACACGGGCCGCCCGTCCATGATGCACCTCTCGGCCGGTTTCGGCCTCGTCGTAGCCGCCGCTGTCAGCACGACTGTCCTGGCGTTTCTGACTGGGTTCGAACACACGCGCACGCTGTTGACGGCTAACTACTTCATCACGACGGCCGGCTACCTGTTCGTGATGTACAGCATCATCCGCTCGGAGTGATCTACGAGAGGCGTGACTTCACGCGGTCGAACAGCTTCACGCGGCGTTCGGCGGTTTCTTCGTCGGCGTCGACGCCGGCCTCGGCCAACATCTCCTCGATGGAGATCTCGTAGACCGGCCCCTCAGCATCCGCCTCGTCGTCGTCGTTGTCGGGCTGGCTTTCTCCCGTGTCCGGGTCGACCCACTCGAAGGCGTCGCCGTCGTCTGTGCTGGTGTCCTCGCTGTCGGCTGGTGGTTGTGGTGGTGTCATCCCAATACTGTCCGCGAGACTCGCTGCAAGGCGGTCGTAGGCGCGGGCGGCCGGGCTTTCAGGGGTGAGATCGACAACCGGATGGCCCTTTCGCACCGCGAGCTTGACTGCGTCATCGTGTGGGACGCTGACCGTGACCGCGTCGGTCGTGCCCAGCGCCGCGGCGATCCCCTCGACGTCATCGAACCCGCCGTCGCCGGTCCGCGTGAACACCGCGCCGACCACCGGCTTGTCGAGTTTCGACACGAGCTGTCCGGTCTTCGTGGCGTCGGTCAACGAGTTCAACTCCGCGGTCGTGACCAACAATACCCCGTCAGCGACGCTCATCGCCATCGCGATGTCGTAGCTCAGCCCAGCCCCCGCGTCCAACAAAACCACGTCGTGGTCGGCGCGCAGCCGCGTCACGACCCGATGCAGGGACTTCGCGTCGGCCTCGGCGAACTGCTCCAAATCGGTCGATCCCGGAACGACGGTCACGCCGTGAGCGTCGTAGGCCGCATCCGCCGGGGACGCGTCGCCGGAGAGCACGTCGTGCAGCGTCACGTCCCCAGTGAGGCCGAACAACCCGGCGAGGTTCGCCATCCCGAGATCAACGTCGACCAGCGCCACCTCGAAGCCGTCATCGGCGAGCGCGACTCCGAGGTTCGCCGTTGTCGTCGACTTCCCGACGCCGCCTTTCCCGCTGGCGACAGCGAACACATACCCCTCCCGACCGGCCTCGCTCATCGTATGCGTTCTTGCGGAGGCCCGCACATAAGTGTGGCTCCCCGTCAGACCGCCAGCAGCGACTTCACGAGTTCCAGCGTCACCGACCCGATGACGCAGGAAATCCAGGTCAGCGCCACGAAATGAATGTACGCGTTGACCTTGTGACCGCCGTCGACAACCCGCGTCATCAGCGACGACAGCGACGCGTTGATCAGCAGCGTCAACACCAGCAGGTACTTGATCGTCTCGATGTCGTACACCTCGGTGTTGATGATCGACCCCACGTCGAACGCCGGATTGGAGAAATCAAGGCCCAGCCCGGAGATCACGTCGACGATCCCCAGCCCGATGAAAAACGCGAACGTCGCCGCCGCCGAGATCCCGTACAACACGCCAACGAGCGTCGACGCGGACTGGCTGCGCTGCTGGCGCAACTGCAAGACCTCGCTCATGTTCTCGGAGATGAGCTCCCCGAGGTGTTTCGGCGCGCCCCCCATCTGGCGCCCGATCAGATACATCTCCGAGAACTTCTGAATGAGATACGAGTGCGAATCCGCGGTGAAATGCCGCCACGCCTGGGACGCGTCCAACCGCAGGTTGAGCCGCTTGTAGAGGTCGTCGATGAGCTCCGTGAGCGCCCCGAAGTTCTTGTCACGAAGCGTCTCAAGCACCCGCGTCGTGGTCGTCTGGCGGGCCGTTTCACTGGACCCCAGCGCGCGGATGAAACTCGTGAACGCGTCGTCGCGGTCCTTGACACGGCCCTCTTCGGCGCGCGCCACCAGCCCCGGGATGAGCAGGGGTGTCGTCGGGACCGCCGCGTACATCGGCAGCGGCAACACGTCGGGTGCCAGTGGCGTCCACGACAACTGGACGGCGATCACCACCACCACGAGCACCACCGCAGCAACGCTCCCGGCGGCGGTCGCGACCCGCATCCGCCACTCCACGCTCGTGGTCCGGTCCTCCGGGAAGTACCACAGCGGATCGCTCGGCGCGAGCGTGTACATCGTGTACAGGAACCCGATCTGGATGAACGTGTACAACACGACGACCGCCGACACGGTCATCGTCGGGTCCGTGCCCGAGAGGATCGGCAACACAGTCGCGAACACGAGCGCGAACGTCACGGACAACACCATCGACAGGTAGAGGTCTTTCATCACCTCGATGTTCTCCAGTTGGCCCTCGTAGGTGGTCGCGTAGTTCCGGATGATCGCCTCCTGCTCGCTCATCAGGTACGACTCCAGGCTCTCCCCGGAGTTGATCGTGTACGCCAGCCGATCGAGAAAGTCGGCAATGAGGTCGCTTGGCACCTTGTTGGCGCGCATCCGGCACGCGTCGTCGAGGCTCTGGTTCCAGGCGTCGATGAGCTGGACGATCCGCCGCGCCTCCTCGGACAGCGGCCCGTACTCCTCTTCGGCACCGATCCGACGAAACACCTCCACGCGGTCGATGTTGGTGGTTGACAACACCGTCATATGCGTGATGAACAGGTGGAACCGGTTTTCCATCCGCGTGCGGCGCTGATCCATCCGAATCTTCGGGTACATCACGGCCGCGATCAACGCAAGCAGCCCCAACATCGGCGTCGGGATCAACAGATACGTCGGCAAGGAGAGCGCGACGATCGCGACGATCGTCACGAAGAAGAACACCACCGCAGGCACGAGCGCGAACGCCACGTACCGGAACGCCGGCATCGGCATCGTCCGATACGACTCCACGACCGACTCCACGAACTCCCCGAAGTCGACGTCGCTCAGCGACCCCTCGCTCTCGACGTGTTCGCCCTCGGCTTCGGTTGCCATGCTGACTCAGAACCCGCGTGAGATCGTGAACGGCAGTCCCTCGACGCCGTCACGCTGGAAAGCCGCAATCGTGTCGTTGAAATCGTGGTAGCCGATGAGGTCCTCCTGGATGATGCGCTCGAGGATCTCAGCGCGGAAATCCATCTCGTCGTAGATCTCCCGCGTGTCGGCGTACCCCAGCAGCGTCGCGATCTGTTCTTCGAGCACGAAGGAGTTGTTCCGGCCCTGGAAGACGATCTCGTCCTCGACCGGATCCCAGTAGAACGCCTGCCGGGTGACAACCCCGCCCATCTCCTTGGAATACCCCTCGATCTCCTGGACCGAGGTGACGCGTCGCAACACGTCGTCGCCCTGCTTCACGCGGTTCTGGAACAGCGCCACGTCGGCGTTGTCCATGAACGTCTCCGGGACGTTGATCGGCTCCCCGGTGAACCGCTGAATCATCGAGACGATGTCGCTTGCGTGGAACGTCAGCATGACCGGGTGGCCGGTCTGGGCCGCCTGGAACGCCATCCGTCCCTCCTCCCCACGCACCTCGCCGACGATGATGTAGTCCGGGCGCGACCGCAGCGCCGCCGCGACCAGATCGAACATGTCCACGTCCGCGGAGTTCTCGCCCTGCCCCTCACGGGTGAGCAGCTGCTGCCAGGTGTCGTGTGGCGGAATGACCTCGGCGGTGTCCTCCGCGGTGTAGATCTTCGAATCCCGGGGAATGAACGACATGATGGAGTTCAGCGTCGTGGTTTTCCCCGACGCCGTCTCCCCGACGACGAACACCGTCTGTTCGTTCTCCAGGCACAGCCAGAGGTACGCCGCGAGCTCCGGCGACAGCGTCCCCCACTTGGTGATCTGCCCGACCGACAGCGGCACGTCGTCGCCCTGTCGGATGGTGAGCGACGGCCCCTTCAGGGAGACGTCGTCGCTGTAAATGATGTTGATGCGGGAGCCGTCGGGCAGCGTCGAGTCCACGATGGGGTCGCTGTCGGAGACCGGGTCGCCCATCCGCTCGCCCATGTTCCGCAGCCAGCCGTCGAACTCGTCGGGCGTCCCGAAGTCAACGGTCGTCTCCAGCATCCCGTAGGTGCCGTGGTCGACGTAACAGCCGGTCGGGCCGATGACGTGAATGTCCTCGTTGTAGGGGTCACGCATCACCGGCTCCAGCGGTCCGAACCCGACGATGTCGCGGTTCAACTGGTACCGGATGTTCTCGTAGGTCGTCTCCGAGACGGGAATGCGACCGAACCCGAACGCTTCCTCAAGCGCCTCCCGGACCATCGGGACCGCGCGCTGAACGCGGTTGATCGCGTTCCGAGGCGACGACGCGACCCGGCGCGCTCCCGCACGCATCTGCTGGGCGGACAAGTCACCGGAGTCCAGGGACATCTGGCCACGATCGTCGCCGACCATCCGATCCGCCACCGTCGACGCGTCGAAGTTCTTCACCAGCGATCCCAGGTTGTTCGGGAGCTGGCGCACCCTGTGGAACACGTCGTCGGACTTGTCGTCGGAGATGCGAACGGTCTCCTCTAGCAGCTCTTCGATGCGGTCGTCGTACTCGGCCTCGGCCTCCGGTGCGGGTTTGTTGACCGACTTCTCGAGGATGCGCTCCTGGACGTTCTTGAACACCGCCGCTTCGGGCCCCGACAGCTCCGGCTCGATGGTGTAGTATTTCGTGTCTTTTCCCAGGTCACCGTACACGTGACAGAAGATGGGGCCGCCCACAGGGTAGACGACGTTCGGCTTGTCGGCCTCCCAGTCGTCGGTCGGTTCGTCGATCAGCTCCGGGAACTCGCCGGTGAACTGTTTGAACCGCTGGAGATACTCCTGGAGGTGCGTGTAGCGGGTCGCCGTCTCCCGGAGTTCGTGACCGATCTGTCGACTCCCATGGTCTGCCATGTGTATTCCTGTTATGCCACACTGCGGCTTTCGATGACGATTCCAGTGCCGGACCGCACCGAGTATCCGATGGAGTCGCCGACCTGTTCGCCCATCCCCGCGAACCGTCGAACGGCGATCGACCGCCGAACGTCGTTGCCCACCTCGACCATCTCGAGTTCGAGGTAGACGTCGGCGATCGATCGGAACGGACCGATCGCCTCCTCGTCAACAGTACTGGGGTCCACGGTCAAAACAATGACCTTTCCTTGCGACACCAGATCCCTAAAAAAGGATATGATTTCGAGGGCCGCCTGGCGCTCCTCGTTCTCCCGCACTAGCGCCTCGAAGTTCGGGTCGTTGCGCAGGATGGCGTCGAAGGTGTCCACGACCACAACGTCGGCGTCCCACATCCGGTCGGCCTCCATCAGCCGCTTCAACAGCTGTCTGCGGCTCCCGTCGTCGTCGTTGCTGGACGCCCCACCCCGCAGCGCGCTCTTCCCGGTGTCGACGTCGGCCTCCAAGAACAGGAGGTTCTCGTTGAGCAGATGCTCCTCGACGTCATAACTCAACGAATGCATCTGGTCGATGAACCCACGGACGGTCAGCTCCGTGGACACCAGCGTGACGGCGTTTTCCTCCTCGCAGAGCCCGTACGAGAACCGCTGGCTCATGGCTGACTTCCCCGCACCGTAATCGCCCTCGACGAGGACGATGCTGCCGCCCGGGATGCCGCCACCGAGCTCGTTGTTCAGTCGGTCGTGCTCGTCCAGTCCAAGCGAATACAGTGTGCGCGTGCTCATGAGACTCTCAACTCCAGGACTTCTCGATCCCCGTTGGCTAGCACGACGACGCGGTGGTCACCGGCACTGAGATCGACGTTCGTCGCGTCCACTTTCAACACGTTTCCCGGCTGCCACCCGCTTCCGTCAACCACCGACACGCTCACTGCAGTCTTGTACTCTCCGTCCACGATAACGTTGATCGTGCTCGCGTCCGCGGGCAACGATTCGGAGCCGGTGTTTTTCACCAGCAGCGTCAGGGTCGTGTTCGCGCCGTCGTACACCGCGCTCGGGCTCCCCGGATCACTGATGATCGACACGTCGGTCTCGATCTGGTGGCTCACGTCGACGCTCCGATCGCTCAACGCCCCGCTCAAGCGTTGTACGCCGTTCGTCATCGTGCCTGCGACCGACGCCGCGACGAGGATCGACGCGATGAAGATGATCAGCGTCGACGACGACACGCTCGCCACTCAGACCACCTCCGTGGCTGTGACGCCCGTTCCCGTCACCACCTTCACTCGTGTTGGGGCCGACCCGGTCGGCACTGTCACTGAATACGTCTCGCCGGGCAGCCAGAGGTCCGTCTGCGAGTTCCCAGCGACCGACGACGACACGTACGCGCTGTCGGTGACGTACTCACCGTCTACGAGGACGTCGGTCTGCGAAACGGACAGCGTCGTCGAGCCGTTGTTGGTTGCGTTCACCGTCACGGTGTCGTTCACTGAGTCGTACGTTGTGTTCGCCACTTCCACCACCGTGTTCTTCGCAGTCAGCACGCGGTCGTTGCGCGCGTTGTTCGCGTCTTGGACACGCTCGAACCCGTTGAACGCCGCCGAATAGAGGATTCCAACGCTCACGAACGCGGCGATGAACAGGATCGCCGCGGACCCGCTAACGCTGAATCCCATTCCTATGGAGGTCCTCGCAGCGGTCAACGATGACGCGCTCGATGTCTTCGCTTGCTAGCTCTTCGATATATTCGAGACTCTCTAGGTGGTCGTCCATTGTCAATTCAGTGCTTCCGAACTCCTCGCGGTAGAGATAATCCGAGTCGGTCAGCCCTTCAAGGAAGTCGAACAGCTGGTCGCGCACCGGCTCTCCGATCCATCCGATGCGCTCGTAGTAGTTGATCGTCCGAACCGTGTTCTTCGGGCCGAACTCGGTCAGGAGGAACTCCAACCACTCCAAGCACACGACATCGGCGAGGTACCCGGTCGGCGGCTCGGCGAGATGCGGGCCGTCCTCGCCCCCGACTGCCAGCCCGGGGGCTGCTCCCGGTCCCGTCGGTGCGCTCATCCGTCCGCCCGGGTCCGCGTCCGGCTCGGACACCAATCCGTCGTCGCCGCTGTCCGCAGCCATCTCCTCGTCGTCGTCCGCTGTGGCGTCCGCCTCGGCCTCGAAGTCGTCACCGGCATCATCGAGATCGTCCTCGAACGCGTCGTCGGCGTCGTCTTCTTCGAGGTCCGAGTCGTCGAAACCGATGTCGGGCTTGTCCTCGGCTTCGATTCCCGCCTCGCCCTCGATCTCCTCGCCTTCCGCCCAGTCCGCGTCGCCGGATTCGTACTCCTCTTTGAGCTCCTCGAAGGACGTTCCCCCACCACCTTCGCCGTCATCGGCATCCTCGCTGTCGTCGTCGTCTTCGAAGTCGCCGAACTCGTCGTCCATCTCCTCGTCATCGTCCTCGAAGTCGCCGAACTCGTCATCCACCTCCTCGTCGTCGTCCTCGAAGTCACCGAACTCATCGTCCATCTCCTCGTCGTCGTCCTCGAAGTCACCGAACTCGTCATCCATCTCGCCGTCGTCGTCCTCGAAGTCGTCGTCGAACGCGTCGTCCTCGAAGAACTCGTCGGCTTCCGCCTCGGCGACATCCGTATCGAGATCGCCGGTTTCGTCGCTGTCCTCTTCGTCCTCGTCGAACAATCCGAAGCTGTCGCCGCCGCCCCCAGGCCCACCAGCGGCGTTCGGATCCACGTCGTCGACGAACGGGTTCACACCGCGTGTCACCATCTCGTAGATCTCGAGGAGCTTTCGAACGTTCTCCTCGACGTCCTCGACACTCTCGCTTATTTGTTCGTTCTCGCTCCGGACGGTATTGGCTTTCGACGCGACGTTTGAGACCTCGGTTTCCAGATCTTCGATGCGGTTTTCGAGCTCGTTGACGGACGAATCGGCGCCACCCGCACCGTCGCCGCCGCCGCCGTCCATGTCATCGAAGGACCCGAACTCGTCGTCGAAGTCGTCATCGAAGTCCTCGTCCATGTCCAGATCTGAGTCGTCGCCGCCACCACCGCCACCACCGCCGCCGGAGTCCTCTGACCCCTCGTCGTCGAGCCAACTGGCCATTCCGACGACCAGTGCCCCGAACTGCACGAAGACCACGGCAGTCGGGGTGAGGTCGATAATCGTCATCGGAATAGATAACGAGAGCCGCAGGTAATTAATGTTCTCCCCCAGTTCTCAATCAGATAAATCGGACCCCGAGTCGCCGCCCAGTGACTCGGTTTTCGATCCTGTCACTGCATCGATGAAAGTCGCGCGATATACACCAGGCTCAGGACGTGATCGGACATCTCTAGGTCACTGTGTGAGTCGTCGTCCGCCGGCCCCGAAAACCCACGCACGTGCCCCTGGAGCCGCTCGGCGGCGTCCGCGCTCACCCAGCCCACGGTCTCGTAATACTCGATCGCCTTCAGTGCGCGCTTGACCCCGCCACGCTCCAGCAGGAAGTCCAACCACTCGAACAGCGTGATCTCCGCGGCGTACTGCCCCGGCATCGTCTCCAAGTACGGGCGTTCGAGGCTCTCCACCGACGCGCTCGAATGCATGAACAACAGCTGTTTCAGCTGTGCCGAGCGCACCGCCATCCGTCTTTAGTTAAGCGAGAAACCGCGTGATAGCGGCGGCTTATCGAGGCACCTTTCGGAAGGAATGAGGAAGTCCAGTCTGTGCACGACAAGGACTCCTCATCTCGGATTATGCGTCGGCTCACTACACTGTTTCCCTCTGAGTTCCTCGAAGAGCACGCCGAGGAACTCGGCGTGGTCGAACGTGACCGCAAGCTCCAGATCCCTGCCTTCGTTTGGGCATTCGTGTTCGGCTTCGCCGCAGGCGAAAGCCGAACACTCGCCGGGTTTAGACGCTGTTACAACTCGACTGCCGATGAGACGATCTCTCCGGGTGGATTCTATCAGCGGTTGACACCGACGCTTGCGGAGTACTTCCGCGACCTCGTCGAGCATGGTCTCGACGAGGTCGCTGTTCCTAACGCTGTTGACGCTGATATCGACCGATTTAGAGACGTGATGATCGCTGATGGAACGGTGTTGCGGTTACACGAATTTCTCTCAGATCAGTTCGAAGCCCGCCACGAGGAGCAGGCTGGAGCGAAGCTCCACCTGCTCCACAATGCCACAGAGCAGACGATTGAACGGCTCGATACTGCTAACGAGAAAACGCACGACAGCACCTTGTTCAAAACAGGGCCGTGGCTTGAGAATCGCCTCGTGTTGTTCGATCTCGCCTACTTCAAGTACCGCCGGTTTGCGCTGATCGACGAAAACGACGGCTACTTCGTGAGTCGGCTGAAGGATAACGCGAATCCGCTGATTACGAGGGAGTTACGGGAATGGCGCGGTCGCGCCATTCCCTTAGAGGGCAAGCAGCTCCGAGCTGTTCTCGACGATCTCGATCGGAAGTACATCGATGTAGAAGTCGAAGTCGAATTCAAACGAGGGCCGTACAATGGGACGCGGTCACTAGATACGAAGCGATTTCGCGTCGTCGGCGTCCGCGACGAGGACGCCGACGACTACCACCTGTACATGACGAATTTAGCGAGGAAGGAGTTCTTTCCGGCGGATTTAGCGGAGATCTACCGCTGTCGGTGGGAAGTTGAGTTGCTGTTCCGGGAGCTGAAGACGCAGTACGAATTGGACGAGTTCGACACGAGTGACGAACACGTGGTGAGGATCTTATTGTACGCAGCGCTGCTGTCGCTGCTTGTAAGCCGCGATCTGTTGGATCTAGTCACTGAGCAGGCGGATGATGAGCTTGTGTTTCCGACAGAGCGCTGGGCGGCGACCTTCCGGTCGCACGCCCAGCTCATTCTCCACGAACTCGGTGAGTTCCTCGGCTATTCACCACCGCCGCTGCTCGACCGGCTGATCGAAGACGCTCAAAAGATCCACAAGCAACGACCAATCTTACAAGAGACGCTCGCTACCACTACACAACCGAGGTGTGAGGCTTAACTAAAGACGGATGAGCGCACCGCCTCCTCGGTGGTCTGCTCGTGTTCTTTCAGGCGCTCTTTGAGCTCTCGGATGTTCTCGTCGCCGCCCGCGCGGGCGGCACTGCGCAACTCTTCCGGGTCGTACTCGCGTGGGTTCAATGTCATTGGCTATCCGTGGTCAGTTTGTCGACGCGCTCGCTCAGTTGCGAGACAGCCGTCGACTGTTCTTGGGTCGCGGACACGATCCGATCGGACGCCGCCGCCGCCGCCTCGGCCTGCTGTTGGACGTCCTCGATCGTGACGATCACGTCCTCGACCGTCGATGCCTGTTCGTCGTTCGCGCGCGCAACCTCTGTGATGCCGGTCGCAGCCTCGTCCACGGAGGTCGCGATCTCCTCGAGCGCGGTGAGCGCGTCGTCGATCTCGTCGCCGGCCCGGTGGATCTGCTCGTGGGACTCCTCGACGGCGAGCACGGTCTCGTTGGCCTGCTGTTGGACATCACTGATGCTGCCCGCGATGCGCTCGGTGTGTTCGCGGGTTTCGTTTGCCAGCTCCTTGACTTCATCGGCGACCACGGCGAACCCGCTGCCGGCCTCTCCGGCCCGCGCCGCCTCGATGTTCGCGTTCAGCGCCAGTAGGTTCGTTTGGTCGGCGACCTCCGCGATCACCTCAACGACGTCCTCGATCTCGTCCATTCTCGACTCCAGTTTGGACACGCTCTCCATGAGGTCGTCGCTGATGTCGATGACCTCGTTGGTGGCCTGGTTCGCCCCCTCGCTGGCCTCCAACCCGCTTTCAGCCGCGTCCTGGGCCTGTTCGGCGGCCGACGCAACCTGATCGGAGCTTGCCGCGACCTCCTGCATGCTCGCCGAGAAGTTCTCCATCTCGTTGGCGGCCGACGACAACATCTCGTTTTGGGAACTGACCGTGTCGGCGATGTCGGTCGCGTCGGCGGTGGCGCGCTCGATGGTGTCGGCCAGTTCCTGTGTCTGGCCGTCCACCTGCCCGACGAGCCGTTCGAATTGGTCGGCCATCCCGTTGAGCGCCGACACAACCGACACGAGTTGCTCGTTGATTATCCCCTCGTGCTCGAACGACGCCCGTTTCGAGAGCTGCCCGCTGGACAGCGCATCGATGGTCGTGCTGAGTTCGTCGACCAGCTCCTCGACGGCGTCCGCGCGACGCACGTCTTCGGTGCGGTCTTCGATCGTTTCGGCCACGGCCAGCAGCTCCCCGTCGTCGTCGAAGATCGGGCTGGCCTTGAACCGAATGTGCCTATCGGTGCCGCCCTGGTCGGTCATGACGCTCGTGTCGGCGTACAGCTGGGCCTTCTCTTCGGAGCGCTCGATGTCGAACTCCGCGGCCGCCGACCGCGGCGACTCGATGACCTTGTCGGCGAGCGTTTTGACGCGCCGGTCATCGGGGTAGAAGGCTTCGCTGGCGTGGTCCATCCCCATCGCGTCGGCTTTGCTGCAGCCGGTGAGCTCCTCGATGGTCTCGTTCCACGCGACGACGCTGCCGGTGGCGTCCAGCATGAACACCGGCATGCCGATGCTGTCCAAGAGCGCGTCGTCGTCGACGTTCAGCTCCTCTTCGGTGCCGCCGTCGGACGAGTCGCCGGCCGGCCCAGCCGCCGTTTCGTACGCAGCAACACCCGTGGCTGCGTCCTCAACGACCGCATGCATCCCGGTTTTGAGCTGGCGCTCGGCGTGGTCAACGGCTGCACCGTCGACGCCGCCCTCACGGAGCTGCTGGAACACCGCGTCGACAACCGCGTCGGCGGGCGTCGTGTACGCGTCGACGAATGCCTCCGCTGAGACATCGGCCGCGGTGTACACCGGGAGGTACGACTCCGGTGTCGGCGCTGTCTCGTCTAACAGTCCGTCGAAGTGGTCGGCGGCGTCCGCCGGAAGCGTCGGATCGAGATCCCGCTGGTCGACGCTGTAGCGCTCCTGAAGGCCCGCCATTGCGTCGTCGGCGTCCTCGAAGGACACGGCACTCGCTGCCGTGCCGCCGTCCGTCGCCGGCGTCCCAGCGCCGCGACCGAGCAGTTTGCGAAAGATGCGCAGCATTCGTCAGTAGGTCGGGAGAACCACATACAAAATAGTTCCCCACCGTGTATCAGTTCTAAGAATCGTCCGCGTGCGTGAACACGACCATTCGGTCGGTTCCCCTGTGCAGGCACAGCGACAGCCCCGCATCCGGAGCGAGTTGTTCAGTGTCGTTCCGTGACACGAGCGCCTGGTCGAACGGCTGGCCACAGACCGGGCACGCGACCGCATCCCGGTTCTCGAACAGCCGCGATCGGCCGGTGTCCTCTAATAGTTTTACCCGATGGCGGATCGCTGAAAAATCCATCTGATCCATAGATACGAGGACGAGCTGACTCGCCGTTAACGGTTCGGTACGGCGCAAATTATTGGTTTTCACCAGTGATAACCACAGCCCTACACTTTTGTATCGATGGCCGATCTGTATGGGTAAGCCCCAGCAGTCTCGATCGGGAGAGGGGGCGGGACAACAACACACTCATGTTCGAGTTCATCACTGACGAAGACGAGCGCGGTCAAGTGGGGATCGGCACGCTCATCGTGTTCATCGCGATGGTGCTGGTCGCCGCGATCGCCGCCGGCGTCCTCATCAACACCGCTGGCTTCCTCCAATCGAAGGGGTCGGCAACTGGTGAGGAAGCCTCCGCACAGGTCTCCAACCGCATCAACATCGTCTCCGCGTACGGCAACGTCAACACGTCCGGATCGACTGAGGTTGTCGATTACGCGAACCTGACGGTGCGCCAGGCCGCTGGGGCTGACAACATCAACCTCAGCAAGTCCACGATCCAGTGGATCGGCCCGGACACCGCCACCACCCTGACCTACGACGGGACTACCGCAAACGACACCGAATTCACGACGAATTCGATCAAGGGCGACAACGCGGACGTGCTGGTTGATCAGTCCGACCGCATCGAGATCGTCATGGACGCGGCCGAGATCACCACCAATGGACTGAAGGCTGGCGAAGAGGTCCAGCTGACAGTGACCACGCAGTACGGCTCGAAAACCACCTACTGGGCGAACGTTCCTGAGTCGCTCAAGGACAAAAACGCAGTCACACTATAACACACACGCTCATGTTCGAGTTCATCACTGACGAGGACGAGCGCGGTCAAGTGGGGATCGGCACGCTCATCGTGTTCATCGCGATGGTGCTGGTCGCCGCGATCGCCGCCGGCGTCCTCATCAACACTGCCGGCTACCTCCAATCCAAGGGGTCGGCAACCGGTGAGGAAGCCTCCGCACAGGTCTCCAACCGCATCAACATCGTCTCCGCGTACGGCAACGTCAACAGCGAGAAAGTCGACTACGTGAACCTCACCGTGCGCCAGGCCGCCGGAGCCGACAACATCAACCTCACGAAATCCACGATCCAGTGGATCGGCCCGGACAGAGCCACCACCCTGACGTACTCGTCGAACAGCCCGAGTTCGCTGGGTGAAAACTTCACCACCGAATCCATCAAGGGGAACAACGCTGACGTGCTGGTCGAGCAGTCCGACCGCATCAAGGTCATCATGTACGCCAGCGGCGTCAGCTCCACCCTCGGCTCCGGTGAGGAAGTGCAGTTGACGGTGACCACGCAGTACGGCTCGAAAACCACCTACTGGGCGCACGTCCCTGAGTCGCTCAAGGACAAAAACGCCGTCAAGCTGTAAGGCGCGCGTTTCGCACCGCCGCCCCTGCTGAACGATATCATTTTGTAGTCGCGTGTCGTCTGTCTAGGCGTGCCATCGCTGTACGGGCTGGAGCGCTCCGGGGATGTCGAGAAACTCGTGGAGCTGCTGCAGGAAAGCGAGAAGGAAACGGTTCGTCGGCGCGCGGCGGAGATCCTCGGGAACTTAGACGAGCCGGAACCGGAGGGGATCCAGGCGCTCGTTGACGCGATGAGCGACGACGACGAGTCGGTGCGTGCGGCCGCCATTGACGCGTTAACACAGCAAGAGGCGGTCGACGCGCTGATGCGTGGGTTAGACCAGGAAGTGCCCGACAGTGGAGCGACGTGGGCGCAGGCCGAAGCGTTCGTGGAGAACCTGGAGTCGGAGACGCCGGAGCTGCGGATGGCGGCCGCGAACGTCTTGGGATTGCTCGGCGTCGAGGACACCGCGCGGCCGCTTGCGAAGCAGCTACAGACCGAGGAGCACGTCGGTGTTCGGGCGCGGGTCGCGCGGGCACTGGGACGGATCGAACAGCCCGCAGTGACGGGGATTCTCGTCGACTGCCTGCACGGAGAGCCGTTGAAAGTTCGCCGGGAAGCCGCCGAGTCACTCGGACGACTGACGACTGAACAGGCCCTTGATGGGTTGTTGTCGGTGGTCGAAGACGACAGCGAGGCGATGCGGCGGACAGCCGTGAGTTCGCTGGGGCGGTTCGAGACCGCCGAGCCGGTGGACGCGCTCGTGGAGCGGCTGGGTGACGAAAGCGACCTGGTGCGGCGGGCGGCCGTCTTCTCGTTGATCGAGATCTTGTCGAACGTGCCACCGGATCAGAGCCACGAGCTGCGCGAAACGATCGTCGACCGGATGTCGGCGCGCTCCGACCCGAGTATCATCAAGTCGCTGATCGAGATCATCGACGAGGGAACGCAGCTACACCAGCGCCGGAACGCCACGTGGATGCTGGGGCGGGTCGCCGGTGATCAGCGCACGAAGATGGACGCGATCGAGGCGCTCCGGGAGCTGCTGGGCGAAGACGACGATCTGATCGCGCAGTTCGCGGCCACGGGGCTGGCAGAGATCGGTGGCGCGTCCGTGGAGACGTCACTGCTTGAGGTCGTCGAGACACAGGAGTACGGCGAGGACGCGGTTGCGATGGCGGCGTTCGCGCTCGGGAAGGTCGGCGGGGATCGATCCCGCCAGCGGTTGGAGCGACTGGTTGACGAAACGGACAGCGAAGAGGTGCGGCGGCGGGCGTTCTCGGCGATCTCGAAGCTGGGCGGAAAAACGTAGCACTGGTGGCGGTTTCAGTCACGAGAATTGCACGCAAAGCATTAAATACGTTTGCAGAAAAGGGATGTGTGAATGAGTCCGGGTGCGCGGTATCAGACGGGGCAGGTGTGGGCCGCGCCCGAAGCGCCGATCGTAGGTGAGGAATGAGCGAGTCAGAGTACAAGATAGCCGACGGGTCCGGGAAGTTCCTGCAGGCCGTCAAAGACGGCCGGCGGATGAAAGACGCCCAGTGGTCGAAAGGTCGCATCCTGTTGTCCAACAAGCGGATCGTGCTGGCCGGCAGCGAGGGGAAGCGGAACCTCCCGTTGTCGGAAGTCCAGGGGCTGAGCGGCCGGCACGACGTGAACCAGACCGTCGCGAAGGTCGGGAACTACGTGAGCATCAGGATGACCAACGAGAGCGTGATGTTGGTCTCGCTGGGTGACAACACGGAAACCTTCGAGAGCAAGCTCTACGGGGCGCTGCTGGACCAGACGGAGCTACAGGTGAAGCATCCCGCCGTCGAGGGCGGTGTGGTGACCGACGAGCAGTTCGAGCGTGCCCGCATCAAGGTCGACGAATCGGAGCTGAGCGTTGCGATGTCGAACGGGTCGTTCGTCTCCGTTGAGTTGGACGACGTCGGATCGGCGGAGGCCGCGTCCCTGGAGGTGAACGGTGACACGAAGCCGGTGTTGAAAGTCGAACACACCGTCAACCGGGACACGAGCGTGCAGACGTATTTCGCCACCGACTCGCACACGGCGTCGATACTGGAGTCACTGCTGACCAAGGAAGCCGAGAAAAGCCAGGGGTCAGTCGAGCTCTCGGAAACGGAAAAGCGGGTGCTGATGGCGCTGTATTCCGGGGTGTCGTCGTTCGAGATCCCGGACTTCCTGGGGATGGACGTGGACGAGGTCGAGTCGATCTTCGAGCGCCTCATCGAGGTCGACGTCCTCGAGGAGGTGCGCAAGCGCCGCGAGGTCACGATGAAAACACGGGGCCGCAACATCGCCAGCGAAGCGATCAACGAGGAGTGATCGTGGGGCTGCTCCTCTCGGACGCCACTCAGAGGTTGACGTCCTCGATGTGTTCGCTGACCGCCGCCCGCCCCAGCGACGTGAGCGCGATGCCGTCGTCGTCGGTGACCAGTTCTTTCTCGATGAGGTCGTTGAGTAACATCGTGACACGCGAGGCGTCGACGCCCAGCACGGCCGCGAGACTGGCGTTCGGGCCGCTGGAGTAGATCGCGACCAGGGCCTCGATTTCCTCGCTGGTGAGGGTGACGTCCGCCAACTCCTGTTTGAGGTGGGTGTACTGGAGGCGGATGTAGCGCCCGAGCAGGTTCATCTTCCGGCCGGAGCTGAGCGCGAGTTCGGTCGTGATCGGGCCGGTCGATCCCATGTGTCGCACGGACAGGAGTTGTTTGTTCGAGCCGTTGACCTCACGGTCGACGCGCTCGAAATGCGACACCGTCGAGAGGTCGATGGTGGTGTCGGCGTCGCCGGTGATCGTGAGGTCACCCGGCGAGAGCGCGAGATTCCCCTTCTCGAAGGGTTGGTCGGTGATCCGACCGCCGCGACGCGCCGGGTGTTTGGCGTAGACGGTCGTGCCGTGGACCAGCGCCTTGAACACGAGAGTGACGAACCGGTCGACGGTGCTGCCACCGCCCTCAATGACCGCGACGTGACGGTCCTCGTCGTGTTCGTAGGCGATCGTGACTGTGTCCTCGAAGAACCGCGCGAGGTCGCCGGGCGCGGTCTCGTGTTGGACGTCGAACACACCGTTGAGGGGGATCGTTGTCTTCTCGTCGTCGGCGGCAAGCACGATCCGGCGCTTGCTCATGACGACTCTGCCACGCACCGGTTCGACGTGCGTCGCTGTATCCGGGATAAACGACGAGACGAAGTCTGCGATTGCTGATTCCGACATACCCCCGTATACTCAATTATACGTCGTGGAGGCGGGTGAATAAGCGTTACTCCTCTGCCGCGCCGGTCACGTGTCAGCGACCCGACTGTAGATTCGGATGCGTGGGTCCTCCGCCTCGAAGCGTTCTTTGACCTCGCCGGGCAGCGTCTCCGTCTGTCCGAGCACGAGGTGGCCGCCCTCACGGAGGGATTTGCTGACCGTGTCGAGGATCGGAAGCTTGTACTGCTTGTCGATGTAGATGCAGACGTTCCGACACGCCACCAGATCGAACCCCGATTTGGGGTCGCCAGTGATCAGGTCGTGGCGCTCGAAGGTCACGAGGTCCTTGACGCGGTCGTTGACGACGAACGCGCGATCGCCCTCGCGGTCGACGTACTCCTGGGGGTTGTCTAAGAACCCCAGTTGGTCGCTGATGTCGGCGGTGCGCGTGCTTTCGTATCGTCCCGCGCGTGCTCTCGCCAGCGCGTCCTCGTCGATGTCGGTGGCCAGAATGGAGACGTTCCGGGGGTCGAGGCCGGCGTCCAACGCGAGCATCGCAAGCGAGTACGGCTCGCGGCCGTCCGCGCAGGCCGCACTCCAGATGTCGATCGAGCGCACGGTATCCGCGAGCTCCAAGAGCACGTCCCGGAGCGCGGTCCACACTTTCTCGTCGCGGAAGAACTCAGTGACGTTCACCGAGAGGGTGTCGAGCAACTCGGCGCGTTCGTCGTCGTCGTCCTCCTCGAGCAGCGTCAGGTAGCCGGCGTACTCCTCGACGCCGCGGCGGCGCATCCGCGCGGACACGCGCCGGTCGAGGTACGACTCGTCGTAGTAGCTGGTTGCGAAGCCGGTCTCGGTCTCGATGAACTCAAGCAGGGTTTGGAAGTCAGTCAAATTACGTGCACCTCGGCATCAACTCGGTCTATGGTAACATCCCCACTGCTCGGACTAAAGGACACCGACCGTCCGCTGTCCCCGCCGGTTTCGGACGCGAGCAACTCGATGTCCGCGTCGGCCAGCGCGCGTTCGGCGGCCGACACGTTCCGGGAGCCGACGCTGTCCCCGATCGAGAGGTCGAGCATCGTCGACCCGCCGGCGAGTTTCGCCGTGAGGCTGCTCGGGCTCGCGCCCAGGCGGAGCAGCGCCGACACCATCTCGTCGAGACCCGAATCGACGTATTTCGCGGGCGTGTCCACGGGGCCGTCGGCTTCCGGCAGCATCGCGTGCAACAGTCCGCCGGCACCGCTGCGCGCATCACGCACCGCGATGGCGACACACGATCCCAGCCCGCTCGTGACCAACACCGCGTCGTCGTCGTCCGTGACACGCCAGTCCGCCACGCCAACGCGGATCGTCACGACTCCTCACTCGCGTCGGCGGCGAGGTTGTCAGCGATGTCCGCGAGTTGATCGGCGTCTTCGGGGCTGGGGAACGTGCAGACCCGACACGTCACGTCCGGCCCGAGTGTGATCGTGGCGTTCACCACTGCGATGGTGTCCGCGCGCTCGCCGTAGGCTGCCGCGACGGTGTCAAGGACGGCACGACCGGCGTCACGGACGTGGGACGGCGTCGAGATGTCGATCGTGGTGTCCAGTGCGTTCGCCCACTGGTCGATGAACCCACTGGCGGTGATGTTGCCCAGCTCCGAGACGGCACTTTCGGCCATTTCCGCGCCGGCATCGGCGTCCCCGAGCAGTAGCTCCGCGACCGCACCGGGCTCGGTCTCGTCGAACAGGATCGCGATGACGCTGTCGACGACCCCCTCGCTTTCGAAGATCGCGCCCTCGTAGGCGGCGTCGTCGAGCAGCGATGGCACCCGCTCGACGGGCACGAAGTCCACGTGTGACTCCACGAGCGTCGCGTCCGTCCCGGTCATCATCTCCAGGTGTGAGGAGACGGCTTCGGCGCTCACTGACGCCACCTGGATGTGGTTGGCGAGATCCGAGAGCGCGAACTCCGCGTCCGGCTCGGTGACGTACGACCCGAACGACTCGACGTCCGGGAGGACCGCAAACCGGCAGGTGCCCTGCGTCGAGGACAACACGATCTGGCTCTCGAAGACGAACGCACAGTCGTCGATGACCGCAGCGTCCTGGACGACGCGGTGCTCGTCTTCGAGGCGGTCGGGCGGCTCGATCTCGATGGTGTCCTCGTCGTCGGCCGCCCAGACGTCGACGAACCCGCTGGTGAGGATGTTCGCGACTTCGGGCAGCGCGGCAGCTCCGACGCCGAGTTCGTCTTCGACGTGGTTGGCGAACGCTTCGTCAAACGACAGCACTGCACGACCGGTGAGTGCGCCGTCGAACTCGACGCTGATGCGCTCCCAGGAGTCCCCCAGGAACACCGACAGTCCGTCGGCGTCGACGAGCGCGGTTCGCGTGAGCTGGCAGTTGGCAGGAATACCCGTAAGCGTCTCCAGAGAGTCCGCCGCGCGCTGACCGCCTTCGTCGCCCGTGCGGCTGAACGACGCAACGGCGTCGAGATCGACACGCATTTTAGATACTGTTGATCATCGAGACGAACGCCTCGATGTCGGGGAACGAGTAGATTTTCGCCTCGACGTTCGCGTCTGGGGCGTGTAGCTCCGCGTCGAACACCATCGCGATCTCGTGTTCGCCGGGGTCGACACAATGACTCGCAATGTCCTCGCCGGACGCCCGGATGAGCTGTGGCGTGGAGATGTCGATGGTGCGGCCGAGCACGTTCGCCCAGCCGTCGATGAACCCGCTTGTCATGATGTTCCCGACCTCACGGATCGCGGACCGCTCCATGTCGCTGTAGCCGCCGCCCTCGCTCTCGATGCCGCCCATCATCGTTCCGGCGACACGGCGTGCGCTCTCGTCGTCGAACAACACGAGCACCGACCCGTAGGGCTGTTCTTTGAGCGGCACGCTCACGCCCACCTGCTTGGCGGCTCCCAGGTGTGCGCCGAGGTCCTCGACGTCGATGACGTTGATCTTCGTGATCTGCATCTGGGTCTCGACGCCGGTCAGCTGGCTCATGTTCTCGGCGACCGTCGACGCTCCTTCCCGGGCGAGTTCGTTGACGGTCTGTAACCGCCGAATGTCGATCATTGTGCTCATGATTACAGCGTAGCCACGTCCAGGATGGTCACCACGTCACCCTCGCCGAGGACGGCCGCCCCGGACAGCCCGGGAATCCCGGAGAGGATGCCTTCGAAGGGCTTGACGACGACCTCTTCTTGGCCGCGAACGTCGTCGCAATGCACGGCGACCTGTCGCTCCGAATCACGGATCCGGACGAGCATGCCGTCGCCGTTCCGCGTCTCGTCGGGGACGTTCAACGCGTCGCCGAGTCGAACCAGCGGGTACACCGTCTCGTCGTAGGTGATGACCTCTTCGCCGTCGACTGATTTCACGGACTTCATCCGCGAGATCTCGTCGACTGTCTTGATCGGAATGCCGTACTCCTCGCCACCGCTCTCCACGAACAGCACCTTCACGATGGCGACAGTCACCGGCAGCGTCATCGTGAACGTCGTTCCCTCGCCGGGCGTGCTGTCGACGGAGACGCTCCCATCGAGTCGCGTCACCGTATCCCTGACCACGTCCATCCCGACCCCGCGCCCGGAGACGTCGGTCACCTCGTCGTTCGTCGAGAACCCGGGATGGAAGACCAGATCCTCGACGTCGTCGTCGGGCATGTCCTGGACCTCCTCGCGGGTTTTCACGCCTTTCTCGATGGCTTTCTCCCGCATCGTGTCGTGGTCGATGCCGGCGCCGTCGTCTCGGACTTGGATGAGCACGTGATCGCGGTCGCGCTCGGCGGACAGCGTGATCGTCCCCTCGCGGTCCTTGCCGTTGTCCTCGCGCACCGCCGGCTTCTCGATCCCGTGATCGACCGCGTTCCGCAACAGATGCATCAGCGGATCGCTGATCTCCGTGAGGATCGTGCGGTCGAGTTCGACGTCGTCGCCCTCCACGACGAAGTCGATGTCCTTGTCCTGCTCGCGGGCCAGATCCCGAACGAGACGGGGGAACTTCCCGACGATCTTCTTCATCGGGACCAACCGCATGTCCATCACGGTGTCCTGGAGGCTGGAGGTGATCTTGTCCAGCTCGTCCAGCTCGTCGAGCACCTCGCGGTCGCTCTCCTCCATGCCCCGCCGGAGCTTGATGCGGGTGGTGACCAACTGCTCGACCAGCCCGTGGAGCTCGTCGAGCTGATCGACGTCCACGCGAACCGACTGGATCTCCGTGTCCGTGTTGTCGATCGCCGAGGACCCGCCGCTGGAACTCCCGCTGTCGGCGGTCGTCCCGGCATCGTCCGCATCGTCGTCGGCGCTGGCGTCCGCCTCGGTCCCGCTGTCGGCGTCTGGGGCGTGCTCGTCGTCGCCGACGGCGGTGACCGTTGCGTCCGACAGCTTGGGGAACGCCGCCACGGTGTCGCTGACCTCGTCGCTGGGCGTCGCGACGACCAGTTCGAAGCCGTCACCGTACTCGCCGTCGTTGATCGCGTCCGGCGACGGCTCGGCCCCGAGCAGATCGAAGGCCTCCGTGGCCTCCTCGAGTACGAACATCCCGTCGACGCCTTTCATCTGGGAGTCGCCCATGTCGATGTGGATGTGGTAGACGGGGTCCTCGGCGGCGTCGATGGTGTCCGCCTCGACGACCCGCGTCGCGTCCACGTCACCGTCGCCGGCCGGGCTGCCGGCGTCGCCGCTGCTGGTGGTGGTGTCGCTGCCACCGTCCTCGTCGACCTCATCCAGCACAGCCCGCACCGACTCGATGGTGCCGGTGACGTCTCGGTCCACGTCACCGGTGGCCTGGATCTCGTCGAGGCAGGCTTCGATGCCGTCGATCCCCTCGAAGATGCGGTCCATCCTGTCGGAGGTCACTTCGAGGTTGCCCTGCCGCATCTCGTCGAGCAAATCCTCGACGGCGTGGGCGAGATCGCTTGCGTCCTCGAAGCCCATCGCGCCGAAGTTCCCCTTCAGCGTGTGGGCGGTCCGGAATATTTCGTCCATCGCCTCCTCGTTGCCCGGGTCCGACTCCAGCTCCAGCAGGGCGTTGTTGAGGCTGGTTACGTGTTCTTCGCCTTCACGAACGAACGCTTCGAGGTAGTCGTCCATGTCACGTCGTCCTCCGTATCGAATCCGCGATCGCTTCAGTTAGCTGATCGACCGGCAACACGTCGTCAACGCATCCCGTCTCGATGGCGCGCTCGGGGATCCCGAACACGGCGCTCGTGGCTTCGTTCTGCGCGAGCGTCGCGCCACCGGCGTCTTTCACGGCACGCACGCCGTCCGCTCCGTCGCTGCCCATTCCGGTCAGTACGACCGACACGAGCGGGTCGGTAACGCGCTCGGCAGCACTCTTGAACGTCACGTCGATCGCCGGCCGGACGCTGTGCAGGCGCTCGCTTTGGTCCAATCGCACCCGCAGTCGGCCGTTCGAGTACCCCGAGACGCGCATGTGGTAGTCGCCGCGCGCGACCAGCCCCTCGCCGCCACCGATCCGTGAGCCGTCCTCCGCCTCGGTGATGTCGTACTGGCTCGCCGCGTCCAGCCGGTCGGCGAACCGGGACGTGAACTGGTCGGGCATATGCTGGACGATCAACACCCGGAAGTCAGCCTCCGCCGGGAGCGACGCGAGGATCGACTCGACGACGTTCGGCCCGCCGGTCGACGCGCCGATCAGCAGCGTCGGATTGTTCGCGTACTCGCTGGTGGTCGCGTCCGGCGGCGACGCCGGCTCCATCTCGACGTCGTGGCCGGCGGTTGGGTCCGCGCTCGCGACGCGCTCGACCGCCGCCACCAACTCCTCGCTGTGCCCCGACAGCTCCGTGGAAATCGTGCCCCCTGGCTTCGCGAACGTGTCGATCGCGCCTTTCTCCATTGCCTCCAGGGTGGCGTCGGCGTCCTCGGTCGTGAGCGCGGACACCATCAGGATCGGCGTCGGCTGCTCGCGCATGATCTCCGCGGTCGCCTCGATCCCGTCCATTTCGGGCATCTCGACGTCCATCGTGATGACATCCGGCTGGACGTCCGTAACCGCGTCCAGGGCGCGTGCGCCGTTCTCGGCGGTCCCGACGACGTCGACCCCGCCGTCCTCGAGGATGTCGCTGATGACCGTGCGCATGAAATGCGAGTCGTCGACCACCAGTGCCTCTGTCATGCGGTGAGCACGTCCGAAATAGCGTCCATCACACTCGGTTTCTGGAACGGCTTCGTGATGTAGCCGTCAGCACCGGCTTTCACCGCCTTTTTCATCTTCTCCTCTTGGCCGATGCTGGTGCACATGATGATGTGTGCCCCGGCGTCGAACTCCTTGATCTCGGACGTGGCCTCGATGCCGTCTCGGATGGGCATCACGATGTCCATCATCACGAGATCCGGATCGTACTCTTTGTACATCTCTACGGCCTCAACCCCGTTCTCGGCCTCGTCAGCGATCTCGAACTCCTCCTCAAGAATCTCCCGGAGGAGATTCCGCATAAACTCGGAGTCGTCGACCAGTAAGACCTGCTTCGCCATGCCCTCTCGTTGTGCCAAGGGGCTAATAAACCCAACTGACCGATTATCAGACCTGATTGTCGATGGTCTCGTCTGCCGACACCGAACCGATGAGCTTGTCGATGTCCAACCACAGCACGAGCGCCACGTCCTCCTCGGCGGCGTCCGCCTCGCCCGGCGGCGTCGCCCCTTTTCGGATGACGCCGCGGACGAGCTCGCTTTCGATGGCCGACGTGCCGATGCGGTCGAGGCGGCTGCCCCGGTCGATCTGGTGCTCTGCGTAGCCCGACACCTCAGTGACTTCCGCCACACGGAGCCCGATCTTCTGTTTGTCGTCGGCGCGATCGAGCACCAGAATGTTGTCCGAGTCGTGGTCCCCGTGGATCGCGAGGAACTCCCGCGGATCGACGATCGCCGTGGTTTCACCCCGCAAGTCCATGACCCCCTCGACGGCGTCCGGCGCCCGGGGCACACGCGTCACTTGCTTCGACTCGACGATGCTGTCGACGGCCGCGATGTCGATCGCACACACCTCGTCGCCGAGTTTGAACTCGACGACGTGTGCGGCCTCCTCGACCACCCGGTCGGCGTCTTCGAGGTTCATCACTGATTTACTCAGGGGGCAGCAGCCTCAAAACTGTTTCGCGCATCACACCACGACGGGAGCGCTACCGGGGGAATTTGAGGCCGTCGTCGTCGTCGACGGTCTGCACCAGATCCTTGATCGAGTCGTCGGGACCGAGGTCGTTGGCCTCCAGGTACGCGATCAGTCGCTTGGTGGGATATTTCACCTGCACGCTCGACTCCCCCAGAAGGATGCCCAGCGCGCGATCGATCGACGTCGAGCCGGCGAGCTGGCGCGCGTACCACACGAGCAACCCGTCGAACGCGGCACCGACGTCGTCGGTTGCGAGTTGCTGGTGGGAGATGTCGTCGCCGTACTTCGAGGCGATGTGGTAGGCGTACTTGCTGTCGTGGGTGTCTAACTCCTCGGCCAGCCACTCTTTGACGTCCCGGCCGGTGATCTGTGGCTCGGGGGGCTGTTCCGTCGTGTTCCCGCCACCGCGGTCACCCTGTGGGGGCTGCTCTCGCTGTGGGGCGCCACCCTCGGCTGCGCCGTCGGCGGGCGCGCTCGGCGGTCCGTCCGGCCCGATGACGTACCGGTCCTCGCCGATGGCCGCGACCTCGTCCTGCTCCTCGATGGCAAGCTCGTCGGGGGAGAGCACGCGGTCGTCGTCGTCCTGGTCGCCACCGGATACCATGCTGTTCAGTTGGCAACCTGTGGGCTAAAGTCTTGTCGCAATCGTGACGGGGTGCTGTCATTGGTCGGGCACCCGCCGGCAGCACACATTTCATCCCGGCCACCGACTCACGACCCATGACATGGGACGCCGTCGGTGCACTCGACGACGCACTCGCAGAGACCCGGGCGTTGCTGACGCCGTTGGATCTCGGTGTGTGGAGCCGGCTCGCCGTGATCACGCTGTTCGCGGGCCTGTCGGCTCCCCAGACGCCGACCGTCTCCGTGGACGCGCCCCCCAACGCCGTAATCAACGTGGCGCAGGCAGTGACCACCGCGGAGATCCGTCTGGCCGTGGCCGCCATCGGCGTTACTGTGGTGGTGGTCGCTACCGTGGCAGCCGCCCTCGGCGCGGTGATGGAGTTCGTGCTGGTTGCTGCCGCGCGCTCCCAGGTCGTCCGCATCGCGGCCCCCTTCCGCGCCCACCTCGCCGCCGGGCTTCGGCTGCTCGCGTTTCGGATCGTGATCGTCGGGTGTGGGCTGGTGGCGAGTGCGCTCGTTGCCAGCCCCATCGGCGCGGCGCTGGCGTTCGACCAGGCGTGGTGGCTGCTGGCGCTGGTGGTGACGCTGCCCCTGGGTGTGGTGGTCGGTGTCGGCGCGGCGCTCGCGTCGGAGTTCACGACGGCGTTCGTGGTGCCGCTGATGGCCGCCGACGGCTGCGGTGTGCGCGAGGGGTGGCGACGGCTCTCACCGGTTGTGCGCGCCGACTGGCAGGAGTTCGCGGTCTACGTATTGGTGAAAGCGGTGTTGCTGTTCGGCGCGAGCATCGCGGTGGGGTTCTGTGTGGCTGTCATCGTGGTGCCGTTCGGGGCGGGCGCGCTGCTCGCGGGCGCGGTTTCGGGGGGCGGCGCAGCCGTGCTCGCTGTGACAGGGGTCGTGGGCGTGGTAGCGGTCGCCGCCGTCAGCGTGGTCTCGATGACGTTCCTGCGGTATCACTCCCTGTTGGTGTTGGACCGCTCGGCGGTCGCGTTCGCGCTCAGGTGATCGCAAGCGGGCGCTCACGGAGGGACCGGCCGGACTGTCGGTGCGGGACTGTGGCACCGACGGCAACGGCCAGGATCCGGGAGTCCCGCAGCGCGACCGACAAGGCATTTCACCCGCCAGCACAGACCCCACTGGTATGTTCCCACGGCTGGAGTACATCGACTGGCTTTCCGGCCGGCCCGAGGTCGCGTTGTACGACCTCGGGTCGAGCGCCCTGCGCGGCGACCGCGACCGCCAGCCCGCGGTGGTTCCGGAGCCGCTCGCGGGGCTGTCAGATCCGCCCGCCGGCGCAACCCTCGAAACCCAGATCGCAGGCGAGTACGGCGTCCACCCGGAACAGGTGTTGGTGACTCCGGGCGCATCGACGGCGAACTTCGTCGCGACGGCGGCGGCGCTCTACCCGACGGCCGGCACTGACGAGAACGGTGACGGCGGAACGCCCACGGCGCTCGTCGAGAAGCCCGGCTACGAGCCGCTGGTGGCGGCCCCCCGGGCCGTCGGTGGGCAGACCAACCGCGTCCTCCGGCCGGCCGACGACGACTACCGGATTTCGCCGGCCCGGATCGCGGCCGCCGCGACCGAGGACACCCAGGTGGTCACCGTGACGAACCGGCACAACCCCAGCGGTCGCCTCGCTGACGTGGACGCGCTCGCCGACGCGGCGGCCCGCGCCCGAGAGGTGGGCGCGCGGCTGCTCGTCGACGAAGTGTACGCGCCGTTCACCGAGACGGCGAGCGACGGCCCCTTCGGCGGGCCGACCGCGGTCGGGATCGACTCCGCAGTCGTGACCGGGTCACTGACGAAGTTCTTCGGGCTGCACGACAGCGGTGTGGGCTGGCTCATCGCCGACGCCGAGTTCGTCGATCGCGCTCGGTCGGTGCTCCGGCACATCCCGGGGCCCGCCGCGTCGAACCGCGCGCTGGGGATGCGGGCGCTGCACAACCGCGACGCGCTCGCCGACCGCGCGCGCTCCCTCGTGGCCGAAAACCACGGCCTGCTCGCGTCGTTCCGCGACGCCCACGACGACCTCGTCGCCGGCACCGTCCACGAGGGCGCGCCGTACGCGTTCCTCGACCCGCGCGAGGCGGACGGGGACGCGGTCGCGGCGGCGGCCTGGTCGGAGGGCGTGTTGGTCGTTCCGGGCCGGTTCTTCGACGATCCCGGCCGGATCCGTGTCAGCCTCGGCCGCACACCGGACCACGCCGTCGCGGCCCTGGACGCACTGGCGGGCGTGCTCGCGGACGGCCCGTAGGATCGCCCGACGGACAGCCGTCTGACGCCGGTCGGCCGCGGCTTGAAGACTTAAGGGCCTCCCGCATTACCCAGGTAGCATGGACGCAGACGCAGACGAGATCACCTCGCTGGTCGGTCGCGAGGTGTACTCGAACAACGGCGTGTTCGTCGGCGAAGTCGAAGACATCCAGTTGAACCTCAACGCGGAGGCCGTCACGGGGCTCGCACTCACGGAGCTCAACGCCGACCTGTTCGCCGCACAGATGACCGGGCAGAAAGGCGTGATCGTTCCCTACCGGTGGGTGCGTGCGGTCGGCGACATCATCCTCATCAACGACGTTGTCGAGCGCTACGAGGGCGACGATGCGGACAGCGAGATCGCAGTCTGAACCGGGCGGTCTGCGGGCTAGTTGCCGTTGTTCGAGCTCTCCGATTCGACGCCCATGGCGTCGAAGAGCTTCCTCGTGACGGCTTCCTCGGTGAGATCCAGCAGCGTCTCACGGTTCTCCTCGGTCGTCTCGATGCCGGTGAAAATGCCCAGCGGGATCTCCGCGCTGGCCTGCGTGGAGTGGCCCGCGGAGTCGCCGATGTCAACGAACGCGTCGGCCAACACCCGGCCGATGTTCAGCCGGATGTCCTTGGACTGCGCGTCCAGGTAGATCGTGTCGTCGACGATCCCGAACACCGCGGTCGTCGTGATGCCTTCGAGGTTCAGGAGCTGTGAGGCGGCCTGCGAGAGCGCGTCCCGGTCGCTGATGAACCCCGCGTTCGACACCAGGTGGCTGCCCTGGACCTCGCGGCTCGCGATCGCCTCCGCGAGCACGTCGAGCGTCTCCGGGCTCATGTTCGGGGACTCGACCTGTTCGAGCGTGTCGTGATCCGCGAACGGGTAGAGGTAGGCGGCCGCGGTCAGGTCGGCCGGCGTCGTGTCCCGGCGGAAATCGAGCGTTTCCGCGCGAATCCCGTAGAGCAGCGCCGTCGCGACCGTCTGGCTGACCGACAGGTCGAACTCCTGGATGTACTTGGTGAGGATCGTCGAGGTCGCGGAGACGCTCGGCCGCACGTCGGCGAACTCGGCGGTGAGCGACTCGTCTTCGAGCTCGTAGTGGTCGATGAAGATGTCGACATCACGGTCGATCGACACCGCCCCGGCTTTCGCGGGGTCGACCAGCGCGATCGTGTCGTAGTTGTCGATGTCGACGTCGCTGTACGGCGTGAGTTCGATGTCCAGGAGGTTCACGAACGCCCGGTTCTCCTGATGGCCGATGTCCCCGAAATAGAGGATTTCGGCGTCCACGCCGAGATGGCCGGCGACGGCCTGCAGCGCCGCGGCGGCCGCGATGGAGTCGGGGTCGGGGCTGTCGTGGGTGATGATCGCGAACCCGCTCTCGGTCCCCGACACGACGTCCGCGAGCTGGCGGGCCTTGTATTCGAGCTCCCCGGACTCCAGGGCGCGCAGCGCCGCGTCGGAGATCACCGACGACGGATTGATGACCACGTCAGCGCCGAGCTCGGTGAGCTCGTCGCTCGTCACCGGGTCGCTCGCCCGCACCACGACGAACTGGTCGTCGTTTCGGGCGCGGATGTTCTCGACGGCGGCCTCGTTTGCGTCCACGTCCGACGCCATCACCAACACGACATCCCGCGTGTCGATCAGCTCCGCAACCTCCTGGTCGCGGACGTTTGCCACCTGCGCGTTCAGATCCTGATCGCGCAGCGCTTCCACGCGGGATTCGTCCTTGTCAACGATGAGAACGTCTTTGCCACGTTCGACCAACTCCTCGGCGACAGCGTGGCCCACGCTGCCACAGCCAAGGATCGCGTAGGTGGACATCGAGGAGATGGTGGCCCGGCTGCTCATGTTGTCACGGGATTGCGGCGGCCGTCACTTACGCGTTCCGACCGCTAGCCGACGACACGTCCGCGAGTAGGCAGCGCAGCCGTCGGGCCCACCGCGTATGTCAACTACCGTCGGTCAGTTGCCGCGAATCAGAACGTATTTGAGTGCCAGCCGGTAATATGGGGATGCGTTCGGGCCGGTAGCTCAGTCTGGCAGAGCGACGGACTCTTAATCCGTCGGTCGCGTGTTCAAATCGCGCCCGGCCCGCTTTCTCGAAGCCGAACACAGCGTTGGTTGGTAGCGCCTGCTGGCTCGTACCGGTTGGACCACCGCGCCACCCGCCCAGAGAGCATGTCCCGTACCACTCGGCGTCGCGGTGTCCCGGCGCGCCCGGCCTGACCGAGCCACATTACAGGGTGGACCACAGGACAGCTCGGGATCGAGAACCGCGACGGAGTGGTGAGTCGGTGCTGTGACGCTCTGATCACCACGCCAAGCCTGTTCAATACCCACATCGCGTTTCCCACGTGCGTCCGTGATAACGCGTTTCGAGACACGACCTTGTCGCGTTGCCGGTAGCGACTCGCGGCTGACCTCATCGGCGTCGGCGACTCGGGAACGAGCGATGCGGTCGTGCTGTTGACAGGCAGTAGATTAATCCGGGGTGCGGTGCTCCGGCCTGCATGGTGAGTCAGCGAGCCAAGACAGTCCTCGGGCTGGCACTGATCGCTGTTGGTCTCATCCAGGTTGCCTCGTTTGCGTGGAACAGCAACCTCGGATACTCGGCGTCGGGGCTTCTGTACGTTGGCATCGGTGCTGCATTTCTCTGGGCCGAGGTGTACACCACATCGGCGTGAGAGCGCACCACATGGCCGTCTCAGCGAGCTAATCGCCTGCGGCTGGTTTTTCGGTGTCTACGTCGCCAGTGAGCCAGTCTCTCCCCCGGCCCGAGAGGTGGTAGACGCCACGGCTTTTGTCGACGTGTTCGGCTATCATCACCGGTGTTAGTCGTCGCTCGTGGGTCCTCTCGTCCCGGAGTCGTTGGAGAAGATCGCTGTCGACGGGGGTGATCTATTCCGCCAATCCCTATGGCTGCTCGGTCGACTCCGTGCGCGTCCAGAACCCCACGACGACAGAGGTCGGTGCCTGATGGCCGCCGAAGGCCGCGACGACGCCGGAGAGTCTGGCGGCCGTGCCCGATTAGAGCGTCGACAACGATTCACCACGTGAGGTAGCTGGCGACATCCGCGATCACCGGGATCGCGAGGACGATGAACGCGAACGCTCGAAAGGACCCCACGGCGGTCTTGGCAGTCGGAGAGCGCGTAGAGCGGGCCGACAGCGAGGGTACATCGCGAGGGCGGGCGTGTGTTCACGTGGACGAACGTAGCCGTGTAGAATGGTAAAACGAGGCCAGATCATCACTCGATAGATTCACTCCACTCTGCTCTGTTGAATCCGCAGACGATGTTGGGATGAGGTTGCTCTGTGCTCTCTCAGGAGCGCTGTGAGTTCCGAGATGGAGCCTTCGCAGAGAGCGTGATGATCGAGATCACGAGTAAATCGATCCAATTCCTCGTCGGGGGATATCGAGACAATCGCGTCTCTGTCGATCGCGATCCCCGTGTTATCGCCGGATTCAACAGAGCAGGACTAACCGACCCACGCTAGATGATCGGAACAGCTGCTTAATCGCCGTCCCCGGACGCTGGCTCGTTCCCCATCGCGCCCGCCCTGAACAACAGCACGGCACCGGTGATGACCGCCAAGAACTCAAGCACACGCTCCGAACCTGGCGCTTCGGAGAGCAGCGACGTCGTGCCCGAGGTGTACACCGCATAATAGCGCCCGTTAGCGTCGGCCACAACCGCTTCTCGTAGATCCGTCTGAGACTGGCTCGCCCCGGTTTCAACCGCCCGCTGGACTGCTGGCGAGTACTGATCAACGGGGTGCGAAACGTCCGCTACCGCCTGTGAGGCGTTCACTCGCTCTACGCTGAGACGATATGATTGCGCCGACTCGTTCCAGCCTGTGACGCGTTCGAAGACACGTCCGTCACCGGGGAACGCAAGATACCGATCTCGGGCAGCAAGCGACGGGTCTCCGTCGACATGCCGGACACCGGGATACGATGCGGAACGTGAGCGCTCAGTGAGCAGTGCGGATTCAAACCCACAGGTCCGAGTCGGGGACCGCTCCCTGAAGCAATCGAGTCCGTTGATCTGTTTGAGCCTCGGTGAGTCTTGTCGAACCTGTACTCGGTCGTTTTCAATAGTGAGCTGTGTGGCACTGTACTCGTGCTCGGTTCCTGTGACGTCCAACAGGGGTGCCCAGAATGGAACCGTGAGTAAACACAGTGCGAGTATAACGAGCGCGATTCGAGGAGGGCGGTCGGTCATATCGACAGGTATTGGTCTAGCGTTTGTATGGATTTTGGTCAATAACAGGATCGGTTCGTCATCGATCTGGGCTGTTGACGCCGATGGCGACGGGGAGCACTGTTTGAGCGCCTGTTCGAGGGGGGAGACTGTGACGGCCACCACGCGTTCACGGAATTCGCGGGACCAAGCGTGAGGGTGGCCAGGAGGATACAGAGAGCACCAATAGAAGGGAGTCACAGGTCAACGAGAACCTGAATACGGACATCTGCGCTGAACCAGTAGATAGCGAGGGCAACATTTCTGACAGCCGCTTTCAAAACGAGTTCTCGGAACTGCCCGAATCACGTACGAGCCCGAAGTGTTTCTCACGACGGCGGAGGTCGGTGCCTGATGGCCGTTGTGGGTACTAAAAATGTTGGCTGGGAGACCGTCGGGTTCGTGCGCGCCAGTGACTGCCGCACTCGCGTCCTCGACGCGCTCGGCTATTTGACTTGGACTCAACGGTATGCGGTATGAGATGGATATATGTTCATTCCCTGAGTTGCCAGAAGTATGTTTGAGCCTGAAGACTGGGAAAAATACCCACGTATGGCATTATTTATAATCCTAACGACAATTATTGTAGTTCTTCTAACATTCTTTCTAAGTCTCCTTGTGAACCGTCTCATCACAACTACTTCAACGATGAGTACGGCAATAGACGTGGTCAGCTTGGCGGTGAATACACTACTAACCCTAACCTTAATCCTGATCTACCGCGATATACGGGAATCAGAGGCCGGTCAAGAGTCGTCGATGGAGAAGCAAACTCAGATTCTTGATACTCAAAAGGACCTACTGGAAGCTCAATTCGAGCCAATTCCGAGTGTATCGTTTTCTGAGGGCGATATTAATGAAAACAAAATTGACATTACGTGTAAAAACAGTGGGACTGGCATAGTACGTGGGCTCGATCTGGAAATTAGTTTTTTTGTATTGGAATCTGTCACACTAAACGATGGCGTCAAAGTTAGCAGAGGCCACCCCATTCCCTTGTCTGAGATCGAAGAAACAACAGAAAGTGTGATTCGAGTAGATAACAGGCAAGGTCAGAGGGTGGATTGCCGAAGGGGAATGACTGCGAGAATCACCTCGCTCCAATATGCAGGAACGAATGACAAAGAAAGATCTCGAAGTGAGCCTGTAATTAGAGCAAACGAAAAAGAAAAATTTACTGCCGAAATACAAATGATGGAGTACAGCGGCCCGTACGCTCATCCTGGGGACGCCATGCCAACTAGTTTCGAAAATGCTTACGACTTCCTATCGGATCAGGGGTACGATTTTGTAGGATATAAATTAAAATATACATATAAAAATGTTCTGGGTAAAGGGTGCGAGGAAGAGATAATTGATGTAAAGATGGCAGATTTGAGTGAGGATTTCAGCTTTGAGAACATATATCAGAACTCCAATGGAATGGATTCACCAATGGGTAGGGGCTGGTGGTGAAAACACTCACATAGTAATCTAAGAACAGCAGTCACTCACTCCATCATCGAATGCCCGTTTGGCTATGGTTGCTTGATTCTATCCTAAGTACTATTCGAGTTCCGCGGTATTGAGGTCGCCATTGAGCCACTCGCTCCCCCGCTCGGAGAGTTGATAGAGCGCGCGGTCTTCGTCGAAGTACTCGACTAATCCGTATTCCCGAAGAACCATCATGTGTTCGCGGACGGTTTGACTGCCCCAATCAATGTTGGCCGCTATCGCGGTGGGGTTGAGAATCAGTTCCTCGGCCCCCTTGTTCTGCAGTTGTTCGAGGATGTCCCTATCCACGGGCGTCATCCACGACGCTAACTGGGGCTTCGGCATACTGAATTTCAGTCATCTATGGGCGTATTACTATTTTCATGGCCTGTAACGCCCGTATATTTGTGTTTGAGGTACAAACAAAACTATTGGTAAGGAATAAGTGGCAGACAGACACAACGACTAGGTACAGGAGTCAAAGTGTCGAAAGAGTGCGAGCCTCGCTGCACCAACAGCAGGCTCGCGCGGGCTCCTGTACCGCAGCTACAGAAGCCATGCTAGAGTCCACCGACAACGCTGAAGAGCGTTCCGACGGCGCACAGCATTTCGACTGTCCGAACTGCGGGCGGGGGGTGCAGGCGGTCACACAGCACGGGCCGACCGACGCCACCGCCAGCCCGTGCGGGTGTTCGATCAGCCCCGCGCACATCGACGCCCTCATCGCCGGGCGAGACGACGACTGACGCCGCCACGCCGCGACGCCGCCCGCCAGCGGGCTGCGTCGCCGGGCTCGCGCCCCCGTCAGCCCGGCGCAGTCGGCGCGGACGACCACGCAAGGTTGATGGTTCGGGATTCGAAATAATCACGAAGTATGCGTGGGGCTGACGGTCGCGTGACCGACGCCGACTACCGGGAGCTGCGCGGCGCAACCGAAACCCCCCGGGAGGCGGTGGTGGTGGGGCTGGCCGGCGAGGTCGGGCTGACGTCCGCCGAGATACTGCGCGTCCGCCCGTGTGACGTCGCGCCCCACGACCACGACGGTGTCACACACTATTTCCTGGCCGTGCCCGGTGCCGACGGCGGCAGCGACCGCGACGCCTACCTCCCGCCCGCGGTTGAGCGCGACATCCGGCGGCGCGCCGACGCCGCGGGCCTGGCCGATGACGACCCGCTGGTCGACGTGTCGGCGCGCCGCGTCCAAACGCTGGTCAACGCGGTCGCCGGGCGCACCGACACGGCCGGCTTGGACGGCGTCGCCGCCCAGGACCTGCGCTCGTTTTTCGCCAGGCGGCTGCTCACGGGGGCGGGCGTCGACCCGCGTGTCGTGGCGGCAGTCGGTGGCTGGTCGCGGCTCGCCAGCCTCGATCAGTACGCCGCGGTGGACGGCGTCGACCGGGACGCCATCGCCCGGGCGTTCGCAGGCACGACGCGAGCGCCGACGGGCCGCAGCGAGCAGCGGGCACACGACCGGGTGGATGAAGCGCACAGCGCCGTCCTCGCGGCGGGGGACGCCCTATCGGATGCGAGCACTCGGGGGGCCGTCGAGACGGCCGTCTGCGAGGCCTTGGCCGCCAGCGACGCCTACGAGATGGCGTGGCTGGCGCGGCCGACGACCCGCGACGACGTGACCGTTGCCGCGACCGCGGGCGGCGACTGTGCGATCCGCGACGACGCGAGCGCCGCCCCGGGCGCGACGCTCGTGCAAGCCGCCCTCGACGACGGGACAGGGCTGTTCACGCCGGCCGCGAGCGCTGCCCCGGCGGTCGCGGCGCTGCGCGAGCACGCCGCGGCGGCGGGCGTTCAGGCGATGGGCGTCGTTCCGGTTGCCGGACCCGAGGCGGCCCACGGCGTCCTGGCCGTGGGGGCGTCAACAGCACGGTTCAGCCAGCGCGAGCGCACCCTCATCACGGACCTGGGGCGTCGCGTGGGCCGGGCGGTCGCGCTGGCCGAGCAGCGCCACCGCCTGCTGACGGACACCGTTCTCGAAGTCGCGTTCGAGGTCCGGGCGGGGTCGGTGTTCGCGCGCACCGCGATCGAACAGGGGTGTGACCTCTCCCTGGAGGGTGTCGTGCCCGGTGACCGGCAGACACTCGTGTTCTTCGTGCGGGTCGCCGGCGCACCCGCGGACGGCGTCCGTGACTGGCTGCACGACCACGACGGCGTCGTGAGCGTGCGCGTGGTCCGCGACCAGGGCGGCGAGGCGGTGCTCGCGGTCGGGGTGGCCCCGGGCGCTGATCTCGCGATGGCGGTCGTCAGCCACGGCGGGACGATCCGGGATCTCAGCGCCGGCCCCGGTGGGGAGCGCGTCGTCGCCGGCGTGGCCCCCGAGACGGACGTGCGTGCGCTCCTCGATGCCCTCGCCACGGCGTTCCCCGGCGTGTCGCTGGCGGCCAAGCGCGAGCGCGCCCGCGGCGACGAGACGGGGCAGCGCGACGGGGCGTCGCTGCACGACGCGCTCACCGACAAGCAGGCGGCGGTCCTGCGGGCGGCGTTTCACGCCGGCTACTTCGAGTGGCCCCGGGAGTCGACCGCCGAGGACCTCGCGGCCGACATGGGCGTGACAGCCCCCACGCTGCACAACCACTTGCGGCGCGCCCAGCAGAAGCTGCTGGCGACGGTCATCGACAGCGATGGTGGCTGCGACCCGGACACGCCCTGGCCGGACACGCGACAGTAACCCAGGTGTGTCCACACACCCCACCGTCGTGGGGCGGTTCCGAGCACCCGATCCCGAATGGACAATTAGGATAATTAGCGTTCGTGCTTAACAGGATGGTTGGTTTGGGTGCAACTGGGACATGAGCAACGACACCGACACCCCGGAGCTGGAGGCGCGACTCACCGACCAGGACGAGTTCACGCCGCCCGAGTCGTTCGTCGAGCAGGCGAACGTCTCCGACCCGGGTATCTACGACGAGTTCGATGCGACCTGGCCCGAATGCTGGACTGACGCGGCCGACCTGCTGGACTGGGAGACGCCGTACGATCAGGTCCTCGACGATTCGAACCCGCCGTTCTACGAGTGGTTCCCGGGCGGCGGCCTGAACGCGAGCGCGAACTGTCTGGACCGCCACCTCGACGAGCGCGGCGACGAGGCCGCCATCGAGTGGGTGGGCGAGCCGGCCGACGAAGCCAACCGCACGTACACGTACGCCCAGCTCCATCGGGAGGTCAACGAGTTCGCCGCCGGGCTGCGCGAGATGGGTGTCGGCGAGGACGACATCGTCACGCTGTACATGCCGATGGTGCCCGAGTTGCCGATCGCGATGCTGGCCTGCGCGCGCCTCGGCGCGCCACACTCGGTGGTGTTCGCGGGCTTCTCCGCGGACGCGCTCAGCACGCGAATGAACGCCGCCGACTCGGAGTATCTCGTCACCTGTGACGGCTACTACCGGCGCGGCGACCCCCTCGATCACTACGCGAAAACGCTCGACGGCCTGGCCGGGGTGTCACACGCGGTCAGTGACGTGGTCGTCGTCGACCGCCTCGGCGCGAACGGCGACGGCTTCGACCACGACCGCCCGGCCGCACACCACGACTACGACGCCGTCGTCGCCGCCCACGACGGTGCCAGCGTCTCGCCGGTCGAGCGCGACGCCACCGACATGCTGTTCTTGATGTACACGTCGGGCACCACCGGCCAGCCCAAAGGCGTCACCCACTCCACGGGTGGCTACCTCTCGTGGGCCGCCTGGACCTCGCAGGCGGTCCTGGACATCAAGCCGTCTGACACCTACTTCTGCTCGGCGGACATCGGCTGGATCACCGGCCACTCCTACATCGTCTACGGGCCCCTGGCGCTTGGCACCACGACGATGCTCTACGAGGGCGCCCCGGACCACCCCGACAAGGACCGCCTGTGGGAGCTCGTCGAGTCCTACGAGGCAACCCAACTGTACACCGCGCCGACGGCGATCCGGTCGTTCATGAAATGGGGGGTGGAGTACCCCGACGCCCACGACCTCTCCAGCCTGCGGCTGCTCGGAACCGTCGGGGAGCCGATCAACCCACGCGCTTGGACGTGGTATTACACCCACATCGGCGACGAGTCGTGCCCGATCGTGGACACGTGGTGGCAGACCGAGACCGGCGGCATGATGGTCACGGGGCTGCCCGGCGTCTCCACGATGAAGCCGGGGTCGGCGGGCCGCCCACTGCCGGGCGTCGACGCGCGCGTCATCGACACCGACGGCGACGACGTGGCGGGCGGGCGGGCGGGCCACCTGACCATCCAGAAGCCGTGGCCGGGGATGCTCCAAACCCTCTACGAGAACGACGAGCGGTTCATCGACGAGTACTGGCGGGTATACTCCGACACCGACAGCAGCGACCCCGCGGACTGGGTGTACTTCCCGGAGGACGGCGCGAAAGTCGACGACGACGGCTACATCACGGTCCTGGGGCGCGTCGACGACGTGGTGAACGTCTCCGGGCACCGCCTGGGCACGATGGAGATCGAATCGGCCATCGTCGACGTGCCGGGGGTTGCGGAGGCGGCGGTCGTCGGCGGCGACCACGACCTGAAAGGCGAAGCCGTGTACGCGTACGTGCTCACCACGGACGACCACGACGCCAGCGACGCCCTCCGTGAGCGCATCGTGGCCAGCGTGGAGGACGCCATCGGCCCCATCGCGCGCCCGGAAGCAGTCGTGTTCGCGCCGGAACTCCCGAAGACGCGGTCGGGGAAGATCATGCGCCGGCTCCTGGAGGACATCGCAAACGACGCCGACCTCGGGGACACCTCGACGCTCCGGAACCCCGACGTGGTGGAGACGATTCAGGACCAGTTGGCCGGCGACTGACCCGATTCAGAGGTCCGCGTACGGTCCGGCGACCGCGTCCGTGAGCCGCGCCATCTGGTCGTCGGTCAGGTCGATGGTCGCCGCGTCGATGTTCTCCGACAGCTGGTCGGGGGTGCGCGCGCCGACGATAGGGGCCGTGATGCCGTCGCGGTGCAGCAGCCACGCCAGCGCGACCTGGGGCGGCGACGCCTCGACCTCGTCCGCGACCGCGTCCAGGACGTCGTGGGCGTCGAAGTTCGCGTCCGTGAGGTAGGTGTCCGCCCACCGGCTGGAGTCGCTGGCCTTCGACTCGCCGGTGAGGCCGTCGTCCCGGCTGTACTTCCCGGTGAGAAAGCCCTGTGCCAGCGGGCTCCACGGGCAGACCGCAAGCCCCTGCTCGCGGGCGAACGTGAGGTAGTCGCCTTCGATCTCGCGGTCAACCAGGTTGTACCGCGGCTGGAGCACGCTGAACGGCTCCCAGCCCTCGGCGCGCGCGAGCTCGTTGGCCCGCGCGATCCGCCAGGCGTTCGGCTGGAGCGTCGACGCGCCCAGGTAATGGACGAGCCCGTCGGCGACCAGGTCGTTGAGCGTCCGCATGAGCTCGCGGGCCGTGGTGTCGCCGTCCCAGCGGTGGATGTACAACACGTCGAGGTACTCCGTGCCGAGGCGATCGAGCAGCGCGGTGATGCGGTTGCGGATGGTTTTGCGGTTCGTCCCCCGACTGTTGGGGTCGCCGTCGCGCACCTGCCAGTAGATCTTGGAGGCGATGGTGTACCGGTCACGGTCGCGGTCCGACAGCCAGTCGCCGATCCAGCGTTCGCTGTCGCCGCCGCCGTACACGTCGGCGGTGTCGATATACCGGCCGCCCGCGTCGGCGTACGTATCGAGGAGGTCGTGGGCGCGTTGCTCGCTGATTTCGAGGTCGCCGGACTCCGTTCGCTTGCCGAACCGCCACGTCCCGAACTGGAGGGCACTCGTCTGGAGTCCGGTGTCGCCGAGCTGCACGAAGCCGAGCGGCTGGTCGTCCGTGGGTGGCATGGTCGGCTCCGAGTAGCACGACCACGCCCATATGCGTTCAACAATCGGCAACCCGCGGCGGCCTGGCGGCCGGACGCGGGCACCCGCCGGTGGGCAGTCCAAACTGTGGGACGAACCGGCGCAAAACTCAATCCGGGGCGGACGTCAACCGAGCGTGGCGTGAATGCGCTCCCGGTACGTGGGGTTCCCGTAGATCCCCATGGCGACCACGAGCAGCGATACCGCGAGCACGACCAGCGAGCCGACCGGCCCCCGCCATTCCGGGCCGAAGAACAGCTGGACGAGGCCGAACAGGGCGCCGAAGGTACCCATGAATACGAGCACCCATCCCAACGCGCCGGCCGACACCCGACCGATCCATTCGACTAGTTTCGTGGAGGACGACATACGTAACATGTTTGACGCAATAGGCATATAACTTTGGGAAAGCCGGTGATCAGTGACTTGCTGGTCCCGGTTCCCGCACTGGGCGGAGTGCGCGTGGCATCACCTTTCACTCACTGGCAGACCCCGACTCGCCGAGGCAACCGAGCGACGCCGACATCGAACGGCGGTCTGCGACCAGCCGGGGGAGTTCGTCGTACCACGGTGGCGGCAACCCCCGCATGGAGACACCCCAGTACGTCCACGGAGACGTGTGCACCGCCGTCCGGATCCGGTAGCCAATGGGTCTCGAAACCCACGTCGTGACGCGCTGGCTGCCGCCAGCCCGCGTTTAATTACATATAACAACGATTAATGTGAGTGCGCGAGACGCTCCGGTCGTGTCCGACTACACCACCATCTCTCTGAGGAAGGACTTCGTCAGCGACGTCGAAACCTACATCGAGGACGAACCGTTCGCCTCCCCGAAGGAGTTCGTGAAACACCTCGTCGTCCGCGAGATGGAGGACGACGGCGAGATCACCGAACAGGAGGCCCGCGAACTCGGGCAGAAACTCGCCGAACTCGGGTACGTGGAGTGAGCCCCCGATGGCAGACTCACGCTACCGGTCGGCGGTGAAGGCAGCGTCGTACCGCGTGTTCGCCACGACGCTGGTGTTCACCATCGCGTTCCTCTACACCGGTGAGTTCGGCTCCGCGGCGAAGATCGGGGTTTCTGCTGCCGTCGGAAAGACCGTACTGTACTACCTCTGGGAGCGCCTCTGGAGCACCATCTCGTGGGGACGGCAGGCCGCCTGACAAGGCGGCCTGTGAGTGGTGGCAACCCCGCACCGACCTCTCCCGGACTACGCACCGTGCGCTCGCGCACGTAAGCTGCGTGACCGACCTGCCGTCCGACCCCCAGCGGTCCAAAATCCCGCGCGATCGATCGCGGAGGCCGCTACTCGCCTTGTGGGCTGTAGTTCGGCGCTTCGTCCGTGATCATCACGTCGTGAGGGTGGCCCTCGGTCTGTCCCGCCGCGGAGACGCGCACGAACTCGGCGTCAGCCTTGAACGCCGGGATCGACTCGGCCCCGACGTACCCCATGCCGGACTGGATGCCGCCGACGAGCTGGTGGAGTTCCGACGCCAGCGACCCCTTGTAGGGGGTTGCAGCCTCGACGCCCTCGGGGACGTACTCCTCGTCCTCGTCGTCGTCTTTGAGGTAGCGGTCGCTGCCACCGGACTGCATCGCCCCGACCGAGCCCATGCCGCGGTACTGCTTGTACTTCTTGCCGTTCATCGTGATGACGCGGCCGGGTGCCTCGTCGGTGCCGGCGAAGTACGATCCGAGCATCACGGCGTCGGCACCCGCGGCGATGGCTTTCGCGGCGTCGCCGGAGTACCGGATTCCGCCGTCGGCGATCACGGGCACGCCGGCCGGCGCGGCGACGTCGGCGACCTGTGAGACGGCCGTGATCTGTGGCATGCCGGACCCGGTGACGACGCGGGTGGTGCAGATCGACCCCGGCCCGATCCCGACCTTGATGCCGTCGGCGAAGTCCACGACCGCTTCGGCGGCTTCGCGGGTGCCGACGTTGCCGACGACCACGTCGGCGTCGACGCTGGCTTTGATCTCGCGGGCGGAGTCGATGACGTTCAGGTTGTGTGCGTGCGCACAGTCGATGAACAGCACGTCCGCGCCCGCCTCGTCGACCGCGGTCGCGCGCTCCGTGTCGAAGGGACCGACGGCGACGCCGACGCGGAGGCGGCCGTTCTGGTCGCGGGCGGCGCTGCCGTGTTCGCGGCGTTCGAGGATGCCCTGCATGGTGACCAGGCCGACGAGGTGCTGCTCGTCGTTGACGATCGGAACGCGCTCGATTTTGTGCTCGTACATGAGTTCGAGCGCGTCGCGTGCGGTGATGTCTTCGGGGGCGGTGATGACCTCGTCGGTCATCGCCTCCCGAACGGCATCCGACTCGCCGACTTCGAGATACGGCCGGATGTCCGTCGCGGAGATGATGCCGCGTACCGTGTCGTCGTCGTCGACGACCGGGGCACCGGAGACGTCGCTGCGGTCCATCATCTCGTCGACGGCCTCGACGGTCTGCTCGGGGGCGGCCGTGACGACGTTCTCGCGGTCGATGACGAGTTCGTCGGCGCGCTTGACGCGTTCGACCTCCGCGACGACTCGGTCCGTGTCCATGTTCTGGTGGAGGACGCCCAGGCCGCCCTCGCGTGCCATCGCGATCGCAAGCCGGGACTCGGTGACCGTGTCCATGGCGGCCGACAGTACGGGGACTTCGAGTTCGACGTTCGTGGAGACGCGCGTGGCGACGTCGGCGTCGTCCGGTTCGACGCGGCTCTCGGCCGGGCGCAACAGCACGTCGTCGAACGTGAGCGCTTCCGGGACGCGAAGCTTCTCGGAGAATCTGCCGTCCGTTGAGGAATCGTTCGCCATGTCAAACGGTCGGTGTGAGACCGCAAAAGCGTTGCGAGATTGGGCGAACGTGACCCGGCGGAGATACGTGGGGGAGACCACCATGCATGGTTGTGCATTCCCGTCGGGGGAACAACACGTGTACAGTTCGACGGGCGTTCTCCCACCAGTTCTTCATAGACGTTCTAAAGCATCGTTGTATTCTCGATAAACTACCACCGTGGGTAGATAACCCAAAGCCCCGACTTAAAGACCGGTATCGGTTCCTTACCATATGCGTCTCTTTGTCACGCAATCTTTATGCATTCAAACGAATTTACTGCACGTATGGACTCCATCAGTCCCAACACGAAGCGTACGACCGGCAACCACACTGCCGTTTCCCCGGACGTACCGAAATTTACCCTTGGGACGATGGACCACCGACGTGGGCGCTGGCTCGGATTCCCGCCAGCAACAAATACAGGCGCACGCACGACCGCCCGTCTGTATCGTCGCTCCGACCACACCCCCACGTTGAGAAGATAGCATATGAGCAGCTCACGTCACCCCGTTGCGCTCCGGCTGGAGCAACAGGTAGGCGGCGCGACCAAGCTTCTCGCGACGGTAACGCTGTTGCCGCTCGTCGATGGGATCTTCGCGGCGCTCGTGCTCGCCGGCGCACTCGACACGTGGGCCGGCGTCCTCCAGACGGGCCTGCTCGTGTTCGGCGGCAGCGCCACCCTGGCAGTCATCCTCGCGGAGATGGACGGCACCCGCCGCGAACAAGCCACCAGCGTGCTGATCGTCGGCGTCCCGCTCATCGTCATCGCGACCGCCGAAGCGGCGCTCGCGCCGACGGTCGACACGGTCGTCGACATCCACACCTTCGAGCGCTTCGCGGCGCTCGTCATCCTCGCGATCGCCGCGAAAACCGCCAGCGCCACCATCGGGGAGTACCTGCCGTCGCCCAGTGTCATCATCGGCCTGGGCTTTCTCGCCAGCGCGAGCCCGGCCAACGCCAGGCTCGTCACGCAGTACGAGAACGGGCTGCTGTTGCACGCCGCCGCCGCCGGCGGCGTTGCAGTCACGTTCGCGCTCGTCGTCGTCGCGCTCGGGCCGGCCCTGCGCCGCGTCGTCGACATCGACCGGTTCCGGTTCGGCTCCGCCGTCGCGCTCGCCACGCTCGCGCTGTCCGTGTTCAACCTGGTGCCGTCACAAGCGCCGCTGATGGTGTTCGCGGTGGCGGGCCTGCTGGCGTTCGACCCCGACCAGGCGGCCAGCGACGACGCCGAGGCCGCCCCTGACGGCGAGGGCGGCCCGGACGGCATCACGGTCCCGGCCGACGACGGCCCCGACGCCCGCGCCACGCCCCCCGCAACTGACGGCGGGAACGGCCACGAGCCCGACGAGGCCGCGTACGGCTACCCCGGCGAGGACACCGCCGAGGAGCGCGCGCCCTGGCTGTAGCCCTCGGACCACACCGCATCGCAGTCATCGTGTGCCCGGCGACGACACGCTTTCATGTGCGCACAGTCAGGCGTACATGTATGGCTGACAACCGCGTCGTGCAGGGTCGCATGGTCACCCCAAAGAAACTCGCGGAACTCGTCGAAGGCACGTCGGTGATGGACGCCGAGCCGATCAGTGACGCCGACCGCGACTGTCCGGAGTGCGGCAGCGACGTGCTGACCGTCGGCTATATGCCGTCGGTCACGGAGTTCATCACCGGGTACAAATGCCAGGACTGCGACTGGAGCGCCCGAGAGTCGTAGCCGCTCAGTCGGTCGTCCAGCGCACGGTTTCGATCTCCGTGGTGGACGCCGCAACGACCGTGCCGACGCGGTCGCCGTCCTCGTACTCCGGAACCGCCACGCGGTCGTAGCCCTCGACGACAACGTCCCGTAGATCCCCCTCGAAGTCGTCGGCGTCCTCGACGCCCAGTCGGTTCTCGCCGCCGAGCTCCCGCACGACAATCGGATACTCTGGCATACACCCAAGCGATGCCGCGCGATCCACAAAACCCACTCGCTGCGTGGCGGTCCGGGCGGCCCCCGAATCGAAACCCTCTTGAGGAGATTCGCCGTATGATGGAACGCACGGGGCTGTGGCCAAGCCAGGCATGGCGACTGACTCCAGAGGCCCGCGCCCGGGACGACGCTCCAGACTGGTATACCGAGCGGCCGACTGATCATCGGTCCGCTGTGACGACCCTCTGGAGTTCCGAGGCGCACCGGAGATATCAGTCGATCGGGGGTTCAAATCCCTCCGGCCCCATATTCAGCTTCAAAGTACCGTGTTATTCCGTAGCAGCGGCTATCTAACCGAAATCACTTTTTGCGGAGGTGGGCGATGAGTCGCTCGAGCCCGTCCGCCGGCTGGCGCGACACTACGCCGACATGGCCGTCTCGGCCGATCCCCACACCGACAGTGCCGAGGGTAACGACCTGGAGCCGATCCTCGCCGACGACGAAATCCCCGATCTCGAGTGTCGCGGTCACGGGATCGACGCGCCGGTTCTCTGCTGGCCGTGCTACCGCGATCCTCACTGGTTCCGGACTCATCAGCGGGAGTTCCCGAGGCTTCTGGACCCGAGCTATCGGTGGCGGTGGTCGGAGGTGGCTGTTGGTAAGCCGATCCTCGAGCAAGCTAAGCGCCGGGATGTGGTCCATCCTGTCGACGGCGGTAAACGGCTTTGGCGTACGGATGCGGCTGCGTGGGATATGCTCCAACAGGTTACTAGCGAACACTCTCCGGAGAAAAACCACCAAGCAACGATGGATATCTACAGATAGGTTCGGGGGAGTGAGAGGGGTGTCCCCTACTCAAAGTCAATTGAATCTCACTTGCTTCGTTTCAAGATATAATTATATACTTTGAGCCCGGTATCGCCAGATATGATTTCGAAAGCTAGAGGAATCGGTAGTAGGATCGTATCTTTCGTCCGGAAACATCGATTTAGGATGAAACTCCACGGTCCACGAGGTATCCCCTTCTTTTGGCTCCCTGGCATAATTATATTTCAAGATACAAGTCATCCTCAACAGAACTCAAAGAAGGCGAGGCGGTCCAGAGGAGGTGTTATAACTGTGTTCTTGACCGGGCTTATATTGTTGATTTTCTCTATTGATGCACCAAAAGGAATAAATGCTGTCATGATAGGTGCCTCTCTGTTGTTGTGGGGATTATTTTTTGTGGGATTCATCAGAGGCGGGCGCGATTTCAAACGATATAAAAAGGCTAGTGATTTATCAAAAAATCCTTCACAAAGCACGGCTACGAAGGCAGTCAATTATCTTGATGACTACCAGGATGAAACCCAGAAAAAGGCCCTCCAGACAATTCTCCCTGTGTGTGAAGGTGCGCCCGGGAAGGTTATCAAACGCTCAGATAAGGAGACATCCGAAATCGTAAATTTACTTGTCGATCAAGTCCAGCATAAGAACACAGAAATACAAAAGCTATCCGCCGCCGTAATTAAGTGGTTCACACGCGACTACGGGGAAGAGTTTGGTCCGCATGCCGAGTCGTTGCGTGATATGTTGAACTATCCAGATTCGGATGTTCAAGCTGATTTAGCCATCGCGCTAGGTAATATTGGCGCCAAATCAGATGACCCGTCTAGTTTTGCGAAAGCACTAACCCCAGTTGCCAAAGACGAAGATGCTGACGTTCGACAATCGACTGCCTATGCTCTTCAGAATCTTCCCTGTAAGCAATCTGCAAAGATGCTAAAATATCTCTCGGAAGACACCTCGCCAGATGTACGCCAGCAAGCTCACGAGTCCCTACAGAGATTGACTGCCTGATTAACCTCACGTCATTACCAACCAGCGATTTAAACGCCCAGGTTGGCTCGCTATAATTATGAATGGGCTAGAAGATCTCGGCCGATTCATCGCTATGGACCGACACAAAATCACCGTAACAGCGTCAAATTCGGCATTGGTCTCGGTTCCTGGCGCTACGGAGACACCGATTACCAGCGAGGGTGGCGACGACTGGACTGCGCACTACGATCCGGAGCTAACCGTCGACGAACATCGGACGTCGCAGAGCGAGCACGGCGCGACGAAAACGGCCAGCGGATGGACCACGAGGAGCGAGAGGGCGCACAAGCCAAGCGGCATGCAGACGCCTACAACAAGGCACAGAGCCAGCTTGAGAAGCGTGCCCGAGAAGCCTGCGAAGAGGGCCACAACGAAGCCTGCGACGAACTCCGAGATCTTGGCTGGTCCAACGAGGAAATCGAGCAGCTTGAGCGCTGCTCGAGGGACGCCGAAGACTTCGCCCGGTCGATAAACGGCGAACGAAAATCTGCGGACGTAAGCCCCGCAGTGGGCGACTAATGCCTGATAACGATGGCAAGCATCCAAACCAAACGAATCAATGGCGCAGGCCCGTACGCCTACCGAGTCGAATACGTTGGTAATGGAGAACACAGATGGGAGTATCTCGGTAAAGCCAACGAGACAGACGTTGGTAACATCAACGCCGAGGAACCCACGAATGAACCTGAGCCGGTCGACGTAGGTAAGCTTACAGTCGCAGATATGCCACCCGCGCCGTGCGATATCCCACCGATTGAGAATCTCTCAGTTGACGAGTTGGTAACTCTGAGCCGACTGATGGCTGAGAGCGATCGCAACGAGTGGGATGATGAGCACGATCTCCTCGAGCGCGCTATCCATGAGTGGATTCGAGAGGAGGTCGACGTCGACGATCTCGAGGAGCGAATCCGCGACGCCGAGGAGGCCGGAGTCCTCGACCCCCAGGGTGAGCGCCATGCGGACGCCGATGGTCCGGATCTCGTCGACGATCGTGACCGGCAGGGCCAGCTTGAGGTCGGTGACGCGGCCTCAAGGACGTCCGACCGCGAGGGGCAAAGCACGCAAGGCGCATCTGAGCGTTTTGCCGACGACCGCGACGATCGCCACCTTGAGGAGGAGTACCAAGACGCCAAGCTCACGAGAGAGACGGAGGAGATAGACGGTCAACAGTCACTCAGCGGTGGAGAGGCGTCTGTCGACAAAGAGCCTGAGTGGCAGGACTAGCGTGGGGTTGATGTATTGACCGACGAATAGGCCGGTAACGATGTCGGAGAATCCGTTCCCGGTAAAGCCTGATACGAACGAGTACCGGGCGCTCAGTTTTCTTGTTGCGCACCGTGGGTACGGATTCACCCCCAACGTGATCGCAGAGCAGACCGAGATCGGTGAATCGAATGTGTCGAAAACGTTGGAATGCCTCTTCGAGAAGGACCTTGTCGAACGGTCTGACAGCATCTACTACGTCCCGCCAGAGGACGCTGAGACGCTCAAGAAGCGACTTGAGTCGCTGGACGCAGCTGTTAAACTATTCGAAAACGCGCCTGCTGACGCATACAGTGAGGACGGCTGGGAAAACGAAGTGCAGAGTCTCGACCACAGCGAGGATTGGTAAGCTCACTCCAAACTAGGGGTGGGTCACTCAACCGCCACCAATTCGGGAGTCGGAGCGCTCCGACGGAGATAGATCTCGGTATCAGAGTCACACTCCGGAACGACGACGGCTGGTTCTGTTGGTAAATCCCCGGCGGAGACACTCTCAATCTCGATTGAGAATATCTCGTCGGCCGCTGTTACCAATTTGAGGCGCTTGATCTGCACGAGGTCGCTCTCAAGTCCGTCCGCTATCATCGGCCGATCATCGCTTAGATGGTGGTATCGGCCATTACGGAGCCGTTCGAGCGCCTCTTGGTCTGACTCCCCGGTTCGGTCGGTCATATGGGACATACCTCACCCGACTGATTCTCGGTACATAAGCGGCCAGCCGCAGTTTACCAGTAGCTGCCAATACGGTTCCTTTATTCAATAGATGAGGTGAAACGCCCGGTCAGTACAGCGTTTAGTGAAACCAGTGGCCTCTCGCTAAACATTTTAACAAATCAGTAACAATCACCAAGGTGATCTATGGCCTTTGACTTCCTTGAAATCCAGCAGGACAACAACCTCAGCTGTTACCAGAAGCTAGACAAGATACAGAGTTTAATCCAAAATATCGGACATCCACCACCTGGAGGGCTCCATTACGTGTCCGATGTCTTCGAGAACTGCGTCCAGCAGGAACACGCCAAATCCCTGGAAACCGCCTACCTAATCTCAAAAGAGGCTAATATATTGGCCAGCTCCGACCTTGGACGCGGACTCCAGGCTATAGGAGCCCACGATATCAACGCAGTCAACCGGTTCACCGAACAGAAAATACAGAACCAAGATCTCGAGAAAGCACACTACCTAGCCCCTCTCATCCCACACCTCTACAGAGGACAGGAAAACGAAATGGCCAGCCAGATGACGGGCTGGTACAACACCTACAGCTACTTTTTCTTCCGAGCCCTCAAACGGACAATCGAATGCTACCTCGAAGACCGGGCTTCCAAGGGCGACTTTGACACAGAACTACAGATCCTCCAAACTGAACTCGAAGACATAGCAAACAACGAAGGCCTAGATCCCACCGACGCATACCAAGGCCGACACAAACACGATCGTCTACTCAAAATATCTCTACTACTCGACGACCTCGAATGGGACAACAAGAACACTATTAATTACAACAAGGTCAAGCAGAACCTCTCCCACTACCCGAACCTCGAACATCTACTCACCCACAACAAGCCATGTATCCCTAACCTCCAAGAGCACAACCAACACCCTCTAACAAACCTGCTCAGGCAAGAACAGGACCCAAATAAGAACCCGAAAACAGTACAGAAGCTCACCTACTACGGTCACTGTCTCGAACCAATAGCCGCAAACGGCCAAAGCAACGACCCCTTAGGCACTCTAAGAAAGAAACTCCTGGGAAGACCAGAATACGACAGTACGATAGCCGAAATAGAAGTAATCAGCGAACTCCGCAGAGAGTTCAGAACCTCCAACGTCGACATCGAGAAACAGGCCCCCAGCGGCAAACAACCAGATGTCCACATCTCCACGTCGTTAAAGCCAATCTGGGGCGAAGTCACAATACCACGCCCACAGACCTCCTACCAAGTTGCACGCCGATACAAGATGGGAACGAACCCCCAAGACACCGGCTACTGGCCTAAAAAATCCTATCTACAAAAACAGATCCTCAACAAGGTAGAGAGCCAGATACAACCAGTGAAAGAGGACACTGGCGACCTCACAATGCTCGTGATCAAAAACGAAGACTCCAAAGTCGACAAAGATACATTCCAGAACTACATTTTGGGCCGTCTCGGACTTGCTATCCCCGATGATCCTGACGCCGCACCGGTAGTAGTCCGGGGAGAAACCGGCCTCGAATACGATGACATCGACGACTACCTCGATATCTTAGTCCTATTCGACACCCTGAACGATCTCAGCAGTCCACCCTACATTGAGGGCCAAGTGGCCAACCTGACCTACGTCGATCCAACCATCATCAACCGGCTGGTTAACGCCTTCAACGCAGACGAGCTTACACCACGATAAGTTCTTGGTACGTGTTTACCTCGAGGATGCAACAGCCGGCACAGCCTGAGCTCGTGAAAGCATCTCGTTGTCCTGGACGACTCGCCTGAGTTCCTCGTAGGGATTGCGTCCCTGCTGGCGCCACGTCGCCAGCAGGGACAGCAGCGTCTCGTGAACGAACATACCGCGGTCATTACGGAGCGTTCCGATGAGCTTCCGGAGAACCACCGGCTCACGCAGCGCGTTTTCCGCAGCGTTGTTCGTCGGGGAGACCCCTGGCTCACCGACGAAGGTGAGCCAGTGGTCGAGACCTCCTTCGATTTTCCCGAGCAGTGTTGCCACTGGTCCGTCGGGAACCGACCGCTCAATCAGCGACTCAAGCTCCCTTCGCGCGACACGCTGTAGTTCTGCCCGCTCGCGCACTGTCACGTCGCTCTCCAGCCGGGCCTGGAGAGCGACGTACAGCTGTCTCAGAGCACGGTAGATCGGTTTCCCTTCATCCTGCTGTTCGGCTGCTTCTTCAGCTTCCCGGAGAATGTGTGCCCAGCACCGCTGAAGCGTCTCGCTGAAGGCTGGATACGCCGTCCACCCATCACAGATGACCGTTCCCGCGAAGTCCTCACCGAGGACTTCCGCGGGAACATCACTCCCACGACTCTCTCTGACCGCGTACAGCGTGTGCTCGTCCGTGGTGAACGTCCACAGCCACGCCTGTTCACCGTCCCGTTTGATTCCGGTCTCGTCAACGTGGACAACGTCAGCGTGCTGGATCTGTCGGCGGATCTGTTCGTATTCGCAGCGACCGGCGCGCGCAGCGCGCTCGGTCGCGTGCCACGTTGATGCGGCGGACAGCTCCAGTCCGTGTAGTTGCTCGAAGCGGTCACCGATCTTGCGGTAGGGAAGCCGGTGATCGTACCGCGAAAGCGCTGACTGTGCGATGACGTTCACCCCGAACTGCCCCTCATCGGGGCAGTCGGGGTGTGAGGCGACAGTCTCGGTCCCACATGAATGGCACTCGTAGTGGTGACGATTGTACTGTGTGACTTCGGGCGGCTGTGGATCTGGGAGTTCCTCGACGAGTCGGGGGCTGACGCCCGCCGACTCGTCGAATTGTTCACCACACTCTGGACAGCAGTCACACGTGACCTCGATTTCTTCGTTAGGGTCAGGGGCATCACGCCATTCTGGCTCGTGTCCAGCTTTTCGGCCAGGCGTGCCACCGTCAGTACGTGGCTGTTCGTCGTCCTCGTCTCCATCGGACGAGGACGACTCCTCTTGGTCTGATTGGTCCTTGCTCGGTGGTGTATGCGGCCCTTCGTACCACCGGAGCTTGGCTCTGAGGCGTTGATTCTCCTTCCGTAGTTCCTCGACTTCTTGCTTGAGCTCAGCAAACTGCGTAAGAAGTTCTTCTTTGGACGGCTCGGACGACGTCATGAGCAGGCGAGACGGGATGGTCTCCGGGACGGAGACCATCCCTCAAAGATGCACTCGTTCGCCTGCTGCATCGATCTACTGCACTAGTTGGACGACTCCTACGAGAGCCTACCGAAATCGTTCTGGGACTAAACACGTACAGTTCTTGAAAGAGTCCGAGGTCTGAGACCGAGTAACGATCTACTGTCAGGCTCTCAGAAAACCACCTGTAAGATACGCATTCCCACTTGCCGATTCAGCCGCCTCAGTTTCAGAACCGCTCTGAATAAAGAAACCGCGATAGCAACTACTGTTACCAACAGTTTCCGGTCGGACCCCCTATCGTTGGTAATCAGCGCGACAGCTACCCCCTGCGTTTACCAACGAGAGTCACTGACCCTTGGAATTACCAATTGTGTGCCCACCCCACCGTTGGTAAACATCTACGCGCGCGTGTAACCGGGGCTGACCCCCTCCCCCACCATGCGGGCCCTATGGTCAATCCCCGACAGGAACGAATGTTCTCGCCCACCCTGTGCGTAAGGGCGGCTCTTCAAATACCCACCTACCTGCGCGTCTACCGTACGATGATCGGAGTCTATCTTCGCGTGAGCACAGAGGATCAGTCCGTCGACCGGCAGCGAGAGGCAGCCACGAAATACGTGACCGACAGACTCAAGCGTCCGCTCAATGACATCGTCGCTTGGACCGATAAGAGTACAGGAACAGACACGGAGCGGAGTGGATACCAAGAAATGGTCAACTCCCTCGAGGAGTTAGATGTCGTCGTGTGTAAGTCGGTGAGCCGGATTTCACGGAGTATTCGGGACTTGGACCGGACGGTTGAGCGGTTCGAAGCGGCCGAAACGGAATTACACATCATCGACGAGGGCTTACAGATACGACCGGACGACGACGATCCTTTCCAGCGCGCCGTGCTGCAGCTCCTCGGTGTATTCGCTGAACTAGAGGCGAAGATGGCTCAGCAACGGACCCGAGAGGGAATCGCAGCCCGGGTGGAAAATGACGAGTATCACCACGGGCCCGCGCCGCTTGGCTTTGAGAAAGACGATGGTCGGCTTGTAGAGTCGGACAGCTACGATCGCGTCACCACAGTTCTCGAAATGGTGAGTAAGGGCGAAATGAGCAAGCGCAAAGCATCATTTGAACTCGATACAAGCCGACGAACTGTAGGTAGAGCGCTTGAACGCGGCAAATTATATGGTCTATGAGTTCAGGTGCGAGCAATGAAAAGTTACAGACTGTAGACGGGATCAAGTCGATATAGTCTGTTACGGAGTCGTCAGATTCATTTCGTGTACGAATAACGTCTGCCTATGGTGAATCCGGCTTGGTTCTTTTCCACTCTCTCTCAGGGGACGGCTGCAATTGTTGGTCTTCTTGTCTCTGCACGCCTAATTCAGTATCAGCTTGAACGGCAAAGGAGGGAGAGACGTACCGAGGACTTGCGTGAGGAGACTCAAGAGTTCGAAGAAAAGTTTGGTGATGTTATCTCGCCCATGGCAGGTGAATTCGCGCATAGCATCAACATTCCGAGCCTCTATCATGTACATACACTCTCATTCGACGAATTGAACCTGAAGATAGCGAGGGAATCATCCAGGCCTGTTGTCACCTTATACTGGGCACACATGGCCTGAGTCAGTTACGTCCTGATGGAGGATATTCACCCATCTCCGGACCCAGAGCGTCATTATTTGCTCTCAGAGGACGGTTTTGATACTTTGCGGGAGTCGATCGGATGGCTCAAAACGAACATGGACCAACGATCGAAATTCATTGAGTATCTCTACGCTGATCTTGAGATAGAAGCCGATAGTCCATACACCGCTCACGTTCTTAACCCTGATAGACCGAGAGAATCACTTCATGAGTGGCTAAAGCGCCACTACAACTGGAATCCCCCGTCAGGAAAGAATCTTCAGTCCTATCAGTATGTAATTGGTGAATTGAACAGAGATTTCCAGCGGCTTGACTCACTTCGGCAAAATACGATAATCACGTTCGAATCAGGTATTGGAATATTTCTCAAAAAGGTGTCTGCGTTGACTATCGTAGGTGTGATATTGCCGTTAACTGCCATCACTTCTGATCTTCCAGACTCGCTTTCATGGTTGATGATTGACGGGACGATGCTATTCCTGTATGAGGGGGTCTTGCTGATTGGGACGGTATTCTTTATTTTTGTACTGCTAGATGACCTCCAGAATGAGTTTGGAAGTGAGTCCATCCTCAATAATTTGATGGAGCCGATACTAAATATCGTCAACAAGTTACGGAGCGATAAAGGTCGGTTCTAGTGAAATCCTCAGAAACCGTACTGGCGACTACTGGTATCATTTCTGCGACGGCTACTCTTCTTTGACCCAGAAACGGCTGGATCCGGTCTCCTCGAGCTCATCCGCGCATTCTCGTAGGGACTCCACCGCAGATTCCAACGAGTCTTCTGTATTCAGTTCGGCTCTTAGACGCTCTTTACCCCCGTCCATTCCTTTGACAACAACGCCTTCTTCTTCGTCGATGTCAATCATCAGTCCGTCTAAGCTAGTAGTTGTCTCAACTGGCATACGTGGTTAGACGTGGGACCTAGTTTACTTACTTATTGTCGTCGTTGAGGGACTCGGCAACGTCTTTAGCCGCGTTTTCAGGGGTTTTATCAAGAGTTTGTCGCTCCTCTCGCTCCCCCTCATAGTCGTTATTGCTGGGAGGACCCCCGGCCGCGTCGTATTGGCCGTGTAAATAATCGATGCCTCGAGGGTGAATTGCATACACACCGTTGCCTTGGTCTCTGAGCAAACCGTATTCGGCCATCTTTTTACAACGACGCGAGACCTGTGGCTGACCGACTCTTATCAAGTCATGGTCAGCAATCGCCCCGACTCGATAGATTTGATCATAATATATCACCTCTAAAATACGGTCATCCCAGACAGACTGCCATTTGCCGCTCTTGCGGATAGTCATAGTAGCAATTTTAGTCGGGGTTGTACATAATAGTGCTTGTCTATGAATATATGAATAGGAACAAACTATAAGTCATCAGAGTATGTACAGGAGAATAGCCGCCGGAACGGTCGTTGATGACTCTCTCGGACGCGCGAAGAACGGGCCCGTTGGAGCGGGCCCGAAAACGGTGGCGTCAACCACGCGAACTATGACAGACGCCACCACGAGGGCGTTAGCACGCCCTCAACGGCACGACGCACCGGACGCACTAACCACTAGCGGAGGCGAGTGTCCCGTCTGCGGAGCCCCAGCGGACGGACTCGACGCGACAGTAATCGCCCCGATCTGCAGCGACTGCGCGCGACGACGGAGGAGGTCCCGATGAGTAACCCGCGCGAAAAGCCCGACTACACCATTGAACGGGCGATTGATGAGTTCATCTCACGAACGGCCGAACTGGAAAGGAGAAACCGAGCGGACATACCAGAAGTCTCTCGACACGTTTCTCAGTTACGCTGAGGACGTCGGGATAGAGACAGTCTCTGATTTAACCCGCTGGAATGTCGGTAACTACACTGACTGGCTGCTCGCCTACGAACTCGACGATGGCAGTCACTACGCGAAAGTGACTGTTGAGAGTAAGCAAAAACAGGCCCGTCGCTGGCTGAAATGGCTCGAATCGCAGGGGCTCGTTGAATCTGGTCTACACGTATCAATCGAGACGCTGAAACTAGAAGACCACGAGTACAGTCGTGACGACATCCTCGATCCCGATGACATCCGCGAACTCCTCGTAGTCTACCGTAACTCCACAGAATGGCGGGGGACACGTCGACACGCACTCCTCGAGGTAATCGCGCACGTTGGAGCTCGGCGGAAAGGAATTCGAGCGCTAGACCTCTCAGATTGGAATCCGGATGAACGAATCCTTGCGTTCGCCAACCGTCCCGATACTGGAACTAGGCTGAAGCTCGGACGTAAACACGCGAGGAAGGTCGTCCTAAGTCCCGAACCGGCCGCTGCGGTCGACGAATACATCGCTCGTGATCGGTACAGTAAACGTGACGAACACGGACGAAAGCCGCTTTTCAGCAGTCGGCAAGGGCGTCCGTCCGAAAGCACGATCACCAACTGGATGTATCGGGCTACCGTCCCTTGCATCTCAGAGCGGTGTCCGCATTCTCGTGAGCGGCATAACTGTGAGTGGGCACATCAGCAGACGAAGGCGTCTCAGTGCCCCTCTTCGTCGAGCCCGCATCCAGCCCGGCACGGATCCATAACATGGCAGCTAAACATCGGGCGGTCAGTGGAGAAGGTCGCCAATCGCGCCGGAACGACACCCGGCGTGATTCGACGGTACTACGATCAGCCGGATCTTGACGCGGAGCTTCGGCGAAGAATCACCGACTTCGACGGCATCGACATCTGCAAACATGAGGACCCGACTGACGTTGATAGCGAGGTTGGAGACGAATGACCTGCCCAAACGAACAGGTGGGAACCCTCCGGCCCCATTCTACGACGTACTGTTTCAAAAGCTCTTGCTGACTCCTGATCGCGTCATCTAGCTCGGATCGGCTCTGCAGAAGTGTCCGTATGAGTCCGTCCACAAGTGTCTACGCCTGTGGCCCGTGTGTCTACACGCTCACCACGTGCCCGTGCGGCTGCATTTTACGCAATCGAGAACCGTTGGAAGCACTTTCTGAAGGGGCACTCGCCCGAGCACTCCGGTCTCTCCCCGCTCGGTGAGCACGACGAATCCGCAGATGGCGGCCCGCAGGCCCGCTAGAAGAATTCTGGGAGGTTCTTTCCCGGGACCCGGCAACGCGCTCGGCGAATCCAGCCCAGAGGGTTAGATTCCGCGCTAGGGGTGTGGTTAAGGCCACAATTCCAAACCACTCCCCACGGTTCCGCAGCCGCCCCCTGGGGCACAAAAATTTGATACCAGGCCTGGAAGTAGGCACCCCTCTTATAACCCGGATTTAATGTTTTCAGTATGACTACTAGACAATCAGAAGATTACGAGGAAGCGGTTGAGCAGGCCGTTGAGAGTGCATAGGCAAACACTGCGAAGGTCGCTTCTTTGAATGCCAGTGAGCCACGGAGTGGCGTTGTCGTTGCGACCGTGAATATTTATGAGGGAGGTGAGACGACGCAACGAGTGCGCATGTCTCGTAGTGGTAGTCATTGGGTGGCGAAGACGATCTAATCAACATCAGTTATCGACCGAAACAGCTGCACTCGGTTCCAAGAGACCAACGCTACCCCATCACGTCGAAATGATCTCGGCCAACTCATCTCGGAGACAGAGCGGCGGGTAGAGATGCACCAGTACCTCTTCGACGCCATCATGGACATCACCGACGACCTCACAGGAGACCAGCACGGCGTGGTCTTGTGCAATTGGAACGGTCCGCGGCCGCTTCAACAGTGTCCTCACGATGTAGAGTCGCCGTCAGTGCGGGTTCGCAGACTCGACTCGGACACACGACCCCCGATAACCGAACGAATTTCGTTGACTCGACGCTCGAAAATCGGGGGTGTATCCCCTCTTCCTATCACGGACGCGGCAGTTCAGCGGGTGTACGGGGCCGACCGAGCGCGAATACGCACACGAGCGAGCGTGGTCTCGTGTGCGGATCCGGGCGAGCACGGTCCCGGACACGAACGCACAGTGAGCCGGCAGAACAGCGTGTTCGCGTGCCGGTCGCGGCGGGTGCACTACTCGCGGTCCGGGTGGCAGCCGGATAGACCAACGACTGAGCGCCGCTCACAGACGGCTGCCGGATGAATCACGGACCGCATGTGAAACCTAGTCACATGAACATGTCGGAGTGGATCATCGCCGACCGGAAATCGCGTTATCAATCCGCAAGTATTGTCGTTGTGGTCAACCGTTGTACTGTACTCATTCCCGGGTAACGCCGTTTTACCGTAGTTTTCACCGTAGATAATTGGGACAAACGTTTATTAGTTGGCTGTCACTCACGTCAAACACTCGCGTCGGTTACCCACGCGGGACCCTCAACAAGATCATGTTCGAATTCATCACAGACGAGGACGAGCGCGGCCAGGTGGGGATCGGCACGCTCATCGTGTTCATCGCGATGGTGCTGGTCGCCGCGATCGCCGCCGGCGTCCTCATCAACACTGCCGGCTTCCTCCAGTCAAAAGGCTCTGCGACCGGTGAGGAAGCCTCCACACAGGTCTCCAACCGCATCAACATCGTCTCCGCGTACGGCAACGTCAAGACCGCTAGTGGGACCGATACGGTCGATTACGCGAACCTGACGGTGCGCCAGGCCGCTGGGGCTGACAACATCAACCTCAGCAAATCCACGATCCAGTGGATCGGCCCGGACACCGCCACCACCCTGACCTACGACGGTAGCACTGCCGACGCCGAGAACTTCACCACTGAGTCCATCAAGGGCAACAACGCGGACGTGTTGGTCGAGCAGTCCGACCGCATCAAGATCGTCATGGATGCAGCCTCGATCACCACCAATGGACTGAAGGCTGGCGAAGAGGTCCAGCTGACAGTGACCACGCAGTACGGCTCGAAAACCACCTACTGGGCGAACGTTCCTGAGTCGCTCAAGGACAAAAACGCAGTCACACTATAACACACACGCTCATGTTCGAGTTCATCACGGATGAGGACGAGCGCGGTCAAGTGGGGATCGGCACGCTCATCGTGTTCATCGCGATGGTGCTGGTCGCCGCGATCGCCGCTGGCGTCCTCATCAACACCGCTGGCTTCCTCCAATCGAAGGGGTCGGCAACCGGTGAGGAAGCCTCCGCACAGGTCTCCAACCGCATCAACATCGTCTCCGCGTACGGCAACGTCAACAGCGAGGAAGTCGACTACGTGAACCTCACTGTGCGCCAGGCCGCCGGAGCCGACAACATCAACCTCAGCAAATCCACGATCCAGTGGATCGGCCCGGACAAAGCCACCACCCTAACGCACGCCAACGCAGCCGACACGACGACGCTGGGTGAGGAGTTCAACACCACCTTGATCAAGGGGAACAACGACAACGTGCTGGTCCAGCAGTCCGACCGCATCAAGGTCATCATGTACGCCGGCGGCATCAGCTCCAAGCTCGGCGCTGGTGACGAGGTGCAGTTGACGGTGACCACGCAGTACGGCTCGAAAACCACCTACTGGGCGAACGTCCCTGAATCGCTCAAGGACAAAAACGCTGTCACGCTGTAAGACGCGCGGTAGATTCTCCGAATCGCGGTTTCTTTCGTGTGTAGCTGGCACCCGTTGGTAGCCGGCGGTGTGTCAGGTGCGTGGTTGACTGTGGCACGTGCTGGCGGTGAACGGGACTGATCGACGTCCGACAGATATGGAACGCGATCCAAAACTGATATACTCCGGCCGCGTGGAGGATGCAGTATCGTGACGAACACGCAGGTAACACTCGTCCAGTTGGACAACTACGGGCCGTGGACCGTGACACCGTCGCCACGGCGTGAGGTGGACCTCCAGACGCTGCAGTCGCGACTGTACGCGGATCTCTCGCAGGCGATCGGGACGCGTGACGGATACGTTTTCTTCACGCGCTTCGACAACATGATCGCGGTCACGAACGGCCTGGATCTCGAAGCGCACGCACGCGTCCAGGAGTCGATCCGGAACCGGTACCCGATCACGGCGAGCCTCTCGATCGGCACCGGCAGCACGCCGGCCGACGCACTCGTTGGGGCCACCGGGGCACTCCAGCAGCAGGGCAGCGCACAGGACGCCGACCGCCGCGAGACACTGCTCGGACAGCCGATCCCCGACGCCGAGCGCACCGACGACGACGTCCAGATCGCGCACTTCGACGTGATCGACGCCACCGGCACGTACACCGACGAACTCGACGCGTTCGCGTCGTTCACGCATATCGAGGCCGGCTACGCCGCGCTCATGCGCCACATGCACGACGCCCACGACTCGCTGTCGTTTTTCGTCGGCGGCGACAACATCATCGCCGTCTGCCCCGGGCTCTCGGACGGCGACTACGAGGACGCGATCGCACACGTCCAGGACACGGCCGACGTTGCGCTTCGCGTGGGCGTCGGCCGCGGCGCGTCGGCACACGACGCCGGTATGGGGGCCAAACACGCCCTAGAGGTCGCCCGCGAACACGACACGATCGTCGAGCGATCCGGCCGCCAGTAGGGGCGGGGTCCGCTTCTGGAGGGACACTTATGCGCGTGTCGACCGTACCGATGGGTATGTCACAGGTCACGTTCTACGCCCGGGAAGACTGCCCGTACTCCCAGAAGGTTCGCTCGAAACTCGACGCACTCGACGTGGCGTACGAGGAGACACTCGTGCCTGACGCCCACACCGACCGCACGACCGTCGAAGACGTGACCGGACAGACCGGTGTTCCGGTCGTCATCGACGACCACATGGAGCCGTCGTTCCTGGCTGACACCCAGGAGATCATCACCCACCTCGAAACCCAGTACGCCTAGCGCGACTGGTCGGATTCCGACTGGTAGGCTTCGAGCTTCTGGAGTTGTGCGTGGTTGGCGTCGGCCATCGACGCCACCTCGTCGGAGATCGTGTCCGCCTTTCGGGCCGCCTCGTCGATCATCATCGTGAGCTCCTCGCTGCTCTCGGTCTGGCGTTCGGTCCCGGATTTGATTTCGTCCAGGGACGTGGACACCCCCGTGACCAGGTCTTTGATCTCCTCGAAGGTGTCAAGCGAGGACGTGCTCGCTTCGAGGCTGTCCTCGGTCTCGGTCTCCAGTTCGACGAGCGTGTCCGCCGCGTTCCGGGTTTCGACCTGGATGTTCTCGACGCGTTCTTCGATCTCTTCGGCCTGAGTTTTGCTCTCCTCGGCCAGCGATTTGACCTCGTCGGCGACGACCGCGAACCCCTCGCCGCCGGCGTCGGCGCGCGCCGCCTCGATGGACGCGTTCAGCGCCAGCAGGTTGGTCTGGTCGGCGATGTCGTTGATGACTTCCACGATGTCGTCGATGGCCTCGGTGTGATCCTGCAGCGTGGCGGTTTGGTGTCGCACCTCGGTGACGCCGTCGTGGATGGCTTCGACCTGCTCGACGACCGCGACCGCGCGCTCGTAGCCGTCGGTCGCGAGTGACTGGGCCTCGTCGCTGCGGTCGTTGACCTCGGTGGCCGACGCGGCGATCTGTTCGATCGCCGAGCTGATGTCGCTGATCTCCGCCTTGAGGTTGTCCGTGTTGTCCGACTGCTGGGCCGCCAGCCGGTCGATCTCCTCCATGTTCTGGTTCATCTCCCGGGCGCGTTCGATGAGCTCGGCGACCGCAGCGGCCTCGTCGGCGGTGGCCTCGGAGCCCGTGGCTGTGGCGTCGTCGGGGGCGACACGGCCGCGGAGCGCGCTCATGTCTTCCGCGACAACGCGGGCGTGGGCGGTGACGGACTCCTGGGCGGGCGGCCCGTCGGTCGGACCGTCACCGGAGAGCAGCGGGGATTGGATGGCCGTTACCGCCGCGGTGAACGCGTCGGCGTCGGCGCTGGTGGCCGCCAGCAGCGCCAGCAGATCGCCGTACGCGGCCGTTCCGTTCGGGAGCGTGTTGGTGTAATACTCCACACAACAGTCCACGATGTGGTCTGGGTGGTCGGCCAGCACGCGCTCGATGAACGCGTGCAGTTGGTCGCGCTGCTGTGGAAGCAGCTGTTCGGCTGTCGGTCGCAGCGACGCGACCGGCGTCGACGGTGACGCCGAGGGATCGGTGAGTGAGTTGTCGGGCCCGGTCATTGGACTGCCTATGCCCACATCTAATGGGAGCACTGCCATCCGTTCTAGCTTAGCGACTGACTGAGACGGTGATCACGTCGAAATTGCGTCGAGTCTGACCGTTATCATGCCGAGATAGTAGCTGTTCCAGCAACCCTGCCGGTTCTTAGTCATGTCTCCCGTCGAAGGCGGCGCACTCGCGGTCGTGAGTGCGCTGCCGTTCCAGAGCGGTCGCTGATCAGTCCGGGCGAACCAGCCCGTCTCGTCAGGCGAGTTCGTTACCAGAACTCGCCTGACTCTACCTGTTCACGTAACCTCGGACGGTGTGGATTTGGATCTCGTGACGACCACAGCAACAACGAATCGAGATCCGGTAGCTCGTACCCCAGATCAAGCATTAGGTACAACTGGATCAGATGTGCGTGCCGTTCGACCGCGTGTGAACAGCGTCGTCGAGGAAGCCGCGTCGACGACGCCCCGGCGTCGTCGGCGCAGTCTCGTTGTTTTGCGTCCAGTTTCTGGAGTTCGTCGACAATAGCCCGACTCATCAGCAACGAGAGTGCTGCCATGATGATCAGTGCCTCAATGATGTAGGCGTCAGTCGTGTTGATCTCGTCGAGGCCAAACCGCGATTTCAGTTCTTTGAACAGCAGTTCGATCTCCCAGCGCGCCCGATAGAGCTGTGCGATATCGGGCGCGCGGTAGTCGTCTCTGTCCAGATTCGTCAGGTACAGATGGTACTCGCCGCTGTCATCGTTGCGAACCCCGACCAATCGGAAGGTTCGGGTCGTGCTGGCGCCCGACCCTCGTTTACGGTCAAACGAGAGCGTGATTTGCACGTCGATTTCCCGTCGCTGCAGGTCGTCGAGGACGGCCTGCAGCGACTGGCCCTCCAGCGGAATGCTGTTCCCTCGCCACGTACGGAGTTCTTCAACGATCTCGAAGTCTGCGTTTTCTTTGACGCGAGAGACGAACCAGCCGTCATTGGCGTCAATGCGGTCGAACAGCCAGAAATCGTAGTAGCCAAGATCGAACAGAATGAGGGCGCCAGCTACCCACTCGCCGGTGGGTAGCTGGCTCCGTTCATGGGTGCTCGCGTCGGTTGTCTGGAATCGTGTCGGAAGCCCCGTTGAGAGCGATTCGGTGAGATGGAGCTTCGCCCCGGCTCGGTCGTCATCGAGCGCGTAGACGTCTCTGGCGTCTTGATAGAGCGAGATGATCGTAGCGTCGACGATGAGGACGTCTCGAAATCGTTCGAGGCGTCCGGTAAGCTCGGTTTGGCCCGTGTCGAGATTCTCGATGGCATCATCGAGAATCTCTCGAAGGAGTGCGACGAACCCTGGTTTGAACCAGCCGTGAAACGTCGCATACGAGAGTTCGTCACAGTCAGCCATTTCGACGTAGCGTTCGAGAAACGCCTGAATGGATCGATCAGATCCGGCAGCAAAGCCGAGTGAGAGCGTGTAAAACAACGCGACGATGTCGAGCTTTCGCTCTCGCTGGATGAGATTCGTTGCGCGAGCCCGCTCGCGCAACTCATCAGATGGAAAGGCTCTTTGAATTCGGTTCACAACTACTGAATCCGGTGGGTTGTACACACTCTCCACCGGATTCTCACACTCCTAGTTACTGACGATTCTAGCTCGGCCTCTCCAGGTGCCTCGATGCGCTAAACTAGAACGGATGGGAGCACTGCATGATAAATGGTCGCAACGCGTGGCTGCTCGCCGGAACGAGGAGAGTGCACGCGGGCGGCGGCCGCACCGTCCGGTCGCTTTTCCGTGCGGACGGTGAACCACCGGTGATGTCGGCCGGTGAGCGACTGCCCGGGGCCCCAGCCCGCGAGGAGCGCATCGTCGTCCACGTGGACATGGACTGCTTCCCCATGCCTGTCGGTTCAGTCTGACGAGCGTTATCCCCGCTACGTCTGGTGTTTTCTACCGTCGTAATCTACAACACGAGGGTATGAGTCCATGCGCGGCGTGCGTGTTCCTGTCTTAGACCAACGCCGTACTGGGCTTCATGTGTGTCTACCGTTTCGACCGCCTAGAATCTTTCCCCGTCGCAACGTGAGTAGACTTTGACCAAGAGATGGGGGTACGAGATGGACCGACACCACCAGAATGTATTTGAAGCTAGGGGGTAGACGGTGGAATGTGACACGATTATTACTTGACTGCACTTTAGAGCAGGCACAAGAAGTAGTCAAGGAAGCCTTTTGGAGAACTGAGGGCATCAAGAGTATTGAGGAAAGCCGTCGCCAGATAGTTGGTAAGACGGGTATCTCTTTTCCGAGAGTCCTGTGGAGTTATGGGGAGAACATATACGTTGACTTCTCTGACCCGACTGACGAGGGAGAAATTCCTATAGAGGTGAGTGCCGAAAAATCCATCTGGACAAACATAACTGCTTCTCCACAGAAATACAAGCGCCAATTTTTAGATGCGTTGGATGCTGTTCGGACGAATCCGACAGCAGAAGTTGACAAAAACTCGTGGGACTTCTCTCCACCCCAGTCATCGGGTGATGTCTTTCTCGGGGCTATTGGCTATCCTCTATCAGTAATCGTCGGCGGATTTATTGGGTTGTTCTATTTCACTTTGGTTTTTGGCGGGACTTCTTCTGGATTAATCATAGGTTCATTAACTGGGGTGTATCTGTGGAGCAAGCGACAGTCGGCACGTTCTCGGAAAGTTAGTATGTATCTCGGGATACTCGTTATAGGGGGAATTGTAGGAAATGTCATTTATTCACAATTGGGTCTTGGGTCTACCACAGGAAGCATATTGATGTTATCACTATCTGCTGGATTCCCCATTTTTGCCTTTTACTGGCGACACCAATAGAAGAATTCTGAATTAATCTAAATAAGCCGCCCGCGACAATCCACCCCCTCCCCAGTGGAGTATGGGACCCGTCCCGAATCTAAAGACGACGGGCGGGCATCATTGAGTTTTGGAGTCTGTTTGCAGAAACCCAAACTCACTAGGAGATGGAGCGTATTCGTTTATGTACGGACGTGACCCAAATGCCCGCCTCAACAGATTCCCAAACTCAAGAGTCCGACCCGAAAGCCCGTGTTTGGCTCAAGCCCGAACAGATAGACGCCATGCGGAACGCCACAGTGGAGAACAGTGCGGACTACCTCGCCACGCGAAACGACGCGCTGATAGCCCTCTTGGCGGATACGGGGCTTCGCGTTGGTGAGGCGGTCGCCGTCGACGTGAGTATGATTGACTTCGAGGACGGCGTACTCATGTTACCCGCGGACATTCAGAAGGACTACCCGAACGATAACAGCCCAACCTACACCGAGATTGAACTAGCGGGTGAGACGCTTCGCACCCTACGGACGTATCTCTCGAATCGCTGGAAAGACTCTGACGCGCTCTTTCCCTCCCGTCAGTCCGACCGCATGACTACCGAGAGTGTTCGCAACGTCGTTCGAGACGCCGCCACTGACGCCGACATAGAACCCTACACCGTTGAAGGGCTTGGCGACCCTACGGACGTTAGCCCGCACGCACTACGCCACAGTGTCGCTTATAGGATGATGAACCGAGCGGGCGGAAACACCTTGTACGACGTTCGGAATCGCCTTCGCCACCGTTCGATTCAGACGACGGAACGCGTCTACGACCACTTGGACCGAGTGTAAGCGACAGCGACCGCGTGGGGAGGCGGTCCCTTCGGTCCCTCGCTGTCCGCATTCGGACTACGCGCATTAACCGCTATTTTTGGAATTTGATAGGTTCGGCAACGTCCGACAGCGACAGCCCAACGCCGTTGAGTAGTTCGAGCGCGTCGTAGTGTGGGACCACCACCACGTCGTCGTCGTAGTGATAGCGACACGTCGGGCTGTCCTCCGCGTAGCCGTCACCGTCGTATTCCGCGGTCGCAACGCCACGGTTCGAGAGTAGCCCGCGGAGGTGGTCGCCAGACACGTCCCACCCTCGAACGTCAATGTGGAGCGACCCGAACAGTACCCCAACCCACGTCCCGACCGTAGCGACGAGTAAGCGGAGTGTGAGAGGTTCGAGGTGGTCAACGTCCGTTGGTCCCTCGTAGTCCAAAGACGGGTGTGGGACCGTCGTGAACGCCCACAAGTCGCTACAGTCGGACACCGCTACGTCGGTGTTGTACCGACGACTCGAACGGTCGGCTACGTCGCTGGCGGATTGCTGAACCCGAGGGTCGCCCGCAATCCACCCAAGGGTTCCCGAAACGCCCCGAATCCACGCCTCTGACGTTGAATATACCTCTAATCTGGAATTTCGCGTTTCACGGCGGACGGTCGCCCCGCGGAGTATCAGATAGTCTACGATTCCGCGCTGGCGGTCGGATAGTTCGGGACGGTGGTCGCCGTGGTAACGGAAATGTGTTCCAAGTTCCTCGAATCGGTCGCCACAAGTCGGACACCTGTTCATATCCATCACGTAATTGTCGGACAAATCGCCGTAGAAAACGACGACTCCGTGCATTTTTGACCGTTCTCGCAATCCCATTCTCCCCCATCTACGTTGTACGTGAGTCGTTCAACGCCAGTCCGCCACGTCGCGGACGGACAGCGGACTATCTGAACGATTCGCTCGAAAGAAGTCGTCATATCAATAGTACGCCAAAGGTCACGTAAATAGGAGAGAATCGGCGTAGGACAGACTGAACACCCGTTTATGGATGGGTGTGGTAATTCTCCCCACGCCGATAAATCGCCAGCAAAGTCCCTTTCTCCAACGGACAAGTCCTCGAACCGTCCGTTCGGGTTCCGCCTCGTTGTGGTCCCGCAACCTCACGGTGGTTCTCCCACTATCTCACCGCCACCACTCTCCTACTCCCCCTATACTACTAACGTTGAAGGTGGGTACATAAAGGGAGGGGTGGTGGGACTTACGTCACAAGAAGTCGGAAAGCCCCGTGTCCTCTTTGTCGTCGTAGTCTCCAAGTTCGCGTTGCTCCAAGTCCATCGCCGTCATTCTCCCATTCCGTTGGTGGAACGCGAACCCATCCATTGGTCGGACCACATTTTGAAGTGTCTGTCGGGCGACACCAAACAGGTCGGCTATCTCTCGGGTCGAATATTTCAGTTCCTCGTGGAAATATTGGAGGACTCGTTTTGATTTCCACGGGTTATCTAATTCGACTAACAGTTTCGTGATTTCGTCGCTCGGAACGTCACAGTCGTATTTGTGGTCCTCCGCGGAGTATTCCGTCATTTCGACCACTCGACATTTTCGACCGCGGTCTTGAGAACGAACCCGTGTTCGTCCGCGACGTTCTCCGCGTCAAGACGGCGCTGTAGGGCGCGCTGTATGCGTTCGTCGTCGGTGACGTGGTGTAGGTTGTTCAGAACGCGGAATCGTTCAGCGGGCGACGTGGCGCGTTCAAGCGTACTCTGTATCTGCTGAATCTCCGCGCTTTCGGCGCTAATGTTGTGGATTCTCGTCGCCACAAACTCGTCTCTGGCGAGGACAAGCGCCGCCGTCGCGGTCGCCTCGAACTTTCGCCCGTTCGTTTCGCTTTCGTCAAGTGAGGCGACGAGAGTCCGCGCTTCGTTTTCCGTCGCGCCGTCGGCGTTCAGTTCCTCCGCGACGTTCGAGACGACTGCCATAAGTGTCATACTCCGTATGCGGTCGTTCCCGTTCGTCTCGACACCAGCGCCGCGGTGTAGGTCTAAGTAGTCGTCGCCCTCCGCGTCGTAACGGTCGCTGTCGAACGTCAGGATTTCCTCGTCGCGTTTGCGGAGACGTTCCCACTGTTCGGTGTCGCAATCGCTCTTGCTGATTTGCGACCCGAGTTTCCGCCCACTCTCGTCGCCACGTTTCGCGCTGTCACGGGTCGAGAGTTTCCGTCCGTCGGTCGTACTCGCGTCGTACTCCCGTCCGCGGACTTTTGTCCCGCTGTTCTCGTTCGGTCGGGCGAACGGTGACGCGCTGGCGGGACTACGGTCTAGTCCGTCGTCAAGCCACGGGTTCGGTCGCTGCTCGGTACTACTGTTGATGTCGGTCGGGGTACTGCTCATGAATTTGAATCGAAAGGGACGCCCCGATGGGAAGGCGGGGCGTCGTTCAGAATCGGCTAGTCAGTTGTCTATTCGTCGGCGCGTTCGACCGAGATAGAGGGGTCGCGGGCGACCGCTTCACTGTTGATATTGACGCCCGTATTCCCGCTGTCACGGAAACTCATGCTCGTTCCACCGAGGCGGTGTGACGGCTCGCTGTCCTCACTCTCAGTCGCCGTAATCAGTCCCGCGTTGCGGAGCGTGGCGCGAATCTCGTCGGGCTTGACGTTCCGCCCGTCGTCGCTGAATATCTCCGCGATTTCTTCACTCGAAAGCCCGTGTCCCGCATACAGCGCGGAGACGACGAGCGGGTTCGAGGGCGTCACCATGTCGTCGGAGGGTGTCATAGAAGTCTTCACACACTATGATAGAGTTTCTGACTGTTATAGAGAGTTACTAGCTTAGAAAGTCGTGCACTTGGTGCACGGTATGTTGAGATGCTTAGAGAGTGCCCTTTCGTTTCCGAATTATGATCTCTCTCACTCGCTCAGCGTGGTTTGACTCAGATTGAACGAACGCTGTGAGGATGGCCTCGACGATCTCGGAGCGGCTGGCTCCGAGATCGTCACACTCAGCGACCAGTTCGTCCACTTCTCGCACAATTTCCTCGTCAACAGCGACTCCGAATTTCTCTTTTGCCATAGCTACGACAAGCTAAAAATAGCGTGCACCAAGTGTACGGCGCTTTCAATTCGTTAGAGCTGATTCAGCAAACCATGAGAACTCTTCTATGACACCCTCTGTCGTCGGGGTAGTCACCCGTCAGTTCCGCGAGACGGCTATCAGCGTCGTTCTCGTCGCGCTCGTCGTCACCTTCGGGGCTTTCTCCCCCAAACAGTTCGACCGCCTTGATGAACGCCTCACGCCACTCACGGCGAATCATTCGGTCGTTTGCCGCGGGCGTCGTCTCCTCAATTGCGTCGTCAATCGAAGTGACGAGCGGAGACGCGAACAGTTCAGTGACGAACTGGCGGGCGTCTGGCGTCGTCAAGTCGTCGGGCTGTTCAGGATAGCCGTCGTAGTCCTCGAACGATTCGGGCAACGGGTCGCTTTCACCGTAGCCGAGGCGTGGGCGGGACAGTATCTCATCTACTCGGTCGCTACGGTCCTCCGCGGCGTCACCGTCGCGCTGTCGGGCGTTCTCAATGTCGTACATCTTACTCACCCTCGTAGGCGTCCGCGGGCGTCAGAACGTGGGCGACGCCTTCACCGTAGTCAAGAACCTTCGCGCCGTCCGCCACCTCGAACGTGTCCGCGTCACCGTAGCGGTAAATGCTAAACACGTAATCCTGCTCGTCGTCGCTGTTAGCGGGATACGCCGCTCGAAGGCGTCCGTCGTCGCGGTCGTAGGTCGGCGTCGCTGATTCAGACACTTCAACTCGGTCGAACGCGCTAACTTGTCGGTCAATAACTCGGATTTCGCTACTCATCGTACATCTCAAGAAGTTCGTTGCGCCGTTCCTCGTCAGGGACGTGAGTAAACTCACCGTCGTTCGGGGCGGGATAATGCTGTTTACAGTAGCGCCATCCCTCCGTATCGGGAAACGGCGGATACCAAACGCGACACTCGTCCTCGAAACAAGTGTTCTCACTCATGCGATAGTTACCTCGTCGCTGTCGTCGCTGTCCTCGATAATCTTTCGCGCCCCAACCCGCGCAACGAAACCGAGTGGGACATCCGCCTCAAACTCGGTTTTCGCGGTCTTCAACATCTGTGCGTCCGTTTCGTTCACGCGAATAGCGTGTTCTCTGGTTTCGTCGGTCATATCTTCTCGTTGAACGGGGCGTTCAACTTCTCCCCTCACATAGAACATACTGACACATTAGGAGACGCCCGATTTCGGGCGGTACAGCGGTTCCCGTGTTTTGAGGTTCGTCGTAGCGTTCAACGCCCCGCCTTCACTCTAAGGGTACTGACGAGTGGGATTTTGAGAACTGAACGAATCAAACCAGACGAGAAGGTAAGGCTATGATTCATGGGCATATCCCGAATATCTATGTGAATTTAATCCAGCCGCCGTCTGGTGATTTTCTGGATATTGGACAGCAAATACTCGGGCAAATTGTTGTTGCGCTCAACGCCCGCCCCATTTCTACCGTAGTCAGAGTGAACGACGGCCCGCGGTCCTCCCCACACTACCCCCCTCCCTTTATGTACCCACCTTCAACGTTAGTAGTATAGGGGGAGTAGGAGAGTGGTGGCGGTGAGATAGTGGGAGAACCACCGTGAGGTTGCGGGACCACAACGAGGCGGAACCCGAACGGACGGTTCGAGGACTTGTCCGTTGAAGAAAGGGATTTGTAGGTCATTAGCGTGGCGCGGATTACCACGCCCGCCTACAAATGGGCGTTCGTTTTCTTACGCTAATTCTTTTACTGTATTCAAAACTGGGTAGCCGTTGCTATCTGACTTTGAATTATTGAAAAAGCGTGAGGAAATCGGTGGGTCCCACGCCACCGACCTATGAGCAGTCGCCCCACAGAAATAAGGAAGACAACGATGGGCGGTCATCAGTGACAAATCTCGCGCCCTATACTAACGGGCGCAAAAGGTCCCACTTAAACCCCAAAGTGTGACGGGCGTTGATTATTTCCTCCCTCGTTGAGAGGCGTCCGTATGGTTGACTTTCGTCACTTATCGCCCGAAAATGAGCGCGCAAGTGAGGCGGTCAACGCCGTCCGCGCATATCTCGAAGGCGACGACTACGATAATCGGTTCACCATCGTTGAAACCGACGACGGGTATCAAGTCTACTGGGGTGACACTGATAAACTGACTGCGGAGGACCTAACCACCGTTCGGAACGAATACGGGACCGACAAAATGGGTCCCGACGGTGAGGTATTCGTCACAGAAGGAACGGAAGACGAGATTCGAGATATAGCGGAGTAGAAAGAACTGTAGTCAGTAGGCGGCGCGCGAAGTTAGTTTGACCCGTCGAAGAAATCCCTCCGCTGTTCCGCCTTTTCCTCCTCACTCCGCTCGTCATAGTGGCGGTCGAGCGTTTTCATCGAAGCGTTCACGCGGTCGCCAACGGCTTTCTTCGGAACGTCGTTCCGTAGCCAATACGTTATACTCCCACCCCTAATCGCATGGGGGCGCGTATTGTACGGGCAAGTGACGTAGTTATCATACGACCCCGTATGCTCGCACTCAAGCGGGTCCTTATCTGCGGGACATCCGCGTGAGGTATAGCACGGCGCAGTCACGCGATAGATACGCTTGTTGAGGTTCTGTTTACTCATGCGCCCGTACTTGGAACTGAACAGTGGGCGGCGACCGTAGTCGTCGTCAATAGCGACACGTTGATACTCAATATCAGTACATCACAAAGCCGCTTAGTTAGAACGTCTGCTTGCTGAAGGTGTGTCTACGACCCAGCAAGCAGACAGTGAGATTCACGAGGACCAGCTCCTTAACTTCCTCGTCAACTGCCTTGACGAGGAAGTTTCTCTCAACCTCGCCAACAACGCTGAAATCGGTGCAGAGGACATCTACGAGGTCCTCGTCGGCGCGACCGCCGACGGGACCTCGATCTCGACGCTGTGCAACTCCAGTGAAGACTCGCCATCGGCGAACACAGTTCTCTATCATCTACGGACGAAGTTCGAGCCCGAACGGCTCGAACGAGTCGCTAACACGCTTCTTCGCCGAGACATCGTCGAACTGCTTCCCGAGCAGGTGGAGGTCTGCGCAGACCTCCACCTGCGGCCCTACTACGGTGATGAAGACGACACGGAGAACCTCTATCACTCGGAAGCCAAGCGTGGAACCACCGCATTCCACGCCTACGCCACACTCTACGCGCGTGTGAAGAACAAACGCTACACGCTGGCGGTGCGCCGTCTCGAAGACGGCGACACCGCCAGCAGCGTCCTCGCTGAGTTCCTTGGTGTACTCGACGGCCTTAACACCGAGGTCAAGGCCGTCTACCTTGATCGCGGATTCTACGACAGCAAGTGTCTCACGCTGCTTCAGGCGCACAACTACGCCTACGTGGTCCCAATCATTCAGTGGGGTGAGGCGATTCAGCAGGAACTCTCGGAAGGATGGAGTCGCATTATTCAACACAACCTGACAGGGAAACTCGACGGTCACAGCTGGACCGTCGAGTTTCCCGTCTACATCGACTGTACGTACCTGAACGGACGATATGACGAGAACGGTGTAGCGCGTCACGGCTACGCCGCTGACGCGCCGTTCATCGAGACGCCACGCGAAGCGCGATACCACTACAGCAAACGCTTCGGTATCGAATCGAGCTATCGCTTGTCCGAGCAAGCGATAGCGACGACAACGACACGAGACGCGACGGTGAGACTGCTGTACGTCGTAGTGAGTCTGCTGCTACAGAATGTTTGGCGGTATCTCCACTACGAATACGTGGCGACGCCGCGCCGAGGCGGGCGTCGCCTCTGGTGGTGGCCGTACAAGGAGTTCGTGAATATGGTTCGACGGGCTGCGTGGACGGCCCTTGCGGTGCGTCGGGCCGTCCCCGCGAACCGACCACCTGACGACCGATTCCACCGCTAACCACTGACCGGGACAGCCCCCGCACTGAGTGGCGACGCTGTCGCGTCGGCGGCTAAGCGCCGCCGACAGCGACAGCTTCCCGTCGATCTGTGAGGAGATCGCGGTCGGTCACTGCACTCCGCAACAGAAATCAGACCTCAGACTGACTCAACTGAGGACGCTTTGTGAGGTACTGAATATAGTCACTGACGACACCCGCCGTCTCCGCGTCAAGCGTGACGACACGCTCACCGTCCTCACAGTTTTTCAAGCGCGTTCCTTGGTCGGGGCGGTGACTGACGGATAGCGTCCCGTCCTCCGCGTCAAAGCCACCTACGTCGAGACTGTGAAGCCCGCTCATCCGCATAGCGGTGGTCCACTGGAGTTTGAATAATACGTGGTCCATGCTAGCGTACTCGAACTGACTGAGGTAGTCGAGTATCGCTCGCGCTTCGGATTCGTCTATATGTTCGTCGTTGTGGTTCTCACCGCTGTCGAGATTCGGGACGTTGATTTTCTCGGGGATTGCGTGTGGGACCGCATCAATAGAGACGCAGAACCGCATAAACGACCGTAGGGCGGAGAGGTTCGTCCGCAACGTCACCTTGTTGATGCCCTCACTACGCCAGTTCTTGAACCGAGTAAAATCTCGCCCCGTGATTTTGTTTAGATTCTCCACCCGCGTTTCGTCCGCGTCTACGCCTTCGCACCAGTCTACGAACTTCCCGAGTTGATACCGTTTCGCGCGGACTGAATTGGGCGATAACTCCCCGTCAATGTCTTCACAATACAGTTCTAACGCTTCACTCGGAGTGATGGGTTCGAGTTCGGTCATCGTTGATTTCCGAAGCCCGAACGCCGTTCGGTCCAATACGTGTCTGCGCACGCCGCGAGTGGACACACCGCCGTGGGTCACGCCAAAGCGGGGCGATTCGCCGTGACTTTGGACGAATACACTCACAACGTGAGTGCAGCCCGCGAGGAGCGCATCGTCGTCCACGTGGACATGGACTGTTTTTACGCGTCCTGTGAGCGCCGGCGTGAGCCCGCGTTGCGTGGTGCGCCCGTCGTCGTCGGGATGGGGTACGAGCCGGAGCAGACGGTCGGTGCGGTGGCGACCGCGAGCTACGAGGCCCGCGAGTACGGCGTCGAGAGCGCGCAGGCGATCTCGGCGGCGCTGGAGCGCCTGCCCCGGAAGGCGGACGCGCCGGATGCGTCGGCTGCGGGGTATTACCGGCCGGTGGACATGGCGTATTACGAGTCGGTGAGCGAGTCGGTGTCCGAGATCCTGCACGGGCTCGGCGATCCGGTGCGGGAGGTCAGCATCGACGAGGCGTATCTGGACGTGACCGATCGGACCGCCTGGGACGTGGCGGCGGGGTTCGGCCGGCACATCAAGCAGCGCATCGCGCGCTCGGTTGGCGTCCCCGCCAGCGTCGGGATCGCGCCGGACATGAGCACGGCGAAACTCGCCAGCGACCACGAGAAGCCCGACGGGCTGGTGGTCGTGCCGCCGGAGTCAGTCCAGTCGTTCCTTGCGCCCCTCGATGTCGCGGACCTGCACGGTGTGGGGCCGGTGCACGCGCGTGCGCTGCGGGAGCGCGGCATCGAGACAGTGGGGGGGTTGGCGGACGCCGACCCGTACGTGTTGGAGGCGGCGTTCGGCGAGCGTGGTCGCGAGTTCCACCGCCGCGCCCGCGGGGCGGACAGCCGTCCCGTCGAGCCCCGCGGGAAGCCCAAGAGCCTGTCGCGGGAGTCCTCGTTCGACGGTGCGACCGAGTCCTTCGATCGGGTGCGCGAGCAGGCGGCGGCGCTGGGCGGGGCCGTCGCGGACCGCGCCAGCCGGACGAACGCGTCCTACCGCACCATCGGCGTGAAGGTCGTGACGCCGCCCTACGACGTGCAGACGCGCGCCGAGTCACTGCCGGGGCCGGTCGACGACCCGGCGCTCCTGGAGGCGGTGTCGCAGTCGTTGCTCGACGAGTTCGAGGGGGCGGCCGTCCGGAAGGTCGGCGTCCGGGTGTCGAATCTGGTGTTCTCCGAGCGCGAGCAGGCCACGTTGGCGGGGTTCAGCGGCGACGAGACCGGCGACGGCGGCGGTCACAGAGGCGGCGCGTGTGGTGGCGCAGGCCGTGGGGCGTGTGGCGGCCAAACGACCCTCGACGAGTTCACGTAGCGCGCGCGTAGAGCACCGCGAGCACCGCGATGAGCGCCACCTGCACGATCTTGTCGGCGATGCCGAGCGCCGAAAACGACGGCGCGTTGACGACGTACCAGGCGGCGATCTGCCCGATGGTGAACGGGATGCCGAGCAGGTACACGAGCCGTCGGCGGACGCCAACCAGGATCGCGGCGGTGCCGCCGAGGTAGCCGACCCCGGCGACGAACAACGAGCCGCCGAGCCCGGGCAGGCCGAGGGAGACCCCCAAGACGAGGTGGAGCACGCCGGTGGCCACTGCGAGTACGATGCCCAGCCAGTGCAGCGGCGTCAGCGAGTCAGTTGCGAGCCCGATCCCCGAACGCGATGTGCTGGCTGCTGTCATACGTGCTGGTTGGCAGCGACGGTCTTGAATCTGGGGTCAGTCGGGGCAGACGGCCGCGACCTGCCGGCGGATCGCGTCCGCGAAGCGGTCACGGCCGAAGCGGTCCCTGGGGAGTGACGGCTGCAGTCCGTCGTCGATGGCGGCCGCGATCGCGTCGACAGCGCCGGCCACGCCCTCGAAGAGCACGTCGTCGTCGCCGTCGAGAACGTCGACCTGCCCGCCGCTGTCGGGGGCGAACGCGAGCATGCCGCTGGCGACGTACTCCGCGACCGCCATGCCGAAGTGTTCGATGGGCTTGAGGTTGAGGCCGTACCGGCTGCGTCCCAGGAGTTCGGTGATGCGGCCGCGTGGAACGTCGGTTTCGACGGTGACGTACGGCCGTGAGTCCGCGGCCGCCCGCACGTCGGCGACGTAGTCGCGGTAGGCTGCGGGGGCGGCGCCGACGATCATGCACGTGAGGTCGTGGCCGCGGGCGCGCAGCGCGTCGATCACGTCGATGGCGTCCAGGGTTCGCTTGTCGGGGGCGATCCGCCCGAGCACCACGATGCGGTCCGCGCGGGCGCCCCAGGGCGCGCCGTCGATGGGATCGACCGGCGGGTGACAGACGGTCGGTCGGCGGTCGTAGCTGGCTTCGAAGGCGTCGGCGGTCCACGCGGAGTTCGCGAGGTAGCGGGTGTCCGGGCGATCGGCGGCGGGCGCGGCGAGCCGGGACCAGACGCCGTTCAGTCGCCCGGGGTCGGCGGTCGGCGTGGTGTCGCAGCGGAACTGGGGGAAGTGGACGTACTGGACGGACGGCAGCGGCACTGCGAGCTCGTTGGCGGTGCTCACTGCGACGTCATAGGCCGACGCGTGTCTCCGGAAGAACGCCCGCAGCAGGACCGAGCGCGCCGCGAGCTGCGGGCCGACGGTGGGTGCGGCCGCGGAGAGTGCGGCCGCGACGTTGGACGCGCCCGGGGGTGCCACGACCGGCACGGACACATCGACATCGAACTGCGCGCCGACGGCGTCAGGGGTGGTTTCGGAGATCGTGAACAGCGCCACGTCGTGGGCGGCCGCCAGCGCGGCGCACGTGTGGACGCAGACGGCGTCGGCGCCGCCCCGGAAGTCGAGCGTGTTGTGTAACACGGCGACGCGTGCCATGCGTGGTGGTGTGTCGCGTCGTCACTTCAACCCCACCACGTGACAGGATACCACTCACTGCTTTGTACACCCCGCGTCAAACGAACGACTGTGGACTGCCTGCTCGTCGGTGCCGGCTCGGTCGCCGAAGCGTACGCAGACGGACTCGCGGCGTCGACAGCGCTGCGCGTGACCGGCGTCTGTGATCTACACCCCGAGCGCGCCGACGCGCTGGCGGCCGCCCACCCCAGCGGTCCGGCCGTGTACACCGACCTGGCCGACGCGCTGGCCGCTGACCCCGCACCGATGGTCATCAACCTCACCAGCCACGCCGCCCACGCCGACGTCACCGAGGCGTGCCTGGCCGCCGGCCGACACGTGTTCTCCGAGAAGCCGCTGGCGATGGACGCGGCCCGCGCCGCCGACCTGGTGGCGGCCGCCGAGCGCCACGATCTCGGCCTGGGGTGTGCGCCGATCACGCCCGGGTGTGACGCCCAGCGCCACGCCCGGGCGCTGGCGGCCGACGGTCGGCTGGGCGGCGTCCAGTTCGCGGCCGCAACGGCGAACGTCGGGCGCGTCGACGAGTGGCACGACCGCCCGGCGTCGTTCCTGGATGTCGGGCCGCTGTACGACGGCGCGGTCTATCCGCTGGCCCTGCTGGTGGCGTGGTTCGGACGCGTCACCGAGGTCAGGACCGCCGACGCGGTCGCGGCGTGGCCGCCAGCGCAGCGCGACGGCGACGACGCTCCCGACGGGCTCCCCCACGTGGAGGCGACGCTGTCGTTCTCGGACGGCCCGGTGGTGTCGCTGCGCGCGAGCTTCTACGTCGACCACCGCAGCCGGGAGTTCTATGGGCTGGAACTGCACGGCGACGACGGCACGCTGTACCTCCGTGACACGGGCGCGCTCGGCGCTCCCCGGGACGCGGTGACCGTGCGGGGCGGCGACCGGGAGCCGACTGTCGCCCCCCAGCCCCAGCCCCGCTGTAGCCGCGCGTACGCCGCCGGCCCGGAACGCCTCGCCGACCGGGTCGCTGGCGGCTGTGGGTCGTCGGCGCGGGCGAGCGCGCGCCGCGGCGCACACGTCGTGGCGGTGTGCAACGCCATCGAGTGCGCCGCCACCGACGGCGGCCCCGTTGCGGTTCCCGAGCCCGGCGTGTCACTGGCGCGCCCCGGGCAGCGGCGGCCCGCGCCGGTTGCCGCAGCCCCCAGCGGGTTCCAGCCCGGCGGGCGCGCGCTTCGCCTGCCGCCCGTGGGGTTCGGCTGCTCGCGCTACCGGGACGGCACGTACGTCACGCCGGCCATGGGGGCGGCGGTCGATGCCGGCTACCGGCTGTTCGACACGGCGGAGCTGTACGGCAACGAGTGGCGACTGGGCGATCTGGTGGCCGCGCCCGGCGGCCCCGACCGGGAGTCCGTGTTCCTCGTCGGGAAGCCGTGGCGGACGAACCACGGGCCCGGCGACCTCCGGGAGGCGTGCACCGGGTCGCTGGACGAACTCGGCGTCGCAGCGTTCGACTGCTACGCGCTGCACTGGCCGGGCGCGTGGGCGCACCGCGGCGCGCTCACGCGGCTCTCGGAGCGCCCCGTCGAGGAGCAAGAGCGACTGACGATGCCGACCGCCGCCGACGGCACGCCGGCGCGTGCGCCCCACGGCCTCGTCGAGACCTGGCGGCGCATGGAGGCGCTCCACGACGACGGGCTCGCGCGCAGCCTGGGCGTGTGCAACGTCACGCTCCCGCAGTTGGCGGGGCTCACCGACGCGGCGCGCGTCCGGCCGGCGCTCGTGCAAGTGGAGTGTCATCCCTACCGGCCGCGGGACGCGCTCGTGTCGTGGTGTCACCGGCACGGCGTTCGCGTGGTTGCACACTCGCCGCTGTCGGCACCGGGGCTGCTCGACGAGCCGGTCGTGCACGCGGTCGCCGACGAGCACGGCGTGTCGCCGGCGACGGCGGTGCTGGCGTGGCACTGTACGCGTGGCGTGGTGCCGATCCCGTCGACGACCACGCGCGAGCACGTGGTGGCGAACCTCGCGGCACCCCGCCACCCGCTCACCGACGACCAACGCGACCGGATGGCCGGGCTCGCTGATCCGGCGTTCCAGCGATGACACGCGTTCCGAGGGCGCTGCGAGCGCAGTACTGGCTGCTCGTCGCCGGGTTCGCGGTCGGCGGTGTCGGCACGGCGTGGGGTCTCAGCGCCGCGCTCGGCCACGCCGGCGCGCTGCGGTGGGTGGTGGCGGCGGCCGTGCCGCTGGCGTACGTGGTGGGGTTCCTGGGTCGACACCTCGACGCCAACCACCGGCCGTCGGGGGTCGCGTCCGCGGACGGCGGCCAGCCCGTGCGCGGGACGGTCGGCGTGGCGAACGCGGTCACGGCGACGCGGGGCTGGCTGTACGCGGCCGTGTTCGGGTTCGTGGCGGTGAGTCCGCCGGTGGGGAGTTGGTGGCGCTGGCTGCCCGCGGCGTGGTACGGGAGCGGGGTCGTGCTCGACACCGTCGACGGCGCGCTCGCCCGCCGCGTCGGCCGGCGGACCGTCCTGGGGGCGCGCCTCGACCTGGCGACTGACACCCTGGGGTTCCTGTGCGCGCCGCTGGTGGCGGTGGCCTGGGGGCGGCTGCCGGTCTGGTATCTGTCGCTGTCCCTGGCGCGATACGTCTTCAAGCTCGCGTGCTGGGTGCGCCGCCGCCGGGGTCGCCACGTGGGTGACCTGCCACCGAGCCGGAGCCGCCGGCTGCTGGCCGGCATGCAGATGCTGTTCATCACGGTGGCGCTGGTGCCCGTGCTCCCGGCGGCGGTCGTCACGCCGATCGCCGGGATCGTGTTGGTTCCATCGCTGGTCGTGTTCGGCCGTGATTACTGTGCCGTGGCGGGATATTTCGGCGTCCGCGACGAGGGCGACGCGGTTGAGGACACGAGCGAAACTGGGGGCAACGCTGAAGGCGGCTCGCTCCGATGAACGCCGCGTGAGCCAGTCACAGACTACCGGGTCTCGTATGGCGGCTGTGCAGATCGACGACTACGGGCCGTGGACGACGGAGCCTGCGCCCCGCCGGGAAACGGACCTACAGGCGCTCCAGGCCCGGCTGTTCGCCGACGTCGCGGATTTCCTGGGTGGGCGGGACGGCTACGCGTTCGCGGGCCGCTTCGACAACATGGTTGGGGCCGCGACCGGCATCGCGCCGGCGGCGTTCGAACGCCTCCAGGAGCGCATCCGGAACCGGTATCCGGTGACTGTGAGCGTCGGCATTGGGACTGCTCGAACGCCGGCGGACGCCCTCGACGCCGCCGGAACGGCGCTGCGGGACGCCGGCAGCGCGCAGGACGAGAACCGACGGGAAGCCCTGTCCCACCGTTCGCCGCCCGGGTTCGCCGGCACACCCGGTGCGGTGACGATCGCACACTTCGACGTTGTCGACGCCACCGGCACGTACACCGACACCGTGTCACCGGTGCGGGCCGGCACCGAGATCCAGGGCGCAGTGACGACGCTGGCGGAGTACCTCTACGACACCCACGACGCGGTCACGCAGTTCGTGGGCGGGGACAACGCCATCGCGGTGTGTCCCGGGATCGACGCGGGGATCGTCGACGACGCGACCGCCCACGTCCGTGAGGCAGCCGGCGTCGACTTCCAGGTCGGCGTCGGGCACGGGGACACCCCCCACGACGCCGGAGCCGACGCCAAACACGCCCTCGAAACGTGTCGTGCGACCGGTGCCCGGGTGCACGGCCCGTGGACCACCGCCGACGACTAGCGTGATGGACGCACGCACACTGTACTTCACCGGCCCCGGCTCCGTCGCGGTGCGCACGGGGACGGTCAGCGACCCCGTCGACGACGAGGTCGTGGTGGAGACGCAGGCCTCGGGCATCAGCGCCGGATCGGAGCTGTTGGTCTACCGCGGCGAGTTCCCCGAGTCCCTGCCCGTGGACGCCACCATCGACGCCCTCGACGGCGAGTTCGACTACCCGCTCGCGTACGGATACGCCAGCGTCGGCACGGTCACCGCCACCGGCCCGGACAGCACCGAGTGGCTCGACCGCCGCGTGTTCGCGTTCGAACCCCACGCCACGCGCTTCCGGACGACGCCCGACGCGGTCGTCGAACTCCCCGACGACATCGCCACGCAGGCGGCGACGCTCCTGCCGACGGTTGAAACGGCGACGAACCTCGTGCTCGACGCGCAACCCCGGATCGGCGAGCGCGCCGTGGTGTTCGGTGCGGGCGCGGTCGGCCTCGCCACGACGCAGCTGCTGGCGTCGTTCCCGCTGTCGGAGGTCGTCGTCGTGGAGCCCCTGGCGTCCCGCCGCGCCACCGCCGCCGCGGTCGGTGCCGACCGCACCATCGACCCCGGGTCGACTGCCATCGCGGACGCGCCGCCGTTCGCCGACGCCGAGCCCGCCGGCGCGGACGTCGTGTTCGAACTCTCGGGCCGCCCGGAGACCCTCGACGACGCCATCGCGGCCGCGGGCTACGACAGCCGCGTGATCGTGGGGTCGTGGTACGGCGCGAAGCGCGCGCCCATCGATCTCGGTGGGTCGTTTCACCGCGACCGCGTGGACATCGTGTCCAGCCAGGTCAGCACGCTCAGCCCCGAGTTGCGGGGGCGCTGGGACACCGACCGCCGCTTCGACGTGGCGTTCGACCGCCTGGACGCCATGGACGCGGACGCGCTGATCACGCACGAACTCCCCCTCGATCGGGCCGCCGACGCCTACGCCCTCCTCGACGACCACCCCGACGAAGCCCGCCACATCATCCTCACCTACCAATGACGCCCACCACTCACACCGACGCCACCCGCGCGCTCACCGTCCGCCGCGAGTTCATCGCACAGCACTACCTCACGGTTCCGAACCCCGGGCCGGAGGGCGAGGTGCACAGCCACCGGTTCACGGCCGACGTGACCTTCGCCGGCGGGGAGCTCGACGAGCACGGCTACCTCGTCGACATCGACGCCGTCGACGCCGTTCTCGACGACATCGAAGCCCGATACCAGGACACCCTGCTGAACGATCACGCCGAGTTCGGCGACGCCAACCCGAGCCTCGAACGGTTCGCGGAGCTGATCGGCGACCGGATCGCGGACGGCCTCGGGGCGGCCGCGCCGACGCGGCTGACCGTCCAGCTCTGGGAGGACGACCTCGCGTGGGCGAGCCACGAGCGCGCACTCGAATGACCCAGACGCACGCGCAGACGCGCTATCTCACGGCGAAACAGAGCGTCGACGAGCGCGCCCGTGATCGGCGCGTCCGCGACCGCCTGCGGGCAGCCCTCCCCAGCCACCCTCGTGTGGTCGAAGCCGGCTGTGGCACCGGGCCGACGGTCCCGATGCTGTACGCCGACTGGGAGGTCACGCCCGCCGCCTACCTGGGCGTCGACGCTGCCGAGCGCGTCGTCGCGTTCGCGAACGCCGTCGTGCCGCGGGTGTTGCGGCGGCGCATGCCCGCCGAAACCCGAATCGCGGCCACGCCGGACGGCTGCCGGGTCGGAGACGCGCCGATCAGGTTCGACACCGGGGACGCGCTCGCGCGACTCACCGACGCCACCGCCGACCTCCTGGTGGCGCAGTCGTTTCTCGATCTCGTGCCGCCGGCGGACGCCCTGGACGCGTTCGCCGACGCCCTGGCGCCCGGCGGGCTCGCGTACGCCCCGCTGACCTTCGACGGCGTGACCGTGTTGCAGCCATCGCATCCGGCCGACGACCGCGTGCGTGCGGCCTACCACGACGCCATCGACGCGGCCGACGGCCGGACCAGCCGCGCCGGCCGCCGGCTGCTCGACGTGCTCCGCGAGCGCCCGGCGGAGACACTGCTCGCCGTGGGCGCCTCCGACTGGATCGTGCGCCCCGTGGACGGCGAGTACCGCGCCGACGAGCAGTACTTCCTGGCGTGCATCCTGTCGTTCATCGCGGACGCCGTCCCGGACGCGACCGACTGGCTGGCCACGCGCCGCCAGCAGCTCGCGGCCGGCGATCTCACGTACGTCGCGCACGGCTACGACCTGCTGTGGCGCGCCTGAGACGCCGCCATGATGGTGCTCACCCACATCGCGGTCGGGTTCCTGCTTGCCGCGCCGGTCGCGGCCGCACAGCCGGCCCTCGGGGTGCCCGCCGCCGCGGGCGCGCTCGTCGGCGGCGGCGCACCCGACATCGACCTCCTGGTGGGCACCCACCGGCGGACGCTGCACTACCCGGTGCTCGGCTGGGTGGGTGCGGTTCCCGCGGCCGTGATCGCCGCGGTCACGCCGACCGCGCTCACCGTGTTCGTCGGAGTCGGCGCGGCCGCCGCAGCCGTCCACAGCACCAGCGACGTGCTCGGTGCGGGCGACGAACTGCGGCCCTGGGAGCGCACCACGACGGCGGCCGTATACGACCACCACGCCGGCCGGTGGTGGCGCGCCCGATACGTCATCCCCTACGACGGGTCGCCGGCCGACCTCGCGGTCGCGGCCGCGGCGGCGGCGCCGGCGCTGGTCGTCTACGACGGCGTGGTGCGGTGGCTGCTGGCGGCGCTGCTCGCGCTCGGCGCGGTGTACAGCCTGTTGCGTCGCCGCCTCGTCCCGTACTTCGAGCGCGTCGTCTGACCGCTACAGCGGCGCGACGAGGTCCGCCAGCGCCGCGCGCGGGTCGTCGGCCTTCGCCACCCCGCTGGCGAGCAGGACGCCGCTGGCGCCGAGGTCGCCGGCCGACACGACGTCCTCGCCGGTGGTGATGCCCGCGCCGCAGTAGACGTCCACGCTCGGATCGACCGCTTCCGCCGCGGCGACGGCGTCGGAGACGATGTCCGGATCGGCCTGCGAGACCGGCGTGCCGGTGCCGATCAGCGCCGGTGGCTCGACGGCCACCGCGTCGGGGCCGAGCGCGGCGGCGGCGGCGACCTGTGCGGGGTTGTTCGCGCACACCACCGTGTCGAGGCCGGCGCGCTCGGCGGCCGCGACGCTGCCGTCGATGTCGGCGAGCCGGCGGCGGTGCTCGGAGTGGTTCAGCAGCGTGCCCACAGCGCCGTTGTCCGCGACCGACTCCGCGAGCACGCTGCCGGTGTGGCTGCCGTGCTCGGTCGGGCTGACGTGTTGGGCGTACGTGGTGGCACCCGTGTCCGCGACGCGACCGATGTCCGCGGGCTGGGGTGCGACCGCGATCGTGGCTGGGGTCGTCTCAGCGACGTCGGCAGCCGCCTCCGCGATGGCGACCGGATCACAGGGGTACGCCTTGAGGTTGACGAGAACGAACATACACGACGAGGGGGCTCCACACCGGAAAAAAGTAGCTATCGCAGCGCTAGCTGTCGTCGCTTTTGCGGCGGACCTTGTCGCCGAGGGTCAGCCCGGCGCTGTCGCCGCCCGACGACCAGTCGGTGTCGCTGGCGTCCTCGGCGCCCGACTCGGTGAGCAGGATCCCGAGGTAGTCTTCGAGTTCCTCGCGCACGTCGTCGCTGGGCAGACTGTCCCCGTGTTCGAGCTTCCGGATGACGCTCGCCTTCTCGTTGAGTTCGTCGGCGAGCTCCTCCTGGCTGAGGCCGGCCTGCTCGCGGGCCGACCGGATCCGGGTGTCGTAATCCCCGGCCAACTCGTCCATCTCGTCGAACATGTCTCTGCGGCGCCGCCCGCCGCTGTTGGTGCCCGAGGACCCGCCGCTGGAGCCGGCGGACTGACTGGACGAGGACGACGTCGAATACTTCGTGCTGGTGGACGAGGAGGACTGGGTCGTGACTTCCGTGCCGAACTCGGCGCAGTCGTCACAGACGTCGATCTCCGCGCCCTCGACTTTCACCGTCTTCGGGCTCGAGACCTCCGTTCCACACATCTCGCACTGGGCCATGCGTGGTGGTAGCCGTGGCCGACGGTTAAAACGCACGCCCGCCTATGCGAGTTGCCGCCACGCGGAGACGAACCGCTGGATGGCGGTGAGATGGCCCACGACAGCGAACACGACGAGCAACGCCACGACCGGCGAGTAGCCGGCGACAGTCGGCGTGATGGCGGCGACACCGGCGGTCACGCCGACGAGTGCGAGCCGGTCGGCCCGCCCCAGCAGGCCGCCGTACACGCGGTCCAACCCGACGGCCTGAGCCTGCGTGCCGAGATACGACGTGAGCAACACGCCGGTCACCGCCGCGAGCCCGAGGCCGAAGGCGTCAACGCCGGCTGCGGCCCCGGTGACCACCACCACGTCGGCGTACCGATCGAGCACGTGATCGAGGAGGTCACCCGCCTCCGAGGCGGTCCCGACCTCCCGCGCGAGTGCGCCGTCGAGCAGGTCGAGCCACCCGTTGAAGAACACGCAGACCGCGCCCACGGCGTACGCGGCTGGGGTGCCGACGTAGAACGCGGCGGCGGCCACCACGGCCAGCCCGAACGCCGCAACGCTGACCGTGTTTGGCGTTGCACCGACGGTCTTTGCGGCCCGCACCCAGGGATCGAGCAGCCGGTTCGCAAGCGGCCGGAACTGATCGAGGGTCATACGTAGTCGGTGTAGTCCACGGTGCCCGCCGACGGCTCGCGGTCCCCGTCGAGGACCGCTTGGATGGCCGCCGCGACCGCGTCGGGGCTGCGGTCGGTGGTGTCGATCTCGTAGACCGCGTCGGCACCGTGGCCGCGGACTGCCTCCGAGAGGATGATCGCCAGCGCCTCGCTGTCGGCGTTCTCGGCGGCTTTCTCCGGTGAGTCACCCCGATCCTGGAGCCGGGTGGCAAGCGTCTCCGGCGCACACCGCAACACCACCACGGCGTCGAGGTCGTCGAGGCGGTGTGCGAGATGCGATTCGACGAGCACGTCCTCGCGGCCCGCGAAATGGTCGCGAACGGCATCGACGTCCACGATCTTGCTGCCGCGGTCGGCGTCCACGCCGTCGTAGAGCCCTTCGGTGCCGACGAGGTCGTTCAGGTGTGCGACATCCAGCGCGGTGTCCAGCCGGCCGGTGGCGGTCGTCTTGCCCGTCCCGGGGGTTCCGGTGACCGCCACTCTCATGTGTCACACACCTCGTTGAGCACCGCCACCGCGCGCTCGGTCTCCGACCGCGTGCCGGTCGTGATGCGGACGTGCTCGGGCAGCCCGAAGCTGGTGCAGTCCCGCACCAGCACGCCCTCGCGCTTCGCGGCCTCGGCGACCCGGCTGGCGTCACCCACGTTCGCGAGCACGAAGTTCCCGTGGCTCTCGTAGGTGCGGGCCGCGAGCTCGTCGTGGATGTAGTCGCGGCCCCACGCGACGCTGTCGGTGGTGGCCTCGACGTGGTCGTCGTCGTCCAGCGCCGCAACCCCGGCCTGACACGCGATGACGCTGGCGGCGAACGGCGTCTGAACCCGGGCGTAGGCGTCCGCCCACGAGTCCGGCACGACGGCGTACCCCAGGCGGATGCCCGCCAGCCCGTACGCCTTCGAGAACGTCCGCAACACCGCGATGTCGTCCCGTGGCGCGTGCCCGCCCGCCGGCTGGCCGTCGAACAGCGTGACCGCCGACGGCGTCTCCGTGAACTCGCCGTACGCCTCGTCAACGAGCACGAGCGTGTCCTCGTCCGTGCGGTCGGCCACCGCCACGATCTCGTCGAGCGTGAACCGCGCGCCCGTCGGGTTGTGCGGCGTCGTCAGGTAGACCACGCGCTCGCCGTCGTAGGCGTCTACCACCGCGTCGGCGGTCATCTCGAAGCCGTCCGCGCCCTCGGTGACGTCGTACTCCGCGACGTTCCCATGGTGGAAGCGCGCGCTCATCCCGTAGTAGGTGAACCCCGGCGACGGCACCAACACGCTGTCGCCGGGATCGAGGGTTGCCCGCGCCAGGTAGTCGAGCGCGCCATCCCCGCCGTTGGCCACCCACACCTGGTCGTCGTCCACGTCCCAGCGGTCCGCGAGCGCGCCCGTCAGGTCGGCGTGCACCGCTTTCGGATAGCGGTGGACCCCGGTTGCCGCCTCCCGAATGGCGATGGTTGCCTTCGGGCTCGGCCCGTGGGGGTTCTCGTTCGACGAGAGCTTCACGAACTCCGAGGGGTCACGGCCGAGCTCCCGGGCGACCTCCTCGATACCCCGACCAGCGCGGTATTCGACGTGGTCGGAGAGGTCCCGTAGTTCCATGCTCGGGGTGACGGCCGGCCCATCCTTAAGCATGCCCTCACGCGGCCGGCGCTCGGGTATCATCGGGTTTAGGTGTGTGGTCCGCATGCAGTCCGCTATGGCAGTTATCGAGACAGTCGTCTATGCTGTTCACATGGTGTTCGCCGGGCTGCTAACCGGCAGCGTGTTGTTTACGGCACTGACGGTGCCGCGGATCGCTGACAACATCTCCACGAGCGTCCGGGAAACCATCGCCGGAACGCTGAAGTACATCTCCCGGGGCTCCGCGACCCTGCTGGTTCTGACGGGCGGCTACATGTTCACGATCGCCGGCTACACCGACGGCGGCAAGCTCACGAGCACGGGCACCGGCCACGCCGTCATCGGCATGGTCGTGCTGTGGTTCCTGCTGACCGGGCTCACTGAGGTCGCGGGCAGCCGCATCGAGCGCGGCGACGACGCCACCACGTTCCTCTACGGCGGGGCGGTCCTCGCGGTCGCGTTGCTGCTCGACGCCGGCTGGATCGTCGGCTACCCCTACCTCTGAGGCCGCCACCAGAGGAGCATCGGCCTGCAGTCGTGTTTCTGCGGTGTGGTCGCCGGCCGCCGCGCGCTCACAGGCGGGCGGCGATGTGATCGGCAGCCTTCAACGCCAGCGCCGCGATCGTCAGCGTCGGGTTCATCGCGCCCGCCGTCGGGAACACGCTGGACGACGCCACGCTGAGATTCGAAAGGTCGTGCGTGCGCAACCGCGGGTCCACCACGCTCTCGGCGGGGTCGGTGCCCATCCGCGTCGTGCCCATGTGGTGGAACGCCGGCCCGGTGTCCTCGGGGCCGACCGTCCACTCGATGTCGGCCCCGAGTTCGGTGAGGATCTCGCGCTGGATCTCGTTGGCGCGCTCGATGGTGCGGCGCTCGTACGCCGACAGCGACCACACCACGTCCGGAACCGGGTTGCCGTGGACGTCAGTGCGCTCGGGGTGGAGTCGAACCCGGTTCTCCGGCCTGGGTTGCTGTTCGACGAGTCCGCCGACCGCGATGTGCGTGCCGGAGGCGTCCCGGATGCGGTCGCACATCGCGTCCCCCCAGTCGTCGCCCGACAGCGCCATCTCGGCCGGGCTGGGGCCGGCGTAGTTCAGGAACTCCAGTTTGATCGCGCCCCGCGAGCCGTCCGGCCGGTCGTAGTACTGGTGGCTCTCGGTCGTGTTGAAGCCCACGTGGTTCTGGCGAGTCGGCTCGTCGAGGGTGCCGCCGGCGCCCGCGAACAGGTGGTCCATGAAGTACCGGCCGACCAGCCCCGAGGAGTTCGCCAACCCGTCGGGGTAGCGGTCGCTGTCGGACAGCAACAACAGCCGCGGCGTCTCGATCCCGCCCGCCGCGAGCACGAACTCGGTGGCAGACTGGCGGTGGGTGGTGCCGTCGGGGGTCGCGTACACGGCCCCAGTCACGCGATCCCCAGCGGCGTCGTGTTCGAGGCGCTGGACCGGTGCCTCGTCGATGACGCGCGCGCCGGCGTCGGTGGCACGGTCGACGTGAACGGTCGCATCGTATTTCGCGCCCGACGGGCAGACCGGCTGGCAGGTCCCGTACCCGACACACGCGCGCCGCGTCTCGCGGCCGGCGGACAGTCGCGCGTTCGGCACCGAATGCGTCGCGATGCCCAGGGACTCACAGGCGTCGGCGAACAGCGAATCAGAGTAGCTCGGCGGGAACGCCGGCTGAGGGTGTGGCTGCTCGCGGGGCGGCGCGAAGGGGTTGTCGCTCGCCCCCGACACCCCCAGCGCTGACTCCGCGGCGGCGTAATACGGCTTGAGGGTGTCGTAGTCGAACGGCCAGTCCGCGCCGACGCCGGTGGCCGACGCCAGGCGGAAGTCCTGCTCGTGGAGGCGCATCACCATGCCCTGCCAGTGCAGCGTCGACCCACCGACGCCTTTCACGCGCGCCGCGTTCAGCGGGTAGTATCGGTCGCCGGTGGACGCGTAGGCGTCCCGCGGGCCGCCCATTTCCCACACCGACGCCGGGCCGTGTGCGGGGCGGATCGAGCGCTCCATGCGGCGCTCGCGGTCGGCGGCGTCGAACCGGGGTCCGGCTTCCAGGACGACCACGCTGTGGCCGTCGCTGGCAAGGCGGTCGGCGATCAGCCCTCCGGCCGGCCCGGCCCCAATGACACACACGTCGGCGTTCGAGGACGGTCGCCGGTTCATTGTGGGCCTCGCTGGTAGGACGCAGTGCCACCGGGGTGTCCCGGCGGGTTCTCGATGCCGACGAGCTCGCCGCCGGTGGGCGTGGTGAACAGCGCGTACAGGAGTTCGTTCACGAGGTAGTATCGGACGCGCTCGCGGTCGCTCCCGTCGGGGTCCGGGTCAGCGGTGTCGACGCCGAACCCGGACAGCAGGTCGTCGGCGCGCTCCGGGTCCAAGGCCGCGAAGTCGGCGTCTGCCCACGACTGGCAGTACGCGTCAAGCGCGTCGACGGCGTCGGCGACGCCGCTGGCGTACGAGCGGTGCTCGCGCACACGGGCGCCGCTGTACTCCCTGACGAACGACTCGACGCCGTCGAGTTGGCTCGGGTAGACGACGGCGGCGACGGCGACGAGCGTGTCGCCCACGTGGTCGTCGATGAGGGGACCACCGGAGTCGTTCGAAAGGGTGACACCTGCGCCGGCTGCGACGCCACCAGCGGCCAGCGCCGCGAGCACGTCTCGGCGCGTTAGCTCCATTCACCGTGTATTAGGCGAGCCTAAACTTCAGGATTGCGTTCCCGGCACGCCGCCCACTACGCGGGCGGCTCGCGCACAACCGTGTGTTCGAGCGTGCCGACGCCCTCGACGGACGCCGCAACGCGGTCGCCGTCGGTGAGCTCGCCCACGCCCGGCGGCGTCCCAGTCAATACCACGTCGCCCGGCTGCAGCGTCACGAACGCCGTGATCTCGGCCAGCAGCGTGGGCACGTCGAAGACGAACTGCGAGATCGACCCGGACTGGCGGCGCTCGCCGTTGACGTCCAACGCCACGGTCGCATCGTCGGGCACCTCATCGGGAGTTGCGACCACCGGCCCGAGCGGACACGATCCGTCGAACGCCTTGCCGCGGACCCAGTTCTGCTCGCGGTCCTGGTCGGTGCGGTTGGACACGTCGTTGGCGACAGTGTACCCCTCGACGGCCGCCATCGCAGCCCCGGCGTCGAGGTTGCGGGCCTGGGTGCCGATGACGACCGCGAGCTCCGCCTCGTGTTCGACGCGTGTGTTCGGCGGGAGCGGCGTGGCGTCGCCGTGACCCGCGACCGCAGTGGGTGGCTTCAAAAACAGCAGCGGGCGGTCCGGAACGTCGGCGTCCCGCTCGTCGGCGTGCGCCGCGTAGTTGCGGCCCACGCAGACGACCTTCGACGGGTCACACGGCGGCAACACGTCCACACTCGCTCGGTCGAACGCACGCCCGGCGGCGGCGACGACCTCCGCATCGGGGTCGTACTCGCCGACCCGCACAGCGCCGGCCGGCGTGCGAAAGCGCATTCGGTGCACGCTCCCGTGTTCCGGCGGTGGTCGCTTCAGGGTTGTGGCACCGGCAGCCCCGAACACCGCAGCGCGCACATTTAAGGACCGTTCCGGCGTACAGGGGGATGTTATGGAGCTTACTTGGTTCGGACACTCGACGTGGCGCGTAACAGTCGGCACCACCGATCTCCTCGTCGACCCCTTCTTCGACAACCCCCACACTGACACCGCCCCCAGCGAGGTCGCTGTCGACCACGTCCTGCTCACACACGGCCACGCCGACCACATCGCACACGTCGGCGCGTTCGCCGACACCCACACCGTCGGCACCCCCGAAGTGACCGGCTACGTGGCCGACGAAACCGGCGTCGAAGACACCACCGGCATGAACCTCGGGGGGACCGTCGAGCTCGGCGACGCGTTCGTGACGATGGTGCGGGCCGACCACACCAACGGCCTGGAAACCGGCTACGAATACTCCGGCGGAACGCCCGTCGGCTACGTCATCTCGGACGCCGCGCCCACGCAGACCGGCGACGGCGACGCCACGACGTTCTACCACGCCGGCGACACCAGCCTCCAATCCGAGATGAAAGACGTTATCGGTCCCTACCTCGACCCGGACGCCGCCGCCGTCCCGGTCGGCGACCACTTCACAATGGGGCCGATGCAGGCCGCTGTCGCCGTCGACTGGCTGGACGTTGATGTCGCGTTCCCGATGCATTACGACACCTTCCCGCCCATCGAGGTCGACACCGCGGACTTCGAACGCGAGGTGAACGCCACCGGCAGCCAGGCCGACGTTCACGTGCTCGACGGCGACGAAACGGTCGACCTCTCGGACGCGCTGTAAAACCAGGCTGCACTCCCACCGGCGTATTTTGACGTGTATGACCGAATCAACAGCGGCATCGGCTTCACTCCGCTATTGGCTCCCCTCACGGTTCCGTTGGTCTCCCCAGCCGGACACAGCCATGTTTTTAGTTCCTGTCTTTTGTATTATGATATGATGGCGTGCACCCGTCGGAAGGCCCTGGCTGCAGTAGGGACGACCCTCTCGCTGTCCGGCTGTGCGAGGATCGCTCGCCCGTCGTCAGAACGGGCGGCAGCCACAACTAACGAACCGAGCGACACTGAACACGCGGTTGAGACGCATTCAAAGCCGACGTTCGTGGGTGACTCGTTCCCGCTCTCGGTAGAAGAAGACGCAAACACCGTCGACGAACTAGCGGATGCCAGTCTCGTTTTCGTATCCCCCGAGACGTCGTTGAGCGACCGGAAACTCGTTGATGCCGTCTGTGGTGGATCGCTGATTGCGTTTGTCGGATCCGAGGCGGGCAAGCAGCTGGGGGCAACCCTCGACGAAGGAAATGCCCGTCAGTGTCTCCCGTACGCCACTGAGGGTGGCAGCGGTGCCGTCGTCGCGGGTGTTCATCCAGCAGCGGGTGAGTTGGTGACACATTATTACGGGTCCTCAGGGGACAACACCCAGCAGTACAAGTACAGCGCCCTGAACGATTTGAGTTCGTATTTCAGCTCCGATCAGTGAACTGCCTCGGGGCCAAGCCCCGAGGCACTCGGCCTGCTCCGACCCGTACGCGGTCGTTGGCAGTGGATCGTTGGGCTGGACTCGACGACCGCGAGAAATCACAGCGGGCAAGCGCGGCGGGGTTGTGCCGCCCGACGAAGCATATGCCCCGAACAGCGTTGCTGGAGGGGCCGCGTGACCACGTACGAGGGACATCCGTCGCTGCCACGACCGCAGCTCTCGGAACCGATCCCGCCGGAAGAACAACGCTTACACTGGCGGCGGGCGATCATCGAAACGCAATGACCATCGAAGTAACCAGCACCTCGGCGGACGGCTACACGACTCAGTCCCGAATCGGGGACTTCGAACTAACCATCGACGCCACGGACGAGGACGGCCCGAACCCGAACGCGACGCTGCTGGCGGACTACGCGTCGTGTTTCATCCCGGCGTTCCGCGTCGGCGGCCAGAAGGAAGGCTTCGACGACCTCGGCCGCATCGACATCGACGTGGAGGGTGACCTCGACGACCACGACGACCTCACCGCGATCCGGTTCCACCTGCTCGTCGAGGAGGACCTCGACGACGAGGCGTTCGACGCCATCGCGGACCGCGCCGAGGACATCTGCCACGTGCACAGCGCGCTCCGTGCGGACCTCCACGCGGAGCTGTCCGCCGAGACCGGCGCGTTCTGAGCGCGCGATCCGAGCGGCAGCCGACACACCAGCTTGTTCTTTGCGCGGGCGTCGCAGCATACAAACACGTCCCCATCGTAGCCGTGGGTATGACTGCCGATTGGCAGGACCGCATCGTCGGCACTCGCATGAGCGTGGACGACGCGTTCGCCGACCGCGTGCAGGCCTCTGATCTCTCCCGCCCACAGTGGGGGCTCGTGATGACGGCCGTGGAATTCGAGTTCCAAGACCCCGACGACCCGGCTGCCGCCCGGATCGTCGCCGACACGTCCGGCCTCGAGCACGTGTTGCCGGAGATGGAGACGGTCGACAGACAGATGGCACCCGGCGGGCCGGCCGGTGGCGGGTCCGGAACCAGTTCGGGGGTCGTTGACGGCATCAAGAACGCGCTCGGCCTCGGCGATGACGGCGGTGGGGACCACGAGGCACTCGCCACCGAGGCCGAAACGCTCGCAAGCGCCTACGCCGACGAACTCCAGGCGCATCTCGAAGACGAAGGCCGATTCGATGCGGTGCGCCAGGCGGCCGCTGACGCCGAATAGTCGGGTCGCCGGATCACTCGGCGTCGGCACCGAACAGCGACAACTCTTCGGCGTCGTGAGCGGTCAACAGCTCCGCGACGAGTTCGTCGTAGGACTCGTCGTCGGACTGCAGAGCCTCGAGTCGCTGCACGGTCTCCTCGCTGAGTATGACCTTCGGCATACGCATCTGTAGGCTGTGACACACCATAAATCCGGGGGCGGGAAGGTTTTTGCCAGTGCGCGCCGATCGACCACCCATGAGTGACGGCTTCAACCTCGACCTCCGGCGCGCCGAGGACGAACTCGACACCCCGGCTGACTTCGACGGCAATGTCACCCTGGGTGTGCTCGACGGCACCACACCCGACGAAGAATGGGTCGAGGAGGTCACCCGTGGGAACGTACTCTTCTTGGCCGTTGATGGCGACCTGAACGCGCTCGCCGAGGGGTTTGCGGGCACGGTCAAAGACGCCGGCGGCTCCCTCGTACATTTCCGGGAGTTCCTGGTCGTGTCACCGCCGGACGTGGACGTCGACGCCGGCCGCCTGTAGGACGACCAGCCGGCTACCAGGTGAGCCCGTCGTAGGTCACGTCCGCCTGCGGGTCCACGACGCGCCGGCCGTCGACGACGACGCGCTCGGCCATGGCGTCGAACTCGTCGTCGAGGGCCGCGAACTCGTCCCAGTCGGTGACCACGACGGCCCCGACCGCGTCGGCGAGTGCGCCCGCCGCGCTGTCGGCGTACGTGACCTCGGGGCGCTGCTCGGCCATCTTCTCGGCCGCCACGGGGTCGTACGCGACCACGTCAGCCCCCCGGTCCTGGAGCCCGTCGATGACCGGGACCGCGCGCGTGCCGCGGATGTCGTCGGTGCCCGGCTTGAACGACAGCCCCAGGACGGCGACGCGCTCGCCGGCAACGTCGACGTGACCGTCCAAAAGCGAAAGCAGGCGTTCGGGCTGGCGGTCGTTGACCTCGACGGCGGCCTCCAACATCGCCGGCTCGTAGCCCGCGTCCTTGGCAGCCGCCATGATGGCCGCAACGTCTTTCGGGAAGCAGCTTCCCCCCCAGCCGACCCCGGACCGGAGGAACTGGCCGCTGATGCGGTCGTCCTCGGCGATCGCGTCGGCAACCTCGTAGGCGTCGACCCCGAGCTCCTTGCAGATGTTCCCCAGATCGTTGATGAGGCTCACCTTCGACGCCAGAAACGCGTTGTTGGCGTACTTGATCATCTCGGCCTCCCGCAGCCCCGTCTCCACCACGGTCGCATCGCCGGCCTCCGCGAGCAGTGGCTCGAAGACCGCGTGCAACTGGTCGTAGGCGGCGTCACGGAGCGCGCCGAACACCACCTTATCCGGGTGGCGGAAATCGTCCACAGCAGACCCCATCCGCAGGAACTCCGGATTCATCGCGAGCAACGGGTCGTCGAATCCGGCGCTCACGAGCGCGGATTCGACCACGTCCTCGGTCGTCCCGGGAACAACCGTGCTCTTGACCACGACCATGTGGTCGTCGGCTCCGGCCAGCGCCTCGCCGAGCGACGCCGCCCCGGATTCCATGATGGACGTGTCGATGCTCCCGTCCTCACGCGCCGGCGTGGGGAGCGCGAGGAACGTCACGTCCGTGTCACGAACCGCCTCGTAGTCCGTGGTGGCGCGCAGTCGCGTCCCAGCGTGTGCGTCGATCCGCTCGGCGAGCCCGGGCTCGTGGATCGGTGCGTCGCCGTCGTTGATCGCCGCGACGACGTCCGCGTCCACGTCGACGTTCACGACAGTGTGTCCGAGCTCGGCGAAACACGCCGCGATCGTCGTGCCGACGTACCCACTCCCAACGATGCTCACGTCCATCCAGTGGTCACCATACGCACCGGTACTCAGCGGCTACACAAAGTTGATTCGCCACACTGCAGGGGGGTGTCGTCAGGGTCGCCCCGCGAAGATCGCGTCCGCCGACGTCTCGTTCCGGTTGAACGACGTGATCGTCGCCTGGATCACGTCCCCGGGGGAAACGCCGGCCGGCACGTCGGTGGTGAACACGACGAATCCCTCGACCTTCCCGACGGCGACACGGTCACCGGAGTGATGATCAGTGAACTCCGTCACCCCGAACTCGTAGGTCTCGCCCAGCGACACCGGCGGTGTGCGTTGCTGGGCGTCCCGGTGTGCGCGCTGGGACTGCCCGGCCGACGACCCGCTGCGACGCCGCCACCCAACCCCGACGGCGAGCAGACAGAGCACCGCCGCCGCCCCGGCACCGATCATGATCGTGTTCATGCTGCCAGCATCCCAGCGCGCGCCCTACAAGCCATCGACTCAGCGCCGCCGCCTCAGCCCCGACACGAACCGCGACAACTCGGCCGCGAGACCGAACAGCGCGACTTCGACCCCGAGTGCAGGCGGTAACGCGAGCGTCCTGCCTAGAATGCGGCAACGACCATCGGCGTGCCCCGTTTTAAGACCGTGGTGTGCGTACTACGGGTATGCCACTCAAACAAACCGGGCGTGCGGACGCGATCACGGAGATCGACCGCTTCGAGGGCGGTGTCGGCTGGATCGCGTACCCAGAGGAGACCATGCAGCGCGCGAGCCACGCGCTCGCTGTCCCGTCAACCGACGACGAGGACGCCGAGGCCGACGTCTGGGTGATCGATCCGGTCGACGGCGACGGTGTCGACGAGCTGCTCGCGGAGCTGGGAACCGTCACCGGCGTCGTCGTGCTGATGGACCGCCACGCCCGGGACGCCGAAGCCGTCGCCGACCGCCACGACGTTCCGATCTACGTGCCCTCGTACGTCGACCCCGAGATCGACGCCCCCACCCAACCCATCACCGGATCGCTGCCCGGCACCGACTTCGAGCTCGTGCGCACCGTCGACTGGCCGATCTGGGATGAAGCCGCGCTCTACGACGGCGAAACGCTCGTCGTCGGGGACCTCGTCGGCACGGTCGACTACTTCCTGACTGGCCGCGAGCACGTCGGCGTCCACCCGATGCTCCGGATCGCGCCGCCGTCGCCGCTGACCGACTTCACGCCCGACCGCATCCTCACCGGGCACGGTGACGGAATCATGCAGGCCGCCGCCCGCGACCTCGAATACGCCGCCGACGGCGCGCGCCGTCGCGCACCGAAGGCGTGGCTGAACAGCCTGTCCTCGATGCTGTCGTAGGCGTCGGCATCGGTCACTTGTTCAGGCGCTCGATGCGGCGGGTCTGCTCGCGGTGCAGGGTCACAATCAGATCCGACAGCAGTCCGAACATCAACAACTGCACCCCGAACAGCACGCTCACCCCCGCGACGAGTGCGATCACCTCGTGGCTGACCCCGTGCAACAGCCAGTCGTACGCCACGTATCCCGCAAGCGCCACGCCGAGCGTGCCGAACCCCGCGCCGATGCTCCCGAAGTAGAACAGCGGGTTGGACGTTTTCGCGAGACTGTACAGTGTTAGGATGATGCGCGCCCCATCCGAGATTGGATGCAGGTTGGTTTCCGAGTCGTCGGGCCGCGCCCGGTAGGTCGTCGGCACGACCCGGGTCGTGATGTTGTGCCGCGAACACTCCACGGCCATCTCCGTCTCGATACCGAACCCCTCCGCCGAGAGAAACATTCGGTCGAACGATTCAGCCGTGAACGCCCGGTAGCCGGAGAGAATGTCGCCGTAGTCTTCGCCGTGGATGCGGTGGAACGCGCGATTGATGAGGCGGTTCCCGATCTGGTTGAGGGTGCTCATCGCGCCCGGTCGCATGTCCGCCGTGCGATCGCCGACAACGTGTTCGGCTTCCCCAGCGACGAGTGGATCGAGGAGGCGTGACGCCTGCGCGGGCGGGTTCGTGCCGTCGCCGTCCAACAGCAGCACATACGACGCCTCGATCAGACTCACGCCCTCGCGGACGGCCTGCCCCTTCCCGTCGCCGGACTGCTGGACGACTTCCGCGCCGTGTTCGGCCGCGACGGCCGCCGTGTCGTCGGCCGAGTTCCCGTCCACGACGAGGACGTGGCCCACGCCGACCTCGAAAAGCCCGTCGATCACGTCGGCGATGGTCGCCGCTTCGTTCCGCGTCGGAACGAGCGCGCACACCTCCTCGTACTCCTCGCTCATTACGTTGGCGTGGACGGGGTGACCGCAAAAACGTTTTCTTCGACTGCGAAGAAACGCCGTATTGATACGTAGCCGAGGCAAACCTGACGCCGACGAACAACCCGTGAGTTACCTATGAGATACGGTCGAACGTCGATCATTCACTTTCTCTCGAAGCTCGTCATGTCGTTCTCGGGGTTCATCGCGACAGTGGTTTTGACTCGGACGCTCGGCCAAGAGCAGTACGGCACGTACGTGGTCGTACTATCGGTTCTGTCCTGGGTCGTTATCGGGGGGAAACTCGGGCTCCCACAGGCGGTTCGGAAGCGAGTCAGCGAAGCAGACGGTGGAAATTACGTCGTTTCTGGGGCGCTGGCACAAGTCGGCCTGTACGCAGTAGTGGCCACTTGCATCTGGATCACACGTCCCTACCTGAACGACTTCATGGGCCTCAGCGTGACCTGGGTGCTCGTTTTGATGCTCGCAGTTCGACTCGCTCTCGGCTTCGTACGAACTGTCCTCGAGGGGCAGCATCTTGTTCACGTCTCAAGCGTCCTTTCGCCAGTCGAGTGGACGAGCCGGAGCGCCGTACAGGTCGCGCTCGTTCTGTCTGGGTCCGGCATTGCGGGTGCCTTTGCTGGTTACATTGTGGGCGCCATCGTGGCGGTTATCATTGGTGCGTACTTCGTATCGATTCCCGAGAAACTGCCCTCTCGCCGCGAATTCTCTCGTCTCAAGTCCTATGCGCAGTTCTCCTGGCTCGGCTCCATCAAAGGACGAACGTTCCTCTCAATGGACACCATCGTTCTCGCAGTGTTCGTTTCCAACAGTTTCATTGCGGTCTACGAGGTGGCGTGGAATTTGGCATCACTGTTCGCCATATTCGGCATCTCCATCTCAAGGACGCTGTTCCCGGAGATGAGCGAGATCTCGTCCAACGAAGGGACGGAAGACGAAATCGCAGGGCTTCTCCGCGTCAGTTTGGCGTATTCCGGGCTCTTCATTATTCCGGGGCTAGTTGGCGCCGCGCTCCTCGGCGACCTCGTTCTCACCATCTACGGCCCCGGGTTCGACACTGGCTACTACGTTCTCATCGTTCTCACGTTTGCCCGCCTCTTGTATGGGTATATGGGGCAGTTCCTCTCTACCATCAACGCACTCGACTATCCGGGCCGGACGTTCAACATCAACGCTGTCTTCGTCGTGGTGAACCTCACACTGAACCTCACTCTCACGTGGCAGTTCGGCTGGTACGGGGCAGCAGCAGCGACGACAACGTCGGCGGGTATGGGCTTGATACTGGGCTACTACTACGCGAAACAGGTGATCGACGTCACCATCCCACTTATCGAAGTCGGAAAGCAGTGTCTGTCGGCGGTTATTATGGCTGCCATCGTGAGTGTCGGCCGACTCAATACCGCCGAATCACTGCCAGTTGCGGTCGTACTCGTCGGAATCGGCGCTTGTGCTTACTTCGCGTCCTTACTCGCTCTCTCTCAAGAGTTCCGCACGACTGTTGAGGATAACCTCCCCTTCCAGTTCCCCACGATCGGACCACGGTAGACCGGTCACTTCATCACTCTCGATCCTGCTACGAAAGGGTATATGAGGACGAACGTTCGGGAGTGGCTCGCGGAGATGCGACGACGGTTCCGTGAGAACCCCGTCCGCGCCCCACTCTACGTCGTGTACACGTGGTACCTAGTGATATGGTACGCAGTGACTTCACGGATGTCACTCGGAACCAACGTTTACGAGCGAGACTGGGACGTGCTCCTGATTCTCGACGCTTGCCGTATCGACACGCTCCGAGAGGTCGCCGACGAGTACGAATTCATTGAGGACGTGGAGACAATGTGGTCGGTTGGGAGTCAGTCAGACGAATGGATGGCGAACACGTTCACAGAGGAGTATCGGTCAGAGATCGAGAAAACACACTACGTGACTGGGAACGGCCACGTCAGCCAACTATTTGAGCGCCATAGCCTTCCGCCGAAGAACAACACGACTCCGCTCGACGTCTCCCGATGGAACCTCGAAGATCTCTCGACCTTCGACGCCGTCGACATGGTGTGGCAGGACCATCACGACGAGACGTACGGGGTAGCGCTCCCGCGAAGCATGACCGATCACGCCATTCAGGCGTCTCGGGATAACAACCCGGACCGACTGATGGTCCACTACATGCAGCCCCACCGACCGTACATCGGGCACGCGATACGCGAGGGCAGGCCTCCGACCGAACTAGAGCAAGAGGGGTACGAACAACTCGAAACTGGTGAAGCCGACAGAGACGTAGTCTACGACATGTACCGGGATACACTCAGGTTCGTCCTCGACGATATCGAGGAGCTGCTGGAGAACCTCGACGCCGAAACCGTCGCGATCACTGCAGACCACGGTGAATCATTTGGTGCGTGTGGGGCCTATGGTCACCCGGAAGGGTTCCCCTATCCGATCGTAAAGAAGGTCCCTTGGGTGGAGACGACAGCGACTGACGAACACTCTAGAGAACCCGACGTGGAGTCGTCTCAGACTGATCAAATCGATGTCGAGGAGCATCTTGAGGATCTCGGCTATCGTTGATTCGACCGATCTTATTGGCGGCCTCACGTACGAACGTATTTAAACATTCGTCTGTAACCGCGATTCATGCAAGCAGTCGTGCTCGCTGCGGGTGAAGGAACCCGACTCCGTCCGCTGACAGAAGACAAACCAAAGGGGATGGTAGAGATAGCCGGGAAACCGATCCTCACGCACTGTTTCGAACGGCTCGTTGCGTTGGGTGCTGAGAAGATCGTCGCCATCGTTGGCTATCGGAAGCAGAACATCATCAGCCATTACGGCGACGAGTTCGAGGGGGTTCCGATCACCTACGCGCACCAGCGCGAGCAGAACGGACTAGCGCACGCCCTGCTCAAAGCCGAAGAACACGTCAACGAGGACTTCATGCTGATGCTCGGGGACAACATCTTCAGGGCGAACCTGGAGGACGTTGTGAGCCGCCAACAAGAGGAGCGGGCGGACGCAGCGTTCCTTGTCGAGGAAGTCGACTGGGACGAGGCCAGCCGATACGGCGTGTGTGACACCAACGATTACGGTGAAATCCAGGAAGTCGTCGAAAAGCCAGACGACCCGCCGTCAAACCTCGTGATGACGGGGTTCTACACGTTCTCTCCGGCGATCTTTCAGGCGTGTAAGCTCGTGCAGCCGTCGGATCGAGCGGAGTACGAGCTCTCAGACGCGATCGATCTGCTGATCAAAAGCGGGCGGACCATCGACGCGATCCCGATGGAAGGCTGGCGGATCGACGTCGGATATCCGGAAGACAGGGACGAAGCAGAAAGTCGGCTGCAGGAGGCCGAGGCGTGACAGCAGTCGTCCTCACGGTCGGTGAAGAGACGCGACTCGAATAGGGAAAACCCGGGCGAAGCCGTTAGTCCCAGTGGCTGGCCGGCCACTCGTGGAGCACGTCACGGCGGCGGGCCGCGGTGTGGTGAATAGGGTCGAACCCGTCGCCGGCTCCGGCAGAGGACGTATAGTCATGCACCGATCAGGGATCTTCGGTGGCGAACTCAATCACGATATGCTTGCATTGATAACTCAAAACGCCCGTGATTTCCGCGCTCACGGATGTCGAACCCACACAGGAGGTGCTGCAAACGTGAGCAAAGTCGGGTCGGGCACCCGTAGTCGGCGTTTCCGCGCTCAGTGACGCCAATCGAGCTCTTGAACTCGGCTCCGAAGCCCCACAATTGGAGGCGAGAAATCGGCTAGACGAAGGTGTATCTTCTGTCGTTCCCGTGTAACGTGTTGATGCGCTCGGGCAGAACATTAACAAGCCGCGTAATACGACAAATGAAATCACAGTAGGTTAAGCGCAAGATCGGTTATAACCCCGAAATAATATTGCGGGGTGTACTCTATCTTAGTAAGATGGAGGCTGATATTCTGGGATTGGTTCCCGCAAGAGGAGGGTCAAGTCGAGTAGAGCGAAAGAATATCCGCGACGTAGGAGGGAAACCACTCATTGCCCACACTATTGAACAAGCCCAGAAGTCCGAGACCATATCACGGACTGTCGTGTCTACTGATAACGAAGAGATAGCAAGGGTAGCTCGAGAGTATGGTGGTGACACTCCGTTCATCCGCCCCACAGAGTTTGCAACAGATACCGCATCAAGCGCGTCAGTAGTCACACATGCACTCGACCAACTCGAAGGCCATGGCGAAGAGTTCGACTCGATTTGTCTACTGCAGCCAACATCGCCACTGAGGTCAGCAACTGACATTGATCAATCAATGCGTAAATTCCACCAGTCGGATGCGCATACCCTACTAAGTGTTAGTGAGTTTACAGAACCGCCCCAGTATGCCGTTCAAAGAAACGGAGCAGGATATCTTGAGGAGCGATATGATCCAACGCTGCTGTTCTCCGACTCGTACGTACGTGAGCAAGATATCAACGATCTACTATATCCGAACGGCGCAATATTTGTGTCCTCAGTGGACTCCTGGCGGGAGAATAAGACGTTCTACAGCAGCAAAACAGAGGCATTCAAAATGCCACCGAGACGGTCGCTGCAAATCGACGAAGAGTGGGAACTAGAGCTGGTGGACGCGTTCGTCACGCATTGAAATCGCCTGCAGTTTGGAGGGTATCACCATGACCAACAATAAGTATATGAGTACAAGCGCAAATCAGCAACACATGGTGAAAAAGCTAGTCACCTTTCTGACTACAAGGGCGCAGTACGCCCGAATCAAAACCGTACTATTGGGACTTCAAAGGTCGCCTGAGTTCAGTTTGGAAGTTGTGTTATCTGGCGGAGCAACCGTACACGACTACGGAGATCTTAGACCGGTTCTTGAGGGCGACGGGGTAGATATCGACCACGAATTGACCAATCTGCTTGACGGTGGCTCTCCCGTTGCTCAAGCGAAAACAACAGGTCTTGAATTAATAGAATATTCGAGCGTTATCAACAGATCTGATGCTGACGCGTTGATACTGACTGGGGACCGATTCGAGACGATGGCAGCGACCTTAGCAGCGTCTTACCAAAACGTTCCTGTCTGTCACTTTGAGGGCGGCGAGATTACTGGTTCAGTCGACGACAAAGTCCGGCATGCAACGACAAAAATGTCGGATTACCACTTCGTATCGACCGAACGGAGCGAGAAAATCGTACGAAGTCTCGGTGAACACCCAGATACGATTTATCGAACCGGGTGCCCCTCAATTGACATTGCTGCAGAGATCGAACAAAATCGTGCGGACAACTACGATCCCCAAGAAGAATATGGAGGAGTCGGCGATCGAGTTAACGTAGATGAGCCATATATCGTTGTACAGTACCATCCGATACCAACCAAGTACCAGAGTAATTACGAAAAAACGAGATCACTGGTTAACGCGGTGGATAAATCCGATGTAAATGTATTTTGGTTCTGGCCAAATATGGACGCCGGGACAGATCAGGTTTCTAAGGCCATACGAGAGTACCGAGAGGCGGAGTCTCCAGATGGTGTACGGTTCTTCATCAACCTCGAACCCGAAGACTACCTAACACTTGTCAGTAACGCGGCTTGTGTCGTCGGAAATTCAAGTGTCGGAATAAGAGAATGTTCGTACTTCGGAACCCCTGTTGTAAACGTGGGAAGTCGCCAATCGAATAGAGAACGCGGGCCGAACGTTGTGGACGTTGAGTGTGAAATGTTGGCAATCAAAGAAGCGCTCAGATCCCAGATTGAACACGGTGAGTACGACTCCAGCTTCATTTACGGATCCGGAGAAGCGTCCAGCAAGATAATTGATGTTCTATCTTCGATCACATTTGAACGAAAAGATCCGATGAGTCCCGAGCAGATCGGGATACAACCGGAAGTAAAAGATAGCTCGGCGAGGTAGCCCATGCTAGGCATGAACGGAATCCAAATCGGTACCGACGAAGCACCGTTCGTAATAGCTGAGGTCGGAATCAACGCAGGCGATGATCTCGAACTGGCGAAGCGTTTTATCGAGGTGGCTGCAAACGCCGGCGCGGACGCGGTGAAATTCCAAACACATCTCCCCGGGGAAGAGATGGTTGCAGAGGAGATGGAGAAAATCGGTGCTGGTGAAGTCTACGAGGACGTCTCGGGTAGTTCGTTTTCGAGGGGTGAGCACCGAGCGTTACAGTCCCACTGTAAGCGCACTGGAGTCGAGTATTTGTCAACCCCATTTTCCGTGGAAGCAGTTGACTGGCTGGAAGAGCTTGACGTCTCCGCGATCAAGATCGGGTCTGGAGAGCTGACGAATTACCATCTGCTCGGTCGAGCAGCAGAGGTAGGCGTGCCACTGTTGGTCTCTACGGGAATGAGCGACTACGAGACCATCAGTGATACCGTGGATTTCCTTCGAGAGCGAGGTGCTGAGTTCTCGTTGCTCTACTGTGTCTCGGAGTACCCTACCGACCCGGAAGACTTCCAGATAGACACTATTCGGGAGATGAAGTCGAGATACAACGTACCGGTTGGTTTCTCCGACCATTCAAAAGGTGTGGAAGCTTCCGTGATTGCGATGGCGAGGGGTGCAGATTTCGTCGAGAAGCACTTCACTATTGATCGGCGGCTCCCAGGTCCAGACCAAGAAGTTTCTATCGACCCCGAGCAACTAGAGACCCTAGGGAACTACGCCGAGCTCATTGACAGCACACGAGGCCACGAGAAGTTCATCACTGAGGAGGAAACGGATGTCAAGGCATGGGCCCGGCATAGTGTGGTGCTAAAGCACGATGTCGAGAATGGGCAGAAGCTTACGGAAAATGACCTGACTACGAAACGTCCGGGTACTGGTGTAAGCGCAGACCGATTTTACGAGGTCGTTGGACGAGTTGTAAATGCGAACCTCCCTTCCGGAGCTGTCCTCAGGGAGGACGATCTGGCAGACGAGTGAACACTCAGAAAATGAAAGAGAGGTTACGTCACAGACAGACAACGCGTCCCAAACACCTAGTTAAATGATATAATGCGTACGGTTCCAGAGGTCCACGAAACATTCAACGACATCGAGTCAAAGTTCGGATTATTTGATCGAACAGTCGCGGGTGTCCAATACTGGGAGCGTGTCCGAAACGACATTTACGACAACGTTTGTCTTTCACTGGGCATTTTTGAGGAGGCCGGCCCAGAGCTGGGAAGCTCTTGGAAAGATCGATTTCGGGGCCTTTACCTGCTTTTCCGTAATGTACTCGTGAAGAACCCATACGTTACTGGCGACCACGACTTTCTCTTTTATGCACATCCCCGGAGAAAGCAGCGAGATGACGGCACATGGTTTGATTTGTATACAGATCCAGTGTTGGAAGGCAGCAATCTTGATGCAGTCTCAGTGGAGTATGACCACAAGTTGAACCATTATACTCCGCCGTCTACCTCTCTTCTTCGGTACACTGACTTCATTGAGTACCTGGGTACTCTGTATAAGATGGTATCCCGCTACTCCATCCCGGAGACAGAAGTGGATTATTTGAAAAACGCTGAGCAAGAGTTCAAAGAGCAGTTCGGTGTTGCAGTTGATCTCGTTGGGACAGTTCGGGATGAGCTTGCTGAGCGACAAGCGCTCCTGCCGCTCTACGACGCCCTTTTGCGGCGAGTAGACCCAGAGGTGGCTGTTCTGGTAGTCAGCTATGGAAAAGAATCGTTTATTGAAGCGTGTCAGAGGCGAGGCGTTCCTGTTGTAGAGCTACAGCACGGCTCAATCTCTAAGTATCACTTTGGATATTCGTTGCCGAACAACAGACAAAAAGTGGCGTTCCCGGACTATTTTTTTACTTTTGGCCCGTTCTGGCGTAATCGGTTTGATCTACCATTGGACTCTGAAAACGTCTACGACGTTGGGTATCCATATTTGGAGAGAGAAGCGGATAAAGTCCAGGACCAAGAAGATATTATATCAGACATTGGTCCGCAGATACTGTTTATTTCACAAGAAACTATTGGCGCAAAATTATCAAAATTTGCAGCAGAGACATCCGAGCTAGTAGGAGACGAGTATTCGATTATTTATAAACTACACCCGGATGAGTACTCCACCTGGGAAACGAAGTATCCGTGGCTGATCAACTCGCCAATCGAAGTCCGTGGGCCTGAATCCGACTCCCTTTATGAGCTATTCGCGAAAGCAGACATCCAAGTGGGAGTTTACTCAACGGCAGTTTACGAGGGACTCTACTTTGAACTTGACACGTACGTAGTCAATACTGGAGGCGTCCATAATATTGAAGATTTGATTAATGAGGGAGTTGTTACTTCTGTTTCTTCTCCAGAATCATTCTATGTCGAATTAAAAGAAGGAGCAACTGCAGAGTATGATCCAAGCCGATTCTTCAAGAGTAACTCAGCTAACAACGTCAAGCAAAAACTACGCTCCATTCTAAATCAAGAGCGAGATAGTGAGTGATCAGTCGCAAATACATGACCGACCACGACGATCTTCACCAACAGATTGGGGCTATTTGTAACCCAGGGCAGAGAGCCTATCCCTCGCGTTAGCACTATGACTACGCTCAGCAAAGTCTTCTTTCGGAGTGTAATCACTATTCCCTTTTCCATCAATCCTAACCCACGGAACGTTGCGGACTTCGCCGGTAGGGATCCCGCGAGGGTGGCCATACACTCCAGATTCACCTAATCCGTTCCCGTGATCTGATGTTAGGACAATGTCTGCGTCACAGGAGCGCTTCAGTAAATCAACCTCCTCAAGCAGTACCTCTAAGTTGTGTCTGTATGCGGTCCAGATTTCTTTCCGACTAGCGTCCCCGTATCTGATCTGATCCCATACGTCCTTGGACTGGTCCGGAGTACCGCCATCTCCGAAACCCTGATCGTAACCATCGTAGAGCTCAGCATGATCAAAGAACGGTGCATGAGGCTGCATGTAGTGGACTACAATTTGGTCTATGTGATACTCAGTACATCACAAAGCCGCTTAGTTAGAACGTCTGCTTGCTGAAGGTGTGTCTACGACCCAGCAAGCAGACAGTGAGATTCACGAGGACCAGCTCCTTAACTTCCTCGTCAACTGCCTTGACGAGGAAGTTTCTCTCAACCTCGCCAACAACGCTGAAATCGGTGCAGAGGACATCTACGAGGTCCTCGTCGGCGCGACCGCCGACGGGACCTCGATCTCGACGCTGTGCAACTCCAGTGAAGACTCGCCATCGGCGAACACAGTTCTCTATCATCTACGGACGAAGTTCGAGCCCGAACGGCTCGAACGAGTCGCTAACACGCTTCTTCGCCGAGACATCGTCGAACTGCTTCCCGAGCAGGTGGAGGTCTGCGCAGACCTCCACCTGCGGCCCTACTACGGTGATGAAGACGACACGGAGAACCTCTATCACTCGGAAGCCAAGCGTGGAACCACCGCATTCCACGCCTACGCCACACTCTACGCGCGTGTGAAGAACAAACGCTACACGCTGGCGGTGCGCCGTCTCGAAGACGGCGACACCGCCAGCAGCGTCCTCGCTGAGTTCCTTGGTGTACTCGACGGCCTTAACACCGAGGTCAAGGCCGTCTACCTTGATCGCGGATTCTACGACAGCAAGTGTCTCACGCTGCTTCAGGCGCACAACTACGCCTACGTGGTCCCAATCATTCAGTGGGGTGAGGCGATTCAGCAGGAACTCTCGGAAGGATGGAGTCGCATTATTCAACACAACCTGACAGGGAAACTCGACGGTCACAGCTGGACCGTCGAGTTTCCCGTCTACATCGACTGTACGTACCTGAACGGACGATATGACGAGAACGGTGTAGCGCGTCACGGCTACGCCGCTGACGCGCCGTTCATCGAGACGCCACGCGAAGCGCGATACCACTACAGCAAACGCTTCGGTATCGAATCGAGCTATCGCTTGTCCGAGCAAGCGATAGCGACGACAACGACACGAGACGCGACGGTGAGACTGCTGTACGTCGTAGTGAGTCTGCTGCTACAGAATGTTTGGCGGTATCTCCACTACGAATACGTGGCGACGCCGCGCCGAGGCGGGCGTCGCCTCTGGTGGTGGCCGTACAAGGAGTTCGTGAATATGGTTCGACGGGCTGCGTGGACGGCCCTTGCGGTGCGTCGGGCCGTCCCCGCGAACCGACCACCTGACGACCGATTCCACCGCTAACCACTGACCGGGACAGCCCCCGCACTGAGTGGCGACGCTGTCGCGTCGGCGGCTAAGCGCCGCCGACAGCGACAGCTTCCCGTCGATCTGTGAGGAGATCGCGGTCGGTCACTGCACTCCGCAACAGAAATCAGACCTCAGACTGACTCAACTGAGGACGCTTTGTGAGGTACTGATACTCGTCTTTGTTTTGCCAAACTCCTATCACCCTGTCAGTCAACGGGCGAGGAGGCATCGTGGATATCTTCGCCTCCTGCCAATGACTTCTCCATAACTCGTCTAAGAGTCCGAATTTAGAATCGCGGTATCGTTTGGAGTATGGGTTCCCAGTTATGTACGCGGTGCGTCGCATCTCGTCGGAGTACTCAGGAGTAAACGTGTTAGCCATCCATTCTGGGGACTTGGATCCGACACTCCGAATGTGCGGGACACCGTCGAACTTTTCAGTCGATTGCAGCAGATCAACTCTACATGCATCCGCGACTACCAGGATGTCCCAGTCTCTTTCCCAAACGGCTGTTCCAGAGGGGAAGACGGGGTTTAGTCGTCTTAATACCCCATACCATAACTCTCGAGTAGCGTCCCGGGTCGCCTCTCTTGTATCTCTGTGCCTCATGTCTCGATAGGTGTTCCGTATCCAGTTCGCAAGTCCCATTAGGACGTAACAGTGCATGGTAAAATATAACATCTCGTACTTGCTTCCTGATCTTTTGTAAGCGATGTATCCTCAGATAGTTGTAGAGAAATGTTTATCAACTCTAATCTAGTTAATCTAACTAGCGACGTCACGGGCGTGAAACATGGACGACGATAAGTGCCTCAGTGGTGTCTAAAATGATGGCATAACCATGGAAGATCACGCTCAGAGTCTAGATGTTTCTATCGTCATCCCAGTATACAACGATCCAGACGGGATTAAGCAAACTCTCCAATCGATCACCAAACACAACACGCCAACTCTCACAGAAGTAAGAGTTGTCGACAACGCCTCAACGGACAACACTAAAGAGGTGGTACGGAATCACAAGCCTGCCAATAGTGTTGTACTATCGAGAGAAGTCGAGATTCAAAGCTCATATGCTGCACGTAATAAGGGAATAAAAGAAACCAATGAAGACCACACTGTGGTCGCGTTTCTTGATTCCGACGAGACAGTTGGTGACGACTGGTTGGAGAAAGCACTAGTTGAGATGCAGACGAGAGACATAGACTATCTTGGTTGTAACGTCGAAATCACTCTTCCTGAAGACACCCTCGTCGGCAGGTACAATGCCCGTGCTGGCTTCCCGGTCGAGCAGTATCTCGAAGATCAGAACTATGCGCCGACGTGTGCACTGCTTGTCCGTCGTAAGGTGTTCGAGGACGTCGGTCCCTTCGACGCCCGACTCATCTCCGGTGGCGATCGGGAGTTCGGCGATCGCGTCCACGACGCCGGCTACGAACAGGGCTACGCCGAGAACGCGACCGTCTACCATCCGGCCAGAACGTCCCTCGAATCTCTCGCGAAGAAGAACTTCCGCGTGGGGCGTGGATTCTGTCAAAAACAACGGTACTACCCGGAGCGCTACGGCAAACCAGGCATCCCCCCAACACCGAGCGGTCCGAGTGGCGGCGACGACGGGGACGAACCGGATGCCAGCCTGACTCGGCTTGCGTTCGCGCTCCTCTCGATCGCGATGCTCGCCTGTCGCGGCGTGGGATACTACTACGAGTTCGTCGTCGGCGAGGAAAACGACGACATCCCCGCGCCTACGAGTTAGCGTGCGCCACGAGGTTCGGCGTCGCGATCGCGTACACGTATCCGAGGCCGACCGCTGCGGTGAACACGAAAATCGCCACGAGCTGTTGGAGGCGCTGCACCGACGGTGACTGGACCAGGTTTCGGGCGCGCGTCGGGACGAAACGCGTCAGCAGCTGGGTCAGATAGCTGCTCTTGTTGTCCTCAGCGTCGGGGTACAGCAGGTCCATGACGCGCTTGGAGTACCCCTGCCAGAACGACCGGAAAACGAGCCATCCGAACTCGCCGCGGTAGTCGAACAGCTTGTGGTGGACCCGTGCGTCCCGCGTGAACACCATTCCGCGGCCGTACTCCTCGCGCAGCCGAATGCCGACGGGGGCCTCGTGGGCCTGGAGGTGTTTGTCGCCTTTCCGGCCCGTGTTGGGGTCGTAGCCGCCGACGTCGAGGAACTGGTCGCGCCGGTAGGAGATGTTCGACCCGTACGTGTTCCGGACTTCCTCGCCGTCGTCGGCGAACCCGGGTTCGACGCAGCCGACCAGCCAGTAGAACTCGGCGGGGAAGAAGTCGGGTTTCTGGGTCTGCCAGTCAGGGACAACGTCGCCGCCGACGGCGATGGCGTCGGTCTCCGCGTAGACACCGAGGAGCTGTTCGATCCAGTCGTCTTCGGCGGTCGCGTCGTCGTCGATGAACGCGACGATGTCGCCGCTCGCGATTTTGGCACCCTTCGTGCGGCTGTACGAGATGCCCTGATTTTCGTCGTTACAGTGGAGGACGACGTGCTCCTCGTCACCGAAGTCCGCGCGGACACGCTCGAAGACGTCGTCGTTGCCGTCGACGACGAGAACGACTTCGAGGTCGTCGTGGGTCTGGGCGAGCACGCTCTCGACGGCGTCGGCGAACGGACCGTAGCGGTCCATCGAGTACGTGCAGACGACGACTGAAACCTTCATCATCGGGAATGTGACCGGTGCTTGAATAAGGATTGTGCTTTGGGGCATCCGGTCCGACCGGCCGCGAGTTCACAAGGCTTATTCGCGTTCTTTTTGTCCGTTTCCACAATGAGCGAGACGACTGACGCGTCAGGGCTGTCCGCGGGGTTGCCGTCCCGGGCCCTCGGCGCGCTCAAAGACTGGTACCACGTACCCGTGCTGGGTGCGGTGCTCGCGTTCATGTTCTGGGTGCGCGTGCAGTCGTGGGACAACTTCCTACAGAACGGGGAAGTGTATCTCTCCGGAAACGACGCCTACTATCATCTGCGGCAGGTGACGTACACTGTCCATCATTTCCCGGAGACGATGCCGTTCGACCCGTGGACGAACTTCCCGCACGGCACGCTTGCCGGACAGTTCGGGACGCTGTTCGACCAGATCCTCGCGGCCGTCGCGCTGGTGGTCGGGATGGGGTCGCCGTCGGAGCACACCATCGCGATGACGCTGCTGCTCGCGCCGCCGGTGTTTGGGGCACTGCTGGTGGTGCCGACGTACGTGATGGGGCGGCGGATTGCCGGCCGGCTCGGCGGCCTCTTTGGAGCGGTCATTCTGGGTCTGCTGCCGGGGTATTTCCTGCAGCGGACGCTCGCCGGGGCCGCCGACCACAACGGCGCGGAGCCGCTGTTCATGACCCTCGCGGTGGTTGGGCTGATGGTCGCGCTGTCGGTCGCCGAGCGCGAGAAACCGGTGTTCGAGCAGTTCCGCGCGTGGGACGCCACGGGCCTCCGTGACGTGGTTGGGTGGAGCGTGCTGGCCGGTGTGGCGACCGCGGTGTACATGTGGGTGTGGCCGCCGGGCGTGCTGTTGGTCGGGATCTTCGGCGCGTTCTTCCTGGTGAAGCTCGTCGGCGATTACGTCACTGGAACGAGCCCCGATCACGTCGCAGTGGTTGGCGCAGTGAGCATGACGACAACGGCACTGTTGATGTTCGCACCGCTGGGCGAGAGCGGGTTCGGCGTGTCGGGGTTCTCGTTCCTCCAGCCGGTGTTCGCGCTGGGCGTCGCGGTCGGCTGTGTGGTGCTTGCGTGGCTCGCACGGGTGTTCGATGAGCGCTCGCTCAGCCCGGCAGCGTACGTCGCCACGGTCGCGGGCACGCTCGTGGTCGTCGTCGGTGCGCTCGCCCTGGTTGCGCCGGGGTTCTGGTCGTCGTTGCAGTCGAATCTCCTGAACTACATCGGGCTGAGTTCGACCGCGGACACGCGCACGATCGGGGAGGCGCAGCCGTTCCTGTTCCGCACCGGGCGGTACGGCCTGGGGATGTTCGGCGTGGTGTTCCTCGAATACGGGACTGCGTTCTTCTCGGCGCTCGTGGGTGCCGGCGCGATCCTGTTGAAGCCCCACCTGACCAGCGGGTCGGTGCGGCGGATCGTCGGGGTGGCGGGGGCGACCGCCGTGCTGGCGATCGTTGCCGTGTCGCCGGCGGTGCCGGCGGCGATCGGCGGTGTGGTCGGCCTTGGCGGGCAGCTCACCGCGCTCCTCATCGCCGCGGTCGTGCTGGCGGCGATCGCGGCGACCGGGCAGTACGACGCCGACAAGCTACTGTTGGTGGTGTGGGGGGCGTTCGTCACGTCGGCGGCGTTCACACAGGTGCGGTTCAACTACTACCTGGTGGTGCCGGTCGTCGTGTTGAACGCGTACGTCCTGCGGGCGGTGCTTGCGGCGGTCGACCTCGACCGTCCGGTGGCGGCGATCGAGGGCGTCTCCTGGTACCAGGTCGGGACGGTTGTCATCGTCGCGTTGATCGTGTTGGTGCCGGTGGCGGCACCCGCTGTGGCCGAAGCCACGAACAACGACTCCGCGTCGGGGCCGGTGTCACCGATCAAGCTCTCGAACAACCAGAACCAGCCGGTGCCCTTGCAGTCAGCGATCACCGCAGGACAGGGCCAAGGTCCGGGTGGTGTGGTGGCGTGGGACGACGCGATGGACTGGTATCAGTCCCATACGCCAAAGCAGGGGACGTACGGCGGGGCCGACAACGCCGACGCCCTTGATTACAACGGGACGTACAGTCAGACCGAGGACTTCGATTATCCGGCGGGGTCGTTCGGCGTGTTGTCGTGGTGGGACTACGGCCACTGGATGACCGTCCAGGGGCACGCCATCCCGCACGCGAACCCGTTCCAGCAGGGGGCAACATCGGCGGCGAACTTCCTGTTGGCTGACGACGAGCAACAGTCCGAGTCCGTGCTCGCGGACATCGAGGAGGACGACGCCAAGAACCGCTACGTCGCGGTCGACTGGAAGATGGTGATGCCGCCGCTGCCGTACCTCAGTTCGGGGCAGTCGAAGTTCAGCGCGCCGGTCGTCTTCTACGATGGGCCCCGAGACCTCTCACAGGGTGACTTCTACCAGCAGGCGTACAACGCCGACTGGGAGGAGAACCGGATCTCGAACGCGCGGTTCTTCCGGCAGTCGCCGCTGCTCAAAAAGCAGGCGTACTACGAGTCGATGATGGTGCGGCTGTACCGCTACCACGGGTCGGCAAAGCAGGCCGAGCCGGTCGTGGCTGACTGGCGCCGCAGCGTCAACACCGGACAGGGGACGGCGGCGGCCTTCGACGCGGCGACGAACAACACCAAGCAGTTCGATTCGATGGCCGACGCGAAGGCGTACGTCCGCAACGATTCGACCGCGCAGATCGGCGGCACGGGCAGCCTGCCGGAGGCTGACGTGGCTGCGCTGGAGCATTACCGGCTGGTCGGTGTGAGCGCGAACCACACCGCGCCCGCGAACCTGTGGTATCTCGGCGGCGAGCTGAGCACCGAGTATTATCCGACGTCGGTGAAGCTGTTCGAGCGCGTTGACGGGGCGGCCGTCACGGGCACCGGCCCGGCGAACACCACGGTGAAGGCGTCCGTGGAGCTGAACCTCACGCAGATGGAGTCGAACGAGGGGACACATCCCTCGTTCACGTACACACAGTACGCGGACACGGACGCTGACGGCGAGTTCACGATGAGGCTGCCGTACTCCACGACGGGCTACGATGAGCTCGGGCCGGCCAACGGCCACACGAACGTGTCGGTGCGTGCGACCGGACCGTACACGTTCACCGCGGGAGACCAGGCGGGCAACGCGAGTGCAGTGGCCGCGGACACGGCCAGCGTTTCCGAGTCGCAGGTCGTCTCCGACGGGGCGACACCCGTGACGGTGTCGTTGGACCCCACTGGCGGGGCGGCCGGGAACGAGACTGCAACGAACGGATCAGTGGCGACGCCCACAGCCGACGGCGAGTCGGCTGACGGCGACGGCACGGACGCCGACACGACGAACAGCACGGCCGGCGCGCTGCCGGCGCGTGTTGGCGCTGAGTTGACCCACCGCGGACACTGATCGTGGCGTCGACACTGCGTGCGTGGCTGGCCGTCTACGCGAAGGGCGCGGCGATGGGGGCTGCGGACGCAGTGCCCGGGGTCTCCGGGGGCACGATCGCGCTCATCGTGGGGATCTACGAGCGGCTGGTGAGCGCGCTCGCCGGCCTCTCGGTGGCTGACGTAGCAACAGTGGTGGCGCTCGTGCCGCGGCTGGGCAGTCGGGACGGCCGGGCAACGGTCGCCGAGACGCTGCGCGCGTTGGACGTGCCGTTTCTGGCCGTGTTGGGCGCTGGCGTGGTGTCCGCAGTGGTGACGGTGGCCAGCGTCGTCGACGTGGCGTACACCCAGTATCCGGGCCTGACGTTCGCGTTCTTCTTCGGGCTCATCGCGGCGTCGGTCGTCGTGTTGATCGGTGAGGTGGCCGTGGACACGCCGGGCCGCATCGGCGCAGCGCTGGGTGGGTTCGCGCTCGCGTTCGCGGTGAGCGCGCAGGCGACCGCGGGCACGCTGCCCGACGGGCTGGCGGTGATGGTCGTCACCGGCGCGGTGGCGATCTGTGCGATGGTGTTGCCGGGCGTCTCGGGGTCGCTCATCCTGTTGACCCTCGGGAAGTACGAGACGATGACGAGCGCCGTCAGCACCGCAGTGGACGCCGTGGCTGCGGGGGCTCTGGGTGACGCCGTCGCGCCGGTGGCGACGCTCGCGGCGTTCAGTTTGGGGGCGCTCGCCGGCGTTCTGACGTTCGCGCGCGTCGTGCAGTGGGCGCTGGCGGAGTACCGGGCGGCGACGGTGACGTTCCTGGTCGCGTTGATGGCGGGCGCGCTACGGGCGCCGGCGGTCAGGATCGCCGACGCGACGGCGGCGTGGACGGTCGGAAGCGTTGCGCCGCTGGTGGCCGCCGGCGTCGTGGGTGCGGCTGCGGTGCTGGTGTTGGACGCGACGACCGACGACCTCGATTACTGAGCGACCGTTTCCGCGCGGCGTCAGCGCGCGTCGGCGTCGGCCGGACTGGCGGCATCGAACGTATCGACGAGCGCGTCGAGTCGTTCGGGGTCGTCGTGGCCGGGGAGCGGTTCGTTCGCGGTCCGGCTGGGCTCAGTGACGCCGAGCCGGTCGGCCACGAGATCCGCGGTCGCCTCCGCCATCAGCCGGTGGGTGGTGAGTTTCCCGCCGACGACTGTGGTGAGTCCGGCGGTGTCGTCGCGGTTGGCGTGATCGAGCACGTAGAACCCGCGGGAGATCGCGCGGGCGTCGTCGCCGTAGTCGCTTGGGCTGTACAGCGGGCGGACGCCCCAGTAGGTGGTCCGGATCGGGGCGTCGCTGGCCGCCGGCAGCAGGGCGCTGCATTCGTCGATGACGCGCTCGACGGCGGCGTCGGGGGTGGCGAACTCGTCGGCATCGTCGACGTCGACGCTGGTGGTGCCCAGGACCGCGGTGGAGCCGTGTGGCACCACGATGTCGCCGTCAGCGGCGGGCCGGCAGCGGTTGAACACCGTGTCGGTCTCCGGCGTTTCGACGGTCACCATGACTCCGCTGGCGGGATGCATATCGACGTCGACGCCGGCGGTTGCGGCGAGGTCGCCGGCCCACGCGCCGGCCGCGTTCACCACGTGGGTGGCCGACAGCGTCGTCCCGTCGGCGGTTCTGGCGCCGGTGACGCGGCCGGCGTCCGTGGTGAGCGCCGTGATCGGCTCGTGGAGGCGGATCGTCGCGCCGTGGTCGCGGGCGTCCGCGGCGGTCGCAGCGACCAGTCGGGACGGCAAGACGACGCCGTCGGGAACGACCGCGACGCGCTCGGCGGCGGGCGTGAGGGCTGGTTCGCGGGCTCTGGCAGTGGCACCGTCGATGACAGACACGGGGATGTCGGCGTCACGGCAGGCCGCGACTTTCGTGTCGAAGTAGGCGGGGTCGTCGCGGGCGTGCTGGACGAAGAAGCCGTCGGTGTCCCGGATGCACGCGCCGGCGATGTCCCGGAGGACTTCGTTTTCCCGGATGCATTCGCGGGCGTCGGCCGGCGTCGAGTCGGCGTACCGGGCACTGCTGTGCAGGAGACCGTGCGAGCGGCCGGTGGTGCCGCTCCCGAGGCCGCCGCGGTCGACGAGGGTCACGTCGACGCCGCGGAGCGCGAGGTCGCGGGCGACGCCGACCCCGGTTGCGCCGCCGCCGACCACGAGCACGTCTGTCTGGTGGGTCACGATCCGGCGTTAGGCGCGCCAGCACTTGGGGGTTGTCGTGGCGGAGAGCTACGTGTCGGGGGGTGTCGACGCCGGCCAGCCGGGTTACTCCTCGTAGGCGAGGTTCATGATCCACTGGGAGAACGCGTCGCCCTGTGGGTCGACTTCCTCCTCGCCGACGAACGGCGACAGCATGTCCCCAGCCATCAGCAGCATGAACTCCAGGTTGCGTTCGTCGACAACCGGCGTGATGTAGTAGGTGGTGTTCCCGCCGTAGACGGTTTCCTCGCGTTCGACGAGGCCGTGTTCTTCGAGGGTGGAGGCGATCCGGCTGCCCTTCCGGGAGGAGACGTCCAGGGCCTTCCAGAATTCGCTTTGGTGGATGCCGAGTTCTTCGTGGACGAGTTCGAGACCGCGGCGTTCGTCCTCGGAGAGGTCGGCCTCCGTGGCTTCGGCGCTCATGTACGTCACACCGTCCGCGACCGGTTTAAACTTGGTCGTTCACGGGTCTACGGCGCGGCGTCGTCGCGGAGTTCGGCGACTGCAGCCTGCCGGTCGACGGTGCCCGACGCGGTCCGTGGGAGCGCGTCGACGGCCGCAACCACGCGGGGGTGTTTGTAGCCCGCCAGCCGCCCGTCACAGAACGCGCGCAGTGAGGCGACGGAGACGTCCGCGGTGTCGTCGGCGGGCACCACGAGCGCGCCGACGCGGTCGCCCCACGCGTCGTCCGGCACACCGACGACGGCGACAGCCTCGATGGCGGGATGCTCGCGGAGCACCGCGGCGACCGCTTCGGGACGGACGTTCTCGCCGCCGGTGATGATCTCGTCGCTGGCCCGGCCGCCGACGTGCAGGAAGCCGTCGGCGTCGATCCAGCCGCGGTCGCCCGTGAGGAGCCCGTGCTCGCAGCGCGGCGCGGTCCCCTCGCCGGCGTAGCCGGGCGTGACCGTCGGCCCTGACACGGCGAGCAGCCCGGCCTGTCCGTCCGGCACCGGCGTGTGGGTGTCCGGCTCGACGACGGTGACAGTGGTGCCGAGCAGTGGGCGGCCGACGCTCTCGGGGTGGGCTGGGGCGTCGCTGGCGTGCAGGGTCGCCGCCTGCGAGGCGGTTTCGGTCGCGCCGTACGTCGGGCAGACCGGAACCCCGGCCGCACACGCACGCTCGACCAGCTCGGGCGGCGTGGGCGCGCCACCGACCAGTGCGAACCGCAGCGAGTCGGGGACGGCGTCGGCCTCAACGAGCCGGTCGAGCATCGGCGGGACGAGCGAGACACCGGTGCAGTCGTGGGTCTCCAGGGCGTCCCCGACCGCGGCGGCGTCGAAGCCGGGCGTCCGGGTCAGGACCGCAGTGGTGCCGTAGAGCGCCGTCCGGAGGACGACCGAGACGCCGCCGGTGTGGTACATCGACAGCGGGCACAGCCAGCGGTCGTCGGGGAGCACGCCCAGGCGGGCCGCCGACGCGGCGGCGCTGGCGGCGAGATTGCGGTACGTCAGCCGGACGGCCGTGGGGTCGCCGGTGGTGCCCGAGGTGAACAACAGCAGCCGGGTGTCGTCCCACGCCGAGTCGACGGGGGTGACGGCGTCCGGGTCGGTGCCGGACAGCGGGCGCACGGTGGCGTCGTCGGCGACGCGCACGGCGGGCGCGTCGAGGCGGTCGGCGGCGGTCGCCGTGTCGCGGCCGCAGATCACGGCGACGGGGGCGACGGCGTCGGCCTGTGTGGCGAGCTCCGGCTGCGAGAGGCGCGCGTTCAGCGGCACGAGGACGGCTCCGAGGCGCGCGGCGGCGAACACGAGGGTGGCGAACGCCGGCCGGGTTTCGAGCAACACGGCGACCCGGTCGCCGGGCGTAACGCCGAGCGCGGCCAGGCTGCCGGCGGTCGCATCGACGGCACTGTCGAGGGCATCGTACGTCCACGTTCGGTCGGTCGCAGCGTCCACGAGCGCGGGCCGGTCGGGGTTGGTGGTCGCCTGGAGCGTGACCTCGTCACGCATCGGCGGTCACCTCCACGCCGTGCCCGGGGTCGGCAGGCACCTGGATGCGGCCGCCGGCGACCGGCGCGGGATCCGGAGCCAGCGCGTCCGCGAGCCGGTCGGCGGTTGCCAGCCCGCACGCCGGCACGTCGGGGATGCTGGCGGCCAAATGGACGGCCGCGGTCCGCGCCACGACGCCGTCGATGGTGGTCGAGGCGACGGGCTCGACGCCGGCCTGTCGGGCGGTCCGGGCGGCGTCGCGCGCCCGGTCGATGCCGCCGAGCACCATCGGCTTGAGCACCACGTAGTCGGCCACCGCCAACGCGGCGTCGAGCGGATGCTGGTGCAGGGCTTCGTCGAGCGCGATCGGGACGCCGCCGATGCTCCGGGTGGCGTCCAACCGCGTGGGTGCCAGGGGCTGTTCGATGTACTCGATGGGCAGCGACCCGCAGGCGTCGGCGGCCTGGCGGGCCGCGTCGAGGTCCCACGCGCCGTTGGCGTCGGCACGCAGTGACAGCCCTGCGGGCGCGGTGTCACTGGCGGCGCGCAGCCGGTCGAGGTCGGCCCGAACCGACCGGCTGCCGACTTTCACTTTCACCGTGTCGAAGCCGTCGGCCGCGGCGTCCGCCACTGCGGCGCTCGTGGCGGCCGCGGTCCCGTCGCCGACAGTCGCGTTCACGGGCACCGAATCGGCCGCCGCCCCGTCGCTGAGCGCGCTCGCAAGCGGCCGTCCGGCGGCACACGAGTCCGCGTCCATGCGGGCGAGCGAAACCGCGTGGCGGGCGGCTGGCGCGTCCATGCACGCGTCGAGCGCTCGCTCCCAGCTGTCGGCGTCGTCGGCCGCCCGGAGCGCCGCCATACACGCGTCGTGGGGTTCCGTCCACCCCGCAAGCGGCGTGGCTTCACCGACACCGCCGTCGCGCTCGAACAGGAACCCCGTGCGCTCCCCGATGGTTCCGTTCGCGGTCGCCAGCGGCTCCGCCAACGCCAGCGAGAACGCCCGAATCACACCGCCACCCCCACCGCGAACAGCGCCGAGTACGCCGCCAGCAGCTGTCCCGTCCGGGAGAGCGCGGGGTTCAACGCCGCGCCCTCGGTGCGCTCGAATACGGTCTTGGTGACCGACACCGCGAGGGGCAGTGTCACCAGCGGCAGGAACACCGACGCGCCGTACCCCGTGGCGTAAAACCACAGCGGCGCGGCGTACGCGACCACCAGCAGGCCGGCGTACTCCAGGCGGGAGAACCGGTAGCCGAACCGCACCGCCAGCGTGCGCTTGCCGGTGGTCTCGTCCTCGTCTTTGTCACGGATGTTGTTCACGACGATGATGTTCGTGGAGATGGCGGCCACCGGGAGGCTGGCCACGACGGCCGCGAGGGGCACCGTTCCCGGCGGGATCGCCACGGGGAACGCCCCGGCGAGGTGGGCGGCGGCCTGCACGTAGTAGGTGCCCGTCACCGCGATCACGCCGAAAAACAGGAAGACGAACGCGTCCCCGAGCCCGTGGTAGCCGAGCGGGTACGGACCGCCCGTGTACGCGATGCCGGACGCGACGCTGGCCAGCCCGATCACCAGGATCGGCACCCCGCCGACGAAGACGAGGTAGACGCCGTCGAGGATCGCCGCCGCGAACGTCACGTACATCGCCTGCTTCACGCGGGCCGGCTGGATCAGGCCGCCAGCGGTTACACGGGTGAACCCCTCTCGGTCCTCGGTGTCCGCGCCGCGAACGGCGTCGTAGTAGTCGTTGGCGAAGTTCGTGGCGATCTGAATGAGCGCCGCCCCGACGAGCGCAGCCACCGCGGGCCACACCGCAAGCACGCCGGTGTGGACCGCCAGCGCGGTGCCGACAACCACCGGGGCGGCGGCCGCCGGCAGCGTGTGCGGGCGGGCCGCCATCAGCCACGCGCGCTGCCGTGAAACGTCGGCCGTCTGTGTCATCGCCCTTCAGTACGGGGAGGGTCGTCTAAGGGGTGGCGATTGGGGCAGCCAGGCGGTCAGTCGTCGCCGGTGGGCGCGGCGTCCGTGCCGCTCCCTGCTTCCGGGTCGGTGTCCGACGCCGACGATCGGGAGGACAACAACCCGCCGGGCGAGACCGCAACGTCGTCGCGGTCACGCGCGTACTCCCGGGCGGCGACGTAGCTGGCGTACACGATCACCAGCAGGAACAGCGTGAACGGCAACGCGAGCACTGGCGACAGCGCCTCGATGGCTTCGAAGCTGGACAGCTCCAGGCTCATCACGCCGAACGCGGCGAGCAACAGCCCCCAGCAGGCGCGGTTGCGGGGATTGGGGTCCTCGTCGCCGAGCGTGATGGCGGCGATCATGAACACCGCCGAATCCAGGGAGGTGATGATGTAGCCCGCGATCACCAACACGAACAGCAACGCGAGCACCGACCCGTAGGGCGTGATCGACAGGGCGCGGGCGATGGCCGCGGGGATGCCGTTGGCGGACAGCGCGTTGCCGACCGGGCCGACGTAGTCGGGGGCCAACACCCAGCCGCCGATGAGGGTGTGTTGCACCCAGCTCAGGACGCCGGGCGCGACCACGAGCACGATGAACATCTCGCGGACGGTCCGGCCTTTCGAGACGCGCGCGACGAAGCTCCCGACGAAGATGCTCCAGGCCGCCCACCACGCCCACCAGAAGCCCGTCCAGTTCGCCGCCCAGTGGCCGGCCGCGGTGGGGTCGGTGTACAGCATCAGTCGAACGACGTTGTTCAGCCAGACGCCGGTGGCGTCGAGGCCGAGTTGGAACGTGAACAGCGTCGGCCCGACGACGACGAGGACCGCCATCGCAACCCCGATGAGCAGCATGGTCGCGCGGGCGGCGTTCCGGATGCCCGAGCGCAGCCCCAGCCACACGTCGACCAGGAAAATGGCGCCGATCGCGGCGAAGATCCCGTAGGTCAACCAGGCCGACTGCAGGCCGAACACACCCCCGAGGATGGCCGCCATGGTCTGTGAGCTGAACCCCAGCGTCGTCGCAATGCCGCCGATGGTGGCGATGATGGCCGCGACGTCAACCGCCCAGAGCACGACGGGGTGGTCGCCCGCGGGCATGATGCCGGCCAGCATCGTCGACACCTTGTACTCGCCGATGCCGCGCGTGTAGACGATGATCCCGAACGCGAGGGCGACGGGGAGATACCACATCGCCAGCCCGGGGAACACCTCGTGAACGAACATGAACGCGAGCGCCAGGGATTTCGCCGACGCGCCGCCGACCGGCCACGGCTCCGGCGGCGGCTGCTGGACGATCGAAACCGGTTCGCCAACCCCCCAGATGAGGATGGACGCGCCGAACCCCACGGTGAACACCATCGACAGCCAGGAGAACGTGTCGAACTCGGGTTCGGCGTCGGGGCCGCCGATCCGGAGGCGGCCGTACCGCGACCACGTCACCCCGAGCACGAGCACCAGCAACACGAACCCAAGCAGGATGAACCACCAGCCGAAGTACCGCAACACCCAATCGAAGGCCCCGTTCAACACGGTGCTGAGCTGCGTCGGCCGCCGGAACCCCGCGACCGCAAGCGCGAGCATCGCGGCCATCGTCACCGCGAACAGCGCGCGCTCGGGCCACGTCGCGTCTTCGAGGCCAAGGAGGTACCATACGCGCCGACTCATCGACGCCACTGGCGACGCGTGATGACATTGGAACCGGTCCCGTGCGAGCAACGCGGAGCGCGTGCGCGGCGAGCCTGGCGGCTCGCTGCTGCATTGGCGCGATCACCCATTACAGGCTGCGGCGAAACACCGTCCCACGGAAAAACGACACGGAACCGCCTCGCTGTGCGCCTAGTAATGCCAGGGGTACTCGTCGAAGTCCGGGTCGCGGCCGTCGAGGAACGCGTCCCGTCCCTCCTGGGCTTCGTCGGTCATGTACGCCAGCCGAGTGGCCTCCCCGGCGAACGTCTGCTGGCCGACCATGCCGTCGTCGGTCATGTTGAACGCGTACTTGAGCATGCGCATCGCTGTGGGCGATTTCGCGGTCATCTCGTCGGCCCACTCCAGGGCCGTCGCCTCCAGGTCGTCGTGGGGGACCGCCTCGTTGACCATCCCCATGTCGGCGGCCGCCTCGGCGTCGTAGGTCTTCCCGAGGAAGAAGATCTCGCGGGCCGTCTTCTGGCCGACCTGCTTGGCGAGGTACGCCGAGCCGAACCCGCCGTCGAAGCTCGCAACGTCGGGGTCGGTCTGCTTGAACTTGGCGTGTTCGCGGCTCGCAAGCGTCAGGTCACAGACCACGTGGAGGCTGTGCCCGCCGCCGACCGCCCACCCCGGCACGACCGCCACCACCGGCTTGGGCATCGTGCGAATGAGACGTTGGACTTCGAGGATGTGCAGGCGGCCGGCGTCAGCGCGCTTGACCGCCGGGTCGTCGTCGGCGGCGGCTTCGTCGTCGCCGTGGTACTCATAGCCCGAGTCCCCGCGCACCGACTGGTCGCCGCCGGCGCAGAACGCCCACCCGCCGTCCGACGGCGACGGGCCGTTCCCGGTGAGCAACACGCAGCCGATGTCGGCCTGCTTGCGGGCGTGATCCAGGGCCGTGTACAGCTCGTCGACGGTGCCCGGGCGGAACGCGTTGCGCACCGCCGGCCGGTCGAACGCGATCCGGACGGCGGGCACCTCGACACCACGGTGGTAGGTGATGTCGTCGAACGAGAACTCCTCGATCGCCGTCCACGCGGCGTCGTCGAACGTCTCCGAGACCATGGCTAACCACGCGGCCGGCGGCCGCAAAAGCGTTCTCACACGCGGCCCTGGGCCGTGCACACGCCACTGCGGTCAGACCGACAGGCCGGTGACGCGGTCGGCGAGGCGCTCGCGCTCGCGGTGGCTGGCCTCGGCGTCCGTCGACACCTCGATGACGTGCGTGCCGGCGTCGCCCAGCGCCGCCCGGTAGGCCGCTCGGAACTCCCCCACGGTGTCCGTGCGGGCGAACGAGAGCGCGTACGTGTCGGCGGTGGGCGCGAAGTCCAGGCCATGGGGGGTCTTGAACTGCCCCGTGAACGGCGGGTCGAACTGCTCGATGGGGAGCATGTGGAAGATGCTGCCGCCGTCGTTGTTCACGAGCACGATCGTGGCGTCGACCCCGCAGCGCTCCAGCGCCAGCAGCCCGTTCGAATCGTGGAAGTACGCCAGATCACCGACCAGCCCGACGACGGGGTCGGCGGTCGCACTGCCGGCGCCGAGCGCCGACGAGATCACGCCGTCGATGCCCGACGCCCCGCGGTTCCCGAGCACCGCGAGGTCGGCCCCACGGGGCGCTGCGAACCGGTCGAAATCCCGGATCGGCATGCTGTTCGAGACGAACACCGTCGCAGGGTCGGGCGCGCCGGCGGCGACCGTGGCCGCGATCTCGCCTTCGAGCGTGGCGGCCGGCTGGAAGTCATCGACCGCCGCCCAGTAGCGCGCCTCCAGGTCGAGCACGTCGTCAGTCCACGCCGACCGCGTCCCGTCGGCCCGGGCCGCGATCGCGCGCGCGGTCGCAGCGGGGTCCGCAGCGACCACGTCGGTCGCGGTGAACTCGGCTTCCCGCCACCCGCCGGCGGGGTCGACGACGACCTGGCGGGCGTCGCTCGCGGCGAGCCACTTGCGGAGGGGTTTCGATGTCGGGGACGCGCCGAACCGGAGGACGAACTCCGGGTGTGGCACGTCCGCAGCGAGGAAGCCGTCGTAGCCGCCGACGACCGGCGCATCGCCGACGTGGGGGCCGAACCGGAGCCCCGACAGCGGGTCGGCGAAGATCGGGGCGCCGGTGGCGTCGGCGAGCGCGGCCGCGGCGTCCGGGGTGATCCCGGCACCGCCGTCGGCGGGGCCGGCGACGACGAGCGGACGGGCGGCGGTGGTGGCCGCGGCAGCGAGCGCGGCGGCGGTTTCGCCGGCCGGCTCTGTGGTGCCGTCGTGGACCGAAACGAACGGCGTGTCGCCGCCGCGCCCGGCGGCCGCCAGCGGGTGGTCGTCGTCGAACGACGGCGGCACGTCACCGGGCACCGACACCGGCTCTAGGGGCTTCCGGAACGGGACGTTGAGGTGGACCGGGCCGGGCTTCGGACCCGTGGTGTGGCCGACGGCGCGACAGACACTGGTTCGCAGCGACCGGAGCTTGCGGGCGGTCACTTCCGGTTCCGGGAGGTCCTCGTAATACCGGACGGCGCTGCCGTAGAGCTGCTCCTGGTCGACGGTCTGGTTGGCACCCGAGCCGCGGAGCTCCGGCGGGCGGTCGGCGGTGAGCACGACCAGCGGGATGCGGGCCTGGGCGGCCTCCATCACCGCCGGGTGGAGGTTCGCGGTGGCAGTGCCCGACGTTGTGAGGACGGCGGTCGGCGCGCCCGTGCGCTTCCCGCGGCCGAGCGCGAAAAACGCCGCCGAGCGCTCGTCGAGATGGGAGTACACCGTGAGGTCGTCGTGGGCGTCCACGGCAACCGTCAGCGGCGTCGACCGGCTGCCCGGACAGACGCAGACGGCGTGGACGCCCGCGGCGGCGAGTTCGTCGGCGATCGCGCGCGCCCACAGCGTGTTCCGGTTCGGTGCCGTCATTGTAGCTCGTCGAGGACGGGGCGGTATTTGAGCTGGACTTCCTCCCACTCCGCGTCGGGGGTGCTGTCGCCGACGATGCCGTTGCCGGCGAACAGCGTCACCGAGTCGTCGTCGACCACACCGGAGCGCAGCCCGACGCCGAAGGTGCCGTCGCCGTCGGCGTCGATCCAGCCGATCGGGGCGGCGTACCACCCGCGGTCGAACGTCTCGGTGTCGCGGATCGTCGCCAGCGCGTCGGCCGGCGGCAGGCCGTTGACCGCCGGGGTGGGGTGTAGCGTCTCGATCACGTCCAGGACGTGGGTGTCGGCACTCACGGCGGCCGAGATCGGGGTTTCGAGGTGCTGGATGGTGGACAGCTGTCGGACGTCGCGGTCCCCGACGGCCACGTCACCGATCCCCTCCAGGCGGCGCGCGATCGTGTCGACGACGACGCCCTGCTCGTGGCGGAGCTTGTCGCTCTCCCGGAGGCGGTCGGCCAGCCGCGCGTCGGCGGCGGGGGAGTCGCCGCGGCCGACCGACCCGGCGAGCGCCACCGTCTCCACGCGGCCGCCGCGCAGCGACGCCAGGCGCTCGGGGGTCGCGCCGAGGAACACCCCCCCGTCGGCGGGGGCGACGAGGAAGCGAAAACACGCGGGGTAGCGTTGGCGCAGCCGTTCGAGGAGGGCGCACGGCGTCGCCGGTTCGGCGAGGTCCGCGCGCAGCGCGGTCGCCAACACGACCTTGCGGAGTGGCCCCGACTGGATGCGGTCGACGGCGTCCTGGACGCCGGCGGTCCAGGCGTCCCGGCCCGGCGTCGGCGTGGTGTCAGTGACGCCGGGGCGTGGTCCGGCGGCCTGCATCGCGGGCAGCGAGTCGACGGCGTCGCGGGCGTCGGCCAGCGATGCCGACGCGGACGCCACCGTGGCGTCCGGGCCGGCTTCGATCGCGGTCAGCCACGTCTCGTCGCCGACGCTGGTGAGCTGGATCGCCGGCAGCACGAACCGTGCGGGCGGAAACCCCTGCCAGACGCCGGCGGCGGTGTGGGTGTCGAAAAACGAGAACCCGCCGAACAGTCGCGGGCGTGCGGCGTCGGGGCCGTCGTGGGTGAGATCGGCGAACAGCCCCGTCGACCACTCGCGGACGGCCGCGAACCGGTCGCCGCCCGCTGCAGTCACCGACGCGGCGGTGCCAGCCCCGGACAGTTCGAGTCCGTCGGGGTCGGCCCAGTGGAACCCCGGTTCGGCGTGGGCAGCGAGAAACGCCCGCGTGGAGACGTCCGCAACCCGGCAGCTCGTCGCAACGACCGGCCCGTCAGCGGTCGTTTCCCCGGCAAGCGAACTCATTATCAACGGTTTGCACTGCTGGGTGAAATACCCTGTTGTCCCGGCCTAACTGTAGCGGTCTTCGGCCCACGGGTCGGCGGTGTTCGAGTAGCCGCGCTTCTCCCAGTAGCCGCGCTGGGGTTCCGTGAGGAACTCGACGCCGTCCACCCACTTTGCGCCCTTGTACGCGTACTTGTGTGGGGTGACGACGCGCAGCGGGCCGCCGTGTTCGGGGGGTAGCGGGTCGTCGTCGAACGCCCACGTGAACAACACCTCCTCGCGCATGCAGTCCGCCAGCGGGAGGTTCGTGGTGTAGCCGTCGAGGGCGTGGAACAGCACGTGGACCGCGTCGTCGGTGACACCCGCTGCGGCGGCCAGTTCGGGAAACGGGACGCCGGTGAACTCGCAGTCGAGTTTCGACCAGCCGGTCACGCAGTGGAAGTCCTGGCGTTGTGTGACCGTGTCGAGCGCACGGAACTCGTCGTAGGACAGCGACAGCTCGGTGTCGACAGCACCGGTCACGGTGAACGTCCACGTGTCCCGGTCCCAGTTCGGGGTGTCGCCTTTCGAGAGCACGGGGAACTTGGTGGTTTCGCGTTGGCCCGGGGGGATGCGGTCGTCCCCGAACGCCTGGTAGAGGTCGGTTACGTCCTCGACGGTCATACACCGGGGTAGTCGTCGCCATCACGTATTCCTACCGGAATCCGGAGACTCAGATGGGTCGAGACGAACCTGAGTTCAGCCTCCGCAGGGTGAACGTTCCGACGACGAAAAGCGGTGCCCGTCAAGCTTATCAAGGGAGGCGTCGAAGCGTCGGTCGTTAGGATGCCTACAGTCGAAGTCAACATCCCCGACCAGATCGAGATGCAGATCGCCCAGCTCGTTGAACAGGGGGAGTTCGTGAGCCGGGAGGAGGCGATTGAACAGCTGCTGTCCTCGGGTATTCGCGCCTACAAGACCAGCGGCCCCAGCGAGGACGAAGACGGTGCTGGCCTCGAAAGCGAGGGCGGCATGATGGGCCACGACGACGAATACGTCTTCTGACGTGGCACCCACTCTGGAACAACCCTTAAACACACGACTTCCTTACGCTGAGAGCATGCACAAAGACGAGCTCCTCGAACTCCACGAACAGATGGTGAACATCAAAGACCAGTTCCTCGGGTTCGACCACGTCGACGAGACCGCGTTCGCCGCGTACGAGGAACTGGACGTTGAACCGTCGCACGTACACAAATCGAAAAGCGAGCACAAGCATGCGGTGTTCCTGCTCGGGAACGCCCTGGCGGCCGCGATGAGCGAAGACGAGTTCTCCAGTGCTGGCCGCATCAGCAAGCGAATGGAGGAGCTCGCGGACGACGCCTCGAACCAGCTGTAGCCGGCCGGTCCACAGGGGCACACAGTGGGGTGCTCGTCGGCCCGAAAAGGCTTATACGCAGCCCTCGCATTCTCCCGGACATGCAGGCACGCACAGTCGAGCGAGTGGAGTCCTGGGACTCCCGGCCGTTCTCCGGGGGCGTCGGGCAGCTCCACGACCTCGCGGACGCCGATTTTTCCGGCGCGGTCGACGCCGATGGGACGTGGCTGTTCTTCCTGAACGGCCGCGTGATCGGCGTTTTCGACGGCGACATGGACCGTGTCGCTGACGCCGACGGGACGGTGTACGAAGCCCCCGACGAGTCAGTCGCATTGCTGTACGCGATGCGCCACCAGGACGGCGAGACGCAGGCGAAATACTACACGAACGACACGCCGCTGTCCGAGGCCAGCCAGACACTCACGGACGCGAACTTCACGGGATACATCGAGCTCTCGGAGAACGTCCTCTCCGGGGATTACTACGTTGTCTACTACGGCGGCCGCTCGATGAGCGCCGCGTTCATCGGCACCCGCGAGGAGCTCCACACCGGCGACGAGGCCTTCGAGCGCGCGGACGACGAGGTCGGCGTCTACGAGGTCGTGAAGGCCCCGGTGAGCGTGACCGAACTCCCCGAGCGCCCGGACGACGGCGACGACACACCGGCCGAAACGGCTGCCCACACGACCACCGCCGCCGACGACGCGTCGACCGACAGCGAGGCCACGACCGAGGACGCGTCACCGCCGGCCGGCGAAGACGGAGTGCAGTCGGCGGCCAGCGACGGCGGGGCGTCGGCGGCAGCCACCAGCGAGGCGTCGCCGACAGCGCCCACGAGCGCCGAGCGGGCCGCGGACGCCGACGGCGGCGCGTCGACGGCGGCGCAGGGTTCGGGCGCGCCAGGGAGCGCCAGCCAGCCGGCGGACGGGGAGCAGGCGTGGCAGGAGACCACGTCAGTGCCGACGATCAGTCCGGCTGACAGCGAGGGTGAGCAGCCGGCCGGACGGTCCGGGGCGTCAGCGTCGACGACGAACGCGTCGGCACCGTCGACCTCGTCGTCATCATCGGCGGCTGGCGGGCGGCAGTCGACGCTGGAGAAGCTCAAACGCGCGGTCAAGAAGCGCGAGCAGAAACTGCAGGCGGCGAGCGAGCGGATCGACACGCTGAAAGACGAACGTGACGACCTCCGATCGACGGTCTCGACGCTCGAACGCGAGCGCGACGAGCTGCAGGCGGAGGTCGCCTCGCTTGAGGAGACGGTGTCGTCCCTGGAGGAGGAGGTGGCGGCAAGCGAGCCGGCCGACGCAACCGAGGACGCCGGCACTGCTGGTGTGACGTTGAGCGCCGAGGACGCGCTCGCGGGGACGGATCTGTTCGTGCGCTACGATTCGAAGGGGAAGCCGACGCTCGACGAACTCGACGCCACGACGGATCCGGACGCGGTCAACGGGAACCTCCGCGTCGACCACCACACGCAGTTCGACACGTCGGCGGCGACGGTCGATGGAACTGCCTTCGAGTCGTTTCTGACGGATTCCGCGGCGTACACGTTCGTGTCATGGACGGTGCGAGCGCTCCCCTACGAGATCCGGGAGTCCGGCCACCAGAGCGGGTTGAGCGAGCTGTACGCGGCGCTTCCCAGCGTTGACCGCGCGGAGCTGCGCGGAACGGTGGAGGTGAGCCCGGACGACGAGACGACGATCTCCCGCACGTTCGACGTGGTGTTGCGGGATCGGATGGGCAACGCGCTGGTGGTCGCGGACATCAACACGGGCCGGGATCCGGTGACCGCCGAGGAGATGGCGGCGCTGGTGTCGGACGCCACCGCGATCAGGGAGGGGACCGATCACCTCGCGGCGGCGATGTACGTCACCGGGTCGTTCTTCGAGCCGGCGGCGCTTGAGACCGCTGGGGACGCAACCGCCAGTGGCGGGTTGTTGTCGCGCAGCGACCGTGAGAGCTTCGTGAACGTCGGTCGGAAAGCCGGCTATCATCTGTGTCTCGTGGAGGATCGGGACGACGCGTTCCACCTGACGGTGCCGGAGCTGTAGTCGGAGAAGACGGAGGTGTTATTCGGCCTCTGCGGCCGCGTCGATCTTCATGGACTCCATTTTGTCCATGATCTCGTCGACTTTGCCGTCGAGTTCCTCGACGAATTCGTGGGTGCGGTCGGTGGTGATTGCGCCCTGGCTCGACGGCTCGATGAGGGTCTCCTCTTCGAGGACGCGAAGCGAGTAGCGGACCTTGTGATGCGGGTAGCCGGTCTCGTTGGACATCTTTACGATGCCGATGGGCTCGCTCTCGATGACCATGCGGAGGACTTCCAGATGGCGTTCGAGCATATCAACTTCTTTCTCAAGTCGATCTATCATGGCATTTGTTAACTAGTCATGGCGGGGTTTTAAATGTTGTCACGGCAGGAGAACCGACAGCGACACACAGTACTACGACGGTGGTAACAATTAACGGTTCTGCTACGTGGTCTGACACGACGGATTCCACACGAATATTCACGAACGTGTCCAAGCGAGTCCGTGAGACCGTAACTGGTATCACGACCGTGGCGAAAGGCGTGAGCATGACCGTCACCATCGTCGGCGCCCAGCTCGGGGACGAAGGCAAAGGGGGGGTCGTCGACCTCTTCGGAGACGCCACAGACGTCGTCGTTCGCTACCAGGGCGGCGACAACGCCGGCCACACGGTTGTCGCCGGCGGCGAAGAGTACAAACTCTCGCTGGTTCCGTCCGGGGTCGTGCGCGGGAAGACCGGCGTCCTCGGGAACGGCTGCGTGATCAACCCCGAAACGCTGTTCGAGGAAGTCGACGCGCTCCGGGAGCGCGGCCTCGACCCCGACGTTCGGTTGGCCAAGCGCGCACACGTCATCCTGCCGTTCCACCGCGAGCTCGACGGCGCAGAGGAGGCCGCGAAAGCCGACTCCGACAGCGAGATCGGCACCACCGGCCGCGGCATCGGCCCGACCTACGAGGACAAGATCGGTCGCCGCGGCGTCCGCGTCGGCGACCTCCTCAACGAGGACGCGCTCCGTGACCGCCTCGAATACCTCGTCGACGCCAAGCGCGCCATCTACGAGGACGTCTACGGCTTCGACGCCAGCGAGACCGACGGCGCGTTCGACATCGACGCGATCCACGAGCAGTGTCTGGCGTACGCCGACCGCATCCGCGACGAAGACCTCGCCGTGAACGCCGGCGACTACCTCGCCGACCGCATCGCCGACGGCGACAACGTGATGCTGGAGGGCGCACAGGGCACCAGCCTCGACATCGACCACGGCAACTTCCCGTACGTCACGTCCTCGAACCCGACGGCGGGCTACGCCGCCACGGGGTCGGGTCTCGGCCCGACCACCGTCGGCCAGGGTGAGATCGTCGGCATCATCAAAGCCTACCTCTCCCGCGTCGGCAGCGGCCCGATGCCCACCGAGCTGGACGGCGACCAGGCCGAATACATCCGCGAGGAGGGCGGCGAATACGGCACTGTCACGGGCCGCCCGCGCCGCGTCGGCTGGCTGGACATGCCGATGCTCCGCCACGCCGCCCGCGCCAACGGCTTCACCGGCATCGCCATCAACCACCTCGACGTGCTCGCCGAGCTCGACGAGGTGAACGTCGGGCACGCCTACGAGCGTGACGGCGAGCGCATCCACACGCTCCCAGCGACCACCGAAGCATGGCGCGACTGCGAACCCGTCATGAAGTCCTTCGACGGCTGGTCGGCGTTCGATCCGGCGGTCGTCGCCGACGCCGGCTACAGCGCGCTGCCCGACAACGCCCAAGCGTACGTCGAGTACGTCGAAGCCGAACTCGACACGCCAGCGTACGTGCTCGGCGTCGGTCCCGGCCGCGAGGAGTCCATCGTCCGGCAGAACCCCTTCCAGTAACCACGCCTGGAACCCGCACGCTTTTGCCGACCGCGCGCCAGCATGCACGTATGAAAGAGGATCTGCTGGACATCGTCTGCTGTCCGCTTGACAAACACGACCTGACGCTTGACGCGGACGCCACGGAGGACGGTGAAGTGATGGCGGGGACGCTGACGTGCACGGACTGCGGTGAAACGTATCCGATCGAGGACGGCATCCCGAACCTGCTCCCGCCGGACATGCGCGACGACGCCGAGTCGGCGTCGGCCTGACCCGGGGAATCTTTTTCAGCCCGCAGGGCGGACGCTGGCACGTGCCGGACACGCTGTCGGTCCACCTGAACCGCGAGCGGCCACGCGATCTCGCTCCGGAAGCCACGACCCTGGAGACCGACCGGTCGTTCGTCCTCTCGTTCGTCAACCACGGCCAACCCCTCCACGTGCACGTACAGCCCGACGAGCGGCTCGCGGACATCGCCACCGTCAGCGAGACCCAGGTGTACGTCGCGGCGAACGAGACCCGCACCGTCGACGTGGTGGCCCCCCGGGACGCCGGGCCCGCCGACGGCACGCTCCGACTGGTCACCGGACACGGGGCCGAGTCGGAGAACGTGACCGTGTCGATCACCCAGGAGCGCAAAGACGGCGGGCCGGACGTGGCCGTCGACGACACGCTCACGGAAAAACAGTCCCGCCCCGAGCCCGACACGGGTGTGTCGCTCCGCCACGCCGTGATCCCGGTGGCAGTCGTCGTGGCGGTCGTCGCGGCCGCCGGCGCGATCGCGGTGGCGGTGCCGGACGCCGGCGCTGTCGTGGTGGGCGTTGCGGGCGTGCTCGCGGGCTGTGGCGTCGGTGCCTACGAGCTGCTGCGCTGACCCCGGCTAGTGGTGATCGCCGTCGTCACCGTCGTCGTCGTGGTCTTCGGGGTACGTCGGCGTGCCCGAGAGCCCGTGGTCGTCCATGCGCTTGGCGCGCAGGAACCGCGTGCGGTAGCGGTTCGCGCCCTCGTACACGTCGGCTTCGCGGATGTCGTCGGTGCGGTCGTCGGCGACCGCGCCGATGATGTCCTCGATCTGTTCTTTCTCCGCGGGCGTGAGTTCGAACGTGTACTCTCGGGTGTCCTCGCGTTCGAGCGTGGTGAACTTGCGGGCGGCCGCGACGAACAGCGAGCAGGGCTCTCGACACGGGAACTCGCCGTCGCCGCGGGGCACGTCCAGGGCGTCGTCCTCGTCGCGGTCCCACTCGCGGCGCTTGAGACACTGGGAGTCGACACAGCAGGCTTCGGCCGCCCATTCGAGGGCGTCCTCGTCGAGGTCGGAGACGATCCCGTAGATGCCGGTCTGGCGGTCGGCAACGTCGGCCCAGTGATCGACGTCGAGGCTGCCCTCGCGCTCGCGGTGCCAGTTCGCGACCGTTGCCGGATAGACGTAGTCGATGGTGTCGACCAGCGCGCCGCCGTCGAGGTCGGTGAACGCCCAGCCGTGGGGAAGCGACGGCGCAGTCGAAAGCGGGCGATAGCCGTCGTCGTCGTCGTGCTTGACGAGTTCGCGCGCGTCACGTGGATCCGTGTACGTCGCAAGCGTGTCGGTGTCCGCGTCGACGTCGTCGGCGTGCCGAACGTCGTAGCGCCGGCTGCCGGCCGCATCGCCGTGGGTGACGGTGACCGCGAGCTCCCCCCAGTGGCGGGTGTGTCCCGAATCCAGGGCGTCGTAGCGCTCCGGGACGGGGCGGTCGTCGCCGCCCTCCAGCCACCGGAGAAACGCCCGCCGCGGGGTGTCGTGGCCGCCGATGTCGTGCTCCCAGTAGTACCAGTTGGTCACGTACGGGGAGTCGGCGTGCTCTCGGAGATCGGCCGCAGTCAGGACGGCGTCCGTGTCCGGCGTCCGGAACTGGTAGCCGTCGTCGCCCGCGGCGACGGTGAGTCCGTCGAAGTCGATCCCGTCGGCATCAGCAGCGTCTACGAGTGCGTCTGCGACCGACATCAGTCCCCCGCAGCCGCGTTCGCGCCCCGGGTCTGTTCGCGGACGGCGTCGACGGCGTCACCGACCGGGGCACCGGCGTCCGCGGCGCGCTCCAGGACCACGTCGGCGGCCAACGGTTCGGTGCCCACCGCCCCCGAGTACCAGATGTCGTGGCCATCGACCGCCGTGGGGATGTCGTAGCCGGTGCGGTAGTCGTCGGTCAGCCCCATGTCCTCGGGGATGTCCTCCTGGGTGTGGAACCCGTCGGAGACGAACAACGGCACGACCACGATGTCGTCGGTGTCGAAGAAGTCGGTGACATCGTCGACCTCCGGGTCCTCGTCCATGAACACCGCCTGAACCTCGCCGAACACGCCCATCTCCCGGATCTGGTCGGCGTGATAGTAGATGGCTTTCGCGGAGTTCTCGTTTCGCTCGGTGCCGTGTCCGACGACCGCGAGGCCGAAGTCGTCGCCGAACTCCTCGCGGCCGGTGACGGAGCTGGCTCGCTGGACGATGACCTCGCTCATCGAGTCGTGCGTTCCGACCGGCCCACAGTAGTGGATCGTCTTCTCGACGTCGTCGGCTTCGAGCGTGACGTGGTCGGCGTCGGTGCCGTCGGAGTCCCAGTCGTCGGGATCGAAGTCGTCGAGTCGCAGCTCCCGCGGAATGACTTGTTCGGTGAAATACCCCTCGGAGATGAACAGCGGGACCACGTACACCTCGTCGGACTCCAGTGTCCGTAACACGTTCCGGAAGGACGGCTCCTCCTTCCAGAAGGCCTCCCGGACTTCGTCGAACGCGCCCGACTCGCGGATGGTGTCGGCGTGCGTGTACGCGGGCTCCGAGGAGCCCGGGTTGAGGTGTGATCCGTGTCCGACGATGACCAACGCTTGCATGCTCGTTCGTATGGCCGACACAGCCTTAGTGGCTTCGGGAACGGTGCGTTTGGCCCCAAAAACGGGGGTCTTTCGCCTATTTTAAATCACATGACACAGATATGTGATGCAATGGTGTCCGTTCGGCTCTGCCTGATCCTCGCCCTCGTCGTGCTCGGTGGGTGCGTGTTCGTCCTCACGGACGACCACACCGGTGCACCGCCGAGCACCGCCGTCGCGGCCGGACTCAACGACATCGAATCGGTGTCGGCCACGGAGGTGTCCGGCATCAGGTTCGGGAACACGAGCAGCCACACGACGACCACCCTCCGGATCTCGCTGGCGGGGGACTCGTTGCGACGGTTCAGCCGGGTGCGCGAGCCGAACGCCACGGCCGGCGACGTGACACTGGTGACCGGGCACGGCACGATGGCCTACGACGCCAGCAGGAACCGCGTCACACGCGCGCCGCACAACGACGCGGCGGTATCAGTCGTCGATCAGGCGGGCTTCTACGAGCGCGTCGTCGCGGCAGCCCACGACGGATCGACGGTCACGGTGCCATCCCAGGGCGTGTCGCCGCTGCCCGCGATCCCCGCAGCCGACGCGGACGCCACGGACAACACGACCGACGTGCCCGGCTACGCGGTCTCGTATCTGGGCGCGCGAACCGTCGCCGGCCGGAACGCCCACGGGTTCCGGTTGACACCCGCGACCGACGCAGCAGCGGACATGACACAGACGCTGTGGCTCGACGCCCGGTACTACTACCCGCTGCGGACGGTCACGACCGTGACCAGCAACGCGACCACGTACCACCTGCGGTCGCACCTGGAGAACGTCACGTTCAACGCCGATCTGTCCGCGAAGCCGTTCAGCTGGACGCCGCCGGCCGACGCGACGACGGAGATCGTCGACACTACGACCCGCCGCTTCGACGCACTGCCGGCGCTGCGTGACGCGAGCAGGCTGTCGGTCCCCGACCCCGAGTTGCCCGCCGCGTACAGCTTCGACTCCGGGCGGACGTCGGGCGCTGCCCACCGCCAGGTGACCGCCGAGTACAGCGCGCCCGGCGCACACCGGGCCACGATGACGAAGTTCACCGCCCCGCCGGGCGGTCCGGCACTCGACGCCGGCGCACAGGTCACGGTGGCCGGGCAGCCCGCCAGCTACCTGGTGACGGGGCACACCAGGCGGGTGTCGTGGGCCTGCGGCGGCGTACAGTATCGGCTCTCCTCGGGCGCCCTCAATCGGAGCCAGTTGCTTGCCAGCGCCGCCGCGGTCGCCTGCCGATAGCGACCGGCTACGACGGCCGGCGGTACAGCGAGTACGCGATACACACCAACCCCGCGAACTGGAGGAGTCGCACGGTCAGCGTGAGTGGCTGCTGCAGGCCGCCGTTGATGACGTCGAGCCGGAGCAGCCCCGTGCCGACGAACGCCGCCGTGTTCGTCACGGCGGTCAGGAGGATGAGGCCGACGGAGAGATACTGCATTGACGTGCTCTGGTGGCGCCTGAACCCCCGGTAGGCTTGGTAGCCAATGAACAACCCCACGAGCGTCGACACCATCGAGACGATGACGATTGCTGGAAACCAGATCATAATCCCTCCCACATGCGTGTGAATCGGTCGGCGACGTCTTCGGTCTCGCACTCGACTTCGGTGGTGAACTCGCCGTCGTCCAGCTCAAGCGTGAACTGCGTGAGCGTGGCGCGGTAGACGCTGTGGTGGTTGCCGTCCGACCGGACGTTGATCGACTCCTCAAGCAGTCCGAGTTCGGTGAGGTCGTCGATCCGGCGATACACCGTCGCGGTCGATGCGTCACACGTCTCGCTGAGCTGGGTCGCAGACATTGGGTCCCTACTTGCAGCGGCGAGGATGGCTCTCGCGTGCTCGTCGTCGAGCATCGAGAGCACCGCCGTGGGATCAGTCTCCTCGCTCACACCGCTGTTTCGCACGCAGGGTATTTAAACGCAGCTTGCCAGTCGCAGGTCCTGCAATAAACCGACCGGCGGTACGGCGCTAACCGCACGGCGGAAACGTCGCGGACCGCGACGGGATCGCGTCCCGATGCCGCCCGTGGGAGCGACGATTCCGACGCCTTGAAGCGCTGGCCGCCGTACGTTCTGGGGATGACGCAGTACGTGTCGAACACCCGCTCCGGCGAGCAGGAGGCGTTCGAGCCAGACGACCCCGAGAACGTGCTCGTGTACACGTGTGGGTTGACGGTTTCGGACGACGCCCACCTCGGGCACGCGCGGCTGTGGGTGCAGTCGGACGTGATGACGCGGTGGCTCTCGCATGCCGGGTACGGCGTGCGGCACGTGCAGAACGTCACGGACGTCAACGAGAAGATCGTCGCGCGCGTCGGTGCTGACGGGCTCGGTGACACCGAGGCCGCAGTGGCCGCCCATTACACGCAGTCGGTGATCGACGACATGCGCGCGCTGAACCTCGCGCGGGCGGACGTCTACCCACGGGTCTCCGAGCACGTCCCCGAGATCATCGACCTCATCGGGGACCTCGTCGATGCGGGCTACGCCTACGAGGCCGGCGGCTCGGTCTACTTCGACGTGCGCCGCTTCGAGGAGTACGGCGCGCTCTCCGGCCAGCAGGTCGACGAACTCGACCCACAGGGACCGGACGCCGAGCAGGCCGAGAAGCGCCACCCGGCGGATTTCGCGCTCTGGAAGGCCGGCGGCGTCAGTCCCGGCGACGCCAACACCCACCGAGACGACGAACTGCCCCCGTTGGACGGCGAGCGCGGCCAGACGTGGGCGTCGCCGTGGGGCGAGGGGCGGCCCGGCTGGCATATCGAGTGCTCGGCGATGGCGATGACCCACCTGGACGACCACATCGACATCCACGTCGGCGGGCAGGACCTGGTGTTCCCCCACCACGAAAACGAGATCGCGCAAAGCGAGGCCGCGTCCGGCGAGCGGTTCGCCGACCACTGGCTGCACGTGCGACTCCTGGAGACCGACGGCGAGAAGATGTCCTCCAGCCTGGGGAACTTCTTCACCGTGTCGAACGCGGTGGCCGAGCGCGGCCCGAACGTGGTCCGGATGCTGCTGGTGTCGACGTCGTACACCCAGCGCCAGACGTACTCCGAGGCCACCGTCAGCGAGGCCACCCAGCGCTGGGAGCGCCTCCAGCGCGCCCACGAGCGCGCGGCCGACGCCATCGACAGCGTGGCCGCCCACGCCAAGCCCGCCGACGACGCGCTCCGGACGGCGGTCGCCGACGCGCGCGGGGACTTCGCGGCCGCGATGCGCGCGGACTTCAACACGCGGGCAGCGGTGTCCGCGCTGCTCGAACTGGCGTCGGCGGTGAACCGCCACGTGGACGGCACCGACACGTACGACTACCAGGGGCTCCACGACGCCGTCGACGCGTTCGAAACGCTTGGCGGGGACGTGCTCGGCCTCCAGTTCGACGACGGCGCGGGCGAAGACGCGGTGTCGCTGGCCGACGACGTGATCGACCTCGTGTTGGACGTGCGCGAACAGGAGCGCACGGCGGGCAACTACGAGCGCGCCGACGACCTCCGGGACCGCCTCGAAGCCCTCGGCGTGTCCGTCGAGGACACCGACGACGGCGCGACGGTTCGGCGCTGACGGATCCACCACGCCACCGATCACAACACCTAATCGGACAGCATCCCCACCTGGAGACATGAACGAGCCGGAACTCCAGGCGGTCGTCGATCAGCAGACGCTTGCCGACCGTGTCGCCGCCGGCGACTACCCCGACTGGGTGCGCAGCCACTGGGAGACGTTCTCGGAGAGCGTGACCGGGGACCGCGACGGCACGCCGTTCCCGTGTCACTTCGGGGCCGAATCGGTCGCCAACGGCGAGCCGCTGTACACGGTCGTGCCGTCGCTGACGGATCCCGACGCACTGCTCGGGTTCCGGGACGCGCTGCTTGAGTATCTCGGCGAGTACGGCAGTCGGGACGCCCGCGTCTCGTTCGTGACGTTCTGGAAGCCCCCCGAAGACGAGTTCAGCGAAGCCGACTACCACGAGGCGTTGTGGCACATCCTGAGCGTGCTGCACGTCCACGATCCCGAGCCGTGGCCCGCCGACGTGCCGACCGACACCGACAGCCCCGGGTGGGAGTTCTGCTTCGGGGGAGAGCCGCTGTTCCCGACGTGCCGGGCGCCCTTCTACGCCGCCCACGACCGCTACTCGCGGTACTGTCCGGTCGGCCTCGAAATCACGTTCCAGCCGGCCGGACTGTTCGAGGGGATCACCGCCGACACCGACGCCGGCCAGCGCGCCCGCGCCGCCATCCAGAACCGCATCGAGGAGTACGACGGTCAGTGCCCGCACGCCGACCTCGGGGATCTCGGCGTCGACGGCGACCGCGAGTGGGTGCAGTACCTGTTCCGCGAGGACGACGCCCAGGCCCCCACGGAGTGCCCCGCGACGTTCACGCGCGAACACCCGAAAGCGACCGCTGGCATCGACCCGGTTGTGGGCAGCCAGCCGCCGGCGTCCGGGGATGACTGAGCGGCGCGCCGCGCTCGTGCTCGTGGACTTCCAGCAGGGGTTCGCCGATCCGGCGTGGGGCGACCGCAACAACCCCGACGCGGAGGCACACGCAGAGGAGCTGCTGGCGGCGTGGCGCGACGCCGCCGCCCCGGTCGCGCACGTGCGTCACAACTCCACGGAGGCGACGTCGCCGCTCCGGCAGGGCGAGCCAGGGTTCGCGTACACCGACGGGCTTGCGCCCGCGGCCGACGAGCCCGAGTTCGTGAAGTCCGTCAACGGCGCGTTCGTCGACACCGCCCTCGAAGGATGGCTGCGCGACCGCGACATCGGCTCGCTGGTGGTGTGTGGCCTGACCACTGACCACTGCGTCTCGACCACCGTTCGGATGGCCGACAACCGCGGGTTCGACGTGACGCTCGTGCGGGACGCGACGGCGACCCACGACCGCACCCTGGACGGCGAGCGACTGCCCCCCAGCGTAGTGCACCGGACCGCGCTCGCCCACCTCCGCGGCGAGTTCGCCACGCTGGCGACGACCGCCACCGTCCTCGCGGGCCCATAGGCGATCCACCTACGCCGTTCCGAGCGCGATCGGCACCAACAGCACGCCCATCAGGTGGACGCGCCGCGCGCCGAACACGGGTGGGATCGCCCCCACGGCGGTCGCCGCGCCGAGCAATCCTACGCCCGTTCCGCCGCCGAACAGCCACGCCACCACCACCAACAGCAGGCAGACGCCGGCCGTCAGTCGGCGGTGGTCGACGGCACGCACCGCCCGGAAGTACCGGTCCCCGACAGCCGGAACCATCGCCGCCGTGACGGCGGCCGCGAGCACGACGCTCGCCACCAACACCGGCAGCGTCCGCGGGAGGCGTGCGCGCTCGAAGGCCACGAGCACGCCAGTGTGGGGGTCACCGATCGCGAACAGCGCGAACAACGCGAACACGGTGTTGGCCGTGTTCACCCCCGAGAGCGCCGCGACGAACGCACGGTCACCGCTGTCGTCGCCCGTCAGATCCAGCGCGAACACTGCGGCGATGGCGCCCGACACCCCTGGCACGTAGGCGACCGCCGCGCCCGCGAGGCTGCCCGCCACGCCCGGACGCACCACCTCGCGTGGCGGCACCGCGATCCGCGCGTCGGCCTGCTCGGGGATCCCATCCCCCCGGAACGCCGCCAACAACACGGGCGCACCGAACAACCCCGCGAACAGCGGCGACAACACGTCACCGGTCGGTACGACAGCGTCGGGCTGCATCGGCAGCGCGACGCTGCCCAGTGCGCCGCTGGCAGCCACGGCGAGCACCGCGCCGAACCGCGCGCGTCGGGACCGCTCGCGCGCGACGAGCACCACGACAAGCACGGCGAGTACGACCGGGAGGTGAGCGTACACCACTGGTGCCGCCCGAACCGCCAGCCACGTCGCCGGCACCCCGAATGCGACGGCGACCACGACGGCGGTCGCGCTCCCGACGGCAGACACCCGCAGCGCCTCCCGGCCGCGACCGCCAAGCACCAGCCGATGGCCGGGCAGCGCGCTCACCGCCAGCGCCGCGTCCGGCACCCCGAGCGCGAGCATCGGGACCACGTCCAGGATGGAATGCGTGACACCCGCCGCCAGCAGCGCCGCACCGACGAGATGTGGCGGTCCCGGGGCCAGCGGCGCGGCCGCAGCCAGCAGCAACGCCAGCGTGTTCACGTGCACGCCGGGCACCAGCCCCGAACACGTCCCCAGCGCCACGCCGGCCGCGACCGCAGCGAGCACTGCAAGCGCGCCCATCGGCGTCACCAACACGCGCACACCAGCGACATCCATCACGCCCAGCTGCCCGCGCTCCCCGTCTTCAATCTACGCGTGCGCAGCGCCGTGGCTTCCCGAGTGGCACGCGGCTAAAAAACGATGTGATCGTGGCTGTCGGCGCGCGACGCGACCGGGTTACCCGAAGAGGTCGCCCAGGCCTTCGCCGCTGGGCTCCTCGTCGTCGTCGTCGCCAGCGTCCTCGGCCTCGGCGGCCTCGTCAGCGTCGGCTTCCTCGTCGTCGTCGCCGTCGTCGGCGGCTGCCTCGTCGTCGCTACTGGACGCCGCAGGTGCGGCGGCAGGCGCGGCGGCGGCCTCTTCGACGGCCTCCTCGATGTCGACGTCCTCCAGCGCGGCCACGAGGGCCTTCGCGCGGGATTCCTCGACGTCGACGCCGGCGGCCTCCAGGACGCCGGTGATGTTGTCTTCGGTCAGCTCTTCGTCAGCCTCGTTCAGGATGAGTGCTGCGTAGACGTATTCCATTGTTATTATCCGAACATCTCCCCGAGGCCCTCGGCGCCAGCGTTCCCGTCGTCGTCGTCGTCATCGTCGTCGGAATCGTCGGCGTCGTCAGCCTCGGACGCTTGTGTTTCGTCGCTCTGTTCGTCCGCAGTGGTGTCCGCTTCGCCGCCGGCAGGCGCCGCAGGCGCGTCGACGTCCTGCAGTTCCTCCGGGAGGGCGTCCTCGTCGTCGATCTGCGCGGCGAGCGCCCGCACCTGGGCGTCGGCCTTGCTCACGAGATCGTCCGCGAGGTCCGGACTCTCGACGCTGGCCTGCAGGCCGAGGCTCTTCGCCTCGCCGCGGCCCTTCGCGATGAGGTCCGGTGCGGTCCGCTCGGTCGGGTACGCCGCGTTGACCGAGAGGTTGCGCGCCGACGCCGCCGCGGACTGGATGTCCGCGCGGTACTCGTCGACGTCGATCTCCAGCTCCTCGGGCGTGAACAGCACGCCCTCGGAGAACACGCCGCGCAGGTCCAGGCCGACCTCCTTGGGCTCGATGCCGAGCTCCGAGAGGACGTTGGAGACGTCGTCGGAGACCGTCTCACCTTCCTCGGTGACGACGGAGTCATCGAGCACCTGAATGGAGCCCTCCTGGATGCGCGCGTTCGCGCCGATGGTCTGCAGTTCGCCGACGAACGGCCCCGGGTCGATGCCCGTGTCGCCTTCCGGCACGACGATGTCGTTGGGCGCGACCTCGCCGGCGTTGATCGGGGCCGGCGTCTTCGAGTTCTCAAGCTGCTGGTAGAGCCCGAAGGGGTTGTCGTTGGTCGCGACCAGGCCGACTTCGCCCTCGACGTACTCGGTGAGCGTGTCGAGGCCGTCTCCGGCTTCTTCGAGCGCGCGAACCAACAGGGTGTTCCGGCTCATGCGCAGCGCCGCCTGCCCGTGCAGGCCGCGGCGCATGTCCTGGAGCTGCTTGCTCGGAATGCCCGTGACGTTCACCACGCCGACGCTGTCGTACGTCTCCAGGAGGTCGACGAGTTCGGCGACCTCTTGTCGCTTCCACTCGGGAACCTCCTCGGTGGTGCGTTGTTCTTCGGCGGACATCCTAGGCAACCTCCACGGCAGGCCCCATCGTTGTCTTCACGTAGACGGAGTCCACGTTCAGCGGGCCTTTTTCGAGGTTCGCGTGCAGCCGACGCATGATGACGTCGATGTTGCTGGCGATGTCCTCGGCGGACATGTCCTCCGCGCCGACGCGCGTGTGGAACGTGCGGCGGTCGCGGCTGCGGATCTGCACGGTGTTTTTCATGCGGTTGACTGTGTCGACGACGTCGTCGTCGGGCTGGAGCGGGGTCGGCATTTTCCCGCGCGGACCAAGCACTTGACCGAGCGCACCCGCGATGTCCTGCATCATGGGTGCTTCCGCCACGAAGAAGTCCGTCTCGTCTGCGAGATCCTTCGCGGCGTCGGTGTCGTCTGCGAGGTCGCTGAGGTCGTCCTCGTCGAGGACGTCGTCAGCGACGTCGTCCGCGCGAACCGCGGTTTCGCCGTCTGCGAAAACCACGATCTGCGTCTCCTGTCCGGTGCCCGACGGCAGCACGACGCCCTCGTCGACTCGTTGCGACGGGTCGTTGAGGTCGAGGTCGCGCAGGTTGACTGCGAGGTCTACCGTCTCACGGAAGTTCCGCTGTGGGGCATCCTCAAGTGCGCGAGCTACGGCCTCTTCTATATCGTTGTCTGCCATCTTTCACCTCCGTAGTGGGTGACCCTCTGAAGGTCGGATCTCCTACGGGTCAGTGAAACAGGCGAAGCCTGTCTCGGTTCTACAGACGGTGATCCCGGGCTTAAAAGCGTCGAAGCGAAGCAAGCGTGGGAGCGCGACCCGCGGACACACGCCGCTATCGAGTACGCGAACCGAACGGCGCAGAAACTCCTCGGGCGGCGTTACGCGGCCGCGAGTTCGTCGCCGAGCACGTCGTCGTAGTCGCCGTCGTCGACGCGCTCGTTGAACGTGCGGGCGTCCTCGCCTTCGATGGTGACGCCGAGGGACGCACACGTCCCCGCGACCTCTTTGGCGGCGTTCCGCGCGTCGTACGCCAGGAGGTCGGGTTTCTTCTGCTCGGCGATGGTTTTGAGCTGTTCGATGGAGAGGTCCGCGACGAAGTTCTCCTGGGGCTCTCCGGAGCCCGTGTCGAAGCCAGCTTCGTCTTTCACCAGCGCGGCCGTCGGCGGAACACCGACTTCGATGGAGAACGAGCCGTCGTCCTCGTATTCGATGGTGACCGGGACCTCCGTCCCGTCGAACGCTTCGGTCTGGTCGTTGATCTCCTGGACGACCGCCTGTACGTCGACCGGCGTGGGACCGAGCTCGGGACCGAGGGGCGGGCCAGGGTCGGCCTGCCCACCGGCAACGAGCACTTCGATCGTCTCAGCCATACTCCGAGAAACCGCCGCCGCGGGTTTAACCCTTGTCTTTCGAGCGGGGCGCGGCCCGGTCGCCGCCGCGGATCGAATCGCTCACGGCATGTGGACGCCGTGGCGCGTGAGGAACTCGGTGACCTCCTTGATCACGACCGGACTCCCGATGATGCGGACGATCTCCGCGTCGGTCGGCCGGAACACTGAGACCATGAACTCGGCTTCGAGGTCCACCTCGATGTCCTCCAGCGTCCCCACTGGGAGCACGATCTGCGTGCTGTCGCGGTACGCAGCAGGGTCACCCACCACTATGCGATGGCTTCACCCGGCGTATTAACGTGTCGAAACGACCCCACCGGACTGCGGAGGAAAGCGCTTTTCGGCGCTTGCTGTCTACGGGCACGTGATGGGGCTTGAGGAGGACATCGAATCGCTCGAAGAAGAAATCGCGAACACGCCGTACAACAAGTCGACAGAAGCCCACATCGGCCGCTTGAAGGCGAAGCTCGCGGAGCAAAAGGAGAAGCTCGAAGCCCAGCAGTCCGGCAGCGGCGGTGGCGGCGGGTACGCAGTCGAACAGCACGGCGACGCGACCGTGGCCCTGGTTGGATTCCCCAGCGTGGGGAAGTCGTCGCTGATCAACGCGATGACCAACGCCGACAGCGAGGTCGGCGCCTACGAGTTCACCACCCTCAACGTGAACCCGGGGATGTTGGAGTACCGCGGCGCGAACATCCAACTCCTGGACGTGCCGGGGCTCATCGAGGGTGCGGCGGGGGGACGCGGCGGCGGGAAAGAGATCCTCTCGGTGATCCGTGGGGCGGATCTGGTGATCTTCGTGCTGTCGGCGTTCGAGATCGAGCAGTACGACCGCCTCGCCGAGGAGCTGTACAACGTCAACATCCGGGTCGACGCCGAGCCACCGTCGGTGACCGTGCGCCGGAAAGGCAAGGACGGCATCGACGTGAACACGTCCGGGGAGCTGGAGTTGGACAGCGACACGGTCAAGGGAATCCTGCGCGAGCGCGGGTTCATCAACGCCAACGTGACGATCCGTGGCAACCCGTCTGTCGACCGGCTGATCGACGGGGTGATGGACAACCGCGTCTACATGCCGTCGCTGGTCACCGTCAACAAGGTCGACCTCATCGAGCCGTCGTACGCGGGGACAATGAAGGACGCCCTCCGCGATCACGGCGTCAGCCCCGACGACGCGATCTTCATTTCGGCCGCCGAGGAGAAGGGATTGGACGTGCTGAAAGAGCGGATGTGGCGGGCGCTCGGGCTCATCCGGATCTACATGGACAAGCCGGGGCGGGGCGTCGACCGCGAGGAGCCGCTCATCATCCGGCGCGGCGAGACCGTGGACGACGCCGTGCAGAAGCTGGGCGGCACCCTCGACGAGCGGTTCCGGTTCGCGCGGGTCACCGGGCCGTCGGCCCAACACGACGACCAGCAGGTGGGCCGCGATCACGTCCTCGAAGACGAGGACGTCCTGCGCGTGGTTGCGCGGCGCTAGCCGATGCCGACGGCGCGCCGCCGGGTGGTGGCGGTGGCGCTGGCCGCGGGAGTGGTGCCGTGGGTCATCGTCGACTGGTCGAACGGCGTCTATCCGCTGTTTTCCGTGGGGTTCGTGTATCCGGAATCGATGACGGTCGTCGGGCTGCCGACGTACCTGCGGTCGGTCGGAACGGTGCCGCCGGCGCTCCGGGCGTGGCCGACCGCGGTCGCGCTGTGGGGTGGCGGCGTCGCCGCGGCCGCGCTGGACGTGGACTGGCGTGTGACCGCCGGCGTGCTCGCGTTCGCCGGTGGCAGCGTCGTGTCGCTTGCAGCGGCGGTCACGGCACAGCCGTCGTTGACCGGGGTTCCGGTGGGCGCGGGCGCGCTCTGGCTGGCCGCGGGCTACGTGGCGGTGGTCGGCCGCGGCCGGTGACCGTGTCGGGTTCGACGCGTTTTTTGTCGCGCCACGCCTGCCCACTGACATGACCGCGTTCACGCTCGATCACGTGATGATGCGTGTCGGTGACCTCGATGCGTCCCTGGACTGGTACGGCGACCACATGGGCTACGTCGAGCACGCACGCTGGGAGGCCGACACGTTCACCAACGTCTACATCGGCCCCGAAGACCCCGCCGACGACGCGGCGCTGCTGGAGCTGACGTACAACCACGACACGGCCGACTACGACAACGGCGACGCGTTCGGACACATCGCGGTGCGCGTCGACGACGTCAGCGACGCCTACGAGGAGCTGCTGGCTGGTGGCGTCGCGGACTACCGCGATCCCGAGTCCTGTGGTGGCAGCTACGCGTTCGTGAAAGACCCCGACGGCCACGAGATCGAACTCGTGGCGGGCGACGCCGGTCAGCGCTGGAGCATCGACCACACGATGGTGCGGGTCGCCGACGCCACCCAGCACCTCGGGTTCTGGACGCGCGTCTTCGGGTACGAGCACACGGGCCGCTGGGAGGCCGACAGCTTCGCGAACTACTTCATGAAGCCGCCGGCGGCCAGCGACGCCGCGATGGCGGTGGAGCTGACGTACAACTACGACGACCGCACGTACACGTTCGGCGACGGGTGGGGGCACCTCGCGGTGCGCGCCGACTCCCTCCAGGACGACTGGGCGACGCTGCTGGAGCGGGAGACGGCTGACTACCGGGACCCGGCGTCCTGCGACATGAACTACGCGTTCACGAAGACGCCCGACGGCCACGAGATCGAAGTGTTGAACCCCGAGTCGTCGCCGATGGATCGGTCGGCGTAGCGGGCCGGCGCGGCGACCCCGGGTATTTTTGTTGGCTGGCTGCTCCACGCACAAATATGGGCGCACCGCGGACTGTGAGCCGCCGGCTGAGGACACGCCGCCAGGGGTGGGTGTGATGTACGCGACACCCATCGGGTACGCCGACACCCGCTTCGAGACAGCCGCGGACGCCCCGCGACAGGGCGTCGAGACGCCGTACGCGGCGAACGTACAGGTGTACGAGTCGTTTCGCGGGGGGCTTGTGGGTTTGGAACCCGACGACCGGGTGGTGGTTGTGTGGTGGGCCGACGACGCCGACCGGGACGTGTTGGCGGTCCGGGACGGCGATCGGGGCGTGTTCACCACGCGGTCGCCGGCCCGCCCCAACCCGGTGTGTATCACGCCGTGTGAGTTGCTGGCCGTCGACGCCGCGGACGGAACACTCGCAATCCGGGGGGTGGATATGGCGCACGGCTCGCCGGTCCTGGATCTGAAGCCGGCGCTGGACTGACCTACAGCGCGTCCGCCGGCGCGCCCGCGAGCTCGCGGAGCGCGTCGCGCTCGACGTGGTGCAGCGACCCCGGAACGACGAGCAGATGCAGGGGGCTGCCGAAGTCCGCGTCCGCGAGCGCACCCAGGCGGTCGGCCCGCACCGTCGCGTCCGGCGCCCCGGCGCGCGCGACCACGACCCCGAGGGCGTCCGCGTCCCAGTTGGTCGCGAGCAGGTCGGCCGCCTGGCTGGCGGTCATGTAGGCGTCCCCGTCGACACGGGGGTGATCGACCTTGATATCGAGGTAGACCAGCGTGTGCAGGCCGCGCTCGCGGTTGGCCTCGATGGTGTCGGTGACCGATCCGGGAACGCCGTCGGCCCCGTGCGCCCACGGGAACGGCAGCGTCGTGGCCTTGCCGAAGCGGTAGTTCTGGAGGCCGGTGAGGCCTGCCGCGGCGGACGCGGCGGTCGGCGCGTGGATCACTCGCGTGTCGATGCCGCGGTCCGCGGCGCGCATCCGGAGGTCGACGTGTGTCGTCGAGATCATCGTGTCGCCAGCCGTGAGGAACACGGCGTCGCCGTCGGCGGCGGCGTCCAGGATCGGCTCGGGGTGTTGTTCGACGCCCGCGCGGTCCCGGCGCTCGATGGTGGTGTCGTGGTGGGCTTCGAGGGCGGCGACATCGGTGCCGATCAGCCGGCTGGTGTAGAACTCGGCGAACACGCGGTCGGCCGCCGCGATGGCGTCGCGGCCGGCGACGGTGACCGACGCCTCGTCGTAGAGGCCGAGCCCGACGAACGTGAGCATGCCCCGAGTTGGGCGGGCGGCGTCGTATGGGTTTCGAGTCGCCGCGAGAACGACACCCGTAAGCATCGTGCTTGCCGACGTGGCACCATGGCAGTGCCCTGCGTTCGCGTGCCCGTCGACGACGGTGAAGCAACCCGACAGCGGCTCGCCGACGCCGACCTGATCGACGACACGCACGCCATCGCGGCCGCGGATGGCGCGCTGCACATCCCCGTCACGGACGCCGCCGCCGTGCCGGACGCGCTGTCGGTGGTGTCGTTCGACGCGCCGCCCCGGCGGACGCAGACGACGCCCGCGGACATCCTGGGGTTCGACCCGTCGTACGCGCGCCTCGGCGACATCGTCATCGTCGACGAGGACGACAGCGACCGCGCGCACGCCATCGCGGACGCGGTCGTGGAGTCCGACATCCCCGTCGAGGCGGTGTTGAACCGCGCCTCGAAGATCAAAGGCGAGCAGCGCGTCCGGGAGTGGGACGTGATCGCGGGGGACTCCACGGAGACGGTCCACCGCGAGTACGGCCACGCCTTCGCACTGGACGTGGCGGCGGTGTACTTCTCGCCGCGGCTGGCGACCGAACGCCACCGCGTCGTCGAGCAGGTCACCGCCGGCGAGCACGTCTTCGACATGTTCGCCGGCGTCGGCCCGTACGCGGTGCCGATGGCGTCGGCGGGCGCGAGGGTGGTTGCGACGGACGTCAACGAGACCGCCATCGACTACCTCCAAGCGAACGCCGCGCGCAACGGCGTCGCGGACCGCGTCACGGGGGTTGCCGGCGACGTGCGCGAGGTCGCCGGCGAGTACACCGGCTGGGCGGACCGCATCGTGATGAACCTGCCACACACTGCCGACGAGTTCCTCGAGACGGCGGTGGCGCTGGCCGGCGACGAGTGCACGCTGCATTTCTACGACATCCAACACGAGGACGGCCGGTTCGACGCCGGGGAGGCCGCGATCCGCGCGGCAGCCCGGCCGGCGTACGACGTGACTGTGGCGACCCGCCACACGGTGCGGTCGTACGCCCCCCACGAGTTCAACGTGGTGCTTGACGTGTCGCTGTCGCGGCGGTGATTCGCAAGCCTTATTTCTCGCATGCGGCTACCAACGAGTGCGACGAGTGGTCGTCACGCGACGGTGTGTCGCGGCGCGCCGGTGTAGCTCAGCGGTAGAGCGATTCCTTCGTAAGGAATAGGCCGAGGGTTCAAATCCCTCCACCGGCTTCAGGAAGTCCGCGGTCGGATCCTTCTGCATCACTGAAACGACAGCGATGCGTCGGGGCTGGGCTGTGCCGGCTCCGAGACGGTTATGCCGTCCGAACGCGAACCGGTGGGTATGCCAACGGGGGAGATACTGGTGTCGTGTTCGTGTGGGTTCGAAGCGGCGTTCGATCGGCTCCGGGACGCCCGGGGAGTGCTCGCAGCCCACGAGGACGCCGGCCACGACGCCGAGTGGGAGATCCAGCGGCTCGCAAGCGGGGTCGAGGAGGCCGGTGCGGACGCCGGCGTGTGTGGTGATCCCACGCCGCCGGCGTCACCGCTGTACCGCAGTGACCTGTGACCGTGTCGGCGTACGGGGCGGTGCGAGGGGGCTGGCGGCGACTGCGCGCCGACTACGCCTCGCCGAAGGTGGCGCGGGTTTGGCGGTGCCGGAAGCGAAACATGCCCCAGAGCACGGGGGGCGCACCGACAGCGCCTAAGCCGCCAAGCGGCGGCTCGTATGCGACGCGATCCCGGAGCACCGTCTGGTCGCCGTCGGCGTAAAACGAGTGGGTGTGCTCCCACTCGGGAAACGGACCGTTCTCCATGGTGTCGACGAAGTACGCGTGGTCGTCTTCGGTCGCGCGCTCGGTGATGACGGACGTCCAGGTCTGCCTGGGGCCGACGCCGAACGGCTCGACGGCCATGTTGATGCGCGTCCCCGCCACGAGTTCGTCGCCGTCGCGCTGTCCCTGTGGCCACACCACGTCCTCGACGGTGAGGTTCGCCCACTCGGGCGTCAGCGCCAGCAACCCGTCGACGGTGGAGTGAAACGCCCACACGGACTCCAGGGGCGCGTCCACTCGCAGATCGCGCTTGAACGTCTGCATACGTCCGCTACGCACCAGGCGCGCAAAACTTCAGGGGGTTCGGGACCCGCGGGTTGTGCCGTGATAGCACACGCGTCCCGCAGGAACGATTATGAGGGATGGCCGCGATCCTGCTGGCATGCCTTCGGAGCGCGCGGCTGCGGTCACGCCGTTCGCCGCGATGGATGTCCTCGAACGCGCCGCCGACCGTGCGGACGTGATCCACATGGAAGTGGGCGAACCCGACTTCGCACCCCCAGCCGCGGCCACCGAGGCAGCAGTCGACGCGCTGCGCGCCGGCGACGACGATTACACGACCTCGCGCGGCAGGCGGTCGCTTCGTGACGCGATCAGCGGCTACTACGCCGCCGAATACGGCGTTTCGGTCCCGGCCGAGCGCATCGTCGTCACGCCAGGCTCCTCGCCGGCGCTCCTGACCGTGCTGTTGGCCACTGTCGACCCCGGCTCGGCGGTCGTTCTCAGTGACCCACATTACGCCTGCTACCCGAACTTCGTGCGGCTCGCCGACGGGGTCGTGCGCACCGTTGGTCCCGCGCCCGACGCCGGCTTCCAGCCCGCCGTCAGTGACTACGACGCGGCGATCGGCGATGACACCGCCGCCATGCTCCTGAACTCCCCCGGCAACCCCACCGGAGCCGTGATCGACGGGGAGAGCCTGTCGGCGCTCGTGGCCCTCGCCGACCGCACCGACACCGCCGTCGTCTCCGACGAGATCTACCACGGGCTGGCGTTCGACGCCGCCGCGCACTCGGTGCTGGAGTACACCGACGACGCGTTCGTGATCGACGGCGTCTCCAAGCGCTACGGCATGACGGGGTGGCGGCTGGGCTGGGTGGTGTGCCCGCGCCGGTACGTCGATACGATCAACGCGATCGCCCAAAACACACTCATCTGCGCGCCGTCGTTCGTTCAGGCCGGCGCTGAGGCGGCCATCCGACACGGGACCGACTGGCTCGACGGCGTGCGGGCCGACTACCGGACGCGCCGCGACATCCTGTGTGCTGCCGCCGAGCGCTGGGGGTTCGACCCCGGATACACGCCGGCGGGCGCGTACTACATGCTGTTGGATGTGTCGCGGCTGGGTGCTGCGCCCGCTGTTGCCGACGCGCTCCTCGAAACCGCGGGCGTCGCGGTGACGCCCGGCCCGGATTTCGGTGCGAACGCAACCGAGTACGTGCGGGCGTCGTTTGCGGTGAGTACCGACGCTGTGCGCGAAGCCGTCGCTCGCATCGATGCTGTGCTCGCCAGCGCCACGACGCTCACTTGAGGCGTTCCTGGAGGAACGAGGGGTGGGCGGCCGTGACGCCGTCGATAGCCAAAACCTCGTCGCTGATCACGTCACCGAGCGCATCCCCGTCGGCGGCCCGTACCTCCGCCATCAGCATGTGATCGCCACTCGAAGAGTACAACGCCTGCACGGAGTCGAGTTCCTGGAGTGTGCGGGTCGCCTCCACGTACTGCTCGGAGGCCACGTCGATCCCGACCATCGCGATGCTTTGCCCGGACAGCTTCTTGGGGTCGACGTCGGCGGAGTAGCCGACGATGACGCCGTCCGATTCGAGTTGGTCGATGTATTTGCGGACGGTCGGCTTGGAGACGTCCGCACGCTCCGCGATGGCCGCATACGACGCTTGCGCGTCCTCTTCGAGCGCGGCGAGGATTCGCTCTTCTGTCGATTCAGTGCTCACGTCAGGATATTTGGTTCGTGTGAAAAAATATCTTCCGAATCGTCAACCGACAGCGGAACGACACGGAACCACCGTTGGAGCGGCGCTACCGCCAACACTGCGACACGTAGCCGACAATCAAAACGACCCGGTGTCGTTACTTGTGGCGGTCGATGACGTCGAACGAGCGCTCCCACTCGTAGTCGTCGTCGAAGTACCGCTTTGCAACCGGTTCCTCGGGCATGTCCCCGCGGGACTGCTTTTCGGCCTGATACGACGGCCGCTGCTCGTCCTGGTAGTACCGGCCGGTCAGCACGGTCCCGTCGTAGAGGGCTTCCTCGGTCTCGGTCATCAGCTCCTGTGCCTCCCGCCGGTCCGTGACGTCGAAGTCGTACTCGTCGGACTCCTGGACGTCCACGTACGGGACGTACTGCTTGGCGTCCTTGTTCCAGGTCGGACACTGCGTCAGGAAGTCCACGTGCGCGAAGCCGTCGTGCTGGATGGCTTCCACGAGGATGTCCTTTGCCTGGTTGGGGTTCACGGCCGCGGTTCGCGCCACGTACGACGCCCCCGAGGTCATGCTCAGCGAGAGCGGTCGGATCGGGGACTTCGCGGAGCCGTGGGGCTGGGTCTTGGACTTGTGCCCCTTGGGGCTCGTCGGCGATGTCTGGCCCTTCGTCAGGCCGAACACTTCGTTGTTGAACACGATGTACGTGATGTCGTGGTTCTCCCGGGCGGTGTGCATGAAGTGGTTGCCGCCGATCCCGTAGCCGTCGCCGTCACCGCCGGCGGCCACGACCTCCAGGTCGTGGTTGGCCAGCTTCGCGGCGCGGGCCACGGGCAGGGAGCGCCCGTGGATCGTGTGGAAGCCGTAGCTGTCGAAGTAGCTGTTGAGCTTCCCGGAACAGCCGATCCCGGTCGCAAGCAGTATCTCCTCGGGGTCCTTGCCGAGCTCCGCCATCGCCCCTTTCAGGGCCTTCAGGACACCGAAGTCACCACAGCCAGGACACCACGTCGGCTGCGGTTCGACGCCGGGCGTGAACGCGTCCCGGTCGACCTCGCGGTCCTCATCAATCGCGCTGAATGCCTTACTCATTATCAGTCACCTGCTGCGGGTTCGAGTGTGGTCTGGGCGGCCGGCTCCGCGCCGTCGCCGGCCTGTTCGATCTCAACGGCCTCGACGATCTCCGCGGGCTCGAACGGGTTGCCGTTGTATTTCAGGAGACTCGACAGCTTCCCGCCGATGTCTCCGACCTCCTTCTGGATGAGGCCACGGAACTGCTTGGTGGAGGACATCTCCACGACGATGGCTTCGTCGACGCTGTCGACGAACGCCCGCGTCTCCGCGACGGGGAACGGCGCGAGGTCGCTGATCCCCAACGCCTTCACGCTGTTGCCGTCGTCGTTCAGCCGGTGGACCGCTTCCTCGACGGTGCCCTCCTGGCTGCCCCACGCGATGAGGCCGATGTCGGCGTCCTCGTCGCCGTAGTGGGTCTGCTGGTCGCGCTCGTCGAGGTCGTCGCGGATCGCCGCCAGCTTCTGGAGGCGGCGCTCGACCTGCGCCACGCGGTTGTCGGTGTCCTCGCTGATGTGGCCGTTCGGCCAGTGCTCGTTGCCGGAGGCGAGATACCGACCGCCGGACTGCCCCGGGATCGTCCGGGGGCTGACGCCGTCCTCGACGTCGTGCTGGTAGCGGTGGTACTTCCCCGTCGGGTCGTGTGGCGCGTCGGGGATCTGGTCCTCGGAGAGCGTCGTCCCGAGGTCCGCCGCCGGCTCGCGGTCGAAGAACGACGCGTCGACGTTCCGGTACTCCCCGGAGAGCTTCTGATCGTACAGCAGGATCACGGGGATCTGGTAGTCGTACGCGATCTCGAACGCCGTGCGGGTCTGCTCGTAACACTCCTTGGGGTCTTTGGGGCCGAACGCAACGCGGTGGCTGTCCCCCTGGCTGGTGTACAGCACGTGCTCCAGGTCGGCCTGCTCGGGCTTCGTCGGCATGCCCGTGGACGGCCCGGCGCGCTGGGCTTCCAGCAACACCAGGGGCGTCTCGGTCATCTCCGCGAGGCCCAGGGGCTCGCTCATCAACGCGAACCCGCCGCCGGAGGAGCCGGACATCGCCTTCGCGCCGGCGTGGCTTGCACCCACCGCCATCGCCGCCGCCGCGATCTCGTCTTCGACCTGCTCGGAGACCCCGCCCATGTCGGGCAACAGCTGGGTCATGATCGTGAACGCGTCCGTCCACGGCGTCATCGGATACCCGGAGATGAACCGGCAGCCGGCGTCGATCGCGCCGTACGCGATCGCGTGGCTCCCGGACATGAGCACTTGTGGCTCGTCGTGGCTCCCGGTCGGCACCGATAGGTCGTGGGTGTGCTCCATTTCCGACACCTGCTCGTAGGCGTCGCGGAGCACCGTGAGGTTCTGTTCGAGGATGTCGCCGCCCATGGCGTCGCTCATCAGGTCCTCGATGTGGTCGAGGTCCATGTCGATGAGCGCCGCGGTGGCGCCGACGCCCGCGGTGTTGCGCATGACCTCGCGGCCGTGTTCCTTGGCGAGCCCGCGCAGGTCAAGCGGGTAGAGATGCCAGTCGTTGGCGTCGGCCTGCTGTTCGAGGTCGCCGACGTCCTCGTCGTCGAGCAGCCCCTCGTCGTAGATGATGACGCCGCCCGCGCGCAGGTCGTCGAGGTTCTCAGTGAGCGGCTTCACTTCCTCGTCGCCGTAGACGGCCTCCTCGCTCGGGTTGCGGGCGAACGAGTCGCCGAGCGCGAGCAGGAAGTTGTAGCCGTCACCGCGGGAGGTTACGGTACCGTCCCGCGCCCGGATCTCCACGTACGTGTGGCCGCCGCGGATCCGCGACGGGTAGTGGCGGTGCGTGAAGACGTCGAGGCCCGAGCGCATCAGCGCTTTGGCGAAATTCTGGCTTGTCGAGTCGATCCCGTCTCCGGAACCCCCTGCGATTCGCCAGATGAGTTCGTCGTCAGTCATAATCTGGTCTGGCCCAGCCGTGGACCAATATGGCATCGTACGCGTGGTCGCCACTAAATCGTTTGCCATCCATTATCACAGAAAAATGATGAAAGACCGCCCGAGGGCGCCCGCAGGGACGCGACCACACCCCCGCGGCGTTATCGGTCGATGCCGCCCTGCTCGGAGATCTGGAGGATGTTTCGCATGTTGAGATATACGTGTTGGGCGTCCACGTCGGCGTCGTCATCGTAGATGTCACTGACTCGATGAACGAGCGCGGCGATGCGCTCGGCCTCCGTCGACTGATCGCCGTCCTCGTCGCGCAGGTCGTCGGCGACGCTGCGAAGCACGGCGCGCTTCTCGGCGTCGTCGGGATCGGTCATTCGCCAACCCCCCGTCGCTGCACGAGCCCGAGCATGTCCGCGGTCTCCGCGGCGAACGTGCGGAACGACGCTCCCGTCTCGTTGTCGGGGTCGAGTGCAACGGGTTGGCCGTTGTCGCCGCCAGCGCGCACGCTGGGGTCGAGCGGGATCGACCCCAAGAACGGGAGTTCGTTGGCGGTGGCGAACTCCTCGCCGCCGCCCGCGCCGAAGATGTCGTGGGTCCCGCCGCAGTCCGGGCAGACGAACGACGACATGTTCTCGACGACGCCCAACACGGTGGTGTCGTGGCGGCCGAACATGCGCAGTCCCTTCCGGGCGTCGTCGACGGCCACGTCCTCGGGCGTGGTGACGACGACCGAGCCGGTCAGCGGCAGCGTCTGTAACAGCGTGAGCTGGGTGTCCCCGGTTCCCGGCGGGAGATCGACGACGAGGTAGTCCAGATACCCCCACTCGACGTCCTCGATGAGCTGCGTGAGAACCTTATGGACCATGGGGCCGCGCCAGATCACGGGGTCGTCCTCGCCCACCATGAACGCCATGCTCATGAGCTTCATGCCGTGTTTCTCCGGGGGCACGATGGTCTCGGTTTCGGTGGCCTGTGGGTGGTCGTCGGCGTCGACCATGCGGGGCACGTTGGGGCCGTAGATGTCAGCGTCGAAGAGGCCGACGCGGGCACCGCGGTCGGACAGCGCCGCGGCGAGGTTGACCGCGACCGTGGACTTGCCGACCCCACCTTTGCCGGAGGCGACCGCAACGACGTTCTTGACGCCGGGCAGCACCTCGGTCTCGGAGCGGTCGGGGATCGCCGCGGTGAGATCCGTTTCCAGCCCCTCGGCCTCAAGTGTTTCTCGCACGTGTGCGGCGATCTCGGTCTCGGCGGGGGAGTACGGGGCCCCGAGCGCCAGCGAGATGGTGACGGTGCCGTCGTCGACCGAGAGATCGTTGACCAGCCCCAGGGAGACGATGTCGTCGCCGAGCGCCGGGTCCGTGACAGACGCAAGCAGCTCCATGACGTCGTCGTCGTTCATGCATCGGCGTAGGGGTGGGGCGTCCGATAAGGGTTGTGTCAGCGACGATCCCGGACGATCACCGGTGGCGTGCTGTCGGCACACACGGCCCGCATGAGTGGGAGACACGCACCCACGATCGCGGATCGGCGCTTCGTAGTGTTTAAGTGGTGTGGCCGATTGTCCACGAGTGCAGTCACTGTAGGGGCCCAGGCCCCGAGTCCGAGAGGGCGAAGATACACTCGAAAGCCTGTCGTGGTAGCCTAGCCTGGTCAAGGCGCAGGGTTGCTAACTCTGTGGCGTAAGCCTCCGGGGTTCAAATCCCCGCCACGACGCCTTTCACAGACAACCCAATCATGAGTTCGGAAGAACAAGAAGACGTGGACGAAGACATTCAGTACTTCGTCCGCATTGGCCAGACAGACCTCGACGGGACGAAGACCGTCGAGCGTGCTCTCGCGGAGCTCGGCGGCGTTGGTCGCCGAGTCGCGCGAATCGTCGCCGACGAAGCCGGCGTCGATCGAACCGCGACCATGGGCGGCCTCGAAGACGACGCCATCGAGAGCGTCACCGACGCCGTCGATAGCTTCACCGAGCACGCCCCGGCGTGGCTGGCGAACCGCCAGAACGACTTCTACACTGGCGAGAACCAGCACATCACGGGTACCGACGTGGAGCTCACCCGCGATCAGGACATCAACCGCATGCGGATGATCCGCTCGTATAAGGGCATCCGTCACGAGCGCGGACAGAAAGTCCGCGGTCAGCGCACGAAGTCCACCGGTCGTACCGAGGGCACCATCGGCGTCAACGTCGAGGCGATCAAGGAAGAACAGGCAGAAGACGACGCAGCCGACGGAGGTGAGGAGTAATGGCGCTGCCCGGCGAGAACACCAAGTTCTACGAGACACCGAATCACCCTTATCAGGGCGAGCGCATCGCCGAGGAATCCGATCTCCTCTCGCGCTACGGTCTGAAGAACAAAGAAGAGCTGTGGCGGGCACAGTCCGAGCTGCGCGACTACCGCCGCGAGGCGCGGCGACTCCTCGGACAGACCGGAACGGTCTCCGGCGAGGAGTTCGTCGCCCGCCTGCAGCGCATCGGCATCCTCTCCGAGGAGGAGCGCTTGGACGACGTGCTGTCGCTCGAAGTGACGGACGTCCTCGAGCGCCGCCTCCAGACGGTCGTCTACCGCGAGGGACTGGCGAACACGATGGGGCAGGCCCGTCAGTTCGTCTCCCACGGCCACGTGACCGTCGACGGCAGCCGCGTCACGGAGCCGTCGTACACGGTCCCGGTCAGCGAGGAGAACACCCTCGCGTTCGACGAAACGAGCGACCTCACCGACGAACTGCACCCGGCTCGCGCCGGTGCTCAGGAGTGATAACGTATGGCTGACGACACCAAATGGGGCATCGCGCACGTTCACGCCTCGTTCAACAACACCATCATGACCGTCACGGACCAGACGGGCGCCGAAACGCTCGCGAAGTCCAGTGGCGGCTCGGTGGTCAAGCAGAACCGGGACGAGGCGTCGCCGTACGCCGCGATGCAGATGGCAGAACAGCTCGCCGAGGAAGTACTCGATCAGGGCATCGAGAAGGTCCACGTCCGGGTCCGCGGTCCGGGCGGGAACCTCCAGCGAAGCCCGGGTCCGGGCGCGCAGGCAGCGATCCGCGCGCTCGCCCGCGCCGGCCTCGAAATCGGTCGCATCGAGGACGTCACGCCCATCCCCCACGACGGGACGCGACCGCCGAAGAACAGCGGGTACTAGATCATGAGTAGCCAGGACTTCGACGTCGAATTCGTCGACCGCGACGACCGGGAAGCCCGGTTTGTCGTTCGGAACATCACGCCCGCGTTCGCGAACGGCATTCGTCGCGCCATCCTCGTGGACGTGCCGACGTTGTCCATCGACACGGTGCGGTTCGTGGAGAACTCCAGTGTGATGTTCGACGAGCAACTCGGCCTGCGGCTCGGGCTCGTGCCACTGACGACACCCGAGGATTACGCGGCGGGCGAAGCGGTTACGCTCGCCCTCGACGTCGAGGGTCCGGGCACCGCGTACTCCGGCGACCTCGTGAGCAACGACCCCGAGGTCGAGGCGGCCGACGAAAACATCCCGATCATCGAGCTGAAAGACGACCAGCGCCTCGAGCTCGAGGCGGATGCCGTGATGGGGCATGGCCGCGACCACGCCAAACACCAGGGCGGGGTGGCGGTGGGCTACCGACACCTGCAGCGCGTACACGTGGTCGGTGACAGCCCAGAGTACGCGGACGACGACCCCCAGATGCTTCGAGGCGTCATCGAGGAGGACGACGAACTAGTGCCGACTGACGACTTCGACAACGACCTGACCACCCGGTATCCCGGCAAGGAGGTCGAAATCGAGGACGTCGACGGTGCGTTCGTGTTCCACGTCGAATCGGACGGCTCGATGCCCGTTGAAGAGCTGGTGCTGCGTGCGGTCGACACCCTGGTTGATCGCGCGGACGAACTCGAACAGGCAGTTCAACTGTAATCAATAATGCGTGTCTCCCCCCTCAACACCGTGCCGGCGTCCGTTCCTGCCCCGGGAGCGACGGGTCCGGCAATCGTAATCGGTAAGAAGGGGCGGGGGCTACAGAGAAGTGTAAGGTCGACGCGACCGAGCAGGGATAGCCAAGTTTGGCCAAAGGCGCAGCGTTCAGGGCGCTGTCCCGTAGGGGTTCGCAGGTTCAAATCCTGCTCCCTGCATTCGACTTCTCACCAGAATTTCCGAGAGTTAGGAGCATGAGCAAGACAAGCCCGAGACTCAGCAGTCTCATCGCCGAACTGAAATCCGTCGCCCGCGATTCGGGTGCGGATGTCTGGCATGACGTGGCCGACCGGCTGGAGAAGCCGCGATCCACGCACGCCGAGGTGAACCTGAGTCGTATCGAACGGTACGCAAGTGAAGACGAGACGGTCATCGTCCCCGGGAAGGTCCTGGGGTCCGGCGCGCTCCGAAAATCCGTCACCGTCGCTGCCGTGGATTTCTCCAGCAGCGCGGCGACGAAGATCGAGCACGCCGACGGTGAGGCCGTCCACTTGGAACAGGCAGTTGAACAGAACCCAGACGGAACCGATGTGCGGGTGATTCGATGAGTCTCGCAGAATTCGACGCCGACGTCGTCGTGGACGCGCGCGACTGCATCATGGGTCGCGTCGCGAGCAACGTCGCCGAGCGCGCGCTCGCCGGCGACCGGGTTGCCGTCGTGAACGCCGAGCAGGCGGTCATCACGGGAACGGAGGACGACGTGTTCTCCACGTACCGCACGCGCGCCAACCTGGGGTCCGACCGCGGACCGTACTACCCGAAGCGCCCCGACGGCATCTTCAAGCGTGCCATCCGCGGCATGCTGCCGTACAAGCAGGACGACGGTCGGGAGGCGCTCGACAGCGTCCGCGTGTACGTCGGGAACCCGATGGACGAGGACGGCGACGTGCTTGACGGCACGTCGCTGGACCGACTGTCAACAATCCGCTTCGTCACCCTCAGCGAAGTGTCCGAGGAACTGGGGGCGAACGTCACATGGTAACCAATACGTCAGGCAAGAAGAAGACGGCTGTCGCTCGCGCAACCGTGAGCGACGGAGAGGGTCGCGTGCGAATCAACTCCCAGCCCGTCGAACTCGTCGAGCCGGAGATGGCGCGCCTGAAGATGCTGGAGCCGTTCCGCATCTCGGGCAGCGACCTCCGCGGGGACGTCGACATCGACATCGACGTCGCCGGTGGCGGGTTCGCGGGGCAGGCGGACGCGGTGCGGACCGCCATCGCGCGCGGGCTCGTCGAGCATTACGGCGACGCCGAACTCCGTGACGCGTTCCGCGAGTTCGACCGCAGCCTCCTGGTGAACGACGTGCGCCAGCGCGAGTCCAAGAAGTGGGGCGGTCCCGGGGCTCGGGCGCGCTACCAGAAGTCCTACCGCTGAGGTGACCAGAGCATGATGGTACCAGTCCGGTGTTTCAGTTGCGGTACTGTCGTCGGCGAACACTGGGAAGCGTTCAAGGCGCGTGCCGAAACCCACGACGGCGACGAGGACCCGGCGGACGTGCTGGATGACCTCGGCGTCGACCGGCACTGCTGTCGCCGGATGCTGATCGCCCACCAGGACCTCGTCGACGTGGTCTCCCCATACCAGTAATAATGAGCGACTCACAGCATTTCAGCCGGTACGAGAAAGCCCGCATCATCGGGGCGCGAGCCCTGCAGGTGGCGTACGGCGCGCCCGTGCTGGTTGACACCGATCAGACGGAGCCGATCCTCATCGCGGCCGAGGAGTACGACGCGGACGCGCTTCCGTTCACTGTTCGGCGGGAGGGGACCTGAGATGACGCGCATCGAGGCTGTCCGATACCGTCCGATCCTGGATTCACGCGGGAACAAGACCGTCGAGGCGGAGGTGACCACCGACGACGGTGGGTTCGGTCGTGCGGCCGCGCCGTCGGGCGCAAGCACCGGCGAGCACGAGGCCGTCGAGCTTCCCGTCGGGGAGGCGATCGCGGCCGGCCGCGAGCGTATCGCGCCCCGATTGGAGGGGCGTGAGTTCGCGGGCGATCAGCGCGGCGTCGACGCGGCGCTGCACGCCGCCGACGACACCACTGACTTCTCGGCGGTCGGCGCGAACGTCGCCGTTGCGACCAGCATGGCTGCTGCGAAGGCAGCGGCGGACGTCCTCGGTGTGCACACCTACCAGCATTTGGGTGGGGCGCTTCGCGGCCGGAACTTCCCGGTTCCGTTGGGGAACGTCCTCGGCGGCGGCGCGCATGCCGCGGACGCGACCGCGATCCAGGAGTTCCTGGTCGCGGCGACCGGCGCGCCGAGCGTTCGGCAGGCCGTGTTCGCGAACGCGGCCGTCCATCAGCGCGTCAAAGACCGCCTGGACGACGACGGTGTGCCGGCGGCGAAAGGCGACGAGGGCGCGTGGGCGCCGTCGATCGACGACGCCACCGCCTTCGACGTGGTGGCAGGTGCCGCCGCGGAGGTCGCCGATGAGTTCGGGTTCGATGTCCGGTTGGGCCTTGATCTCGCGGCCGCCGAGCGATACGACGGAGACGAGTACGTGTTCGGTGACGACCGCCGGTCGACGGCGGCACAGATCGAATACGTCGCAGGACTGGTTTCCGAGTACGACCTCGCGTACGTCGAGGACCCCCTCGACGAGAACGACTTCGAGGCGTTCGCGGAGCTCACCGATCGCGTGGGCGACGAGACGCTCGTGTGTGGTGACGACCTGTTCGTGACGAACACCGAGCGCCTGCAGCGCGGCATCGACGCGGGGGCTGCCAACAGCATCCTCGTGAAGCCCAATCAGATCGGGACGCTGACCGACGCCGTCGACGCAATCGAGCTCGCCACGCGCAACGGGTACGACGCGGTCGTATCCCACCGCAGCGGCGAGACCGAGGACACGACCATCGCACACCTCGCCGTTGCAACCGACGCGCCGTTCATCAAGACCGGCGCGGTCGGCGGCGAGCGAACCGCCAAGCTAAACGAACTCATCCGCATCGCGGACGAAGCATGAGCGAGAACGAATCCGACACCGAGGCCGAACTCGAGGAGAACGCCCCCGACGAAGCGGCGGCAGACGCCGAGAGCACGGCCCAGACAGACGAACAGACCCCCGATACCGAGGCCGACGAGCCCGCGCCGGAGTCCACGGCGACCGAGGACGTGATGTCCGATGAGGAGGCCGACCTCCTGATCCCCGTCGAGGACTACCTGGGCGCTGGCGTTCACATCGGGACCCAGCAGAAGACCAACGACATGGACCGGTTCATCCACCGGGTCCGAACCGACGGCCTGTACGTCCTTGACGTGTCGCGGACCGACGACCGCGTTCGGACGGCGGCGGACTTCCTGGCGAACTACGACCCCGAGCAGATCCTGGTGACGTCGAGTCGCCAGTACGGGCGGTTCCCCGCGGAGAAGTTCGCGGAGGCCGTCGGTGCGCGCGCCCGCACCGGGCGCTTCATCCCGGGGACGCTGACGAACCCCGACTACGACGGCTACATCGAGCCGGACGTCCTCGTGGTCACCGACCCGATCGGTGACTCGCAGGCTGTCAAAGAAGCGATCACGGTCGGCATTCCCGTGATCGCGATGTGCGACTCCAACAACCAAACCGGGAACGTGGACCTGGTCGTGCCGACGAACAACAAGGGCCGCCGCGCGCTGTCCGTGGTGTACTGGCTGCTCGCCAACGAGACGCTCGATCGGCGCGGTGCGGAGCCGACCTACGGCCTCGACGACTTCGAGGACGGCCTGTAAGCGCGCTCACCCACGGGGTGACTTTTCTGCGAGCCGCGGTGGAGCTGTCAGTAGCGCGAGCGCTGGTTATCGGGAGATGACGCCGAGGTAGCCGTCGAACCCCTCGATCATGCGGACGCGGCGACCGAACCACTCGCGGCCGCCGTCGAGGGGGTGGCGGTGGCGGGCGTCGTCGACGTCGGCGGTGAGGAAGACAGCGGCTGGAACCGGTCCGTAGGTGTCAACGCGGTCGGCAGCCCAGCCCGTGGTTGGTTCGGCGAGGATGACGTCCTGGCCGGGGAACGACACGAGTTCGCCGAAGTCGTCGTCGTAGTCGTGGTCCGGCGTGGGGAGGCGATAGAGTTGCGTGAAACAGTCGATGGCGTCGCTGAGATCCGGGACTGCGAGCACGATGCAGTCGACGCCGGAGATGGGCGCGCCGAAGTTCGTGGCGTCGGGAACGCGGTACTCGCGTGGGGTGCGGTCGGTGATGAGGAACGGGAGCAGGTGGTGGTCGCGGGGCCCCAGGGCGGCGGCGTCCCATTCGACGGTGACGCCGTCGGGGCGGTCGCGGAACCCGCGACGCGGCCCGTGGACTTCGACGTCGTGGTCGATGGCGCGCTGGCATTCGCCGTGGACGCTGCCGGTTTCGACACACCAGCCGCTGGGGCCGGCGATCGGGTCGGCGTTGGCGAAGAACTCGCGCCACCAGCCGGGGTCCTCGCGGGCCGGGGCGACGAGTTGGAGATACGAGCCGTCCGGGAAGACCAGCATCGACATCTCCGTGCCCACGCCGGGGTGTTCGCCGCCGTATTCGGGATCGAAGCCCGCAGTTTCGAACCGCTCGACGAGCACATCCAGCGACGCACCCGCGAACGGGACGTGGTCGATGACCGGACGCATGTCCCCGCGTAGACGGTAAGCGGTGATAAGCCTGCGGCTAACCGCCCCACGTCGGGGTGGTCACTCGGCGGCGTTCCGGAAGCCCTGTAATCACCCGGTGCACACGCAGGGTATGACCACGACTTCGAGTGCGCCGGGGAAGGTCTACCTGTTCGGCGAGCACGCCGTCGTGTACGGGGAGCCGGCGGTTCCGTGCGCGATCGAGCGCCGCGCACACGTGACGGTCTCCGAGCGCGAGGACAGCCGCCTTCGGGTGTGTTCGGGCGATCTGTCCATCGACGGGTTCACCGTGGAGTACAGCGGCGACCGCGACGCCGGCGGCACGCCGGACGTGGACGTGCCCGCGCCGATCGTTGACGCGGCGATGGGGTACGTCGACGCCGCCGTCGAGCAGGCGCGGGCGGCCGCGGACGCGCCGACGGCCGGCTTCGACGTGACCATCGACAGCGAGATCCCCCTGGGGGCGGGGCTCGGGTCGTCGGCCGCAGTGGTCGTGGCCGGGATCGACGCGGCAACCCGAGAGCTCGGCGTGGAACTGGACGCCCGCGAGGTCGCCGACCGGGCGTACCAGGTCGAGCACACCGTCCAGGACGGCGAGGCGTCGCGCGCGGACACCTTCTGTTCGGCGATGGGCGGGGTAGTGCGCGTGTCCGGCGACGACTGCACCACGCTTGACGCGCCGGCGTTGCCGTTCGTGATCGGCTACGACGGCACCAGCCACGACACGGGCGAACTCGTGGCGGGGGTGCGCGCGCTCCGCGAGGAGTTCGGGTTCGTCGCGGACACGGTCACCGCGATCGGCGACCTCGTGCGCCGTGGGGAGGCGGCGCTGGCGGACGGCGACGTGGCGACACTGGGGCGGTTGATGGACATCAACCACGGGCTGCTGTCCGGACTCGGCGTCTCCGGTCGCACACTGGATGCGATGGTGTGGGCGGCCAGGGACGGCGGCGCCGACGGGGCGAAGCTCACGGGCGCCGGCGGCGGCGGGTCGATCGTTGCCCTCGACGCGGGCAGCGGTGCTGAAACGGCGCTGTCGCTGACGCCGGACTGCGAGGCGGCGTTTCGCGCGGACCTCGCGCGGGAGGGCGTGCGCGTCGAATGACCGTCGTTGTCAAGCTCGGTGGGAGCGTGATCACGGAGAAAGACCAGCCCGAGACGGTCGCCGACGACCGGCTTGCGGGGCTTGCGGGCGCGCTCGCGGACGGCGACATCGACGACCTCGTGGTGGTGCACGGTGCGGGCAGCTTCGGGCATCCGCGCGCGGCCGCACACGACGTGTCGGCCACCGATGGCGTCCAGGATGCGGCCGCGATCCGCGACATTGCGGGGACGATGGAGGCGCTGAACACGGCGGTCGTCGGGGCGCTGGCGGACGCCGGCGTGGCAGCCGTTCCCGTGCACCCGGCGTCAGTCGCGCACCGGACCGCTGACGGCGCGCTGGAGTTTCCGACGGGGGCGATCGAGACGCTCCTGGACGACGGGTTCGTGCCGGTGTTGCACGGGGACATCATCCCGCACGCCGGCGCGGGCGCGACCATCCTCAGCGGGGACGAGATCGTGACCCATCTCGCGCGGGCGGTCGACGCCGACCGCGTCGGACTGTGCTCGACGGTGCCCGGCGTCCTCGACGACGACGGCACGGTGATCCCGTCGATCACGGCGTTCAGCGATGCGGCCGGCGCGCTCGGAGGCAGCGACGCCACCGACGTGACGGGCGGCATGGCGGGGAAGGTGCGGGCGCTGCTCGCGTTGGGGTCGCCGGCGTACGTCTTCGGGCCGGCGGGCATGGAGGCGTTCGTTGCCGGCGACGACGTGGGAACGCGGATCAACGGCTAGGCGGCAGACACAAGCGTTCCACGGGCGGTAACGCCGTCTCCTGGGGTCGGCGGACAATCCCCGTTGTTTTTAACAGCGTGGAGCGTAACCCGCCACAAGCAAGACGTCGCGGGCGGGCATGCTGTGGCAGCCGACGGCTGCAAGACGCCGCGGGTGGACGCAGCCAGTGCGCGACTGTTTCGAGACACGCGAAACGCGGGTTTCAGTGCTTCAGAACCATGGAAATCGAAATTGCAACAATCGGCGGCTACGAGGAAGTCGGGCGGCAGATGACTGCCGTGCGCGCGGGCGACGACATCGTGATCTTCGACATGGGCCTCAACCTCTCGAAGGTCCTGGTTCACGACAACGTCGAGACAGAGAAGATGCACAGCCTCGACCTGATCGACATGGGCGCGATCCCGGACGACCGCGTCATGTCCGACCTCGAAGGCGACGTGAAAGCGATCGTGCCGACACACGGCCACCTCGACCACATCGGGGCGATCTCGAAGCTCGCACACCGCTACGACGCGCCCATCGTGGGCAGCCCGTTCACGATCGAGCTCGTGAAAGGCGAGATCGAGAGCGAGCAGAAGTTCGGCGTCGAGAACGACCTCGTGAAGATGGAGGCCGGCGGCACGATGGAGATCGGCGACCGCTGCGAGCTCGAGTTCGTGCACGTCACACACTCCATCATCGACGCGATCAACCCCGTGCTCCACACGCCGGAAGGTGCAGTCGTCTACGGCCTGGACAAGCGCATGGACCACGATCCGGTCCTGGAGGACCCGATCGACATGGAGCGGTTCCGCGAGATCGGCCGCGAGGGCGAGGGCGTCCTCTGTTACATCGAGGACTGCACGAACGCCGGCAAGAAGGGGCGGACGCCATCCGAGAGCACGGCCCGTCGCCACCTCAAAGACGTACTGACAAGCGTCGCGGACTACGACGGCGGGATCGTCGCCACGACGTTCTCCAGTCACATCTCGCGGGTGTCCTCGCTGGTGGAGTTCGCGAAGGAGATCGGCCGCGAGCCGATCCTGCTGGGGCGCTCGATGGAGCGGTACTCGGGCACCGCCGAGCGCATGGGCCGCGTGAACTTCCCCGACGACCTCGGGATGTTCGGCCACCGGAAGTCCGTTGATCGCGCGTTCAAGCGCGTCATGAACGAGGGCAAGGAGAACTTCCTCCCGATCGTCACCGGCCACCAGGGCGAGCCACAGGCGATGCTGACTCGCATGGGGCGCGGCGAGACGCCGTACGACATTGAGGACGGTGACAAGATCATCTTCTCGGCGAGCGTCATCCCCGAGCCGACGAACAAGGGCCAGCGCTACCAAAGCGAGCAGCTGCTGCGCATGCAGGGCGCGCGCATCTACGACGACATCCACGTCTCGGGCCACCTCCGCGAGGAGGGCCACTACCAGATGCTGGACGCGTTGCAGCCCCAGCACCTGATCCCGGCCCACCAGGACATGAAGGGGATGGCACCGTACGCGAAGCTCGCGAAGAGTCAGGGGTACAAGATCGGCCGCGACCTGCACATGACAGAGAACGGCAACACCATCCAGCTCGTCGAGTAATGTCCCAGGAAGCGCGCGAACGGGCAGTGCTCGCGGCGGTCCGTGAGCGCCGCCAGCAGGTCAACGACGCGATCGACGACGACCTCCCGGTTGCGGAGCCCGAGCGCCTCTACGAGGCGTCCCGGTATATCCTCGAAGCCGGCGGGAAGCGGCTGCGGCCGGCGGTCCTGTTGTTGACCGCGGAGGCGCTCGCCGACACGAGCGACACGCCCCCCTACCGGGAGTTCCCGGACTGCATCGGCGGCCACGTCGACGTGATGTCGGCGGCGGTCTCGATCGAGGTGATCCAGTCGTTCACGCTCATCCACGACGACATCATGGACGACGACGACCTGCGCCGGGGGTCGCCGGCTGTCCACCGCGAGTACGACACCGAGACCGCGATTCTCGCCGGGGACACGCTGTACTCGAAGGCGTTCGAGATCATGCTGGAGACCGGCGCACCGCCCGAGCGTGGGCTTCGCGCGATGCGGACGCTGGCGGAGACGTGCACCCACATCTGTGAGGGGCAGGCGATGGACATCGACTTCGAGACTCGGGGTGACGTGGTCACCGATGAGTACTTGGAAATGGTGGAGCTGAAGACCGCCGTCCTGTACGCGGCCGCCGCGACCCTGCCGGGGTTGTTGCTCTCCGCCGACGAGGAGACGGTTGAGGCGCTGTACAACTACGGGCTGCGCGTCGGGCAGGCCTTCCAGATTCAGGACGACGTGTTGGACCTCACGGTGCCGTCGGCGGAACTCGGCAAGCAACGCGGGTCCGACCTGGTTGAGGACAAGACGACGATCATCACGCTGCACGCCGCCGAGCACGGCGTCGACGTCGATGGGCTGCTCGACGCCGAGGACCCGGCGGATGTCACCGAGGCGGCGGTGCAAGCGGCCGTCCAAGCGCTCCAGGACGCCGGGAGCATCCAGTACGCGAGCGATCTCGCCGAGGACCTCGTCGAAGAGGGGAAAGCCCACCTCGAGGTGCTCCCCGAGAACGAGGCCCGCCACCGGCTGGAGCAGATCGCGGACTACCTCATCGAGCGCGGGTACTAGACCATCCGTCACAGGGTCGCCGCGGGCAGCGGTGGCCGACCCGCAGCAGCTATTACGCTATCGAGAGCAGCGGCGCACATGATGAACGAGTTCAATGAATTCCTGAAGCAACGGCCGTACCTCGGTGGGGTCGTCTTCGTCGGCATGGTTCTGGGCGCGGCGCTAGCGTGGGCGGTGCTCCAGCAGCCGGCCGAGTCAGTGCTGGACGCCGTCAGTGACCCCGGTCTCTGGGTCGTACTTCCGGTGCTCGCGCCGCTACTGTACGTGGCGTACGTCGCGACGGCGAGACAGAACCAGTAGCCGGCACCGGTAAGTGTGGGCGGTACCGCCGGGAAACACCGCCTCGTGTCGACACCGCGGTTTCGATGCAGGCGAATCCAGCGGGATTTTCACCCCGCAGCGTGGAGTCGGTGGTATGGACGACGAACTCCGCGAGCGGGTCCGCCGGGCGGCAGAGCGGGCCGCGCTGTTCAACGCGCTGAAACACGGCAGCGACGCACAGGTCGGAGCCATCATGGGACCGATGATGGGCGAGCACCCCGATTTCAGAGCGCACGGCGACGAGATTCCCGGCGTCATCGCGCCCGTCATCGAGGACGTCAACGGGATGAGCGACGACGAGCAGCGCGCGCGCCTCGCAGAACTTGCCCCCGAGGACGTCGAGGAGTTGGACAGCGAAGACGAGGGCGACGACCACGCACTGCCGGCCCTGCCGAACGCCGAGGCGTACGACGAGGTGCGGATGCGGTGTGCGCCGAACCCCAACGGCCCGTGGCACGTCGGCCACGCCCGGATGCCGTCGGTCATCGGGACGTACAAGCAGCGATACGACGGCTCGTTCGTCGTTCGGTTCGACGACACGGACCCCGAGACGAAGCGCCCGGACCTCGACGCGTACGACCAGATCCTCGACGACCTTTCGTATCTCGGGTTCGAGGCCGACGAGGTGCTGACGGCCAGCGACCGCGTGGAGACGTACTACGAGCACGCCCGCCGGCTCATCGGCATGGGCGGCGCGTACACGTGTAGCTGCCCGGGCGCGGAGTTCTCCGATCTGAAAAACAGCGGTGAGGCGTGTCCCCACCGGGACAAAGACCCCGAGACCGTCGCCGACGAGTTCGAGGCGATGGTCGACGGCGAGTACAACTCCGGGGAGATGGTGTTGCGCGTGAAAACCGACATCACGCACAAGAACCCCGCGCTCCGGGACTGGGTTGCGTTCCGCATGGTCGACACCCCCCATCCCCGGGACGCAGCCAGCGAGTACCGCTGCTGGCCGATGCTGGACTTCCAGTCGGGCGTTGACGACCACCGCACGGGCGTCACGCACATCATTCGCGGCATCGACCTCCAGGACTCCGCGAAGCGCCAGCGGTTCCTCTACGAGTATTTCGGCTGGGAGTACCCCGAGGTCGTGCACTGGGGGCACGTGCAGTTGGACGCCTACGACGTGGCGATGTCCACATCGACGATCAAAGAGCGCATCGCCGCGGGCGAGCTTGAGGGGTGGGATGACCCGCGCGCGCCGACCATGCAGAGCATCCGCCGCCGGGGCATCCGCGGGGCGGCCGTCGTGGACGCGATGGTGGAGTTGGGCACGTCGTCGTCGGACGTCGAGTTGGCGATGTCGGCGGTGTACGCGAACAACCGTGATCTCGTGGACGACACGGCCCCCCGGCAGTTCCTGGTTCGTGACGGCTTCGAGGCGCGCGGCGAGGGACCCGAGGAGTCACACGAGGCTGTCGAGGTCCCGGTCGACGACGGGCCGGACGAGGCGACACCACAGGTCCACCCCGAGCACCCCGACCGGGGTGACCGCGAGATCCCCGTCGGGGAGCGCGTGCTCGTGGAGGCCACCGATCTGCCCGCGGCCGGCGACCGCGTCTGGCTGAAGGGCTACGGGCCGGTGCGATACGACGGCGAGCGCTTCGCGTTCCTCGACGCCGACATCGACATCGTGCGCGAGGAGGGCGTCGACGTGGTGCAGTGGGTGCCCGCCGAGCACAACGTCGACGTCCGGCTGCGGACCATGGACGGCGACGTGACGGGGTACGCCGAGCCCGGGTTCGCGGATCGAGACGCCGACGAGATCGTGCAGTTCGTGCGCGTCGGGTTCGCGCGCGTCGACGCCCACCGCGACGGCGGGGCGTCGGTCGCGTACTTCACGCATCCCTGACCGTCCGCGGCTGTCAGGCGAACTGTACCCAGGCGACGGCGACGAGCACGACCACCGTCAACACCACCTGCATGGCGGCCGACCCGATGACGCCGACGGTCGCGTAGCCGGCGCGCCGCGCGCTCGCCGCGATGTCCATGCTGTCCCGGAGGTCGACGACGAACACGACGCCGGCCACGCCGGCTAGCAGCCCCACCGGCCCGGAGACGAGCATCGCGGCGAATCCGACGCCGCCCGCCAACACCGCGGTCCGGGTGTCGACGCCGCTGGCGCGCGCGCCGATGACGCCCGCCAGCCAGTCAACGAGCATCGCAAGCGTCGCCAGGCCGGCGAGGGCACCCACCACGAGCACACTCGGTCGCCCGGTCTGCGTCCAGTACAGTCCCACCCCGACGAGCGACAGCAGCCCGCTGGGGAGCAGCGGCACCAGGCTGCCGGCGACTCCGAGCACGAGCGCGGCGAACGCTGCGGCGACGAGCGCGTCCATACGCCCGTGGGGGCGGCTGTCGGCTTCAGTCTTCGGTGAACCGCGCGACTTCCGCGCGGGCGGCCGCGGTGCCGTGGGCCGCCACGAGCGCCTGGAGCGCGTCGCCCAGCGCGCGCATCGCCTGGCTCGCGGAGTGATAGCCGAGGTCGTCGGCGAGGCCGTCCCACGGCCGGGCTTGCAGGAGCGCGCCGACGAGGAGGCGCTGCTCGTCGGGCGAAAGCAGGTCGGCGTCGCCGGCGACGAGGTGGTGGACTGCGAGCCGGCGGAACGGCCGGGGGTCGACGCTGTACATCCCGGGGCCGTGGGCGGCACCGGCGACGGTGCGCCAGTCGCGCTCGCTGAGGGCGAGGCTGGGGGTGGTGGCACAGGCCCGCAGCGCGCCGCGGGCAACGTCCGCGTCGAGGTCGCGAAGCGCGTCCGAGAGCACGCCGCCGATGCGGTCGGCGAACCAGCCGGCGTGGCGGTCGTGGAGCGCGCGGCCGGCGTCGGAGAGCGCGTCGAGCATGATCGCGGAGTACTCGCCGCTGGTGTCGTTGCGCGTCGTGGAGAGGTGGACCGTGCTGTAGCCGTTGGCCGCCCAGAACGACAGCAACGCCGGCGTCGCGCCGTAGCCGACGCCGAGCCAGTCGGCGTGGCCGTTGAACTCCGCCCGGAGTTCGCCAAGCAGCCGCGATCCGAGACCCCGGGAGCGCACTGCGGGGTGGGTTGCGATGCGCAGCACGCGGTAGCCGACCGTGGTGGCGGCCGCTTCGTCGCGGAGTTGGCTGGTGAGCACGTCCGGGATCATGTTTCCCTTCACGCGCTGCCCGTCGTACATGGCTGCCCGGCGGTCGTCGGCGAGGCCGCCCTCGCGGGCGAGCAGCGCCACGGACGCGACGTGCCCGTCCGCGACCAGCGCGCGCATCGTGAGGTTCGGGGCGTCCAGCAGGCGCGCCAGGTCGTTGGGTTCGGTCCGGTAGTGCGCGGAGACGAGCAGCCCGAAGGCCTCCCGGAGCAGGTGCTCGTCGGCCGCGAGGTCGGCCCCCGAGAGCGCGACGTACGCGGCGGTGTCGGGCGTGGCGTCCGCGACCAGTGGCTCGACGGCGGGCCGCGCGCCGAGCAGGAGCGCGCGGAACGCCCACGGTTCGATGGGGTCAGTGCCGGCGTACCGGATGGGGTCGGTCAGCGACGTTTCGTGGACCGTCTGCGTGGCGTCCGCGAGGCGGTCCCGGAACCGCACGTCGAAGCCGCGGCCCGCACCCTCGTAGCCGTGGACGGTGGTGGTGAACGCCAGCCGCTGGCAGTCCAGCAGCGATTCCAGCAGGCGCACGGGGATGGCGGCGGCCTCGTCGGCGAAGACGGCGTCCGGGTCGCCCGGGAGGTCGGCGGCCGCCGGCGGCTTCGAGAACCGGATGCGGCCGCCGGCGGCGGTTTCGACGGTGTCGCCGTCGCTGGCGAGCGCGCCGAGGTCGGCGAGCAACGCGCCGGCGCGAGCGAACAGCTCGGTGGTGTTCCGGCGGCGGGGCGCTGTCACGAGCACGTCGTGGCCCTCGGCGGCGAGACACGCCGCAGCGAGGCCGGCCACGCTCGATTTGCCGCGGCCGCGGTCGGCGTCCGCGACGACGGCGTGGCCGGGGTCGCGGAGCGCGGCGAACGACGCGAGTGCGGCGGCCTGGTCGGGGGTCACGCAGGCGTCGATGGCGGCCGCCGGAACGTCCGCCGTCGGTTGTGGGTCCGGGTCGGGGTCCGGGAGCCGGGGGGCGGGCCGAGTGCGGCCGTCGTCGCTGAGGGTGTCGGTGTCCACGTCGTAGATCGCGATCCCGGGGTGTGCGCGCATCGTGTCGGCGAGCCGGCGGCGGAACCGGCCGGTGACGTCGGCGGCGTCGAACGGCGGGACGGCCAATCCCGCGGCGAACGCGCCGTCGCGGGTCGGCCACTCGGCCAGCGGGGGCGCGAGCACAACCAGCAGGCCGCCGCCGTCGACAGCACCGACGACGCGCCCGAGCGCGTTCGGCCGGCAGTCCTCGTGGAGATCGACGACGACGGCGCGCTGGGTGGTGCCAAGCAGGCGGTCGGCGTTCCGCGTGGGCACGTGCTCGCAGGCGAGCGCGTCCTGGGTGGCGACGAGCGTGGTTTCGGACAGCGGGATGGGGAGGCCGTCGAGGAGCGTGTCGGCGGTCCGAACGCCCGCGGCACGGTCGCCGGCGAGCACGAGCATGCGGCGTTCGTTGGCACGCTCGGCTTCCGCCAGCAGGGCGCGCGCGGACGAGAGGTGCATGCGCCGGCGGTTGGGCGACCACGCCAAAGGGCGTTTCGTCCGCGGCTGTGCAGCCGTGGCACGGCCGCCCGGCATTGAAAGCGCTTTTACGGGCGGGCGACCCACTGTTGGGATACAGCCTGCGGGGGTCGATGATGCTTGCGGCCGCAAGGTCTTTACTCGGCCAAGAGCGCAAGCCCGTCCGCGGGATAGGTGAACACAAATGCCAGTATACGTAGACTACGACGTTCCAGCAGACCTCCAGGAGCGAGCCCTCGAATCCCTTGAGGTCGCTCGCGACACCGGCAGCGTGAAGAAAGGTACCAACGAGACGACGAAAGCGATCGAGCGCGGCAACGCCGACATCGTGTTCGTCGCCGAGGACGTCTCCCCCGAGGAGATCGTCATGCACCTCCCGGAGCTCGCCGCAGAGAAAGGCATCGAGGTCGTCTTCGTGGAGACACAGGACGAACTCGGGAACGCCGCCGGCCTCGAGGTTGGCTCCGCGGCCGCCGCCGTCGTCGCCGCCGGCGACGCCGAAGACGAAATCGAGGACATCTCGACGAAAGTCGAGGACCTCCAATAACCAGCCATGAGCGCAGAGGAATCCGAAGAGGGCGCCACGCCCGCCGAGGTCATCGAGGTCGTCGGAAAGACCGGGATGCACGGCGAGGCGATGCAGGTGAAGTGTCGCATCCAGGAGGGTGGCAACCAGGGCCGCATCATCACGCGGAACGTCCTGGGCCCCGTCCGAGTTGGTGACGTCATCCAGCTCAAGGAAACGGCCCGCGAAGCGGACTCCATCGGTGGTCAGTAATGGTCCAGACTCGAAGCTGTGACTACTGTGGCGACGACATCGAACCCGGGACGGGAACGATGTTCGTCCACAACGACGGTAGCACCGTGCACTTCTGTTCGGCGAAGTGCGAGAAGAACGCCGACCTCGGCCGGGAGCCACGCGACGTCGAGTGGACCGACGAGGAGGAAGTCGAGGAGACGCAATGACCGATCACGACGAGCGCACGTTCGTGATGGTCAAGCCCGACGGCGTCCAGCGCGGGCTCATCGGCGACATCGTCACCCGACTGGAAACGAAGGGGCTGAAGATGGTGGGCGGGAAGTTCATGCGGATCGACGAGGAGCTCGCCCACGAGCATTACGCCGAGCACGAGGACAAGCCGTTCTTCGACGGCCTGGTGTCGTTCATCACGTCCGGGCCCGTGTTCGCGATGGTGTGGGAGGGCGCTGACGCCACCCGCCAGGTCCGCCAGCTGATGGGAGCCACGGACGCCCAGGACGCCGCGCCGGGCACGATCCGCGGCGACTACGGCAACGACCTCGGGCACAACCTCATCCACGGCAGCGACCACGAGGACGAGGGCGCAAACGAGCGCGAGATCGCGTTGTTCTTCGACGACGACGAGCTCGTGGACTGGGACCGCGATGCGTCGGCGTGGGTCTACGAGGACCTCGCAGACCACGACTGACGCGGCGCTGGTCCGGTGTTTTCTTGCTAGTGCTCGGGCGCGCGCAGTCACGACTGTGGCGTGGTGGCCGCGCCGAGCGCGCGCAGTTGTGCCACGAGTCGTGACTGGGGGAGCGTTGCCAACACCGAGTCAGTGGTGGTGTAGACGGTCGCGAAGTCGTTGGGGGTGCGGTCGTCGAACCAGTCGACGCGCTCGCGCAGTGTCGCCGGCGCATCGACGGCGGGGGTTCGGGCGTTGGCGACGCCGAGCGCGATGCTGTCGGCGGTGCCGTACTCGCCGACGAGGTAGGCGGCGTCCTCGTGGTCGGCGATCAGGTCGTAGCCCACCGCGTCGATGGCGGCGTCAAGCAGGTGCGCGTGGACTTTCTCGTCGAGCGCCCCCCCGTACGTGTGCACCACCACGTCGGCGTCGGTGACGGCGGCCGCGACGGTGTCGATGGCGTCGCTGGCGCGCTCGTCTGCGCCGTCGCCGGGCGGGGCCGCAATCAGGGACGGCTCCAGGACGAAGACGGTCGCGACGGCGTCGGGGAGGGCAGCGAGTTCGTCCGCGAGGAACGCAGCGATGGCCGCCTGGAACTCGACGGGGTCGCCGTAGTGGTCGTCGGTGGCGAGCGTCGACAGCGTGTACGGGCCGGGCACGACGGCCTGGAGGCTGGCAGTACGGTCGGCCACAGCCGCCAGGTCAGCCCCGAGGCCGCCGTCGAAGGTGAGCGGCCCGGCGACCACGGGGCGGCGATAGACACCGCGAGCAACCGCCGTCGAGTGCGCCAGCGGCCCGCGAGCGACGTTGTCGTGGGCGACGAGCGGGTGCACGATGCCGTCCCACCAGCCCGCCTGCCCCTCGACGACGCGGTCCAGGTCGGCGTCGCGTTGGGCCGCGAGGTGCGCGTCGCGGACGGCGCTGTCGGCGGCAACAACGGGCGTGGGCCCACCACCCCCGTCGTCGGGAGCGACCGGACTCGGGAGCAGTCCTGGCGTGGTGGCGATCCGAGACATGGGCTCCGGTTGTGGCCCGCCGCCGTTATACGTTCCTGGATCGGGACGCCGCCGGGCTACCGCCGGAACTTGAGCACCGTCAGCGTCTCGAAGGGGAACGACTCCTCGCTGATCGCGGCCGCGGAGAACCCGCGGTCGCCGGCGTACGCGGCGACCTCGTCGACGCCCGTGAGCGTGCTCACGAGCATGATCACCACGCCGTCAGGAGCCAGCACGCGCCCCACTGCGTCGAAAAACGATTCGATGACGCGGCGCCCGGTGTCCCCGCCGGACAGCGCGACGTCCATCCAGTCGTCGCGGGTGTCGTCCTCGCGGGGCAGGTACGGCGGATTGAACACCACCGCGTCGAAGGCGTCGTCGCGAAACGGCGCGACCAGGTCGCCGCGAACCACCGGCACGCCACGGTCGGCGGCCTGCCGGACCGCAAACGGGTTGAGATCAGTCCCCACCACGTCAGCGCCGGTTTCGTCCCGAACCGTCGCCGCGACGTACCCCGAGCCGGTGCCGACATCCAGCACGCGCGCGTACGGGTCGTCGAGTTCCCCGACGGCCGCTGTCGCCAGCAAGTGGGTGTCTTCGGCGGGCTGGTAGACGTCCGCGCCGGCACCGCGGCGGTCGGCGAGATCAGTCATCGGTCTCACCGTCGGCCCCGGGTTCGTGAACCCGGAACCCCCCGGTTTCGGCGCGCCCCGCGATCTCGCGCTGGGGGAACGGGATCTTGATGCCGGCGTCATCGAAGGCGGTTTTCACCGACTGGATCACGGCGGTCTGGGCGCGCCAGTGTCGCCGCGAACTCGGCTTGTCGATCCACACCCGAACGTCCATGACGATCGCGGAGTCGCCGAACGACGACAACACGACCTGGGGCCGGGGCACCGACAACACGTCGTCGAGGTCGCTGACCGCGTCCTTGGCGACGTCCATCGCGTGCTCAACGTCGGTCTCGTAGTCGACTCCAACGGACACGTGCACCCGGAGGCGGCCCTTCCGTGAGCGGTTTACGATCTCACTCGACCCGACGACGTCGTTGGGCAACATCACGTACTCGCCGTCGAACGTCTGGAGGCGAGTGTTGACGATCGTGATGTCGGTGACGATGCCTTGCTTGTCGCCGACCTGCACCCAGTCGCCGATCTCGAACGGCCGCGAGAACATCAACACCAGCCCGGCAATGACCGACCCCAGGGTCTGGCGGGCGGCCATCCCGAGCACGATCCCGGCGAACCCCGCGCCGATCAGCAACCCCGAGAGATCGAGGTTCCAGAACCCCAGGATCACGATCAGTGCGCCGATGTAGAGCGTGATCTGGAGGATGCGGAACATGACCTCCGTCTGGTGGTCGGTGATGCCGTCGTGGCCGTCAGTGAAGCGGTCGAGGGCGTCGTCCAAGACGCCCGTGCCGACGTACACGACGGCAACGAACCCCATCGTGATTGCCACCCGGACGAGCACTCTGGCGCGCACCTGGGCGCGGCTCAGCTCCCGAAGCACCGCGTCCTCGACGCCCCAGAGAACAACCACAGTCATTCCGCCGAGGCCGACCACGGCGGCGACGCCGACCCCGGTCAGGACGTGGCGACTGCGGGCCGATTGTCGCCGCCACAGCCGACACCCGAGCCACACCGTGGCGGCCACCACGGCGACGATGGCCGCGGTGGCGGTGAGCCGTGCGCCGCCGCCGAGCGCCCACGGCACGCTCACTGTGGATCGGGTCCGGGTGCGGTTTCAACACCCCACGCGACGTTCGCGAGCGCCGCGAACGTGGCCGGCGAAAGCGACCCCGGCCGCGTTCCCAGCACGTCGTCGTCGACGGCTGCAACCACCGCGTCGGGGTCGTCCAGCCCCGAGATGTGGGCCGTGTTCCGGATGGCGTTCCGCGTTGTCTTCCGGCGCTGGGTGAACAGCGCTTTCACGAACGACAGGAAGAACGCCTCGTCGGCCACCACGTAGTCGGGGTCGCGTGGGGTGACGCGGACGACCGCGCTCTCGACGCGGGGCTGCGGGTCGAACGCGGCCGCCGGGACCGTTTCAACGATCGAAACGTCGGCGTAATGCTGTGTCGCCACCGAGAGCCGGCCGTACTCGCTCGTGCCCGGATCGGCGGCCATCCGCTCGGCGAACTCCAGTTGGTACATCAACACCATCGGCTTGCCCGCCGGCAGCAGCCGGAAGGTCACCTCGCTTGCGACCCCATAGGGGAGGTTCGAGACCGCGCACGTGAACGCCGGGAGGTCGACAGCCAGGGCGTCCCCGGCCACCACATCGAGGTCGCCCGCCGCGATCGCGTCGGCGAACTCCTCGCGGAGGAACGAGGCGTACGATTCGTCGCGCTCGACGGCGGTCACGCGGTCCGCGACCGACAGCAGTCGGTCCGTGAGCGCGCCCGTGCCCGCGCCGATCTCGAGGACGTGCCCCCGGTCGAAGCCGTCGGCGTACGTCGGGATGCGATCGAGCACGCGGTCGTCGATGAGGAAATGCTGGTCGAAGTCGGGGTCGGGGCGGCCCGCGCGCCGGATCAGCGCGTCGGGGTCGCGTGGCGCAGTCATTGTCGGAGCTACTGCGTGCGCTTCCCTAAACCCCCCGCTACGAGGCGGCGAAGTTGTAGTACTTCAGGTCGGGGTCGCGGATCTCATCGAGGATGCGCTCGACGATGACTTCCTGTGGCGTGTGGAGGCCGTCGACGCGCTCGCTGACGTCCGCGAAGCTCTCGAAGGGACCGCGGCGCTTGCGTTCCTCGAGGATGTTGTCGCGGAGCTTCTCCCCGATGCCCGGCAGGAGGTTCAGCTGGTGCAGGCGCAGCGAGATCGGCTGGGCGTCGTTGTAGAAGTCGACAAAGCGCCGTTCGTTGGCGTCGACGACGTCCTCGACGACGTAATCGAGCTCCGAGCGCGCGCCGTCCGAGAGGTCGTCGTATTCGACCTCGCGGCCGCGGTCGATGCCGGTCTCGAACTCCGGGCGCACCTGCACGCGGTCGAGGATCCCGATGTCGGCGTCCGAAGAGAGACTGAGCTCGTAGAGCGTGAAGTCGATGGTTGAGACCGCATACCCGACTGCGCCGTCGCCGTAGCTCCGCCCGTCGGACCGCCCGTGTGCGAGGAAATCAAGGACAACAGCCGACTCGGAGTCGCCGTCGGCACCGCTGTCACTGTTGGCGTCCGTCGTAGACGTATCACTCATACGGAGACGTACGCCCAGCCAACACTTAAACGGTTGGCCGCTCAGACGTACTTCGCGACGACGTCGAGAATCTCGTCCAGCTCGTCGCCGGACATCGCGTAGCGTTCGTTGGCGAACACCGACCGCAGCTCCGTTCGCGTGCGTGGAAGCAGATCCACGATCTTGTACGCCACGGCCTCGTCGTCAAGCACGTCGAGCGCGAGCAGTTCGTCGACGAACTCCCGGGACTCCGCCGGCTCCAGCAACGCGAACCGATTGGCGTGCTCGATGGCGCGGGACAGCTCGAAGCGAAGCTCACGGTCCTCGTCGAGGGCGCGCTCGGTCTCGACCTCGGAGAGCAGCGCTTTCGCTTCCGAGACCGTGAGCGGCTCCGTCTCGACTGTCTCCTTGAAGATCGTCATTACTCCTCCTGGCGCTGCGTTCGCAGGTGGGCCGCCCCCACGATGAGCGTCTTGTCCATGCCGCCGTCGTTGACTTCGACTTTGAACGCGTCGCCCTGTGTGCCGACAACAGTGCCGGTCAGGCCGCTGAATCGCGGGTGGAACCGTCCGTCCTGAACGCTCGGGTCGAGCGTGAGGTGGACGGATTCGCCGTCGTCGTAGTCAGCGATGGCGCGCTGGGGCGGCGACGTGCCGCGATCTCGCGGGTCGTTTTGCAGCTTCCCACCACTGTTGCTGAGAGGTCCATTGGAGTTCGGCATGGTCGTATGCTCCACTCTATTTCCGTCGCAGGTAAAAAAGAACCGTTCCGAGGCAGCGGCCACGACGCTACGGCGGCGTTTCCACGCGAGCACGCGCCACGCCCCACAGCGGCGACACCACACTGCGGGGTCAGAGGTCGTAGGTCGCGATCTCGCTGGAGCCACAGGTCGGACACACTGTCGCGTCGTCGCTGTCCTCACCCAGGGTTGTCCCGCAGTCCCGGCATTCGCGCACGAGTCCGGGCTGGGTGTCGACGAGCGCTCGGAGACGGTTCAGTACCACGGATGTCGATTACACGACCAGCTACTTAATGATGGGTTCGATTTCGAATCGTGTGGGTGGTGGCGTCCGGAACGAACAAGCCTAACTCGCGGGCCGGCAACATGCTCGTATGAGCGGCAACGACGACGCCGATGACGCAGCCGACCGGTTCCAGACACGCGCGATCCACGCGGGCCAAGCGCCGGACTCGGAGACGGGCGCGCTGATGACGCCGATCTTCGCGAACTCGACGTACGTCCAGGACGGCCCCGGTGACCACCGCGGCTACGAGTACTCCCGGACGGGCAACCCGACGCGCACGGATCTGGAAGCCAACCTCGCGAGCCTGGAAGGCGGCGAGCACGGGCGCGCGTTCGCCTCCGGAATGGCCGCGATCAACACCGTGTTGAACCTCCTGGAGGCCGGCGACCACGTGGTGGCGGGCGACGACGTGTACGGCGGCACCCACCGCATCTTCACGCAGGTCTACGAGGACTACGACATCGACTTCGACTTCGTCGACACCACCGACCACGACGCCGTCCGGGAGGCCATGGGGGAGGCGACGGAACTCCTCTGGGTGGAGACCCCGACGAACCCGTTGTTGAACGTCAACGACATCGGCGCGCTCGCGGACATCGCCCACGAGCACGACGCGCTGTGTGCGGTGGACAACACGTTCGCGACGCCGTACCTCCAGCGCCCCCTGGAGTTCGGTGCCGACATCGTCTCGCACAGCCTCACCAAGTACCTCGGCGGGCACAGCGATCTCGTTGCGGGCGCGCTGATCACCGACGACGACGACCTCGACGAGCAGTTCGGGTTCTACCAGAACTCCGTCGGCGCGACGCCCAGTCCGTTCGACTGCTTCCTGGTGTTGCGCGGCACGAAAACCCTGGGCGTGCGCATGGACCGTCACTGTGAGACGGCCATGGAGCTTGCGACGTGGCTTGCGGATCACGAGCACGTCAGCCAGGTCCACTACCCGGGCCTGGAGAGCCACCCCGACCACGAGCTGGCCGCCGCGCAGATGGACGGCTTCGGCGGCATGGTCTCCTTCGAGTTGGACGCCACCCTCGAAGCGGCCAGCGCGTTCGTCGAGGAGACCGACGTGTTCACGCTCGCGGAGTCACTGGGCGGCGTGGAGTCACTGATCGAGCAGCCCGCGGCGATGACTCACGCCGCCATCCCGAAGGCCGAACGGGAGGCCGCGGGGCTCACCGACGGGCTGATCCGGGCGAGCATCGGCGTCGAGCACATCGACGACCTCAAGGCGGACCTCCAGCAGGCCATCGAGGCCGCCCTGCAGTAGTGTAGTAGACCCACGGCGTGGGTTCTGGCGGCGCTGTGTGCGGTGAGAACGGCTGAAAACGGGTGGTGATTACAGGCGGCCGACTTCCTCGACGCTGACGGATTCGACGTCGTCGACGGCGCCGAAGGCGTCCTCGACGGCTTCGGTCCCGCCGGAGTCGTCCGGAACGATGACCGTTGTGAGCAGCGCGGTCAGCCCGAACGCGACCTCCTCGGTGTCCGTCCCGTTGATCTCGGCGCCGTCGGGCAGTGACTCCGAGAGATCGGCTTCGAGGCCGTCGAGGTCGATGTCGGGGCTGTCCGGCATGACCTTGAGCACGGCAGCGACCTTGCTCATCGTTATGGCCCCCGGAACCCGCAGTCGGGGCATTCGTAGAGGTTGCTCTGCTTGCGGCACTTTGCACAGCGGTAAATCTGCTGGCCGCAGTCCGGGCACTTGAACGAGGCAGCGGTGGTACCGGAGATGTTGATGCCACAGGAGACGCACTTGCGCGCCTGCGAGGCTTCGCTCATACAACTGGTATCGCCCGGACGCGTTTTAACCATTGTCTTTCGGCACCGCGGGCCGGCGCGAGATCATGTGACCACGACTCACTCGTGGGTGGGCGCGTCGGTGCCGGTGATCGTGAGCCGCGCACCGCCGTCGTCGCTTGTGGTGACCGAGACGGTCCAGTCGTGGGCGTCGGCGACATCGCGGACGATGCTCAGGCCGAACCCGGTGCCGTCCGCGCTCGTCGTGAACCCGTGGTCGAAGACCGTGTCACGGTCCGACTCGGGGATCCCCCGGCCGTCGTCGGCGACGTAGAAACCGCCCGGGGCGTCGCCGACGGTCACCGTCACCGGTTCGTCGGCGGCGAGCTGGCTGCCGTGCTCGACGGCGTTCCGGAAGAGGTTCGCGAGGAGTTCCTGGAGGCGGCTGCGGTCGGCCGACACCCGGGTGGTGGCGGTGACGGTCAGTGTGGCGGCGTCGGTGTCGACGGTGCTCCAGGCGTCGTCGGCGACCGCGGCCAGGTCGACCGGCTCCCGTTCGGCCGCCGAGCAGCCGGTGCGGGCCAACACCAGCAGGTCGTCGACGAGCGCGTTCATGCGTTCGATGGCGCGGCGACACCGGTCGAAGTGCTCGGGCGCGCCGGAGTCGGCGGCGAGTTCGAGGGAGCCACTGGCCACGTTCAGCGGGTTGCGGATGTCGTGGGAGACGATCGACGCGAAGTCCTCCAGGCGTTCGTTGCGCTCCTCAAGCTGGGTTCGGATGTGGCGGTCGGTGAGCTCGGCGGTCAGCCACTGCGCCATCAGATCCACGATCGTCACCGCCCAGTCGCTGAACGGTTCGGGCTGTGGCTCCGGATCGTAGAAGCAAAGCGTCCCGTACAGGTCGCCGTCGGCGAACAGCGGCGCGCCGATGTACGAGCCGACAGACACGCCCTCCGGGGGGCCGGGCACAACGAACTCCGGCGGGGTGGTGGCGTCCTCGACGTCGGAGAAGACGACGGTCTGCTCGGTGGTGACGACGCGCTCGCAACACGTCTCCGAGAGCGGCACGACTGTGCCCTCGCTCACGTCGGCGTGAGGCGGCGCGCGCACGTGCTTGAACTCGTAGGTATCGTCCGAGACCTCCGAGAGCGTGCCGTAGGCCACCCCGAGGAAGTCACAGCCGATGGCCAGCATGGTGTCGGCGCGGGCGGCCGGCTGGCGGTTGGTCTCCGCGGTCTCCTCGTAGAGGCGCCGAAGGACGCGTTCGCGTTTCTCGATCGTTTCGAGGTGGGTGTGGCGTTCCGTGATGTCCTGGAGGTAGACCGACACGCCCGACGAGGAGGGGAACAGTCGGGCTTCGATGACGGCGTCGGCAGGGTCGTAGTGACCGGTGAACGAGACGGCGTCCTGGCTGTCGACCGCCGTTCGGTAGGCGTCCCGGAAGCGCGGGCCGACGGAGGCGGGGAGCACCTCCCAGAGGGAGCAGCCCAACAGTGTGTCGGGCGTGGCCGACTCTGCCGCCGAGAGCAGCGACTCGGCCTCGGCGTTGACGTACGTGATCCGGGCGTCGTTGTCGACGGCGACGAAGGCGTCGGTGACGCGGTCGACCCAGGAGGCCTGGCGGATGTCCGGGGGCGTTGTGGCGGTGCCGTGGATGGTGATCGTGCCGTCGACGAGGCGGCTGGCGTGGAAGTCGTACTGGGTCGTGGGTGCGTGCGCGAACCCGCCCTCGGCGGTCGCTGTGCCGTGCGTTTGGGCGGCTTCGATCAGCGACTGCGGGTCGTCGATGGACAGCACGTCCGCGAGGTGCGTGCCGTCAGTGGGGTGGTCGCCGGGTGCGGCGGCGGCCACGGCGGCGTTCCAGTTGCGGATCGTGCCGTCGCGGTCGCAGACGAGAGACACCGGCTGCGGATCGCTGGTGGTGGTGTGCGCGCGATCGCTGTTCATGATCCGTGATACCACGTATGATGGTGGCGGGCTTAACACCGCCGAAACACGTAGTCGAGTTGATCAGTTGTGGCTGGTGAGCGTACGTTTAACCGCACGCAGCCGGAACCTCGCGCCATGACCACGCACGGATGGTTCGCGGACACGGCTGTTCGGGACGCCGACGCGGCCGCCGACGCCGTTCGGAACGGCCACGCGGACGCCCCCGAGAACTGGCCGGCGGCCGCCGTCGAAGACGGCGTTGTGGACGACGCCGACGAGTATTACGACCGCTTGCGGGACGCGACCCGAGCCGCCACGCGGGCGGCCGTCAGGGAGCGCGAGCGCGCCGACGACCAGCAACTCGTCCACGCGGTGCGGACGATCGCCGACCTCTCGGACGCCGCCAACGAGGTCGCCGAGCGCGCCGTCGAGTGGGCGCGCACGCTGTTCGACGGCGTCGACGACGGGATCGCTGGCGCGCGCGACGTCGCCGGCCGGAGCGCGAACAGTCCCACCGAGGAGCGCGCGATCGCGCTGTGCGAGCGCGCGACTGATCTCGCCGACGAGCGCGACCGCGCGCAGGGGTTCGTCGAGACCCACGCCCCGACAGTCGCGCCGAACCTCTCGATGCTGGCCGGGCCGGTGCTGGCGGCGCGGCTCATCGCGCTCGCGGGCGGCCTCGACGACCTGGCGAAGCTGCCGTCCGGCACGGTACAGGTGCTGGGTGCCGAGGACGCCCTGTTCGCGCACCTCCGGGGGCACGCGCCCTCCCCGAAACACGGCGTCATCTACACCCACGAGTACGTCCGCGGCACCCACCCCGACCAGCGGGGGTCGGCGGCCCGAGCGCTCGCCGGGAAGCTCACCATCGCCGCGCGCGTCGACCACTACTCGGGGGACCGCCGGCCGGATCTCGAAGCCGAACTGGACGCCCGCATGGAGCGCATTCGCGCTCGTGAGACCGAATGAGCCTCCCCGCAGGCGTCCAGCGGCGGTCGTTCGGCGACGAGGACGGCGTGCTGGCGACTCGGGGCGAGCCCGCGTACGGCGAGCCGGTCGTCGACGGGTGGCGGCGCTGGGACGCCCACCGGTCGAAGCTCGGCGCGACGTTCGAGCTCGGCCTCGACACCGGGCTGTCGGGTGGGGACGCAGTGCTGTATTTGGGGGCGGCGAACGGCACCACAGTGAGCCACGTGGCGGATTTCGCGGGGCCGACGTACGCCGTGGAGTTCGCGCCCCGGCCAGTCACGGATCTGCTGGCGGTGGCCGACTCCCGGGAGCGGCTGTTCCCGCTGTTGAAGGACGCACGAGCGCCCGAGACGTACGCCCACGTGGTCGAATCGGGCGTGGACGCCATCGTGCAGGACGTGGCGACCCGCGGGCAGGCGGATGTGGCGCTGTCGAACCGGCAGTTCCTCGCCGACGATGGGCGACTCGTGGCGGCCCTGAAGGCCCGCAGCGAGGACGTGACCGCCGACCCGGCGGCTGTCTTCGAGGACCTCCTCGGGAGACTCCGTGACGGGTACGAGGTGCGTGCGACCGCGCGCATGGAGCCGTTCCACGAGGACCACTTGGCGGTCGTGGCGACGCCACGGTAGCGCGCCGCCCGGATCAGTCGCGGGGCTCGCTGTCTGGCTCCAGGGTGCGCACGCCGGCCACGATGAGCGCGGCCTGCACGGCGAGCCAGCAGATGAGCGCGGCCGCCCCGAGGATCGCGGGCGCGGCCAGCAGCCGCGCGACGTGGTACGGCAACACGATGCGGCTGAACCCCAGCGTGACGAACCCCACGAGCACCAGCCCGAACGCGAGCAGCGACAGCGTGACGAAGCGGTGGCGCTGCATCAGGCGTCGGCGTCCAGGCGCTCGTATCGCTGGCGGAACTGGCGCTCGCAGGACTGACAACAGAAGTGGTGGCGGTCCCCGTCGATGGTGGCGGTCGTGCCCTCGCTGGTGACGGTGTTTCCACACTCGTCGCAGGCCAACGCGAGGTCCGCGCTGCCGGCGGTGGGCTCCCAGCTCGCCGCCGCGAGCGCGGTCACCTCGTAGTCAGTGATGGCCTCGAAATCGACGGTGTCTGCCACCCAGTCCGAGACGTCCGCGACCGGCAGCCGCGCCGAACACGTGACATCGCCGGCTGCGGTGACGAAGACGTGTTCGACGGCGTCCGCGGCGGCGACCGCCGCCCGCACGTCGTCCTGGCGGCCGGGGTGAACGGCGAACGACACGAGCACGTGGGTGCCGTCCCGAAGCCGGCTGCGGTCGAGGTCGATCGTGAACCGCCGCAACACACCGGCGTCCTGGAGCTTCGTGATCCGGTCGGAGACGGCTGGCGCGGACAGCCCGACCGCGTCCGCGATGTCGCTGTACGGTCGTCGCGCGTCCGCCGCGAGCAACGCGAGGATGCGGCGGTCGGTGTCGTCGAGATCCGACATGCGTGTGGGTCGCGGCCGGAGCCCCAAAGCCGTGCCGCAGCCGACTGCCCGGCGGCGTGGGGCGGCGACATCCGCCGCCCCCGCTGGTGTTAACCGCGTACAGGCCAACAGCACAGCCATGGGCACTGAGACGGCGACACTCGGCGGCGGATGCTTTTGGTGCACGGAAGCGGCGATGGAGGAACTCGCCGGGGTGACGGACGTGACCTCGGGGTACGCTGGCGGGGACACCGCCGACCCGTCCTATCGAGACGTGTGTTCGGGGACGACCGGCCACGCGGAAGTCGTGCAGGTGGAGTACGACACCGCGGAGCTCGCGTACGAGGACGTCCTGGAGGTCTTTTTCACGGTCCACGATCCGACCACGGTGGACCGCGAGGGGCCCGACGTTGGCAGCCAGTATCGGTCGATCGTGCTCCCCCACGACGACCAGCAACACGAGCGCGCCACGGCGTTCGTCGATGAGCTCGCCGCCGCGGACGCCTTCGACGGCTCGATCGTCACCGAGATCGAGCCCCTGGAAACCTTCTATCCCGCCGCGGAGAAACACCAGAACTACTTCGAGAAGAACCCGGACGCGGCGTACTGCACGGTGAACGTCGCGCCGAAGGTCTCGAAGGTCCGCGAGCAGTTCGGCGCTCGCACCGAGTAAGAATCGACCCAGGTTTATTCCGTTACACCTCAAACGCTAGTACATGGAGTCGATGCGTCGCGGACAAGTCGGGATCGGAACCCTGGTGGTGTTCATGGCGATGATCCTGGTGGCTGCGATGGCTGCAAGCACGCTGGTCGACATCGGCGGCATGTTGCAGTCTCGCGGTGACGCCACCGGCGAGGAGGCGGTCGGACAGGTCACCAACGGCGTGTCGGTCACGGGGGCGTTCGGGACGATAACCAACGCTACCGACGACCCATTCACCGACGGGACAGTGTCGGACATCGAGATCGTCGTGGGCCAGTCGGCTGGCTCGGGCAACGTGAACGTCTCTGACGTGACCGTCGATTGGGTCGGGCCGCGGCAGGCCACCACGCTGTCGTGGACCGATGGGACCGCCAACAGCAGCCGGTTCACGACCCGCAAGACGACCGGCAACTCGGCCACAGTGCTTGCCGACGCCGAGGACCGCATCGAGATCGTCATCAACGCCACCGCGGTCGAGGAGAACCAGGATAGCTTCTCGGGCACCAGCAACGACAACCACGGGCTGTACGCGGGCGAACGGGCGGAGCTCGTCATCACCACCCAGTACGGCGCCTCAACGACGTACTGGGTTTCGGTTCCCGAGTCGGTGACCGGGGCGTCGGCGGTCAGCGTGTAACCCCGGGTGGCCGTCCCAGCACGCTGGAACGACGCCCACGCTTCAAGAGTGCCGGGGTCCGTGAGTACCACACGCAATGAGCTCAGATGCGCCCGACGACCAGCCGCCCGCGGACGCGGGTGTCAGAATGACGACCACGCAGGTGGTGGCGTACCTCCGGCGGGCTGGGGACGGCGTGCTCTCGCTGGCGGGTGCCCCACCGCTGTCGGTGCCGATGTCGTTTGGCGTCACTGACGGCCCGCGCCTCGTCTTCCAGTGTCTGTTCGGTCCGGACAGCGAGAAGGCCACGCGGCTCAGTGAGACCGACAGTGCGTCACTGGTGTGTTACGACCGGGCGAGCCCCGACGACTGGGCCAGCGTCGTGGTGACCGGGGAGATGGCAGCCGTCGAGCACGACGCCGAACGGCAGGCGGCGTTCGCCGAGCACGCCGACACGGTCAGCATGAACGTCTTCGAGGAGGCCGCCGCCGAGCTGTCCGTGCAGTGGTACGAACTCACGCCGGATTCAATGAGCGGACGCGCCGGCGGCCACTGGACGCCCCCGACCACCGACGGCAACGGGTAGCACCGCAGCGACACCGGTGGGCGGCCGCCGCGGTCAGTCCGCCGAGGCGTCGCCGGTGCGCTCCGGCTCGCGCTCGGCTTCGGTGAGATAGCATTTCGGGTCGGGGTCGAAGGGGCCGCCGGCGGAGAGCGCGCGCAGCCGCGAGCCGCCCCGACAGATCGACCGGTACTGGCAGGACGCACACCGCCCCGTGAGTCGGTCGTCGCGGTCGCGCAACCCGGCCAGCAGGGGGTTGGTGTCGTCGCTCCAGATGTCGCCGAACGACCGATCGCGGACGTTCCCGAGGCTGTACCCCTGCCAGAACTGCGTCATGTGGACGTTGCCCTGGTAGTCCACGTCGGCGATGCGTTCGCCGGTCGGGTCGCCGCCGTTGGCTTCGAGGTAGCGGTAGATGTGGTCGGCCTGCTGGTCGCCGAGCTCCTCGCGGGCGTACTCCACGAGGAACCCCGCGTCGGCGTAGTTCCCGACCAGCAGCGTCTCGATCTCCTTGCCCTGGGCGTGGTATTCGCGCGTGAGGTCACACACCGTCCGGACCGCCGTCCGGGTGTCCGCCGGGGACAGATCCAGGTTCGAGATGTCCGCGCCGCGGCCGCCGTAGTCGAGATGGTAGAAACAGAACCGGTCCAGGCCCACGTCGTGCAGGAGGTCGACGACCTCCGGGAGGTCGGGCGCGTTGGCCTCGGTGATCGTGTAGCGCAGCCCGGTTTTCAGGCCGGCGTCGAGGCTGTTCTCGATGCCCCGAACCGCGGCGTCGAACGCGCCCTCCTCGCCGCGGAACTCGTCGTTGCGCTCGGGGAGGCCGTCCACGGAGATGCCGGCGTATTTCAGGCCGGCGTCTTTCATCGCCGCCGCCCGCTCCGCGGTGATGAGCGTGCCGTTCGTCGAGAGCACGGGCCGAATGCCGTTGTCGTCGGCGTACGCGATGAGTTCTTCGAGGTCGTCGCGGACCATCGGCTCGCCCCCGGAGAACAGGACGACGGGGATGCCGAAGTCAGCGAGGTCGTCCAACAGCGCTTTGCCCTCGGCCGTGGAGAGTTCCCCCGGCGCTGTCTCGGTGTCCGCGGCGGCGTAGCAGTGCGAGCAGTAGAGGTTGCACTGCTTGGTGAGGTTCCAGACGACGACCGGCCGCTGCTGTTTGTCCTCGGTGATCTGTTCCTCGGAGGACTCCGCGGCAGCGTCGTACCGCAGCCCGTCGCTTTCGGCGTCCAGATCACAGAGCAGCTTGCTGACGGAGATCACGCTGATCGCCCCCCATCGACGCCGCCGGTCGTGTAGCGCTGGGTTTCGTCGGCCGGACACACCCAGATGGATCGCGCGACCCAGTCGAACAGCGACGATGCGTGCTCGTGTGCGGTGTCCGCAGTGCCCGCGGTCACGCTTCCCACGTGTTTGAGCGGGGCGTCGGCGTCCGCCCGAACGAACACCTCCCATTCGCGGCCGGTGGCGCTCCGCGGTTCGTCGGTCACCCGCGTTCGGTCGGCTGTCATTACGCCCATCTAGCTGCGCGCCCCAAATGGGCGTCGCGTCGGTTCCCGGCGGCTGGGAACACCCGCCCCGATACAAACCCTGGAACGGCCGAGGTCGAAGTGGGGTCGCTCCCGCGTGCTGCGTGTGGCCCCGGTTGGATCCATGACGCCAGTTGACACCAGCGAACGGCCAGTCGTACTCGTTTGGGAAGTCACACAAGCCTGCGCGCTCGCCTGCGATCACTGTCGCGCGAGCGCACGCCCACAGCGACACCCCTCGGAGCTGTCGACCGCCGAGGGCAAACAGCTACTGACCGACGCCGCGGCGTTCGGCGACGGGCAGTTGGTCGTGTTGTCCGGCGGGGACCCGCTTGCCAGGCCTGACACGGTCGAACTCGTCGAGCACGGCACGGACTGCGGGCTTCGCATGACCGTGACGCCCAGCGGGACGGCGTCGCTGACGCCCACGGCGATCGAGGCACTGGCCGACGCGGGCGTGGCGCAGTTCGCCGTGAGCATCGACGGCGCGACGCCGACGACCCACGACGAGTTCCGCGGGGAGGCCGGGAGCTTCGAGCGGACGCTGCGGGCGGCCCGCGCGATCCGGGAGCTTGGGGTGCCCCTGCAAGTGAACACGACGGTGTGTGCGGACACAGTCGAAGCGTTGCCGGCGATCCGCGACCTCGTCGCGGAGTTGGGGGTGGCGTTGTGGAGCGTGTTCTTCCTGGTGCCCGTCGGTCGGGGGCGTGCGCTCGATCCGGTGTCGCCGGCGCGCGCCGAGGAGGTGATGGCGTGGCTTGACGGGGTCGCGCGCAGCGAGGCGTTCGGCGTGAAGACCACGGAAGCACCGATGTACCGGCGGGTGCGCGCACAGCGCGGGGGTGACAGTGCGCCACAGCGCCGGGCCGGCGTCACGGCGGGCGACGGGTTCGCGTTCGTCTCCCACACTGGGGCCGTGTATCCGTCCGGGTTCCTGCCGTCGTCGGCCGGAAACGTCCGTGAGCGCTCGGTGGTGGACAGCTACCGGAACAGCGAGCTGTTCCAGCGGCTGCGCGACACCGAGGCGCTCACGGGGAAGTGTGGAGCGTGTTCGTTCCGCACCGTCTGTGGAGGGAGTCGGTCGCGGGCGTACGCGACAACCGGGGAGCCGATGGCCAGCGATCCGCTGTGTCCACACGTGCCCGACGGGTACGACGGGCCACTGCCCGACCGCCAGGCGACCGCCGACGACTGACCGTCCGATCGTTTCGGTGACACCAAACCAGTCGTGTCAGCGCCTGAATCCTTCCCAGACCGTAGGAACGATTCCCTGACCTGTGGAACCAGCGGGCTGCGATTAAGTGGCGGGGCCATAGCACGGCGTGTATGACCGATCAGATCGGCGCTCCCGGCCTCGGCATCTCGCGGCGTGACTTCGTGGCGGCGACCGCTGGCGTCGGGACCGCTGCCATCGCCGGCTGCACCGCTCCCGACGGTGGGGAGTCGGTGACGGACACGACCACTGCGGCCAAACAATCCGGACTCCCGACCACGAGCCCGCCGGAGGTCGTCGACGCCACCGAGCAGGGCAACCAGGTGACGCTGAAAAGCGTGCCGGCGGTCCACGACGTCCACCCCTTGGACTCGATGGGCGGCCCGGTGAAGCTCCCCCGGGTGTGGGCGTTCGCCACCGAAGACGGCGACCCGAGCGTGCCCGGCCCCATCGTGCGCACCGAGGAAGGCCAGGACATCGAGGTGACGCTCGACAACACGGACGGCAAGCGCCCACACACGCTGCATTTCCACGGGTCACAGACCGCCTGGGAGGACGACGGCGTCCCGACGACCACCGGCATCCGGGTCGGCCCCGGGGAGAAACACACCTACACCATTCCCGCCAACGTCCCGGGAACGCACCTCTACCACTGCCACTACCAGACCCAGCGCCACATCGACATGGGGATGTACGGCATCTTCCGCATCGACCCCAAGGGGTACGAGCCCGCCGACAAGGAGTACTTCATGACGGTCAAAGACTGGGACTCGCGGCTGAACCGCAGCATGGCCGGCGAGGACGTCGACTACAGCCCGCGCACCCGCAACCCCGACGTGTTCACCGTCAACGGCAAGTCCGCGCCGCGAACCCTCCACCCCGAGGACGGCTCACCGGTCATCGTCGAGCAGGGCGATACGGTCCGGCTCCACCTGGTCAACGGCGGGTACATGAACCACCCGCTGCACATCCACAACCACCGCTTCCGCATGGTCGAGAAGGACGGCGGGCAGATCCCGGCGGCCGCCCAACACACCATGGACATCACCGACATGGCTCCCGCCGAGCGCCACACCATCGAGTTCCAGGCCGACGCCGACCCCGGCATCTACCTGATGCACTGCCACAAGGTCAACCACGTGATGAACGGCACGTTCTACCCCGGTGGCATGCTCTCGGGGATCGTCTACAAGGACGCCATGGACTCGGACATCTTCGGGAAGTTGATGGACTTCGCAGGGTACGATGCCTAGGTGAGGATGACTGACAGCGATTCAGCGGTTACGAGACGGCGCGTGTTGCAGGGGTCGGCTGGGGCCGGCGCGGCCGCGGCCGGGATCGGCGGGTTCGCCGCCGGTGGGGCAGCACAGAGCGCCAGCATCGACGACTGGCTGGGCGACGTGAGCAACTACGACGGCGTCCGCGACGAAACCGGCAGCAGCGAGGTCACCGTGGACGTCGGCGTCGACGCGAACGGCGGCGCGTACGGGTTCGGGCCGGCGGCCGTGCGGGTCGACCCGGGCACGACGGTGACCTTCGAGTGGGTGTCGAACACGCACAACGTCGCCGTCGAGAGCCAGCCCGACAGCGCCGACTGGGGCGGCGTCGAGGAGATCAACAACGAGGGGTACACCGACAGCCACACGTTCGAGACGGCGGGCGTGTACACGTACTTCTGCAGCCCCCATCGTGCGATGGGGATGAAAGGGGCGGTCGTCGTCGGGGACGCCGACGTCGGCGGGGCAGCAAGCGGCGGCATCGACTGGGGCAACCTCGGCGTGCTCGGCGCCGGGTTCGCGCTCGGGATCGGGTTGCTGATGCCGTTCGTGCGGCGCGCACTGGACCCCAGTCCGCACAACCCGAACACCCACGAGTAACCGCCCGCCGCGGCACGACGTTACGTGTCTGTGGCGTCACGGACGGCCACCGCAGAGTCGTCAGTGGCCGCGGCTGCGGGCACGGACCGCTTGCCGGCGTCGTCGGCGGTCGCCACCAGGATGTCGTGGATCGTGGTGTCGACGTCGTCGTTTCGGATCGTCGCCGGAGCAACGACAGCCACGCCGTTGGCCTCGGCGGCGCGGTGTGCGCCGTCGGTGATCCGACCGAGCGCCGTCAGCAGCGTGGCGTCGGCGTCCGTGTCTCCAGCGCCGGCAACCAGATACGCCACGTGTCGCTCCGTGACGGTGGCGGTGCTGTCGTCGCCGACCAACACGAGCAGCCGCAGCGGGTGTTGGCCGTCGCCGCGCAGCGCCCGCACCATCACCGTCGTGGGGTTCACGCGGGCGTGGGCGGTCATCCAGCCCTCCGCGACGAGCTGGTATCGGAGGTCGTCGACCACGGGAGACGTGACCACACACCGGTGTTGGCTGGGCTGTGTATAGAAGCTATCGGAACGCTACACGGCGAAAAAGCGTGGCGTTTCAGGGTGTCCCCGCGGGCGGGGCGTTACTCGAAGCGCTCGGCCGCCTGCTCGAAGCGCTCGGTGGGCTCGTCCCAGTCGACGACCTCGAAGAAGGCGTCGACGAAGCTGCCGCGGTCGGGACCGTAGTCGTAGTAGTAGGAGTGCTCCCAGACGTCGAGGGCGAGGATGGGGTGGCTGCCCCAGAGCGCGCCCTCGTCGTGGTTGTCCACGGCCACGTTCCGGAGCGTGTTGCTGTGGGAGTCGTAGACGAGCAGCGCCCAGCCGCTGGCCGCGCTGGCGGCGGCCTCGAACTCGGCCCGCCAGTTCTCGTAGGAGCCGAAGTCCGCCGCGATGCGGTCGGCGAGCGCCCCGGACGGCTCGTCGCCGCCCGCCGGGCTCATGGACTGCCAGAACAGCGTGTGGAGGATGTGCCCCGAGCCGTTGTGCGTGACGTCCCCGAGCGCGCCGGCTGTCGAGGCGTGGTCGCCGGTCTCACGGTTCTCCGCCAGCGTCTCCTCGGCGTCGTTCCAGCCGTTCACGTAGCCCTGATGGTGGGTGTCGTGATGCCACGTGAGCACCTGCTCGCTGATGTGTGGTTCGAGCGCGTCGTAGTCGTACGGCAGCGGTGGGAGTTCGTATTCGGACATACAGTGTGTCGTACGTCGGCGCTGCTTATGGTGGTTTCCGGAATGCAGTTTCAGTTGGGTTCGTGACGGGACGGCAACCGCGGAAGTGATGCCGAGCGTTTACAAGTATTTTTCATGATGTATGTTGGATGATACCACATGGACTTCGAACTCAGCGACGAACAACGCGCGATCAAAGCCGAAGTGCAGCGGTTCGCAGACAACGAGATCAGGCCCGTCGCCACCGAACACGACACGGCCGAATCGTTCCCCCACGAGGTCATGGACAAGGCCGCCGACGCCGGCCTCCTGGGGCCGGGCATCCCCATGGCGTACGGCGGTGCCGGCTACTCACCGGTGGAGGTCGCCATCATCGTCGAGGAGCTGTTCGCCGCCGACCCCGGCATCGGGCTGTGCGTCGCCAGCGCCGGGTTCGGTGCCGAAGCGATCACGGCGTTCGGGACCGACGACCAGAAGCGGCGGTTCCTCGAACCCGTCACCGCCGGCGACGCCATCATGGGGTCGGCGATCTCCGAGCCCGACACCGGCTCGGACGTGGCAAGCGTCTCCGCAACCGCCGAGAAAGACGGCGACGAGTGGATCATCGACGGCAACAAGATGTGGATCACGAACGGCTCCGTGGGCGACTATTTCGTCGTCCTGTGCCGGACCGATCCCGACGCCAGCGGGCGCTACGAGGGGTTCAGTCAGATCGTCGTCGAAAGCGACCGCGACGGGTTCACCGCCGAGAAGATCACGGGCAAACTCGGCATCCGGGCGTCCGACACCGCCGAACTCGTGCTCGACGCCGTGCGCGTTCCCGAGGAGAACCTCATCGGCACGCGCGGGGGCGGGTTCCTCCAACTGATGCAGTTCTTCGACGAAACCCGCACCACCGTCGCCGCACAGGGCGTGGGCATCGCGCGCGGTGCCACCGAACGCGCGCTCGCGTACGCCCAAGAGCGCGAGCAGTTCGGCCAGCCCGTCGCCGACTTCCAAGCCATCCAGCACAAGCTCGCGGAGATGCAGACGAAAACGGAGGCCGCGCGCACGCTCACGCGGAAGTCCGCGTGGAGCGTCGACCACCGCGACGACCAACTCACAGCGCTGGCGTCGATGGCGAAATCGTTCGCGTCCCGGATCGCCGTGGAGGTCGCCGACGAGGCGGTCCAGATCCACGGCGGTGCGGGCTACGTCAACGACTTCGACGTGGAGCGGTTCTACCGGGACGCCAAGATCACGCAGCTCTACGAGGGCACCACGGAGATCCAGAAGAACGTGATCGCCCGCGAGATGATGGACTGACCCGGCGTGTGGTCAGTCGCTCACGGTGGGCGGATCGACCGGCCGCCGGACGGTGCGTGACGGCGACTCGGCGTCCCGCGGCAGCGCCACCTCGAAGGCGGTGCCACCGAGGTCGCTGTCGGCGACGGTCACCGTCCCGCCGAACGTCCGCACGGCCGTGTGCACGATGTTCAACCCCGTTCCGACCGGCCGGTGCTGGAAGAACGACTCGCTGTCCGAGACGTCCAGGCCGGGGCCGTTGTCCGCGACCCGCACCGTCACCGATTCGGCCCCGACCGCGACCGAGACTGCGACCCGAGGCGTCGGGGCGTCGTTGTGCTCGACGGCGTTGGTGATGAGGTTCCGGAACACGGAGTTCAACAGCTCGTTGCCCCGAACCCGGCACGGCGGTGACGGGAGGTCGGCGCTGACCTGCGCGTCCGGGTACGACTCCGTGACCCGCGCCACCTCACTGTCGAGCAGCGTGACGACGTCGATCGCCGCCGCGCCGTCGTCGCGCGTGAGCTTCCCGACGACGTCACAGACCTCCTCGATCTTCGAGACCTGCCGGTCCGCGACGTCGAGGTGGTCGCGGACGGCCTGGGAGTCAGTCTGGCGGCGCGCCAACTGCAGGCGGCCGCTGAGCACGTTCACCACGTTGGGAACGTCGTGGCTGACGAGGTAGTTCAGGAGCGTGGAGCGCTCCCGGTCGGCCGTGATGCGGTCGATGTACCGATCCAGGCTCGCCGTCATCCGGCGCAACGACGCGCCGAACCGCCCGGGAAGCGAGGTTTCGAGGACGGCCGCGTCGAAGTCGTGGTCGGCGAGCGCTTCGGCCTGCGCGGCGACCACCCGGAGGTGGCTGTGCATCGCCGCGAAGTCGTCGACGAGCGCGCCGATCTCGTCCTGTTGGCCGTCGGCGCGGGGCAGGTTACCGGCCGCGAGATCGCCCTCCGCGATGTGCGTGGCCGCGGCCTGCAGCCCGGTCACGGGGTCGACGATGTCCCGTTCGACGACCAGCACGGTGTTGACGAGCGCCAGGGTCGCGCCCACGACGAGCACGCCGACCGCCGTGATGCGTGCCGGCCCCGAGAAGTACACCGGCACGACGACCTGCGCAAGCGACACCGCGAACTGGATCGTGACCGCCAACAGGATCTTCGCACGGACGGAGCTGGCGACGCCGACTGCGTCCATCGTCCACCAGATGAACGACTCGTAGCGCCGCCAGAACCGGTGCAGTACGTCCGAGGTGGTGGTGGGCTGTGTGTGAGACATGTCTACTGTGGGGTGGGCGGGTGCCGCCCGGTACCCCTGGCAATCCTCGCCCAGAACATGTACGTGGAAGCTAATTATCGGTGCGTGGGAACGTGGGTGCCCGTAGCGGGCGCTGGGTTCCGGTCAGTCGCGGAACTCGGCGGCCACCGCGAGGGCGTCGTCCTCGGTTGGGGCTGTGGTGCGTTCGTACGTCGAGCCCTCGGGGGCTTGGGTCAGGCGCTCGTACGTCACCGCCCAGTCGCCGCCGGCGGTCCGGCGTGCGCGAACGATGGCGTTGCCGTCGGCGCGCTCCCACTCGCGGCCGGTCTGGCGGGTGACTTCGGTCCAGTCCATGGACACGGATACACCCCGAGGATGGTAAGCGCGGCGTTACTCGGGCTCCTCCCAGTCGGCGTGTTTGTGCTCGGGGGTCGGTTCGACGCCGTCCAGGACGATCCCCTCGACGAAGCCGCCGTGCTCGTCGCTTTTCGCGGCGCGCATGTCCTCGAGATAGTCGCGGTCGATGTCGCGGGCGGCACAGATCGCGTCGACGACGTCCAGCACGTCGCCGATCTCGGCGATGGCGCGGCTCTCGGCGAACTCCGTGGCCTCTTCGAGGAGTTTGTCCGCGAGGCGGTCGCGGTATTCCTCGCCCGACGCGCGGTGCGTGACTGGCGTCTCTCCGTCCTCGCGGATGGCGTCAGGCACCTCGTCGCGCACCAGTTTGTCGTGGTCTCGGCTCACAGCCTGGGTGTCGGGCACATGGAAGAAAACGGTGTCGACTACGCGGCGTCCTCGATGGCGGCCAGCACCTCGTCGGCGTGCCCCTCGGGGTCGACGCCCTCGAAGGCGGCGGTGATCGTGCCGTCGGGACCGATGACGTACGTGTTGCGAAGCGTCACGTCCATCAGTTCGCCCGTGATCTCCTGTTCGTCGTAGGACTCGTAGGCGGTCGCCACCTCGCCGCCGGCGTCACTCAACAGATCGAACGGCAGGTTGTACTTGTCCTTGAACGCCGCGAGCTCCGAGACGGGGTCGTCGCTGATGCCGACGACGGGCACGCCGGCGTCGTCGTAGCGCCCCCAGTTGTCGCGGAACTCGCAGGCTTCGCTCGTGCAGCCCGGCGTGTCGGCGCGTGGGTAGAAGTAGACAACGACGTGTTGGCCCGCGAACGACGAGAGCGACACCGTCTCGTCGTCCTGGTTGGCAAGCGAGAAGTCGGGTGCGGTGGTACCTTCGGATAGCATACGCTGGGGGTTTGGGTCCCGACAGGGAACCAGTTACGGAACCAGCGAGCGGGTGGTCAGCGCTGCGACATCACGCCGTTACAGCGAGTAATCCGACGCGTGCAGACTCACGTAGCGGCCGTTGCGCAGCCCGAACTTCGCTTTCCGGTATTTGCCGTAGAGCTTGAGCCCGCCGGCGGCCGAGCGCGCACTGGACTTGGAGATGACGCTGCCGGTGTCGGTGGCGTCCAGCATCGATCGCGTGATGCGGATCGTGTCGTCCCAGTCGTCGGGGCCGAACGACCCGACGATGTTCGCCATTGCGACGTTGCGTTTCACCTCGTCGCCGATGGCGTCGTGCCAGGCGTCGTTGTACTCCTCGAGGCTCTCCGTGGCCGCCAGCCGCCCGGCAAGCAGGCCCGTCCGGTGGGCGACGTGGTCGCCGCCCTCGTGGAACGCCGAGGTCGCGCCCATCGCGCCGCCGGTGACGGCGATGCCCGCCTCGACCGGTGATTCGATGGGTTGCGTCGACGAGATCGGGTAGGTTTCCGTGCCGCCGGCTTTGCCGTGGTCGTCGACGATCGGGAACGCCGTGTCGATGTCGTACTCGTCGCCGTACACCTCGGTGAGGAAGCGGTGGATGTACTCGCTGCCGGACGGGATCTTGTCGTCGTCCGCGCGCAGCAGCCGCCAGTCGTCGGGGTCGAAGTCGGCGATGTCCAGGCCGATGGGCATCGTCAGTCCGACCCGGGCGACGTTGCCCTGGTTCGGGAACACCCAGGGGTAGGCGGTCTCGCCGGGCATCCATCCCCACCAGAACTTCAGGGAGGCGTCGTCGAAGACGTCGTCCGGGAACTGGCGGTACTCCTGGTACGCGATGTGGTTGGCGTCCGGCGGGCTGAGCACCGTGCTGGCCTGCGTGTCCGCGGGCAACAGGGGGTCGAGGACGCGCATGGTGATCTGACGCTGGGGGCCGTCGGCGAGCACGAGATACTCGGTGGTGACCGTCTCCCCACCACCGAGGTGGAGGGTGTGCTCGTGGCCGTCACCGTCGATGTGTGAGTCCACCGTCTTCACCGTGGTGCCGGCCTCGTAGCGCGCGCCGGCGGCCTCGGCGCGATCCCGGAGCCAGTCGTCGAAGCGGGCGCGATGGAAGGTGAACCCGAAGGCGTCGTAGTCGTTGTCGATGCCGGTCCGGTCGACGGTCACGCGCTCGGTGGGTCCGATGAACTCGGCGTCGGCCAGGTCGTGTTCGATCACGTCGTCGGGGATGTCCGCGACATCGAGGCCGGCGACGTCCAGCCAGTAATCCAGGAAGCCGGCTGCGTCCGTCGAGTCGGGGCCGAGGCGGTCGCGGTCACTTCGGGGCACGCCCTTCTCGTAGACGACGGCGTCAGCGCCTGCGTCGGCGGCCGCGTACGCAGCGGTCGACCCCGCTGGCCCACCACCAACCACGGCGACATCCACGTCAGTCATGTCTCTATGGTCACCGCGCCGCTGTTATAGTACTTCGAGTTTCGGGCTCGTGTGCGGGCGTTCACCACAACACACTGTGTGAGCGGGCGTGAGAAACACCCGAACAAATATAGCCAGTCGAACACGACAGCGAGACATGGACGTGGTGGGAGTGGGCTACGAATGCATCCGGGCGTACGTCTACGGGCTGGTGACGGCGACCACGGGCGGGGCCGTGTGGGTGGGCGCGCCCGACGTGACTGCGTCCCCGCGGATCGCGTCGGCGTGGTTCGCGGTTGCCGGCTTCGGGATGCTCGTGGTCGCGATGCTGACGCTCACGCATTTCGCGAACCGGGCGCTGTGAGCCGCGGACGGTGGCTCAGTCGCCGCCCTGCCCGTAGGACTGGAACCGGCGCTCGACGGCGGCCAGTTGGTCGTCGGTGAGCGTGTCCGGGTCGCCGTGGCGGCGCGCCCGCAGATACACCTTGCACAGCTCCTCGACGTGGATGGTGTTCTCGACGGCGTCGGCCAGATCGTCACCGACGACGACGAGACCGTGGTGGGCGAGGATGCAGGCGTCGCTGTCCGCGTCGGCCATCTCCGTGACGACGAGTTCGGCCAGATCGTCGGAGCCGTAGGGCGCGTACTCCGCGACCGGGACGCGCCGCCCGACCGCCGTGATCATGTAGTGGATCGGGGGGAGTTCGTCGCCCAGCACCGCCAGTGTGGACGCCCACGGCGAGTGCGTGTGCACGATCGCGCCCGCGTCAAGGCGCTGGTAGATGCCCGTGTGCATCGGGACCTCGCTGGTGGGCGTCATCTCGCCGGCGACCACGTCACCGTCGAGGGTGACCACGGGCACGTCGCTGGCGTCGAAGCCGTCGTAGGGGACGCCGGTCGGCGTCGCGGCGAACCGGTCGCCGTCGCGAACGCTCAGGTTCCCGGTGCGGCCGGGCGTGAGGTCACTCAGTGCCGGTGCGTAGTCCACCACGTCGACGCGTTCACGGGCGAGCATGGTTACAGTACCACGTCCGTTACGTCCCGGAACGATTCAATCCTGTGGTCGGGCGATTCGCGGCCGGTCAGCCCCGTGCGGTCGTTGTTGCACAGCACGCTCGTCAGCCCGACGCCGTTCGCGCCCACGACGTCCGACGCCACCGAGTCGCCGACCATCACTGCGTCCGCGGGTGCGACACCGAGGCGTGCCAGCGGCACGGTGAACATCACGCTCGCGGGTTTCTCGCGACCGACTTCCTGGCTGGTGAGCACGCAGTCGACGCGGTCGGCCAGCCCCGTGGCCGCGAGCTTCCGCAGCTGCACGCGCGTCGTCAGGTTCGTCACCACAGCCACGTCCAGGCCGGCGTCCCGAAGACGATCTAGTGTCTCCCGAACGCCGTCGAAAAGCGACAGCGCGTCGATGTAGGCGTCCCAGTAGGCGTCGGCCAGCGCCAGCGCGTCGGCCGCGTTGGGGGTGCCCGCCTGCAGTTCGATCGCGCGCTTGAAGTAGAGGCCGCGGTCGTGGGCGCTTGCGGTTTCGGAAACCTCGCGTTTGACCGCGGCGCGCGCCCGGGAGTACAGCGATTCGAACGCCGCCCGCGAGACGTCGTAGCCGCGGTCGGTGGCTGTCTCCCAGGCCGCCTGTTGGCCCGCCTCGTTGCACGGCTGGTAGGGGTAGAGGGTGTTGTCGAGGTCGACGAACACCGCCTCGTGGCTCATGCCCCGGGCTGTGAGGGCAGCGGGGTTAACTCCTCGGGTTGGGTTACGGGAACAGCCCGCGGAACTCGTGGGCGTCCGCGCTGCGCTCCAAGGCGATGGTGTAGGCGGCGGTGCGCAGCGTCGGGATGTTGCGGTCCTCGTAGGCCACCAGCATCTCGTCGAAGGCACCCGTGAGCCGCTGTCGGAGGTCGCGGTTGACCTCCTCGACGTCCCAGGAGTACTGCTGGCTGTTCTGCACCCATTCGAGGTACGAGACGATGACGCCGCCGGCGTTCGCGAGGATGTCCGGGACGACGGGGACGCCGCGGTCGCTGAGGACTTGGGCGGCGTCGAAGGTCGTCGGGCCGTTGGCGGCTTCCACGATCACGTCGGCCGCGAGGCGTTCGGCCACGTCGACGGTGATGACGTCCTCGATCGCGGCGGGGATCAGGGCGTCGACGTCCAGCGTGAGGAGGTCGTCGTTGGAGATGGGTTCGGCGTCGTACCCCTCCAGGCGGCCGCCGTTGGCGTCAGCGTACGCCTGCACGTCGGCGATGTCGAGCCCGGTTGGGTCGTGGATCGCGCCGGTCACGTCCGAGACGGCGACGATGTTCGCGCCGCGCTCGGAGAGCAGATCGGCCGTGACGCTGCCGACGTTTCCGAAGCCCTGGATCGCCACGTCGGCGTCCTGGATGTCGGTGTCGAAGTATTCGAAGGTCTCCTCGGTGATGATGGAGACGCCGCGGCCGGTGGCCTCCACGCGGCCGTCGGTGCCGCCGATCTCCGGGGGTTTGCCGGTGACGACTTCCGGAACCGCGTACCCCTGGTAGACGGAGTAGGTGTCCATGACCCACGCCATCGTGCGGGGGTCGGTGTTCATGTCGGGCGCGGGGATGTCCGTCTCCGGGCCGATCATCCGGCGGATGCCCTCGGTGTAGCGGCGGGTGAGCTGCTCGATCTCGTTGTCCGAGAGCTCCTTGGGGTTGCAGACGATGCCCCCCTTCGCGCCGCCGAACGGCAGGTCGACGAGCGCGGTCTTCCAGGTCATCCAGCCGGCCAGCGCGGACACCTCTTCCTCGGAGACGGTCGGGTGGTAGCGGATGCCGCCCTTGTAGGGGCCGCGTGCGCTGTCGAACTGGCAGCGGTAGGCGTCGAACACTTCCACGCTGCCGTCGTCCATGCGCACCGGGAGACTGACGGACAGCGTTCGCTCGGGGGACTTCAGTCGCTCGTAGATGCCGTCGTCGATGTCAACGTACTCGCGCGCCTGCTCCATCTGCGCGAGCATATTCTCCAGCGGACCACTCTCGGTCATGTCCCCGCAAAATCTGTCGTGGTTGAAGTACGTCTCGGCTTGGAACGGGTGTGCCACGGGCAGCCATACCGCAACGCTGCGTGTCGGCCCGGGCGGCCGGCGGGTCAGAGTTCGGCGGCGAACTCGCGGGCGCGCTCCCGGATCGCGGGGGCGTCCATCCGGACGTGGGCGCCGTCCCGGTAGAGCACGTCGCCAGCAACCATCGTGAGCGTCACGTCGTCGCCGTGGGCGGCGTACACCAGATGGGAGTACGGGTCGTGGATCGGCGTCGAGCGCGCGGCGTCGGTGCTGAGGCCCACGAGGTCCGCCGTCCATCCCTCCGCGATCCGCCCCACGTTCTCGAAGCCTGCGGCCTTCGCGCCGTTGTGCGTCGCCATCTCGAAGACGCTGCGGGCGGGCAGCGCGGTCGGATCGAGGGCGTCGACTTTCCCCAGGAGGCTGGCCTGGCGCATCTCCGCGAACCCGTCGAGGGTGTTGTTGCACGGCGGGCCGTCGGTACCGAGCGCGACGTTGATCCCGCGCTCGCGGTAGTCCGCGACGGGCGCGACGCCCGAGGCCAGTTTCATGTTCGAGGACGGACAGTGCGTGACGTGCGTGCCCGTCTCCGCGAGCAGCGCGCGCTCGCTGTCGTCGGTCCACACGCAGTGTGCAAGCACCACGTCCTCGCCGGTCAACCCGACGTCGTCCAGCCAGTGGATGTTGCGCTTGCCGGTCTCGGTTTCGACGGTCTCGATCTCGCCCTGGTTTTCGCTTGCGTGCGTGTGGATGCGAACGCCGTACTCGTCCGCGAGCGCGCGGCAGCCACGCAGACATGCTTCCGTACACGAGACCGCAAACCGCGGGGTGATCGCGTACTGGATGCGCCCGTCACAAGCGCCGTCCCACTCGCGGATGAGCGCCTCCGTCTCGGCGAGCGCCGCGTCGGTGTCCTCCTGGAGGCCGTCCGGGGAGTCCTTGTCCATGAGCACCTTCCCGAGGCGCGCGCGCACGCCGCTGTCGGCGGCCGCCCCGAACGCCTCGCCGGCGTGATCGACCGAGAGGTGATCGACGACGCCGGTGGTGCCGGATTCGACGAACTCCAGGTACGCCAGGTCGGCCGCCGCCCGCATTTCGGCGGCGTCCAGCCCCGCCTCCATCGGGAGCACGTGGTCGAACAGCCAGTCCAGCAGCTCCTGGTCGTCAGCGATCCCGCGGCCGAGGCTCTGCACCGAATGTACGTGGGCACCCACCAGCCCGGGCGCGAGCACGTCCACGTCGATCCGCTCGTGGTCGGGGTGGGCGTCCGCCAGCGCGGCGCGGTCGCCGACCGCCGTGATCCGGTCGTCAACAACCACCACGGCTCCGTCCTGGAGCACGCGGTCCGCGTCCTGCACTACGGTGTCGGCGGTCAGTAGCGTCATTCCCTCACAGCGTACGCCGCCGCGCACGCTAAGGCGTTGTGATTCGGGTGGTGGTCGCGGCCGCGTCAGTCCCGGCGTGCCGCCCGCGTCGTCGCCACCATCCAGCCACCCAGGTACCCCCCGGCGGTGAACGCCGCGGCGACGAGCAGCGCCGCGCCCGCGGCGACCGCCCGGGGTGCGGTGCGCACCAGCCGGCCAGGGATCGGCGCGGTCGCGAGCACGTAGTGGAGTTGGTGGAACACGCCCACGGTGTCGCCGTACAGCACCGTCCACCAGAACGCCACGCCGACACCGACACCGGCGCTGGCGCCCGCCGCAGTCGCGGTCCGCAGGGGGTGGTGTGTACCGAGCGCGGCCGCGACGTAGCCGCCGATGAGGCCGGTGGTGCTCACGCGGAACGCCACCACCACCGCGCCCGGGTGGTGGGGGCTGAGCTGGCCGAACGTTCCGAGAATGGCGGCCTGCGCGAGCACGCCGCCGAGAACCACGCCAGCGAATCGACGCACACACCGGGCTGGGTGTGCGGGCCGCAGAAGTGTTGTGGTATCGGGCCCGCCGTTAGTCGCGGACGGCGGCCCGCGCGAGCTTCCCCTCGGCGCGCCGCAGGTGTTCTTCGAGCGTGGACCGCGCGATGTCGAACCGGTCGGCGAGGGCGGCGGTGGTGGTTTCGCGGGGTCGCTCGTAGTAGCCGGCGTCGACGGCAGCACGGAGCACGGCGGCCTGGCGGGCTGTCAGATCGGCCGCCTGGGTGCCTGGGGCCGCGCTAGCGGGCGCGCTCACCTCGCGTTTGTCCGCAACCGTGATCTCGTAGTCCGCGCGCAGGGCGTGGTACACGTCGGTGAGCGCCGCCGGCGAAAGCGCGAGCACCTGGAGGTGTTTCTGGCCGTCATCGTAGGTCAGCGGTGGCACGAGCAGGCAGCCGTGGGCGGCGAGCGTGTCCTCAACGCCATCGGCGGTCGCCGCGCGCAGGCACGCCTCGGTCACAGCAACCGTGGTGTCGCCTTCGGTGACGCGATCGCGGATGCCGACGCGGGCGTCGACGGCGGCGAGCACGCGCGCCACACCGCCGCCGCTGATCTCCAGGAGGTCGCAGTGGTCGTTGCACCACAACTGCATGCGCGCGTCGGTGTTTGCGGTGGCGGCGGCGTACGCGCTCCCGGACCCGGCGAGCCGGAGCGTCGCTTGCTGCATACGCCCAGCCCACAGCGACCACGCATAAACGACCCGTCTAGTGGCGGGTGTAGCGTCATGATCACGCGCGCCGAGTGTACTGTATGGACACACCAAGCGCGGCGGCGGAGACGAGCGAGCCGTCCGCCGAGTGGCAGGCCTATCGGGGCGCACCGACCGGCACCGACATCGAGTGCGAGGGCTGGCGACAGGAAGCCGCGTTGCGCATGCTGAACAACAACCTCGACCCCGAGGTGGCAGAGGACCCCGAGAACCTCGTTGTCTACGGCGGCACCGGACAGGCCGCCCGGTCGTGGGACGCCTACGACGCCATCCTCGACGAACTCCGAACGCTTGCGGACGCCGAGACGCTGCTCGTGCAGTCCGGGAAACCGGTGGGGGTCTTCGAAACCCACGAGCGCGCGCCCAGCGTGCTCATCGCGAACTCGAACCTGGTCGGCAACTGGGCCGACTGGGAGCAGTTCCACGAACTGGAGGCCGAGGGCAAGATCATGTACGGCCAGATGACCGCGGGCTCGTGGGCGTACATCGGCACGCAGGGGATCATCCAGGGCACCTTCGAGACGCTTGCGGAGCTGGCCCGCGACCACTACCCCGACAACGACGGCCTCCGCGGGAAGATCGTCGCGACCGCCGGCCTCGGAGGGATGGGTGGCGCGCAGCCGCTGGCGGTCACGATGAACCACGGCGTCTGCATCGCCGCCGAGGTCGACGAGGCCCGCATCGACCGCCGCATCGAGACCGGCTACTGCATGGAGAGAACCGACGACCTCGGCGAGGCCATCGAGCGCGCGACAGCAGCCGCGGAGGCGGGCGACCCCTACAGCGTCGGCGTTCACGGCAACGCAGCGGACGTGCTGGAGGGGATGCTCGACCGCGACTTCGTGCCGGACGTGGTCACCGACCAGACGAGCGCGCACGACGAACTGGCGGGCTACTACCCGAGCGGGTACACCGTCGCGGACGCCGACGAGCTGCGGGAGGAGGACCCCGACGCGTACCGCGAGGCGTCGATGGACACGATGGCGCGCCACGTCGCCGCCGTCCTCGCGATGCAGGACGCGGGCGCGGTCGCCTTCGAGTACGGGAACAACATCCGTGGGCAGGTCGCCGCCCACCGCGGTGACGTGACGACAACCGCGGGGGAGTCCCACGACCCGTTCGACTTCCCGGGGTTCGTGCCGGCGTACATCCGGCCGTTGTTCTGCCGCGGGAAGGGGCCGTTCCGGTGGGTGGCGCTGTCCGGGAACCCCGCTGACATCCACCGCACTGACCGGGCCGTCACGGAGCTGTTCCCGGAGAAAGACGACCTGCACCGGTGGATCGACCTCGCGCAGGAACACGTCCAGTTCCAGGGGCTGCCCAGTCGGGTGTGCTGGCTTGGCTACTGCGCCGCGGACGACGACCTCACCGAGCGCGCCCGGTTCGCGGTTCGGATCAACGAGCTCGTCGATAGCGGCGAGATCGAGGCCCCGATCGTCGTCACCCGCGACCACCTCGACGCCGGCAGCGTCGCCAGCCCCAACCGCGAAACCGAGGCCATGCGGGACGGCACGGACGCCGTCGCCGACTGGCCGATCCTGAACGCACTCCTCAACACGGCGGCGGGCGCCGACATCGTCAGCGTCCACAACGGCGGCGGTGTGGGGATCGGAAACTCACTGCACACCAACAACCACGTGGTGCTCGACGGCTCGGACGCCGCCGCCGAGACGGCGCGGCGGGTGTTCACCACCGACCCCGGGATGGGCGTGATCCGGCACGCCGACGCCGGCTACGCGGACGCGCTCGTGGAGGCTGCAGCGTCCGGGGTTACGGTTCCGATGCGGGACGCGGAGCGTGAGCAGTGATGTTCCAGAACGCGACCGACTGGACGCCCACGAGCACCGATCCCCGGGACGAGCAGTTCGGGGGCGTCGTCGAGCCGGTACCGACACCCAGTGACGCCGACGACTACGACGCCGTCCTCGTCGGCGAGCCGTACGACGGCGCAGTGATCGGCCGTCGGGGGGCGCGCGACGGGCCGTCCGCGATCCGGGAGTCGCTGGCGGGCGTGAAAACCCACCATTTCGACGCGGGGGCCGTCTCCGGGGTGGCGGACCTCGGTGACGTCGTGCTCCCCGACGGCGACGTGGCCGACACACAGGCGGCGGTCCGCGAAGCCGCCGCCGAGGTCCACGAAACGGCGGCGCTGCCGGTGTTCGTCGGCGGCGACAACTCCCTGTCGTACGCGAACGTCGCGCCCCTCGTCGCGGCGGACAACGGCGCGGTCGGTGTCGTGAGCGTCGACGCGCACCTCGACTGCCGGGCGGTCGGTGACCGTGGCCCGACCAGCGGGACGCCGTACCGACAGCTGTTCGACGCCGGACTGGACGCGCTTGCTGTCGTCGGCGCGCGCCACTTCGAGACCACCACCGCGTACGCCGAGTTCCTTCGCGAGCAGGGCGGCCGCATCGTCACGAGCGACGCCGTCGCCGCTGACCGCGACGGCAGCCTGGACGTCGCGCGCGAGGCCCTCGACGGCGTGGATCACGTCTACGTGAGCGTGGACATCGACGTGCTCGACGCCGCCTACCCGGGTGCGAGCGCGCCGACACCGGGCGGCATCCAGCCCCGGGAGCTGTTCGCGCTGGTGGAGGCGTTGGCCGCCAGCGACGACCGCATCCGCGGGTTCGAACTCGTCGAAACGGCACCCACCCTCGACACCGGCGGGCGGACCGTCGACGCCGCCGCACGGACGATCGCGCATTTCCTCGCGGGGGCGCAATGAGCAGCCTCGACGCGGTCGTGCACGGCGCGCGCGAGTTGGTCGTCGGCCCCGCTGCGGGTGGGGACACGCTCGAAACGCACGCCGACGGCGCGGTTGCGGTCGTCGACGGCGCGGTCGCCGCGGTCGGGGACACCGCGGACGTGCTCGCGGCGTACCCCGCCGAGAACGCCACCACGGCGATCGACGCCACCGGGAAGACCGTGCTCCCTGGGTTCGTTGACCCGCACACGCACGCCCTGTTCGCGGGCGACCGCAGCGACGAGTTCGCCGCGAAGCTCCGCGGCAAGCCCTACCAGGAGATCCTCGCCGAGGGCGGTGGCATCCTTCGGACGGTTGACGCCGTGCGCGCGGCCAGCGACGCCGCCCTGGTGGCGAACCTCACCGCGCAACTCGACGTGATGCTCGCCCACGGCACCACCACGGCCGAGGTGAAGACCGGCTACGGGCTGGACACGGAGACGGAGTGTCGCATGCTCGACGCCATCGCGGCCGCCGCCGCCGAGCACCCCGTCGACGTGGTGACCACGTTCCTCGGCGCGCACGCCGTGCCCGACGACACCGACGCCGACGCCTACGTCGACGCGGTGATCGCCGACCAGCTCCCGGCGGCCGCCAACGGCCCTGCGAGGTTCTGCGACGTGTTCTGCGAGGCGGACGTGTTCACCGTCGAGCAGTCCCGCCGGATCCTCGATGCCGGCCGCGAGCACGGACTCGCGCCGAAGCTTCACGCCGAGGAGTTCACCCGACTGGGGGGCGCGCAGCTCGCCGCCGACCTCGGGGCGACCAGCGCCGACCACCTCCTGCACGCCACGCCCGAGGACGCCGCCGCCCTCGCCGACGCCGGCGTGACGCCCGTGTTGCTCCCCGCGACGGCGTTCGTGCTGGACGAAGCGTACGCCGACCCACAGCAGTTCCTGGCGGCAGCCGACAACCGCACGGGCGCGCCGGTCGCGCTCGGCACCGACCTGAACCCGAACTGTTACACCCACAGCATGGGGTTCGTCGTGTCCCTGGCGTGCAACGGGATGCGGATGGCGCCCGCGGACGCGGTGCTGGCCGCGACCGCGTGGGCCGCGAGCGCGCTCGACCGCGGCCAGGACGGCACCGGCACGCTCCGGGAAGGCACCGACGGGGACGTGCTCGTCGTGGACGCCCCGAGCCACGTACACCTGCCGTACAACCCCGGTGTGAACAACGTCGAAGCCGTGCTGGCGGACGGCACGGTCGCCGTCGGGGGTGGTGGGGCGTGACCACCGAGGGCGTCGTCATCGACGGCGAATCGCTGACCCCGGCAGGCGTCGACGCGGTTGCACGACACGACGCGCCCGTCAGCATCGCCGCCGGCGCGCGAGAGGCGGTGCGCGAGTCGCGAGCGCGCATCGTGGACGTGCTCGGCGGCGACGAAGCGGTCTACGGCGTGAACACCGGCTTCGGGTCCATGAGCGACACCCGCATCGACGCCGCCGACCGGGAAGCCCTGCAGGCGAACCTCGTGCGCAGCCACGCCGCCGGTGCCGGCAGCGAGCTCGACACGGCGGCGGTGCGCGCGCTCCTGGTGACGCGGCTGAACGCGCTCGCGAAGGGGTATTCGGGCATCCGCGAGCGCGTCCTGGACGTGCTCGTGGGGCTGCTGAACGAGGGCGTCCATCCCGTGGTGCCGTCACGGGGCAGTCTCGGTGCGAGCGGCGACCTCGCGCCGCTGGCACACATGAGCCGCGTGCTCATCGGCGAGGGGCAGGCCGACGTGGCGGGCGAACGCATGCCCGCCGCCGAGGCGCTCGCGGCGGCCGACCTGGAGCCGGTGACGCTGCAGGCCAAAGAGGGGCTCGCGCTGATCAACGGCACGCAACTGACCACCGGGGTGGCTGCGCTGGCGCTCGTGGACGCCGAGCGCGTGCTCCGCAGTGCGGACACCGCGGGCGCGCTCACGACGGAGGTGACGATGTCCACGACGGCGAGCTGTGCCCCCGCGATCCACGAGGTCCGCCCCCACGACGGGCAGGCGGTGAGCGCGCGACACATCAGGAACCTGACCGCCGGCAGCGAGGTTCTCGACCACCACCGGGACTGCGACCGCGTGCAGGACGCCTACTCGATTCGGTGCCTGCCACAGGTCCACGGGGCCGTTCGGGACGCGCTGGACCACCTCCGAGCGGCCGTGGCGACGGAGCTCAACAGCGCGACCGACAACCCGCTGGTGTTCGCCGGCGACCGCGTGGGGCCGCGGGCCAGTGGCACCGACCGGGCGGCGGTCGTCTCCGGGGGGAACTTCCACGGCGAGGTGTTGGCGCTGCGCCTCGGATACGCCGCCAGCGCGCTCGCCGAGCTCGCCGCGATCAGCGAGCGCCGCACCGACCGCCTGCTCAACCCCGAAACCCAGGAGCCACACCTGGAGCCGTTCCTCGCCCCGGACAGCGGGCTGCACTCGGGGCTGATGATCCCGCAGTACACGGCCGCGTCGCTTGTCAACGACCTGCGGTCGCTCGGCCAGCCAACACTCGACAACGCGTCGGTGTCGGGCGCACAGGAGGACCACGTGAGCATGAGCGCGGGGGCGGCGTACAACCTCCGGGAGGCCGTCGAGAAGGCCGCCACCGTGGTTGGCGTGGAGCTGCTGTGTGGCGCGCAAGGCCGGGAGTTCCTCGATCCGGATCTCGCGCTCGGCGCGGGCACAGCCGCGGCGTACGACCTCGTGCGCGAGGTGTCCGAGCCGGTCGCCGGCGACCGGGCGCTGGCTGATGACATGGCTGCTGTCGGCGATCTCGTCCGTGCAGGGCTGGTCGAGGACGCAGTTGCGCGTGCGCTCGACGCGCCCCTCGCGTAAGCCCGCGCCGTCGGCGATGGGCACGCAGTACACATCGCTAACACGGCACCACAAACCACACCTTACTGTGAAGGGGGAAGATTGACTATGTCCGCCGCACAACAGACATACGTTCACCGGTCAGCTTGCAGGTCCGGTGGACGTGCCTCTGACATCGGGTGGCCGCTGCCCACGGCCACTTTTGACCGACTTCACTGCCACGCGGCGGCGACTCGACGACCCACCAGCGAGTGCGCCCCCGATACCGAACGCTCGGCACCACGTACCCGCCCGGAGACCGCGCTGCCTATGTGCCAGCCACCCCAGGCCGTGGATATGCGCGTGGAGAACTCGTTTCTGCCGGCCGCCGGCGTCGGCGAGCGGACCGAACGCCGCCTCTGGCAACACGGCGTCACACACTGGACTGACTTCGACGGCGACGGCCCCGGCATCGGGGACGCCACCGCCGAGAACATCTACTCGTTCATCGACGCCGCCGAGCGCGCCCTCGACGCCGGCAACACGTCGTTTTTCGCCGACGCGCTGCCGTCGGGCGAGCTCTGGCGGCTCTACGAGAACGTCGCCGACGACGTCGCCTTCTTCGACATCGAAACCACCGGGCTCGACCAGCACAGCAGCGTCGTCACCACGGTCAGCGTCCACCGCGGCGGCGACACCACCACGCTCGTCCGCGGCGACGACCTCACGGCCGAGCGCCTACAGGCCTTGCTCGACGCGCCCATGGTGGCGTCGTTCAACGGCAAACGCTTCGACGCCCCGTTCCTCGAGCACCACTTCGATCTCTCACTGGACAGCCCCCACCTGGACCTGATGTATCCGTGCCGACGCCTGGATCTCACCGGCGGGCTGAAGCAGGTCGAACGCGACCTCGGGGTCGACCGTGCGGAGGTCGACGACGTTGACGGTCGGGAGGCGGTCCGGCTGTGGCGTCGCTACGCCGAAGACAACGATGAAGCCGCGCTCGACCGCCTGGTGACGTACAACCAGTACGACACGCAGAACCTCCAGACGATCCTCGATGCGGTGGCCGAACGCCTCCACCGGGACGTGTTCGAACCGCACGTCTGACCCGACACGACGGCGCACGCAAGCAACAGCGTATCAAGCCAAGGGTGGGATTTGAACCCACGAACTCTCGATTACAAATCGAGTGCTTGGACCACCCAAGCTCCCTTGGCGCACCCGGATGTTACGGGTCATCCTTTGAGTGGGTATCGTTTTCGACTGACTGCTCGAAGGTCACCCGGTGGGGGGCGTAGCCGCGGCGTTCGTACAGCCGGCGGGCGGCCGCGTTGTCCGCGAGCGCTTCGATCGCCAGCGCGTCCGCGCCCCGCGACCGGAGTTCGCGCTCGGCGTGCGTGAGCAGCGCCGACCCGCGGCCGTCGCCCCGGAACCCGGGCGCAACGTAGAGGTTGTCGATGACGCCACGGGTGCGGTCGGTCTCGTAGAACCCGGTTTCGGTGTGAAACATCACGAACCCGACCGTGCGTCCGGCCTGGGTCGTGACAGCGACACCGTCGGCGTGGACGTACTGCCCGATCAGGTCGCGGGCTTGGGCGTGGTTTTCGGCGGCCAGCAGGTGCGAGCCGTGGGCGCGTTGCTCGGCGGCCAGTTGGACCCATAGCTCCGCGACGGTGTCGATGTCCGTGCCGCTGGCGGGCCGCACCGTCATCGCAGCGCCGCCACCGCGGGCAGGTCGGCGTCGGTCAGGAGGTTGATCGCGGCACCGCCGCCCGTGCTCACGTGGTCGAAGCCGGTGATGTCGAAGCGCCGGATCGCGGCCGCGGTGTCGCCGCCACCCACGATGCTGTGCTCGACTTCCGACGCCGCGTCGAAGACGCCACGCGTCCCGTCGGCGAACAGGTCGTCCTCGAAGACGCCGGCCGGCCCGTTTACCACGACGGTTTCGGAGTCCGCCAGCACGTCGGCGTACGCGTCGACGGTGTCGCTGCCGATGTCACAGACGGCTTCGTCGCCGGCCGGCGGCAGGGCGTCGGTGGAGAGTTCACACCGCGCGCCGTCGCGCTCGACGGCCACGTCGACGGGCAGGTGGAGGGCGTCGTTGTGCGCCGCGAGCAGGTCGGCCGCGCGCGCGATCTCCGTCCCGTAGTCGCGCTCGTGGATGAAGTCGGTCGACGCCCGGCCGAGATCGACACCGGTGGCCGCCAGGAAGACGTTCGCCACCACGCCGGTCACGAGTACGTTGTCGGCGAGCCCGTGGGAGAGGGCGTGTGCCGCGACTTCCACGGAGTCCGGCACTTTTGCGCCGCCGACGACGTACGTGCGTGGCGTTGGCGTGTCGGCGACGCCGCTGAGTGCGTCCAGTTCGGCCTCCATCACGCGCCCCGCGTAGGACGGGAGGACTTCCGGGAACCCGACCAGGGAGGGTTGTGAGCGGTGGGCGGCGGCGAACGCGTCGTTCACGTACGCGTCCAGCGCCGGCGCGAGGCCATCGACGAGCGCGGTGTCGGCCGCGCGCTCGGGGGCGAACGCCATGTACTCCTCGCTGTAGAAGCGGGTGTTCTCAAGCACGACCGCCTCGCCGGGTGCGAGGTCGGCGACGGCGTCGCGTGCCCCCGTGGAGAACGTCGCGTCGCAGTAGGAGACGGGCGCATCGAGAAGCGCGTCGAGGCGGTCGGCATGGCGTTCGAGGCGCGCGAACTCGTCGCCGCCCGGTCGGCCCTGGTGGGCGAGCACGGCGACGCGCGCGTCCGCAGCCAGCAGTTCGGCGAGCGTGTCGACGTGCGCGCGCAGGCGGGCGTCGTCGGCCAGCCCGCCGGCGGCCGTCAGCGGGCTGTTGATGTCGACGCGCACCCCGATCGCGCGGTTGGCCGCCGCCAGGTCGTCGAGGGTCCGTATCGCCATGTATCGGAGCCACTGCGTGTGCCTGTAAATGCGTTTCCGTACGGACAGCCGCCCCGAACGGCAGTACTCGGGACCGAGTAAAGGTGCGTGCAGGCGGCTCGTTCACAACGACCGACATTCCGTACACAGCAGCCGGCCGTTGACGCGTCCGAGCGCCGCCGCGAGCCCGCCACAGCGCTCACAGACGCCCTGCTCGGAGTACGTGTTCGCCCCCGCCGTTGTGGGGTCGCCGTCACGTGATTCGGGAGGATCGCCCGGTGCGCCGCCGGACGCACCGACCGGTGTCCGACCGGGGCCGCCGAGTGGCGGCCTGGAACCGCGGCGCTGGTCGTTGGTCGCCGCCAGCGCCGCGATCGCTTGGGCCGACGCGACACCGATCGCCTCCGCGTCGGCGTCCACGACGAGCACGCACCCGTCCCCGGTGCGCGCCATGGCGTCGATGGCGTCCGCAACCGTCGCGTCCACCGACAGCGACACCGGCGTGTCCGCCATCACGTCGGCGACGGTCACCGAATCCAGCCCGTGGCCGTCGGCGACGGCGTCAACGACTGCGTCGGCGGTGAACACGCCCGCCAGGTCGCCCGCGCGTTGCACCACCGCAGCCGTGGCGTCGTGCTCGCGAAGCGTGGTGGCGGCGTCGGGCACCGCCGCGGACGCGCTGACAGTCGCGCGCGATGCTGACAGTGCCTCTTCGAGGCGCACATCGTTCATGTGTCGGTATAGCAGACCACGGTAGTAAAAGCCACGCACGGGCGGCGGTGGTGGACCCAGGGCCGCCGGCATGACAGCGGTGGGCGTACAGCCCGCAAAACGCTGCATTCAACACGCCTCGCCGCCGTTCGCTGTGTCAATGACCATCCCGTCGTTCGCGATCGGCATCGCCGGAGGCACGGGTGCCGGTAAAACCACGGTCGCCCGCGAGATCACCGACAACGTGGGCGAGTCGGCGACGCTGATTCCGCTGGACAACTACTACGAGGACCTCTCGGACCGCCCCTTCGAGGAGCGCGCGAACGCCAACTACGACCACCCGTCGGCGTTCGAGTGGGAGCTGCTTCGCACACACATCGACGCCTTGCTGTCCGGGCAGTCGATCGAGATGCCCCAGTACGACTTCGAGAGACACGTCCGGAAGGCCGACCGGGTTGTTGTCGAACCCACGGACGTGATCGTGCTGGAGGGGATTCTGGCGCTCTCCGACGAGACGGTCAACGACATGCTTGATCTCCACATCTACGTGGAAACGGACGCCGACGTTCGCATCCTGCGCCGCATCGAGCGCGACGTCGTCGAGCGCGGCCGCGAACTGGAAGGCGTGATGGACCAGTATCTCTCGACGGTGAAGCCGATGCACGAGCAGTTCATCGAACCGACGAAACGACACGCCGACATCATCATCCCGGAGGGCGCAAACTCGGTCGCGGTGAACCTGCTCGAAGAGAAAGTGCAGGCCGAAACCTCCGAGATGACGGCGTGGGCCGCCCGCGACGACACCGCCTTCGAAGACGCCACCTACAATCCACAGTAGCACCCCAGCGGCTGTGGCGGGGCCGGCCGGCCCGTGTGGCCCAGCGCGCGGCGACCGTTAGGCGTCGGGGTGGTAATCGAGGAAGTCGGCGTCCTGGAGCGCAGCACCCACGGTCTTGTGGAATCCGACTTTCGTCTCGAACTCGTCGGCGTCGATATGCTCGAAGATGTCCGCCACCGACACGACCGTCTGGTGGTTGAGCCGAACCGGGTATTCACCGTACTCCGCGACGAACTCGGCGGCGTCCAGTGGGAAGTCTTCGCCCTCCACGGTCATCTTCGAGAGCACCGCCAGCCCGTACTTGCGGCCGCCCTCGCTGCCGTGCTCGCCGTCCGGGTCGTGGACCCAGTCCCGCCCCGAGGGGTCTTCCATCTCTGCCATACTCCCTTGGTCCGCCGCTGGCCTCAAAACGGTTTCTCAATCCGGCCGCTGGTCGCGGTCCCCCACCCCAAGTCTCAAGTGTTAGTCGGCGGAACCCCAGGCCGGATTGAACAGGGCCGCTCGGTCGACAGTCGGTTCCCAGTAGCGGTCGGGGCGCGACTGTGCGGCCGGCTCGCCAGCTGTGGGCGGCACGCGACCTGACTCGGCCGGGGTCAAGCGAGTGGCTCGGGCTGCGACGGGCGAGGAGCACGTCGTGTTGGCGGTGGTGCCGTAACTGCCCACGAAAGACGTCGAGAAGCGGTGAGGCTGGGATTCGAACCCAGGAGGCGTGACGCCACCGGTTTTCAAGACCGGCGCAATAGGCCGCTCTGCCACCTCACCGCACACGACGCGATTGAACGGGGGGAGGGTTGAAACTGTCGTTGTCCGGCGAGCCCGGGGTCGGCTCTCCCACCCACCCCGTATTTCGAGTGTTTTGCGGTGCGGACACCCCACCCACCCCCTCCCCCACCCCGATCTGCAAATGTTCGACTGTGTGCTCCGGGGGCCACCCCCCAACGGTGGCAGGGATCGGTGACACCGTGTCATCGGTTTGCACTGCCGTGGTCCGGATCCCGACGAAACACCCGAAACAGCCGAAACACGAGAACCAAAGTGTTATGAAACGGTGGGTAGAAACTCTCGGCAAGCGATGAAGACGCCGTTCCGGGACCGCGTCGAGCTGTTCGCCAACAAGGATGTCCTCAAGGACCACTACGAGCCCGAGGAGATCCGCGAACGCGACGAGGAGATCGACCAGTACGCCAACGCCCTCCAGGATGTCGTCGACGGCTGGGAGCCTGATAACGTCTTCGTCTACGGGAAAACCGGCGTCGGGAAAACCGCGGTCACGCGGTACATGATGGACGCCCTGGAGTACGAGGCCGACGACCGGGACGGCGTCGACAGCGTCACCAGCGTCGAAGTGAACTGCCACCACCATCCGTCGTCGTATCAGGCAGCCATCGCGCTCGTGAACGAGTTGCGTGGGGATACCGACAGTGACCCACTCACGACCGGGCTGTCCACCTCCGACGTGCTGAACGCGCTGTTCGACGAGATCGAAGCCCGCGAGGGCACCGTGTTGATCGTGCTCGACGAGATCGACAACCTCGACGACGACGACATGTTGCTGTACCAGCTCCCGCGCGCGAAGACCAACGGCAACATCGAGGACTCACAGGTCGCCGTCGTCGGCATCTCCAACGATTACACGTTCCGCAACGACCTCTCGCCGAAAGTCCAGGACACGCTCTGTGAGCGGGAGATCAAGTTCCCACCCTACGACGCCAACGAGTTGGTCACGATCCTCGACGACCGCGCCGAGCGTGCGCTCAGCAGCGGCGTGCTCACGGGCGGCGTGATCCCGCAGTGTGCGGCGCTTGCGGCCCGGGACCGGGGGAGTGCGCGCCAGGCCATCGACCTGCTCCGCGAGTCGGTGAACGTGGCCATCGAGGACGAACGCGAGACGGTCACCGAGGACGACGTCGAGACGGCAGTTCGGCGCGTGGAGCGGGGGCGCATCAAGGACTCGATCAAGGACCTGACGACCCACGGGCAGTACGTTCTGTTGGCGGTGACACAGACCGCGATCGCGGACGACACCCCAGTGCGTGCCAAGGAGCTGTACGAGGTGTACGCCGACATCGCCGCGGAGTACGCCTCCGACCCGCTCAGTCAGCGCAGCGTTCACGATCACCTCAACGACCTGTCGATGTTGGGGTTCCTGCGCCAGCACGACCGCAACTACGGCCGTGGTGGCGGCCAGTTCTTCGAGTACGAGTTGGACGTCGACGCCACGATGGTCCAAGAGGCCATCGCGGACGCCGACGACGCGACCGTGTAGACCCCGGACTGTGCTCTGGAGAAACACTCGAAATCCGGGGTGGGGGTGTTCGCCCGCACCATGTTATTTGCTGTCATCCTGCAGTGGTCCCCACACCCCACCCCACCCCACCGAATCAGCACGCCCAACATTCGAAATCCGGGGTGGGGGGGCTACGTTCGGCGCAGCGCCGGCAGCCCGGACTCGTCAGCCGCCACCCGAAGCCCGAGTGATTCGATGATCGCGGTGGTGTGGGCGGGCACCAGCCGCCCCGACGCGTGGCGCGCCCGGATCGCGGCCACCAGTGTCTGCAGCGCTCTCGCGGACCCGATGCGTCGCCGCCCCGGGAGGAAGTCAACGTCGTAGCCGGCGTCGACGGCGCGCGCGTTCACGTTCTCGACGGCCGGCGCTTCCAGGGCGCGCTTGAAGTCGACGGGCTCGGTGAATCCCGCGAAGTACACGTCACCGCCGTCCGCCGGCCCGAGCACGACCTCGCTGCGGCGGAGCTTCATCGCCGCGCTGTCGATGTCCTTCCGGAGCAGCGTCGGCGCGTCCGGCTCGATCACGGCAACCGACTGCGCGCCGCCGTTCTCCAGGAGGTGTGTCACCGTGTTGCCGACCCGCGCCGACCGCGACGATCCGACTTGCACTTCCACGCGCGCGGCTTCATGCTGGTCGTCGTCCAGGGCGTCGTCGACGAGCGCGCGCACCTCCGATTCGGCGTCGCCGTCGGGCACCGCGTCGGGCAGCTGGTCGTCGGGGCGGTAGTTCACGAGCAACTCGCTGTTGCTCTCCGCGACCGCGTGCAGGATGTCGGCCACCATCGCCTCGTAGAGGCGGGTGGCCTCACTGGGCGAGAGTGGCGTTTCGTCGGGCAGCGTGGGCAACACCAGGCCATCGCGTGGCGGGTCAACCAGTACGGCGGCGACAGGCATAGTATGGCGTGGGTGCTGGCGTGGCTTGAACGACGCGGTCCGGGGTCGACCGGGGCGGCTAAGACGCGGGGCGACACAGCACGCAGTAATGGTGACCGCTGTGGGTGTGTTCGCGCGGGGAACAGTGCTTGTGATCAGCGCCGTGGTCGGCGGCGCACTGGTGGCCGCGGCGACGACCGTCTCGACATCGATCGCGGCGCTGGTGGCGCTGGTGGTCGCCGCCGCCACCGTCACCGGCGTGGTCGGCGTGGGTGTGATGGGGACCACCACGACAACCCCGTACTGGTAGCCGGACGGGTGGCCTACCGCGACCGCCGGCCTTTCGTCTGGCGGTAGTCGGTGTCCTTGAACGACAGGAAGAAGTTGATCCACGCGTCGGTCTGTGCGTCCGACTGCTCGCGGGGATGGATCATCGGGACCAGTTCGAACCCGCGCCCGCGGACCGTGTCGCCGTGCAACTCGGTGACAGCCAGGCTGTCCGCCGGGGTGGTGGTGTACTCCTTGCCGAGCTCGGTGAGCGCGCGCTGGCCGACGGGCACCAGCACCTCGGGGTTGATCATCCGGATGTCGGCGTTGAGGTACGGCTCGCATCGCGTGCGTTCGTCGGCGGTGGCTTCCCGGTCGGGGTGGCGACACCGCGACAGCAGGGTCACGTACGCGTTCGCGAGCTCCGGCTCAGTGCTCGACGGGAGCGAGTGGTTCAGGCCGACGCTGCCGAGGATGTGTTGGAAGCGCTCGCCGGCGTCGTCGCCGACAAGCGGCACGCCCGCGGCCTCGCTTGCGGCGCTCGGTGACTCCGCGACGAACACGAAGTCAGCGCCCACGTCGCCGTAGCCGTGCACGACGCGCTCGCGCTGGTCACAGAGGCCGGCGCAGTTCCGGCAGTCTTCGTCCATCCCGTAGGGATTCCGGCGGGTCTCCTGTGCGGCGTCCATTCGTCCGGCAGTCGGTGCGCCGCCCGGAAAGCAACTTCGCTGGCGAACGCCCCGCGAGTACAGTGGCGCTCGGCCGGTGAGCACACGGCCGGTGTGAACTCTGCCACAGTCGGCCAGCACACGACTCGTGTGTCACGCCGGTATTCCTTTGGATGACTGGGGTGAACACCCGTCTATGGAGAATCCGCGTGCGATCGGTCTTCCCGCATTGGTCCTCGGCGTGCTGACCGTGGGGTCATCCGCCAGCGAGCTTCTCGGGGCGTCGGCCGCGTGGACAAGCCCCGTCGGGGTTGGCAACATCGCCGGTCTGATCGGCGGGCTCGCGTTGACGCTGATCGGGGTCGCTGTGCTTCAACAGTGGGGCGAGTTCGCGATCGATTGAGCGAACACGCGCCAGCAGCGACTGGTGGGCGCGCTCACTCGTTGCGCGGACTGCTCGGGTGGTAGTCGGTGTCGTACTGGCCGGGGTGGCCGTCCAGCCGGTCGGGGTTGATGCGGCCGCCCAGCAGCATGAAATCCAGGATCGTGCAGTACAGCATCGATTCGACGACCGGCACCGCACGCGGCGGCAGCGAGGGGTCGTGGCGGCCGGTCACGGTGACCGCCTTCTCCTCGCCGGTCTCCCAGTCGACGGTTGCCTGGGTTTTCGGGATCGACGTCGGCGCGTGCCAGGACGCCTCGCCGTAGATCGGTTCGCCGGTCGTGATGCCGCCCTGGAGGCCGCCGTGGTCGTTGCCCGCGGGGATCGGGTCGCCCTCGTCGGCGACGACGTGGTCCTCGTCGCCGTCGGCGACCGTCCAGTCCTCGTTGCGCTGCTTGCCCGCCACCGAGCGGGCGTCCCGCCCGAGGCCGAACTCCACGCTGGTCGTCGCGGGGATCGCGAACAGCGCCTGCCCGAGGCGCGCGGGCACGCTGTCGAAGCGCGGCGCGCCCAGCCCTCGCGGGACACCCCTCGCCTCGAAGTAGATCGACCCGCCGATGGAGTCGCCGCGCTCCTGGTAGTCGTCGATCAGCGCCCGCATCCGTTCAGCGGTCTCGGGGTCCGCACACCGCACCTCGTTGTCCTCGCTGTGTTCGCGGATGTCCTCGAAGGACACGTCCGGCGCTTCGATCTCCCCGATCTGGTTGACGTGGGCTTTCACCCGCACGTCGTGGTCAGACTGCGCCAGCACGGCTTTCGCCACTGCGCCCGCCGCCACCCAGTTGACGGTCTCGCGGGCGGACGACCGGCCGCCGCCGCCCCAGTTTCGCGTCCCGAACTTCGCGGAGTACGTGTAGTCGCCGTGGGACGGGCGGGGTGCGGTCACGAACGGTTCGTACTTGCCGGACTCGGCGTCCTTGTTCTCGATGGTCATCCCGATGGGCGTGCCAGTGGTGTAGCCGTCCTGGAGCCCGGACTGGATCGAGACCTCATCGGGCTCCCCACGGGAGGTCGTGATCATCGACTGCCCGGGCTTCCGGCGGTCGAGTTCGTCCTGGATCATCCGTTCGTCGAGTGCCACGCCAGCCGGACACCCCGACACCACGACGCCCATCCCCGGACCGTGGCTCTCGCCGTAGGTCGTCACCTCGAACAGCCGCCCGAACCGGTTGCCGTTCATTGGCTGAACATACGCGCCGAGGGGCTTATGACTTGCAGTCACCGCCCCTCTAGCCCGCCCACCGCACCCGCCACGACTAAGTAACGCGCTGGCCTGTACTGTGACGGATCACGATGGACCTCCGAACTGGGCTCTCCTACGGGGACGCCAACGACGCCCGGACGGACACGGACATCGAGATGTCGGCCGACGAGGGCGTCGCCGAGCGCGTCGACGAACAGCACACCGACGTTCGCGGGACCGGTGTGTCAGCCGTCCGCGTCCGCGCCGAGCCCCGCCAGCACCTCGAAGAAGTCGGGGAAGGAAACGTCGACGTGCTCGCTGCCCGCGATGGTGGTCTCGCCGTCGGCGACGAGCCCGGCGACGGCGAGCGCCATCACGAGCCGGTGGTCGCCGCGGCCGTCGACGCTCGCCCCCGAGAGTTCGGTGTCGCCGCCGTGAACGACGAGTTCGTCCGGTCGCTCCTCGACGCTCGCGCCCAGCTTCGACAGGGATTCGGCCATCGCCGCCACGCGGTCGGTCTCCTTGTACCGGACGTGCTCGGCGTCCGTGATGCGCGTCGTGCCGTCCGCGGCGGCACCCAACACCGCAATCGTCGGCAGGAGGTCCGGCGTGTCCGCGACGCCGACCTCGACGCCGGACAGCTCGGACCGCTGTACCGTTATCACGCCCGACTCAGTGTCCCAATCGATGTCGGCACCCATGCGTTCGAGCACGTCGACGATGGCGGCGTCGCCTTGCGCGCTCGGGTGCATCCCCTCCACCACGACCGCCGCTCCGTCCGCAGCGGCGAGCGCGCCCGCGGCCAGGAGGTACGACGCCGACGAGAAATCCCCGGGGACGGCGTACTCGCCGCCCGACGGGGCGTAGGCCTGCCCGCCCGGCACGCGGTAGCCGGCGGCCGTCTCGCTCGCGCTGACGCCGAACGCGTCCAGCACGTCCAGCGTGATGTCGACGTACGGCGCGGACTTCAGTTCGGTCGTCAGGTCGGTTTCGATGCCGGTCTCGGTCACGGCCCCCGCCATCAGCAGCGCGGTGACGAACTGCGAGGAGACGTCACCGGGCAGCGCCACGCTGCCGCCGGAAACCGGGCCGTCAACGACGAGCGGTGCCTGCCCGTTCCCGCGCGTCGAGCGGGCCGTCCCGCCGAGCCCCGAGAGCGCGTCCAGCAGCGGCCCCTGTGGGCGAGCGCGCAGCGAGGCGTCCCCGGTCAGGACGGTTGTGCCGTCGGCGAGCGCGGCCGCCGCCGTCACGAGTCGCATCGTCGTCCCCGAGTTCGCGCAGTCGATGACGGCGTCCGGGACTGCGGGCCGGCTCCCGAACCCGGTCACGACCCAGTCGCCGTTCTCGCGTGCCGCCGCCCCGCCCAGCAGCCCAACGGCCCGCGCCGTCGCGCGGGTGTCCGCGCTCACCAGCGGGTCGCGGACGACCGTCTCCCCGTCCGCGTACCCCGCCGCGAGCAGCGCGCGGTGTGTGTAACTCTTCGATGGCGGCGCGCGCGCCCGCCCCCGTACCCGGGACGGCGAGACTGTCGCGTGCATACCGGCGAGGAGGGCGGCCCACGGCATGAGGATTCCGGCGCCGGCACCGCCGTCGCGGCAGAGGGCGGGCGGCGGTTCCGGAGGCGGTAGCGTTTAGGCGTCGCCCCGAACAGTTCCGGGCATGGACCCCGACTTCTCGCAACTCGACGAGTTCCTTGAGGACAGCGGCGTCGACGGCTACGCCTTCCACGACGACGACAGCAACTCCGACCTCTACTACCTCGCGGGCTTCGACGCACCGGACCCCTTCTTCGCCGTGTACACGCCCGCGCAGACCGGCGTGCTCGTCTCCCCGTTGGAGTACGGTCGCGCGAGCAAGGCGGCCCGCGCGGATGTCGTCGCCCGCCACTCGGACTACGACCTCCAGACGAAACGGGAGGAGTACGGCCCGCGGGCGGCCAAAGAGCGCGTACTCGCCGAGTTCGTCGCGGACCTCGGTTGTGAGTCGCTGGCGGTCGGCGAGCGCTTCCCGGTGGGCACCGCGGACGCGCTCCGCAACCACGAGATCACCGTGGAACCGGACGAGGACAACGTCGTCGAGGACATCCGCGCGACGAAAACCGAGGCGGAAATCGAGCACGTCCGCGAGGCACAGCGCGCGAACGAGGCGGCGATGGCGCGCGCCGAGGAACTCATCCGGGGCGCCGACCGCGAGGACGGCGTCCTCGTGCGTGACGACGGTCAGCCCCTGACCAGCGAGTACGTCCGCCAGGAGATCGAGATCGAGCTGCTGCGCCACGGCTGTGCGCTCGACGACACCATCGTGGCTGGCGGCGCGCAGGCCGCCGACGCCCACGAGCGCGGCAGCGGCCCGCTGCCCGCCGACGACCCTGTCGTCGTCGACATCTTCCCGCGGAGCAAGGACTCGAAGTACCACAGCGACATGACGCGGACGTTCGCCAACGGCGACCCGAGCGACGCCCACCGGGAGCGCTACGCGGTCACCCGGGCGGCCTTCGAGGCTGCGCTGGACGCCATCGAACCGGGCGTCACCGGCGAGGCGGTCAATCAGGCGGTCATCGACGTCTTCGACGACCACGGCTACCCGAACGTCTTCGCTGACCCCGACACCGAGTCCGGGTTCATCCACTCCACGGGCCACGGCGTCGGTCTCGACGTCCACGAGATGCCCGCCGTCTCTCAGGGCGGCGACGAACTCCACGCGGGCAACGTCATCACCATCGAGCCCGGCCTCTACGAGCCCGGCGAGGGCGGCGTCCGCATCGAGGACATCGTCGTCGTCACCGAGGACGGCTACGAGAACCTCACCGACTACGAGATCGCGCTGACCGACTGACACGGCCCCCGGTGGTCACTGCGTTGCCGGCGTGATGACGATATCGCCGTCGTCGACGCTGACGGTGCCGCCGGTCTGCCTGACGATCCAGTAGACCACCCAGAGCCCGACCCCGGAGCTGTGCTTCAGGGGCGTTTCGGCTTGCCCGGACAGCACGCGCTGCTCCGCCTCCGGGATCCCAGGGCCGTTGTCGTGGACGCGAACGGCCAGGGGGTTGCCGGTCACCGACACCTCGACGCGCGGGGCGTCGGTCGGTGCGTGCTCGGCGGCGTTCGACAGCAGCTCACGGATCCCGAGTCGCAGCCGTTCGTCGACCGCCGCGTCCGCCTCGACGGTCACGACGACGGCGGTCTCGGCGTGGGCGTCCCGAACCGCCGTCGCCTCCGTGCGCACGATGTCGGCCACCGACTCCGTGCCGGCGTCGCCGCGTGCGAGCGCATCGGCGAGCGCGCGCGACTTCTCGCTGGTCTCCAGCAACCCCGTCGCTGCGTCCTGGATCGCGGCGAGATCCGGTTCGTGCGTCGCCTGCCCCGCGGTGTCGTCCTCGTCGCCCAGCCTGGACTCGATGCGGTCGGCGCGCCCCAACACCACGTTCAGGGCGTTTCGCGTGTCGTGGCGGAGCACGCGCCGGAGCACGCGCAGTCGCTGGCTGTGGTCGCGGCGGTCGGTCACGTCGCGACACACCCACACGTAGCCGTCAGCGACCGCGGTCATCGTGAGCTCCTGTGGGTACGTCGTGCCGTCCGCACCGCAGGCCGTCACGATCCCCTGCCACTGCTGTTGGTCGCCGTCGTCGAGGGCCACGAGTGCGTCCGCGATCGGCCCGTGGCTCTCGGACGGGTACAGCGACTGCCAGGACTGTCCGCGGACGCGCTCCGCGTCCGTGCCGCCGGTGAACGACGCGTTGGCGTACTGGACGGTTTGCTCGGCGTCGTCGATCATTGCGATGCCGTCCATCGCGGAGTCAAGCGCCGCCATCAGTCGCGCCCGAGAGCGCCCCCGCCACCGGTCTCGCTCCGCGTACGTTCCCGCGACCGCGCCGCCGAGCGCGCCGAAACTCGCGTGCTGGATCACCACGTGCTGGACCGTGATCGTGCCGTACGCGCCGGCCAACACCGCCCACAGGTCTAGCGCGAGCACGAGGCCAGCGCCGCCGACCGCCCACACGGCCACCGCGTCGCCACGCGGCACCGACGACGCGAGCAGCCAGAACCACAGCCCGTACCCGAACACCCCAAGTGTCGGGATGATCATTGCGGCGACGCGTACCGGGTGCTCGTAGTCGTCGTGTAACAGGAAGTGCGCCACGCTGGCTGCGGCGAGCACCGCGCCGAGCGCGGCGACCGCCCACTGTCGTTGGCGTGGCGGTGCGTCGATCCGCGGCATGTCGCCCAACACACCGAAACCGAACACCCCAACGGTGAAAAAAATCCCGCACCCGGCCGGATCGGGTGCGAACGCCTTTTAGCAGCCGGGACGCTACACTCGCGTCAATGGAGGTACTCGTTGTCGGGGCCGGCGCGGTCGGACGCTGGGTGGCTGAGGTGGTCGCCGCGCCAGTGGCGTTCGCCGATACCGACCCACAGCGCGCCGTGGCCGCCGCCGACGCCACCGAGAACGCGCGCGCCGTCGCCGTGGACACGGCGGCGTCGTTCGCGGTCGTCGCGGTGGCGGTCCCGATGCGCGCTGCGGGCGCCGCGATCGACGCTCACGCCGCCGCCGCCGAGCGCGCCATCGTGGATTTCACGGGTGTGATGGGCGAGCCGCTGGCGGCGATGGCCGCGGCGGGGCCGCCCGGCGTCGAGCGCGCGAGCTTCCACCCGCTGTTCGCGCCGGCGCACGCGCCGGGCCGCATCGCGGTGACCGACGGCGACGGCGGGCCGGCGGTCGACCGGCTTCGAGGCTGGCTCGCCGACGCCGGCAACGAGTTGGTTGAGGTTCCGGCCGCCGTCCACGACGACGCCATGGAAACCATCCAGGGGCGGACTCACGCCGCGATCCTGGCGTTCGCGCTGGCGGCCGACGACGTGCCGGACGCGCTCGCAACCCCGGTCTACGAGGAGCTATCGCGGCTCGCCGACCGGGTCACCGGTGGCACGCCGGGCGTGTACGCCGACATTCAATCGACGTTCGGGGGGAGCCAGGAGGTCGCCGCTGCCGCCGACCGCATCGCGGCTGCGGCGGCCGGCGACGGTGACGCGTTCGCGGAGGTGTACGAGGATGCCAGTTGATCGCGGGGCGGTGCGGGACGCCGCGAAATACCTCCGTGGCGTTCGCCCCCTCGACCCGGCGGCGCTGCGCGAGTACGTCCCCGGGCAGCCCCACGAAGCCGTCGTGCGCCAGGTGCTCCGGGAGCAGGCCGCCGACCTGGGGATCATCGAGCGCGCCGACGGAACGTTCGTGGTGCCACCCGAGGAGCCAGTGGGGCCGCCGTTCAACGGCGTGACTGCGCTCCCGGAACGCTACGAGCGCGTGGTCGAGGCGGAGCTCACCGCGGCGTACGGCCCGGACTGGCACCGCGGGGACACCGGGGACAGCCTCCGAGAGACGATCCGCCGGTTCAAAGACGACTACTACCGCCGGAACCCCGTCGAGTACGACCGCGAGGTCGCGTTGGGGTACGCGGTCTACCATCTGGCGGGCTACTACGCGGCCGTCCAGTACGTGCTCGCGGGGCTTGCCCGTGATGGGCTGCTCGGCCACGACCTTCGTGTGCTGGACCTCGGCGCGGGGGTCGGCGGGCCGGCGGTGGGGCTGTTCGACTTCCTGCCCGACGAGGCGCTGGTGGAGTACCACGCCGTCGAGCCGAGCGCCGCCGCCGACGTGCTCGACGCACTGCTGGCCGAAACCCCGCACAACGTCCACACGACGATCCACCGGGAGACCGCGGAGTCCTTCCAGCCGGCCGGCGAGTACGACCTCGTGTTGGCGTGCTCGGTGCTCTCGGAGCTCGACGACGCGGCGTCGGTCCTCCGGAAATACGCCGACGCGATGGCCGCCGACGGGACGGCTCTCGCGCTCGCGCCCGCGGACAAACACACGAGCACGCACCTCCGAGCGGTGGAGCGCGCCGTCGAGGACGACCCGTTTACCGTGTACGGGCCGACGCCGCGGCTCTGGCCGGATCGCCGGCCGACCGACAGCGGGTGGTCGTTCGACGAGCGGCCCGCGGTCGAGGTGCCCGCCGTGCAGTCGCGGCTCGCGGACGCCAGCCAGGACCCCGGGGAGTTCCGCCACACCGACGTGCGGTTCTCGTACTCGCTGTTGCGCCGCGACGACCGCCGCCGGCACGCCGTCGAGCTGTCCGGCGACCGCCTGCTCGCGCTGGGTGACGCCGACGACCGGGTGACCGACCGCGCCGACCTGCTCGTGGCCAAGCTCTCTCGGAACCTCGCCGGCGCGGACGCCAACCCCGTCTTCAGGGTGAGCGACGGCAGCCAGACGACGGACTGCTATGCCGTGCTGGTTCGACCGACGAGCCTGAACGGCGGCATCGAGGCCGCCGACTACGGCGACCTGGTGTCCATCGAGGACGCCCTCGTGCTCTGGAACGACGACGAGGACGCGTACAACCTGGTCGTCGACGAGGAGACGGTTGTCGACGCCGTCTGACGCCGGGCAGCGGTGGTGACTGCGACAGACCTTTTTACGGGCCGTCGGGATTACCAGTCATGACACTCGACGGGCTCGACGACCTCGACCGAACGATCCTACACGCACTCCAGCGGGACGCCAGAAGCACGTCCTCCCAGGACATCGCCGACGAAGCCGACGTATCGGCGAGCACCGTCCGCAACCGCATCGGACGCCTCGAAGAACGCGGGATTCTGACCGGCTACCACGCCGACGTGGACTACGAACAGGCGGGCTATCAGTTGTACACGCTCATCGTGTGTACGGCACCGGTGCCACAGCGTGAGGAGCTGGCGGCGGCGGCCGTCGACGTGCCCGGCGTGGTGCGCGTCGAAGAGGTGATGACCGGGACGGAGAACATCCACGTGTTCGCCGTCGGGGCCGACAGTGACGACCTCAGCCGGATCGGCCGCGATCTCGACGAGTTGGGCCTGGAGGTCGCCGATGAGGACCTCATCCGGAGCGTACACGCGGGACCGTTCGATGGGTTCTCGACACCGTCTGCAAACGATACTGAATAATATACCTCCTCTTTGGGACGGAATAGCAGATAATGCGGTTATTTTATATAGTTTTGTCCCCACCGATGGGATAGGCGGCGAACCCGGACCGACGCCGCACACCACCCATGCCCGACACCACAACCACGGCCGACACGCCGACACACGCACCGACGGCCGTCATCGGTGGCGGCCACACCGGCCACGAGGTCGCCACACGACTGCTCGCGTACGACTCCCCCGTCACACACATCACGACCAGCCCACCACCGGCCGACACACCGGACTCACTCACCGTCCACGTCGTTCCCGCCCTGGACGGCACCGCCCTCCGCGCCGTTCCTGGTGACCGGCCACACACGGTCGTCGTCATGTGCGTTGACGACGCCAACTCCCTGCTGGTCGCGCAACTCGCCCGCAGCCGGCTCGATCCCACCCACCTCATCGTCCACATCACCACGCCGTCACGAGCCCCCGCGTTCGAACGTCTCGACGCCGACATCATCACCACCCCGCACGCGCTCGCGGCCGCCACCGTCGACTCACACCCGGCCCCGCGAGCCAGCACCCACCACAGCAATGAAAACGCTTGAGCGAGACCTCGGCCTCGGCGCGGTGTTCGCGATCAGCGTCGGCGCAATGATCGGCAGCGGCATCTTCATCCTGCCGGCGCTCGCGCTCAAAATGGCCGGCCCGGCGGTCATCGTAGCGTACCTGCTGGCCGGCCTGCTCGTCGTTCCGGCCGCCCTCTCGAAATCCGAGATGGCGACCGCGATGCCGGAAGCCGGCGGCACCTACATCTACATCGAGCGCGGCATGGGGCCGCTTTTGGGCACCGTCGCCGGCGTCGGCACGTGGTTCTCGCTGTCGTTCAAAAGCGCGCTCGCGCTCGTCGGCGGCGTCCCCTACCTCGTGTTGCTGTTCGACCTCCCCGTCCAACCCGTGGCGCTCGGGCTCGCGGCCCTCCTCATCGTCGTGAACCTGCTCGGCGCGAAACAGACCGGTCGGCTCCAAACCGTCATCGTCTCGCTCATGCTCGCCGCGCTGGGGTGGTTCGTCGCCGGCAGCGCCGGCCAGGTCCAGCAGGCGAACTTCCAGGGCTTTTTGACCGGCGGCTGGGAGGGGCTGCTGGCCGCCACCGGACTCGTGTTCGTCTCCTACGCGGGCGTCACGAAGGTCGCCAGCGTCGCCGAGGAAGTCGAAAACCCCGACCGGAACCTCCCGCTCGGCATCCTCGGCTCGCTTGCGTTCACCACGCTGCTGTACGTCGGCATCGTCGCCGTGATGGTCGGCGTCACGGACTCCGGTGCCGTCGCCGGCTCGGCCACCCCGGTCGCCGTGGCCGCCGACGCCACCCTCGGCACCGCCGGCGTCTACGCCGTCATCGCCGCCGCGGTGCTCGCGCTCGTCTCCACCGCCAACGCCGGCATCCTCTCCTCGTCGCGGTACCCGTTCGCGATGAGCCGCGACCAGCTCGCGCCACCGACGTTCGCCGAGATCCACGACCGCTTTGGCACACCGACGACGGCCATCACGCTCACCGGCGCGGTCGTCCTCGCGCTCATCGCGTTCGTCCCCATCCTCGACATCGCGAAGCTCGCCAGCGCCTTCCAGATCCTCGTGTTCGTGCTCGTGAACCTCGCGCTGGTCGCGTTCCGCACCGGCACCACCGACTACGACCCCGACTTCGAGTCGCCGCTGTACCCCTGGATGCAGGGCTTCGGCGTACTCAGTGGGCTGGCGTTGCTCACGCAGATGGGGTGGGTCCCGATCGCCGGCGCGGCCGTCATCACGCTCGGCAGCGTCGTCTGGTACCGCGTCTACGCCCGGCCCCGCGTCCGCCGCGAGGGCGCTGCGACGGACGTGGTGCGACGGCGGCTGGGCCGCGATGTGCTGACCGAGACCGAAGCCCTCGTCGACGCCACCGGGGCCGAGGCGGGTGGCCCAGAGGTACTGGTCGCGCTCACCCGTGAGGCCAGCGCCGACCGCGAGCGCGCGCTGCTCTCGCTGGCTGCTGACCGCGCCCGAAACGAGGACGGGCAGGTCGTCGTCGTCCGGTTCGACGAGGTGCCCGATCAAGCACCCCTCGACCACGCCGCCGACGTGCAGTCGCCGGCCGACGTGCGCTTCGAGGAGCGCACCGAAGGGCTCTCCACGGAGTTCGACGTCGACATCACGTACGGCGAAGTCGTCAGCCACGACACCAAACGCGCCATCCTGAACGTCGCCGAGCAGCGCAGCGTCGACACGGTTGTCGCCGAGCACGAGCGACTGCGGCTGCGCTCGCGGCTGCTCGGCGACCCCATCGACTGGGTGGTGCGACACGCCCCCTGTGACGTGTTGCTCGTCGAGAACCGGGGCTACGACGCCCCACAGAACGTCGTGCTTGAGGGCGACGGCGGCCCCTACGATCCCGCGACCGTCGCCGTCGCCGACGCAGTCGCCGGCGCAGCCGGCGGCACCGTGACCCTCCAGTTCCCGCTGTCCGCGGACCACCCGGACAAACGCCAGGAGACCGTCCACGCCTACCAGGACGAGCTCGCCGGCCTGCTGTCGGCACCGGTCAGAACCGCCGACCTCCGGGCTGACGGCGGCGACCAGACCGCCCCCGACCTGGTCGTCCGGACGGGCGCTCACCGCCGCGTCCGAGGCGGCCGCGGCAGCCACACCCAGACCGCCGCCGACTGCACCGAACTCACGGTCTACCCCCACGAGTCCCGCCAGCCAGGTCTGCTGCGGCGGCTCGCCGAACGACTCGTGTTCTGACCCACCGGGCTGCCCCGCAGCCACTGCCCGCCGCTTCCCGAAACGCTCTTTCGCCGTCGCGCCGACGGCTACACGATGGACGCCGACGAGCCCGAGATTCTCGTGACGAACGACGATGGTATCGACGCACCGGGCATCCGCGCCCTCGCCGACGGCCTCGACGCGGTTGGCAACGTCACCGTCGTCGCGCCCGCGGACAACCAGAGCGCGACGGGGCGCGCGATGTCCCAGGAGGTCGCCGTCCACGACCACGACCTCGGATACGCCATCGAGGGGACGCCCGCGGACTGCGTGGTCGCCGGGCTGGAGGCGCTCGGCCCGTACCCCGACCTCGTGGTGTCGGGCGTGAACGAGGGGGGAAACCTCGGGATGTACGTCCTCGGGCGCTCGGGCACCGTCAGTGCGGCCGTCGAAGCGGCGTTCTTCGGCGTGCCCGCGATCGCAGTCTCGATGTACATGCGCGAGGAGCAGTTCGGCGAGCCGACCGCAGTCGCCGACTACGAGCACGCCGTCGACGCCACCACACACCTCGCACACGACGCCGTCACCGACGGCATCTTCGACACCGCTGACTACCTGAACGTCAACGCCCCCCACCCGGACGCCGACGCCACCGGCGAGATGGTGGTCACCCGTCCCTCCCACGCCTACGACATGACCGCCGCCCAGACCGGCGACACGGTCACGCTGTACGACCGCCTCTGGGAGGCGATGGCCGCCGGCGACATCCACGACCCCGAGGGAACCGACCGCCGCGCCGTCCTCGACGGCCACGTCTCCGTCTCGCCGCTGACCGCCCCGTACTCGACGGAACACCACGACGCACTCGACGGGATCGCCACGGAGTTCTGAGGCGCGTCAGTCGATCCGGCAGTCCCGCAGCATCGCCGCCGCGTCGACGCGGTCGGCGGTGTTCGTGGGTGCCCCGTCGAACCAGCCGGCCCGCTGGATTTCGCCGCTGTGCGCTCCGAGGTCGTCGCCGAACTCGGTCGCGGAGCGCGGCGACAGCGTTGTCCATGGCTGGCGTACGACTGGTTGGTGGCAAAAACCTGCCGCCACCGTCGGGCCAGCGCACCCCCAGCGGGGTGGTCGGGCTACCGCGTCTCCCGCTGCTCGATTTTGTTCAACTCGATGAGCAGCCGGAACACCGCCTTCACGAGGTTGTCGTCGACGCCGAACGCCGCGGCGTTCTCGCCGGCGCGCTCCATCACTGCGTCCTCCTGGGACTCGTCGGTCGTCGACAGCCCCTGCTCGGCTTTCACGTCGGCGATGGTCTCGGCGACGTACGTGCGTCGCGCGATCAGATCCACGATCTCGCGGTCGATGCTCTCGATCTCCGCGCGGAGTTCGTCCAATGTCATGTCGTCCGGGCCCCGGCCAGTTGCGTCGTCGTCTCCCTGACCGTCCCGGGGTTCTCGTGCCATCGTGTGCTCACCTCCTCGATGCCGTCCTCGTCGCCGACCGCGACGTAGCTGGGGCCGGTGCCGGACAGCGACACACCGGCGGCGTGTGGGAGCGCCGTGACCGCGGGCGCGGTCGGGAAGTCGAGGGCGGCACAGAACGCCAGACCGTTGACCGTCATCGCGGTGCCGTAGTCGCCGGCCGCCGCGAGCGCCGCGACGTGCTCGGCAAGTCCCGAAACGCGCTCGCACCGCGCCACGTCGGCGTCCGCGGAGTACGCGCGCTCGGGGGGCGTCCAGACGGCGGCGTGCCACTCGACCGCGTCGCGGAACAGGAGGTCGTCCTCGCGGTTGTCGGTCATCGCCACCCCGCCGAGCATGCTTGCCGCCGCGTCGTCGAACGCGCCGGTCACCGTCACGCCCGCGTCTCGGGCGGCCTGCACGCCGATCCGCGCGGCCTCGATCCGCGGGACGCGCTCCGCAACGCCCAGCGCGTCCAGCGTCGCCAGCACGGTGGCGTTGGCCGCTGCACTGGAGCTTTTCAATCCGGCGGCCAGTGGCACCTCGCTTTCGGTGCGGACGTGGCCACCCTGCCCGTCACCGTAGCGGTCGATCACGCGCGAGACGCAGCGCTCGATGAGCGCGGTGTCGGCCTCGGGGTGGCCTGCGATCTCCCCGCTGACGCCGCTTTCCGACGGCGTCACCGAAACGGACGCTTCGGTGTCGATATCCAGCGCGAACGCCGCCCCGACGCCGGTCGCCAGGGCGTTCAGAACCGTGCCGGCCGCCGGTGCCACCGCGCGCCCGTCCATGCCCACGCCTGGGGGCCGCCGTACTTGGTGTTGGCGCTCCGCGCAAACCGCGGGCTTTTCGGTGGGTCGGCGGCTACACGAACACGAATGAGCGCCCGCAACGACATTGCGCCGAGCACGCTCGGCGTTGAACTGGCCGAAGAGGGCGTCTACGTCGAATACACTGACGGGCGGGAAGCCTTCTACAACGGCGTCCCGGAACCCATCGAGGGCACGCTGCACACCAATCCGGGGAAGGACGTCCACGTGCTGGTCACCGACCCCACCGAAACCGAGGGCGTGCTGGTGTACGTCAACGACCTGAAGACCCACGACGAGATCCTGGAGTCAACCGGCGTCGGCCGCCTGCTGCTCGACCCCGGCGAACGCGAGGAGCTGTTCCCGGGGGTCACAGTGCAGGCCGACGGCTACGCGATCGACATCGACGCCGACCCCGAGACCGCTCGGGGCCGCGTGTTCGTGTTCGCCGAGGACGAACTCTCCGAGTACGCCTACGAGATCGTCGGCCCGGCGTGACTACCGCAGGTACGGTGGGTCCTCGGCGGTGCAGTTGGCTTCGTGTTGCTGAGCGTCGGCATCGATGTCGAACACCAACCCACACTCCTCACAGCGGTACCACGTCGCCTCGTCGCGGGTTGTCTCTTCGACCATACGTCGCGTCTCGTCGCGAGCGCTAAAAACCGTTTTCCCGGTCGAGCAGCCGGTCGTAGACGCTGCCCGGGTCGTTCGGCGCGGCGGGCCGGTCCCACGAATCCAGGAGGCGGCCGTCCCGGACAACCGTCAGCGTCGCGTAGTCGTCCGCGAACGCGTCGAGGTGATGGGTGGACGCAACGACCGTGTGCTCGGCGCTGTATCGCGTGACCGTGTCCACCAGCCGCCGCCGCGTCGCCGGGTCCAGGTCGGCCAGCGGCTCGTCCAACAACAGGGCGTCGGGCCGCTTCAACAGCGCAAGCGCGAGATCCAGTTTCTTCTGGAACCCCCCGGAGAGCGCGCCCGCCGTCCGCTCGGCCACCGGATCGAGGCGCAGCTGATCGACCAGCGACGCCCGCCACTCGTCGGTCGCCCCCGCGAGCGCGCCGAACACGTCGAGGTTCTCCGCGACCGTGAGGTCCGCGTAGACGTTCGGCGTCTGGAACGCGACGCCCAGCGACTCGGGCACGGTGACGCTGCCGCTGTCGTGTCGTGTGAGCCCCGCAAGCACGCGCAGGAGGGTCGTCTTCCCCGAGCCGTTCGGGCCGGCCAAGCAGTGCAACCCCTCGTCCCAGGCGACTGAGACCGCCGCCAGTGCAGTCGTTTCGCCGTACCTCTTCGTGAGGTCCGTGGCTGTGATCACGGTCAGGCCCTCCGTTCGTACAGTTCGATTGCGCCCCCGGCCACCAACGCCGCCACGCCGACCGCGGCGACCAGGCCACCCAGCCAGTCGGCGTACGCGCTGATGGGTTGCCCGCGGAGCACGAGGCCGCGGATCGTGACCACCGCGTAATGCGTCGGCACCTGTCGAACCACCCACCGGCGGGCGGGCGAGAAGAACCCCACGGGGTACACCACCCCGGAGAACCCGAGCACGAACAGCAACACCAGCAGGTTGAGGATGCGCCCCCAAACGCCGAACCCGGCGAGCAACTGGATGGCAACCGCCACCAGTCCCAACAACAGGAACGTCACCACGACGACGGCCAGCGTCGCCACTCCCAACACGGACACCGAACCGCCGGTCACGGCGGTGACGGCGTCGAACACGACCAGGGGCACGACCAGCAGCGCCGCGAAAAACAGGAGCTTGCTCGCGACGACCGCGTACAGGCTGGTCTCCACACGCAGCCGATCCAGCACGGCCGCCTCCGCCTCGAACGTCTGTGGGAGGTAGCCCAACGCCACGATGGCGGTCAACGACACCACGAACGACGGCACGAGGTACGTCGACAACGAGTACTGGGTGCCGACGAACTCCCGGGACACGGTCACGTCGCGGGGAATTGCGGTGCCCAGTCCGGACTGCAGCAGGCGCACGATGGCCCGCGACGGCTCGTGGTACGGCACGACGCTGCCGTCGATGTAGACCGTGAACGCGGCCGCGCCGCGCGCCGAGTCGGCGAGCGCGGGCGGCACGGAGACGACGGCGTACACCTGCTCGCGGCCGAGCGCGGTCAGTGCGTCTGCCCGAGACTGGTAGATCACGGGATCACTGAACACCGTGACAGCCGCCCGCGCGACGCGCAGATCGTCCCCGGTGACGGCCGCCGTCCGTGGCGCGACTGCGATCGGCGCGTCGGTCGGTAATACGTGCTGAAAGCCCACCGTGACGTACGCGAACACCGCCGGCAGCACGACGAAAACAGCCGCGAGCGCGAGCAGCTTGTGTCGTCCCCACCGGAGTTCCTTCCCGAGCAGGGACGGGACGTCCATCTATGGGCGCGCCACTGACGCGGCGGACGAGTTGTCGAGCGTTGTCGTGTTGTCCGCCGTTTCGTTCGTCCCGAACGCCGCCTCGATCCGCGACTCGATGGTGTCCGCGGATTCGGCGTACGTGACGATGACCGTGTTTCCGTCCTGTTCGATCGAGCCCGCCTCGAACGACGGCCGCAGCTCTTCGGGGCTCACGCTGGCGTACAGCGACCGCGTCCCGTCGATGAGATCGTAGGCCCGCTCCGCGCTGCCCTCGGAGTCGGCGATGACGTGCTCCGTGGACGTGATGTCACCGTCGTCGGTGCCGAACGACACCGCGGTGTACTCGATGCCGCTCACCGCCGAGAGGTTGACCGGCGCGTTCTCGGCGACGCGCTCGTATCCAAGCAAGCTGTCGGAGCCGTTGGGTGCGGACAGCGCGTACTGTACGTAGCTGCCGCCGTTGACGCCCTCGAAGGCGCTTCTGAGGTCGCCCTCCAGGTGGTCGGCGTCGCCGCTGCGCACGTCGAGCATGCTCTCGACGCTGTCGCGGTCACCGACCACGAACTCGCCGTCACCGAGCGCGGCCAACACGTTGTCGAACCCGCCCAGCGAGTCGTCGCTGTACACCGTGACGTTCCCGTACGTTCCCTCGTTGAGCGTCGTGTCCGTCGACGACTCGATGGCGTTGACCATCCCGGATTCGTCGTACGTCGTCGACAGCACCGCCGCCCCGCTGCTGGTGCCGGGCTGCGTGGTCGCAGTCGACGCCGTGAACATCGTCATGTTCTGGATCTTTCGCGGGTTGATATCGGTGGCGTCCTCGAAGTCGTCGAGCATCGACGACACGTCACTCGGGGCACTCGGGCCGAGGTCGACCTCGGCCAGCGTCGTGTTCGTCACCGATCGGAGATCCGTGTCAGTTCGCATGCCAGCGACATCGACGTACGCGACGTACTCAGCGGACGCCGGGACGCTGTCGAGTTTCGCGTTCGTTGTGGTGGCATCGGCGCTCGATCCACCGGGCATACCGGTACACCCAGCGGCAACCAGCAGCACTGCGAGCCCGACGGCTAACAGTGCAGTTCGTGGGACGTGGAGGTCGCGTACCATAGTCGCGCGTACTCCCAGGCCACTTGAATAGTTTGTGACCTGTGTTTGGTGTGACTACCGTTCCCGCGGTGTGATGGCTCCCGCTACCAGAACGCCTTGGTGCGCGCGTACTCGCGCTCGCGCTCGAGGATGTCCCGGTAGAACTCCGCCTCCGTCTCCCGGTGGCGGTTGATGACGCGGGCGGCGTTCCGGGGGCCGACGCCGCGCGCCGACAACGCGATCACGGCCCGCTTCCCGTGGCTCTGCACGATGCTGGCGTTCCGGTACGCGCGTTGTGTCCGGTCGTCCTGCTCGTCGTCCTTGTCGTCAGCACGCACCGCCGTTATCACCTCATCCGCCCACGGCGACAGCGCCGCGATCCGCGTTGACCCACACCGGGGGCACTCCGGCTGGTCGGTGACCCGACGAACCATCGTCTCGTGGCTCCAGTCGGCGCAGTGCACGCAGAACAGCTTCACACGGTCGTCCTGGATGCGGTCTTTGATCGTCTGGACGACGCTGGCGTCGGCGTGCTCCGGCGTGAGCAACTCCGTTCCCGCCGACCGGCCGCCGGCCCCCACGGCCGTGCGCTCGCCTACGATCTCGACGCCGAGCTCGCCCGACTGCACGCGCGCGAGCACGTCACTGGCGCGCGCCACGTCCAGGGTGGTGTGGAACACCTCCCGGATCGCCTCCTCGTAGACGGGCGTATCTTCAAGCGCCCCCAGCAGCCGGGACAGCCCCACGCCGTCCCGCCCCTTCCAGCGCTTGAGCGCGCCGAACTTCGCGGCGACCTGTGCGAGCGTGAACTTCAGCGTCTCGGACTGTTTCAGGCTGAGTTCGAGCAACCCGGCCACGTGATCGGGGTCGGTGTCGCGCAACACCGCCACGACGTCCGTGGCGCTCACCCGGCTCGGGACCTCCAACTCGATGCGGTACGGGCCCGCGTCCAGCCCCACCGACGACCCCGTCTGCTGACCGAGCAGCGCCGACACCAGCCGCCCCAACGTCTCGTTGACTTCGTGCCCGAAGCACGCGTTCACCACCACCGTCGAGCCGGCCTGCTCGACGACGATCCGCTCGGCGCTCGGCACGGGCGCGTCCTGCTCGGTCACGTGGCGGGCCATCCGGTCGAGCGCGCTGCCGGCGGTCCGGTGGGTGGTCGGATACCTCGCCGCCACGTCTCTCGCCACCGCGTCTTTGGGCGTCCCGGTGCCGAGCTGCCGGCCGCCCGTCGCCCGCATCCCACCGACTGCCTGCGCGACCGCGTACGGCACCGGGATCTCTTGGCCCGTCCAGGACGGCACCTCGCCCGCTGGGTCCTCGATGGGCGAGACCTCCACCTGCTGGTCGTCCTCGTCGATGTTCGTGATGCGCCACATCTCGCCGCGCTGCACGAACGTCGCGCCCGGCTCCGCGAAGTTCACCACGAACCGCTCGTCGAGCGTGCCGACCTGCCGGCCGCCGGCCATGTCGTACACCCCGTAGGTCTCCTCGTCGGGGATCATCGAGAGGTTCGCGTAGTAGTACTGCCACGTCCCCCCGGACGTCGAGATGGTGTCGTCGTCCTCATCGACGTACACCACGCGGTTCCGGTGGAGCTCCATCGCCACCGCCCGGAACGTCTCTTCGGTGAGCTGCTTGAACGGATACGCGCGCGTGATGATGTTGTACGCGTGCCACGCCTCGGTCTCCCCGACATCCATCACGACGCCGACGATCTGGTTCGCAACAGTGTCGAGGCTGCCGTGATGAACCTGGGTGTCCTCGACGGCGCCCTCGTTGGCCCGGTCTGCGACCGCCAGCGCCTCCAGGGTGTCGTCGGTGCTGCCCGTGATGACGGTGCCCTCGCTGACCGCGTCCCGGCTGTGGCCTGCCCGCCCCACGCGTTGGAGCAGGCGCTTGACTTCTCGGGGCGAGTTGTACTGCACCACGTGGTCGATCCCGCCCACGTCGATCCCGAGCTCCATCGAGGACGTGCACAGCAGGCCGTCGAGGTCGCCGGACTTGAAGCGGTCCTCGACGTCGATGCGGGCGTCTTTCGACAGCGAGCCGTGGTGCACGCCGATGTTCGCGTCCAGCTCCTTGAACCGCGACCCCAGCGCCTCCGCGGTCTGTCGGGTGTTCACGAAGATCAACACCGAGTCGTGGCGATCGACGATCTCCCGGATCGCGCGGACGTGGCTGGCCATCGCCGGCGTGGTCAGCAGTTCGCTCGCCAACCGCTCGTCGGCGTCCGTGACTGCCGGCTCCCGCACCTCGAACGACACGTTCGACGTCACGTCGACTTCGATGATCTCACACCCCCGGCCGCCGGTGAGAAACGCCCCGATCTCGTGGGGATCCCCGACCGTCGCCGACAGCCCGATCCGCTGGACGCGCCCGGCCACCTCCACGAGGCGTTCGAGCCCGATCGCCAGCTGCGCGCCGCGCTTCGCGCCCGCCAGCTCGTGGACCTCGTCGACGACGACGTGCTCGACGTCTGCAAGTCCATCCCGGAGCGTCGACCCGGTCAGCATCGCCTGCAGGGTCTCCGGCGTGGTCACCAGCACGTCCGGCGGATCGGTGGCCTGCTGTCGGCGCTGGTAGTCCGTCGTGTCCCCGTGTCGCACGTCGACTTCCAGGCCCAGCGTCTCCCCCCACCAGTCCAGGCGCTCGCGCATGTCTCGGTTCAGCGCCCGCAGCGGCGTCACGTACAGCGCACCGAACCCGTCGGGCGGCCCGCCGTCTGAGACGAGCGCGTCGAAGACGGGCAGCATCGCCGTCTCCGTCTTCCCGGTCCCCGTCGGGGCGACGACCAACCCGTTTCGCCCGTCCGCGAGCGCGGGCACCGCGCGACGTTGGGGCTCCGTTGGCGTGGTGAACCCGCGCTCGGAGAGCGCGTTCCGGACCTCGCTGCCGAGGTGAGTGAACGCGTCCATCCGGCCACCACCGGTCTCCGACATACTGGCGTAGTCGTACGGTTGGCGCGCGAATAAGCACACTGCTCCCGGCGGTCGCGTCGGCTACACCCGGTCGAATCGTCCCAGGCGCGTGCCGTCCTGCAAGTAGAGCTCCGCGTCGGGGCACCCCGCCGGCAGGAACGGCGCGAGGAACCCCTGGCCGTCGACGTTCACCCAGGTACCGCCGGAGAGGTCGTTGAACGCCGGGAAGACGGCGAGGTCGCCGTGCGCGTCGACGGCCTCGCCGTAGTGGTCGGTGAACGGTGCTGGGTCCAGGGGGCCGCGCAGCCACGCGCGCTGGACGCGCGTCCCACCCACGTCGTCGGTCAGCCGCACCGCCGGGTGTTCGTGCCCGATGCAGACCGTCTCGGCTTCGAGAACAGCCTGACTCGGCCACGTGTGTCCGTGTGCGAACCCCACGTCACCCAGCACCGTGCCGTCGCTTGGGGTCACCGTCACGTCAGCGGGCACCACGTCCTCGATGCCGCTGTCGTGGTTGCCCACAACGACCGTCGCGGGCACGTCCACCGCGTCGAACAGCGCCGCCAACTCCTCGCGCTCGGCCCCCTCCGGCGTGCCGATCGCGTGCCCCACGTCGCCCAGAACCACCAAGCGGTCCGCGCCCTCCTCGCGTACGAGCCGCCGCAGCCGGCGCCGCCGCTGTGGGCCGCGGCCCTCCACTTCCAGCCCCTTCCGGCGCAGCGACACCTCGATGCCGGCGTGGTAATCCGCCACCACGAGCGCCCGGCCCCCGCCGGTCTCCGCGACAGCCGCGGGCTCCCCGAGCACGGGCTCGACCAGCGCCATCAGATGGCTTTCAGGCGGTCGTCGCCGGACTCGTAACACCGCCCGCTCATCAGCGCCGACGTGACCGCCGCCTCGACCTCGTCGGCGTCGGCGTCGAGGCTGTCGGCCGCGGTCGACACCACCTCACTGCGGGGCACGCCGTCGCCGTCGTCGAGATCGTCCATCAGCTCCACGACGTACTCCTCGACGTCGACATCGGCGGGCGGTGAGTCATCCCCGGTCCCGTCGGCGTCGAAGTCACCGGGATCGGCGACGGCGTCACCGCCGTCGTCCGTCGATGCGGCCGCCGCCTCGGACTCGACGCCCTCGTCGGGGCCGGGCGCGTCGATGTCGTGCTCGCCCGCCTCCGGGATCTCGTCGCCCGTCGAGAAGTCCACGCCGTACTCGTCTTTGACTGCCTCGCGCTCCTCGGCCGAGAGTTCGTACATCTCGCCGTCCTCGTCGGCGGCACCGCTCTCGCTGTCCGTGACCGGCCCCGTGCTCGGGTCCGCGTCCTCGTCCGGCGACGCCGTCTCGGATGCCGGCTCACCGTCGTCCGTGTCGACCGAGGACGCGGTGCTGTCGGGTGTCCCCGCCGGCGTGCCAGCGTCACCGGCCGACGAGTCGGGGTGTGTCTCGGCGTCCGTCTCCGACGCCCCGCCGAACGACGCATCCGCGCCGAGGTCGGCGGCGAAATCCAGTGTGGCGTCGCCCGCCTCGCTGGGAGCCACCGCAAGGCCGCCAACCGTGTCGGTGTCGCCGGCGACGACGCGGGCCGCGTCCGCTGCGAGGTCGCGGACCGCCCCGAGATACGCCGGTGTCGTCCCGTAATGGTCGAACGCCCGCGGGATGCCGGACGCGAGCCCTGGCGCGACGCCCGCCGCCGCCAGCGCCGACTCCAGGCTGTCGCCGCGCTCGACGCGGTCGTGGGCCGCCGCCGCGGTCCGCACGCGCGACAGCGTGCGCTCGGCGGTCGCGACGACCCACCGGTCGCGGGTGTCGGCGTCAACTTCGCTGACCGTCTCCGGGCGGACCGACGTGTACACCACGTCGGCGTCATCGGGCTCGAACGTCCGGGCTTTGCCCGTGACGGCGACGAACGACGGCGTTTCCGCGGCTTCGAGCGCCGCCAGCGCTTCCGGCTGGTACTGCCCGGCGTAGACGACGAACGCCCCCGTGGGGTCGACGACGCGCGCGCGCACCACGTCGTCGTTGACCGCCTCAACGGCCGTCAAGACGCCCACGACGAACAGCCGGTTGACGCGCGCACCCGTCGGCGTCACCACGTAGTTCGGCGCACGCTCCTCGTCGCTTTCGGCGTACGAGAAGTCGGCGTCGTCGAACTCCGCCGCGAACAGTCGGTAGGCGACTTCGCGCCGGTTGCGCTCGCCGTCGTCGTCGGTGTCGGCGTCGCTCATGCGTCCACCTCCGCAAGGAAGGCCGCTGCGCGCGCCGCTGGGTCGTCGTCGCGCTCCGCGAACGCGATCGTTTCGAGGTTCGCGCCGTACTCGTCAACCGAGAGGTGGCCCCGAACCCGGAACTCGCGGCCCACCACGTCCTCGGCGATGGTGTCGGCGACCACCGAGTGGTCCATGGCTTCCCGGGCCTGCTCGCGGGCGTCCGCCAGCGTACCGCCGTAGACGTCCGCGGTCAGCTCGCGGTCCAGGATCGCGGTGACGCTGTCGGTGCCGTCGTCCAGCACCGCCTTGACGCGCAGGTCGTCTTCGGCCTCGACCGCGCCGTGCTGGCGACACTGCCCCGTCTGGACCACCCGCCCACAGTCGGGACACCGCTTGATCAGCCCCGAGCCGTCCCGGATGTCGATGACGCTGCCCACGAGTTCGACGTCGTAGGCACCCCCGCGGGCGACGGCCTCCCGGATCGCCATCCGGGTCGGCCCGCCGACCTCGACCTCGTGGTCGAGGCGCTCAACCGTGGAGAACTCCGACACGTTCACCGACGGCACGCCCCGGAACTCCCGGACGTAGACGTCCTCGATGCGGACCGACGCCCCCGCTTCGATCTCGCCGTGGGGATCCCAGTCGGTGAACGGGAGGCGCGCGGTCTCGTCGCCGAGCACGCCGGAGAGGATCTCCGTCTCGCCGTCCCGCCCATCGATGGTGCGCTCCTCGACCTCCGTGACCACGGCTTCGACGTTCCGCCCGCGATCGCCCGCCGAGAGCGCCGCGAGGTCGCGGTCCCCGCCCACCTCGGCGGCCACCTCGATGTCGCCGTCGGCGCTCGTGACCGTCGCGGACTCCCCGAAGTTCAACTCGGGGCTGCCCTCCCACTCGCGGACGCTGGCGTTCCCGATAGTAACGGTGTCGCCGGGTTCCAGGCCGAACTCCTCCCACGCCGTGTACGAGATGCGCCCGGTCTCGTCGGCCAGCTCGCCCTCGCCGATGACGTGGTCGTCGCCCTGATAGCGGATCGAGCGCTTCCCCGCGGTCAGCACCGTCGCCGTGACAGTGACGTTCCCGCTGTCCGTGTCGACGTCCGCGATGTCGACGGCGGTCGGCCCCCCGGATGGCGCCCCGTCATCGTCGCCGTACTTCCGCCGGAGGCTGCGCTTGGCCTCCTCCAGCGGCACGCTGTACTCCACGAGGTTCTGCAGGTTCTCTTTGACCTCCGCTTTGTCTACACCGAGGTCGGAGGCGAGCTCCTCGGCGTGATCGTCGACGTTCATACAGCGTACTGTCGGTCGTCCTGGGGCATAAGGGTTGGCGAGCCAGCGCCGGGCGCATACCACCGAACGAAAACCGGTTTCAGGCGGCCCCGACACCGCGACTGTATGCATGTTGTCGTGAACGCCGCAATGAGCGCGGACGGCAAACTCTCGACCCGCCGCCGCGAGCAAGTCACCCTCAGCGGCGACGCGGACTTCGAACGCGTCGACGAACTGCGCGCGAGCGTCGACGCCGTCATGGTCGGCGTCGGCACTGTCCTGGCCGACGACCCGTCGCTGACGCTGGACGACAGCGACCACGTCGCCGCCCGCGAGGAGCGCGGCGAGTCCCCACACCCGGCGCGCGTCGTCGCGGACTCCCACGCCCGCACGCCGCCGGACGCACGGCTGTTGGACGGCGCTGCCGAGACGTACGTCCTCGTCGCCGAGGCGGAGCCGGTCGAACACCGGGAGAGCCTGGAGGCCGCGGGCGCGACTGTGGTCGTCGCCGGCGAGAACCGAGTCGACCTGCCGTCAGCCCTCGACGCCCTCGAATCCCGGGGCGTCGACCGCCTCATGGTGGAGGGTGGCGGCGAACTCATCTTCTCGCTGTTCGCCGAGGAGCTCGTCGACGAGCTGTCCGTGTTCGTCGCCCCCCAGCTCATCGGCGGGCGGGACGCCCCGACACTCGCCGACGGCGATGGATTCGTCGCGGAGTTCCCCACCTTCGAGTTGACCGGCGTCGACCGCCTCGACGACGGCGTGCTGCTGGCCTACGACTGCCGATAGCGCAGGCTCAGTGCTGGTGGCCGGTCGCTTCCGCGTACGTCTGCCCGAACCGCTGCTCGAACTGATCGAGGGTGGCTTCCTCGATGGCCTCCAGGTCGTCGTCGACCTGCCCCTCGCTGTGGTGGACCACGGCGTGTGCGCGCTGTGCGAACGCCATCAGCGCGATGTCGCCGACGACCTGGGCGTCCGATTCGTCCTCGGCTTCCGCGAACAGCTCCACGAGCCCCGTGGGAAGCGTGACATCGTTCGCGTTGCCGGCTGCGTCCTCGATCGTGAACGTCGTTTCGTCCATGCCCGTGCTGACGGGACGCCGCCTAAAAGCGGTGTGGGTACAGCGCCGTCAGTCGTCGGCCGGCGTGGCGTCGGCCGCCTCACCGGTGACCCCATCGGCGACGCTCTCCAAGTATTCGTCGGCGTCGATGGCGGCCTTCGACCCCATGCCGGCGGCCGTGACCGCCTGCTGGTAGTGGTAGTCCACGACGTCGCCGGCGCCGAACACGCCCGTCACGTCGGTTTTGGTCTGGCCGCCGCCGGCACCCCCGACCGTCTGCACGTAGCCCGCATCGTCACAGACGACGCCGGTGTCGGCGAGGAACGACGTGTTCGGCGTGTGGCCGATGGCGATGAAGAACGCGCCGACGTCCAGCTCCAGCTGTTCGGTTTCGTCGGCATCGAGCTTCGCCGTCGGATGCCCCTCCGGGTGGCGGACCAGCGACGCGCCCGTCACGCCCTCCTCGGGCGACCCGTGTACTTCGACGGCTTCCGTGTTCCACAGCACCTCGATGTCGCCGTCGGCGACGTGCTCGCGGATGCGGTCGGCCCAGTAGTCCTCGGCGCGCAGTTCGTCGCGGCGGTGCACGAGATAGACGGTGTCCGCGAACTTCGTGAGGAAGCTCGCTTCCTCGGCGGCGGCGTCACCGCCACCCACCACGATCATGTCCTCCCCGCGGAAGAACGCGCCGTCACACGTTGCACACGTCGAGACGCCCTGCCCCATGAGTTCGTCCTCGCCGGGGATGCCCAGCGTGCGCGCGCTCGCGCCGGAGGCGACGATCACCGCGTCGGCGGTGTAGACGTCACCGTTGGTGAGCGTGAGCCGGAACGGCCGCCCGGAGTCGTCGACGGATTCGACGATCCCGTGCTCGACCTCAGCGCCGAAGCGCGTGGCCTGGGTTTTCATCTCCTGGATGAGCTCCGCGCCCGCGATGCCCTCCGGGAACCCCGGGTAGTTCTCCACCTCGCTGGTGAGCGTGAGCTGGCCGCCGGGCTCGTCGCCCTCGAACAGCAACGGGTCGTTGTTCGACCGTGCGGCGTACGTCGCCGCGCTCAACGCCGCGATCCCCGATCCCACGATCACCAGTTGCCGGTGCTCCACGACATCACGCCCGCCATCCGTCAGTGCCGTCCTGTCGGCCGTGGCCTCAGTCATACACGTACGTCGGCGGCCGCGCTGTTTGTACGTTGTGTTGGCGTGCGCGCGTGCCGGTAGCGAAGCCGTCGCCCAGCAAAGCACTTAGTGCTGTCCGCCACGCAGACGCCAGTATGGCTGCCGATCTCGCGGAGAAAACCGACCGCTACGAGGGCCTGCTTGCGGACGCACTAGCCGCCGCTGATCCCGTTCCCCCCGCCGGGTCGCCGCTGGGTGAAGCCGCCGCCGAGTACTTCGAGATGGCCGAATCCTACCTCGAAGACGGCCGGCACTTCCGCGCGCACGACGACCCCGTGAACGCGCTGGCAGCGTTCTCCTACGGGCACGCGTGGCTCGACGCCGGCGCGCGGATCGGGCTGTTCGACGTGCCCGCTGCCGGGGAGTTGTTCACCGTGTAGCCACCGCGACGGCGGCCCCGAACACTACCCCCGCTGCGAGCGGTCGCCGGCCTGGCGTTCCCCACCGTGTCCCAACACCACGCGTGTTGTCGCGCGCCGAGAGTGGCGACAAAGCTTTTGGCGCTGTCGCGCCCACGACTACGTATGCCACACGAGGCGTTCGTGCAGCTGTCCTGTCCGGAGTGTTCGAAGAGCTGGGAGAGCACGCCGAGCGAGCTGCCCGCTCACACCGACAATTTCAGCTGTCCGGGCTGTCACGCGACGCGCCGCACGGCATTGTTCGCACGCACCGACCGCGACCTCGAAACCCTCAAAAACCTCCAGTAGCGCCCTACACTGTCGAGCGCGCGCCACAGGCCTCGCAGTGCAGTTGTATCGTGTCGCCGTCGGTCTCTAGGTTGGTGTCCGGAAGCCCACACTCGGGACACGTGACGTACGTTTCGACGTACGCGTCCAGGGTGTCCGAGACCCGCCGTTGGCCGAACTCACCGGTGAGTCGCGCGCGCCCGCTCTCGTCGATGCTGGCGCTCGTCCCGACTTCGTTCTGGAGGAACTTCAGGACGTGATCCTGTGTCCGGCTCAGCGCGTCCAGCGTCGCCTGGAAGTTCTCGTACACCGTCACGTTGCCCTCCTTTCTGACGTTCGGATCGGGGACCTCGAATCGGGTTTCACTGCCCGTGACGTCGGGCTTTTCGTCCATTGCGCGGTCGAGTTGCTCTTCGTAGTCCATACCATTCGGAAGTGGTGGCCACCACAAAAGGGTTTCAGGACGACCCAGAAACGCGCTACAACCTCACTCGCGTTCACACACGGGCGTGTGAATGCCTCTCAGGATAATACTATAACCCCGTGACCGTAAGGACGTGTTGTCATGAAGAAGCAGGAGCTCATCCACCTTCACGGCCTTCTCGCCGAGGTCAGCAACTACTACGAGGAGAACGCAGCAGAGGACGTTGACCTGACCGACTACAACGACCTCGGCGTACGGCCGACCTCGATCCACAAATCCAAGACCGACCACAAGGCCGCTGTCTTTGCGCTCGCCGGCGGTATCACATCCACGATGGCAACCGAAGACGACGAGACCGAAGCTGTTCCCGCTTCTGCGGACTGATCTCCACGCACGACGGATCCACGTCGGCGCTCTATCGACGCCAGCCGACAGCCACTGCGCCGCCGGTGGCCGGTGCTACGCCGTCTCGGTGTCCCCACCGGTCGACTCCTGGGTGTCGTCGTCCGTGACGGTGTCGACCTCAAGCACCGCCAGGGGAATGTTCGCTAGGCGTTGGCCGATCTCCTTGCGCGCGATGCGCGCGGCGTGCTCGTCGCGTTCGACGTTGAACACCGTCATCGAGAGCTCAAGCGCGACGAGGCTCTCGTCGGCAGCGACGAACGCTGGTTCCGTGTCCGTCCCGCAGTGCGGACAGGACCGCGACCCCATCTCTATCTCGACGTAGTTCAGATCCGGGTTCAGCATTTCGCCCGTCTTCGAGATGGCGATGCGTACCGCTTCGTCGGTGGACTGCACGTCGTACACTGGGACTGCAGCCTCGACGACCACCCTACAATCCATGCTCACGTGTGACGTTCGCAACCATTATAGAAGAACTTTGGCCCGGATCGATGGGGCCTTTCGTCGGGATCACCGAACACGGCCATGGAACGCGGGGCGATTCCTCTCGACGACGTGCCAGGTGCCGTCGACGTGCAAGCCACCCTCGAAAGCGGGCAAACCTACCTGTGGTGGCGTCCCGACGGCGACACCTACCGCACCGACGGCCTCTCGGGCGGCGACGCCTGGTACCGGACCGTCATCGACGACGACGTCATCGACGTCCGCCAGACCGCAACCGCAATCGAGTGGCGTGGCACGACCGACGCTGCCCCCATCGTTCGCGACGCGCTCGGCCTCCACGACGACTTAGACGCCGTTCGCGGTGCCGCTCGCAGCGACCCCCTCATCACAGCCGCGTGGGACGCCTACGACGGTCTCCGGATCGTCCGCGACCCGTTTTTCGGCTGCCTGGTTTCGTTCATCTGCTCGGCCCAGATGCGGGTCGAACGGATCTTCGAGATGCAAGAACGGCTCCGCCGGGAGTACGGCACGCCGATCACGTTCGACGGCCAGACGGTCTATAGCGTCCCCGAGCCGTCGGCACTGGCAGCCGCCACGGAGTCCGACCTCCGCGACCTCAAGCTCGGCTACCGCGCCCCCTACGTCCAGCGGACTGCTGCGATGGTGGCGTCGGGCGAACTCACGAAGCGGGATATCGATGGCCGCGCGTACGAGCTGGCGCGCGAGACAATGACCGACTTCGTGGGCGTCGGGAACAAGGTCGCTGACTGCGTGTTGTTGTTCTCGCTTGGCTATCTCGCCGCCGTGCCCCTCGACACGTGGATGCAGACCGCCATCGAGGATCACTACCCCGACTGCGAGCGCGGGCGCTACGAGGACACCTCGCGGGCGTTCCGGGAACACCTCGGACCACACGCCGGCTACACGCAGACGTATCTGTTCCATTACCTTCGCAGCGGGGGATCCGCCCCCGAACCGACCGAATGAGCGGCCCAGACAGCCCCGACGCCGAACCACAGCACGTATTTTAGTTGAAACATAAGTCAACGCAATGCCCTCCAGACGACGCCTCCTGCGGACCGTCGGCGCGCTCGCCGCTGTCCCCCTCGTCACGAGCGCGCCCGCTGCGGCAGCCCCAACTCGCGAGTTGTACGACCCACGCGCGGTCACCGACGCGCCCGTGGTTGCGGCTGGCGCCGCCGTGCCCGGCGTTCGCAGCCACGTCGCCCTCCCGCAGACGGTCACCAACAGGCTGCGCAGCATCACTCAGCGCTACGACTCGATCACAGCGAGCGACAGCACGCACGTCACGGCCGGCGTTGCGCGGTCGCCCGAACACGTTGCAGGCTGTCTGACCGTCCACGGATCGTTTGATGCCGCCGCCGTCCGGTCGGAGGCGCGTGCCGACGCCGCGCTCACCGACGTTTCAGCGCGCGACGCCGACGCCGCCAGGTTCGAGGGAACCGACACGACACACGCGGTTTCGATCAGCGACGCCGCGATCCGGGTGGGTCACGCCCCGTCGCTGACCCGGGCGCACGCACACATCGACGCGGCGCGCTCGTCGACCGGGTTCGACGGCGACGCGGACACGTTCGGCGGCCTGCGGGACGCGCTCTCCGGGGACGCCGTCGGATACGCGTCGCTGAGCGCCGACGCCCGTCCCGCGGTTCGGGCTGCGCTCCACGACATCCCCGACACACTCGACGCACTCCTGGCGCACGCCTCGGCGGTCGGTGTCTCGGTGACCACTCGTGACGACGCCGACACGCGCCTTCAGTACGGCGCGGTCTTGGACGCAGCGGACCTGTCAGTGGGCGAGACACGGCGACTGGTTGCGGCCGCCGACGCCACACTCGCCGACCCGGTCATCAGCCAGGACGGCCACACTGTGGTGCTCGAGACCACAGCCGACACCCCGCCGCTGACGACGCTGGCGGTCTGACGGGTGGTTTGGCGCAGTGTGCCAGCAAGCGAAACTCTGCACCCGATCGTGGACCGCCGTCCGGCTGCGTTGGACACCCGGATCTTCGAGCAATTCGACGGCATTCGTCAGCGACAGTCCCGTGATGTGCGATTGAATACCCTGCGCCGCTATCCACTCGGGTGTCCGTTCGCGCTCCACAAAATCCACCCTCTATGACCACTGAGGCGGGTGATTTCTGGCATGGACACCAGGAAATTCTCCCGCCTCACTTTTCACCCTCAACTAAACACGATCCTTCAGTCGGTCCTGTGAGATCTCTGAACGACGTTAAATTATCTTGGGATAGCCAGTCTGGTTTACTAGCGTTAGAAGTTCCTAGATCTGAAAATATTACTGTGTTCTCAATATATTCACCATTTGTAAGGGTGATGTTGAGTTCAATCCGACGGACTATATCCCCTTTAGCAACGTAAACTTTAAACGAAGATTGTTCAATCTCACTACTATTGTAAACTAGCTTATCTCTACTGCTATAATCGTATATCTCGATAGATCGTCCTGGATTTGGAGGCTCTGTAGCTTCGAACAGAGAGACAGAGGTCCCGCTTATGGATTCTGGACCAATATAGTCATATTGTACCTCACTAGGTAGATATGATGATATTCCTGCCGGGTTGGCAGTGACAATATCACCATCAAACATAGACACATTACGATCGGAATCGGGTCCGTTCAAATACGAATCATTCCCATCATAGTATATTTCATACCGTTTTCCAGAAGTTTGAATATTATATCGTGAGCGCGTGTCAGTTGAATTTACCTTAGCACTGACAACGTACGAGCTATTTACACTAGTTCCGTTTCCAATAATAGTTACCGTATATGTACCAAATTCAGGAATGTTTTCAGTATAATGGCCTGTCCCGCCACCGAATATCGTAGGACCTCCCTTACCAGCAGTGTCTGTGTTCAAAAAACCTATCATTCCAATCTCAATAAATATTGAAACAGCTAGGAAGAGGATAATCACTAATCCCAATTTCAATAACTTGTCTCGATTCATACTCTTCAAACTGAATGTCAGAACATATAAACGATTCGTACGTGTTCGGATCTGGCTGAGTTCGCCACTGTCTCGTAGATGGTGGCACGTGAGGTACACATAACCTGTCAGTCGGGATTGGATATGTCTTCTCAGGGATGTCTCCGAGCAGCGGAGACCATCCCGACGGACTAGTGGCAACACCTTCTGGGAAGGTGGAAGGTGTGCTCGATTACTGGCTCCCCGGCGGATGATGCCGCAGAGAATGCACGTCGTGAGCCGGTCTTGTTACGGAAATCATCGGAACACCCCAGAACGACCGGGGCATGTTCGTTTGCGGGAATGTCTTGTCTCTGACGGCGGCGTGGCGCCAGCAGGGACACAACCCATGAATTATCATACACGTAGGTGACACATATACAGCAGATCTAAATATCAAAACGACATTGTGATGACTATCATGCCATTTACACTATTTCATTTCGGCCCCGGGCTTCTATTTGGACTGCTATTGGTGAAGTATATTGATTTTCCCACGTTTGTAATAGCGAACGTGATCATTGACTGGCGAGCTGCTCTTGTTGTGTTTGGACTCTGGCCAGGTCCGAGGCACAGCTGGATGCACACATATCTCGGTGCAATACTCTTCTCTATGGTCCTAACCATAGGCATGGTACTGATCCGGCCTGAGTTAGACAAACTGATGGAGTCAATAAACCTTCACCAGCGGGTCTCAGTGACGAGAATTGCTATTGCTGCTTTTCTCGGATCGATGATCCATGTAACAATTGATGCATTTCACCACCCCTTGATGTATCCCTTCATGCCGTACGACATTAAGCCACTTTATGGCCTATTTTCAACACGCGAAATGCGATTCTTCACAGCGTTTTGTGGTTTTCTTGCTATATTGTGGTATATAGGCGATTATTTTGGCCTCATCCATATTCCGACGAAATGACGTATTAGTTGTAGGTATCCGATCAGACCGTCCGGCATATTTCACTCATAATCGGGAACACCCCCCAAGTCAAAAACAGGTCACAACGGACAGGGGGTTAGATTCTCAGGAAGCATCTGGATGTGGTTTGAATCGCCGCTCCCGTCTGACGACACCACACTCTTTTAGCGCGGCCGCCGAACAGTCGGGCGTGATCTCAAGCGACCGGATGGCAGCAGTCGACCGCAACGCCGCTGCGCTCGGCGTTCCCCGGGCGCAGCTCATGGAGTCAAGCGGACACGCCGTCGGGCGCGCGGTCAAACGCGTCGCGGACCCCGGCGCGAGCGTCGCCATCGTCGCCGGCCGCGGTAACAACGGCGGCGACGCGTTCGCGGCGGCGCGCTTCCTCGACGACTACGCGGTGTCGGTCAGCCTGCTCGGCCGCCCCGAGTCGATCAACGACCGGATCAGCCGCGCGAACTGGGACGCCCTGCAGGCCGGCGGCTACGACACCACGACAGTGCGCGACGCCCACGCCCTCGCACTCGACGACCCCGATGTCGTCGTGGACGCGCTCCTCGGAACGGGGATCTCGGGGCCGCCCCGGGAGCCCGAGGCGACGGCGATCGAACGCATCAACGCCACGGACGCCCCCACCGTCGCCGTAGACGTGCCGTCCGGGCTGGACGCCGACACGGGTGCGACGCCCGGAAGTGCCGTCGACGCTGACCGCGTGGTCACGTTCCACGACACCACACCCGGGCTGGCCGACCACGACCACGTCACCGTCGCCGACATCGGCATTCCCGAGGCGGCTGAAACCGTCGTCGGGCCGGGCGACCTGCTGGGGGTCGACCGCGACCCCCACGGACACAAAGGCGACGCCGGGTCCGTGCTCGTGATCGGCGGCGGCCCGTACACCGGCGCGCCGGCGCTCTGCGCGCAGGCCGCGCTCCGCGCCGGCGCTGACCTCGTGCGGCTTGCCGTCCCGGACGCCGTTGCGGCCGAAGTCCAGGGGTTCGACGAGACGTTCATCGTCGACAGCGTGGTCGGGACGCGACTCGTCGAGGAACACGTGCCCGACCTGCTGGCGCGCGCCGAAGACGCTGACGCCGTCGTGATCGGGCCCGGGCTCGGCGACGCCGACACCACGCAGGCCGCCGTCGCGGCGTTCCTCGCGGCCTTCGAGGGGCGCGCGGTCGTCGACGCTGACGCCCTCACGGCTGTTCCCGACGTGGAGACCGACGCCACCCTCGTGTGCACGCCCCACCGGGGAGAGCTGCGGGCGATGGGCGGCCCGACTGTTGACGGCTCGCAGCCGTCCCGGGACGCCGTCGAAGGGTTCGCCGCCGAACTGGGGCAGACGCTGCTGGTGACCGGCGCGCGAGACGTGCTCTCCGACGGTGACACGACGCGCGTCAACAGATCCGGGACGCCCGGGATGACCGTCGGCGGCACGGGCGACGTGTTGGCGGGCACGGCCGCCGCGATGCTCGCGACACAACCCCCCATCCAGGCTGCAAGCGCTGCCGCGTACGCCACTGGTGGGGCCGGTGAGCGCGCCGCTGAGGCCCGCGGGCACGGGCTGCTCGCGACCGACATCTGTGACGCACTGCCCGCCGCCATTTGGGGTGGCCAGGATGCCTGACGGCGACGACGACGCCCTCACGCATACGACCGCCGACGGCGACGCGCAGATGGTGGACGTGGGCTCGAAGCCGGACACGGCGCGGCGCGCGGTCGCCAGCGGCGACCTCCACCTCGCGGAGTCGACCATCGACGCCGTCCGTGACGACGGCATCGGGAAAGGGAACGTGCTCGCGACGGCCCGGGTGGGTGCGATCCAGGCGGTCAAACACACCTGGGAGACGATCCCGATGTGCCACCAGATTCCCATCACGAACGTCGACACGACCTTCGACGTGCGAGACGACCGCGTCGTACTGGAGGTCGCCGTCGAGACCACTGGCAAGACCGGCTGCGAGATGGAGGCGTTGGAGGGCGTCACGACCGGACTCAACGTCGTCTGGGACATGGTGAAAGCCGCCGAGAAGGACGCCGACGGCCAGTACCCTGGCACGGCCATCGAGAACGTCGGCGTCGACACGAAGGAGAAACACCACCCGGAGTGATCGCGGCGGCTACGCTTCGGCCACCAGGTCGCTGGCCTTCGCGTGCGAGCGCTCCACGATCGTCGGGCGCGCCTCGAAGTCGATCACGACCTCCTGGTCGCCGTAATCGACCGTCCGCACGTGGGCGTGGTCGTGCACCCAGGAAACCACGCTCATCGTGTCCTCGGTCATCGGGAGCACGAGGCGTTCGCGCTCGCGCGCCGGGAGCGCCGCGTCGATGCGCTCGCGCAGCTCCTCGAGGTTGCTGGCGTCTCGGGCGCTGACCGCGACCGGGGCCGGCGCGAGCGCCGCCAGCGCCTCCATCTTCTCGGCGAGCGCCGCGTCTTCAACCCGGTCGGTCTTGTTGAACACCGTGACGATCGGGGCTTCGTTGCGCTCGTACAGCGTGTCGTGGCTGGTCGCGAGCTTCTCCTGGATGTCCGCCAGGGGTTCGCTGGCGTCCACCACGAGCAACACGAGGTCCGCCTGGTAGACCGATTCCAGCGTGGATTTGAACGACTCCACGAGCCAGTGTGGCAGGTCGCTGATGAACCCGACCGTGTCCGTCAACAGGACGTCCCGCCGCGCCAGCTCCATCCGGCGCGTCGTCGTCCCCAGCGTGGTGAACAGGTCGTCCTGGGACTCCGCGGTGGTGTCCAGATCCGGATGCCGGTCGTCGTTCTCGTCGACCGCGACGTCGGCGGCCAGCCGGCGCAACAGCGTGGATTTGCCGGCGTTCGTGTACCCAGCCAGCGCCACCAGGTCGAACCCGGACTCCCGGCGGGTTTCGCGGCGCTGCTGCTCGGTTTTCTCGATGTTCGACAGCTCGTCGCGGATCCGCGAAATGCGGGCTTTGATGTCCTGCTCGCGGCTCTCGTCGTACTCGCCGAGCCCCATGAACCCCGGCCGCTCGTTGCGCTTGGCGAGGCTGGTTTTGGCCTCCGCGCGGGGCAGCTCGTAGCGCAACTCCGCGAGCTCCACCTGTAGCTGTGCCTTTCGGGTGTTGGCGCGCTGCCCGAAGATGTCCAGGATCAGCCGGAACCGATCGACGACCTCGGTGCCGTCGGGCAGCTCCTGGCCGAGGTTGAACGTCTGATAGGGACCCAGCCGGTTGTCGAAGACCACGCGGTCGGCGTCGGTGCGCGCAACGCGCTCGGCGAGCTCCGTCACCTTCCCCGCGCCCAACTGCAACGCCGGGTCCGCGGTCCGCGACTGGGTGACTTCGCCGACCAACTCGTAGCCCGCAGCCTGGACGAGATCCCTGATCTCGGCTGTCTCGGGTGTGCCATCGTCGACGCGCTTCGCGACGACGGCCGTCGCCGTGGTGTCTCCGGTCACTCTCTGTACGGTACGCACCCGGCGCACTTAAGCCTCCGGCGCGGCGGCCTACCGCGTCTTCAGCTCGTCTTTGTCCTTCACGACACTGGTCTCGCCGTTGCCCTCGGACACCTCGTTGACGCGGCCGTAGAACTCGTCTTGCATGCCCGCGGGGAACGTGATGACGCCCACCCACGAGCCGTCGGCCTGCCACTCCTCGCGCTCCAGTTCGCCGAACTCGCGGAGTTTCGCCTGCCCGCTGCCCGCGTAGTCGGCGGGCAACTGGACGGCGACGGTCATCTCCTCGAACCGGATCGGGATGACGGGCCGCAGCGCCTCCAGGGCGTCGTCGACCTGTTCGTCGGCGGGCGTCATCGGATCGACAGTGAACCCCGCCTCGTCGAGCGCGCTCTCGATGCGGTCGGGTGGATGCGGTGCGCCGTCCATCTGTGGATTGATGGCGTTGCGCGAGATCGTGTTGATGAGGCTGCGCTTCTTGCGCTGTTGCATCGCCTCGCGCTGATCGGCGGTGATCTGGATCTCGCCCTGGCCGATGACCTCGGGGATGATCTCCAGGGGCTCGGTCGTCCCGAACACCGTCTCCAGGTCGGACTCCGCCGGGCGGTCGCCCCGGGAGGCGTTCTCGAAGACGTCGCGGGCCGCGATCACGTCCGTCAGCTCACCGTCGAACTCGTCGCGTCGCATCTCCAGGGCCGCGTCCGGGTCCACCAGTACCTCGAAGCGCTCGCCGTGCGTTTCCAGCCGTGCGGTCACGGCGTCGTCAAGCGAAATCATACTGACTCCTTCGACGGGGCCACCAAAAGACCTTCTCCCATCCCGTGGTGCCGACCGCACTCACTCCCCGTCCGTCCCGCAGTCCCGGCGGCGCGCCCCCACCCAGCCATCGTCGCCGGCAACGACGTCGACGTTCTCCCCGCGGCACACGCCATCGCGGGCGTCCCCGTCGAAGGCGACATCGCTCCGGCGTTCGGGGGTGTCGAGGCCGTCGAGATACCGCTCCCTGGCGGCGCGCATCGTCCCGGAGACGCCGCGGACGCACACCCGAACGGGGTGCTCTCGGACCGCGCTCACGCAGGCCACCGCGGCGCGCGCTCGTGACACGGTCCCGCGGCGCGCCCGCACCAGCGCCTCCCCGCGGCCGTCCCGGAACGAGTACGCGACGACACGCACCCCGGCGTCGGCGCTGCCGGGGTCGCCCAGCAGGTTTCCGGCGGCAAACCACAGGGCGCGCTGGAAGTCGCTGCGCTCGATCCCGGCGTCGGGCCACGCCTCGATCCCGACGGCGAGATACCGCCACCGCGGTCGCACGTGCTTGGGGAGGTGTTTCATCGCGTCTCGGCCACCAGCACGCCGACCTGCTCGTGGACCATCTCCACCGCCGTCACCGCGTACCCGGCGTCGGTGAACGCGTCGGCGAGCACGCCGACGGTCGCCGGGTCGTCGACTGCCGGCGAGTAGAACGGGTCATCGGGGTTCGGCCCCCCGAACAGCATCACGTCCCCGAGCACGATCCGGTGGGGGTTCAGCCCGGCGATGGTGTCGATCGCACTGCGCTTTTCGGCGTCGCTCAGGTGGTGCATCGCGAAGTTCGACACCACCACGTCGGCGTCGCCGTCGTAGTTCGGCTCCCTGAACCGCCCCGTGTCGAACGCGACGTTGTCCACGCCGCGTGTGGTCGCCTTCTCGCGGGCCTGCGTCAGCATCCCGTCGCTGATGTCTCGACCCACGACCCTGCCGGCGTCCGCGGCGAGGCCGAGCGCGATCGCGCCCGTGCCACAGCCGAGATCCAGCACCGTGTCCGCGCCGCCCACGTCAGCGTGCTCCAGCACCAGCGCCACACACTCGTTGTACTCCGGGGTCTGGTCGTCGTCGTAGGCCGCGGCCACGTCGTCGAAGCGCGCGGCGTGCTCCTCAAGGGTCTTCTTCATACCGGCCACGTTTGACCCCCGGTGCAATGAACTCCGCGGACAGCCGCCGGCGGTTCCGCGCCGCCAGGTGCGTCCACTCCCGCAGGCCGGCCCGCACCTGGGCGTCCGTGAACCCGATCTCCGCGCCGACGGCGACCAGTTCCCGGGGCGACCGCACGTGCAGGTGGCTGGCCGGCCGCCCGCTCACCACGAACGGCGCGTCGTAGTGCTCGACGAGCTCCCGGAGCTTCCGCAGCCCCCGCAGCGCCTGCACGCGGTCGCCCCCGCTGGCCCGCAACACGCCGGCGAAATCGAACTCCAAGCGCACCCCGTGTGTCCGCGCCGCCTTCACGATGACGTGGTTCACGTCCCCGCCGTCGGCCATCGGCGCGGCGAGCACGTCCACGCGCTCGGACTCCGCGACGAACCGATTCAGCGACGGCGACGACGCCCGCGCCGCCACCACCACCGCGTTCTCGCGGCGGCGGCGGATCCGCTCGCTGGCCCCGGCGCGGTCCGTCACCGACACCGTCGTCCCCCTGACAACGTCCGCGTCCGTGTCCGCACCGACCGCGTCCGGGTCGGCGCTCGTGGCCCCCCAGTTCCGAACCACGATGCCGTCGTAGCCGGCGCTGGCCGCGGTCGCCGCCAGCCGCGCGACCGTGCTGTCTCCGTCCGGGTGGGCGCACACCGCCTCGTACACGCTCACACGTTGGCGACCCCGCGGTAAAAACGCGTGCGGTCTCCCTTGTTGCCCGCGGGCGGACACCGCCCGGCGACACCACGCAGCCGGCCGGTCGAGCACCCCGTGTGGCTCACTCCGAGCCGGTGAACGTCTGCATGACGCTGCTGGTCACGCCGTTCTTGGAGAACGCGGTGATGAGGTCGCCGGCGTGGATCGTTGTCTCTCCGCGCGGCGTGATGACGTCGTCGCCGCGCTCGATGGCGACAACCAGGACATCGTCCCCGAGGAGTCCGTTGGTGTCCGCATCCTGGAGGGTCTGTTCGGCCAGCGGTGCGTCCTCGGTCACCGTGATTTCGAACACTTCGGCCTCCCCGCCGAGCGTCATGAAATCCTTGATCGACGGGCGCTGGACCGCTCGAACGAGGTACTCCCCGATCAGGCGCTGGGGGTTTTCGAGGACGTTCACCCCGATCCGGCGGAAGAGCTCCATGTTGTCGGGGTCCTGGACGACGCTCACCTTCGACTCGATGTCGAGTTCGTCCGCCAGCAGCATCACCATGATGTTCGTGGGGTCGCGGTCGGTGGTGGTGATGATGGCGTCGGCCTTCTCGGAGCCGGCGTCGACGAGCGTGTCCTTCGCCGTGGCGTCGGCGTTCAACACGAGACAGTCGTAGTCCCGGCTCACCTGGTCGGCCACGTCGGGGTCGGTCTCGATGACCACGATCTCGTTTGCGCTTTTCGTGAGCAGTTGGATGACCTGCGATCCTATGTCACCAGCACCGACCACTATAATGTACATACTGCATCGTAAATCTCCGCCCTGCTAAGTTTTTCTCTCCTCAATTAGCGGATGGCCTCGGAGAGGATGTAGGCGGCGAACCCGACGGTGTACGCGACCGCGAGCGCCAGCGACACGGGCGTCCGGCCGAGCAGCCGGATGGCCACGATGACCACCGGCCCCAACACGAGCAGCGCGTCGAAGACACGGTCGTCGGCGCCAGCGGCCAGCAGCGGCCCGATAACCGGGATCGCATCGAGGCGCATCAGTCGTACACCTCCAGCGTGCTGAACAGGCCACGCAGGAGCACCAACACCGGAATGATCTCCAGGCGACCGATCCACATGTTGAACAGGAACATCGCCTTCGTGACCGTCGGCATCCCCGGCCCGGTGATGCCCGAGGACAGCCCGACGTTGCCCTGCGCGGACGCGACCTCGAAGAGGACGTTCTCGACGGTGTACGCGTCGGGCCCCATGGGGATCGCGAGCATGAACACGAACGCCGCCACCCCGAGGAAGACGAGCCAGAGGAACGTGATGATCGCGGCCTCCTCGAACTCCTGGGCGGCCTCGGTGTCGGAGAGCGCGCGCCCGTCGAGGCGGAACGTGCGGACGGCATCCGACGGGTAGAACACCCCCCGAATCCGGAACAGAATGCCTTTCACGAGCGTGAGCAGTCGAATCAGCTTGATGCCGCCGACCGTTGATCCGGCGGCAGCCCCAACGACCATGCCGAACGCCACGGTCAACTGCGCGGGGGCCGTCCACCCCGACCCCAGCGCGCCCGCCGTCTGGAAGCCCGTACACGAGGCCGCGGACACGAACTGGAACAACGCGTACCGGACCGTCTGGAAGAGCGTCGCTGCCGACCCATGCAGCACGACGCCGGCAACGGCGACTGACTCGGTCACGTAGTACCCCTGCTGGAGGAGGACCGCCGTCAGGAGCGCCGTCCCGAGCGCGAAGAACCCGAACACCCACCGGGTCTGGAGGTCCGTGTAGAGGTTGCGGAGGTCGCCCTGGAGGACGAGGTAGTGGATGGGGAACGCGATGCTCCCCAGGACCATCACCGGGATGAGCGCGAAGTCGATGGCGGCGCTCCCGTAGGTCGCGATCGAGTTGTCCGTGATGGAGAACCCACCGGTCGCGAGGCCGGTCATCGCGTGATTGATGGCGTCCCACATCGGCATCCCGGCGATCCAGAGGAGCAGGATCGAGAAGAACGTGAACAGGAGGAAGATCCACCAGATGGTGCGCACCGTCGAGACGATGCTGGGGTGGATCTTCTCCGAGCGCGCCTCGCTCTCGTAGAGGGTCAGCGAGCCGCTGCCGGGTCGCGCGAGGATCGCCGTGGTGAGCACGATGACGCCGACGCCGCCGACCCATTCGATGAACGACCGCCACCACTGCAGGGTGTGGGGCAGCGCGGCCTCGTTGTCGGCCATCGTCAGCCCCGTGCCGGTGAACCCGCTCATGCTCTCGAAGAACCCGTTGAGCGGGTTCTGGAACGCGGCAAGCGTGCTGAACGTTCTGGTTCCCGGGACCGTGAACCGCGCCGGCACGTCGAGCATGCCGGGATCGAGCTGCGCGGTCCATGCGGCCAGGAGGAACGGCACGGAACCGAACGCGGCGACCAGAAACCACCCCGACGCAGCGATCATCATGCCATGCAACCGGCCGGGATCGGCGGCGTGCTCGAACGTCCGCCTGAGCGTGAGCCCCACGACTAGCGGGATGAGTCCTGAGACGACCATCGCCGGCACCACCCAGAACTCCCCCCACACGAGAGGGACGAGCACGGAAACGAAGATGAGGCCGGCCAGCGCCTCAAGCATCCGCCCGAGGTCGCGCGCGATTGTTCCGAGACGATCGACCATGGCTTCTCGTTTGCCGAACAGGGAATTTAAGCTAGCTGGTTTCCACTGGGTTTGTGGCTGCCTGAATTTCGTACTACTAAGTCTCCGTCGCCGAGCCGCGTTTCCCGAACACCGACAGCGTCTCCTGGCTGATGCCGCCCCGGCAGAACACCGTCACCAGGTCGTCCGGACGCACCCTCGTGTCCCCGCGCGGTGTCAACATCTCGTCGTCGCGCTCGATCGAAACGACCAGCACGTCGGACTCGATGACGCCACGCTCGTTGGCCTCGCGCAGCGTATGCCCGGCGATCTCGGCGTCCGCCGCCACGGACAGCTCCACGACCTCAGCACCGCCGGACAGCTCCATGAAATCCGCGATCGTGTGTCCGTCCTGGGAGTCGTCGGGGCCGAACTCGTGGTACGGCCGGATCTCCTCGCTTTGGAGCAGGTTCTCCTCCTCGATGTCCAGCCCGATCGCCGACAGGTCGTTCGCGATCCGGGTGAGCTCCTGCATGTCGTCGCCGACAGCCGTGACGTGGAGGTTGCTGCGCCCTTTCATCAGCTGGCGGACGCTCACCACGCCGGGGATCTCAGCGACCTGCTTGGACAGCCGATCCCGGTCGGGCACGGGGCTGGTGCAGATGTAGAGGTTCGTGAGCCGACCGCCGACCTGTGGGTACGAGACGACCGCGTGATAGCCGCGGATGATCCCCGCCGCTTCGAGATGTGTGATCCGGTTTCTGATCGTTCCTGCGGACACGTTGACCTCGTCGGCGATGTCGGGGGCGGACGTGTTGCGCGCGTCACGAACCAGGTTGTAGAGGATTCGCTTGTCTACCTCGTCCAGTCGGTCGCTCATACGTGTTCCCTCCACGTCGAGGAGGATAACCAGTTTGGATCAGGGGCCGGCCACCGACCGGGTCCTAGTCCGCGAGCGCGTCCCGCGCGTTCTCGACGGCGGCGTCCTTCTTCGCGGGGTAGGCTTCGACCTTCGCGCGCAGTGAGATGCCGTCCCCGAGCTGGGCGTCCCCCAGGTACGCCGCCTGCTTGTCGAGGTGCACGAACAGCGAGCAGTTGTCGTCGACGCGCTCGTCGAGCTGGTCGCGGATCTGCTCGATGTCAGCGCCGTCCCGGAGCTGGTCGAGCACGTGGCGCATGTCGTCGGCGCGCTCGACGCGGGTCGACAGCACGCCGATGCGGTCGCCGAGATGCCCCTCGCTGTCCGTGCGCTCGATCTCGACGTCCTCCGGGAGGAAATGCCCCAGCGCGTCCGCTACCCGGGAGTCGGCCTCCGTGTCGTAGCAGAACACGCGGAGATCGATGTAGTGGAACGGAACCTCACTCATGATGGCGGCGTACGCCGCCGACGCGTAAAAGACTCGTTACTCGGCGTCGGCTTCCGCGTCGTCGTCGTCGTCGGCTTCCGCGACGAGGTCGAGGCTGTCCTCGGGAACGCCGGCTTCCTGGCCGTCTTCGAAGCTGATCGTGTAGTTCACGTCGCCGAACATCGTTTCGGCGGTCTGCGTGATCTCGCCCTCCTCGCCGTCGTAGTCGCTGTGTTTCTCGTGGAGCACGACCGTGTCGCCCTTCTCGAAGCTCATGGCATCCGATTCCACCCCAGCAGTCAAAAGTGAATTGATTACTGGCGGCGACTCACTCCGGCCCGAACGACACGCCGTCGCGGTCCTCGGCGTCCAGCCTGCGGAGCGCCGCCCGGGCGTTGCTGGCTTCGTACCCGAAGAACACGTCTTCGCCGTATTCGGCGGCGACCTCGGCGGCGTGCAGCAGGTTCTCGATGTCGACGTTCACCGCGTACAACTCGATGCTGAACGGCGCGTCGACCGCGTCCTCGAACCCCGCGGCGATGGTTTCGATCCAGTACGTGGTCTCGTAGGCGGTGTCGTACAGCGGAACGACGAACTCGTCGACCAGCTCCGCGAGCGCGTCGAGATCCAGGCCCGCCCGCTCGTAGAGGTGGCCCGGGTAGGGATCCGGGTACAGCGTGAGATACGTCTTGCCGTCGATGCGGTCGACGGCGTCCGCGACGAACGACGTGATGACGTCCGCGCGCCACGCCTGCCAGTCGTCGAACGCCGACGCCTCGAACGCCGCCGTGCAGCGATCGCAGTGACAGTACTCCGCCCGCGGGAACCCCACGTCGTCGAGTCGAACGTCGCCGCTCACGTCGCTGCACGTCTCCACGACGGTGAGCACGCCGTTGCGGTAGTCCTCGGCCAGCGGGCAGATGTACGCCCAGTCGAAGTACTGGCGCTCACGGGTCGCCGGCCTGCCGTCGTCGTCGACGGGAACGAGCTCGGGGTCGGTGCCGGCGGTGGCGTTGTCACCGAAACACGACACCATGCTGACGGCGTTCTCCACGGGGTCGACGTGGCGGCCGGTCACGTCCTTGACTTCGTAGAACCCGGTTTCGAACTCCGGCCAGTCCAGCTCCTCGGCGTTCCGCGTGACGACGCCGTACATACGTTCGCGGTAGGAATGGGGGCCGCGTAAGTGGTTCGACTCAGTCGATGCGGTCGATCTCTTCGAGGTCTTCGGCGTCGCCGCCCGCAAAGAGCTTCCAGACGAGGACGATCACCAACAGCGCGACACCAGCCTTCAGGAGTTTCCGTGCCATACCTCACAGCACTCACGGGGGCATTAAACGCTTTGCGGGCTGTCGGCGCGCGCGTTCGCCGACAGTCGGCGTGGTGGCGTTACTCGTCGTCGAGCTCGTCGACGATCTCGTCGGCGTCGACGTCGGCGTCTTCGAGGGCGTCCTCGACGTCCCCGAGGTCGCCGCCCGCACCGCCCATCATGCCGCCCATGCCCGGCATACCGGCGGGCTGGCCGTCGATGATCTCCTGGACGATGACGCGGTCGATGTCGAGCATGTCGATGACCTGGGACAGCACCTGGCTTTTGCCCATCATCCACTGCTGGTTGAACTGGAGCTGCGGGGACTGCTCGATGTAGAGGGTCTCCTTCTCGACGCTCTCGGTGGTGGTTTCGGCGTCGCCGTCCTCGGTTTCCTCGGTGACCTCCTCCTCGACGGTCTCGGTGACGAGATCGACGTCGAGTTCGACGTCGAACATCATCTCCAGGAAGCCGACGGCCTGCTGCTCGCGGTCGGTGATCTCGTCGAGGACCTCGTACTCGTATTCGATGTCCTCGCCGGCAAGCGGGTGGTTGAAGTCGACGCGGGCGCGCCCGCCGATGATGGCTTCGACGTGGCCGTGCTCGCCGTCGACGTCGACGTGTGCGCCGGGGTAGCGGTCGTCTTCGGGGATCTTGTTGGCGCTGACCGTTCGGACCTCGTCCTCGTCGTACTCGCCGAACGCCTCCTCGACGAGAACGGTTCCGTCGTCGCCGACGGACTGCCCGACGATGTCGTCTTCGACGGCTGCGAAGATGTGCTCCTCACCGAGGACGATCGTGCGCGGGGAGAACTCCTGTTCGTCCGTGTCGACGCCCTCCGACTCGGCGATCTCCTCGTCGGTGGTGTCGACAAGCTCCTCGCTGTCGACCGTGTAGGCCGTATACGACAGTTCAACGAAGTCGCCCGTCTGGAATCCGTCCTGTTCGTCGCTGGATGAGTCGGCCTGCTCGGCCTCGGGTTCGTCGCTCATACCAATACGCACTCTCGTTCCATCCTTAAGAATCACGTTTCGAACCGGTGAGCGAGACGGTCAGCGGGCGTCGGCCAACGACACGACAGCGCCCGCGTCAACCGACAGCCACGTGGTCGTGACGTCGCCGTCGACGACCGACACCGGTGTGACCGTCGCGCGGTCGGCGTCGTCGCTGTACCGGACAACGGTGAGCTGCAGCGGTGAACCTGCGGTGGGGCGGGACTCACATGTGGGGCTGTTTGCGGCCATGTCGTCTCGGTGTGTGCCGCCAGTGCTCTTGAACGCTGCTAGGAGTGGACTATACGGCTATTGAGACCGGGAAGCGTCGGTCTTTTTGAATCAGCGTGCCGAGTACGAACGTATGTATGAGGTCGAAGTGAAGGTTCCGGGGGAGTACGAGACGGTTCGGGCGGCGCTCGCGGACGTGGATGCCGCCGAGCACACGACGGTTGCGCAGGCGGACACGTATTACGATGCGCCCCACCGGGCCTTCGAGCAGACCGATGAGGCGTTCCGGTTGCGGCGCGTCGCCACCGCTGCGCGGGGGTTCGAGCGCGGCGACGACCTCACGGCGGACATCGATGCGGTGCTTTCGGGGCCGGCGCGCGCCGACGGCGAGTCCCGCGTCACGTACAAGGGGCCGCTGGTCGAGGCCGAGTCGAAGACCCGCGAGGAGTTCGAGACTGCGGTCGGGGACGACGCACAGATGGCGGCCATCATCGAGCAACTCGGGTTCGAGTCGGCCGCGGTGGTGCGGAAGCTCCGCACGAAACACCACTTCGAGGGGTTCACTGTGCTGTTGGATGCCGTCGAGGACGTCGGCGAGTACGTCGAGATCGAGACGACCGTCGAGGCCGAGCACGCCGTTTCTGGCGCTCGGGAGGACGCCTACGCGGTGCTCCGGCGTCTGGGGTTGGATCCGACCGATCAGATCCGCACGTCGTATCTCGGCCTCCGCACGTCGAATGCGTAGCACGCATAATTGTCGGCGTCTCCGTTTCCGGAAGTTATACGAACCGAGACCGGGTACGCTCAGCCAATGACTGACCGGAACATCCAAGTACAGTCTCTCGACCGCAGCGCAGTCGAGGACGACGCCGTCGAAATCGTCGAGCGAAAGGGGCTCGGTCACCCCGACTCAATCTGCGACGGCATCGCCGAACACGTCTGTGAAACCCTCGCCCGGGAATACCGCGACCGGGTGGGCCACGTCCTCCACTTCAACACCGACGAGACCCAACTCGTCGCCGGTGACGCCGCCCCCGCGTTCGGCGGCGGGAACGTCATCGACCCGATCTACATCCTGGTCGTCGGTCGCGCCACCAGCCACTACGTCGAAGCCGACGGCACCGAACACCACATCCCGGTCGAATCCATCGCCCTGGAAGCCGCCCGCGAGTACCTGCGTGAGACGCTGCCCCACCTGGACCTCGAAACCGACGTGATCGTCGACGTCAAGCTCGGCGAGGGATCGGGGGACCTCCAGGACGTGTTCACCGACGACGACGACGGCCCCGCCGTGCCGATGGCCAACGACACGTCGTTCGGCGTCGGCCACGCCCCGCTCACCGAAACCGAGCGCATCGTCCTCGAAGCCGAGCGCTCGCTGAACGGCCCGTACGCCGAGCACACGCCCGCGGTCGGCGAGGACGTGAAAGTGATGGGGAAACGCGAAGACGACCACATCGACCTCACGATCGCCGCCGCGCTCGTGGACGCCCACGTGCCGGACATGGACGCCTACATCGCCCAGGTCGAAGCCATCCGCGAGCACGTCTTCGATCTCGCCACCGAGCACACGGACCGCGAGGTCACCGTCCACGTCAACACCGCCGACGACTACGAGTCGGGCTCGATCTACCTCACCACCACCGGCACCAGCGCCGAGCAGGGCGACGACGGCAGCGTCGGCCGCGGCAACCGCGCCAACGGCCTCATCACCCCCAACCGCGCCATGAGCATGGAAGCCACGTCCGGCAAGAACCCGGTCAACCACATCGGGAAGATCTACAACCTGCTTTCGACGCAGATCGCCGAGGCGGTCGTCGCCGAGGTCGACGGCATCCGCGACCTCCGGGTGCGACTGCTCTCACAGATCGGCCGCCCGATCGACGAGCCCCACGTCGCGGACGTGGAAGTCGTCACCGAGAACGGCACCGCGGTGGCCGACGTCGACGCCGAGATCGAGCGCATCGTCGACGCGCAACTCGCGTCGGTCACGGACCTCACGCGCCGCGTCATCGACGGCGAACGCACCACGTTCTGAGCGCGCACCCCCGGTCTGCGAGTGTTCTCCAGTGGGGACCGATAGGTGTTTACTCGCGGACTGGCTTCCACCACGCATGCTTCCACCCGGGGCCGACAGCGTCGTCGTCAGGCACGGCGATGTCGGCGTGAAATCCAGTCACGTCCAGTCCGACATGGAGCGGACGCTCCGGGACAACGTCGCCGCGATGCTCGCCGACCGCGGCGTGCCCGGCGATGTCGAGCGCGAATGGGGGCGCGTCCTCGTTCGCAGCCCCGCGGCCGGCCGCGCGGCGGATGCGGCCGCTGACACGTTCGGCGTCGTCTCCGCCAGTCCCGCCGTCTCAGTCGCCCCCGACCTCGACGCGATCAGCGACGCGCTCGCCGCCGCCGCCCGCGCCCACTACGACGGCGGCGCGTTCGCGGTCGACGCGCGCCGCGCCGGCACCCACGACTTCGACAGCCACGACGTCAACCGCGTGGGCGGCGACGCCGTCTGGGCCGCCGTCGAGGACGACTTCCAGCCGGTCGTTGATCTCGACGACCCGGACATCACGTTCTTCGTGGAAGTCCGGGACGCCGAGGCGTTCGTGTTCCTGACACACCGCGACGGCCCCGGTGGCATGCCGCTTGGCACCCAGCAGCCGCTGGTCGCGCTCGTCTCCGGCGGCATCGACTCGCCGGTCGCCGCCTGGGAGGCGATGCGCCGGGGCGCGCCCGTCATCCCGCTGTATCTGGCGTTGGGCGACTACGGCGGCCCCGACCATCGCGCCCGCGCCGAGGCGGCCGTGCGCACGCTCGACGACTACGCGCCCAACCACGACCTCTCGCTGCGGGTCGCGCCGGCCGGCGACGCCATCGACCGGCTGGCCGCGGCGACGGGGCGCACGCGCATGCTCTCGTTCCGGCGGTTCATGTACCGCGTCGCCGAGCACGTCGCCGAACATGCGGGCGCGGCCGGCATCGTCACCGGGGAAGCCGTCGGCCAGAAATCCAGTCAGACCACCGCGAACCTCGGCGTCGTCGACCGCGCCACCACGCTGCCCGTCCACCGGCCGCTGCTCACGTGGGACAAACAACGCATCACCGCGGCCGCCCGCTCCATCGACACGTTCCGGGACTCCAGCCTCGACGTCGGCTGCAACCGGCTCGCGCCGCGCCAGCCGCTGACGGCCGCCCCCATCGAGAGCGTGCGCGCCGACGAACCCGACGCGCTCTTCGAGTGGGCGCGCACGGTCGCCGCCGACACCGGCCCCGTGGAGGTGGCGGTCGCGTGACCGACGTGCTGCTCCTCGGGACCGACGACGACCCGTCGCTGCGGGCGGCGCTGTTCGAGTACGAGACGGCGCGGCGCGCGCTGTCGACCTACGACGTGCGGTCGCCGTACGCCAACACCGTGGCCGTGACCACCGTCAGCCTCGGGGCGGCGGTGTCGCTGTTGAACGACCTGAACTGGTATCTCGCCCGGCTCGCCGACGCCGCGATGGTTCGCGACCCGTCCGTGGCGGAACACGAGTGGCTGTCACGCGACGTGGCCGCCCGCGTGCGAGCGGGCGATCTCCCGGCGGCCGAGACGGACGCCCGCCTGAAGCTCTACGGGATCGTCGACGGCGCGCTCGTCGAGCCGATCTACGCCACCCGGGAGGGCGACGAGGTGCCGGCGTACGACCGCCGCGCGGTCGACGACACGCTGCCGGTGCGGGTGACCGCCGCGGAGTTCCAGTAGCGCCGCGGATCGGTCAGTCGAACACGCCCGCCGAGAGGTATCGCTCGCCGGTGTCGGGCAGGATCGTGACGACCAGCGGGCAGTCGTCGGGTCCGTCACCACCGTCCGCGATGGCGTCCGGATCGCCGGCGGCGTCGGCGTCGAAGCTGACGTCCGGGCAGTCAAGCGAGGGGTCGGCGATGCGCTCGGCGGTCCGGGTGGCCGCCAGCGCCGCCGCGCCGCTGGACTGGCCCACGAGCACGCCCTCCTCGCGGGCGAGCCGCCGCGTCTCGGCTTCCGCCGCGTCCACCGCCACGGTTTCGACGGTGTCGATCAGCTCCCGGTCGAGGTTGTCGCTGACGAACCCCGGCCCCATCCCCTGGAAGTCGTCGTCGCCCGATTCGCCCGTCGACAGCACCGCGTTCGCCTCCGGCTCGACCGCGACCACGGACATCTCGGGATGGGCCTCCCGGAGCCTGGTTGCGGTCCCGGTGATCGTGCCGCCGGTCCCGACGCCCGCAACGAGCGCGTCGATCTCGCGGCCCTCGACCTGGTCGAGGATCTCCTCGGCGGTCGTCCGGTAGTGGGCGCGCGGGTTCGCGGGGTTCTCGAACTGTCCCACCCGGAACGCGCCGGTGTCGGCGGCGACCCGGTCGGCCACCTGGTTCGCGGTCTCCATGCCGGCGTCCACCAGCTCCAGGTCCGCGCCGTACGCGCGCAGCAGTTGCTTGCGCTCCGTGGACATCGACGCCGGCATCACGATCGTGAGGTCGTAGCCGCGGGCGGCGGCGGTCAGCGCCAGCCCGATCCCCGTGTTCCCGCTGGTCGCCTCGACCAACTGGTCGCCGGGCTGGATCTCGCCCGCGCGCTCGGCGGCCAACACCATCTCCCTGGCCGGCCGGTCTTTCGCCGAGCCGGCGGGGTTGAACCCCTCCAGCTTCGCCGCGATGGTCGCACCCTCGGGTGCCGTGAGCCGAACGAGTGGCGTCCCGATGGCGTCCAGGATGCTGTCTTTCATTGCCCCGACGTACGTGGCTGTGGAGTAAACGTGTAACGGGCGCGGCCAGCGTTTCCCGGTCGTCGCTTGCCAGGGGGCCGGGGTTTTTGTCCGCGAGCAGCCAACCCCCAGGCGTGTCACTCACCACGATGGAGCCGAACCCGGCGTGGGACGCGGAGTCGTATCCGGCCGTGATCGAGGCGTTCGAATCGCTGCCCGCGGACGCGACCGTGCACGTCTGGGGCGGGGACTGGTGTGGCGACTGCCGGTCCCAGCTCCCGGATTTCGCCGCCGCGCTCGCCGCCAGCGGCGTCGAACCGGCCGTGCACCCGGTGTCCCGCGGCGACGACGGAAAAACCGGGCCGCGCGTCGACGAGTACGGCATCGACCGCATCCCGACGGTCGTCGTCGAAGGCGCCGACGGCACCGAACACGCGCGCTTCGAGGAGCGCGACTCGCTCCCGCCCGAGCGCTATCTGGCGGACGCGCTCAGCGACTGAACTCGGCGAGCCACTCGGTGATGCCCGCAGCGTCGTCCAGCGGCGGCGAGCACGCCCGCCGGCAGACGTACGCGCGCGGCGTGCCGTCGTCGCCACCAGTTCGGCCCGCCCACAGTGGCGGCACTGACGCCTGGTCCAGCGTGGACTGCCAGGCGTCCAGGCCGTCCTCGGTCGGGGGCCGCCTGGACAGCAGCCGGTCGGGAAGGTACGCCGCGCCGACGGCGTCACGCCACGCGTCGGGGAGGTCGTCGGCGGCCACCGTGATCTCGCGGCGGCCGCCGGCGCGCGTGTCCGCCGCGAGCACGAGCTCGGGGTGGCGGCCTGGAGACTCCGCGATGTGGCTGCCGTACCGCGACAGCAGCGCCGCGGCGGCGTCGTCGTAGCCGGCCGCGGGCGCGAACGCAGCCAGCGCGTCGAGGGTGTCCGCGGCCACGCCGATCGGGCTGGGGGTGGAGCCGGTCCCGGTCGCCTGCGAGCGCACGGCCACGTCGTCGACCGACGCGGGCGTTTCATAGAGCACGCCCGCCGACGCGTCGTAGCACGCCTCAAGCATGGCGTCGGCGAGATCCAGCGCGAAGTCGAGGTGGGCCACGGCTCCGGTGGCCTCGTAGGTGGCCAGCGCGCCGGCGGCGAGGAACGCGTAGTCGGCGGCGTACCCGACGCCCGCGACATCGCCACCGATGCTGCGGCGGGCGAGCCGGTCGCCGTCCCAGAGCGTGTCGCGTGCGAACGCGATGGCGTCGGCGGCGCGCTCGGCGAACCGGTCGTCGAGTGCCAGCCCGGCCTCGGCGTACGCGCGCGCCATCAGGCCGTTCCACCCGGCGAGCACTTTCTCGTCGCGCGCGGGCCGTGGGCGGTCGGCTCGGGCCGCCCGCAGGCGCGCGTCGATCACGTCACACCACGCCTCGGCCGTGGCGGGGGCGGTGTCGAAGGCGTCCGCGATGGCACCCACCGACGCCGACACGGTGGGGACGGTGGTCCCGGCCTCGAAGTTCCCCGTGTCGTCGACACCGTAGCGCCGGCACGCGGCGTCAGCGAGCACGTCCGCGTCCGCGGTGTCGCAGGGTGCGGCGGCGGCGTGATCGCGCATCGCGGCGGCGACGCGATCGGGCGTCCACACGTAGTATGCGCCCTCCTCGCGGTCGCCGTCGGGGGCGTCCGGGGGTGGGCTGCGGGCGTCGAGTGTGGCGTAGAACCCGCCGTCGGGGTGGCCAAGCTCGCGGTCGACGAACGTCAGCGTGGACCGCGCGACATCGGCGTACCGGTTGTCGCCGAGGGCGCGGTAGCCGTCGACGTACAGCCGCGCCAGCGCCGCCTGGTCGTACAGCATCTTCTCGAAGTGGGGCACCGTCCACTCGCGGTCCGTGCAGTATCGGTGGAATCCGCCGCCGACGTGGTCGTGGAGGCCGCCGTCGGCCATCGCGGTGAGGGTGTGGCGGGCGGCGCTGGCGGCGCGCGCGCCGTCCCCGGCGTCGCGCTGTGTCGCCCGCAGGAGCACGCGCAGGCGGCCCGCGTGGGGGAACTTCTGGCCGCGCCCGAACCCGCCGTGTGTGGCGTCGGCCGCGTCGGCGATGCTGCCGGCGGCCGCGGGCAGCGGCGAGTCGGTGCCCGCGTCGTCGACGGGGTCGGGCACGGATTCCAGTTCCCCGCGGGCTGCCTGCAGCCACTGCTCGGCGCGCGCGTCGAGGTCCCCGCGGTTCTCCCGCCAGTTCGCGGTCACGTCCTCAAGCAGGCTCTCGAACCCTGGCTGGTCGCGCGTCGGTTCCTTGGGGACGTAGGTTGTGATGTAGAAGGGCTTGCGCTCGGGCGTGAGGAACACCGACAGCGGCCACCCCCCGCTGCCGCGCGTGACCTGTGAGACGGTCATGTAGAGGTCGTCGACGTCCGGGCGCTGCTCGCGGTCGACTTTCACCGGGACGAACTGCTCGTTCAGGACGGCAGCGATCTCCGGGTCGGCGAACGACTCCTCGGCCATGACGTGACACCAGTGGCACGCCGAGTAGCCGATCGAGAGGAAGATCGGCACGTCGTGTTCGCGGGCGGCGGAAAACGCCGGTTCGCCCCACGGCTGCCAGTTCACCGGGTTGTCGGCGTGCTGGCGGAGGTACGGGCTGGCCGCCTCGTCCAAGCGGTTGCGGGCGGTCGGATGGGTCATGCCCCCCGGTAGCGCGCCCGCGCGGGTAAACCCCGGTGTCGCGTCACCGCCGGCCGGTGGTATACCACGTCCGTGGATAGATCCGCCACGAGAAAGGAGAACGTTTACACTGTCGTGGGGAGTCGGTGGCGGGTATGACCGAACGTGTCCTCCTGCTCGGCGGTGGCGGCCGAGAGCACGCGCTGGCAGACGCGCTCGCCGACGACTGCACCCTCTCCGCGGCTGCGTCCACCCGCAACCCCGGCATCGACGCGCTCGCCGACGACCTCACGATCCTCGACCCAGCCGACCCCGCGGCGGTCGTCGACCACGCCACGGCCATCGACGCCACCCTCGTGGTCGTCGGTCCCGAGGCCCCGCTCGCCGCCGGCGTCGTGGACGCGCTGTCCGACGCCGGCATCTACGCGTTCGGCCCCACACAGGCCGACGCCCGCATCGAGACGGACAAACAGTTCCAGCGGGAGTTCATGGCCGCCAACGACGTCCCCGGGCAGGCCGACTTCGAGACGTTCGACGACTCGGACGCGGCCGCCGACTACGTCACCGGCGTCGACGGCCACGTCGCGGTCAAGCCCGCGGGGCTCACCGGCGGCAAGGGCGTCCGCGTCACCGGCGACCAGCTCTCGAAGCCGGCGGCCGCCGACTACATCCGCACCAGCGACCACGACGACTGGGTCATCGAGGAGCGCCTCGACGGCGTCGAGATCACGGTCCAGGCGCTGGTCGCCAACGGCGACATCCGGACCACGCCGGTCGTCCACGACCACGGCCGCGCCTACGAGGGCGACGACGGCCCGAACACGGGCGGCATGGGCAGCATCGCCGGCCCCGGGCGGCTGGTGCCGTTCGCCACCGACGCCGACTACCAGGCCGCCGTCGACACCATCCGCGCCGTCGTCGACGGGCTCGAAGACTACCGCGGCGTGCTCTACGGCCAGTTCATGCTCACCGCCGACGGCCCCAAAGTCGTGGAGTTCAACGCCCGGTTCGGCGACCCCGAAGCCATGAACACGCTGACCACGATGGAGACGCCGCTCCTGGACGTGCTGGCTGCGGCCCGCGATGGCGAAGCGCTGCCCGAGCTCGCCTTCTCGGAGCCGGCGACGGTCTGCACGTACGCCGTTCCGGACGGCTACCCGACCGATCCCACGGGCGGCACCACCATCACCATCGACGACGCGTCGACGGGGGACGCGGAGCTGTTCTACGCCAGCGTCGACGCCCACGACGACGGCTCCCTCACGACCACCACGTCGCGGTCGTTCGCCGTCGTCGGCACCGGCGACAGCATCCCCGCCGCCGCCACCTCTGTCGACGCCGCGCTCGCAGACCTGCCCGACGGCGTGCGCGTGCGCCGGGACATCGGCAGTAAAACGCTCTTAGCGGACCGCAACGCCCGCATGCGCCGCCTGCGAGACGGTCAGTAGGAGCGCGTCTTCGGCTCGTAGGTGTCGTCGTGCCCCTCAAGCAGCACCGGGCGGTACCACAGGTCGGGGTCGCCGTCGTTCCACGACACCATCGTGTGTTTGAGCCACTCGTCGTCCTTGCGCTCCTGGTGTTCCTTGCGCCAGTGTGCGCCCCGGAACTCGTCGCGGGCCAACGCCCCGATGGTGATCATCTCCGCGACGTCCAGGAGGTTGCGCGTCTCGATCGTGTGTTGCAGGTCCGTGTTGAACGTCCGCGACTTGTCGGCGACGTAGACGTCCTGGTAACGCTTGCGCGCGTCCTGGATGTCCGCGAGCGCCTGCTTGAGGCCGTCCTCGGTGCGGAACACGTTGACGTTCTCGGTCATCGACTGCTGGAGGTCGGCGCGCACGTCGGCGTGGTTGACGCCGTCCTCGCGGCCCAGCAGCGCCTCGATGCGCTCCTCTTCGGTGGTCGCCGTGTCCGCGACCACGTCGGTCGGTGCGCGGGTGTCCACCGCGCCCTGTGCGCCGCCGTCGGTGGCCGGCTCCGCGACGCCCGCGTCGCCGTCGGGCGCGCCCGTCGGCACGCTGAGCTCGTCGTGTTCGAGGGCGTCACTGGGCCCGGTCTCGATGAGCGGGTCGGCCATCTCCTTGCCGGCGGCGTGGCGGCCCGCGAGCGCGCCGAACACGATGAGCTCCGGCAGCGCGTTCCCGCCGAGGCGGTTCGCGCCGTGGAGGCTCACGCACGCACACTCGCCGGCGGCGTACAGCCCGCTGACACACGTCTCCCCGAACTCGTTGGTTTCGATGCCGCCCATGGCGTAATGCTGGCCGGGCTTGACGGGCATCGGCTCCTCGAGCCCGTTGACGCCCTCGAAGTCCTCGGCCAAGTGGAGGATGTTCTCCAGGCGGTCGGTGATGCGCTCCTCGCCGAGGTGGCGCATGTCGAGGTAGATGTGTTCGTCGTCGACGCCACGGCCCTCGTTGATCTCCGTGAGCTCCGCCCGCGACACCACGTCTCGGGACGCCAGCTCGCCGTCGTTGGTGGCGTAGCCGTGCTCGAACATGAACCGCTCGCCCTCGCCGTTGTAGAGGATGCCGCCCTCGCCACGCACGCCCTCGCTGATGAGGACGCCCGTCGACGGCAGCGTCGTCGGATGGAACTGGATCATCTCCATGTCCTCGACGGGGACGCCGGCGCGGTACGCCATCGCCACGCCGTCGCCGGTGTTCGCGACGGCGTTGGTCGTGTGATCGAACGCCTGCCCGATCCCGCCGGTCGCCAGGATGACGCTGTCACTGGCTTTGAACCCCGCGATCTCGCCGGACTGCACGTCCCACGCCACGACGCCGTGGCATTCGCGGTCGTTGGGGTTGTCCTCGTCGGTGACCGCCAGCTCCGAGACGTACCACTCGTCGTACACCTCGATGCCGCGTTTCACCACCTGCTCGTAGAGCGTGTGCAGCATGTGGTGGCCGGTCTCGGCCCCGGCGTACGTGGTCCGCGGGAACGACAGCCCGCCGAACGGCCGCTGGCTCACGCGCCCGTCGTCCTCCCGGGAGAACGGCATCCCCCAATGCTCCAGTTGAATGACCTCGTCGGGCGCGGTCTTCGCGAAGGTGTCGATGGCCGGGGCGTCCCCGAGATAGTCCGACCCCTTCATCGTGTCGTACGCGTGGTCCTCCCACGAGTCTCCGTCACGGAGCGCGGCGTTGATGCCGCCCTCCGCGGCCCCGGTGTGGCTGCGCACCGGGTGGAGCTTCGTGACGATCGCTACGTCTGCGCCTTCCTCTTGGGCGGCGATGGCTGCGCGGAGTCCCGCGCCGCCGCCGCCGACCACGATGACGTCGTGCTCGTACATGAGTTGTTACCAGAACTTCAAGTTCTCTTTGACTGCTTCGCGCTTGAGCTCCTGAATGTGCTCGGTCAGCGGGATGTCCTTGGGGCACACATCCGTACAGGAGAACTGCGTCTGGCAGCGCCACACGCCGTGCTCCTGTTCGATGATCTCCAGGCGCTCCTGTCGCTTCTCCGATCCCTCACGGTCGTCCATATAGAACCGGTAGGCCTTATTGATTGCTGCCGGGCCGAGATACTTGTTGTCCCCGGCGGCGATGTTGCACGAGGACATGCACGCGCCACACCAGATGCAGCGCGTCGAGAGCTTGATGTTCTCGCGGTTCTGTCGGCTCTGGCGCTGCTCTTCGAGTTCGCCGTCGGGCAGGTCGTCCGGATCGAAGAACGGGTCGACGGACTCCATCTGGTCGTAGAAGTGATCCATCTCCACGACCAGGTCCTTGACGACGTCCGAGTGGGGCAGCGGCTCGACACGAACCGGCCACTCCAGGTCCTCGATCTGGGTCTGGCAGCCCAACCGCTGGCTGCCGTTGACGAAGAACGCGTCGGACCCACAGACGGCCTGCCGGCAGGAATGCCGGAACGTCAGACTGGAGTCGTAGCTGTCCCGCGCGAAGATGAGCGCGTCCAGGACGGTCATCCCCGTCTCGAAGGGGACGGTGAACGTGTCGAAGCGCGGCTCCTCTTTGCCCGCGATCTCCGGATCGTACCGGAACACCTTCAGCTCGACCGTCTCGCCGTCGAACTCGGTCTCGGCCTGCGCGGCGGCCTCGTCGCGGTCGTCGGCCCGCGCACGCTTGTCGTCGAGGCGGCGCTGCTGGTGGCCGGTGGTCGCCGGCTCCGTGTCGGTCTCGGTCTCGGTCTCTGATTGTGATGGTTTCGTGCTCATTCGTATCTAGAACCCCGCAAGCGCGTTCGCCACGCGAATCCCCTGCACGATCAACAGCACGCCGGCAACCCCAAGTACGAGTTGCGCGGCGCGCTTGGCGTTCCCCTCGATGCCCTGGTTCACGAGGGCGTTGTAGACGCCGTTGACCCCGTGGAACGTCGCCGTCACGAGGAACAACACCATCGTGACGTAGTAGCCGAGGCTCTGCATCCGGACCTGGCTGCCGGCGAAGTCGATGTTGTAGGCGTGATTGACGAAGTGCAGGTTGAAGAAGTGGAACGCCAACACCACGACGAGGAACCCAGCGGTCAGCCGCTGGAGCAGCCACGTCGTCGATCCCGATCGGAACGAGGAGTATCGTTTCGCCATCTCAGAATGCACCCGTGAGGAACGTCGGCACGCTGGCGACGACGATCACGCCCGTCAACACCAGCGACGCGTAGAAGCTCTTGTCCTGTGCCTCCAGCCCAACGCCGAGGTCCACGAACAGCAGCCGGATGCCGTTCAGGATGTGGAACACGGCCACCGCCAGCAGCCCCACTTCGAGCAGGCGCACGATGGCCAGACTCTCCAATCCACTCAGCGTACTGTTGTAAACCTGTGCGCCCTGTAGCGACGTGCTCAGGACCGAGATGTGGGTGAACAGATAGCCAACGAGAACCCACCCTGTGAACTTGTGAAACACCCAGGCCCACATGCCGGCCGAGAACTCCGTCCATCGGCCGAAGTCCGCCACAAGGCCTCGGTCATACGACTCGCTCATACCAACTAACGGTCGGGACTGACCGCACATAGAAGTTACTACACGCTCAGCGAGTACGCAACCCTGAAAAAACCCCGAAAATAGCACGCAGAACCGGTAAGCAGCCGCTCTCGTGCGCTTGCGCGGTCACGGTGTGGCGGCAGCGACTATGCGTCCTGTGCACGCCACACGTACAGCGACGCGTACGACCGATACGGCCGCCAGCTGTCGGCGATTTCGCGCATCTCGGCGCGCGTGGTGTCCGCGCCGTACAGCGCTTGCATGCCGGTCCGGATGCCCAGGTCCCCCACCGGGAAGACGTCCGCTCGGCCGAGCGCGAACAGCAGGAACATCGACGCCGTCCAGTCCCCGACGCCGGTGATCGCGGTGAGTTCCTCGCGCACCGCCGCGTCGCTCAGCTCGGCGAACCGCGCCCGCGTGTAGTCGTGCTCGCGGAACGCCGCCGCGACGTTGGTGACGTAGTCGGTCTTCTGGCGGGACAGCCCGGCGTCGCGCAGGACGGCCGGATCGGCGGCGGCGATCCCGGCCGGGGTCACGTCGACGGCGTCGAACACGCGCTCGCGGATCGTCGCCGCGGCGTCCGTCGACAGCTGCTGGCGGATGATCGCCACGACGAGGCGTTCGAAGAGGTCGTCGTGGGGGGTGACTGCGAGTTCGCCGTGGGCGTCGAGCAGCGGCGCGAGCGTCGGGTCGGTCCTGAGCGCGTCGTGTGCGTCGGCCATACGCCTGGTTCGGTGCGGCGACGTTTGGGGGCTGCGCTGTCGGGTGGTTCGCTGGCGGTGTGTCCACGCGCGTAAACGTGTGCACTGTTGTCAGCCACCGAGAGGGAAAGGTTCAACGGGGCAGCCGGCGACCACTCCCGCATGGACGTCGATGACATCCACAGCATCGCGGTGCTTGGCGCCGGAAACATGGGCCACGGGATCGCGGAAGTGGCCGCGATGGCCGGATACACAGTGCGGCTCCGGGACATCTCCGCGGAGCTCGTCCAGGACGGCTACGACCAGATCGAGTGGTCGCTGGGGAAGCTCGCGGAATCCGACCAGCTCACCGAGGCCGCGGCCGACGCCGCACTCGACCGCATCAGCACGCACGTCGAGGTGAGCGACGCCGTCGACGACGTGGACGTCGTCATCGAGGCGGTCCCCGAGAAGATGGGGATCAAAACCGACGTGTACACCGAGGTCGAGGCGCACGCCCCCGCCGACGCGGTGTTCGCCACCAACACCTCCAGTCTCTCCATCACGGACCTCTCGGAGGTCACCGAGCGCCCCGCGCGGTTCTGCGGCATGCACTTCTTCAATCCGCCCGTCAGGATGGAGCTGGTGGAAGTCATCTCCGGGGCGCACACCGACGACGCGGTGCTCGAATGCATCGAGTCGCTGGCCGCGGACTTCGGGAAGACGCCGGTGCGCGTGCGCAAGGACTCCCCCGGGTTCGTGGTCAACCGCATCCTCGTGCCGTTGTTGAACGAGGCCGCGTGGCTCGTCCACGACGACGAGGCGACCATCGCCGAGGTCGACTCCACGACCAAATACGACATGGGGCTGCCGATGGGGGCGTTCGAGCTCGCCGACCAGGTGGGCATCGACGTCTCCCACGACGTCCTCGATTACATGCAGGACGTGTTGGGCACGGCCTACGAGCCGTGTCCGGTGCTCGTCGACCACGTCGAGGCCGGCGACGTCGGGCGGAAGAGCGGCGCTGGCTTCTACGACTACGGCGATGACGCGGCCGGCGCGGACGTGCCGACCGACGCGATCCGGGCCGACATCGCCGACCGGCTCACCGCCGTGATGGCCAACGAGGTCGCGAAGCTCGTCGGCGGCGGCGTCGCCGACCCCGCGGAGATCGACGAGGCCGTGATGCTGGGCGCGGGCTACCCCGAAGGCCCCGCGAAGATGGCCGACGCAGCGGGCATCACGCACCTCCACGAGACGCTGGTTGCGGCCCACGAGGCGACCGGGCAGGCGCGCTACGAGCCCGCCGACACCCTCGCCGAGATGGCGGCGGCCGGCGAGTCGTTCCACGGGCGCGGCGACGAGGACGCGGACGGCCGCCGGGAGTTCGACAGCGTCAGCGTCTCCGTCGACGGCAACGTCGGCCACATCGAACTCGACCGCCCGCACCGCATGAACACCATCAGCGGCGAGTTGCTGGCCGATCTGTCGGACGCGATCGACGTGCTCGGCGACGACGACGACGTGCGCGCCGTCCTCCTGACCGGCGCGGGTGAGAAAGCGTTCTCGGCCGGCGCGGACGTCACGTCGATGGCGGGCAACGCCGACCCCGTGGAGGCGGTGGAGCTCTCCCGGATGGGCCAGCAGACGTTCGGCAAGCTCGAAGCCGCCGACGAGCCGGTGGTTGCGGCCATCGACGGCTACTGTCTCGGCGGCGGGATGGAGCTGGCGACCTGCGCGGACATGCGCCTCGCCAGCGAGCGCAGCGAGCTCGGCCAGCCCGAACACGATCTCGGCCTCCTCCCGGGCTGGGGCGGCACGCAGCGCCTCAAGCACATCGTCGGCGAGGGCCGCGCCAAGGAGATCATCTTCACCGCCGACCGCTTCGCCCCCGAGACACTGGCCGACTACGGCTTCATCAACGAGGTCGTCACCACCGAGGCGTTCGAGGAGCGCGCCTGGGAGCTCGCCCGCGACCTCGCCGCCGGCCCGCCGGTCGCCATGAAGTACACGAAGCGCGCGATGCGTGCCGGCCGCGACGACACCGACGCCGGCCTGGAGATCGAGGCGCAGTCGTTCGGCCAGCTGATGAACACCCAGGACCTGATGGAGGGCGTCAGCGCGTTCTCCGCGGACCGGGAGCCGGAGTTCAACGGGGAGTAGCCGCCGCGCCGTCGGGTGGCGCGTCGGTGGTTGTCGTGGCGAATCAGATTAGAGGGATTTATACGTGAGCGGTCGTTCAGTCCGGATGCGGACGCTCGGTTGGTGTAGTCCGGCCAATCATGTTGGCCTTTCGAGCCGACGACCAGGGTTCAAATCCCTGACCGAGCATTTCTCGCGGTCGTGTGCGATACCGCTGACTGGGTAGTCCGGCTGTGAGCCGTGGCCGTCGCCGTCCCGTCGACTGAATGCTCGGATACATGTAACTAGATTTAACACCTGCCGGTTCCTCATCATCGTTGATGAGCGAGACAGACTCAGCGAGCGAGACCGTCGAGGAACCGACGACGTGGCCGGACCTCGCGGTTGGGCTTTACGACCGCCTGACCGGGCGCGGCGCGGAGATCATCTACGAGTTCGACGAACTCGATGTGGACGTCCCCAGCGGGACCGGTGACGACGCCGAGCACGCGCGCTGGCACGTGGACGGAACGATCCGCGTCACCACTCGTGAGCGCGACTGACGGCGCGTCCCACCACGACGAGCGGACGCCGTTGTCGGTGGCCGCCGACCTGGACGTGGTGATCGACGGCACCCCGGTTGCGGTCACCTCGACGGGCAAGCGAGTGTTCGTGGACGTGCCGTCGCTTGCCGCCGGCGTCGACGCGCTGGCCGGGGTGCCACAGTCCGAACTCCCCGCGTTCGCGGCAACGCTTCGGGACGCGGACCTCACCGTCGAGTTGCGGGTGCGTGAATCCCCCGTCGCGGTCGTCGGCGCGGACGCCGCTCCGGGGCTGCTCTCCAAGCGGGCGGGTGTCGCGCCCGCCGCGCTCCGTGTCGGGGGAGCGGCTGTCGCCGCTGGCAGAGGCGTCACCGCCACGGTCGACGCCGCGCGCCGCCTGATCGCGGCGCTCACGTCGTGACCAGCGCCGCGGGCGCGCGGTGTCAGCACCTCCCACAGGGAGACAACACTTATACTGCTCGGGGTGCTCCGTACAGGCGACGAGCGACTCGCTGACCGCGAGTCACACCGGCTCGAATCCACTCATGATCGCCGCAGCATCCCCCGCATCCGGCACCGCCGCCACGAGCAGTGGCGGGTCCGGATGCTCTCGAACGGGATGCGTGGCAACAACAGGATTTGCGCCGAAATCGGCGTCCACGTCCACCCTCGCTGCGTAACTGCGCGCGACACACCACCCGGGGGATGACGTGGACGCCATTCTAGCACCAGTACTGCTGTTGGCGCCCTCGTGTTCCCCCAGCGGTGGCCGTGGACTGCCGGGCACTCCCGGCGGGCGGTCCCGCTCCAGCCGAGTTCGACTCTCGGCGGGAGGCTATGGCTACGGCCAACCAGACGGTACAGATCACCGCGGACCTCACGATGCACGTGCCTCGGAACGCCACCGGCGACCTCGGGGACGGAGTGACGAACGTCGTGCGCGGCGTGTCCGCAGTCGCCAGCGTCGATGGGATCGACGTCCAGGACCTCCGCCCGCGGTTGAACGACCTCCAGGTCACGGCGACAGTCACGGCGGTCGTCACGGTCGCCGACGCGCCGGACATCGAGCGCGCCACCGCGGACGCGCTCGCCGACGGCTTCGGCATCGACTCCGTGGCCGACGTGGACGCCACCCGGGTGGCTGCCGACCACGACGACCGCGCCCCCGAGTACGCCTGAGCGCCGGCGTGGTGCTACGGGGGCAGGTCGTCCGGTGGGCCGCCGCGCTCGCTGGGCAGCACGCCCGGATCCGGGCTGCCGACGGCCTCGGGGGCCGTTTCCGTCAGGAAGTCGTGGAGCGCCGGGATGTCCGCCAGCGCCGGCCCGCGGTCGCTGCCCGCCAGTGACTGCCGGGTTGCGAGCGCCGCGCGCTGGCGGTCCCGCACGCCGCCGTTCGTGGCGTCGTCTCCGTGGTCGGGCGCGGCTGCGAGCTTCTCCTGGATGCGCTCGACGGACCGATCGAACCCGAGTTGGTCGTACTGTGCGCGCGCCGCCTCCAGGTGTGACCGGCGCTGGTCGGGTTCGTCGGTGAGTATCGCGCGGCGCTCGTGGCGCTGGGCGTCGAAGTGCGTGTACATCTCCTCACGACGGGCGTCCGGCACGGCCAGCTCCGAGAGCGCCGCTCGGCCGTCGTCGAGCGCCCCGATCGCGGCGTGGTGGTCGCCGCGGGCCGACGCCATGTTCGACGCCACGATCGCGCGCGTGTACACTGGCTCCCAGGCGTCCAGAAACGACCACTGGTCGGCGATCGCTTCGGCGTCGGTGAACGCCGCGATGGCGAGGGCGTGGGTGCGACTCGTTCGGTGGCGGTGGGCGCGGGCGCGAGCGCGCTCGAAGCGGCTGTGGCCGATGATCCAGTCGTGGTCGATCTCCCGGCCGGCCACCACGGCGCCGTCGAACAGCAGCTCGTCGATGCGGCTGTCGCCGCGGTCGACCTCGGCGGTCCAGTACAGCGCGTTCGCCAGCGCGTACGCGAACACTGCGTCGGACTGGTCGGCGGCCGTGGGGACGGCGCTGCGCCACGCGTCGCCGCGCGCCCAGTAGTCGGCGGCTTCGGCGTCCGCTTTCGCCGCGTCGAAGGTCTTCGACGCCGGCCACCGGGTCGCACACCGTTTCGCCGCCGGGAGGCCACGTGTGGTCGCGGCGTGCGCGAGCAGCGCGGCGAAGAACACGCCGTCGCTGTCGTCGGCCAGCGCCCGCGGCTCGACGCCGTGGTCGGCGAGGAACGCCCGCGCTCCCCGTGGCGTGTCTGTCACCCGGTGCATGGCTTCGGCGACGACGGCGCTCACCGACACGTCCCCGACGGCGTCGATGGCGTCAACCCCCTCACAGAGCGCGCGCACGTCCGCCGCGGTGTCCATCGGTGGCCCGGCGGTGGTCGATAGCATGCCCACGAGGACGCCGTACCGGCGCGCGTGCAGGTCGTCGGCGGCGCTGTCCGAGGCCGCCGTGACCGCGTCCAGCAGGTCGCAGAGACCGGGCTGCGTGAGACACTCGCCGGCGGCGAACGCGAGCGCAGCGACGCCACCGGCGTGCGCCGTGAGCTGCCGGGCGGCAGTCGGGTCGCCGTCGAGGGCGGCGTCGATGCGGGCTGCGGCTGCCGGCCCGGGGAGCCACAGCCGCGTCGTCCCGTCCGGCGTTGTGAGCCGCAGGCGCGTGAGCCCGGCATCGGCGGGCAGCGAGACCGAAACGGCGTCGGCCGCGGGCCGCGTCACGTCGCCGCCCGCGGCCCGAGCGCGCACCCAGTCGGCGGTGGCGTCCACGCGGAACCGCCGGGTTTCGGCCCCCGACTCGGGGAGTTCGTGGTCGCCAACGACGCGCGTCACGGTTGCGTGCTCGCCGCCGGGGAGCGGTCGCTGCCAGCGGACCCGCTGAGTCATTGTCCCGTGGTACGTCGGTGGGCGATTTCAGGCCTCCGCATTCCCGGTGCCGGGGCCCCGGCGCACCCGGCCACCAGTATGTTCAAGTACACTACGGGTTCAAGCATACTCGTGTGCATGTCGCGCCGCCGTTCGACAGCGGTGGCAGCCGTTGTGGTCGTTGTCGCCGCCAGCGTCGCCGTCACAGCGGCCCCAGCGGCCGGCCGCATTGACACCGGTGGCGGCGTCGTCACGGTGGGCGTTTCCGGTCCGGGCAACGCCACCGTCGAGAACGACACGCAGTTCATCTGGCGCAACGCCCGGACCGACATCGTTGCGACGACCCAGGACATCGTCTTCGAATCCACGAGCCGCTACGACACCTACCGACTGCGGCTGACGAACGACTCGCTGTCCAGCTTCCAGCCGGTGTTCGACGACGCAGTCGCCACCACGACGGTGACGATGCGGGAGCGCGAGCAACGCACCGTTTCGCTGCCCGTGCCGGCCGGGGAGTTCGAGACCGGCGTCCACGAGCTCCACGTGGGCATGTACGACCCCGAGACACGGGTCGAGGAGCGCGTCAACGAGACCACGATCACGGTCCACGCGATCAAGCGCAACGGCGACCGTGACGGCGACGGCCTCCGGAACGACGAGGAGGTGCGCGCCGGCACGGCGCTGCTGACCCGGGACACCGACGACGACGGGCTCTCGGACGGCGTTGAGGTGCGGGTCGCCGGCACGGATCCGACCGAGCGGGACACCGACGGCGACGGCGTCGACGACGCCGCCGAACTCCGTGCGGGGTCGCTCCCCGAGGCGACGGGGAGTCTCGCCGAGCGCCTCCAGGGAACGCCGGCTTCGGCCGTCGACGCCGACTTCGACGGGCTTCCGAACACCGCTGAGGCGGAGCTCGGGACGAGCCCGACCGAGCGGGACACCGACGGCGACGGACTCACGGACGCCGTGGAAGTCGGCGTTTACGACAGCGACCCGACCGTCGCCGATACGGACGGTGACGGGCTCACCGACGGGATCGAGGTGCGGCGCTTCGGCAGCGATCCGACGGCAGTCGACACCGACGGCGACGGCGTCAACGACGGCCGGGAGGTGCTCGCCGGCACCGATCCCACGCAACACAGCGCGCTTGAGACCGCGCACGCGTCGGTGATCCGTCCGAGCGGCCCCAGCGCCGACGCGCTCGCCACACAGCTCGGGCGAGTACTGTTCGGGCCTCCGGAGGGGAACGCATGAGGCGCGCCGTGGTGTGCTTGCTCGCCGCGCTCGCGGTGGGGCTCGTGTTCGCGGCCGCCGCGCTCGGTGCCGGCACATCGGCGGCTGCCACCGGCGACGCGACGTACGTCGGCACGAACGTCACGACGAACACCACGTGGACCCCCGGCGAGGGCCCGTACGTGGTGACGACCGAACTGACCGTCACGGAGAACGCGACGCTCACCGTCGCCCCGGGCACGACGGTCCAGGTCGCCAAGGACGCCTCGATCACGGTGGCCGGCAGCCTCGATGCGGCCGGCACGAGCACCGACCGCGTGTCGTTCACGACCGCGCGCCCGAAACCACAGCCCGGCTCGTGGACCGCCATCACGTACGCCGGCACCGCTGACTCCCGGTTGCGCCTCGCAAACACCACCGTCGAATACGCCACCACGGCGGTTCGCGTGGCGTCCGCAGACGGCCGCATCACCGTCCAGGACAGCCTGCTGCGCAAGCACGTGCGCGCTGGCGTGGCCGTCACGACCGCCGACGGGCCGCCGTCGCTGCGGCTCGCGCGCTCGACGATCGCCGACACCGGCTACGCGGGCGTGGCCGTCACGACCCCCGGAACGGACCCGTTCGCGCGCCGTGTGGCCGGCGTCACGATCCGGGACACCGACTTCCGGAACCCCGGCCAGTACGGCGTGGTGGTTCGCGCCCGCCACCTGGTCGGTGTGTCGGTCGTCGGGGGGTCGATCACCGGCTACGAGTCCGGCGGCGTCGCCGTTTCCACGGGCAACCGTGCGGCCGACGTTCCCGGGCCGGACGACCGCAGTGTCACGTACACCACCGTGCACGGCGTCGAGTTCGCCGACGCCCGCGGCGACGCCGTCACCATCGAGAGCGGGCACCTCGATCGGGTGCGCGTCTCCGACATCGACGTCCACGGGGTCGACGGCGACGGGATCGGCGTTCGGCGCGCCATCGACCTCGATGATGTCGTGCTCGACGACAACACAGTGCGTGGCGCTGCCCGCGGCATCGCGCTCACGCACCGCCGCGCACAGCGCCAGCCGCCACACGTCTCGGTCGCCGTGACCAACAACACGCTCCGCGAGACCGTCGGTGCGGGCGTCTCGATCGACGCCCAACGGCTGTTCGTCTCCCGACTCGACGTTCGGAACAACACTGTCACCGGCAGCGGCGGCGACGGCGTTGCGCTCCACGCGCCGGTGCTTTCGGGTGCCACGATCGCGGACAACACGGTTCGCGGGAGCCACGACCGGGGGGTGAGCGTTCGGGGCAGTCGCGTCCGGAACCTCACTGTCGCGGGGAACCGTGTGGCGGCCAACGGCCGGGGCGGCGTGCGCGTGCGTGCCGCGCGCACCCCGGGGCCGCTGACGGTTGCGAACAACACGCTAGTGAACAACGTGGCCTTCGGCGCGCGCGTCTCCGGCGCGGCGAACGGCGGCCCCGTCGCCGCGCGGAACAACACGATCGCCGCCAACACGCGTGGCATCACCGTCGACGGGCCGTCGCCGGTTCGGCTGACGGGCAACACGATCGCCGTCAACACGCGCTCAGCCGCCCGCAGCGCCGACGCGAGTGCCGTCGGCCCGTCGGTCGGTGTGACCCTGACCAACGCCTCCGGGAACGTCACGATCACGCGGAACGACATCTACGGCCACCTCGTCGGGCTGCGAGCCGCGACCAACGGCACCATCGACGCCGAGCACAACTACTGGGGGGCCCCAAGCGGGCCGTTCTACGCCAGCGTCACGCCCGACGGCGACGGGGACACGATCCGCATGCGGCGGGGCGTCGCCGACATCGCGCCGATCGCGGAGACACCGCATCGCGCGCTCATCGAGCGCCCATCAGTCAGCCTCACGGCCAACCGGTCGACGGTCGCCGCCGGCACCGATGTCCGGGTCACGGCGGCGTCCCCTGCCGGGCCGAACGCGACCTACCAGTTCACCGTGGACGGGCAGCGCCGCCCCACACAGGCGTCGCCGTCGCTCGTCAGCGCGTTCGACGACCCCGGTGCACACGAGATCGCGGTGGCTGTGGTGAACGACCGCGGGGTGGCCAGCCGCCCGCCCGCCACGACGACCGTCCGGGTTGAGGACGCGTCCACGGCCCCAGCGACGACGGCACCGCCGCCGACAGCCGGCCCGCCCCAGCCCGCGGACAGCGCCGCACCGCCGTCGCTTCTGGATAGCGTCCTGTCGGTTCCTGGGCTGCTCGGGGGCGCGCTGTGGGTGCTTGCGGTTGGCGTCGGCGGGTACGGCGTCGCCGCGTCGATGCGCGGTGCCCAACCCCCGGTTCGGGGGCGGGTCGCGCACGCACTCGCGGTGGTCGCCGCCGGCGTCTGGATCGCTGCCGGGCTGCTCGCGGTCCCGCCGCTGCTGTCGGCGGGCGGCGTAGCACTCGCTGGGTGGGGTGTGGTGACCGCCGCGGTCGTGGCCGCGGCGAGCAGGTAGCCGGTGGGGTCTCAGTTGGCGCTCGTGCTCCACGTCCAGCGCAGATCGAGCACGAACCGGTAGCCACCGCTGACGAGGATGCCGACGGCGTTCGAGAGCAAGTACGGCAGGCTGTACCACTCGACGAGCGCGAACAACACCCCCAACTGGATCGGGATCGCGGTCCCGCGAACGACGTTGGTCTTCACCAGCCCAACGGCGTACTCCACGCGGCCGCTGTTCCGGATCGCCTGAAAGGTCCACGCGTTGTTCAAGACGTACGTCAGCACGATCGTGGCCTCGATCGCGGCGATCGCACTGGGGATGTAGGCCACCTCGACTGCGTCAACGAACACCCACAGCAGCGCCATCTGGGCGCCCGCCGCAACCACACCGACGGCGGCGAACCGGCGCAGCCTGGTTGCGGTCGGCCCGGAGTTGGCGCGGCGAAGCAGCCGCCGAATCATCCACACAGCACCACCGTCGGAGTGGCCGACGCAGTCGCTCTCGTGTGAGTCACGCCTACCGAGGCGTACGTGTGTAACCATGTATCACTGTTCCGGTCGTGTCAACGCACACCGCAACCCAGCCGGGAGTTGCGTTCGCCGTTATCATGGCTGATATCACGAGGCATACTCTTATGTGTGTGATCCGGAATGAACGGATACGGTGGCACTAACGGGTGTCACACGCTCCCTGATAGACTGCCACCGGATCCCCGAGACGTTTTCACCTGCGGTCCGCTGACACCCCTTGGAACCGTTCCACAGCTGGGCGGCCACGCATGCTTTATGCCACACCAGCCGGTGGTCGGTGATCGTAACGCGACTGCAGGAAGTTGGAATGCTCCGTCAGGGATTTGAACCCTAGTCCTTGCCGTGAGAGGGCAAGATGATTGGCCGGACTACACCAACGGAGCGCGTCCACTCTTCGGTAATTGGGAGACACAAATAACCGTTTCGTCTCGCGGGCAGACTGTTACTCCCTCCCGTAGCGCCGGGCGACACGCGACCGGTCAGGGCGCGAGCCGGTTCTTCCGGTGTTTCATCTCCGCGTCGTAATATTCGAAGGTGTGGGGACACCACTGAGCGGCCGCATCGAGTAGCTGTTCGGTGAGCTCGCGGATCTCCCACTGTGCGTCGGCGGCGGCCCGCATGTCCGCGACGTGCATCAGCGACCGCGGGTTCAGCGTGATCACCACGTTCACTTCGGTCCCGATAGGGAGCACGAACCGGGCGTCCTCCGGGGGCATCCCGAGCCCCAGCAGTTCCTGGTAGTCTTCGACGGCGCGCCGCACCGACGCCTGGAAGACCGCCTCGCGTTCGGCCATGGTCTCCTCGTCGACGTCGCCCGCGTCCTGGTTGCGGCCGACCCAGTCGGGGTCGGTCGCCGACGGCGGCGTCACCACCAGCTCGCCCTCCGCAACCGCCGCCGGATCGACGTCGTCGAACGCGACGTAGCGCATCGACTGCACGTCGAAGCTGGCGTGGCGGTGGCGGGTGAGCTGCGCCATACACGACCGGCTCACACCCTCGATGGCGAACGTCGCCGACGGATGCTCGAAGGGGCCGTAGTGGCCGCGAGTGAGCAGCTGTGCGATGAGGTTCGACAGCTTTTCGTCGGTGGTGTCGCCGTCCACGGACGCCATCGCGGTGTCGAGTGGCGTGTCACCGACCCAGTCGGACATGTAGTCGTTGCGGGCGCTCTGACAGATGAGTTCCTCCGGGTTCTCAGTCGCTTCGAGGAGACGAACGCGCATGCTAGACGGTGTGCCTGCCGGTGGCAAAAACACTCCGAACCCACGCGCCGGTACCATGAAGTGGCGCCACGAACCACGTCGAAACATGGCCCACAAGGACGTGTCAGTGGACGACGTCGACTCGGCGCTGTCGGCCGACGCGGACGCCGACCTCTACTTCATGAAAGACGCCCTGAACACCGACGAGGTCGCCATCTCGGTGTACCACATGGAGCCGGGCGCAACCGGAATGGAGCACGACCACGCCAACGACGGCCAGGAGGAAGTGTACTACGTCGCCGACGGCGGTGTGGACGTCGTCTTCGACGACGAGACGGTGTCGCTGGACGCCGGCGACGCCATCCGCGTCGACGCCACCGACGACCGACAGCTCCACAACGGCGATCACCACTCCGAGCTGGTGTTGGTGGGCGCACCCCGCTGACCGCGCGCGCCGCGTGCGGCAACCCCTAAGTGGTGGCCGGCATACGGACAGCCATGCCGACGAACCTTTCGGCGGGCGTTCAGGCGTTCACGAGCAACGTGTTTCTGGTGACCGGCGACCGCGACGTGGTGGTTGACGCGGGCGCGAACTACGACGTCGTCGCCGCGGTCCGCGACCACGGCGTCACGCCCGACGCGGTCGTCATCACACACCCGCACCCCGACCACGTCGGCAACCTCGACGCGCTCGTGGACGCCTTCGACCCGACCGTGCTCGGGTTCGACGGCGTCGCCGACGCCGACCGGACGCTGGCCGACGGCGACGAAGTCAGGCTCGGCGACGACGACTACGTGGTTCTGCACACGCCCGGCCACGAACCCCACCACGTGTGTCTGTACAGCCCGGCCGCCGGCGTGTTGTTCTCCGCGGATCTGGTGTTCGCGAACGGCAGCTTCGGGCGCACGGACCTCGACGGCGGCGACCGGGAGACGCTGGTCGAGAGCATCGACCGGCTCGCCGACACCGTCGCGGGCGAGGAACTGACGGCGCTGTATCCCGGCCACGGCCCCAGCGTCACCTCGGATCCGGCCGCCGACATCGACCTGGCGGCCCGATCCGCGCGCTTCCAGTGAGCCGCGGTTAGCTCGTGTCCAGGCCGTAGTATCCGGGTTCGTCGTCGGTCCGGGGTTCCGCGACGACGAGCGCGTCGGCGTGCAGCATCACCCACGGGATCGCCCAGTCGAGCAACACGTCCTCGGTGCCGCGATCGATGTCCGCGTCGGGCTCCAGGTCCTGCAGCAGGCGCGCGATCTCGTAGACGGTGTACATGCGGTCGTCGTCGAGTAATGCCGCTGGCTCGTAGAAGTCACACGGGTACAGGTCGTCGAACTCGGATTTCGCAACCGGCATGTGCTGACAGGCGGCGGCGACGCCGAAAAACCCAGCGAGTTGACCCAACGGTTATCTGTCTCGCCGAAGTCCATGTATCCGTCCAACATGTCAGATAGTTCACCTCAGTTGGACGACCAACGCACAGACGCCATGCAGGCGCTGCTGTACATGCGCGATGACGTTGCAGCCCGCACGACGACCGTGGACGCCCAGCGGTACCTCGACAACGAGCGCTACGGGTTCATCACTCGCGCCACCTACAACCGCCTCCACTACGCCACGCTGCGGTACACGCACCGTGGGTTCGACACCTGGGAGCTGTTCCGGACGTTCCTTGATGCCGCCGATGGCACCACTTCCGCTGGCGTCGTCATCGGCCTCGACGCCGACGGCACCTGCTACGATTTCGACGCGCTCACCGACACCGTGCACGCGGTCGGTGACGAGCACAGCGTCGCCGCACTCACGCCAGCCACTGATGAGCCGTCATGACGCGAAAAAAACACGGGAGCGTGTCCGGTCACTCGAACAGCGACACCACGTCGTCGTAGTTCGCCGCGATGGGGTCCCAGTCGACGACCTGGAAGAAGGCGTCGACGAAGCTGCCGCGGTCGGGGCCGTAGTCGTAGTAGTAGGAGTGCTCCCAGACGTCGAGGGCGAGGATGGGGTGGCTGCCCCAGAGTGCGCCCTCGTCGTGGTTGTCCACGGCCACGTTCCGGAGCTGTTTGGCGACCGGATCGTAGACGAGCAGCGCCCACCCGCTGGCCGCGCCGGCCGCCACCTCGAATTCAGCCCGCCAGTTCTCGTAGGAGCCGAAGTCCGCCGCGATGCGGTCGGCGAGCGCCCCGGACGGCTCGCCGCCCCCGTCGGGACTCATGTGCTCCCAGAACATCGTGTGGAGGTAGTGCCCACAGCCGTTGTGCGTGACGTCCCCGAGCGCGCCGGCAGTCGAAGCGTGGTCGCCGGTCTCACGGTTCCCCGCGAGTGTCTCCTCGGCGCTGTTGAGGCCGTCCACGTAGCTCTGGTGGTGGGTGTCGTGGTGCCACGTGACCACCTGCTCACTGATGTGTGGTTCGAGTGCGTCGTAGTCGTACGGCAGCGATGGGAGTTCGTGCTGGCTCATCGGTGGAATCCACCGGATCAGTGATCACGCGGCGTCATGTTAAATGTTCGTGAGGATCGTGGGATCACTCGTCGCCGCGCGCACGCTCGAACATCGCGATCGCGTCCTCGCGGCGCTGGCTGTGGTCCACGATGGGGTCCGGATACTCCGGGGCGTGTCGGCGGCGCTCGGACAGCGACAGCTCGTGCCAGCTGTGGATCGCGTCCGCGGGCACGTCCCGGAGTTCGGGGACGAACTCGGTGATGTAGCCGGCGTCGGGGTCGTAGCGCTCGCCCTGGGTCATCGGGTTGAACACCCGGAAGTACGGCTGGGCGTCGGTGCCGGTTGAGGCGGCCCACTGCCAGCCGCCGTTGTCGTTGGCGGTGTCGTGGTCCGCGAGCTTCTCCCGGAACCAGTCGTAGCCCGCCCGCCAGTCCACCAGGAGGTCTTTCGTGAGGAAGGCGGCGACGATCATCCGCACGCGGTTGTGCATGTACGCTTCCGCGCGGAGCTGGCGCATGCCGGCGTCCACGATCGGGTAGCCGGTCTCGCCGTCCTTCCAGGCCTGCAGCGCCGCGGGGTCGTCGCGCCACTCGATGGGGTGCTCGTACGCTTTGAAGTTCTCCGAGACGACGCTCTGGTTGAAATACAGGACTTGTGCGTAGAACTCCCGCCACGCGAGCTGGCCGATGAACGCCGCGACGTTCTCGCGTTCGTCGTCGGTGTCGGCGTCGGATTTCGCCGCGCGTGCGGCCTCGTAGACCGTTCGGATCCCGATCGTGCCGAACTTCAGGTGCGGGGAGAGCCGTGACGTGGGTTCCTCGTGGGGGTAATCGCGGCGGTCCTCGTAGCGGTAGATGTCGCCGGACTCGCGGAAGGCATCGAGCAGCGATCGCGCCGCCGCGGTTCCGGCGTCGGGGACCGCCGCCTCCGGCTCCGCGAAGCCGAGCTCCTGGACGGACGGCAGCGGATCGGTGTCCGCGAGCGCGGTGTCGGCCGCGAGATCCGCGCGCTCTGGCTCCGGGGCCGGCGGGTTCTTCTCGCGGTCCTGCCACTTCCGCCAGAAGTACGTGTACACCGAGTACGGGTCGCCCGCGTTCGTGCGGATCTCGCCCGGCCGGTGGTGGACGGCGTCGTGGAACTGGGCGTGTGCGACGCCCGCCGCGTCGAGGGCGTCGCGCACGCCCGCGTCGCGGTCGGTGGCCAGCCCCGAGTAGTCGTGGTTCCAGACGACCCGGGTGGCGTCGAGATCGTCGGCGACCGCCGGGAGCACCGCAGCGGGGTCGCCGTGGCGGACAATGAGGTCGCTGCCGAGGTCGCGGTAGCGCTCCCGGAGGGCGGCCAGCGCGTCCAGCATGAACGCGACCCGGGGCGGGGCGGCGTGAGCCAACACCTCGTCGTCGAAGCAGAACACCGCCGCGACAGGGCCCTGGTCGTGGCCGCCGTCGACCGCTGTCACGCCCGGAGCGGCCGCTGCGAGGCCGCGGTTGTCCGTGGTGCGGAGGTCCCGTCGGTGCCAGAACAGTTGCATGCCGGGGGGTTGGGCGGCCGGCATCCTCAACGTGTGGGTGTCAGTCGTCGCGGAACACGCGGAACGACCCGCGTCCCACGGCCACTTCGGTGGGCTCGGCGTCCGCCGTGTCGGCGGGCGTGACGACCGAGATCTCCGCCACGCCGACTGTTGAGCCGACGCGCACGACCGACGCATCGGCGATCAGGTCGCCGCGGGCCGGCCGGAGATAGGACACGTTCAGATCGATGGTGGCGACGTTCGCGGCGACGGGGGTCGGGAGCGCGCTGCGCACCGCCAGCCCGCCGGCGGTGTCGATCAGCGTCGCCGCGATCCCGCCGTGGACGTCTCCCTCGCCGGGGCCGTGGTTCGTGAGCTTCTCGTGGTAGGGGATGCGGAGGCGCATCTCGCCGTCGCTGGCGTCCTCGACGGACACCCCGAGAAACGACAGCAGCCCGTGGTCGTCGACGTAGGACTGGATGAGCGCGGCCGCGTCGTCGGCGTCGAACCCGGTCATGGCTGCGACTGGAACCCCGGTGTCTATAAGCCCACCGAGCCGCCACGCCGCTCTTATCAGTGAACGTATGAGAACTGCTAAAGTGTGTGCGATCACACGACATGGTAGTGACTTCAGCCGCCGGGACCGTGTTGGTGACCGTCGACTCGCTGCGAGCGGACGCGCGATCCCGGGTCGAGACGCCGACCCTGGACGCGCTGGCGGACTCGGGCACGGTCTTCGAGCGCGCGTACGCCCACGGGAACTGGACGCCGTTCTCGTTCCCGAGCGTGCTCGGGGACAGCCACGTGTTCGCTGCCGACGGCGCGATCGGCGTCGGTGACACCACGCTGGCCGGCCGTCTCGCCGACGCCGGCGTCCGGACTGCCGGCGTCAACGCCGCCAACGGGTTCCTCACCGAACACTGGGGATACGACCGCGGTTTCGACACCTACGACGCGTTCACGGACACGAACTCGCGGCTCGGGCGCACGCTCGCCGCACACCCCACCGTCCAGGGGTGGCTGCAGGTCGGGGCGTCGCCGTTCCGGCGGCGCAGCGACGGCCGCGAGCGCGTCGACGCCACGCGCATGCTCGACATCGAGGACCGCGCCGTCGAGTTCCTGTCGGCGGCCAGCGAGCCGTTTTTCCTCTGGCTGCATTACATGGACACCCACACGCCGTACGTCCCCGCGCCGCGCCACCTGCGTGCGACGACGGACCGCCGGGGCGCAATGTTGGGCATGCTGTCGGCGCACCTCCGCGTCGGCCTCGGGCTGACGGTGAGCTCGGCCACGGCCGGCGAGCTGCACACCCTCTACGACGCGACCGTGCGCCAGGTCGACACCAGCATCGGGCGCGTGCTGGCGGCGCTCGGCGACCGCCGCGAGGACACCATGGTGGTGGTGGCTGGGGACCACGGCGAGGAGTTCCTCGAACACGGCCACCTCGCGCATTACCCGAAGCTCTACGACGAGCTGGTGCACGTGCCGTTGCTCGTTGACCATCCGGTCGGCGCGGGCGGGCGGGTGTCGACGGCGGTCGGCCTCTCCGACGTGCCCGCGACCGTGCTCGACGTGATGGGCGGCTCGACACGGGGGTTCACCGGTGAGAGCCTCGCCCCCGAGATCCGCGCCGGGACGGAGCCGACCCGCGGCCCGATCACGTCGGTCGCAGTACGCGGGGCGTCGGTGACACAACAACCGATCCCGCGCCACCTCGGTGCCGGCCGCCCGCTCGTCAGCGCGCGCGACGGCCGCTGGACGTACATCCGCGACCCCGAGCGCGACACCCACGAGCTGTACGACCGTGCCAGCGATCCGGGCGAGCAGACGGACGTGTCCGGCACCGCGGATCCACCGCTGGACGCCCTGCACGCAGCGACACGCCAGCGGCTGGACGCGATCCGAACCGACGGCGACGCCGCGGCCGCCACGCCGGACGACGTCGAGCGCCGACTCTCCGCGCTCGGGTACCGCTGACCAGACACCAATACCGGCAGCGGGCGTCCATTTGGAAACGTATTTGCCATGGTCTATCGTGATGGTGAACAACCGATGTCGAATCTCGTTACCAACGTCCAAACCTCGGCGACCGAGCTTCCGGACCACCCCGCAGTCGTGTACGACGACCACACCCACACCTACAGCGACCTCTGGGAGCGAACCGGACAGTTCGCGGCCGCGCTCCGCGACCACGGCGTGACCCCGGACGACCGGGTCGCGCTGTACCTCCCGAACCTCCCACAGTACGTGACGGCGTTCCACGGCGCGCTCCGCGCCGGCTGCGTCGTGGTGCCGATGAACCCACAGTACAAGACCCGCGAAATCGAGTACTTGCTGTCCGATTCCGGGGCGTCAGTGGTGGTGGCGCTGGCCGACGGTGCGTCCACCGTCGAGGACGTGCGCGCGGAGACCGCCGTCGACACCGTGGTCACGGTCGGCGGCGACGCCGACGTTGGCACGCCGTTCGAGGCCTTCCTCGACGCCGGCAGCGACGACACGGTTGCGCCCCGCGACGACGACGACCTCGCCGTGCAGCCGTACACCTCCGGCACCACCGGCCAGCCCAAAGGCGTCCAGCTCACACACCACAACCTCGCGTCGAACGCCGAGCAGTCCATGGACATCGTGCCCGACGGCCTCCAACCCGCGGACCGCAAGATCGGGGTGTTGCCGTTGTTCCACATCTACGGCATGACCGTCGGCATGAACGCCGCGCTGTTCGCCGGCGCGACGTTCTACCCGATGCCCAGGTGGGACACCGAGGACGCGATGTCGCTGGTCGCGGACGCCGAACTCACCCTCTTCGACGGCGTCCCCACGATGTACAACGACATCATCACACACCCCAACGCCGAGGAGTTCGACCTGTCGTCGGTCCGGCGCTGCACCGTCGGCGGCTCCGGCATCCCCACCGAGGTGTTGCGGAAGTTCGAGGAGCTGTACACCGCAAAGATCGACGAGGGGTACGGGCTCACGGAGACCAGCCCCGTGACACACTTCAACAGCCCCAACTGGGGGCGTCGCGTGGGCTCGATCGGGAAGCCGCTGGCGGGGATCGACGCCCGCATCGTCACCGACGACTTCGAATCGGTGCCACCCGTCGACGAGGGCCCCGTCGACGAGTCCGACCACGACATGGACGACATCACGGGCGAGCTGGTGGTGTCGGGGCCGAACGTGATGGCGGGCTATCTCGGTCTCCCGGAGGCCAACCGCAAGGCGTTCACCGAGGCCGACGGGAAGCGCTGGTTCCACACGGGCGATCTGGGCTACCACGACGCGGACGGCTACTTCTACATCGTCGACCGCAAGACGCACATGATCAACACCGCGGGGTACAACGTCTACCCCCGTGAGGTCGAGGAGTTGCTGTTCGAGCACGACGCCATCGCGGACGCCGCCGTGGTCGGCGTGCCCGACGAGCGCCGCGGCGAAACGGTCAAAGCGTACGTGGTGCGGGCACCCGACACGGACGTGTCCGCCGACGAGATCCGGGAGTTCTGTCTGACGAACCTCGCCGAGTACAAACACCCACGCACGGTCGAGTTCGTCGAGCAGCTGCCCCGCACCACCACGGGGAAGATCAAGAAACACGAACTCGTCCCCGACGAGGACTGACCCGGCGCGACCCGCTCAGAAGCGGGCCGCGAGTCGGGCGGCGTCGCGGGTGTCGTGCCCGCAGAAGACGTCCGCGGTCGTGCGCCGGGCGAGATCGCGGACGCGACGGCGGCTCTCCCGCCAGTCGGCAAGCGAGGACAGCAGACTGGTGGCCATCGGGACGCCGTCCTCGTAGTTCTCGCGCTGGTAGGCCTCGTCGCCCGCGACGATCGCGGGCGCAGCGCCGTCCTCGGGTTCCAGGTACAGCCCCAGGAGGCCGGGCGTGTGGCCGGGCAGATGCAACAGATCGAGCCCGGGGTAGAGCTGGCGGCGGCCGCGGTCGACGGCGACCACGCGCCAGTTCAGCGCACGGTCGAAGTCCGGACTGTGGTACGCGATCGACCCGGTGTCCGTCGCCGCGCTGCGGTAGGCGTAGCCGAGCTCGCGCTCGTGGACGTAGATCGGCGTGTCCGTGCCCGCGAAATGCCGAAGGCCGCCGGCGTGGTCGAGATGGAGGTGACTCGCCACGACGGCGTCGATGTCGCTGATGGCGGTGCCGGCGTCAGCGAGCGCGGCCGGCAGCGTGTGCTCGTCGGCGTCCTCGTGGTGGAACGCCTCGAAGAGGGGTGTCGGCCAGTAGCCGTCGCCGGCGTCGGGGTGGCTGCCCGTGTCCCAGAGCACGGTCCCCTTCGGGTGGTCGATGAGGAGGTTGTACACCGGACACTCGACGAGCGCGTGCTCGGGGTCGGGGTCGGCGACGGTCGCCATCGTCGAGGAGTCGATCATGTACGCCCTGTCCGCGGTGATGGTGCCGCGGTCGAGGTAGTGAACGTCCACACCGGGTGGTGACGTGGCGGTCCCAAAGTTCGGTCGGGGGAACCGTCCGGTAGTTGTTAGACGTTGACATAGATTTATCCGGGGCGGCGGGGAAGCCACGACCATGACAGACAGATCTGTGGTGTCCGGGACGGCGATCGTCACCGGCGCTTCCAGCGGGATCGGCCGGGCGACCGCCGAGCGACTGGCGGCCGACGGCGCACGCGTCGTGCTCTGCTCGCGCGACCACGCGGACGTCGACGCGGTTGCCGACGCCATCCGAACGGACGGCGGCACCGCCCTCGCCGTCGAGTGCGACGTCACCGACCGCGACGCCGTCGACGCGCTCGTCGAAGCCACCGTCGACGAGTTCGGCGGCCTGGACGTGCTCGTGAACAACGCCGGCGCGAGCTTCGTCGCGCCGTTCGACGACATCTCGCGGAACGGCTGGGACCGCATCATCGACGTGAACCTCGGCGGCACCTACAACTGCACGCAGGCCGCCGCCGAACAGCTGAAACGCGACGGCGGCGGGGCCGTGGTGAACGTCGCCAGCGTCGCCGGCCAGGAGGGGTCGCCACACATGAGCCACTACGCCGCCGCGAAGGCCGGCATCATCACGCTCACGCGGACGCTGGCCGCCGAGTGGGCACCCGCGGGTGTACGCGTGAACTGCATCGCCCCCGGGTTCGTCGCGACCCCCGGACTGGACGCACAGATGGGCGTCAGTGCGGCCGACATCGACCGACGGGAGGTCGCCCGGCGCATCGGCACCAGCGCCGAGATCGCCGACGCGATCCAGTTTCTCGCCAGCCCCGCGGCGTCGTTCGTGGTCGGTGAGACGCTCACCGCCGCCGGCGTCCCGCAGGGCGAGGAGGTGCCGTCGCCGTGACCCGCCGCACCGTCCACCTCCCGGTCGCCGCCCAGGACAGTCTCGCGGACATCACCGACATCGCCGAACGCGCCGAAACCCTCGGCTACGACCGCGTGTGGTTCCCCGAAACCTGGGGCCGGGACGCCGCAACGACGCTGACCGCGATCGCCGACCGCACCACCGACATCGGCATCGGCACCAGCATCATCAACACCTACTCCCGGAGTCCCGCGCTCGTCGGACAGACCGCCGCCACGCTCCAGGAGCACTCCGGGGGCCGGTTCCGGCTCGGAATGGGGCCCAGCGGCCCCGCGGTCATCCAGGGGTGGCACGGCCAGTCGTTCGAGCGCCCGCTGCGCCGCACCCGCGAGTACATCGATGTCGTGCGCGCCGTCCTCACCGGCGACCCGGTCGACTACGACGGCGACCTGGTCCAAACCCAGGGGTTCCGACTGCGCCAGGACGCCCCCGACCCCGCGCCCGCCATCGACGTGACCGGCATGGGTCCGAAAGCCGTCGAGCTCGCCGGCCGGTTCGCCGACGGCTGGCACGCGTTGCTGTTCACCGCGGACGGCATCCGGGAGCGCCTGGCCGACCTCCGGCGCGGCATGGATCTCGGTGACCGCGACGCCGACGCCGTCCAGACCACGCTCGTGGTGCCGTGCTGTGCGCAGCCCGACGCCGCCGCCGCCCGGGACCTGACCCGCCAACACCTCGCGTTCTACGTCGGCGGCATGGGCGAGTTCTACCGGGACAGCCTCGCCAGGCAGGGCTACGAGGCTCCCGCCACCGATATCTACGACGCCTGGCAGGACGGCGACCACGAGCGAGCGGTCGGCCTCGTCACCGACGACCTCTTGGACGCGTTCGCAGCGGCGGGCACGCAGGCCGACGTGCGGGACCGACTGGCGGCGTTCGCGGAGATCGACGGCGTCGACGCGGTCGCGGTGTCGTTCCCGCGGGCCGCCGACAACGCCGTGATCGACGACACACTGGCGGCCGTCGCGCCCGCCCCGGCGCACACGCCCTAACGCACTGTGTCGGCCGCTACGTCACGGCGTCGATCGCCGCGCGTCGCCCGTCGAGCACCCCAAACGCCTCCCCACGGCGGGTTTCCAGCCACCGCAGGAGCCGCGCCGCCCACGCCAGCTTCCGGCGCTTCTCCTCGGTCACCGTGGGGTCGTCGAACGCCCACCCCGGGAACCGGAGGGCGGCCGCGCCACAGTGGTCAGCGAGAAACGCCGCGCGGTCGCCGTCGGTGAACCCGCCGTGGTCCACCACTGGCCCCGTGGGCGCGGCCTGTGTCGTCGCCAGCACGTGAGTGGTGTCGTAGGTCGGGACGTGCTCGCGGATCGCGGCGATGTTGTCGCCGTGCGCGTGCACGGCCACCGGCGTCCCCTGCGCCGTCAGTCGGCGCGCGGTCTCGGGGTTCTTGTCCAGATCCGTGACCATGAGATCGACCTCGATGCCGGCGTCGGCCAGCACGTCCACGGCCGTTGAGGCCGCGAACACGCGGTCCGCGGCGGCGGCCACCTCGCGTTCGTCTGCCAGCGTCGGTGCGCCGCCCGCGATCGCCACCGTCTGGCCCGTGCAGTCCAGGCGCGCCATATCGAAGGGCTCGGCGTGCGCCGCCAGCACGTCGCGTGCGCGCCTGTCGACGGCCTGCTCGTAGCCGAACGCAGCACACACGTCGTCGTACACCGGCTGCCAGTCGTCGTACTCCATGCGCGCCGCTACAAGCCCTGAAATAATGAGGATTCCGTGGTCCGAGCCGGGATCCCCCGCAGCGTACCCCTACCCAGCGGGCGTCCGGCTTCCATGCTGGCGTTTTTTCGCCGCCGGTATAAGTTTTCTCGTTACTCCCCGGCCGTCCGGAATATCTCCGCCAGGGTTGCAAGCACGCTGTCGCCGTCCGTGGCGGCCGCCAGCCCCGCGCCAGCCTCACGGAGCGCCCCCGCTGTGCCGGCGACGAGCGTCGGGTCCGTGCCGGAGACCGCGACCCCAGTCGCCGCCAGCGCGTCCCGGTCGTCGGCCGACAGCCCCGTGACCTCGTAGGCGCGCGCGACGGCGTCGGCCGCCCCATCAGCGCCGAGCCGGTCGGCGTGGCGCATCGCCGCCGGGAGCGTCGTCACGTCCAACTGCTCGATGTGGCTGGTGTGCGTGCGGTCGGGCGTGAACTCGTGGCCGATGAGCGCCGCGTCACGCGTCTCGGCGACGTCGTGGGTCCGAACCACGTGTGCGCCGCGCTCGACGGCCATCGCGGTCGCCGCCAGCGACACCGGCAGCGCCCCCGCCGTGTCCCGGCCGGCGACCTCCCGCAGGAAGTTCTTGCGGTTGATCGAAACCAACATCGGGTAGCCGTACCCGCGGAACTCCCGCAGCCGGTCGAACGTCTCGCGGTCGTCGGCCAGCGTCTTCTCGGTGCTCCACCCGCCGAACGCCGGATCAACGATGGTCTTGTCGGTGAACCCGTGCAGCGACAGCGCGTCGTAGATGTCGTCGACGGACTCGATGGCCCCCGGGCGTTCGAGGTCCGGTGGGCTCGCCATCTTCGCGACCGCGACGTCGTGGGCCTCACAGACCGCCGGCATCTCGGGGTCCGCGAACCCACAGATGTCGTTGACCATGTCGAAGCCAGCCGCCAGCGCCTCGTCGGCGACCTCGCTGTACCGGGTTTCGATGGAGAACACCGCCTCCCCCTCGACGCGCTCGATGGTGTCGATGGCCGTCTGGAGGCGCTCGCGCTCCTGGTCGGCCGACAGCACGTCGAGGTCCTTGTTCGCGGACTCCAGGCCGACATCGACGATGTCAGCGCCCTCCCCGATCAGCTCCGAGTCGACGTACGCGGCCGCCGCCTCGGGGTCGTCGTACACGCTCGGGTCGTACGGCGACTCCTTCGATACGTTCAACACGCCCATGATCCGTGGCGGGTAGTCGTCACCGATGGGCAGCCCGGCTGCGTCGACGGTTCGCATATCCCTACTGGATGGCGGCACGCTCATAGGTCGTGTGGAATCGGCGCTGGCTTCGGGCGGCTTTTGTGGGTGCGCCGCCAACGCAGCGCCATGAGCAAAGTGAGCATCGGCCTCCGAGGGTGGCGGTTCGACGAGGATGAACTGTTCGACGGCGACGGGTTCCGGTCGCGCTCGGAGATGGACGACGACACCAGGCAGCGCCTCGAACGCCTGCCGCTGTTGCTCGACCAGCCCTGTGACGTGTGCTATCTCGGCGACGGCGACGACGACGCCACGCCGGACGCCGTCTACGGGGAGCCGGGCGCGGAAGTCCTCGTGTGCAACGCCCACGAGCCGACGTTCTACTACTGGTTCCTGGAGGCGGGCGGCGACGAACACGAGGGCACGGCGGCGCTCCAGGACGCCTTCCACGAGTGGGTGGCCGCCGGCAACCGCGAGCCCGACTGGTACGGCGGCCCCGAGCACGTCGAAACCGACCCCGACGCGGTGCCCGACCCGGGGCCGGATACGTCACAGCTCGCACCCGGTGAGCCGGTGCCGGTGACCGTCGACCTCCCCGAGGACGAACAGGCCAAACTCGACCTGCTCGAAGCCGCCGACTTCGACGGCGTCAGCGACGACCTGGACATCGACGCCGACTACCCGACCAGCGATGAGTAAGCCCGCCGTCGCCATCGTGGACGCCGAAACCGCCGGGAACGTCGGCACCATCGCGCGAGCGATGAAGAACTTCGGGTTCGAGGAGCTGTTGCTGGTCGACCCGCCGTATCTCGGCCGCGACTCCGAGGCGTACGGGTTCGCCGGCCACGCCCGCGAGGACATCCTCCCCGAGGCCCGCGAGCTATCCTTCGACGCGCTGGTCTCGGAGTTCCACACGGTGGGGTTCACCGCCATCACCAACGAGGACGCCACCAGCCACACCCGCTTCCCGTTCCGCACACCGGCGGAGCTCGGCGATAGCCTCCGTGACGTCGAGGCACCGACCGCGCTCGTCTTCGGCCGGGAGCGCGTCGGCCTGACGAACGACGAACTCGCGCGCATCGACGAAGTGGGGTCGATCCCCGCGAGCGACGACTACCCCGTGATGAACCTGGGGCAGTCCGCGACGGTCGCACTGTACGAGCTCCGCGACCTCGCGATGAGCGAAACCCAGCTGCCGGACGTCGAGCGCCACCGCGCCGACGAGGCCGAAATCGAGCAGTTCTACGAGCACGCCAGCGAGTTCCTCGATGCCGTCGATTACCCCGCCGAAAAGCAGGCCAAGACGATGCGGATGCTCCGCCGGATGCTGGGCCGCACGCATCCGACCGGCCGCGAAATCAACACCGTCCACGGGCTGTTGCGCCGGGCCGAGACCCAGCTTCCCGAGGACGACTGACGGCTACGTCGCCTCGCCGGGTGTGTGGCGCGCGTACAACACGATGGGTTCCATCGTGAGCTTGGGCTCGCCGGCCTCGTTTTCGGTGGTCACGCGGGTGCGGACCGTGCCCCGATCGGGCTTGCTCTCGGAGGGCGTCTTCTCCAATACCTCGACGGTCACCGACAGCGTCTCCCCGGGGAACGTGGGGTTGGGCCACCGGAGCGCGTCGACGCCGACCGCGCCGTAGCTGGCGGTGTCCGCGAAGTGGTTGTCCACGAGCAGCCGCATCGTCATCGACGCGGTGTGCCAGCCGGACGCCGCAAGCGACCCGAACAGCGACTCCTCGCGGGCGCGCTCGGGGTCGGTGTGAAACCACTGCGGGTCGTAGGCCTCGGCGAACGCCAGCACGTCGGCCTCGGTCACGTCGTAGCTACCGAACGACTGCGACTCGCCGACGGTCACGTCCTCAAAGTAGACGGGCACGGCAGACCGTTCGCTCGGCGCGGCGGTAGTCGTTGTGTTCCCGGCAGGCGGCGTTAGAGCTCGGCGTCGTCGGTGGTGTTGCGGACGGCAGCGCCGATGTACCGGTGTTTGACCAGCGCGAACCCGGCGAAGATGACTGCGAACCCGGCGAGCGCGCGCGGCGAGACCACGTCACCGAACAGCGCCCACGCGACGACCGACGCGCCGATCGGTTCGAGGTACGAGACGAGGTTGATCTCGGTTGCGCCGGCGCGCTCGAGCAACACGAAGTACAACAGGAAGCCGCCGGCACCGCAGACCAGCGTGAGGTACGCGAGGCTGGCGAGCGCGGTCGGCGTCCAGTGAACGGCCGTGACGTTCTCGCCGCGCACTGCGGCCCCGACCCAGAGGGCCAGCGACCCGATGAGCATCGCCCAGGCCTCCATGGTCTCGACCGGCAGGCCGCCCCCGCCAGGGAGCTTCCCGGTGAGGACACCGCCGAGCGCGAAGCTCGCCGCCGCGAGGAACACCAACAGGAGGCCGCCCAGGTCGACACTGCCCGCGCTGCCGGGGTTGGCGACGATGACGACGCCCGCGAGGCCGGCCAGCAGGCCGGCCGCCTGCGTGCCGTCGATGGTCACGTTCTCGTGGAGTTTGCTCGCGAACCCTGCGGTCAGGATCGGCGCGAGGCTGATGACGATCGCGGCGATGGGGGCGGAGACGTCGTGTTCACCGAGGTAGAGTGCGCCGTGGTAGATGCCGATGACGAACAGGCCAACCGTGGCGGCGAGCACCCACTCTCGACGGCCACGGGGTCGCCAGCGGTCCGTGGTGTGGGCGGCGTACGCGAGCACGATCAGGCCAGCGATCGAATACCGGATCGCCGCGAACGACAGCGCCGGAACGTCCGCGATACCGATCTTGATGGCGACGAACGAGGACCCCCAGATCGCCGCCAACAGCAGGAACAACACCGTGGTGGGGGTTTCCCCCATCGTCGGGCGTCTGAAACTCATTATAACTATAACTTGTGCGGAGTACTTTAGACTTTTCTTTAACAGTTGTATCTATACTAGTTGTGCATGGCACTTCCCGCGAGAGAATTGGCTCTGAGTGGAATGGCCACAGGTTTTTCACCGCGGTGCACAACCCACGCACATGGACGACCGAGACATCACGATCCTGAAGGCTATCGCGGACCTCGGCACGGGCAGCCCCGAAGCCCTCCAGGAGGAAACCGGCATCCCCGTATCCACCATCCACTATCGGCTCAACAACCTCCGCGACGACGGCGTCATCACCAACGACCTCTACGACATCGACCCCGACTCGATCGGCCTCGACGTCACTGTCGTTCTCGAGGTGCTCACGAGCTACGACGGCGGCTACGAGGACGTCGCCGACGAGATCAGCGCCGTCGAAGGCGTCACGCAGACGTTTTTCACGATGGGTGAAACCGACTTCGTCGTCGTCGCTCGGCTCCCCGGCTCCGACGACGTCGAACGCCTGATCTCGGATTTCGAAGCCCTCGACCCCGTGGACAGAACGAACTCCACGTTCGTCATCGACCGCCACAAGGACGCCCAGCGCGCCCTCGAAAGCTACAGCCTGGACAGCCTCGTCACCGCGCTGGCCGACGAGTAACGCGCCGCTAGGACCGCTGTTGGATCTCCTCGCGGAGCACCTCGCTGACGAGGTCGCCGTCCGCCTTCCCGCGCAGCGCGCCCATGCACTCCCCCATCAGCGCCGAGAACGCGCCCATGCCCTCGGCCGCGACCTGATCGCTGTTGCGCTCGACGACTCCGACGACGGCCTCCCGGACCTCGTCTTCGGCCGCGGAGCCGAGCCCTAACTCCTCGGCGAGCGCGGCCGGGTCGCTGCCGGGCTGCTCGGCCAGCGCCGCCAACAGCTCCGGCACCCCCTCCTGTGCGAGGTCGCCGTCCGCGACGAGCCCCAGCACACCCCGGAAGTGGGCGTCCGTCAGCTGCCCAACCGGCACGTCGTCGCGGCGGAGTTCGGTGACCGTCGACTCCAGGGTTTGGGCCGCCAGCGTCGCGTCGACGCCCGCCTCGACCTGCTGCTCGAACAGCTGCCAGCGCCGGCCGTACGCCACCTGCTCGGCGAGCCCGGCGTCCAGATCGAAGTCGGCCTGGTAGCGCTCGACTTTCTCGGTCAGCAGCTCCGGCGTCTCGACGGCCGACGGGTCGGGGTCGACCGGCGGCACGTCCGTCTCCGGATACATCCGCGCCGCGCCCGGCAGCGGCCGCAGGTACTTCGAGGTGCCGTCGTCGTTCGCGCCCCGGGTTTCCTCCGGGACGCCCGCCATCGCGGTCTCCGCGCGCTCCGCGACCGCCTGTATCGACTGGGCGGCGGTCTCGGGGTCGTCGGCCACGATGGCGACCGCGTCGTCCTCGCCCGCGTCGACCGCGTCCCGGAGCGCCGCCACCTCGGCCGCGGTGACGCCGTACGCCGGCAGCTCGTCGGTGTGGAAGATGCCGCCCGCGCCGTGGCGCGTGGCGTGGTCGGAGAACTCCGTCCCCAGCCGGCGGTCGGCCTGCAGCTCGCGACCCACCAGCCCGTCGAAGCCGTGCAGCACGACGGCGTGGACCTCACCACCGTCGTCCAACGCCCCCCGGATGACGCCCGACTCGGTGTCCGCGAACACGTCGGTCACGTCCCGGGGCTTGCCCACGGCGGCGTCGCGGGCGTCCAACTCGTCGACGATGTCCAGCAACTCGACCTGCCGCCGGACCTCCTCGCGCACGAGGTCGTCGATGTCGTCGAGGCTCTGCACGCCTTTCATCTCCACGCGCGCGCCGTCAGCGATCGAGACGTTGACGTCCTGGCGGATCGTCCCCAATCCGCGCTTGACCTTCCCGGTCGACCGCAACAGCATGCCGATGCGCTCGGCGGCCTCCCGGGCCTGGGCGGGCGAGGAAATGTCGGGCTTCGTCCCGATCTCGACCAGCGGGATGCCCAGGCGATCCAGCGAGTACAGCACGCCGTCCTCGCGGTCTTCGATGCGCTGTGCGGACTCCTCTTCGAGCATCAGGTCCTCGATGCCGACCGGTCCCTCACTGGTGTCGATCGCGCCGCCCTCGGCGACCATCGTCGACCGCTGGAACCCACCGGTGTTCGACCCGTCGATGACGACTTTCCGCATCACGTGCGCCCGGTCGACGGCGTCCATGCCCAACAGGTGGCCGATCTCCAGGGCCGCAGCCAGGGCGTCCTCGTCGAGTCGGTGGGGTGGCTCGTCGTCCTCCTCGACCAGACACGTGGTGTCGTACGCGAGATACTCGAACTCCCGTTCGACCCGGCTCTCCTCCAGGGCGGCCTCGTCGATCTCCCCCAGCTCCGAGCGCGTCGGATGCAGATACCGGGTGAACGTCCGGTCGGCTTCCGCGGGCTCCCGGCGGGTCGTCGGGCACGCACAGAACAGTTTGGTTGCCGTGTCCAGTTGCTGGTGGATCTCCAGCCCGGCAACCAACCCCAGCTCGTCGTAGTCGAACTCGGTCATTATCGATGCGTGGCACCGCGAAGGCAATAAAACCGTTCAGTCCGCGGCCGACCCGGCCGCCGCGGTGTCGTCCCCGCGAACGCCCACGGACAGCAGCGTGCAGTCGACCACGTCGTCGGCCAGCGCGTCTGCGTCACCACCGTCACGGTCGATGGCAACCGCGCCCCCGCCGGAGAGCGACCGCGACCCCGCCGTGTCGATGACGACGCTGGTCAGCTCCCAGCGCCGCTGGAACACCGTCTGCTTGCGGAGCACCGTCTGCACGCGGTGAGCCGGAACGACCGTGGTCTTGCGCCGCCACCATCCCGCCTGCGTGACGACGTGGTCGCTGTCGCTGTACACGCCCCGGGTCGCGCGCGCCCGCCGGGCCGCCGGCACCGCGAGCGGCACCAGCACGGCCAGCGCGTACCACGGGAACGACACGACGAGCCGGCTCACGAGCGCGCCCGCCGCCACCACGCCCAGCCCCGCGAGCGCGTACCGCCGGACGTAGCGGTCCTGAGCGCGCTCGGGCGGCCGCGAGAGGTCGATGTCCGCGACCGGTTCGATCTCCCGGGCGAGCTCGAACACCGCCGCCCGCGGCGCGATCGGCACCGCCGCCTCCGACCCGCCGCTTGGCGACTGCCCCGGCGCGTACCCCGCCGTCTCGACCGCCAGCGACGCGAACCCGTACCGCCGCATCAACACGCTGTCCTCGACGGACACCGTCTGGAGCTTCGACAGCGGGATGGTGCCGTCGCGGCGCTCGAACAGCCCGCGCTCGTAGCGCAGATCGCCGCCCACCCGGCGCAACCGGAACCCGTAGAACTGCACGACGCGCACCGCCGCCGACACCAGCCACACCCCGAGCGCGAGCGCGACCGCTCCGGCGACCAGCACCACCACCCCGAGATCCGGCACCGCCACGCGTCCGCCGAGGCTCGGCGCGGCGACCGTCGCGACCGCGATGATGCCCGAGAACAGCCGCGGGTTGAACGACAACAGCCCGTACAACAGCAGGTCGCGGTTCGACAGCGCGAACAGCAACTCCCCGCGCTCGCCGACGGGCGTCGGCTCACGCGCGCGATCCGCCGCCGACCGCGACTCGCTGTCGGTGTCACCCGCGTCCGGAGTGGCTGCTGTGGCGGCGTCGGCCGCGTCGCCCGGTGTGGTGCGGCGCGTTCGCACGTTGGCTTGCAGGTCCGCAGCCGCCTCCCGGCTGACGAACCGCAGCGACGCCTCCGTGCTGCCGCCGCCGGCGGTCTCCACGTCCACCACCGCCAGCCCGAGCAGCCGCGCGACCAGCGACCGCGTCACGTCGACGTTCTGGACGCGGCGCAGCGGGATTTCGCGCTCGCGCCGGGAGAACACGCCCGACGCGATGTCCAGGCTGTCCTCGGTGAGCTCGTAGTCGAACCGCCTGTAGTACGCGATCTCGTAGGCGACCACCGCAACCACGGCCACCATGACCCCCAGCACCGCCACGCCGGTGAGCGCGGCGTTCCCGCCCGAGAGCGCCGCGCCGCCGATCAAAAACGCCCACCCGAACCCCAGCGCCCGGGACAGCGCCCGCACCGGCACCGACAGCGGATGCAGCTTCATACGGCGTCACCCTCGCCGTTCTCGGGCTCGCTCTCGATCGCGAGCGCGCGCAACGTCTCCTGGGCGTCGGCCGCCCGCTCGCGGGACAGCCCCGGGATCGTGACGTCAGCCCCCCGGGAGCCGGCGGTGTAGACGACGACCCGCCCCAGCCCGAGCACGCGCTCCAGTGGCCCCCGCCGCGAATCGACGTGTTGCACGCGAACGTACGGCACGGTGGTTCGGACCCGCACCAGCACGCCGTGCTCGATGTACAGCGTGTCCTCGCGCACGTCGAACCGCCAGATCCGGTACCGCAACAGCGCGTGTGTCGCCCCCAAGAGGGCCACCACGCCGAACACCGCCACCGCTGCGGCGGCCGACGACACGCCCACGTCCAGGGCGCCGCTGCCGATGCCCGCGGCTCCGGCGAGCACCACGGCAAACACCAGAACACGCCACAGCCAGACGACGACAACGCGCGCGTCGAGTCGCTCCATACGCCGTGTCAGGCCTCCCGACACAAGAAGGTGGCCGGCGCCCGCTACGTGTCGTCGCCGGAGAGGATGCCCCGGTGGGTCATCCCCTCGGGGTCGAGCACGTCAGCGGCCTCCGCCTCCGAGAGGTATCCCTTCTCGACGACGACCTCGGTGACGGTTTTCCCCTCCTTCAGCGCGGCCTTCGCGACCTCGCTGGCCTTGTCGTAGCCGATCGTGGGGTTGAGCGCGGTCGCCAGCGCCATCGAGCGCTCGACCTGCGCCTCGCAGGCGGCCTCGTTGGCTTCGAGCTTGGCGACGAACTTCTCGCCGAAGGCAGCGCTCGCGTTGGCGAGCATGTCCGCGGACTGCAGGAAGTTGTGCGCCAGCACGGGCTTGTAGAGGTTCAAGTCGATCTGCCCCTCCGCGGCCCCCGCGGCGATGGCGGCGTCGTTGCCCACGACCTGCTTGTGGACCTGGTTGACCGCCTCCGCCACCACGGGGTTGATCTTCCCGGGCATGATCGAGGAGCCGGGCTGGTTCTCGGGCTGCTCGATCTCCCCCAGCCCGTTGCGGGGGCCGGAGGCAAGCAGCCGGAGGTCGTTGGCGATCTTGTTCAGCGACCCCGCGACCGTGCGCAGCGCGCCGTGGGCCTCGTTCATGGCGTCGTGGGCGGCCTGCGCCTCGAAGTGGTTGTCCGCCTCACGGAACGCAACGCCGGTCTCCTCGCTGATGTAGCCGGCCGCCGTCTCCGGGAACTCGGGGTGGGTGTTCAGCCCGGTGCCGACGGCGGTGCCGCCGAGCGCGAGCTCCGAGAGGCGCGGGGCGACAGCCTCGATGCGGTCGATGCCCTTCTCGACTTGGGTGCGGTAGCCGCCGAACTCCTGGCCCAACCGCACCGGCGTGGCGTCCTGCAAGTGCGTGCGCCCGGTCTTCACGACGCCGTCGAACGCGTCCGCTTTGTCGTCGAGTTCCGCTGCCAGCGTCTCCAGGCCGGGTTTGACGTCGTTGACGAGCGCGTCGAGGCTCGCCACGTGCATCGCGGTCGGGATCACGTCGTTGCTGGACTGGCCGTAGTTCACGTGGTCGTTGGGATGCACGACGCGATCCCCGATCTCCTCGCCGAGGAGCTCCGCGGCGCGGTTCGCGATGACCTCGTTGGCGTTCATGTTCGAGGACGTCCCGGACCCGGTCTGGAAGACGTCGACCGGGAACTGGTCGTCGTGCTCGCCGGCGATGACCTCGTCGGCGGCCGCGACGATGGCGTCGGCGCGCTCGTCGTCAACGAGGCCGAGGTCGCGGTTCGCCTGCGCGGCGGCCTTCTTGACGACGCCGAGCGCGCGCACGAACCGCCGCCCGAACGCGATCCCCGAGATCGGGAAGTTCTCGATCGCGCGCTGGGTCTGTGCCCCCCAGTAGGCGTCAGCGGGCACCTGCATCTCGCCGAGGCTGTCCTGCTCCGTGCGGTAATCCTCGCTCATACGTGGGCGGTCTCCCGGCGGCGCGTAAAAGCCATCGGAACCAGTCGCCGTGGTTGAACACACGCCCTGACGGACCGACCCGAATCGGCGGCGTGTATGCACCCCAGACGGCACGCGCAGCGGCCTGCAGTTCCCGGCCAAGTGGGCTGGCGACGGTCGGCCGCGACCCCGCGGCCCGCCGGCTACCGAGCGCCCGCGTGGCTCATGCGTCGCGGTCGCTGCGTGGTCGTGTCGTGAGCTCCAGTGCGTGGATCTCAGTCGTCATGGCGTCGCCGAGCGCGTCGTACACCATCTCGTGTTGGTCGACCAGCGACACGCCCTCGAAGGCCGGGGAGACAACGACGGCTTCGAGGTGGTCGTCGTCGTGGGGGCCACGCGCCCGCGACACGGTGGCGCTGCAGTCCGCCTCGAACCCGGCTTCGATCCGCGCTTCGATGTCGGCGAGATCCATGCCTGTGCGTGAGCGCGCGATCGGTAAACACTCCCGGATCAGCGCCGGTCACGTCCACCGGTCGAGGCCGGTCTGTGCGGCCGCGGCGTCGATGCGCTCGAACCCCCGGGCGACCGCGTCGGCGTCGACCTCCCACTCGTCGGTGACGAACGCGCGGGCCGCGTCGATGGCCGGCGACACGTCGGGGTCGACCACGTAGTCGTCGGTCACGTCGGGGTTCAAGAACAGCTCCCGGATGCGGTCGCCGTGGGCGACGTGCTCGCCTTCGGCCGCCAGCACGTCCCAGAGGTCGCCGTGCTCGCCGATCGCGTCCAGGGCCGTTGTCGGTCCGAACCCGTCGATCCCGGGGTTGAAATCCGTCCCACAGAGGATCCCGACGTCGACGAGTTGCTCCCACGTCAGGTCGTGTTCGGCGAGCGTCGCGTCGAAGTCCATCAGCTCCGGGTGGCCGGAGCTCGTGAGCTGGCGCAGCGTCACCGGCGACCCAAGCAGCAGGCAGTCGTAGTCGTCGCTGCCCGCGTAGTCGACGGCGTCGTCCGTCCGCGTCATGTATGCGGCCTGTGCTTCGCCCTCCGCGGGGGCTTCGACTTGCGGGATGTCCAACAGGTCGAACAGCTCCCGGGTGGTCTCGTGGATGGTGGACGTGAGCCGTTGCGTGCGCGCGTCCAGGCGCGCCGCCTCGGCGGCGTCGCCGGCCTCGCGGGCGTCGTCGAGCTGTTCCTCGTAGCGCTCGCGTTGCTCGCGGCGGTCGGCGATCTCGTCGTCTTTGAGCTCGGTGACCCCGCCGTCCCAGACGAACACGGGCGTGAGGCCGTGTTCGAAGAACTTCGGCAGGCCCTGCACCGCGCCGACGAGGTTCGCCACTTCGGTGCCGTCGCTGGTGGTGTAGACGTCCGCGCCGGTCCACTGGACGGTCGTGGTGAGGTACTTGTACAGCCAGTTGTGGGCGTCGACGGCCACCACACTCCCTTCGAGGTCCGCGAAGGGAGTCTCCTCGATGGCCGCGAGCTGCCGGAGGTCCGCGTTCCCCATCACGCCCAGTTCGGGTGCCCGCGGTTTAACCGTTGAGCTGTGGCGGCGTTACCACTCGACTCGTGCTGGCGGCGACGCCCCACGTTTACGATCGAGAAACGCCGCCTCCTCGGGCGAGAGGTCGCGCTCCCGGTACCGGTCGAGGCCGTCCTGGTAGCCGGCCGCTCGGTGCTCGCAGGGGCGTTCCAGCACGAGCTCAGCGATGCCCGTCTCCTCGCCCGTGAATCCGAAGCCGGCCTTGTGCAGCGCCTCGTACGCGAAGGGGTTGTTGACGGCGATGCGCACGCACTCGTGGTCGCCCAGCAGGTGGGCGGCGGCGAACGCGCAGAGCCGCGCACCGATGCCCGCCCCGCGGCGGTCGCCGCGCACGGTCACGTACCGCAGCCACGCCGCGTGGGCGTCCGTGCGGTCCTCGTTGAACGAGACGGCACCCACAACGTCGTCGACGGGGTCATCAGCCGCCCGCGCGTCGGGCGGCCAGTCGTCGCCGCGCTCGGCGAGGGGCGCGCCCTCGTAGGCGACCGCCTTCCCCGTGTTCGACATCACGAACTTGCCGGCGTAACTGAACGCCTCCCAATCCAACAGCAGCGTCGGCCCGTCGTGGTGATCCCCCAGGACCGCGTAGCGCACGCTCGGCCGTTACGCCGGCAGGCCAAAAGACTGCGTGGTTGCCCCTCGAAACCGGGACATCCTTGCCCCACGAGGTGGAACCCGCGGATATGACGCTCACTGACGTCGACGGTCGCGCCGTCGCACGGTTCCTCCCGGGGGACGTGGTTGTGATCCTGGTGGTGATCCTGGCCGGCACGCTCCGCCACGGCACGTTCACGCCCCAGGAATACGCCGGCGTCCTGTTGCCGTTCCTCATCGGGTGGCTGGCCGCGGCCCCCCTCGTCGGCGCGTACAGCGCCAGCACCGTGGCGTCCAACCGGCGCGCCATCGTGCTCGCGGCCGGCACCTGGCTGGCGGCGGACCTCATCGGTCAGCTCATCCGCAACACCGCCGCGTTCCCCGGGAACGCTGACCCGACGTTCTTCCTCGTGATGTTCGCCACCGTCACGGCCGGCCTCGCGATCGCCCGGTTCATCACGCTCGTCGTCGTTGATCTCCGGGGGTCGTAATCCGGGCATCGCCAGCCCGGAGTCCCGCCGCCTCCTCAATCCTTTTCGTGGCTTCGGACGAATCAACAAGCGTGACAGCGACGATGTTCCTTTCGGCTGACGAGATCGCAGGACTGGCCACACCCGCCGACTACGTCGACGCGGTGCGCAGCGGCTACCGACAGCGCGGCGAGGGCGCGCCCGCCGAACCCCGCACCGCGCTCCTCCGCGAGGACCCCGCGGGCATGTTCACGGATTACTCCGCGCTCCTCCCGGACGACGGTGTCATGGGCGGGTACACGTACAGCGCCGGGTTCGGCTCCGGCGACGCCTGGTTCATGACGCCGCTGTACGACGCCGACTCCGGCGCGCCGCTGGCGCTGCTCGACGGCGCGTCGATGAACCCCCTCAAGACCGGGGCGGCCGGCGCGGTCGGCGTCGACGAACTCGCCCGGGCGGACGCCAGCGAGCTGGCGGTCATCGGCAGCAGCGCACAGGCCCACGGCCAAGTGCAGGCAACGGCCACCGTCCGCGACCTGGACACGATCCACGTGTACTCGCCGACCCCCGAGAGCCGCGAGTCGTTCGCCGCCGACCTCGACGCCGACCTCGACGCGTCGGTGTCGGCCGTCGAATCGAGCGCGGCCGCGGTCACGGGCGCTGACATCGTCATCACCGCCACCAGCGCCAGCGAGCCGGTGTTCGACAGCGACAACCTGGACGCCGGCACGCACGTGACCGCGATGGGCCAATACCACCCCGAGAAGCGCGAACTGGACACGGCTGCCATCGAGCGTGCGACCTACGTCCCGGACCTGCGCGGGCGCACCACGCAGGACGCGGGGTCGTTCATCGCGGCCGTCGACGCCGGCGTCGTGGACAGCGACCACATCCACGCCGAGCTCGGTGACGTCGTCGCCGGAACGGCACCCGGCCGCCAGAGCGCCGACGAGATCACCGTGTTCGACAGCGGCGGCACGGGCATCGAGACGGTGGCGGCCGCGAACATGCTGTACGAGCGCGCCGTCGAGCAGGACCTGGGCTCGGAGCTCGACTTCGCGCCCGCCAGCGAAGCGCTGTACGGCGAGTAACTACAGGTAGAGGGTGTCATAGAAGTCTTCACACACTATGATAGAGTTTCTGACTGTTATAGAGAGTTACTAGCTTAGAAAGTCGTGCACTTGGTGCACGGTATGTTGAGATGCTTAGAGAGTGCCCTTTCGTTTCCGAATTATGATCTCTCTCACTCGCTCAGCGTGGTTTGACTCAGATTGAACGAACGCTGTGAGGATGGCCTCGACGATCTCGGAGCGGCTGGCTCCGAGATCGTCACACTCAGCGACCAGTTCGTCCACTTCTCGCACAATTTCCTCGTCAACAGCGACTCCGAATTTCTCTTTTGCCATAGCTACGACAAGCTAAAAATAGCGTGCACCAAGTGTACGGCGCTTTCAATTCGTTAGAGCTGATTCAGCAAACCATGAGAACTCTTCTATGACACCCTCACAGGTAGGCAGCCACGCCGAGCGCGTCGAGGATCGGAACGCCGGCGGCGACCGCGCCGACGAGGTAGCCCGCGATCGCGCCGCCGTTCAACAGCGGCAGGCCGGCGTGGGCGCGGCCCGCGAACACCATCCGCATCAGAACCAGCAGCCCCACCAGGGTGCCCGCCATCGCGGTCAGCGGTGCTAACTCGATCCCGGCGACGACCGGCGGCGTGTCCAGGAAGAACGCCGCGCTGGCCACCATGATCGACGGCATCACGGCGTCACCGAGGCCAATGAAGTACGCGGGCCGGTCGGCGGGCGCTGCCGCCTCGCGTTCGCCCGCCTCGGCTTCGTCGGCCGTCTCGGCGGCGTCCTCGACGAACGAGTACGCCAGCGTCGTCGGAACGACCAACACGATCGGCAGCCGCAGCTCCATGACCCCGGAGGCCAGCGTGAGCATGTGCTCGGTGCCGTAGACGCTGATCGCGTCGTACACCGCCAGCACGGTCAACAGCACGATCGCGGGGAGCACGCCGAAGCTGATCCCGAACAGGGCGGCCGCGCCCATCCCCATGATCGCGCCCGCGGCGTCGATGACCCACCACTCGGGGTACGCGTACAGCGCCCCCACGAGCGCCAGGGCCGGACCCCACACCGCGAGGTTCACGCCCGCAACCACGACCGCGGGGATCGCCACGGCGAAGACGTACGACGCGACCAGGCCGCTGGTCACCAGGACGACCCCCCGGAGGATCCATTGTTTGTCGTACTTGATGACCAGCAGAATGCCGCCGGTCGCAACCAGCAGGAACGCCACGTAGACGACGCTATTGAGCGGGTTCTGTGGGTTCTCCGTGGACTGCAGGCCCGCGCTCTGGAAGGGCTCAACCAGCGCGAGCGCGCCCACTTGGACGACGACGAACAGCGCGACGACGCCGGCGAGCACGGCGGCAACACGCGTCGAATCGTTCATGCTCCGAGTGTGTGCGCGCCCCCCGTTTTGCAGCTTCGGTCTGTCGGGTGGCGGCCTACCGCTTGTAGAGGGTGTCCCCGACGAGCCCCGGCAGGTGAACGCCGTCGTCCGGTGACACCGCCAGGTAGGGGCGTTCAACCGGCCCGAACACGTCGACGACGCGGCCAACGGTGTCCAGTTGTTGGTCGACGAGCATCGCGCCGATCGGCGGGTGGGCGTCCGCGTCGGTGCGCACGACCGCGATGGTGCCCGCGGTCCGCGTGACGCTGCCGGCGCGCTCCATCAGTCCCGGAGCGCGCCGACGTACGCGGCGACGGCCTGGACGAGCGTGTTCTTCGCGTCGTCGGCGTCCTTCACCAGGACGCGGCCCGCAGCGTCCCAGTGCCGCCGTGGGTACGCCACGTCGCGCTCGACGACGGCGTCGTAGCCGACCTGCTGGACGGCGGTCGCGATCTCGTCGACGGACGGCTCCTCGACGGCAAGCTCCATGGGGACGCGGCGGCCGTCGCGGCGGGACAGCGCCGCGTCGAAGTACGCGGGCCAGATGACGTTCTCAACCATACGCGTCGCTACCGGGCGGAGGAATGAAACGGTGTCGGCCTACCGGCGTGCGACGAGCGCAGCGCCGGCCAGCGCGCACACCGCGGCTGCGACCCCGAATCCGGGTGCCGTGCCGTCCGCTGCGTCGGTGGGCGGCGTTGTCGATGTCGCCGTCGTGGTCGCCGACGGCTGTGCGTCGAGCGTCGTGTTGATGGTGGTGTTGTGAAACGCGTTCGCCATCCGCGCCATCGGCTCCACGATCCGCGGCGCGGGCTGGTTGATGTGGTTTGTGTTCACCGCAACCACGTTGCCGGTGGCGTACGCGGTGGTGTTCCGGACGACCGACGACGGCGCAACGAGCGCGGACGCCGTGGCGTCGAGGCGGTCCGCGGAGACGCCGGTCACCACGACGTCGGGGTCTTGGGAGACGATGACCTCCTCGGAGAGCTGTGGGTACGGTGAGGTGGTGTTCACGTCGGCGGCGATGTTGTGGCCGCCGGCCGCCTCGATGGCCGCGCCGATGAACGTGTTCGGGCCGGCGGTGTAGCCGTCACCGAGGTGGTAGTAGACGCGGGGCCGCGCGGAATCGGTGTCCGGCACGGCGTCCGCGATGGCGGCGACGCGGTCCCGCATCTCGGCGGTGGTGGCGGCCGCCGCCGCGCAGTTGCCCGTGAGCCGGCCGATGGTGGCGGTCTTTTCGACGACGCCGTCGATGCTCGTGGCGGCCCGGAACTGGAAGACGGTGATGCCGGCCGACCGGAGCCGCGTGACCGTGGTGTTGCGGACGGTGTTCGGCGCAAGCACCAGATCCGGGTCGAGGCCGACGACCGCTTCGACGTTCGTCTGCGAGGGTTGGCCGCCGGAGACGACCGTGCGCTGGCTGGCCGTGGGCAGATACGTGCCGAACTGGGAGACGCCCACGACGGCGTCGCGGTCGCCGAGCTCCCACATGGTTTGTGCCGCACTGGGGTTCAGCGTGACGACGCGCTCGGGCTCGCTGTCGAGTGTGATCGCGGTGTTGCTGGCGTCGGGTTCGGTGACCGGAAACGAGCACGCCCGGTCGGCGTCGGCGTGCTGTGCTGGCGGCTGTGGCGCGAACGCGCCCGCCGGAACGACCATCGTCACGGCGAGCGCCACGATCACGAGGGTGGCGAAGCGGCCCCGATGCATACACCACCGGTCTCGCGACCACAATAAATATTTGACTACCGAAAGTACGCTTGGGTTCAATGCGTGAGGCGTCCGCGAGAGCGGTGGCGTGGTCGGCGGCTGCCGGGGTGTTGCTCGTCGCGGTGCTGCTCGTGAGCGCCACGATCGGCCCGGAACCGATCACGCTGCGCACCGTTGCGATGGCCGCACTCACCGAGCTTGCGGTGCCGGTTGGCGCGTCCGTCACGATGCACACGCACGCCGTGCCCGTCGTCAGCGGTGGGCTGCCGTGGCCGGCGCTCACCATCGCGTACGCCGCCCCGCTGCAGTTCGGCGTTCCGGAGACCGCCCAGGTGATCGTCGGCACGATCCGGCTGCCGCGGATCGTGCTCGGGGCAACCGTCGGGGCGTCGCTCGCGATCTCGGGCGCAGTGCTACAGGGGTTCTTCCGGAACCCCATGGCCGACCCGTCGATCGTCGGCGTCTCCAGCGGGGCCGCCGTGGGTGCTGTCGCCGCCATCACCCTCCCGTCGGTCGTCGTCATCGGCGTGCAGCCCGCGGCCTTCGCGGGGGCGCTGATCGCGGCGTTCACTGTGTACGCCATCGCCACCAAGAACGGCCACACGCCGACCGCCACCCTCCTGCTGTCCGGCGTCGCCGTCCAGACCCTCCTGGGCGCGGTCACCTCCTTTCTGGTCGTCAACTCCGGCCGCGAGATCCGGCCCGCGATGTACTGGCTGATGGGCACCCTCCACGGCAGCCGCTGGCACGACGTCGAGGCCGCGCTCCCCGTCGTGGTCGTGGGCAGCGCCGTCCTGCTGGCGTACGCCAGGGAGATGAACGTGTTGCTGGCCGGCGAGGAGGACGCCCACACGCTGGGCGTCGACGTGGACCGAACGAAACGCCTGTTGCTCGCGGTCGCCAGCGTGGTCACCGCGGCCGCCGTCTCGTTCGCCGGCGCGATCGGGTTCGTGGGCCTCATCGTCCCCCACGCGGTCCGCCTCGTTGTCGGCCCCGACCACCGCGTGTTGCTGCCCGTGAGCGCGCTCACCGGGGGGGCGTTCCTCGTTGCCGCCGACACCGTGGCGCGCGCGACCGCCACCGAACCACCGGTGGGCATCATCACCGCCCTGATCGGCGCGCCGTTCTTCCTGTACCTGCTGCGCGACCGTGAGGTGCGCGCGCTGTGACCCTCGACGTTACCGGCCTCGACGTGGAGTTGGCCGGCACCCGCATTCTCGACGACGTCCACGCGTCCATCCGGGACGGCCACCTGGTCGGCGTCGTGGGGCCCAACGGCGCGGGCAAGTCGACGCTGCTGCGCGCCATGAACGGCCTCATCACGCCGACCGCCGGGACGGTGCTGGTCGCGGGCGACGACGTCCACGCGCTGTCCTCGGCGGCCGCCAGCCGCCGCATCGCGACCGTCCCCCAGGACGCCAGCGTCTCGTTCGAGTTCACCGTGCGACAGGTCGTCGAGATGGGACGCCACCCCCACACGACGCGGTTCGGGACCGACACCGACACGGCGGTCGTCGACCGCGCGATGGCGCGGACGGGCGTCGCGCAGTTCGCCGCCCGCGACGTGACCTCGCTGTCCGGCGGCGAGCGCCAACGCGTGTTGCTGGCGCGCGCGCTCGCCCAGGCGGCACCCGTCCTCCTGCTGGACGAACCAACCGCAAGCCTGGACGTCAACCACCAGATCCGGACGCTGGAGGTGGTTCGTGACCTCGCCGACAGCGAGGACCGCGCTGTGGTCGCCGCGATCCACGACCTCGATCTGGCGGCGCGATACTGCGATGAGCTGGTGGTGGTGGCTGACGGGCGCGTGCACGACGCCGGCGCGCCCCGCAGCGTGCTCACGCCCGACACCATCCGGGCGGCCTTCGACGCCAGGGTTGCCGTCGGCACGGACCCCGCGACGGGCGCAGTGACGGTGACCCCGCTTCCCGACCGCACGTCCGCGGCCGCCGACACCAGCGTGCACGTCGTCGGCGGCGGCGACAGCGCCACACCGGTCGTCCGCCGCCTCGTCTCCGCCGGCGCTTCCGTGAGCGTCGGCCCCGTCGTCGAGGGGGACACCGACCACGAAACCGCACGCCGCGTTGGCTGTCCGTGTACCAGCGTCGCGCCGTTCACTCGCCTCGAAGACACGACCGCCGCGTCGGCGACCCGCGCCGACATCGCGGCCGCCGACGGTGTCGCGGTGCCGGTTGCGGCCGCGGCCCGGCCCGGCGTTCGGGGCCTGCTGACCGACACCGTCCCGACGCTTGCTGTCGGCGACGCGGCGGGTGCTCCGGAGTGGGCCGACAGGCTCGTGGCCTGCGACGCTGTCGTGTCCGCAGTCGGTGCACTTGCCGACACACCGTCGGACGGGGTGTAGGCGGTCACGGCCGGACAAGCTATGCGTATTGGGAACGTATTACGTGGACATGGATCGCACGGCAGCCATCAGGCTGGCCGGCATCACCGTCGTGGTGACGGCCGCGGTGGTCGCCAGTCAGCCGGCAGTGTTCGAACATACGGCCGACCGGGGTGCAGACAGAGCGCCGCCCGCGACGGCCAACGGCGCCGCAACACCCCACTCGGAGACGATCCACAAATCCGTCGTGCTCTCCAAGACGCCGGACGAACCCGGCCGCATCGACGCCACAGTCACCTACGACATCCCCGCCTCCGTGACCGAACTCTCGGTGTCCCCGCCGAACCGCACGACACGCGTGTCAGCCAGTGGATTCGACCCGAGCACCGACGGCTACGAGTGGACCGGCCGACAGGACGCACCAACGCTTCGCATAACGGTCACCGCCAACCAGAGCGCCGCCGCGCCGCCCAGCGACGAGCGCCACCAGGCCGGCGAGTACTCGTTCGTGGACGCCGGCGACTGGGCACTCGTCACGGTGCCCACGGTGCGGACCAGCTGGCGGTGGTCGGACGCCGACGACGTGTCCGTCTCGGTGTCGGAATCGGTCTCCGTCGACGGCCCCGGCGCGACTGGCGGCGAAATCGCCTACCTCGGGCCGGTCATCGAGCGCACGCGCACCGCTCACGGACAGACCATCACGCTCGTCACCCCCGAGCGCGCCGGCCTCGTGGAACCGCCGGCGGCGATCCTGGACACCGTCACCGCGGCCGCAGGCCGCCTCCAGGTCGGCGGGCGCGACGATCACGTCTGGCTCCTGGCAGCCCCACGAGCGCCGCTCCTCGGGCCGCGGGGCGTCGAGTACGGCGGCAGTGACGCCTGGGTGGGAGCCGACGAACGGCTCAACACCGCCACGAACGTCTGGCTGCACGAATACGTCCACACGCGCCAGGCGTACGACACGACCGCCTCCGCCAGGTGGACCATCGAGGCCACCGCCCAGTACTACGCCGCGTTGCTGTCGCTGCGGCTCAACGCCACGACCAACGCCGCGTTCCGACGAACGATCGCGAAAGGCGCCGACGAGCCGTGGCGCAGCGCCGTGCTGTCCACCCCGGAGACGTGGGCTGTCGGCGCGAACTACCGGAAGGGCGCGCTCGTCTGGGGCGCGCTCGACCGCCGCGTCCGCAGTGCCACGGACCGGACGGCGGACGGGCAAGCGGTCCTCCGGCGGCTGAACGACCGCGAACAGCCGGTGTCGAACGCGGACGTGGTGGCTGCCGTGGCGGCAGCCGGCGACGACGACGCCGCGGCGGCCACGAAGCGGGACACGACATCCCCGACGGCCCCGTCGATGTGGCCCCCGACCGCTCGCCCCGCCCCACTGGACTCGCCCGCCGGATCGGCACCCATCGGCCAGCCCGCTCGCGGCCCGCTCCCGCCGTTGAACGGCGCGCTCGCTCCGGCAGCCACCACGACAGCCACGGCCCACCATCGGTGACCGTACACCTCCCGCCGATCACGCGTGGTGGTCGGCGCCGGCGCCACTTCTCACCCCGCGAAACGAACGCACGCCGTTTATGACACCCGACCTCCACAGTCGAACACGACACAGCTGCCCGGCGAGGTGCCCACCGATGACACACACCCCACCACACTCGTACGCCGACGTGCTCGCCGCCGTCACGGACCCCGTGGTTGTCGTCCAGCATGGAACCGTCACGTTCGCGAACCCGGCGTTCAGCGAGCTCACCGGCGTTGCCGACCCGGTCGGAGCGCCCATCAGATCGTTCGCCCCACAGGACACCGCCTCGGACCTCGATCGCTTCTGTGACGCGGTGGCGGCCGGCAACGCCACCCGGACGCACGCCCGGGTCGTGCTCGCCGGCGCGGACACCGACCGCCGGCTGGTCACCGTCGACGCCACACGCCTCAACGCTGCCCACCAGGACGCGCCCGCGACGGCGCTCGTGGTGGTCGCTGCGCCCGAATCCGGCATGGAATGGGCGCACCACGAGCGCATTCTCGACGCCCTCCCGGTGGGCTCGTTTCGCACCCGCCTCGGGGACGGGGTGCTCCTCGGCGTCAACGACGAGCTGGTGGCGTTCGCCGACGCCCCGTCGAAGGCCGCGCTCCGCGGCCGCCCGGCCACGGAGTTCTACGCAACCCCGGCGGCGCGCGAGGAGATCGTCGCCACGCTGCGCGCCGACGGCGTCGTCACGGAGACCGAACTCGAACTCGAAACGCTGGCCGGCAACACCGTCTGGGGGACGCTCACGGCGGTCACGGTCACGCACGACGGCACCACCGTGGTCGATGGCGCCATCCGGGACGTGACCGAGCGCCGCCAACTCGAAACCGAGCTTCGCCAGCGCGCGCGGCGGTTCCGCCGCATGTTCAAACACCACTCCGCGCCGATGCTGCTGATCGACCCGGACTCGGGGGGCATCCAGAACGCCAACGACGCCGCCGCGGCGTTCTACGGCTACTCGGTCAGCGAACTCACGGGCATGACCGTGACCGACCTCAACACGCTGCCCAGTGGTGCCCTCGACACCCACCGCGGCCAAGCCGAGGAGGGGGACCGCAACCACTTCGTCTTCGAACACGAGCTGGCCGACGGCGAGCGCAGAACCGTCGAGATCCACTCCTCGCCGATCGAACTCGACACCGACACCGTGCTGTTCTCGATCGTGGTCGATGTCACCGAGCGCGCCGACTACGAGGCCCGCCTGGAGACGCAACGCGACAACCTCGACGTCCTCAATCAGGTGCTTCGCCACGACATCCGCAACGACCTCCAGCTCGTGCTCGCGTACGCCGACATGCTGGCCGGGGAACTCGACGGCGAACACGCCGACTACATCGAACGCGTCCTGGAGAGCGCCGACCACGCCGTCGAGCTGACGAAGACCGCCCGCGACATCGCGGACGTGATGCTCACCGACCCCGACGCCGACCACGTCATGTCACTGCGCGCGACGCTGAAGGCCGAGTTGGCCGAAGTACGGTCGTCGTTCCCCAGTGCGGCCGTGACCGTCGACGGCTCGATCCCGGACGTCACGGTCCACGGCAACAACATGCTCGACTCGGTGTTCCGCAACCTCCTGAAAAACGCCATTCAGCACAACGACCAGGACAGCCCCGAAGTCACTGTGTCGGCGGACTGCACCGACGACAACACGGCCACGATCCACGTCGCGGACAACGGCCCCGGCGTGCCCGACGCGCAGAAGGACGCCATCTTCGGCAAGGGCGAAACCGGACTGGACAGCGACGGCACCGGCATGGGGTTGTATCTGGTCGACACGCTCGTGGACTCCGTGGGCGGCCGTGTCACGGTGTCGGACAACGACCCCACCGGCGCGGTGTTCTCGGTGACGCTCCGCACGGGGCCGTAACCGTGCGCTCTCAGACCCTCTTCGCGGTCATCCTCGTGGTGACGGCGCTCGTCCTCGGCGGCGCGACCTACGCGGGGTTCCAGGCCTACCAGAACGCCGTCGTCGACAAGCACACGACCACTGTCGAACGGAACACGGCGCTCGTCAGGACCGAACTGGATGCCCAACTCAAAACCCACGAGCAGTCCGTCGAACTGTGGGCCACACGCCCCGGCGTTCGCGCACACGGCACCGCCAGACAGCGATCCGCCCTCCGGGCGCTCGTCAACAACTCCGCGTTCGCCGGCGCATCCGTGATCGCAGCGAACGGCACGATGACCGCGCTCGCCGCGCCACAGTCGGACGCCGCCAGCGTCGTCGGCTCCGACTTCGGGGACCGCAGGTACGTGCAGCGCGCGCTCGCCGGCACCACCTACATCAGCAACCCGGTTCCCGCGGAGACCGGCACCAACGTCGTCGTCGTGAGCACGCCGGTCCGCCGCGACGGCGACATCGTCGCCACGCTGAACGGCGCGGTGTACCTCTCGGAGACCGGCGCGTTCGATCTGCTGCGGTCGGACCTCCCGGATTCGTCGGGTGTCACGGTCACCACCGACGGCGGCGCGGACATCTACCACCGTCCGCCGTCGCCGAACCGGTCGGTGACCACCCACACGGCCCCCCTCTCGGAGGCCGACTGGGTGGTCTCCGTCTCCGAGTCCCGCGCGGTCATCGGGCCGACGATCCAACGGCTCACGCTCCTCCAGACGGGGAGCGTGATCAGCGTGTTCGCGGTCATCGCGGTGTTCGGCTGGTGGAACTACCGCCGCAACCTCGCGCAAGTCGAAGCCCTGATCGACGGGTTCCGCGCGCTCCGCGACGGCGCGTACGGCACCCACGTCGACGTCGGCGGGGCCGACGAATGGGAGCGCATCGGCACCGGGTTCAACGAGATGAGCGACACCATCGACCAGTCGGTGGCCGAGAACCGCGAACGCGCCCGCCAACTGCACGTCCTCGATCGCGTGCTGCGGCACACGCTGCGCAACGAACTGAACGTGGTTCGTGGCCGCGCGGAACTCGTCGCCAGCCACGCCACCGGCGAGGCGGCCGCCCACGCCGCGCACATCATCTCGCGGTGTGACTCCCTGGTTGAAACCGCCGACAAGGAACGCGCGATCAGTGCCGTGTTGGACACGGACACCACGCCCGAGCCCCTGGACGTGGCGCGCATCACGGAGACCGTCGTCGAGCGCGCGCAGGCCGACGCCCCGAACGCCGACCTCACAGTCGACACGCCCCCGACCGCCGTCGCCGCCGCCGTCCCCCAGATCGGCACGGCGATCCAGGAGGTCGTCACGAACGCGATCCAGCACGCCGACTGCACGGCCCCGCAGGTCAGCGTCTCCGTCTCCGAGCCCACGGCCACCGAGGGCATGGATCACGTCCGGATCACCGTCTCCGACCACGGGCCGGGCATCCCACGCATGGAACGTCGCGTGCTCAACGGCGACGACGCCATCGACGCGCTGCACCACAGCCAGGGGCTGGGGCTCTGGCTGGTCTACTGGGCGGTCACCCACTCCGACGGCGACCTCGACTTCGAGGACAACACGCCCCAGGGGTCCGTCGTCACGATCAGGCTGCCGGCGCGCGACGACACCGCGTGACCGCGCCCGCTGGGGTCGCCACCGCGGGCGATCCGGCACGCACCATCGGACGCCCTAGGTGTCGTTCAGTCGTGCCAGTTCCACCGTCTGATCGGGCGGTAACTCCGCGGTCTCGCAGGCCTGTAACACCTCCCGGATGTGGTAGTTCTTCTCCGTGTGGTCAGTGGCTTGGAGTGCGGCTTCGAGGTGATCGATACACCCATCGCACAATTCGACCATACTGTACGGTCAGAAACAACATGTCATATACGTATCGGAATTTGCTCTAGGCGACGCGAAATCGAACCCGCCATCGACGGCGCAGACGACACCACAGCCGTGGGGGTGATCGCGCACGCTCGACGCCCGCCGTGGGGCAGGCGCTGGTCCGAACGCGCGGCCGGTACGTCGCCCGACAAGCGGTTGCCGCCGGGCGTGCGTTCACAGCGGCAGTTCCGGCGATTCGTACTCGGTCCCCAACACGACCATCGTCTGGGAGCGCGCGAACCCGTCCATGTCAGCGATCTCCTCGAACATGAGTGCGCGCAAATGGTCGGTGTCCTCGGCGACGAGACGCAGGATCACGTCCCACTCGCCGGTCGTGAGGTTGACCTCTCGAACACCCTCGATGCCGGTGAGCCGGTCGAGGGTTTCGTCCTCCCGGCCCTGTTCGACGCGCAGCCCCACGAACGCGGTGGTTCCGAGCCCGACCGCCTTCGGGTCGACGTCGGCGTGATAGCCGCGGATCACGCCCGCCTCCTCCAGGCGGCTGACGCGGTCATGCACCGTCGCCGAGGACATGTCTATCTCGCGGGCGATCTCGCTGAACGGCTTCCGGGCGTCGGCCTGCAGCGCGCGCAGGATCTCGCGGTCCGTGTCGTCTACATCCATGTGTCCGCGGTAGACGGTGCCAACGCCAATACCTTACTACTCGGCCGCAGCGCGGATCTCCTGGGCGGCGGCCAACACGGCGTCGTGTGCGGTCCCGTTCGACGCGACGAGCCCGGTCGCGCCCGGCGTCCAACGCGTTCCGTCGATGTCGGTCACGACGCCGCCCGCCTGCCGAACCAGATGGACGCCGGCGACGCTGTCCCAGGGGTTGGCGACGACGTTCGTGATCGTGGCCTCCAGTTGGCCGCTCGCGACCATCGACAACACGGCCTGCGCGCAGCCGTACCGGCGCATGTCGCCGAACCGCTCGACGATCGCGGCGCAGGCGGCGGCGTACTCGTCGCGGCGGTCGAAATCCCACCAGATCGTGGGCGCGACCACGAACGTCTCGGGGTCGGTTTTCTCACTGACCGAGATCGGCGTGCCGTTCAGCGTGGCCCCGTCAGCGCCCGCAATGTACGTGTCTTCGAGCGCCGGGAACCGATTACACGCCGCGACCGGGGTGCCGTCCACGACCGCGGCGACCGCGGTCGCCCACAGCTGGGTGTCACGCACGAAGTTGTTCGTGCCGTCGATCGGGTCGATCACCCAGGCGGCGCCGGCGTCGGGTACCGTCTTCAGCGCGTCGGCTTCCTCGCCGACGATGGTGTCCTCGTCGTAGACGGCGTCGATCACGTCGACGACGCGGCGCTGGGCGGTGCGGTCGGCCTCCGTGACGACGTCCGTCTTCCCGGATTTCGTTTCGACGTCGATGCCGGTTCGGAACGCGTCGAGCGCAACCGCGCCGCCCGTGCGTGCCGCCCGCTCGGCGACCGAAACGCGGTCGGTGTCGTGCATGCCACCAGCACGGGTGGCCCGGTGCAAAGAGCCGTCGGTCTGGGTCAGCGACTCCGGCTGTCGCTGGTGGCGTGTAACAGTGTGTTTTGCGAGGGAAGTCCGTCCCGTGGACTTCCCGCATCCCGCGGCGCACAGTGTGCGCCGGCGATGCGAGGGAAGGGATTCGAACCCTCGAACTCCTACGAGAACGGATCTTGAGTCCGTCGCCGTTGGCCGAGCTTGGCTACCCTCGCACGCATTCAGCTTTCGGCGAGGTAGTTGTTTAGTCGTTGCGAATCTGGTCGGTTCGGGTGAAGGATTTATCATGGACGATGACAATGGTCTACTGTGACCGTCCAGTGACAGCCTGGATCGATCCCAACGAAACGCGGTCGAACTGGGGGCAAGACCAAGACGACACGCTTCCGGACCGCGCTCGGCCGACGATCGAACGCGCGGCTGAGACCGGGCTGCCGTTCCAGTACCGCGAGCAGCGGTACTTCGACGGAACGCTCTCGGACGTGCGCCTGGATGGCATCGAATACACCTCCGGCGAGTACGTTGTCAACGGCGGTGTGATGGGCGATCACGCGCTGAAGCTGCACGCACGGGGCCTGATCTGGGTCACCGAAGAGCCCGCACAGTGTCGCCGATTCAAACTCCAAGTCGTCCGCGACAGCCCGCCGGCCGACACCGTCCCGTACGGCGACTACGACGTTTGGCAGCGCTACCAGTTCGGGAGCGTCACCGTCGACCCGATCGAGGGGCCGACGTTCGAACCCGACGACAACGACATCCAGACCGAGCGCACGACGGCGCCGTTCGGCGCGCTGTTGAAGCCGGTTCGGCTCCACGTCTCCGAGCTCGAACTCATCCGGAACCCGTCGTTCGCCCAGTACCGGCTCGAAGAGCGCGAGGAGTGGGAGGAGTACGGTGCCGTGTTCCGCTGGAAGGGCAACGCCTTCCAGCAACGCGTCGAGTAACCGTCGAAACCGCTAACACACGGGACAGCATACGACGACCGTGGCGAAGCCACTCCGGTTCCGGCGGTCCCGGGAGCGCTGGAGTACCGACCGTGTTACCGACGCGCTCCACCGAGAGCTCGACGCCAACCTCGGTGCGTCAGCGGACACGCCCTGGTTCGCGCAGCCGTCGGGCTACGAGGCACGGCGCTTCGACGTCGACACGGGCGACACCGCACTGTTCGCGTGGCCGGCCGACGACACGCCCGGCGGCTGGTGGCTGGGGAACACGGAAACACCGTCGCCGCTGTGGCGCACCGACAAGCGGTCGTTTGCCGACGCGCCGTTCGCGGTGAGTCGGTGGGCCCAACGCGAGTTCACTGCGGAGCTCCACCAGCACGCCCCCTGGCTGGCGGCGTACCCGTACGTGTCGTGGTTCTTCCTGTCCGTGTTGTGCTCGAAGGACGGCCGCCGGACCACGCGGGCGTTCTTCCGCGAGCACGCCGCCGGGTTTCCGGACGCCGACTTCCAGGACGCGCTGGCGTTCTACGAGTCGTTCCTGAAGACGGGTGTCTTCGACGACCACCGCCACGAGATGGCGGGCAAGCTCGGGACCTCGGAGACACTCGACGTGCCCCGGGCCAGCGCGGCGATGAGCGAGTTCCACGCCGCGTGGCTGCTGGGGGAGGCGGGCTACGAGGTCACCCCGGAGATCGAGGTGACGACGGGTCACAGCCTCGATTTCCGCGCCGACCGGGAGGGCGAGCAGGGCGTGCTCGTGGAGGTCACACGGCCGGTGCCAACCAGCGATCGTGCGGCCGGCACCCCCATCGCCGCCGTCCGGGAGACGGCGGCGACGAAGACCGACGGCCAGCTCAGCGAGCACGGCGGCGGTGCGGTGCTGGTCGTGGACTGTTCGTCGTTCCCGGACGACGAGTGGCGTCGGATTCGCGGCGAGCGGCCCGAGGTCCGCCACCGGCCGGCGGTCGTGTTCCGGCTGCGGCCCAGCGGCCGCGTCGAGGGGTACACCAAGGGGTCGGTGCCGCTTTCGCTTCCGCAGTTCGACTGACCCACCCGAGCCGTTCTGTCGCTGGCGGTCACAGCGCTGGGTATGTCCCGCCGTCGCTCCGGTGGCGTGCTCGCTGCGACCGGTGACGTGCTGTCCGCGTTCCTCTCCATCACAGTCGTCGTTGGACTCCCGCTTTCCATCGTGAATCACCTTCTGGGCAGTCCGCTGTCCACTTGGGTCGTCAAATCGGTGGCGTTCGTCGTTGCTCTCGGCGGCGCGTACCCGTTTGTTGCGGGTGACTGGCCGCTGGCGAAGCTCACTGACTTCGCGGTGGCCGCCGTTCTCACGTGGATCGCCGTCGCGGTGTTCGTCACCGTCGGACTGCTCGCTGCGGTCGACGGGGGGCTGCCGTCGGACCCGCCGGTGGACACGGCTGTCAGGCTCGGCATCGTCGCGCTCTCGGTCTGCGTCGCTGCACTGTACGTCCGGCACCGCGAGCGCACCCACGTCACTGACGACGACGCGCACGGCCACTGACCCGCCGGGCTTCCGAGGGTTCTTACCCGAGGCCGCCCCACCACTGACCGAATGGGCGACGCCGACGAGCCGTGGCGCGAGTTCTTCGGGTTCGAGGCACCGTACGACCAGCAGGCCGACGCCATCGGGGCGGCCATCGAAGCCGGTGACAGCGACGGCTTCCTCGCGATGGAGGGGCCTTGCGGGACGGGCAAGACGATGGCGGCGCTGACCGCGGGCGCGCACCTCGTGCGCAACACCGACAGCTACGAGCGCGTGTTGGTGGTGACGCCGGTCAAACAGCAACTGGAGCAGTTCGTCGCGGACCTCCGAACGATGAACGCGGGCCTCGATGACCCCTTGGACGGCGTGGCGCTCGTCGGAAAGCGGGATCTCTGCCCGTACGAGCGCGAGGACAAGTTCCCCGACGACGCCGGCGTCCACGAGCGCTGCGAGGACCTCCGGGAGTCGACTGCCGGCCTCGTGGAGGGCGACGACGGCGGCGAGTTCGACGGGCAGGACGCACGCGACCTCACCGAACTGCCGGCGGCGGAGACCCCCGACGAGCCGTGGTGGGATCCCGCAGCGGGTCGGGCGCTGGCGCGGTCGGCGCGCGCCGACGCCAGCCGGACGCTCTCGCAGACCCCGCTGCGGACGGCTGCCACGGACGCACCGTACGTCCCCCACCAGCCGACCGCCCCCGAGGACATGGCCGACGGCGACCCGCCGCTGATGTGTCCGTTCGAGGCCGACTGGTACGGCCGCGACAAGGGCTCGCCGGTCGGCTTCGAGGCCGGCCGGCACAACGTCGTCACGAGCGCGGACGTGTTGCCAGCGGGCGTCGACCACGGGACGTGCCCCCACCGCGTCCAGCAGGTGCTGTTGGATCACGCGGAGGTCGTCGTCGGGAACTACAATCACCTCTTCGACCCCCAGACCCGGGGGCTCACCGACCACCTCATCGACGACTCGACGTTCGTCGTGGTGGACGAAGCCCACCGCCTAGAGGAGCGCGTTCGAGACCTGCTCTCGGACCGCCTGGGGCGGCACACGCTCACTCGCGCCCGCAACGACTGCCGGACGCTGCTCACGCGGGCCAACCAGAGCCGGGAGAACCGCCAGCAGGTCACCGACCACCTCGCCAGCCACGACTGCTCGCTCGACGCCGTCGAGGCGATGGTCGGGTTCCTCGACGACGTGCTGGAGTGGCTCGACGACCGCGTGGCGCGATACCTCGCCGCGGAGGGGTTCGACCCCGACCGCCCGGGGTCGCTGCCCGAACGCGACCACGAGATCCCGCTGCGGGACCCCGAAAGCGAGCAGCCCGACGCGCTCACGCAGTGGGCCGAACAGCACGGCCACACCGGGGACGCGTGGCGGTCGCTGGCGGCAACCGGCACCGCGGTGCAGGCGATCCTCGACGACGACGGCGACCGATCGGCGGTGGCAGGCCCCGTGGGCGTCACGCTCCAGCGGTGGTGGGAACGCGACCACGCGACGTACTTCCGGGAGGTGGAGCTAGAGCACGTGCCCAAGGAGTCGGGGCGGGCCGGCGCGGCGTGGGCCGAATCCTACACCCCCGCGCTCGTGATGTTCAACTGCATGCCCGCCCGCGCGCTCCGGGAGACGCTGTCGGAGGTCGGCGGCGGCGTGTTGATGAGCGCCACCCTGGAACCGCTGGACGTGTTCCGGGAGGTCGCCGGCCTGGACCGCCTGGCGGCGGGCGCGGGCGACAGCGACCCCCGCCCCGTCGTGGAGCGCCGCTACGATCTGCGGTTCCCCGAATCGAACCGCGCGAGCTTCCTCGTCGACGCCACGCCGTTCACGGCGCACAACCGCGGCGACCCCGAGCCGGGCACCGACAACCCGACGCGCGACGAATACCGCTACGTGCTGCGGACGGTCGCCCGCCAGCCCGGCAACGTTCTCGTCTGCATGCCGAACTACCGGGAGGCGGCGTGGGCGGCCGCCTATCTCAGCGACGGCGTCGTCGAGAAGGACGTGCTCGTCGACGAATCGTCGTCGAACGCCGCGACTGACGACCTCAAAGCGACGTTTTTCGCTGGCGACGGCAAGGTGCTGGTGACGAGCACACGGGGCACGCTCACCGAGGGCGTCGACTACGACGGCGCGAAACTCGGGGCGTGTCTCGTCGTCGGCGTGCCACTGGTGAACGTCGGGTCGCCACGGATTCGGGCGGTCAGGCGCGCGTACGCCGACGCCTTCGGCGACGACCACGCCTTCGAGTACGCCCTGACGGTGCCCGCGGTTCGGCGCGCCAGACAAGCCATCGGGCGCGTGATCCGCGGCCCCGAGGAGGTCGGGGTGCGCGTGTTCGCCGGCGGCCGGTACGTCGAGGACGCACGCCACTCCGTCTTCGAGTATCTCGGCCCGGGTGAGCGCGCCGAGTTCACGACGCTCACGCCGTCGTTCCTCGGGAGCCAGCTGGACGCGTTCCGCTCGGAGTCGGACTGACCGCAGTCCTCAAGCCGGTTGGCCGACATCACTGTACTGATGACCGACCTCCGAACGCCATCGGAGCGCGTCTGCACGCGCTGTGGTCGCCACGAGCACTGGTCCGAGGACGCCCACCACTGGCGGATCGGCGACGACGCCGGGCGCGTCCACTGCATCCACGCGTGGGACATCACGGCGTCGTTTCCCGTCGTTGGCAATGACACGCCGGCCACCGACGGGTCGGCATGACCGCGCGCCCGGACTCCAGCGGGGCGTCCAGCCGCCACGACCGCCTCCAACGCCACCCCACGCCGAACGCGCGCAACTCCCTGTGGCGGTGGACCGACGCCAAACACCCGCTCCGGGTCGCGCTGAACTACGTCGTGATCGTGCTTGCACGCATCTCCCCGAGCCTCCACGCGAAAAACTGGCTGCTGGCGCGCATCGGCGTCACGGTCGGCGACGGCGTCGCGTGGGGCCTGGAGTCGACGCCCGACGTCTTCTGGCCGGAGCTCGTCACGGTCGGCGACGACGCCATCATCGGCTACGACGCCACGCTGCTGTGCCACGAGTTCCTCCACGACGAATACCGCACGGGCGCGGTCGTCGTCGAGGATCGCGCGATGATCGGGGCCGGCGCGGTCGTGCTGCCCGGGGTCACCATCGGTGCCGGCGCACAGGTCGCGGCGAACTCGCTCGTCACCGCCGACGTGCCGCCCGGCGAAACGGTCGCCGGCGTCCCCGCCGCGCCCACTGGCGACTAACGCGCCGAATCGTCGGTGTCCTCCGTCTCGCTCCGTGCCCGGGCGCTCACTCGGTGCGCGTGCGCCCCGGGCACGAGCGCGCCGACCGCGGTCAACCCGCCGAGCACCGCCAACAGGCCGCCGAACGCGAACCCGCCGACAACCGATAGCGGCGGCGTGACCGCGATGCCGCCGGTCAGCGCGGCCAACAGGAACCCCGCGCCACCGACCACGAGCCCGTACCGCGTGACGCGATGGGCTGCGGCTGCGATGCCCCAGAACGTGCGGAGCCTGCGGCCCAGCGACTGGGAGCGCGCCGCCTGTCGGGCGTCGACGGCGGCCCCCGCAGCGGCGATGCCCGCCGCCGCCACGCCGACCACGCCGGTGAGGAGGAACACCGCGATGCCCGCGGGCTGGGACACCGGAAACACGCCGCTTGCGACGCACAGGCACAGCCCACTGGCGATCCACACGCGGCGCGCCCAGTGGCGGCCCGGTCGGGTCGCTGCCCACGACTGCACGCGGTCGTGCCGGCCGATCCCGTACCCGAACGCCCCCACAGCGATGGCACCGAGGATGGTGGCGAGTCCGTTCATTGGTGGTGGACGATGACGATCCCGTCCCGGAACACGAGATGGTTCGGGATGACGTACTCCCGGCTGTCGGCTTCGATCCGCGTCACGAACACGTCCACCTCCTGGACGACGCCCTCGCGGCTCCCGATGGCGACCTGATCACCGATCCCGTAGGGCTGGCGCAACAACAGGTAGACGCCCGCCGCCGCCGACGCCAACAGCTGCCGCGTCGCGACGAGCGCGAACACCACCACGGACGCGAGGTAGACGCCGAACACCACGAGCAGCGCCGCCACAGCCACGCCGAGCTGGGACAACGCCACGAGCCCCGTAGCCAACACCACCGTGTAGCGCGCGGCCACGGCCACGACCGACGCCTCCGGGAACTTCACCGACCGCAGCCGCTCGGTCACGAACACCTCGACTTTGTCGCCGACGAGCACCCCGACCACCACCACGACCACGGCAGCCAGCACCGACGGCAGGATCGAGCCGAGCAGCCGCCACAGTGGCTTCTGGATGGAGAACTGGGCGGCGTCCAGCGCCACCAGCACGGCCACGATGTAGACGACCGTCGACACGAACCGCGCGGTCAGATCGACGGTTGTGGTCCCGGATCGCCGCGCCAACCGCTCGACGGTGGTTCCCTCGACGATTTCATCGACCCCGGCGGCCAACATCACGCGCCGGTGGATCCACCCGACGAGGTAGCCCGCGACGGCCCCGCAAAGCAACACGAGCGTCGCAAGCCCGTACTCGAAATGCGGGCCGACAAGCGTCCGCAACACGTCTGTCATGCTAGTTCTCCTCGGGGTCGAGCTCCAACACCAGCTCGCCGTTCCTGAACGCCCGCACCAGGCCGTCGGACTCCGAGAGCACGATCGCGACCGCGTTCGTATCCCGGGTTATCGCCCCCGCTGCCATATGCCGCGCCCCCAATCCCTTCGGGATGTCCGTGCCCTCGGCACCGGGCTCCAGGTAGCGGTACGACGACACGATCTTCCCGGAGTCGGAGATCACGAACGCGCCGTCGAGGCGCGAGAACTCCTTGAGCATCACGTTCACGATCGGATCCCCGACGTGAACGTGGCTCTTCTCGAAGGGGTTGTACGATAGCGGCCGGCTTTTCGTCATGACCTTGCCGGCGTCCCCGACGACGAACAGCGCCCCCACGGGCTTGCCCTTCTGGCCTTTCCGCCCGAGCTCGATCGCCACGTCGAAGACGTCCCGGATGACCCCGGGCTCCGCGCGCGTGCTGGCGAACAACTCGTAGACGCTGGATTGGGTGCCGGCGTTGGCGCGCGTCCGCGTCACCATGTCGATCTCCTCGCTCAGGAACGGCGCGACGCAGCCGAGCTCGTCGCCGTCGGCCACGACACCCTCGCTGAGCGCGCCCTCGATCCCGAACCGGATCTGCTCTCGCACGTCGTCGAACGCCAGGGGTAACTCGACGAACGTCTCGGCGCCGACGGCGTTCTCGGTGGCCACCACGACGACGTCAACCCCCTCGACGTCGGCAACGCGGTCGTAGTACGACCCGCTCGGCGAGAACACGAGCAGGGCGTCGATCCCATCGAGCACGTCGGCGAGAAGATCCGGTGGCCGAGTCATTTCCTGGATGGAACCACCGCACGCGCAAAAAGCTTCCCGGGACCTGGCAGCCACGCGTCAGACACACGCCGCTTGCACGCGGTCTGCGCGCCACACCGAGCCCCCGAATCGCTCGAATCGAGTGGGCATGCGCGGGACCGGCGCTCATCACAGCGGTGGTGCTCTCCGCGGGTGTCCCGTGCGTGGGATGGTGACAGCGGGGCAGCGCGATCAGAACACGTCGAGGTAGCGCTCTATGACCACGCGCTCCTCGTCGGTCAGGTCGAACAGGTCGTAGACCGCGTCGTCTATCTCGGCTTCGAGAGCGTCGATGTCAGTCTGCCGGACTTCCTCGCGGTCGGCTTCGAGCCGGCCGAGGAGTTCGACCACGCCGTCATCGGAGCGGGGAATCGGGATGGTCATCTCCTCGCCGCTCTTGACGTTGCGCCCGTCCACAGCGGCGTGGACGTACTCCGCGCGCCGCTTGCGCATCTCGCGGTCGTCGGAATACATCGCCGGGTCGTTGATGATGTCCGACCGTCCAGCCTGCACGGTAAATTTCCCATCCACGTCCCCCTGTATCTCGGCATTCACCGGATATCGCCGGGTTTGCCACTCGTAGGTGACGTAGTCGAGTTCGCCATCGTAGTCGCCGAGGTACGCCTCTGGAAACCGCTCTATCTTGTTTTGCGTATCCAGAGATTCCAAGATTGGTCGAACAGTCTCATCTAACCGTGGGAGTATCTCTCCGGTCTGTACATCCACGTATGGCAGTTCTTCAAGATATCTGGACTGATATCGATACTTTCCACCTAAAAGCATCGGAGCGATATGTTTGAGGTAGAAATCCAGAGTCTTCGAGTTGACCAAGCAGGCCACTCGTTCTGTGTTTGATTGTAAATCCGATTTGAGATAGATACCATAGGGAGTTTTGAAGTGCCATAGACCATCTTCGTCAATCATGAACCGTGCGTTACTGGCCATATCCGCATTGATGAGTTTTGGAAGACGGAACTTCTCTAAATTCTGCGGACGGCCAAACTCCCACCAGACCTTGCTATCTTCCCATCTACCCCCTTCACGTCCCCGGAGCGTGTCTTCATGCTGTTTGAAGAAATCCCAAGTCTTAGGGAATCTATCTTTCATTTCCTCTCTCTGGTAGAGTTTGGGGTCCAGTACGCCGTTCTCGTCTTCTTCCAAGTGATAGGGGAAGATTACGTGTTGGCCGGCCCAATCTCCACGCCACCGTTGAACGTCGATACCTTGGAGCCAAGGTCGGAGGAGGTCGGTTTCAATCTCGTATTCTTTGGTTTCACCCAGTGGGACAACCGTCACAGTGTCACCTTCGTCCTGTGGGTCGATTCTATCCGCATCCTGCGGAATCACGAGATAGACTTTGTTTGCACTGGTTTGAGTGCCAGAAGAGATAGATTTCGTTACCTCGCCTAACGTAGAGTCCTGCCTTTCATTTAATTTCTCGAACACTTCAAGTTCTTCGGGCGGCATCAGCGACCAGAATTGGTCATCCAATTTTCTCTGTGGGTAGTCGAAAATATCGATGTATTCATCGCTGTACCGCGCTTCCTCTTGGTGTTCGCGGATGGATTGGACAACCTCTTTGTCAAGTTTGTTTTGGCTGGGTTCGCTGATGTTGGATTTGACTCGAGAACATCGAATCATGTTGTCCTCGCGGGTTTCAGCGTCTGGTTCGTCCCGAGCGAACAAGATTACTGGAAGGTTCGCCGCGTCCTCGAACACGCCGGAGTCCCGGAAGTCGTAGACCTCCTCTATTGCCGAGCGTTCAAACAAGACTCGGCGGATACCTTCTCCGTAGTCCGTTTGAAGGAACTGGTTTGAGGTAATGGTACGTGTTTACCCCGAGGTCTCAACAACCGGCACAGTCTGCTCTCGTGAGATCATTTCGTTGTCGTGGACAACCCGCGTAAGTTCCTCGTATGGGTTGCGTCCCTGCTGGCGCCACGTCGCCAGCAGGGACAAGATCGTCTCGTGAACGAACATGCCACGGTCGTTCCGGAGTGTTCCGATGATTTTCCGGAGAACAACAGGTTCACGAAGGGCGTTTTCTGCGGCATTGTTCGTCGGGGAGACCGCTGGCTCACCGACGAAGGTGAGCCAGTGGTCGAGTCCACCTTCGATCTTCCCGAGGAGTGTTGCCACTGGTTCGTCGGTCACTGACCGCTCAACGAGCGATCTGAGGCCGTCCTGACACGCTCGATGCATCTGTGCTCTCGCACGAGGATCTGGGTCGGTCTCCAGCCACGACTGGAGACCGACGAACATCTGCTTGAGATACCGGTACACCGGTTCTGCCTCCTCGTGGTCACTAGCAACGTCTTCAGCCTCCCGGAGAAGATGTGCCCAGCACCGCTGAAGCGTACTGCTGAACGCTGGATACGCCGTCCACCCATCACAGATGACCGTTCCCGCGAAGTCCTCGCCAAGGACTTCCGCGGGAACATCACTCCCACGACTCTCTCTGACCGCGTACAGCGTATGCTCGTCCGTCCGAAACGTCCAGATCCACGCTTGGTCACCGTCACGCTTGATGCCGGTTTCGTCAACGTGGACGATTTCAGCCTCCTGAATCTCTCGACGGATCTGCTCGTACTCACAGCGACCGGCGCGCGCAGCGCGCTCGGTCGCGTGCCACGCGGATGCACCTGAGAGTTCGAGTCCGTGAAGTTGCTCGAAGCGGTCCGTGATTTTCCGGTAGGGAAGGCGGTGATCGTACCGTGACAGGGCAGATTGCGCGATGACGTTCACCCCGAACTGCCCCTCATCGGGGCAGTCGGGGTGAGTCGCAACCGTCTCAGTTCCACAGGAGTCGCATTGGTAGCGGTGTCGGTTGTACTGGGTGACTTCTGGTGGCTGTGGATCCGGGACTTCCTCGACGAGTCGGGGGCTGACGCCCACCGACTCGTCGAAGTGGTCGCCACACTCGGGACAACAGTCAGAGGTGACCTCGATTTCTTCATCAGGATCGGGCGGAGAGCGCCACTCCGGGTTGTGACCGTCCTTTCGACCGGGAGTACCACCATCAGTTCGGACATCGTCGTCTTCGTCGTCCTGCGAGGTCGGGGACTCGTCGGTCCCCGACCGTCGCTTACTGGGTGGAGTGTGTGGATTCTCGTACTTCCGGAGACGTGTTTCGAGTTCTTCGATCCGCTCTTGCTGCTCTTCGATCCGTTCGTTCTGTTCCTCGATCCGCTTGTCCTTCTGGGCAATCTTCTCTTCCAGCTCGTCGATTCGCTCCTCCATCTGGAGAAACCGCGAGAGGAGTTCGTCCTTGGAGAGATCGTCCCAGCTCATCGATTCCACCTCGAAACGACGACAGCAGGGCCGACGGGATGGTCTCCGGGCAGCGGAGACCATCCCTGAGAATGTAGACTGACTCCCTGCTGACAGACCATGTATCTGTCACAGACCACCACCTACGAGACAGTGACGAAATCAGACGGGGCTAAACACGTACAGGTAATGTATCCGAGTTTTCCCGTTCCCTCTTTTAGGAATTCTAACCCTCTCTCGTAGAATAGACAGTAAATGTCGTAATTCCCGGTAGTCGAGTCATAGAGTCGTTCAAACATCTCTTTCTGCCGGTCAGGGAGGTGCTGGACCCTAACGTACGGCGGATTCCCCACGACGTAGTCGTACTCCATGTAGTTCTTCACAACGAGCGCGAGCACGGTGTCCTCGAACATCTTGAACAGCCGCCCGTCGTTGTGCTCCTCCTTCAGGTAGCGGACGTTCTCCAGCATGTCCTCCACGTACGGAACGAAGAACTCCTCGACACCCGAGTAGTCCTGTGACGTGTGCTGGTTGATGCGCTCGGCCAGCCCGCTCTCGTACTCCCAGTCGAAGTCGCTGCCGAACTCCTCAGCGAGGGCCATGTGGTCCTTGACGGTGTCCAAGACGCCTTGCAGAGCCGCGAAATACTCGCCGAAGTTGTTCACGCCCGTCTCCAACTGAATCGTGTCGAACAACGGCATCCGCACCCGGCGCACGAGGAAGCCATCCTCCGTTTCGCCGACCTCATCCTCGTCCACCTCGACCGGGAGCGGCACGGGAATCCGGACGTCTTGGTCGTCCTCGGTCATGGCGTCAAAGGTCATCTGCCGGGTGCCGTCGTCGCCGAGGTCTGCGCCCGTCAGTTCCCGCTCGTTGCGAAGCGTGTCAGTCCGGTAGATTGGAAGCCGCCGGAGCGTGAACGCCGGGTTCTGGGTCTTGGCCTCGCGGTAGGCTGGAAGGATAGCGACCACAAAGCGAATCTGCGCCATCAACACGGCGAACGGGTGTATGTCCAGCCCGACGATGCGCGGACGGGTGCAGAGGTCCCGCAGGTGCTCCTCCCAGTCGGGATCGTCCTCGAAATGCTCGATGTCATCGAGATACCGCTCGACGGCTTCCACGAGGAAGGTGCCGGACCCACACGACGGGTCGATGAGCCGCTCGTTCGAGACGCCGTGCTCGTAGTCGACGCCGTCCATGATGTAGTCGATGACTGGCTGTGGCGTGTAGAACTCTCCCAGCGCCTTGCGCGTCTCGGGGTCGAAGTACCGCTGGTAGAGGTCCCCGAGCAGGTCGCCCTCCACGTCCTCGAAGTCGAAGCGGAGAACGTTGAAGAACACCTCGGCGACGGCACGACTGAAGCGGTCCCGCGTGGCATCGCTGACGCGCTCCACGCCCCCGGACTCCTTGGCGACCGCCTCGAACTGATTTGACCCCGTTTCGTGCCCCCGAGAGAGGTGTTCGGCGTAGCCATCAGTCCACCAGATGAAAATATCATCTTGGAACAACCCTTCGACCAACTGATCCTGCATATCGTCGATGAGGTTGTCTGCGGCGACGGGGAACGCGTCGAGGTTGATACTGTCCCCAAAGCCCTGCAGTCCACGGAAGTAGTCGTCCATACCTTCATACCCCGTTCCCGCGAAGAAGTCGTGGTCTTCAGTTGCCTTCGCAAGCAGGAGCCGGGCGAGAAGTGCGTGCCCGCTCTCCAGACAGAACATGAAGTCACGAAGTGACTGCTTCCCGCTGATGAACGGGTCCCACGAGGTCGGCACCTCGTCCGGCTCATCGGCGTAGGTCGCCTCCCAGAAGTCGTATGCTCCTTTGACGAACTTTTCTTCGCGGTCGTCGCGGAGCTCCTGCAGGAGGTCCATCATTCCGGTGACGAGATCGGCAAACGGGCTTCCTGTTTCCAGCCGGAACGTATCGAAGAAGTGCTCTTGGCCGAGTGCCGCCTGCTTGTCAAGCGGAATTGGGTCGAGGGTTTCGAGGAACTGATTCACGTCCTCGGGGTCCGTGAGGTCGAACTCGCGTTTCTGAAGCGCGCTGACGAGGTCGCGGGCCTGACTCTCCGTGACCGCGTCCAGCGAGACGGTGAGCATCGCATGACTGTCGCCCCGGCGATAGAGCCGCAACTGCTCGCCGTTGGTCAGGACGCCGTACTCCGCCCGCAGGTAGTCCATGTAGTGAAACAGTTGGTCCTCATGCGGCGGGAGGTTGCGGCCCGTGGTCTTAAACTCGTAGACCGCTGTAACTGCTTCGTTAGTGTCTAACGTGACGTAGTCTGGGCGACGGTTATCTGGAAGCGTAAACTCGCTTCTGAGGTCCGTCCCAGTACCTTCGTAGCCGAGCGACTCATAGAACCCGTGCTCAATAAACAGGTTCTCAACGTCCCGCTCGCTCATGTCCCCATCAACCGTCGTCTCAATGGACTGGAGTGCCCCGGAGAGCGCAGACACAGCTGACATACGAGCACCAATGGCCGTGACTGGGTTAAGTATGCATAGAACACTGCCACAGAACCGTGCGGCAACGTCGGGTCCAGCACTCGCAATCCAGCAGCAGGGAGCACTCACTGCCGGCCGCTCTCGGACATGGCTCCATGCTGTCGTCGAGATGCGCGGGACCGGATTTGAACCGGCGGACCCCTACGGGATAGCGTCCTAAGCGCTACGCCGTTTCCTGGCTTGGCTACCCGCGCGCCGCACCCGCACTCTACTGCGCACCCGTAAAAATGCGTTGCGCTATCCGCCGGCCACGCCCATGAACCTATACCGCAGGCGGATCAACTGGTGGGTATGTACCGTGCGGGCGACGAGCGAGCACACGACGACCGCCTCACCGAGCTTGCCGGGATCGCCGCCGACCTGGAACTGACCGCCGAAGCCGAGTCGACCGCCAAAGACCTCTTCCTGTCGACGGTCGACGGAGCCGCACCGCGCTCCGAGCCCGCGGTGCTGGCCGCGAGCGTGTACGCCGGCGCGCTCATCGCGGGCGACCAGCGCAGCCAGACGGCGGTCGCGGACGCCGCCGGCGTCTCGCGGCTCGTGATCCAAGAGCGCTGGAAGCAGCTGCTGGCGCGCGCCGGCTTCGACCCGCCGACGTGGTAGGCTACTGGCGTGGATCCCGGCCCTCGCGGCCGGGCGTGAGCGCGCCGTGTTCGTCGATCTCGCCGCGGACGATGCGCGTCGAGGAGATGATGTCCCCGTCGGCGGCGTCGACGTGGTCGACGACCTCGATTTCGAGGGGGTCGGTGCCGTCCTGGGCGCGCAACTCGTTGATGCGCTCGCCGCCGGCGGCGGTCTCCGGGGAGACCACGAGCACGTCGAAGTGGGGTTCAGTCGCGATCCCCGTCGGGGAGTCGAGCGTTCGGATCGTGTACTCGCGGTCGTGCGTCTCGGCGAGCGCGGCGAGTTCGTCGTCGAGGTCGGCATGGCGCGCGTCGAACGAGCGGACGTGACGGTCCACGTGGCGGGTGTCGGCGGCCAGGTCGTCGCTGGTGAGGCCGACGGTCACGTCGCCGCGGTCGAACGCGCGCTCGAAGAGCTTTCGGTGGCCGTCGTGAATCGGGTCGAATGTGCCACCGAGGGCGACATTCATATGCCGGCGGTCGGCCTGTGCGCGTTTAGCCGTTTGGGTTCAGGTGTCGTCGGCCGCAGTGTCAGCCTCCGGCGAGGCGTCCTCGACTTCGATGCGGACCGGCGTGTCGTGGCTGGCGGTGTCGTCGTCGCTGTCGCCGAGTCGCGCGTCGAGATTGAACACCGAGTTGAGACCGCGCTGGACGCGTCCGACGGTGTCGGCGACCAGGTCACTCGGGGGGATGGCGGTGTACTCGTATGGGTTGTTGCCCGCGCCCTCTGCGTGGCGCTTGCGCCGGTCGACGATGCTGTCGGCGGCGAGTTCGGCAACTGCTTCCCGCACGGTCGAGGGGTACAGTCCGGTCCCGTCAGCGACTTCGTCGCTGGTGCTGTACGGGTGCTGGCGGAGGTACACGAAGATGCGGGCACGGGTGTCGGTGTCCAGCAGCCAGGCAAGCACGTCAACGACGCCGTCGTCGAAGCCGGCGACGGCGCGGTCCGTGCCGTCTTCGAGGTGCTCGCGGGCGGCCGTGTTGGTGTCGCGTGAATCCTCAGGCATGCGTGCGTTCAGTTCAAACGCATGGCTGAACTGGTGAAAAGGACTTCGTCCGCGCCGCCGCTCACTGGTCGTGGAGCTCGGACACTGACTCGTCGAGATCGTGCAGCATTGCGGATTGCGCTTCGGTCTGGCTGACGATGTCCGCGACGGCCGTCGTGATGTCGTCAGCCAAGTCGGCGGTCTCGTCGACCATCGCGGCGATCTCCTCGGCGCTTGCGGCTTGCTCGTTGGTGGCGTCGGACACCTGTTCGATGCCCTCGGCGGTGGCCTCGACCGCCGTGACGATCTCCTCGAAGCTCGCCATCGCGTCCTCGACCTGCGCGACGGCGTCCTCGATCCGGTCGGTGGTGGTCACGAGATCGGTCACCGTGTCTGCGGTGTCGCGTTGGATCTCGCTCACCAGCGACTCGATGTGGCCCGCGTTCGACTGTGCGTCCTCGGCGAGGGCTTTGACTTCTTCGGCGACCACCGCGAACCCCTCGCCCTCCTCGCCGGCGCGGGCGGCTTCGATGGACGCGTTCAACGCCAGCATGTTCGTCTGCTCGGCGATGCCCGTGATGACGTCGACGACCTCGTCGATGTCTTCGATGCGGTTCTGGAGGGCTTCGACGTCGCTGGTGACGCTGTCGGCGGCGGTCGCAACGTCGGCCATCATGTCCGCGGCGTCGCTCGCCGCGGCGCTGCCGTCGTCGGCAAGCCGTTCGGCCGTGGCGCTGGTGTCGACGACCTCGTCGGCGGTGGACGCGATCTCCTGGACGGTCGCGCTCAGCGTCTCGACCTCCGTGGCGACGGTGCTCACGTTCGTCGATTGGGCGGTGGACAGCTCGTCGATCTCGGCGGAGGACTCCGAGACGGCCTGGCTCGCGGCTTCGAGTCGTTCCACGTCGTTGTGCACTTCCGTGATGTGGGCGGCGAGGGTGTCCCCGAACTCGGTGAGGGTCCGCCCGATCTGGATGTATTCGTCGTCGAGGAGCGTGTCCTCGGCCGCGATGTCGACTGTCGCGTCGAAGCGGCCGGCGTCGTACGCGTCCAGCGTGTCCACGAGTTCACCGAACAGCGCCTGCAGTTCGCTCTGGTAGCGGGCGGAGCTGGAGCGGTCCTGAACGATCTCGATCACGCCACGGAACTCGCCGGTGTGGTAGACCGGGGTCGCGATGAACCAGAGGTCGGTGTTGCCGGCGACGGTGGTGTCCTCGTAGACGTAGTCGCCGGTGAGCAGCGCGTACGATTCGTCCGCGAGGCCGACCCCGTCGTATTCGTGGTGTGCGTCGATGGGCGTGTCGGCGACCTTGTTGGCGAGCGCGCGCGAGCCGTCGTCGTTGAGTCGCTCCCCGATGTCGGTGACGCCGATGGCGTCTTCCGGGGCGGTCTCCAGCAGCGCCGCGATCTGGTCGTCCCACGCGACAACGGCACCGTCGGCGTCGACAGCGAACGCGGGGACGTCGAGCGTGTTGAGTAGCAGAGGAACAGTAAACGGCGACCCCAGTTCATGTTTGTTTTTAGACATGCAGATAGGTACGGGCTACACCATCATATACATTTATGCTACTCACGCACGCGCGGTCGCTCCCGAGGACTACAGGGAAAGGTGGTTATACAGTCGTTTTTCGCCGTGTGCGTCGAGTATCCGTCGCTGCTGTTGTGCACCTGATACATCATCGTACACGTCTCGGATGCCCGAGACGCCGAGCCGGTCGCACTCGCGATCGACGACAGTCCCCAGGTCAACAGCGCCCTGCGTCTCGCGCGCCACGAACGACGCGTCGTGGCCGTCACGCATCGCCCGCCACTTGTTCGCGTCGAGCAGCTCGCGGCGCAGGCCGGTGACACTGAACGGATCAGGGTGGTCGTCGTACCGCTGGGCGTACTCGGTCACCAGCGCGTGGGCGTACTCCACGAACGCGTCGACCACCGCCGGGTCGGCCTGCGCGTCCGGCGCACGCACCTCCACCGTGCCGTGGCCCGAATGCGGGCGCACGTCGTACCACAGCTCCCCGCGGTCCTCGATGCCGCCGTGTTCGACCATCCGACGCTCGAACGCCTGGAACGCCGCGTACGACTCGAAGGCAGTCGGCAGCCCCGTGTTCGGCAGCCCCTCGAAGATCTTCGCGCGCGCCGACGCCAGCCCCGTGTCGAAGCCGTTCCAGTACGGCGAGTTCGCCGACAGCGCCAACAGCACGGGCATATGCCACCGCATCCGGTTGGACACCCACACAGCCTTATCGGGGTCGTCGACGCCCACGTGGATGTGCAGCCCGGCCGTCGTGTTCCGGTGTTGTGGGTACTGGATGCGATCGAGCTGAGACCGATACCGTGGTTTCTCGGCGTGCTCGTGTTCGCGCCACCGCGCGCCCGGGTGGAGGCCAGCGCCGGCGATCCGGAGCCCGTGCTCGCTGGCGTACGCGACCAGCGCGGCCCGCACCTCGCGGATCGCCGCCGGGGCCTCGGCCACCCCGTCGAGCGTCGGCGTCTGGGTCTCCACCACGAACTTGAACAGCTCGTGGTCGAGGCGGCCCGCGATCGGTTCCGGCGGCTCCCCCTCGTAGACTAGTTCGTCGCTGCCCGCAGTGGGCACGCCGTGCTCGTCGACCACGAAGAACTCCTCTTCGACGCCCAGCGTGCCCGACTCCGAGAATGCCTCCGGCGAACCCACGTCCATGCTGACCCGAGCTATCAGTTCGAACGCGTAAATAGTTCTGGAACCGGCGGGTGGCCCCGACTACAGGCGTTTCCGCATCGCGACGTGCTCGATGCCGGCCTCCATGAACGGCTCGCCCTCGCGGTGGTAGCCACGCGTCGCGTAGAACTCCGCGACCCGCGACTGCGCGTGCAGATACAGTTCCGCGAAGCGCTCGCGGGCGGCGTCCTCGACGGCGTCCATGACCGTCGCGCCGACACCATTGCCGCGCCGTGACGCCCGAACGGCGACCCGCTCGACTTTCCCCACGGACCCCTCGTACGCCCGGAGGCGCGCGGCCGCCACCGCCCGCGTGGCGTCCTGACTGCCGGTCATCGTATCGTAGGCCACGAAATGCGTCGCCGTGTCGTCGTGGTCGTCGACCTCCATGTCCGCCGGCACGCCCTGCTCGTCGACGAACACCGCGAACCGAACGCGCAAGGCGTCCTCGTACTCCTCGGTGGTTGTCGCCCGGATGACGCGCATACCACACGCCACCACCGCGACGCCCAAACGCCTACTGGTCGCTGCAATCCAGCACGGCCGTCGTCGTCACTCCAGGGCCTCGGCGTACTCGTAGTCGGCCGGATACGCCGTCGGGGTCGCGTCGTCGAGGGTGATCCCCCACCCCGAGAGCGCCGACGGGTCCGCGCGCGCCGCCTGGATGACCCGCCGGATCTCGCCGACATCGACGCCGTAGTAATCCGCGGGGATGTCACCGAGATACTGCACAGCGGTGCGGAACAGGCTCCGCATGCCGTCGTCGTTCTCGAAGTCCACGTGTTTGTACGCGCCCGCGGCCACCTGGACCATCCCGTGGAGGAACGCCGACTCGTCGGTGCCGCTGCCGTAGTTGTACCACTCGACCTCGAAGCAGTCGTGGGCCTCGTGGTAGTCGCCGCTGTTGAACAGCCGAACGCCGTGCTCGACAGCGCGCCGGAGTGTGGCGTGCTCCCAAACCCGACGGTCGGTCAACCAGCCGGTGGGATCGCCGAGCGGCGGCGCGACACCCGGCGCACGGGTGTGGTCGTCCATACCGGCGCGTACTGCGGCCGGACACGTAATCCCGTCGGCGTGGTCAGCGCTCGGCCGGCGCGAACTCGACGAGCGTGAGGTCCCGATCCAGCGCGCAGTGATCGTGGGGTGGCTCGCCGTCGATCTCCGCGATCTGGTATTCGGTGTCGAACGACGCGCCGGCGGGCTCGCAGAACTCGTGGCTGGGGCACTCCGTGTGGGGGCATGGGCCCGCGAGCTTGCCCTTGCTGCCGGCGTACGCGCCCTTCGACGGCACGGTTGCGGGGATCGTCGTCGGCTCGACGTCGACCGCGACCGCGCCCTCGTCGTGGACCGCACAGTCAAGCACTTGGCCGCCCTCGCGGACGTCCGTGACCTCGTATCGCACCCCCTCGGTGAGGTTGAGACACTGCTGGCGGTACGGGCACCCCTCGCAGTCATCGGCCGGCCCGTGGTAGACGAACTCGGTGCCGGGGTCGGCGAGCCGCGGCCCGAGCAGCGTGATCGGCATGCTCGGGCGTTTGCTGTCCGCGTGGTTAAACGTCCCGGCCCGTGAGTTCGTCGAGGCGCGCGAGGTACGCCTCCCGGGGCTGCTGGTACGCGCTCCGGTAGTCGATCTCGCCGGCCGCGAACTCGGCGGCCAGCTCCAGCACCGTCTCGACGGCTGCGGTCCGGGACGCGGCGTGTGTGTCGGCGTGTTTCACGCGCACCCCGGGCTCCAACAGCAGCGACACCCACCATCCGTCGGTGTCGGTGCCCGAGCGGCGCTTGCGCTGCGTGGGGGGCCGCTGGAGGAGTTTGAGCGTCGGCATGCAGGGGGCCGGATACGACTCGCTGTCGAAGACGTCGGGGCGGTAGACAACGACGTCGCCGGCGGTCGCGTCCTCGGTCCACACCGTCCAGTCAGCGTGCAGGGTGCCGTACCCGCTCATGTGTGCCGTGTGGGTGGCGGGCGGCTAATCCCTGCCGGTCGGCGCGTGAAAGTGAAGCCACCCGCGTGCGCTCCCGGATCGCGCGCTGCCAACACTCCACCGGCGATGACTCGCCGGAGACGCTGTCGCGGAACGGCGTTTCACTTTCACTCCGCAGGGGTGGTCAGCCGTCCGCCATCGATTCGGCGGGCTCGGCGTCGTCGTCCACGGAGTCGACCGCCAGCCACTCCTCTGCCCAACACTCGATGGCGTCGAACACCGGGAACAGCGATTCCCCCTTCGCCGTCAGCGAGTAGTAGGTGGCGACCGGGGACGCCTCCTCCAGACGACGGTTCACGAACCCCAGCTCCTGGAGGTCATCCAACACCCGCGAGAGCGTCCGCGAGCTGGCGTCCGTCGAGCGTTTCAGCTCGTTGAACCGCTTCTCGCCGTCCTGGAGGTCGTGTAACACGATGAGCCGCCACTGGCTGCCGATCTGTTCCAGGGAGTCGATCACGTGACACGCGGCGTCGCTGTACCGGTCGTCCTCGTCGCTCATCACCCGTCGTATCGTGGCCACGCACATAGTGGTTCTGCAACACACCAGGTTACCAGAAGAAACCAGCCACGTTGTGGAACCGGCGGCGGGACGTTCCCGGCCCACCGTGTGGTGGACCTGTAGGCTTACCTGCCGGCAGCCCCTAGGCACGGGTTGGCAATGGCTCCACGAGACACCGACGCCGACGACACCGACTGGGCGGCGACACTCACCGACGACCAGTATCGAGTGCTCCGCGAACAGGGCACTGAGCGCCCGTTTTCCGGCGACCACGTCGACCGCGACGAGGACGGCACCTACTCCTGTGTCGGCTGCGACACGACGCTGTTCGACGGGGAGACGAAGTTCGACGCCCACTGCGGGTGGCCGAGCTTCTGGGACGCGGCCGACGACGACGCCATCGAGCGCCGAGAAGACCACAGCAACGGCATGGAACGCACGGAAGTGGTGTGCGCCGAATGTGGCGGCCACCTCGGACACGTGTTCCAAGACGGCCCCGATCCAACGGGCGAGCGATACTGCATCAACTCCGTCGCCCTAGACTTCGAGCCGACGGAGTAGCGCCCGGTCAGTGGTTCCCCTGGATGTCCGTCGACCCACAGCCGGGACACTGTGTCATCTCACCGAGCGACGGATGGGTGGCCGAGCTCCAGTCGTCTCGGGAAGCGGTGCGTCCACACTGATGACAGCGAAGCCGGGTGGTTGCCGACATACTCCTGCCTACTGCGCGCAGTACCAAAATAGTTCCCGACAGTTCAACGTCTAGATGTGACCGGCGTCCGCGCCACCCCGCGGCCGCGGCTAAGCGAAATCCGTTTTCCCGTCCGCGACCTACCCGCGCCCAGTGACTGACATCTCCAAGGACCGGTTCCTCGACGCGCTGGAGGGCGTCGGCCGGCCGGTGGCGACGGCCGAACAGATCGCGCGCGAACTCGACTGCACACAGGCCGCGGCCGCCGACGCCCTGGCCACACTCGCCGCGGACGGCGAGGTCGAACGCGCGAACGTCGAACCCGACCCCGTGGTGTGGTATCCACGGGACTGGCTGGAGCTCACCGACCGGGAGCGCATCGTGCCGTTCCCGGACCGCCGCGAGATCATCGTCGATCAGCCCAGCCAGCTCACGCGCGCCCAGCTCTCGCGGGTCGCACACCTCACGGACACCACCCGAACGGGGAGCTACCGCTACGAGGTGCGCGCCGAAGACGTGTGGGCCGCCCCCTTCGACAGCCTCTCAGACCTCGTGGCAGCCATCACGGAACTGCTGCCCCGGGACTGCCCGACGCTCATCGAGTGGGTGCGCGAACAGTGGACGCGCGCCACCCGGTTCCGGCTGCGCACCCACGACGACGGCTACGTCGTCCTGGAAGCCGCCACCGACAGCCTCCTGGGGAACGTCGCCGAGCAGAAACTCGACGACGACGTGCTCCGCGCCCCGATCTCGGACACGGAGGCGTGGGTCGCCGCCGAGCAGGTCGCGCCCCTCAAGCGCACGCTCTACGAGGCCGGCTACCCCGTCCGCGACGACCGCGACCTCGAATCCGGGGAGCCACTGGCCGTCGACCTCCACCTCGACTTGCGGCCGTACCAGCAGGACTGGGTCGACCGCTTCGAGGACGCCAGCGCCGGCGTGCTCGTCGGGCCGCCCGGCTCGGGCAAAACGGTCGCCGCCATGGGCGCGCTCGAATCCGTCGGCGGCGAAACGCTCGTGCTCGTTCCCAGCCGCGAACTCGCCACGCAGTGGCGCGAGGAGCTGCTGGCGAACACCAGCCTGACCGGCGACCAGATCGGCGAATACCACGGCGGCGAGAAACGCGTCCGCCCGGTCACCATCGCAACCTACCAGACCGCCGGAATGGACCGCCACCGCCACGTCTTCGACGACCGCGAGTGGGGGCTCATCGTCTACGACGAAGTCCATCACATCCCCGCCGAGGTCGCGCGCCGGTCGGCCAGCCTCCAGAGCAAACACCGCCTCGGGCTGACCGCGACGCCGGTCCGGGAGGACGACAAGGAGGCCGACATCTACACGCTCGTTGGTCGCCCCATCGGCACCGACTGGGACGCCCTCTTCGACGCCGGCTTCGTCGCCGAGCCCGAGGTCGAAATCCGGTACGTGCCGTGGCGCGACGACGACGACCGCTACGAGTACGCCGCCGCCAGCGGGCACACCCGCCGCCGGCTCGCCGCCGAAAACCCCGCCAAGGAAGCCGAGATCGAGCACCTCGTCGACCAGCACGCCGACACCCAGGCGTTGGTGTTCGTCGACTACCTGAGCCAGGGCGAACGCATCGCCGAGCGCCTCGACGCCCCGTTCGTGAACGGCGAAACCCCACACAGCAGGCGCGAAACCCACTTCGATCAGTTCCGCACGGGCGCACTGGACGCCCTCGTGGTGTCCCGCATCGGCGACGAGGGCATCGACCTGCCCGACGCCGAGTTCGCGGTCGTGGCCTCCGGGCTCGGCGGGAGCCGCCGGCAGGGCGCACAGCGCGCCGGCCGCACCATGCGCCCCGGCAGCCAGTCGCTGTTGTTCGTGCTGGCGACCCGCGGCACCGAGGAGGAAGACCACGCCCGCAGCCGGATGCGACACCTCTCCACGAAGGGCGTCCGCGTGACCGAATCCGACGCCGCCCACTCGCCGTGACCGCCCGCAGCCGTCCGGCTCCGTCGACCGGAACCAGCGGCGTTATGCGTCTCCCCCACCCCAGCGTCGGTGATGACTGAGTTCGCATTCACCGAGACCGTCGACGTGCGCTACCAGGACCACGACACGATGGGGCACGTGAACAACGCGGTCTACGTGACGTACATGGAGCAGGCCCGGTTCGCGTATCTCACCGACGGCATCGGGCGCGCACCCACGGACCTGGACATGGTCGTGGTGAACCTGTCCGTCGACTTCAACCGCCCCGTCGAGTTCGCCGACACGGTCACGGTCGGCGCGTCGATCACCCACGTGGGCGACACCAGCTTCACGATGGCCTACGAGGTCCGCGACGACGACGGCGTCGTCGCCACGGGCGAAACCGTCCAGGTCGCCCTCGACCCGGACACCGGTCAGCCGCGGTCGGTGCCCGACGACTGGCGGCGCGCCATCGACGCCATCGAAGCGTAGCTGGCCGGCCCCGCGACGGCAGCGAAAAAACAGACGGCTGTGGGTGGTTATCGGCGACTCGCCAGCAGCGCTGCACCGAACACCGCCAGCACCGCCACGCCGATCCCGAAGCCCGGCACTGGCAGTCCGGTCCCCGCGTCGGTGTCGGCAGGCGGGGTTGTGGTGGTGTCGGTCTCCGCGGTCAGGTCGACGGTCGTCGCGGTCCCGTTCGACGACGCCATGGTCGCCGTCACGTCGGCGTTCACCACGGACGCGTTGAAGTACCCGTACTCGCGGCCGGCAACCGAGTAGTGGCCGTACACGTCGATGTCACCGTCGCCGTCGGCGGCGAGCGTTCTGAGGCTGCTGTCCGGGAACACCACCGAGACGGTGCCGTTGTCGGACACGGTGGTGCGGGTGGCGTTCACCCGCTCGCCGACCGCGTTCAGCGCGTAAAACGCCTGCGTGTCGACGGTCGCGTTGGTCGACGGCATGGCGAACGACACCGCCGCGTCGCCGGCACCGTCGAGGGAGACGGTCCCGGCGTCGGCGGTGGCGTCGACGCGCCGGATGCGGTCGGTGTCGGCCGGCGAAACGGTGCCCTGGGCGTCGATGTAGTCGAACAGCACCGTGCCGTACAGCGTGTACTCCTCGTTCAGCACGGTCGCGTTGGCCACCGAATCCCAGCCGGCCATATACGAGTTCACGGTGACGTTGTAGGTCGCGTTCGGAGCCACCGGCGTCCCGTTGACTGACACGTCCCGGACCAGGCTGTCGGCGTCCGCGTGGGTCGCCCACTCGTAGGTCACGCCGCTCACCTGGAGTTTCGCCTGGGGATCGTACGCGCCGTCGTCGCCCACCGTCTCAACCTGGCTTTCGAGCAGCGCCGTCAGCTCGCTGCCGGTCAGCCGCATGGTGACCAGGTGGTTGTTGAACGGCAGCATGTTGTAGACGTTCCCGGCGGTCACGTTGCCCGGGCCGTACTGGCTGTTCGACCGGATCCCGCCGGCGTTCGTGGCCGCAACGTCAGCGCCGGTTTTCGCGCGGAACGCGTCGGTCACGAGGTTCCCGAGCGCCGTCTCGTCGTGGTAGTTGGACGCGAACCGCGCGTCGAGCGTGGTTTCGGTCCGCCCCGCAACCCGGGCGAGCTCCTCGCCGCGCGCGTCCTCGATGAGCGTGCTCACGGTCTCGTTGTGGGTTGCGTTCTGCGTGTCGATGAGCCGCCCCTCCCAGTCGGTGACCGCGCCGTCGGAGACGGTGAGGTTGAGCTCGCCGAGGTAGTTCGCGCGGGCCTCCCCTTCGCTGATGACGACCCCGTTGGTCTCCGCGGGTGGGTATTTGATCTCGTCGTCGCCGACCAGCACCGCGTCGACGTTCTCGGTCTCGTTTGCGAGCTGCTTTGCGACCGGCACGCCGAAGTGCCCGAGCACGACCACCACGTCGGCGTCCTCCTCGGTCCGCAGTTGGGTGGCGTACTCGCTGCCGGCTGCGGCGTAGTCGCGCAGCTCGTAGCCCTGCTCGGCGAAGTCGACCGCCGTCTTGGGCTTGATCTTCTGGTCGGCGAGGCCGATGACGCCGACCCGCACGCCCTGCTTCTCGACGACCGTGTACGGCTCGGTGCCCGGGATCGGATCGCCGGTCTCGCTGTCGACGATGTTCGCCATCAGCCACGGGAACGTCGAGGCCTCGGAGAAGTTCGCCACGGCCTCGAACCCGAAGTCGAGGTCGTGGTTGCCGATGGCCTCGGCGTCGGGGTCGATGACGTTCAGCGCGTCGACGGGCGTCTGCCACTTCGTGAGCGGCGACAGCGAGTGCGGGCTGACCTCGTCGCCGGCACCGAACACGAACGTCGGGTTGTCGTGGGCGGCCCGGCGCTCGGCGACCAGCGTCGCCAACCGTGGCAGGCTGTCGTTCTCCGCGGCGGCTGTCTGGATGTCGTTGTACGACAGGATCGTCACTGTGGTGTTGTTCGCTTGCGCCGTGGTGGCGTCCGTGGCGACCGGCGGGGCGGTGGTCCCGGTCGCGGCGTCGGTCGACGCCTGGGCTGCGCCCGCCGGCACTACCGCTGCCGACAGCACGCACAGACTCGCCACGAGCAGCGTCATCGCGGTTCGCATGCGTGTTGGGTGTCCCGCACCCGCACATTAAGTGTGATCATTTATCCCCACACATTCCGCGCGATCCCCGAGGACCTATCCGCGGTCGTGCATACGGGACGGCGGTGGAGACCGCAACCGTAAACTCCACCCCGGACACCGGTAGGGACATGACCTTCCCGGACACCACCGCCGAGCGCGCGTGGACGGCGGCCGTCGGCTGTGTCGTCGTTGCACTCGTCGGCGGGGCAGTCGTGTTCCCGGACACTGTCTACGGCGGGTTCGTGTGGCAGTACTTCTGGGGGCCGGTCGTCGCGGACGCACAGGGCGCACACTGCGCCGCCTGGAACGGCGGTGCCGTCGAGTTGCTCGCGACGAAGGGCGCGTGTGCCAGCGCAGGCGGCCCGGTCGCGTACCCCGGGTACACGCTGGTCTCGGAGGTCGGATACGCGGCCACGCTGCTCGGGGCGCTTGTGGGCATACACTTCCTGCTTGAGCGATTGCGCATCGCGGACAGCCTGGCTCTGGTGTACGCGTTGACCCCGTTCGTGTTGCTTGGTGGCGTGGTTCGCGTCGTCGAGGACGCCAACAACGCCGCCGAGCTGTTCGGCACCACCGGCCAGCCGTTCCTCTCGTATCCCGCCAACACGCTCATCATCAGCCCCGTCATCTACGTCGTGATGTTCGCGGTGACGCTCGTGGCGGTCGTGGCCGCCGTCGCCGTCGCCCGCCGGACCGACGCCGTCGAAACGTACCACCGGCCGCTGGCCGGCATCGGGTGTGTGTTGCTGGCCGCGACGCTGCTGGGGCTGGGCGTGCTCGCCGCCAGCCACGACTACATCACGTTCATTCCGGTGTTCACCGTGCTCACGCTGGGCGGTGCGACCGTCATCACGGCGGTCACCTGGGCGGCCGCGCGGCGCTGGCTGCCCAGCGTGACCAGCGGCACCGAAACCGTCGGCGCGGTCGTGCTGTGGGGCCACGCCATCGACGGCGTCGCGAACGTCGTGGGTCTCGACTGGGGCGCTGAACTGGGGTATCCGCGCGGCGACCTGATCTCCAAGCACCCGCTGAACGCGTACATCGTGGACGCAACCAACGCCGTGCTGCCGCAGTCGGTCACCCACCTCATCGGCGACACGTGGCCGTTCATCCTCCTCAAAGTCGTGGCGGTCCTGTTCGTGTTGTCCCTGTTCAACGAGGAGCTCCGGGCGGACGCCCCCCGGTACACCACGCTGATGCTCGTCGCCGTGCTGGCGGTGGGCCTCGGCCCCGGCACCCGAGACATGATCCGGGCCACGTTCGGCATCTAGCCTCACCCGGTCACGGGAACGGATGGAACCGGCGGTCGAGGCGCGGCTCGAATCCGAGCGTCGACGGCACGGTGCGGGCGCGCTCGCCGAAGCACGGCTCGGAGACGAACAGCGGCTGGGCGGCCGGCACCAGCACGCGCACCGCCTCGAAGCCGGCGGCGTCGACATCCCGGGGTGTGAGGCGCGCGCCGTAGGCGTCCAGGCCGGCGTCGGCAACCGCGTCCAGGACGGCCGCGAGCTCCGACGCCGGGTCGGTCGGCGGGTCCGCCGGCCCCACAGTGTCGACGGGCACGGTCGTGTCGGCGTCGATGAACGCCTCGGCCGCGGGCGGTCGGTCGGCGTACGCGCCGATCGCGCCGGACTCCTGGCTGGCCCGCTCGGGCCCCAACGCGCGCAACTCCATCCAGTTCTGGAGGGCTTCGGCGAGCGCGTCGGCGGCCGCCGCCTCGGCGTTGAGGTCGGCCGCCGACCCCACTGCGAACTGCGGCCACGCCTCCCGGTGGACCGCAACAGCGACCACCGGCACGTCGACGTCCTGGGTGCACAGCAGCGGCGTCACGGACAGCGACTCCGCCCGGGCACGCCTGGCCAACGCGGCGAACGCATCGGCCGGCGTATCGTCGTCGGCGGTGTCCGACGGCAGCGGGACTTCAAGCGCCAGCGGCTCGAACGTCGAATACCACGCCAGCATCGTGGCGTCGCGCTCGATCACCTCGTAGAGCCCCGACAGCAGGGCGTCCGCGCCGGCGGTGCCGAGCCCCAGCCCGGTCGTGATGGGATGGCCGCTGTCCGGGTTCGGTGGCGGGAACACCACGCGGGGCGCGGGCAACAGCGCGTCCGTCCCGGTCTGCAAGTGTTCGCCGCGCACCCACTGGGTTGTGTCACCGGCGGCACCCGACGCCGGCCTCACGAACGCCGACGGCGGGACGGCGGCGTCGTGATCCGGCGTGTGCGGTTCGAACTCGCGGGTCCGGTAGACGCCCGCGCTGTACCGTTCGAGCGCCTCCCCCACCGCGCGCATGTACGCGGCGTTCCAGTCCTGATCGACACCGGCGGCCTGCTGGGCCGCCGTGGCGTCGCTGAACCCGGACGTGTCGGCGCCGTGGGCCAGATAATACGGCGTGGGGAACGACTCCCGCTCCCCCACCTGGGAGACGATCCCGACGCGGTCGTCGACGAGGGGGTCGGCCGCCGCCAGCGCGTCCGCAAGCGGCAGCGACGGCCCATCGCGGGGCACCGCCGTGTCCCGATCGGCCGGCGCGCACGCACACCCGGGGACGGGCGCGACCGTGCGCTCGGCGTGTGGCACCTCGACCACTGTGCCCGGTGATGCGGTGCCGCGAAGCGCGTCGACCGCGAGCCGGCCGGCGTGCGCGCCCGCCAGCCGGACAGCCGGCCGGTCAGCGGCCGCGTCATCGGCGCGCGACGGCGCCGCTGCCTCGACGCGCTGGCACAAACACTCGAAACACGGTCCCGCTGGGGAGAGCAGTGCAACACCGGCGTCCACGTCGGCAAGCGGCACGCCGCCGAGCCCGCCGACCTCCACGGTCACCAGGGGCGTGTCGTGCTGTCGTGCGGTCGCCGCCGTCCCGCGAACCCCCGCAGCGCCCGCGACGCCCACGACCACACCGAGGTCCGCGCCCGCAACCCCGTCGGTGATGGCCGCAGCACAATCGGCGAGCGCACTCTCAACGGCCCCGACCGCCGGCCCAGCACCGACCACGGCCACCACCGGGCCGTCGTCGACACCACCGCGATCAGTCATCCGTCCAGGCCTCTGTTGGCATGCCTGCTGGGAGACGCGGCGACGCCAAAACAATAGGGATTGCGCGAGCCGGCTACGCCAGCATCGACTCCGCGACGTTCGCGAACTCGGGGGCCGGCGCGTCTTCGAGGCGGTCGTCGGCGAGCTTCAGCCGCAGCCGGGGTCGCCCGACGTCGATCGGGACTTTCTCGGTGTCGACCAGGCCGAGATCCTCGAGTTTGGTCTTCGTCCGCGAGAACGTTGCCTTCGACGCGATCCCCACGTCCTCGCCCCACTTGCTGATGTCGTAGAGGAGCTCGCGGTTCTTCGCGGCGACCAGCAGGCTGATCGTGACCTCGTCCAGGCCCTCGCCGTCGCCGCGCGCCGTCTCAAGCGACGCGAGCACGTCGTCGAAGTCGTCGCCGACATCGGCGTTGATGTCGTCGCCCAGCGTCTCCCGGACGCGGTCGATCGCGGGCGTGCGGAGCGCGAACTCGTCGGCGGCCGCCCAGTCGGTGTTTGCGGCATCGTACGCCGTCTCGGCGAGGTCGTCGTCGTCGGTGGCCAGCCCGCCAACGAAGCGCCCGGTTTCGAGCAACGCGATGGCGCGCTCCTCGGTGACGAGCATCGGCGATCGGTTCTCGACGTCGACCGTGCGAAGCGCCAGCGACCCGTCTTCGACGAGGTTCGCGGCGGTGCTCGCCACGATGAAGTCGTCCATGACGTCTTTGAGCGTCCGTTCGTCGGCGAGTACGCGCAGCGTCGGCAGTGGGGTGTCGTAGTCGTTTGCGGCCTCGACGAGCGCCTCGACGGCGTGACGGCTCGGATCCACGACGTAGAGCTCGTCGGGGTCGTCACCGAACACTCCCTCCAGGGTGTCGGCGACAGTTGTACCAAGAAGATTTGCTGTCATCTCTACCCACCGGTATGGTGTGTGGCTATTTAATTTTATCGGACGCATGCGGTGGAAAACGCGGTTTTTCGGATGGTTCAGTCGAAGTCCCCGCAATTCTGTTGGGCAGGACGGACGACCGCCGCAGCCTCGTCGGCCCAGTAGAACTGTCCGTCGAGCACGACCGGGGCGTCCACCCGTGGCAGCGTCCTGGCTAGCTCGGTTGCGGACGCGGTGAACGTCACCTGGTTGCCGCCGAGCCGCCGGTTCCCACCGGCCAACAGCGGTGTCGGCGTGCCGCCGCCGTGATTCGCCATAGAGTGATCCGTCCACGCCACCCGGTACTGATCGCCACCGTCGACCGCGTCGACGTGTGCAACGCCGGTCTCGCGGTCGTCAGTCACCGCAAGCGTCTGCGTCCCATCCCCGACCACGGCGTAGTCTTTGCCCATGCGGATCCGGCGCCGTGCCAGTCGGAGCGCCAACGCGATCGGGAACCCAGCCAGCAGCAGCCGGGCGAACGCCGTGCCGACTTTCGCGGCCTGGGCGTCGAGGACCTTCCGCAGCGTGACCGCACCGGCGACACTCCCTCCCTCCACGAGCGCCAATCCCTCGTGGAACGACCCGCACGCGTTCAGGAAAAACGTCTCGACGTTGAGCGCCGGCAGATCCGCGACCGACACGTGGCCGTCGGCACACCGCAGCCCGTCGACCGCGCAGTGGCCGATGTAGTGGACGAACTCGTGGTGGGTGGTGAGCACCTCTGTCAGCTCGGTGCGCGTGAGCCGCTCGTGGAGCGTGACGTCGATCGGGAGGTCCCCGGCGCGCGACTCGTAGATGTCCGCGACTGCGTCGTGCTCGCCGGCCATGTCGCGGTCGTTGAGCACGACCGCCACGGAGATCGCGTCCCGGTCGGCGTCGCGCTGGTATTCGTCGTGGTTGCGGTACGATGCCGGATGTGATTTGAACGCGTCCACGGGGATCCCGTCGGCCAGCCACCCCTGCATGCGACCCGGGCGGTCGACCGGATCGACCATCTCGACGCTCGCCACCGGCCCCGGTGCGCCCCGGTAGAAGTCATCCAGCGACCGCGAAACGAGTTCCTGGCGCTCCAGGCTGGCCGTTTCCGGCGGGAACACCAACGCCAGCCGGTCCAGTAGGTACGGCAGCGTCGTCGCGTGCTCGTAGGTGGGCGCAACGTGCATCCCGAGATGCCAGTCCGGAACCCGGTCGGCGACACGCTCGAAGGGGGTCTCCAGGTACGCGGCGAGCCGGCCGGCCGGCGACGCCGCAGCCAGCCGGGCCGGGTCCAGATCGAGGTCGTCCAGCAACGCCGTCTCGGTCGCGCTCGGGCCGTCAGTGGTCGCCTCCCGAACCAGGCAGTCGAGCCAGAACACCCGCGAAAGCACCGCTGGCACGGCAGTCGGCGGGTCATCCAGCGGCCACACGACACCGTGGTCGGGGGCGCGCAACACCGGGTCGGCGTCCGGCGCGACGGTCACGGTCGCGCCGAGGTAGAACGCCAGCGGCGCGGTCACGAACACCGACCGCAGCGACGACGGCAGGCGCACCTCGATACCGGTCGCTGGGGTTGCGTTCGCGACTGCGTCGGGAATCGAGTAGGTGTCGCCGAACGCGACGGCCGGCGGTCGCTGCCGGTTTGACTGCAGGCTTCGTGCCGGCCCCATGGTCTCGTGGGCGGCCCCAGCGTGCGTGATGCTCGCCGCAACGCCCGCGATCGACCGCGGGACGGTGATGGTGTCGGGTGCCGACTCGGTCACGCGCCGACCGCCCGGCGACTGCCGCTTGGTCACGTACCAGCCCGGTTCGACGCCATCGCATATATTTCTATCGTGGCACAAACAGGACGCCACTGCGTGCGCGCGTGCTCGGTAGACTTATGGCCCGTGCGCCACCCCCTGAGAGTATGGCTTACGACGAGGTTCGGGAGGTCGACCCGGAGGTCGCCGACGCGCTCACCGGCGAGCGCCACCGGCAAAACGACACGCTCGCGATGATCGCCAGCGAGAACCACGTCAGCGAGGCGGTCATGGAAGCCCAATCCAGCGAGCTCACGAACAAGTACGCCGAGGGGTATCCGGGGTCGCGATACTACGGCGGCTGCGAGTACGCCGACGACGTCGAGGAGCTCGCCGTCGCGCGCGCCAAGGAGCTGTTCGGGGCCGATCACGTGAACGTCCAGCCCCACAGTGGGTCGTCGGCGAACATGGGCGTCTACTTCGCCACGCTTGCGCCCGGCGACAAGATCCTCTCGCTGGATCTCACCCACGGCGGCCACCTGAGCCACGGCCACCCCGCGAACTTCGCGGGCCAGCTCTACGAGGTCGAGCAGTACGAGGTCGACGCCGAGACGGGGCGCCTCGACTACGAGGCGCTGCGCGAGCACGCCGACGCGTTCGAGCCGGACATGATCGTCTCCGGGTTCTCGGCGTACCCCCGGGAGGTCGAGTGGGAGCGCATCCAGGCGGCCGCCGACGCCGTCGGCGCGCTGCACACGGCCGACATCGCGCACATCACGGGCCTGGTGGCGGCGGGCGAACACGCCTCCCCGGTCGGCGTCGCGGATTTCGTCACCGGATCGACGCACAAAACCATCCGGGCGGGCCGCGGCGGGATCGTGATGTGCGACGAGGCGTTCGCCGACGACATCGATTCGGCGGTGTTCCCGGGCGCGCAGGGCGGCCCCCTGATGCACAACATCGCCGGGAAGGCCGTGGGGTTCAACGAGGCGCTCGACCCGGCGTTCGAGGAGTACGCCGCGCAGGTCGTGGGGAACGCCGCCGTTCTCGGCGAGCGCCTCCAGGAGCACGGCTTCTCGCTGGTCTCCGGGGGCACCGACACACATCTGGTGCTCGTCGACCTCCGCGAGTCACACCCCGACATCTCCGGCGGGGACGTGGAGGGCGAACTGGAGGACGTCGGCATCGTACTGAACGCGAACACGGTGCCCGACGAGACGCGGTCGGCGTTCGACCCCTCCGGGATCCGCATCGGCACGCCGGCGCTGACGACCCGCGGCTTCGACGCCGACGCGATGGAGACGGTTGCGGACTGCATCGCGCGCGTCATCGACAACCTCGGCGACGAGTCGGTGTACGCCGATGTCGCCGACACCGTTGCGGACCTCTGCGAGCGGTACCCGCAGTACGAGTGACCTGACTGCGGGCGCTGTTCTCGCCACGTACGCTGCGAGCCGGCGACCGCCGACGCGAATCTGATGCACGCCCCACCCGGATAATGCATGTTTGTGGATACAAGTAATCTGGAAAACACCAGTTTATGCATACACCGCCATATTCAAGGGCGGCCGCCGCGGACGGAGACGCATGACCGAGATCATCGACGGCGACGCCGTCGCCGCGCAACTGCGCGCGGACCTCACCGGGGCCGTCGAGACACTCGAAACCGCGGGTGTCACGCCACGGCTGGCGACCGTACTGATGAACGACAAGCAGGCCAGCGAGACGTACGTCTCGATGAAACAACAGGACTGCGAGGAGGTCGGGATCGCCGCCGAGGACGTCCGCATCGACCCCGAAGCGTCCGCCGACACGCTGTTCGACACCGTCGCCGAGTTGAACGCCCGGGAAGACGTCCACGGCATCCTCGTCCAGGACCCGACGCCCGATCACGTCCCGGACGAGCGCGTGCTCTCCGCGGTCGACCCCGCGAAGGACGTCGACGGCTTCCACCCGGAGAACGTCGGGAAGCTGGTCGGCGGCACCCCGCGCTTCAAGCCCTGTACGCCCCACGGCGTGCAGAAGCTCCTCGCACACCAGGGCGTTGACCCCGACGGCGCGGAGGTCGTTGTCGTCGGCCGGTCGAACATCGTCGGGAAGCCGCTGGCGAACCTCCTCGCACAGAAGGCCGCCGGCGGCAACGCCACCGTGACGATCTGCCACAGCCACACCGACGACCTCGCCGCGCACACCCGGCGAGCTGACGTCGTGGTCGCGGCCTGCGGGGTTCCCGAGCTGATCGACGGCGACATGCTCTCCGGAGACCCGGTCGTCATCGACGTTGGCATCAACCGCGTCGACGCGGACACCGAGAAGGGCTACGAACTCGTCGGCGACGTGGACTACGACTCGGCGGAGGCGGCCGCCAGCGCCATCACACCGGTCCCTGGCGGCGTCGGCCCGATGACGCGGGCGATGTTGCTGTACAACACCCTGGCGGCCGCCAGCGAGCAGACCGGCGTTGCGGTCGCGCTCCCCTGACCGCCAGCGGCCGCGACCGGACTGTTCTCGGTTGTCACCCCAGCGCGTTCAATCGTGTCCGGGCGCGCTCGATCCCCGCCTCGTCGCCGCGGAGCGCGTCCCCGATCGCCCGCACCGCCGCCACGAGGCGGGCGCTGTCCTGGGGGTCCACCTCGCCGTCGAGGGCGTCCACTCGACGACCGTGCTCTCGCGCGCGCTCCAGGAGGTCGCGCTCGGGCATCGGCACGTCGCCACCGCAGTACGCCCGAACGTCCGCCCGATAGGCGTCGACGGCCGCCGCAGCCGCCAGCCCCCGAGGCCCCCGCAGCGACGCCGGCACCGCGGCAGGTGTGGGCCGCTCACCGTCGGCAGCCCCGTGCAGCAACGCAACCACGTGGCGCTGTTCGTCGTCGCTGATCGCGTGTTGGCCCGCGAGCACCACCCCGACGCGCCACAGCTCCGCGGCGGCGAGGTAGGTGTCGTCGAGGTCCAGGAGGGTGCCGCCGGAGACGAACCCGCGGGACCGACAGTACTCGCGGCACGCCTCCGTCGCGGGTTCGAGGGCGTCGAGCACGTCCTCGGAGCCCGCACGCTGGGCCGCGGTCAGGTCGAGGGCGTCGGCGGTATCGGTGTGCGTCTCGCGCTCGCCGACGCCGACGCTCCGGCGGCTCCCGCAGCTCGGGCACTCGACGCTCCCGGTCTCGAAATACGACCAGCGCGTCCCACACGACTTACACTCGCGCTCGCCGCGCACGTCCATACTCCGGCGTTGGCCGGGTGGCGGGATAACTCCGGTGGCTCGGCGTCTGACAGACCACCGACCTATTTCCCGCGGCGTCGGGAACCCCGGCATATGCCATCACGTGACCCCGAAGCGACGGCCACTGAGTTCGCCGACCGATTCACGGCCAAAGACGCGGCCACCGCCACCGAGGCCGCCGCACTGCTCTCCGAGACCGGACGCGAGGCGGTCCTCGACGCGTTCTCAGCGGGCCTCCAGTTCGGCGAACTGGACGCCGAAGACGCCCTCGAAGAGTTCCGGTACGGGCTGTACGGCCAGTACGGCGAATCTGCGGGCGTCGGCGACGTGACCACCGATGGTGCCGAGGTATCGGTCGAACTGGCGTTCGCCGATGGCAGCCAGCGCCTCGACCTGCGCGTCGCCGACGGCGAGGTCGCCGACTTCGCGCTCCCCAGCGAGTACGAACCGCCGGCATACGCCGAGGCCGACGCCTTCACCGAGCGCGGCGTGACCGTCGACGCCGGCGACGTGGCCCTCGACGGCACGCTCGCAGTTCCCGACGGCGACGGTCCGTTCGCCGGCGTGGTGCTCGTCCACGGGGCCGGAATCCACGATCCCGACGGGACGGCCGGCGAGTCGAAGCTTCTGCAGGACTTCGCGTGGGGGCTGGCGACCGAGGGTATCGCGGCCCTCCGGTACGAGAAGCGCCTACACGACCACGACGTGGCCCCTGAGGAGCACACGCTCGACACTGTCGTCGTTGACGACGCGGTCGCCGCCCTCGACGAACTCGCGAGCGCCGACACGGTCGACGAGGACGCGCTGTTCGTCGCGGGCCACAGTCAGGGCGGGCTGGCCGCGCCCCGAATCGCCGACAGACACGGGGGCGTCGCGGGTGTCGTGTCCCTCGATGGCCCGAGTGGGACGGAGCCCGACCCCGACGACGTCAGGCCCCTCCGGTACTTCCTCGAACCGGACGGCGACCTCGACGAGGACCAGGAAGCGCTCCTGGCCCAGCAGCAGGAGACCGCCCAGCGACTGGTCGACCGCGACTACGAGCCCGACGAGGTGCTCAGAGACAAGCCGGGTCGGTGGTGGGACAGCGTGCTGGACTACGACCCGGGCGCGCTCGCCGAGTCCATCGACGCGCCGGTGTTCGCGCTGAAGACCGGGCGCGCCGACCCAGAGGCGCAGCCCGAACTCGTCGAGATGCACCGGGAGCTGCTGGCCGACTGGCGCGACCTGGACCTCGGGGAGGCGGGCCGCGTCGCGTTCTACGACGGCCTCGGGCACTACTTCCAGACGGGGCACGAGCCGTCCACGATGACACACCTCCAGTTCGCGGACAACGTCGCCGAACACGCCGTGCGTGACGTGGCGGAGTGGGTCCGGGGCGTCGCCGACACCTGACCCCACCGACGCGATCACCACGTCGAACCGGCACGCCTCACGGGAGTGCGGTCTGACAAACCGAGTCTGTCCCATCGCCGGACTTATGCTGACATCGGGGGAGCAGACTACCACGATGCCGAGTTACACGCAGACTCCGGCCGCCGAGGATACCCGAAGCCGCAGCGATGCGGCTGGTCGAGAAATTCGCCGGCTCGCCTGACCGTTGGGCCGAACGCCGCGGCGACCGCGTGGTCGTCTCCGTGGACGGCGACGAGCTGGTGCTCCCGACGGACGACGCCGAACAGCTACGGGACTCGCTTTCCGACGCGCTGACTGCCCGCGAGTCGTTCATGAACACGGCGGGCGTGCGGCGGCCCGACGGCAGTTACGTCGTCGAGCGCCGGGGCGCGGACTCCGCCGGGAACCGCAAGGTCTTCGAGAGCCTCGACGCGCTCCGGGGGCGCTGCCGGCGGCTTCCCGAGACGTTCACCGCCGAGGACCTCTCGGCCACGGGGCTGACGGCCGGCTGCCGACACATGGTGCTGTGGCACCTCGTCGAACACCCGGCGTTCCCGGTGGCGCTGGCGAGCCGCCAGCCGCTGACCGCCGAGAAGACGGCAACGGAGGTGGCCGAGCCGTAGTCTTTTGCCCGGCGCGGGCAACCGTGCCCCATGACGTTCTCTATCGTCGCGCGGGACCCCGAGACCGACGCAGTCGGCGTCGCCGTCCAGTCGAAGTTCGTGGCCGTCGGTTCCGTCGTCCCGTTCGCGAGCGCGGACGCCGGTGCCATCGCCACCCAGAGCCTCGCGAACGTCGCGTACGGCTCCGATGGCCTTGACCTGCTGCGGGCGGGACACTCGGCCGACGAGGTCGTCACGGAACTGACGAGCGCTGACGACGAGGCCCCACAGCGGCAGGTGGGGGTCGTCGGCCAGGACGGCTCCGTGGCGGCGTTCACGGGCGCGGAGTGCGTCGACCACGCCAGCGACCGGCAGGGCGACCACTACACCGCCCAGGGGAACATCCTGGCGAACCGGGCGACGGTCGACGCGATGGCCGACACGTTCGAGGACACCGACGGCGGGCTGCCCGAGCGGCTGCTGGCGGCGCTCCACGCCGGCAACGACGCGGGCGGCGACCAGCGTGGCGAGCAGGGCGCGGCCCTGTACGTCGCCAAGCCCGGGGGTGGCTACGACGGCGGAAACGACCGCTGGATCGACGTGCGCGTCGACGACCACGACCACCCGATCGACGAGCTCGAACGGGTGTTCCACATCTACGACATCACGCTGCTGGAGCGCGAAGCCCCCACTGAGTACCGCGAACTCGCGGGTGACACCGCCGAGTCGGTGCTGGCGGCGCTGTCCGAGCTGGGGTTCTACGACGGCGCTCCTGGCCGCGCGTTCGGGGACGCCGAGCGCGACGCGCTGGCGGCGTTCCAGGCGGTGAACAACTTCGAGAACCACGATCTGGATGCCTTAGAGGACGCACTCGCACGCGGCTGGGCGGACGCCGTCGGCGAGGGCGAGGACCGCCTGGTGAACGCCATCTGGCAGGGGATCTCGCGGCTGGACCGCACGTAGCGGGTGGCCGGGCCCTCGGAGGGGGCGTTTCTTACTGCTGGAGTTGCTACCGGGTGGCATGCGCGATGAGGAGGAGATCCGCGAGCAGTACCAGTTCTTGGTCGAGGAGTTGGAGTCAGAGGAGATGAGCCACGAAGGCATCCGGGAGATGTTCACGTACTACCGCCGGGCGCTCGGATGGGCGCTCGAAGAGGAACACATGTAACCGCCGTATCACCACCGCCAGGAACAGATTTATGATGGTCGGTCACTTCGGATTAGGTGACGCTTCGCTTGGAGGGCCGAAGCGTCAGCGGGGACCAATTCAGGGCGGCTGCGGGGCCGGGGTTTCCGGCTCCGCATCCTTTTCCGTTGTGACGACTCGCGCAGCAGCGCCCGTATCCCGGCTCCGGATGTCACGCCGGCCGGCGCGGGTTCAGGAGATGTCGAGTCCGGTGTCGGTCGTCTCGCCGTCGGCACTGTGGTCGGCGTCGTCCCATTCCAGCTCGAACTCGATGCTGAGCTCGTCGGGGCCGCTGCCCCCCGTCGTCTCGCGTTCGGCTTTGACCTCGAAGTCGACGGACGCCGGCGGATCGACGGTTTCGGTGTCCCCGCCGGCCGACAGCGTGATCGTGTCGTTGTTCTGTAGGCTGTCCGCGACGGTGCGCAGGTAGGCGGCGACGTCGGCACGCGACTGCGTGGACTCGGATTCGAACAGGACGGTTTCCGTCATGTGGCCTCCAACGCGCCCAGCACGTATAACATCGCGGGCGAACCACCGGCCACTCGGCGCGCCACGAGTGAGATCACCCCCCGAGCTGAGGCCACCAGTCTTATACTCCGAGCCACGAAACTAGTACCGGATCCAAGACATATGCACGACTTGACAGGGTTTCAGCGAGACCTCTTGTACGTTGTTGCGGGGTTAGATGAGCCCCACGGACTGGCGATCAAGGACGAACTCGAACAGTACTACACATCAGAGATCCATCACGGGCGACTGTACCCGAACCTCGACACCCTCGTCGAGAAGGGGCTCATCGACAAGGGCGAACTCGACCAGCGCACGAACTACTACACGCTCACGCATCGTGGCACCCGGGAGCTGGAGGCGCGCCGCGAGTGGGAAACCCAGTACGTCGGTCAGTCCTGACGGATGGTGGCTGCGCGGCTCGCGACCGCGGCGGTCGGTGTCGCCGGAAGCCTCGCGGTCTCTGTCGTCGCCTGGCAGGTGTTCGACCTGCCGGTGTTCGTCCTCGCGGTGCCGTTCGTGCCGTTCCTGTTTCGGCGGCGACGCGGCGAGCGGTCGTCGTCCCGCACCCGACGGTGTCCCGAGTGTGGATTCACCACCCGGACCCCGTCGGTCACGCATTGCCCACACGATGGAGCCGAACTCGATTAGGCCGCAGTGTCGTCCGGGTCGGCGGCGCTCTCGGGGTCGGCGTCAGACGCCGGTGTGTCGTCGGCGCCGGCGGGCACCGGCGCGATGCCCTCGCCCGCAACCAGCTCCGGGAGCACCAGCCGGGCGAAATGCACCACGAACACGAGCACCATCGGACCGAGGAAGATGCCGTACCAGCCCCAGATGAGCGGTCCGAACACGTACGCCAGCATCACCAGGCCCAGGTGGAGGTCTCGGCCCGAGACGTAGGGGCGCACGACGAGATCCGGGATGAAGTCGATGACCACCGCTGCAACCACGCCGAAGACGGCGACGAACCCGTAGCCACCCCCGCTTCGGGCCGCAGCGACTGCCAGCCACCCCAGAAGCGGGATCCACACCAGCTTGATCCCGACGACTGGGATCAGGCTCGCAGCGCCCGTCAACAGCCCCATGAGCGTCGGGTACGGGATCGACAGGCTGCTGGGGAAGACGATCTGCAGGACGTTGAACGTGATCGACGCGATCACGCCGGTGATGAACGCGAACAGGATGTTCCCGAAGAAGATGTTCGAGAAGTCGGCGTCGATGGCGGCGGTGTACGCGCGCACGACGCCGTCGCTGTCGGCGAACCGGCTGTGGAACCACTCCGCCAGCCGCGTGTCGTCGCGCAGCAGGTAGAACGCGATCGTGATCACGGCGAACAGGTGGACGAACGCGGTCCCGAGGAAGCCGGCGTACTGGCCGGCGCTGCGCAGCGTGGTGTTGATCGCCGCGCGGACCGACGGCTGGCCGAGCAGCGACTGTGGGTCTTGGACGGCCCTCGAAACGTCGACGTACGGTTGCACGAGCGCTTCAACGGTCGTGAGGTCGATCTGGGGTGCGTTGAGCACTCTCGTGAGCTCTTGAATCCCGACCGCGGTGGTGTAGGACAGCAACACGACCACCGGGAGTGCAAGCACCAGCAGGGACGCGACGGCGGCGACCGATGACGACCGCAGATGGCGGTCCACTCGGCGGTACACCGGGCGTGTGGCGTAGTACAGGAAGAACCCCAGGACGAACGTTCCCACGAACGTGTACACGACGTACACGAGGGCGGCCGTCAGCGTGGCGCCGATGGCCCACCACGCCGCGCGGCCGCGATCGATGCGCGTGTCTCCCATACGTTTGGCACCGCCGGTGCGTGCATAAATCCCTGCTGTCTCCGGACCGTCGGACGGAAGCGTTTACTCGCCGGCTCCCCGAGGCGTTCGCATGACGACGTTCCTGGCCGGGGGGACGGGCACGCCGAAGCTCCTCGCCGGCGCCCGCAGGGTGTTCGACCCCGCCGAAACGACGGTTGTCGGGAACACCGGCGACGACGTGGCGCTCGGCGGACTGCTCGTGTGTCCGGACCTCGACACCGTGCTCTTCGAGGGTGGTGGCGTTCTCGACCGAGAGACGTGGTGGGGGATCGCGGACGACGGGTCGACGACCCACGACTACCTCACGGACCTCGCCGCCGCAGCCGACATCGACCCCGATACGCCCCGGTATCTGCCCGACGACGCGCAGACCGCCGGCCGCGACATCGCGCGCTGGCGGCGGTTCTCGGCCGCCAGCGAGTTCATGTTCATCGGCGACCGCGACCGCGCCGTGCACACGCTGCGCGCGGGCCTGCTCGACGAGGGGCACACGCTCACCGAGGTCACCCGCCGGCTCGCCGACGCCTTCGATCTCAGCGTCGACCTCGTGCCCATGAGCAACGACCCCGTGGCGACGATCGTTCAGACGCCCGACGGCGAGCAACACTTCCAGACGTTCTGGGTGGCCGAGCACGGCGACCCCACGGTCGAGGACGTGGAGTTCCGGGGTGGCGAGCGCGCGACCGCGGCACAACCAGCGATCGAAGCGATCCGGGATGGACCCGTGGTCGTCGGCCCCTCGAACCCCGTCACGAGCATCGGCCCGATGCTCGCTTTGGACGGCATCGCGGACGCACTTCGGGACGCACAGGTGGTCGCCGTCTCCCCGTTCGTCGAGGACGAGGTGTTCTCGGGCCCCGCCGCGAAGCTCATGGCCGCCGTCGGCCACGACCCGTCGACTGCGGGGGTCGCCGACGCCTACGACTTCGCGGACGCGTTCGTCCTCGACACCGCCGACAGCACCGACCTGGATCGGCCCGTGGTTCGAACGGACACCAGCCTCGACACCGAGGCCGACGCCGAGCGCGTCGCCCGCGCCTGCCGGGACGCGCTCGTGGCCGCCAGCGGGGAGGTGGCCTGACGTGTTCGCGCCGCGGCTCGCGCTCGCCAGCCTCAGCGGCGAGGCGGACGCCGAGTGGGCGATGTCGGCGGGCGAACACGCCGGCGGCGTGTTCCTCGGCGGGATCGCCGTCGACGAACCGACCCGGGAGGCCGCCCGGGCGATGGTCGACCGGGATCGCGAGGAGTTCCTGCCCGCCGATCCCGTGGCGTGGGTCGACGACCAGCTCAGTGAGCTCGACGACGCGTTCCTGCGGCCGGCCGTGAACGTCCGGGCGGTGCGCCTCGGCCCGCTGCGCGATGTCGCCGCCGTCTGCGCCGCCCACGACGCCATCCTGGAGGTGAACGCGCACTGCCGGCAGGACGAGCTGTGCGACGCCGGGGCCGGCGAGACCTTGCTCCGGGACACCGACCGGCTCTGCGAGCAGGTGCGGGCGGCCAGCGACGAGGGCGCCGCCGTCTCCGTGAAAGTGCGGGCCGGCGTGCAGGGCGTCCACCTGCCCGTGCTCGCGCAGGCCATCGAGCGGGCCGGCGCGGCTGCGATCCACGTCGACGCGATGGACTCCCGGCGGGTGGTTCGGGACGTCGCCGACGCCACAGACCTGTTCGTCGTCGCGAACAACGGCGTTCGAACACGGGACGACGTCTTCGAGTACCTCTCGTACGGCGCGGACGCGGTCAGCGTTGGCCGGCCGAGCCGCGACCCCGAGCGCGTGCGCGCCGTCTACGCCGCCGTCAAGGAGTGGCTGCTGTGACGCCCATCCGAAGGGTGGGCTGTCACGGCGCGCGTGGGTCGGTTCTGCAGTGGGCCAGCGGAGCCACGCACAGCGTGGCCGGCCACGCGATGTCGGGACGTTCAAATCCGCGCGCCCACAATCCACTCGTATGACAGGCGACGACGCCGACGAGACGCACGAGAACGTCGTGCCGGGCTCGGACGAGGACCTCGACACGCCCGACGTTCGGGGCTACGACTTCAGCGGTGAGTTCGACTTCTTCGAGCTGCTCGACTCGTACGCGACGACCGGCTTCCAGGCCTCCCACCTGGCTGACGCCGTCGACATCACCCGGGAGATGCGCGAGGACGACGCCACGATCTATCTGACGCTCACGTCGAACATCGTCTCGTCGGGGCTGCGGGAGGTCGTTGCCCACCTCGTGCGGGAGAACTACGTGGACGTCATCATCACCACGTCGGGCTCGCTGACCGAGGACGTCATCAAGACGGCGAAACCGTTCAAGATGGGCGAATGGGACGTCGACGAGGCCGCGCTCCGCGAGGAGGGGATCAACCGCCTGGGCAACATTTTCGTGCCGTCGGACCGCTACGTGTGGCTCGAAGAGTATCTCTACGACTTCTTCGAGGAGTTCTTCGCCGACCAGAAGGTCCGCACCCCAACCGCGTTCGCCCGGGAGCTCGGGGCGACGTTGGACGACGAGGATTCGATCCTGAAGAACGCCGCCGACAACGACATCCCCGTGTTCTGCCCGGCGCTCACGGACGCCGAGATCGGGAACTTCCTCTACTACTACCGCCAGGGCTACGACAGCGAGGTCGGAATCGAGATCCTCGACGACTACGACGCCCTCATCGAGGAGGGGCTGTTGGCCGACACGACGGGGCTCATCTGTGTGGGCGCGGGCGTGCCGAAACACCACGCGATCATGACGAACCTGTTCCGCGGCGGTGCCGACTACGCGGTGTACATCTCCACGGGCATGGAGGGCGACGGGTCGCTGTCCGGCGCACCGCCCGAGGAGGCGGTCTCCTGGGGGAAGATCAAAGACGAGGACGCGGAGCCGAACTACGCGCTGATCGAAGCCGAGGCGACGCTCGTGTTCCCCCTGCTGGTTGCGGGTGCGTTCGAGAACCCGTAACGACGGCGTCCGACGGCAACGGGGGCTGTTGGAGCGCTGCACGCGAAGCGAATCCTTTTAACGAGCGGCGGGGCAAACGGGCTGTATGGCTATCAAGCCCGACTACGTCAAGAAGACGGGGAACATCCTCATGGAGCGATACCAGGATGCGTTCTCCCGGGAGGACTTCGAGCACAACAAGGACGCCGTCACGGAGCTGACCAACATCGAGTCGAAGAACGTCCGCAACCGGATCGCGGGCTACATCACGCACAAGCGCAACTAGTACTGCGACCCAAAGTGGTATCACGCACTCCCACTGAAACGGGGGTATGACCACAGTTGGCGTACTCGGTGCGACCGGCGCGGTTGGACAGCGCTTCGTACAGTTGCTCGCCGGGCACGAGACCTTCGAGTTGTCCGTCGTGACTGCCAGCCCCGACAGCGCCGGTGAAACGTACCGTGACGCCGCGAACTGGGGGCTCGACACGCCGGTTCCGGAGTCCATCGCGGAGTTGCCCGTGCAGCCGACCACGCCGGCTGCGATCCCAGACGACACGGCCCTCCTGTTCTCGGCGCTGCCCAGCGACGTGGGGGCGGAGGTTGAGCCGGCTCTCTGCGAGGCTGGGTTCGTCGTCTCCTCGAACGCGAGCAACGAGCGCCGCGCCGCCGACGTGCCCCTCGTGGTGCCGGAGGTGAACGCCGACCATCTGGGGTTGATCGACGTGCAACGCGACGCGCGCGGGTGGGACGGCGCGCTCGTGAAGAACCCGAACTGTTCGACCATCACGATGGTCCCCACGCTGGCGGCCCTCACCGAGTTCGGCCTGGATCGCGTGCACGTCGCGACCCTGCAGGCCGTCTCCGGGGCGGGCTACTCGGGGGTCACGTCGATGGAGATCCTGGACAACGTCGTGCCCCACATCGGCGGCGAGGAGCGGAAGATGGAGACCGAGTCCCGGAAGCTCCTCGGGGAGTTCACGGGGGCCGAAGTCCAACACCACGACGCCGTCGTGTCCGCCTCCTGCAACCGCGTCCCCACCTTGGACGGGCACTTGGAGAACGTCTTCGTCGAAACCAGCGACCACCCCGCGCCCGCGGACGTGGCGGCCGCCTTCGAGGACGCGCCGACACTCGACCTCCCGAGCGCGCCCGACCCGCTCATCGAGACCTTCACCGACCCCGAGCGCCCGCAGCCCCGTCTCGACCGGATGCGCGGCGACGGCATGGCGATCGCCGCCGGCGGCATCCAGACCACCGACACCGGCATCCAGTACAACTGCCTCGCGCACAACACCATCCGGGGCGCGGCCGGCGCGAGCATCCTGAACGGCGAACTGCTCGCCCGCGAGGGCTGGGTCTGAGCGTCGGGCACACACGTTTGCGTTCGCCCGAGAACGCTGCGATATGACTCGCATCGAGTGGGCGTACACCCCTGCGACCAGTCGCGCACTCCGCGTCCTCTCGCTCGTCGGCGCGGGCGCTCTCGGGTCGCTGTTCGTCTGCTTCGGCGGCGCGCTCGTCTTCCTCGCGGCGACCTCCCGCGGGCACGCCGCTGGGATCGGAGTGTACGTCGCGCTCTTCGTATCTCTGTTCGGCTGCCTGTTCGCCTGGCTCGGCTCCGTCGAGGGCTAGTCCACGCGGTTTTCGAGCGAGTCGCCGGCGTCCAGACGGGAGAGGTTCTCGGCGACGATGTCGGCGAGTCGCGGCCAGTAGTCGGGCGTGTGGCCGGCGTTGTGTGGCGTCAACAGGACGTTCTCGAAGTTCCACAGCGGGTGGTCTTCGGGCAGCGGCTCGGGGTCGGTCACGTCGAGAGCGGCGCCGCGGATCGACTGCCGGCGGATCGCCGTAACCAGCGCGTCGGTGTCGACGACGCCACCGCGTGCGACGTTCACCAGCACGCTTTCGGGAGGGAGCGTGTCGAACGCCGCGGCGTCGATGAGCCCGCGCGTGGTGTCGGTCAGTGGCGTGGCGAGCACGAGGTAGTCGGTGCGTGCGAGCGCGTCGTGGACCGCCGCGTCGTCGAACCCGATGACCTCGTCTGTCGGGCCGCCCTTCGATGGGGTGTACCGGACGCCGATGGTGTCGACGTCGAAGCCCTGGAGGCGGTCGACGACTGCGTGTCCGATCGCGCCCAGGCCGACGATGGTGACCGTCGAGCCGCCGAGTTCGTGGGCCTGGTAGTGGCGGTACTCGCGGCGCTGCTGTCGCCGCCACCCCTCGTGGAGGTTCCGCGCGAACGTCAACACGGAGCCGAGGACTTGCTCGGCGATGCTGGGCGCGTGGATGCCCGCGGCATTCGTCACCGCCACGCCGCGCTCGCGCAGCCGGTCCATGGGCAGGTGGTCGTAGCCGGCGTACGCACACGCGAACACGTCCAGGTTCCGGGCGGCGTCGAGGAGGTCCCGGTCGATCGCCGCACCGGTCACGACGCTGGCGTCAGCCACCAGGTCGCGCTCCGCGGCGGGCGTGCGGGCCACCGCCACGTCGCGGGTGGGCAGGCGGTCCCGGAGCGCGTCGGCGTACTCATCAACGGCCAGTCCATGCGTGCCCGTTCGCAGGACAACGACATCGGTCATGGCTGAGTGATCGGCACCCCGCGGTGTAAGCGTTCCGCGACAACCACCGTCCTCGCCGCTTTGCGAAGGGTTTTTCACTCACCTCCAATAGCATGACGTGATGAGTCAGCCACAGGGCCTCTCCTGTGCCGCCAAGCTCGCACGCGTGGTCCTCGACAACCGCGGCCCGCTGTCCCCCGTGGAAGTCGCCGACGAGGGCCGCCTCAGCGAGCCGCAGGCTCGTGACGCCCTCGCGGAGCTCGCCGACCAGGGCGTTGCGGAATGCGTTTGCGGCCTCTGTGAGTCCAGAGAGGAGATTTACGCGCTCACCGACACCGACCGCGGGGGTGGCTCCGGGCACGGCGAGTCGTAACCCTGATTGTTCGTGGCCTGATACCATGCGTGCACGCCGCTGTCCCCGGCCGAGTACGGCCATGCGGCCGCGATGACCGCCCGGAGAACCCCGGCGTGCGACATCACCGACGGCCGGCTGACGCCGGCACACGACGTCGGGGCCGTGTTCCGGTCCCGCGCCGCGGTGGCTTGCGCCGCCCCGGCAGTTGGTGGGGTCGACGACCCCGCCCGCCCGCCACGAGGGTTTCCCGGCCGACAGGGCGTGCCGCCCACGGATGAGGCCGGTCGTTAGTGTTGCGGGCGACACCGTTCCTTCGAACACCGTTTGACCGCCCAGCCTGCGCTGTAGGCGCGGCGTCAGCGCTCAGCGTCGCTGCCGGTGGACTCCTCGGAGAGCTCGGCGGCCACCTGTTCGGAGACCGCGTCCGGGACCCGCGACTCGACCTCGTCGCCGACGCGCGCTTCGGCTTCGGCCTGGACCTGCTCTTCGGCCGCCTCAGAGACCGCGTCCTGGATGGCGCGCTCGTAGATCGACATCTTCTCCCAGACGCGCAGGATATACCCGACCACCAGACCGGCTTCGAACGCCGCAACCCGCGGGTCGAAGCGGTAGACGAGTACCGCGAACCCACCGATGAACAGCACGCCGTACAGCAACTCGATGTGGAACATCGTCTGCCAGCCGTGCAGCCGATTTCGAGCGGACATACGGCCGGGGGTACGGTGGGCGGCGCAAAAAATCCACCAACCAGGCGGTCACTCGTCGTCGCTCGTGAGCACGCGTTCGGCGTCACGCACCGACTGCTCGATGTCCGACAGCATGTCCGTCGAGGGTGTCATAGAACGAGTAGCACACCAAAGAGCAGGGTGAATGCTGAGGTGGATGAGTCCAGCGACCCTGCAGGATGATCCTTCGGTAGACTCGTTCTTCAATGTCGTGGAGACCGAGACGCTAGCGCTGTTCGAGCACCTCTCCTTCGAGTTTCTCGAAGAGTTCGACGTGTTCGCCCCGGCGGAGACGGGGCGAACACGGGACCACGAACCACCAGAGCTGATGCGTGGGTTTCTCCACTGCTACTACAAGGACATCTACGGCATTCGTCCCGTTGAACGAGAACTTCGGAACACGGTTGTCTGGCTGAGCTGTGGCTTCGATCGACCGCCGTCGAGAGACGCGGTCGATCGCTTCCTTACGGACCTCGAACACGTCGTCAACAAGGTTTTCGACCACCTCGTTGAGCAGGCCGCCCTACGGGGCCTGCTCGATTTGACCTACTGCATTGATTCAACTGACGTGAGGGCGATGCCTGCCGATCAAGATGCGTCGAAGTGCTACGATCCAACTGACGACGAGTACTACCACGGCTACGGCTGTACAATCGTCTCGACCGGGCAAAAGATCCCGATCGCGGCGGAGTTCACAGAGAGTAAACAAGCGCCAGAGGAGACGGCGATGCGCGTCACGCGTGACGCGCTCGCCGTCGCCAAGCCGATCTGGATGGTCGGTGACAGCGCCTACGACACGCTTGACTGGCACGACCACCTGCTGGCCGCAGGGGTCGTGCCAGTCGCCCCATACAACGCGCGAAACACCGACGACCCGAAAGACATCGAGTACAGGGTCGAAGACCGCATCGAACAACACAGCGAGGACGTTCAGCTGAAGCAATCCACGTTGGATGAGACGTACAACCGCCGTACTGGAGTCGAACGAACCAATGAATCAGTGAAGGACTGCGGCCTCGGGCGAACGCATGCCCGAGGCCGCGTTCACGCACGAGCGCAGGTGTTCCTCGCTCTGTGCCTTCGTCTCGTCGTCGCAATCACCAACTACGAACGCGGAGACAATCCGGGAAGCCCGATCATCACGGTGTGACAAGACTTCTATGACACCCTCTGTCCGTCTGCTGTTCGTTCGCGGCCGCGACGTCGGCCGTTTCGTCGGCCACGGCGTCGGCGCGCTCGACCACCGTGTCGATCGCCGCGGAGATCTCCGCGGCGGTTTCGGCCTGCTCGTCGGTGGCGGCCGCGATCTCCGCGATGCCCTCCGCGGTCTCCCCGATCGCGCTGGCGATCGCGTCCTGGTTCTCGACGAGCTCCTCGGCGGCGGTGCGCGCCGAGGACACCTGATCGTTGGCCGCGGCGACGCTTTTCGCGGTTTCCTCGCTGTCGGCTTCGATGTCCGCGACCAGCGCTTCGATGTCGCCGACCTGTTGTTGGGACTGCTCGGCGAGGTCCTTGACCTCCTCGGCGACGACCGAGAACCCGCTGCCGTCCTCGCCGGCGCGGGCGGCCTCGATGTTGGCGTTCAACGCCAGCATGTTCGTCTGGTCGGCGATGTCGTTGATCACGTCCACCAGCTGGTCGATCTCGTCGAGGTGCTCGCGCAGCGACGCGGTGTTCACGCTGACCGTGTCCCCGGCGTCGGCGAACGCCTCCACGGCCGCCAGCACGCGCTCGGCGGCCTCCCGGGATGCCTCGGCCCGTTCGCGTGCTTCCGTGCTCCGCTGGCGCACTTCGTCGGCGCTGGCGGCGACCTCTTGGATGGTGGCCGACAGATCCGACACGTCGGCGGCGATGTCGTTGACGTCGCTTGCCTGTTCGGCGGCGAGATCGCTGATCTCCTGGCTGGCATCGGCGACTCCTTCGCCGGCGTCCCGCAGCTCCGTCACGGCCGCCTCCACGTCGTCAGTGAGCGTGCGCTGTGCGCGTGTCACGCGCTCGCGCTGTTCGACCACGTCGGTCACGATGGTGAGAACTTCCACGGCCCCGATCACCGCACCGTCGTTGTGCAGTGGGGTCGCCGAGGCCTTGGCGTGCTGGGCGCCTGCAGGCAGTTCCGAGGTTCGAACCGACGTCTCTCGGATCGCCTCGCCGCGCTCCAGGACGGCTTCGGCCAGCGTCTGGGTCTCCCCCTCGGTACCGAACAGCTCGATCGAGGGGGTGCCGACCGCGTCGGCGGCCTCGACGCCCGTCATCTCCACGATGGCGTCGTTCCAGAGCACGACCGTCCCGTCGCGGTCAACGACGAACAGCGGCTCCGGGAACGCCGTGAAAAACTGACTGAGTGCGCCGCGCCACACCTCCTCCCCCATGTCGTCGGCGTCCAGTGCGGCAATCGACATGGATGGGGTAGGAATGACACATAAATAAGCGTCTCGGTGGTTGTGTGCGATGAAAACGCACTAACGGTGCGGGATCGAAGCCGGCGTATGGAGTACGAAGCCGTCGCCGACCTCGCGCCGGATCGCCGGGTGGCGTTGTTCGAACGGGACGCCGGCGTCGACGCCGTGCGCTCGGACGTGGCGGAAATCCTCGACCGCGTGGAGAGCGAGGGCGACGTTGCGCTGCGGGCGCTCGCCAGCGAGTTCGACGACGTCGAGGTCGGGAACCTGGACGTCACCGACGAGATGGAGCGCGCCGCTGACGCGGTGCCCGACGACGTGTACGACGCCATCGAGGACGCCGCGGCGAACATCCGGGCGTTCCACGAGGCCCAGTTGCCCGACGACTGGCGGGAGTCGTTCGCTGCGGGGCGGGAGCTGGGGCGGCGCTTCCGGCCCGTGCGGCGGGTGGGCGTGTACGCACCCGGCGGCACGGCAGCGTACCCGTCGTCGGTGTTGATGGGGGTGATCCCGGCGGTAGTGGCGGGCGTCGAACAGGTGGCCGTGGCGACGCCGCCCGCCGAGACGATCAACCCCGTCACCCTGGCGGCGGCGCACGCCGCCGGTGCGGACCGCGTCTACCAGGTCGGGGGCGCGCAGGCCATCGGCGCGTTCGCGTACGGCACCGAGACGGTTGACACCGTCCAGACGGTCGTCGGCCCCGGCAACAAGTGGGTGACGGCGGCCAAAGCCGAGGTGCGGGGCGACGTGGAGATCGACTTCCTGGCGGGCCCCTCCGAGTTGCTCGTGGTCGCGGACGAAACCGCGGAGCCGGCGTTCGTCGCCGCCGACCTGCTCGCGCAGGCCGAACACGATCCGAACGCGAGCGTGGTTGCCGTCACCGACGACGAGGCGACCGCCGCCGCGATCACCGACGCGGTCGCGGCCCGCCTCGACGACCGCGAACGCGCCGACACCATTCGGGCCGCCCTCGACAACGAGGCCAGCGGCGTGTTCGTCGCGCGGTCGATGAGCGAGGCCGTGGTGTTCGCCGAGGAGTACGCCGCCGAACACCTCTCGATCCAGGCCAGCGACGACGAGGCGCTGCTGGACCGCATCGACAGCGCCGGCTCGGTGTTCCTCGGCGGGTACGCGCCCGTCGCCGCCGGCGATTACGCCGCCGGCACCAATCACGTGTTGCCCACCAACGGGACCGCGCGGGTCACCGGCGGCCTGAGCGTCGACACGTTCCTGCGCTCGACGACGGTCCAGCGCCTCGACCGCGAGGGGCTGGCGGCGCTCCGGGAGACGGTGACCACGCTGGCCGACGCCGAGGGACTTGAGGGGCACGCGGCCAGCGTCGACGCTCGGTTCGAGGACGAGTAAACCGAACCGAACGCCTCCTCGTTCGCGTCCGGACTGGCACGTCGACACGGACGCGGCGGACGATCTCCCTGTGCGCGCCTCGACGGCTCCACGGCCGGCTTCTTCGTGCGAATCCACCCGAGAAGGCGGCGTGATCGACTACTGGGAGCCGTCGAGTTCGAACGCCACCTGCACTTCCGTCTGATACGTGCGCTCCTCGACGGCGCCGATTTCGACGCCCTGGTCGACGACTTCCGCCCACACCACGTTGTCGAGGGTGTCCTCCGCGCGGTCGATGGCGTCGTCGGCGGCGGCGGTGAAACTCTCCTCGCTGGTGCCGGTGAGCAGGACCTTCTTGAAGACCATATGACAGCATTCCGCTGGAGCCGGCATAAAACTATGCGCCGGCGGGCGTGCTACGCGACGCCAGCCAGGTACAGCGCCGCGTACGCGGCGACCGCGACCGTGACGGCTGCGAGCCCGGTGAGCGCGGCGGCGGGCACCGTGGGGCGTCGCCGATGTGGGATGGGAACGACGCCGATGGTGCCGACCGCGAGCACGCTGAACACGAACTGATAGGAGGTGTCGAGGGTTGGCGCGGGCACGGCGAGCACCGCCAGGCCGTATCCAGCGCCCGCGACCGCGCGGGCGGTGACAAACTCCCGGAGGCTGCGGTCGGCGATCGCGAGCGCGCCCAGCACACCCAGCCAGATGGCCGCGAGCTCGACCCCGAACGCGCCCACCACCTGCAGGGTGGGGTCGGCAGCGAGCGTCACGCGCTCGGCGAACACGGTGGCGTCCAGGGGGGACAGCAGCGCCGGCGGGTCGCCGGTGAACAGATCACCGAACGGGTGGCTCACCAGACCGACGGCGGCGACCGCGAACAGGCGCCGCCCGCGGACGCCGATCCCCGATGCGACGGCGGCGAGGAGCCACCCGGTGACCGCGAACACCGCAGCAACGACGGCCGCGACCGGGCCGCTGGTGGCGAACACGGCGGCGACCAGCGCGCCCAAGCAGCCCGCGGCGAGCGCCCGGTGGGTGGGCGCGAGCGCGAACGCGGCCGCTGCCGGGAGCGCAATGACAACCGAGTGGGTCACGCCCCGGTGGGCGGTCGTCGACGCGCCCCAAAAGGAGTTGGCCGCGGCGAGGGGCTGGGTCGGATCGACGCCGACGACCCCGACCAGCGCGGCCACCATGTCGACGTCCGGGAGCGCGGCGAACAGCCCGGCGGCGACGGCCAACGCCAGCACACGGCGACGGGGCACGCCCGTTCGGCCGACGAGCAGCGCCACCACGCCGAACGCCAGCGTCGCGTGTCCAACGAACATGCCCGCGATACGCCGCCGCGGCGCATAAGCTGTGCCCCCGGAGCCGCCCAGCCGGCCGGGCGTGCGCCGCGGTCACTCGTGGGCGGCGTCCCACTCCTCGGGCTTGCGGAAGTTCCCACAGCCGTTGCACTCGATGCGGCCCATCGAATCCATCGCGTTGTCGATGGACTCGCAGTTCGAACAGTACCACCCCCAGCGGCGCTCGCGGTCCGGCGTGCGGTACACCACGAAAAACGGGCCGTCCTGGCCGGTCTCACCCTCGTCCGTGGCGACGTACAGCGGCTGGCTGTCCTCGCCCTCGACGGTCAGCATACCACCGCCTACCGCGGTCCCGCATTTATCGCTTTCCACCGGGTGTCAGTTCCGAAACCCCCTTTGCCGGCACCCACCTCCGTTCACCACTGTGGCGCCCGGTATCTATCACTACTCCGACCTAGAGAACGTCTACGACACGCCCGAACGAGCCGGCCGGCTGGCGGGACTGCTCGCGGGCCGCGGCCCCGACGCGATCACCGCCGGGACCGGTGACAACACCGCGCCCGGGGTGCTGTCGCTTGTCACCGACGGCGAGCAGGCCATGGACCTCTACAGCGCCGTCGACCCGGACGTTGCCACGTTCGGCAACCACGACTTCGACTACGGGCCGTCGCGGACCGCGGCGGTGGTCGCGGACTCCCCACAGACGTGGGTGTCGGCCAACGTCTACCACGACGGCGACCGGGTTGCCGGCGTCGAGCCCTGGACGCTCGTCGAGCGCGACGGCACCACGCTCGGGTTTTTCGGCGTGCTCGATGCGGACACGCCCGCGCTCAACCCGATGGCGAGCGACCTCACCGTGACCGACCCGATCCAAGCGGCCACCGACGCCGAGGCGGCGCTCCGGGACGCCGGCGCGGAGTACGTGGTCGCGCTCTCGCATCTCGGGCGCGGCGACGACGAACTCGCGGCCGCCACCACTGTTGACGCCGTGCTCGGCGGCCACATCGCCAGCGAGCGCGTCGAACGCCTCGACGGCACGCTGCTCACGCGCCCCGGCGCCGGCGGTGACGTGGTCTTCGAGATCGACATCGCGGCCGACACCGTGACCCGCCATCAGGTCGACAACGCGCCCCGCCACGACGGCGTCACGGCCGCGCTCCGCGACCGACTAGCGGACGCCGGCCTCGACGCCGTCGTGGGACACGTCACACCCCCCATGGAGCGGACCGAGCGCACGCTCTTCGAGGGGGAGTCCCGCATCGGGAACTTCGTGGCCGACGCCTACCGGTGGGCCGCCGACGCCGACGTCGGCCTCCAGAACGCCGGCGGCGTCCGTGACGGGCCCGCCCTCGCGGGTGATGTGACCGTCGCGGACCTCGTCAGCGTCGTGCCGTTCGCGGAGCCCGTCGGCGTCGCCGAGCTCACCGGCAGGGAGCTCCTGGACGTGTTCCGGGCGGGCAACGGTAGCGGCGGTCTCGGGTTCGCCGAGCCGGACTGGTGGCACGCCCACGTCTCGGGTGCGACGCTCGAATGGCGCGACGGGGACGGCCTCGTGAGTGCGTCCGTCGGCGGCGACCCGGTCGACCCGGACGCCACGTACACGCTCGCGACCACCGACTACCTGTTTTACTCCGACGACGAGTTTCCCGCGCTCGACGCCGGCCACCGGATCGACCAGCTGGACACCCAACACGAGGTGTTGGCGTCGTACGCCCGCCAGGAGGGCATCAACCCGGAGACCGAGGGGCGCATCCGGTTCCACGCCGACGACTGACGCCCCCACGCCCCGCCTCCCGCGCGCCGACCGCCACCTAAAAGATGCGGGTGGACATCCGTACGCGCATGAGCGACGAGGACCTCCGCGGCACCGTCGAACAGGTCGGCAGAGGCTTCAACCTCGGCGAATACGAGGTCGAAGCCTACCTCACGGTGTTGCGCCACGGCGAACTCACCGCCAGCGACATCGCCGACCGCACGGACATCCCCCAGCCACGCGTCTACGACACCGTTCGGAGCCTCGGCGACCGCGGGCTCGTCGAGTTGCGCGAGTCACGCCCCATGAAGATCGTCGCGCTCAGCCCCGAGGACGCGTTCGCCGGGCTCCAGGAGGACTTCCAGGAGATGGTCGGCGCGCTCGAAGCCGAGTACACCCAGCCCGCGCGCAACACCGAAGCCGTCTCGCTGGTGAAATCCCGCTCGACGATCGTGCGGTACTTCGGCGACGTGATCGCGGAGGCCGACTTCGAGTTGGTGTGCTCGCTCACGCCGAGCCTGCTGGAGCGGTTCGCCGACGACCTCGCGGCCGCCGTCGACCGCGGCGTCAGCGTCGACGTGGTGGTCAGCCCGGCACGGAACGCTCCGGACCCCGACGCCTTCGACTACGCCGCCGCCACCACCGCCGCCCGCGGCCGCCGCGGCATCACCACGCCCGTCATCGCGGTCGCCGACGGCCGGTATTCGGTGTACGCCACCCAGGACGCCGTCCGCGACGACTCCGACCGCTACGGCGTGATCTTCGATCAGTCCGCGCTGGGGTTCCTGGTGTCGGGCTTCTTCGACACGGTGTTGTGGTCGACGGCCACCGAGTCGCTGTACGACCCCGCCACGGAGCTGTCGTTGCCCCGGACGTACGCCGCGATCCGGCGCTGCGTCCGGGACCTCCAGTCCGTCGACGAATCCGTCTACGCCACCGTCACCGGCCGGGACGTGCTCACGGGGGCCGACCGCAGGATCCAGGGGCGGATCGTCGAAACCAGGTTCGAGGAATCCGGGGAGGTCGCGACCATCATCGTCTACACCGAGAACGGCGACCGCGTCGAGGTCGGCGGCCGGGTGGCCGCCCTCGAAGACGTCGAAGCCCACGAGATCGCGGTCGCCCGGGACGCCCCGCCGGCGCTCTGAGCGGGCGGTTACGACTCCAGGGGGAACGCAGTGCGGCGGCCGTCCTCGGTTACCACGGCGTCCAGCAGCCGGGTCGGCGTCGCGTCGTAGGCCGGGTTTTCGACGGTGAACCCCGCCGGCGGCTCCCGGATCACCTCGCTTGTGTCCCGGAAGTCGTTCGTGAACTGGAAGCCGTCCGCGACGAGTTTGGCCGCCGACCCCGACACCGTGACCGGGGTGCCGGCGTCCGCAGCCGCCGCCACGATCGGGTACGTCCCCACGCGGTTGTAGTAGGTGTCTGCCACGATGCAGTCCATCCCCAACAGCACGCGGTCACAGTCGTCGAGGACGTGGCCTGCGGCCCCGTCCACGATGAGCGTGGGGTCGACGCGGTCCAGTTGTGCGAGCGCGCGCACGGTCTTCCGGCCGAGGTGTCGGGGCCGGGCTTCGGTCACGAACACGTCGAGGTGCGCGCCGTCCTGTGCTGCGAGCTCGATCGCCTCCAGCACCGTCGACGAGTAGTCGTGCGTGAGCAGCGTCTGCCCGTCGGTGATGTGTTCGGCGGTCGCGGCGGCGGCGTCGTGTTTGCCCATGTTCACCCGCGCAACCACGTCGTCGATGGCGGCCGCGGTCACCTCCTGGGCCTCCGGGATCGACGCCGGGTCGGCGTCCCGAACCCGGGAGACGACCTCCCGCTGGGTCGTCACCAGCGAGGCGTGGGAGGGGTTCGCGCGCCGCAGCGCCGTGCTGTTGCGCTCCAGGGCGCGCACGTACGCCGCGACCGTCGGGTAGTCGCTGTCCAGCAGCGCCTCCAGGGCTCGCGCCGCCTTCACCGCGACGACCGAGGAGGAGTGCGTGCGCATCTCCCGGATCTCCTCGGCGGTCTCGTCTATCATACGCGATGGTTCGCGTCGGTTCCGGCAAATGCTTTCCGGAGTCCCTGCCGGTTCCCACACGGGCTTTCCGTCTCGCGCCCCAACCCACTGGCATGGTTGCCGTCTCGTACTACTGCCCGCGGTGTGGCGCCGTCGCCGAGCTCGACCGGGACGCGTATCTCGCGGACAAATCCGTCACGCCGTTCCCGCTGGCGGGCTGGACGTACGCCACCCCCAGCGACGACTACGAGGCCGACGAGTGGGACGGCGTGGCGCTGTCGTGTGGCGACGCCGACCACGACGGCCTGGACTGGACTCACCCCCCACACGAGGCCGACAGCCACGACGACACGCCGGGCTGTGGGGAGGCCGTGTACCTGAACTTCGTGCGGTTCGAGGACGGCCAGGAGGTCGACGGAACACAGGAGTCACAGCCGGTCACGCTCGCCGATTCGCCGGAGCCGACGGGGCCACGTGGCCCCACCGGCCCGGGGTTCTCCCGGTAGCTACCCCTTGACGTTGCAGACCGGATACGTGCGGACGACGGGGTCGCCCACGCCCAGGCCGGCTGACACATCGACCACGTCGTCGATGTCCTTGTAGACGCCGGGCGCTTCCTCCGCGATCGTCGCGCCTGAGGCCGCCTTCACGTGGATGTCGTCGTCGGCTTCGAGGGCGTCCTGCACGTCGCCGCCCTGGTACTCGTCTTTGGCCTGGGTGCGGCTCATCAGGCGGCCCGCGCCGTGGGCGGTCGAACCGAACGTCCGCCCCAACGACTGGCTGCCCCCGCGCAGCACGTAGCTGCCCGCGCCCATCGACCCCGGAATGATGACCGGCTGGCCGACCTCCCGGTAGGCCGCCGGCACCTCCGGGTGGCCGGCGGGGAACGCGCGCGTCGCGCCCTTCCGGTGGACGAACAGCTCGCGCTCGACGCGCTCGCCGTCCCCGGCGAGGCTGTAGCCGTCCTCGGTCTCGACGACCGCGTGGGTTTCGCGCTTCGCGATGTTGTGGGACACGTCGTACAGCAGGTCCATCCCGAGGGCCTCCCAGTCGGGCGCGTCGAAGACATCGGCGAACGTCTCCCGGACGGCGTGGGTGATGAGCTGGCGGTTCACCCACGCGAAGTTGATGGCCGCGCACATCGCGCCGTAGTACGACGCGGCGAGCTCGGAGCCCGCGGGCGCGGCTGCGAGGTCCTTGTTCGGCAGCGACGCCAGGAAGTCGGGGTGCTCCTGTTCGATGCGGCGCAGGTAGTCCGAGCAGATCTGGTGGCCCAGGCCGCGGGAGCCACAGTGGATCAACACGACGACCTGGTCCTCGGCGAGCCCGAACGCCGCGGCGGTGTCGTCGTCGTAGACGTCGGTGACGCGCTGGACTTCCAGGAAGTGGTTGCCCGACCCGAGCGACCCCATCTGGCTCGCGCCGCGGTCGCGGGCCTTCTTCGAGACGGCGTCCAGATCGGCGTCGGGTCGCCGCCCCTCGTCCTCGCAGTGGCGGCGGTCCGCGGGAACGGCGTACCCTTCTTCGACACACCAGTCGATGCCGCGTTCGAGGGCGGCGTCCAGGTCGGCGTGCGTGCCGTCGTGGACGCCGCCGCCGCCCAGCCCGCAGGGGACGGCGTCGTACAGCGCGTCCACGAGCGCCGCTTCGCGGCCCTTGACGTCGTCGTAGGTGAGCGTCGTGGTCAGCATGCGGACGCCGCAGTTGATGTCGAAGCCGACGCCGCCCGGCGAGATGCAGCCGTCCTCGGCGTCGAAGGCGGCGACGCCGCCGACGGGGAACCCGTAGCCCTGGTGGCCGTCGGGCATGCAGAGCGCGGGGGCGACGGCACCGGGCATGCCGGCGACGTTGCGGAGCTGGGTGAGCGTGTTGTCGGTGCTGATCTGCGCCAAGAGGCTGCGGTTGGCGAGCACGCGCGCCGGCACCGACTCGTCGCCGGTGTCCGCGAGCGCCCAGACGTCCGGCTCGACTTCGGTGAGCCGGTGGCCGTCGGCGTCGAAGGTGGACATGGCTGTTCGTCGGCCGCCCGCGCTGGAATACGTTTCGGCTACGACCCGGCGTCGTCGCCGCGGGCTGCCGGCTGCGGGGTGGCTGTCCGGTCGTCCCAGGCGTCGAGCACGCGATCGAGGGACAGCGGGCCGCCACCGGTGACGAACAGCGCCGACACCATGCCGAACAGCGTGACGTGGGCCAACACCGGGTCGTCCGGCAGGCCGAACAGGGTCGTCGTCAACACGAGGAACGCGGTGGCCGCGGTGGCCCGCGTGAACAGCCCGAGCACGAACAACACGCCGACCGCAAGCTCCGTGGCACCGGCGCCGAGCACCCAGAGGCCGGGATCAACGGGGACGACCGTCGTCAGCTCGTATTTCTCGACCACCGCGAGCGCCCGCCCGGGGTGTGCGAGTTTCTCCCAGAACCCGAGCAGCGCGAAGTTGAACCCGAGGCCGGCGCGGATCACGGTGGGTGCGTAGCGTTCGAAGGGCCGAATGAGGTCGTTGAACCGGTCGACGACCGGATGCAGCGGGTCGAGTCGCCCGTACAGCGATCCGTCGGCGGCCGCGACCCGCTGGAGCAGGTGGTCGGCGCTCGGGCGGCCGCTGCCCAGCAGCGCGATCCCCAGGAACCCGCCGATGTACTCGCTTGCGAGCACGAGCTCGGGGTGGACGACGAGCTCCGCGAGGTAGGCAGTCAGCCCGACGAGGGCGACGGCGCGGGTGGCCAGCCCGAACAACAGCAGGAACCCGATGGTGACCTGGAAGACGCGGGTCGGCGATTGGACCGCCGGCGAGATGAAATAGCCGGTGAACCCCGCCCCGATCAGTGGCAGCCCGACCGCCAGCCGGAGCATCCACGGCATGAACGTGTGGTAGCCCGCGAGGGCGTCCCGAAGCGCGTGGACGTCCGTGGCGGCCGGCTGGTAGCGGACTGCGACGACCAGGATCGTCACGACCGCGGCCGCGCCGGCCGCGACGATGGCGGCGTTCAGCGGCGTCGACAGCACGTCCACGAGGAACGCGATGGCGCGGTCCGTGGGCGCGCCGTCGGAGACGTACCTAACGTGACCCGGGGACGCGGGTGCGACTGGGGGCATGCTGTGTGGTCGTAGGCGCTGGACACGCAAAAGCCTCTCACACGTCGAAAACGACGTATGCGGCCCAGTCGTCGGGGTGCTCGCGAACGGCTTCGGGTGGCGTCCCCGCCTCGGCGCGGGTGGGGTCGCCGGGCGGCGTGAGCTGCATCTCCGAGTACGTCACCGCCTTGAGGTCGCGGGCGTGGACCGCGTCCAGTGGCACCCCTCGGGCTGACGCTGTGACGCGCCAGTCACCGCCGCCGGTGGGTTCATCGACGGTTGCGGCGTTGTCCACGGGCAACACGCCTTGCACGTCGCGCTCGTAGAGCAGCCGGGTGAGATAATCGTACAGCGCCGCCTCCCGTGATTCCGCGCGCTCGGACACCGTGAGTTGTGCGCCGGTGGCCGGCACGTCGTCGTCGATCATCGCCGCCGCCATGCCGTCCGCGACCGCGCCGAACACGCCGCCGAGACTGTCGGCGGCCGCCGCCACGGCGATGTCGGCGGTGTGCTCGCGTAGCGCGAACGTCACGCGCCGCCCCCGTCCGGTTCGATGGTGTGCATTGGGTCTGCGAACGGCCAGGACGCCCGAAAGGATTTCGACGCCCCGGTTCCCCGTGCGGGACGGTGGAATTATAGTCGTCGCGACGCAACACTCTGGGGTGAGCGTCACGGTGGACAAACAGGTAGTGCCCCCGGGAAGCGGTGACTACCTTGAGGCGGCGTGGGCGCTGAAAGAACACATCCGGGAGCACGAGGGGCTCCTGAAACAACGCCGTGGGTTCTTCGCGAACGCCTATCGACGGGCCGCAGTGCACTGTTTTCTCGGCGGTGGTGACGACGAGCTGGTCGGGTTCGCGGCGGCGCGATCCGACGGCTACATCCTGTTTCTCGCGGTGGCGCCGGACTATCGCGGCGAGAACTTCGGCGAGCAACTCGTCGCGTCCGTCGCCGCCGACGCCGGCAAGGCCTCCTGTCACGCCCGCATGACCAACGAGAACGCCATCGGGTTCTACCGAAACCTCGGGTTCACCGTCGAGCGCGAGATCGAGGACTACTACGAGGACGGCACCGGCGCGTACTACCTCCGGCTGGGCGACCACGACCGCATCCGGGATCGCATCTCGGAGCTGCTGCGCGGCGGCCGGTAGCTCAGTCCGCCCGCGTGGGCTGGGACTCCCGCACCGCAAACGACTGCTCGGGCACGCCACCGGCGTCGGGCTCCCCGATCCCGGTGACTGCGTGGAACACCGCAGTCGGGTCGTCGCTGACCCGCCAGCGCAGCCACGTGCGCGCAACGACGCTGAGCCGCCGCCGCAGCGTCAGTGTGGGCCGCTGTGAGAGCACGTCACAGTCCCGGGCGCGGATCAGGCGGTGCTGGTCGGCGTACATCACGGCCGCCGCGAGCACCGGGAACTGGCAGTCGGCGGGCAGGTGCTCGATGCCCGCGACGCCGTGGCGGTAGAGGCGCTCGGTGCGGTCGAGTTCGGCACGGATCGCGTCCCGGACCTGCGGGGTGGCCGATAGGGCGGCGATGTCGTCGTGGCTCGCGCCGTGGGCGGCCAGGGTCTGACTGGGCAGGTAGATGCGGTCGTAGTCGAGTACGTCCTCCCGGACGTCCCGCAGGAAGTTCGTGAGCTGGAACGCCTCCCCCAGCGACGCCGCGTGTGGACGCGCGCGCTCCGGCTCCGGGGCGTCCATGATGGACAGCATCATGTATCCGACCGCGACCGACGACCCACGGAGGTACTCCGCCAGGTCGTCGTGGCTCCGGTAGCGCGCGGTGTCGACGTCCTGTTGCATGGCGTCGATGAACGTGGTGACCTCCTCGCGGGGGATGTCGTGGTCCTCGCGGAGCGCGGCGAACGCCGCAAGCACGGGGTCGTCGGGGTCGCGATCACCGAGAGCGGCCGCCCGCACGTGTGCCAGGCGGCGGCGCTGTTCGTCGGGCGGCCCGGGTGCCTCGTCGTCGACGATCTCGTCGGTGAGCCGGAAGAACGCGTACAGGACGTAGGTGGGGTAGCGGACGCGCTCGGGGAGGAACCGGGTGGCGATGTGGAACGTCCGACCGGTGCGGCGCTGGACTGCCTTGCTCCGTCGTAGGTGTTCCGGTGAGACCATGGATGACAGTGCGTGTGCGGCGTTGCCTGACGCGCAATACGACCTGTGTGGACCTACACTCGTTTCGCGCCTCAAACCGACACCCCACTAGTTTGGGTGCTTTAGGTGCGCTAGTACTCGTGGTACACTTCCCCGCAGCGCCGACATTCGATGCGGGTCGCGCCGAACCACGGATCGATCTTCTCAACCGGACCGTGACACTCCGGACACACCCCCATCCCCTTGTCGTCGGCCGCGCGCACCGACAGATCGAGCATCAGGTCCTCTAACTCCTCGATCTGCTCGCGTTGCTCCTCGACGACCGCCTCCAGCTCGTCGACGCGTTGCTCGTAGGCCGCCGCCGAATCGAGATCGACGACGACGTCCTCACTGCGCTCCGTGGCCTCGCTGGCTTCCGATTCGGCGTCCGTCTCCGTGTGGTCTTGGGTGTCGGTCGCCTCCGCCGCCTGCTCTCCCGAGTTGTCGGCGTCTTCGCTCACAGCTAGTGGTAGGCGCTCGCCCGTTTCAAACACGGACCAAACTGGTGGCCCCTCGGCGTGGCGTCGCTCACACCAACTGGCGCATGTACACCCCAACGCCAACCACGACGATCGCGAACCCGACGTTCAGCGCGCCCGGCACCCGCTGGCCCCGCGAGATCCGGACGAGTCCGAACGCCGCGATGGCGACGGCAACCATCACATGCACCGCGACGACGAGATCCTGCTTCTCCATACCGCCGCTTCGACCGGCGGCGTCTTCAACGATGTGCCAAACCATCACCCCGCGCCGTCGACCGACGGGGCCGTCGTCTCGATGGCGCGGCGCAGATGGCGCTGGGTGACGACCAGCCCGCTGGCGTCGGTGGCGTCGAACTCCGTCTCGCGGAGGTGGTCCTCCATCGCCAACAGCGCACCCTCGCGGACGACACCCGCGATGTCGCTGCCCGTGTAGCCGGTCGTGGCGGCGGCCAGCGCGGTGGTGTCGATGCGTCCGGTCGCCACGCCGTCGAGTTGCACCTCGAAGATCGCGGCCCGGGCGTCCTGGTCCGGGATCGGAACCGCGACCTGGGTTTCGATCCGCCCCGGGCGAAGCAACGCAGGGTCCACCGACTCCCGACGGTTCGTCGCCGCCAACACCGCAACCGAACCGCGGGGCGACAGCCCGTCTAGCTCGGTCAGCAGCTGGGAGACGACGCGCTCGGACGCCCCCGTGTCGGTGTCGTGGCGGGCCGGCGCGAGCGAATCAACCTCGTCGAGGAACACCACGGCGGGCGCGAGCCGCCGCGCGCGCTCGAACAGGTCCCGAACGCCGCGCTCGCTCTCGCCCACGTAGCGGTTCATCAACTCCGGGCCGTCGACGGACAGGAAGTTCGCGTCCGTGGACGCCGCCACGGCCTTCGCGAGCATCGTTTTCCCGGTTCCCGGCGGCCCGTGTAACAACACGCCGGTCGGCGCGGCCGCGTCCAAGCGCTCGAACAACGCCGGATACCGCTGGGGCCACTCGACGGTCCGCACCACCTCGCGTTTCGCGCGGTCGAGCCCGCCGATGTCCTGGTAGGTGGTCGTCGGCGTCTGCACCGACACGTCGCGGAGCGTGGACGGACCCACGGCGTCCAGGGCGGCTTCGAGGTCGCGCTGGCGGATCACCGGCGGGCCGGCCGCGCTGCCGGCAGCCCTGGTCGCGGCGTCGACGAGTACGGCGGTCAGGTCCGCGCCGGTGTACCCGTGGGTTCGATCGGCCACCGCGTCCAGCGACACCGCGTCGGCGAGCCGAACGCCGTCCGTGTGTACGTCGAGGATGGCGCGCCGAGCGGCCGGATCAGGCACGCCGACGCGCACCTCCGCGTCGAAACGCCCGCCCCGCCGGAGCGCCGGATCAACGGCGTCGGGATCGGTGGTCTCCCCGACCACCACGACTGTGTCGTGGCCCCGGACGCGGTCGAGCAGCCACCCGAGCGCCGACGGCGACCCACGACCGCTGGCGCCGTCCGCCGTCGGGTCGGGGGCGGCCGCGGCCAGCGACTCCACGAACACCACACAGCCCGGCTCGGCGTCCCGGGCGGCGTCCAACACCGCCGCCAGCGCGTCCCGGTCGCCGGCGTCCTCGGGGGCCACCGACTCGACCGCCAGGTCGGCGGCCGCCGCCACCGCACGCACAAGCGTCGTCTTCCCGGTGCCTGCCGGCCCGTGGACGAGTACGCCGGCCGGCGGCCGCACGCCGACGGCGGCGTACGAATCGGCGACCAGCGGCGCGACGACGAGCCGCCGGAGCGCACCGCGTTCGTCGTCGAGCCCGCCGACCCTGGTGTCGGCCGGCGTCGCGTGCTCCGCGTCCGCGTGCCCGCTGTCGGCGGCGTGGCCCGTGAGCGTGATCGCCGTGTCGGCAGTGACGGTGACGGGACCGCCCGGCGTCGTGTCCTCGACGTCGAGCGTCACCACAACGGTGCCGCTGAACAGCGGCACGGCGATGCGGTCGTCCGCGACCAGGTGACGCCCGGCGAGCGCGCGTGCAAGCGCGTCGGCGTCGCCCTCCAGGGTCGACGACGTGGCCGGTGCCACAGTGAGCCCGACTGCCGGACTGGGATCGGCGGGCGCAACCGTGACCGTGTCCGTCGGGCCGACGTTCCGCAGCACATCCGCGCCCGCGAGCCCGCTGCTGGCCGCGATGGCTGTGGTGTCGGGGCCGACAGTCGCAACGGTTTCCTCGCTGCCGGTGACGGTGACGGCGTCGCCCTCCGCCACCCCGATCTGCTGGCGGGTTTCGGCGGTGAAACTGAGCCGGCCCGGACCGACGGCCGGCGCGTCGGCTGTCCTGTCGGCGGCGTCCCTGAGGGTGACACGCACCCGCGTCATCCGCCTCCTGCCTCCGGTAGCACACCTACAGGTTGCCGCTCAATGCTAAAGCCCCATCCCCCATGTGTTTGGGTGTTCGAGCGTGCCGCGACATGTGGGAGTTTCTACCAAATTGATTGGGGGCTGTAGTTACCCACCCACGCCACCATCATCCACACGTCGGACGACGCCAACTCCACACCACTCATCCATGTTCACGGTCGAACAACAGGCCACAATCGACGCGCCGCCCGGCGACGTCTTTTCCTTCCTCGATGACCCTCGGAACCACGTCAAGATCACGCCCGGACTCATCACCGTCACGGACGTCGAAGCGCTTGCCAGTGGCGGCAAACGAGCCAAATACCGATACAAACTCGCCGGCGTCGAACTCGTCGGCACTGTCGAAGACATCGAACGCGTGCCCGAGCGCCGGCTCGTCCAGGAGCTGACGGGCGCCATCGACGGCACCATCACGTACCGGCTCTCCGGCGACGACACCACGTCGCTGACCTACGAGGCCGAGTACGACCTGCCGGACACGGTCATCGAATCGGTGCTGGCCCCGATCGCAAAAGCATACAACAAACGGGAAGCCGCCGCCACCGTCGACAACCTCACGACGTTCCTCGAACACTGACACGGATCCGCCACAGCCGGCGTGTGGCCCGCGTCACTCCTCGAAGAACGCGCCGACGAGCTTCTGCTTGGCAGCCTGCAGATGCTGGTGGTACGTCGACGGCACGATATCCATCGACTCCGCGAGCTGCTTGCCCTCCGCGCGCCGCGGCCACTCGAAGTAGCCGCTCACGTACGCCTTCTGGAGGGCGGTGAGCTGCCGGTCAGTCAGGTCGCTGCGCAACTCCTCGGTCGCGTCGCAAAGCGGTCTAGAGTTTGCCTCTGGTGCTCTCAATTGAGAGGTCACAGCTCATTGCTGTTTTGGTCGATCGCTGGAGCAGTTCGTCGAGGAACGACTGGTAGTGCTCTGGATCGGCGTACTTCACCAGCCGAAGCTGGAGTATCGCCTCTAACCCCTCCGTTGTCCAGCGCATCCACTGGTTCTTGCACCGCTTGCTGACTTCGCCCATCAGCCGTTCGACGGGGTTCGAGGTCCACGGCACCTCGAACCCCTCGACAGCCTGCTCGGCAAACGTCACGATCGACGGCAGCCACCGCTGTAGATACCCCGCAGCTTTCTCTGACCCGAACTGATCCAACTGCCACGCTGTCTTCTCGATACGCTCGGTCGTTCGCGCGATCCGCTCGCGGATCGCCGCGAACTCCTCGTTTGGACGGTGCTTGGCGACCGAATTCTTCAGATGGAACACCTCGTCGATCACCTCCGAGACGATCTCGTTCCGCCGATCCAAGGAGAACACGCCGTCGTCCCAGAGGTTGTAGTCCAGCGTTCGGCCGACGTGGACGAGATCAAGTTGATGATTACGGTTTTCGTCGGTAAATGCCGTGACGATACCCTCATCAGCGTCACTGACGACCGTCGCGTCGTCAGTGACTGCGTCCATGTCATCGAGTTTGGCGGCTGTCTCGTCCCAGTCAGCGTTGATCGAGAGATCCAGCAGAGAGCGTGATTCCTTGGCAGTATCTTCGCCGAGCGTGGCCTGGACGGAGTGGTACGCGCGGTCGTCGTCTTGGCTGTGACACTTCGTGCCGTCAGGAATAACGGCGTCAGCGTCTGTGTCAGCGACACAGTCTGGAAGGAACTGCTTGAGCTTGTTGCCGTACTCTTTGGCGCGACGATTGATGGTGGTCGGCGACGGCATCTTCGAGAGGATGCCGTCGCCGTGGTCAGCAGCGTCACGATAGCTGACCGAAGTAGCGAGATCGACGCTCTTGGCGGCGATGTCCTGCTGATAGCGGTTTTGCCCGTCGAAGCTGAGAACATCTTCGACGGGCCGGAAGTAGCTGGATTCGTCGTGGTCAGCGGCGGTGTCTTCGACGTAGTGAAGGTCGAATTCGTGCTCACCGGCGGTTGTGACGGCTGTGCGGGTGTCAGTACCGGCGCGTTGGAATCGCTGATCACCATTGCCGTGAGCGTGTTTCTCACCACAGAGCGCCTCGACGCGGCTCGCGTCGAGGCTCTCGACCATCGATTCGAGCAGTACAGATTCGACGTTCTGCTCGGTAACGAATTCGGCAAGCGTGGCGAGCGGTACCGTTTTGTCCTCGTCGATGCTAATCGTGAACCGCACGTCGATTGTGGCGTGCATGGGACACCTCTTGGGTGGACACCAGAGGCGTCCCGTTCCTCACGGGAGCCAGTTGCTACTGAACTCTAGAGGACTTTGCGACACGACCAACTCCTCGCGGAACCCATGCGGGGTCTGCTCGGGATCGTCCTCGTGGTACGCGACCAGCTCCACGTCGGCGTACTTGTCCCGCAACGTGCTCAACACCCGCCGCGCCGCCCCCTCGGTTCCGACCCGGACGTCGAGCTCCAGCGTCGTCCGGTCGGCGTGCATGCGGATGACCCGGCTCCCACACTCGGAGAGCACGTCCACCAGCGGCGAACTCGACAGATCGAACTGCACCACGCTCTCGTCGTCGGTCGAGACGATGACCTCGGCGTCCTGGACGGCGTCGTAGCCCAACGCGGTGTCGACGACCGCCTGGGGGTCGTCGTGTGGCGTTGTCACGAGCATGAGCACGCCCTGCGTCTGGCTGTCCGCGATCGTCGCCTCCTGCTCGAAGGTGGTGTCTGTCGCCCCCGCCAACTCAACCAGGAACAGCGCCGTATCGGACAGCTCGACGCCGATGTTCAACACGGTGTCCGTGGCGATGGTGCGCCGGGTCAACGCGTCGTTGATCGACGCGCCGGTCGTGCGGCCAAGCGAGCGCAACAACACCTGTTCGCGGTCGTCGATGCGGTGTTCGGCCGTCGACACGGCGAGCACGCCGTAGGTCGTCGACCGGTACGTGACCGGCACCAGCACGCACGCGTCGCCGTCGGCGGTCCCGGAGACGTCGTCGGCGTCCGTGCTCACGAGCGCTTCGCGCTGCTCGACGACGTCCTGAAGCAACGCGACGGCCTCGCCGGCGGACGCGAGATCGAAGACGTCGCCGTCGCATCCCTCACAGTCCCCCGCTGCCTCCGCGACCGTGATCGTGTCCTCGGTCGCGTCGTACCGCCCGAACCACGCGCCGGCGTACTCGCCGCCGGTGCCGATGCGGTCGGTGATCCGGGTTTCGATCTCCTCCCGGTCGGCCGCCCGCACTAACGCCGACGTGACATCGTTCATCAGGCCGTTCACGCGGTCCAGCAGTCGATCCAGGGACTGGCGTTCCCCCTGGAGCTCCTGTTGGGCAGCCATGCGCTCGGAGACGTCCATCTGGAACCCGACGTAGTGTGAGACGGTGCCGTCCTCGTCGTAGATCGGGCTGATGTCCACCTGGTTCCAGAACAGCGACCCGTCGCGGCGGTAGTTCCGCAACACGACCTGGGTGTCGTGGTCCTCGGTGATCGCGGTCCAGAACTCCGCCACGCGGTCCTCGTTGGTCTTCGGCCCCTGGAGGAAGCGGTGGTTCGCGCCCACGACCTCGTCGGGCGAATACCCCGTGATGTCCTCGAAGGAGTCGTTGATGTAGATGATCGGCTCCTCCGGGTCGGTGGCGTCCGAGATCGTGATCCCGATCGGGGCCTCGTCGAGGGCTTGCTCTTTGAGGCGGCGCTCGGACTCCACGGTCAGATCGGAGATCGGCATCCGCGTCTCGGTGTCCTCGGAGTGGGCGGGCGCGCTCTGCTCGATGCGGTCGGCGATCGCCGCGGTCGCGTCCTCGGACACCGCCGGCACCAGCCCCGTCGCGTCGGCGTCGACGGCGCGCCGCGCAACGTCCTCGTCGACGGCTGTCGGCACGACCACGACCGGGAACTCCGCGTGGGTCTGCCGGACTGCTTCCAGGAACGCCACGCCGTCGAAGCCATCCGGCTCGTGGACGGCGACCACACAGTCGATGTCGGGATCGTCGACGCGATCGCGTGCGGCTACGAAATCACGGATCTGGGTCACGTCGAAGCGGCCGTCCTCGTCGAGGTCGCAGGCAGCCGGCCCCGTCTCCGGGTCGCTGCCCGCGAACAACACGCCGATCGTCGTCGCGCCGGCGGCGGTCTCGGACTCGGTGTTCTGGACGCTCGTCATGGGACGTACCAGATGCCGCGAGTGCGGTCAAGCCACCCGCCGACGACGACGTGCGGGAGCGCGATGATGCTCACGAAAATGCTCCAGAACGCGACCAAGCCCACGAGGATCCCACCACCACCCAGGGGCTGTGGGGACAGCAGCCAGAGCACGGTCGCCAGGCCGAACGTGGCGACGCTGCCGACGATGAGCACCGCCCACGAGGCGAGCGTGGCGCGCGCCGGGTCGTCGGCGTCCAGGGCGTCGAGCACGCCGGTGGCGTCTGCCTGCGTCACCGCCGTGTCGTCGACGGCCGACGATCGGGCCACCTGGCGGGCCGAGTACCACAGCGGGAAGTACAGCCCGACGGCGATGACCACCGGAACGAGCGCGAAGTACGCGATCAACAGCAGCGTCTCGGCGGCGTCGGCGAGGAACGACCCGGTACCGGCCGCCCGCCGGTAGCCGAGCCCCAGGTGTGCGACCACGAGCGCCCCGTACCCGCCGCCGAGCACGAGCCGCCGGGTTGCGATGTCACCGCCGAGCGCCGACACGGCGCTGGGGTCGAAAATCGAGATCATGACCGAGCTGAACGCGTAGAACACGTCCGTCCAGAACAACATGGGAACCACCATCACTGCGCCGCCCCGGACGACGGCGGCGAGCCACCGCTGGGGGCGCGTGCGCAAATGGTCAGTTCCGTAGAGGGCGTCCATCGACTGCACGCCACCGAACCCACCTTTGGCGACGGCCACCGTGACTGCCAGCCCCAGTCCGGCGACGGGCGCGACGAAAAACAGCGCGCCGAACGCCGCGATCCCGACCAGGTAGGCGACGATATACTTGCCCTGGAAGGAGGCAGCCCGTCGCCGCAGGTTCTCGAAATGCTCGTAGCCGCCGTGCGGGAGGTTCATCGCGACCATACCCAACAGGTAGACGCCCGCCTGGACCTCCAGTGGGACCGCGAAGCCCGCGCCGTATCCGACCGCGAACGCGGCGGCAAGCGCGAGCAGTGACAGCCGCGACACGGTCAACGGGAGGTCGCCGGCTGCCTCCGGCACGAGCCACGACGGGACGAACTGCGACCTATTGCTCATATGAATACACACGTCACTACCGAGCATCAAAAAAGACCCAAGCTAGTGGGGTATCAGAACTGGAGAATATTTAAGGAACGGGAAGACACACCCGGGAGTAGTGCCGATCACCGACCTCCACTGTCCGCGGTGCGGATCCGACGTGAAGATGGGGCTCCCGATGGGTGCAACCGTGAAGTCCGTCACGGCTGCGTCACGACAGGAGCCGACCAGCGACACCCAGAAGGTGCGAACGGTTGAGTGCCGCAACGATCACGAGTTTTTCGTGCGCTTCGAGTGGTAACACGCGTGCACGCACCGACTTCACCGCGGGTGTTTCGACGCCAGCCGGCCGTTGAACCAGCAGGCAGCGGGCATTTCACAGCCGCTGTGGCCCACACACTCGGTGGGGTGCGCTATTTTGGTATGGTTCGGAATCCGCGTGTCGGCTCCGTGTCTGACGGTTCATCGGTCTAAATTCCGTCACGAGCGTACCATACTGATTGGGTCGTAGAGTTACACACATATCCTCGTTAGGTACTGTTGCATGTTGGAGTTATTGCCAACAGCAGTGGAGGGGGTATCGCAGGCCCAGATCACCGGACGTCCGGAGTGGATCTGGCTAGCGCTCGGTACGGCGCTAATGGGACTCGGGACGCTCTATTTCCTCGTGAAAGGGATGGGCGTCTCGGACCCAGATGCAAAGAAATTCTACGCCATCACGACGCTCGTCCCAGCCATCGCGTTCACGATGTACCTCTCGATGCTGCTGGGGTATGGCCTCACAATGGTACCGTTCGGTGGGGAGCAAAACCCCATCTACTGGGCGCGGTACGCTGACTGGCTGTTCACCACGCCGCTGTTGTTGTTAGACCTCGCGTTGCTCGTTGACGCGGATCAGGGAACGATCCTTGCGCTCGTCGGTGCCGACGGCATCATGATCGGGACCGGCCTGGTCGGCGCACTGACGAAGGTCTACTCGTACCGCTTCGTGTGGTGGGCGATCAGCACCGCAGCGATGCTGTACATCCTGTACGTGCTGTTCTTCGGGTTCACCTCGAAGGCCGAAAGCATGCGCCCCGAGGTCGCATCCACGTTCAAAGTACTGCGTAACGTTACCGTTGTGTTGTGGTCCGCGTATCCCGTCGTGTGGCTGATCGGCAGCGAAGGTGCGGGAATCGTGCCGCTGAACATCGAGACGCTGCTGTTCATGGTGCTTGACGTGAGCGCGAAGGTCGGCTTCGGGCTCATCCTCCTGCGCAGTCGTGCGATCTTCGGCGAAGCCGAAGCGCCGGAGCCGTCCGCCGGCGACGGCGCGGCCGCGACCAGCGACTGATCGCACACGCAGGACAGCCCCACAACCGGCGCGGCTTTTCAACGACACACGATGAGTCCCCCACTCGGTCTTGTACTCGCACGATCGCGCGACGACGGCGACGCCGACGGCGACTTTCCAGCGTCGCTCAACAGGCTGGCTGTCGTCGCGCTCGCTGGTGCGGCTCTCGTCGGTGCGGCGGGTCTGTTCGCCGTGCCGTTCCTGCGGTCGTTCGGCATGACGTTTTGGGAAGCGTTCACCGTTGTTGGTGTCTCCGAGTTCGTCTCGGCCATCGTGGCGGCCCTCGCGGGCTACCACCTCTACACCACGCCCGACGACTAGCAGGGCCCGCTGGCGAGCCATCACTCCCGCTGTGGCGAGGCGACGGCCGTTCTGTACCGCTACCGCCGGCCCGGAGTCCGGGACATCGGCGGGGCGATGCGCATCGAACGGTCACCCCATGATTGCCGGCATGCACCGGGCGCCGGGTCGGTTCGTCCGGCCGAGACGCGCTGTCGATCCCGGCGAGACGACACTGATTTACCCGCGGTCGGCGTACTGCCGTCCCGACATGGAGGAACGGACCCGTGCGTATCTCCGGGGGCGGTTCGGCGACGTGTACCGCCGTGCGGAGATCGACCTCCCCCCGCGCGCCGACGACCGCGAGTGGGGGTATATCCCGTGGACTGCCGGCCCCGACACGACGATGGTTCGGCACAAATCCACGCTGGATCTGGGGTCGATGGCGTCGTTCCTCGAACGGAAATGCCCCCGGCACGTCTATTTCTCGGCGGGCACCTACGACGCTCCGGGGGCGGCGACGATGGACGAAAAACACTGGCAGGGCTCGGATCTGGTGTTCGACCTCGACGCCGACCACCTGCCGCGTGTCACCCTCGGGGAGGATTCCTACGCGGAGATGCTGTCGAAGTGCAAGGACGCACTGCTGCGGCTGCTCGATTTCCTCGAGCGCGATTTCGGGTTCGAGGAGCTGACCGTGACGTTCTCCGGCGGCCGCGGATACCACGTGCACGTCCGCGATGCGGGCGTCTACGAGCTCGGCAGCGAGGAGCGCCGGGAGATCGTCGATTACGTGCGCGGCAACGACCTGGCGTTGGAGACGCTGGTCGAGGCTGAACCCGTCGGCGGCCGCGGGCTAGAGAACCCCACCGAGAAGCGGATGCTGCCGGCCGACGGCGGCTGGGGCCGTCGGGTCACCACCCGCCTCGAAGCGTTCGCCGACGACCTCATCGAGCGCGGCGAGGACGACGCCGTGGCGACGCTCACGGAGTTCGACGGCGTCGGAGAGAGATCGGCGCGGGCCATCTACAACGTGGTCGCGGACAACACCACGGCGGTGAAGCGTGGAAACGTCGACGTGCATCCGGCGTTCCTGACGGTCGCGCGGCGCTACATCGACGAGACCGTCGCGGCCGAGCAGGCACCCATCGACGAGCCGGTGACCACCGACACGAACCGCTTGATCCGGCTGCCCGGATCGCTGCACGGCGGCAGCGGGCTGGAGGTGCAGCGCCTCGACCGTGCCGCACTCGATGACTTCGATCCGCTCGTCGACGCCGTTCCGGAGACGTTCGTCGGCCACGACATCACCGTCGAGCTACCCGCAGAGCACACCGTCGAGCTGCGTGGGGAAAACCTTACAGTCGGGCCGGGCGTGAGCACAGTTCCAGAGTACGCGGGTGTCTTCATGATGGCCCGCGGTACCGCCGAGAAGGCCACAGAATGAACTTAGACGACTTACGGGCGGCACAAACACAGGAGCGCGCGACCGACGGCCTGCAGGACCTCCAGGAGTCGTTTTACGCGGACGTCGCGGCGTTCATCGAGTCACTGAAAGACCGCCGCGACGACGCCGCGGCCGCGGCCACCGATCCGTTCGGCGATCCGGAGGTCCAGGAGCTCACGGACAAAATCGAGACCGCCGAGCAGGTCACGGAGGCCATCTACGAGCGCCGCATGGGGAAGCTCGTCAAGCAGGCCAGCCTCGCGGCCGCCGGGATGCCCGACGACCAGGGCGGGCTCACCGCCGAGGAGCGCGACCTGTACGGTGACCTGGTTGCCCGCATCGAGGACAACAAGGCGCACGTGCTCGACGTGATCGCGGGCGACGCGGCCAGTGCGCGTCCCGATGGCGACGACCCGGCCGATCCTGGCTCCCCGGCCCCGGACAGCGATGCCGGCGACACGTCTCCCAGGGACGCCAGCCCGCCGGCGGGCGGCTCCTCGGTGGCTGCCGCAATGGGCGGTGACGACGGCGGGACCCTCGACCCGCCACCGGCTCCGGAGCCCCCGGGGGACGGTGGGGCAGACCGGGTTGACACGACCACCGATGGCGGCGTGCAAAGCGAACCCGCAGACGACGCCGGCGTGCCCGACAGCGGCGACGCGGCGACCGCCCGGGTTCGTGTCCGAGTGACCGACACCGTCGGTGAGATCCTCGGCGTCGACGAGCGACCCTACGACCTCGAAGCCGGCGACGTGGTCACGCTCCCGGAGGCGAACGCCGACCCGCTCATCGAGAAAGACGCCGCCGAGAAGCTGGACTGAGGCCGGGCGGGCGACGGCCTGCTGTCGGTCGCTACGGGACGAGCGCAGCGTGCGTTCGGCACAGCCAGGCGTCGTTCCGGGGCGGCGCGTCGGTCAGTGGAACGCTCCGGACGCGGGTTCGTCGTCGGTCGGCGTGTCCGCGGTGTTGAACCGCTGTTCGATCTCCTCGTAGTTCTCCTTGACGTCCGCGTCGACGCTGGCCGTGACCTCCCCGAGCGCGGCCTCGAAGTGCGCCATCGTTACGCGGACGTTCCCCACGGAGTCGCTGGCGTCGGCGGGGTCGACGGAGTTGATGAACTCCCGGGTGGCGTTCATCGTGGCCTCCCGGACGAGCGCCTCCACGTCCGCGCCGACGAACCCGTCCATCCGCTGGGCCACGGCGTCGAGGTCGACGTCGTCCGCGAGGGGTTTGTCGCGCGTGTGCACGTCGAGGATCGCGCGGCGCGCGTCGGCGTCGGGCACCGGCACGTGGATGTGGCGGTCGAGGCGACCCGGCCGCAGCAGCGCGTCGTCGATGAGGTCCGGCCGGTTCGAGGTCGCAACCACGACCACGTCTTCGAGGGCCTCGATGCCGTCCAGTTCGGTGAGCAGCTGGGAGACGACGCGCTCGCCCACGCCCGAGTCGCTGGTTGCGCGCCCGCGCTGGCCCGCGATGGCGTCGATCTCGTCGAAGAACACCACTGTCGGGGCGTTCGACCGCGCCTTCTCGAACACCTCACGGACGCCCTTCTCGGACTCGCCGACGTACTTGTTCAGCAGCTCCGGGCCTTTCACGGAGATGAAATTCGAGTTCGCCTCGTTGGCGACGGCTTTCGCCAACAGCGTCTTGCCGGTGCCCGGCGGGCCGTACAGCAAGACGCCTTTGGCGGACTGGAGATCCATCTCGGAGAACACGTCCGGGTAGTCCAGGGGCCACTGGATGGTCTCCCGGAGGCGTTCTTTGGTGTCCGTGAGGCCGCCGACGTCCGCCCACGTGGTGTCCGGCACCTCCACGAACACCTCGCGGAGCGCGGACGGCTCGATGCCGTTCAGCGCGCGCTTGAAGTCGGCTTCCGTGATCGAGATGGATTCCAGGAGTTCGGCGTCGATCTCGTCGGATTCCAGGTCGATGTCCGGGCGCACCCGGCGCAGTGCGTTCATCGCGGCTTCCTTGGCGAGGCTCTCGATGTCCGCGCCGACGAAGCCGTGCGTGCTCTCGGCGTAGTCGTCGAGGTCGATGTCCTCGACCAGCGGCATGCCACGCGTGTGCACCTGCAGGATCTCCTTGCGGCCGTCCTGGTCGGGGACGCCGATCTCGATCTCGCGGTCGAAACGCCCGCCCCGGCGGAGCGCGGGGTCGATGGCGTCGACGCGGTTGGTCGCCGCGATGACCGTGACGTCGCCGCGGTCCTCCAGGCCGTCCATGAGGCTCAACAGCTGGGCGACCACGCGGCGCTCGACGTCGCCCTGGGTTTCGCCTCGCTTGGGCGCGATGGAGTCGAGCTCGTCGACGAAGACGATCGCGGGGGCGTTCTCCTCGGCCTCGTCGAAGACCTCGCGGAGCTTCTCCTCGCTTTCGCCGTAGTATTTGCTCATGATCTCCGGGCCGGAGATCGTCTCGAAGTGCGCGTCGATCTCGTTGGCGACGGCTTTCGCGATGAGCGTTTTGCCGGTGCCGGGTGGGCCGTGGAGGAGCACGCCTTTCGGCGGGTCGATGCCGAGTTGCTGGAAGAGCTCGGGGTGACGCATCGGCAACTCGATCATCTCCCGCACCTGTTCGAGTTCGCCGTCGAGGCCGCCGATGTCCTCGTAGGTGACGTTCGGCGTGGGGTCGCCGGTCTCGGCTGCCTCACCGGCCCCCGGCGCGATCTCTTCGGCGGGGCGCTCGGAGAGCTGGATTTCGGTGTCGTTGCTGACGACGACCGTGCCGCTGGGCTCGGTTTCGGCGATCTTGACCGGGATCTGCTGGCCGGAGATGGTGCTCATGCCGCCGAACCCGAACGAGATGGGGATGGTTTGCCCCGCGGTGACCGGGCGGCCGTTGAGCCGGTCACGAACCATCGGCGCGATGTTGCCGCGCACGCGAAGGTTCTGCGGGAGGGCAACGGTGACGCCGCCGGCGGGCTTGATGTCCGCGGGCTCGACGGTGACTTGATCGTCGATCCCGACGTCGGCCTCCTTGCGCAGCCGTCCGTCGATGCGGACGACGCCGTCGCCGTCGTCTTCGGGGTAGCCCGGCCAGACGCGGGCGACCGCGCGCCCGTGGTCGCCCTGGCCGTCGATAACCACGTAGTCGCCGTTTTCGAGCGCCAGCTCGTCCATGGAGTCGCGGTCGACGGCGGCGAGACCGCGACCTGCGTCCTTCTGTTTGAGTGGTTTGACCGTGAGTTTCATCGTGACACCTCGACTGTTACGACGCCGTTGTTGATGAAGGCCCGCGTTGAGTCACCGTCCGGAACGGGGAGTTCGTACTGGTCGGTCGGCGAATCGTCGCGGGTGACGATCGCGGTGTCCTGGACGACGTCGACAGCAACGCAGTCGTCGTCGACTCCGAGGTCGGCGGCGACGATCACCGCATCGCCGTAGTCGTAGCGTCGAACCAACGGACCCGATTCGGTGAGATGGGGTTTCGAAGTCATATTACTAACGTAAGGTAATCGTTCAGCACACTTAAACCCTTCGTCCAGTTGTGGGGGACGTGATGGGGTTTCCCGACGACAAGTAGAATTGCGGTTCACACCGTCGTAGGTCTTATGCCCTTGGTTGCTCTCGCCGCAACCATGGAGACGCTTGCCCACCACGGACGGTCGACAGCCTACCGCGTCCGTGGGTCCGCAGACGCACCCACCGTGTTGTTCGTCCACGGCAGCGGCGGCACCCACGCCGTCTGGAAAGCACAGCTGGCGCGCCTCGCGGACACGTATCGGGTCGCCGCCCTGGACCTACCGGGGCACGGCGACAGCGACGACATCGAAACCGACCCTGGCCCGGAGACGCTTGACGCGTACGCGGCGGACGTGCGCGCCGTCGCCGCCGATGTCGGTGCGTCCGTCCTGGTGGGGAACAGCCTCGGTGGTGCAGTCGTGCTCACTGCAGTCCTCGACGGAGGCGTTGAGCCGGCCGCCGTGGTGCTTGCCGGATGTGGCGCAACGCTCGCGGTCGCCGACTCGCTTCGCGCCTGGCTCGCCGGGGATGGCCCCGGGTTCGAGCGGGCACTGGCGTTCCTCCACGATAGCGGCCGGCTGTTCCACGACCCCGACGACCGCACGCTCGCCCTCTCGAAGGACGCAATGCGGGACTGCGGGCGCGCCGTCGTCAACCGCGACTTCCGGTCGTGTCACACCTTCGATGTCCGGACACGACTCTCGGAGATCGACAGCCCGGTGTTCGCGCTCACCGGTGATCACGACCACCTCACACCGCCCTCGGCCCACGAGTTCCTCGCGGAACACGTGCAGACAGGGGGGTGGACGACGCTCCCGGATGCCGCACACCTCTCGATGCTCGAAACACCCGACCAGTTCAACGACGCCCTCGATGCGTTTCTCAGTGACCCCGCGCTAGTGGGCCGCCGATAGCGGCGGCACTGCCGTGTGCGGCGAGTCACTTACCAAGCTACAGGCAGTATACGTTCCCGATGACACACGTCTCCGCGGTGGTTGCCTAGATGGGAACATTCATTTCCTCCCGACCGTTCGGTAGGCATAGAGGCCAAGCGGTTCGGCACCAGGGCACGACGACACGACCGACACAGTAGATCGGACCCTCACCGACTCACGCACGGCTCTTTCCGATGTCACAAACAACGCACTGAGATGAATTCCAACCGAAAACGTACTTCACGAAGACATGTTTGACTCCCAATCAGTAAGCAAACACGCATCGCGTATAACTGTTCTGGCCGTTGTGGTTCTCATCACGCTCTCGGCAGTTCCGTTGTCCGTGAGCGCGGCCGACAACACCGTCACGGGGAAGCCTGACATCTCGCTTTCCTCGCCTGACGGCCCTGTCGCCCCGGAATCCGCACACGCGTTCACCGTCACGGTGTCGAACTCCGGGACGCTGATCCAGGGCGGACAAGACCAATACGAGCGCGAGGTCCAAACGGCAGAGGCCCTCAAACTCGACATCGCGACGGAGAAACTGGACGCCAACATCACCCCGAAAAGCGGGACGTACACGATCAGCAGCCTCCCCAGCGGACAGGGCACTGATATCAAGTTCCAACTCGAAGTCGGAGACGTCGAGCCCGGGACGTACCGCATCCCGATCGACGTCGCCTACGAACACACGCGATCGGTTTCCTACGGCCGATTCCAGGAAGCCTCCCGCACGAAAACCGAGGAGGAATCCACCCAGTACGTCGATATCACCATCGAGGACCAGCCACAGTTCTCGATCGTCTCGCAGGGCGAAAACGAGATCTACGGCGGCGACACCGGGCAACTCTCGCTCGACGTCAAAAACACGGGCACCGAGACGGCGACCGACGCCTCGGTGCAGCTCAGCAGCCAGTCCCCGACGCTGTACTTCGGGCAAATGACCAGCCCCCAGCCACAGACCAGCGTGTACATTCCGGCGCTTGACCCCGGCGAAACAGCGAACATCTCCGCGAAAGTCGGCGCGGAATCCAACGCCGATGCCGGCGACTACCCGATCAACGCCGTCGTCGCCTACACCAACAGCAACGGCGTGACGCGGAAATCGCAGTCCCTGACCGCCGGCGTGTCCGTCCAGCCCGAACGCACGTTCGAACTCCGGAACGTCGAGACGGAGGGGTTCCGGGTCGACGAGTCCGACGCCGAGATCCACGGCGAAATCGTGAACACCGGCTCGGGATCCGCGAACAACGTCGCCGTCCGCCTGGGATCGATCCCGGGCATCGAGCCGACCAACGGGGAGTCCGCGGTGGGTGACCTCGGACCCGGCGAGTCCAAGCCCGTGTCGTTCACCGTCGCGATCCCAGGCTCCGCTGAGCCCGGCAGCAACTCCTTCCCGTTCAACGTCGAATACGAGAACGACAACGGTGACGTGCGGACGATCTCCAGTCCGCTGCGCCAACCCCTCGAAATCGGCGCCGAGCAAGACCCCTTCGAGGTCGTCAACGTGAGTACGTCGGTCTCCCCCGGCGGTAGCGACACGGTCGCGGTCTCCCTACGGTACCAGGGCGACGAGCCGGTGTCCGCCGCGAACGCCAAGCTGTTCGTGAGTGATCCGCTGTCGACGTCCGACGACGGCGCGTACCTCGGCGAACTGCAGCCCGGCGAAACCACCACAGCGACGTTCACCGCCAGCGCCGACAGCGCGGCGATCACCAAAGAGTACGACGCGTCGGTGGAAGTGCGCTACGACGAACCGGACGGTGACACGAAATACACGGACGGCCTCACGGTCGGGGTGCCGGTGTCGCCCCAGTCCGGCGGGCTCCCAGTGCCGCTGCCAGTCATCATCGGACTCGTTGTGGTCGTGGCTGGCGTGGGCTACGTCCTCTACCAGCGCCGGTGAGCGCAGCCTGGAACTAATCCATGCCCAAACTACGTAGTGCGTTCGCTTCGATTGGTGATCGCGTCCAAGCGCGGCCAGTCGCAACACTGCTCATCGCAGGACTGCTCATCCTGGTTGCGATCGGCGGCGCCGCACAGATCACGAGCGTCACCGGAGACGACGCGTTCGTCGGGAGCAACCCCACCTACGAAGCGTTCTCCGATTCGTTCGACCACGGGAACATCGCGGTGCTCATTCGGGGTGACATCACGGAGCCGTCGGCGATCGAGGCGATCGACCGCTACGACAGGCGGATGTCACAGACACAGGACGTGTATGCAGTGCGCAGCCCCGCCGACCAGGTGCGGGCTGCGTACGGCCGCATCCCGGACTCGAAGTCGAAAATCGAGTCCGTGATCGGGTCCCCCGATTACACCACGATCCAGATCGCCACCGATACCGACCTCACACAACAACAGCAACGCCCGATCTACACCGAGGCTGTGAGCACCAGCGACTGGGCGCGGTTCCCCGCCAGCGTGACCGCCACCGTCACGGGTGACGCGGCGTTCTCCGCGCAGCTCTCGACGGTCATCCAGCAGAGCACGCAGAAGCTGCTGGGGCTGGCAGTCGGCCTGATGGTGATCGCGTTGTTCTTCCTGTTCCGCGGGGTTCGACTCCGCCTGCTGCCCATCGTCGCCGTCTTCGTGGGCGTCATCTACACGTTCGGCGCGATCGGCTACGGCGGGATCCCGAACTCCACGATGACGAGCGCGGTGTTCCCCATCCTGATCGGGCTGGGGATCGACTACTCCGTGCAGTTCCACGAGCGGTACGAAGAGGAACTAGAGACGCATCCGCCCCGCGAGGCGCTCCCGAACGCCCTCGGCGGGGTTGGGCCGCCGGTCCTCATCGCGATGCTCGCGGCAGCCCTCGGGTTCGGTGCGACCTGGGTGTCGACGTCCTCGCCGGCGATCATCTGGTTCGCACAGACGTCCATCCTCGGCGTGTTGCTCACGTACGCCGCCGGCATCCTGGTGTTGCTCGCCGGGCTGACGATCTACATCCGGCGCTGGGGCGACGACAGTCCGGCGGCGGCCGACGGCGGAGACCCCGAGGCCGCGCACGCTGAGGTCGACGAGGACTCGCGTATCGGCCTCGTGGGGTCGACGCTCGGCCGGACGTCGCGGATCCTCGCAAGCCACCCGATGACGGTGCTTGCGATCGCGCTCGTCCTGTCGGGCGTCGGCTTCCAGGTCGCCAGTTCGCTGGGGACGCTCGCGGACACCGAAGAGTTCATCCCCCAGGACTTGCCCGCGTACGTCGACCTCCAGCAGTTCCGCTCTCAGACCGGTGGCGGAACGAGCACCAGCTACGACGTGCTCGTCACCGGCACCCACCTCAAACACCCTGAGACGTTGCGCTGGATGGACGGCCTCAACGACGTTGCCACACAAGCCCCACTAGTCGAAGGCGTGGACACGCCCGCTGGGGCTGTGAAACAGTACAACGGCGGTGAGATCCCGCGCACGACCAGTGGCGTCGAGCGCGTCCTCGCGCAGATGCCGACCGAGCAGCGCCAGCGGTATTACAACGACGGGCGCGCACACATCACCGTGGCGTCCCCACAGGACATGACCACCGGGCAGGTGTTGTCGTTCCTGGAGAACTCACAGGAGTCACTGGATTACAGCAACCCGCCGCCGGGAGTTACTGCTGAGGTCACCGGCACGTCGTCGATCGCGGTGCCGTCGATCATCGACCAGATCAACTCGCGGAACACCACGACCGGCCTGGGCATCCTGTTCGTGTTCGCGCTCCTCGGGTTGTACTACCGGGACCTCGTGAAGGCGGTGGCACCACTGGTGCCGATGGTGTTCGTCATCGGCTGGCAGAACATCTACATGCTCGCGCTGGACATCCCCGTGTCGCCGCTGGGTGCCAGCCTGGGCGCGATGACCGTCGGCATCGGCGCCGAATACACCATCATCGTCATGGAGCGCTACTACGAGGAGAAACAGCACAACGGCTACGGTCGCCTCGACGCCGTGGAGATCGCGGCCAGCCGCGTCGGAAAAGCCATCACCGTCTCCGGGATGACGACGGTGTTCGGGTTCTCGGCGCTGATCCTGTCACCGTTCCCGGTGCTCAGCAGCTTCGGGTTCCTGACCGTCGGCGTGATCTTCCTCACGCTGATCGCGTCACTGGCGACGCTGCCCCCGACGCTGGTGGTGCTCGATGGGCTGGCCGAGCGGGTCGCGGCGTTCCGCGCCGCCGACTAGCTCAGTACACGTCGTCGACGTCGTCGGCGACGTGGCTGTGCTCGGCCGCCGGGAACGACCCGGATTCGACCGCGTCGACGTAGTCGTCGACCGCGGTCGCCATTTCTCGGTTCACGTCCCCGAACTGCTTGGAGAACGGCGGGCTGCGTTCTGACATCCCGATCACGTCCGAGATCACGAGCACCTGGCCGTCGGTGTCCGGCCCCGCGCCGATACCGATGGTCGGGATGTCGATGGCGTCGGTGATGTCGGCGGCGACGTTCGCCGGCACGTGTTCGAGCACGAGCGCGAACGCGCCGGCGGCCTCGTGGTCGCGCGCCAGATCCAGCATGCGCTCGGCGCTGTCCTGGTCGGTGCCCTGCCGGAAATACCCCCCGAGCTGGTTGACGTGCTGGGGGGTCAACCCGAGGTGCGCCATCACGGGAATCCCCAGCGACGTGAGCGTCTCGGTCAGCGACACCGTGTGCGGCCCGGATTCGAGTTTCACCGCGTCGGCGTCCTCCTCTTTGAGCATGCGGCCGGCGTTTCGCACGCTCTCGGTCTCGTCGGCGCCGAAGCTCAGAAACGGCATGTCCGCGACGACGACCGCGTCCGCGGTGGCGCGTGCGACCGCGCCGGTCGCCGACGCGATCTCGTCGACGGAGACGGGCAGCGTCGTGTCGTATCCGAGCTTCGCGTTCCCGACGCTGTCCCCGACCAGGATCATGTCGACGCCGGCGTCGTCGACCACCGACGCCGTGGGGGCGTCGTACGCGGTCAGCATCGTCACCGGGTCGGTTTCCTCGTCGGTGCTGCCCGCACGCCGCACTGAATTCACCGTTGGCATACGACGATGTCGGTGGGTCGCGGTGTTAAACGTATGCGACGCGGCACCGTGACGGGAGAGTTAAGCACACCGCGACCATCTAGACCGGTGTGCCGGAACTGGAAGCACGCACCGACCCGGACGGCGTCGACTACGCGTGGGTGATGCAGACCACGTTCGTCGTCACCATCGTCGTCGGGGCCCCCATCGTGACTGCGCTCTCGACGGGCTACTCACTCCCCACGTGGGCCTCCCGCGTGTCGTTTGCCGTGCGCATCGGCGCGATCATCTGGTTTCTGACCGCGGTCACTGTCTTCGCGTACGCGCGCCGCCACGCTGCGTGACCGCTACACCCACTGGAAGTCAGCGCCGGCGCGCTCGGCGGTCGTCTCGTCGGACGCCGAATCCCCGACGAACAGCGTGTCAGCGGGGGCCACACCGAGTTCGGTTGTGACCCATTCGAGCGCCCGCGGGTCGGGCTTCATCGCGGGTGTCGTGTCCCGGCCCGCGACGACCGCGACCGCGTCCGCGAGCTCGTGGGCGGCTAAGGCGCGCCGGCAGGCCGCCTCGGCGTTCAGCGAGCACACACCGACGGGGACGTCGCGGGGGATGTCGTCGGCCGCGGGAAGCCGGGCGGCCGTGTCCGCGCCCGCGAGTTCGTGCTCGGTGATGATGTCGTCGACCGCCGTTCTGACGCCGGCGTCATCGGCGGTCGCCAACACCGACCACATGTCGGCGTCCGTGGTCTCCCGGCCGGCCTCACGGAGCACGCGGGACACCTCGGTTTTGACCGCCGCCCAGTCGACGTTCAAGCGCACGAGCGTGCCGTCGAGGTCGTAGACAACCGCCTCGTAGCCGCCTGTCACGGCACACGGTTCGCCCCCGTCGCGGTTAGTGGCTTCGGTGGTCGAAGCGGGCACGCCACCTCGGGGGACTTTTCCCCGGGGCTGCCCGAGGATACCGCATGCACGACACCAGCATCACACGCAACCGCCCGCCGTGGCCGTTCGACACATCGAATGTACGCACGCATCCGTGAGGACGTCCGTGCGATGCGGCGACGGGACCCCGCAGCCGGGAGTCGCCTCGACGTCGCGCTCACGTATCCCGGCCTGCACGCCGTCTGGGCGCACGTCTTCCTCGCCGGCCCGCTGTACGACCGGTGGCCGACCGCCGGCCGCCTGGTCGCGTACTGGGTGCGGCTGCTCACTGGCATCGAGATCCACCCCGACGCCGACATCGGCCGCCGGGTCACCATCGATCACGGCCACGGCGTCGTCATCGGCGAAACGGCAGTCGTCGGCGACGACGTGCACATGTACCACGGCGTCACGCTGGGGGGCAACGACTCCCGGCCGGTCGACCGACACCCCACGGTGCGCGCCGGCGTGACGCTGGGCGCGAACGCGACGCTGCTCGGTGACATCGAAATCGGCGCGAACGCCAGCGTCGGCGCGGCGTCGGTCGTCACCGACGACGTGGCGGCCGGCGCAACGGTGACCGGCGTGCCCGCACAGCGGGTCGACGACGCGTAGCCGCGGTGGTCAGTCGATCAGGCCGCGCGCGATGACTTCCTTCTGGATCTCGGAGGTCCCCTCGTAGATGGTCGTGATCTTCGAGTCGCGGTAGAACCGCTCCACGTCGAAGTCCTTGGTGTAGCCGTAGCCGCCGTGGATCTGGACCGCCTCGTTGGTCACGTCGACGGCCGCCTCGCTGGCGAAATACTTCGCCTTCGCGGCCGCGGTCTGGTGGTCCTCGCCGGCGTCGGCCATCCGTGCGGCGTCCCGGGAGAGCAGGCGGGCGGCCTGCACTTGGGTTTCCATGTCCGCGAGCTTGTGCCGGATGGTCTGGATCTCGGAGATCGGCTGGTCGAACTGCTCGCGGTCGTCGGCGTACGCGAGCGCCGCGTCGAGGGCGGCCTGGCTCAGGCCCACGGCCTGGGAGGCGATCCCGATCCGGCCGCCCGTGAGGATGTGGAGCGCGGCCGACAGCCCGCGGCCCGCCTCTGTGAGCTGGTTGCTGGCCGGAATGCGGCAGTCGTCGAACAGCAACGACGTGGTGTCGCTGGCGCGCAGCCCGAGTTTGTCCTCCTTGGGGCCGACCGTGAGGCCGTCGGCGTCCTTGGGCACGAGGAACTGCGTGATCTTGTCGTCGTCCCCGTCGATCTTCGCGAACACGATGACGACGCCCGAGCGCTTCCCGTTCGTGATCCACTGCTTTTTCCCGTTGAGCACGAACTCGTCGCCGTCGCGGCGCGCCGTGGTGGACATCTGTGCGGGGTTCGAACCGGCGTCGGGCTCGGACAGCGCGAACGCGCCGACCGGGCGGCCGTCGGCCATCTCCGGCAGCCACCGCTCCTGTTGGTCGTCGTCGCCGAACTCCGCGATGCAGGAGGTCGCCAGGCAGTGCACCGACAGCGCGGTTGCGACGGACAGCGCGCCGTACGCGAGCTGTTCGTTGACGACGCTGTAGGTCAGCGAGTCCACGTCCAGGCCGCCGTACGACGCCGGCGTCGTCATCGCGGTGACGCCGAGCTCCCCGAGGTCGTCCCAGACCTCTTCGGGGAACGACTGTGTGCGGTCTGCTTCGGCGGCCACCGGACGGATCTCCTCGACGGCGAACTCGCGGACGGATTCGCGCATCCGACGCTGCTCGGCGGACAAGTCCATACACCCTCTCGTGGGTGCTGTCGAAAAAAGCTGTCTGGTTTCCGGGCTGTCCGGCGTGGCGTGGTCAGTCGTCGCTGAGCTGGACGTCGAGGAAGTCCTCGAGCGCGGCGATGACCGACCCGCCGACGTTGGCCTTCGTGGCACGGGCCTGCTCGACGGCCAGCACGTCCGCGTCGTCGATCTCCAGTTCCGCGGCGAGCTCCGACCGCTGGAGGCCGGCGTCCTGGCGGGCGCGCACGACGCGTTCGCCGTAATCGGAGACCAGGTACGGCAGCTGGTCGGTTTCGTAGTTCGTGCCGTCTTCCTCCCAGTGGCTGGAGTCCCCGCGTGTCACCGCGTCGAACTGTTGGGCCTGGTTTTCAACGGCGCGCTGCGTCCGGTCGGCGTCGGCGGCGTCTCCGTCGGCGTCGGCGGCTGCGCTCTCGTCGTGGCTCGCGCAGTCCGGGCAGACGGTGAGCTCCGCCCCGGCGACGTTTGCATCCTGCAACGAGTCGGCGGTCGACCCACAGAGCTCGCAGGCCTGCCCACCGCCCCCGCTGCCGGCGCCACCGGTCGAGTACTTCGGCATGCGTTGCCGTACGTGGGCGATGTTATTTTAATACCCGGTTTGTGACCAAGCCATACCTAAGTACGAGGAGGCGAAAGCCACCCGATATGCGCGGGGAGTTCGCCGATCACGTGTATCTCGCGGCGCTTCACAGCCCCGAGTTCACCGACGCGTTCGGCGCTGACTACACGACGGCCGTTGAACCGCCGCGGGTATCGTCGCTGGTGCGGTCGCTGTCCGACACGCACGCGTGGGCGACGCGGGAGACCAACGTGGTTGCCGACCTGGAGCGCGGTGATTACGTTGTCTTCCACCGCGAGTGGGGCGTGCGCGCTGTCGGCCAGGTGTGGTCGGTGAGCGTCGACAGCGACGACGTCGCACGGCACACGGCGCTCACCGATCCGGCGGGCGGATGGGGCGTGGTCACGCTCACGAACGTCCAGCCGGCCCTGGATCACGTGTCGCTGAAATCCCTGGGGATCGACGACGTGCGCACGTCGCGGTCGCTGTACCGGCTCAGCAACGACGGCACGACCGCCGACCTGTCCGGGCGCTACAGGACGGCGGCGCGGTTCGTCGAGGAGCTCGTCGAGAACCCGCTGGCGTTCGACGTGCCACCGGGCGGAACGCCCCCTGACAGGCGGCCCGCGCCCCCGGGGCAGGCCGGCGGTGGCGTGTCACTGCTCGACACCCCCGTGGAAGCCCACTTGGACGCGCTCGACCGGGTGCGGGCGACGGCGTGGCGGGTGCTGGCGTTGGGGGTGGTCCTGCTCGCGGCGACGCTCGGCGTGGTCGAGCGGTATCGGGTGGCTCCCGAGGAGCCGTTCGCGTTCACGCCCGCCGTCTGGGTGGGCGTCGGCGCGCTGGCTGTCGGCGCGGCGCTCGCGACCGGCGTTGTGGTGCATGGCTCGCTCCGACCGCGCCCCGGGCTGCCGACGTTCACGCGCGAGCAGACGGGGGCCGTCGAGCGCGCGGGCGTGACGGACCGCGACAGCGACGCCGCCGGGCACGCGGCTGCGACCGCGGCGGCGTACTGCTCGCACATCCACGCCATCACTCGCCGCCTCGGAGCGGCAACCGGGACGGCGGCCGTCGGCGTCCTGGCGGGGGCGGTCTATCTCGCGTACGGGCTCGGCGCGCAGGTCACCACCGCCATTCGGCCGCTGTCCGTCGTTGCCTTTGTCGGGTTCCCGGCACTGATCGTGGCGGCGTTGGGGTACGCGTTCGCCGTCCACACCGACCACCGCCTGCGCTCCGTTTCCGTCGGCGAGCTGTCGGCGTCGCTGCCGGCGGTGCCACGGATGGGGGCAGCCGTCACCGCCCGCGTCCGCGCGCTCACACGCCGGCTGTTCGCGTTCGCCGAGCGCCACCGGTAGCCTGTGGCGGCGTGCGTTTCCCAGTGCACTGGAACCAGGGCGGGCCATTTATCCCAGTCTGTCGAATACCAATTCACCGATGAGCGCCAGCGAGGACATCGTGTTCACGTGCCCCCACTGCGGGGAGACCATGACGGTCAACCCCGCGATGCGGGACGCCCTCTTCTCGAACGGGTGTGTTGTCTGCGGGGCGGCCGTCGACGGCGATGCGTTCGCGCCGGCCGAGCAGTCGTGTACGTAACCCCTGCGCTGGCGTCGCCCGCGCGTGCAGCGCCGTTCGCGCGGCGCGGATGGCCAAATATAAAGATTCCCACCGGTAAGTGGAGGCACTGACCAATGGCCCTGGACCAACAGACCGAGCTGTCGCGGGCGGAGACGGACGCCGTGCTCGCCCGCAACGAAACCGGGGTGCTGTCGTTGGCGCGTGGCGACGAGCCGTACGCGATCCCGATCTCGTACGGTTACGACGCCGAGTCGCGAACCGTCTTCCTACGCCTGGTCTCGACGCCGGACAGCGAGAAGCGGGCGTTCCTCTCGTCGTCGCCGGCGGTGCGGCTGGTCGTCTCCGAGGAGTCGCCGCCCGAGTACCGGAGCGTCGTCGCTCAGGGGACGCTCACCGAGATCTCGACCGACGAGATGACCGTCGAACGCATCGAGCAGTTCGGGGACGCGAAACGCCCGCTGTTCGAAATCTGGGGGGCTGACAAGCCCGACCTCCGCATCCAGTTGTACGAGTGTGACGCCACCACGATCAGCGGCCGCTGCATCGAGTTGGATCACGCGGCATACGCCTAACGGCACCGCGTCTCCCGTGGATTCTTGTACCGGCACGCGCCTCGTACTCGTAGATGCCCGCTGGGATTCGTGTCACTGTGTCGTTCCCACGGCCACCGGTGTGTCCGATCGCGGTGCTCTCGGAGCGCGCAAACACCACGATCACGAACGTCTCGACGAGCATCGCGGCCGACGGCGCGCCGGTCACGGAGTTCTTGATCGACGCCGACGCGGTCCCCGACGATTACGACCGTGACCCCGTGTTCACGTACACCGACCGCCACCTGTATCGTGTTCGCCACGACGCCGAGGCGGCGTGTCCCTGTGTCTGCTTGGGCGCACACGACACGCCGGTGAACCGGTATCGGGCCCGCGACGGCGAGCTCCAGATCGTGTTTCACGGCCGCGAGTTCGACACCGTCCAGGCGATCGTCGGGGAGCTTCGCGCGGAGTTCGCCGACATCGACATCCAGCGCCTGGTCCGCGCACCCACGGGGACCGCCGCCCAGGACACCGCGTTCGTCGACCGTGGCCAGCTCACCGACCGCCAACTGGAGGTGTTGACGACCGCCTACGAGGCGGGCTACTTCGAGCGCCCCCGCGGCGCGACCGCGCAGGCGCTGGCCGACGACCTCGGGATCGCGCCGTCGACGTTCACCGAGCACCTGCTCGCCGCACAGCGCAAACTCCTGGGGGACGCCCTCGAAACCGACGGCACTTAAACCACCCCCGTTGTTGGGGGGTGCAATACCTCCCCGGGTAGGTATTCCGATGAGATACAATGAGTCAGTCGCAGCTGGCAGCACCATCCCGGACGGCCGACGACGACGACAGCGATATCACCGCGACCGGCGAGCTCATGCAGCGGATCCTCGACGCCTTCGACGACGCCGAATGCCGGCAGATCCTCGAATCCACCGACGATGCCGCGTTGACTGCCGGCGAGATCGCCGATGAATGTGATCTCCCGTCCTCGACCGCCTACCGCAAGATCGACCGCCTCACCGAGGCCGGACTGCTCTCGGAGACGCTCCGCATCCGCCGCTCGGGGAAACACGTCAGCGAGTACACCTGCACCGTCGACGACGTGACGCTCTCGGTCAGCCACAACGGCGTCGAAGCAACCCTCTCGTGTACGCCGACGGACGCCGGCACCGCCGGTCCCGCACAGCCGTTTGCGGACTGACTCACGGACCAGGTTCTCCGAGGCGTGGCCGCCAGGAACGGTAGTCGCTGGGCTGTACGAATCGACGCCAGTAGGAAATTGTGCGTGGGTGATGTCCCGGGAGGGGAAATCACCGTGCATCGCAGCGCCACGTGTGGTGTGGCAGGCGGTGGGAACAACCCACCAGTGCGATGCGTGGGACCGGATTCGAACCGGCGAACCTCTACAGGACAGCGCCCTCAACGCTGCGCCTTTGACCTAGCTCGGCTACCCACGCTCGCGTACGGTTGCTGCTGCACTCAGTGGTACCCGCCCCCGAATTAAAACCCCTGCGATTCGCGCTCGGCGCGTGAGACCGCGACACGGAACCGATTTGGTGGGCCACGCGTAACCCATGGGCATGGCTGACGGATTCGTTCGGCGTCACGTCGCCGGGCTGGCGGCGGTCCTCGGCGTGGCCTCCATCGCGGTCGTCGTGGCTGCCGTCCGTGGGGTCATCCCGGCGGGCGTGCTCCCACAGGCACCGGCCTGGTTCATCGGCGCGATCCCGCCGCTGAACGCAGTGATCAGTGCGGCTGCCATCGGCACCATCCTCGCGGGGTGGCGCTGGATCCGGCGCGGCGACGTGGCCAAACACCGCGCGGCGATGGCGACGACGACCCTGCTGTTCGTGGCGTTCCTGGGGCTGTACCTCTACCGGCTCGTCGTCCACGGCACCACCGCGTTCCCGACGACGGGGGCGGTCTACACGTTCGTCTACCTGCCGGTGTTGATCATCCACATGGGGTTGGCGATCGCCTGCATCCCGCTGGTCTACTACGTGCTCTTGTTGGCTGGCACGCGCCCGGTCAGCGAGATCTACGACTCGAACCACGCGCGGGTGGGCCGCGTCGCCGCTTCCCTGTGGCTCGTGTCGTTCGCGCTCGGCATCGTCGTCTACCTCATGCTGTACGTCCTCTACTGACCGCTGCCCCGCTGTGCATCGCGAAACCCGTGGCGGTTCCCGGGGCTGGTGAGCGCGGTCAGTCGTCGCTGGACGGCGTGACTGTCGGGCGCTCGGCGTCCCGGTCGGTCGCCTCGCCGTCGACGTCGTATGGGTACGCGCCGGTCACACACCCCGCGCATATGTCGGCTTCGCTCTTCCCGATGGCCGCCGTGACCGCGGACAGCGGGAGATACGACAGCGAGTCCGCGCCGATCTCCGCCGCGATCTCGTCGGCCGTCCGGTCGGCGGCGATGAGCTCCTCGCGGGTCGCCATGTCGATGCCGAAGTAACACGGGGCCTGTATCTGGGGGGCGCCGATGCGCACGTGGACCTCGGTTGCGCCCGCGTCTCGGACCAGATCAACGAGCTGGCTGCTGGTCGTGCCCCGTACGATGGAGTCGTCGATGATCGTGACCGACTGCCCCTCGACGGTGGACTTGATGGGGTTGAGCTTGAGCCGGACGGCGCGCTCGCGGGCCTCCTGGGTGGGCATGATGAACGTGCGGCCGACGTACCGGTTTTTCATCAACCCCTCGGCGAACTCCACGTCGCTCCCGTCTTCGGTGGCGGCGTCGGCGTAGCCGGACGCGAACGCCCGCCCGGAGTCGGGGACGGGCACCACGACATCGCTTTCGACGCCGGTCTCGTGCCACAGTTGGCGGCCGAGGTTGCGCCGGACCTCGTAGACGAGTTCGTCGTCGATGACCGAATCCGGGCGCGCGAAATACACGTACTCGAAAAAGCAGTGGGCGGTGGTGTCGCGGTCGACGAGCTGGTGGGCGGAAAACCCCGTGCCGTCGTCGTCGAGGACGATCGCCTCGCCGGGACGGACGTCACGGACGACATCGCCGCCGATGGTGTCGATCGCGGCGGACTCGCTGGCGATGACGTAGCCGTCCTCGACGGTCCCCAGCACCAGCGGGCGGTTCCCCCGTGGGTCCCGGACGCCCAACACGGTGTCGTCGTGCATGATGGTCAGCGAGTACGACCCGTGGATGCGCTCCATGGTCCGCTCGACGGCGTCCACGAGGTCGGCGTCGAGGAGGTTGCGCGCGAGGTCGTGGGCGATGACCTCGGTGTCGCCGTCGCTGGTGAACGCGTGCCCGCTTGCCGCGAGGTCCGCGCGCAACTCGTCGGCGTTGACGAGGTTGCCGTTGTGGCTCAGGCCGAGCGCACCGCCCTTGAACGACACCGAGAACGGCTGCGCGCAGGACTTGTCGACGCTCCCCGCGGTCGGATAGCGGACGTGGCCGATGGCGGCCGAACCGTGCAGCGCGTCGATGTCCGCTTCGTCGAAGGCGTCACCCACCAGCCCCATGCCGACGTGTTGGTGTTGCTGGAAGCCGTCGTGGGCGACGATGCCCGCCGACTCCTGGCCGCGGTGCTGGAGGGCGTACAGCGCGTAGTACGTCGGAAGCGCGGCGTCACGGGCCGACAGTGAGGCACCGACGACCCCACATTTCTCGGTTGGATGGTCACTCATGGGTCCGTCCGCGGGGCCGCCTGACATACCTCCCGCTTGCGGACACCATAGGGTAAACCTTCCGCAACCGTGTCGAATACACGCCCCGATCGCCGTGAAGTATGCACAACACTGCAGTGAGGGGTGTGTTCAGCACCCATGGGTGGGGGTAGAGACGGACGACTCGGCGAACCGGGCGCGATCACGGACCAGTGGCTGTCCGGACCGGAACGAAACGCGGAGAAAGAACTGCTTAGTTGTCGCCGGTCTTGCCCTGCCACTCGTAATCCCGGCGCTTGGCGGAAGCACCGAAGCCGCAGGAACTGCAGACCTTCTTCTTCGTGTGGTAGGACTTCTCACCGCAGCGTCGGCACTTCGTGTGCGTCGTGGTGTTCTTCTTCCCCTGGCTCGGGGTTCCTGCGCCAGTCATGGTTTGATGGTGACGACGTTATCGCCACGGATAATCGTTGTGTCTTCGCCCTCAATGACGACGTTCATGTGCTGGTCGTAGCCCGTCAGCACGCCGGTGAACTCGTCGCCGTCCTTCAGGCGGACGGTGACGGTTTCTTCGAGTGACTCCTCCAGCACATCCAGTGGTCGGCCGCTCATGTACCTACCGCCGGTGGTGGCATCCATAAGCGTACCGGACCGCTCCCAACGGACGCTCAGACCGAGACCGCAAACGAGTCCCGGTCCCCGGCGTGGTCGGCGAACGCCGCGAGCACGTCCGCCCCCGCAGCGAGGTCCGCCAGGTCAACGACCTCCGCCGGCGTATGCATATACCGGTTCGGGATCCCCAGGTCGGCGGTCGGCACCCCGCCACCCGCCGTCCCGAACGCGTCGGCGTCCGTGCCCGTCGAGATCCGGTGGGCGGCGACCTGCAGCGACGCCCCGGCGTCGGCTGCGGCGTCACGGAGCGCGGACACCACCACGGGGTGGTTCGTGCCGCCGCGCATCACCACGGGGCCGTCGCCGAGTGCGACCGTGCTCGCGCGCTCGGCCGGATACATCGGATCGTCGGCGGCGTGGGTCACGTCGGCGGCGACCACGGCGTCCACGTCGAGGTCGAACCCAACCATCTGTGCGCCGCGGGTGCCGATCTCCTCGTGGACCGTGCTCACTGCGTACACCGTCGCGTCGACGTCGCGTTCGACGGTGCGCCGGAACCCCTCGGCGGCCACCCACAGCCCGGTGCGGTTGTCGAGGCTGCGCGCGTTCAGCCGGCCGCCGGCCAGCTCCCGGGGCTCGGAGACGAGCACCCCCGGATCGCCCACGGACACACGGTCACGAGCGTCGTCGCCGTCCGCCGCCCCGATGTCGACGTACTGCTCGGTCACCGACGGCGCGGCGCCGTCCTCGCTGTGGTCCCGCAGATGAACCGCCGCCTGCCCGATGACCCCGTTGACGGGGCCGTCGTCGGTCTCGATCCGGACCTGGCTGCCCCGCGTCACGGACGCATCCAGCCCGCCGATCGGGGCGATCCGAACGAACCCCGCCTCGGTGATCTCGGCCACCGCGAACCCGATCTCGTCGGCGTGCCCGGTGAACGCCACCGCGGGCGCGTCGCCCTCGGCGACGGCCACGGCGTTCCCGTAGGCGTCCGTCTCCACGCGGTCGGCGTACTGCGAGACGTACTCCACCCACACGCGCTGTGCGGCCGCCTCATGGCCGGTCGGGCTGTGGACTGCGAGCAACTCATCCAGGAACGCGCGACGCGCATCGTCCATACGCGTTCTCCCGTCGCCCACCCGATCAATCCTCCGCATCCAGCACCACCAACAGCTAAATGCGCGCTCGCTGAACACCACCGCATGGGACTGCTTGAAGTCCACTTCCACGATTCGGAGTTCACTGCCGCCCCCAGCATGCGGACTGGTGACAGCGACACCGACGCCGACGAGACCGATCAGACGCCGCCGGCTGACGCGGACTGTGGCGGCGGCTGTGGCGGCCGCGGCGTCGCCGTTGCGGTCGGCGTCCTGGTCGCCTTGGGCCTGCTCGCGGGTCTGCGCCGGCGGCGTGACGCGGCGTAGCCTCGCGCCCTCCAGAAGAGATTTGCGTTCAGACGCCCGAACTGCGGTATGTCGATCTTCGAAAGCGCGCGCGCCGTCGTGAGCGCCGACGGCGGTGGCGCTATCGACTGGGATAGCGTCGCCGACGCCGCAACCAGTGCCACGCCGCCGGGCGACCTCGCGCTGGGCGAGGACACCGCCGACGCGTACGCGGCCGACGTGCGGGACGCACGCGCCCGCATCCGCTCGGTGTCCGGGCTGTCCTTCGACGTGCCGGAGACGGTTGCGCTCCACACCCGCCACCACTGGGTGGACGCCAACGTGGCGACGTTCCGGCGCGCGTTCGAACCGATGAACCAACAGCCCTCGCGGCTCCCCGGTGTCGCCCGCACACTCAACACGGCCACCACCGCAGGCGCGCTGGCGTTCATCGCCCGCAACGTCCTGGGGCAGTACGACCCGCTGTTGCTCGCCGACGCCAGCGACGCCCACGCGCTGTACTTCGTGCACCCCAACATCGTCGCCGTCGCCGACAGCCTCGGCGTTCAGTTCCCGCGGTTCCGGCGGTGGATCGCGTTCCACGAGGTCACACACGCCGCCGAGTTCGGCGCGGCGGGGTGGCTGTCGGACTACCTCGAAACCCGCCTCCGGACCGGCGTCGACGCGCTCGCCGACGGCACCATCGACACCGCGGCGTTCGAGGAACTGCAGGTCGCGATGACCGCCGTCGAGGGGTACGCCGAGCTCCTCATGGACGAGGCTTTCGACGGCGAGTACGACGACCTCCGGCGGAAACTCGACGCGCGCCGCGGCCAGCGCAGCCCGCTTGGGGCGGTGGCTACGCGGCTGCTCGGCCTCCACCGCAAGCGCGAGCAGTACGAACGCGGTCGGGAGTTCTTCGCGTACGTCGCCGGGGAGCGCGGGCTCGCGGGCGCGTCGCGGGTCTGGGACGACCCCGAGTATCTGCCGACCGACGACGAGCTGGACGTGCCGCCGCGGTGGCTCGCCCGCGTCCCCGCCTGACTACTGGAACCCGCGGCCGACGCGGTCCGCATCAACGAGGTCGTCGAGCTCGCTGTCGAGCAACTCGTCGGCGTCGGGGAACTCCTCGGCCAGCCCCTCGACGGGATCCGGGCGGTCGTAGGGGTCGTACTCCATGGGTCCGAACGCCGGGCTGTCGAGGGCGTCCATCACGTCATCGAAGAACGCGTCCGGGGTCGTCGGGGCGTCGGCGTGGGCCTGCACGACTTGCTCCAGTTCGCTGGCTTTCGTCTCGGCGTCGTCCTCGTCGGCGACCGGCTGCTGGACCGCGAACCGGCCGTCGGCGTCGTCGCCGGTGGGCAGGAAGTCGGCCAGCCCGTCGTCGACCTTGCGGGCGATCTGGGTGCCGACGCCGCGCACCTCGTAGGGGTTTTTCGCGTACGTCTTGAGGTGAAAGACGCCCGCCGCGGGGTGGCCGAGGTAGAGGTCCTCGCCGACCCCGGACGCCCGGTCGCCGGCGACCGCCCGCCAGTCGTCCGGGTCGCCAGACGATCCAACAACGTCTTCGACGATGTCGTCCCAGTCCCGTACGCGCATGTCACCACGTGGTTGTGGCGTGGTGGACTTCAACCCTGTCCTCGCAGCCGTCCCACCGGAGAGCGACACCGTTATTCGCCGGCCGCCCCACCCGTCGTGCGTGAACATTCGGGGCGTCGTCACCGACGTCGACACACCCGCGTCGGTGGACACGCAGCACGGCGACCGGGACGTAGTGACGGTGCGGGTGCGGCCCGACCCCGGGGCCGAGCCGGTGCCCGTGTCCCTGTGGGGGAAGTGGACGGAGACGGCCACCTACCTCGACGCGGGCATGGAGCTTGCGGTGCACGACGCCACCGAGGACGGAGCGGGGTACGCAACCGCGGCGTCGTCGTGGGTGGTCGTCGAACCGGAGTTCGTCGTGGACGTGACCGACATCCGGTCGTTCGTGCAGTGCCCGCGGCTCTACTACTTGAACAAGCTCTCCGGGCTGCCGCTGAAGTATCCGGTGACGAAAGGAACGATCGTCCACGAGGTGTTCGGGGATCTGCTTCGGGGCCGCGATCTGGAGGCGTCGGTCGCCCAACGGGTCGACGAAGCCGGCCTGGAGCTCGGGCTGCTGGGTCGGAGCCGCGCGGAAGTCGAGGCCGACGTGCGGGACAACGCCAGCGCCATCGAGGGCTGGCTCCAGCAGGGCCGGCTGACCGACGAGGACGAGTGGCGCTCGGAGTACACGCTGGTTTCCGAGCGCTTCGGCATCAAAGGCCGGTGTGACGCCATCCGGCGCGGGATGCCCGTGGAGCTGAAAACGGGCAAGAACACGAACCGCGAGCCCCGATTCCACGACAAAGTGCAGGCGGCCTGTTACGCGCTGATGTTGGACGAGCACGGCGTCCCCGCGGACACGGGGACGCTGCTGTACACGAAGAACGCGGCCGTCGACCGCAGCGAGGCGTCCGGCGACCTCTCGCCCGCCAAGGAGTTCTCCATCGGCCGGGGGTTCCTGGAGTTCGTCGTGCGGGAGCGCAACCACCTCGCCGCCCTCGAAGCGAGCGACGGCCCGCCGACGGGCTACGAGGCCGACGCCAAATGCGACTACTGCTTCGAGCAGGACACCTGCATGGTGGTCTCGGGCCGCCTCGATCAGGAATCCAAGGCCGGCCGGATCGGCGATCCGGTGCCCGCCGAGGAGCGCGCGTACTTCGACGAGCTGTACGACGCCATCGAGGCCGAGCGCGGCGCGATCCACGACGAATACCGCAAGCTCTGGGAGCAGTCCCCCGACGAGCGCGCGGCGGACGACCGCGCCGTCGTCGGCCTCAGCCCGGCCGAGCAGACGGAGCTTCCGGACGGCCGCTGGCGGCTGACCGCCACCCGCCCCGGCAGCGCCGCCTCGAAGATCCGGGAGGGCGACCGCGTGCTCGCCTCGGACGGCGACCCCGTGGCGGGGCGCGCGGAGATGGCGCGCGTCGAGCGATTGGACGCCGACCGCGTCGAGGTCACCACCGACGAACCCGTCTCGCTTTGCCGGCTAGACGTCTACCCCTCGGAGCTCTCCGTCGACCGGATGCTGACCGCGCTCCACGGCGCCGTGCTGAAAAGCGACCAGCGCCGCACGGACCTCTTATTCGACCGGGCCAGCCCCCGTTTCGAAGGCGGAGACCACGACCTGATCCCGAACAACGACGCCCAGAACGCGGCCGTGAACCGCGCGCTGAACGCCGAGGACTTCGCGCTCGTCCACGGGCCGCCCGGCACGGGGAAGACGTACACCATCGCCACCCTGGTACAGGCGTTCGTGGCGCGCGGCGACCGCGTGCTCGTCTCGGCGTTCACGAACCGCGCGGTGGACAACGCCCTCGACGCGCTCCGCCAGCAGGGCCACGAGGACATCGTGCGGGTCGGCACGGAGACCGGCGTTCGGGCGGACATGCAGGACCTCCGGCTGGATCGGTCCGGTGACCCCGGCGAGCGCGCGGCCGCCCTGCGGTCGGCGCCCGTCGTCGCCGCCACCACGGCCACGTGTGGCTCCCGCATCCTCCGGGAGCTGGAGTTCGACGTGGTGCTCGTCGACGAGGCCAGCCAGCTCACCGAGCCGGACACGCTGGCCGCGATCAACCGGGGCGCGCGGTTCGTGCTCGTCGGCGACCACGAGCAGCTCCCGCCGGTGGTGCGTTCCGGCGGCCGGCTCTCGAAATCCCTCTTCGAACGCCTCCACGAGACGTACCCGGAGGCGTCGGTGATGCTCGACCAGCAGTACCGGATGAGCCAGCGCATTCAGGCGTTCTCCAGCCGCGAGTTCTACGACGGCCAGCTGCGGCCGGCATCGAGCGAGGTTGCTGGCCAGCGGCTCACCGACATTGGGGTCGACCCCGGTGGTGCCGTCCACGGCGGGGTCACGTTCCACGACGTGCCCGGCACCGACGACGCCCACGTCGACCCCGCGGAAGCCGATCGTGTCGCAGACGTCGTCACCGCGTACGTCGACGCCGGGCTGGATCCCGGTGAGATCGGCGTCATCGCGCCGTTCCGCGCACAAGTCGCGGAGATCGGGCGACGCACCCCGGCGGGCGTCGCCGTCGACACCGTCGACCGCTTCCAGGGCTCCTCGAAGGAGGTCATCGTGGTCTCGTTCGTCGCCCGCGGCACGCTTGAGGGCCCCATCTTCGAGGACCACCGGCGGGTGAACGTCGCGCTCTCCCGGGCGAAAAAGAGCCTCGTGCTCGTCGGCGACGAGCGGGCGCTGCGCTCGGAGCCGCTGTACGACCGCATGATCGACTGGGCGGACATGGAGTGACGCCGCCGACTCCCGAACGCTTACCTCGCTTGCTGTCCCCGGGTTGGACATGCAACTGACGTTTCTCGGCACTGGGTCTGCGATGCCCACCGGCCAGCGGATGCAGACCGGACTGCTGGTCGAAGACGGCGACAGCCGACTGCTCGTGGACTGCGGCAGCGGCGTCCTGCACACCCTGGCCCGCACCGACGTGGGCTACGAGGGCGTCGACACCGTCCTGCTCTCGCATCACCACCTCGACCACGTCAGCGACCTGCTCGCGCTGCTGAAGGCGCGCTGGCTCGCCGGCGAGGAGACGCTGACCGTCGTCGGCCCGGCGGGCACCGACGCGCTCGTGACGGACCTGCTGGACGTCCACGACTACCTCCAGGGGCGTGTCGACGTGACCCTGCGCGAGGTCGATGTCGGCAGCGTCGGGGTTGCGGGCTTCGACGTGACGGCCATCGAAACGGAACACTCGATGCCCGGGCTCGCCTACCGGTTCGGCGGCGACGATGGCGACCTCGTGTTCAGCGCCGACACCGAGGCGTTCGACGGAATGGGGGCGTTCGCTGACGGCGCGTCGGTGCTCGTCCACGACTGCTCGTTCCCGGACGAGGTCGACGTGTCCAACCACCCGACACCCACGCAACTGGGCGCGTCGCTGGCCGGCGTCGACGTCGACGACCTCTATCTCACCCACCTCTACCCGCACACCAACGGCGAACACGACGCGATGACGGCGTCGATCCACGAGGCTGGCTTCGACGGCGAAGTCCATATCGCCCGCGACGGTCTCGGCGTCGAGCTCTAGCTGAGCTTGCCGACCGTCTCGCGGACCTCCTCGACGGTCCGGACCTGCTGATCGGTCGCGTCGGCGATGTCATCGAGGGCGGCCGCGATCTCGCCCGCGCGGTCGTCGACATCGTCGACCATCTCGGCGACCTCCTCGGTGCTCACCGCCTGTTCGTCGGTCGCCGTCGACACCTCCTGCATCCCGCTTGCGGCGTCCTCGACGGCGTCGGTGATCTCCTGGAGGGTCTCCATCGCCTCCTCGACGCGCTCGACGCCCTCGCCGATGCGCTGGTTGACCTCGTCCAACTGGTCGACCGTCTCCTCGGTCTCCGCCTGCATCCGCTCGACGAGCTCCTCGACGCGCGTGGACTGCTCGCGGGACTCCTCGGCGAGGGCTTTGACCTCGTCGGCGACGACCGCAAACCCCTCGCCCGCCTCCCCGGCGCGGGCGGCCTCGATGGACGCGTTCAGCGCCAGCATGTTCGTCTGCTCGGCGATGTCGTCGATCACGCCGGTCACTGATTCGACGTCGGCGGCGCGCTCGCGCAGCTGTTCGACGCCCGCGGTGACGCCGTCGGTCGCCTCGTCGATGTCGGTCATCGTGGCGAGCGCGTCGTCGGCGGCCGCCTCGCCCTGCTGGGCCAGCGCCTCGGCGTCCTCGCTGGTCCGGCGGACGTCGTCGGCCGTCGAGGCGACCTCCTCGACGCTCGCGGACACGCTGGATATCTCACGGCTGACGTCCGCCATGCGGTCGACCTGGTCGTCGGTCGCGGCCCGCATCGTGTCCGTGCGCTCGGCGACGTCCTGCGAGGTCGCCTCCAGCGAGGACAGCGGTGCTTCCACGTCGCTGGCGACCGCGTTCGCCAACTCCTGGCGGCTGTCGATCTCGTCGCGGAGGCGCTGGGCGTACGAGTCGATGTAGGTGTCCATTGCGATCTGCTGATCGAAGGTCAACAGCTTCAACATCGGCAGGAACCGGGCCACGAGTTCGTCGACGGCGGCGGCCGCCTCCTCGCCGCGGTCGGCGACCACGTCGTCGGCAAGCGCGTCCAACAGCCCCGTGTAGTATCGCGTGTACGCGCCCAGATAGACGTCCGGCCCGAGCCCGAGCACGTCGTGTATCTTCCCGATGCGGGCGCGCTGGGCGGCGTACTCGGTGTCGTACTCGCCGCGCCCGAGGCCCAGCAAGTACTCGGCCTGCGTCTCTTTGAGTTGCTCGACGGTCTTCGTGGAGTTCGCGAAGAGGTCCTGTGTGCGCTCGTAGGACTCCAAGTGGTCGTAGAAGTCGGTCACCAGCGCGTCCGCGGTGGCTTCGAACAACGGCTGTTCGGCGGCGAGCGCGGCCATCGTGTCGTCGTCGATCCCGGTGAACGACAGCCGCCACGCGATCTCCGCCTCGTCGAGGCCGATCCGGTCCGCGAGTGCGTGCCCGTCGATCCCGTTCCGAACGTCGGCGGTCACGAGAGTGTCATTATCGTTGCTCATTTTCCCCAAGAATGCCGGACGCGCTTTTTAACTCTTTTCTCTGCGTGTGAATTATCGGCGTCAGTCGAGCCGATACCGCAAGACGGCACCGATCCCGCCGAGGTTCCGGAGCTGCTCGCCGGGCGCGAACTCGTGGCTGAACACGGTCACGCTCCCGCCCTGCTGTTCGACGGTCCTGACGAGGTCGTTGACATCGACGTCCACCCAGTCGCCCTCGCCGGCGCGCTCCAGTCGCAGGCGCTCATCGAGGATCAGCAGGTCCTCGACCGCGCCGAACTCCACGGCTTTCTGGACCTCGTCGATGCCGTAGGCGGCCTTCCCGTCGGTCGCCATCTGCGTGGTGAGCTCGTCGATGAGCTCGGACTCCTCGGCGATGCGGGTCTCCTCCTGGACGTCCTCGACGGCACCGCGCTTGAGGACTTCGTGGACGCCACGACCGCCGACCGCGCTCGTGTCCACCATGGTGATTTTCTCCTGGAGGTCGGGGTACTCCTCGGTGATGTGATCGAGGGCGTCCTGCTTGGTGAACCCGGGGCCGGCGAGGATGATGGCGTCGGCCTGCATGCGCGCCAGCGCGTCCGCGAGCGTCCCGAACAGCTCGTCGCGGCCGCGGTCGTTCTGCTCGCCTTTCCCCGTGGTCGCCGTGAACGACCCCTGCTCGTCGACGCCGTACTGCTGGACGACGTGGATGTGCGCCTCGCCCTCCTCGACGGTGGCGATGGCGACATCCGGCTGATCGGTGGCCTCGACGGCCTCGTTGAGGCGGTTCAGCTGATCGGGCTGCCAGTGCTTCTCGACCTCCAGTTCCTCGCGCTCCGCGACGTTCAGCGTGTGATGCAGGCCGAGTTGGTCCTCCCGCGAGCAGTCCTCGATGGTGCCGGAGACCCGCAGCCGGTTCGAGAACTTGTGGAACTCCACGTCCCCGACGTCGATGGTGACGAACATGTGCTCGCGCTCGCCGCCCGTGTCCCGCATCTGGTCGTCGTTGCGCTGGATCCGGCGGTGGGTGTCCCCGGCCACGAAATCCCCGGGTTCCAGGACGTACGCGAGGTGCCAGAGGTCGTCGAGGCTCTCCGGAACGAGCGTGATGCGCTCGCGGCCCCCCTCGACCGTGTGGCGGTCCTTCAGTTGCATGGTCGCCCACAGGACCCCCACGAGAAAAGGCTCACTCCTTTGGGGTCACCCCGGCGCGCTCACTCCTCGACGATCCGGCTGCCGCCCGGCGGCATGTACTTCTGGATCTCGCCCGGGCTGGCGACCTTTCGCACGAACGATTCGTCGGTGAACCGCTCGCGGAACTCCCGGTAGATGCGCTTGGCGGCGTCGCCCTGCGCGTACCGCCCGGGCTCGATTTCGATGCGCGTCTCGACCTGCTCGCGGATGGCGTCCGTCGGCCCGCCGAGCACTCGGGTGTTGGGCTCACACGTGATGCCGACCGCCCACTCGGTCGACAGATCACGGAAGTACGTGCGGTCGCCTCGCACCGCGAACCCGCCCTTTTCGAGGTATTCGCCGGACTCGGGGGTTTTCGACACCTGGTCCGGCGACACCATGTACGCGTCGCCGGCCCCCCGGCCGTCCTTCCACACCGACGAGCACGCGACGGCGAACCGGGCGGCCTGGCGGGCGTCCCGCTCGGGCACCTCGATGTCGTTGGAGGGCTCGCTGGGCGCGCTGGTTTTCAACACCGTGATCGGGCCGCCGTGGGCCTGCGAATGGAAGAACCGGTCGTAGCGATCCATGTACTTCTTCACCAGCTCCTCGTTCTGGCCGGCGTCCCGGCCGCCGATCACCAAGAACCCCTCGCTCGTTCGGAACCACCGGAACCGCTCGTACCACTGCTCCTGGTGGCGGATCGGGATCGACGACCGCGACAGCCACGCGACCTCATCGTCGGCGTCGTCCTCGTGCTCGCTCTCGGGTTCGGCCTCCCACTCGTCGCGGCGCTGCTTGACGGCGTCGAGGTCCGCGCGCGTGTTCTCGATGGCCGCCCGGGCACCCGCCTTCTTCTCCTCGATGCGTTTGGCCTCCGTGTACAGCCGGTCGGCGTTCTTCTCGACGCCCGCGGACGGATCCAGCGTCACCGTGTGATCGTCGATCCGCGCCCGGATCATGCCCGCGGACTCGTTGACGCCCACGAACGCCTCGGCGCCCGGCACGTCGCCGGCGGCGTCGTCGAAGGTGTCGGCGATCTGCTGCCACCCGTGGCCCGCCTCGCGGGCCTGGCGGACGGCGCTCAACAGCCCATCCACGAGGTCGTAGTGGCCGTACAGCGACTCCGCCTTCTCGCGCTCGGCTTCGGCCTGCGCCTCGAAATCCTCGATGGCCTGCTCCTGTTGCTCGATGATGCGTTGTTGCTTCTCGATCTCGTTCTCGAAGTCCGGGCGGTCGACGGTCTCGCCGCTGTCCTCGTCCTCGCTGGTGTCGAGGTTCGTGAAGTAGTCGTCGAGCGCGTCGTTGAACGACTCGAAGGCGTCGCTTGGCAGGTCGGCGCGCTCGTCGAGCGCGATCGGCGTCACGTCCACACGCGCCCCCTGTTCGTCCTCGTCGTCGGTCGGCTCGTAGTACACCTGCGGGTCGAGGTCGCCCGCGCTGATGTCCCCGAGCAGCGTCTCGCTGGCGTCGAACAGCGCTTCGAGGGTCGACTCCGGGGCGTCCGCGACCGGCGTTGTCTTCTCCACGTCGGCCCGCGAGCACAGCTCCTCGGCGTACAGCCCGCCGAAGTTCAACTGGGTCGCCAGCGTCCGCACGAGGTCGGTGTCCGAGTCCCGCATCTGCTCGGCGAACGCCTCGTAGGACAGGTCGAGGGGGTTCACGCGCGCATCCGGGAAGCCGTAGTCGCGGCCGGGGGCGACGGTTCGGGACTGCAACCGCACCGTGTCGAGGCTGTCGACGACCTCACGCTGTGGGTCCAGCACCGCGATGTTCCCGTCGCCGAACAGCTCCGCGACGATGGTGGTGTCGGCGTCCTCCCGGCGGAACTCGAACTCCAGGATGCGGTCGAAGCCGTGCTGGCGGACCGCATGGAAGTCCGCGCCCGAAAGCCGGTTGCGCAGCATCTTCGCGAAGTTCGGGGGCCGCCCGGGTGCGTCAGGGACGTGCGTCGGGTCGGCGACGTGCGCGCGCTTGGTCTCCCCGACCTCGACGAGCAACTCCACCCGGCCGCGGTCGAAATCCCGCATCTTCAGGCGGAGGAGGTCGTCGCCGTAGAGGTAGGCCTTGTCGACTTTCGCCCCCGCGTACTCGTTCAGCTCCGCCGTGAGGGCGACGAGGTCGACACTCGTCACCTCCCGCTTCTGATTCATGCTCATCCAGTTGTCGGCCCCCACCCCTCTGCCTTACGGTCGCTGCCCGGTAGCCGTTGGGACCGACGGCACGGCACTCAGAGGCGCTTGGAGACGTACGGGCCGTCTTGGTGGTAGCCAAGCTGCTGCTTGTAATACTGGCGCGCCCCGATGCCGGAGATGACCGACAGCTTCTCGAAGCCGCTGTCGGCGGCCAGGTGCTCGGCGCGCTCCATGAGCTGCCGCCCGTAGCCCTGGTGTTGGTGTTGGTCGTCGCCGGTGTCGTCGCCGACGCTCACCTCGCTGCCGTAGACGTGGAGCTCCCGCAACAGCGCGGCGTCGGTCAGCTCCTCGCGCGCCGGCTCGTTGGGGAACCGCAGGCGCGCGAACCCCACCAGGAGGTCCTGCTGGAAGTCCTCGATGCTGATGAAGTGCTCCGTGCCGCCGCCGGCAGCGTACGTCTCCACGTCGAGGCTGACGTTCTCGGGGTCGTCGTCGTTCATCCCGGCCTCACGGCAGCGAATGCAGTCGCAGGTGTAGCCGTGCTCGGCCATGCGCTGGCGGGCGAGCTGGCGCAGGTTGGACTTCCAGACGCCGGCGTCGATGAAGTCCGCGGGGATGTCCCGCTGGACGCGCTGCAGGCGCGTGTACCGCGGGATCATGTCCTTGATCTCCGCGACGAGGTCGGCGGCCTCCTCGTTGTGCAGGGGCTCGAAGTCGCCGTTGCGCCACATGTCGTAGGTGATGGTGTCCCGCACCACCAGCGTCGGGTAGATCTTGAGGTAGTCGGGCTTCCAGCGCTCGTCGTCGAACAGCCGCCGGAAGTCCTCCAACACCATCTCCTTGCTCATGCCGGGCTGGCCGGGCATCATGTGGAACCCGACTTTGAACGCGGCGTCCCGCAGCCGCCGGTTGGCGTCCACGGACGCCTGCACGCCGTGGCCCCGATGCATCTCTCGGTTCACGCGCTCGAAGGTGGTCTGGACGCCCACCTCGACTTTCGTCGCGCCGAGATCCAGCATCCGGTCGACCTGCTCGGGGTCACACCAATCGGGTTTCGTCTCGAACGTCGTGCCGATGTTCCGGAGCGCCCCGTGCTCGTTGTCGGCGATGACGTCCTCCAGATACCGGAAGTCGTACTCCGTGGGGTCCTGGGCGAACGACTCCGTCTGGTTGGGTGCGGGCTCCTGGTCGGGGTCGAAGTCGTTGAGCGCTTGCAGCGCGCGCTTCACGAACCACTCCTGGTAGTCGTGGCTGCGCGCGGTCATCGTCCCCCCCATCAGGATGAGCTCCACCTTGTCGACCGGGTGGCCGATCTGGCGGAGCTGGTGGAGGCGCAGGGTCACCTGGCCGTACGGGTCGTAGTCGTTTTGCACGCCACGCGCAGCGGCGGGCTCGTGGCCGGTATACGACTGGCTGGACGTGAACTCGCTCGCCGGGCCGCCCGGACAGTATAGACACTTGCCGTGCGGGCAGGTGTGGGGGCTGGTCATGATCGCGACGGGCGTCACCCCGGACGCCGTCCGCACCGGCTTGCGCTGGAGCACGTCCTCCAGTTCGTCCCGCCGGCCGTCCGGCGCCACGTCCAGGAGGTCGGAGTGTTTGGGCACCTTCGACGCGGCGTACTCACCACAGACGTCGAGTTTCGCGTCCTCGATGTCGTCTTTGCCGACATCACCGGCGAGGATCCGGGAGACGAGCTCCTCGCAGGCGGCCTGGAACGCGCCGTCGTCGGCGTTACTGCTCATTGCTGACTGCAAGCCGCCGCGGGCGAAAAAGCGTGTCGTTCGGGGCGTTACGCCAGCTGGGCCGCGATGGCGTCGACGACCGCGTCCAGGACGGCGTCGCGCTCTCCGGCCAGGAACTCGATGCGGCCGTCTCGCGCCCCGCGAGCGGTCACGCCCGCGGTGGTGGTCAGGTCGTCGTCGATGGCGTCGACGACCGCGTGCACGTCGACGGCGTCGTCGCTGCGCACCCGCAGCGCGTCCTCGCCGGCACCGAGCAACACGTCGGTGCTGTCCGCGCGGCGGTGCAACGCGTCCAACAGCAGGTCGACCGGCGGGAAGTCGTACTGGTGTGTGTAGGCGCCCACGTCGAGCGTCTCGAACGCGACGCCGTCGTGGTGGCGTGTCGACAGATGCGGTTCGGCGGTCGACAGCTCGGTCGCCAGCCGGTCCCGGAACTGCGTGGCGATGTGGTCCGCGAGGTCGTCGTCGGCGTCCCCCCAGAGGAGGTCGGCGATGAGCTCGCGTTTGTCCTCGTAGGACTGATAGAACGCCTCCAGGGCGACGGCGTCACGGAGCGCTTCGCGGGCGTCGCTGTCGTAGCTGGCGTCCGCCGCGAGGTCCGCGTACGCGGCCGGGAGATCCGTCCAGTACGCGACCGCCGGCAGGTGGGCGAGGTCCGCGCGCACGTCGTCGTTGATGACGGCGGCGAGTTGCGCGCCCAGCGCGCCCGTGTTCACGGGCTGCTCGCCGGCCGCCGTCGGGGAAACGAGCACGTCCATCCCGGCGGCGTCGTCGGCGTACCCGCCGTCGACGACCACGGTGTCGGCGTCGTAGATGTCCAGGAGGTCCAGGGCGTCCGTGGACTCGGTCGTGGAGCCGGTGCCCACGAACACGAACAGTGGGTGTTTCTCGTCGTGGCGGTGGGCCGCCTCGAGCATGCTCGTCACGTCGCCGGTCGCGTCGTCGATGGTGTAGAAGGCGTCGTCGAGGGGGCGGCGGTCGACGTAATGGTATTCGGCGTCCTCGCGGGCGTGCTCGTCGCGGATCAGCGGCAGCAGCGCGCGCTCGATGGCGGTGCCGGCGACGTACCCCTCGACGGTCGTGGGGTGGCGGACGATGACCGGTCGGGCGTCGATGACGGCGCGCCGAACCGCGGTCGCGGCGTCCACGATGTCGTCGTGGACCGCGGCCACGGCGTCGTCGTCGGGCGCAAGCAGCGCGGTGGTGGCGGGCGCTGCGCGGTCGTCGAGGGCGGCGTCCATGCGGTTGCGGACCTCGTCGGCGCGGTCGCCGGTGAGCTCGGTGACGGCCTCGGTCTCCACTTGGAGGTCGCCGCGCCGGCGCTCGACGGTGCCCGTGAGCTGCACGACGGCTCCGGGTTCGATCTCGGGGTATGCGCGAACGCCGGCCTCGACGAACGCGGCGGCGTCGACAGCGCCGGTTTCGTCGGTCAACTCGAACACCGTCGGGCCGCTGGTCTGGCGGGCGGCCGTGATCTCCCCTTCGACGGTGACCGCGTCGTCGACGTGGTCGTCGAGGGCGTCGACGCGCACCGTTTCGTGGTCGGTGTCGTCGTCGTCCGCGCCGCTGAACTCGAAGCTGGCGTCCGCGGCGCGTTCGGTCGTGGCGTCCGCGTCGGAGACGCGTTTCCCCCCGTCGGCGGTCTCCGCGTCCCGCGAGTCGTCGGTGGTGTCGCCGTCGTCAGTTGTGTCGCTGTCCGCCTCGTCGTCGGCGGGGAGCGCGGCGTCCGAGTCGTTCGCCGGGTCGTGGACGAGCTCGCCGCGGAAGTCACGCATCGACTCCCGGATCGACCACCCCAGGTCGATGTTGCCGTTGTCGTGGACGTCGGTCACTTGCACGAACACGTCGTCGCCGACATCCCACGCCAGGGAGTCAACGCGACCGGGGACCTCCGAGCGATGCAGGAGGCCCGTGACGGTGCCGCCGACGTCGACGAACACGCCGAACTCGGCGAACCCGTCGACGGTCCCGCGGTAGAACCGGCCGGGGGTGAGTTGGTCTGGTGAGTCACCACGGAAATCGAACACGACGTCCTCTTCGTGGGTGGCGCAGATGTGGCCGTCCGTAGAGGAGCCGCAGACGATACAAGTACCCATTTGCATCGAAGAAGCGGGCGCTGCCCTAAACGATTATCGAAACCGCGCCGGTCACTCGAACACCGGGCTGTCGGCCGTGAGCGCGTCGATGTCGTCGGCGAGCGCGGCGACCTGTTCGGGGAACAGCGCCACCTGGACCTCGTTGCCGGAGTCGTCCTCGAAGACGAGCTTGACGCGTTTGTCACCGAACTCGCGGGCGGTCGCGTCGTCGACGTCGAAGAGCTTCGCGTCGGCGTGTTTGTTCGTGGGGCCGACGTTCTTGATCGAGCCGTCTTTCAGCTCCACCATGAACTCCGAGAGCGTGATGTTCAGCACACACACCGTTGTCGCCGGCGCGTCTAAAATGCGAGCCCTGCCGCGTGGATGACCTGCTCGCCGGCGGGGATGGCACCGAACCCGGCGCCGAACGCCAGCACGCCCGGCACAGCGGCGGCGATCACCGCCCGTGGGAGGGAGATCTCGTGGACGACGCTCGTCCCGACGACCAGCAGGCACCACGACCACACGCCCGCGAGCAGCGTGAGCACCGGCACGCCCAGACCGGTGACCACGCACGGGGCCGCCGCGTACGCGATCAGTTGGACGGTTTCACTGACGCCGCCCCGGGACTCCGAGATCGTCGCGATCACGAGACAGAGCGTCTGAATCGCCGACAGCGCGTGCACCGCCGCCGGCGTGACCAGTAACACGACGAGCGCCACGGTGAGCACGGCGGCCAGCCAGTCGGCGGTCGGGAACGCCAACGCGTCGCTGGGCGTGGCCGCGAGTTCGGTGGCGGCCACGACTCCGACAACAACCATCGCGAACACGAGCCCCGGGGCCTGGTCGCCTGGCGACACCGCCTCGTCGAAGAACGACACCGGATTCAGGAGGACCTGCGTGAACGACTTCGCGAGCCCGAGCGGGCCACGCTCACGGCCGCCCTCCGGTTCCACCCAGGTCGTCATGGGTTACTCACGGCGCACGACATGGCAGTTCCGGCACCGCGCCTCGTAGGTCTCCTCGGCACCGACCATGACGGTGGGGTCGTCGTAGTGGGCGGGCTCGCCCTCGATGAGGCGCTGGTTGCGGGTGGCCGGTTCCCCACACTGCATGCAGATCGCGCGCATCTTGTCGACGTATTCGGCGATCGCCATCAGCTGTGGCACCGGCTCGAAGGGCTCCCCGCGGAACGTCTGATCGGTGCCCGACAGCACCACCCGACGTCCGTCCGCCGCGAGCTCCTGGCAGACGTCGACGAGTTCGGCCGGGAAGAAGTTGGCTTCGTCGATGGCGACCACCTGCTCGCCGTTGAGCAGCGTGGGGATCGACGCGACGCCCTCGGCGGTGGGTTCGACGACCGTTGCCGCCCACGACCGGCCGGCGTGCGAGCCCAGCGTCGCCTCGCCGTACCGGTCGTCGACGGCGGGCGTGACCGCCGCGACGTCTTGGCCCGCGATCTCCGCGCGCCGCAGTCGCCGCAACAACTCCTCGGTTTTCCCCGAGAACATCGACCCCGTTATCACCTCCACCCACCCGGAGTTCGTGATGGCGTGCATGCCACAGCCAGCGGGTGGCTGGAGGAAAACGCTTGCTTTTCGCCACCTCCGCAGTCGGCGCGCCGTCTGCACGCTTTTTTAGGGGGCGGGGTGACAATGGGGACGCATGTACGATGACATCCTCCTGCCGACCGACGGCAGCGACGCCGCCGACGCCGCGGTCGCCAACGCCATCGACCTCGCGTCGAAGTACAACGCCACCCTCCACGTGCTGTACGTCGCCGACACCACCGAATACAGCACGGTCACCTTCGAGGACGCCGTCACCGATCCGCTTGAGCGCGAGGGCGAGCGCGTCGTCGACGACGCGGTGGCGCGTGCCGAGGACGCGGGCGTGGTGGCGATGGGCGTCGTGCTCCACGGCGGCGTGTTCGAGACGATTCAAGCGTACGTCGACGACGAGGGCATCGACACCGTGGTGATGGGGACGCATGGCCGCCGCGGCCTGGGTCGTGCGCTCCTGGGGAGTGTCACCGAGCGCGTCGTGCGAACCAGTGACGTGCCCGTGTTGACGGTGCGGGAAACCGACGACGACGACGGCGCGGCGTAACCCACTGGGTGGCGGCTCACGTGGTGTCCACGCCGAGCACGCGGTACACGCCACACGTGTTCATCGCGCCGCTGGCGAGCAACAACAGCGCCCCCACGCCGAGGGCTGGGGTCAACGCCGAGGGGCCGCCGCCGTAGCCGGCCAGGGTCGCCAGCGCGGCGCTGCCCAGCACTGCGCCGCCGAGCAGTCGTGCCAGTGCGTCCATGGGGCCGACGTTGTGTTCCATATGGGGCGTGTTGGCACGGCGGGATCAAAAGCGGTGTGGGTCGGCGGCTGCGCGGCACAGCCCGATCGGGGTCGGGCTATTCGAGGCGGACGACCGTCCGCTCGCCCCGGTGCTCGGTCCGGACGAGCCCGTCGTCGGCGAGATCCGACAACAGGCCGCGCAGCCACTCGCGGCCGTACTCGCCGTCGGGCGTGTAATCCACGCGAACGCGATGGCCGAGCGCGTCCAGTTCCATCTCGTCGTGCTCGCCGAGCAACCGAACGATCCGGCCCCGGAACTGCCGGCGACTCCCCTCGAAGCTCGGCTGGGTGGGCACGTCCGGCGCGGTGAAATCGCCGGTTTGGTAGGCGTGACACCACTCCCGCAGCGGGCACTCCGCCTCGTCACAACGCGGGGTCTGCTGGCAGGCGACCGCCCCCAGTTCCATCACGGCGTTGTTCCACACGCGGGACGTGCCGTCGGGCAGCAACTCGTTGGCCAGCGGCCGGTAATCCGGGTCGTCGTCGTCGCGGATCCCCTCGAACGCGCGGTAGAGCACGCGCTTGACGTTCGTGTCCACGACCGCGTTGCCGGCGTTGAACGCGAACGACGCCACGGCGTTGGCGGTGTACGGGCCGACGCCCATGAGCTCCGAGAGCTCCGCGGGCGTCCGCGGGATCGCGCCGTCGTAGTCGGTTTCGACCTGTTGGGCGGCCTCGTGGAGGTGGGTGGCGCGGTTGTTGTACCCGAGGCTGTGTGCGGACCAGAACCCGACCACGTCGCTGCGGTCGGCGGCCGCCAACGCGGCGGTGGTCGGCCACCGATCGAGGAACGCCCGCCACGCGTCGATCACCCGGGAGAGCTGGGTCTGCTGGCTCATCACCTCCGAGACCAGGATCTCGTAGGGGTCGGTGGTCTCCCGCCACGGGAACGACCGGTGGGAGTCGGTGTACCAGTCGACGAGTGCCGCCTGGAGGGCTGTGGTGTCGGCCGGCCCAGTCGCGCCCGCGCGGTCGCTCCCGTCCCCTGTCGTCATGGGGGGGCGTTGGCGGGCGGCCGTCTTGGGGATGATGGTTCGGCGGCGCACGGCGCTGCCGAAACGCGTATGTCCACCGGCACGTTCGACGGCCGTATGGGACTTGACGACTTACAGACAGACGTCGAGCACGCGGCCACAACCCTCGACGACTACGCGTTCCTGGATCGGGAGACCACCCAGGAGTTGGCGATGCTGGCGGCGGCGCTGGACGCCGACACCGACGAGCTGGTGCGGCGCGCCGTCCACGCGCTGTTCCAGTCGCTGACCGAGACCGGGCGACTCGACTTCCACCTCCGGGGCGCGTACGACACCACGTACGACGAATACCTCTCCGGAATGGCGTACGACGACCTCGTGGCCGGTGGCTACCAGACACCCGACGACAACGACACCCAGGACCGGCCGTATCGGTTCTGAGCGCGCATGCCTGAGTGTGACAGGACAGCAATGCGCTTTTTGAACTCCGCCACCTGAGGGTGTTCATGGGGGAATCCGCACGCGGCGGCGGCAGCGCTGAGACGACCGGCGGACTGGCTGCAGCGGTCAAGACGTATCTCGAATACACGCCGACGGGGGAGTCGATCCCGGCGGCGGCGTGGCGGCGTCGCCACCGCAACGTTCGCGTGTTCGTGCTGGCGCACATCCCGCTGTTGCTTGCGCTCGGGCTCTACGAGGGGACCGAGTCCGCAGTCACGGGCGCGACGATCCCGCCGACACCGGGCATACTCATCGCGGTGGAGCTGGGTATCGTGGGGGCGCTGGTCGGGCTTGCGTCGATCCCGTCGGTGTCCCGGCGGGGACGCACGGCGCTGGCCTCGACGGCCGTGCTGGCGTCCTCGGTGGTGCTCGTGCAGTTCTCCGGCGGGTTCATCGAAGCGCACTTCCACTTCTTCGTCGGGATGGCCGTCATCGCGGTCTACGAGGACTGGCTGCCGTTCGCGCTCGGACTGGTGTACGTCGTGTTCACGCACGGTGTCTTCGGGATGATCAACGCCGAGCGCGTCTACAACCACACCGCCGCGATCAACAACCCGTGGGTGTGGGGTGGCATCCACGGCGCGTTCGTGTTGCTGTTGGCGGGCGCACTGATGGCCAACTGGTACTCCACCGAGCGCTCGCGGGAAGCCTCCCAGAAGCGCCTGGAGGAAGCCCGGCAAAAGGCCCAGCAGGTCGAAGACCTCGAAGCCCGCCAGGCGGAGATCGAGGCCGAAAAGGCCGAAGCGAAGCGGCTGAAAGCCGACGCCGAGGAGGCACGCGAGGCCGCCGAAGCCCAACAGCGGGAGGTCGCGGCCCTGAACGAGCGCCTCGAAGCGACCGCCAACACGTACGGGGCTGCGATGGCGCGGGCCGCCGACGGTGATCTCAGCGTGCGCCTCGATCCCGACGTCGAAAACGACGCCATGGCGGCGATCGCGGCGTCGTTCAACGAGATGCTCGACGAAACGGAGACCACGATCCGGGAGATCCAGGCGGTCGCCAGCGACGTCGCGGCCGCCAGCGAGGACGCCGATGCGGGCGTCGTCGAGATCGAGGACGCCAGCGGCCAGGTGAGCGAGACGGTCCAAGAGATCGCCGCCGGGGCCGACGAGCAGCGCGAGAAACTGGAGACGGTGTCCGGGGAGATGACCGACCTGTCGGCGGCCATCGAGGAGGTGGCGGCGTCCGCCGATTCGGTCGCGGAGCGCTCGCACGAGACCGCGGCGGTCGCCGGCGACGGCGAGCAGACCGCCGAGCAGGCGATCGCGGACTCCCGGACGGTGCAGTCGGCCGTGGAGTCGACGGTGCAGAACGTCGAGGCCCTCGACGACCAGCTCGCGGAGATCAGTGAGATCGTCGACCTCATCAGCGACGTCGCCGAGCAGACGAACATGCTGGCGCTGAACGCCAACATCGAGGCCGCCCGCGCCGACAAGAGCGGCGACGGCTTCGCGGTGGTCGCCGACGAAGTCAAGGACCTCGCCGAGGAGACGCGGGCGTCCGCCGGCGACATCGAGGCGCTGGTCGCCGACATCGACGCGCAGATGCAGGCCACGGTCACCGAAGCCCGGACCGCGGACGAGAGCGTGCAGGACGCGATCTCAGCGGTGGACGCGGTCGTCGACGCGTTCGGGACCGTGGCCGAGAACGCCGAGGAGACCGACACCGGTGTCCAGGAGATCAGCACCACCACCGACGATCAGGCCGCCAGCACCGAGGAGGCGGTGTCGATGATCGCGGAGGTCAGTGACATCAGCACGGCGACCGCCGCCGACGCACAGCAGGCCTCCACGGCGGCCGAACAGCAGACCACCGCGGCGGCGACGATCAGCGAAAACACGGCCGCGCTGCGCGAGCAGGCGGACCGGCTGCAGGGGTTGGTGTCGACGTTCGACGTGCACGACGAGTCGGCGTCGACGGCTGCGCGCTCGGAGTGAGCGTTACGCAGTGGGTTCGCCTTCGACCTTCGAGGTGCCGGCGTGGCGAACGTCGGGGTCGTCGAGCGCCTCCAGGAGGATGTCGACCGCGATGTCGATCTCGCGCTCGGTGACGTCGAGCGGCGGCAGTAGTCGCACCGTCTTGTGGCCACAGCCCAACACGAGGAGGCCACGCTTGACGCAGGCGTTCACGACCGCTTCACGGCGCTTCTTGGTGTCGAACTCGACGGCCAGCATCAGGCCGCGGCCGCGCACGTCCGTGACGAAGTCGGGATCGGCGTCGTGGAGCCGGTCGGTGGTCTGCTCGCCGCGGGCCACGACGTGATCGAGGAGGCCGTCGCTGGTGATGGCGTCGATGGTCGCAACGCCCTGCGCGGCGGCGACGATGTCCCCGGCGCCCCACGTCGAGGAGAGGCGGCCGGTCTCGCTGGGGAAGAGGTCCTCGTTGGCGACCGTTGCGCCGACGCGCAGCCCCTTCGCGGAGGTGATGACATCCGGTTCGATCTCGGTGTGGTCGATCCCCCAGAGTTCACCGGTGCGGCCCAGTCCCGCCTGGATCTCGTCGCTGATGACGGGGATGTCGTGGGTCCGCTGGATGTCGGCGATGTCGGCGATGAAGTCGTCGTTGGGGACCCGGTAGCCGCCCTCGCCCTGCTGGGGTTCCATGATGAGGTACGCCACCTCTTCGGGGTCGATGACGCCGCGGTCGTGGTGGAGCTTGTCCGCGGCCACGTTTCCGCCGGGGCCGTTGGTCTTCCAGCCACACGAGCACTCGCCCTCGCAGGTGCAGTACGGCACCGAGACGACGCCCCCGATCTCGGGGAAGCCCTTCCGGTGGATGGCTTTCGATCGGTTCAGCGACAGCGCACCGAGCGTGCGCCCGTGGAACGCGCCGTCGAACGTGAGCGCGCGGTGGCCGCCGTTGTTGTAACAGATCTTGATGGCGTTCTCGACGGCTTCAGCGCCCGTGTTCGAGAGGAACACCGTGTCCAGATCGTAGTGTGCGGTGATGTCGGTGAGCCGGTCGAGCAGCTGTGTCGCGGTCGGGATCTCGGGCGACTCGGGATCGGTGCCGCCGCCAGCGTAGAAGTCCTGGCCCGCCATCTTGAGGGGGTCGACGAGGTCGAACGACTCCAGGCGGTCCATGATCTTGGGGTTGTTGTAGCCGAACGGCGCGGCGGCAACGTGGCTGGTGAAGTCCATGAGAACGTTGCCGTCGACGTCCGTGCAGAACGGCCCGATGGCGTCCTCGGTGATGTCCCACACGAAGTCGTAGACGTACGTGGAGGGGGCGGCGTGATTGTGGTGGAAGTTCACCCATTCCGCGGCCTTCTCGCCGGGCATGCTCCGGACGTCAGGCTCGGCTGTTTCACGGTCCATGCACACAGTTGGCACCGCCCCAAATAAAAGTCGTTCGTTCCAGCCACGCCGACATGTCCCACGTGCACCGGACGCGTATCTCACGGCCAGACACTCCCCGGGAACGGCGTCGGACGCCGTGATTGGTCGTCGTTAGGCTGCCAGCACGACCGCAGCGCCGCCACCGACGACCAATAGCCCGGCGCTGTACGCGACGACGCGGGCCGCGAACGTCCGGTTAGCGCTGGTCGCCGACAGCCCCGCTTTCACGCCGATGGAGCTGGCGGTCGCCAACAACACCGCGATCGCCGCTGTGTCGGCGTCGACGGCGTTGGTGCGGTAGAGCACGACCGCCGACGTGGTCGCGCCGGCGCTGGACACGAGCCCGGAGACGACCGCGGTGACGAGCAGCCCGGCGGACCCGAACTGGGTCTCCGCGAGCCCGCCGGCCACGACCACGACGAGGAACATCGCGCCGAACCCGAGGGCGTTCCGCATCGAGAACGGCGTGTCGAGATCCATGGACACCGACTGCGACCAGTCGGCGGTCACGGCCGCGATGGCGATGCTGCCGGTGACGATGACCGCCAGCGGCAGCGTCCCCGTGACGAGGACGCCGGCCGACGCGGTGAACACCACGACGATGAGGAGGTTGCGAAGCGCCATCGCCGCGTTCGCCAACAGCACCCCCGCGACGGCGTACCGTGTCGCGTCGGCGTGCGCGTCCACGTGATCGAGCAGTGTGCCGACGACCGCCGTCGAGGACGCCAACCCACCGAAGAAGCCGGTGACAGCGATCCCGCGGCCGCCGTACGCCTGCACGACGACGTAGTTCACGATGCCGATGGCCGCCACGAACACCACCATCGACCAGACCACGCGAGGCTCGATCTCGACCACCCACCCGCCCCGTCCCACGGTCATCGCGCCGGTGGGCAACACCGGATACACGACGAACGCCAGGATCGCGAACTCCGTGGTTGAGCGGAGTTCTTCCCGGGACAACCCCCACGCGAAGCCGTGGAGTTCGCGTTTGAACACCAGCAGGATCGAACTCGTGACTGCGACGACGGTGGCCGGCAGGACCGCGCCCAGCGCCGCCAGCACGCCGATGCCGTACGCGACGAGCATGCTCACGGCCGTCGTGAGGTGTAGCGTGCCCTCCGACGACCGCAGCCCGGAGACCATCAACACACCAGTGAGCACGATCACGAACACCGCGCCGACGCTGCCCAGGACCGGCGGGCACGCGCCTCCGGCCGCCGCGCAGCGCTCGGTGTCGACCATCGTGAAGATGGCACCCAGCACGCTCACGAGCGCGAACGTCCGGATGCCGGCGGCCTTCTGGGCCCACTCGCGTTCCAGCCCCAGGAACAACCCCAGTGCCACCGCAACCGCGATGCGGACGATCCGGCTGTCGAGTGGCGCTGCCACTAGTGCGTCGACGGTCACGGTCACCACCAGGACGTTCGCCGGTGTGCACATAAACACTGGGTCGAGATCACCCCACGGCCCTGGCGGTCAGTCGCGGGGGATCGACACAACCCACTACGTCAGCCGCCCAGCGGCCCGTTCTCGCTTGTCGATGTCGTTTCGGGCCGAGGCGTCTCCCCCGCTCGACGCTGTAAATAATAACTCGTTGTATGGTACCAAACTCCGTCGCAGCCGTGTCGCTTTTGTACCGTGTCCTGATACGGCGTGGTACAACATGGCAGAACGTGAGACATGGGCATCCAGACTGGGATTCATTCTGGCCGCCGTTGGGAGCGCAGTCGGCCTGGGGAACCTCTGGCGGTTCCCGTGGATGACGAGCGAAAACGGCGGCGCGGCGTTCCTCCTGGTGTATCTCGGCGTTGTACTGTGTGTTGGCGTGCCCGGCCTGCTGGCGGAGTTCGTGATCGGGCGGCGGAGCCGTCGAAGCCCCGTCGGCGCGTTCTCCTCGCTGTCGGACTCCACGCTGTGGCGGGTGTTCGGACACCTCTCGGTCGTCATCGCGGTCGTGTTGCTCTCCTTTTACAGCGTTGTCGGCGGGTGGATCCTGCGGTACTTCGGGGCCAGCCTGACCGGCGCGTACTTCTCGAACCCCGGCCAGTACTTCGCCACGGTGAGCTACGGGCTTGACGCCGTTGGCTTCCATCTGTTGTTCCTCGCGATCACCGGGCTCATCGTAGTCCGCGGGATCAAACGCGGGATCGAGAACGCAACCAAGCTCATGATGCCGGCTGTGGTGGTGCTTTTGATCGTGCTCGCCGCCTGGGCGAGCACGCTCGACGGCGCGGGTGCCGGTCTCGCGTTCTACCTGTCGCCGGACGTCGAACTGCTTGAAGCCGACCTGCTTGGGATCCTGCCTGCCGCCGCCGGCCAGGCGCTGTTCACGCTCTCGCTTGGCTCCGGAACGATGATCACCTACGCGTCGTACCTCGACGAGGAGCGGTCGCTGGCCGCCGACGGCGCGGCGATCGCCGTTCTCAACACCTGCATCGGTGTGCTCGCTGGACTCGTGGTGTTCCCGCTGTTGTTCGCGCTCGTCGGCGACGCCGGCACTGGCGGTCCCGGCGCGCTGTTCGTTGGCCTCGCCAACGCGTTCGTTGCGGTCCCCTACGGGCGGGCCGTCGGCGCGGTGTTTTTCGCGGTCGTCTCCCTGGCCGCCATCTCCTCGTCGATCTCGATGCTCGAACTCCCGGTGTCGTTCCTGGTCGACGAGTACGGCGTCTCACGCCGCCGCGCGACCGCGCTGTTCGTGGGCGTGTTCACCGTCACTGGGAGCGCAACCGCGCTCTCGCCCGGGCTCTTTGACTTCGTCGCGGGCACCCTGGTGGACCTCCTGATGACCGCCGGCCTCATCGGGTTCCTGCTGTTCACCGGGTGGGTCGTCGGGCAGAACGCCGTCACCGAGTACGAGCTCGGCGCGGGCGCTGTCGCGTCCGCGTTGTCGACGCCGTGGCTGTACGCGGTCGGCGTGGTGATCCCGGTGTTCCTGATTTTCACGCTCGTCTCCGGGATCGCCGCCGCGCTCGGCGTCTCGATCACGGCCGTCGAGCTGTGGGGAGTCACCATCAGCCAACCGCGACTGTTCGCGGGACTGAGCGTCGTCATCGCGGTGGTGTCGTTTCTGGGGCTGCGGCGGCCGGCGTCCGTCGCCTGACAGCGCCGTCCTGGGCTGTCGCCGTCTCGGAATCCTTTTGCCGCCGGTTGCGGAACCCTCCTAATCAAATGACGATGGAAGAGCGCATCGAGGACTTGCGCGAGCAGACCGAGCGCGCACTCCTCGGCGGCGGAGAGGCTCGCATCGAGTCCCAACACGAGAAGGGGAAGCTGACGGCTCGCGAGCGCATCGACTACTTCCTCGACGACGGCACGTTCAACGAGTTGGATCAGCTGCGCACGCACCGCTCCACGAACTTCGACATGGACGAAACGAAGCTCCCCGGCGACGGCGTCGTCACCGGCTACGGCGACGTCAACGGCCGCACGACGTTCGTGTTCGCCCACGACTTCACCGTCTTCGGGGGGAGCCTCGGTGAGGTGTTCGCGGAGAAAGTGACGAAAGTGATGGATCGCGCGATGGAGGTCGGCGCGCCCGTCGTGGGGCTCAACGACTCGGCGGGCGCACGCATCCAGGAGGGCGTCGACGCGCTGGGCGGGTTCGCGGAGATTTTCACCCGCAACGAGAAGGCCAGCGGCGTCGTCCCCCAGATCTCGGCGATCATGGGGCCGTGTGCGGGCGGTGCCGTCTACTCGCCGGCGATCACGGATTTCACCGTCATGGTGAAGGACACGAGCCACATGTTCATCACCGGGCCGGACGTCATCGAGACGGTGACCGGCGAGCAGGTCGGCTTCGAGGAGCTCGGCGGCGCGACCACCCACGCCGCCGAATCGGGGGTCGCACATTTCGCCTGCGACAGCGAGGAGGCGGCCCTGGACAACATCAAGCGCCTGCTCTCGTATCTCCCCCAGAACAACGTCGAGGACCCGCCACGGGTCGAGCCCTACGACGACCCCGAGCGCCGCGACGACGCCCTCGAAACCATCGTCCCGGACGAGCCACGGAAGCCCTACGACATGACCGACGTCGTCGACAGCGTCGTCGACGAGCAGTCGTTTTTCGAGGTGCAGGCGGACTACGCGAAGAACATCGTCGTCGGGTTCGCGCGACTCGACGGCCGGTCGGTCGGCATCGTCGCGAACCAGCCCCGCGTGAACGCCGGCACCCTCGACATCGACGCCTCCGAGAAGGCCAGCCGGTTCGTGCGGTTCTGTGACTCGTTCAACGTCCCGATCCTGACGCTCGTGGACGTGCCCGGGTTCCTGCCGGGCACCGACCAGGAGCACGGCGGCATCATCCGGCACGGCGCGAAGCTCCTGTACGCGTTCAGCGAGGCGAGCGTGCCCCTGATGACGGTCATCACGCGGAAGGCCTACGGCGGCGCCTACGACGTGATGGCGAGCAAGCACATCGGCGCGGACGTCAACTACGCGTGGCCGACCGCCGAGATCGCCGTGATGGGGCCGAAGGGCGCGGTGAACGTCCTCTACAGTGATGAACTCGAAGCGGCCGACGACACCGCGGCGCGCCGCCAAGAGCTCATCGACGAGTACCGCGAGGAGTTCGCCAACCCATACACGGCCGCCGACCGCGGCTACCTCGACGCCGTCATCGAGCCGACCGAGACCCGACCGCGGCTCATCGACGACCTCGACATGTTGGCGAGCAAGCGCGAGGAGACGCCGGACAAGAAACACGGCAACATCCCGCTGTGATGCCCGCCGAGATGGACCTGACGATCCCCGAGGACGCCAGCGAGGAGGAGGCGGCCGCCATCGCTGCGGCCGTCCAGAGCCACCTGGCCGCGATGGCGGCGGCCGCGGCGGCCACCGACGACAACGAGGCGACGTGGCCCGGTGAGAAATGGCGGTTCGCCGGCCGCATCGAACAACAGGGCGGGCGCTCGGTGCGCGTGCCCGACGGTGCGCCCACCGACGCGTGGAGCGCGGCGGGGCGTCGCGACCGGTTTTAGGCCGTCGCTCCGGGCGAGGCGGCGGCCCAAGCGGGTGTTCTGTGCGCGGGCTGGCGGCCGATCCAGAACCGAAGCTATGAGTAGGCCGTCTCTGAAACGAACGATCAAGAATGTTCGAGAAGGTACTCGTTGCCAACCGCGGCGAGATCGCGGTGCGTGTGATGCGGGCGTGTGACGACCTCGGGGTCGACACGGTCGCTGTGTACAGCGATGCCGACGCGCACGCCGGACACGTGCGGTACGCCGACGAGGCGTACAACGTCGGGCCGGCGCGCGCGGCGGACTCCTATCTCGACCACGACGCCATCATCGACGCGGCCACGCGGGCCGGGGCCGACGCCATCCACCCCGGCTACGGCTTCCTCGCCGAGAACGCCGAGTTCGCGGGCAAAGTCGAGGACACCGACGGCGTCACGTGGGTCGGCCCGTCCGCGGACTCGATGCGCCAGCTCGGCGAGAAGACCAGCGCCCGGAAGACGATGCGGGAGGCCGACGTGCCCATCGTTCCCGGCACCACCGACCCCGTGGAGTCCGTCGCCGACATCCACGAGTTCGGCGAGGAACACGGCTACCCCATCGCTATCAAGGCCGAGGGCGGTGGTGGCGGCCGCGGCATGAAGATCGTGCGCAGCGCCGACGAGGCCGAAGACCAACTGGAGTCGGCGGAGCGTGAGGGTGAGGCGTACTTCGACAACGCGAACGTCTATCTGGAGCGCTACTTGGAGAACCCCCGCCACATCGAGGTCCAGATCCTTGCGGACCACCACGGGAACGTCCGGCACCTCGGCGAGCGGGACTGTTCGCTGCAGCGCCGCCACCAGAAAGTCATCGAAGAAGGCCCGAGCCCCGCGCTCACGGACGAGCTTCGCGAGGAGATCGGGACGGCGGCCCGGCGTGGAGCCGACGCCGCGGGCTACTACAACGCAGGCACCTTCGAGTTCCTCGTCGAGGAAGACACCGAACGGGAGCCCGGTGAGCTCCTCGGGCCGGAGACGGAGTTCTACTTCCTCGAAGTGAACACCCGGATTCAGGTCGAGCATACGGTCACGGAGGCGCTCACGGGCGTCGACATTGTGAAGTGGCAGCTCAAGATCGCATCCGACGACGAGCTCACCTTCGAGCAGGACGACGTGGCACTGGACGGCCACGCCGTCGAGTACCGCATCAACGCGGAGAACGCGGCCGACGACTTCGCGCCCGCCACGGGCGGCGAGTTGGAGACCTACGACCCGCCGGGCGGCATCGGCGTGCGCGTCGACGACGGCCTCCGGCAGGGCGACGATCTCGTCACCGACTACGACTCGATGGTCGCGAAGCTCATCGTGCACGGCAGCGACCGCGAGGAGTGTCTGGCGCGGTCCCGGCGCGCGCTCGCCGAGTACGACATCGAGGGCATCCCGACGATCATCCCGTTCCATCGGCTGATGCTGACGGACGACGCGTTCGTCGGGGGCACGCACACGACGAAGTATCTCGACCGCGACATCGAGGAGTCGCGGATCAGTGACGCCCAGGCGGAGTGGGGGACGACGACGGCCTCCGAGAGCAGTGCCGATGAGAACGTGGTGGAGCGGGATTTCACGGTGGAAGTCAACGGCAAGCGCTTCGAGGTCAACCTGGAGGAGCGCGGCGCGGCGCAGTTCGCGGCCCCCGAAGCGGACACCGGCGGCGGCGGGCCGCCGGAGCCCGCGGGCGGAGCCGACGACGGCGAGACGGTCGTTGAGGGCGACGGCGAGACGGTCACGGCGGAGATGCAGGGGACGATCCTGGACGTGGCCGTGTCCGAGGGCGATGCGGTCGACGCAGGAGACGTGCTGGTTGTGCTGGAAGCGATGAAAATGGAGAACGACGTCGTGGCGTCCCACGGTGGCACGGTCACGCAGGTCGCCGTCAGCGAGGACGACAGCGTCGACATGGACGACGTGCTGGTGGTCATCGACTAGACGGGCGGTTCCGCGACCGGAGTCATTATGTCGCCTGGCTGTCTGCTACTCCCACACGACCCGACCGACGACACCGCCGGCTGACGCCGCGCTCCGTGGCGGCGGCAGTCGAACCGTGCGGTGTCACGTGGCCGCACCATGAACCCAGCATTCACGCCGACCACGAGCCCGACCGGGCTGCGTGTTCACGACCGGATCGAGAACGCCCAGTTCGAACTGTACACCGAGTCCCGGGTGGCCCCAACGCCTGTCGCTACCGGCTCGGGGCATGGACTGTCTCGGCAGCCGGATGCGGAGGCGTGGCACACCAGCAGTGATGCTGGGTTCGCGTTGCCCGTCGATAGCGCGGTTGCCTTCGACACGACGCGGATCACGCTGCCGGCACTGGTGGACGTGTTCGTGTGGCAGCCAGACCGGACGCTCGTCGGGAAAACCACCAACCAGGAGTCGGCGATGTACCCCGAGCAGGGAGCGTACGCCCTGGATGTCGACATCGGGTCGATGAAGCTCCAACTGGCTGTAACGGACCCCTTCGAGATCCACCGCACCGACGACTCGACGGTCATCAGCTTCGACGCCACGGCCACCGTGCGCCTGGGCGCGCGGTCGCTGCATACGGCCCCCGAGGCCACGATCACCATCACCGACGACGTGCGGGACGGCATGCGCGCGGTCTCACTGTTCGGATCCGCGCTGAAAACCACCACACCGGAGCGGTCGTTCCCGACGCTACGGGGCCATCCACCGCTCGTGGAGCGCGGTGACGCCTTCGACGCGCCCGCCACCCTCGACGCTCCGGACACCGGGATCGCCATCGAGATCCCGCCCGACTGGGGTGACCTGTACCGGGTGAGCACGCTCGCGTACTATCTCGGGGCGACGGTGCAGCCGGGCGCACAGCGCGCGCTCGTGCTCGACGGCGTCCGGTATCCGTTCCCGTCCGCCAGTGGGTTCGGCGACGCGGTGCAGACTCTGCTGGAGCACGTGTTCTTGCTGGATTGTGTCGTCCGGACGGAGGGGCTGTACTCGGTGTCGATGCACGAACGCACCGCGATCGAGCCGACCCTCGGCATCGACCTGTCGGCGGCCTACGACGCGCCGCCCGCCGAACGGCTGGCGGCATACCTGGGTGTGCCGTTCGCGGTCACCGAGCCACACGGTCCGCAGTGGCCGGTCACCGCGGACATTGCCCCGGACCCCGGACGCATCGCCGCGCTGCCGTTCGTCGTGGATGACCTCGCCAACGTCCGGGTCCACGACGCACAACCGGACACGACATCCGACGCCGGGCACGGAGCCGAGGCTGTGAGTTCGTTCCTTCGGAGCAGGTCACAGCCTGACCGCGACCAGCCACGCGTGGCGGCCGACGCGGACGATGTCGTGGTACCGCCGGATACGGAGTCCATCGAGCACGTGTGGCTCGCCGACGGGGTGCCAGTGGGTGCCAACAAGGCCACCGCTGCGGACTACCAGGCGCGCCTGGCGTGCGATGCGCCCGCCAGCGATCCGATCCGGGTCGTGGTCGTCTGCAACGACCCGTCGATGGACGCCGAGGACTGCGTCAGCGCCGTCTACGGGATGCGGGATTTCTTCGAGTTCGACATCTCGGTGCGCCACGAGCTGTCCACGAGCGAACTCGCCACGGTGTTGGAGTCGACGGTCGACTTCCTCCACTACATCGGGCACACGGACGCCACCGGCTTCCAGTGTGTGGACGGGCGACTCGACGCCCGGGACCTGGACACGACCGGCGTCCGCGCGTTCCTGCTGAACTCCTGTCAGTCGCACGCGCAGGGTCGCGCGCTGGTTGATCGCGGGAGCCAGGGCGGCATCGTCACCGTGTCGGACATCGACAACGACGCCGCCGTGCGGGTCGGGCACGCGATCGCGCGACTGCTGAACGACGGGTTCTCGCTGCTGTCGGGGCTGTCGATCGCTCGCAACGTGACGGCGTTCGGGAACCAGTACGTCACGGTCGGTGATGGGTCCGCACAGGTGGTGCAGAGCCGGAGTGGCCTGTTGCTGCTCGCTAAGCTGGCAGCAACCGATGCCGGCTACGAGGTGTCTCTGGTTGGCTATCCGACTACGAACACGCCGCTGGGATCGCTCGTCACGCCGTACATTCCCGGGAACGACACGTCGTATCTGAACGCTGGTCACATCGGGACGTTCAACGTTGCTGCTGAAGATCTTCGCTCGTTTTTCGACCATGGGGTCTTTCCAGTCCTCTACGACGGAACACTGACATGGAGTGACAAACTGACCATCGAAGAAACCGGCTGAAGCGTCTTCTTTAGCGAGACAGCGGATTCAGTACGCTTTCTACTCAGCTACGGTCCCTGGATAATCCCGGCAGGGTGCTTCGCCGCCGCCGTCCCTGTTGTCGAGAGGAACAGCAGCATCGTGAACAGCGCGCCGATCATTCGTGGGTTATCCGACAGGTACTGTGTGAACTTGGAGTCCGTCATCGACATCTGTATCAACAGTTCGCTGAAAATTAAATTTATCTGAACATAACAGATATAAATAAACTGGAAAAATATATAGTTGAGTTATTGTGGCGGATCAGGGCAGTCCGCTCCGGTGCGGTGTGGCGTTCAACCAGTCGGGTTTAACAGGACACGCCGGATACCACCGGCAATGAGCGACACCCGACGCGCCGTCCTCGACGCGTTGGCCGACGGCCCCACACCCGGGCCGGCGCTGGCCGACAAACTCGGCGTCTCCCGGGCCGCCGTCTGGAAGCACGTCGACGCACTCCGCGACGCCGGCTTCACCATCGACAGCGGCCACGACGGGTACACGCTGGCCGGAGTGCCCGACTACGGCGGGCTCGCGGTCAGCGTCGACTTGGACGCCCCGTTCACGATCGAACACCACGACAGCCTGCCCAGCACGAACGACCGCGCCCGCGAGCGTGCGGCCGACGGCGCGCGCGACACGGTCGTGCTCGCAACCCGGCAGACGAGTGGCCGCGGTCGCCGGGACCGATCCTGGGAGTCGCCCGCAGGCGGCGTCTGGGCGAGTCTCGTGCTCGGCCCGGACCTGCCGCCGGCGCGCGTGCCCCTGCTCACGTTCGCCGCCGCAGTGGCGGTCACCGACGCCGCCCGGGAGGCCGGCGTTGACGCCGCGATCAAGTGGCCCAACGACGTGGTCGTGCCCGGCGAACCCGCCGCGCGCGGCAACCGAAAGCTCGCGGGCATCCTCACCGAGATGGAGGGCGAAGCCAGCCGCGTGTCCTGGGTGGTCGTGGGCTTGGGCGTGAACGTCAACGTCGACCCGGCGGCGCTCGCGCCCGGCGCGACGAGCGTGCGCGCGCTGGCCGGCGAGACGGACCGACGGGTGTTCGTGCAGCGCGTCCTCGAACGGTTCGACGCCCTGCGTGGCCGCCCGGAGGCGGCGCTGGCGGCGTGGCGCGAGCGCGCAGCAACGCTCGGCGAACACGTGCGCATCACCCAGGACGACGACAACACGATCACCGGTCGCGCCGTCGATGTCACGGCTCACGGCGCGCTCGTGGTTGCCACTGGTGGCGAGTCGACAACCGTCGTGCATGCCGGCGACTGCCAGCACGTGCGGCCCGCCTGACGGGCGTTACTCGTCCCCGCCGCTGACGGTGAGCACCGGCACCGACGACGATCGCACCACCTTCTCGGTGACGCTGCCCAGCAACAGCCGGTCGATCCCACCGCGGCCATGGGTCCCCATCACGATCAGGTCACAGCCGGCGTTGTCGGCGTAGGTCACGATCTCCATGGCGGGGTTGCCGTCCCGGAGTTCGCGCTCGGTGGCGACACCACGGTCGTTTGCGGCCGCGGTCACGGTATCGAGCGCGCTCGTTCCCTCACTGCTCAGCATCGCGGACACGCTCTCCCAGGAGGAGTCCATGGGCAGCCCCGCGTAGCTCGCAGTGTCCACGACGTACAACGCGTGAACCGTCGCGTCGTGCTCGACGGCGAGATCGACGGCGTGCGCGACGGCGTCCTGTGACGCGTTCGACCCGTCCGTCGGTACGAGGATGCGCTCGTAGCGTCCCATCGTGTCGTGCTTCTCACGGTGCTGTGTTAAGTGTACAGGGCGGTCGGGTGGTCACTCCGAGAACCCCGGCGGTGAGTCGTCGGGCGCGTTCACCTCGGTGACGAGCCCGTCGTCGGGGTCCAGCCCGAGCACGCGCTCCGTGGCCCGCCCGACCGCGTCGGTGTGCGCTCGCGGCGTGTAGACGCCGAGTCGCCACTGCTCGCGCTGGGCGGTCTGAAGCGCGGTCACGAGCGTTGATTGCTCGTGGAGCCGCCGCACCTCGCCGTTGACCAGCACACCCGTCGAGGACTCCGGCATCGAGGGCTCGCTGGGCGCATCAACGATGACATCGCGCTCGGGGACGCCGGCGTCGGCGGCGATGGCGCGCTCGAACCCCCGCACGGTGTCGTGGTCCGCGCCGACGAGGTCGTCGTCGACGTCCCCGAGTTCCGCCCACACCGCGCGCTTGTAGAGGTCGCGCTCGAACAGCCGGGCGGCGACCCGGCTGGTGGCGTCGTGGGCGCGGAGCGCGGCCACGAGGTCGTGGTCGTCCATGCGGCGCAGCGCCGGCGCGGTCACGTCCGTGGTGGCGAGCAGCGTTTCGGCCGCGCGCCGCAGCATCGACTTCGAAATGCGGGCGACGTGGTGGCTGTACACGGTCGGGTTCATGAGCGCGCGCGCCAACAGCAGGCTTTCGGCGGATTGCACGTTGCCCGCGCCGAGCACGAGATCGCCGTCGATGAACGTCAGCCCACGGATGAGTCGTCCGTGGTCGATGGTGCCGTAGGGGACGCCGGTGTGGTGGGCGTCCCGCACCAGGTAGTCCATGCGGTCGACGTCGAGCTCGCCGGCGACCAGTTGGGCCAGTGGCTCGCCGTCGCCGGCCACGAGGGCGGCGATCTCCGCGGGCTGGATGTCGTGGTCGGCCAGCACCGACGCCACCTGGCCGGACGCCACGAGGTCGTGGACGTCGTCGTGGCGGTTGCCGGTGTGGCGCTCGATCACGTCCTCGACGTTGTGGCTGAACGGCCCGTGGCCGATGTCGTGGAGGATGGCGGCGGCGCGAACGCGGGTGGCGCGCTGGCCCGTGATCCCGAGGTGGTCGAGCGCGCGGTCGGCGAGGTGGTAGACGCCCAGGGAGTGCTCGAAGCGGGTGTGGTTGGCTGACGGGTAGACGAGGCTGACGGTGCCCAGCTGTGCGACGTTGCGCAGGCGCTGGAGCGGGGGCGTGTCGAGCAGCGCAGCGACCACGCCGGTGACTTCGATGTGGTCGTGGACGCTGTCCTTGATCGTGGTGGTCATTGGAGGCTGTTGGCGGGGTTTTCGTATAACTCGTGTGACCGAGCGCGCGCCGGACGCGGTGTCGTCCACAGGGGTTTTCACCGTGACACGCGAACCACCGGTATGCGACGGCAACTTGCTGCCCTGTTGGTTGTGGCGCTTGTCGCGGTCGCCGGATGCGCCGGCGGCTCCGCCCCTGCGACAGACGACGGCGCATCGAGCGGCGACCAGATCTATCAGACGCCCCTTGACACGGGGACCGTCGTGGACGCCCACGCCAGCGCGCTCACTGACGCGGGCTCGTACACGATGGAGTCGACGGTCGCACAGTCGCTGGCAAACAGCACGCAGCGCGCCGAGACCACCGGCGTGGTCCGTGGGAACGCCGCCTCGGGTGCGCTGTTCCTGCGGACGCAGTCGCCGCGGGGCCAGACGGTCGCCGTGTACACCGACGGCAACGGCACCGCCTACGAGCGGCGCGCCGCCGGCAACCGGTCACAGGTCCGGGACGCGTCCGGGAGAGCGCCGACCGCCGATCAGTACGCCAGCAGCATCGTGCGGCCGTTCATCGACCTGTTCAACTTCACGTACACGGGCACCACCACTGAGAACGGCGACACGGTCGCGGTCTACGAGGCCGACGGCGTGGCGGACCTGAATACGTCCTCACGGGCGTTCGCGAACCGCGACCCCGAGTCGGTCGAGGCGGCGGCCGCGACGCTGCACATCCGTGACGACGGCGTGGTGACCTCGCTGCAGTCGAACACCACGTTCGCACAGCAGAACCGCTCGCAGACGACGGCTGTCAACTACACCTTCAGCGACATCGGGTCGACGGAAGTCACCCAGCCCGACTGGGCCAGTGACGCCGCCACGACCGCGACCAGCCAGCCGTCGACGACGACACCCACGACCGCGAACGCGACCACCACCGCGAACGCGTCGGCGTAACGCGCGGTCGAACTCCGTTCGTTCTGCTGTCCGGTTAGGCGTCGCCGTAGACTGGGACCGCAGCCCCGTTCGTGGGCGGCGTCGCGTCCGAACACAGCGAGAGCACGACGCGAGCGATGGCATCGGGGTCGACCCAGGAGTCGTGGTCGGCGTCGGGCAGCATCTCGCGGTTCGCGGGCGTGTCGATGACCGACGGCATGACGGCGTTGGCGCGCACCGCGCCGTGGTTCTCGGCGGCGATGGTTTCGGTGAGCAGGCGGACGCCGGCCTTCGCGGCCCGGTAGGGACCGTCGCCCTGGCCGCCCTCCAGGGAGGCCCGCGCGGAGACGGAGACGATGGTGCCACCGCTGTCCTGGAGGTGTGGGATCGCGTGCGCGCTCGCGAGAAACATCGTCTTCAGGTTCACGTCCAGGACCGTCTCGAACGCCGACACCGGCGTTTCGTGGATCGGGTCGCCGCCCTGCCACATCCCGGCGACGTTGCAGAGCGCGTCGAGGCCGCCGTGGTCGGCGACCGTGCTTGAGACGACGTGGGCGGCCTGCGTGTCCTCCGTGAGATCGCCCTGGTAGAACGACGCGAACGTGGGGGTCGGCACGGCGTCGTCGCTCTCCGCGGGGGCCACCACGTCGGTGCCACAGACGGTTGCGCCGGCGTCGGCGAACGCCCGGCAGACGGCGCTCCCGAGCGCGCCGACCGCGCCGGTCACGAGCACAACGTCGCCATCGCACTCGAAGTTGGCATGCATACACACCACATGGATGGCGCGCGTTGTAAACGTATGCACCCCGTGTCGAAGCGGCAGCACGCGCCGGATTCGGAGACCGATGGGGTTTATGCTGAGCGAGGTTCGCGTTCAGACTGCATGAAGCTTCACGAGTACCAGGCGAAGGAGGTCTTCGCCGATGCGGGCATTCCGACCCCGGAGTCGGCGCTCGCAACGTCCGTCGACGAGGCCGTCGAGGTCGCAGACGCCCTCGACTACCCCGTCGCGGTGAAGGCCCAGGTACACGTCGGTGGCCGCGGAAAGGCCGGCGGCATCAAACTCGCGGAGAACACGGCCGAGGCTCGCGAGGCCGCCGAGTCGATTCTCGGCATGGACCTCAAAGGCTACACGGTTGATCGCGTTCTCGTCGAGGAGGCCGTCGACTTCACCAACGAGTTGTACGTCGGCGTGACCATGGACCGCAGCGAGGGCGCGCCGGTCGTGATGGTCTCCGAGCGCGGCGGCGTCGACATCGAATCCGTCGCCGAGGAAGCCCCCGAGGACATCGTGCGCGAGCACGTCGATCCCTCGTTCGGTCTGCAGGCCTATCAGGCCCGCAACGCCGTCTACGACGCGGGCATCGAGCAGGACGTCGCCGGGGACGTCGCGAAGATCGTGCAGGGCGTCTACGATCTGTGGGCGGACAGCGACGCCACGGAGGTCGAGATCAATCCCGTGATGGTGACCAGCGAGCGCGACGTTGTCGCCGCCGACGCCGTGATGAAACTCGACGAGGACGCGTTGTTCCGCCAGCCGGCGTTCGCCGACATGGAAGAGGACGCCGCCGAGGACGACCTCGAAGCCAAGGCCAACGAGTACGGCTTCGACTACGTCCGCCTGGACGGCAACACGGGCATCATCGGCAACGGGGCCGGGCTCGTGATGACGACGCTTGACCTCGTGGACTACTACGGCGGGCAGCCCGCGAACTTCCTGGACATCGGCGGCGGCGCGAAAGCCGACCGCGTCGCCAACGCCTTGGACATGGTGTTCAGCGACGAGAACGTCGACAGCGTCGTGTTCAACATTTTCGGCGGCATCACTCGCGGCGACGAGGTCGCGAAGGGCATCAACAGCGCGCTCGAACAGTTCGACGAGATCCCGACGCCGGTCGTCGTCCGGCTCGCGGGCACGAACGCCGCTGAAGGCCGCGAGATCCTCAACGACGACCTCGTGACCGTCGAAGAAACGCTTGAGGGCGCTGTCCAGCGCGCCGTCGAGTACGCCGACGAGGAGGACATCCAATGAGCATTCTAGTCGATGACGACACCCGCGTCGTGGTGCAGGGCATCACGGGCGGGGAGGGGAAGTTCCACGCCGAACAGATGATCGAGTACGGCACCAACGTCGTCGCGGGCGCGGTGCCCGGGAAGGGCGGCCAGGAGGTCGCCGGCGTCCCCGTCTACGACACCGTCAATCAGGCCGTCGTGGCCGAGAACGCGGACGCCTCGGTGGTCCTCGTGCCGCCGGCGTTCGCTGCGGACGCGGTCTTCGAGGCGCTCGATACGCCCCTCGATCTCGTGGTCGCGATCACCGAGGGCATTCCGAGCCAGGACATGGCGAAAGTGTACAAGCGCCTCTCGGAAGTCGACACCCGCCTGCTCGGGCCGAACTGTCCGGGCATCATCACGCCGGGCGAGGCGAAACTCGGCATCCTGCCGGGCAACATCTTCGAGGCGGGCAACGTCGGCCTCGTCTCCCGGTCGGGCACGCTCACCTACCAGGTCGTGGATTCGCTGACCGCGCGCGGCGTCGGCCAGACGACCGCCATCGGCATCGGCGGCGACCCGATCATCGGGACGGACTTCATCGACGCCCTCGAACTGTTCGAGGCCGATCCGGAGACGGAGGCGGTCGTGATGTGCGGCGAGATCGGCGGCGAGGACGAGGAGGCAGCGGCCGCGTACATCGACGAGCACATGGACACGCCGGTCGCCGGGTTCATCGCCGGCCGCACCGCACCGCCGGGCAAGCGCATGGGCCACGCCGGCGCGATCGTCTCCGGCAGCGGCACCGGCACCGCGGACTCCAAGATCAGCGCGCTCAACGACGCGGGCGTTCCCGTCGGCGACACCCCCGAGGAGGTCGCCGACGACATCGAGGAGCTGCTGTAGCGTCCGCGCGCCCCGTCGAAACTGGTTTGTAGCCGGGTCTAGTCGCGTGACGTGATGGATGAGACCACGCACCGTGTCGCGGTCGGGGATGCGCGCGACCTGCCACTGGCCGCCGACGCCGTGGACCTCGTCGTGACGTCGCCGCCGTACCCGATGATCGAGATGTGGGACGCCGTGTTCACCGATCTCGACCCCGAAATCGGCGCGGCCCTGGACGCCGGTGCGGGCGAGCGCGCCCACGACCGCATGCACGCGGTGCTGGCCGACGCGTGGCGGGAAGTCAAGCGCGTGCTTCGTCCCGGTGGGATCGCCGTGGTGAACGTCGGGGACGCCACGCGGTCGGTCGACCGGTTCCGCGTCTACGACAACCACGCCCGCGTCACGAACGCGTTCGCGGATCTGGGGTTCGACCCGCTGCCGGGCGTGCTGTGGCGCAAGCCCACGAACTCCGCGGCGAAGTTCATGGGGTCGGGGATGGTGCCGCCAAACGCCTACGTGACCCTGGAACACGAGCACCTGCTGGTGTTCCGGAACGGCGAGCGCCGCGGGTTCGAGCCGGGCGCGGACCGCCGCTACGAGGCGGCGTACTTCTGGGAGGAGCGCAACGACTGGTTTTCCGACGTGTGGACCGACCTCAACGGGGCCCGCCAAGACCTCGCCGAGCCGGGGCTGCGGGAGCGCTCGGCGGCGTTCCCGTTCGCGTTGCCGTACCGCCTCATCAACATGTACTCGGTGTACGGCGACACCGTCCTGGATCCGTTCTGGGGGACGGGCACGACCAGCGTCGCGGCCGCCGTGGCCGGGCGCAACTCCGTGGGCGTCGACGCCGACCCGGAGGTGGTGGCTGCGTTCGCCGACCGCATCACCGCCACCCCCGAGCTGTCGCGTGCGGTCGCTGCCGACCGCCTGGCTGCCCACCGGGCGTTCGTCGCCGAGACGGACGACGACGCGCTGGGGTACGACGCCGTGAACTACGATGTTCCCGTGCGAACGAACCAGGAGCGGGACCTCCAGTTGTATACGGTTGCGGACGTCGAGGCGACCACGGCCGGCTGGCGGGCGACCCACGAGCCGTTCGTGCCCACCGACGACGAAGCGTAGGCGGTGGCGTCAAGCCCCCGCGTCCGGCAGCGCCCACTGTCGGTCGCCGACGTCGTCGATGGGGATGCGGTCGTAGGCCGCGAGCACGTCGGTTCGGGTGACGATCCCGACCAGCGAGCCGTCGGTGTCGACAATGGGGATGCGGCCGATGTCGACGCGCGCCATGCGGTCGACGAGCGTGAGGAGGTTGGTGTCCGGGGTGGCAGTAACGACGTTCGTGGTGCCGAGTTCCTCGACCGCCGTCGATGGGGATTGCCCGCCGTCGCGTGCACAGACCGCCACCGTCTCGGCGGTGTCTCCGGCGACAGTCATCAGCGGCTCCACGTCGGACCGCACGAGCATGCCCGCGACGGTGTCGTCGGCGTCGACGATGGGGAGGCCGCGGTGGGAGCGCTGCTGGAAGACCCGCAGCGCGTCCATGGCGGAGGTCCCCACGGTGACCGTGTCGACGTCCGTGGACATCACGTCCTTGGCGGCGAGGTCTTCGAGGCTGCCGATGCGGCGCTCCTGGACGGTGATGCCCTTGTCGCGCAGCGCCTCGGTGTAGATGGTGCCGTTGTCAAGCAGTCCTTGTGCGACCTCGCTGCCGATGACGGTCACCGCCAGCAGCGGCAGGATGATCGTGTACTGGCCGGTGAGTTCGAAGATGATGAGCGTCGCGGTGAGCGGCGCGCTGGCCGTGGCGGCGAACACGCCGGCGGTGCCGACGAGCGCGTACGCGCCGGCGCTGGCTGTGCCGGCGAACGCGGCGTTGACGAGCACGCCGAACGCGCCGCCGGCCATCGCGCCGACGTAGAGGGTCGGCGAGAACACGCCCCCGGAGTTCCCGCTGCCGATGGACAGCGAGAACCCCACGACTTTCAGCACCGCCAGCGCCACCAGCACCAGCAGCGTGAGGTCGCCGGCGATGCTGGAATGGATGGTGCCGTATCCGACCCCGAACAGCCAGGTCGCGCTCTGCAGCGGCGAGGCGTCGAGCAGCACAGCCGTGAGCAGGACCGACACCCCGAGAAGGGCACCGCCGATGGCCGGCGTGAGGTAGCCGGGCAGGTCCCAGCGGTCCTGAAAGAGGTGTTCGGAGGCGTACAGCAGCCGCACGACGGCAGCGCCGATGCCGGCGGCGACCACGCCGAGGCCGGCGTAGAGGGGGAACTCCAGGGAGGGCGTGACGATGTGGTAGGTGATCGGCACGAGGAACTCGCGGACGCCAGGCACGGCAGTGAACGCCAGCACCGACCGCGCGACGGCGGTCGCCGTGACCGCGCTCAGCACGACGGTGACGACGTTGGTGAGCGCGTACTCCGAGAGCAGGATTTCGAGCGCGAACATCACACCCGCGAGTGGGGTGTTGAACGTGGCCGCGATGCCGCTGCCCGCGCCGGCGGCGACCAGCGTGCGCGTGTACCGGGAGTGGACGAACGCCCCGAAGTACGATCCCGCGGCGCTCCCGATCTGCACGATCGGGCCTTCCCGGCCGAGGGACGCCCCGCTGGCGATCGCGATGCTCGACGAGACGGTCTTGTACACGGCGATCTTGGGGTCGATCTGGCCGTTGTGGACCATCAGCGATTCGAGCACTTCGGGGACGCCGTGGCCGCGAATCGCGGTGGTGGTGCGGCGGATCACCAGGCCAACGATCAGCCCGCCGACCGCCGGCACGAGCGCGTACCGGAGCGGGCCCAGGGGGGCCAGCGCGCCGAACAGGTTCGGCACGTGGATCGGGGCGAAGCTGACCGCGCCCGGGTTCAGCGTCGCGCCGAAGAACACCGCCTGGGCGGCGAAGATGGTGATGCGGAAGACAACCGCGCCGAGGCCGGCGACGATGCCGACGAGGATCGCGGCGGTGTTGAGCCGGACGCCGTCCCGCGAGAGGAAAAACCGGATGCTGCTGGTGGCCGACCGGTGCCACCGTTTGAGGGTGTCACCGGCGGCGGCGCCGGCGGCCGACACGCGTGGTCCGTGCGTGCGCGCCCACCGGCATTTCCCGGGGCGGCCTCGGAACTGCGCGACGAAGTCCAGGGCGCTCACCGCGAACACCAGCACGCCGATGCACAGCGCCGCGTCGGTGAGCACGCCGGGCGTCGCGGCGTCGATGCGCACCGCGGACACGACCAGCCAGAGGCTGAGAATCCCGCCGGCGCGAACGAAATCCGGGTGTTCGAGGGTGTGGTGGGCGATCCGATGGAGGTTGTACGCACTGACGACCACGAGTCCGCCGCCGACGAGGATCGTGTCAAGTCGTTCGAGTGGTGGGCCGCCGAGCACCACGCCAACGATCGCCACTGCGAGGCCGAGCGCTGCGTTCACACTGTTCGTCCAGGCCCCGAGGCGGTCGATATCATCCGGAACCCAACTTCCCCACGACCGCAGCCGGCGGTGGCTCGTCATCCGACACTCACCATACCAGCTGGTTGTCACGTGACGCGTCTAAACCTGTCCGTTCGACCACGAACCATCGAAAAAGTGACGTTTTGCGCGGTGGCGGCGAACGCGTGGCTCCGCATCGAGTGTCGCAGCGAAGTAATGGGTCGGGGCGGAGTTGAACCGCCGACCTGCTCCGTGTGAAGGAGCCGTCATAACCGGACTAGACCACCGACCCGGACAGTAGTTCGTACCCGGAGGGCAGCATTAAGGCTTGCGTTCCCCGAGTGGTGGTGGCGGTGACCACCACAGGACTTTAGTATCTTTAGGTATACCTAAAACCTGTGTGGCGGGCGTCGCCGACAGCCCGTCCGCGTCTGTCCCAGCCGCAGAGACCGTCGGCACCTCGCCGTCCCTGGAGAGGGGCGTCGGCATCATCCTGCTGTTGTCCACACGCGATCAGTACGACGGCGATTCTTCGTGAACACCCGCCACGTCGTTGGCCAGCCGCGCGAACACGAACAGCGCGTCCGACAGCCGGTTCAGGTACGCCACCGCGGTGTCGTTGACCGCGTCGTCGGGCTCGTGGTCCTGGAGCGCGACCGCGCGGCGCTCGGCGCGCCGGCACACCGCCCGCGCCTGATGCAGCGCCGCGCCCGCCTCGCTGCCCCCGGGCAGGATGAACGACTCCAGGGGGTCCAGGCGCGCCTCGCAGTCGTCGATCCACTCCTCGACGTGGGTGACGTGTTCGGCGGTGATCTGTGGGTCGTCGGGCTCGGGCTCCGGGTTTGCGAAGTCCGCCTGCACGACGTGGAGGTGGTTCTGTGCCTCCCGGAGCCAGGCGTCGAGGTCGGCGATGTCCGTCGGGCGGATGGCACCGACCGCGGCGTTGAGTTCGTCCACGGTGCCGTAGGCTTCGATGCGCGGGCTGGCTTTCGAGACGCGGTCCATCGTCCGGAGGTCGGTGTCGCCGTCGTCGCCGCGCTTCGTGTAGATCTTCACGCCAGGGTCACCGCCGCGTAGGTCTGGATGCGCTGACTGTCGGCCATCACCACGCCGCGGTCGTCGTCCACGAGGACGGGAACGCTGCGCTGCCCGCTGGCGCGCTTGACCGCGTTGCGCGCCGAGTGGCGCGCGTCCACGTGGACGGTTTCGTGGTCGATGTCGTCCGCGGCCAGCGTGTCGATCACCGATTCGCAGTCCGGGCAGCCGTCCAACGCGTAGAGGGTGAGCGTCATGGCGGTGCTTCGGGCGGCGCGCCCAAATGTGTTCGTCCCGCGGCGGCGCGACTACTGGGGGTCGCTGCGGGCGGGAGCGGGGTCGTGGTCCGGGAGCGTGAGAGTCGGTGGCGTGACGTATCGGAGGCGCGGCGATGCGTCCGCCGGGATCACGTCGTGGGCCGCGAGCAGCGAGCGGATGCCGCTCGCGCCGCCGAAGTCGCCGCGGTACCACAGGCAGACACGGGGCGCGCGTGCGACCTGTGCGTCGGGGTTGTAGTCGGCGGCGTGATCGAGGTAGGTGTCGGTGAGCGCGTCGAGTTGCGCGTCGACGTTGGCGGCGGTGAACGTCACCGCAAGGCCGGGCGCGTGGCGGGCGATGCGCGTCGCGAAGTGGACGCGTTCGTCGAGCTCGTCGAGCCGGTAGCGGCGGGCGAACGGGCTGGGGAACGGATCCGGGAGGTAGCCCAGGCCGTGGCGCCAGCGGTCCGCGCGGAGGATGTCGTGGGTGATGTCGGCGGCGGTGCGGCGGGTGCCGGCGATCCGGCGGGCGTGCTGGCCGGTGGCGCGTGCGCGCTCGACGAGCGCGCCGTGGACGTTCAGCCAGAACGCGGTGGCGGCGGACTCGTCGTCGCCGAGCGTGTCCAGGATGGACTGGTCGAGGGCGGCAAGCGAGTCGAACAGCGCCGACGCCCCGGTGTCGTGGTGGGCGGTGTGGTAGAGGCGCTGAGCGGCGGCGACGAGGTCGTGGGCTGTCGTCGTGTCGGCGGTTGGTGCGAACACGGGAATCACGCCTCACCAGCCGCTATCGTGAGGTATGTTAACACACCTTGTCATAGTGTGCCACGATACAAACGTCTGTCGCCAGTCCGCCGGTCAGTCCAGGCCCGGGCCGACGACCTCGTAGCCGAGATTGCGCTCCCGCAGCGGGTCGGTGTGCTCGGAGAGGCGGTCGGCAGTCACCACCAGCAACACCGACAGTCCCCGGCTCGCTGCGGCGGGAACGGCGCTTGCCGTCCCGAACCGGATGTCCGGCTCGCTGCCGGCGTCCCGCACTGCAACGAGCGCCTCAACGCCGGCGGCCGCGACGATGTCGTGGGCCGCGAGCCGGGCGGTCACGGCGTCGTCCGGGAGCGCACCGCTGCCGCCGTCCTGGACGACCGGCGTCGACAGCACCGTCACCTCACCGGGCTCGTAGTCGAGCATCCCGTCGAACTCGGCGGTCCCCACGTCCTGGCCGGCCGCGGCACCGGTGACCGCGACCGCCGTTGCACTGCCATCAGCACCCGGGGTGGCGTGCATGACGCCGTCGTGCATCGACAGCGAGACGCGCTCGCCGTCGTCGATGTCGGCGTCAGCAACGGCGGTGTCGACGTCGACCTCTTCGAGGACGCTCTCGGAGACGTACTCCACGAACGTCCGCAGGTCGTCGGTCTGGGAGATGAGCCAGTCGACGCCCTCCTTGGTGACTTCGTATCGCCCGCGTCCGTGCTTGCGCGCGTGCCCCTCCTCGACGAGGTCGCCGAGGTAATCGCTGACCGCCTGGGCCGTGACCCCGATCTCGTCCGCGATCTCCTGCTGGCTGACCGCCGGCTGTCGCTCGGCGATCTCCACGAGGATCTGGTACCGCGTGGCGTTGCGCTTGCTCCGGAGCACGCCCAAGTCCCCGTTCGCCCGTGATTCGACCATTACTGCAAGTTCAGACGACCCCAATTCAAGTAGTTTTGTGTAACCGCCGGCGTCGGGGGCGCTCGCGCCCATCTAAGAAAGCTCACTTTCCCTAATACAATCAAAATTGTTTTGGGTGCTACTGACGTTGTGCCACCGATGGCACAGACACAGCTCCCGCACGACGCCAAAGCGGGACCGACGAAACCGGAAGTCCGAGCGGTCGTTCGGTCGAAGCTCGCACTCACCGACGACGACCACTTCGTCGAGGTGGGCTCCTGTACGGGCGCCGTGACCATCGCCGCCGCTCGCGACGCCGGCCGCGTCACCGCGCTCGAACGCAAGGCCGACCGCCTCGAAACCACACGCAAGAACCTCGCAGCCAACGGGCTCGCGGACGCCGTCGAGTTGCGCAACGCCGAAGCGCCCGCCGAACTGCCCGCCGACGCCGACGCGCTGTTCATCGGCGGCAGCCGGAACTACGACGCCGTCCTGGATCACGCCGCCGAGACCGGCGTCGACCGCATCGTGATGAACGTCTCCCGGCTGGAAGTCGCGGGCGCAGCCACCCAGGCGTTCCGGGACCGCGACATCCTCACGGAGGTCGTGCAGTTCCAGGTGAGCCACGGCTACGAGCTCGCCGGCGCGACCTCCTTCGACTCCGAGAACCCCGTGTACATGCTCGTCGGGAGCGCCAGCGGCGACACGGAGGCCGACCGATGACCGTCTACGGCGTCGGGCTCGGCCCCGGTGAACCCGACCTCCTCACGCTGCGCGGGAAGCACACCCTGGAAGCCGCCGACGTGGTGTACTCGCCGGGGCGACTCTCCCGCACCGTCGCCACCCACCACGTCCCCGACTCCCGGATCGGCGACCTCGACTTCCCCATGACCAGCGACCCCGAGAAGCTGCGCGCGGCGTGGCGCGACGCCGCCGCCGAGGTCGCGCCCCGTGCCCGCGACGGCGACGTGGCGTTCGCGACCCTCGGCGACCCCAACGTCTACTCCACGTTCGGCCACCTCCGGCGAACCCTCGACGCGTTCCACCCGGACATCGACGTCCAGACGGTGCCCGGCGTCAGCGCGGTGAGCGCGTTCACCACCGCGCTGGGCGTGGAAGTCGACGCCGGCGCGGGCCTGGCGCTGCGGGAGGCCGCACAGGGCGCATCCCCCACCGGCCCCGACCGCATGATCCTGTTCAAGGTGACCGACGCGCCCGCCACCCACGAGGGGCTCGTGGACGCCGGCTACGACGTGACCTACGGCCGCCGGCTGTACATGGAACAGGGCGACACCACGGTCACGCGCGACCCCGCGGAGATCGCCGACCGGGACTACTACACGCTGGCGTACGCCGAGCGCGACACCCTCCAGAAGGACCGCGCGACGGCCTTCGACGACACCGAGGTGGCCGGCGATGCCTGAGGACGCGACGCCCCAGGACGCCATCGACGCCGCCAGCCAGCAGCGCCAGCGCGGCCGCGACGCCAGGGTGTACGACCACACCGCCGGCGACACCCAAGCCGGCATCCCGTTCATCGGTGCCGGGCCGGGCGACCCCGGCCTCCTCACGGTCACCGGCAAGGAGCTCGTCGAGGACGCCGACCTCGTCGTGCACGCGGGGTCGCTGGTGAACAGCGAGCTGCTGGACGAGTACTGCGCGGACGCCGAGACGGTCTCCTCGGTGGGCAAGGACCTCGAAGCGCTGATCCCGCTGATGCGGGACGCCCACGAGGACGGCGACACGGTCGTGCGCCTGCACAGCGGCGACCCCGCGATCTACGGCGCGGCGCTGGAGCAGATGGACGCCCTCGAACAGGAGGGCGTCCCGACGTACATCGTGCCCGGGGTCACGTCGGCGTTCGCGTCGGCGGCGACGCTGCGCACGCAACTGACGCTGAACGGCACCGCCAACCACGTCGCGTTCACGCGCCCGCAGGGCAAGACCCTCGACGCCGAGGACGACCACATCGCGGAGTTCGTGGAGATGGGCGACGTGACGACCTGCATCTACCTCGGCACGCACGCCATCCCGGACGTCATGGAGCGCCTGCTGGCGGACGGCCACGACCCGGAGACGCCGGTGACGGTCGTCTACCACGCCTCGTGGCCCGACGAGGACGTCATCGAGGGCACCATCGAGACCATCGGCGACCGCGTCGAGGACGCCGGCTACCGCGCGTCGGCGCTGGCCGTGATCGGCGACGCCGGGGCCGGCGCGGGCTACGAGCGGTCGTATCTCTACGGCGACTGGGCGAACCGCGGCAGCGACACCGACCAATGAGTACTGACAACGACACCGAGACTGACGACTCCGGGGGGCATTGTTCGACGCCGGACTCCGACGGCGAGGTCGCCGAGGACATCGCCATCGTGGCGTTCGAGCGGAAACGAGACACCGCAGCGGAGATCGTGGCTGGCATCGGGGATCGCTACGACTCCATCGACATCCTCGACTACCACGGCGACGTGTTCGCCGAGCATTGGGGGGAGTACGACTGCTTCGTGGGCCTGATGGCGTCGGGGATCGCGATGCGGAAGACCGCGGGGCTGCTCGACGACAAGTGGGAGGACCCCGCAGTGGTCGTCGTCGACGAGGCGCTCACGTGGGCGATCCCGCTGACCGGCGGCCACCACGGCGCGAACCAGGTCGCCGACGACCTCGCGTCGATGGGGGCGGTGCCGGCGATGACGACCGCCTCCGAGGCCGCCGGCAAGCAGGGCGTCGAGGAGCGCGCGAAGGCGCTTGACACCCACGTGGTGAACGGCGACTCAACGGTCGCCACGAACCTCGCGGTCCTCGACGAGAACCTGGGGCCGGTCGCCCGACTCGACGGGCCACAGGCCGTGGTCGTCGGCGACGACGTGACCGTGCTGAAGCGCAACAGCGACGACGGCGTCGTTCTCGGCACCGGCAGCGTCTCCGGTGCCGACGAACAGCAGTTCCGCGACGCCTGGGCGGCGAGCCTGGCGGCCACCGACTACGACCTCGACGACGTGGAGTTCGTCGCCACCGGCACCCGGAAGGCCGACGAGGAGGGGCTGCTGGCAGCCGCCGAAGCGCTCGGACTCGGCGTCGTGGCCTTCGAGAAGGAGACACTGGAGGCCCACGAGGGGCCGACCCCTTCCCGGTCGAAGGAGCTCATCGGCTGGCCCGGCATCGCGGAAGCGTCCGCGATCGCGGGCGGCCGCGACAACGAGCTGCTCGCGGAGAAAGAACGCTACGACGAAGCCGTGACCGTGGCGGTGGGCAAATGAGCGACGCGAACGAAGCAGCCGACTACGGCACGCTGTACGTCGTCGGGATCGGCCCCGGGCTGCCGGGTGGGATGACCCAGCGCGCGAAAGACGTGGTGCGGACCGCCGACTGCGTGGTCGCGTCGAACCTCTACCAGGAGTTCCTGCGGCGGGACGGCACGCTGCCGCCCGCGGACGCCGGCGAGCGCCCCGACCAGGAGGTCGTGCGCTCGACGATGGGGCGGCAGATCGAGCTGGCGAAGGAGGCCTTCGAGCGCGTGCGCGACGGCGAAGACGTGGCCCACGTCTCCGGGGGCGACCCCAACGTCTACGGGAAATCCGACCTGGTCTACCTGATGGCCGAGGAGGAGGCCGCGTACGACGTGCCCATCGAGATCGTGCCCGGCGTGACGGCGGCGCTCGGCGGCGCGGCGAACCTCGGCGCGCCGCTGTCGAACGACTTCTGCACCATCTCGCTGTCGGACAAGTGGCGGGGCTGGGCGGAGATCGAGGAGAAGCTGCGCGCGGCCGCCATCAGCGGGTTCGTCGTCGTGTTGTACAACTGCTGGCGGGACTACGAGCGCGCCATCGGCGTGCTGCGCGAGGAGCGCGCCGACGACGTGCCCGTGGCCATCATCAACGACGCCGGCCGCGGCGACGCCGGCCGGAACACCGACGGCGAAACGCACACCATCACCACGCTGGGGTCGGTCACCGACCACAGCGGGGAAGTCGGCGGGATGGGGGCGTCGATCCTCATCGGCACCGACGAGACGGCAGTCTGGGAGAACGACCACCGGAAGCATCTCGTCACCCCGCGCGGCGGGCGTGACGTGGAGGATTTCTAATGAGCACTGACGACACCACCACGACAGACGACTCGACCAGCAACTGTGGCGCGTCCACGACGGACACCGACGATTCGGCCAGCAGCTGTGGCGGATCCACGACGGACACCGACGACTCGGCCAGCAGCTGTGGCGGGGCGTCGGGGAGCAGCGACTCGTCGGGCTGCGGCGCGTCGAGCGACACCGACAGCAACGAGCAGACGGTCTCCGCGACCGTCGACGACTTCGACGCCGACCCCGGCAGCCTCGTGGCGGTCGGGCTGGGCCCCGGTCGCCCCGAGGGCATGACCGACCGCGCGACGGCGGCGCTGGCGGACGCCGAGCACATCGTCGGGTACACCACGTACGTGGATCTGCTGCCCGACGAGATCACCGACGACGCCGAGGAGATCTACGACACCCCGATGTGCGGGGAGGTCTCGCGCACCGAGGAGGCCGTCGACCGCGCGCTCGCCGGCAACCACGTCGCCATCATCGGGAGCGGCGACCCCAACGTCTACGCGCTGGCGGGGTTGGCCCTGGAGATCACCGAGTCGAAGGGCGCGACGCCGTCGATGCTGGACTTCGAGGTCGTGCCGGGCGTGCCCGCCGCGCAGTCGTGTGGGGCGCGTCTGGGCGCGCCGCTGGTCAACGACTCCGTGAGCATCTCGCTGTCCGATCACCTGACGCCGATGCCCGAGATCGAGTCCCGGCTGCACGCCGTCGCCAGCGAGGAGTTCACGATCTCCATCTACAACCCGTGGAGCCGCAAGCGCCGCGAGAACTTCCAGAAGGCGTGTGAGATCCTGCTGGCGCACCGCGACGCCGACACGCCCGTGGGCATCGTCCACGGGGCCGGCCGCGAGGACGAGGAAGTGGAGATCACGACGCTCGGCGAGCTCGAATCCTACGGCGAGACCGACCTCATCGACATGACGACGACGGTCGTGATCGGGAACGCCGAGACGTACGTCTTCGACGACCGCATGGTCACGCCGCGTGGCTACGAGACCAAATACGACTACTGATGTATCGCGTGACAATCGACCGCGAGGCCTGCGATGGCGTGTTCGCGTGCCTGACCCGGGACTCGCGGTTCGTCGAGGACGACGCGGGGCTGGCGACCCTGGACGCCGACGACGGCACCGTCGAGCGGACGAAAGAGACCGTCGTCGGGGAGTTCGACGACGACGAGCGCGTCGCCGACGCCGAGGACGCGGCGGCGGCGTGCCCGTTCGACGCCATCAGCGTCGACGCCGTGGAGGCCGACGAATGACCGCCGACGACATCACGCCCCCGGAGTCGATGCTCGAAGCCCACCCGGAGACGGCGTACTTCTGGGGGGCGGTCGCGGGGGCGGGAACGCTCACGGAGTCCTGCGTGACGGTGACGATGAGCGACGAGGCGGCCGCCGAGACGCTGGCCGTCATCGGGGGTGGCGAGCAGCCCAGCCACGAGGTCCGCGAGCGCGCGTACGCTCACGACACCTCGATCACGCGCCGCGAGGACGAGTACACCGTGCAAGTGTTCGGTGATCTCGCCACCCGCGCCGGGGCGGCGTTCGGCCTCCCGATGGATGACAGCGCCGGCGGCTACCGGCTGGACGCGCTGGCCGCCCACGACCGCCAGCTGTTGCGCGGGCTCGTGGAGGCCTGTGGAACGGTCTGTTTCAAGTCCTCGGCGGGCACAGTCGGGCTGTCGTTCGTCCACGAGGACCGGGCGCTGCTGGCGACCGTGCAGTCGCTGCTCGACGGGCTGGCGGTGGCCACGCCCTACGAGGAGCCCGCCGAGTCGTCGTCGGGCTATTACTTCAGCGTCGACGACGACGCCGTCCCGGCGCTCGGGGCGTGGCTCTACGAGGGCAGCGCTGACTCCGGACTGTACGCGCCCAGTCGCCGGCGGAAGCTCCGCCGCAGCCTCGACCAGGCCACTGCCGTGGACGCATCGCTGCCGGAGGTCGACGCGCCGTGAGCCGCACCGACAGCCCGGCCGGGAGTCTGAACGACGAGGCGGTGTTGCTGGTCGGGCACGGCTCCCGCCGCGAAGCGTCCAACGAGCAGGTGCGGTCGCTCGCCGCCGACCTCGAAGGGCGGCTGGGCGTTCCCGTCGACGCCGGCTTCCTGGAGCTTGCGGAGCCCACCATCCCGGACGCCATCGACGCGCTCGCGCCCGCCGTCGCCAACATTTCGGTCGTGCACCTGTCGCTGTTCGCGGCCAGCCACGTCAAAAACGACGTGCCGGCGGCGCTCCAGCGCGCCCGCAGCCAGCACCCCGAGGTGGAGTTCAACAACGGCTCGCACCTCGGCGTCCACCCCGCCATCGTGGACCTGCTTGACGACCGCGCGGCCGACGTGGAGGCCGACCTGGGCGTCGACCGCGCGGCCGACGACGTGGCGGTCGTGCTGTGCGCCCGCGGGTCCAGCGACCCGGACGCGAACGCCGACGTCCACAAGCTCGCGCGGCTGCTGTACGAGGGCCGCGCGTTCTCCCGGGTGGACGCCACGTTCATCGGCGTGACCGAGCCGACGCTCGACGAGACGCTGCACGACGTCGCCAAACACCGGCCCGACGCAGTCGTGGTGGTGCCGTACATGCTCGGCGACGGCGTGCTCACGGGCCGCATCCGTGAGGGGGCCGCCGAGTTCGACGCCGACTATCCGTACGTCGAGGCGGCCTGTGGCGACCCCCTGGGGACCGACTCGCGGCTGCTGGACGTACTCGGGGATCGCTGGCAGGAAGCCCGGACGGGCAGCGTCGAGATGTCCTGTGACACCTGCAAGTACAAGGTGGAACTGGACGGCTACGAGGAGGACGTGGGCGGCGCGAAGGCGATGTTGCGCGCGCTCAACCACCAGGAGGCCCACGAGGACCGCGACGACGTCGCCGACGACCCCCACGCCCACGACGCGCCGGACCGCCACGTCGCGGTCTGCACGAACCAGACGTGTGCCGCCGAGGGCGCACCCGCCGTCCTCGAACGCCTCCGCCAGGAGGCCCGCGACGCCGACGAGGGCAGCCTCCGGGTGACGCGCACCTCGTGTCTCGGGCAGTGCGGGGACGGCCCGAACGTCGCCGTCTACCCGGATGGCGTCTGGTATCAGCGCGTCGATCCCGACGACGCCGGCCGCATCGTGTCGTCCCACACCGACCGGGACCGCATCGTCTCCGATCTCGACTCACAGCTACTATGACCTGCCACGAACTCGAAGCACTGCGACTCGGGCTGATGAACGTCCTCGGCACCAGCGACCGGAGCGCCCGCGAGCACGCCGAGAAGGAACTCGAGGGCGAACTGCACGGCCCCATCGAGGGGCTGGCGGAGGCGGACTCGCTGGCGGAGCTCCAGCGCCACCTCGACGCGGCGCTGGTGGACCTCGAAGGAGAGGTCGCCGCCACCGACGAGAGCAACGCCGAGTACGACTACCTGCGGGGCCGCCTGGTCGCCGTGCGGGACGCCGAGCGGGCGCTGGCGAGGCTCGCCGACCACGGCGACGCGTACCTCGACGATCTCGGCGCGACCCACCACGCGCTCCACGATGTCTTCCCCGCCGACGAGTAGCGCGCCCCTGGGCGACATCGAGCCCGCCGGCTCCCGGCAGCTCGGCCGTCGCTCAAGCGTCTGTTGGACCGGCGACGGCGTCGTCGCGGGGCTTCCGGACGGCACCGTCGTGGCGTTCGACGGCGCCCTCGACGAGCGCTGGCGGAACGCCGGCGACGACCGCGGCAGCGTCGTCGCGCTGGCGCCGTTCGCCGGCGGCGTTGTCGCCGGGGAACGCGGCGCGGCCGGCGAGATCCGGCTGCACGACGGCGAAACCGGCGCGGTCAGGTGGCGCTATCGGGCCGCCGGCGACATCGGCCGTCCACAGGAAGACACCCGGTTCTTCCTGCCGTTCGTCGTGGATGTCGCCACCCAAGCCGGCGGTGACCGGGCGTTCGTGGCCGTGCGGCGCTACGAGCGCGGTGCCGACGGCGATCGGGCGTTCCAGAGCGCGGTCTACGCGTTCGAGGGCGACAACACCCCCGTGTGGCGGTTCCGGAGCGACGCCTCGCCGGTCAGCCTCGCGGCGGACGGCGACCGCGTCGCCGTCGCGTTCAACCGCTGCCCGGGCGACCAGGCGGCCGGCGTGCTCGTATTGGACGCCGCGACTGGCACCCAGCGGCGGCGCTGGGACCCAACGGGGGGCGGCGACCGGCGCGTCGGCGATGTCGCGCTCACGCCCCGCGGTGTCGTCGCGGCGAGTCACGCGGACTACCGCGGGTACTGCCTCGACGGCGACGGCGTGCAGTGGGTCGTTGATCTCGGGCGGCCCGTCGAGCGCGGCGAGCAGACCGTCTACGCGTACCCGAACCACGTGCACGCGACCGGCGACGGTGCCGTCTTCGTCACCGGCAACACGTACCCCGAGGACGGCCGCGAGACGGACGCCCGGCATCCGACCGAGCACACCGCGGTCGGCGTCGACCGGGACGGCGGGGTCGCGTTCACCGCCGACGTGGGCGGCTTCGCACACGAGATTGCGGCCGACGGTGCCAGGGTCGCGGTGCCGGTCGCCCAGCATTTCCGGGAGCGCGACCCGGCGCGACACGGCGTCCGCGTCTACGACATCGCGGCCGGGCGGGTGGACGCCTGGCGCACGCCGGGCGTCGTCACTGCGGCGGCAGTCGACGGGCGCACCGTCGCGGCCGTCGAGGAACCGGTCGTGTACCACGACGACGGCGAGCGACGTGGTACCCACCGGCTGCACGCCGGGCACGTCTGAGAGCGGTCGGTGCTAGTTCGCGGACAGCTCATTTTCGCGCCTGGCCGACTGCGTGTTCGACGCGGTCGGCGCTGAGCGCGTCGAGGGGCACGCGTTCACCGTCTGCGGCGTCGACGATGTCGCTGGTGAGCCCCCTGGCGTTGTCGCCGGCGTCGACGACGACGACGTGTGCGCCCCGCTCGGCGAGCGCCGACGCGGCCGTTCGGGTCGCCGCCGTGGGGGTGTCGGTGGCGTTCGCCTGGCCGTCAGTCACAACGACGACGACGCTCGTGTCGGGGTCCGCGCGCGAGAGCACGTCGTCGGCGGCCCGCAGTCCCGCTGGCAGCGGCGTTCGGTCGCCAGTGGGGAGGTCTTTGAGGTGGCGGGCGGCCAGCGCCACGCTGTCCGTGGGCGGCACCAGTACGTCGGCGTCGTCGCCCGCGAACGCGACCACGGCGATCTCGTCGCGGTGCTGGTAGGCGTCCCGGAGCAGGTCGAGCGCGACGCCTTTCGCGGCGCGCATCGGCCCCCGCATGGACGCGCTGGCGTCCACCGCGAACACGACGAGCGCGGACGCCGACCCCGCGTTGATCGACTGCCTGAGGTCCCGCGATTCGACGGCGTCACTGCCGCGCGCGGCGGCCGCGCGGACCGACGCAGCGGCGTCGACGTCGTCGGCGGGTGTCGCGCGCTCGGTTCGCACGCGCGCCCCCCGGGCGTCCGGGCTCGGAGTGGCGGACGCACGCCCGGAATCGCCGGTGGCGCGCTCGGCGTCCGGCGCATCGGCGTCCGGGGCCACGCCGGTGCCTGGTTCGACCGTGTCCCCGCGGGGCTGGCCGGGCACCAGCGGCGCGGCGTCTTCGGTGTCCTCGTCGTCGCCGCGCTCGCCGTCCGTCGGGTCGTCGCCGGCCTCGGAGTCGGCGGGGGCCTGGCTGCCCTCGGACTGGCTGTCGTCCGGGCCTCCCGTCGGGGCCTCCGCCCCGTCGGTGTCACCGTCCGGTTCGGCGTCGGCTTCGGCGTTGTCGGTGGGTTCCGGGTCGTCGCCGCCCGCCTCGTCCGAGGTCTCGGGGTCGCCTGCCTCGTCGGACTGGTCGCCGTCGTCGTCGAAGTGGTCGTCAACGACGTCCTCGGGGTCGGGTGCGTCCTCGAAGGGGCGGGACTGCAGGCGGTGTGGGAGCGCGAACCCCGCGGCGCGTTCGATGTCGGCCTCGGTGACCGTCGGGCGGCCGTCGAGCGCCGCGAGCGTGCGGGCGGCGCGGGCGGTGGCCACGTCGGCGCGGTGGCCGTCGACGCCGGCGTCCCGGCAGAGTTCGGCGATCTCGCGGGCCAGCGACTCGGGGAGGTCGACGTCGGGCAGCAGGTCGCGGGCGGTCACCAGGCGGTCGCGGACGGCGGCGGTGTCGGCGGCGTAGTCGCCGTCGAAGCCCGCGAGCGCGCGGTCCATGATCTCGACGCGGTCGGCGATCTCCTCGCTGCCCGCGACGGCGACGCGGAGCGCGAACCGGTCGCGGAACTGCGGGCGGAGGTCGCCCTCCTCGGGGTTCATCGTGCCGACGAGCGTGAACTCCGCGGGGTGGGTGACGCTGACGCCGTCGCGTTCGACGCGGTTGACGCCGCTGGCGGCGGCGTCGAGCAACACGTCCACGAGGTGGTCGTCGAGGAGGTTCACTTCGTCGACGTAGAGGATCCCCCGGTTGGCCGCGGCCAACAGCCCCGGGCTGAACTCGGCGTCGCCGGCGAGCGCGTCGGTCACCGACAGCGAGCCGACGACGCGGTCGCGGGACGCCCCCAAGGGGAGTGTGACGAACGGGACCGGACGCGATTCGACCGGCGGGTCGGTGCGGTCCCGGCAGTCCGCGCACTGGCGGGAGGGGTCCTCGGGCGGACAGCCGTAGGGGCAGTCCGCGACGGCGCGCTGGTCGGGCAGCAGGTCGGCGAGCGCGCGGGCGGTGGTGGACTTCGCGGTGCCCTTCTCGCCGGTGACGAGCAGCCCGTCCAGGGACGCGTTCGCGGCGACGGCGAGCAGCCCCGTTTTGAGGTCGTCTTGGCCGACGACGGCGGGGAACGGCGCGCCGGCACGCCGGTCGGGCGACAGCTTTTTGCTGCGTCCCAAATCAACCATAGTTGTAATACTCCAATGGAGGTTTAACAGCGTTGTGACTGTACTTGCACTCTACACCGCGACCGAGAACGAGCTCGGCGCTGTCCAGGCGGCCGCCGGCCGCGTCGACGTGGATCTCGTCGCGCGCTCGGAGAGCGACCTCGACGACGAGACCGCCGTCGAGGCGTTCCTGGACACCGCCGCGGACGCCGACGCAGCCGTGTTCTGGCTGCACGGCGCCGAGGACAGCATGCCGGGGTACGACCGCGCGACCGCCCGGCTGGCCGACGCCGGCGTCCCGCTGGTGGTGAAATCCACCGGCGACGCCTACGCCGTCGAGGACACCACCGTCGCCGCCGAGGACCGCGACACCGTCTACGAGTACCTCGACCGTGGGGGGTCGGCGAACGTCGCCAACTGCCTGCGGTTCCTCGGTGACCGCTACTCGGGGACGGAGTTCGCGTACGACGACCCCGTTGCGCTCCCGACGGAGGGCGTCTATCACCCCGACCACCCCGGCATCGACTACGACGGCCTGCGTGCGACCTTCGACCCCGACGCCCCGACGGTGGCGGTGTGGTTCTACGAGTCCCACTGGACCCACGAGAACACCCGCTACGTCGACGGCGTCGTGCACGCCCTGGAGTCCCAGGGTGCGAACGCGCTCCCGGTGTTCTGCAACCCGGCGACCGACACCGACGAGCAGGAAGACGCCGAGTGGGTCACCGACCAGTGGCTGCTTGCCGACGGCGAGCCGGTCGTCGACGCCGTCGTGTCCTCGTTCATGTTCTCGCTGTCGATGGACGAGCGCGGCCGGTCGGCAAGCGACGAGGGCGACGCCGCCGAGGACGTGTTCCTCGACCGCCTCGGGGTGCCAGTCCTCCAGACGGTCACGACGATGCGCTCGCGGTCCCGGTACGAGTCGGCGGACACCGGCGTGATGGGCTTCGAACTCGCGCTCTCGGTCGCACTGCCCGAGTTCGACGGCAACGTCATCACCCACCCCATCTCGGGCAAGGAGCGCACCGACGACGACGCCGGCATCGGCACCGCGCCGAAACAACACTTCCCCATCGCGGACCGCGTCGAGCACGCCGCCAGCCTCGCCGTGAACTGGGCGCGGCTGCGCCACCTCGACAACGACGAGAAACGGGTCGCCGTCGTCCTCCACAACTACCCGCCCAGCGACGACGGCATCGGGACGGCGTTCGGCCTGGACACCCCCGAGAGCACGGTCAACCTGCTGGACGAGCTGGACGCACGCGGGTACAGCCTCGGTGGGAAGACGCCGCCCGAGGGCCAGGCGCTGATCGAGCAGCTGACCAGCCAGCTCACCCTCGACGACCGCTGGGTCGCCCCCGAGGACGTCCGCGAGCGCAGCGTCGACGTGGTGTCGACCGACGAGTACGCGTCGTGGTGGGCCGACACCGACCCCGAGTTCCGGGCGAACGTCGTCGCGGAGTGGGGGGAGCCGCCCGAGCGGCCGTTCGCGATCCCGGGCGTCGAGTACGGCAACGTGCTCGTGACCGTCCAGCCGCCCCGCGGCTTCGGCATGGACCCGGAGAAAGTCTACCACGACAGCGACCTCCAGCCGCCCCACGACTACTACGCGTTCTACGCGTGGCTCCGCGAGGAGTTCGGCGCGGACGCCGTCGTGCATCTCGGCACGCACGGCAGCCTGGAGTGGCTGCCCGGGAAAACCGTCGGCCTCGACGCCGAGAGCGCGCCCGACGCGCTGCTGGGGGATCTGCCGAACGTCTACCCCTACATCGTCAACAACCCCGGGGAGGGCACGCAGGCCAAGCGCCGGTCGTACGCCGCGGTCGTCGACTACCTCACGCCCGTGATGAGCAACGCCGGCACCTACGACGAGCTCGCCGAGTTGGAGGAGCTGGCGTCGCGCTACCGGGAGGCCGGCACCGGAGCCGGCGCGGACGCCGAGTCCCACATCGCGGACCGCATCCGCGAGCAGGTGACCGACCTCGATCTCGCCGTCGAACTCGGCATCGAGGGCGAGATATCCGAGAAAGCCGACGTTCGCGGCCCCGACGCGGCCGGCAGCTCGCTCGCGGAGGGCGCCGTGGACGGCGACACCGTGGGCATCGAGGCGCTGGTCGAGCGCGTCCACGAGTACGTCACGGACGTGAAGACGACCCAGATCCGGCTGGGCCTGCACACGATGGGCGAACCGCCCGCGGACGACCGCCTGGTGGAGTATCTCGTGGCGCTCACGCGCCTGGAGAACCCGGGCGCGCCGTCGCTGCGGGAGTCCGTCGCGGGCGTGCTCGGCGTCGACTACGGGACGATGCTCGACTCCCCGGGCGAGTACAGCGAAGCCCTGGGGATGACGTACGCCGAGGCCGCCGACGAGGTGTACGAGACGAGCGTCGACCTCGTGGAGACGCTCGCCGCCGAGGGGTTCGACGTGCCGGCGTCGAACGTCGCGGCCGGCCCCGACGACGAGGTGAACATGAACCTCCTCGTGGTCGACATCGACACCATCGGTGACGCCCGCGCGAAGTCGGGCGCACACGACGACCTGCGTGCGGTGTTGGCGTTCATCTGCGAGGAGGCCGCCCCGCGCGTGTTCGGGGCGGAATCGGAGATCCCGCAGACGGCCGACGCCCTTGACGGCGAGTACGTCGAACCCGGCGGGAGCGGCGCGCCCACCCGGGGCGGCGTCGATCTGCTGCCGACGGGCCGGAACTTCTACACGCTGGACCCGCGGAAAGTCCCGGCCAGAACGGCGTGGGACGTGGGCAAGGAGGTCGCCGACGGTGTCGCCCAGCGCCACCAGGAAGACGAGGGCGAATACCCCGAGGAGGTCGGCGTGGTCGCGTGGGGGACCCCGACGGTCCGCACGCGCGGGGAGACCATCGCGCAAGTACTCGGTCTGATGGGCGTCCGGCCGGTCTGGACGGACGCCGGCCGGGTCGACGACGTGGAGCCGATCCCCCTTGGGGACCTCGGCCGGCCGCGGATCGACGTGACCACCCGGGTGTCGGGGCTGTTCCGGGACGCGTTCCCGCAGGCCGCCGGCGTCGTCCACGACGCCGTGGACGCCGTCGTCGACCTCGACGAGCCACACGACATGAACTACGTCAAAAAGCACGTCGAGGCGGAGGCGGCCGAACTCGAAGCCGAGGGCGTCGAGAACCCCGAACAGGCCGCGAAGCGCCGCGTGTTCACCACGCGGCCGGGCGGCTACGGCGCGGGGACGAACAAGGCCGTCGACGAGGGCGAGTGGGACGACCGCTCGGACCTCGCCGACGTCTACGTCCAGTGGGGCGGCTACGCGATGGGGTCGCGGGGCCGCGTCAGCGAGGCCCACGACGCCTTCGAGCGCCGCCTCGGGAACGTCGACGCGACGGTGAAAATCGAGGACACGATGGAGCAAGACGAGTTCGACTCCTCGGACTGGTACGCGTTCCACGGCGGGTTCATCACCGCCGTCGCCGAGGAGAGCGGCGCGGAGCCGGCCTCGTACGTGGGGGACTCAAGCGACCCGGACAACGTCGACGTCTACACCAACGAGGAGAAAGTGCGCAAGGCGATGCGCGCCCGCGTGCTCAACCCGGAGTGGCTGGACTCCATGGAGGACCACGGCTACAAGGGTGCCGGCGACCTCTCCTCGACGGTCGACGTGACGCTCGGCTGGGACGCGACGACGGGCGTCGTTTCGGACACGCTCTGGGCGGACGTGGCCGAGAAGTACGCCTTCGACGAGGACCGCCAGGAGTGGCTGCGGGACGTGAACCCGTGGGCGCTGTCCTCGATCACGGACACGCTGCTTGAGGCGATCGAGCGCGACCTCTGGGGGGCCGACGACGAGACCGCCGAGCGCCTGCGTGACCTCCACCTGCAGGTGTCGGGCGACCTGGAGGCGCGCGCGTCGAGCGAGCACGACACGCCAGCCGACGGCGACGAACGCGAGACACCACTACATGACGACTGACACCACACCGGACGGCGACGACGAACAGGACTTCGAGTCGTACGCGGACCTCGGCGCGACCACGGAGAAGGCCTTAGACATCGCGGAGACGAGCATGGATCGGGTGCGCGAGCTGGTGCCCGACGAGACGCTCGCCGACCGCCTCCGCCAGAAGTCCGTGCACGCGACCGGCGACCCCGAGTTCCAACACCTGCTGCGGTTCAGCGGCGGCGAGCCGGTGCGAGCGGGCGCGCGCGCCGTGCTCGACGAGGCACCCATCGTCACCGACATCACGATGGTGAAAGCGGGCGTGACCGGGCGGGGCCACGACTGCGAGGTGCGCAAAGCCATCGGGAACGGCGCCGAGCTGGCGGCCGAGACCGGGATGACGCGGACGGCGGCGTCGGTGCTCGAACTCGACAAGCAGGGCGTCTACGACGGCGCGATCGCGGTCGTCGGGAACGCGCCGACGGCGGCGCTGGCGCTGGCGGACTGCATCGCGGACGGCACCCGGCCGGCCGTCGTCGTCGCCACGCCCGTCGGGTTCGTGAAGGCCGCCGAGAGCCGAACGCGGCTCCGCGAGGTCGCCGCCGAGTACGGCGTGCCCGCGGTCACGAACGTCGGGCGCCGCGGCGGCAGCGGGCTCGCGGCGGGACTGACGAACGAGCTGGTGCACGTCGCCAGCGACGTTCGGGACGGCGACGTCTCGCTGACGGAGTCATGAGCGAGGAGTACGACCTCGATTCGGGGCCGGACCCGGCGTCGTTCGCCGCCCAGACCCCGGAGCCGGCGGCCGGCGACCACGCCGTGCACGCGGTGGGCATCGGCCCCGGGAACCCCGCGTTCCTGACGGCGCGCGGCGAGCGTGCGATCCGGGACGCCGAGGTGATCGTGGGCTTCGAGACGGTCGTGGAGTTCGTCGCCGATCTGACCGACGCCGACCTGTTGACGTGTGGGTACCGCGACGAGCAGGCCGCGCTGTCGGCGTTCGGCGAGCGCGTGGCCGACGGCGCACGCGGGACGGCGGTGTTGATGGGTGACCCGAACCACTCGGGCTACCAGTTCCTGGGGAAAGTCGAGCGCGCGGTGGGCGAGCCCGTGCGGGTGGTGCCGGGCATCTCCTCGCTGCAGGTGGCGGCCAGCCGGGCGCGCACCCCCATGGAGGACACCGCGTTCGTGACCCTGCACAAAAGCGGCGACGTGAGCGACGGGGTGGCGCGGCTGCGGGACGCCGTGGGCGACCGCCACCTGCTGGTGTTGCCGCGGCCGTTCGACCTGATGCCGGGGGACATCGCCGCCGACCTCCTGGAGGCGGCGGACGCGGCCCCGGATCTGGACGCCCTCGTGTTGGAGCGGCTCACCCACGACGACGAGTCGATCACGCGAACCACGCTGGGGGAGCTGGCCGCCCACGCGGGCGAGGAGACGCCGTTCTCGGATCTGTCCGTGCTGGCCGTCCGGCGGTCGGCTTAAGCGCCGTCGCCGTCGGTGGCGAACGCCGGCGCGGTGGCCGTGAGCGTGGTCGCGGCGGTGGTGTCGCGGTCGGCGAGCACGCGCTGCTGGGCCAGCGTGGCTTCGACGGCGTCCGTGAGCCGTGGGTGCGCGCCCAGCGGGTCGGCGTACGCGATGCCGCCGCGGGCCAGGTCCAGCCGGTCGGGGATGTCGCGGTCGGTGGCCGCGCCGGCGGCGACGAACACGGGGACGACGACGGCGTCGTCGGTGCTGAGGTTGTACCGGAGGCATTCGACGGCGGGGTTCTGGACGAGGTGGCTGGTGGCGACATCGTCGTACGTCCCGCGCTCGCGGAGCCTGGCGGCGTGGTATTCGGCGACCTGGCGGTGGTAGGGCAGCGAGCTCGCGCCCAGCGTGACGAGGCCGATCGCAGACGGGGCGTCGGCGGCGGCGTCGGTGGCGCGGTCGTGGATCACGTCCGTGACCGCGCCGCTTCGCCCGATGGGCTCGCAGTACTGCACGGTCGCGTCGGTGAGCGCCTGGAGGGCGGCGGGCACGCCGACCGTGGTTTCGCGGGTGTGGGCGGTGGTCATCGGAACGGCGAACACGCGGTCGGCGTCGATGGCCGTGAGCCGGCCGCGCAGATCACGCCGGGGCTCGTGGTCGTAGTGGCGGGCGTGGACGGCGTCCGCGACGCCGCGCTCGCGGAGGCGCTGGGCGTGGGTCGCGAGTGTTTCACGGGCGTGGGGCGTGTCGCGGCCGAGCAAGAGGAGCGCGTCGCGTGTCATGGGTGAAGCAAGCTGGGTTGTCCGAACCCAACTGTGGTTGCATACGGCGTCGTGCCATCGACGCTAATAGCTTGCGCTGGCTCCCCGGCGGCGACCGGGTGATCGACCACCGAATTAAAGAGTGTCTCCACACTGAAACGACGTATGTCCGGAACACCAGACACGCTGTTCGCACTCGCCGCGGGCGCAACCCGAACGGCGGCTATCGAGGGGATCAGTGCCGCCGGCGCGGATCCCGCGCTGATGGCACACACGCCGAGCGCGGACGCCGAACTGCTGACGTACGGCCACACGGTCCGTGCGCCCGTGGTGCCGGTCAGCCCGTCGGGGTGTCCGACACCCGCGGTCATCACCCGAGCGGTCCGGGAGCTGGTCGGCTTCGAGTCGCTTGTCATCGACGCCGGGCTCGCCGAGCCGACGGGCGCACCCACGGTGACAACGGGCATCAGCCCCGGGGCGGACATCCGCGATGAAACCCCCGTTCCGGACGCCGAAGCGGCGTACAGTGCGGCCTACGAGTTCGGCCACGGCCTCCACACTGACGAGCTCGTGATCGCCGAAACCATTCCGGGCGGCACCACGACGGCGATGGGAGTGTTGGCGGCGCTGGGCGAGCCCCGGATCGTGTCCTCGTCGCTGCCGAACAACCCCGTGGCGCTCAAAGAGCGGGTCGTCGACGACGCGCTCGCGGCAAGCGGCCTCGAACAGGGCGACCTCGCGGGCGAGCCCGTCGCGGCAGTCCGGCAGATGGGTGATCCGGTGTTGGCCGTGGTTGCCGGGCTGGCGGCGGGCGCGCTCGACGCCGGGATCGACGTGACGCTTGCCGGCGGCACCCAGCTCGCGACCGCGGGCGCGCTCGTCCGCCACGACGGCGTGACCGAGCCGATGACGCTCGCCACCACGTCGTTCGTGGCCGGCGACGATTCGGCGGGGATCGACGCCCTGGCGGCCGACCAGGACCTCGCCGTGACCGTCACCGACCCCGCCTTCGAGGCGCGGGAGTCTCACCCCGCGATGGCCGCCTACCTCGACGGTGAAGCCAAGGAGGGCGTCGGGATGGGAGGCGCGCTCGCGCTCGCCGCGGAGGCCGGGATCGGAATGGACTCGGTGCGCAACGCCATCATCTCAGTGTATGACAGAGTCTGAGTCGGCAAGCGGGATGGACGGCGTCGTGCTGGGTGGGACGGCGTCCGGCGTCGGAAAGACGGTGGCGACCCTGGCGGTCGCGCGGGCGCTCGCCGACGCCGGACACGACGTGCAGCCGGCGAAGGCCGGCCCCGACTTCATCGACCCGAGCCACCACGAGCCGGTCGTGGGCACGCCCTCGCGGTCGCTTGACCCGTGGTTGTCCGGGACCGACGGCATGCGCCGGACGTACCACCAGGGGGACGGCGACGTCTGCGTGGTCGAAGGCATGATGGGGCTGTACGACGGCTCCGTGGCCAGCACCGCGCGCGTCGCGAGCGAGCTCGACCTGCCGGTGGTGCTCGTCGTGGACGCCAGCGCGGGCATGCAGAGCGTCGCCGCCACGGCACTGGGGTTCCAGGCGTACGCCGCCGAAGCATCCGTCGACGTGGACGTGGCGGGCGTGCTCGCGCAGCGCGCCCACGGCGGCCGCCACGCCGACGGGATCCGGGACGCCCTCCCGGACAGCCTCACGTACTTCGGGCGCGTCCCGCCGCGGGACGACTTGGACGTCCCGGACCGCCACCTCGGCCTCCACATGGGCTCTGAAGCGGCGATCGACGACGACGCCGTGGACGCCGCCGCCGCCCACGTCGCCGCCGAGCGCATCGCGGACGTGGCGCGAACGCCGCCGCGCCCGCCGGCCCACGATCCGGCCCCGGACACCGGCCAGACGGTCGCGGTCGCGGACGACGCGGCGTTCTGTTTCGCGTATCCGGCGACCCGCGAGCGCCTCCGCGAGCGCGCCGACGTGGTCACGTTCTCGCCGGTTGCGGGCGACGACCTGCCGGCCTGCGATGGGGTCTACCTGCCCGGGGGGTACCCCGAGTTGCACACGGACGCCCTCGCCGACGCGCCCGCCCTGGACACGCTGGGCGCGCGGGCCGCCGACGGCCTGCCGGTGTTGGGTGAGTGTGGCGGCCTCATGGCGCTGGCCGAATCGCTGACGACGACCGACGGCGACACCGCCGAGATGGCGGGCGTGTTGCCCGCTGACGTGCGGATGCAGGACCGCTATCAGGCGCTGGACCACGTCGAGCTCCGGGCGACCGGGGACACCCTCACCGCCGGCTCCGGGGCGACGCTGCGTGGCCACGAGTTCCACTACTCCGCGGCCACCGTGGCCAGCGACGCGCGCTTCGCGTTCGCCGTCGAGCGCGGCGACGGCATCGACGGCGACCACGACGGACTCACCGAGTACCGGACGCTGGGCACGTACGCCCACGTCCACCCCGAGAGCACCGCGTTCGACGCCTTTCTCGATGCATTATGACAGCCACCGACGACGACACCACGACCGCCGACGAACAGGACGCCGACACGATGCGGCCCGCCGAGATCACGCCCACCGCCCCCGCGGAGTTCGGGCTCGTGCAGGTGTGGTGGGGTGACGGCAAGGGCAAAACCACGGCCGCCCTCGGGATGGCGATGCGGGCGGCCGGCCACGGCTTCCGCACGCACGTGGTGCAGCTGATGAAAGGCGGGACCGGCACCGTCGAGGACGTGCGCGGGGAGTACGCCGCCATCGACGCGGTGCCCGGGATCACCTACGAGAACGCCGGCCACTACGGCTGGCACGGGTTCCACGACGGCAGCAGCGACGACGAGCACGCCGCCCGCGCGAACGGCGGGCTCGCGCGCGCCCAGGAGATCGTGGACGCGTCCACCGGGGTGGACGGAGCGGTGCCCCTCGACGCCGACCCCACCGAGGGCGTGCATTTGCTCGTGCTGGACGAGGTGTTGTACGCCGCCAACCGCGGGCTGGTCGACCCCGAGGACGTGGTGGCGCTCATCGACACCAAGCCCGACGACCTGGAGGTGGTGCTCACGGGCGGGCACACGGAGCCGACGTTCGTGACCGAGCGCGCGGACCTCGTCACGGAGGTTCGGAAGCAACGCCACCCCATGGAGAACGGGCAGGGCGCGCGCAAGGGGACGGAGTACTGAGATGACCGCGGGCGAGGACTGCCGGACGATCCTGGTGGCGGGGACCGCCTCCCACGTCGGGAAGAGCACGGTCGCGGCGGGGCTCTGTCGGCTGCTCGCCGACCGCGGGCTGTCGGTCGCGCCGTTCAAGGCTCAGAACATGAGCAACAACGCCCGCGCGGTGCCGGTGGCCGACGGCGCGCCGCCGGCCGCCGACCCGTGGGGCGAAATCGGCGTGTCCCAGTACGTGCAGGCGCGGGCCGCCCGCACGGCGGCGTCGACGGACCACAACCCGGTGTTGTTGAAGCCCCGCGGGGACGCCGAGAGCCAACTCGTCGTGGACGGGCGGGCGGTCGGCCACTACAGCGCGGGGTCGTACTACGAGTCCCACTGGGCGGACGCCCGCGACGCCGCGGCCGCGGCCCACGCCCGCCTGGCCGCCGACAACGACGTGGTGGTCGCGGAGGGCGCCGGCAGCATCGCGGAGCTCAACCTCCACGACCGCGATCTGGCGAACCTCGAAACCGCGCGGTTCGCCGACGCCACCATCCTGCTCGTCGTGGACATCGAGCGCGGCGGCGCGTTCGCCAGCCTCCACGGGACGCTGGCGCTGCTGCCCGACGACATCCACGACCGGGTGGCGGGCGCGGTGATCACGAAGTTCCGCGGGGATCGGTCGCTGCTCGACCCCGGCATCACCGAGATCGAAGCGCGCACCGGCGTGCCGGTGCTCGGCGTCATCCCGCACGACGACCCGGGGTTGCCCGCGGAGGACAGCGTGTCACTGCCGGACCCCAGCGAGCGCGTGGTGGACGGCGGCCAGGACGGCGTCCCCGACGCGGCGTCGGTGACGGTGGCGGTGCCACACCTCCCTCACATCTCGAACTTCACTGACCTCGCGCCGCTGGCGCGCACGCCCGGCGTCCGCGTTGCCTACCAGCCACTGGACGCGCCGCTGGCGGCGGCCGACGCGGTCGTGCTCCCCGGCACCAAGAACACCGTCGACGACCTGCGGGCGGCCCGGGGGGCCGGCCTCGGGCGGGCGCTGCGCGCGTTCGACGGCCCGATCGTCGGGCTGTGTGGCGGCTACCAGATGCTCGGCGACCGCATCACCAACGCCGCCACGGAGTCCACGGCCGACGACCTCGGGGCCGTCGACGGCGTTGGCGTGCTCCCCGTGGAGACCGCCTTTCAGCCGGACAAGCGCGTCGAGGCGGTCACCCGAGAGCTCGCCGACTGTGGGGCGCTCGGCGGCGCAACGGGCGCCGTCACCGGCTACGAGATCCACATGGGCCGAACCACCGTGCCGGACGGCGTCCCCCAGCCGGTCGGCCCGGCGAGCGCGGCCCGGGGGCGCGTGCTCGGCACCTACCTCCACGGGCTGTTCGGGAACGACGCCGCACGCAGGGGGTTCCGGGACGCCGTCTTCGCGGCCGCCGGCGTCGAACAGCCCGCGCCCGCCGACACCGCCGACCGGTCGCCGTCCGATGCGGCAGCCGCGCTCGTCGACGCGCACGTCGACCTCGACCCGCTCGGGGTGCCCCCCGCCCCGGACGCGTGACCGACCGATTCAAGTCCGCGTGCGGCCAGCGTTCTACCGTGTCAACGTCGTTTGATCTGTTCGGGACGCTCGTGGACGCGCCGCGGCCCGAAGCCCCGGCGACCGCGGTCGCGGACGCGCTCGCCGCCGCCGGCGTCCGGGTGCCCGACGACTGGACGGCGGCGTACCGGCAGCCACACGCCGACCACGCGCCGGGCATGGAGCGGTCGCTGTCCGCGCATGTCGCCGACGCCCTCGAAAGCCGGGGGGTCGAAGCGCCCTCGGACACGGTCCGGGCGGCCACGCTTGCCGCCTTCGAGACGCCCGTCCAGCGTCGCCCCGGCGCGGCCGCCGCAGTCGAGGCGGCCGCCGAGCGCGGCCCGGTGGCGGTGCTCTCGAACTGCAGTATTCCCGGCCTCGCCGAGCGCGCGCTCTCCCAGGCCGGCCTCGCCGACCGCTTCGACGCCGTCGTGACGAGCGTGGGCTGTGGCTGGCGGAAACCCCACGCCAACGCCTTCCAGGCGGTCGCCGACGCGCTGGATGCGCCGCCGGAAACGCTGGTGCACATCGGCGACGACCCGGAGGCTGACGGCGGCATCACCGCAGTGGGCGGGCGGGCGGTGTTGCTCACTGAAACCCCACTCCAGGCCGTGCCCGCCGCCCTCGACGACGCATGACGGCGGCGGCCGTGGGCGCGGTCGCCCTGGGGGTCGCCCTCGACGCCGCGATCGCGGAGCCGCCGGCCGGCTGCCACCCCGTGGCGTGGTTCGGGCGCGCTGTCGGTGTCGTCGACCGACCGTGGACGCGGCCGCTGGCCGTGGGCGCGCTCGCCGCGATCGCGTTGCCGCTTGCCGCCGCCGCCACTGTCTGGGCGGCAGTCACGGCAACCACCCGGGGAAGCGCGCTGGCGGGCGCGGTCGTGGCCGGGCTCGTGGTGTTCGTGACGACCAGCCGGCGCATGCTGCTGGCGGAGGCAGGCGGCGTCATCGCCGCCACGAGAACCGAGAACAGCCTCGACGCCGCCAGACGCCGGCTGCGCGCGCTCGCGGGCCGCGATCCCGACGCGCTGTCGGCCGGCGAGCTGCGCAGCGCGGCCGTCGAGAGCACCGCCGAAAACCTGGCTGACGGCCTGGTCGCGCCGCTGGCGGCGTTCGCCGTGGGCGCGGCGGTCGTGTCGCTGCCCGTGGGCGCGGCCGCCGCGGCGTGGGTGAAAGCCGTGAACACGCTCGACTCCATGCTCGGCTACCGGTCGAAGCGCGTGGGCACCGCGAGCGCGCGCCTCGACGACGCCGTGATGTGGGTGCCGGCGCGGCTGGCCGCGGTCCTGATCGCGGCCGCCGCCCGCGCCCCCGCTGCGGTGTCCCGGGCCGCCGCCGACGCCGGCGCTCCCCCGTCGCCCAACTCCGGGTGGCCGATGGCGACGCTGGCGGCGGTCCTGGACTGCCGGCTGGTGAAACCCGGGGTGTACGAGCTCCGCGAGGCCGCCGCGCTCCCCGGACTGGCCGAGAGCCGGCGCGGCGTCCGCGTGGTGAGCACTGCGGGCGGCCTCGCGTACGCGCTCACTGCGGCGGTCGTCTACGCCGGAGGTGGCGGGCTGTGAGGGACGCCCTCCTGGGTGCGGTGAGCTTCCTCACGCGGCTGCCCGTGGCGTACAGCGAACCCCGCTGGGAGTCGTTCATCACCGCCCCGTGGGCGTTCCCGCTGGCGGGCTACGTCGTCGGCGCGCTCCTCGCCGTGCCGATGCTGGCGGGCGGCGTCCCCCACGGAACGGTCGCGTTCGCGTACCTCGCTGTGGTGTTCGCGGTCACCGGCATCAACCACCTCGACGGCGTCGCGGACGCCGGTGACGCGGCGGTGGTGCACGGCGACCCCGCCGACCGCCGCACGGTGCTGAAGGACACGACAACCGGCGTGGGCGCCATCGCCGCGGTGGTCGTGGTCGTCGCCGGCCTGGTGACCGGCAGCCTGGGTGTGGCTGCCCTCCCAACGTGGACCGCCGTTGGGGTCGTCGTCGCGACCGAGGTGGGCGCGAAAACCAGCATGGCGGCGGTGGCGTGTCTCGCACACGCCCCACACGACGGGCTGGGCTCGCAGTTCACCGGGAACGCGACGCCCGGCGCGCTGCCAGCGGTCGCGGGTGTCGCGCTCCCGGTGGCTCTGGCGTCCGTGCCGTCGCCGGCCGCGGCCGGCGCGCTGGCGGGCGCGGTCGTCGCGGGCGCGCTGACGCGGCGCTGGCTCACGGGACTGCTGGGCGGAGCGAACGGCGACGTGTTCGGCGCGGTCAACGAGGTCAGTCGCGTGGTCGGACTCCACGCGGGGGTGGTCGTGTGGACGCTGTGGTGATGTGTGGCGGGCGCGGCACCAGACTGGACGCCGCCGCCGAGAAGCCGCTGTTCGAGGTCGGCGGGCGCGCGATGGTCGATCACGTCCGGGCGGCGCTCGAAGCCGCCGGCCGGATCGACACCACCCACGCCGCCGTGTCGCCGCACGCGCCCGACACCGCAGCCCACCTCGCGGCCACGCCGCTGTCGCTCATCGAGACGCCGGGCGACGGCTACGTGGCGGACCTCACGGCGGTACTGGATGCGGTCGGAACGCCCGTGCTGACGGTCGCCGCCGACCTCCCACTGCTGGCCCCCGCCGTCGTGGACACCGTGGTCGCCGCCGCCGACGGCGCGACGACGAGCGCGTGCGTCCCGCGAGCGCTGAAACACGAACTCGGCGTGAGTACTGACGCCGACGCCGACGCGTGGGTGCCCACCGGCGTCAACGTCGTCGGCGGGGGCGACACCGAGGCCACCCACCGGAGCTTCGACGCGCGCCTCGCGGTGAACGTGAACCACCGATCCGACGCCGCGGTGGCGGCGCGGCTGCTCGCGGCCACCGACCGCAGGAATCACCCCCGGTGAGCCCGTGACACACGACAATGCACCCTGACGCCGTCCGCGACGCCGGCCGGGTTGCCCACGGCGGCAGCGACGACCCCGACGTGCTCGACTTCAGCGCGAACACCACCCCGCGGACGCCCCCCGGCACCCGAGCGGCGTACACCGCCGCGCTCGACGACGCCGCCCGCTACCCCGACGACGACTACCCCGCGTTCCGGGCGGCCGCCGCCGACCACGTTGACTGCGCCCCGGACACCGTCGTGCAGACGCCGGGCGGCCTCGCCGGCATCCGGCTGGCCATCGAAACCCGTGTCACGCCCGGCGACACCGTGCTCGTGCCGGCCCCGAGCTTCAGCGAGTACGCCCGCGAGGTCGAACTACAGGGCGCAACGCCCGTCTTCGTGCCACACGACGCCCTCCTCGACGCCGACCCCAGCGAGCACACGCTGGCGATCGCGTGCACCCCCAACAACCCCACTGGCGACCGCTACGACGACGACGCATTGCGCGCGTTCGCCGCGCGCTGCCGGGCCGCAAACACCGAACTGCTGGTCGACGAGGCGTTCCTGGGGTTCACCGACGCCCCCTCGATCGCCGGGACCCCGGGGGTCGTGGTCGCGCGCTCGCTCACCAAGCTGTTCGGGCTGCCCGGGCTGCGCGCGGGGTTCCTCGTGGCCGTCGGCGACCGCCTGACGACCCTCCGCACGGCGCGCCGGACGTGGAACCTCGGCGCGCCCGCCGCGGCCGTGGGTGCCCACGCGATGCGCCAGGCCGAGTTCGTCGCCGAAACCCGACGGCGCGTCGCCAGCGAACGGGCGCGCATGCGGGCCGCTCTGGCCGACGCCTTCGACGTGCATCCGTCGAGTGCGCCGTTCCTCCTGCTCGATGTCGGTCCGCGGCCCGTCGACGCCGTCATGGCCGCCGCCAGCGCCGAGGGCATCAGGCTCCGGGACGCCACCACGTTCCGAGGGCTCGACAGCCACGTGCGGGTCGCCGTCCGCACCCCCGACGAGAACGACCGCCTCCTGGCGGCGCTGGCGGATGTTTGAGACGACGCTGCGCGACGGCGTGCTCGAACTCGCCGCCCCGGGCGCGCGGTGGCTCTCGACCGGCTGGAGCGGCGGCGACACGCGCGCGGACCGCGCGTACAGCATCACCGTGCCCGACGACTGGGCCCCCGACAGCACCCACGCGTACGTCACCGACCGCCTCGCAGCCGCGGGCTTCCCGCCCCGCGACGACGCCCCCGTGTTGCTCACCGGCGTCGCACAGGAGCACGCGCGCATCGCGCGCTGCGGCCCGGTCGCGGTCGCGGCGACCGCCGGCCTCTCGAACCCCGCCGCGCTCCCGATGGACCCCGACGGCGGCACCCTCCCGGACGCCGAGCGCGCACCGCCGGGCACGGTGAACCTCGTCGCCGCGACGACCCGGGCGCTCGACGACGCCGCGCTCTCGAACCTCGTCGCGGTCGCGGCGGAAGCAAAAGCCGCGACGCTGCTCGCCACCGCCGGGTTCCCCGGCACGACCAGCGACGCCGTGGTTGTGGCCTGCGACCCTGGCGGCGAAACCGCGCCGTACTCCGGGAGTGCAACGCCCGTGGGGGCTGCCACCCGGGCCTGCGTCCGGGAGGCCGTGTGCGCCAGCCTCGACAGCCGCGACGCTGCCAGCCCCGACTCTGTGGAATCGGCCGCGCACGGCACGACGACGGACGTGCAGGCGGCGGTGTTTCGGCCGTAATAATACACCGAGCGTAGTCAACAAACGTACAAATATATAATTAATACAATTATATATGAGTTAGAATCATATCAAGTCTTCCTGGTCGTTCATCGAGATGTTATTTCGGTCTGGAGACTGGTTCAGCAGGTCAGAGATGATCATATCTTTTCGCGCTTCCAGGAACTCGCCAACGTTTTCGATCTCATAAAGCTCGTTGGACTCTGGGATCCGATGGCGTTGCATATAGTCATCGGAGCGCGTCGGCAGCCATTCAGCAGGAGGTTTATCAGATTTTTTCCGGTTAGGCCTTTCCCTAATCAGTTGTAGGTTTGCAGGGTTATCTCGGAGCTTTTCAATTTTACTAGCCTCTTCTCGCGACATCCCGACCTCATCGACGAGATAATCACTCTTTAATTTTGACTTCGGGAATATATGATCTACCTCAAAGCTATAATTCTCGTTAGCCACGTTGGGGAAGTAAAGGAGAGAAAGTACGACACGGAGGACACGGTTACTCTTAGAGCTGTCATTGAACCACCTCTCTATATTTTCACGGTCGAAGCCCATCGACTTATTATAATTATTCAAAGTACTCTCGATCTCATTGAGCGGGAATTCATTTGCAGGTGATTCCCTCAACGCTTTCCTCACACCTCGAATCGTCTGGATTGTTCCACCAGTTGTGAGTTCACCGTTGGTTACGATTGAGCACATCCAGTAGAGGATTTTCTGCCTATTTTCCTTACCATGTTTTGACTCGTACGAGATAGTAGGGTTACCATTGGAATAAAAATAGTATATAACCGGTAATAGAGAGATTTTACTGCGGATGTGGCTAGTCGTAAACCCATAACTTTTCATCAAGTCCAAAGTCCGGAAAAGAGATTTTTCAAACTCCGGACTCATCCAAGCATCTTTCATTTTAGACAGAGTACTCTTAGTGAAATTAGACAGAGAGAACGAGAGACTGGAGACCTCTCCAGTCAACATCAAAGCTCGAAGAACAAAATTAGAGTCAAATTCTACGGTCCCTCTTGATTCGTGCTTGTTTAGTTTATCAACAAGAGCCTGAATTTCTTCTCTTGCCACAATACTGTTAGTTTGATCCTCGCGACTCCAATGGGCTGTAGCAATTGAAAGTAGTATATCAGATTTCTTTAACTGCGTGCCGCCTTCATTAGCCCTCAAAAATATATCAAGCACTTTTTCTTGACTTTCTTCTTCTTCCTCAAAGTACGAAATTACCTCTTTATCATGTATTGAATTATATAAATTGTTAATGTTTTTGCTCACTGGCCCCCGTGCCGTTTCTTCATTTATTTCATCTATTTCTTCTATTTCGCTTATTATTTTCTCACTTTCTTCAGTGAAATCAGTCACGTGCAAAATGTTTTGCACTTTATACCAGTACTCTCCTTCAGAATGTTGTGGGTTTGGAGTCTTAAACTCAAACTGGTATCTTCTCTCGTTCACTTCCTCGTTAGTGGGCGACAAAACGTTCAAGTACAGCTGCTTCTTTTCCCAGGATTCTGTGCGACTTCGCCGTTTGTTGTGCTTTTTTGTGGTTAATGTCCCTTTGAGTCCTATAAAAAACGAGGTGAGGCGTTGCTGCCCATCTAAAACCAGGTTGATACGGTTAGGAGATCCATTGATGTCGTCTCTATACCTCTTATTATGATATCTGACATCTTCTAGTTCGTCCGGATGTATTGGATCTATGATGTAGTTTTTGACAAACTCATACTTTATTCTATCCTTAGCATAATCTCCTTTTACTCTCCAAAAGAGGAACGATCCAATGGGATATCCGCGTAGTACAGAATCAAATAGATCTAGAATTTGGTTTTTGTCCCACACAAACTCCCTCTGTATCGCAGGCATTAAGTAATTATAATTTACGTCGTTAACAATGCTAGCGATTGTTGTCGACTGGTACCCCATCAGCTAGGACTCCCTCCGATCTCTCTGTTGCACTGAGTGCAAGGCTTGGACGTAGCAACTATGTAGTTAATTCCGGTTCTACTGCTGGAAACCTTCATTGAGTAGGCTAGGTTGCAACGCAGGATAATAAATAGTTCTATGTGATGCAGGTGTTATATCGTGCTCAGTGAATCCATTCACGCTTATTCAGCGTTTACCGAGGTATAAGTACCACTTGTAATTACAAGATAGCCCACGGCGTCAGCGACGTCTGAATCGCGCCACGCTAGTGCGGTCCACAGCGCGGTTCTCCGTTCGGAACGGCGAGCAGGCGCTCGAAGCGCCCTATCCGAACAGTATTCCCGACCAGCCGGACGGGTGCCCACTGGTAGGGAGACTCGTCGGTGTTCTCTTTGGTCCCAATAATCTCGTCTTCATCGCCCGCTCGATCGCCAGTGAACGGGTCGGACTCGGGAACGTCGATAGCAACGATGCCAGCCCGGTAGAACTCCTCAGTCTCCGAAACCTGACCTAAGAGTCGACGTACGGCCTGTCGGTACATCTCGCGTATCTGCTGGATGGGGAGGTCGCGGAGATGTTCGTGATGCGCGTGGCCGAGTAGTATTTGATCTGACCCAGTTTGCCCCCAATCATCAAAAATAGAGGGTGAATAACCCCCTATATATTTATTTTAACTACTATTCGGTTCTTTACTTTATTAGTGGTATTAATATTGGTGTGTGGGCCGGAAAATCTGTGCCGCCTGATATAGATATGTAACGAAGAGCTGGACAATAGGATGCAGGTGGTCTGAGGTCCTATATGGGGGCATTCAGGCATTGTCCAGTGTCCTCCCCAGTCTGACGTGCTGATTCGGCAGTCCGTTCTGAACTGCCTCGAAGGCATTACTTCAGTGAATCCATCTCAGAAGAGTGCGGTGGGCGGTGAATTACAAGCAGGCCGTCAGCCATGGCCTGCTCAAGTGTTCCTCGTCAATGAATTACGGATGATTCTCCCATCATCCGAAAGTGTTTACCATACCGTAAGTTAATTCAATATATGCGGCCGCGAGTTGTCCTTATAGCCGCTCTGGTCGTTAGTAGCATAGCCCTTGCCGGCTGTTCTGGGACGCAGAGTGGAACACCAACAGCGAGTACGGCATCCACTACATCTCCAACGGTCACTTCAGCTACAACAACAACGGAAGACACGACATCCACGAGTAAAGAACCCCAACAAGGTGACAATCTGTTGTCGATCAGTAAGGTGGGTGAATCGACTGCAAAACAAGTCAATGAGAGTAACAGGGAGATCTTCTCCGAGCTAAACGAGAGCCAACAGCGCGTCTTTCTGAACTCGTACAACTGCTCTTGTAACGCGGAACAGGATGTATTCGAGTTCCACGACAAAGGCCGGACGAAGTACGTGAAGTACAACGAGGAATGGTACTATCTCCGTGTCGCGATTGTCTAATTGATATGGGCTAGATGAGTGAAGTCGGGAAGCGAGGAGGCCGTGGCGAGAATTGCTTTCAGAGATCTACACCGAAGATGACTTTCGCTTGTCTTCTAAGACGCGTCGGCCGCTCTAGGAGTTACTTCATGTGACCTTAGTGATAATCCTACTGACATTACGTCGCCAGACGCAACTATTTCTTCAGGTAGAGGTATGCCTTCACCCACAGAAAGTAAATTATTCGGCTAGCTTATGTTGTAATCACTAGATATCAATATCTTCCGCAGCTTATCGGAATCAGGCATCCCTGGGTCAGTGTCTATTTGTCTCTCAGGTTGTGCAAGTGATCCCCGGTGTGGATTCGTCCGCTCGATCACGCTGGGAGTTGAGACTACAGTGGGTATAGCGGGCCTGTGATGCGTAGTATCGGCCGTATCGTCGAGCAGTATCTGCTTCAGATTGCGCGCTAAACCGGCGTTCTCGTTTGGTGCGTAACTAATTCAGGAGATTTTGAGACTCCGGATAGTGCTGCCAGATAGGTCCCGGGCGACTACGACCAGAGAGTTCCGATAGGATCCGATTTCTGTCTCCTTCTCCACCAGCGTCAGCGTGTTCTCAGCCGTCACGATCGGCGAGTGTTCATACGCACCGGTCGACTCCACCTGTACGAGCAAATCAGCGGCCCGCCAGATCGGGTACGAGAGACACGCGAACCCGAAGTAGAAGCACCGCAGGCCGAAGTGTTTCGACGTTGTGGCGGCCATGAACCGTTTGATGGACTTGTAGCCGCGCTCTGCTTCGCACTGGGAGCCGTACCCAGTGAGGTGTCGTCTTCGTCTGTCCGTCGCTGATCTCTTTGGGATTCCCCGAACCTACGCACGCCATACGCACTGAGATGACCGGCCTCAACTACTGAGCCCACTCTATTTGTATCGTGATTTGTGGTTTATACTGTTGGCTACCGCGTGCGGGCCGGCCAACAGCGAGGGACGGCCGCTGAATCAGTACGTTCAATTGCGTGGGTTCGCCACCCAACAGTATGGCCACTGAACTCGACCACCACTGCCCGAACTGCGAGGCCGAACGCGCGTTCTACCGGACCGCAGCGATGAACGTCCACCTCGGCCTGAAGACGAAATGGTCGTGTCCGGACTGCGAATACGGGTTCATCCGGATCGCCGCCGACGACGACATCTCGACGGCGACAGCGTAGCTCGCCGCCGACACTGCTTACTCGGGGGGCACTGCGGCCGCCTGTTCGCCGAGGCGGTGAACGGCCCCAACGACGAACAGCGTGATCACCAGCAACGCGACCGCCAGCGGAACGACGGCGTCGATGCCGTCGCTGCGGAACGCGACCCAGATGCGGATCGGCACGGTCCGGGGGGTGGTCGCGACCATCATCGTCGCGCCGAACTCGCCGAGTGCGCGCGCGAACGTCAGCACGATCCCGGCGAGGATGGCGGGCCGGGCCAGCGGGATCGACACCGTCCAGAACGTCGCAAGCGGGCCGCGGCCAAGCGACCGGGCGGCGTCCTCGAAGCGCGGGTCGACGCCGTCGAACCCCGAGCGCGCGGCGACCACGAGGAACGGCGCGGCGACGAACGTCTGCGCGAGCACGACACCGATGGGGCTGTTCGTGAGCGGGATGCCGGCCGCGGCGGCCCACGCGCCCAGCGGGGTGAACCGCCCGACGACCGTGAGCAGCATCGTGCCGCCGACCAGCGGCGGCACCACGAGCGGGAGCACGACCAGGCCGTTCACGAGGCGCTTCCCGGGGAAGGTTGCGCGGGCGAGGGTGTACGCCAGCGGCACGCCGAACACGGTCGCCAAGACCGTGGCGGCCGTGGCGGTGGCCAGCGAGGTGCGGATGGCGGCGCGTGCGTCGGGGGTCGTGAGCCGGCTGCCGATGTCGGCAGCGCCGGTGTGCGCGAGGAACGCGACGAACGGCACGACCAGGTACGCCACCAGCACCGCGCCGAGGGCGACGGGCAGCCAGTGGCGTCTGGTGGCTTCGCCGATGGGGGTGCCCGCGGTCATCGCTCAAGCGCGTCGGGGAGCGCGCCCTGATGGGTGGGGAGTGACTCGGGGACCGCCAGCCCGGCCTCACGAACCACGTCGGGATTGGCTGCGAGGAATCGCACGAATGCGCGGCCGCCCGCGGTGTTCGATGCGTCGTTCAGCACGGTCGTCGCGTAGGTGATCGGGCGGCCGTGGATGCGGGTGCCGTCGTCGGTCGTGTAGGTCGCGGACGCGTAGTGGTCGGCGCGCTCCGGGGCGGCGAAGTTGTACGCGTCCGGGAAACCGAGAAACGGGAGGTCGTGGTCGAGGGCCATGTTCTCGTAGACGACCGCGGCGGCGTGGTTGCCGGTTTCGACGTCCGCCAGCAGCTGGGACTCGCTCGGTTTGGTGACCGTTGCGGGGTCGAGGTCCGCGCGCAGGTCCGGCGAGTCGTGAGCGGTGGCGGCGAGCGTGAACGCCATCAGCGTGCGGTACCCCAGCGGGTCGAGTGCGGGGTCGCTGACCGCGATGGTGTCGGGCGCGGCGTCCACGGCGGCCCGCCACCACGGCGTTCCCGCCGCGAGACGGCGGCCAAGCGGCGTCGAGGGCACGTAACAGATGCCCAGGCGGTTGGACGCGAACTCCAGGGCCCAGTCGGCGTGGGCGTCGAACAGCCGCGTTCGCAACAGCGTGGCGTCCGCGCTGATGGCGACATCGGGGTGTTTGGTGCCGTCGCTGATCAACTGCAGCAGGGTCGTCGAGCCGTGGTATTCGGGCCGGAGGGTGTGGTCGGTGGCGTCCTCGAAGGCCGGCCGGATGTGGTCCTCAATGGTGGATGTGAGGCTGCCCGCCGCCAACACGTGGATCGACGCGTTAGCGCCGGTGAGACAGCCCGCAGTGGTTCCGATGATCGCGCCGGCGGTCCCCAGGTACTGCCGCCGCGATACTGGTGCGGTGCCCGTCATGAGCACAACTCGTTCTCATTGACCGATAAGGCTAACTCAACTGGTTTTGTTTGACCGCGTGTGCTCACAGCCGACGACACGGTGTTGACCGAGCGGCAGGTGGAGGTGCTCACGCTCCGCGAGCAGGGGGACACCCAACAGGAGATCGCGGACCGACTCGGCACCACGGACGCGAACATCAGCGCCATCGAGCGCGCCGCCCGCACGAACATCGAGCAGGCGCGCCGGACCCTCCGGCTTGCGGACACACTGCAGGCACCGATCCAGTTCACGGTGCCGGCCGGCGAGCGCTTCGACGCGCTGGTGGAGGCCGTCTACGCGCACGGTGACGAGGCCGACCTGAAGATCGCGCACTGTCGGCCCGAGCTGTATCTCTCGTTGTACGAGACGCTGGGCGACCACACGACGAAAAACCAGCTCGAAGCCCCGATCACGGTGGGGCTGACGGCCGACGGCGATGTGTCAGTGCACGTCGGGGACACACCGCAGTGAGCGCCGCCGGTTAGTCCAGGTCGTGCCAGGACAACCGCGGGTTGCGGGCGGCGGCCGTCTGGTCGATGCGGCGCGCAGTCGTGCGACTGGGCGCGTCCGCGAGCGCCGCGTCGTCGTCGCCGGCGACAGCGTTGAACGCGTCCGCGAGGTCATCGAGCGTGCGTTTGCTCTCGGTCTCGGTTGGCTCGGTCATCAGCGCCTCCGCGACGAGCTCGGGCCACTTCGTCGTCGGCGGATGGACCCCGTAGTCGAGCATGCGCTTGGCGACGTCGGCGGCGTCCTGGTCGCCCGCGCTCGCGACGAACTCGTGGTGGAACGGCCCCAGCGGGATCTCGTAGTCGAGTTGGTCGGCGAGGTAGTTCGCGTTCAGCACGGCCTTCGCGGAGGCGTCGGCGAGCCCGCTGTCCCCCAGGCGGTCGATGTACGCGAACGCCTTCACGAGCACCGGCCAGTTGCCCTGGAACCCGTGGACTTTCCCGATTGATCGCGGGGGCGTGTACAGCTCGTAGTCGCCGCCCGCGGACTGCCTGACGTGTGGGTCCGGGAGGAACCCCGCGAGCTCGTCGGTGACGCCCACAGGCCCCGCCCCCGGCCCGCCGCCGCCGTGGGGGGTGGCGAACGTCTTGTGGACGTTGAAATGCATGATGTCGAAGCCCATGTCGCCGGGGCGTGCGCGCCCCAGCAGGGCGTTCAGGTTCGCGCCGTCGTAGTACAGCAGCCCGCCGGCGTCGTGGACCATCTCCGCGATGGGTTCGATGTCGCGCTCGAACAGCCCCAGCGTGTTCGGGTTCGTCAACATCAACGCGGCGGTGTTCTCCCCGAGCGCGGCTTCGAGCGCGTCGAGATCGACGCGGCCGTCGTCGCCGGACGGCAACTCGATGACGTCGTAGCCGCCGAGCGCGGCCGACGCGAAGTTCGTGCCGTGGGCGGCGTCCGGGACGATGACCTCGTTGCGGTGGCCGTCGTCGGTGGCCTCGTGGTAGGCCTCCGCGATCAGGATGCCGGTGAACTCGCCGGCAGCCCCGGCCGGCGGCTGGAGGGTGACCGCATCCATGCCGCCGATGCGCCCGAGGTAGTCCTGGAGGTCGTGCATGACGGCCAGCGTGCCCTGAAGGGCGGTCTCCGAGCGATCCGGATGAACCGCGGCCGCGGGGAGCGCGGCGGCGTCCTCGGTGAACCGGGGGTTGTACTTCATCGTGCAGGAGCCGAGCGGATAGGGGCCGGAGTCGACGCCGTAGTTCTGCTGGCTCAGCCGGACGTAATGGCGGGCCAGCTCGGGCTCCTCAAGCGACGGCAACTCGACGGTGTCCCGGGTCAGGTCGTCGGGCAGCGAGGAGTCGACCGAGACGGTGGTCTGGTCGTTCTCGCTGAGCAGCGGCTCGTTCGTCTCCCCCTCGGCGGGCGCGTAGCGGGCCTGTTCGTAGTGCTCCATCACTCACTCACCTCCCGGACCGCAGCAACGAACGCGTCGGTCGCGTGCTCGTTGGCGTCCGTAACACACACCTGGATGGTGTGGTCGTCGACGGCGTGGACCCCGAACCCCTCGGCCTCAAGCGCGCTGGCGACGGCGGGCGCGGGTTGTTCGGTGCGGGCCTGGAACTCCCGGATGTGGTGGCGGTCGTCGTGGACCGGCGCCGTCACCCCCGAAACGTCGTCGAGGCGCGCGGCGAGATCACGGGGCAACTCGACCATACGCTCGGCGAGGTCGACGAGCCCGTCGGCACCCAGCCACGCCGCGTGGATCGCGGCCCGGAGCGCGACCCACGCCTGGTTCGTGCAGATGTTCGACGTGGCGCGCTCCTTGCGGATGTGTTGCTCGCGGGTCTGGAGCGTGAGGGTGAACGCCCGCGTGCCGGCGTCGTCCTCGCTGGCACCGACGAGCCGGCCGGGGACCTGCCGGAGGAACTCCTCGCGGGTGGCGAACACGCCCAACCCGGTGCCGTAGCTCGTGGGCATCCCGAGCACGCTGGCGTCGCCGACGACGACGTCCGCGCCCACGTCGACCGGCCGCTGCAGGATCGACATCGCGACCGGGTCCGAGCCCAGGCAGAACAGCGCGTCGTGGCTGTCCGCGAGGTCGCCGACGGCGCACAGCTGCTCCTCGACGGTGCCACACGTCGTCGGGTTCTCGGCGTACACCATCACGACGTCGGCGTCCATCGCCGCCTCGAGTGCGTCGAGATCAACGTTGCCGGCGTCGGTGGCGTACCGTTCGACCACCACGTCCGATCCGCTCGTGTAGTTCCGGAGCACGTCGACGTGGCTGTCCCGGACGAAGCCGGGAACGAGGACGCGGTTGCCGTCGGCGGCGCGCACGCGCTTGGCGAGCAGTGCGGCCTCGGCGAGGGCGGTCGCCGCGTCGTACATCGAGCAGTTCGCAACCCCCAGTCCGGTGAGCTCAACCAGGAGGCTCTGGTACTCGAACAACACCTGGAGGAACCCCTGTGTGATCTCGGGCTGGTACTGGGTGTAGGAGGTGATGAACTCCGAGCGCTGGGAGACGCTGTCCACCAGCGACGGCACGTAGTGTTCGTAGTGGCCGCGCCCGAGGAACTCCGTGAGGTCGTCGTTGTTCGACAGCCGCCGCCTGACACCGCGAAGCGCTGCCTGCTCGGATTTCGTGTCGATGCCGAACTCGCCGTCGAAGCTCACTTCCGGGGGGATGTCGAACAGCTCGTCGACCCTGTCGACGCCGACCGCGTCGAGCATCGCGTCGGTGTCCGCCTCGCTTGGGGACGCGTACGGGCTGCCGCTCATCGTTGGGTCCGTTGCCTCCCGGCCGCGACGCCGACGGTTCCGATGGCTCTCATGAGCCGACGTTACGACCCTGTGGTAAAGATTCCCCCGGTTCCGGAACGTCGCACCCCGCGAAAATATGCAAGTATATGAATACTTGGCTGCGGTGAGAGGCGTCTGTACACAAACACGCGGTGTGGTGGGCTGTTCCGAGGGCGCGCGCCGCCCAGTCTCGTGGCGGCCGGCAGCGGTGCCGACGCGATCACCGCCGGCTGGACTGTGTGCCCGCCGTCACGCGATCTGTGCGCGGTAGTCGTCGGAGTCAAGCGTCGCTTCGAGGTCGTCGCTGTCGAAGTCGATCTCGACCAGCCAGCCGTCGCCGAAGGGGGCCTCGTTGACCAACTCCGGCTCGTTCGTCAGGGCGTCGTTGACCGCCGTCACCTCGCCCGAAACGGGCGCGTACAGGTCCGAAACCGCCTTGATAGACTCGACGACGCCGAGCTCGTCGTGCTGGTCGAGCGCGTCGCCGACGCTCGGCAGCTCCACGAACACGACATCGCCGAGTTCGTCTTGGGCGAACTCGCTGATGCCGACGCGGCCGGTCGCAGGGTCGATCCATTCGTGTGATTCGAGATACTGCAGGTCGTCAGGAACGTCGAAGCTCATTGGTCGAGGAAGGGTGGTGTCGTGATGGTTGCTTGCTTGTCGGTGCCACGGATCCGCACCGCAACAGTCGTGCCGTCGGCGGCGTGCGCGCTGTCGACGTATCCGAGCCCGATGGGCTCGCCCAGGGTGGGACTCATCGTCCCGCTGGTGACGGTTCCGATCTCGTCCCCAGCAGGGGTCGTGACGGCGTAGCCGTGCCGCGGGACGCCACGCTCGTCCAGCGTCAGCCCCACGAACTGCTGTTCGGGGCTGTCCGTATCGGCGAGCGCGTCCCGCCCGACGAACCCCGACTCCGGCGCGACGGCGAAGCCGATGCCCGCCTCGAACGGCGTCCGCGGGTTCTCCTCGGGGTCGAAGTCCTGCCCGGACAGCAGGAAGCCATGCTCCATGCGGAGGGTGTCCCGCGCGCCGAGCCCGCAGGGCTGGCAGTCGTTCGCGATGGCGTCCCAGACCGCGCCCGCGCCGTCGGCCGGGAACACGATCTCGACGCCCGCTTCGCCCGTGTAGCCGGTGTTCGCCATGAGGCACTCGACGCCCGCGACGCCGACGGTCGCGGCCTCGAAGCGTCCGAGGTCGTGGACGCCATCGCCGGCGCGCGCCGCGACCAGGTCGGGCGCGTCCGGCCCCTGGACGGCCACCATCCCGTAGTCCGTGGTGACGTTGTCGACGGACGCGTCGAGGTCGTGGGCGTCCCGGTGGTCGGTCCACCGGTCGAACGCCGCCGCGTCGTGGCCGGCGTTGGGTACGAACAGGAACGCGCCGGGCCAGTCGGCGGGGGTGCGATAGACCACGGTGTCGTCGATCATGATGCCGTCATCGTCGGTGATGGCGGCGTACTGTGCGTCCCCGGGGTCGAGACGCGACACGTCGTTCGTGGTCAGTCGCTGCATCAGTCGTTCGGCGTCCGGCCCGGACACCTCGATCTCGCCCATGTGCGAGACGTCGAAGATGCCCGCGGCCTCCCGAACCGCGGCGTGCTCCGCCTGGATCCCGTCGAAGTCGACGGGCATGTTCCAGCCGCCGAACTCCGTGAAGGAGGCGCCGCGGTCCTCGTGTCGGCCGTGCAGCGGCGACGTTCGAAGACCCATACGTGGCCCGTCGCGTCCCGGGAAGTAAGGCTTTCGTAAACAGGTGTGCTGGTGCGTCCCCCGCGATGGCATAAACCACTGGACGCGATACGAAACGGCGGCGTGTCGGCGTTTTGATTCCGGGCACGCCAACACTAACAAAGCAGTATCTCCCCCGAGAGCCCTTCGCTGGTTTGGAAAGGACCCGGAACCAGAGATTGCTTCTGGATTTGGTGGTGTTGAGGCAGCAAACTCATCTTCAGCAGAGGAAGCAATCCCCACGGACTCTAACGAGGAGTCCACAGCATCGAATCGTTCGACTAGTGTTGGTGGAACCGTTACTGAAAATGCTGAGTCGCCTGGTGGTGAGCAGCCGCCACGAAGGGGAACCTGGAAACGTACTTCTTAGAACACGAAATTCTAGGCCGTGCGCGGGCGCAGACGACCTCTGTCTCACTGATTCATTCGAGACAGTGTGGTTCGAGGAGACCGAACCACTTGCCGACACAGGGATTACTACATCGGAGGTTGCAGAAGCCTTGTGCGTTGAAGATGATTACAACCAGTTTGAACTCGTTACTCGTAATGAAGCGCGGCTTCTGCAATCTGACTCGGGGCAGGTCGGTCAGTGGCCCTCTCGGGCTGCGCTAATAGCAGATATTGCCGGTAGTCGTGCTCTTCGTTCCCGGGTTTCGGACTGGGGAGCATACGATACCCAAGAAAGGGGTCAAATCCTCAATGGTCTCCGAATGTTTCTTGAGACGTGCCCCACCACAGGTGGAGGTACTCAGGTGGATTAGGAGGTTGGTCGCGTCGCAAAGCGGTCTAGAGTTTGCCTCTGGTGCTCTCAATTGAGAGGTCACAGCTCATTGCTGTTTTGGTCGATCGCTGGAGCAGTTCGTCGAGGAACGACTGGTAGTGCTCTGGATCGGCGTACTTCACCAGCCGAAGCTGGAGTATCGCCTCTAACCCCTCCGTTGTCCAGCGCATCCACTGGTTCTTGCACCGCTTGCTGACTTCGCCCATCAGCCGTTCGACGGGGTTCGAGGTCCACGGCACCTCGAACCCCTCGACAGCCTGCTCGGCAAACGTCACGATCGACGGCAGCCACCGCTGTAGATACCCCGCAGCTTTCTCTGACCCGAACTGATCCAACTGCCACGCTGTCTTCTCGATACGCTCGGTCGTTCGCGCGATCCGCTCGCGGATCGCCGCGAACTCCTCGTTTGGACGGTGCTTGGCGACCGAATTCTTCAGATGGAACACCTCGTCGATCACCTCCGAGACGATCTCGTTCCGCCGATCCAAGGAGAACACGCCGTCGTCCCAGAGGTTGTAGTCCAGCGTTCGGCCGACGTGGACGAGATCAAGTTGATGATTACGGTTTTCGTCGGTAAATGCCGTGACGATACCCTCATCAGCGTCACTGACGACCGTCGCGTCGTCAGTGACTGCGTCCATGTCATCGAGTTTGGCGGCTGTCTCGTCCCAGTCAGCGTTGATCGAGAGATCCAGCAGAGAGCGTGATTCCTTGGCAGTATCTTCGCCGAGCGTGGCCTGGACGGAGTGGTACGCGCGGTCGTCGTCTTGGCTGTGACACTTCGTGCCGTCAGGAATAACGGCGTCAGCGTCTGTGTCAGCGACACAGTCTGGAAGGAACTGCTTGAGCTTGTTGCCGTACTCTTTGGCGCGACGATTGATGGTGGTCGGCGACGGCATCTTCGAGAGGATGCCGTCGCCGTGGTCAGCAGCGTCACGATAGCTGACCGAAGTAGCGAGATCGACGCTCTTGGCGGCGATGTCCTGCTGATAGCGGTTTTGCCCGTCGAAGCTGAGAACATCTTCGACGGGCCGGAAGTAGCTGGATTCGTCGTGGTCAGCGGCGGTGTCTTCGACGTAGTGAAGGTCGAATTCGTGCTCACCGGCGGTTGTGACGGCTGTGCGGGTGTCAGTACCGGCGCGTTGGAATCGCTGATCACCATTGCCGTGAGCGTGTTTCTCACCACAGAGCGCCTCGACGCGGCTCGCGTCGAGGCTCTCGACCATCGATTCGAGCAGTACAGATTCGACGTTCTGCTCGGTAACGAATTCGGCAAGCGTGGCGAGCGGTACCGTTTTGTCCTCGTCGATGCTAATCGTGAACCGCACGTCGATTGTGGCGTGCATGGGACACCTCCATCCGTCTTTAGTTAAGCGAGAAACCGCGTGATAGCGGCGGCTTATCGAGGCACCTTTCGGAAGGAATGAGGAAGTCCAGTCTGTGCACGACAAGGACTCCTCATCTCGGATTATGCGTCGGCTCACTACACTGTTTCCCTCTGAGTTCCTTGAAGAGCACGCCGAGGAACTCGGCGTGGTCGAACGTGACCGCAAGCTCCAGATCCCTGCCTTCGTTTGGGCATTCGTGTTCGGCTTCGCCGCAGGCGAAAGCCGAACACTCGCCGGGTTTAGACGCTGTTACAACTCGACTGCCGATGAGACGATCTCTCCGGGTGGATTCTATCAGCGGTTGACACCGACGCTTGCGGAGTATCTCCGCGACCTCGTTGAGCATGGTCTCGACGAGGTCGCTGTTCCTAACGCTGTTGACGCTGATATCGACCGATTTAGAGACGTGATGATCGCTGATGGAACGGTGTTGCGGTTACACGAATTTCTCTCAGATCAGTTCGAAGCCCGCCACGAGGAGCAGGCTGGAGCGAAGCTCCACCTGCTCCACAATGCCACAGAGCAGACGATTGAACGGCTCGATACTGCTAACGAGAAAACGCACGACAGCACCTTGTTCAAAACAGGGCCGTGGCTTGAGAATCGCCTCGTGTTGTTCGATCTCGCCTACTTCAAGTACCGCCGGTTTGCGCTGATCGACGAAAACGACGGCTACTTCGTGAGTCGGCTGAAGCAGAACGCGAATCCGCTGATTACGAGGGAGTTACGGGAATGGCGCGGTCGCGCCATTCCCTTAGAGGGCAAGCAGCTCCGAGCTGTTCTCGACGATCTCGATCGGAAGTACATCGATGTAGAAGTCGAAGTCGAATTCAAACGAGGGCCGTACAATGGGACGCGGTCACTAGATACGAAGCGATTTCGCGTCGTCGGCGTCCGCGACGAGGACGCCGACGACTACCACCTGTACATGACGAATTTAGCGAGGAAGGAGTTCTTTCCGGCGGATTTAGCGGAGATCTACCGCTGTCGGTGGGAAGTTGAGTTGCTGTTCCGGGAGCTGAAGACGCAGTACGAATTGGACGAGTTCGACACGAGTGACGAACACGTGGTGAGGATCTTATTGTACGCAGCGCTGCTGTCGCTGCTTGTAAGCCGCGATCTGTTGGATCTAGTCACTGAGCAGGCGGATGATGAGCTTGTGTTTCCGACAGAGCGCTGGGCGGCGACCTTCCGGTCGCACGCCCAGCTCATTCTCCACGAACTCGGTGAGTTCCTCGGCTATTCACCACCGCCGCTGCTCGACCGGCTGATCGAAGACGCTCAGAAGATCCACAAGCAACGACCAATCTTACAAGAGACGCTCGCTACCACTACACAACCGAGGTGTGAGGCTTAACTAAAGACGGATGGGGACACCTCTTGGGTGGACACCAGAGGCGTCCCGTTCCTCACGGGAGCCAGTTGCTACTGAACTCTAGAGGACTTTGCGACACGACCAATAATTGGAACTAGGTCTGTTACTAGTGCACAGGTTCTCAATCAAGTAGAACAGGTGACTAAGGACCCACAAGACACTGTTGAGTTCACGGAATTGGATGAGGGTAGCACAGACTCTGAAACCAAAAAATCGAAGATCTCCAATGAGGAAACTAAGGTGACAATTATCTCTGACAGTGAAATCTATGTTGGGAATGCTGATAACCCAAGACAAATCACTCAGTCATCCCCGAAACTTACCACTCAAGGATGCGATGAAGAACTAGTCGCATGTGGGGCAAGTTTGTTCACTGCTGCCCCAACTTGTGCAGTCATTGCTGCTGGGTGTAGTGCAACAGGCGTGACTGCTGTTCCTTGTGCTATTGCCGTTATAAATACCTGCCTGCCTGGGGTTGCCGTGTCGCTTCCAGCATGCACTGGAATTGATGCCTGCCTGTAGGCATTTCAATAAATAAAGAATGTATTTCAACCGATACAACGACACTATCTAGTTCGGCACCTCCTCAATTTGCGTCTTTCTATAGAGAGCTTGATGCGGCCGCAAGCGGTTAAAGTACTACCAGTGGTACTCATTTTCCACGCACCTGTTGCATTTCCTTGGCTGGCCACGGCCCTTCACTTCGAATTAACTAGCGCTGAAACCAAGCTTCAAGTGATGATATTGTCGCTGAGGCGAGCCTGTTTGACGGCGGCATCCAATCGCTACAGCGTCTCCGTAACGGTAAGCCCGGCGGTCTCGCGGCCGCCTAAATAATACGTGAGCTCGTTGTTGAGCGTCACCCAGTAATTGAAGAAACACCTGGCAGTCCCCATGTAGAACACACGGACCGACCGAGCACTTTCTTCGCGTACTTATGAGCCTACAAACCACAGGTTCGGTGTTTGGATTTCTACAAACCACCAACAGACTAACATTCCCCCTGGGTTGCTGTGAACGGATCAGCCAACGGAACCTACGTCGCAAGCAAGGAAAACTCGAATACTACCAACGGCAGTTTCCCCAGAGGATTCGCACCAAAGTGCAGAGGAGCACAGAACTCTGCATACGCATGGAGATACGTAGACGGAAACTGGAAATGTAGCTACCCGACAGCGGGACAAGGAGAGATAACAGTCAACTTCTTCCAGACACCGCCAACCGATGGATCAACCCACGCAGAATTCCAGATCAACTGGAGCGAACTCAAGGACTGGTCTGCAGCATACCCAACACAACCGGAAGGAGCACCAATCGACGCAGAAAAATCAGCCTACCCCGTCAACGTAACAGCACAGTGCTGGATAGGTGAAGAAGACAACAGGCCAACCGACCTATCCAAAGTCGCCAACATCACACGTTCAGTACAGAACCAGAAACACCTACAGATAGCAACCGAACTACCACTGAGAAACGGAGTCTACGGGAACAAATACGCCTGCATCTTCAGCTTCAAACAAAAAATGCGGGGCGATTACGTTCGACACGAAGCGTGCTGCCCACAAGACCTACTCCGACGAGGCAATCTTGGGTATGTTCGCGAGTATCTGCGCGACCAAGGGAAGTGCTCATTCGGAAGCCGAGTACGGCTGGCTCACCGACGACGACCTCGTCTGTGATGACTCGACATTCCTGCGAGCAATCAAGAAGATCGCGCCACGCCAGAGGGGTCAGATGGCCAGCTCACGTTCGCTGATTTCGACGACGACGATGCGATGCCCGAAATCGACCAGATTCGGGATGCGATTATGACATCGTTCAATGCTGCCACGGAGAACATCATCAACTCGATTCGTGGCGACGATCCATTCAACGCTCGGGAGACCGTTACGGCCATCGACATCACCACGAGCAGTTCCACGTCTGGCCGTGGGAAGACAAGGAAGCGGGAGTTACGAAGCCAGACCATCCAAGATGGTGAGTGGGTACAAGAAGGACGGCGAGTACAAACGCGGCTACAAGTACGCCACCATCACACTGGTGGGCGACCACGCACCAATCGTCCTCGGGATTGAGCCAGTCAAGGAGAACTCTACATGGGAGGGTGATGATGGAGCGTCATACTCGAAAGCTGACTTAGTGAGCCGATTGCTCGACCGAGCCGAGCAGTTCATCGACCTGGACATGGCGCTGTTCGACCGTAGATTCTACGCGAATCGCGTGTACGTAGATGTCGACGAGCGTGGGCTCACCTACCTATCGCCAGTCCCGCGATACGAAGACGAGTTAGCGGCGATTCAGAATGTTCAGGAGCATCCGACGGCGGATAAAGCCGTCAAACACGATGTTCCGCTGGGGATTAATGGCGAGATTCACCATGAGGCGGAGTTCCTGTATGCGCCGAGTGCACCCGATGATGCTGGTGGGAAGTACGCGGTGTTCGTGACCAACAAGGACCGTGTAGGGCTTGGAAAGGTTGCGAGCGTGGTGAACGGCTACAGCCGGCGCTGGGACATCGAGAACCAGTACAAGTCCATCAAAGATTTCCTGCCGAAGACGTCGTCGACGGACTACCGGCTTCGGCTGTGTAATTTTGCGCTGTCGACGCTGATCTATAATCTGTGGCGACTCACAGACTATCTGATTAAGGTCGCGCTCGATAAATCGGTTCGAGCGCCGCCCGCTGTGGCGGTGGCTACGAGAGGTCGTTGAGCAGCGACGCGAACTCGTCGGCGGACGGGATCAGGTAGAACGTCACTGGAGTCTCGGTGAGCGCCGGGAGCTCCACCCCGAGGTTGACCATGATCAAAAGCGGCTGCTCGGTGCCGGACGGGCGGAGGGTGTCGGCGATCACCGGCCCGGAGTCGTGGTATACAGTCGGGGGTCCGTGGATGATCTCGATCCCCAGGGAGTTCGCGATCCCGTCGAGGAACCCCGACGCCAGGATGTTCATCAGCTCTTTGAGCGCGCTCTCCTGCATGTTCGAGAGGGTCCCGGCGATCTCCGTGCCGGTCATCTGTTCGGCGAGTGCCGCACCGCCCGTGTCACCGAGGTTCAGGCAGAACACGCCGTGCGGGCGGGATTCGAGGGGGACCGAGGCGGCGTACGTTTGGGCTGTGCCGAGGTGTTGCCCGAGGTCTTCGGGTGCGAGAAAGGTCAGCCCAGTGACCGAGACGGCGGCCTCAACACCGGCCAGTTGTTCGATGTGTCCGCGAACGGTCGCCGCGCTTGCGTCCGCCAGCTCGTTGATGTCACGGAACGCACGCAGCTCGATCGTGGCACTCATACGCACGCAACTTGGCGATGCCGAAACTTATATTGCCGGTTGCCGCCAGCGGCGGTCCGACACCGAACGGGAGAGCGGGGTCGTTCCGGCACGCTCTTGGCCGGGGACCGCCCAGCGGGCGTATGGACCGACTGCGGGAGCTGCGTGCGGATCGTGAAACGCCCGGCGGGGTGGCGCTGTTCGTCGACGGCCCGAACGTGTTGCGCGACGAGTTCGACGTGGACTTAGACGACGTCCGGGAGATCGCCGGCGAAGTCGGCCCGCTGGCCGTGACGCGGCTCTACCTCGACGAGCACGCGACGCCGTCGCTCATCCAGGCCGGGGAAGCCCGAGGGTACGACGTGCGCGTGACCAGCGGCGACGTGGACGTGAAACTCGCGGTGGACGCGACGGAGCTGGTGCTCGACGACGGCGTGGACGTGCTGGCCGTTGCCTCCCGGGACACCGACTTCAAACCGGTCTTCGAGCAGGCCGAGCGCCGCGGGGTGCGCACGCTCGCCATCGCCCCGGGCGAGCACGGCCGGTCGGACGCCCTCCGAAACGCGGCGACGGACGCAGTCGTGCTCGGCGACGACGCGTAGGCGGGCGCACAGGCGTCGCCGGCTCAGATGTCGATGTCGATGCCGCCGTCGGAGTCGTGCTCGGCCATGGGGAGCGCGCCGGCGATGATGCTCGTGAACGCGTCGAGGCCGCGGGTCTGGTACCAGACGGAGCCGCCGCCGGTGAACTCCATCACGAGCCCTTCCCCGCTGAGCAGCGTCGACTTCAGGCCGCCGACGCGGCGGGCGTCGAAGTCCACGGACTCCTCCCAGGCGACGACGTGTTCGTTGTCTACGACGTAGGACTCGCCGGGGTCGAGATCAACCCGCTCGATGCCGCCGAACGCCTCAAGGAACACCGTGCCGGTGCCCGAGAGCGCCAGCGGTGTGATGCTCGCGCCCGCGAGCAGCGACTTCAGGCCGCCGAACTCGGAGGCCACGTCGAGGCTGGGGTCGGACGCGAGGAACGCACCGTCGACAGCGTACAGCGTTTCACCGTCGAGGTCGTGCTGCGCGATGTCGCCGGGTTTCGGCGGTGCGAGTGTGACCCGGCCGGCCTCGTGGTCGGCGGCGAACTCGTTGGCGAACGCCGACTCGCCGCCGAGCATGGACTTCGCGGAACTGAGGAGGCCGTCACGGGTGGTCGACGTGTCGATGCTGACGCCCGCGGAGTGGCTCACCATCGCCCCGGGTTCAGCGAGGATGGATTCGCCGGGGTCGAGGTCGACGACGAGGTGCGCGTACGACGGACGGTGGGTGATGTCGACGTGCATACTGGGAGTCCACCTCGACGTTCCAGGGCATCGGGGTTAAGCGTTGGCCGCGGCCTCACAGCGTGCAACGGCCCGGCGACGACCCGGGACGGACAGCCTTTCGGGGGGCAGGCGCGAACCGCCGTGCATGAGCGAGTTCGACCGGCCGGTGCTCGACGACCACCTCCATCTCGACGCCGAGAACCAGGGGCTCGACGCGGTCCGTGACTTCGCGCGGGCCGGCGGCACGCACCTGCTCGTCGTGAACAAACCCTCCTGGCACCTCGGCGTCGAGCCCGACACCGGCGCGGACTTCCGGCCGGTGTTCGAGGAGACAGCGCGCCTCGTCGAGGCGGCCCGCGAGATCCTGGACGGGGAGGCGTGGCCGGTGCTCGGCGTGCATCCCGGGCTGGTCTCCCGGCTGGTCGAGGAGCGAGGGTTCTCTCCGGGGGACGCCCGGGACCTCATGTGTGCGGGCATCGACGCGGCCGCCGCGGTCGCCAGCGAGGGGCGGGCGGTCGCGCTGAAGTCGGGGCGCCCACACTACGACGTCAGCAGCGCCGTCTGGGAGGCGTCGAACGCGGTGATCCGACACGCCTGCGAGCGCGCGGCGGACGTGGGCGTCTCGCTGCAGTTGCACACCGAGTCCACCGACGACCTGACCGCGGTCGGCGAGTGGGCTTCGGCGGCCGGGCTCGCATCCGAGGCGGTCGTGAAACACTACGCGAGTGGCCGGCTGTCGGGCTGCACGCCCAGCGTGATGTGCGACAAGGAGTACCTCCAGGACGCCGTTGGGTCGGGCGAGCGGTTCTTGATGGAGACGGATTTCATCGACGACGCCGACCGGCCGGGCGCGGTGATGGGGCCGAAGACGGTGCCGCGGCGCGTGCGGTGGCTCCTCGAATCCGGCCACGAGGACGCCGTTCGGCGCGCGCACGTCGAAACACCGGCGGCGGTCTACGGCATCGACACCGAGGCCACCCTAGATGGGTGACTGGGGCGTGTGAGCACACGCTGGCTGCGCGGTGAAGGAAAGGCCTTTGTCTCGCGCGGCCACCCGTTCGGGTATGAGTGCCCCCGAAGAGGAGTTCTACTCCGAAGAACGCTGGCAGAACTGGCTGGATCGGCTCCGCGAGGAGGAGCTGGATCCCGAAGACGAGGATTCCGCGCGGCTGTTGTTGAACCTCCAGGACGACGTGGCGATCGCCGCCGCGAAGATCCTGAACGCGTACGACAGCGAGGCCGTCGGCGAGTCCGAAGCGGTGGACGAGCTCGCGGACATCCGGGACGTCGTGCTCGCGGAGCCCGCGTTCGACGACGAGGACAAGCTGATGTTGGTCGATGGCGTCCAGACGAGTCTGGTCGCGGTGTTCTACAGCGCCGAGCAGTACGTCGCGGACGGTGTCGCCGACGACGCGCCGGTCATGGAGTACGTGCGGGCGGCCGTCGAGGCGGAAGCCGAGGAGGACCTCGACCGCGCGCTCGGACTGGTGGCCGCCGGCGGGACGCGCGTCATCGACGGTGACGAACTCGACATGGCGGTGCTGGAGGAGGTCGAGTACGGGCTGGTCACCGAGTGGGTGAACGGCCTCGACAGCCTGCAGAGCGCGCTCTCGGACCCCGAAGTCATCGAGGACGAGGAGAGCGGGGAGTGAGCGAGTAGCCGCCGCGTTTATATCCGTCGCTGTCCGATGTCGTCGAACAGTGCGATTCAGGGACGACACGCGTGGGGTGACGGTGCAAGTGGGGGCTGTGTTGCTGTTCGCCACCATCATTATCGCGCTTGCGGTCTATCAGGCGACGGTCGTCCCAGCGCAGAACGCGGACGTGGAGTACAAACACAGCCAGCAGGTCCAGGACGACCTCGTGCAGTTGCGGAACTCCGTGTTGGGGACCGCGTCCGCTGGCGACGCGCGCCCGGTGTCGGTCACGCTGGGGACGACGTATCCGTCCCGCGTGTTCAGCATCAACCCGCCGTCGCCGGCGGGGCGGCTGGCGACCGAGACGTACGCCGACGGCACCATCCGCGTGTCGAACGTCGCGGCGACGAACGCCGAAACCCGGGATTACCTGAACGGAACGTGGACCGCGACGACCAAGTACATCTCGTACACGCCGGGGTACAACGAGTTCCAGACGGCACCGACGACGCGGTACACGGCGACGCTGCTTGCTGATTACTACGCCGACGAGGGGTCGTCGGTGTTGCAGACCGATCAGGTGTTGGTTCGCGGGGACACGATCACGCTGGTGTCGGTGGCTGGGTCGTTGGACACCGCGCAGGCCGGGGCGGTGGCTGTCAGCCCGGCGGCCGTGAGCGCGCCCCACAAGCGCGTGCAGGTGGAGCCGAAAGACGCTGCCCAGCCGGTGACGGTATCGGTGCCAACGACGGTGTCAGCGGCGACGCTGCGGTCCCAGACCGGGCTCGGGGGGCGTGACGGCGTGTCGGTTGTGGACGCCGGGCCGAACCGGGTGAACATCACGCTCGAAACCGGCGGGCCGTACACGCTGCAGACCGCGCGCGTCGGGGTTGGCGAGACGCCGCCCAGTCCGGGGCCGCGGTATTTGACCCTGGTGGGCAACGACAGCGACCAGGTCACCGTGGCCGCGCGGGACGCGTTCAACAACCCGGTCGCGGGGGCGTCGGTGGTGAGTCGGTCCGAGCGGGTGACCAAGGCCGTGCAGACGACCGGCGAGGACGGGCGCGCGACGTTTGCGTTGCGGGACGACGGCCGACCGGTGACGGGAGGCGGCGAGCGGGTCAGCTTCGAGCTGGTGAACGCCTCGGGGACGACCGCCGAGCGGTTCGTGAACGTGACCGTCGACCAGGAGACGATCGTCTCCGGCGACGGCGGGGGGGATCTGGTTCGCGTCGGCGGGTCGACCGTCTTTGATATGAACGACGACGGGGTGACCGGTGGATTCAATTTCACGGTGCGAAACGAGTTCAGCGACGCGGTGACGATCACCGACGTGTCCGTGCTGCCCGAGGACGGGTCGATCGACTTGCTCTCCGACGATGTCCGATCAGAGGGCCGGCGGGCGAGTGAGCTGTACGTCGAGGCCGAGGACGGGAATCAGACGTTTGTCGATGTACCGACGAGAGGCGAGCAGTACGCGTACCTGGGACCGCGAGGTATGACGCTGTCGACGGAGCGAACGCGTACGGAGCGAACCAAACCAGGCCAGGGTCGGCGTTCGAGCACGGTCGTCGGGGGCCCAGTCGACGTGTCACCAGGGGAGGAGGCGACCGTCGAAATCGGGGAGTTCTACCGATTGAACAACAACAACGACGACCGCAACCGCAACGCCGTCGACATCACTGATGAAGACGTTCGCGTGCTGGTGAGCTACCGGCGCGGCTCGACGAGCGGAAGCAGGGAGTTCGCGGTGACGGCGGGCGGGAGCAGTGGGTCGTCGGGGCGGAACTTCCCCGAGGTGGCGATCACTGAAGTGACTGACAGTGGGTTCCGGAAGATTGACGTGTCGTATGCCGCGAACGCGAACGGGGACGGGGACTTGTCGACGGTGACCGTGACCGTGGACCCGTTTCTCGGACCGACCCGCAGTGAGCCCGTATCGGTGTCCGGAGAAACCGACACTGGGACGTTCACCGTCCGGACCTTTGGCTCACAGACAGTCACAGTGACAGTGACGGACACAGACGGGAACACGGCGAGTGATACGGTCCTCGTGCTCTGACACCAGGGTTCGACTATCGTCGAACAAGCCATCGACAAACCCATAAGGTATTCTCGAGTACGCCCGCTCATGACAAGCGTCGGCATCGACGCCATCGAGATCCACACGGGGAAGCTGAAACTCGACCTCGCGGAGACGTTCGCCCCCGAGATGGGCGACGATCCCGAGAAATACACGAAGGGCCTGGGGCTGCACGCGTCGTCGTTCCCGGACGCCTACGAGGACATCGTGACCATGGGCGCGAACGCCGCGCACCGACTGCTGGAGCGCAAGGGCCTCGGACCCGCCGACGTCGGCCGCATCGACGTGGCCACGGAGTCCGCGTTCGACAACTCCAAGCCGGTGTCGACGTACATCGCGGGCTGCCTCGAACAGGTGTACGACGGCGACTTCCATCACGCCAACAAGGGCGAGCGCAAGTTCGCGTGCATCGCTGGCACCCAGAGCCTCGACGACGCCGTGAACTGGATCCTCGCCGGGCGCAACCGCGGCCGGGGCGCGCTCGTCATCGCCACCGACACCGCGCTGTACGCCCGGGACTCCTCGGGCGAAGCCACGCAGGGCGCGGGCGCGGTCGCGATGTGGATCACCGAGGACCCCGACATCGTGGAGCTGTCGACCGAGCAGGGCTACGGCTCCGCCGACGAAACCGACTTCCTGAAGCCCAACCAGCAGTTCCCGAGCGTCGACGGCAAGCGCTCGATGCAGGTCTACCTCGCGCGGATGCGCGAAGCGCTCCAGGATTTCGAACGCGCGACGGGCGCGTCACACCCCGACGACTACGCGTTCATCCCGTTCCACACGCCGTTCCCGGGGATGGTGCGGAAGGCCGCCGTCCTGGGCTACCGCCACATGATCCGTGGCACCGACATCGAGGAGGAACTCGCCGCCGACATCGGCCGCCAGCCCCGCCGCGAGCGCTTCGACTCCGACGACGCCTTCGAGGACGCGATCAGCGAGTACGTCGACGGGCTCACTGACACCGACGCCTACCGCGAGTGGTACGACGCGGCCATCCAGCCGACGCTGTCGATCTCCAGCCAGGTCGGAAACTGGTACACCGGCTCCGTGCATCTCGCGCGGTTCAGCGCGCTCAAACACGCCGCCGAGAACGGCATCGACCTCGCGGGCAAGCGCCTCCTGGTGGCGTCGTATGGCTCCGGCGCACAAGCCGAGATCCACAGCGAGACCGTCCAGGACGGCTTCACCGAGGCCGTCGCGGCGTCGACGATCGACGAGCAGATCGAGCAGCGCTACGACATCAGCTTCGACGAATACGAGCAGGTCCACGACCGCCACAACCACGAGAAAAGCGTGGAGCTTGAGCCGTTCACGCAGCCCGACGCCGAGTTCGTCTTCGACGGCTGGGGGCCGATGAACGAGCGCAAGTACACGTACGTCGAGTGAGCTACTGCGACGGCGACGCCCCGGCGGCGGTCAGCTCGGGGAACGACTCGACGTTGGCGTAGGCGACCGCCTGCTCGCCGAGCGTGCGGGCGCGGGCCGCGATGTCGTCGTCGCTGATCTCGCCGTCGCCGATCGTCGTGGCGGCGTTCGGGACGCCGACCTGGTGGGGCAGCGTCCACGCGTCGAGGGCATCACACACCCCGCGGAGGTGGCTCAGCGCCTGCCGTGGGAACCCGCCGCCGGCGACGCACACCAGCCCCACGGTCGTCCCGCCGAGTTCGTCGCGGCCGCAGTAGTCCAGGGCGTTCTTCAGCGGGGCGCTGTAGCTGCCGTGGTACATCGGGGTGCCGAGCACGAGCGCGTCGGCGTCGGCGACACGGGCGCGGAGCGCGGGCGCGTCGCCGGCGTCGCGGTCGTCGCCGTCACGCGGCGGCAGCGACAGCTCCCGGAGGTCGATCAGGTCGGTCGTGACTTCCGTGTCGGTCACGGCGGTGGCACCGTCGAGGACGGTTCGCAGCGCGGTTCGCGTGCCGGAGTCGTCGCTGAGGCTTCCACAGATCGCGACGACGTGTGTGTCGACAGTCATCGTATCCCGCACGTACGGCGGGGGACGTATAAGCGCTCGCGGAACTGGGTTTTTGTAGCTCCCTAGGCGTGTTGGCGAAGCGACGCGAGCATGTCCTCGACCGGCATCTCGGTGACGGCCAGCGAGAAGCCGTCGCGCTTGGCGAGCGCCGGCGCGTGCTCCCAGAGGTCGTCGGGGGACAGCCCGTGGAGCAGGACGGCGCTGGGCGTCGGGTCCACGACCCGCATCGCGACCAGCGGGCTCTCCCCGCGGGAGACGTTCGTGAACCCGAGCACGCGGCTGGTCGACTGGCCGTAGAGCCGGTAGAAGCCGTCGCCGGAGAGGCGCTGGATGGCTTTGATCGAGTCGATGACGGTGTGCCCGGAGACCGTGTCCCGGTCCCCGGGAACGACTTCGGTGGCGTCGACGGCGTCGTAGAGGGCATCCAGTTCGACGGCGGCCGGGTATTCGCGGAGGTCGAGCACCACGTCGCTGTCGAAGCCCGCCGAGAGCACGCGCGCGAACTGCCCGATGTGGGTGCCGCCGCGGCGCTCGTCGATGTCGAGCAGCGCGTTCACCAGGCGGCTGACGAGCGCGATCCCGGGGCTCTCTCGGCGGCCGCTCTCGTAGTCCGAGATGACCGACGAGGACACGTCGAGTTCGTCCGCGAGCGCGGTCTGGGAGACGTCGAAGTCGGTGCGCCACTTCCGGAGCGTGGCCCCGGGGTCGTCGCTGAGCGTGACCTCCCCGGAGATGCGCACGGCAAGCCCCTCCCGTGGGTCGTCGTCGGTATCCATGCCCTCGGTTTGGCTGACGCCCGGGAAAAAACCATCCAAGACGACCCCAGCGCGGACAGCAACCGCTAACCCGCGGCGGCTGGAAGGCGCGGGCATGGTGGACGTGAGACCGTACACGCCGGCGGACGAAGCCGACCTCTGGGAGTTCAAACGGGCGTTCGAGCGCGGCCTGGGTGCCGGCACCGGGGACGAATCGAAAGCCAAGCAGTACGCCGACAAGCTCACCGCGGACTACCGGGCGCGGTGGCTGGACTGGGTGGCCGACTGCGTCGCGGAGTCCCCGGCGTGCGTGCAGGTCGCCGAGTCCGAGGACGGGCTGGTCGGGTACGTGTTCGTTCTGCCCGAGTCGTTGGCGTTCATCTGGGACGCCGCGGTTCTCAACGAGATTTTCGTCCGCGACGCGCACCGGGGACGTGGGGTGGCCGACGAGTTGCTGGCGGCGGCCCGCGAGGTGGTTGCCGGCCAGTCGCTGCCCCTGGACCGGCTCGTGTTGGACGTGGACGGCGAAAACGAGCGCGCGGCGGCGTTCTACGAGCGCCACGGCTTCGAGCACTGGGGGGAGTTGGTCGCCCGGGACTGCTAGCGCGTGACGGCCGCGAGCGCGCCACCGGCCGCACCGAACACCGCGGGGTAGCCGATGCCGGCAACGAGCACGCCCAGCGCGTACTCGACGTGAACGGTGGCCGTGCCGGCGGTGAACCGGAACACGGCGACCCCGAGCACCGCGGCGACGGCGTAGCCGGCGGTGACCCGCACGCCGACGCGCAACCCACGGTCCGCACGCGGGGTGCCGTCGTGTCGGCCGGCGATGAAGCCCGCGACGACCAGCAGGCCCGCGGGAACGAGGAGCAACACCAGGGGCGCGTTTCCGTCGATGATGAGGTTCCGGGAGAGCCGGCTGCCGCCGACCGCGGGTGTGGAGAACGCGACGGCGTGGGCGTTGTAGAACAGCCACCCGACGGCCGTCCAGGTGGGAATGGGGTCGCCGCCGAGCAGGGCGAGAACGGCGTTGTACGACTGGAGGGCGGCCCCGACGGCGTCGGACTGCCAGAGGTACGTGACAGCGTACCCCACCACGTAGGCGGTGATGCCGCCGATGGCGGCTGGGAGCGTGGCGGGGCGTGTCGTCGGCGCGGTTTCAACTGACTGCATACCAGCCCGTGGTGTCCCTGCCGGCAAGTCACTTCTGGGGACGGCGGGCTACGTGGTGGGTGGGGCGTCGGCGCGTGCGGTGATGGCGTCGGGGTGCAGCCGGAAGAACAGGAACTCGGTTTCGACCAGCGGCCGATCGAAGGTGTCCAAAAGCGGGATGTCGACGCGCCGGAGCGCGGAAAGCGCCGTGGTCGAGATGGCGTCGGCGTCCGTCGGCTGGAGGCGGCCGTGGGCCACCACGCTGCACCAGCCGTGGTCGGCCTCGTCGTGGACGACGAACGACACCTCAAGCGGCGTCGTTTCCGGGTCCGGCTTGTCGGTGTCGTCGCCGTAGGACAGCCGGAAGAAAAACGACTCGGTGTCGGGGTCGTAGCCGTACGAAACCGGAAGCGAGTGCGGTGGGCCGGCGTTCTCGCGTCCGAACGAGAGCACGCCGGTGCCGCCGGGCGCGAGGAACGCGTCGCGGTCGTCGGGCTCCAGGTGGACGGCGGTCGTGTCAGTCATGCCATGCGTAGCTACCGAGCGGTGGGGCAAAACTGTAGTGGCCGGCCGGTGCTCCGCAACACCTAACCCGAACTCCCGCGTACGGAGTGTCAATGGTAGATTGGACGGAGAAGTACCGTCCGGCGTCGCTGTCGGAGGTGCGGGGAAACGACACGGCCCGGGACGCGCTGGCGGAGTGGGCGGAGACGTGGCCCGACCACCGCGAGGCGGTGGTGGTTCACGGCAGCCCCGGCATCGGGAAGACGTCGGCGGCCCACGCGCTCGCGAACGACGCCGGCTGGGACGTCGTGGAGTTGAACGCCAGCGACCAGCGCACGGCCGACGTGGTCGAGCGCGTCGCCGGGGAGGCCGCCAGATCGGGCACGCTCACCGGCGGCTCGGGCGGCCGGAAGCTCGTGTTGTTGGACGAGGCGGACAACCTCCACGGGAACATCGACCGCGGCGGCAGCGCGGCGATCACGCGGCTGGTCGATGACGCCCCACAGCCCATCGTCCTGGTGGCCAACGAATACTACGAGATGAGTTCGTCGCTGCGCAGCGCCTGCCGGGAGATCGAGTTCCGGGACGTCTCGAAGCGGTCGATCGTGCCCGTGTTGCGCGACGTCTGCCGCCGGGAGGACGTGACCTACGAGGAGGACGCGCTGGCGGCGATCGCCGAGCAGAACGCGGGCGACCTGCGGTCGGCGGTCAACGACCTGCAGGCGCTCGCCGAGCAGGACCGCACGCTCACCGCCGACGACGTGGTGATGGGCGAACGCGACCGCACCGAGGGGGTCTTCGATTACCTGGACGACGTCATCGCGACGCACAGCGCCCGGGAGGCGCTGCAGGCGGCCTACGATGTCGACGAGACGCCCGACGACCTCCTGAGCTGGGTGGCGGACAACGTGCCCAAGGATTACCGCGGCGGCGAGCTCGCGGACGCCTACGAGTTCCTCTCGAACGCCGACGTCTGGCTGGGGCGCGTGCGGGCGACCCAGAACTACGCGTACTGGCGCTACGCCACGGACAACGTGGCCGCCGGCGTGGCGGCGGCGCGCCGCCACGACCACGGCGGCTGGACGCGGTACGGGCCGCCGAGCTACTGGCGGAAGCTCGGGAGTTCGCGGGCGACCCGGGAGAAGCGTGATTACGTCGCGCGCCACATCGCGGAGACCGCCGGCTGCAGCATGGCGACCGCGCGCAACGACGTCCTCCCGTTTCTCAGGGTGCTCACCCACCACTGCAAGAACCGCGAGCTGACGGTGGCGATGACGGCCGCCTACGAACTGGACACCGAGCACGTGGCGTTCGTCACGGGCTCCGGGGAGACGACGAACAAGGTGGCGTCGATCGTGGCGGACGCCGAGGAGCGCCGGACGGACGCGGCGGTCGACCACTCGGAGGGGGCGTTCGCGGGCGCGGTCCGCGAGGACAGCACCGACGAGGACAGCGCCGCCGACGAAACTACTGACGACGAAGACACCGAAGCCGACAGCCAGCGCGGCCTCGACGAGTTCTTCTAGGCCGTGGCTGCCGTCGGCGGGGTGTGCGCGCGGATCCGCGCGGTCGCGACGAGGAGGGCAGCGATGACGACCGCGAGCGCGTAGTACGCCAGTTGGATCGTGGGGCCGAACGGGAAGAGCCCGACGCCCAGCAGCACCTGGGCGGTCGACAGGAGCGCGACGCCGCCGGTGGCGGCGGCGCTGCGGGTGGCGTTGCGCCGGAGCGACCAGACGAACGCGGTGAACGCGGCCGTGAACAGCGCCAACTCGAAGGTGTGGTGGATGATCTGGATCCAGGAGCCGTACACGGTGAAGATGGTGCCCCGGGAGAACGCCACCTCGAACGGGAGCACTGCGAGCGCCGCGAACACGGCCGTTCTGACGCGGCCGAGCCCGATCCCGGCGGCGTCGCGCATGCGGAGCGCGGTGTAGGTGACGGTGCCCAGGATGGCCATGGCGGCGAGGTGGTGGACGGCTTGCGTGAGTGGCTGGTAGCCGCCGGGCACGAGCCCGCTGAACGTGACCGTCGTGCCGCCCAGGATCACTTGCAGGGGCAACAGGACGATCGCGAGGACGCCCGCGAGCTTGATGTCGCGGGCGTCGAAGTTCCGGTAGGCGGCCGCGCCGGTGCCCAGGATGAAGAACCCGACGACCATCGCGACCGAGCGGTGGAACTGTTCGATGAAGTCGTTGACTGGCAGGCCGAACGGGAGGAACTGGCCGCTACAGTCGGGCCATTGGAGGCCACACGTGGCTCCGGAGCCCGAGACAGCGGTGAACTCCCCGAGGAGAATGAGTGCGAACGTGAGCACGGCGGTCACGGCCGCGAGCTGGTAGGAGCGACGAGCCATATGGGAGGGTTTTGGGCGGCCGTACGTATGCGTGTCGGGTTCGTCGCCCCCGCCCCGAGTTCGACAGGTGACGAAGACGAATACGACGCGTTGGGACAGGTTTTTGCGGGACGCCAGCGCTGGGTCACGTATGGGACTCGATGATGACGCGCTGGACTACCACGCCAGCGATCCACCGGGCAAAGTAGAGATCTCGACCACCAAGCCGACGAACACCCAGCGTGACCTCTCGCTGGCGTACTCGCCGGGCGTGGCCGCGCCGTGTCGTGCCATCGCCGACGACCCCACGAAGGCGTTCACTCACACCACCAAGGGCAACATGGTCGGGGTCGTGTCCAACGGGTCGGCGGTCCTGGGGCTCGGCGACATCGGCGCGCAAGCCGCAAAACCCGTCATGGAGGGGAAAGGCGTGCTGTTCAAGCGGTTTGCGGACATCGACGTGTTCGACATCGAGTTGGACCAGGCGACCGCCGACGAACTGGTTGCCACCGTCTCGGCGATGGAACCCACGTTCGGCGGCATCAACCTCGAAGACATCAAAGCGCCGGAGTGCTTCGAGGTGGAGCGCCGACTCGGCGACGCCATGGACGTGCCCGTGTTCCACGACGACCAACACGGCACCGCCATCATCTCCGGGGCGGCGCTGTTGAACGCCGCGGAGATCGCGGGCAAGGACCTCAGCGACCTCGATGTCGTCTTCTCGGGGGCCGGCGCGTCGGCCATCGCCACGGCGAAGTTCTACGTCAGCCTGGGCGTCGAGCGCGAGCACATCACGATGTGTGACTCCTCGGGAGTCATCACCGAGGACCGCGACGTCAACGAGTTCAAGGCCGCGTTCGCGCAGCCCGCCGACAGCGGCGGCGACCTCGCGGACGCGATGGCGGGCGCGGACGTCTTCGTCGGGCTGTCCGTGGGCGGCATCGTGAACCAGGCGATGGTGCGCTCGATGGCCGACGACCCGATCGTGTTCGCGATGGCCAACCCCGACCCGGAGATCGACTACGAGTCCGCGAAAGCCGCCCGCGAGGACACCGTGATCATGGCCACCGGGCGCTCGGACTACCCCAACCAGGTGAACAACGTGTTGGGGTTCCCGTTCATCTTCCGGGGGGCACTCGACGTGCGCGCGACCGACATCAACGAGGAGATGAAAGTCGCCGCCGCGACCGCGCTGGCGGACCTCGCCAAGCAGGACGTGCCCGACGAAGTGGTGAAAGCCTACGGCGACCAGCCGCTGCAGTTCGGCTCGGAGTACATCATCCCGAAGCCACTGGACCCACGCGTGCTGTTCGAGGTCGCGCCCGCCGTCGCGGACGCGGCGATGGAGACCGGCGTCGCGCGCACCGAGTTGGACCTCGTGGACTACCGGGAGGAGCTGGAGGCCCGCCTCGGGAAGAGCCGGGAGATGATGCGCATCGTCATCAACAAGGCCAAAAGCGAACGACAGCGCATCGCGCTGGGCGAGGGCGGCGACGAGAAGATGATCCGCGCCGCCCACCAGATGCACGAGGCGGGGATCGCCGACCCCGTGCTGTTGGGCGACCGGGACACCATCCAGGGCACCGTCGACGCGCTCAGCCTGGATTTCGACCCGGACGTCGTCGACCCCGACGAGGGCGACCACAGCGCGTACGCCGACACGCTCTATGATCTCCGCAAGCGCAAGGGCATCACGCGCAACGAGGCCGAATCCCTGGTCGCCAGGGACCCCAACTATCTCGGGTCGACGATGGTCGAAGCGGGCGACGCCGACGCCTTCCTCACGGGGCTCACGCACCACTACCCGTCGGCGCTGAAGCCGCCCCTGCAGGTCGTGGGCACCGCCCCGGACACCGACTACGTCGCCGGGGTGTACATGCTGACGTTCCAGAACCGCGTGGTGTTCTGCGCGGACGCAACGGTCAACCAGGACCCCGACGCGGACGTGCTCGCGGAGGTCGCACAGCACACCGCGGACCTCGCGCGCCGGTTCAACGTCGACCCGCGGGTGGCCGTGTTGTCGTACTCGAACTTCGGCAGCGTGGACAACGAGGGCACCCGAAAACCCCGACGGGCGGCACAGCGGCTCCGCGAGGACGACGACATCGACTTCCCGGTGGACGGCGAGATGCAGGCCGACACCGCTGTCGTCGAGGACATCCTCCAGGGGTCGTACGAGTTCAGCGACCTGGACACCGCCGCGAACGTCCTGATTTTCCCGAACCTGGAGGCCGGGAACATCGGGTACAAGCTCCTGCAGCGGTTGGGCGGCGCGGACGCCATCGGTCCGATGCTCGTGGGGATGAACAAGCCGGTGCACGTGCTCCAGCGCGGCGACGAGGTCAAAGACATCGTGAACCTCGCGGCCGTCGCGGCGGCCGACGCACAGCAACGCGAGGACTGACCGGCAGTCAGTCGCCTGCCGGGCGGTCCGACCGCGACGGCGGCGGGATCTGTGGCTCCGTCGACGTGGTCGCGTCCGGCAGCAGGCAGCGGTCCGGTTCGTCGTTGACGTGGGCGTACTGGCTGGGCTCGTTCGCCAGCGCGTGCGCGGGGTTTCGACTGCTGTCGACTTGTGCCGCGCGTATCTCCGCGAACCCGGTGACGCGGGCGCGAATGCCCCGCCAGTGGTGGCGGGCGTCGCGTGGGGCCGAGAACGCACGCACCGGCTGGTAGTCGCGGCGTTGCGTCGCGAGCACGGCCGAGTTCACGTCGCCGGCGAGCGCGTCGTGGTCGACGAGTACGCCGACACTTGCGTCCGGCGGGGTGCGCGCGGCCAGCGTGTCGAGGCCGAGATGCAGCGCTCGGTATTCGGCGACGTTGTTGTCCGGCGCGGTGTCGGGCACGGAGCGCCGCAGGACGCGGCTGCCGTCGCGGGTTTCGATGATCACACCCAGGCCGGCGCCGTCGCTGGCGTACGAGCCGTCGGTGGCGACGTAGAAGTCCCGCCGGTGGGTGTGTGGCGGGTGCGCGATGTGTGGCGTCGGCGCGTCGTCGAAGAGCTCTCGCAGGTTCGGTTGGCCCACAATGGCCATGCACGGTCTACCCGCCGCTGTGGTGTAAATCTGCCGGCGATGTCGGTGCCCGCGGCTGCTGTCGGCAAAACCGTACGCCCTCCGAAAGTATCAATCCGGTCTGGCGCGGAATGCGGGCGTGACGAACCACCGGACTGCGGGCTTGTTTCTCGTGCTTGCGGGGCTGTGGGGGTCGGCGTTCGTCGCGATCAAGGCTGGGCTGGCGGCCGGCTTCCACCCCATCCTGTTCGCGGCCGTTCGGTACGACGTGGCCGGGGTTGTGATGGTTGCGTACGCCGCCCTCGTGGCCGACGACTGGCTGCCGCGGTCGCGGGCCGACTGGACGACCGTGGGGATCGCCGCGGTGTTGATGATCGCGGCCTACCACGCGTTCCTGTTCGTCGGCGAGCAGACCACCAGCAGCGCCGTGGCGGCGATCGTCGTCAGCCTCAGTCCGGTGCTCACGGCCGGGTTCGCGCGTGCGGTCCTGCCCGGCGAACGCCTGTCGATCGGCGGCGTGGTCGGGCTCGGTCTCGGGCTGGCCGGCGTCGTCGTGCTCTCGAACCCGGACCCGTCGAACCTCATCAGCTCCACGTCGCAGGGCGTGGGGCTCGTGTTCGCCGCGACGGCGTCGTTCGCGCTCGGGAGCGTGCTCACCCAGCGGATCGACGACGCGCTCGACAGCGAGGCGCTGGAGGCGTGGGCGATGGTGTTCGGCGCTGTCGTGATGCACGTCGCCAGCATCGCGGCCGGCGAGCCACAGACGATCCCGTGGACCGCGGAGGCGGTGTTCGCCGTCGCGTACCTCTCGGTGGGCGCGAGCGCGGTCGGGTTCCTGATCTACTTCCGGCTGCTGGACAGCCTCGGCCCCATCGAGATCAACCTCGTCGGATACGTTGCGCCGGTGTTCGCGGCGGTCGTCGGGCTCCTGTGGCGTGGGGAGGCGATCACCGCAACAACCACCGCCGGGTTTTGCATCGTCTTCGCCGGGTTCTGTGTGCTGAAGCGGCGCGCGATCGCGGCGGAACTCCGGGCGCTGAGCGAGTGACCGGCGGCGCTGTCAGCGCCGGGCCGCGTCGGTGATGCGGTCGCGCTGGGTGGCGGTCAACTCGATGTTGGTGGCGGCCATGTTCTCGCGCAACTGGGCCGGCGTGCGCGCGCCGGTGATCGGGGCGGCCACCTGATCGTGGTGGCGCAGCCACGCCAGCGACACCTGCGCGGGCGTCGCGTCGACCGCGTCGGCGACGGCTTCGACGGCGTCCAGGGTGTCGAAGTTCGACGGCGTGAGATACGAGTCGACGAACTGCTGGTCGGTTGCGCCACGGCTGCCGGCGGGTGGCTCGGCATCCCGTTCGTATTTTCCGGTGAGGAAGCCGCCGGCGAGCGGCGACCACGGGACGACACCGAGGCCGTACTCCCGACACATCTCCAGGTAGTTCCCGACGATCTCGCGGTTGACGGCGTTGAACCGTGGCTGTGCGACCGTGAACGGCTCGGAGCCGCGGCGGGCGGCGATCTCGTTCGCCTTCGCGATCTTCCAGGCGTTCGGGTGGAACGTCGAGGCACCCAGGTAGTGGACGGTGCCCTCGCGGACGAACCCGTTGAGCGTGCGCATGAGCGCGTCCGCGGGCGTGGCGTCGTCCCAGCGGTGGATGTAGAGGATGTCGATGTAGTCGGTACCGAGGCGGTCGAGGATGTTGTCGACGCTCGCCCGGAGATGTTTGCGGTTCAGACCACGGCCGTTCGGGGCGGTGCTGGTCGGCCAGTAGACTTTGGAGGCGATGACGTAGCGGTCCCGGTCGCGGTCGGCGAGCCAGTCGCCGATGTACCGTTCGGCGCGGCCGCCGCCGTACATGTCGGCGGTGTCGATGAACCGGCCGCCGGCGTTGGCGTACGCATCGAGCAGCTCGTGGGCGCGCTGTTCGCCCACCTCGATGTCGCCGGCGTCTGTTTCGCGGCCGAAGCGCCACGTCCCGAACGCCAGCTCGGTGACGCGGAGTCCGGTGCGGCCCAGCGGCACAGCATCCAATCCCATGTGTCGGGGAACGGAAACGGGGCGGTTAAGCGACGCGGCTTCGCGTGGCACCGCCTCAGTTGGTTCGGTGGCGGTGGCCGACCAGCAGCGTGGCCGCGTGCACGCCGATCAGCGCGGCGAGTGCGGTTTGCACGGGAACCGACTGGGGGCCCATGATGATGAGGGGGAGATAGAGGAACGGGAGCGCGACGGCCAGCCAGAATCCGGCGACCTCCAGGGGCTTCAGCAGTGTTGCGGAGGCGGGCGTGGGGACGGCCCCGGTGGGCGACGACTGAGAGGGGGTTGACATATGGAGTGGCACCTCGTGTACGCAACCGTATGTCCGCCCACCCCATATAGGGGGGCGACGGTTGGCCGCGTTTCACCATGGTTTATCGCGATAAATGTAAATCGAGCAACTCTTTATGAGAGTCTAAGCTATGTTTAGACAGTTTATTGGTTGTTCTCGTGCCGTTACGGTGGTTCGGTTGTAGTATGGGATTAGTGGTCACTCCACGGAGACATCACTCCAGTCATCGAAGACGTAGCTCCGGAGGTCGTACTCCGCGGCGAGCGACTGGGACAGCGTGTCACCACGGTAGTCGATGACGCCGTCTTCGAGCACGGTCACAGTGTCCGCGACGGTCAACCCGAACCCGACGTCGTGGGTGGCGATGACCGTCGTGATGCCGTCGGCGGCCAGCGAGGACACGAACTCCACGATCGTCCGGCAGCCGGCGCCGTCGAGGCCCGCGGTCGGCTCGTCGAGCAACACGTACTCGGGGTCCATCGCCAGCACGCCGGCCAGCGACACGCGCTTCTTTTCGCCGCCGCTGAGCGTGTTACACAGCCGCTCGGACTGCTCGCTGAGGTCGAACGTCGAGACGACGTCCTCGATGCGGTCGGTGTCCTCGATGCCGGCGTTCCGGGGGCCAAACGCGATGTCCTGTTGGACCGTCGGTGCGACCAGCTGGTCGTCGGGGTTCTGGAAGATGAGACCGACCCGGAGCCGGAGTTCAGTCAGCGAGTCATCGTCGTACGCGATCGGCGTGCCGCCCACCGAAACGGTGCCAGCGTCCGGCTCGAGCAGGCCGTTGAAGTGACGCAGTAGCGTCGACTTCCCCGCGCCGTTGCGCCCGAACAGGACGGTCACGTCGCCGGTTTCAGCAGTGAAATCCACACCGTCGAGCACAGTCGTGTCGCCATGCGAGAAGCGTAGGGTCGTTGTTTCAATCATGTGTAGAAGTCGGGGCCCGCGAACGGGGACTGGAGGCGTGCACGCCACCCGCGGTCACACGCCCCAACCGGTGACCGCCAACACCACAAGCACAGTTCCCACGTACCCGTAGCCCGTGTTTGGTGTTGTTGGTGTCGGCAGCGTCCCGTCGTAGCCGCGCGCCTGCATCGCGTCGTCGAGGGCGTCGGCCCGCGACAGCGAGCGCACGAACAACGAGAACGCGAGGGCTTTCGACGTGGCAAGCGTCGTCCGGCGAGTGCGAAAGCCGAGCCGCGAGGACGCGGCCAGTTCGAGGCGCGCGAGTTCGTCGAACAGTGTTTGGATCGCACGATACGTGAGCAGTGAGACGTCCACGACGAATCGGGGGCATCGAAGCGACTGGAGGGCCCCCACCACCTCCGGGACGGGCGTCGTCACGATCAGGTAGCTGAGGATCGTGACCGAGCTGAGCGACCGAAGGCCGGTCGTGAGCGTGCGCTGGATGCCCGGCCAGGACACCGCAAGCGGGCCGACACTGACGGCCGCCGGTCCGGGGGTGAACACTGCGATGAGCGCCAGCGTCGGGGCCAGAAAGTACACCGGCAGCCGGAGGACCCCGAGGTAGTCGCGGCCGCCGGCGTCCACGCCAAGCGTACCGAAGCACGCGAGCGCGCCGGCGTACGCCAGGCGGTGTGGGGCGGCGACGACCAACACGAGCGCGGCAACCGCGAAGTAGACGTTCAACCGGCCGGTCACCCGGGGCGTTGCGGCGACCTGGATCTGTTCGATGGTCGTGTGATGCATGCGCTACGGCAGGTCGGAGCCCATGTCCTGTGACTGCCCGCGGGGCCGATCACGCCCGAGGTAGTAGCCGATGATGATGCCGCCGACGGCCGCCTGGATGCTGAACAGGAGGCTCTCGATCTCGCCGCTCGGGGGCGTCCACAGGCTCTGGAACCACGGCTCGTAGGACGGATTGATCGTCGTGATGGTGTCGTTGGCGACCCCATCAGTACCACCCCACGCGCCGGCGCTCACGAACGAGAACACGACGAGCGCGCCCAACAGGATGCCACCGGCGGCGAGCCAGCGGTTCATGCTGTCACCCCCAGTCGCGTCGTGATGGACTGGCGCGACATGGCGATGTAGCCGATGAGGCCGGCGGCGAACGCGCCTTCAACGATGCCGATGGGGATCTGCGTGATCGAGAACACGCTGGCGAACCTGACGACGGAGTCGACAACGCCGGCGACCCCGGGCCCGGACGGGAACGCGACGCCGAGTTGGATGGAGGTCACGAGATACGTCGTCCAGTCGGCGATGACCGCGGCCGCAAACGTTGCTTTCTGGAGGTCGAGATAGGGGTTCAGCGCGCGGAAGACGACCCAGCCGGCCACCGGGCCGACGACGCCCATCGAGACGACGTTCGCACCGAGCGTCGTGAGTCCGCCGTGACCCAACAGGAGGGCTTGGTAGAGCAACACGATCGCAGAGAGGAACGCCGTGACTGCGGGCCCGAACAGCACGACCGCGATGCCGGTCCCGGTGGGGTGTGATGTGCTGCCCATGACCGACGGGATCTTGAGGGCGGACAGCACGAAGATGAACGCGGCGGCGACGGCGATGTGTGATTTGTTTAGTTCGTCGTTGCGTGCGAGGCGTGCGGTTTTCAGCGCGCCGTAGCTGATGACGGGGATGGCGACGACGAACCACACGAGCGCCCAGATTCCGGGGAGGAACCCTTCCGTGATGTGCATGTGTAGTGGTGAGTGGTTCGGCCCGACGCAAAACAATTATGGATTAGATAGAACAACTGAATTTGTATTCCAGCGGGTCCGTCCGGACCGCGTCGCGCAGTACAAACACGGGGTCCCGTGATGACGTGCCGACGGCAAACCTACGCGTTTCCCACTCGTGCATATAATCACTGTGGCCGATTATGGGCGAGTGGCAACAGCCCAGGCGTGTTTCAACACTCACCCAGGTATGAGTGCTATGGGCCGCGCTCCAGACCGACGCACGTTCCTCCGTAGCGCCGTCGCCGGTGGGTTGGCCGCTATCGCCGGGTGTGCTGATCGGACCACCACAGGGACGACTAACCAACAGCCAACGACAACCCACACCGAAACGCAGCCCTCGGAGATGAGTCTGCACGAATGGGTGGCGAGCGCGAACACGCCGGAGAGCTGGACCGACCACCGCAGCGACGCCACAGTATCAATCGCAGTCGGTGGCCACGACCTCCCATATGCGTTCCAGCCCGCGCTCACGCGTGTTGCACCTGGAACAACTGTTACGTGGGAATGGACCGGCTACGGCGGCGTCCACAACGTCATTGCTGTTGACAGTGCCTTCGATAGCGGGGACTCCACCGCCACCGAGGACCACACATTCACACACACGTTCACGGAGATAGGTACACACAGGTATGTCTCGGAGCCGGATCGTGAGTCCGGCATGAAAGGCATCATCGCCGTCGAAGAATATCCGACCAGTGGCTACCCGGACGTCGACCGCTGGCTTTCCTCGGTCCACGATTATGACGGAACGGTTGTCACCGACACCACGACAGTAACAGTGGGCGACACCAGCTCGGGCAGTACTCAGTTCGACCCGCTTGTGCTGAAAGTACCCGAGGGAACGACTGTCCAATGGAAGTGGGCGGGCGAGGAAAGCGGCGGCGCCCACACCGTTGCGTTCAAATCCGCGGCCATCGGGATTCGGGAGCTCCGATCTGAGCCCGGCGTTCACGTCACGCACACGTTCAACTCGACGGGTACGTATCGGTACTTCTGCTCGCCGCACTCGGAGCTCAGCGGCAGGGGGGCGGTCATCGTCGAGTGACGGCTGGCGGCGATCTTCGAAATCAAACGGACGATGTTGCGACTACCAGGTTGCTGTATCGCAGGAGTGCCCGGGGAGGGTTTTGAACCCTCGATCTCCGCATGTCCCAGGTTCGAGGCTCGGCGGGCCTCGCGGACATGCTGAGCATCCACGTGGCAGTGGGATGCCGCACCGAAGCTCGATACCCTATGAGTGCGGCGCTATGACCAGCTAAGCCACCCGGGCTCGTCTTGCCGTATGGTGGTCCCGTTCTTTAACGTTCTCATCTACGTCGACCACCCGCCGGGTTTAAGCCGAGTCGGTGGCTTCTGGCCTACATGGACGTACCTTCGCTCGTGCAGTCCTCACTCGGCGATGAGGACGTTGCAGCACACGTCTCGCTGAAGGGGGAAGACGCGCTGTTCGTGACGCCCACGCGCAGCCTGCTGTACACCGACGATGGGTTGCTGAGCGACGAGTCGGTCTCGGAGTATCCCCACGACGCCGAAGCGATCCGGGTCAGCGACGGCCGCCGCAAAGCAACCATCAGCCTCGACTACGGGCTGGACGGCGATGACTCCTTTTCAGTGCCGTCGGGCAGCCTCGACGACGTGTTGCATCCGATCCTCGCGGGCGTGCTGAACGCCGCCGACGTCACCGAAGCCGGGGAGACGGTGCGGCGGTCGTACCGGTTCAGCGAACTCACGCTCGTCGTCACCAGCAACCGCGTCGTCAAACACGTCGGGTCCGCCGTCTGGGGGCTCGACTTCGAGGAGATCGTCTTCGAGACGGTGACCGGGCTGTCGACCGAAGACGGCAACGTTTCGAGCCAGCTCGTCCTCGAAACGACCCAGCGAACGGAGCGCATCAAGGCACCCAACGACAAGTTCCGCGCCGTCCGTGAGGCCGTCGAGGACGCAGTGTTCGCGTACCACGACGTGACCAGCGCGGCCGAGTTGGCCGCCGCCAACAGCCCCGAGCAGACCGACAGCAGCGGCGGAGAGGTGTCCTTCGGGAGTGGCGTGGACCCCATCGACACCAGCACCGTCGGCGAGGACGACGCCCCCGCGGCGGGCGCGAACGCAGCCCAGCAGGCCGGCGCTGCGGGCGCGATGGAACGCGCGAGCGGGACTGACGGCACGGAACCCGCCGGCAACCGCAACACCCGCGGGGCGAAACGCGGCGTTCAGGCCACCGCCGACGACGCGGAGTTCGAATCCAGCGGGTTCCAGACGGCGGCCGCGAACGTCGAACCAGCGGTTGATCCGGACGAACTCGCGGCCGAACTCGCGGACATGACCGCGGTCGTCGACGAGTTCGCGGACACCATCGACAAGCAGCACGCGGTCATCGATGACTTCGCGGACACCATCGACCAACAGCGCGCGGTCATCGACGCCCAACAAGCAGTCTTAGACGAGCAACGCGAACGCCTCGACGACCTCCAGGCGCTCATTCCCGACCAGTAACGATCCGGATACACGACGACCCGAACGGCCCGACTTCTCCCGCATCGAACTGGATGAAGTGTCCGGTCGACAGCGAGCACCCACAGCGCCGACACGAGAACGCCCCGTCTTTTCGGATCACGTCCGCGTCGAAGTCGACGTGTCCGCCACCCTGGGGGTAGATCCGCCCGGCGTCGCGTTCGATGAGCCCGCGCTGCTCGGCCGCGTCGAGGATCGCCCGCGTGGTCCGTGGATTGGTGGTGACGGCTTCGATGCGGTCGACGGCGTCCGCCACGGACAGCGACTCGAATTCGAGGGCTGCGAGCAGTTCCACACCGACCTCAACCCGGTCGGTGTCCCCGTCTGATCCGCTGTGCCCGGGCATACCACCCACTCCGGGGACGGCGCACTTCAGGGTTGCCCGCTGGGGTGACACGGCAAGCCGGGCGCTTTTGTGTCCGTCACGGCTACCGCCTGGCGATGCGACGGTACGCAGCGTGGCTCGCGGTTGGCGGTGGTCTCGCGGCGGCTGCGGTGGTCGTCCGGCCGACGCGGGTGCTCGGTGCACTCCGACACGCGGCCGTCAGCCCCTGGTTTCCGGCTGTGTTGGTCGCGCTGTATGCGGTCCGGCCGTTCCTGGCGTGGCCGATCAGCGCGCTGTCCCTGCTCGTCGGGTTCAAATACGGACTGGTCGTGGGAGTTCCGATCGCCCTGGTGGGTGCCGTCGCGACCAGCCTGCCGCCGTACCTGATCGGACGGGGTGCGCCCAGGGACGGGCGCGTGTTCGGCCGCCTCTCGGCGGGCAGCCGGCGGTATTTCGACGCCGCCGGCGGGCTGCGCGGGCTCGTCGCGGCCCGCATCGCACCGACGCCCGCGGAGCCGGTGTCGGCCGCTGCGGGCGCGGGCGGCGTCACCCCTCGCGTGTTCGGGATCGGGACGCTGGTCGGGGAGTTGCCGTGGGTTGTCGGGGCGGTTGCGGTCGGCAACACGTTCGACGCGTTCGATCCGCTCGGCGCGTCGGTGACGCCGGCGTACGCGATCGCGGGCGGCGCGGTGGCGGCGGCGCTCCTCGCGCCGATCGCGTACCGGCGGCTCCGCCGGGCTTAGGACAGCCAGAACGTGTCCGCGCAGTCATAGACGACGCCGTGCTGTGGGCAGACGTACTTGCAGTGGCGCTTGAACAGGGCGGCGCTGCACCGCGGACACCCCGGGGCCTCGGTCGGCATACACGATCGCTACGCCGCGGCGAACAAAAGCGTGTTCGTCACACGCGGGCGGCTACTGCTGTGTCAGCACTCGCTCCAGCCACACGATTCACACGTCTTGCAGCCCTCGCTGTAGTACAGCGTCATCGCCCCGCACTCGGGGCACTCCGGGCTCTCGCCGGCGTCGATCAGCGACTGGGTCGCGTCCTGGGACTGCTGCTGTGCGTCGGCGCTCTCGCCGGCACCGGTCGGTCCCTGAGGACCGCCCAGCGACTCGGCAGCGCCGCCGTCGGTCTCGTGGTGGGCGGCGTCGTCGGCGTCGATCTCGGTGAGGTGTTGTTGCTGGGGGTAGGCCGCACGGTCGACGTCGCCGTTGAGGTACCGCCGCAGCGCCGTCCCGAAGGCGTCGGGGATGGAGTTGACCTGTTCGCCCTTGTCCCAGGCCACTTTCGGCGACCGGATCCCTTGGAGTTTGTCCGCGATCTCGTCGGGGTCGACGCCGGATCGTAGCGCCACCGAAATGGTCTTCGCCAGCGCCTCGGTGAACGAGCCGGTGAAGCCGCCGGAGTTGCCCGTGTTCGCGAACAGCTCGAAGGGGCGCTCGCGCTCGGGGTTCTCGTTGATGGTGACGTAGAGCTTCCCGTACCCGGTGTCGACGCGCTGCGTGACGCCGTGCAGGAGGTCCGGCCGGGGCTGCTTCTCGGCGAAGTCCTCCTCGTCGAAGGCGGCGTCGTCGCCGGTCGCGAACAGCTCGCGGAGGTCCGCGCCGAACGCGTCCTGGATGTCGTCGTTCTCCAGGAAGCCCTCGATGCCGCCGAACGTCTCCTGGATGGTGTCGACCATCGCGGCGGCGGCCTCCTCTTCGTCCAGCCCGGAGAACTCGGTGTTGTCCGCGCGCGTCGTCAACACCTGCTTGCTGCGGGTGCCGTCGCGGTAGACGGTGACGCCTTTCCCGCCGTTGTCGTAGATGTAGCGGTACACCTCGTCCATGTCCTCGACGGAGGCGTCGTTCGGGAAGTTACACGTCTTCGAGATGGCCGAGTCGACGCCGTTCTGGCAGGCGGTCTGGACGGCCGCGTGGTCCTTCCCGGAGAGGTCGCTGGTGACCACGAACAGCTCACCGATGGCGTCGGGCACCGTCGTCAGCCCGTCGACGCCGTCGAAGTCGTTGTTCGCCATCTGCGTTTGGGCCTCCTCTTTGACGGCCTGTACGTCGATGTCGTTGTCCTCCAGGGTGCGCAGGAAGTAGTCGTCGAACTCCACGAGCATCTCGTCGCCCTGCACGTCGTCGCTGACGTTCTTGTAGTAGGCGACGTTGTAGATGGGCTCACAGCCACCGGTGGTGTTGCCCACCATCGAGGTGGTGCCGGTGGGCGCGATGGTCGTCGTGTTGTGGTTGCGGATCGGGTAGCCGTCCGCCCAGTCGGCGGCGTCCTCGCCGGTGTGGTGTTCGAACCAGTCGGCGTACTCCGTGGGGGCCGCGAACTTGGAGTTGTCCCACTCGTCGAAGCTCCCGCGCTCCAAGGCGAGCTCGTGGCTCGCGGTCTTGGAGTCGTGGTTGATCGTCTGCATCAGCTGGCTGGCGATCTCGTTGCCCTCCTCGCTGCCGTACTTCACGCCGAGTTGGATGTACAGCTGGGCCAGCCCCATGACACCCAGGCCGATCTTCCGCATCTCCGAGACCTTCTGCTCGATCTCCGGGACGGGGAAGTCGGACATCGTGACGACGTTCTCCAGGAACCGCGTGCCCATCTCGATGCGGCGCTGGAAGGCGTCGGTGTCCATGGCCTCGTCGAGGAACCGACTGACGCCCGCTTCGAGCGTGTCGAAGTCGTGGGTCTGGCTCCAGACCCGCCAGTCGGGGGCGTCCTGGGCGGCGAGCGTCGAGAGGTTGATGTGCCCGAGGTTGCAGGCCTCGTACTCTTCGAGGGGCTGCTCGCCGCAGGGGTTGGTCGCGAGGATGCGGTGGTCGGGATGCTCCTCGACGTCGAAGGAGTGCTCGTCGTTGACGCGTTCGAGGTAGATCACGCCGGGTTCGCCGTTCTCGTGGGCACCCTCGACGATGCGGCTCCAGAGCTCCTCGGCGGGCAGCGTGAGTTCCTCGCCGGGCGTGACGTAGTGGCCAAGCCCGTACCGGGAGTACATCTCCTTGGTCTCCTCGGTGGCGATGTGGGCCTCGCCCGTGCGCGGGTTCGTGAACGTGTACTCCTCGCCGGCCTCAAGCGCCTCCATGAAGCCGTCGGTGACGCCCACCGAGATGTTGAAATTCGAGAGGTGGCCCTCGACGGCGTTCCGGAGGTGTTCGGGGACGCGGCCGTCCTCGTCGATGAGGTCGCGGGCCTCTTCGAGGGCCTCCGAGAACTCGGTGTACGTGTAGTCGTCGGGGTCGTTGAGCTTCAGCGTCTGGGCCAGCGAGACGTCCTTGTTCTTGGCGTGGATGAACTCCACGACGTCGGGGTGGCTGACGCGCATGACGGCCATCTGTGCGCCCCGCCGCGCGCCGCCCTGCGCGATGGTTTCGCACATCTGGTCGAACGTCTCCATGAACGTCAGGGGCCCCGAGGCGATGCCGCCGGTGGAGCCGACGGTGTCGCCGTACGGCCGGAGCTGCCAGAACGCGTACCCCATGCCGCCGCCGGACTGGAAGACCTCGGCGGCCTCCTTGGCGGTCTGGTGGATGTCCGTGATGTCGTCGTCCGGCGAGTCGACGAAACACGCCGACAGCTGCTGGAGCTCGTCGCCGGCGTTCATCAGCGTCGGCGAGTTCGGCATGAACGACAGCGACGCCATCAGATCCTGGAACTCCGCGGCGACGCCCTCAACGTGCTCGCGCACCTCGGGATCGTCGAGTTCCGGAACGACCGTGTCGTAGGCGAACTTGTTGATGTTGCTGTCGGTGAGCTCGACGGTCGCCGTCTCGCTGTCGGGATCGACGTCGGACCCGAACACCTCGGCGGCGAGTTCATCGCGGCGTGGGTGGTCGGGTTTGAGCTGGCTGGGCGTGGCCGTGACTGGCTCGTCTGACTCGAAGACGACCTCCGCGAGCGCGATGTTCTTCGCGACGCGCTCGAAGAGGTCCTCCTGGGATTCGACGTGCTCGCCGTCGGTGTCTTTCCGGAGATACCGCGCCGGGAGAATGTTGTGGTAGGCGTTCGCAGTGAGGCGGTCTTCGAGGCTGTCACCGGTGACACGCTTGACCGGCAGGGTGAGATCGTCCGCGGAGAGGTCCTCGGAGCTCATTGGCTATCACGCTGAACAACAGTCGGTGTTGTAGTGGATTCGGAATTCATGTATGACTGATCGTCGGGTTCGGGAACGACACACTGGTAGCCGGCACAGGGGGTTAGTAGTTGTGTTCTTTCGGCACCCCTGGCCGGGCCGCGTGCGCCACCCACTGCGGCGTGTCTCTGGCGTACGACGGGGCGGCCTATGAAGCCTCCCCAACCGGAGTGAAAGTGGTCGGTGTGTGCACCCACGAATCGGGTGACGGGACCACCCTTTCAGTTTCAACATCCACTCGAACGAAAGGGGTGTTCCCACAGACTTACGCCGACCCAGGTCGTGGCCCCCGGTATGTCCACTCCACTGTTGGCGCTGGCCGGGGTCACGAACTCACCCCTGGGGACGGCGCTGCTGGCGTTGGGTGCGATGGCTGCCCTGGTGTTCATCGGACGGCTGCTGTTGAGTATCGCGTGGAAGCTGGTCGCCGCGGCGACAGTCGTCGTCGCCGGACTCTGGGTGATTTCGGTCCTCCTGTAGGCGTGTCAGTGAGCCGCGGCGGCGTCCAGGAAGTTCCCGATGACGTCGTGGCCCACGCCGGTGAGCACCGACTCCGGGTGGAACTGCACGCACGCCAGGGGGTGGTCGCGGTGGCGGATCGCCATCGGGAGCGACCCATCACGGGTCGTCGCCGTCACCGCGAAGCACGGGGGGATCGACGTGCAGACCAGGGAGTGGTATCGCGCCGCGGGAAAGTCCTGCTGGATGTCCGCGAAGATCCCCGTCCCGTCGTGGGAGACGGGCGTCGTCTTGCCGTGCATCGGCTCGGCGGCGCGCCCGACGGTGCCGCCGTATTCGTGGACGGCGGCCTCCATGCCGAGACAGACGCCGAGCGTCGGCACGCGCGGGCTGACCGCGCGCAACACGTCGGTCGTCACGCCCACGTCGCGGGGCGTATCGGGGTGGCCCGGGCCGGGGCTGATGACGACAGCGTCGGGGTCGGCGGCCCGCACGGCGGCCAGCGACGCGGTGTTTTTCAGGACCGTCACGTCGGGGGCGTGGTCGTCGCGGGGCTGCGCGGAGAGGTACTCCACGAGGTTGTACGTGAACGAGTCGTAGTTGTCCACGACCACGACGTTCATCGGTGCACCGCCTCCCCGTCGTCGGTCGTTCGGAGTCGGTCCACGGCCGCGAGCACGCCGTCCATTTTCGCCGCCGTCTCCTCGTACTCGGCGTCCGGGTCGCTGTCGGCGACGACGCCCGCGCCGGCCCGGACGGTGAGCGTGTCCTCGTCGCCGGTGTGGGTGATCGTCCCGGATCGGATTGTGATCGCGAGCTCCGCGTCACCGGTCCAGGAGAAATACCCCACGCCGCCGCCGTAGATGCCCCGCGGTGTGGCTTCGATGGCGTCGATGTGCTCCATGGCGCGGACCTTCGGCGCGCCCGAGAGGGTGCCCGCCGGGAACGCCGCGCGGGTCGCGTCGAAGGCGTCGGCGTCGGCGGCCAGCGTCCCGGTGACCGTGGATTCGATGTGCTGGACGTGGCTGTACTTCAGCACGCGCATGAACTCGGGCACCGAGACGGTGCCGGGCGCGCTCACGCGGCGCACGTCGTTGCGCGCGAGATCCACGAGCATCGTGTGTTCGGCGCGTTCCTTCTCGTCGGCGAGCATCTCCCCGGCGAGGCGGCGGTCCGCCACCGGGCTGGCGCCGCGCTGGCAGGTGCCCGCGATCGGGTTCGTGACGACGGTGTCGTCGTGGACCGCGACCAGCGTCTCCGGGCTGGCACCCACGACCGTGTGGTCCCCGTGCGCGAGCAGGAACATGTACGGCGAGGGGTTGACCGCGCGCAGCGCGTCGTAGAGCGCCCGCGGGTCGATGTCACCGTCAAGCTCGCGCGTGCGTGAAACCACCGCCTGATACACTTCGCCGTCCCGGACCGCGGTCGCGGCGGTCTCGACGGCGTCGGTGTAGGCGTCGCGGTCGCCGGCGCGCTCGGCGGTCACCTCGATGCCGGCGGTGGCGGGCGCGGTCGCGTCCCGAAGCACGGCCTGCACGCGCTTGGCTTCGGCTTCGAGGGCGTCGTAGACGTCCGTGGCGGTGTCCGCGTCGGCGACCGGCGTGCACACGAGCGAGACGGAGTCGGTGGCGCGGTCGAACACGAGCGTGCGTGTGGTCACGGCGAACTCCGCGTCCGGCAGCGGCGTCGGCGGGCGCTCGACGCCGACCTCGTCGAGCCAGAGGTCGTAGACGGCGTCGTAGGCGAGGAACCCGACCAGGCCGCCATCGAGCAGTTGGCGGTCCTCGGCGGGGATGTTGCGCCGCGGGACCGCGGGCATCACCGACCGAAGGCGGTCAAGCACATCCCCGGTGGCGTGGTCGGGGGCGTCCAGCAGGTCGGTGATGGGGTCGTCGCGCAGCCGCGTGATCGTCGTGTCGTCGGGGTCGACGGTGACGACGGCGGCGGGGTCGTAGCCCACGAACGAGTAGCGGGCGTGGCGGGTCTCTTCGGTGGTCGTGTCGGGGGTAAACGCCCCGTCGGGGTCGCTGGCGGGGGTCTTTTCGGCGCTCTCAAGCAGGAAGGCGTGGTCGTCGGCGTCGGCAACGAGCGCGTCGTACGCCGTCAGCGGTGCCACGTCGACGTCGAGGTCGGCGGCGACGCGCACGATCGCGGGACCATCGTCGGCGAGTGCGGCGAACGTCTCGCGGTCGGTTTCGATCATGTGAGGGTGGGGTCGGGCGTGGCTGTGGCGCGCGCGACGAACGCCGAGACGGCCGCGTGGTCCTTCTCGCCGGGACGCGCCTCGACGCCGGAGGCGACATCCACGGCGAACGGGTCGACGGTGTCGACCGCGTCGGCGACGTTCGCCGGGGTGAGTCCGCCGGCGAGCACGACCGGCGTGTCGACACGGTCGGCGAACGCGCGGGTTGCGGCCCAGTCGTGTGTGCGGCCGGTGCCGCCGCCGGCACCGGCGTCGTCCGTCGACGGGGAGTCGACGAGCAGCGCGTCGACGACGTCGGCATAGCGGGCGGCCGACTGGTCGCCCGCGGTGACCGCTTTGATCACCGGGCACGGCGTGTTCGCGGCGACGTACGCCGCGTCGCCGACTGGCAGATCGCCGTGCAACTGGACGGCGTCGGGCGCGACCGTCCGCACGAGGTCGACCGCGTGCTCGGGGGTGGCCGGCATCGTGACCAGGACACTGGTGACGAACGGCGGGGTGGCGGCGCGCAGCGCGGTGGCCGTCTCGACGCTGACCTCGCGGGGCGTCTCGACGGGGACGTCGGCGATGATGCCGACCGCGTCCGCGCCGGCTGCGACGGCCGCGGCGTGGTCGCGCTCGGTGGTCAGCCCGCAGACTTTCACGCGAGTCATTGCTGCACCGGGTGGGCGTCGGTGAGCGCGGCGAGCGTGTCCGCGGCGGCCCCGGAGTCGATGGCGGCGGCGGCGCGGTCGGCACCGGCTGCGAGCGAGTCAGCGCCACCCCCGACGTAGATGGCTGCGCCCGCGTTCGCCACGACGATGTCGCGTTTGGGGCCGGTGAGCTCGCCGGTGACGATGTCCCGGAGGTCGGCCGCGTTGGCCTCGGGGCCGCCGCCGGCGACGGCGTCGATCGGGGCCTCCGCGAGCCCGAACGTCGACGGCGAGACGGTGGTGGTGGTGACGGTGTCGCCGTCGACTTCCGCGACCGTGGAGTCGCCGTGGAGCGCGAACTCGTCGAGGCCAGCGCCGTGAACGACGAGCGCGCGGTCGACGGCCATACGCGAGAGCGCACGCGCGAGCACGGGGACGAGGGCCGGGTCGTAGACGCCGACGACCTGGGCGTCCGCGCGGGCGGGGTTGGTGAGCGGGCCGAGGAGGTTGAAGATCGTGCGAACCCCGAGGTCACGCCGTGGGCCGATGACGGCCTCCATGCCGGGGTGGAACGCCGGTGCGTGCATGTAGCCGATGCCGTCGGTTTCGATGCGGGCTTCGACGGCGGCGGGGTCGGTGGCCAACTCGACGCCCAGGGCGTCGAGCACGTCGGAGCTGCCCGACGCCGAGGAGACGGAGTAGTTGCCGTGTTTGGCGGTCGGGATGCCCGCGCCGGCGGCGACCAGCGCGGCGGTCGTGGAGACGTTAATCGTGTCGTAGTCGTCGCCGCCAGTGCCACACGTGTCGACCAGCGGGGTGCAGTCGGGCGCGACGGTGATGGCGGCGTCGCGCATGCCTTGCGCGAAGCCGGCGATTTCGGCTTCCGTTTCGCCTTTCGCGCGCAGCGCGCCGAGCAGCGCGCCGATCTCGGCGTCGGTGGCGTCCTCGAACAGCGTCGTGACGGCGTCGCGGGCGGCGTCAAGCGAGAGGTCCTCGCCGGCCGCGACGCGCTCGATGTATTCCTGCATTGTGGTCACCAATGAACGATGTTGGGTTGTAGTGTACAAGACTGTACGCTAACTTAAGCGTGTCGTGGGGAACGGTACCGTGATCGCTCGTGGGGAGGACACCACAACGGAGCCCACGGCCGTCGTGCCTTCTGCGATTCGAAACCTTCAACTGTACCCCCGGGCTACGAAGGAATGCAGCGAGATGGCGCGAGGGTTGGTGGTCTAGTCAGGCTATGACACCTCCTTGACATGGAGGAGGTCGGCGGTTCAAATCCGCCCCAACCCACTACACTCCCTCCGGTCGTGTTAACCGCACGACGGCGGGGGATTTTCCACAACATTTCCCGTTGAGAGCGACGCATATGCCCTCAATTCATTGCCCTTTGTAGGGTCGTCCACCAATGTCAGGTGATTTGGACTCACATTATCAAGTACCCCGTGGGGTTGTAAGTTTGAGGGGTAATCAGAAACAGCGGGAAGGTGCCAGCCACACAGCATAGTTGGAACAATGATTGAACCATAACAACGATATTGAGGTGTGACCTGCTCTCAGAAATTCTGGTTTTGGCGAGCTCATAGTAGATTTGAAGCAGCGAGAAGGGGGAACGCACAACTCTATTCCAGCGCCGTGATGGCGGAAAATTTAAGTGCTTGAATCAAGTTGGAAAGAGAGGGTAGACGCAGACCGCCTGTGCCTTATTCCACTCTTCAGGAGTGGTAACTCATTGGTGTGATATTGTCATCCCCCTGAACCATGAGTGCCAATAGTCAACAGAAAACCGATAGTGGTGGCCTTGAGTCAGGGAGACGATTTGTGGACTGGTCACAGCGGGAAGCCGACCTGCAACCAGCCCTGTGTGAGTTTGTTCGCCATTGCGGGAATCCCATTGATGAACCGGATACGAATAATGCTACCAAACTCTACGAAAAATCTGACCTCAACGATGCTGGAATATCTTATAGACGGTATCTGAGGTTAATTCAGTTAGATAAGTACAATTCCGGACTGAGTAACCGTGTATGGACAAATTCCCGATATACTACCTATCTTCTGAATCGACATCATATTCTAGCGCTATGCAGCCAGCTAGATTTGACCGAGGAGCAACGAAGAACCGTCTATAACCGATTTATGCAACTAGAACTGGGTGACTGGGGATTGGACGCGAATCTCCTTGCATTCTGCGTTTGTGCTGTCACAGTACATAGCGACGAGACAAACCGAGAGTATCATTATAACCAGTCACAGGAGAACAGGGATGATATGTTCGTTAAAGTCTCCCAAAGCCTCAACCTTCAAAAGAGAAACATCCGGAAGTGCTATTCGAAGTATCGAAGTTACTTAGATTCCGGACATGAGGGAGAATATAATTACTTAGACTATCAGAAACGGTCGCAAGGCCGGAGGGGTATTTAAACCCTTTTCCATTCTTTTAGGTAGAGATACTAGAGGTACTGGAAAGGAGAGGAGGTTCCGGGAACTTGAGATAAGCAGGGTAGAGGGTACTGGAAAAGGGGGACAACAAAGGAGAAGGCGGTCAGTCGGCGGCTGGGGCCGCCTCCTTCCCGCTGTTTACAGATTTGATTGGATGCAGTCCATTGTTGCATAACTGTCGATAATCCAATCACCTACCTAGTCTTAGAAAATTAGGTATTATTGTTAGATGAATGCCTTTGAGGAATGGTGAAGGGGACAGATTTTAGGAGGTGACTTGGTAATTGCTGTATTAGATAGTACAATGGCACGTTATCAATCAAGAGGAGAAAGAGAATAATGGAAGGGTTTCTCATACTAGCACTACCCTGGCTATTTATAAACACAATTATTGCAATTATCGTTTCCAATCATGCATCCAAGAACGGTCGGAGCGGATATTTTTGGATAGTGTTCTTCCTTGGCATAATTGGGGTACTATTATACGTCGCTGATATGGCTGGAGGTCAGCAAGGAACACCTAAGGGACAGAGAACAAACCGAGGAAGAGGAAATCAACCAGGGAATAGAGGAAGGAGGTCAATAGAAGAAGAAGCAAGTAAACATGCTGTTTCAGCTGTGTACAATGAACTCAAATCAGTAGGCCAAGCAGAACCTGCATACTTCATTGAGCACATTTACTCCGTTTACCCTGCCGGCTATGAGTCGGGTATGAGGTGGTGGAGAGAATGTATAGTCCCCGAACTAAAATCGTTCTCCGACATTGAACCGCCAACAGACGGCGGACATACCTGGACCCATACTCAAGCAATAACTCGTGAAAAGACTTCCTCGTCCGATAGCTGGCAAACAATTCCTGATACTGACTTTATGCATCAGGAATTGGGGGAACGCGGAAGAGGTCTACTCGTAGAAGTGAAAGACGGAGGTAAAGAAGGCGGATTCTTTGTGAGAGACGGTGATGTGACGCCTGAGTCCTATAAATTGGAATCCGAATACGGAACGACGTGGGTGGGGAAGGCTAAATCATACTTACGAAAAGTGTACTTGTAGGGCAAAACTCACCGCCCGCAATAAGGAGGTTCACAGGCTCTGCGAGAGATAAGTCTTGTCAGTTGCGTTAAGACCAAGCACAAAGAGCCTGCCAGCCTAGGGAATATGTACGCGGCTAGACGTTATTGAGGTATTCCCTCCGGACTGCCGCCTTCTCTTCTTCTGTCCGGGAATCATAGTGCTGTTCCAAGACTTCCCTGCTGACATTCATACGCTCCGAGACTACATCCTTCGGAACGTCTGAGTTCAGATGGTCAGTAATTGCACTCCGCCGGATTGGATGGGGGCTGACCGAGGAAGGACACTCATAGGCATCTCTAACGTAGTTGTGGGCGTTACAGTCTTCCAAGTCCTTGTCATGCGGACACTCCCCAGTATATTGGCAAGGTTCCGTCAGATGTTCCGTGTAAAGCCGGAGCGTCTGTGTTGTGGCACGGCCCTGGCGAGTTGGGAAGAGGGGCTTCCTGTCGTACTCATCCGTCTTATTCAGGCGATTGTGCTTGATATAGTCGGAAAGAGCCTGCTTTAATCCATCCTGAGAAACGTAGACTGCTCGTTCTCCATCCTCTCCATTCTTCAAAGGAGTTCCTTCTTCGGGGCGGTTACAGACGTGTAAGAGGCGTTTGTCGGGCTTCCAGTCGTCAACATCTAATGCACGGACGGAACCGATTCGCATACCGGAGTGGTACAGTAGATGGAATAGAACGTGGTTCCGAGAGGCGTACTCAAATCGCTGGTAGTATTCTAAGATTGCATTGGCTCGTTCCGGTGCAATAGTAGCGTCTCGGACGGGGTTTTCCGGTCGGGGAATATCGAGTTTGTCCGCCAGTCCATCCTCTACAAGTTCCCGCTGTTCACACCACCGGAGCAAAGCCCGGATTGACATTAGGTTGTTATACAGGGTCTGCTCGTTGATTTCGGAGTTCTCCCGTCGCCAGGTCTTATACTGATTTACAACGTACCCATTGAGGTTCCCAATATCTTGTAGGTCAATATCGTCTGTCCATTCCACAAACGAGCGGAGGTGGTACTTCTGGTTGACTAAGGTACTCTCCCGTACCTCGTGCTGACGTTCGTTCTGGAATTGTTCTATGACTGCCTGCGGTGTCTCTTTGAGTTCCGTCATGGTTGGTCAGATTGAGCCCCAACCACCAGCACCGATGGACTGCCTGGGATGTGGAGGAGTCGGCGGTTCAAATCCGCCCCAACCCACTCACGCCGCATTCGTTTCTCACGAAGCTCCCTCCGGATCCACATACGCTCGCTGCCTACAAAGCCTGGATCGTAACACGAACAAACAGGGTCGGATATGTCCGTTCCTGCACCGGCGATCAAGGCACCGAGACAACCAGTATGGGTCCCGACCGCTCCGCAATCACTAACCGATCAGTGACGCCATGATGAATGTCAGGAACATAACAGCGAGTACTATCAGCGTTGATTTGAGCGCTTCTTTCCCGGGTAGTTCGCTACGTGTCTGAACTTCGTTTGTAGACGACAAGGCCTTCGCTCCAGCGAGTGCAGCCAGGCCCTCGTCCGCATCGTACTTCCGGAGGTTCTCGATGTTCCCGATCAGCCTCCGCTTGTATTTCTGAGGGGTCGCAGTTACGTTGATCGCGACCTCCTTTTCAGCGGTTATTTCGATTGGAGTTCGAGTTACGCTGTCCGAGTCTTCCGAGAGATCAACGATGACCGTCTCCCCGTAGCTCAAAGCTCGCCATCCTGTTTTCCCGACTACTTGGTCATCGCCTTCAAAGTATTTCTCGATGCCATCCGTCTCTTCGAAAGCTGCCTTGATTACAGTTCGTGCGTCCGCTTCCGTGTGTTCAAGTACCATTCGCGTCATGTTCCCACCGTATCAGACTGCCGTCGCAATTGAGGGTGACTGTCGTCTGCCGGCGCTATCGGTGTTCTCGACTGTCGTTGCCGTCACCGGTTAGCTTCCGCACGACGAGCGAGATGCCGATCCCGGTGGCGAGAAGGATAACGAGGTTGAACGCAGCGCGGAACAGCGCGCGGTACTCGCGGCCGACCCACTCGTTGATGACGGCGGTGGTGCTGGTGTAGAACTGGAAGAGCGCGACGATGGCGACGAACCCGAGCACCGCGAGCGCGCCCCGGAGGATGAGGCGACGAACGTCGCTCGTGTCGTCGCGCGCTCGGGTGTGGCGGCCACTCCCGGTGGCGTCGCTGGTGTTGGTGGTCGTGGTGTTCCCGTCGGTGTCGGTGGGCTGCTGGGCGTGGTCTGTGTCACTCATGCTGACTGCCTCCGTGCGGCGGCGATGGTGGTTGCGACAACGGCGATGAGGGCGACAGCCGGGCCGAACCCGGGGATGCCGCCGCCGGCTGACTGCTCGGGGTCGGTTCCGGAGTCCGGTTGTGTGTTGTCGGTTGTCTCGAAGTCTTCGACCTGCAGGCCGGTGTCTCGGACCGTCGTGTTCGCCTCGATTCGCTCTTGCGGGTCGAGATTGGCGGCGCTGCGCGCAGTGCCGACGATGACGCCGTCCTGCCGGAGGACCGCGTCGAGATAGTAGTTGTACGCCGATGGCACGTCGACCGTCGCGTTGGGCGTCACCGTCGCTCCGGGGGCGACATCGTCGACCGGGATGGTCGTTCGTGCGGCGACCACGTTCGAGTCGGCCTGCCGAACGACCAGTTCCACGGAGACGTCCTCCGAGGGCGCCGCACCATGGTTCGTGAGATACGTCGACACGTCCAGGGCCGTGGTGTCACCGTCGACACTGGCGACGGAGTACTGGACGGCGGGGAGGTCGGCACCGAACCGGTGGAAGGTCATGTGGCCACCGGACTGCACGCTGCCGACGCCGCGGACGGACTTGGAGACCGTGGCGACGCGCTGGCTGTCGGCGCGGAGCACAGTCTCGATCCGGTAGCCGCCGTCACGGGCAACCGGGACGTCGACCGTGACCGGGACTTCACGGTCGCCAGTAATGGTGTCGATGGCGGTGCTGCGGGTGGCCTTGACCAGTCCGGACTCCAAGCCCACCGCACGCACCGTGACGGTGACGTTCTCCGAGTCGCCGCCCCGGTGGCTGAGGTATGCGGTGGTCGAGAGGTCGACGGTTCCCGACGACGTGCCGTTGGCCGCGATCGTCGTTTCTTCGACATCGACGCGGCCGGGGTGGACGTCGTCGCGGTCAGCGTCGGCGACGACGCCGGGTATCACGACAGCTGTGACTGCTGACGCCAGCACGACGACGGCGATGCCGACGGCGAGCAGCCGTTCGCGGTCCATAGTTTCCTGTGCCGTGATAATAGTCAAGTATCTTGTGGTTCCGCAGGCGAAATAGACTGCCTCGGGCCGAGGCCATCGGGCGGTGTCCGCACGGGTAGACAGAAGACCCCTGCGTTCGTACTGCATGGTATGTACACGGGGAAGACGGAGCAGCCGTGCTGTCTCTGCGACGACCCGGACACCGTCACCCGCATCGATCTCCCGCCGGCTGCCGTGCCCGAGATGGCGAACAGCGGCCCCATCGCGTGGCAGGACATCGAGGGGTCGGTCTCGATCCACTTCTGTGACAGCGATTGGGGGGTCGTGCGCGACCTCGTGCTCGACATGGGCCAGAACCCCCTCGGGAAGTGCAACGTGGCGCGGGCGTCGTTCGTCCTGCGGGAGGATTTCGAGGCGCTGTTGAACGACGTTCGCGACGAGCCCGATCACAGCGGCGTCGAGGCGGAGCTGCTGGCCGACAGCGAGCGTGTGCGTGCGGCGGCCGAGGAGGCGACCGATAGCGAGCGCGTGCAGGCGGCGCTCGTGCAGTGGGTGTTGGACGAGCGGGCCGAACCGCAGCGGGGCGACGACTGAGTCAGACGGCTTCCCCGACGTTCACGAGTAACACCGGGACGGGGGATTCGCGGACGACGCTTTCGGAGATGCTCCCGAGGAGGTCCCGGGATTCGCCGCTCCGGCCGGCGGTCGCCATCACCGCGATGTCGATCTCCATCTCGGTGACGTACGTCAGGATCTCCGTGGCGGGGACGCCGCGAGTGACCGTGGCTTCAACGGACGTTACGCCGGCGTCCTGGGCGCGCTTGGCGATGCGATCGACGGCCTTCTGGCCGGCCTCCTGGACGCGGTGCAGCGGGTCGTCGTCGGGGGTCTCGTTCGAGCGCGTCGACTCAACGACGTAGAGGGTGTGGAGCGTCGCGCCGTACTGTTCTGCGATGTCGATTGCGTGTGTGACTGCTTCGTTGGTGCCCTCGGATCCGTCGGTCGGGACCAACACGCGGTCGTACATATCGCAGGGTTGGGGGACCGTCCAGATCAGTTCGCGGTTACCAGACGTAATCACAGTTGGCGCTGTCGGCGTCCGTTTCGCTCCCCCAAAACATGTGTATAAATAACATACCACAAGGAGAGAGTGTTGCCGCTTGCTCGGCGCGAACCAGGCAATAGCTGTCAACTGTCCGTAGCAGGGCTTACAGTCGTTTTCATCCCTGAGAACTGCGGCCCCAACCTTATGGAGGGATCTGATAACTAGTGTCCATGACAATCGCATGGGCGCGCCGTCGATACGGCGTCAAACTCGGGCTGGGGTATATCGCCACCGCCGGCCTCCTGGTCGGGGTCGGCGTCACCACAAACGACGTCCCCTCGACCATTGTCGCCGGAATCGCCGGGTTACTCACGCTCGGATCGATCAACGCCGCCGAGACCGTCGCCAGCATCAAGGAGATCGCCGCACAGACCGAACGCGTCGCCAACGGGAACCTCGAACAGGAGGTGACCTCCACCCGAACGGACGAGTTCGGATCGCTTGCCGACTCCATCGAACAGATGCGCCAGTCGCTTCGTGGCCGACTGAACGAGATGGAGCGCACCCGCGCCGACCTCGAAGAGACGCAGGCCGAGGCCGAGACGGCCCGCGAGGAGGCCGAGCAAGCCAAGCAGGAAGCCCAGGCCGCGGAGCGCGAGGCCCGCGAGCTGGCAGCCACCTACCAGGACACCGCCAAGCGCTACGGCGAAACCATGGAGGCCGCCGCCACGGGGGACCTCACCCAACGGGTCGACGTGGACACCGACCACGAGGCGATGGAGACGGTCGGCACCGCGTTCAACCAGATGATGGACGACCTCCAGTCGACGGTCCGAACGGTCACCACGGTCGCCGACGAGATCGAAGCCAAAACCGAGCGGATGTCCGAGACCAGCGCCGACATCGAGGCCAGCGTCGGTGACACCGTCGAAGCGGTGTCGAAGATCGAGTCGCAGGCCAACGACCAGCGCACGGAGCTCGACTCGGCGGCCGACGACGTCCAGCAGGTCAGTGCGTCCGCCGAGGAGATCGCCGCCACCATCGACGACCTGGCGTCCCGCAGCGAGGACGTAGCGACCGCCAGCGACGCGGCCCGCGACTCCTCGAAGTCCGCGCTCGACGAGATGTCCAGCATCGAGACCGAGGTCGACGACGCCGTCGGCCAGGTCGAACAGCTGCGCGACCAGGTCGCCGAGATCACCGACATCGTGGACGTGATCACGGACATCGGCGAGCAGACGAACATGCTGGCGCTGAACGCGTCCATCGAGGCCGCCCGCGCCGGCGGCAACGCCGACGGGGACGGCTTCAGCGTCGTCGCCGACGAGGTCAAGGACCTCGCGGAGGAAACGCAGGACCGCGCCAACGAGATCGCCGCAGTGGTCGAGAAAGTCACCGCCCAGACCGAGGACGTCACCGCGTCCATCCAGCAGACCCGAACCCGGGTGGAGTCCGGCAGCGAAACCGTCGAATCCACGCTGCGGGACATCCGCACGATCGCGGATTCCATCGCTGAGGTCTCGAACTCGATCGACGAGATCCAGCGCACGACCTCCGAGCAGGCCGAAACCGTCCAAAGCACCGCCACCTCTGTGGAGCGTGTCGCGGGACTGAGCGACGACACGACGGCGTTGGCGAGCGACGCCGAGTCCGCGGTGATCGGGCAACGCGAGAGCGCAGAGGAGATCGCGGCGTCCCTCGAACAGTTCCAGAACACGGCCGTCGAGCAGCTGCAGTCCCGCGTGGCGTCGTTCACCGTCGCCACCGAGGACGGCGAGACTGCGGGGGGTAGCGTGGAGCAGCCAGTCATGCGTGCCGGCGCTGACGGGGGTGGTGCGTGATGGACGCCGTCGCAACCGCCTACCTCGGCGGCGCGGTCGCGCTCATCGTCGGTGTGGCGTTCGTCTGGCTGCTGTACCGGTCGTTGGATGGCTCCCCGCATCAGTCGGCGCTCGCGCCGCTGGCCATCATTCCCGTGTTCGCGGGCCTGTCCTACGTGGGGATGGCGTACGACATCGGAACGGTGATCGTAAACGGGAACCAGATCGTCGGGCTGCGGTACATCGACTGGCTCGTGACGACGCCGATCCTCGTGGGATACGTCGGCTACGCCGCGGGGGCGTCCCGCCGCAGCATCATCGGTGTGATGGTGGCGGACGCGCTCATGATCGCGGTGGGCGCGGGGGCGGTGGTGACTGACGGCACGCTCAAGTGGGCGCTGTTCGGCGTGTCGTCGATCTTCCACCTGTCGCTGTTCGCGTACCTGTACGTGATCTTTCCGCGGGTCGTGCCCGACGTGCCCGAGCAGATCGGGCTGTTCAACCTGCTGAAAAACCACATCGGGCTGCTGTGGTTGGCGTACCCGCTGGTGTGGCTGTTCGGCCCGGCCGGCATCGGGGAGGCAACGGCTGCCGGCGTCGCGCTCACGTACGTGTTCTTGGACGTGCTCGCGAAGGTGCCGTACGTGTATTTCTTCTACGCGCGGCGTCGCGTGTTCATGCACTCGGGGTCGTCGCCGGCTCCCGAGCAGGCGACCGTCGAGGCGACGGCGGCGGACTGACGGGCCGTCCCCGGTGGTGGTGTGACCCCGGCTCCGTCCAGCAGTCTGAGAGCCGCAACAAGGTTCAAGACACTGGTGGGCTTCTCTTCAGGTGAAGGTCCATGGATATCTCTGACATTGCGGCAAACGACTACGTGGAAGTCGACGCCGAACAGCGACTCGGGAAGGTGCGGTCGCTGTTCGAGCGTGAGAACCCCAAGGGCGTCATCGTCACCGAGGCCGGCGCGTACGACGGCGTCATCACGGAGCGCCAGCTCATCCAGTCGCATATCGGCGACGACACCAGGGTCGCGGCCATGGTCACGGACGCGCCGAAGGTCAGCCGGACCGAGGACGTGCGCGAGACAGCGCGCATGCTCGTCGAGGGCGGCACGAAGATCGCGCCCGTGTTCGAGGCCGGATCGCTGTGGGGCGTGATCACTGAGGACGCCATTCTGGACGCCGTGCTAGCGAACCTCGACGCGCTCGATGTCCGGGATATATACACCGAACACGTGGTGACGGTCGACGAGGACGACAGCATGGGCCGCGTGATCAATCTGTTGCGCGAGCACGGCATCTCGCGGCTGCCGGTCGTCGACGACGCCGGGCTGCTGTCGGGGATCGTCACGCGCTACGACATCGTCGATTTCGTCGTGCGTGACACCGAGAAGACCACCGTCGGGGATCGCAGCGGCGAGATCGAGCGCCTGCTCGATCTCCCGGTGTCCGACGAGATGACGAGCCCGGTCAAGACGGCGAGCTTCGACGATTCGGTGCGGGACGCCGTCGACGACATGCTCGCACACGACTACTCGGGGGTCATCGTCACGCCCGACGACGACGAGCGCGCGGTCGGCGGCATCCTCACGAAGACCGACGTGTTGCGCGCGCTGTCGTACACGGAGGAGGAACACCTCGACGTGCAGATCACGAACATCGACCTGTTGGACACGCTGTCCCGCCAGGAGGTCCGCGAGCGCATCGAGAACGTCGTCGCGAAGTACGGGGATATGGACGTCCATCACGCCCACGTCCGGCTCTCCAAGCACAAGGAGAAGCTCCGTGGGACGCCGCTGATTCAGTCACAGATCCGGCTGCGCACGAACAAGGGCCAGATCGCCGGAACTGGCGAAGGGTACGGCGCGGACAACTCCTTCCACGTCGCCCTGGACAAGCTCGAACGGAACGTGCTCGAGCTCAAGGGCATCGAGCACGACGAGGAGTACGAGGGCCAGCTCCTCCGGAAGCTCAACGACCTGTAGGCACCGCCGTCGGGCGTGCTTATATGAGCACGCCCGTCGTAGGGCATCGCGCATGAGGTTTGATTTCACACGCGCGGTCGGATTGCTCGCTGCGTTCGTGGCCGTCGGCATGATCGGGCTCTCGGCGGCGGACGTCATGCCGGCGCGCGTGATGTTCATGATGGTGTTGCCGTCGATGATCGTGTTCGCGGCGATCTCGTTTCTCATCGGCATGAAGCACGGCGAGCACCGCATCACGGGGTGACGCGCCGTCAGTAGTCGTCGGCACTGGCGGCGTCGATGCCCCCGTCAGTGATCTGGAACTGGGCGTGTTCGCCGTCGGGCTTGGCGCGGTGTTTCTCCAGCGTCGCGCGCCGGGTGCCGCCGCGGAACCGGTCGAGCCGGAGGACGGTGCCCGTCCAGTGTGCGAGCGTGTGGCCGCCCAGCGGGCGGGCGCGGTCGCTGTCGTTGTCGACGTCGGTGAACACCTGGTTCGTGACGACGACCGCGAGGTCGTGTTTGCGCGCCAGCGACAGCAGGTGTGTGATCTGGTCGGCGACCTGGCGGAGGGCGTCGCCCGTGGTGTCGTCGCCGCCGCGGGCCAGCCGATAGAACCCGGTCACGGAGTCCACCACGATGAGGTCCGCGCGGTCGGCGAAGTCGGCGGTGTCGCGGACGGCTTGGGCCTGTTCGTCGAAGTCGTGGGCGTCGGAGACGATGACGTTCGCGGACGCCGCCTCGGGGTCGGTGGCGCGCGCCTCCAGTAGCTGCTGGAAGCGCGCGAGCGAGAGGCCTTCGGTGTCGACGTAGACGGCGAGGCCGCCGGCGGCGGCGGTGGTCACGGCGGTTGTGAGCGCGACGTTCGTCTTGCCGGCGGCGGGTGGCCCGTACAGCTGCGTGACGGTGCCGCGCTCGACACCGCCGCCGAGCAGCTCGTCGAGTGCGCCACAGCCGGTCGGGAGGTGGGTGTCGTCCTCGCGCACGGGGTGTCGTTGGCGCGCCGCTGGGTAAACACCCGTGGTCGATGCCCGGCGGGCGCGACAACGAGGGACGTGTTGGCGCGGTCAGCGGCCCGGAGGCCGGTTAGACGGCGTCCTGGGGCGGGCTGACAGTGGCGTCGAGGAGCTCGGTGAAACGCGGGCCCGCGAGCGATCGGTCGCGGGCGATCTCCGTGTCACTGGGGACAGCGGCCGGCGTGAGGTCGGTCGTGTCGACGCCGAGGGCAGACAGCACGCGTTCGTGGAGTTCGTAGACGCTGAGCCGTGGGCCGGGGGCGTGGAAGACGCCGGTATGGTCGGTCTCCGCGAGCTCCGTGATGGCGTCGGCAACGTCGGTGACGTGGACCGGGCTCCGATAGACGTCGTCGTGGCGTTGACAGGCGCCGCCGTCGAGGGCGTCCCGGGCGGCGGCGAGCTGGGGGGTGAGCGGGTCGGTCGCGTAGCAGCTGCTGACCCGGAGGACGACGCCGTTGTCGGTGTCGTGGCGGTCGACGTGGTCTTCGAACACTTGGATGCGGCGGCCGGTGTCGTCGCAGGGCGTGCGAACGTCGTCGGGGCGGTAGTCGCCGTCGGTGCCGTCGAACACCGCGCCGGTGGACGCGTAGACGAGTCGGCGGTCCGCGCAGGCGTCGACGAGCGCGCTGACGGCGTCGACGTACGCCGGGATCGGCACGTCGGCGGTGTGGACCGGTGCGGTGACGATGACGGTGTCGGGGTCGTGGGCGGCGATGTGGGCAGCGGGGTCGTCGGCGAACACGTCGAATTCGGTCGGGTGTGGGGTGGCCGTGACGCCGGCGCGTGCGGCGAGGGCGGCGTCAAGCGGGCCTGTGTCGCCGACGACGAGCGCGTCCATACCTCACGTCCACAACTGCAACTGTAAAAAGTTCTCTCTCAGGCCCGGGTGGTGGCGGTGGAATCCGGTACATCTTTCACCCATCGCTTGATAGTTGTTCACACGGACGAGTGCGTGGCGGTTGACAGAAAGTACTTCTGTTGGGCCGCCGCACTCGAAACCAACCCCGGAGTCTCCAACCATGAACGAAGTCCAACTGGAGGTCGCGAAAGCCTACCCCAACGATTCGGGACGGGGGATCGCGCGCCTCGATCCAGACACGCTGTTGCATCTCAAACTCAGCCCGGGAGACATCATCGAAATCGAGGGGGCCGAAACCACGGCCGCGAAGGTCTGGCGAGCCGACCGCCAAGACTGGAACACGGACACCATCCGGATCGACGGGTTCACGCGCCAGAACGCCGAGGTCGGCATCGGAGAGCGCGTGAAGATCCGGAAAGCCGACGCCGAAAAAGCGGACACGCTCGTCCTCGCACCCCCCGAGGAAGCGAGCGTGCAGTTCGGCAGCGACGCCGCCGGCATGGTCAAACGCCAGATCCTCAAGCGGCCGGTCGTCGCCCGCGACATCGTTCCCGTGATGTCCTCGACGAACCACCCGTTCATGCGATCCCCAGGCCAGGCGATCCCACTGATCGCCGTCGAAACGGAGCCTGAGGGCGTCTGCCTGGTGACCGAGGACACCGACGTCGAGCTGCGCGAGGAGCCGATCAGCGGCTTCGAGCGCACCGGCGGCGGCATCACGTACGAGGACATCGGCGGCCTCGAAAACGAGATTCAGCGCGTCCGGGAGATGGTCGAACTCCCGATGAAACACCCCCAGATCTTCCAGAAGCTCGGCATCGAACCGCCACAGGGGGTGTTGCTCCACGGGCCGCCGGGCACCGGGAAGACCCTGCTGGCGAAAGCCGTCGCCAACGAGACGTCGGCGAGTTTCTTCTCGATCGCCGGTCCCGAGATCATCTCGAAGTATTACGGCGAATCCGAGCAGCAGCTCCGGGAGATCTTCGAGGACGCCAAAGACGACTCGCCGTCGATCATCTTCATCGACGAGCTGGACTCCATCGCGCCCAAGCGCGAGGACGTCACCGGCGAGGTCGAGCGCCGTGTGGTCGCCCAGCTGTTGACGATGATGGACGGCCTGGAGGGCCGCGGGCAGGTCATCGTCATCGCGGCGACCAACCGCGTCGACGCCGTCGACCCCGCGCTGCGGCGGCCGGGGCGTTTCGACCGCGAGATCGAGATCGGCGTCCCCGACGAGATCGGGCGCGAGGAGATCCTGAAGATCCACACCCGGGGGATGCCGCTGTCCGACGACGTGAACCTCTCGACGCTGGCCGACGACACCCACGGGTTCGTCGGCGCGGACATCGAGAGTCTCAGCAAGGAGGCCGCGATGCGGGCGCTGCGCCGGTACCTCCCGGAGATCGATCTCGACGAGGAGGACATCCCGCCGAGCCTGATCGACCGCATGATCGTCAAGCGCGAGGACTTCAAGGGCGCGCTCAGCGAGGTGGAGCCGTCCGCGATGCGGGAGGTTCTCGTGGAGCTGCCGAAGATCACGTGGGACGACGTCGGCGGGCTCACGGAGGCGAAAAACAACGTCAAGGAGTCCGTTGAGTGGCCGCTGAACCAGCCGGAGAAGTTCACGCGGATGGGCGTCGAGCCGCCCGCCGGCGTGTTGCTGTACGGGCCGCCGGGCACCGGGAAGACGCTGATGGCGAAGGCCGTCGCCAACGAGACGAACGCCAACTTCATCTCGGTGCGGGGGCCACAGCTGCTGTCGAAGTGGGTCGGCGAAAGCGAGAAGGCGATCCGCCAGACGTTCCGGAAGGCCCGCCAGGTCGCGCCGACCGTGATCTTCTTCGACGAGCTGGACAGCCTCGCGCCCGGCCGCGGGCAGACCGGCGGGAACAACGTCAGCGAGCGCGTCGTCAACCAGCTGTTGACCGAGCTGGACGGCCTCGAGGAGATGGAGGAAGTGATGGTGATCGCGGCGACCAACCGCCCGGACATCATCGACCCGGCGTTGATCCGCAGCGGGCGCTTCGACCGCCTCGTGCAGGTCGGCCAGCCGGGGATCGAGGGCCGCGAGCAGATCCTGAAGATCCACACCCAGGACACGCCACTAGCGGCGGACGTCTCGCTTCGGGAGCTCGCCGAGCGCGCGGACGGCTACGTGGGCAGCGACCTCGCGAACATCGCCCGGGAGGCAGCCATCGAGGCGCTCCGGGACGACGAGGACGCCGACGACGTCGGCATGGCGCATTTCCGGGCGGCCATGGAGAACGTCCGGCCGACGATCACCGACGACCTCATGGAGTATTACGACCAGGTCGAAGACCAGTTCAAGGGCAGCCAGGGCCCCAACGTGAACAGCCGCCAGGGCAGCGAGCACATCGGCTTCCAGTAGCCGACACGGCGGCGTGTTTCCGCCGTGCGGTCGCGACAGGCTGCGCTGGGCGATGCGAATACGGCACCCCCTGAGAAGACCAGTTACTCGTCGACGCGGGTGGCGTTCACTTGGCCGTCCTGGCCGGGGCGGGAGGTGACGCGGGCCGTGCCGGCGTCCGTTTCGATGATTGCGCCCTTCGTGATGATGTTTCGGCGGGCGTAGTTGGGGTTGGCGTCGTTGGCGCTGACGTCCTCGATGGTGGCGCGTTCGGCGCCGGAGTCGGTGGCGACGTTCACGACGTTCGTGGAGAGCACGCGCACTTTCTCGGCGTCGCCGCGCACGTCGACGGTTCGGAATCGGGGTTCGCCGACGGTCGTTTCGGTGGGTTCGCGGCCGAGTTCGCTTTTCGACTTCTTCGAGCGCGGTCGGAGTCGCGCGCCCGTCTTCGAGCGCTTCGAACGGCCTTGGTATTGCATACCCGAGACCAACACCAGGACGCACTTGAAAGGCTCGGTTAGGCGACAACGCAGGGTTTAGGCGCGTGCCGGCGCTACGCGCAGCCATGAGTCTCCGGGTTGCGACGGCCGCGCCGTTCAAGCAGAAGGGACGGACGCAGGTCGCCGAGCAGGCGTTCGTGGTGGCGTTGTCCCTTGACCGGGAGTGGATGAGTGCCGATCAGGCCAAGCGCCTGTTGGACATGGCGGACGCGGAGGGGCTCGTCGAGCGGGTCGCGGACGGGGACGTGGCCGCGACGTTCGATCCCGGCGCTGTCGAGATCCCCGAGGGGTTCGTGCCGGACGCGTCGTTGTTCCAGGAGCGGTCGGGTTTCGAGCGCGCGCTGGACGCGCTGGTTGCGGCGGGGTTCGACCGCCAGGAGACGGTGGCGGCGGTCAACGACCTCCAGCAGGCGGTGGGCGTGACCGCGGACGCGGCGGCAGTGGTGTACGCGCGCCAGCAGGGTGTTGCGGCGTCGGGTGCGGCGGAGGCGGCACAGGAGGGCGTGCTGGATGGTCGCTGACCGGATCACGGACGGGACGCGCATCGCGGAGCTGTTGGCGAGCGAGGTGACGGGCCACGAGCGTGCGCCCTACGACCGGATGAGCGTCGTGGACGCCGCGCCGGACGTGGAGCCGACGGCCGACGGCGCGCGCGCCTACGACGTGGCCCACGACGGGACGGTGGTGGCGCGCGTGTTCGTGCAGCCCGAGCGGATCCGGGTGGCGGTGTTCAGCGGGCTGGACGCCGCCGACGCGGCCGCCGAGGACGCCGGGCTGCGGGCGCGGCCGGTCGCGAGCGACCCCGCGCGCCTCGTGGTGTTCGTCGCGTCCGGGGCGGCGACCAAGCGCGCGCTGGACGTGCTCGGTGCGGCGGTCGCGGCCCGCGAGGACTGAGTGTCGGCTAGCGGGCACGCGGTGCACGACGAACGCTGTGGTTTCGGTCCGTGCGGAAGCGAATCGCTTTTGCGGGTTTGCCGGCACGCGAACGTATGAGCTTCGTCGAGGAACTCGGGGCCCGTATCGCGGCGGCTGACTCGGTGGTGAGCGTGGGTCTCGATCCGGACATGGAGCGGCTCCCGGAGGACGTACAGGACGCGGAGCTGCCGCGGTGGGCGTTCAACCGCCGCATCATCGACGCGACCCACGAGCACGCCGCGGTGTTCAAGCCGAACGCGGCGTTCTACGAGGACAGCGACGGGTGGCGCGCGCTCCGGGAGACGGTGGCGTACGCCCACGGCAAGGGCGTGCCCGTGTTGTTGGACGCGAAGCGCGCGGACATCGGGAACACGGCCCGCCAGTACGCCGAGATCCTGGCGCACGTCGACGCCATCACCGTCAACCCGTACCTCGGGGAGGACGCCCTGCAGCCGTTCCTCACGCAGGACGAGGCGGGCGTGTTCGTGTTGTGTCGCACCTCCAACGAGGGCGGGATGGATTTCCAGCATCTCGAACTCGCGGCCTACGACCGCCGGCTCTACGAGCACGTCGCCGAGCGGGCGGCCGAGTGGAACGCCCAGTACGGGGATGTCGGGCTGGTGGTGGGCGCGACCGCGCCCGACGAGCTCCAGGCCATCCGGGAGCGCGTGCCGGAGCTGCCGTTCCTGGTGCCGGGCGTGGGCGCGCAGGGCGGCGACGCCGAGGCCGCCGTGGAGTACGGGCTCAACGACGACGGCGTCGGGCTGGTGAACTCGACGCGCGGCATCATCTTCGCGGGCGAACACGGCTCGGCGTGGGCGGCGGCGGCCGGCGACGCGGCGCGGACGCTGCGCGAGCGCCTGAACCGCCACCGGTAGTCAGCGGCGGCCCGAAGGCGGGTGGTCGCCCGCGTCGGGAGCGCAGTCAGTGCAGACGCCGCGTGCGTCGTGGTGGGTGTCACAGACGACGCTCCCGCAGCGGTCACAGACCCGCTGTGCGCCCGAGGCGCGACAGATCGAGCAGACGCCGGTCACGCTCATACCGGGTGTACGGGCCGGGCGGGCGTAACCGTGGGGGAGGCAAACACCCTTGATGGTGGACTGCGTACGACCCGGTGTGCGACCCAATCGGAGTCTCGTGTGGGGGCTGGCGGTCGTGTTCGGCGTGTGCAGCGTCGTTTTCGGTGTGCTCGCAGTGCTGTACAGCCCGGTTGCGTTGTCCGTTGCGGTGCCGTTCGGCGGGGTTGCGGGGCTGTTCTACTACCACGCCTCCGGGCGGCTTCGGCGGCGGACGTTCCGCCGGCAGGCGGGGCGGGCGCGGTCGGCGCGGCGCGGCCGGACCGCGGGCACCGGGCCACGCGGGGGCCGGTCCCGGGACCGCCAGCAGTCACGCGGGAACCGGGAGTTCACCGACGGCGTCGCCGACGACCAGCCGCGGCGATCCGATTATCGGGTGTTGGACCTGGAGCCGGGCGCGGACGAGGAGGCCGTGACTGCGGCCTACCGGGAGAAGGCACAGGAGTTGCATCCGGACCGGGGCGGGGACACTGAGGCGTTCGCGCGCGTGAACGAGGCCTACGAGCGGCTCCAGGGGGACGCGTAGGTTTACCGTCCCGGGAGTGTAGGGGGAGTGTGCGCGCGATCTATTTCGATCTCGATCGGACGCTGATTCACACCGAGCCGTCGGTCACCGCTGCCCTGGAGGACGCCTTCGAGCGGGTGGCCGGTGAGAGTCCACGGGCGTGGCTGGAGGCGTACGGCGACGGGTTCGTCGAGCGGTTCCAGGCGTGTGCGCCCGCGCCGTACCGGGGCGGCGTCGAGCACGTGCGTGCGGAGACGGAGTTCGAGTGCGGTGTCGAGGAGACGGTGGGCGCGTTGCTGGACGCCGAGGTGGCGGCGACCGAGCCGACACCGGACGCGGCGGCAACGCTCGAACGCGTGGCGGCGGCCCATCCGGTCGGCGTGTTGACCAACGGTGTGCCGGAGTGGCAGCGCGCAAAGCTCGCCGCCGCGGGGCTGGCGGGCCACGTCGACGCGGTCGTGACGGCGTACGAGGCGGGCGCACACAAGCCCGCGCCGGAGCCGTTCGCGCTGGCCGAGCGCCGCCTGCCGGCCGACGCGTACGCGCTCATCGGGGATTCCGACGCGGACGTCGACGGGGCGGCGAGCGCGGGGTGGCGTGGCGTGCGATACGACGGCGGGACGCTCGCCGACGCCGTCGACCGGATCGACTGGCCGCAGTGAGAGGGGTGCGTGTGGCGTCCGGACGGGGTGTCACTCGGAGAAAGCTTTTGGTCGGTAGCGCCTAACCCCAGGGCATGGGACGCGACCGCGCCCGACTGGCCGCCGCACTGGAGCGCGGCGAACAGGAGGGCGGCAGCGTCGAGTTCAAAGAGCGGTTCAGTCGTGACATCCACCTCGCCGAGGGGCGCTTGGAGAGTCTCACAGCACAGCTCCGCCACCGCATTCTGTCGGGGGACGGGGAGGCCGAATACGTGCTCGGGGTGACCGACGACGGCGGGCTGGCGGGCGTCAGTCAGGCGACGTTCGCCGAGACCATGGACGTGTTGAGTCTGCTCGCCGACGAGGCGGGCGCACACATCGCGGACGTACAGACGTGGGGCATCGACAGCGTCGGTGACGCGGCCGCCGGCACCGACGGGATCGTGGGCGTCGCGACGGTGCAGGACGGCGACGGGCTTGCGGCCGGCGACGACCACATCATCGTCGGCACCGCCGGCCACGTCGACCACGGGAAGTCGACGCTCGTGGGCAGCCTCGTGACCGGTGACGCCGACGACGGCGACGGTGCCACGCGCGGGTTCCTGGACGTCCAGCCCCACGAGGTCGAGCGCGGGCTGTCGGCGGATCTCTCCTACGGGGTCTACGGGTTCGACGGCGACGGCCCGCTGCGGGTGCGCAACCCCGACCGGAAAGACGAGCGCGCGGCGGTCGTGGAGGCCGCCGACCGCGTGGTGTCGTTCGTCGACACCGTCGGCCACGAGCCGTGGCTGTCGACGACCATCCGCGGGCTGGTCGGCCAGAAACTCGACTACGGGCTGTTGACGGTGGCCGCCGACGACGGCCCCACGAAGACCACGCGCGAACACATGGGCGTGCTGTTGGCGACCGAGCTGCCGACCATCGTCGCGGTGACGAAGACGGATCTCGTGGACGACGACCGGGTTGCGGCCGTCGAGCGCGAGGTCGAAGCGTTGCTCCGGCGCACCGAGCGCGCGCCGCTGCCGGTCGCCCGCCACGGCGTCGACGCCGCCGTCGACGAGCTCGGGGACGGCGTGGTGCCGATCGTCCGGACCAGCGCGGTGACCGGGGACGGACTCGCGGTCCTCGATGAGCTGTTCGCGCGGCTCCCGAAGACCACGGCGGCAAGCGGGCCGTTCCGGATGTACGTCGACCGCACGTACAGCGTGACCGGCGTGGGCGCTGTCGCGTCCGGCACGGTGAAATCGGGGACCGTCGAGGACGGGGAGACGCTCCTGTTGGGGCCGTTTCCGAACGGCAGCTTCCGGACCGTTGAGGTGCGGTCGATCGAGATGCATTACCACCGCGTGGACAGCGCGCAGGCCGGCCGGATCGTCGGGATCGCGTTGAAGGGCGTCAGCGAGGAGGCGATCGAGCGCGGGATGGTGTTGCTGCCGGGGGACGCCGACCCCACGCCGGTCCGGGCGTTCGACGCCGAGGTGATGGTGTTGAACCACCCCACGCGCATCGACGCCGGCTACGAGCCCGTGGTGCACCTCGAAACCATCGGGGAGGCCGCGCGGTTCACGCCCGCGGACGGCCAGCTGCTGCCCGGGGATGCCGGCCACACCCGCGTCCGGTTCAAGTTCCGGCCGTATCTCGTGGAGGAAGGCCAGCGGTTCGTCTTCCGTGAGGGGTCCAGCAAGGGCGTGGGCACGGTCACCGATGTCGTGGAGTGACGGGGTTTTCCTGCCTCCGGCGTCCAGGCCGCGTATGAGCAGCCGAAACACCTTGGAGTTCGCGGTCGGCGTGGTGGTGGCGGGCGTGGTCGCGGGGGCGCTGTCGGTGCGCTTGCGGACGGCGTCCGCGCTCGTGCTCGGGCTCGCCGCGGCCATGCCGTCGCTGGCACGAACGAGCACGCACCTCGACCGAGCGGCCTACGAGGCGGGCGCGTCGAGCCGCCGCCAGATCATCGACGGCGCGCTGGCGGCCACCAGCACAGCCGTCGCCGGGGTCGCGAGCGGGTACGCCGCGCTCGCGGTGGCGGACAGCGCCGCGGTGACGATCGCGGCCGCGGCCACCGCCGGCGTGTTCGCCGGGCAGGCCGTGTTCTACGCGCGAACCCGCCAGTACGTGGCGTAGCGCGCTCACGCCCGCCGATAACAGGGGGTGTCGTCGACACGAACCGCCTGCCCGAACAGCGCCGCCCAGTCGAGGCGGCGGCGCACGCGACCGGTCCAGAACGCCTGCCAGTTGTCGCGTTTCGCGCGCTCCCAGGGCGGGACCTGCTCGCGCACGGCGTCGAAAACGTCGCGTGGCTGTGCCGGCGTGTCGTCGAGCGCGTCCACGACGTCGCCGCCGAGGAAGACGTTCGCGCGGAACCCGGCGGCGAGCGCCTCGCGGTCGTCGACGCCGACGTCGCCGCGGCGGGCGTATCCGGCGTCGTCGTCGACGAGCACGCCGACCGCGGACAGGAACACCAGCCACGCGGACGCCGTGCCACGGTCCTCGACGCCGGCGCGCTCGATGAGGCGGCGACAGCAGTCGTCCTCGGGTTTGGGCACGAGCGGGGTGGCGTCGCGGACGTCCCCCACAGCCGCCAGCGAGGACGGTGCCGGCGGAACAGGCTTTCGCTGCATGCGCGGATGTCGGTGTTGCGTTGCCTTCAGTCGTTTGGAGGCGGACGACCGGGCAGCTTGCACCGTGTTTTTTCTTCTCTCAACGCATACGCACGTGCAATGACGACGGGGCGCGCCAGCAGCCCGCGTGCCGCGGGGAGTCCGCTACATGGTCGAGAAAACACACATCACGACGAGTAAGGCGATACAGCGCCGCACCGGGAAGACGTTCCACCTCGCGACGCGGTTGCTTCCCACGCGGGTGCGCCACGCCACGTACGTCCTCTACGCGTTCTTCCGCGTGGCCGACGACGTGGTCGACACGACCGCGGATCGCGATCCGGGCGTGCAACGCGAGGAGCTGGAGGGGATCCGGGCGGCCGCACTGGGGGCCCGCGACCCCGAGTCGGTCGCCGCCGACACCGAGGTGCTGGCTGCGTTCCGGGAGCTGGCCACCCGCCACGGCATCAGCGACGAGGACATCCACACGTTCATCGACGCGATGCAGGCCGACCTGGAGAAGACGCGCTACGAGTCACACGCCGAACTCGAGGAGTACATGCGGGGGTCGGCCGTCGCGGTCGGCTACATGATGATGGACGTCATGGAGGTCGCGGAGCCGGAGACGGCGGCTCCCCACGCCGCGGCGCTCGCGGAGGCGTTCCAGCTGTCGAATTTCCTGCGGGATGTCGCCGAGGACGTCCACGAGTACGACCGCGTCTATCTCCCCGCGGAGTCGCGGGCCGATCACGGCGTGACCGTCGAGCAGCTCCGCGCACGCACGGTGGATGCGGGGTTCCGGGAGGCGATGCGGGAAGAGCTGGCGTACACCGAACGCAAATACCGGACGGGCGTCGCCGGCATCGAATACCTCCCCGAGGACTGCCAGTTCGCGGTGTTGGTGTCGGCCGTGTTGTACGCCGACCACCACCGGGCCATCCGGGAGCGGGACTGCGACGTGCTCACTGCGACGCCGTCGCTGTCGACGCCGCGGAAGCTCTGGCTGGTGGCGAAAACGCGGGCGTTGTGGGCGTTGAACTCCAGCCCGGAGGCGGTGTTCTATCGGGCGACGGGACTGGCGGAAACCGGCGACAGCCGCCGCCGCCACGGCGATCCGCAGCCGACGCCGTCGCGGTAGCGCGGGGCTACTGCCGCGTGCCGGGGCCGCGATCACGCAGCACGGCGAAGTCGAAGCGGTCGGTTTGCAGCAAGCCGACGCCCAGAGCGGCCGCGGCGGCCGCGGGGAGGAGGTTGCCGAACGCGAGGTTCACCGTCCCCCAGAGGATGACGAAGCTCACGAGGTCGTCGAGGAGGTACTCGCAGTCCGCGACCCGCGCCTGGATGCCCGCCCGCGAGAACCCCCAGTCGAGCAGGCTCACGGAGACGACCGCCGACAGCACCCAGCCCGCGTAGTTCGACAGCGGCACGCCGTAGTACGGGCCGCCGGCGAAGTACCGCCAGAACCCGAGGCCGACGGCCGCCGGGTCGAGGACGACGTCCATCCAGACGACGGTGGCGGCGACGGCGGCCAGCCGCAGCAGCCGGTTGCGGGCGCGCGGCCCCAACAGCAACACGACGAGCAGGTAGCTGTTGACGACCAGTGGGAAGAAAAACACCGGCAGCCCCAGTGGCACCTTCCCGGCGAGCATCGGCCCGAGTTCGATGCGGTACGCGAACTCCCCGTACGGCCAGCCGGCGGTGACGCCGAGCAGTTCGATGCCGAAGGCGTAGGCGGTGAGCACCGCCACCGCGACGGCGGCGCGCCGGTCAACGAGCGGGGCCAGCCCGGCGACCAACGGCAGCCGCATCACGACGGTGCCGAACAGGATGAAGTAGGGGTTGAACGAGAGCGCGGGCGGCAGCCACCCCCAGGCGGAGGCGAGCAGCGTCACCGCGCCGACGACGGGGAACACCACGGCGATCTCGAAGCGGTAGGCGGCGACCAGTTCGTGGAGGCGGGCCTCGACGCGGGCGCGATCAGCCATGCACGACCCCCCAGAGTCCGCCCAGCGTGAACACCATGCCGACGAGCGTGTTCACCGCGGGGTACCACCAGTACGCGCGCCCGACGGCCACCTGGAGGCGGCGAATCCCGAACACCAACACCGGGTACGCCAGCAACAACAGCCCGAACCGGACGTCGACGAGCGCGAAGACGGCGGCCGACAGCAGCCAGATGCCCGCGCAGTACGCCAGCGCGCGGTCCGCGCCCAGCGCGGTCGCAGTGGTCTGGATGCCGGCGGCGCGGTCCGGCTCGATGTCGGGGATGGCCGAGAACGTGTGCATCCCCATCGCCCACAGCCAGCCGCCCGCGACCGCCAGCAGCGGCGGGTGGGTGCCGGAGACGCCGGCGTAGGCGGCCGCGGCCGGCAGCACGTAGAGGCCGTTTGACAGCGAGTCCAACACCGGCGTGGTTTTGAACCGCAGCGGGGGTGCGCTGTACTCCGTCGCCAACACGAACCACGCAGCCAGGTACGGCCACGCCTCGGCCGGCAGCGGGGCGGCGACGAACCCCAGGAACACCCCGCAGACGGCGACGATGACCGCGACTGCGGCCCCGCCCCGGTAGCGCGACTCCCGGCCGTCCTTTTTCGGGTTCGTCTCGTCGACGTCGCGGTCGAAGACGTCGTTGATGCCGTAGAGGTAGATGTTCGCGGGCAACAGGAAGTAGCTGAACAGCACCACCGCGGGCGCGCTGAACAGCTCCCCGACGGTGGTCGCGCCGTAGGACACGCCGACCAAGACGGGGCCGGCGAGGTACAGCCAGAACCGCGGCCGGGACAGCACGAACAGATACCGGAACATGGTGTGTCAGCGCGCGTCGGCGAGCACGTTGTTGGCGGTCACTTCGCCGCTGATCAGACACATCGGGACGCCGATGCCGGGGGTTGTGTTCGCGCCCGTGAAGTAGAGGCCGTCAAGGGCGGTCGACCGGTGCGGCGGGCGGAACAGCGCGGTCTGTCGCAGCGTGTGCGCCAGCCCGAGCGCGGTGCCCTGGTGACTGTTGTACCGGTCGGCGAACTCCGAAACCGAGAACCGCTCCTCGACGACGATGCGGTCCCGCAGTTCGACGCCCGTGTTCTCGGCGATGTCGTCGAGCACGAGGTCGCGGTAGGACTCACGGACGGCCGGGGTGTCGTCCAGCCCCGGGGCGACGGGAACGAGCGCGAAGAGGTTGCTGTGCCCGTCGGGCGCAACGGTGTCGTCGGTCTTCGAGGGCACGCAGAGGTAGTACGCGGGGTCGTCGGGCCACGCGGGGTCGTCGAAGATCTGCGCGAAATGCGTGTCCCAGTCGGACGGCAACACGAGGGTGTGGTGGGCGAGTGGCTCCACGTCGCCCTCGACGCCGAGGTACAGCAGGAACGCCGACGGCGCGTACGTCCGGGCGTCCCAGTAGTCGGCGTCGTACTGGCGCTTTTGCGCGGGGAGCAACGCCTGTTCGGTGTGGGCGTAGTCGGCGTCGGAGACGACGACGTCCGCGAGCACGGCGTCACCGGGTTCGGTGTCCAGCTTGAAGCCGCCCCGGCGGCCCTTGATCGCCGACACCGGGTGGCCGGTGCGGAACTCGACGCCGAGTTCGCGCGCGAGGGCCGTGATCCCGTCGACGACACCCCCCATGCCGCCCTCCGGATAGTAGACGCCGAGCCCGAAGTCCACGTGGCTCATGAGGTTGTAGAGCGCCGGCGTGGTGTCCGGGGAGCCGCCGAGGAACACCAGCGTGTACTGCATCACCTGCTGGAGCTTCGGGTGGTCGAAATACTGCTCGACGTGGTCCTGCATCGACCCCAGCAGCGTGAGGCCGCGGGCGTACTCCGCGAGCTTCGGGTCCATCCAGTCCCGGACCCGGGGGCGGTCGGTCTTCACGAAGTGCTCCATGCCGACCTCGTAGTTCTCCTTGGCCTGCGCGAGGTAGTCGTCGAGCACGTCCCCAGCGCCCGGCTCGTAGGCGTCGAACACCTGCTTGACCTGCTCGCGGTCGGGCGTCACGTCGATGGTGTCGCCGTCGGTGTCCACGTTCAGGCCGGGGGCGTCCCGGCCGGGCCGCCGCCCCTCGTTGTCCTTGAAGAAGATGCGGTAGTGGGGGTCGAGGCGCGTCAACCCGTAGTAGTCGCTGGGGTGGCTGTCGAACGACGCGAAGAACTCCTCGAAGACGTCCGGCATCAGATACCACGACGGCCCCATGTCGAACCGGAACCCGTCGCGTTCCAGGGTGCTCGCACGGCCGCCGATCTGGTCGGTTTTCTCCACGACGGTCACGTCCGCGCCGGCGTCGGCGAGATAGCAGGCCGTCGAGAGCCCCCCGAAGCCGGCACCGATGACCGCCACCGATGTCCCCGCGAGTTCGTCCATGGCAGTGCCGTGGGCCGGACGCCAGATAAAACGCCGCCTTCCGGCGTTACGACAGCCCGAACCCGTCGGCGAGCACGTCCTCGCGAACGGTGCCGAACGCGTGGGTGGGGCCGCCGACGACGTCGACGGTGAGTTGGGCGGGACCGAACACGCCGTTGTCCACGTCGCCCGCATCCCAGTCGTCGGTGCCGACGACCTCCGCGAACGGGTCGTCGTAGCGGGCCGCCGCCGAGGACACCACCGCGTCGAAGGCGTCGAAGTCCTCCGCGACCGTGAGGTGAACCCGGCCGCCGTGGGCGAGGGCGTCGTTGGTGCGGCCGATGGCCGTCTGTTCGTCGCCGGCGACCGGTGCGACCGGTGCACAGCCCGACGCCGAGAGGACGTCCGTGGGGTCGTAGCCGAGCTCGTAGAGGCGGAACACCGCCAACTCGACGGTGCGGGCGGCGGCGGAGACGCTGCCGGCGACGCTGGCCGTGCGGTACGTCGGCAGGAAGACGCTCTCCTCGGTGACGCCCGCCCGGGCGGCGACCTCACTGGCGGCGGCCGTCGTCGGGAGGCCGGTGCTCTCCAGGGTCAACACCGCGAACTCGAAGGCGTCGACGTAGTCGATGGCTTGGAACTCGCCCTCGGTGGCGACGAGCGCGCGGGCCGGCCCGCTGCCCAGCGCCTCGTAGTCATCGACGGCGAGCTCCCAGCCGGCTTTCTGCGCGCCGAGCATGGCCACGGCGGGCTGGTCGCAGGCGACCTCGACGTGGGGGAACGTCGCGTCGCCGACGGTGTCGACGCGCGTTTGCACAGTCGCCAGCCCCGCGGTCTGCAGCTCCGCCAACAGCAGCCCGGCCTCCAGGCCGCCGTCGTGCTCCACGCCGAAGTCGATGACCGTCGTGCCGGTGTCCAGCTCGAAGGCACCGATGTCGAGTTCCTCGGTGAACTCCAAGGCCTCGTCGGCGAGTTCCAGCGCCATCCGGTTGAGACTCTCCATACCGCGGGGTTTGGCGTCCCGATACAAGAGGGTTCGCAGTAGCGGCCGGCGCGCGGTGGTCACTCGCCGGGCGGCGGCTGGTAGTCCGCGCGGACCGGCGGCCGGAGCACCCACAGCAGCGCCGCCCCGACCAGGAACACGCCGCCGAGGATGGCGACGGCGTCCACGGCCGAGAACGCGTCGGCGAGCACGCCGCTGGCGAACCGGAACGGCGCACCGACGACCTGCCGCAGCATCGCCACCGCGGACAGCAGCGTTGCGCGCCCGACGGACGCGACGTTGTCGTTGAGATAGCGGTTCTGGATGGGGCGCAGCAGCGACCCCCCGCCTTTCAGCGCGAAGAACATGGGGAACACCACCCAGGGAACCAGGCCCGCGAGGACGTACGTCGCGGCGATGGCGGCGGGGACGACGATGAGGGAGGTCCGGACGCCCAACAGCCCTTCGAGGTCGCCGGCGTAATCGCTCGTGACCGCCGAGAGCAGCCGGAACGCGCCGTAGAGGCCGCCAACGAACAGAACGGCGGGCTGCGGGAGGGGGAGTGACTGCAGCAGCGGGAGGAACGTCGCCTCGATGGCGTCGCGGGCGATGGGCTGAATCCACATGTCCATCGTCCAGATGGTGCCGCTGATGAGCGAGACGTAGACGACGAACCACCGCAGCCGGGGGGTGGTCAGCTGGTCGGTGATGACCGGGAGCGCGTCGGCGACGGACATGCGGTCCTGTTCGACGGCGGCGCTGTCGTCGTAGGCCTCGTTCTGCGGGAGGCGGAGCACGAACGCGGCCGCGAGCGCGGCGGTCACGATGCCCGCAACGAACGGATACGAGCGGTCCACCGTGTACAGAACGGCCCCGAGAACGACGCCGACAGCGCCGACGTAGAGTCCGATGGCGCGCCCGCGCCCGCTGATGCGCGTGAACTCGTCGGCGCTGTCGTGCTCCTGGAGGGTGTCGTAGAGCCACGCGCTGGCGGAGCCGGAGATGAACGTACCGCCGAACGAGAGCGTGACGAAGGTGAACGTGAACCCGATGAGGTCCGTGGCGACGAGGTAGCTGGCGTTCGACACGAGGAGGATGGCGGCACCGACCGCGAGGCTGTTCCGGCGGCCGATGCGGTCGCCGACGTAGCCCGTGGGGACCTCGGACGCGACGACGACGATCGACTGGATCGAGGCGATGAGTCCGATCTGGGTGTACGACAGCCCGTTGAACAGCAAGAAGAACGTGTAGATGGCGTAATGGAAGCCGGGGCGGGCGGTGGCTCTGTAGAGGTAATACCGGCGGATGACCTGTGACTTCGAGAGGCGACTCATGTCAGCGGGACAGCTATCGGTTCCCGTCGGCGTTCAAGTATGCTTCGAGACCGAGCGAGTGCGGACAGCCGACGGCAGGCTATCGGACACAACGACGGTGAGAAATGCGCTGGCTGGGATTTGAACCCAGGTTGTGACCATGGCAAGGTCACGTGATACCACTACACTACCAGCGCCCTTCGCATTCTGAACAACGACGCGGGTGTATATAAATCCGTTCTTTGACGGACGCTATGAGTACGGTAGTCAGCCCCATGGATCGCGGATGCGACCGCCGCGGACGGATCAGCACGCGAGCCGAAACGATCCGGGGCGTGAGTGCGTGCGACGGCGACACACGGCCGGTTCGGAAACGCCACCCTTTTTAGGGAGTGATCTGTACGTATGCTACAGTCTCGTGACGAGACACGGACGCGACACGGCATGACACGGAGCGTACTCGTGCCGTCGTCCCTCGTCCGGGAAGCCGAGGACAAACGCGAGGCAACTCGCAAGCTCGGTTACGTCGCCCGCGCGGCGGCGGTGTTCCGGATCGACCGCGTCGTTGTCTTCCCCGACGAAGACGGCGAGCGGCAGTGGGGCGGCGGGTTCGTCGAAACGGTGTTGCGGTACGCCGCAACGCCACCATACCTCCGAAAGGAGGCCTTCGATACGCGCGACGAACTGGCGTACGCCGGTGTCCTGCCCCCGCTCCGTCTCTCGTCATGGACCGGCTCAGACTCGAGCGGGTCTGGGTCGTTACGACAGGGAATCGTGACCCAGGTCGGATCTGAAGGGCGCGTTCGGGTCAATTGCGGCATGCAACACCCGATCTCCCTCCACGAACCACCAGGAATGGCGGTCTCGGAAGGAGAGCGCGTGACCATCAGGGTCTCTTCGCGACGACCGGTCCGTGCGAAACTGGTCGACGACCCCCTCCCGGGGTTTTCGGTCGAACGCACGGGTCTCGGTGACGCTTTAGACCGTTCCGACGCGGGCGTTCGCATTGCGACCTCCCGGCACGGGGAGCCGCTTTCGGTGGCTTCCCTCGGTGGGTACCGCGAACGCATCGCCAGGGACGGCGTGACCGTTGCGTTCGGAGCACCGGAACGTGGGCTGCCGCCCATGCTTGGTGTTTCGGCGGACGCGGTCAACGAGTCGGTCACCGACTCATCCGCAGACGCCCCCGCGCGATTCGACGCCTGGCTCAACACCATCCCCGATCAGGGGAGCGAGGTCGTGCGCACCGAAGAAGCGGTGCTCGCGACACTCGGCTCCCTGACGCTCACGGAGTGATACGATGCCACAGCCAAACCGACCACGCAAAGGCTCGATGGGGTTCAGTCCCCGCAAGCGCGCGGAGAGCGAAGTACCGCGCTTCAACTCGTGGCCCGCCGACGACGGTGAAGTCGGCCTCCAGGGCTTCGCTGGCTACAAGGCCGGCATGACCCACGTCGTCCTCGTTGACGACAAGGCCAACGCACCGACCGAGGGCATGGAGACGACCGTCCCCGTGACGGTCGTCGAAACGCCGCCCATGCGGGCGGCGGCCGTCCGCCTCTACGAGGACACGCCGTACGGCAAGAAGCCGCTAACGGAAGTCTGGGCGGACGACACCCACGAGTCGCTCGACCGCACGCTCTCTGTCCCCGACGAGGGCGGAGATACAGACGAACTGATCGAGGCGCTCGACACCGAGGAAATCGCCGACATCCGTGTCATCACGCACACGGTCCCCGGCGACACCGCGGGCGTCCCGAAGAAAAACCCGGACGTGATGGAGACTCGCGTCGGCGGCGGCACGCTCGCCGACCGACTGGAGTTCGCTGCCGACCTCATCGAGGACGGCGGCGTCCACGCGTTCGGCGATGTGTTCCGCGCCGGTGAGTTCACCGACGCCGCGGGCATCACCAAAGGCAAGGGCACCCAGGGCCCCGTCAAGCGCTGGGGCGTCCAGAAGCGAAAGGGCAAGCACGCCCGCCAGGGCTGGCGGCGCCGCATCGGTAACCTCGGCCCGTGGAACCCCTCTCGGGTTCGCTCGACGGTTCCACAGCAGGGCCAGACCGGCTACCACCAGCGCACCGAACTGAACAAACGCCTCATCGACATCAACGATGGGGACGAGCCGACGCCGGACGGCGGCTTCCCGAACTACGGCGAAGTCGACGGCCCGTACACGCTCGTGAAAGGCTCGGTGCCCGGCCCGGAGCAGCGCCTCGTGCGCTTCCGGCCGGCCGTCCGGCCGAACGAATCGCCGCGCCTCGATCCGGAGGTGCGGTACGTGAGCACCGCATCCAACCAGGGATAATTTATGCAGGTAACCGTACGCGACCTGGACGGCGACGACGCTGGCACGCTTGACCTGCCGCGGGTCTTCGAGGAACCGGTCCGCCCGGACCTCGTGAAGCGAGCCGTGCTCGCCGCTCAGGCCAATCGGACACAGGAGTACGGCGCGGACGAGTACGCCGGCCTGCGCACCACCGCCGAGTCACAGGGGAGTGGCCGTGGAATGGCCCACGTGCCGAAAGCAAACGGGCAGGGTGCCCGTGTGCCCCAGACTGTCGGCGGCCGGAAAGCGCACCCGCCGAAAGCCGAGAAAGACCACGGTCTCGACGTCAACGACAAGGAGCGCAAGGCCGCCGTTCGGGCCGCCGTCGCGGCGACCACGGACAGCGAGCTGGTGGCCGACCGCGGCCACAACTTCGACGACGACGTCGAGTTGCCCCTCGTTGTCAGCGACGACTTCGAGGATCTCGTGAAAACCCAGGACGTCGTTTCCCTCCTGGAGGCGCTTGGCGTCCACGCGGACATCGAGCGCGCAGACGAGGGCCGCACCGTTCGTGCCGGCCAGGGAACGCTGCGCGGCCGCAAATACCAGGAGCCGACGTCGATCCTGTTCGTCACGGCCAGCGAGAGCGGGCCGTCGACGGCCGCCCGCAACCTCGCGGGCGTCGACGTGGCGACCGGTCGTGAAGTGAACGCCGAGGACCTCGCGCCGGGCGCGGAGCCGGGCCGACTGACGGTGTGGACCGAAAGCGCCGTCGAGGAGGTGGCACAGCGATGAGTTCGATCATCGACTACCCACTGGTGACCGAGAAGGCGATGGACGAGATGGACTTCCAGAACAAGCTCCAGTTCATCGTCGACATCGACGCGGCGAAACCCGAGATCCGGGATGTCGTCGAGTCGGAGTACGACGTCACGGTCGTCGACGTGAACACACAGATCACGCCCGAAGCCGAGAAGAAGGCAACGGTGAAACTCTCCGCGGAGGACGACGCCCAAGACGTCGCCTCCCGCATCGGGGTGTTCTGAGAATGGGACGCAGGATCCAAGGGCAGCGACGCGGGCGCGGGACGTCGACGTTCCGTGCGCCGTCGCACCGATACAAGGCCGAACTGTCGCACAAGCGAACCGAGGACACGGACGTGCTGGCCGGCGAGGTCATCGACGTGGAACACGACCCGGCGCGCAGCGCGCCGGTCGCCCGCGTCGCCTTCGAGGACGACGACCAGCGCCTCGTGCTCGCCAGCGAGGGCGTCGGTGTCGGCGACACCATCGAGATCGGGATTTCCGCCACGATCGAGGAGGGCAACACCCTCCCGCTGGCGGAGATCCCCGAGGGAGTGCCGGTCTGCAACGTCGAAAGTCATCCGGGCGACGGCGGCAAGTTCGCCCGCGCGGGCGGCGTCAACGCCGACCTGGTGACCCACGAGCGTGACGCCACGATCGTGGAGCTGCCGTCCGGCGAGACGAAGCGCCTCTCCCCGGACTGCCGCGCAACCATCGGCGTGGTGGCGGGCGGTGGCCGGACCGAGAAGCCGTTCGTGAAGGCTGGCAACAAGCACCACAAGATGAAGGCGCGCGGGACGAAGTGGCCCCGCGTGCGTGGTGTTGCGATGAACGCCGTCGACCACCCGTTCGGTGGCGGTGGCCGCCAGCACCCGGGCCGACCGAAGTCGGTCTCCCGGGACGCAGCACCCGGCCGCAAGGTCGGAGACATCGCCTCCAAGCGGACGGGCCGCGGGGGCAACGAGTAAACCATGAGTACGGAATACCGAACCGGCCGTGAGGGGGAGTTCACCTACCGCGGCCACGACCTCGACGAGCTGCAGGAGATGAGCCTGGAGGACGTCGCGGAACTGCTTCCCGCACGCCAGCGGCGAACCATCACCCGTGGCCTCTCCGAGGAGCACCACAAGGTGCTCGCGGAGGCACGCGAGTCGGGCACCGAGGAAACGGCGAACAACCCGATCCGAACGCACCTGCGTGATATGCCGGTGCTGCCGGAGTTCGTCGGCCTGACGTTCGCTGTGTACACCGGCCAGGAGTTCGAGCGTGTCGAGGTCCAGCCCGAGATGATCGGGCATTACCTCGGCGAGTTCCAGCTCACGCGGTCGTCGGTCGAACACGGGCAGGCGGGCATCGGCGCGACCCGCTCCTCGAAGTTCGTGCCGCTCAAATAAACCATGGGAATCAGCTACAGCGTGGACGTGGACTCGGAGGCGTCGGCGAAAGCCATGCTCCGAGAGCGCTCCATCAGTCTGAAGCACAGCAAGGCCATCGCCCGCGAGATCAGCGGGGAAACGGTCGCCGACGCGAAAGAGTACCTCCAGGCGGTCATCGACGAGGAGCGATCCGTGCCGTTCAAGCAGCACAACAGCGGCGTCGGTCACCGGAACGACATCGACGGCTGGGACGCCGGGCGCTACCCGGAGAAGGCCTCGAAGGACTTCCTGAAGCTGCTGTCGAACGTATCGAACAACGCCGACCAGCAGGGGTTCGACGCCGACGAGATGGTGATCGAACACGTCGCCCCGCACAAGGTCGGTGAGAGCCAGGGCCGCAAACCCCGTGCGATGGGGCGCGCGACCACGTGGAACGCGACGCTCTGTGACGTCGAGATCGTCGTGACCGAGACCGAGGAGGTGACCGCCTGATGGCGGACGAACTCGAATTCATCGAACAAGGACTTCAGCGCAGTCAGATCGACGAGTTCTTCGCTGAGGAGCTGGCACGCGCCGGCTACGGCGGGATGGAACTCGCGCCAACGCCGATGGGCATGCAGATCGTCCTGAAGGCCGAGAAGCCCGGGATGGTCATCGGGAAAGGCGGGAAGAACATCCGGAAGATCACCACACAGCTCGAGGAGCGATTCGACCTCGAAGACCCACAGATCGACGTGCAGGAGGTCGAGGAGCCCGACCTGAACGCGCAGATCGTCGCCGACCGACTGGCGAACGCGCTCGAACGTGGCTGGTACTTCCGGAAGGCCGGCCACACCACGATCGACCGCATCATGGAGTCCGGCGCGCTCGGCGCGGAGATCGTGCTGAGCGGGAAGGTCACCGGGAACCGCGGTCGCGTCGAGAAGTTCAACCGCGGCTACATCAAGCACAACGGCGAGCCGGCCGAGGAGATCGTCGACCACGGCAAAGGCGTTGCCGTGATGAAGCTCGGTACCATCGGCGTGAACGTGAAGATCATCCCGCCGAACGCCGAACTCCCCGACGACTTCGAGATCCAGGAGGACGCGGACATCGAAGACCTCGTCGTGGACGAGGCCGAGGCCGGCGAGGACCTCGAAGAGCTGCTTGAGGGCGAGGACGCGGACGCCGAGGACGCCGACGCCGATGCGGCGGCCGAACCGGAGTCCGAGCCCGCCGACTTCGAGGACGAGGAGGTCATCGAGACCGACGACGACGTCGAAGAGGAACTCGACGAGCTCGCCGACGCGGTCGAAGGCGAGGACGAGGACGACGAGTTCAGTGACGTCGACGACGAGGCCGCCGACACCGCCGAAGACCTCCTCGATGAGATGGACGACGAGGATGGAGGTGCCGAATAATGGCGATCCTCTACACGAGCGAGATCCGTGACATGACGCCGGCGGAGCGTGAGGCCGAACTCGAGGAGCTCCGAACCGAGCTCTTGAACTCGAAAGCCGTGAAAGCGGCCGGTGGTGCGCCGGACAATCCGGGCCGCATCAGCGAGCTGCGGAAGACCATCGCCCGCATCAAGACGGTGCAGCGGGAGGAAGGCGACCTCGCGGACGACGAATAACGACGAACATGACGACCATCACACCCGAATCGCTGCCGCGACACGAGCTGCTGGGCCTGCACGCGCGGGTCGCTGCGGACACCGATCAGTCGCGGGTGGGGATCGCCGGACGCGTCGTCGACGAGACGATGCAGACGGTGGTGCTCCGGACTGCGTCGGGTGTGGCACAAGTCCCCAAGAAGGGGGCGACATTCGAGTTCCGTCTCACAGATGAAGCTGCGGCCCCGGACAACGGGGTCGGGACCGCGTTCAAACCTGCAGGTGGCGAGACACGCCAAACCACTGGCGAGAGCGTGGCCTACGTTACGGTGGATGGAGGACGATTGCTCTCACGACCCGAGCGGCGCTCCGAAAACGGAGTTGATTCGAAATGGCGATAGGACTGAACGTAACAGAACCGGAGGGCACGTGCTCCGACGAGGACTGTCCGTTCCACGGGAATCTTTCCGTGCGCGGGCAGGTCTTGGAGGGTGAAGTGGCGTCCACAGACATGGAGAAAACCGTTGTCGTCGAACGCGAGTACGACGTGTTCGTGCCGAAGTACGACCGCTACATGAAGCGGCGGTCGCGCGTTCCGGCACACGCACCAGAGTGCTTCGACATCAGTGTCGGCGACACGGTGAGCATCGCAGAAACCCGACCGCTTTCGAAGACCAAATCCCACGTGGTCGTCGAGATCACGGACGGAGGTGACGCCTGATGGAAGCCATCAAGGCGGACATCACCCAGGGATTGGAGAAGGGCTCGCTGATCACGTGCGCCGACAACACTGGCGCACGCGAGCTCAAAATCACGAGCGTGATGGGGTATCAAGGACGAAAGAACCGCCACCCGAAGGCTGGACTGGGCGACACGATCACCGTCTCAGTCACCAAAGGGACCCCGGAGATGCGTCGGCAGGTGCTTGAGGCCGTTGTCGTGCGCCAGCGCAAGCCGATCCGACGCCCGGACGGGACTCGCGTGAAATTCGAGGACAACGCCGCGGTCATCATCGACGACCTCGGCGAGCCTCGCGGGACCGAGATCAAGGGCCCGATTTCGCGTGAGGTGGCCGAACGGTACGGGACCATCGCGAGTACCGCGACGATGATCGTATAGAACCATGAGCGAGCAACCACACAAACAGCGAACTCGCACGAAGCGCGCGTCGCTGCACGAGAAGCAAGACCAAGTGCGGGCAACGCTGTCCGAGGAGCTCCGCGAGGAGTACGGCCAGCGCAACGTCCGCGTGAACGTCGGCGACACCGTCGAGGTCATGCGTGGCGACGACGCCGGTGAGGACGGCGAAGTCACCGACGTCGACCTGCGGGACGCCGAGGTCTTCGTTGAGGACGTCACGGTGGAGGCCGCCGACGGCGAGGAGACGCCGCGGCCGGTGGAGTCGAGTAACCTCCGCGTGACCGACCTCGATCTCGATGACGACATGCGCGTCGAGCGACTGGAAGGTGACAACGAATGACGAATCACCAGAAGCGACTTTCGGTACCGAAATCCTGGCCCGTCGAGCGGAAGACGGAGACGTTCACCGCGAAGGCCGGGGCCGGCCCGCACGGCGAATCCGGCGTGCCACTGGTCGTTGTGCTTCGGGACGTCCTGGAGTACGTCGACGACACGAGCGAGGCGCAGTACGCCATCAACACGGACGGCGTGCTCGTCAACGGCGACTCGGTCGGCGACGTCAACCGTCCGATCGGGATGTTCGACATCCTGGCGTTCCCGGACCGCAACGAGTATTACCGCGTGTTCCCCGACGAGGGCGGTCGACTCGGCCTCACGGAGATCGACGCGGACGCGGCCGGCAGCAAGCTGAACAAAGTCACTGACAAGACGACCGTGTCGGGCGGTCGCACACAGTTGAACTTCCACGACGGCTCGAACCTCGCCCTCGATGAGGACGCGTACGCGGGCGGGGACTCGGTCGTCGTCGACACCGACACCAACGAGATCGTCGCGCACTTCCAGTACGAGGAGGGCGCGCTGGTCACCGCGGTTGCCGGCCAGCACGCCGGCGACATCGGTGAGATCGCCGAGATCAACGTGCAGCCGGGCAGCGCGAGCAACACCGTCCGGGTGGACGACGAGAACGGCGGCTTCGAGACGATCGCGGAGTACGTCGTCGTCATCGACGAGAACTTCGTGGAGGAGGATGACGAATGAGCGAGGCTGACAGCACTGACTTCCACGAGATGCGGGAGCCCCGCATCGAGAAGGTCGTCGTCCACATGGGCGTCGGCCAGGGTGGGGTCGAGCTCCAGAACGCCGAGACGATCCTCGAAGCGATCACCGGCCAGCAGACGGTTCGTACGAAGGCCAAAAGCCCGGAGCCCGAGTTCGGGCTGCGGCAGGGCGACCCGATCGGCGCGAAGGTCACGCTGCGCGACGACACCGCAGTGGATTTCCTGGAGCGCGCGCTGCCGGCCGCTGATCTCGACCGCCGGCAGTTCGACAACACGGGGAACGTGAGCTTCGGCATCGAAGAGCACACCGACTTCCCCAGCCAGGAGTACGACCCGAACATCGGAATCTACGGGATGGACGTGACGGTGAACCTCACGCGTCCCGGCTACCGGGTTGCGAAGCGCGACCAGGGTACGCGACAGATTCCGTCGAATCACCGACTCAACTCCGAGGACGCGGTGTCGTTCCTCGTATCCAACTTCGACGTGGAGGTCAACGAATGAGCGAGACGGACGGCGAAGCCGAAGAGACGGGTCAGACACACGAGTGCCGACGCTGTGGCCGCGAACAGGGCCTCGTCGGCAAGTACGACATCTGGCTGTGTCGACAGTGCTTCCGAGAGATCGCCCGTTCGATGGGCTTCAAGAAGTACAGCTAACAATGACGGCAAACGATCCACTGTCCGACGCACTCTCCGGCATCGATAACGCCGAGAGCGTCGGCCATCTCACACACACGGTAGCGCCCGCCTCGAACATGGTTGGCTCCGTCCTCGAGGTCTTCTACGACCGCGGGTACATCGACGGCTTCGAGTTCGTCGACAACGGGAAAGCCGGCCGATTCGAGGTCGAACTGAAAGGTGCCATCAACGAGTGCGGTCCGGTGAACCCACGCTACTCCGTGGGGGCGGACGGCTTCGAGCAGTGGGAGAAGCGATACCTCCCGGCTCGGGACTACGGCTCGCTCGTTGTGACGACCAGCCACGGCATCATGAGCCACTACGAGGCCCGCGAGGCCGGCATCGGTGGCCAGGTCATCGCGTACGTATACTGAACCATGGCACGAGTCGAAATCGAAATTCCGGATGACGTGACGGCCGAGGTCGACCACCTCGATCTCACCGTTGAAGGCCCCGAGGGGTCCGTAACACGGCGCCTCTGGTATCCTGACGTTGACGTGTCCGTCGAGGACGACGCTGTCGTCGTCGCCAGCGAGGTCGACGACGCGAAGACGGACTCGACGGTCGGGACCTTCGAGAGCCACGTGGCGAACATGTTCCACGGGGTTAGCGAGGGCTGGGAGTACAAGCTCGAAGTGCATTACTCCCACTTCCCGATGCAGGTCGACGTGGAGGGCGAGGAAGTCGTGATTCAGAACTTCCTCGGCGAGAAGGCAGCCCGTCGCACACAGATCCGTGGTGACACGGACGTGGTCGTGGACGACGAGGAGGTCACGCTCAGCGGCCCGAGTATCGAGGACGTCGGCCAGACGGCGGCCGACATCGAACAGCTAACGCGGGTCACCGACAAGGACACGCGCGTCTTCCAGGACGGCGTCTACATCGTCGAGAAGCCCGCGAAAGGAGGTGCCTGATAGATGAGCGACGAGAACGACACACCCGAAGAACTCGCCGATATCTCCGGCGTCGGGCCGTCGAAGGCCGAGGCGCTTGCGGAGGCCGGCTTCGAGTCAGTCGCGGACGTGCAGGCGGCCGACCAGAGCGAGCTCGCCGAGGCCGACGGAATCGGGAACGCGCTCGCAGCGCGCATCAAGGCCGACGTTGGTGGCCTGGAAGTCGAGGCCGACACCGACGCCGAAGTCGAGGAAGTCGGCGGCGATGACGAGGCGGACACCGACGCGGACGTGGAGACCGAGCTGCGGGCCCGCGGGCTGACCGAGAAGACCCCGGACCTCAGCGAGGACGAGCAGCGACTGCTCCAGAAGCGGCGCAGCGTCAACACGCCGCAGTTCAACCGCCAGGACTACCACAAGAAAAAGCGCACCCCGACGTCGTGGCGGCGACCGAAGGGCACGCTGTCCAAGCAGCGCCGCGGCATCAAGGGGAAAGGCGACACCGTCGAAGCCGGGTTCCGAACGCCGACGGCGGTTCGCGGCAAACACCCCAGCGGGTTCGAGGAAGTGCGCGTGCACAACACCGACGACCTCGCGGGCGTGGACCCCGACACCGAGGCGGCGCGGATCGCCTCGAAGGTCGGTGCTCGCAAGCGCGAGCGAATCGAAGAGCACGCCGAATCACAGGGCATTCGTGTCCTGAACCCGACGTACGTCGAAGTGGAGGTCGAGGACAATGAGTGATCTGAGCGCACAGAAACGCCTCGCGGCTGACGTGCTGGATGTCGGCGAGAACCGCGTGTGGTTCGACCCTGACGCCCAGTCCGAGATCGCCGACGCGATCACGCGCGAGGACATCCGTGAGCTGGTCGCGGACGGCACCATCGACGCCGAGGACACCCAGGGCAACTCTCGGGGTCGCGCGCGAGAGCGCGACGCCAAGGAGTCCTACGGGCACAAGAAGGGCGCTGGCTCCCGGAAGGGGAAAGCCGGCGCGCGGCAGAACGAGAAGCGCGAGTACGTCGCTGGCATCCGTGCCCAGCGACAGCAGCTCCGGGAGCTGCGCGACGACGGGACGCTGTCCCCCGCGCAGTACCGCGAGATGTACAACATGGCAAACGGCGGCGAGTTCGATAGCGTTCGGCGCTTGACGAACTACGTCGAAGAGAACTACGGTGATAGCTAATGGCGACAGGACCTAGATACAAGGTGCCGATGCGGCGCCGCCGCGAGGTCCGGACGGACTACCATCAGAGGTTGCGCCTCCTGAAGTCGGGGAAACCCCGGCTTGTCGCTCGCAAGAGCAACAAGCACGTCACGGCGCAGCTGGTCACGACCGGCCCGGACGGCGACGAGACAGTTGCAAGCGCACATTCCAGTGACCTCGACGCGTACGGCTGGGCGGCTCCCACGGGGAACCTGCCGGCAGCGTACCTGACGGGGCTGCTCGCTGGACAGCGCGCGGTGGACGCGGGCGTCGAGGAGGCGGTCCTCGACATCGGCCTGAACACGGCCACCCCGGGTTCGAAGGTGTTCGCCATCCAGGAGGGCGCGATCGATGCCGGCCTGGACGTTCCGCACAACGACTCCGTGCTGGCGGACTGGAGTCGCACCCGCGGCGAGCATATCGCGGAGTACGCTGAGAGTCTCGACGAGCCGCTGTACAGCGGTGACTTCGACGCAACGGCGCTTCCCGCGCATTTCGACGAAACACGGGAAGCCATCATGGAGGACTAACACATGAGCTACAACGACACCTGGCAACCGAAGACCCGCCTCGGCGGCCTCGTGCAGGACGGGGAGGTCGAGGACATGTCGGAGGCCCTCGACACCGGGCTGCCCCTGAAGGAGCCAGAGATCGTCGACCAGCTCCTGCCGGGGTTGGACGACGAAGTGCTGGACATCAATATGGTGCAGCGGATGACCGACTCCGGTCGCCGCGTGAAGTTCCGATGCGTCGTTGCGATCGGGAACCGCGACGGCTACGTCGGCTACGCGGAGGGCCGCGACGATCAGGTCGGCGGCGCCATCCAGAAAGCGATCGAGGTAGCGAAGCTGAACATCATCGACGTCTCCCGCGGCTGTGGGTCCTGGGAGTGTGGCTGTGGGCGTCCCCACACCGTCGCACTCAAGTCCACCGGCAAGGCGGGCAGCGTCGACGTGGAGCTGATGCCGGCACCCCGCGGCCTCGGGCTCGCGGGCGGTGAGACGGTCCAGCACGTACTCGAGCTCGCTGGCATCGACGACGTGTGGACGCGGTCCTCGGGGAAGACGCGCACGACGGTGAACTTCGCGAAGGCGACGTTCAACGCGCTGCGTGAGACCTCCGAAGCGCGTGTGCCACAGCACGCACGCGAGGAACGCGAGGTGATCGAGTGATGCAGGCACTCGTTCAGGTTCGCGGTCCGGTAGACATGAGCCGCGACATCCAGGACACCCTGGAGATGCTGAACATCCACAGCGTGAACCACTGCGCGCTGGTCCCCGAGACCGACACGTACTCGGGGATGGTTGCGAAGGTGAACGACTACGTGGCGTTCGGCGAGCCGAGCGAGGCCGTGCTGGCGGACCTCATCGAGAGTCGCGGCGAGCCCGCCAGCGGGGCGGGCGACGTCGACGACGCGTGGGTCGCCGAGCACACCGAGTACGACGATGTCGCCGACCTGGCGGGCGCGCTGCTCGCCGAGGAGACGACGCTTTCGGACGCCGGCCTCGCGCCGGTGATTCGGCTGCATCCGCCACGGGGCGGCCACGACGGCATCAAGACGCCCGCCAGCGACGGTGGGCAACTCGGGAAACACACGACCGAGGAGATCGATCACCTCCTCACCGACATGCGATAGAAACCATGACCGACAAGAAACGACGACAACGCGGCTCCCGCACGCACGGCGGCGGTACGCACAAGAACCGCCGCGGCGCCGGTAACCGTGGCGGCCGTGGCCGCGCGGGCCGCAAGAAACACGAGCAACACAACTACGAGGACGTCGGCAAGAGCGGGTTCAAACGACCGGAGAAAACCGACCGCGACGTGGCGGTGCTCTCCGTGCAGGAACTCGACGAAGACATCCCCGTACTCAGCGAGTCCGGCGTCGCCGAAGAAACCGAGTTCGGCTACCGTGTCGACGCACGGGACGTCGTTGACGACGGCTGGGACGCCGACGTGGTGAAGGTGCTCGGTGGCGGCCAGCTCTACGAGCAGCTCGAAGTGACCGCGGACGCGTTCAGCGACGCGGCCGTCGAACTCATCGAAGGCGAGGGCGGCGACGCCGTCGTCTCCGAGCGCGCAAGCGAGGACGACGAGGAGTAACCCATGGGCTGGAAGGAGGCTGCTGCACCGGTTCTCACGCGGATGCCCGCGGTCGAACGCCCGGAGGGACACGTGCCGTTCCGGCGGAAGATGTACTGGACAGGCGGCGTGCTTGTGCTGTATTTCTTCCTGACGAACGTTCCCCTGTGGGGAATCCAGACTGCCGGCAACGACTTCTTCGGACAGTTCCGGAGCCTGCTCGCTGGCGGTCAGGGTACCGTACTCCAGCTCGGCATTGGGCCCATCGTCACGGCGAGTATCGTGTTGCAGTTGCTTGGCGGCGCGAACCTGCTTGGCCTGGACACGGACAACGATCCCCGTGACCAGGCGATCTATCAGGGCCTCCAGAAGTTCCTCGTGGGCGTGATGGTCGTCCTGACAGGGGCACCGATGGTGTTCCTGGGGAACTTCCTGCAGCCGAGCCAGCAGCTCGCGCAGTCGATGCCGGGCGGCGCGTTCGGCGTCGAAGTCCTGATATTCGCCCAGATCGCGGCCGGCGGCGTCCTCCTCCTGTTCATGGACGAGGTGATCTCGAAGTGGGGCGTCGGCTCCGGGATCGGGCTGTTCATCGTTGCCGGTGTGAGCCAGAGCCTCGTCGGCGGGCTGGTCTTCTGGGAAGGCGGTGTTGGAAGCCAGGGGCTGCTCCCGACGTGGTTCGACATCATCGTCGGCAACGTCTCGAACATGCCGCCGCTGCTGTCCGGCGGCGGGATCGAGTTCCTGTTGATGCAGGCGGGCATCCTGGGACTGCTAACGACGTTGTTCATCTACGTCGTGGTCGTGTACGCCGAGAGCGTGCGCGTCGAGATCCCGCTGAGCCACGCGCGTGTGAAAGGCGCGCGTGGTCGCTTCCCGGTAAAGCTCATTTACGCCAGCGTCCTGCCGATGATCCTGGTGCGCGCGTTGCAGGCGAACATCCAGTTCCTCGGCCAGATCCTGAACTCGACGTTGGCGTCGATGCCGACGTGGCTGGGCGTCTATGGCGGGAACGGCCAAGTCACGGGTGGGCTGTTCTACTACCTCGCGCCCATCTACAGTCCGAACGCGTGGATGTGGTGGACGAGCGGCGCGACCGCCGCGAGGTGGCAGGTCCTGATCCGGATCGCGATCGACCTGTCGTTCATGATCATCGGCGGCGCCATCTTCGCGATCTTCTGGGTCGAGACCGCGGACATGGGGCCGGACGCGACCGCCCGCCAGATCCAGAACTCGGGGATGCAGATCCCGGGGTTCCGGAAGAACCAGGGCGTCATCGAGAAGGTGATGGAGCGGTACATTCCGCAGGTCACCGTGATCGGTGGGGCGCTTGTCGGGCTGCTCGCCGTGATGGCGAACATGCTCGGGACGATCGGAAACGTCTCCGGAACCGGGCTGCTGCTGACGATCTCGATCACCTACAAGCTCTACGAGGAGATCGCCGAAGAGCAGATGATGGAGATGCATCCGATGATGCGCGAGATGTTCGGCGGCGGCGATTAACGCCGTTCCACGACCCGTTTTTCTGCGGCGGCGTTGGATCCGAACGCTTATCCTGTTTTAGGCTAGCCTAAACCCATGTCCGGGGAAGCAACCAGACGCCGCTGCTTGGGGCACGTCGCGGCTGGAGCCGCACTTCTGGCCGGCTGCACCAGCCACAGCGACACCAGCACGTCAACCGAACCGGCCGCGAGCCACCACGCGGCAGTGGCTCCGGTCGGGGATCTCACCCTCACTGGGGTGCCCGACCGCGCGTTCGTGGTGTTCCCACAGTACGCCGACATGGCCGTGGCGCTCGGCCACGGCGATGCCGTCAACGCCATCTACGTCCCCGAGATGAGCGGCCCCACGATGAACGCCTACTACGACCGGCTTGACGGCGTTGACTTCGACTACGGTGGGCTTCCCGATCCGCTCACCGACGGCTTCACGCCCGAGGAGTGTTACGCCCTCGACAGCGACGTGCATTTCGTCGACCCGGCGTACGTCAGCACACAGGACGCCTGGGACGCGCGCGACATCGAGGCCATTGCGTCCGACGTCGGCCCCTGGTTCGGGAACTTCTACAGCGGGACGCGTGCCGACCCACCACAGGGCTACCGGGACGGATACGACTACTACACGCTGTGGGAGTTGTTCGGGCGGGTCGCGGACGTGTTCCAGGAGCGCGCCAGGTTCGAGGCGTTACGTCGCGTCCACGAGACCCTCGTGGCGACCATCGCCGACCGCCTCCCGCCGAAGCGGGACCGGCCGACGGCCGTGCGTGTGACCTACGACGAGGGGTCGTTTTACACCTACCACCTCAACGAGCCGGGGTATTGGCTGGCGGACACCCGGCCGCTGGGCGCGCGGGACGCGTTCGCCGACGCGGACTGGGCGAGCCTCTGGGGGACCGTCGGCTACGAGACGATGCTGGACGCCGATCCGGACGTGATCCTGCATCTCTGGGGGGCGACGCCGAACTACGAGATGGACGCCGTCCGCAGCCGCCTCCGGGGTGACGCGGTCGGCGGGCGGCTGTCCGCCGTAGCGAACGACCGCGTGTACGCGTCGGGCATGCGGTATCAGGGCCCGATCATGAACCTCTTCCAACTGGAGATGACCGCCAAACAGCTGTATCCGGATGTCTTCGGCGCGTGGCCGGGGTTCGAGGACGGCGGGTCGTATCCCGCGCTGCCGGCGTCCGAGCGGCTGTTCGACCGCAGCCGGGTCGCCGCCATCGTCACTGGAGACGCCCAGTAGCCGGGCGTGGGTCCCGCGGGGACGAACTTCGCGCTCGTCTGGCAGGCGCTCACCGGAGACGACGAGTTCAGGGTTTACGCGGGCGTCGTGGGCGTGTTCACGAGCGTCTCGAAGCTGGTGCTGGTGGGGTTGATGTTGGTGGGGCGGTTGGAGATGCTGCCCGTGCTCGTGTTGTTCACGGGGTCGTACTGGCGGGATTAGGGGTCGAGGCCGGAGATCGCGGCGCGCGCGAACACCAACACGGGAATGATCTCCAAGCGCCCGATCCACATGTTGAACAGGAACATGGCTTCTGCGATCGGTGACATGTCCGGGCCGGTGATGCCCGAGGACAGCCCGACGTTACCCTGGGCGCTGGCGACCTCGAACAGGGCGTCCGCGTAACTGAACGACGGCCCCGCGAGGTTCACCAACACGAGGCTGGTGGCGAACAGCAACACCACCCACAGCAGCGCCACGATGGCGGCTTCGCTGAACTCCTGTTCCATGGCGTCCCGATCGAGCGTGCGGCCGTCGATGCGCGCCGTGACGACCGCGTTCGACGGCAGGAACACCCGGGAGAACTGCCAGATGAACCCGCGAACGGCGGTGTACGCGCGGATGATCTTGATGCCGCCGACCGTCGAGCCGGCGGCACCGCCGATCGTCATCGCGCCGACAACGAGGATCTTCCCGCCGGCGATCCAGTTGCCGATGGGAGCCGACTGAAAGCCCGTGCAGGTGAGTGCGCTCACCCACTGGAAGGTCGCATCGCGGGCGGCGTCGGCCTGTGCGGGCGACAACACCGGAACGTCACCGATCGCGGGCGTCCACTGCGTGACCGCGTCGGGCGTCACGGGCACGGCGGCAACGTTCTGTGCGGCGAGCACGACGACGCCGCCGCCGAGGAGCACGAACAGCCACCGCGTCTGGAGGTCCCCCCGGAGCACACCGTGGTCGCGGTCGGCGAGCAGCCGGTAATGGATGGGGAACGCGATCGCGCCGGCGACCATGATGGGCAGCAGTGCCGCCTCGATCACGGGGGCGTCGTAGGTCGCAATGGAGTTGTCGGTGACGCTGAACCCGCCGGTTGTGAGCCCGGTCATGGTGTGGTTGAGCGCCTGCCAGGCGGCGTCCCACACCGGAAGGGCCGCGCCGTAGTCGCTGGCGCGGATCGCGACGAACAGCACGGCCACGCCCACGACGGTGTATCCGACGACGAGCTTCCAGACAGTGCGGACGGTGGACACCACGCTGGGGTGGATCTTCTTCTCGCGGGCTTCGCTGCGGTAGAGCGCGTAGCTGCCGGATCCGGGCCGCGCGAGGATGGAGACGGTGAGCACGACGACGCCGACGCCGCCCACCCACTGGGTGAGCGACCGCCACCACTGGATGCTGCGGGGCAGGGACGGCTCGTGGATCGCCATCGTGAGCCCGCTGCCGGTCCACCCGCTCATGCTCTCGAAGAGCGCGTGCAGCGGCTGGCGGAAGTACGCCAGACTCGACAGGGTGGTGGTGTTGCCGACGCTGACGGCCGTCCAGGTGGCATCGGTGGGCACGAACCGCGCCATGGCTGCTGGCGGCGTCAGCCACGCGGTAAAGAGGAACGGGAGCGCGCCGACGACCGCGATCGCGAACCAGCCGCCGGCCGCGATCACCATGCCGTGTTTCATCTTGGGCGCGGGAGCGTCCGCGAACCGGCGGCGCGCGAGCCCGCCAATGGTCGCGCTCAGGCCGCCTGCAAGCAGGAACCCGAGGGCGGCGTACCACTCCTGGAAGCCGGCAGCGACGAGCACGCTCGCGGACATCAGGCCCGCGGCGATGAGAACGAGGCCGCCGACGTCTCTGGCGATGGTGGCGAGGTCGCGTCTGCGGTTGGCGTTCGCGCGTGACATGCGTTGTGGGATGGCACCGCGGTGCGGATCGTGGCGTATGTCGACAGCGCGGATGGAAAAGTGCCCCGCTTGCGGTGGCGGCGGGCGTTGGCGGAGTGTGGCTCAGATTTCGACGGCCCAGAGCTCGAAGTCGGTGGGCAGTCCGTAGACCGCTTGGAAGACGGTGTCGACGAACTGCCCGACGCGATCGTCGTCGGCGCGCGCGTCGATGCGGACGTTCGTGCCGGGTGATTCCTCGGCGGTGTCGGGCTCCACGGTGGTTCGGTCGGCGATGGTGAACGCGCCGTACCGGCTGAGCGTCGTGTGCAGCGCCTCCAGTTCGCCGTCCGTGCAGTCGAGGTTCAGCGTGCCGTCGGCGAACTGCACCCACGGCGGGAGGGATTCGGGGGTGTCGCTGGCGTCGGCCGCGGCTTCGAGGGTGCAAAACTGGCTGTCGCGGTCGCGGTGTGCGGCAACCGTGTCGGCGACGAGTTCGATGCGGGCGGCTTCGGTGTCGGCGTCGAATCGAGTCATGGTGGTGTTTGCGGGCGCACCCACAAAGCAGGCGGGGTGTGGCAACCGGGAACGACACGCCCTTAATCGGGGCCGGTGAAAGAACGCTATGAGCCATCCGAACGTACTGCTGTTGGGTGCACCGGGCGCTGGAAAAGGCACGCAGAGCCGTCGACTGGTCGACGAGTTCGGCGTCGAACACGTGACCACCGGGGACGCGCTGCGCGCGAACAAGACGAAGGACATCACCCACCTCGACGTGGAGTACGACACCCCGGGCGCGTACATGGACGCCGGCGAACTCGTGCCCGACGCGGTCGTCAACGAGATCGTCAAGACCGCCTTGGACGACGCCGACGGGTACGTCCTCGACGGCTACCCGCGCAACGAGAGCCAGACGGAGTATCTGGACTCGATCACGGATCTGGACGTGGTGTTGTACCTCGACGTCGACGAGGACGAGCTCGTGGGCCGGCTGACGGGGCGACGGGTCTGTGAGGACTGCGGGGCGACGTTCCACGTGTCGTTCAACCAGCCCGAGACCGAGGGCGTGTGTGACGCGTGTGGCGGCAGCCTCTACCAGCGCGAGGACGACACCGAGGAGACGGCCCGCGAGCGCATCACGGTCTACGAGGAGAACACGGCACCGGTCGTGGAGTACTTCCGCGAACAGGGCGTGCTGGCGGAGGTCGACGGTGAACGGACACCCGACGAGGTCTGGACTGACGTGGCGGCCGCCGTCGACGAGCGCACGGCGTAGCGTCGGCGCCTGGGCCGGCGTTCCGTAAGCGATTCAAGCCGCCGTCGCTAACACGGCCACACGATGGCACGAACCGCGGAGAAAGTACAGTCGTTGGTTCGCGAGGACCCCGAGATGGCGACGATCCTCGAAGACCTCCTGGACCATGACGGCGACCTCCAGTGGCAGGACGTCAGCGACGACGTTTCGAGCGGCCAGTGGGGCCGCCTCCTGGAGAAAGACATCCTCGTCGAGGGCGACACGGGGTTCGAAGTCGGTGACCCCGACGGCGTCGAGGAAGGGCTTGCACCCGACGACGACGGCGACGACGACAGCCCCGAGGGCACGTCGTGGTCGACGTACGACAAGCTCGCGGGCGTCGGGGCCGTCGGCGCGATGATCGGGTACAGTTACTCGCCGATCAAGAACGCGATCGGCGGCACGATCAACGTCGTGTTGGGGCCCCTGGACTCGATCATGCCGTTCTACGTCGTGATCCTGGTGTTGGCGGTGCTGACTGGGTTGTACACGACGATCCTCCAGGCGAACCTCACGGACATGGAGAAGATGTCGAAATACCAGGAGCAAGCCCAGGAGCTCCAGGACAAGATGTCCGCGGCGAAAGAGCGCGGCGACGACGCCGCGGTCGAACGCCTCCGCGAGGAACAGATGGAGGCGTTCGGCGATCAGGCCAGCATGATGAAAGAGCAGTTCCGCCCCATGGTGTGGATCATGCTGCTGACGATCCCGGTGTTCCTCTGGATGTACTGGAAGCTGGGCACGGGCACGATCCCGCAAAGCGAGCTCAACATGGTGTTGCCGTTGCTGGGTGAGATCGATCTCAACGGCGGCCGCGTGCTCGTGTTCCCGGCGTGGATCCTCTGGTATATGATGTGCTCGTTCAGCTTCTCGAACATCATCCGGAAGGCGCTGAACATCCAGACGACGCCCACGTAGCGCGCCGGCAGCCGCGGTTCAAAACCTCTTTGTCCCGGCCACCCCCAGGTCGGATATGTTGGTCACAATCTCCGGACCGCCGGGGAGCGGGAAAAGCACCGTCGCGTCGACGCTCGCCGATCACCTCAGTTACGAACACATCTCCGGTGGTGACATCTTTCGCGGGCTCGCGGAGGACCGGGATCTGACGCTCGCGGAGTTCAACGAGCTCGCCGAGGAGGACCCCCAGATCGATAAGGACCTGGACCGCCGCCTCCGGGAGACCGCCCGCGGGCGCGACGACATCGTCCTGGAGTCCCGGCTGGCCGGCTGGATGGCCGGCGAGTACGCCGACATCAAGATCTGGCTGGACGCCCCGATGAGCGTGCGGGCGCGCCGCATCGCCGAGCGCGAGGACAAGACGCCGGCGGCGGCCCGCGCCGAGACGGAGGCCCGCGAGGAATCCGAGACCCAGCGCTACGAGGAGTATTACGCCATCGACTTCGACGACATCACCATCTACGACCTGTCGGTGAACACCGCCCGCTGGGGGCCCGACGCCGTCACGGACATCGTTTTGGACGCCGTCGACGCCTACCAGGCCGAGCGCGACGAAGGCCCAACACCCATTGAGAACGTCCGCTATCAGTTCTAACATGGGGATTCGACCGCCACCCGGCGAGCGCAGCCCGGCGGCAGTGCTGTCGTTTGGCGTCGTGAACCTGGACAAGCCACCGGGGCCGTCGGCCCACCAGGTGTCGGCGTGGATTCGAGACCTCGTGGGCGTGGAGAAGGCCGCACACGCCGGCACGCTCGATCCGAAGGTCACGGGCTGTCTACCCGTGTTGACCGGGACCGCGACCCGGATCGCACCCGCGCTCCTGGAGGGGTTCAAGGAGTACGTCGCCGTCCTGGAGCTGCACGACGACCCGCCGCGCACCCTCCCGGACGTGATCGAGGCGTTCACCGGCGAGATCTACCAGAAGCCGCCGAAGAAATCCGCGGTCGCGCGCCGCCTGCGCACCCGCACGGTCTACGACCTCGACGTGCTCGACGTGGACGGCCGCCAGGTCCTGCTCCGGATCCGGTGTGAGTCGGGCACGTACATCCGGAAGCTCTGCCACGACATCGGCCGCGCGCTCGGCACGAACGCCCACATGGGGCATCTGCGCCGCAGCGCCACCACGCCGTTCGACGACACCGACCTCGTCACGCTGCACGACCTCGCGGACGCGGTGGCGTGGCTGCGCGACACCGACGACACCGAGCCGCCGGACGCACCCGCGGACGCGCTGCGCGCAGCGGTCCAGCCCGCCGAGCGCGCGCTCACGCATCTGCCGCGGCTCACCATCGCCGACTCGGCAGCCCACGAGGTCGCCACGGGTGCGCCGGTGTACGCGCCGGGCGTCATCGACACCACGGCCCTGCCGACACCGCCGGCGGATGGGGCGCTGGTGGCGTGTTACACCGCAGGCGGGACGGCGGTCTGCCTCGGTCGGCTGGTCGGCGATCCGGACGCGGACGCCGGCGTGGTCGTTGCCCTCGAACGCGTGCTCGTGTAGCCCGCCGCCGAAACGAAGGTCTTAATGGTGGACCGCGCCTCCACCCAGATACGGGACCGTGGGGTAGCGGTATCCTCGGCGCATGGGGTGCGTCGGACTCGAGTTCGAATCTCGACGGTCCCACTCCAATTCTGGCCGGATTCCTGTCGCGGGATACGCCCGGCCTGCTGGCTCAGTTTTCGAGGAGGCACGTCTGTGTGCAACGCGCTTGTTTAATATGAGCGGGTGAGCGAGTCAACAAAATCCATTGTCTGATGTAAATTGTTCAGTGGAGTAACTAGACAACCAGAAGATGTGGTCAAAGCTGTATCCAGCGAGGACAGTACAGGCAATGCAGAATTATAAGACTTAGTATATATTGGATAACGAAGAATTCTCCGGCCGGATCGTAGGACCGGGGATGCTGCGGGGCGGGCGCTTCGACCACGGCACGTGGCAGTTCCTACGAACGGACAAACACGACTTTCCGGCGTATATGCAGCGACCCCGGGTTCTGCCAGCAAGCGCACCCAACGGTAGAAGTTTAGCACCGGATCCGCGGCTGGTCCGTTTTCACACGCGGCGTTTTCAGGGAAACACATAACATCGATTGCGAGAGGATATTGACACGTCAAGAGTGGGCAGACTAATCAAGCCTGTCCATGAATAAACCACCAATATGAACATCGATCCATCCGATATTCAGGGCCACAACGAGAGGGAGGTGATTCTGGAACTCATCTCTGAAGTCACGAAGAGTGGTGCAGAAATAGACAAAAAAGAGACGAGGAACTCGAAATCGACCGACTTGAAGCTCTACATCGTCGACTATTCTGAGGACATCCAGGGTTGTTTCGACGAAGCTGGTCTGAGTGTAACGGAAGACGAGAATGCGAAGAAGGCGGCTCAGAAGTTCTTCAACAAAGTCGTTATCGACGAAGAGCAGACGGATGACGGAGTCACGTTCCTCAGCGTCTCGTACCCTCGTTATGACCGAATAGACGAGGCAGTCGTTGTAGACCGTGGTGATACGCTTTGGTTCCTCTCGACAGAGTTGAAGCACTGGCTGGAAGACACCATTGAGAAGGTCATCAAGTACCTCCCGCAGTTGGAGCGTGTATATCTCTCTTCCGACGACTTGGAAGACTCAATGCGAGGTATCGTAGATTCAGAAATCGCGGGATTCACGGCAGAATACCACTCTCAACACAAGGATAGAGACGCAACACTCCAGTTCCATGGTGCAGAGAACGGCGACCTAGAGAAAGCCGAAGGCACGTTCTCTGCTACACCGACGAGAATCGAGTTCAACCAGAGTAATAGTCCTACAACGGCAATTCAGGGTTCTGGGTCTAATGATGGGTTTCTCAAATTGGAGAGCGTTCGAGAGGGTTCAGAAGGGAAGGCTGCGGATACACTGCTGAACACGTCCGAAGAGTTCGTTTCTCGGGATACAGAACGGTTCAAGATCAGCGCGGATACGAGTTGGAAATTGTTCGAGCCCGGCTTCGTTGTCGACGAATACACGAGTATAGAATTACACGATCCAGAGCGGGACGAAGCGGAATCGCTTGACAAGGAGCTTGAAGAAGATGTCTTCTCAAAGAATCGATACCAGGTCGGGCGGTGGGGAGGAGATACGTTCTTCGTCTACGACAAAGAGCACGAGGAGGTCTTTGAGGTTGGTATCGAATCGAACGAGTTGGTTCTTCACGCCCGAGAGACCACGACAGCACTCAGTCTGCGTGCCTTCACTCGAATTGTACTCGACAGTTTTGATTCAACCTACTCTGTCAGGAAAAAGGAAACTCGGGTGAAAGCACAGTGAGCGGCGGGCCGTCATGGTCGCGCCAGAAGGGAGAGATAGACGCCTATAACGCGTTCTTGTCCGCGTACCAATCGCGGAACAGCTACCACGGCTTTTCTGAGCGAGGATTTCGCCTTACGAACTTCTTCCCGACGATAGACAATCGGCACACCGACACCGCAGTTGAACCTGACTTCTCGTTCTATGACGGCGAAACTCTGCTACTTGCCGAAGTGAAGCAGGGAAACAATATCGACCAGAGAGACGTCGAGCAAGCAAGACGACTGGACAGCGTAACGATTGACGCAGCTGAGGAGTATATGGAAAACGTCGACGTCGGACGGTTCGGACTCTCAGGCGACGTGTATGCTGTTGAGCCATTCATCTATTACGATGGCGTCGACAGTGGCTACGTAGAGAAGTGCCGAGATGAGTGGGAGAACTGTCGCGAGCGCCTGATGGAAATGAAATCGAATTGTCCTGTTATGGGGCGTGAAGGGGATCGCCGCCTGGAGCTGATGGTGGGGGAATTCGATTCTCAGGAGCTCACCAAGTGGCTGGATTACGGAATCGAGATGTCGGAAACGCCTCGCGTCACAGTGTCGATGACTGACGGCTTGGAGATAGAGAGCATTGCGGTCAGCATCTGTAACATCTGGGGGCAGAGAGCAGTCTCCAAGCCGGTGACCGTTGGTGTATCGCAGCTACGGAGCCACTTCAATTACCGGAGCCTGGAGCCCGGCAGAGTGGAAAACGCGTTCGGACTCGTTGACGAGGTCGGAGCGGGTGATTACGACGAGAACCGAGAGCTAGAGTTCACGCCCGAACACATGCCGCAGATTCTGGATATCGAGACGCTGGTGAGTGAGCGGGGTAGAAGTACTGGCGAAGTGCCAGGACTTGACGAGTTCTTTGAGCGATAGCCAAGTGCATGGCCCCGCCAGTCCCGATGACCATTGAATAGTGCTGTAGAATCCGTCCTGAGCAACCAGTTCAATTCTGTGTGTGCTTATTCACTTCGCGTTCGTCCAGGGGAGATCCTACAACCGTCGGCTGATCGAGCGAGACACACTACTCGGTGCCGTCGGCAGGGCTGGCAAAGCTGGAGGACGGACACTGCCCGGCGATAAAAGAACGCGCCGGTGGGGGCGTCAGTCGTCGGCTTCCAGTTCCGGGTTCGTCGTGGCGGGTCGTGACGTGTCGACGTCCAGTTCGTAGTCGTCGCTGTCGACGGTGAAGCCAGTGAGGACGTCCTGGAGGGTGTCCGCGCGGTCAACGAGGCGCGTGACGCCGTCGGTGACATCCGACAGCGACGCGGTCTGCTGTTGGGCGGCGGCGGAGACGCTGGCGGCCTCGGAGCTGTTCTGCTCGCTGATGTCCTCGATCTCCTCGATCATCGAGACGGTGGTGTCGGCGGACGCCGCCTGTGCGTCGGTCGCGTCGTCGATCTGTTGGACGGCTTCGTTGACATCGGTGACGTGGTCGCCGATCTCTTCGAGCGCGGTCAGCGCGTTTTCGACGGTTTCGGTGCCCGAGGAGACGGTGTCGGCCATCTGCTCGGAGTCGTCGACGACCGACTGCGTGGACGACAGGAGGTTGTCCACGAGCGTCTCGATCTCGTCGGTCGCCTCGTTGGTCTCCTCGGCGAGTTCCTTGACCTCCGCGGCGACGACGGCGAACCCGTCGCCGTCCTGGTCGGCGCGCGCCGCTTCGATGCTGGCGTTCAGCGCCAGCAGGTGGGTTTGGTCGGTGATGTCGTTGATGAGATCGACCACGCGGCGGATCTCCTGGGCTTCGGCGGCAAGCGCGTTGGCCTCCGAGACGACGGCCTCGGTCTCGGATTGGATGTCGGTCATCTGTGTGACCGCCGCGGCGGCGTCGTCGCTGCCCTGGCGGCCGCGGTCGGCGGCTTGGTCGGAAACGTCGGCGACCTGGCTGGCCGAGGCGGCGACTTCTTCGACGGCGCCGGACAGCGATTGGAGTTCGTCCGTTGCGTCCGCGAGGCGGGTGTGTTCGCGGTCGGTGCCGGCCGAGATCTCCTGGACGGATTCGGCGACCTGTTCGCTTGCGGCTTCGATTTCGTCGACGCTGGCGTGTATGTCGCGGCTGTTGTCGGCGACGTCGCCGGCGAACTCGCGGGTGCGCGCAACCATCTCCTCGAAGGCGGCGATCATCTCGTTGAACGCCTGCCCGACTTCGGTCATCGCGTCGCTGTCGCTGCTGGAGTTCGCGCGCACCGTGAGGTCGCCGCTGGCTGCTTTCTCCATGACCGAACTGTATTCGGAGGCTTTCTTCGAGAGCTGTGCGTCGCGTTCGGCGGCGCGCTCTTGGAGCTTGGCGGCCAGCGTCTCGGCTTCCTCACGGGCGTCTTGGGCTTCGGCTTTGGCTTCCTGTGCCTGCGCGCGTTGCTCGTCGGCGCGGCGTTTGGCTTGTTCGGCGTCCTTGCGGCGGCGGTGGGCGCGTGCGTTCGACGTTTTCAGGTCTTCAACGATCGAGATCGTGCCGGTGGACGAGATGGCGACGACGCCGATGAGTACGGCCAGCAGGGACGTGCTGAACGCGTCCATGACGGGCCCGGCGACGCCGATCCATTCGAGCGCGACGACCCCCGTCCAGAGGAAGCCGAGCCCGCAGATGTACGTGTAGTTCACCCAGAAGCCCGCGATGTCAGTGGTGTCGCGGTAGGTCTGGATGCCGACGCCGACGGCGGCGACGTAGGCGGCGACGGCGATGACGTCGAACAGCACGATGAGGTGGTTCATTGGTCGTCACCCTCGGCGGCCGGGGCGGCGTCGCCGGTGGCTGCGTCGTCGGACTGGGGGTCGAGGATGGTCTGGCGGCGGTAGTAGCCCGCGACGAGGAACGCGATCCCGGAGCCCATGAGTCCGAGGGCGTGTTCGGTGCCGTTGAGCACGTCCCCGAGCACGATGTTTTCGAGGTTGGTTGCGAGCGTCGCAACGGCCAGCAGGCCGTATCCGACGACGAACCACCGTGATTCGGTCCGGTATCGCGCCACAACGGGAACGAGTCCGATGAGTGCGATGAGTGGGAGCACAGCCTTCGGCGGATCAAGCACCTCCAGGATGCCCATCATGAACGCAGTATTATGTGATGTCAGTGAATAGTGTGTCGGCCGTACACATCAGGCAATACAATCGCTCTGACAGGCGCTCGTGGTGGAAAAATGGGTTGGTGCGTCGGAGCCCACCCAACAGTTATCACGGTGCCAGGCGTGGCGCAAGGAGATGGCAGCCATCGCGGGACTGTACGTGTATCCGATCAAAGGCCTCGACAGCGAGCACCGATCGACCGTAACACTGCGAACCCACGGGCAACTACACCACGACCGGACGTTCACGCTGGTGGACTCCGACACGGGGTCGATCGTGACCGCGAAACGCCGCCCCGCGTTGCACGCGTTCCGCACCGACTACGAGCCCGAAACGGGAACACTGACTGTGACGGACCCCGACGGCCAGCGGGCGTCGTTCTCGCTTGGCGACGACGAGGGGCTGTCGGCGGCCGGCGACTGGTTCGACAGCCGGCTGGCAGTCTCAGTGTCGATGCGCAGCGATCCCACTGGGTTCGTGGATCGGGCAGACATGGGGCCGGCAGTGGTCAGCACGGCCACACTGGACGCCATCGCGGACTGGTTCGACTCGATGACCGTGGCCGGCGCGCGGCGACGGCTGCGGGCGAACATCGAGATCGAGGGCGTGCCGGCGTTCTGGGAGGACCGGTTCGTGGGCGATGGTGCGCCGGCGTTCGAGGTGGGCGGTGTTCGCTTCGAGGGCGTGACCCCGTGTAATCGGTGCGTGGTTCCATCACGGGACCCGGACACGGGTGAGCCGCTACCCGAGTTCCGGAAAACGTTCTGTGCGAACCGCGAGCGGACGTTCCCCGAGTGGGCCGACGGCGACGCGTTCGACCACGAGTACGCTGCGATGATCCTGGCGCGGGCCCCCGACATCTCGGGGGGAGAGACGCTCGCAGTCGGTGACGGCGTTGCCGTTCTCGACGAGGCGGCGTGAGCGCGCCGGGAGCGGCGACCGAAACCGGCTTGCGTGCCCCGCAAGCACCCTCCGGCATGGACGCGACCGTCGCCGTCGTGCATTACCCGGAAGGGGCCGGCCACGCCACGCGGATGCTGGCGATCGCCCGCGAACTCCAGTCCCGGGGGGCGACCGTGGAGGTGGCGGGCGGCGGGCCGGGCGAGCGCTTCGCGGCGTTGCTCGGCTACGAGGAGTTCGTGCCGACGGCCGTGGACTTCATCGGCGATTACCAGGGCGCGGACGGCTCGCTGGCGGACGTGCTCACGGGAAGCGTGCCGGATGCCGTCCGTCGGGTGCGTGATGTCGCCCGGTGGCTGGGGCGAGTGGACGCCGACTGCGTGGTTACCGATGACATGTTCGCGTCGGTGGCGGCGCTGCTGGCGCGTGTTCCCCAGTACGTCTGCACGCACAACACGCCGGGCTACTACGACGACCGCGCGGAGCGCGCGGGGGCCGCGCTTCTGACCCGCCAGCAGGTCACCGCCAGCCGCACGTTCTTCTATCCGGCGGTCTGGCCGGCACGTGCTGGGGATCCGCGCGGTGTCGAGCGCGTGCCGCCGCTGGCGTTGGACGTCCCCCTGGACGGTGCTGTGCCGGACGTCGACGTGTTGGTCTCACCGAGCACCTACTCCGACGATCTCGGCGCGGTCGCCGGGCGGCTGCGCGAGCGGGGGCGCAGCGTGACCGTCGTGGGCGGCGACGACTGGACGACTGTTCGGTCGATGCTGCCGGTGTTGCGCGAGGCGAGCGTTGTCGTCTGTCCGGGCTATTCGACGGTGATGGAGGCCGCCGTGGCGGGCACGCCGTGTGTGGTGTATCCGTTCACCAGCGAGCAACGCGGCGTCGCGGAGTTCCTCGCTGCAAGTGATGGGTTCGCCGTCGCCACGACGCCCGACGAGGCCGTGGCTGCGGTCGCCCAGCCGCCGGCGGCGCCGTCGTTCCCCAACGGCGCGCCCGTGGTTGCGGATCGGGTCATGGGAGACCGTGCGGCGTGGCAAAAGACGTAAGCGCAGACCGTGCGAGGGGCGTGGTATGGCGACGATACCGTTCGGGATCTCGCGGCTGGACAGCCGCATCGGGGGTGGGGCACCGGAGGGCAGTGTCGTGTTGCTGTCCGGGGAGGCCGGCGCGGGGGCGCGGGAGTTCCTGTACACGGCGGCGATGATGAACGCGGTTGCGACCGCGGACCCAGAGCTGTTCGACCTGCATTACGGCAGCCCTCACGGGAGCGCTCGACAGCCCGAGGAGATCCATTACGTGTCGTTCACCGCGAACGAGGCGGAGTTACAGCGCGAGATCGCGTTCACGATGGACGAGGAGATCGTGGCGGCTGGCGCGGACGCCGTGACGTTCGCCGACCTGTCACCGGAGTACTTCCAGTTGAGCCCGGTGCCGCGGTCGTGGTACGCCGACAAACACCAGACCGTGCGCGATCTCGGGAACACCGGCGAGGACACGCGGGACGTACTGGAGCGGTTCGCCGACTACCTCGACGAACACGCCAGCGGCAGCCTCGTGGTGGTGGATTCGTTGAACGATCTGATCGGGCGGCGGTCCTCTGACATGGCGTTCTCCGACGTGGTGATGACGCTGAAGGGACTGCGGAAGGCCGCGCGGGACTGGAGCGGCCTGATCCTGTTGCATCTGACGCGGGATGCGGTGCGCAGCGAGGAGTTCGGGAGCCTGATGTCGTCGGTGGACGGCACGGTGCAGTTCGCGTGGGAGAGCGGCGGCAACGAGCGGGTTCGAACGATGTTCGTGCGGGAGTTCCGTGGCGTGCTCGGGCGGCTCGAAGAGGACGACATCGTGCAGTTCGAGACCGAGATCCGTGACAGCGGCTTCGACATCAGCGACGTGCGGAAGATCAGGTAGGCTGCCCCGAACCGTTAAGACCACCGCACAGTAAGTTCGAACGAATGCCCGACGGCACGTCGGATGGCGTCGAGAGCGTGACTCTGGAGGGGCCGGCCGCCGCCTGGTTGGCCGCGCGCGCCGAGGAGCTGGGCCACGAGGAGGACGCGTTTCTGAAACGCGTGGTGGCCGCCTATCGGAGCGTCGAAGACGGCGAGCTGGCAGCCGACGAGGGGGTCGGTGACCGGCTGACGGAGGTGACGAGCCGCGTCGATGAACTGGAGGCGCAACTCGACGACCACGAGGCGACAGTCGACGAGTTGGTGGAGGACATCCGGGAGCGCGTGGTGCAGGTGAAACGCGAGACCGACGGGAAAGCCGACGCCGGCCACGGTCACCCCGAGTTGGCGGCCGACGTCGAGGCGGCGCTGGCGGCCGCCGAGCACGCCGAGGGGACCGTGGACGCGGTGGCGGAGGACGTGACCGCGGTGACCGAGCGCGTCGACGCGGGCTTCGAGAACTTCGAGGCGGTGGCCGAGTCCCTAGACGAGGAGGCAGCGGGGCTCTCGGAGAAGGTGTCGACGCTCGCGCAGGCGGTGGTGTCGATGCGGGAGGCCGTGCGGAGCGTCGGCGCGGCCGAAGCCCGGCGGGCGCGGGTGGACGCCCTGAAGCGTGCGGCGAACGTCGCGGGCGTGCGGACGGCGGACTGCGAGGGATGTGAGCAGGCCGTGGACGTCGCGCTGCTGACGGCCCCGGAGTGTCCGTTCTGTGGCGCGGCGTTCGCGGACGTATCACCGGACCCGGGCTGGTTCAGCAATCACACGCTGGAAACCGGCGAGACGCCGGCGCTTGCGGCCGGCGGCCCGCAGGGCAACGGCGAGGGGGAGGACTCCGATCAGTCGTGGCTCGGGGCGGAGACGGAGACACTGGAGCGGATGGCGTCCGCGGGTGATTCCCGCGGGGACGGCGACGGGCCGATGGAGCCGTCCGAGGTGCTCGACGCCGACGCCGAGGACGCCGGCAACGACGGTGGTGGGGCGTGAGCGACGACGAGACCGACGAGCCGCTGGCCGACGTACGCCGACGGATCGACGAGCGCCGCGACCACGACGACGACGGCGGAGCCGATGTCGCGGCGTTGTTCGAGGAGATGTCGGTCGCCGAGATCGACGAGGACGCGGTGTGGACGGCGCTCGCGACGGACGCCGACAGCGCGGCGGCGGCACCGTCGAGTGCAGCCGCGACCGACAGCGCGGCGGCCGACGACGGGGAGACGACCGTCGTGGAGTCGAGTCTCTGTCATGGCTGTCCGCACTTCGCCGCGCCGCCGGAGATGGGCTGCACCCACGAGGGCACGACGATCGCGGCGATGGTGGACGTGGATCATTTCCGGGTGGTTGACTGTCCGATCGTCGCCCGGCGGGCGGGAGACGACCCGAGTGATTTTTCCGCCGACCACGAGTAATCGAGGTATGCAGTTCTGCGACGAGTGTGGCTCGATGATGCACAAACAGGACGGCGAGATGGTGTGTGCGTCCTGTGGCGCGAGCGCCGACAGCGAGGGCAGCGAGGGGTTCGTGGAGACCGCCAGCCAGGACACCAGCGATGTCATCGAGACCAGCGAGGACGCGGCCTCCGAGGGGAAGCCGACTGCCGAGGAGACGTGTCCGGAGTGTGGCCACGGCGAGGCGTGGTACACGATCAAGCAGACCGGAAGCGCCGACGAGCCGCCAACGCGATTTTTCAAGTGCCAGGACTGTGGCAACCGGTGGCGGGACTACAACTAACCGAGCCGGAAGACGCCCGCAGTTGTCGGATTCGGGTGTAGCTACTGCAGGAGAACCCAGGCCGTGGCGACCACGGCGGCACCGAGGCCGGTGGAGGCGACGGCGTGGAGGCGCAGGCGGTCGAGCAGGGCGTGGTCGTGGTCGTGGGCGGAGCGCGTGACCGCGTCGTGGACGTCGCTGCCGGTCTCGCAGTGCGGTAGGAAGTCCATCGCGACGTGCAGGAAGATGCCCGCGGCGAACCCGAAGACGACCGCCCGGAAGACCGGGGCAGTGGGGAACGAAACGACGGTGACGGCGAGCGCGGCGATGCCGACGCCGGCGGCGGGCAACAGCAGCATCGCCGGGGAGCGGTCGGTGCGGGCGAGGCGGCGGGCGGCGGCGTAGCCGGCGGGGCCTTTGTGCGAGACGATGGCGAGACCGAGGAGGGGGCCGAGGCCGGGCATGGCGGTGTAGACGACGCCGATGATGGAGCCGGCGGCCAGCGAGTGCGCGGAGAGTTCGGCGGTGGTGCGGTCCAGCGGGAGGTCGAGGTGCGAGAGCCGGTGGCCGATGGTGTGCGCGCCGAACCCGGTGAGGATGCCGGCCGCGACGCCGAACCCGCCCGGTTTGGCGGCGTAGCCGATGGCCTGCGGGAGGAGGAAGGCGGCAGCGCTGGCGATCATTGCGCCGCTGGCGAGGCCGTACCCCCAGACGAGCCCACGGGGGTGGTCGGCGGTGGTGTGGCCGCCGAGCGCGGCGGCGCCGGCCATCGCGGTGAACGCCACCCAGGAGATGCCCACCAGTTTGGGGGCGTCTCCGGTGCGAGAGACGTACGCTGAGAGGGCGAGGAAGGCGATGGCGCTGGCTGCGCCGAGCCGGATCGTGCGGGCGCGTGCGCTCGACGTGGAGTGTGAAACCGACATTCGATTATTAAATCTGTACCCAGTATTAACAACCTGTCGGTTGGCGACAGCGCCAAGCTGCCGGCGCACGAACCCGCTGGTATGGACGTGCTATCCATGCGGTGGGCCGACGTCTTGGTGGCGAGCTGGCCGGTCGACCCCGAGGTCGTCGCCGACCGACTCCCCGACGGGGTCGACGTCGACACCCACGACGGCGACGCGTACCTCTCGGTGGTCCCGTTCGTGATGGAGAACATCCGTCCTCGCGGTCTCCCGTCGGGTGTCGGCCGCACCTTCGGGGAGCTGAACCTCCGCACGTACGTCACGGTGGACGGCCGCCCCGGCATCTACTTCTTCAACCTGGACGCCACCGACGCCCTGGGGGTCCGGGTCGCCCGCCGGCTGTTCGGGCTGCCGTACTACACCGCGGACATGCGGATCGAACGCCGCGCGGGCGGCGCGCTCGCGGTTCGCAGCACCCGCACGCACGCCGGCCAGCCGTCGCTTGCCTTCGACGCGACGTACGAGCAAGCGGGCGCGTGCTCGCGCGCCACCCCCGGGTCGCTGACCGCGTTCCTCCTGGAGCGGTATCGGTTTTTCGTCGCCAGCGAGGACGGCACCGTCTACCAGGGAGCGGTCGACCACGACCCCTGGCAGCTCGCCGACGCCACCCTGGACGTCCGCCGGAACGACCTCTTCACCGCCAACGGGTTCGAGCAGCCCGCCGGCAGCCCCCACATCGCCTACAGTCCTGGCGTCGATGTCACCGCTGGCCTGCCCACGGTGGTCTGATCACCGGGTCGCCTGCTTCCAGTCTTTCAGCCCGACCACGCCGCCATCGAGGGTGTCGGGGACCGACGCCGCCCACGTGAACAACCCCCCGACGTCGGCTGGATCGCGGCCCCCCATGCCGTGGAGTTCGGTGTCGACCGCGCCGGGATCGACGCAGCCGACAGCCGGCTCGCAGTCGACCGCGAACTGCCTCGCAACCCCCTCCGCGGCGGCTTTCGACACGGCGTACGCGCCGAAGCCGGGTTTCGGGTCGGTGGCGACGCTGCCGGTTGGGACGAGCACGCGGCCGTCGCTGTCCATGTGCGGGAGCGCCTCGCGCACGGTCGCGAACACCCCGCGCACGTTCGTCCGGATGGTGTCGTCGAACGTGCTGTAGCCCGTTTCCCCGAGCGGCGTGTGTCCGGCGTCGCCGTGGTAGACGGCGGCACACGGAACGACCACGTCGATGCCGGAGGAATCACCCGCCCGGGAGGCCGTCTCCATCAGTCGCTCGGCGTCGAACTCGTCGCGCGCGTCGGCCCGCAGCCACTCCGCGCCGATCTCCGCGGCGAGCGTTTCGATGGCGTCCCGGTTCCGGCCGCCGAGCACGACGGTGGCGCCGTCGTCGGCGAACGCGTGGGCTGCTTCGCTTCCGATACCGCCGGCCGCCCCAGTCACGACGACTGTCTCGCTCATACGCCACCGTGGAGCGCCGCCAGCGTAAAAGCGCCGGTGCCACAGCGGTGGGTCTGTCCCGGGTTCGCATACGGGCCGCAGGTAGCAATCCGTTTAGGCGAGAACCCCCTGCCGGTGATCAATGAGCTATCGCGTCGGCCTGGTGGGCAAGCCCTCGGTGGGCAAGTCCACGTTTTTCAACGCAGCGACGAACAACGACGTGCCGGAGGGCGCGTACCCGTTCACCACCATCGACCCCGCGGTCGGCGAAGCGTACGTTCGTGTGGAGTGTGCTGCCCCCGAGTTCGGCGAGGAGTGTACGCCCGCAACGGGGTTCTGCGAGGACGGCACGCGGTTCGTCCCGACGAAGCTCGTGGACGTCGCGGGCCTCATCCCGGGTGCCCACGAGGGCGCGGGCCTCGGCAACCAGTTCCTCACGGACCTCAACGAGGCGGACGTGCTCATCCACGTGGTCGATTTCTCCGGCACGACGGACATCGAGGGCGAGGCGACCGAGGGCCACGACCCCCGCGAGGACATCGACTTCCTCGAAACGGAGCTCGATCAGTGGTACCTCGACGTCCTAGAGAAGGGCATCGAGCGCTACGAGGGCCAGCACATGGCGGACGCCACCCTCGAAGTCGAGTTGGCCGAGCAGATGAGCGCGTTCCGCACGAGCCCCGAGGAGGTCAAGCAGGTGCTGTTGGCCCTGGATCTGGCGTTCGACCCGGACACCTGGGACGACGCCGACCGCCTCGAACTCGCCCGCGAGATGCGCACCCGCACCAAGCCCATGGTGGTCGCGGCGAACAAGATGGACACCCCGGAAGCCCAAGCCAACTGGGCGGCGATCACCGACGACGACGAGTACGACCACTTGGAGTTCGTGCCCGTGAGCGCGCACGCCGAGCAGGCGCTCACGCAGGCCGACCAGGGTGGCGTGGTCGACTACCGGGCGGGCGACGACGCGTTCACGATCGTCGGCGAGCCAAGCGACGACCAGCGCGCTGGCCTGGAGTCGATCCGGGAGTTCGTCACCGAGTACGGCGGCACCGGCGTGCAGTCCGCGATCGAGGCGGCGCTGTTCGACGCGCTCGGCGTCAAGCCCGTCTTCCCCGGGTCGGCGAACGGCCTGGGCACCGCCGACGGGCGCGTGCTGCCCGACGTGTTCTTGCTTGAACCCGACGCGACCGCCGAGGACTTCGCGTACGCCGTTCACTCCGATGTCGGTGACGGCTTCCTGCACGCCGTTGACTGCCGGGCGAACCGCCAGATCGCCGCCGACCAGGACCTCGACTCGCGGGCGGTCATCGAGATCATCTCGACGAACTGACCGACGCCGGCGGCTACTGGGGGTCGACGGCGCGCTCGGAGTCGCCGACGGCGTACTCGTGGGCTGCGTCGAGCAGCGACCGGATGCGATCGTGGTCGGGGTCCGCCGACGCCATCTGGGAGATGGCGTCCTCGATGTGGGTGGCCGCGCCGGCGAGTCGGTGGCGGCGCTCGTAGGCCGTGGTGACGTCCGCAACCACGGTCAACACGGTGTCGGCGTCCGTGTCCGGGTCGTCGAACGGGAGCTTGTAGACTTCCTCGACGCGATCGTCGCCGATGACGCGGTCGTCGACGTGCTGTTCGGGGATGTGCAGCGCCTCGTCGTCGGCGATGACCTGTTCGTCCTCGCGGTGGAAGCGTTCCACGAGATCCGGGGGGAGGAACTCGTCCTCGCGGTGCCCTTCGACGGCGTCGGGGTCCAGCCCGTAGTTCGACGCCCCCGAGTCGTTGACGAGGAGGTACTCGCCGTCGAGTGTCTTTTCGAGGACGCACTGTGGAAGCGAGTCGATCACCCGCCGGAGCCGGCGCTCGGTGTGTGACATCGACTCGCGGTCGCGGCGCCGCTCGACGGCGGCCCGAACGCGGTTCGCGAGCACCCGTGCTGTGTCCCCGTCCGGCCGGGCACGCACGTGGGCCGTCGCCCCGGCGTCGATGGCCGATCCGGCAGCAACACTGCCGTCGGGGTCGTCGACCACCACCACGGGAACGTCGGCGTCCGCGAGCCGCGCCACCACGGAGACGATGTCAACGCCGTGGAGACCGGTTTCGGCGACGACACAGCCGGCGTCGTCGGAGACCGACATCGGGTCGGTCGTGGGTGTGACGGCGATCGGGACGTCGCCGGCAACGCGTTCGAGGCGGGCCGCGGTGCGCTCGCCGGCCCCGCCGCCGCTGCCGAGGACGTACGTCACGTTGATCGCGTCCGTCACAGCCTGTCGTTCGTCCAACTCGTCTGTGCGGGGATCCATGTCTCGGGCCACACCGACGAGCCACAAATACGTTGGCCCCGACGCCGCGGTACTCAGTCCTCGGTGACCGGGACGGTCAACACGGGTGTTTCGGTCGACTCGACGACGTCCCGGGAGACGCTGCCGAGCATGGACTGCTCGAAGTCGCCGCGCCGCGTCCCCATCACGACGAGGTCCGCGCCGTCCTCGGCGAGTACCGCGAGGATTTCATCCGCGGGGTCACCGTCGCGGACGTACGTTTCGGTGTCAACCCCCGCCTCCGAGAGGCGGTCGGCGGCGTGTTCGACGGCGCGCTCGCCCTGCGTGCGGAGCTGCGCCGTGGCTTCGTCCTGCATGCCGTCGTCGAGCGTGAGGAACGCCCGATCGTCGAGGACGTACAGCACGTCAACGGTGGCGTCCCGGCGGCCGGCCACGTCGGCGGCGTGCTCAACAACGCGGTCCATCGAGTCACTGTCGTCCACCGGGAGCAGGATCCGGTCGTACATGGCTGGCGCTACGGGGACACGCGGTAAAACCGCCGCGGAATCAGCGTGTGGCCGCGGCCCGGGTCACGCGTCCCCGTCCAGGGCCGCTTCGAAGACGCGCTGGGCGCGCTCGTAGGCGTGGTCGCGGTCGACGATCGGGTGGTGGTAGTCGGGCGCGAGGCGTTCGCGCTGGGAGTGGCGCAGCGTCGGCCAGTCCACGATGGTCTCGGGGTCGACGCCGCGCAGCTCGGGGACGTACTCGGTGACGAACGCCGCATCGGAATCGTATTTCGCCATCTGGCTGACCGGATCGAAGATGCGGACGGCGACCGTGTCCGTGCCGGTGGAGGCGGTCCACTGCCAGTTCGCGGCGTTGTTCGCGGGGTCGTAATCCACCAGCCGGTCGGCGAAGTGGCGCTCGCCGCGCCGCCAGTCCACCAGGAGGTGTTTCGTGAGGAAGCTGGCGACCACCTGCCGGGGGCGGTTGTGGACGTACCCCTCCGCGCGGAGCTGGCGCATGCCGGCGTCCACCAGCGGGTAGCCGGTCTCCCCCCGGGTCCACGCCTCGAAGTGGTCGTCGCTGTTCTGCCACGCGATCGGGGCGTCGAAGCTGACGTAGTTCTCCGTCTGGAGGCGGGGGGTGTGGTACAGCAGGTGGTAGTTCTGCTCGCGCCAGGACAGCTCGTAGCGGTATTTCCCGATGTTCCGCGCCGCGTCCCCGGTGGCGTCGTCGTAGGCGTCGGCGACGGCCGCCCACACCTCGCGGACGCCGATGTTGCCGGCCGCGAGATACGGCGACAGCCGGGAGACGGCGCTGGTAGGGGCGTCGACCGCCGCCGCGAGGTCGTCCCGGGTGTCGTTGTACGACGCGATGCCGTCGTCGAGGAACGCCGCGAGGCGGTCGGTGGCGGCCGCGTGTCCCGCATCCGGGAGCGGCGGCTCGGGGGCCGGGACCGAGAGCGTGTGGTCGTCGTGGACGTCGGCCAGCGCGTCGGCGTCCGGCGCGGGCACCGGGTCGGGTTTCGGTGCCTGCTGCCAGTCGTCGTAGAACTGGCTGTGAGAGGGGTAGGCGTCGTCGAGGGTCGCGGGGTCGACGAGCGTGTGGTCGACGTGGCCCGCGGTGTCGACGCCCGCGGCGGCGAGTGCGTCCGCGACCCGCGTGCGGCGGTTCCGCCGCGCGGCGTCGTAGTGGGCGGCGTGGAACACGGTGTCGGCGTCGAACTCGTCGGCCAGCGCCGGCAGCACGGATTCGGCGTCGCCCTCGCGGACGAGGAGGTCGCTGCCGCGCTCGCGGTACGCCGCCCGCAGTGCGCGCACGCCGGCGGCGAGGAACGCGCGCTTGGGGCGGCCCACCTGGGAGAGCACGGTGTCGTCGAAGACGTAGACGGGCACGACGGTGTCGCCGTCGGTGGCGGCGTGGAGGCCGCGGTTGTCGGGAACGCGGAGGTCGCGTTGGTGCCAGTACAGGTGCATGGTCAGTCGGCCGTGGTCGGCGTGTCGAAGTTGAACTCCCCGGGGACGGCCAGCGGGTCGGTCGAGCCCGACGCCGCGGGATCGTCGTCGATGACGGCTTTGGTGACGTGCTCGCCGCTGATGAGACACATGGGCATGCCGATCCCGGGGTTCGTGTACGCGCCGACGTAGTAGTGGCCGTCGGGGCCGTCGCGCTTCCCCGGGCGCAACGGCCCGGTTTGGAACAGCGTGTGCGCCAGGCCAAGCGCCGTCCCGCCGGGGTCGCCGAACTGCTCGCTGAACTCCGAGACGCAGGCGGACTCCTCGACGACGATGCGGTCCCGGAGGTCGACGCCGGTCTGGGCCGCCAGCGTCCCCAGCAGGCGGTCGCGGTACTGCGCCCGGATCTCGGGGGTGTCGTCGAGGCCGGGCGCGATCGGGAGCAGGATGACCACCGCTTCGTGGCCGTCGGGCGCGACGGTGTCGTCGGTCTTCGACGCCACCGAGAGGTAGAACGCCGGATCATCGGGCCACCCCGGGTCGTCGAAGAGCCGGGCGAAGTGGCCGTCCCAGTCCGGGGGCAACACCAGCGAGTGGTGCGCGAGTGGCCCCACGTCGCCCTCGACGCCGAGGTAGAACATGAGCGCCGACGGCGCGTACGTCTGGTCGTCCCAGTAGTCGGGGGCGTGGTCGCGGCCGCCGGTGTCGAGGAGTTCGCGCTCGGCGTACGCGGGGTTGGCGTTGTTCACCACGAGGTCCGTGGTTCGTGTGCCGTCGTCGGTGGCGAGCGTGAACTCGCCGCGGCGGCCGCTGATGGCGTTGACGCCGACCCCGGTTTCGATCGTTGCGCCCTGCTCGACGGCGAGCTCGGCGAGCGCGTCGACGACCCCGGCGATGCCGCCCTCGGGGTAGAAGACGTTGCCGTTGAGGTCGACGTGGCTCATGATGGAGTACAGCGCGGGCGTGTTGTGCGGTGCACCACCCAGGAACACCAGCGTGTATTCGAGGAGCTGGCGGAGCTTGGGGTGGTCGAAGAACCGCGAGACGTAGTCGTCCATGTTCCCGAACAGCCGCAGCCGGGACGCCAGCGGGAGCATGTCGGTGCTCGCGTAATCCCGGAACGCCGTCCGGTCGGGGTAGACGACGCGGTTCATCGCGAGATCGTAGTTGGTGGCGGCGCGGTCGAGGTACGTCGCGAGCGCGTCGCCGGCGCCCTCTTCGTAGGACTCGAACAGCTCGTGGGCGTTGCGCCGGTTGGGTTCGATCGTCGCGCTGTCGCCGTCCGTCCAGAACACCCGGTACTGGGGGTCGAGGCGGGTGAGCTCGTAGAAGTCGTGTGGGTCGTGGTCGAAGTGGTCGAAGAACCGCTCGAAGACGTCGGGCATCAGATACCAGGACGGGCCGGTGTCGAACCGGAACCCGTCGCGTTCGAGGACGCCGGCGCGGCCGCCGACGGTGTCGTGTTGTTCGAGTAGTGTGACGCTGGCACCGGCGCGGGCGAGGTAGGCCGCCGCGGCGAGCCCGCCGAAGCCGCCGCCCACGACAGTCACGTCACGCTCACCGGGTAGGCTCCCCTGCATGGAGTGGTGTTGGATCGCCGGCAACAAAAAGCCGGGTTGTGACTGATGGGGCATCGCGGGGGACCGCGCCCTTTTACTGTGGCGGGCGCGTAGGCAGCGTGTGAGCGATGAGTCAGGGCGGCGGAACCTCCGAATGCCCAACGACGACGAAGTGTTTGCGGTCGTCAAGCGACACGACGGCGGGAACCACGTGACGCTGCAGTGCGAGGACGGCAAAGAGCGGATGGGACGCATTCCCGGCCGCATGAAGTACCGGACGTGGATCAACGAGGGCGACGTCGTGCTCGCCGAGCCGTGGGACTGGCAGGACGAGAAGGCGAACGTCGAGTGGCGGTACTCCGACCAGGACGCCGATCAGCTCCGCGAAGAAGGCCACATCGAATAACCGCGCCCACAGCAGGCCGCGCCGCGACCGCTTCTCGCCCCGCATAGCTGTGCTTCTCGTCGCGCGATCGGAGAGTCCGCGCTGCGTGCCAGTCGATGCCACCTGATCCCGTGCACGCGTCCGGACGCAAAATCTTTCACCGGAACGTGTGTGAGAGAGCACCGTTCGGGTAACATTCCTACGTTCTCGGGAAGTAAGTGTGTGCAATGGCAGCAATTGGGGCGTTCGGTGTTCTGGAAGTTGTGGGATTGATTGTGGCCGTGCTGGGGTTGTTCCCGGTGGTGAGCCAGTACAAGGAGAGCACGAAGCTGTTCACGGTCGGCTACCTCCTGCTCGTGGTCGGGATGGTGGCGACCAACCTCGAAGCCGTGGTTCTGCCGGTCGTGTTGAACGCCACTGAGCACGTCGTCGGCATCGGGCTCGCTGGCGTGACGTTCCTGTTCGCGGCCTACCAGCGCCGGCAAGGGATGACGGCAACGGAGGACACGGCATGAGTGGTGCTGCCGTCTTCGTTGACGCGGTCGTTGCGCCCCTCGGTGACGCGGTCGGCGCGATCGGGTTCGGTGCCGCGGCCGCGCTCGGCTACCGGAACTACCGGGACACGGACGCTGAAGCGGCGTTCTGGATGGCGTTCACGTTCGCCTCACTGCTCGGCGTGACGTGGACGGTGTCGCTCATGCTGGAGAAAGCCGGTGTCGCCACGCAGATCTTCAACCTCGCGACGGGGCCGCTGATGGCGACGACGGTGGCGGTGTTCGCGATCGGCGGGACTGCGACGCTGGCCATCGTCGAGGACATGGAGGCGCTGGTCGAGGAGCGCGCCCAGCGCCGCCAGGAGGCCGAGGAAGAGCGCGCCGAGGCGGAGCGCGCCCGCGAGAAAGCCGAACAGAAGCAGGCCGAAGCCGAGCGGCAAACGGCCGAGGCCGAATCGGCCAAACAGGACGCACGGGAACGCAGCGCGGAGATCGAGCAGTTGGCGGCGGACCTCGAATCCCAGGCGACCGAAGTCGGAGCGACGCTGGAAGCGGCGGCGGACGGGGATCTGACCGCCAGGGTGGACGCCACGACCGACAACGCGGAGATCGCCGAAGTGGCAGCCGTCGTCAACGACATGCTGACGACGATGGAGCGCACGATCGACGAGATCCAGGGGTTCTCGACGAACGTCACGACGGCCAGCCGGGAAGCCACCGCCGGCGCGAAGGAGATCCAGGACGCCAGCCAGACGGTCAGCGAGTCCGTCCAGGAGATCGCCGCCGGCACCGACGACCAACGCGAGCAACTGGAGTCGGTCGCCGAGGAGATGGATTCGTACTCCGCGACCGTCGAGGAGGTGGCGGCGACCGCACAGAGCGTCGCGGACACCGCGGCCGACACCACGGACGTCGCGACGGCGGGCAAACAGACCGCCGAGGACGCCATCGACGCGATCGACGCCGTCCAGGAGACCATGCAGACGACGGTCGCCAACGTCGACGCGCTCGAAGAGCTCACGACCGAGATCGACGACATCGCGGAGCTCATCAGCGACATCGCCGAGCAGACGAACATGCTGGCGTTGAACGCCAACATCGAAGCCGCTCGTGCGGGATCGGGCGGCGGTAGCAACGGGGACGGCTTCGCCGTGGTCGCCGACGAGGTCAAAGAGCTGGCCACCGAGAGCCAGCGCTCGGCCAAGGACATCGCGGAGCTCATCGAGGAAGTGCAGTCACAGACGGCCACGACGGTCGAGGAGATCCGGGTCGCCGAGCAGCGCGTCAACGACGGGGCGGCGGCCGTCGAGGAGACCGTCGACGCGTTCGGGGCGGTGACCGAGAACATCCAGGAGACGACCGACGGCGTCCAGGAGATCAGTCAGGCGATGGACGAACAGGCCCAGCGCTCCGAACGCGTCGTTTCCAGCGTCGACGACATCGCCACGATCAGCCAGGCAACAGCCGATCGCGCCGAGAACGTGTCCGCAGCCTCCGAAGAACAGACCGCATCGATCACCGAGGTGACCAGTAGCCTGCAGTCACTGGCCGCGCAGGCGGACACCCTCGAAGACCGGTTGAACGAGTTCCGGACCGAGACCACCGGCACGGCACACGGCGAAGCAACCGACGCGCCCGCCGGACAGTCGGACTGACCGGCTGCGGTCTGGTCAGTCGGTCTGCGTGGGCGTGACGTCCCGGTCGGCATCGACCTCGAACTCCGACAGCAGCGCTTTGAGCTGTTCGGCCTGGCCGCTGAGCGACTCGACGCTGTCGCTGATCTCGGACATCGACGCGGCCTGCTCCTCTGCAGCGGCGGAGACGCTCTGTGCCTCCCCAGCAGTGGAGTCACTGAGATCCGCGACCTCCTCGGTCATCGACACCGCCTCCTCGGTGCTGGCGGCCTGATCGTCGGTGGTGTCGCTGATCTCCTGGACGCCCGTGTCGGTCTCGTCGGCGTGGTCGGACACTGCGGTGAACGCGTCCACGACCTCCTCGACCGCGTCGATCCCCGCGTCCATGGACTCCTCGGCGGCCCTGGCTTCGGCGACAGTGGCGGTCGTCTGGGACTGCACCTCGGTGATGCGGCGCTCGATGTCGCCGGCTGACTCCTGGGTTTCCTCGGCGAGGTCCTTGACCTCGTCAGCAACGACCGCGAAGCCGTCGCCGCTCTTGTCGGCGCGGGCGGCCTCGATGTTGGCGTTCAGCGCCAGCATGTTCGTCTGCTCGGCGATGTCCGAGATCAAGTCCACGATCTCGCTGATCTCCGCCATCTGGTCGTCGAGGGCCTCGACGTTCTGCACGGTCGCGTCGATTGCCTCCTGCACCGTCAGCGAGCGCTCGATGGCGTCCTCGGCGGTCTGCTCGCCGTCGCGCGCGATCTCGGCGGTCTGATGGGAGTGCTCGGCGACCGAATCGGCGGACGCCGCCACCTCCTCGATGGCCGCCGACAGGTCGGTCATCTCCCCGGACACCGTGTCCAGCATGTTGCGCTGCTCGTCGGCCGCGCCGGCGATCTCCTGGACGGATTCGCTGACCTGGCCGCTGGCGCGCTCGGCGTCGGCGGCTCCGACTTCGGCCTCCTCGCTGGCGGTGGCGACCGCGTCGGCGAACTCCTGGATGTCGATGATGGTGTGCTCCCACTGCGCGAGCATCTCGTTGAACGACGCCGCGATCGCCGCCATCGCCTCGTTGTCCGTGTCGTCGGCGGGCATGCGGCGGGTGAGGTCGCCGTCGGCGCACGCCGCCATCACGTCGCTGTACCGCTCGGCCTGCGCTTCGAGTTCGGCCGCCAACGCTTCCGCGTCGGCTTTCGCGTCCTCGGCGCGCTCCCGGGCGTCCTCGGCGCGCTCGCGCTCCGCTTCCGCGTCCTGCTGGGCCTCCGTGGCCTGCTCGCGGGCGGCCTCGGCCTCGTCGATCTGGGTGACCAACGCGTCGCGCATGCTCCCGATGGACGCGAACAGTTGCCCGATCTCGTCCCGGCGAGAGCTCGCCACGTCCACGTCGTAGTTCCCGGCCTCGATCTCCGCTGCGGCCGCCGAGAGGGACTGCACCGCGGCCGCGGTGTTGCGCCCGATGGTGCCACCGACCAGGACCACGCCCACGAGCGCGACCAGAATGAACCCGAGGATCCCGGTGCGGATCTGGTTGCTCAACGCGAACGCGCTCTCGGAGGGTGCGTGCTTGACGACCACCCAGTTCTTCCCGGGCACGGTCGTGTACGCGGCGACGTACTCACGGTCGAGCACGCTGTCTTTCGTCGGGGTGTTCGTGAACTGTCCCCGCTCAGTGGCCGAGTCGAGCGCCGGGATCTCGGACTGCGACCGGTCCGGGATGTAGGGCTGCCCGACGGCGTCAGTTCCGGCGTCCGAGAACAACACCGCCGTCGCGTCCGAGGTCGGACGCACGACCTGCGTGAACGTGCCGTCGATGCCGGCACCGAACTGGTCGCTGAGATCCCCCGCGGTGTACTCCACGACGAGAACGTGTGTCAGGTCCGCTGCGACGCTCATCGAGCTGACGACCCGCTGGCCGCCGGCGGTCCGGTAGGGGTTCGTGGACACCACGGTGTCGCGGCCGATGGATCGCGTGCGGTCCACCCACGGGTGGGTGTCCGCCGATACGCGCGTGCCACGGGCGTCCTCGTCGGTGCTTGCAACGATGCGCGCGTCGCTCGCCCCGCCGACGGTGGGGTCAGCGACGTGGACGTCGGCGATCCGATCGGCGTCCAGTTCGGCCGCCACGAGCTGTGTCACGTACGCCTGTTTGTCGGCGGCCGTGGTGTTGAACCCGAGCCGCGGGTTGTTCGACGCGATGAGCACGGACTGCTCGTTGCGTTCCAGCCAGTCGCCGATCACGGTCGCATCGGAGACGGCCTCCTGCTCGAGTTGTTGTTCGGTGTTCGCCTCCAGCGTGGCGGTGGCGTCGGCTTGCACCCAGAATCCGCCGGCCGCGATGATCACGAGGATCACCAGCAACGCGACCGCGAACTTCACCAGGTACGACCGCAGCGGCAGCAAGGCGATGGCTTTCACGCGATCCAGCGGGGCCGTGTCTGTGGACGACGGCGAGTTGTCGCCGGCGTCGGCCGTGGGTTCGGACATGGGATCAGATGAAGTCGTTGTTCTGCAAGTGGTCGGCGGCCGCCTGCTGGTTCCCGCTCGCAGCGGCGCGACTGTTCAACGCCTGCATCGTCTCCGCGTCGGGGATCGCGTCGGGCATCGTGTTCAGCGCCGCCACCACCGCGTCGGTGGCAACGTCCTCGTGAACGACGCCGACGGGATGGAAGAACGGCCAGAAGTTCCGGTCGTCGTCGAGCACACGAACGTTGTCGACGTCGGTGAGCCAGGCGCTGGTGCTGTACCCGAACCCCAGATCGGCGTACCCTTCGTCGACCGCAGTGCCCGCGGCCTGTGCGGACGCGGTCTCCAGGAACTCGCGCTCGGACGCCCACGCGGTCACGCGCTCGGGGTCGAACTCGTAGTAGTCGAGCAGCGCGTCCAGGCCGTCACTCCGGGAGCGGAACCCGTCGCCGAACGCGGGCCTGATGTCGTAGTTTCGGCTGTTGACGTGCGCCGCGAGGTCGCTGATCGACTGGATGCCCGTGCCCTCGACGGCGCGCTCGGCGACGAACACCGCCCACGTGTTCTGCCAGTCCGCGCGATCCAGGATGCGGATCGGGTGTTCGGATTCCATCTCCGATTTCAGCGCGTCGTACTGGGCGTCCGGCGTGTCGAAGTCGGCGCTGTCGTGTTTCGGCGGGTGCGACGACCACAGCGACCCCATGTAGTCGTAGTAGGCGTGGACGTTCCCGGTCCGGTACGCCTCGGAGATGGCTGCGTTCCCCCCGAAGCCGGTTTCGTCGACGAGGGTCGCGTTCGTGGTGTTTGCCAGGAGCTCGTAGGCGACGTATCCGAGCGTCACCTGCTCGGCGTACCCCTTCGAGCCGACAACGATCGACGACGAGCCACTGTCGCCGCCGCCGGTGGATGTGGTGTCACCACCCCCGGTGATCGTGGTACAGCCAGCGACTGCGGTCGTCCCCCCTGCCGCCAGCATCCCGAGCAGCCGCCGTCGGCTGCTGGTGCTGGCGTGTTCTGGTGTGTCCATCATGTCTGGCCCTAGCCGGACTGTGTCAAAAGTCCATTGGCGATAGTATCAACGGTGATACTCACATACGATACAACAGTTAGCGCGCACAATAAGTTCGGCAGAGGATGACAGGCATGGACAGCCAGCGGATTGGCTGCTCATGTAGCATCTTCTCTGGGAGCCGCTTAGTCACATCATGATCCTCGCTTATTCGGTTGTACTCGACATCTACGTCCCAAGGGTCACTGACTGCAACTTGAAGCTACATCCCGAGACGATGGGTGATGCTCCTCTCGTTGACATCGAGCCTCAGTAACCCTGTATCCTTGTCCTTGACCTTCTCAAGAGCAACCGATACCACTTGTCGCACTTCCCCTTCGTTCATACCTATATGTTGATTGTCACGGGTTCAACGCTTCGTACTGTTCCTTAACCACATAAGCTGTTAGGCCTACAAAGAACAGGGTCGCGACTCCAACATTGTCGTCGTAATATGCGTCCGGCTCACCGTGCATTATGCGATGACGGTGTTCCCAGAAGTCGACCCACTTGTTTTTGAACTCACTTCCTTGGCCATTCTCGACGCCAAAAACAGAGTGCTGGTCGTACATTCTCTTCAAAACATCTTTTTTGCTTCCGCTGTGATAGATATCTTCTCCATTGGCATTGGTTCTGTCAGCGGGAGTATTCGAGTCGTACTCGCATAGCCAGATGATTAGACCATCTAATGCAGATATGAGGGCCAATATTCCTGAATTGAAACCCTGAATATCGTCATTGCTAGAATCTTCGGCAAGCATCTTAGAGCCATACTCTATCTGTTCTGCAATGGTCTCTAGTTCAGAGTCTCCCGTCTCTTGTAACGAGATTTGACCTTCGTGTGCCCACCTGAAGGCGTGATAGGATGCTTCATCTGATGGGGAATAGTCGCTCGGGTCGTAGTCCCATGGCGGGCCAATATTGATATGTTTCTCTGCCCCTTTTCGGGCTCGTTCAAAACGCTTCTTGGCCTTTTGTATTGCATCGGTAGCAGAGTCGATAGTCTCTTGCGATGGAAGCGAACCAGCGATACTCTCGTAATCTGGCTCAGGAATCTCTATTCCATTCACCGGATTGTCAGACATGTCGGCACAATCTCATGGCTTTTGTATAAACACCAGGAAGATCTATATCCTCAATTCGCTCGTCCTCACTCTTCGACCTCTAATGACGACTGTCCTTTCTCAGAAGGCAGCAGACAAGATTCTATGACGTTCGTTCACTCCTTTCCCGAAATGTATGGATAGAAAGCTGGCCTCGGCACTCATAGGGCTCGTCGTCCCACGGGAGCCACCCCGGGTCGGCCCGGTGGTGTCGTCATCGGCCAGTCGATAGCACGGCGGACAGCGGAAAGACGTTGCTGGTCTGGACCCGCTGTTAGTCGCCGTCCGGCGTTGGTTCCGTGGTGGCCGGCGCGGCGGCGTCGGCGGCGACCAGGCGGCTGATGGCGTCGGCACCGAGCACGGCGAACGCCACGAACGCGACCTTCGAGATGAAATCCAGGTAGACCACGACGATGGTGTACATCTCGGTTTGGAGGATGCCGATGCCGGCCGGGGACAGCAGCCAGACCACCGGATACAGCGTCCAGAGGACGACCGTGATGTTGCGAAGCGTGACGAACAGCGAGCGCACGCGGGGGTCGTCGCCGAGCGCGCGCGGCAGCGTCCCCAGGAGGCCGTACAGGAGCGCGGCGTAGCCGGCAGCGCCGACGGCGAAAAACAGCCAGCGCTGCACGCCCGTGGTGAGCGCGGCGGCGATCCCGGCGGCGATGACGAACACGTCGGCGGCGAGCAGCCAGGCGGACGTGCGGTGGCCGGGGCGGGCGAGCATCGCGAGGTACAACACGATCAACGGGGTTGTGACCAGCCAGTCGATGTACCGCGCGAGGTAGACGGTGCGGTCGCCGACGGTGGTTGCGGTGATGCCCAGCCCCATCGTGGTGTACGCGATGGCGGCCAGTCCGGTGATGCCGGCGAGTACGAGGTCGTAGCGGCGATGCGATGGGTGTCGGATGCAGTCCCGGATCGGGAGGACGGTGCCAGCGAGCATGCCGACAGCGCCGACCCAAAACCATGTCGTGAGTGCCATATCAGTAGTCCTCCGGTTCGGTGTCGTCGTGGGCGTCGAACTCGGCGAGCAGGTCGTCGAGGGCTGCGGCGCGGTCCGCGAGGTCGGCGGCGGCGTCGTCGACCGACGACAGGGTGTCGGTTTGGGTGGCGGCCGAGTCGGCGACCGCAGTGGCCTGGGCGGCGGTTTCCTGGCTGATGCCGGCGACCTCGTCGACGGCGCTTGCGACGCGGGAGGCGGCGTGTGCTTGGCGGTCGGTGGCGGCTCGGATTTCGCCGGCGGCGGTGTCCGTGTCGGCGACGAACGAGACGACGTCGTCGAGCGCGGTTGCGGCGTCGCCGACCGTCGCTCGGCCGTCGGAGACGGTGTCGCTTGTGGCGCGCATCTCGTCGGCGACGTCGCTGACTTGGCCTTGGAGCGCGAGGAGCCGTGATTCGATGTCTTCGGCGGCGTCCCGGGATTCCTCGGCGAGCGTTTTGACCTCGTCGGCGACCACCGCGAACCCGTCGCCGTCAGCGCCGGTGCGGGCGGCCTCGATGGAGGCGTTCAACGCCAGCATGTTGGTCTGGTCGGCGATGTCGGCGATGACATCGACGATCTCCCCGATGTCGGCCATCTCGCTGTCGAGGGCGTCCATCGCGTCGGCGGCGGCTTCGGCGTCGTCGGCGACGTCGTCCATCGTCTCGACGGCGTCCTCCGTGGCCTGGCGGCCGTCGTCGACCGCGCTGGCGGCCTGTCCGGCGGTGTCGGCCAGTGAGGCGACCGTTTCGGCGACTTCTTCGGCGCTGGCCGAGAGGTCATCGACTTCACCCGCGACCTCGTGGAGGCGGTCGGTCTGCTCGGTTGCGCCGTCGGAGATCTCGTCGACGGCGGTCGAGACGTCCGTTCCGGCGTCGATGGCGTCGCCGGCGTCGGCTTCGACCCGTTGGGCGGCGTCCGAGACGTGGTCCGAGAACGCCGTTGCGGCGGCGACGCTGGTTTCGATGTCGTCGAGCATGTCGTTGAGGGCGTGGCCGATGCGCGCCATTGCGTCGTGGTCGCGGCTGGCGTCGACGCGGCGCGTGAGGTCGCCGTCGGCGACCGCCGTGAGCGCGGCCTCGTAGTCGGCGGCCGCGGATTCGAGGGCGCGAGCGGTTTCTTGGGCGTCCTTGCGGGCGGCTTCGGCGTCTTCGCGGGCGGCTTCAGCGTCGGCGCGCTGCTGTTCGGCGTCCTCACGGGCGTCCTCGGCGCGTGCCGTCGCGCGTTCGGCGTCGGTCAGGGATTCCGACAGGGAGTCCCGCATGGATCGGAACGACTCCGCGAGGGTCCCGAACTCGTCGTTGCGGCTGGTGTCGATGTCGGTGTCGAGGTCGCCGGCGGCCATTTCGTCGGCGCGCCGGGAGAACTGCCGGAGCGCGGTGACCGTGGTCGAGCCGACAGTGACACCGATCAGTGAGAGGCTCACGATCGTGATGAGCACGAGACCGACGAGGCTGGACGCCACGAAGTCACCGAGCGCGAACGCGCGGTCGTGTGGAGCGCGCACTAGCACCGACCAGGGCGCGCCGTCGACGGGGGCGGCGGCCGTCACGGTGCCGTTGGCGTCGATGTAGGCGGGCTGTGTGCGCGACTGGTCGAGGAGCCGCGATGGGCCGTCGTGGCCGGTGAGAACGCGGTCCTGGTCGGGGTGTGAGACGTACGTGCCGTCGGCGGAAACGACGGTGGTGGTGCTTCCCGCGACGTTCTGCCCGAAGTCGTCGGTGAGCGTGTTCACGTTCACCATGTAGATGAGGGCCTTATCCGTGGTGCCAGGGATCGGCGAGAGCACCGAGAGCACGGGGAAGTCGGCCGCCGGAACGGTGAACGGTGCTGCGACGACAACATCGCTGGTGGTCGCAAACGACGGCGGGTCGGTGGCGAACGGCGCGCCCTGCTCGCGGGGGTTCACGCCGGTGAACGCGTCGGCGGAGCTGGCCTCGATGGTTGTCGTCGAGGTGTTGTAGACGTGGGCGGCGACGACGCCATCGGGGCGTTCGTCGCTTGCCGCAAGCCCTTCGAGATAGCGTGTGATGGCCGTGTCGTTGCCGGATGCGAGCACGGGATGGCGTGATGCCAGTTGGGTCTGCCCGCGGGCGTTCGACAGCCACGCGTCGAGGTGATCGGCGCGGGCGTCTGCCGACCCGGTGAGGTCGGCCCGAACGTCGGTTTCGAGTTGCGTTGTCGTCTGCTGGTAGACGAACGTCCCCACCCCAACAGAGAGCACAACAACGACGACCAGCGCGAGGGTGAGCTTCGTGCCGTAGCTCCCCCTGATTCGTGCGACTAATCCGGACCCCATGTACTGGGTATTAGGTGTATACTGGCAAAAAGCGTTTACACTTCGTGTGCCGTCTCAGCGGCCACAGCCGGCAATATTCGCCGCGATGGCTACAGGCCCGTGGGGTGACTGATGAACCGGGTCTCGACTCCCCAGTCGTCGGCGACCGCTTCGAGCGCACGCACCCCTCCCGTTTCGGTCGCGTAATGGCCCGCCAGGAACACTGACACGCCGGCTTCGCGGGCCTCGTGGTAGAGTTTTCCTTTCCCCTCGCCGGTGACGAGCGCGTCCACCCCGTTGGCCTCGGCCTCCCGCAGCCAGTCCGCGCCGCTGCCGGTGACGACTGCCACGTCGGTCAACTCCGCCGGCCCGACGTCAAGCACCTGTACCGGCTGGTCGCCCGTGGGCAGCGCTGCGGCGAGCGACTCGGAGAGCGCGGCCGCGCTCGTCGGGTCCGGGAGCTGTCCCTGGAGACCGATCTGCTCGCCGCTGTGGTCGCCGAACGGCGAGCGCTGTGTGAGGCCGAGCACGTCGGCCACGTGGGCTGCGTTCCCGAGTTCCGGGTGTCCGTCGAGGGGGAGGTGGGCGGCGTACAGCGCGCACTCGCCGTCGACGAGCGCAGCGATCCGGTCGTACTCGCGGCCCGTCACCGCGTCCAGGCCGCCCCAAGCGACGCCGTGGTGGACCACCAGGAGGTCCGCCCCCCACTCGACGGCGTCGCTGATCGTGGCAGCGGCGGCGTCGACGGCGAACGCGATGCGCTCGACACTGCGATCCTCGGGGCCGACCTGGAGGCCGTTGGTCGCGGCGTCGGCGTAGTCGGTGACTCGCAGTCGGTCGTTGTATCGGCTGGTGACGTCGGAAACGTCCATGCGAACCCAACCGGCCGCCGGGGTCTTTTACCCGTCGGCGTGGTGCGTGTGCACGAACTCGCGCAGCAGCTTCGCGCCGAGGGTGGGGGCCTGGCCGTCGTCCCGGTCGTTGACCTCCACGACATCGAACCCGACAGCGTGCGGGGCGACTGCGCGCACGGCCGCCCGGAGCTCCCGTGGCGACATCCCGAACGGCTCCGGCGTCCCGGTGCCCGGCGCGTACCCCGGATCGGCGGCGTCGATGTCCACGCTCAGGTACACGTCCGCGTCGCCGAACGCCGGCGTCCAGTCGGCGACGGCGCTCGGCTCGATCACGGTCACGTCAGAGTCGGCGGCGCGCTCCCACTCCTCCTCGGAGCCGGCGCGTGCGCCCACGACGATCGCTTCGTCGGCCACGTCGAGGGCGTGGCGCGTCACCGTCGAGTGGCTCAGCGGATCACCGTCGAGGGCAGCGCGCAGATCGAGGTGGGCGTCCAGGGCCACGAACACGTCTGGGTCCAGGGCGCGAACCGCCGCCACGGTCACCGTGTGCTCGCCGCCGACGAGCAGCGGCGTGGCGTCGTTCCACGAGATGTCGGTGACGACGCCGTTGAGGTATTCGAGGTACGCCGGCACGTCGTTCCACGCGCGCACGTCGCCGTAGTCAGTGACCGAGAGGGCGGAGAAGTGCGTGCCCGTCCGGTGGTGGTAGTCCTCGAAGGTCGCGGCGTACGTCCGGAGTTCACCGGGGCCGAAACGGGTGCCCGGCTGGAACGACGTCGACACGTCGAGGGGCGCCCCAACGACGACGTAGTCGGCGTCGGCTCCGGGGTTCGACTCGTCGGCGGTGCTGGCGCCAGGGAACATGCGCTACTCCTGGAGGATCTTGCGCTGTCCCTCAAATTCGAGGTATTCGATGTTCTCGTCGGCCTGAATGTCGAGCTCACCGGGGATCTGCATGGTCACCGTCTCGTAGGTTTCGAGGTCCATGACCTGCGCGACGGTGTCGGACTCCTTGGAGACGATCTGGCCCTGCTTTCGGTTGACGATCGGCACCCAGATCTTCGCGTCGACGGGCTGGCTGAGCGATCGCTTCTTGCCGTCGAAGACGCCCTCGGCTTCGATGCGGGCTTTCGCGCTGCCGTGCTTGCCGGGTTTCGCGGTGCTGTACGCGTTGATCTGGCAGGCGGCGTCCTCCATCATCACGTAGTTGCCTTCCTGCAGGTCACGCACTTCCTTCTGCTCTTTCGCCATGCCCCGGGATTCTCGCCTACGTAGTATAAACCTCTTGGAACGGACTGGCGACGGAGCGGGCGGCTACCAGGCGGTACACGCGATTCGGTGGCCGGCCGCGGTCACGTCGAAACGTGGGGCTCGGGCAGCAGGTCCGCGAACGCCTGTGCGTCCAGCCACTCGCAGAGCTGGACGAGCTGGTCGCTTGCGGCCTCGAACAGGCGTTCGCCGGTTTCGGCGGTGGCGTCGGTCTGGTCGCCGAGCACGCCGTTGTCGGTGTTGTCGATGGCGTCGTAGAACGTCCGGGAGCCGTGCTTGATCGTGTCGGCGTCGGCGACACTGGCGACGCCGCCGTCCCGGGCGTCTTCGAGGCGGTCGTCGTGGACGTGCTCGCCGTCGAGGTACTGCATCAGCGCCGTCTCCTTGGGGCCGCCGTGGGGGCCGTTCTGGTCGAAGACCTCGTCGACGAGCTCGGGGATGGATTCGTCCCACATCCACTCGACTGCGTAGAGGGTGCCCTCGTCGCGCAGCCGGCGACCGACCTCGCGGAGGTGCGAGACGTTCCCACCGTGGGCGTTCACGAACACGACGCGGTCGATGCCGTGGAACGCCAGGTTGCGCGTGAACGACGCCACGTAGTCCCGGAACACCGGTGGCTCGACCCACATCGTTCCCGGGAACTGTCGGTGATGGGGGCTGACCCCGACGTTCACGGGTGGCGTGCAGAGAACGCCAGTGCGGTCGGCGACCGTGCGGGCGAACGCCTCCGCGATCCGGTGGTCGGTGGACTCCGGCAGGTGGGGGCCGTGCTGTTCGGTCGAACCCAGGGGCACGAGCGCCAGCGATTCCGCGTCGAAGTAGTCACCGAGCTCGGGCCACGCCGCATCAGCAAGGTACACACGTTGTTCGGGGCTCGCTGGAAGCAAGTATCCAGCGCTCCCGGCGATCAGTCGCCGTTCGTCGCTGTGCCGGCGTCGTCGGCCTCGATCTGACTGCCGCTGCGCGCCAGCGCCGTCCCGCCGTCGTCGCCGTCGCCGTCGCGCTCCCGGAGGTTCTGGCGGGTGAACTGCGGGCTGGCCTGCAGGCCGTTGCGTCGCCGGAACGTCTTGTAGAGTGCGGCCCCGACGGCGGCGGTGAACGCCCCCGAGATGGCGGCGGCGGTCACGTCCGCCGTCACGTAGAGAAACGCCGTCGTGGGGACGCTGGTCGCCAACACGAGTCCGAGCACGACCCGCCGCGCCAGCGCGTCGATGACGCGGTTGCTGTCCTCGAGGTCGGCGCGCACGTAGAGGTCTTCGCGTTCGACCTTGTCGAGTGCGCGCTCCAGCTTCGGGGGCACTCGCAGCACCGACGTGGCCGCCGCCTGGAACTCCTCGACGGTGCCCGCGGCGAACTGCCTGATGGACTCCTCCCGGTAGCCCTGTTCGGCGAGGTAGTCGGTGGCGACGGTGATGAAGTCGAACTCCGGGTCGAGCGTGACGCACACGCCCTCGACGACGGTCGCAACACGGAGCACGAGCGCGAGGTTCGGCGGCAGCCGCAGTGGGAACTCGTAGATGGTGTCCTCGACTTTTCCGACGATCTGCTGGACGCGGTAGGTCTCGATGTTCTCCCCGCGGGCGTCCTGGATGGCCAACTCCATGACATCAGCCATCACCGCACGGTCGGCCTCCGGGGACAGCGTGCCCATGTCGATGAGCGCGTCCAGGATGGCGTCGATGTCCTGGTTCGCAACGCCGACGTAGAACTCCACGATCTTGTCCTGGATGAACGAGTCGACGCGCCCGCTCATCCCGAAGTCGTAGAACACGATGCTGCCGTCGTCCTGGACCGCGAGGTTCCCGGGGTGGGGGTCGGCGTGGAACACGCCGTCCTCGATGATCATCTGGAGGTACGCGCGTTCGAGCGTTTCCGAGACCTGCGAGCGGTCGACGCCGCGGCGCTCAAGGGTGTCTACGTCCGAGATCTTCGTCCCCTCGATGTACTGCATCGTCAACACGCGGTCGCTCGAGTACTCCTCGTAGACGGTCGGGATCACGATGTCGGGCTCGTCCGCGAAGTTCGCGCGGATCTCCGTGAGCATGCGGCCCTCGCGGCTGTAATCCATCTCCTCGCGGATGGTTTTCGCGAACTCGTCGGCCAGGTTCTCCAGGCTGAACGCCTGGCCTTGGCCGACGAACCGCACGACGATCGGGATCGACCACCGGATGGCGCGCAAGTCGGCTTCGACGAGCGATTCGATCCCGGGGCGGCGGACCTTCACCGCGACCTGCTGGTCGTCCACGTCGGCGGTGTACACCTGGCCGAGGCTCGCGCCGCTGATCGACTCCCGGTTGAACGCGTCGAAGACGTCGTCGACGGGGCCGAGTTCGTCCTCGATGACGCGTTGGGCCTCCGCCCAGTCGGCGGGTGGCACGCGGTCCTGCAGCTCCGCGAGTTCCTCGATGTACTCGGTGGGCAACACGTCCGGGCGCGTCGACAACAGCTGCCCGAGCTTGATGAACGTCGGGCCGAGCGTCAACAGCGCGTCGAGCAGGATCCGGGCGCGCTCGCGGCGCATCTCGGCGGTGACGCGGCGGCTCCCGCCGAAGGCGACGAACCGCCGTCGGTCGCGCAGCCACCCCCACAGCAGGGGGAGGAACTGCCAGACCACGACAACGAACCGTCGATAGGACCTGAGTACCGCCACCGGTCACCCCTCGACTGGAACGTGGTGGTCCGACGACGAGCGCTTGGGCAGCGACACGGTGAGCACGCCGTTCGAGACGGTTGCCGTTGCGCCGTCGGCGGTCGTGTCCGACGGCAGGGGGAGCTCCGCGTCGACGAACAGCGACCGGTCCTCGCGGCGGTACTCGAACGCCGCCGGCACCGATTTGCGGCGGTGGGCCTCGATAGAGACGGTGCGCCCGGCCACACTCACATCGACGGTCGACGGTGTCACACCGGCAACGTCGACGACGTAACGGTACGCGTCGGCGCCCTCGTGCACGTCGACGAACACGGCGTCAGGCAAGTTCCCCAGCGCGTCGCGCAAGCGGGACATGCCAGACGGTTAGAACGGCGAAGCGTTAAACCCGGTGGTATCGGCGGGTGCGCGCGCCACCCAGGCAGGGCGCTCAGGCGTCCCCATCGCCGGACGGGAACACGTCCGCGAACGACGACACGCGGTGATCGCCGAGCACGCAGTGACCGCGCTTCCCGGGGGAGTGACGTTCGACGTGAACCGCGTCCAGGCCGGCGTTTTTCGCCGCGCCAACGTCGCTGACGGCGTCACCGGCGTACACGCCGGCCGCGTCGGGCTGCGCGTCGAGGCCGCCAAGCGCTACCCGGAGCGGCTGTGGGTCCGGCTTCCAGCCGGTGTCGTCGGTACAACTCACCACCACGTCGAACCAGTCCGCGATGTCGAGGTGATCGAGAACGGGGTCGGTGAGAAACGACTGGCAGTGGGTCACCACGCCGGTCGGCGCATCGAGGCCGCCAAGCGGGCGTGCGTCGTCGTAGAGGTACGTGGCTTCGGCGCGCGCCATCGGGTCCTCGACGGCGTGGAACGCCGGCCAGAACGCCTCGGGGTCGATCCCCCACGCCCGGAGGTAGTGGTCGCGGGTGCCGCCGATCCCGTGCCAGAGGCGTTCGGCGTGCTGGTCGGTGAACTCGACGCCCAGTCGGTCGCCGACCTGATCGAACACGGACCGGGTGTACGACCACTCCGTGTCGACGAGCGTCCCATCGAGATCGAACAGCCACACGTCGTAATCGTCGACTGGCGGTGCCATCGGAGCCGGGGGTACGGACCCACGCCCGAAGAGCGTTCCGGGGCCGGCTGGGGCTACCGGCGGTCGTCGGTTCGGCGCGCCAACTCGATGTCCTGGCTCGTGACCCCGCCGGCCTCGTGGTCGGTGAACCGCACTTCGACCTCGTCGTACCGGATCGTGATCTCGGGGTGGTGGAACGCCTCGTCGGCGAGGTCGCCGACGTCTGATGCGAACGCCACGCCGTCCAGGTACTCCTCGAACGTGTACGTGCGGGTGATCGCGTCGCCATCGTGGGTCCAGTCGTCCGGCAGCCGGTCGCTGATCGTGTCGTCGTCGAGTCGGTCGGACATACGGATCGACGAACGCCAGCCAGCCCTATAATCCTACGCGGACAGGAGACCCACCAGACAGTGTCAGTCCTCGGATTCGGCGGACGCCGCGTCCCCGCCGCGCGACGCGTCGAACGGCATGCCGTCCTCGAACTCGGGGTTGAACAGTTCGAGCGCGGTCGCGATCGTCGACCAGTCGTCCTCGGCGGCGGCGTCCCGGAGGCTCTTCGTCGGGGCCGCAAGCAGCTGGCTCACCAGCGCGTCCGCCATCGACTCCACGACCTCGCGCTCGTCGGCGGACAGCGACCCGGATTCGGCTTCCAGGCGGTGGACCGCGGTCTGTACCTCCCGGCTTTTGAGGCGGTCAGCGCTCTCGTACATGCGCGCGATCACTTCGTCGGCGCGCTTGCGCTTGTACTGGGTGAGCAGCCGCTCGAACTCGGTTTCGATCATCGCCTCGACCTCGCGGGCGGCGTCCTCGCGGCGCTCGCGGGTCGCCGCCGTCACCGCCTCCAGGTCGTCGAGGTCGTGGACGGCAACGCCGTCGTGGCCGCCAGCGCCCGGCGCGACATCGCGGGGCTGTGCGAGATCGACCACCACGGTGTCACCGGCGTCCGCGAACGCGCTGGCGGGGAGCACGTGCTCGGGGCTGCCGGTGGCGGTGACCACGACGTCCGCGGCGTCGAGACGCCCGCGGGCGTCGGCCAGCGTCGTGGCTTCGGCGGGCACCGACACCATGTCCGCGACCCGGACGGCGCGGGCCGGCGTGCGGTTGGCGATCACGATCTCCGCGACGGTCGCGCTCGCGAACGCCTTCGCGGCGAGCGCGCCCATCTCGCCGGCACCGACGACGACAGCCCGGGCGTCGGCCAGCTGCGTCTTCCGCTCGGCGAGGCGCACGGCCGCCGTGCCGAGCGAGGTCGCGCCCTCGTTGATCGCGGTTTCGGTGCGCGCGCGCTCCCCGACGTGCATCGCCTTGGTCACGGCTTCCCGGAGCACGTGGTCGATGCCGCCCGCGTCTTTGGCGGCGTCGTAGGCGTCTCGGAGCTGTCCCAGGATCTGGTCCTCCCCGACCACGAGCGATTCGAGACCCGCCGCCACGCGAAGCAGGTGGCGGAGGCTGTCCTCATGCCCCATCGAGATCGCCCCGCCCCCCGCGGGGTTGAATCCGGCCCCACCGAGCGCACGGCGACCCGACGCCTGATCGGCGGTGACGACGTACGCTTCCACGCGGTGGCACGTCTGGAGCACGAACGCTTCCTCGACTGGTGGCTGCTCCAGCAGCGCGTCCAACGCCGCCTCCGTGGACGCGGCGCTGGCGGCAGCCAGTTCATCTAGTGAGGCCGTCTCGTGCGAGACGCGAACGCCAGAGACGACACCAGTGTTCCCATTCATGTCGACCAATCTACGTCGCCGACGGCTCGCGCAACGGCGGCCTCGGCTCTCACTCGAGGGTTGGCATCTCCCGTACGTAAAGCCTTCCAAACCGGCGTCGAGCGGACGACGGCGCGCACTGCGTCCCGTCGCTCAGCGGGTGATAACCCTGTCGACCGAAGGTCCTCCCGGATGCGCCCGGTCAACACCGCCATCCCGCCGGCCCCCGCGAACTCCTCGTCGATGCGCTCCCGCAGGTGCTTGGACAGCGCGGGGCTGCGCCCGCCGGTCGACACGGCGATCGTCACCGGCGGATCGCCGGCCGTCGCCGGGACGACCACGTCGCCGCTGTGGTCCCGATCCCCGGCGACGTCGGCGCGGTTCACGAGCGCGCCCGCGTCGCGGGCCGCGGCCGCGAACGCCGCGTTCACGTCGCTGTCGCTGGTCGCCGCGACCACCAGCGCCGGGTCGACGCGGGCCACCCAGTCGGCCGCCCCATCGGGGTCGGGGGCGGCCCGGATGCGGTCGGCGTCCCCGAACTCGCGGTCGCCGAACGCCGGCGACACCACCACGACCCGGTCGGCTTCGGCGGCGAACCGCCGGGCCTTCCGGGCGCCGACGGCTCCGCCGCCGACCACCAGGACCGATGCCCCGTGGAAGTCGTGTAGTAGCGGGATCATGGCGCGGTCACTCCGTGTTCGCGTCCGCGCGCTCGTCCAGCCGGATGCCGGTTTTCTTCAGGATGCGCGTCGAAAAGAGGGTGTCCCAGTCGTCGTCAGTGACGTCCCAGTGGTCGTCCATCACCGACCGGACACGCTCGACGCGCGCCTCGCTTTCGGCCTCGCTGCGGCCGTGTGTCATCGCGAAGAAGTTGTACTCCCAGACGCCGTCGTGGCGGGGGCGCTGGTAGCAGTGGGTCACGAAGTCCAGCCCCGCGACCGCCGGCCCGACGTCGTCGACGGCGTCATCGGGCACGTTCCAGACGGTCATGCCGTTTTCCGTGTACCCCAGCGCGTAGTGGTTGGGGATCACGCCGACGCGGCGCACCATCCCGGATTCGTTGAACCGGCGCAGCGTCGCCACCACCCACTCGGGGTCGCGGCCGATGTCGTCGGCGACCGCACAGTACGGCGTCTCCACGACCGGCAGCCCGTCCTGAACGGCCACCACGAGGTCGCGCTCGGCGGGGGTGAGCGTGTCCCGGCCGGTCGGCTCGGGGGTCGTCCCGAGATGCGAGAGGTCGACGTCGCCGTCCGGGATGGGGCCGTCGACGAGGAACTTGGCTTCCACGCGGAACTCCTGTTGTTTCGGGAGGTTGTACGTCTCCTGGCCGGTTTCGGCTTCGATCTCCGCGAGCACGTCCGCGACCTCGCGGTCGGCGACCGACACCACGAACCACATGTTCAGGTGCGGGTGTTCGCGCTCGTAGTTGTGCGCCACCGCCTGGATGTCGTTGACGGTGTCCGCGATCTCGTCGAAGCGGTGCTCGGGCGCGTGCATCGCCACAAGCGAGGCCGCGCCGCCGATCTCCTCGGCGTTGATGAGCGCGCCGAACCGCGTCAATACCCCGTTCTCGTCGAGTGTCCGAACCCGGTCGCGGAGCTCCGTCGCGGAGAACTCAACCCCCCGGGACCGGAGCGCCTCGGCCGCGGGTTCGAACGGGCGCTGCACGACCGGGAACCCCCCCTGAAACGCGTTCAGGACGGCGCGATCCCGGTCGTCCAAATCCCCGATATCCATGCCCGTACGTCAGGAGTCGCGGTAAATAAACAGCCCGACTCCATCCCGGATCGCTGGAATCGGCTACGCCTCGAAGCCGTCCTCGGTGACGGCGACGACGGACGTCACGCCGTCGCAGTCACGGATGCCGTCCAGGATGGCAGCGTGGTCGTCGGTGGCCTCCCAGTACAACACGACGGCGAACGCCCCGTCCCGGAGGAGTTGCTGGCACTCCCAGACGAACGCGTCGTCGTCGAGGATGCGGCCCTGGTGTTGGTTGACGCCGAAGTCGCTGTCGTCGTTGCCCGAGTACACGTACGTGTCGCCGTCCGCGACGTGGTCGGCGACGACCTGGCCGGCGTCGAGCGTGAGCTGGTGGAGCTTGCTCTCCTCGTCGTTGTCGTACGTGGTGTGGATGACTGCCCCTGCAAGCGTCACGTCGCCGGGCTGCAGCAACGCGACGGTGTCGCGGTAGAGGTCTGCGTTCGCCGTCTCGCTCATACCACACGTGTGCCGTGTCTCGGGCTTACGTGTGGCGGTTGCCGGCGCGCGCCGTGCTCGTCGGGCGACGCCACGCTCGGGCGTGCGGCGCAGCGAACAGAAGGCTCATACGTGAGAGTGTTGTCGTCTCCTGGTAATGCGAACTCGGCTGTGGGACGCCGCCAGCGCCGTCTACGAGCGCCTCCTGACCAGAGAGATCGACGGCGCGCCGACCCACGTCGCTGTCATCCAGGACGGGAA
>NZ_JBNAMQ010000009.1:0-5793 GCF_049705385.1 Halobacterium sp. MBLA0001
CTCTAGCCAGCTTTGTTGCAGTTATCATCTTTTCTAGGGAACTGGGGGCGGCCCCACTGGGGACCTACTATCCTTTCGTAGCGCTTCTCGGAATTCTCGCTATTCCCGCCGATTTTGGAATCGGAAGTGCTGCCCAGAAACGGATTAGCGAGGGAGAAGACGCGAGTCAATATCTCAGTTCCGCGATTGCGCTAAAACTCCCCATTCTAGCCGTGGTCTCTTTCCTCATCATAGCCGCGAGAGGATACGTTAATCAGTATCTCGGTGCTTCCCTTGCAATTCCATTCGTCGCTACGCTAATCGTCAGTCAGGGCGCACACCTCGCTATTGGTGTTCTTCGAGGCGAATTACGTGTGGGAGAGACCGCGATTATCGAAGTCCTGCAACCGTTCGGATGGCTTGTTTTTGGCTATGCTCTTTATACCCAAGAATACGGGGTTTATGCGCTCATCTATGGCCATCTCATCGGCTCAGTTCTTATGCTTGTTGTGGGCTGGTGGAAGGTCTCCATTTCAATAACTCAGCCAACAATTGAACACACCAAGTCGCTTTTTGAATATGGGAAATATAGTACTATTGCATCTGTTGGTGGATATTTTTATAGTTGGATGGATGTGGCGATTCTCTCACTGTTCGTCTCTTTAGGTGTTGTATCAACTCGGGCAGGAATTGGGGCCTACGAAAATGCATGGCGACTATCACTAGTTGTGATGATACTTACACAAGCGATCTCAACCTCTATATTCCCACAATTTAGCCAGTGGGCTGCTGAAGATGCTATTGAGCGGATTGAGGGCGTTCTTCATACAGCCCTTCTTCCTGGAATCATACTTACAATCCCTGCATTTGTAGGTACACTGATTCTGTCGGAAGATTTACTCTCTATCCTCTATGGCCCCAAGTTTACAATTGCTGGGATGACATTAATTATTCTTGCTGGAGAAAAGATATTTCAATCAATCCATTCCATTCTAGGGCGAGTTCTTTGGGGAATCGATCGCCCAGATGTAGCTGCATATATGATTACTATTTCAATTGCAACAAATCTAATACTGAATGTTATTTTAATTTGGCAGTTTGGAATTGTAGGCGCTGCCGTGGCGACTACTGGTGCCTCCATCGTGCTTGCTGGTTTACAACTACGATATGTTCGACGCTACATAACAATTGATTTTCCTCTCAAAGAAACTGCTTGGAGTATTGTTGCTTCATGTATAATGGGCGGTGCAATTCATTTAGCTAAATTGAACATAGAGATAGATTCTTTATTGCCCCTATTTTCACTCATCTTATTTGGTGTTTTGATATATGTTGTTGTTATCCTTCTCTATTCACCTATTCGAATTACTATTCAGCAAGTATTAAATCCGATATTATCTGGGTGACCGAACAAGAACAGATCATAGGTACCCAAGCGCTTGTAACTGCTCAGTGACGTCATCAGAATTAATTGGATAGGCGTGTTCGTCCTTTATATCTCTTCGATCATCAACGTTATAATCAATGATATGCCACGGAACTGACCGGACGCAGTCTTTCTGCAATCCATATGGATGCCCATAGTAAGAGAGAAAGTCAATCTTGCCTACTAAGGACTCTCCCAACATCTCACCGTGATCAGCTGAAACAACCGTTTTGCCATACCTCTTCTTAATAATTGGTTTTATCGATTCTAAAACAATATCCAAATTCTCATAGTATGCTGATCTGATCTCCGATTTAGAAATAGAATTATCCTTCATAACCCTATGTAACTGCCCCTTTGTATACGAAATATTTTCTCCGCTCGGTCCGAGATACGGTGCATGGGGTTGCATATAATGTGCTAAAATCCTCTTCTGTGGGAACTCTTCTGCTAATGCCAATACTCTATCTGTTATTTTATCAGGGGGAGTTAGCCCCGTTTCTGAATTAGTTGGTTCAACCCATTCAAAATGATGAACCTGAATATCTATTTCCTCAGCAAGCTGTTTATAAAACGGGTTTGTTGTTATAACAACTAGATCACCATATTCACCTTCAGAAAAATTTCCCCTCACCCACTCCTTACTTGTAGATCCTCTAGAATGAACTTTCGATAAATCTCCATTTATATCTACGCAATTAGAGTATACATCAAATCGGCAGGCATCGAATATTAATAAGAGATCCCAATCTCTCTCGTGAATATTGATCCCTGATTCGTCATATGATGGTTGCTGTCTTTCCTTGTATCTTCTCCACAATTCTACAAGTCCAATCTTTGGATTCTGAATACCAAAATTAATCGATTCGTGGATTCCCATCACCTATTCCTTTCTATGGGAGGACTTTAATCGATTCGGAAAACTATATGGGCGGACTACCGCAGCCCGCGTTCAGGAAACACCTTCCCGATATGGTCCCAGTCTGTCGAGACGTACTTCATCGTCGTATCCAGCTTCTGATGGCCGAGAACCTGGACGACATATGAATAGGGATCCCGTCTCCGTTAGGATCGGAAGGAGGCATCTCGTTCGCTGAGTTGGATGCCATCGAATGGGAAGCGTGTGTAGTCACGAGCCATCTCGTGATTACGTTCGCGTCTTCGGTGATTGGTTCGTTGACTCCCACCTCTACTCTTTCACGACCCGACTTATGTAGCTCGGCCACATCTTCGGCTTCTACTGGGTGAAAAAGAGGTAGTCGGAGTCGGCTCGGCGCGTACGACTGGCGCTACTTCTCGACTCACTCACGCATCAGGTAGTCAAGGTTCTCGTGGTAGTAGACGTATCGGATGTAGTTCCCGTCGCCCTCATTTGCCTTCGCCGACGTGATTCGCATCTCGCGTTTCCCGAAGTCGATGTCCGCGAGCCGGATGTTGGCCAGTTCGACTGACTGAACGCCGGTCTGATACAGCAATCGTATCAGCAGCTCGTTGCGGATGGCCGGCGATCGGAGATACTCGAATATCTTCTGAACGTCCTCGTGTGGGATGGCCACGACGGCGCTGTGTCACCGCGCGGTTGGAGCACCTTGTCCTTCTGTGAGGTCTGGGGTTAATGTGATTGTAATCGGTGTCGTCTAGTGAATCGTTCTCTGTCGGGTTGGTTTCGCAGTAGTCCTGGTTGTACGCCTAGATGTAGACACGAGGCCGGTAGGAGGGAGCGACCATCGTGTCTGCCTTGTGGAGGGTACGAGCCACCAACTCCCGAACGTTGACAGATGACAAACATCGGGAGGAGAATATGCAGTCGATACTTGTGGAATCTCGGATTACCAATTGGCCGGATGAGACCGCTTCGATTCGAGTGACCTACTAATCTCCTCCATCTGTTTTGGCTTTTCAGAGCCTGTCATAGAAAGCGTCACGTACGAAGCAGCAGGGTGCAGAAAGTGTGTCCAGCACAATCGCAACCCTGCAAGACGTAGCTTCGGTAGACGACTTCTTGAATGCGGCGGCTACGGAGACAGTACCGCTGTTCGAACACCTTGAGTTCGAGTTTCTCCTGGAATACGACGTGTTCGCCCCCTCGAAGCGGGGGCGAACACGAGTGCACCAGCCACCGGATCTCTTTCGCGGCTTCCTCCACTGCTACTACGAGGATGTCTACGGCACACGCCCAGTTACACGAGAACTCCAGCACAGCCTCGTCTGGTACTACTGCGGACTCGACAAACCGCCATCCAGAGACACGATTGATCGCTTTCTCACCGATCTCGAACACGTTATCGACGATATCTTCGACAGGCTCGTCGAGCAGGCCGCCGCTCGCGGCCTGCTCGACTCCACGTATTCCATCGATTCGACCCACGTTGAATCAATCCAACACAACGACGCTGCCTCGTGGAATTACGATCCAACAGCTGAGGAGTACTACTACGGCTTCGGCTGTACGATCGTCTCAACTGGTGCAAAGATCCCGATAGCAGCGGAGTTCACACAAACCAAGCAAGCGGATCAGAAGACGGCGATGCGCGTCACGCGTGACGCGCTCGCCGTCGATACACCGGTCTGGATGCTCGGAGACAGCGCCTACGACGTCCTCGATTGGCACGACCACCTGCTGGCCGCAGGGGTCGTGCCAATCGCTCCATACAATCCGCGAAACACCGACGACCCGAAAGACATCGAGTACAGGGTCGAAGGCCGAATCACCGAACACAGCGAGGACGTGCAGCTGAAACAATCCATCTTGGACGAGACGTACACCAACCGGACAGGAGTCGAACGAACCAACGACGCGGTCAAGGACTGCGGCCTCGGGCACGTCCGCGCCCGAGGCCGCGTCCACGCACGAACAGAAGTGTTCCTCGCACTGTGCCTTCGAATCGTCGTTGCAATCACCAACTACGAGCGAGGAAACGATCCGGGCTGTGAGAAACTATGAGATGGATTCTATGACAGGCTCTTTTCATAGAGTCATTCTATCATATGCCGCTCCGATGGCCACTCAGTGGATATCTGATTTGGTAGACAGTATTGGCATTCAGTGAGGGGAATTACTGGGCCCACATCGAGCTTCTCGACATAGTGGTGGACCACCGCGTAGCCATGGATTAGTTTACATATATGTCCTTTCCACCAGCCATGCTATACCTAATCAGTACTGCGTGACCACGGGTCGAAATTGATAATGTCTGGCTCGTGGGCCGCTAGCGACACCCGATAGGCTCCGAGTAGCTATGAACCGGAGTTGATAAAACTTGTAGTTCGTGCCACTTCGAACAGCAATAATCGACAAACCACTAGAACGTAGATTGACTTGCTCAACCCCTAGTGCGTGATATGCATCGACGTCTCCTCATCCACTGATTTCTCCGGAGTGAAATCTACGACAATAGGGATATTGTTATTGTAGTCACTAAACACTGGTCATCAAATCACCCAGTGAAACAATAATTACTATTCTGTACGCCCCTTTGGATTGGTATTGTCCTCTCGAGGGTCGTTGACGTATCGGTAGAGGCCGCGGTTGACTTTCTCGATCCAGCCGGCGTCGACGAGGCCTTGGAGTGCGCGGTTGATGTATTGGCGTCGGGTGTCGAGGTGTTCTTCGAGGCGTTTTGGGTTGGCGTATCCCCAGGGTTGGTTTTCGTTGCGGCCGTCTTTGAGAACGTCGAGGATTGCTTCTTGGCGGTCGTTGGGTTCGAAGTTCTCGTTGACCATCTTGGTGTGGATATGGGGGTGTTGCATTTACTAGTTCGGGAGAATCCCAAGCAGGAATTACAATAGAAGTTACAAAGTAACTATTAAGTGGGTGCCGCAATACGTACCTAGTGAGGAGCACGGGTTGTCTCAGAAAGTGAGGCCGGTGGTAGTGACACCGCCCCCGTGCTTCGCCACCACGACGAAGCATGACAGACTCATATCGAAGCCAGCAAGAATCCATCGAAACAGCCGACAGCCAAGACTGCCTCGGTCCTGAACTACAAGAGTGCCCAGTCTGCGGAGCTGTCGGCCCCCCTGAGCGAATTGAGAACCACGACTGCATCGCGTTCCTCACACACCGCCAGAATGGTTCGCAATAACGGTGCGTGAAGCGATAATCCTCGTAGGTGTATACAACTGGAGTTACCGCTGAGTCTCTCCCAGACGAATGACTGAGACGCAAGAACTTGTGAAGCATTCGTCTTTAGCTAAGACTAATAGTAATATTCCAACTCAGTATTATTCCCTATAGTATTAGAAGAGCGAAACCAGGGACTGAGACGCTCTTGCTACTGAGAATAGGCAGTCCACGGCGTCTGAAAACCGTGTTTTTGCCCCGTATCGAACGTGTTGCGACGTAATTCGCCTGTGAAACGCAGCTGTTCGGTATTACTGTGAGTATC